>NZ_CP092123.1 GCF_022343685.1 Marinobacterium sediminicola | reverse complement strand
CCATCTACTCCCGACCGCTCAGGCTACAGAGTCCAAGGGTGATCACTATATAAAGAAGAAAGAGACGTTATTCTAGCGCCTCAAAGCACGGTTATCCACAGTAAAAACTTCTTTTGTGCAAAAATATGAATAACCCGGATCAGGCCGCCAAAATCCATGATCTGGCTGACGCATACGTCATCAAAAGCCTGAAAAAACAGTTTAAAAACAACTTTTATTCATGGTTACCAACAGACCAAATCTATGTTTTATAATGATTAATTAAGATTAACCACAGAAAAAAACAGATAGTCATGGATGCAAAGCAGACCTACCTTACAAGCTCATTGTAATTTGGCCAGTGATTAGGGCCCGGCAAGATAATCACGTTAAAGGTGTAAAAATTGTTTGCAAGATAACCAGTAATTCCCTACACTTTCGCGTCTTGATTTTTTACCCGTGGATATCAGCCACCTCACGTACATCAGTGTAAGTAGGACTGAGGCAATGAAAAGAACATTCCAACCCAGCGTTCTGAAACGCAAACGTACTCACGGTTTCCGTGCTCGCATGGCCACCAAAAATGGTCGTCAGGTTCTGAACCGTCGTCGTGCTAAAGGTCGTAAGCGTCTGTCTGCTTAATTCAGACTCTGCATAAGGTCGCATGACTGAATGACCGACTTCCGATATCCCCGCCAGTTACGTCTGTTGACTGGCGGGGATTTCAAACGTGTATTCGACCGTGCGGTCGTCAAAGTACCAGACCAGCACCTGCTGATCCTGGCCCGCCCTAACGATCTCGGACATCCCCGGATCGGCTTTGTCATATCCAAGAAAAATGTCCGTCGGGCGGTGCAACGCAACCGTGTTCGGCGTATCATTCGCGAATCGTTTCGCCTGCACCAGCATCAACTCCCGGCATTGGACATGATCATTCTGGCCCGCAAGGGACTGGACGGTCTTGATAGCCCGGATTTGCATGCCATGATCAGGCGCTGCTGGACTCGTGCCGGCAAAAAAGCCCGAAAGCTCACATAACAAACTGATGGTTCTACCACCATGGATGTACAGCGAGTCATATTGATCGCCGCTCTGGCACTGGTCTCCTACCTGATGGTGCTGCAGTGGAATGAAGATTATGGTCCTGCCCAGCAACAGTCGCAGCAGCAGGTTACCACCGTTTCTGCCTACTCAAGCAATGGCACTTCACAAGGCACTTCCGAACTGCCCCAGGCTTCCGGAGCCTCAGCCAGTGCTGATATTCCGGTCACCGACAGCAGCGCACTCGCGCAAGCTGAAAGCGGCACCCTGATTCACATCCGTACCGATGTGCTGGACCTGCTTGTAGACCCCCGCGGAGGCGACATCATCCAGGCCGCCCTGCCGAAACACGATGCGGTACTGAACAGCGAACAGCCTTTCGTGCTGCTGGAACAGAACAGCAACCGTACTTATGTCGCTCAGAGTGGCCTGATCGGTCAGGATGGACCTGATGCTGCCAAGAGTGGTCGCCCGCTGTACAGCAGCAAGCTGACCGAATATGTGATGGAAGGTGACAGCCTGACCGTCGATCTGAACCTGACGACTGAGGCTGGAGTTCAGGTTACCAAGCGCTTCAACTTCACCAAGGGTGAATACAAGGTAGGTGTCGAATTCATCGTCAACAACGCCTCCGTCGAGCCATTCGATGCGGTGCTTTTCGGCCAGATAAAGCGCGACGGTTCACCTGACCCGTCTCAGCAGACCTCCATGGGCATGCAGTCCTATCTGGGTGCGGTATTCTCGACTACCGAGAACAACTACCAGAAAGTCGACTTCAGTGACATGGATGAAGAGCGCTTCAAGGCCAAAACTCAGGACGGCTGGGTGGCCATGGTTCAGCACTACTTCCTCAGTGCCTGGATCCCGGCACCGGGTGCCGAGTACACCTATGAGTCTCGCAAGATTAACGGCCAGTACCTGGTTGGCTTCCTGTCACCGGACTTCAGTGTTGCACCGGGTGAAACCCAGAGCGTCAGTGCGAGCTTCTATGCAGGCCCTAAAGATGTCGACCAGCTGGAGCAGATCGCCCCGAACCTGGATCTGACCATCGACTATGGCTGGCTGTGGTGGATCGCATCCCCATTGTACATGCTGCTGAAATGGATCCATTCCGTTGTCGGCAACTGGGGTCTGGCCATCATCGGTATCACCATTCTAGTTAAAGCCGCGCTGTTCCACCTGAACGCCAAGGCGTTCAAGTCCATGGCCAAGATGCGCAAGTTCGGCCCGGAAATGGCCCGCCTGAAGGAACTCTACGGCGACGACCGTCAGAAGATGTCCCAGGAAATGATGAAGCTGTACCAGAAGGAGAAAATCAATCCGCTGGGTGGCTGTCTGCCGATCCTGGTACAGATGCCGGTATTCATCGCCCTGTACTGGGTGCTGATGGAGTCCGTTGAGCTGCGTCACGCACCGTTCTACGGCTACATTCAGGACCTTTCGCAGATGGACCCGTACTTCATCCTGCCGATCCTGATGGGTGTGACTATGTTCATTCAGCAGATGCTGAACCCGACACCGCCGGATCCCATGCAGGCCAAGATGATGAAGATGCTGCCGATTGTGTTCACCTTCTTCTTCCTCTGGTTCCCGGCAGGTCTGGTTCTGTACTGGCTGGTTAACAACATCCTGTCGATCGCCCAGCAGTGGGTAATCAACAAGCAGATCGAAGCCGGCGAAGTCAAAGACTAACGTCCGCTTCCGCAGTAAAATAAAAGGCTCCTTCGGGAGCCTTTTTGCGTTTCAGGATCAGGAGACTCACATGCTCAGCACTCAACAGGACACCATCGCCGCCCAGGCCACACCACCCGGACGCGGCGGCGTCGGCATTATCCGGCTGTCCGGTCCACAGGCGCTGAGCATTGCCGAACAACTGCTGGGCTTTGTCCCCAAGCCACGCCACGCTCACTACACGCCCTTTACAGGCGAGGGCGGGCAGGTGCTGGATCAGGGCATAGCGCTGTATTTCCCCAACCCGCACTCCTTTACCGGTGAAGATGTGGTCGAGCTGCAAGGCCATGGCGGTCCGGTGATCATCGACCTGTTGCTTCAGCGCTGTATCTCGCTGGGTGCACGGCTGGCACGCCCCGGCGAGTTCTCCGAACGGGCCTTCCTTAATGACAAGCTCGACCTGGCCCAGGCCGAGGCGATCGCCGACCTGATCGACAGTTCATCCGAGCAGGCGGCGCGCTGTGCGCTGCGCTCCTTACAGGGAGCCTTCTCCGAGCGGGTGCATGCACTGGTGGAAGCACTGATTCAGCTCCGTATCTATGTCGAGGCCGCCATCGACTTCCCGGAAGAAGAAATCGACTTCCTTGCCGATGGCAAGGTGCAAAACGACCTTGACCTCATCCTGCAACAACTGGGTGAAGTGCGCCAGGAGGCGCGTCAGGGCAGTCTGCTCCGCGAAGGCATGAACGTGGTGATCGCCGGTCGCCCCAATGCCGGCAAGTCGAGTCTGCTCAACGCTCTGGCCGGACGCGAAACCGCCATTGTTACCGATATCGAAGGCACCACCCGCGATGTACTGCGCGAACATATCCACATTGACGGCATGCCGCTGCATATCATCGACACCGCGGGTCTGCGCGATGCGCCTGATGCCGTAGAGCGCATCGGCATCGATCGCGCCTGGGAAGAGATCCGCAAGGCCGACCGTATCCTGATGATGGTGGACAGCACCCGCTCGGCCACCACCGATCCGGCCGAGCTCTGGCCGGAGCTGGCCGATCATCTGGATGATTTCAGCCATGTCACCCTGATCCGCAACAAGGCCGACCTGACCGGCGAGCCCATCGGCCTGGAGCAGCAGGGCGAGTACACCCTGATCCGCCTCAGTGCCAAGGGCGGCGAAGGCGTCGATCAGTTGCGCCAGCACCTGAAAGAGGTGATGGGGTTCAGCAGTACCACCGAAGGCGGCTTCATGGCCCGGCGTCGCCATATCGATGCATTGGAGCGCGCCCGCGAGCTGCTGGATACCGGGGCTGAACAACTGCAGCTACATGGTGCTGGAGAACTGTTGGCCGAGGATCTGCGCCAGGCCCAGCAGGTACTGAGCGAGATTACCGGCGAGTTCACTTCCGATGACTTGCTGGGACGAATCTTCAGTTCTTTCTGCATCGGCAAGTGAGGACTGTGGCCGTCACAGGCTCAGGAACCCACGGGAAAGCCTCTCGACCCAACCGCGCATAGCACGTTTTGGTCAGCGCGCAATTGATCGATTAATCTGATCTTTTTCAATCAATCATTTGCGTTCATTTCAGCGTGCAACAATGTCACACTCGATCTGCACGTTTTGAGGAAACAAAGAATGCAGATCAAAAACAGCAGCTCTGGCTATGGCCTGGTGAGTATCCTGCTGCACTGGCTGATTGCCGTGACAATCTTCGGACTGACAGCCGCAGGGCTGTGGATGGTGGACCTGAACTATTACAGTCCCTGGTACAAGGCCGCTCCTTTCTGGCATAAAAGCATTGGTATAGCCTTGGCAGCCGCCTTGTTGCTTCGGCTGATCTGGCGTCTTGCATCCCCGGTTCCCGACTCGCCTGCAAACCATAAGCGCTGGGAGGTAGTACTCGCACACCTCATGCACCGGCTGCTCTACATACTACTGATCGCCATTCTGGCCAGCGGCTATCTGATTTCAACCGCCAAAGGGCAGGGTATCAGTGTGTTTGGATGGTTCGAGCTACCGGCATTGATATCCGGCATCCCCCGACAGGCGGACATAGCAGGTGAGCTACACTTCTGGTTTGCCATGGCGCTGCTGGGCTGCGTCACACTCCACGCCATCGGGGCGTTGAAACATCACTTTATCGACCATGATTCCACACTGATACGCATGTTGCGTCCGGGTTCCATTCAATCGAAGGAGAAATAAAATGAAAAAACTGCTTACGGGTGCTGCGCTGAGCTCACTGCTGGCGCTCTCTGCCACTGCATCTCAGGCTGCCGATTACGTCATCGACCGTGAAGGCCAGCATGCCTTTATCAACTTCAAGATCAGTCACCTCGGCTTCAGCTGGATGTATGGCAGCTTCAATGACTTCAGCGGTAAGTTCAGCTGGGATGCCAACGCTCCTGAGGCCAGTCAGATAGAAGTTGATCTGAAGACCGCCAGTGTCGATACCAATCATGCCGAGCGTGACAAGCACCTGCGCAGCAGCGATCTGTTGAATGTGGACGAAAACCCGACGGCCCGTTTTGTCTCCAAAAAGGTCTCCAGCACTGATGGTAAAACCCTGGATATTACCGGTGACCTGACACTCAATGGTGTCACGCGCGAGGTCAACGTCGATGCGGAATTCATCGGTGAAGGAGAAGATCCCTGGGGCGCGTATCGTGCCGGTTTTGCAGGCACTACCCGCATCAAACTCAAGGATTACAACATCATGATGAATCTGGGGCCGGCCTCTGAAGAGGTCGAGTTGATCATCAGCTTCGAAGGCATCCGCCAGTAAATCGACTGCAACACCGGCCGAGAAGCAGCCTGAGCTGTTTCTCGGCTTCACTTTTTATCGCCTGGTCTGAGCATCACACGCCCAATCCGGCTTATCTCCTCAGTTCCCCCGCACGACCAATCCACTGGAACGTCTGCTCCATCTTCCAAAATCAGACCTGAGTCATCAAAAATCCATTTCAACATCCTCTGTCCGGGGGCATATCCTTTAATCAGAACTTACCCACAGACGTTAAGAAAAATTTGTCCTGCGTGTTTACCCACAAGGTATTCTGGATTGCTGTGTCGATCGATCAGATAGCCACCAGACATGATTTCGAGATACATACGGGAGGATGAAACCGAGTACAACACACATAGTTATTAACATAATCACTGATCGCATGCTGTTGATTTATAATGTATTTTGGAGATATATCCGATATTTATAAAAAATTACACACAAAAGAGCAGCGACCTTTCCGAGTAAGTTATACAGACAATCAACAGGCTTATACACATGCGGAATCACAGAAAAAGTGAACAACATTTTTTCTATACACTCATACCCACAAGCTGTACATGTGTCATTCAGCGTTTGTTCAACGGACTATTCTATCCACATTTGCCTGGGCAGATCGTGTGTTTGTATCCCGAAACAGAGTGTGCATGGTCAGTGGATAGTTTGAACCTGTGCATAAACGGCCTGGTTACACACAGCCTGCCCCCACCCGTGACTCAGCCTGTACGCAAACGCTATACAAGGTTTGAAGATGGGTAAGTATCTGAAATGTATGGGTTAAGCAGAGGTACTCACGTAAAATGTGCTTCCCATATATAAAGCATAATAATCATCTTCTTATATAAAAGACTTTCTTATCTCTTTATATATAAGCTCATAGGCGTTCAGAGGTGAGCTGTTCAATCCTTGACCATTTCTTAAACGAAGACAGAAGGCTATACTTGTCAGCCTTTTCACCAGACCTCATCGGTCAACTCTAAACATGCAATTTTGTGAGGCCTTCTGTGGATTACCCTGACCACTTTGATGTAATCGTAATTGGTGGTGGACATGCCGGTACGGAGGCTGCGCTAGCGTCTGCTCGCATCGGCGCTAAAACGCTGCTGCTGACCCATAACATCGAAACTTTGGGGCAGATGTCCTGTAACCCCGCGATCGGGGGAATCGGCAAGAGTCACCTGGTCAAGGAAATTGATGCGCTTGATGGTGCCATGGCACGAGCGACCGACCGTGGCGGTATACAGTTCCGAGTGCTCAATGCTCGCAAGGGGCCTGCTGTGAGGGCTACGCGTGCTCAGGCAGACAGGATTTTGTACAAGGCGGCGATTCGCTCGATTCTGGAAAACCAGCCTAATCTGCAAATCTTCCAACAGGCAGCCGATGATCTGATCGTGGAGGGAGAAACAGTAAAGGGCGTCGTAACCCAAACCGGTATCCGCTTCCATGCCCGTTCTGTCGTTCTGACCGCGGGTACCTTCCTGGGTGGGGTCATTCATGTTGGCCTGGACAGCCATGCCGGCGGTCGTGCCGGTGATCCCCCGTCGATTCGACTGGCGCAGCGATTACGTGAGCTGCCGTTAAGAGTTGATCGTTTGAAGACAGGGACACCGCCCCGTATTGATGCCCGCAGTGTCGATTTCTCAGTGATGCAGCCACAGCCGGGTGATACGCCGACGCCGGTAATGTCATTCATGGGCTGTGTTGACGACCACCCGCAGCAGGTGAACTGCTACATCACGCACACCAACCTGCGCACGCATGACATCATCCGCGGAGGCCTGGATCGCTCGCCAATGTACACCGGCGTGATCGAGGGCATAGGGCCGCGTTACTGTCCATCCATCGAAGACAAGATCAACCGCTTTGCTGACAAGGACCAGCATCAGGTCTTCGTCGAACCCGAAGGGCTGACCACCCACGAGCTCTATCCCAACGGCATCTCAACCAGCCTGCCGTTCGATGTGCAGATGGAACTGGTGCGCTCCATTCGTGGCTTCGAGCATGCCCATATCACGCGACCGGGTTATGCCATCGAGTACGACTTCTTCAATCCCCAGGACCTGCGTCACACACTGGAAACCAAACATATCCAGGGGCTCTACTTTGCCGGTCAGATCAACGGTACGACCGGGTATGAAGAAGCGGGCGCTCAGGGACTGCTGGCCGGCTACAACGCTGCCGCCCGGGCATTGGACCGCGAAGCCTGGTATCCGCGTCGTGACGAGGCCTACATCGGCGTGATGGTCGACGACCTGATTACTCTGGGGACGTCCGAACCTTACCGCATGTTTACCAGTCGGGCTGAATACCGCCTCATCCTGCGCGAAGACAATGCCGACCTGCGTCTGACTGAAAAAGGCCGCGAACTGGGTCTGGTGGGTGATCAGCGCTGGGCACGCTTCGAGGCCAAACGAGAAGCGATGGAACAGGAGCTGCAACGGCTGAAAAACACCTGGGTGCATCCGAATACGCCGGAAGCCGAGCAGCTTGATGCCAAGCTCAAGACCGGGTTGAACCGGGAATACAATCTGGCTGATCTGATCAAGCGACCCGAGTTGAACTACACGGACGTGGCTAACCTCAAAGGCGAGCCGATCGAAGACGAGCAGGCGGCCGAGCAGGTCGAGATCCAACTCAAGTATTCCGGCTATATCGAGCGTCAGAAAGGCGAGATCGAACAGATGCGTCGTCAGGAGAATACCCGCCTGCCGGATGACTTTGATTACGAGCAGGTCAGCGGGTTGTCCAACGAACTGAAGCTGAAGCTTGGCCAGCAGCGCCCGGAGACGTTGGCACAGGCATCCCGCATCCAGGGCATGACCCCGGCGGCGATCTCGCTGCTGCTGGTGTACCTGAAAAAGCGTCAGCTCAACAAAAGCGTCAACAAGCAGGTAGCCGAGTAATGTCCGAATTTCGTGATCTTTTGCTGCGCGGCTTGAAACCGCTGCAGATTGAACTGGATCATCGCCAGATCGAGCGCCTGTTGGCTTACCACCAGATGTTGGTGAAGTGGAACAAGGCCTACAACCTGACGGCTGTCCGGGACCCTGCCGAGATGATCACTCGGCATTTGATTGACAGCCTCAGTGTGCTGCCCTGGATCGGCGAAGGCCGCCTGCTGGACGTGGGCAGCGGGCCGGGTCTGCCCGGTATTCCTCTGGCGATCTGCCGTCCCGATCTGCAGGTGACCACGCTGGACAGCAACGGCAAGAAGACCCGGTTTCAGGTCCAGGTGAAAGCTGAACTGGGCCTGGATAACCTGACCGTCATCAATGGGCGCGTCGAAGCGGTCGACGCCGAACCCTTTGACATGGTGATATCGCGTGCCTTTGCATCCATTGCCGACATGCTCAACTTAAGCGGACACCTGGCGGCTGATCAGGGTGTTTTTCTTGCCATGAAAGGGCTGTATCCTGATGCCGAGATTGAACAGATGCCGGCAGGTTTTACGTTGCGTGAAACGCACCGGCTGGAGTTGCCGGATACCGATGGCGAGCGGCACCTGCTGATTCTAGGGAGAGCATAGGCGTGGCCAAAATCATCACGATCACCAACCAGAAAGGCGGCGTCGGCAAGACGACCACCTGTGTGAATCTGGCTGCGTCATTGGCGGCGACTCACAAGCGGGTGCTGATGATTGACCTGGACCCCCAGGGGAATGCCACGATGGGCAGTGGCATCGACAAGCACCGACTCGAATATTCGGTGTATGAACTGCTTACCGGACAGGCTGAAGTCGGTGACGCCATCATCAAGGAAACCCAGTGTGGCTATCATCTCATTGGCGCCAATGGTGATTTGACGGCAGCCGAAGTTGAATTGTTGCAGCTGCCGCGTCGAGAGTTCCGGCTCAAAATGGCGCTGCTGCCGATCATGGATGATTACGATTACATCCTCATAGACAATCCACCGTCACTGAACCTGTTGACGGTTAATGCGCTGGCAGCATCGGCGGGTGTGATCATTCCCATGCAGTGCGAGTATTACGCGCTGGAAGGGATCAGTGCATTGGTCGGTACCATCAACAAGATCAACCAGCGTTTGAATCCGTCATTGAAAATTGAAGGTATCCTGCGCACCATGTTTGACCCGCGCATGAGCCTGACCAAGGATGTCTCGGCTCATCTGGTCGAATACTTTGGCGACAAGGTCTATCGCACGGTTATCCCGCGCAACGTACGCCTGGCAGAAGCGCCGAGTCATGGATTGCCCGCGTTGCAGTATGACAAGAACTCGCGTGGTGCTCTGGCCTATCTGGCCTTGGCCGGCGAGTTGATCCGACGTACGGATCGCGAACAGGCAGCAGCGGTTCAACCGGCGGAAACAGCGTTGACGGAACAGGAAACAGAATAAATGGTAGCGAAAAAACGCGGATTGGGACGTGGCCTGGATGCATTGCTGTCTGATGTTACCGGCAGTCACGGGTATTCCGACCCGAATGGCCATGTGAATAACGACCCGCAAGGAGACAACCTGCGGGAACTGGCGGTCAATGTCATTGAACCGGGCCGTTATCAGCCGCGTCGGGATCTCAATCCCGAAGCCTTGGAAGACCTGGCCAGCTCCATCCGTAGCCAGGGGGTGATGCAGCCGATTGTGGTTCGACCGGTGGCTGGCGATCGCTACGAGATCATTGCCGGGGAGCGCCGCTGGCGTGCCAGTCAGATGGCGGGGCTCGACCGCATTCCCGTGATCATTCGTGATGTGCCTGATGAAGCTGCCATCGCGATGGCCCTGATCGAAAACATTCAGCGAGAAAACCTGAATCCGATCGAAGAAGCCATTGCCCTACAGCGTCTTCAGAACGAGTTTGAACTGACACAGCAACAGGTGGCCGATGCGGTTGGCAAGTCCCGCTCAACCATTGCCAACCTGTTAAGGCTGATGAATTTGACGCCGGAAGTGCGCACCCTGCTCGAACATGGCGACCTGGAGATGGGACATGCTCGAGCGCTGTTGGCCCTGCAGGGCCTGGTACAGATTCGGGCTGCGGATGAAGTGGTTGCGAAAGAGCTGTCAGTGCGTCAAACCGAAGAGTTGGTAAAACGCTATCAGGGACAATCTGAAACGCCCGCCAAACCCAAATCGACTCCGGATCCTGAGCTTGAACAGCTCGCCAGTTCACTGTCACAGCGACTTTCAACCGGCGTCAGCATTCGCAGCACGTCCAATGGCAAAGGCAAGATCTCGATCGACTTCAAGACACGAGAGGAGCTGGACGCGATCCTGCAGTTGATCTCTTGACCCGACGCACCAAGGTGGAAAGAAGTTAAGACCTTAGTGCAAAACTGTTGGGATTAAGTTGAGAATGTGGGGGGGAATGCCTATAATCTGCCCGCTATTTGGGCACTGTTCAGGCAAGTGACAGGATCGATATTGAGTAAGGGTGAAGCAGAACAGGCTCCGGCTGCCGTCAGTCGTCATGTCAGACGCAGCTACAGGGAGTTCATACGCATCCTTCTCGTGCAGGCCGTGTTGATACTGTTGGTATCTACGGCCTGTTTGCTGAAAGGCACAGTGGAAGCCTACTCAGCGCTGATCGGCGGCATGCTTTACCTGCTGCCAAACCTGTATTTTACATGGCGTGCATTAGGCAACCGGCACGCCAACAGTGCACGAACCGTACTGGTCAGTATGTACGCGAGCGAAATAGGGAAAATGATGCTGGCGGTAGCACTATTCAGTGCCGCCTTCCTGATGGTTCGACCCCTGAGCCCATTTTCCCTATTTGGCACCTTCATTCTGCTGCAACTATCCGGCTGGATACTGCAGATGAAGCTGTTCAAGACCAGTTCCTGAAAAACTTTGAATGAGAGACGCTGAGAATGGCAAGTGGAACAGTTACATCCTCAGAATATATATCCCACCACCTGACGAACCTGACGTTCGGCAACCATCCTGAAAAGGGTTGGGGCTTCGCGCACGGTGCGCAGGAAGCAGCAGAAATGGGATTCTGGGCGATCAACGTAGATAGCATGATCTGGTCTGTTGGCCTGGGTCTTCTGTTTGTTTGGTTCTTCCGCAAGGTGGCCAAGGCTGTGACTTCCGGAGTTCCGGGTAATGCTCAGAACTTCGTGGAAACCATCATCGAATTCATCGATGAAAACGTGAAGAGTATCTTCCATCACAAGAACCCGGTGATCGCACCGCTGGCGCTGACCATCTTCGTCTGGATTTTCCTGATGAACCTGATGGACCTGGTACCGATCGACTGGATTCCGTACATCGCGGGCCAGATGGGTGTTTCCTACTTCAAGATCGTACCGACCACCGATGTTAACGTGACTGGCGGTATGGCGTTCAGTGTGTTTGCTCTGATCGTGTACTACAGCATCAAGCAGAAAGGCGTTGGTGGCTTCCTGAAAGAGCTGTCTTTCCAGCCGCTGCCGAAAATCTTCGCACCGTTCAACCTGTTCCTGGAAATCGTAGGCCTGCTGGCCAAGCCGGTATCTCTGGCACTGCGACTCTTCGGTAACATGTATGCCGGTGAAATGATCTTTATCCTGATCGCGCTGCTGCCGTTCTGGGCACAGTGGGTACTGTCCGTGCCCTGGGCGATCTTCCACATTCTGGTCATCACGCTGCAGGCGTTCATCTTCATGGTCCTGACGATTGTCTACCTGGCCATGGCTCACGATGATCACTGAGTGCGATCGGATAGTTAACGATTTACTTTTGTAAAACTCTGAAAACTTAAACTTAACCTTGAAAAAAGTTGGAGAAAGAAAATGGAAGCAATGCTGTATATCGCTGCTGCTCTGATGCTGGGTCTGGGTGCAATCGGTGCTGCTATCGGCATCGGTATCCTGGGTGGCAAGTTCCTGGAAGGTGCTGCTCGTCAGCCGGAACTGGTTCCGCTGCTGCGTACTCAGTTCTTCATCGTAATGGGCCTGGTTGACGCGATCCCGATGATCGGTGTTGGTCTGGGTCTGTACGTCCTGTTCGCTGTTGCTGGCTAACAAGTAGTTCGAATAGCGTTTTACGTAACTACTTAAACAGACAACCGCGAGAGGTAATGGCGTGAATATCAATCTCACCATCATTGGTCAGGCCATTGCATTCTTCCTCTTCGTCGTATTTTGCATGAAATACGTCTGGCCGCCGATTACCGGTGCGCTGGCTGAACGTAAGAAGAAGATTGCCGAAGGGCTTGATGCGGCCGACCGTGCTGAACGTGATCTGAAGCTGGCTCAGGAAAAAGCCGCCAACGATATGCGTGCCAGCAAGGAAGAGGCAGCCGCCATCATTGAACAGGCCAACAAGCGGGCTAACCAGATCATCGAGGAAGCCAAGCAGCAGGCACGCGTAGAAGCAAATCGCGTGAAAGCATCCGCTGAAGCTGAACTCGAGCAGGAAATCAACCGTGCCAAGGAAGCTCTCCGTGCACAGGTTGGCGCACTGGCTATCGCCGGTGCCGAGAAGATCCTGGAAGCCTCTGTTGACGAAAAAGCCCACGCACAGCTGGTTGAGAAACTGGCAGCTGAGCTTTAAGCGAGGTTTACGATGGCTGAACTCAATACAGTCGCTCGGCCCTACACCAAAGCCGCGTTCGAATACGCGCGCGACAAGGGCAACCTCGATCAGTGGTCCAACCTGCTGTCCCTGTCCGCTCAGGCGGTTCAGGACAGCGAGCTGGCCCGCGTGCTGAGTAATCCGGCACTGACAGTAGAACAGAAGGCGGAACTGGTGATCGCGATCTGCGAACAGCAGATCGACGATGCAGGCAAGAACTTTATCTTCCTGCTGGCCGAAAACCGCCGCCTGGCACTGCTGCCGGAAATTGCCGCGCAGTTTGCAATCCTGAAAGCCAACCTGGAGAAGAAGGTCGATGTTGACCTGACCACAGCGTTTGCTCTGGATGATGCGCAGCAGGAAAAACTGGCGAAAGCCCTCAGCAGCAAGCTGGGTCGTGAAGTGAAGCTTACATCTCAGGTGGATAAATCCATCATCGGGGGTGTGGTCGTTCGCTCTGATGACCTTGTGATCGACGGTTCCGTTCGTGCGCGACTGGCGAAACTGGCCGAAGCGATGAATTCCTGAGTGTGAGGAATAACAATGCAGCAACTGAATCCTTCTGAGATCAGCGAGATTCTCAAGAAGCGCATCGAAAAGCTCGACGTGTCTTCTGAAGCCCGTAACGAGGGCACCATCGTTAGCGTTTCCGATGGTATTATCCTGATCCACGGTCTTGCCGACGTCATGTACGGCGAGATGATCGAATTCCCGGGTGGCGTCTACGGTATGGCGCTGAACCTGGAGCGTGACTCTGTAGGTGCCGTAGTACTGGGCGACTACCAGGGTCTGGTAGAGGGCATGACTGCCCGTTGTACTGGTCGAATCCTTGAAGTACCGGTTGGTCCGGAGCTGCTCGGTCGCGTTGTTGACGCACTGGGTAACCCGATCGACGGCAAAGGCCCGATCGATGCCAAAATGACCGATGCTGTCGAAAAGGTAGCACCGGGCGTTATCGCACGTCAGTCCGTTGACCAGCCGGTTCAGACCGGTCTGAAAGCGATCGACGCGATGGTGCCGGTTGGTCGTGGTCAGCGTGAGCTGATCATCGGTGACCGTCAGATCGGTAAAACCGCGATCGCGATCGACGCGATCATCAACCAGAAAGGTACCGGCATCAAGTGTATCTACGTTGCGATCGGACAGAAGCAGTCCACTATCGCTAACGTGGTGCGCAAGCTGGAAGAACATGGCGCGATGGATCACACCATCGTTGTAGCTGCAGGCGCTGCCGATCCGGCTGCGATGCAGTACCTGGCGCCGTACGCCGGCTGTGCCATGGGTGAATACTTCCGCGACCGCGGTGAAGACGCTCTGATCATCTATGATGACCTGACCAAGCAGGCATGGGCATATCGTCAGATCTCCCTGCTGCTGCGTCGTCCGCCGGGCCGTGAAGCTTACCCGGGTGACGTATTCTACTTGCACTCCCGTCTGCTGGAACGTGCTGCACGCGTTAACGCTGACTACGTTGAGAAGTTTACCAACGGTGAAGTCAAGGGCCAGACCGGCTCCCTGACCGCATTGCCGGTAATCGAAACTCAGGGTGGTGACGTATCTGCGTTCGTACCGACCAACGTGATCTCTATCACCGACGGCCAGATCTTCCTGGAAACCAGCCTGTTCAACTCTGGCGTGCGTCCTGCGATCAACGCAGGTCTGTCCGTATCCCGAGTGGGTGGTGCTGCCCAGACCAAGATCATCAAGAAGCTGGGTGGTGGTGTGCGTCTGGCTCTGGCTCAGTACCGTGAGCTGGCAGCATTCGCACAGTTCGCGTCCGATCTGGACGATGCTACTCGTAATCAGCTGGAACACGGCCAGGCCGTAACCGAGCTGATGAAGCAGAAACAGTACTCTCCGATGTCCGTCGCTGAGATGGGTCTGAGCCTGTACGCTGCCAACGAAGGCTTCCTGAAAGGTGTCGAGCTGGACAAGATCGGTGCATTCGAAGCAGCCCTGGTCGCCTACTTCAACAGCGAACACGCTGATCTGATGGCGAAAGTGAACGAAAGCGGCGATTACAACGACGAAATCGCGGCTCAGTTCAAGGCTGGCATCGAGAAGTTCAAGTCTACCCAAACTTGGTAATCGCTCGTCAGAGCAGGTGACCGGCCAGACACACCGGCCGGTCCAATACTGAGTCAAGTTTAATAGGCGGAACTATGGCAGTCGGAAAAGAGATTAAGACGCAGATTGCGAGTATCAGCAGCACGCGCAAGATCACCAGCGCCATGGAAATGGTTGCTGCGTCGAAAATGCGCAAGGCTCAGGACCGCATGCAGTCTTCCCGTCCGTACGCCCAGAGCATCCGTGGTGTGATTCAGCACCTGGCGAAAGCCAACCCTGAATACAAGCACCTCTACATGCGCGAGCGTGAGGTCAAACGTGTCGGTTTCATCGTAGTGGCATCCGACCGTGGCCTCTGTGGCGGTCTGAACGTGAACGCGTTCAAGGCAGCTGTAAGCAAGATGAAAGAGTTCCACGACCAGAATATCGAAGTCGATATCTGTGCGCTGGGCTCCAAGGCAATCACCTTCTTCCGTAACTTCGGCGGTAACGTCGTAGCGGCGAAAGGCGGCCTCGGCGATGCGCCGGAGCTGGAGCAGTTGATCGGCTCCGTAAAGGTGATGCTGGATAACTACGACGAAGGCAAGCTGGATCAGCTGTTCATCGTGTCTAACGACTTCGTGAACACCATGACCCAGAAGCCGAGCGTAGAGCAGCTGCTGCCGCTGAAGGCGGAAGACGATGATGAGAAGCTCAGCCATCACTGGGACTATCTGTACGAACCGGACGCGAAAGAGCTGTTGAACGGCCTGCTGACGCGTTACATCGAGTCCCTGGTCTATCAGGCCGTGGTTGAGAACAATGCCTGTGAACAGGCAGCACGAATGCTGGCGATGAAGAACGCAACCGATAACGCCGGCAATCTGATTGATGAGCTGCAACTTGTATACAACAAGGCTCGTCAGGCGGCGATTACCCAGGAAATTTCCGAGATCGTCGGTGGTGCTGCTGCTGTTTGATGCAGTGAACAGGTTTAAAAGTTAAGAGGATCCGAACATGAGTAGCGGACGTATTGTTCAGATTATCGGTGCGGTTGTGGACGTGGAATTCCCGCGTGACAACGTGCCGAAGGTTTACGACGCGTTGACCGTCGAAAAAACCGGCCTGACACTGGAAGTTCAGCAGCAGCTGGGCGACGGTGTCGTACGTGCAATCGCCATGGGTCAGACTGAAGGTCTGAGCCGTGGTCTGGAAACGACCAACACTGGCGCTCCGGTTTCTGTACCGGTAGGTACTGCCACCCTGGGTCGTATCATGGACGTACTGGGTAACCCGATCGACGAGTGTGGCCCGATCGGTGAAGAAGAGCGTTACCCGATCCACCGTAAGGCTCCGTCTTACGCGGATCAGGCAGCGACTAACGAACTGCTGGAAACCGGCATCAAGGTTATCGACCTGGTATGCCCGTTTGCCAAGGGTGGTAAGATCGGTCTGTTCGGTGGTGCCGGTGTAGGTAAAACCGTAAACATGATGGAGCTGATCAACAACATCGCGACTCAGCACTCTGGTCTGTCTGTATTCGCAGGTGTAGGTGAGCGTACCCGTGAAGGTAACGACTTCTACCACGAGATGCAGGAAGCTGGCGTTGTAAACGTTGAGCAGTTCGACAAGTCCAAGGTAGCGATGGTCTACGGTCAGATGAACGAGCCGCCTGGCAACCGTCTGCGTGTAGCCCTGACCGGTCTGACCATGGCGGAGAAATTCCGTGATGAAGGCCGTGACGTACTGCTGTTCGTCGACAACATCTACCGTTACACCCTGGCGGGTACTGAAGTATCTGCACTGCTGGGTCGTATGCCGTCTGCAGTAGGTTACCAGCCGACTCTGGCGGAAGAGATGGGCGTTCTGCAGGAGCGTATCACCTCCACCAAGACTGGTTCCATCACGTCTATCCAGGCGGTATACGTACCGGCGGACGACTTGACTGACCCGTCTCCGGCGACCACCTTCTCCCACCTTGACGCGACTGTAGTACTGTCTCGTCAGATCGCGGAGCTGGGTATCTACCCGGCGATCGACCCGCTGGATTCCACCTCTCGTCAGCTGGATCCGCTGGTTATCGGTCAGGAGCACTATGAAGTTGCGCGTGGCGTGCAGTCTACCCTGCAGCGCTACAAGGAACTGAAGGACATCATCGCGATCCTGGGTATGGACGAACTGTCTGAAGAAGACAAGCAGACTGTATCCCGTGCGCGTAAGATCCAGCGCTTCCTGTCTCAGCCGTTCTTCGTTGCTGAAGTATTTACCGGTGCACCGGGTAAATACGTATCTCTGAAAGACACTATCCGTGGCTTCCAGGGTATCCTGAACGGCGAATACGACGAGCTGCCGGAGCAGGCTTTCTACATGGTCGGCTCTATCGAAGAAGCCGTCGAGAAAGCGAAGGGCCTGTAAGTTCCGCGCGGAACCTTTTAAGAGGTAATCAAGATGGCTATGACTGTTCATTGTGACATCGTAAGTGCCGAAGAGCAGATCTTCTCCGGCCTCATCGAGTTCGTCTCCGTGACAGGTAGCCTGGGTGACCTGGGTATCTACCCGGGTCACGCTCCGCTTCTGACGGAACTGAAACCAGGCCCTGTCGAGCTGCGCAAGCAGGGCGGTGAGGAAGATGTATTCTACGTCTCCGGTGGCTTCATCGAAGTCCAGCCGCATAAAGTGACAGTGCTTGCTGATACTGCACTGCGTGCGGGTGACCTGAATGAAGCTGCAGCGCTTGAAGCTCAGAAGCATGCCGAGCATGCCATGGCTGACAAGACCGGCGAGTTCGAATACTCCCGTGCTGCGGCTCAGCTGGCTGAGGCAGCGGCCCAGCTTCGCACTCTGCAGCAGATTCGTCGCAAGGTCGGCAAATAACCGATCGTACGACTGCATCCAAAAAGCAGCCCTTGGGCTGCTTTTTTTGTGCCTGAATGAAGCTGGCAGAAG
This sequence comes from Marinobacterium sediminicola, assembly GCF_022343685.1. Classification (GTDB taxonomy): domain Bacteria; phylum Pseudomonadota; class Gammaproteobacteria; order Pseudomonadales; family Balneatricaceae; genus Marinobacterium; species Marinobacterium sediminicola. The sequence continues at coordinate 3,536,151 of NZ_CP092123.1, read as the reverse complement.
ACAGAGAAGTGCTAGCCAGAGTTTTAATGGGGGCGGCTACAACAAGCCCCAAAGCGTATTGAAAATGATCTGCTGAGCAGCAGCCACTTCACGTGAGTCGATGACCACGGCGGTAGGATAATTATCCGATGCCAGCGAGATGATCGCGCAGCGTGGTGGATAGATGGCGATATAGGCCGCATCCACAGGTCCATCGGTTCTGATCCACTTGCGCTCGGAATAATCGGCACTTTCACCCCCGTCTCCAATTGCAATGACTCTTACCCGAATCTTGCGTGCCACTCGTTGTGCCGTGAAGTTGGGAAAAGGACGGTAGAGCAGCGGACGAATGGGTTTGGAAGAAAACACCGAGTAGACGGGATCGTCCAGATCACCGACACGGTTGAGAATATCGCGCAGTACCAGTTCGATGCCGGCGTCACCCTCATAGAACTCGACGTTGGCAGTGCTGAAATCAGGCTTGAGGTGGTGCAGCTCGGGAATGACTGACGATTTCAGGCGCTGGATTGCACGATCCATCTGCTCTCGGCGATCATCGGCCAGCTGCAGCAACACCTCAGGTTCTCGTGCGGAAAAGTAGCGCCGCTTGCCTCTGGGCTGATAGGTCACAATGCCGCGCTGTTGCAGGCTCTTCAGGCATTCATATGTGCTGCCGCGATTGACACCTGAACGTTCAGCAATGGTTCGGATAGAGCTGGGTCCCAGAGCCAGCAGTGCCTTGTAAATGCTGATGTCGCGTTCGCTCAGACCGAGCAGGTCAAAAATCTCAGGAGTCATTTTGTCAATTTTTTTGTGACAATTAGGCTTGATCGAGAATGAGTATACGCTAAAGTTTCGTGCACTTTACATATCAATGACGTGACATGCGGTTGCGACCCTAGGGTACCGAGACAATATGAAAACGGATGTAGTGATTCTGGCGGCAGGACAGGGCAGCCGCATGAAGTCGGCAATGCCGAAAGTGATGCACCGTCTGGCGGGCAAGCCGATGCTCCAGCACGTGATTGACAGCGCCCAGCGATTGGCACCTGAAGCCATGCATGTGGTGATTGGTCACGAAGGCGAGCAGGTTGAGCAGGCCATGTCCGGCCAGCCCCTGAACTTTGTCTGGCAGCGTGAGCAGTTGGGAACGGGTCATGCCGTGGCTCAGGCCATGCCGAATATCGGCCAGGATTCCGTCGTGCTGGTGCTGTATGGCGATGTCCCCATGACCCGACCGGAAACCCTGCAGCAGCTGATCAAGATTGCTGCCCAGGGGGATCTGGGACTGTTGACTGTTACTCTGGATGATCCAACCGGCTATGGCCGCATTATCCGCAACGCCGTAGGCGATGTGGTAGCGATCGTTGAGCACAAGGATGCCACCGAGCAGGAAAGACTGATCCGCGAGGTGAATACCGGTATTCTGGCACTGCCGTCTGCAGCGCTGCATGAATGGCTGCCACGCCTGTCGGCTGACAATGCTCAGGGTGAGTACTATCTGACTGATGTCATCGCCATGGCCGCAGAAGAGGGCATGCGAGTACGCGCCATCCAGCCCGAAGCCGAGCAGGAGGTGCAGGGGGTTAACAACCGTCAGCAGCTGGCTCAGCTGGAGCGTTGGTACCAGCGTCAGCAGGCCGAGCAATTGATGACCGATGGCGTAACCCTGGCCGATCCGGAACGGATCGATATCCGCGGGGAGTTGAGAACCGGTCGTGATGTGCTGATCGACATCAACACGGTATTCGAAGGCGAAGTCGTGCTGGGCGAGGGAGTCGAAATCGGCGCCAACTGTATTATTCGCAATGCCCGCATTGGTGCAGGCACCCGTGTCGAGGCAAACTCCATCATCGACGGTGCCGTGGTCGCGGAAAATGCCCAGATCGGACCTTTTGCACGTCTGCGTCCCGGCACGGAACTGGCCGTTGGCAGCAAGGTCGGCAACTTTGTCGAAACCAAAAAGGCGCGTATCGGTGAAGGCTCCAAGGTAAACCACCTGACTTACATTGGCGATGCCGAGATTGGTCGTAACGTGAATGTAGGAGCGGGTACGATTACCTGTAATTATGACGGCGTGAACAAGTCGCAGACCAAAATTGGTGATGGTGCCTTTATCGGCTCCAACAGCTCGCTGGTCGCGCCGGTAGAAATTGGCGCCGGTGCAACGGTGGGTGCCGGTTCCACAGTGACCAAAACGGTGGCTGACAACCAGCTGGCCGTGGCGCGTGGCAAGCAGATTAATCTCGACAACTGGGCGCGCCCGAAGAAAAAGGGATCCTGAGCATGTGTGGAATTGTAGGCGCCATCGCAGCGCGTCCGGTGGCCGGTATTCTGTTGGAAGGCCTGCGCAGGCTGGAGTACCGTGGCTATGACTCGGCTGGCATGGCGGTCATGGATCAGGGCCAGATCAATCGTTTGCGCCGTATTGGTAAGGTAAAGGCGCTGGCCGATGCCTGTGAGCAACAGCCCCTCCCGGGTCACCTGGGTATCGCTCACACCCGTTGGGCGACCCACGGCAAGCCTTCAGAGCGGAACGCCCATCCTCACATGTCCGGCCAGCGTCTGGCGGTGGTCCATAACGGTATCATCGAAAACTTTGAGCCGCTCAAGCGTGAGCTGCAACAGGCAGGCTACGTGTTCACGTCGGAGACCGACACCGAGGTGGTTGCCCATCTGCTGGACCGTGAGCTGAAGGCGGGTCTGAGCCTGACAGATGCCCTGCGCGAGACCCTCACTTTTCTTGAAGGTGCGTTTGCGCTCGGGGTGATCCATGCCGATCAGCCGGAGCAGCTGCTGACCGCTCGCAAGGGCAGTCCGCTGGTCATTGGTGTCGGCATTGGCGAAAACTTCATCGCTTCGGATCAACTGGCATTGTTGCCGGTAACGGACCGCTTCATGTTTCTGGAAGACGGTGATATCGCCATTCTGGAAGCCGATCAGATTCAGGTCTTCGATGCCCAAGGGCAGGTGGCTGCACGAGCCGTAAGCACTTTCGAGCATGGCCAAGGCAGCGCCGAGAAGGGCGAATTCCGCCATTTCATGCTCAAGGAAATCTACGAGCAGCCACGCGTGATGCAAGCTGTGCTGGAAGGGCGCATCGCGTCGGGTCATCTGCTGGAGCAGGCGTTTGGCAGCGAAGCCGGCGCGGTTTTCGATCGGGTAAAACAGGTGCAGATTGTGGCCTGTGGTACCAGTTTCCATGCGGGCATGGTGGCCAAGTACTGGATCGAGGAATGGGTGGGTATCCCGTGCATGGTAGAAGTGGCGAGTGAATTCCGTTACCGCCCGGTGGTACTGCCCGAGGGCACCCTGTTGCTGACGCTGTCTCAGTCGGGTGAAACCGCCGACACTCTGGCGGCCTTGCGTGAGGTCAAGGATCGTGTCCTGGCGACACTGGCGATCTGCAATGTACCGGGCAGCTCACTGGTCCGTGAGTCCGACCTGAGTCTGATGACCAATGCGGGTCCTGAGATCGGGGTGGCATCCACCAAGGCGTTTACTTCCCAGCTGGTCGCTCTGATGCTGACAACGATTGCCCTTGGCCGACGCCATGGTCTGGATGTTGAACAGGAGTCCGAGCTGATTTCAGCGTTGCAGCAACTGCCCGCGCTGCTGGAACAGCTGTTGCAGCTGGATGGTCCGATTGAAGCGATGTCGGCCCATTTCGCCGAGAAACAGCATGCCCTGTTCCTGGGGCGCAACAGTCTCTATCCGGTGGCGATGGAAGGAGCACTGAAGCTCAAGGAAATCTCCTACATCCATGCCGAGGCCTATCCGGCCGGTGAGCTCAAGCACGGTCCCCTGGCACTGGTGGACAAGGAGATGCCGGTCATCGCAGTCGCTCCGCGCAACGGTATGCTGGATAAACTGAAGGCAAATTTGCAGGAGGTGCGTGCCCGTGGCGGTGAACTCTTCGTCTTTGCCGGTTGTGATGAAAGTATCCAGCCACAGGAAGGTATCCATGTCATCTATCTGCCGGCGATGCCTGCGGTACTGGACCCGATCGCCTTTACCCTGCCGTTGCAGCTGCTGTCCTACCATGTGGCCGTGCTTAAGGGCACGGATGTGGATCAGCCGCGTAATCTGGCCAAGAGCGTGACTGTAGAATAAGACTCTTACGTGCTCGATGAATGCCCCGCATCCGCGGGGCATTTTTGTCTGAGGCCCAGGTCAGGCTGAATTGCGGGGGAGCTTCTGGCGCGAGATTTTCGGGCAGGGTTCGGGCCGCGTCCATACCACCCCTGCACCAAAGGCGATCAACAGCATGATAATGGTGATGAGCAGAGGCTGCTCGATACTGACCAGCACGATGATCAGTGCCGTCATCATGCCGAAACTGGCGAGCCACTTGGTGCGCCGGTCTATGTAGCCCCCTTGTTCCCAGTGATGCAGGCTGGGGCCCAATAGACGATGTTGCCGCAGCCACTGATGGAGTCTTGGAGAGCAGCGAGACGCACTCCATGCCGCGATCAGTACGAATACTGTCGTCGGCAGTCCCGGCAGCATGACACCCAACAGTGCCAGGGCGATACAGCACCAGGTCAGCAGCAGCCAAAACCAGCGCAGCTGGCTAAACCTCGGTTGATGTGTTGGTTGCATAGGCAAGATCCAGCCGTATTGTGACCACTTTCAGTATAGATAATGGGTCAACCTCTGGGTGCAGAACAATTAATTCGTTCCAGTGATTCAATAGCTGAATTCAATTGGTGTCGTTTCCTTCCAGCACTTTCAGAATGTAGGCCAGCACCCGACGCGAATAGATCAGGCTGGTATGGCTCAGAGGAAAGACCTTATGTTCTGTCATGCCCGTGACGCGGGTTTCGTCGATCAGCACGGTACCGTCCGACTCCGATTCGGGACTCAGGAACGGCATAAGACCAACCGGCAGATCGCCGGCAATGCTGTACAACCGGGCAGGGAAGGGCCAGTGCTGGTTATCCGCCAGCAGGTACTCGATGCTGTCCTTCAACATCCCCTTGAGCTTTGAAGCGTTAATTTCCTTCGCCAGAGAGCTGCCTTTGTGAGGTGTACCGAGAGTGATCACCGTGTCGACCCAACGGCTTTGTTCACTGCCGTGTTCCAGATAGCGGCGTGCGATCAGTCCTCCCATTGAATGGCATACAAACGCGGTGGGCTCGCCAGCGACGAAACCGTCGATGCGATCACATATTGCATTCATATCCGGTGAAAGGGTGTTGTAGCTCAGGTTCAGAGTGGCATATCCCTGCTTCTCGAGGCGTCGGCACAGGGGGTACATCACCAGGCCTGACATGTAGAGTCCATGCAGCACCACAACCTTTTTGATGTTCATATCCAATGGCTCCTTCCATCTGTGTCATGCAGCTTAACGCTGACTGTCATGGGCGTAAAAGTCCTTGCCGCTTTTCGGTACAGGTCATGGCTGTTACACCGGCTGCGCGTTAGGATAGAGCGACGTTGAACTGAGTGGAACAAGGAACGAAATGAACGATACCCTCTTCATGCTGGCGATCGGTTTTATCGCACTGATCGGTGTGATCGTGTTGCTGGTCATAGTCGGTGCCTTGATCACGGCTGTGGTCATGTACCAGGTCGACAAGCGTCAGACCGCCCATACCATCCGCCGCAACTATCCGCTGTTGGGACGTTTCCGCTACATTTTTGAGGAGTTGGGTGAGTTCTTCCGCCAGTACTTCTTCGCCATGGACCGCGAAGAAATGCCGTTCAACCGAGCCCAGCGCTCCTGGGTGTATCGGGCAGCGAAGAACATCGACAACACCGTGGCTTTTGGCTCGACGCGAGACCTGCGCAAGCCCGGGACCTACTATTTCCTCAATTGCCCCTTTCCGACGCTCAGCGAAGATGCGGCCGCCAGCCAGTCGATGCGAATCGGTCCCTATTGTCGGACACCCTATGATGCCCCCTCATTCCTCAACATCTCCGGCATGAGTTTCGGCGCACTTTCTGCCCCGGCTGTCAGAGCACTGTCTATGGGGGCTGCCAAGGCGGGGTGCTGGATGAATACCGGTGAAGGTGCACTGTCCAAGTATCATCTGGAAGGGGGCTGTGACATCGTGTTCCAGATTGGTACGGCCAAATACGGGGTGCGTGACGAGCAGGGTCGACTGGATGACAAGCGTCTGGCCGAAGTGGCGGCAATTGAGCAGGTTCGCATGTTCGAAATCAAGCTGAGCCAGGGAGCAAAGCCCGGCAAGGGCGGCATCTTGCCGGGTGACAAGGTAACTCCCGAGATTGCCGAAGCCCGTGGTATTCCTGTGGGGCAGGCGTCGATCAGTCCCAACCGCCATCCGGAAATTTCCAGTATCGATCACTTGCTCGACTTCATCGCCCACGTGCGCGAAGTGACCGGCAAGCCGGTAGGCTTCAAGCTGGTGCTGGGGTCTACCGACTGGCTGGACAGCTTTTGCGAAGCGGTGATCAAGCGGGGCAGCGAATCGGCACCGGACTTTATCACGCTGGACAGTGCCGATGGCGGTACCGGGGCGGCCCCAATGCCGCTGATGGACAGCGTTGGGCTGCCGTTACGTGAAAGCCTGCCGCTGCTGGTGAACAAGCTGGCGCAGCATAACCTGCGCAATCGGGTTCGGGTGATTGCGTCCGGCAAGCTGATCAACCCGACGGATGTGGCCGCGGCAATCTGTTTGGGTGCGGATTTTGTGGTGACAGCGCGAGGCTTCATGTTTGCGCTGGGTTGTATCCAGGCCCTGCAGTGCAACAAGAATACCTGCCCGACCGGGATCACCACTCATGACCCCAAGCTGCAGCAGGGGTTGGTGCCCGAGGTGAAAGCTGAGCGGGTGGCCAATTTCCACCATAATCTGGTGCATGAGGTGGAGTTGATCGCTCACGCCTGTGGTGTCACCGAGCCCCGTCAGCTGAGCCGCGAACATGCAGCGGTGGTGGTCGATGGTGGTGGTGCGGTGCCACTCAACATCCTGTATCCGCGCTCCTGACAGTAAAAAGCCAGCCCCCTGGGCTGGCTCCTCCTGCAGTATCAGTGCTCGTCTTCGAACCAGGATTCTTCATCGATCCAGGATTTCAGCTCCTGCTCTTCCCGGTGTCGTTCGATGGCACGCCTGGCTTCAAGAAGACGGCGGGTTGCATGCTGCTTGCGACGATTCTTCTGCTCGATATCGTAACCAACCATGATATCGAAAACCTCGGTCTGGATAGGGTCCAGGTCCTGCTCTTTCCGTATCAGCATAGCCTTGCTCCGATCTCAGGGTTACTGTAATCAGGAGACAAAAGTGTGTCTGACTGAGTACAGCAAACACGCATTGAGATTTTTTTTTACCGCGTTGAGGAAAAAAGATCAATTCCCAGATGGGATAGGCTGAGCTTAGAGCAGGGGTATTGCAGAGGGATGACGGCGAGTGATTACTCGCCGTCAGAGTCCAGCGAAGGACGACGCATTGGCGGAATGCGCTTGTCGTTCTGGCGCAGGTTGCGCAGGCTGCGTTTGATGGTCTTGAGGTGATCGACCAGCGCCGGGCCGAGCTTCATCGCAACGCCAACCGCGAGAATGTCGATGATCACCAGGTGCACCACGCGCGATGACATCAGTGTGCTCAGGTCCTTGTCTTCTTCCACATCCACGTGAATCGGAATGGTGGCCAGATCCGCCAGCGGTGTATTGCCCGGACACAGGGTAATCACGGTAGCTCCCTTGTCCTGTACCAGTTTGGCCGTGTGCAACAGGTCCTTGGTACGACCGGTCTGTGAAATTGCCACGACCACGTCCCCTTCACCCAGGGTCAGAGCCGATATGGTCTGCATGTGCGGGTCAGAGTAGGCCGCCGCGGACACCATCAAGCGATAGAACTTGTGCTGAGCATCGGCGCAAACCGGAGCCGATGCACCGAAGCCGTAGAACTCGACATGCTTGGCCTTGGCCAGGGCATCAATCGCTTCCTCCAGCGTGCCCGGATCAAGCTGATCTCGGATGTTGATCAGGTTGCCGATCATGGAGTCGAAAATCTTCTGCTTGAACTCGATCACCGTATCCTTGGAGTCGAGAGAAAACTGCTCGTAACTGGCGTTGCTTGCCAGGCCCTGAGCCAGAGTCAGTTTGAAATCCTGAAAACCGTCGTAATCCAGTGCACGGCAGAAACGAACCACCGTGGGCTCACTGACCTGCGCTTCGGACGCCAGATCGACGATCCGCATATGGATGACTTCGTTGGGGTTGGCGAGGACGTAGTCCGCCACCTTTTGTTCGGACTTGCGCAGTCGGGTGCGAGCATCGGCGATCGATTTGAGCAGGTTGAAGGAGTTCATCTCCGTTGTTTCCGTATCATCGCATGAGGGGCCAGTATAGCAATGAATCGAGAAGGGACCCAATGCCACCGAAGGCCTGATACCAGAGGCCCAGAGTTGCCTAAGGGGCAATTGCAGCGGGTGGGGGAGCATGCTAATTTCAAGCGGTAATCAATTTATTCCAACTAATACTAATAAGGGAAGAGCCAGTGAAACGTCGAGACCTTGTGAAAGTAGCAGGATTGACAGCGGCGGCTGGGATTTTGTCCGCTTGTGGCAAAGAGGAAAAGGAAGAAAAAGTACAATCCTCTGAGCAAAGCAAAGTAATTGAATGGAAGATGGTCACTACCTGGCCGAAGAACTTCCCGGGCCTGGGCACGGGTGCCAACCAGCTGGCCGAAATGATCAACAAGATGTCCAACGGCCGTATTCAGGTCAAGGTCTATGGTGCCGGTGAGCTGGTCGGTCCTCTGGAGATCTTTGATGCGGTTTCGCGCGGTACTGCTGAGATGGGCCACGGTGCTGCCTATTACTGGAAAGGCAAAAGCACGGCGGCGCAGTTCTTTGCGGCCGTACCTTTTGGCCTGACGGCTCAGGAAATGAATGCCTGGCTGTACCACGGCGGTGGCATGGAGCTGTGGGAAGAGGTGTATGACAAGTTCGGTCTGGTGCCGGGAGCAGCTGGCAACACCGGTGTGCAGATGGGTGGCTGGTTCAACAAGGAAATCAACAGCGTAGAAGACCTCAAGGGTCTGAAAATGCGTATTCCGGGCCTGGGCGGCGAAGTACTCAAGCGTGCCGGCGGTACTCCGGTGCTGTTGCCGGGTGGTGAAATCTTCCCGTCACTGCAATCTGGCGCCATCGATGCGACCGAGTGGGTGGGTCCATACAACGACATGGCCTTCGGCCTGCACAAGGCCGCCAAGTACTACTATTACCCGGGCTGGCATGAGCCGGGCACGACTCTGGAGTGCTTCATCAACAAGGAAGCCTTCATGGCCTTGCCGGAAGATCTGCAGATCATCGTGCGCAATGCCCTGCGCGTTGCCAACCAGGATATGCTGGCCGAGTTCATGACCAAGAACAACCAGGCCCTGGACCAGCTGGTCAATCAGCACGGCGTCGAGCTGCGCAACTTCCCGGAAGATGTCATGCGCAAGCTGCGTGAAATCTCCGACGAGGTGGTGGCCGAGGAAGCACAGAAGGACGAAATGACCAAGAAGGTCTACGATTCCTTTATCAAGTTCCGCGACCAGGTTCAGAAGTGGACCGCAGTGTCCGAGCAGGCCTACATCAATGGCCGCTCCCTGAGCTGACAGGACCCCAACTGAAAAGGCCGGAGATTCTCCGGCCTTTTTCGTTTCCGAGGAGTAGATCATGTCCGATGCCCTGAATGAGCTGCGTGAATACTTGACGCGCCACCACGGTGGTGATGGTGATGACGCCGCCACACGTGCCCTTGATGGCCACGCGCGCAATCATGATGATGTGTTCCGGCGTTTCTGGTCAGAACATACAGGTGCTCAGCTGAAGGCTGATGGCCGAGTCGTCGATTTGGGCTGCGGGCCCGGGTTGTTCCTGCGTGACCTGTCGCTGACCCGTCCTGATCTGGAGCTGGTGGGGGTGGAAGCGGCGCCCTATATGCTGGAACGGGCCTGCGACGAGGACTACGACTTCAATATTCGCGTGGCGGATCTCAATGATCCTCCAGCAGAGCTGTTCGATATGGCATCGATTGACGTTGCGTTGGCGAACCGCCTGTTCCATGAGCTGCACCAGCCGCTGGTGCTTTTGCAGCGACTGTATGACTGGCTCAAGCCGGGAGGCGTCCTTATCCTCGTTGATATGGTGCGTCAGCCTCTGGGCAGCTTTCTGACCCACAAGTTCGGTCGAGACCGGCTGGATGAGCCACTGGATGCAAGGGCGATGAAGGCCCTCTTCGAGGATTACTTCGAGCATAACCGCTATCACGACTACGATTTGCTGGCGTTGTTAGTCATGACCGGCTACGAGGTGCTTGCGGAGGAATCGATCCGCAGTGGTCGGGCTGTTCAGATAGCGGCGCGCAAGCCGGCTGGTTGATCGCACGCTTCCAGCGCCCGGCGACACCACAGAAAAGGGGCCTTCAGGCCCCTTTTTCAGTTTGTTAATGCGGCGACCAGTGTGCCTCACACCTTGTGATAGATCTCGGCACCGCTGTCCTTGAACTCGGCTGACTTCTCCTTCATGCCCTGTTCCGCCTGCGCATTGATTGCGGCTACCTGGCTTTCGTCCAGTTCTCGGACCTCTTGAGAGATCTTCATCGAGCAGAACTTGGGTCCGCACATGGAGCAGAAGTGTGCCACCTTTGCAGATTCCTTGGGCAATGTTTCATCGTGATAGGCGCGGGCGGTGTCCGGGTCCAGGCCGATGTTGAACTGGTCTTCCCAACGGAACTCGAAACGTGCCTTGGACATGGCGTTGTCGCGGATCTGTGCACCCGGATGACCCTTGGCCAGGTCGGCAGCATGGGCGGCGATCTTGTAGGTGATGATGCCGGTCTTGACGTCGTCCTTGTTGGGCAGCCCCAGGTGTTCCTTCGGGGTGACGTAGCAGAGCATGGCGCAGCCGTACCAGCCGATCATCGCCGCACCGATACCGGAGGTGATGTGGTCGTAGCCCGGTGCGATATCGGTGGTCAATGGGCCCAGAGTATAGAAGGGCGCTTCGTGGCACTCCTTCAGCTGCTTGTCCATGTTCTCCTTGATCATGTGCATCGGCACATGGCCCGGACCTTCGATCATCACCTGCACATCGTGCTGCCAGGCGATCTTGGTCAGCTCACCGAGGGTTTCCAGCTCAGCGAACTGGGCGGCGTCGTTGGCGTCGTAGACTGAACCCGGACGCAGGCCGTCGCCCAGGGAGAAGGCCACATCATACGCTTTGCAGATCTCGCAGATCTCTTCAAAGTGGGTATAAAGGAAGTTTTCCTCGTGGTGAGCCAGGCACCATTTCGCCATGATGGAGCCGCCTCGGGAGACGATGCCGGTCATGCGCTTGGCGGTCAACGGCACGTAGCGCAGCAGGACGCCTGCGTGAATAGTGAAGTAGTCCACGCCCTGCTCGGCCTGTTCGATCAGGGTGTCGCGGAACACCTCCCAGTTCAGGTCTTCGGCGATGCCATTAACCTTCTCCAGCGCCTGGTAGATCGGTACGGTGCCGATCGGTACCGGCGAGTTGCGCAGGATCCATTCGCGGGTTTCGTGAATGTTCTTGCCGGTGGACAGGTCCATGATGGTATCCGCGCCCCAGCGGGTACCCCAGGTCATTTTCTCCACTTCTTCTTCAATGGAGGAGGTTACCGCGGAGTTACCGATGTTGCCGTTGATCTTCACCAGGAAGTTGCGGCCGATGATCATCGGCTCCAGTTCCGGGTGGTTGATGTTGCAGGGGATGATGGCGCGGCCTGCAGCAACTTCATCGCGCACGAATTCCGGCGTGATCTCGTCCGGCAGGTAGGCGCCGAAATTGTGGCCCGGGTGCTGCTCGGCAACGATATTGCCTTCCGCTTTGGCCTTGGCCAGTTTCATGTTTTCGCGGATGGCGATGTATTCCATCTCCGGCGTGATGATGCCTTGGCGTGCATAATGCAGCTGGGTGACATTCTTGCCTGGCTTGGCACGGCGCGGCTTGCGGGTCAGTTCAAAGCGCAGTTCATCCAGACGCAGGTCGGCGGCACGTGCACGGCCGTATTCGGAGGTCAGACCATCCAGCTGTTCAGTGTCGTCGCGCTCCAGAATCCAGTCCTCGCGCAGTGGGGCCAGGCCCTTGCGGACGTCGATGGCCACGTCCGGGTCAGTGTAGGGGCCGGAAGTATCGTAGACGTACAGCGGATCGTTCTTCTCGCCACCCATGTCAGTAGGGGTGTCGTCCAGGGTGATTTCGCGCATGGGGACGCGAATGTCCGGACGGCTGCCTTCGACGTAGACTTTGCGTGATTTTGGGAAGGGCTGCACGGAATCCGTATCGACAGTCGCGGTGCTGCTAAGGTGTTGGGTTGTCATCATGGTCTCCGGGTTATAGGTATTTTAATCGTCAATCGGCCAGATCCAGGCCCATCTGCCAGAAGCTGACTTCCATACGTGTGGCTGTACGGAAGCGGTGTTCAAGCGAGGACAGGCGGGCAGGAGGCAGGTCCTGCCCCAGCTTGTCCAGCAGTTCGCGTTCGACCCGAGCGGCCTGCTGATATTCATCGCTCAAGTACATTTCAATCCAGGCATTGTAGGGGTTGCCCTCCCGCAGAGTGTCCGGCTGCTTGGCCAGCCATTGGGCGATCTCGGCATAGCCAATGATGCAGGGTGCCAGGGCCACATGCAGGTCAAGCAGATCGCCGGCAAAGCCGGCATCCAGTACATAGCGGGTATAGGCAACCGTGGCTGCTGCTTCGGGCAGGGACTGCAACTCGGCCGCAGTGATGCCCCATTCGGTACAGTACTGAACGTGCAACCCGATCTCGGTATCCAGCATGGCATTGAGGCCGGCCTGAGCGTAGCGCATGCTGTCCAAATCTTCGCTCTTGAAGATTGCCAGTCCCCAGGCGCGACTGAACTGGGTCAGGAACAGATAGTCCTGCTTCAGGTAGTGCTGGAAACATTCCTTTGCCAGGGTGCCTTGTCCCAGCTGGCGAACAAAGTCGTGCTGGATATAGGCATTCCAGTCGTCCTGGCAGCGGTTTTTCAGGTGTTCGTACAAGGACATGGAGGCTCCTCAGGGACTGATGGCATAGGTGGCGACCGCCGGGTTGGCTTTGGTCAGCCCCTGAGCCTGCATGAAGGCGCCAAAGCGCTGATAACGGCCAGCATCCAGAGCGGCCGGTCGCAGGGCAAAGCGGGTCAGGGTATCGCGCCAGGCGCGACGGTTCAGTTCAGTGTTGAGTTCATCCGGCTTGTAGCTGATGAAAGTGGCCCAGGCCGCCTCCGGGTGGTTAACGATATACTGGGTTGCCTGTTCCAGAGCCGTCATGACACGTGGCCAGCGGTCGTCGTTCAGTTGTGCATTATTGACGACCAGAATCAGCTCGTCGTAGGCGGGAACCCCCTCTTCTTCGACGAAGAAGGCACGGCCGGGGTGACCCTCGATATCCATCTGGTTGAGCTCAAAATTACGGAAGGCACCGATAACGGCGTCGACCTGGCCGCTGATGACTGATGGGGACAGTGACCAGTTGACGTTGACCAGCTCAATGTCGTCGTTTTTCAGGCCGTGCTTGTGAAGCATGGCACTCAGCAGAGCATCCTCGAAACCGCTGACGGAGAAGCCCACCTTTTTACCTTTCAGGTCTGCGATGCTCTTGATCGGACCGTCTTTCAATACCACCAGTGAGTTCAAGGGAGTGGCCACCAGGGTGCCGACACGTGTCAGCGGCAGTCCCTGATCCACTTGCAGGTGCAGCTGCGGCTGATAGCTGATCGCCATATCGGCCTGCCCGGCCGCGACCAGCTTGGGCGGCATGGACGGGTCTGCGGGCTCGACCAGCGAAACGTCCAGTCCCTGTTCGGCAAAGTAACCCTTTTGCTGAGCGATGATCAGTGGTCCGTGGTCGGGGTTGATGAACCAGTCGAGCAGCAACTCGACCTTGTCGGCGGCTAACGCCTGAGCGGAAAGCAGGCAGCCGCACAGCAGAGCAGACAGTCGTTTCATATGCTATTACCTCGGAAATTGGACGACGTGGATTCGCTCAGCCAGGGGGTGAGCCGTCGTGCGATCAGATTGACGGAAAAATAGAGTGCCAGTGCCATGACGGCGAGCACCAGCAGGGCGGCAAACATCAGATCCACTTGCATGCGGGCATTGGCATTGAGCATCAGGTAACCCAGGCCGGTGGAGGAGCCCACCCACTCACCGACGACCGCACCGATGGGTGCTACGGAGGTGGCCACACGCAGGCCAGAGCCAAAGGCCGGCAGGGCAGCAGGCAGACGTATCTGCAACAGCTGGGCACGGCGGCTGGCGCCCAGGGTGCGGGCCAATTGCAGGTAGCCGGCGGGTGTCTGGCGCAGGCCGTCAAAGCAGGCAGCGGTGACCGGGAAGTAAATGATCAGTGTGGCCATGGCAACCTTGGAGGCCATGCCGTAGCCGAGCCAGAGCATCAGCACGGGCGCCAGGGCAAATACGGGAATCGCCTGGCTGACCACCAGCACCGGCAGCAGCCAGCGGCGCAGACTGCCCCAGGTCACCAGCGACAGGGCGCTCATCAGTCCCAGCAAGGTGCCCAGCAGGAGGCCCAGCAGAATTTCGACGAGCGTGACGGCGGCATGCTTCATCAGGAGTGGAAACTGGCTGAACAGTGTTTCCAGCACCAGCAAAGGGCCTGGGAGGATGAAGCGGGGCGCATGGGTCAGCCAGACAACCAGCTGCCAGATGACGAGCAGTCCCAGTGTAATGATCAGCGGGCGCAGCAGACGCATCATATCGTCTCCTGGGCCAGCTGTTTGAGTAGCCGTGCCTGGTGATGCAGCACCTCGGGGGCGTCGATGGCGCGCGGCACCGAACCGGAGGGCTCGATCGCTTCTGAGAGTCGCGCCGGGTGGCCCTGCAGGACCAGAATTCGATCGGACAGGCGCAGTGCTTCCAGCGGATCATGGGTGATCATCAGGACGGTGCGGTCAGCCAGCAACTGCACAGCCAGGTCCTGGAGTTTGAGCCGTGTGATTGCATCCAGTGCCGAAAAGGGCTCGTCCATGCATACCAGGGGCTGATCCTGAAACAGGGTACGGGCCAGCGCCACGCGTTGACGTTGGCCACCGGACAGCTGATCAGGACGTGCCTCAGCCCGATCGGCCAGCTGAACCTGGCTGAGCAGATAGCGGGCGCGCTCAACCTCTCCCGGGGAGAGTCTGTTGCCTTGCAGCCGAGCCGCCAGCAGGACGTTGTCGAGTACCGACAGCCAGGGCAGCAACAGATCCTGCTGTGCCATCCAGGCCACCCTGCCCTGAAGCGGCAAGCCGTCGCTGCAGAGGATTCGGCCTTTGATGTCGGCGTCATCGGCGATACCGCACAGCAGCTGCAACAGAGAGCTCTTGCCAACGCCGGACTGGCCCAGAATGCTGGTCCACTGCCCTTCGGGCAGTTCCAGATTCAGTTCGCTGAACACACAGTGGTGCTGCCAGTGGAGGCTGGCCTGTTCAAGCCGGATATCCAAGGATTACCACCAGGCGTGGAAGTGGTGGGTCGGTCCGTGACCGGCGCCTACCTGCAGGCGGTCGGCAGCGGCAATGGCTCCGGTAACATAGGCTTTGGCCTCTTCCACTGCTGCTCGGACATTCAGCCCCTTGGCCAATCCTGCTGCAATGGCAGAGGAGAGCGTGCAACCGGTGCCATGGGTGTTACGGGTGGCGATACGTTTGGCCGGCAGCCAAAGGGCTTCACTGCCGTTCAGCAGCAGGTCGGCACTCTCGTCGCTGGCAGAGTCGGCCAGGTGGCCGCCCTTGATCAGTACAGACTGAGGGCCAAGGGCCAGCAGCTGCGCCGCTTGCGCCTGCATGGCAGCCGTATCGGCCGCCTCCTGAATATACAGTAATACTGAGGCTTCCGGCAGATTGGGAGTGATCAGAGTGGCCAGCGGCAACAGCTCGCGGCGCAGGGCATCAACCGACTCATCGGCCAGCAGCTTGTCGCCGCTTTTGGCGACCATGACCGGGTCCAGTACGATGTTGGTCAGACCACGCTGGCGCAGAATGGCGGCAATGATCTCGATAGTCTCGGGGCGGCTGAGCATGCCGATTTTGATGGCATCGACCTGAATATCATCCAGAACCGTATTGAGCTGATCCGCGATGAACGCCGGGGGAACATCATGGATGGCGCGTACTTCACGGGTGTTTTGGGCGGTCAGTGCCGTAATCACTGATGTCCCGTATACACCCAATGCTGAAAAGGCTTTCAGGTCGGCCTGAATACCGGCGCCACCGCCACTGTCGGATCCGGCGATGGTTAGGGCTACAGGTGTGTGTGTCATGCGGATGCTCCTATACGGGAGAAAACCGCACTGGCCATGCGCAGGCATGGTGCGTTCGTGACGGTCATCTCGATTTCCTACGCCGGTATCAACCGGATCAGGTTCAGCGGGTCTCATCTCAGCCCATTCAAGCGGGCACCCCGACCAAGATTCAGGCGCTAAGTTTAGGCAGTTGAAGTGGAACTGTCTATGCTTTAACCAGAAGAGTCCGAGGTCAGCCAAGCAACGATTAGAACGGAGGTGGATCTCAATGAACCCCTTGGAAGTGGTTGAGCTGATGTGCCCCTGGTGCAGCGAACCGATCAGTCTGACAGTCGATGTGACCGAGCCTGAGCAGGAGTACAGTGAGGACTGCACAGTCTG
The DNA here is from genome assembly GCF_022343685.1 of Marinobacterium sediminicola. GTDB lineage: Bacteria > Pseudomonadota > Gammaproteobacteria > Pseudomonadales > Balneatricaceae > Marinobacterium > Marinobacterium sediminicola. The sequence goes on along the minus strand of NZ_CP092123.1, from coordinate 3,519,554 downwards.
CTGCAGTCCTATTACGGTATATGTGGCGGTGGGGACCGAGGGAGCTCCTGACGTCAGGGTTGAGCGTGAAGGCGGTTAAAGGTCGTGTCTGCCGTGGTAAACAAGAGCCGGCAGCGCATCCTGAGTGCGGATACGACGGGGCAGGAGGTTCGCCACAGTGCCTCCAATCTGATTGCCCAGACCCGGGAACGACTGAACAAGGGATGTTCAGGGCCGCCAGATGACTATGACGAAGTGGTCCACCAGACACGAGTCGATATGAAACGGCTCAGGTCACTCTGGTATCTGATACAACCAGGGTTGAGCACGCAAGAGGCTGCGAAACTCCACCAGTCTGCCCAAAGAGTTGCATCGAGTTTATCCGGGGCCAGAGATCTGTCTGTCATGCTGACCACGCTGGGAACACTGTCCACTGAGCTTTCAGAGGATACCCTGGCAGCCATACAGGCTGAAATTCGCAGGTGCGTCGATAATGCTGAGGTAGACCGTGTTGCACTGGAATCCGCATGCCGGATGCTGGATCAGATGGAACATCAGCTGGGGGCTGTGGACTGGTCATCCCTGATGCGATGGCATATCGCGCAAAGACTCACCCAAACAGGCCGCAAAAGTCATGTACTTTACCGTCGAGCCTCCCGAGTGGCCGATGTCGATGCGCTGCACCGCTGGCGTAAATGGGTGAAAGTCTGGATGTACCAGCTGCAGTGGCTGGTGCCTGAGGCTTCGCCGGCAAAAAAGTGGATGGATTTGCTCAAACCCCTGGGCAGTAGCCTGGGCAATATTCATGACGTGGACATCCTGATTGAACTGCTGGGGAGGATGGCGGAACCACAGGATAGGCGCATCCGAATGGCACTGGTAAAGGACCTGCAACGCCAGCGTCAGCAAAACCTGATACGGGTTCATGAGCTTGCTGACAGGATCTATACCAAACCTCCCGGGCGGCGGTGCCGAAACGTCATCCACCAATGGTTGAACGTGCCGAGGGAATATCGGTATTGTTCACTATAGCCCCATCAAGCAAAAGGGCTTTTGCTTGTCTGTAACTATGCTAGTCTGTAGCCAATTATTCTCCAATTACCAACAGTGCTTGTTGAAAGAGTGGCCCCCATGTCTCTGAACAATCTCTCCGTTCGTGCCAAGCTATGGCTGCTGGTGTTCGTTGCCAGTGCCATGTTGATCATCCTGAGTCTCCTGTCCCTTCTTGATATGCGTGCTTCCCTGCAAAACGAGCGGCGAAACCAGCTCCATTCGTTGCTGGACAGTGCTGAAGGGCTGTTGCAAGCACAACAAGCCCGAGTTGATGCCGGTGAGATCAGCCTCCAGCAGGCCCAGAGCGGCGCCCGCCAGATGCTGGAAAGCATGCGTTACAACGACAATGACTATTTCTTCGTTTTGGATGCTGATGCAAGAATACTGGTGCATGGTGCCAACACTGATCTGGTCGGGCAGGTTCTTAAGGAAAGAAAAACCGTGGACGGCAAGCCTATCTTTGCTCAGATGGCTGCCCTGCTGGGCACCGGCAAGGATATTGAACAGCTGAACTACAGCTGGCCATACCCGGGCAGCAGTGAGCCACGGCCCAAGATAACTCTGGCCAAGCCTTTTGAGACCTGGGGGTGGGTCGTGGCGACAGGCGTCTATGTCCACGACCTGGATGAGGCGTTCTACCGTGATCTGACCTACATCGGCTTTTTGCTGGCCGGTGTGCTCCTCGTGCTGGTGGTGTTGGCGGTGCCCTTGAGCCGTTCTATCACGGGGCCGCTGGAGCGGATCGATGAGGTGATGAAGCGGGCCGCCGAAGGGGATCTGACCGTCCAGACGGGACTCAATACCCGCGATGAGCTGGGCCGGGTTGGTCAGCGTATCGATCAGACGCTCGCGACTTTTAAGGATCTTGTCTATCAGATTGCCAGCTCAGCGAATCAGGTATCTACGAGTGCAGAGGGACTGGCGCGCAGTGCCGAAGAGACCAGTGTAGCTCTGGATCAGCAGGCGCAGGAGGCTGAGTTGCTATCCACCGCCATGAACGAAATGGCCGCCAGCGTGCATCAGGTGGCCCGAAGTGCAGGGGAAACATCCGATGCTATCGAAGCTGCGGATCATGAGGCAGATGAAGGCAATCATGATGTCGATGATACCGTGCACCGCATACAGGCCTTGGCGCAGGAAGTGGCTCAGGCGGCTGAGGTGATTAAAGCTTTGGAAGGCGATACGGTACAGATCGGTCAGGTTCTGGAAGAGATACAGGCTATTTCTGAACAGACCAATCTGCTTGCCTTGAATGCCGCTATCGAGGCAGCACGTGCGGGTGAGTCGGGCAGAGGCTTTGCTGTGGTGGCCGATGAGGTGCGTCAGCTGGCACAGCGTACCCAGGGCTCCACCGAGGAAATTCGCAGCATGAACGCTCGCTTGCGCAGTGCGGCTCAGAAAGCGGTAGAGGTGATGGAACGCTCGCGCCAGGGGGCTGATGACAGTGTGAAGACAGCACTTCACGCCGGGCAGGAGCTGACCCGCATTGTTGAACAGATGGCGCATATTCGTGATATGGGGGTTCAGGTGGCTGCGGCGGCTGAACAGCAGAGCCAGGTATCGGAGGAGATGAACTCCAACCTGCTGCGTATCACCCAGGCCTCGGAAAGTACGGTTGCGGCTGCCAATGCTGTGGCCTCGAGCGGTGAAGAGCTGCAACGGCTGGCACATGGCCTGCAGGAGCAGATCAACCGCTTCAAAACCTGACTTTTAGCCCCGAGGGTCGATATACTGGCGCAAACTGTTACTGAACCTGTGGACCTTTATGAAATATCGCATCATTCCGGTGACCCCGTTCCAACAGAACTGCACGTTGCTCTGGTGTGAGCAAACCCGTAAGGCAGCAGTCGTCGATCCCGGAGGAGATTTGGCCAGGATCAAGGCGGCGGTCGCCGAAGAAGGTGTGGAGCTGGAAAAGATTCTGCTGACGCATGCCCATATCGATCATGCCGGAGGCAGCGCGGCGCTGGCGCGTGATTTGTCCCTGACGATTGAAGGGCCCGGCCGTGATGATGAGTTCTGGATCGAGGGACTGCCCAAACAAAGCCAGATGTTCGGCTTTCCGGATGTGGAAGTGTTTACCCCGGACCGTTGGCTGGAAGATGGTGATCGGGTCAGATTCGGGGAAGTAACACTGGAGGTGATCCATTGCCCCGGTCATACGCCGGGGCACGTGGTTTTTTACCATCGTCCTTCTGCGCTGGCTCTGGTTGGCGATGTGCTCTTCCAGGGTTCAATCGGGCGCACTGACTTCCCCCGTGGGGATCACGCGACTTTGATCCGCTCGATTCGCGAAAAGCTGTTCCCATTGGGTGATGAGATCGATTTCATTCCGGGACATGGCCCCATGTCGACCTTCGGTCTGGAGCGTCAGACCAACCCCTTCGTGGCGGATCGTTTTGGTTAACGACTGCTGTTTTCCTTACGGGTGGATACGCCGCCGCTGACGATGAAGGTAGTGACCTCGCTGGCGGGACATTCCAAAGGGATGACCCGGCTGGCAGGTACGATGATCAGGTTGCCGGCAAAGTTATAGGATTGGGGCAGATAGACAGCCACATCCTGCTCCAGTCCCCAGTGAGACAGGTCTTCGGCGGTAATGAAGCCAGCGACCCTGATTTCGCCTCGCTCATCCAAGCTGACCATGACCGGTTTCTCGAAACGCTTGTCTTCGCCCAGAAACGCATGAAACAGGTCTCTGAGTGCGTTATAGAGCAGCTTGATCAGAGGGATCCGCTTCATCAGCTGTTCGAACTTGCCGATTACGAAACGACCAAGGAAGTTGGATGCCAGAGCCCCAACAAGGGTGATAATCATCAGGGTGCACAGGATCGCCAACAGGGTGGTGGTGAGCCCGGGTTGGAGTTGCGGAAACAGCTGCTGAAACAGGCTGCTGAGCGCACTGAATAAGGTGTTGTTCAGTGCCGTGAAAATGGCGTACACCAGATAGATGGTGATGATGGCCGGCAGCAGTATGAGCAAGCCCTGAAAAAAGAGTCGAACGATCAGTCGCATGGGGCTTCCTTGACTACTTGTGCAGCAAGAGTGCGAGTTCAAACAGCTTGGGGTCCAGTCCCTTGCGATATCGGATTACGCTGTCCAGAGGGACGTCAACGATGGCTCCGTCAGCAATTCCAACCATGATGTCGCTGTAACCGGCCAGCAGGTAGTTGACAGACATGGCTCCCAGGCTGGAAGCCAGTACTCGATCATGGCCACTGGGCCTGCCTCCGCGCTGGATGTGCCCCAGAATGCAGACCCTTGGCTCTTCTCCCAGCTGCTTGAGCTGTTGGGCCAATCGGTAGGTGAGTCCAGGCTCCTGTCCTTCAGCGACGACGATAATCCCGCTGGAGCCCTTGCCGGTTCGACGGCTTTCGCTCAGTTGCTGCCCCAGCTGCTCGATGTGTACTTCGTACTCCGGCACGATGACCATCTCGGCGCCTGCGGCAATGCCAACATGTGTGGCGAGGAAGCCCGAGTTGCGCCCCATGACCTCGACGAGAAAATGGCGCTCGTGAGAGGATGCGGTGTCACGGATCTTGTCGATGGCATCCAGCGCGGTGTTCACCGCAGTGTCGAAGCCGATGGTGTCCTCGGTGCCGAAAATGTCGTTATCGATCGTACCGGGTAGACCGATGATGGCAAGATCACTCTCTTCGGCGAGCAAGTGAGCACCGGTTAGTGAACCGTCACCTCCAATCACGACCAGCGCATCGATTCCATTGCTTTTCAGCACCTCGATTGCCCGCTTGCGAACCTCTTTCTGCTTGAACTCTTCACAACGGTCACTTTTCAGAATGGTCCCGCCGCGTTGCACGATGTTGCGCACGGAGGCTGATGTCATCACGCGCAGGTCGCCTGCCAGCAGGCCACTGTAGCCTCGTTGTACACCGTAGACCTGGATGCCGTTGTTCAATGCCGCGCGCACGACACCGCGAACGGCAGGGTTCATGCCGGGAGAGTCGCCTCCGCTGGTCAAGACAGCGATGGCGTTGAAGTCGCGAAGTACTTCCAGATCAGGCAGGGTATACATCTCGGTTCCTTCCAACAGCGGTATTTGATTCCACTATAGCGGAATTGGATGACGCTGATGAGTCTCAGGGGCTTTCATGTATGAAAGATCTATGTCACCGTTTTTACAGTAAAAATTCAGTGAGAAGTTGAACAGGGCCCAGCCCTGGCTAATACTGAAAGTCTGAACGGGCCCAAAAAGCATAAAAAGCATAAAAAGCATAAAAGGGGCCTTTCTGATACGAAACAGGAGAGTTCGATATGGCACTGAAGAAAACGTTGATTTCCGCTGCTATGGCTGCTGCAGTCGCTGCTGGTGGTCTGGCGACAGCTACGGTTGCTCAGGCGGAGAACTTTATTACGATCGGTACCGGTGGTGTGACCGGGGTATATTACCCGACCGGTGGTGCGATCTGTCGTCTGGTGAACAAGGATCGTGCGGAACACGGCATCCGCTGCTCAGTGGAAAGTACGGGAGGCTCCGTTTACAACCTGAATACCATTCGGGCTGGTGAGCTTGACCTGGGTGTTGCCCAGTCTGACTGGCAGTTCCATGCCTACAACGGTACTGACAAGTTTGCGGATCAGGGAGCGAATCCGGATCTACGCTCTGTTTTCTCTCTTCATGCCGAGCCCTTCACAGTTGTAGCCCGTGCGGATTCAGGCATTAAAAACTTCAATGATCTCAAGGGTAAGCGCGTCAATATTGGCAACCCGGGCTCAGGTCAGCGCGGTACAATTGAAGTGGTAATGCAGGCCAAGGGCTGGACCACCGATGATTTTTCTCTCGCCTCTGAATTGAAGGCTTCCGAGCAGGCCAGTGCACTCTGTGACAACAAGATCGATGCAATGGTTTACGTGGTGGGGCATCCGAGTGGTGCGATCAAGGAAGCGACTACCTCCTGTGACAGCGTGGTGGTTGAAGTGAAAGACGAAACCATCGAAAAACTGATCGCTGATAACAGCTATTATCGTCATGCGACAGTCCCGGGAGACATGTACCGTGGCAACCCCGAAGATGTCATGACCTTCGGTGTGGGGGCGACCATCGTCAGCTCCGCCAAGGTGCCGGACGATGTGGTTTATCACGTGGTCAAGGCCGTGTTTGAAAACTTCGATACGTTCCGCAAGCTGCATCCGGCATTTGCCAACCTCAAGAAAGAAGAGATGGTACGTGATGCTCTGACAGCTCCGTTGCATCCGGGGGCTGAGAAGTACTACAAGGAAGCAGGTTTGCTCTAAACCTGCGTTTCATGGGGGTGTATGCACCCCCTTTTGTTTTGTTTTTCTGCTGAAGGGTGTTCGCCGTGTCTCAGGATGAAACTTACAAAACCCCGAACGACGACATTCAAGAGCTGGTCGCTCAGTCAGACAGCGGTGCACGCGCACCCAAAGGATTACCGGGTAAATTGCTATGGGGAATAGCCCTTGCCTGGGCATTATTTCAACTCTGGTATGCATCGCCATTACCCTTCATCTTCGATTTTGGCGTTATCAATGACTCCAAAGCCCGAGCAGTTCATCTGGCGTTTGCGATTTTTCTGGCATATACCGCTTATCCGGCATTAAAAAGTTCCCCGCGTTTTCATATTCCCTGGCATGACTGGCTGTTTGCATTGGGTGGGGCATTTTCCGCTGCGTACCTGGTGCTGTTCGAGGAGCAGTTGGCCACGAGGGCAGGAGCGCCCATAACGGTTGATATTGTCGTTGCCGTAGCGGGTATGCTGCTTCTGCTTGAAGCGACTCGTCGTGCGTTGGGGCCGCCGCTGATGGTGGTTGCGGCAGTATTCCTGATCTACACCTTTGCTGGTCCATACATGCCGGATGTAATCGCGCACAAGGGGGCTAGCCTTGCCAAGGCGATGTCTCATCAGTGGCTGACCACTGAAGGCGTGTTTGGCGTTGCTCTCGGCGTATCTACAAGCTTTGTATTTCTGTTTGTACTCTTTGGTGCCTTGCTGGAGAAGGCTGGAGCCGGTAATTACTTTACTCAGGTATCTTTCTCCCTTCTGGGACATATGCGCGGAGGCCCTGCCAAGGCTGCCGTGGTCTCATCCGGTCTCAGCGGTCTGATTTCAGGCTCCTCCATAGCCAACGTGGTGACCACGGGCACTTTTACCATCCCCTTGATGAAAAGGGTTGGCTTTCCGGGGTATAAGGCCGGTGCTGTCGAGGTGGCCGCATCCACCAATGGACAGCTGACCCCGCCGATTATGGGTGCTGCCGCTTTTCTGATGGTGGAGTATGTGGGGATTTCCTATATCGAGGTGATTCAGCATGCCATTCTGCCGGCACTGATCTCCTACATCGCCCTGATCTATATCGTTCACCTGGAAGCCCTTAAAGCGGGCATGGAGGGGCTGCCAAAGCCTGACGACGGTCGCACCCTGGCGCAGAAACTGGCGACCTGGTGTGGCATTGTCCTAGGTATATGCCTGTTGTCCCTTGGGCTCTATTACGGCTTTGGATGGACGAAGGAGTACTTGGGGAATGCCAGCTATTGGTTGATGTCCATCGTTATTCTGTTGGCTTATGTTCTGCTGGTTCGTTACGCGGCCACCTACCCCGAACTGAAGATGGATGATCCCAACTCTGAGATCGTATCACTTCCGGAGACAGGGCCCACCGTGAAGTCCGGTCTGTATTTTCTGTTGCCGGTATTCGTCTTGGTATGGTGCCTGACGGTAGAACGTTTTTCACCGGGGCTATCTGCATTCTGGGCGACAGTCTTCATGATCGCGATAGTGCTGACACATAAGCCACTGAAGGCGATGTTCCGGTCCGGTAAAGAATCCTTCTCCAGTGGTGTTCAGACCGGCTTTTGCGATCTTCTGGATGGTCTGGTCACCGGTTCTCGCAACATGATCGGAATCGGGGTGGCAACGGCTGCAGCTGGTGTAGTTGTGGGTACGGTTACGTTGACCGGTATCGGTCTGGTCATGACGGAGTTCGTCGAATTTATCTCAGCGGGCAATATCATGTTGATGTTGCTGTTCACAGCAGCCATCAGCCTGCTGCTGGGTATGGGGTTGCCGACTACAGCCAACTACATAGTGGTATCCACACTGATGGCACCGGTCATCGTCACGCTGGGAGCGCAGCAGGGGCTGATAGTACCGCTGATCGCAGTGCATCTGTTTGTGTTCTATTTCGGTATTCTGGCAGATGACACTCCCCCGGTGGGGCTGGCGGCATTTGCTGCAGCAGCGATTGCGCGCTCTGATCCCATTCGCACGGGTGTTCAAGGCTTCACGTATGACATTCGTACTGCAATCTTGCCGTTCATGTTTATTTTCAACACAGAACTGCTGTTGATAGGAATTGAAAGTATTCCGCACCTGCTCATGACAATAGTGACGGCTGTCATCGCCATGCTGATTTTTGCAGCTGCGACTCAAGGCTTCTGGTTGGTGAAGAGTCGCTGGTATGAAACGCTGATGCTGTTGCTGATCGCGTTTACGTTGTTCCGCCCGGGCTTCTGGTGGGATGAAATTTACCCCCCAGTTGTGATGTCACCACCACAGCAGATTGAACAGCTGGCCGCTGAGGCTCCCCCTGGTGGACATTTGATGCTGCAGGCTGAAGGCATGACGATTGACGGAGATATGGTGACCAAGCTGGTGAAATTGCCACTGGGAGAAGGTAGTAGTGGCGGTGAAAAGCTGGCTGAAGCAGGCCTGACGCTGGGCATCAGTGAAGAGCAGGTCGTGATAGAACTGGTTGGATTCGGCAGCCCGGCTCAGGAAGCTGGACTGGACTTCGATTGGCAAATACTGGGCATTCAGCAGGAAGCGGATCGGCCTGACAAGCAGTGGATGACCCTGCCGGCACTGCTACTGCTGGCAGGTTTGGCAATGTTGCAACTGCGCCGTCGCCGTCAACAGCAAGCTCTATAGGAGAAAGGTATGTTCAATAAAATATTGTTGCCGGTTGATCTCCAGGACAAGCAAACTGCGCAAAAAGCCTTAATTGAAGCCAGTCATTATTTGGCAGGGGATGAGGGCGAATTACATGTAATGGCGGTACTGCCGGGACTGAATATGCCAATGGTCGCGGCGTACTTTCCGGATGATGCCGTAGAAAAGGCATTACATGGAATGAAGGCAGAACTACATGAATTGGTAAAGCGGACGGTACCTGAAGTAAAACACTGCAAGGAACATATCGGTGAAGGCAGCCCGGCTCGGGAGATCATCAAAGTCGCTGAGAAGATTAAAGCTGACCTCATAATCATGCCCAGCCACAACTATACCCGTGTCGAGAATATTCTGATTGGATCCGTGACATCTAAGGTGGTTGAGCGGGCGCATTGTTCGGTCATGGTGTTGCGAGAACTTCCTGTAAAATAATTTCAAAAAGGCGTTGACACCCAGGCGGGGATGCGTAGAATACGCCTCCTCGCTTGAGACGACAGGGTTCGCGAAACACTGAGCGGCTCTAGTGAGAAGGAGATAAGTTCTTGAAACTGAATAAGTTTCTGATGTAGAATCTGCCTCCTTGATCTCAACCGGATCGTTGTGAAGTGTTACGACACTGAAACAAAAAACGAAAAAAATGGTTGACATCGAAAATCGGCGTAGTAAGATATGCGCCTCGCTTGAGACAACAGGTTGCGCTACGGCGCGGTTGGCCAAGCCCGCTCTTTAACAAATTGATCAGGTAATATGTGTGGGCGCTTGTCAGGATTGAGCACGCAAAGCTTAATCAAGGCAAGCAACCTAACTGAATATTCATTTAGCGTTGTGTAATACCTTGAGCCGAGTCTGAAGGGATCATTCCTCCTTTCGTAAAAGACTCAACCAAAGATTTAAACTGAAGAGTTTGATCATGGCTCAGATTGAACGCTGGCGGCAGGCCTAACACATGCAAGTCGAGCGGCAGCGGGATCTAGCTTGCTAGATCGCCGGCGAGCGGCGGACGGGTGAGTAACGCGTGGGAATCTACCTGGTAGTGGGGGACAACAGTCGGAAACGACTGCTAATACCGCATACGCCCTTCGGGGGAAAGTGGGGGATCTTCGGACCTCACGCTATCAGATGAGCCCGCGTCGGATTAGCTGGTTGGTGAGGTAAAGGCTCACCAAGGCGATGATCCGTAGCTGGTCTGAGAGGATGATCAGCCACACTGGGACTGAGACACGGCCCAGACTCCTACGGGAGGCAGCAGTGGGGAATATTGGACAATGGGGGCAACCCTGATCCAGCCATGCCGCGTGTGTGAAGAAGGCCTTCGGGTTGTAAAGCACTTTCAGCAGTGAGGAAAGGTGTGTCGTTAATACCGGCATGCTGTGACGTTAACTGCAGAAGAAGCACCGGCTAACTCCGTGCCAGCAGCCGCGGTAATACGGAGGGTGCAAGCGTTAATCGGAATTACTGGGCGTAAAGCGCGCGTAGGTGGTTTGGTCAGTCAGATGTGAAAGCCCCGGGCTTAACCTGGGAACTGCACCTGATACTGCCAAACTAGAGTACGGTAGAGGGCAGTGGAATTTCCGGTGTAGCGGTGAAATGCGTAGAGATCGGAAGGAACACCAGTGGCGAAGGCGACTGCCTGGACTGATACTGACACTGAGGTGCGAAAGCGTGGGTAGCAAACAGGATTAGATACCCTGGTAGTCCACGCCGTAAACGATGTCAACTAGCCGTTGGGGGACTTGATCCTTTAGTGGCGCAGCTAACGCGATAAGTTGACCGCCTGGGGAGTACGGCCGCAAGGTTAAAACTCAAATGAATTGACGGGGGCCCGCACAAGCGGTGGAGCATGTGGTTTAATTCGAAGCAACGCGAAGAACCTTACCTACTCTTGACATCCTGCGAACTTGGTAGAGATACCTTGGTGCCTTCGGGAGCGCAGTGACAGGTGCTGCATGGCTGTCGTCAGCTCGTGTTGTGAAATGTTGGGTTAAGTCCCGTAACGAGCGCAACCCCTATCCTTATTTGCCAGCACTTCGGGTGGGAACTCTAAGGAGACTGCCGGTGACAAACCGGAGGAAGGTGGGGATGACGTCAAGTCATCATGGCCCTTACGAGTAGGGCTACACACGTGCTACAATGGCCGGTACAGAGGGCCGCGAACCTGCGAGGGTAAGCTAATCTCAGAAAACCGGTCGTAGTCCGGATCGCAGTCTGCAACTCGACTGCGTGAAGTCGGAATCGCTAGTAATCGCGAATCAGAATGTCGCGGTGAATACGTTCCCGGGCCTTGTACACACCGCCCGTCACACCATGGGAGTGGGTTGCACCAGAAGTAGCTAGTCTAACCTTCGGGAGGACGGTTACCACGGTGTGATTCATGACTGGGGTGAAGTCGTAACAAGGTAGCCCTAGGGGAACCTGGGGCTGGATCACCTCCTTAAACGATTGCGAAGTTCTGGCAAGCGTTCACACATATTACCTGATCGAAAGTTGAAGCAGACGGAGCTTTAAAACGTGTACTCATAGCTGAGTCCATCTTTTAAAGCTTCTTAGCTTTAAACGCTCTTTAACAAATTGGATCTGAAAGATTGTCTTGTATTGTTTGATACAAGCGCCAACCGGCGATAATCGTTACGAACCATTCATTTTTCCAGACGCCTTCGGGTTATATGGTCAAGTGAATAAGCGTGCACGGTGGATGCCTTGGCAGTCAGAGGCGATGAAGGACGTAGTAACCTGCGATAAGCCTCGGGGAGTCGGTAAACAGACTTTGATCCGAGGATTTCCGAATGGGGAAACCCACCCGCTTGCGGGTATCTCTTAACTGAATACATAGGTTTTGAGAGGCGAACCCGGGGAACTGAAACATCTAAGTACCCGGAGGAAAAGAAATCAACCGAGATTCCCTTAGTAGCGGCGAGCGAACGGGGACCAGCCCTTAAGCTGTGATGTGGTTAGCAGAACACTCTGGAAAGTGTGGCCATAGTGGGTGATAGCCCCGTATGCGAAAACCTATTTACAGTGAAATCGAGTAGGACGGGACACGTGTTATCCTGTCTGAATATGGGGGGACCATCCTCCAAGGCTAAATACTCCTGACTGACCGATAGTGAACCAGTACCGTGAGGGAAAGGCGAAAAGAACCCCTGTGAGGGGAGTGAAATAGACCCTGAAACCGTGTACGTACAAGCAGTGGGAGCCGTTTTCGGACGGTGACTGCGTACCTTTTGTATAATGGGTCAGCGACTTACTTTCAGTGGCAAGCTTAACCGTTTAGGGGAGGCGTAGGGAAACCGAGTCTTAATAGGGCGCCAAGTCGCTGGGAGTAGACCCGAAACCGGGCGATCTATCCATGGGCAGGTTGAAGGTTGAGTAACATCAACTGGAGGACCGAACCGACTACCGTTGAAAAGTTAGCGGATGACCTGTGGATCGGAGTGAAAGGCTAATCAAGCCCGGAGATAGCTGGTTCTCCTCGAAAGCTATTTAGGTAGCGCCTCATGTCTCACCTTGGGGGGTAGAGCACTGTTTCGGCTAGGGGGTCATCCCGACTTACCAACCCGATGCAAACTCCGAATACCCAAGAGTGCAATCATGGGAGACACACGGCGGGTGCTAACGTCCGTCGTGGAAAGGGAAACAACCCAGACCGCCAGCTAAGGTCCCAAAGTTCTAGTTAAGTGGGAAACGATGTGGGAAGGCTTAGACAGCTAGGAGGTTGGCTTAGAAGCAGCCACCCTTTAAAGAAAGCGTAATAGCTCACTAGTCGAGTCGGCCTGCGCGGAAGATATAACGGGGCTCAAACTAGACACCGAAGCTGCGGATGCCTTAGGGCATGGTAGAGGAGCGTTCTGTAAGCCGTTGAAGCGGAAGCTGTAAGGCACCGTGGAGGTATCAGAAGTGCGAATGCTGACATAAGTAACGATAAAGGGGGTGAAAAACCCCCTCGCCGGAAGACCAAGGGTTCCTATCCAACGTTAATCGGGGTAGGGTGAGTCGGCCCCTAAGGCGAGGCTGAAAAGCGTAGTCGATGGGAAACAGGTTAATATTCCTGTACCGCGCATAACTGCGACGGGGGGACGGAGAAGGCTAGGCCAGCGCGGCGTTGGTTGTCCGCGTTTAAGGGTGTAGGTTGAGGAGTTAGGCAAATCCGGCTCCTTAAGACTGAGACCTGATGACGAGACTCTTTATGAGTCGAAGTGGTTGATGCCATGCTTCCAGGAAAATCCTCTAAGCTTCAGGTTATGCGGGACCGTACCCGAAACCGACACAGGTGGTCAGGTTGAGAATACCAAGGCGCTTGAGAGAACTCGGGTGAAGGAACTAGGCAAAATGGTGCCGTAACTTCGGGAGAAGGCACGCCGGTGTTGGTGATGAGACTTGCTCTCTAAGCTGATGCCGGTCGAAGATACCAGGTGGCTGCGACTGTTTATTAAAAACACAGCACTCTGCAAACACGAAAGTGGACGTATAGGGTGTGACGCCTGCCCGGTGCCGGAAGGTTAATTGATGGGGTTAGCTTCGGCGAAGCTCTTGATCGAAGCCCCGGTAAACGGCGGCCGTAACTATAACGGTCCTAAGGTAGCGAAATTCCTTGTCGGGTAAGTTCCGACCTGCACGAATGGCGTAACGATGGCCACACTGTCTCCACCCGAGACTCAGTGAAATTGAACTCGCTGTGAAGATGCAGCGTACCCGCGGCTAGACGGAAAGACCCCGTGAACCTTTACTATAGCTTCACAGTGGACTTTGACATTACTTGTGTAGGATAGCTGGGAGGCTTTGAAGCTCGGACGCCAGTTCGAGTGGAGCCGTCCTTGAAATACCAGCCTGGTACTGTTGAGGTTCTAACTCAGGTCCGTAATCCGGATCGAGGACATTGTGTGGTGGGTAGTTTGACTGGGGCGGTCTCCTCCCAAAGCGTAACGGAGGAGCACGAAGGTACCCTCAGGCTGGTCGGAAATCAGCCAATGAGCGCAAGAGTAGAAGGGTGCTTGACTGCGAGACAGACACGTCGAGCAGGTACGAAAGTAGGTTCTAGTGATCCGGTGGTTCTGTATGGAAGGGCCATCGCTCAACGGATAAAAGGTACTCCGGGGATAACAGGCTGATACCGCCCAAGAGTTCACATCGACGGCGGTGTTTGGCACCTCGATGTCGGCTCATCACATCCTGGGGCTGAAGCCGGTCCCAAGGGTATGGCTGTTCGCCATTTAAAGTGGTACGCGAGCTGGGTTTAGAACGTCGTGAGACAGTTCGGTCCCTATCTGCCGTGGGCGTTTGAGATTTGAGAAGAGTTGCTCCTAGTACGAGAGGACCGGAGTGAACGAACCTCTGGTGTTCCGGTTGTCACGCCAGTGGCATTGCCGGGTAGCTACGTTCGGACGGGATAACCGCTGAAAGCATCTAAGCGGGAAGCCTCCTTCAAGATGAGATCTCACTGGACCCTTGAGGTCCCTGTAGAGCCGTCCGAGACCAGGACGTTGATAGGCTGGGTGTGTAAGCGTTGTAAGGCGTTGAGCTAACCAGTACTAATTGCTCGTGAGGCTTGACCATATAACGCCCAAGGCGTTTGAAATGAATGGTTAGAAAGATTATCGTAGCTCGTAAGAGCACCGGTTGAACGCTTGTAGCGACAACACAGACAGTCACGAATTTCAGATCTGATTTGTACCAGTTTTGCTTGGCGACCATAGAGACGTGGAACCACCTGATCCCATCCCGAACTCAGCAGTGAAACGCGTCATCGCCGATGGTAGTGTGGGGCTTCCCCATGTGAGAGTAGGTCATCGCCAAGCACTTATTTAAGCAGAACCCCGGTCTCGTTGAGGCCGGGGTTTTGCGTTATGGGGCGGTAGAACCGAGCGCAGAAAAGCAGCAGATGCTGGCTATGCCATTAGGAGAGCGAACTCATGCCTCCTTGCGGAAATGCGGCGGCATGAGTCCCCGCTGTTATTGCATGGTATCGATTAGGGATTCTCTTACCGACAGATAGTCGTATTCGGATATGGCCAGGAACCGAAGTGCTGCTTGTACACGGCTATTGGTATCGTTCGCTTGTATACGCCAGTAATAGCGGTACTCTGCACTGATATCCTGGGCCAGTGTCAGTACCGAAAGCAAATGGCGGCACTTCTCGCTGGCATCGATTCGATCTTCCAGCGTCTCAATTAGCTCGGGTTGCAACCGGATCGATTCGACGATGGCCTCTGGCAGGAACCAGCGCTCGGCCATCCGAGCTCCCAGCTGATAATGGGAAAAGCCATAGCGCGCGACTTCCTGCTGTTGGAGCGAGGTACAATCATAACCCTGGATATTACTTAGAAAGTCCCGGTAATCCTGGAACCCCTGCACCATCAGTGGAAGACCACAGTCATGCAGCATGCCCAGAGTATAAAGGTCATCCTGGTTAACTTTGAGGCCCAGTTTTGCTGTCAGTGCGATTGATAGTTGGGAAACGTCCTGTGCTGTATCCCAAAAACGCTCCATACGGCCGGTTTTGCTCAATGTATTCCGTAGAATGATTAAACGGACCATGCTGAAAACTTGGTTGATGCCAAGCAGGCTGAGTGCATGAGGGATCGAAGTGATCTGATTTGAGAGACCGTAGTAGGGGCTATTGATGACCTTCAGAATCGACGCATAGACAGCGACATCACTGCTGATCAAACGAGCGATGTGGGCTGTGTCCGGGTCATCCTGTTGGCACAGTCGGCTCAGCTGAAGCAGAACCTCAGGCTGTGGAGGAATCAATGAGCTAAAGGTGTTAGGCATGGTTTAAATCACCTGGGACGCATGTCTTGTGTGCATGTAAAGCCCCAAGTATAGTGCCGGGCTGGTCTGGATTCAGCAGGTTGTATGGTGAAAGTAGAAAACCCTCCCCGAAAACCCTTTGTTGCTCGAGGCTCAGGTGTCGTGAGGTGTGATGACTGTCGACTGCCTCAGGAAGTCTGCATCTGCGAGTGGCGTTACACAGTCCCGGCAAAGTGTCAGTTTTGGCTGCTGACACATCGATATGAACTGTATAAACCAACCAATACAGGCCGCTTGATTGTCGATTCGATAGCGCAGACCCGTATGTTTGAATGGTCCAGGACGGAGCCTACAGCAGACCTGTTGGCCGCGCTTGAGGATCAGCGGTATGCCCCCTGTCTGGTGTTTCCTGCGGGTGAGGATTACCAGCACAGGATGGTTGACGAGGTCGGAGGAGATGGGCGGATCCCGGTGTTTATAATCCTGGATGGAACCTGGCGACAGGCACGGCGGATGTTTCGCCATAGCCCATATTTACAGCACTTGCCGGTGATTGAGCCTCAGACTGAACGGTTGAGTCGCTACAAATTGCGACGCTCCACTATCGATCATCATCTTTGTACGGCAGAGGTGGCAGTTGCCCTGCTGGAACAGGTCGGTGATCAGGCGGCTGCCGATCATTTGGAAGAATATTTCGAGCGCTTCAACAGCAGTTATATCGCGACTCGCAGGCGCTGGGCCAAACGGGAGTTTGGCGAATAGACTCCCGTCTGACAAGGTGCCTTAGTGCGTCTCTTCAGCCGCTGGCTGCTCTTCGGCGCGTTGCTGCATCTGCTGAGCATAGAGCGCGTCAAAGTTGACCGGAGCCAGCATCAGCGGAGGGAAGCTGGCCTTGGTGACGAAGTTGTCGACTGCTTCACGTGCGTAAGGGAAGAGCAGATTAGGGCAGAAAGCACCCAGAGTGTGGTGCAACTCGGCGCCCTCGATACCGGCGATCAGGAAGATCGCGGCTTGCTGAACTTCAACCAGAAACGCGGTCTCGCCCGCATTCTTGGCTGTCACTGTCAGAGTCAGCACAACCTCGTGGTGGTTCTCATCCAGCGCATTGGTGCGCGTATTCATTTCCAGATTGATTTCTGGCTGCCACGGCTGAGTGAATGACTTGGCGCCCGCAGGTGTTTCCAGTGATGCATCTTTCAAGTAGACGCGCTGCAGTGCGAATTGAGGCTGGTTTGCAGTTGCTTCAGACATCTGAGAATCCTTGTATCGGTCTTGTTATGTTGGTTCAGCCGGCGAGCATTGGGTCGAGCTTGCCCTGACGCTCGAGTGCGAACAGGTCATCACAACCACCCACATGGGTTTGGCCTATGAAAATCTGAGGTACCGTACGTCGATTGCTCCGCTGCATCATTTCCTGACGCAGAGCCGGGTCGGCATCGACATCGATAGCCGTGTATTCCACCTGTTTGCTATCCAACAGAGCGACGGCACGGGTGCAAAAAGGGCACCAGCGCGTCAAATAGATAGTAACGTCAGTCATGGTTTTCACTTAATGATCGGCATGTTTTGGCCCTTCCACTCGGTCATGCCGCCACTGAGGCGCACAACCTGCTGGAAGCCGGCCGCTTTGAGTTTCTTGGCAGCGGTGCCTGCAGCCTGGCCGAGGTTACACACCACGATAACAGGCTTGTCCTTGAATTTGTCCAGTTCGCTCAGGCGGCGGTCAAGGTCGGCCAAAGGAATATGATGGGCATTGGTGATGCGACCAGTATCCCACTCCTTGCGGGTCCGAATGTCCAGTACGACACCGGACTCCTTGTTGATCAGTCGGGTGGCTTCAGCCGGGGTGACCGATTTGCCGGCCTTGCGCTTTTCGGTGGCCAGCAGAATGAGAAGTGTCAGTACCCAGGCACCGACCAGATAGTAGTGCTGTGTTGCGAATTCGATCAGGCGTTCCATAGTCATTCCGGTCAAAGGGACGGATAGAAAGTCAGCAAGTATACAATGCCACTGTGACAGCGATAAGGGCATGAACTCAAAACCTGTGCCTGAGTGGTTAGCTAATCGAGCCGCAAGACAGTAAAATAGTTGCCTGTTTTTTAATCGACCGGACAGACGTAGCACACCATGACAGAAGCACGCGCAACCAAGGCCTTGATTATTCTTGACGGCTTCGGCGTGGAGTCCACGCCCTCTTCAGCAATCGAAGCAGCCAATACCCCGACCTGGGACCGCCTGCTGTCGCAGAACCCCAATTCCCGAATCCAGACTTCCGGCATGGCGGTAGGCCTGCCGGATGGCCAGATGGGCAATTCGGAAGTGGGCCATATGAATATCGGTGCGGGTCGAACCGTGTACCAGAACTTTACCCGTATCTCCAAGTCGATCGCAGACGGCGATTTCTTTGAGAACAGTGCTCTGTGCGAAGCAATGGACAAGGCGATTGCAGCCGGGCGTGCCGTACATGTGCTGGGTTTGCTGTCACCTGGTGGTGTACACAGCCATGAAGAGCACATTTTTGCGCTGTTGGAAATGGCGGTTAAACGGGGTGCTAAAGAGGTGTATCTGCACGCAATTCTGGATGGGCGCGACATGCCGCCACGCTCGGCCGAACCCTCATTGCAGGCGGCTGAAGCGGTATTCAAACGACTGGGTACCGGCGCTATTGCCACTGTCATAGGTCGTTACTTTGCCATGGATAGAGACAACCGCTGGGATCGCGTCGAACAGGCCTATAACGCGATGACTCAGGGGCTGGCACCGCAACAGGCGGTATCTGCCGTTCAGGCGCTGGCGGATGCTTATGCCCGCGATGAAAACGACGAGTTTGTTCAGGCCACGGTTATCACGGATGCACAGGGTCAGCCGGTGGGAAGTGTTCAGGACGGTGATGCGCTGATCTGCGCAAACTTCCGTCCGGATCGTGCGCGCGAGATTACACGCTGCTTCGTGGAGGACAGCTTCGGTGGCTTTTCTCGACAGGTGCGTCCGGCACTGAGCGGCTATGTCATGCTGACTGAATATGCAGCCGACATCCAGGCGCCGGTGGCTTTCCCGCCGGAGGCGATCCGCAATGACCTGGGTGAGTACCTGTCCGGTTTGGGCAAGACCCAGTTGCGTATCTCCGAGACTGAAAAGTACGCCCATGTCACGTTCTTCTTCAATGGCGGCCAGGAAGCGGTTTACCCGGGCGAAGACCGGATTCTGGTTCCGTCCCCGCAGGTCGCTACCTACGACCTCAAGCCGGAAATGAGCGCGCCTGAAGTGACCGAGAAGCTGTGCGAAGCGATCCGCAGTGGCAAGTACGATCTGATCATTTGCAATTTCGCCAATGGTGACATGGTTGGACATACCGGCAACTTCGATGCAGCGGTGAAGGCTGTCGAAACGGTTGACCAAAGCCTGACTCAGGTGCTGGATGCATTGGCTGATGTACAGGGTGAAGCACTGATTACCGCCGACCATGGCAATGTGGAGCTGATGCGTGACCCCAACAGCGGGCAACCACACACAGCGCATACTACCTGGCCGGTGGCATTGATCTATGCCGGTCCGCGAACTGAGCAACTGACACTCGCCGACGGCGCTCTCTGTGATCTGGCTCCGACCCTGCTGGCCCTGATGGGGCTGGACGCACCGGCTGAGATGACCGGACGCTCTCTGGTCACACTGGCCTGAGCCCCACTGGAGTGCGATTTTTCCCCCGACTGCTGCTCCTGCTCTGCCTGAGCCTTGTTGGCTTGACGGTGCAGGCGGCACAGGATCCGGCCAAAACCGAGCAGCAGCTCAAGCAGGTCAAGCAGCAGATCAGTACGCTGCAAGCCAAGCTGGCCAAACGCAAGCAGGTGTTGGCCAAGGCCGAATCTGAACTGCGCAGTTTCGACAAGCGCATCGGGGCTGTAACGGCAGAGCTGCGTCAGCTGGATGACCGCCAACAACAGCTGGAGACGCGACGCGGCAGCCTCGGTGATGACGAGGCTCGGCTGGCGGCACAGTTGCAACAGCAGGAAGCGCTGATTCGCGATTTGCTTCGCGAACAGTACAAGCTCGGCCGTCAGCCTGCTATTGAGCTGCTATTATCACAGCAGGACCCTCAGCAGTTGTCGCGGATGCTGCACTACTACGACAGCCTCACCTCACGTTTAAGCGACGAGTTGCAATCCTATCGTGCGCGCTTGCAGCAGTTGACCGAGACGCAAAGCGCCATTTCGATGACGGACGATGAGCTGCTGGCAACACGTACACGGCTGCAGCAACAGCGCAAGGCACTGGCCGAGGCACGAGAAGGTCAGGCCCAGACACTCGCCACGCTGCGCCAGGCTCACCAGCAGGACAGTCGACAGCTTGGACGGCTGAAAGACGATCAGGCAGAGCTGGAGGCGGTCCTGAAGGAAATCCGCCGCTCACTGGAACAGATTCGGCTGGAGCAGGATGGACTTAAGTTCAGTCAACGCAAGGGCAAGATGGACTGGCCCGTCGCAGGTGGCGTCCAGCGTGCCTTTGGTAGTCGAGTCGATAATGTGTCTTACGAAGGGATGTTGATCTCGGCCAAGGCCGGCGCCACCGTAAAGGCGGTCCATCATGGTCGAGTGGTGTTTGCCGACTGGTTGCGCGGTTATGGTCTGGTCCTTATTCTGGATCACGGCAACGGCTACCTGTCACTCTATGGACATAATGAAAGCCTGCTGCGCGAGCCCGGTGAGTGGGTTGGTACCGGTGAGAGTCTGGCATTGGCGGGCAGCAGTGGTGGCAGTGCGGAACCCGGACTCTATTTCGCTATCCGATATAAGGGGCGTTCGATCGATCCGATCGTCTGGCTAAAACGGCGCTAACTTACCTGCAGGGAATCTGATGATGAAGCTTTTCAGTCGTGTACCACTCGCAGCTGCCCTTCTGGGCTGCACCCTGGGCCTGTCGGCTCCGGCTCTTGCAGAGGAGGTGGTTGAGAGCGAGCAAAAGGCCCTGCCCCTGACCGAATTGCGCATGTTTGCCGATGTGTTTGATCGCATCAAGCAGGCATACGTTGAACCGGTGGATGACCGTCAGCTGCTGGAAGATGCGATTCGTGGCATGCTGACAGGACTGGACCCGCATTCAGCCTATCTTGAGGCTGAAGCATTTGAAAGTCTGCAAATCCATACCACCGGCGAATTTGGTGGTTTGGGGATCGAAGTGGGACTGGAAGATGGCTTCATTCGCGTGATTGCACCGATTGACGATACCCCGGCGCAGAGAGCCGGTGTACGCGCTGGTGATCTGATCATCAAGCTTGACGATACGCCGGTACAGGGCATGGACCTGAATGAAGCGGTCGACATGATGCGCGGGGAAGTGGGTACGACGATTCGCCTGACGATCATGCGCGATGGGCGAGATCAGCCGCTGGAGCTGGACATTGTGCGTGATGTGATCAAGGTTGCCAGTGTGCGCCACGAGCTGCTTGAGCCCGGATACGGCTATCTGCGGATTTCCCAGTTCCAGGCCCATACCGGTGAGGACCTGATCGCGGCAATTCGCAAGATGCAGCAGGATGACGTCTTGAAAGGCCTGGTACTGGACCTGCGTAACAACCCTGGTGGGGTACTTCAGGCCGCGGTGGAAGTGGGTAATGCATTTCTCGATGAAGGTCTGATCGTCTACACCGAAGGCCGCCTGCCGAACTCTGAGCTGCGCTTCAGTGCCAGCGAGGAAACCGTGGCACCCGATACACCCCTGGTGGTACTGATTAACGGTGGCAGCGCGTCTGCCTCGGAAATTGTGGCGGGGGCTCTTCAGGATCACCAGCGGGCCGTGATCATGGGGACCGACAGCTTTGGCAAGGGCTCGGTGCAGACGGTGCTGCCGCTGGGCGAGGATCGTGCCATCAAGCTGACAACGGCACGTTACTTCACTCCGAATGGGCGCTCCATCCAGGCGCAAGGGATCAAACCGGATCTGCGTGTCGACGATGCCCGCCTGACACGGATTGAGGGAGGCAGTCGGATCAAGGAACGCGACTTGGCTGGCCATCTTGAGAATGGCACCAAGGGGGACGTGACCGAAACGGCGGAACAGTCCTCGGATCTGTCTGCACGGGACTTCCAGCTCTATGAGGCCCTGAATCTGCTCAAGGCGATGCAGATCCTGCAACGCAGCCAATCGAGCGGCTGAAATGACAAGGGGGCTTAAAGCCCCCTTGTCATTTTATGCCGGCCTGTCGATCAGGCCGTTAAGGGTCTGAACAACCCGGCAGCAAGACGGCCCCACTGTTCAGCCCAAAGCTCTGTAGGGCGGCGTTTGAACTCAGAGCGCACGAATTGACGAATCCTGCCTTCGGCCGCGGCCAGCATCAGGTTAGCGGCGGAGCCGGCAGGAATTTCGGTCCGCAGGCCTTCGCGCAGCTCGGCTTCCCGCATCACCTGCTTAAGCTGCGTCTCGAGGCGCTCAAACAACTGGTTGACCCTGACCCGCAGGCGCTCGGTCTCGCCTGAGAGGGCATCCCCGGTCAGGATACGTGCCATCCCCGGATTTTTTTCCACGAACGCCAGCAACAGCGTCAGGATCTGTTCGCACTGGCGTGTTGCGGATATCTCGGAGCCGATGATTAGCTTGATTCGTGAGAACAATGTCTCCTCGATAAAACCGATCAAGCCCTCGAACATCCGCGCCTTGCTGGGAAAATGGCGGTAAAGAGCGGCTTCGGATACGCCGACCTCGCGTGCCAGGGCGGCCGTGGTGATCCTCTGTCCGGGGTTGCTTTCCAGCATCTGTGCCAGCGCCTGCAGGATCTGCTCACGGCGGGATATCTTCTGTGCCTTGTCTGTCATGCCGCCGGAATCTGATTGCTGGTGTTGGTGATCAGGGTACCCACACCCTCGTCAGTGAAGATCTCCAGCATGCAGGCATGCTCGACGCGACCGTCGATGATGTGCGCGCTGCTGACACCGCTTTTCACCGCGCTCAGGGCGCAGTCGATCTTCGGCAGCATGCCACCGTAGATGGTGCCGTCCTCGATCAGCGCGTCCACCTGAGCGGTCGTCAGGCCGGTCAGGACATTGCCTTCCTTGTCGAGCAGACCTGAGATGTTGGTCAGCAGCATCAGCTTTTCGGCCTTGAGGACCTCGGCTACCTTGCCGGCAACCAGGTCAGCGTTGATGTTGTAGGCGTGACCATCCTCGCCGACACCGATGGGTGCGATGACCGGGATGAAGTCGGAATTCACCAGCATATCGAGGACCTGGACATTGACGCTTTCCACTTCGCCCACGTGGCCGATATCAATGATTTCCGGTGCTTCCATTTCCGGAGTCTTGTGCTTGACCTTCAGCTTGCGGGCGCGCAGCAGTTCGCCGTCCTTGCCGGTGAGGCCGATGGCCTTGCCGCCGGCAGTATTGATCAGGCCCACGATCTCCTTGTTCACCATGCCGCCCAGCACCATCTCGACCACATCCATGGTCTTGGAGTCGGTTACGCGCATGCCGTTGATGAAGTGGGATTCGATCTTCAGTTGCTCCAGCAGGCTGCCGATCTGAGGGCCGCCGCCATGAACCACGATCGGGTTGATGCCGATCAGCTTCATCATCACGATATCGCGGGCAAAGCTTTCCTTGAGCTTCTCGTCGATCATGGCATTACCGCCGTATTTGATGACGATGGTCTTGCCGACGAAACGCTGAATATAGGGCATGGCGACTGACAGCACGTCGGCGGTCGAGATCGCTTGGGTACGGGACAGAGGCATAATCTCTCCTTGCTTGGTCACATCCGGTTCAGGCGTCTGGAATCAGGAGCGCACTGTCGATGGCGCTCAGGCGGGCCTGAAACTCGGTCTTGATTCGATTGAGGGCATTGGCATTCTCCGCTTCGAAGCGAAGCACCAGCACGGGTGTTGTATTGGACGCGCGCATCAGGCCCCAGCCATCAGCATAGTCGACACGGACGCCGTCGATATGGCTGACGTTGCCACCCGGGAATTCGGCCTGCTGCAAGGCCGCGACCAGTGTGAACTTGTTGTCTTCACGTACTTCGATGTTGATCTCGGGAGTGCTGACGTCTTCCGGATAGGCGGCAAAGATGGCGTCGGCATCCTCGTGACGGCCAGACAGAATCTCCAGCAGACGAGCCGCGCTGTAAAGGCCGTCGTCAAAGCCATACCAGCGCTCCTTGAAGAAGATATGTCCGCTCATCTCACCGGCCAACAGGGCGCCACAGGCCTTCATCTGGCGTTTGATCAGCGAGTGGCCGGTCTTCCACATGGTTGCCTTGCCGCCTGCCTGCTCGATCACCTGCGGCAACAGGCGCGAACATTTGACGTCGAACAGGATCTCGGCGCCGGGATTACGGCTGAGCACATCTTCGGCGAACAGCATCATCACTCGGTCAGGATAGATCACATGACCGGAGGGGGTGATGACACCAACACGGTCGCCATCACCGTCAAATGCCAGACCCAGATCGGCCTGGTGATCCGCTACGGCCTTGATGGCATCCTGCAGGTTCTTCAGTTTGCCCGGGTCCGGGTGATGGTTGGGAAAGGTGCCATCCACATCACAGAACAGCGGGATGACTTCGCAGCCCAGTTGCTCGATCAGCGCCGGGGCCAGCTTGCCGGGAATACCGTTGCCGCAGTCGACGACGACCTTCATGCCACGCTTGAGACGGATGTCGCCCAGAATACGCTCAAGGTAGTCCTGCTCGACTTCCAGTGCCTCTTGCTGACCAGGGCCATCGACGTAGTCAGCCGCTTCGATACGGTCGGCCAGCGCCTGAATCTGGTCACCGGACAGGGTTTCACCGCCCAGCATCATTTTGAAGCCGTTGTAATCCGACGGGTTATGGCTGCCGGTGATCATGATCCCGGTCTTGTCGGTACGCTGATGGGCCGCGTAGTAGAGCACCGGGGTGGGGACATAGCCGATATCCAGCACTGTGCAGCCGCTGTCGGTCAAGCCCTGAATCAGGACCTCCTTCAACCGTGGGCCTGATAGTCGACCGTCGGCGCCGACTACAACTTCATGGATCTGCTTCGCGGCTGCTTCGGCCGCAAAGGCGCGACCGATGTGATAGACGCAGGCATCGGTCAGAGACTGATCGACGATGCCGCGGATATCATAGGCGCGGAAGATATCACGATCGAAGCTCTCAAGCGGATAAGGCATCAGCAGGCTTTCCCGTAGTCAGTAAGTGTTCACATAGATCAATCAGTGGCGACCGGATGAACCGAAGCCACCGGCACCGCGATCCGAGTCACTGAACTCGTCGACGATCTCGAATTCGGCCTGAACCACCGGGACCAGCACCATCTGTGCGATACGTTCTCCCGGCTCGATGGTGAAGGTGGTCTGCCCCCGGTTCCAGCAGGACACAAACAGCTGTCCCTGATAGTCGGAGTCGATCAGGCCAACCAGGTTACCCAGCACAATGCCGTGCTTGTGGCCCAAGCCGGAGCGCGGCAGGATCATCGCGCACAGG
The DNA here is from genome assembly GCF_022343685.1 of Marinobacterium sediminicola. GTDB lineage: Bacteria > Pseudomonadota > Gammaproteobacteria > Pseudomonadales > Balneatricaceae > Marinobacterium > Marinobacterium sediminicola. The sequence continues at coordinate 3,494,397 of NZ_CP092123.1, read as the reverse complement.
CTTGGGTCCTCGATATGAATGGCCAGACCGGTCGGAATCAGCTCGGTTTGGCCCGGCTCCAGCGTCAGTGCCTCATCAAGGCAGGCGCGCAGGTCGAGGCCGGCGGAACCCTCGGTAGCGTATGAGGGCAGGGGAATATCGCGACCGATACGGTCATTCAGGATTTTGACTTGCAGTGCTTTCATTTCGTGCTCTGATGATAGTGCTGGGCGATCTGTTCGATCAGTTGGCGTGCCAACTGACGCTTGGAAGCCTGGGGCAGGGCCACTTCGTCATCGGCGCTGACCAGGGTGACGGCGTTGTCGTCACTGTTGAAGCCGATATCCGGATTGGAGACATCATTGGCGACGATCAGGTCCAGACCCTTGCGGGCCAGTTTACTGCGCGCATAGCCGATGACGTCCCGGGTCTCGGCGGCAAAACCGACGGTGTAGGGGCGCTGCTCGCTCAGGCCAGCGACAGTGGCGACAATATCCGGGTTTTTGGTCAGACGAAGTTCCATGATCTCTTCGTTGCCCTTCTTGATCTTGTGCTCGGCCACCGAAATCGGGCGATAGTCCGCAACGGCGGCTGCCGCGATGAACAGGTCGCAGCCAGCGATGCCGTCCAGTGAAGCGGCGAGCATCTCCTCGGCAGTCTCCACCTGCACGCAGTCGACTCGTGACGGTGGTGTGAGGGTGACTGGACCGCTGATCAACTTGACGCTGGCACCCGCATCAACGGCAGCCTCGGCCAGCGCATACCCCATCTTGCCGGAACTGTGGTTAGAGATGTAACGCACAGGATCCAGAGGCTCTCGGGTGGGGCCGGCGGTGATGAACACGCGCAGGCCCGACAGGGCGCCATGTTCGAACTGTTCTGCGGCCAACTCTGCCAGCTCCTCAGGCTCGAGCATGCGTCCCGGCCCGGTATCGCCACAGGCCTGAGCACCAACACCGGGACCCAGCAGGGTAACACCCTGGGCCGACAGCTGGCGGACGTTATCCTGTGTGCGTGGGTCGCGCCACATCGCCTGGTTCATCGCCGGAGCCAGACAGATGGGGGCGTCGGTTGCCAGGCACAGGGTGGTCAGCAGGTCATCTCCCATGCCGGCGCTGAAGCGGGCGATGAAGTCCGCGCTGGCCGGTGCGATCAGGATCAGGTCGGCCCACTTGGCCAGCTCGATATGGCCCATGCCGGCTTCTGCTTCTGGATCAAGCAGTTGCAGGTGGACGGGGTGGCCCGACAGGGCCTGCAGTGTCAGCGGGGTGATGAATTCCGTGGCGGCCGGTGTCATGACGATGCGCACGTCGGCGCCAGCCCCCTTGAGCAGGCGGGTCAGTTCGGCACTCTTGTAGGCGGCGATGCCGCCGGTGATGCCGAGCAGGATGCGCCGGTTAGTAAGTCTCTGCATACCCTGAGTATCCGGTTGTTTCTCATCTTGGGACAGGGCGCTAAGATACCACTTCGGCTGGCCAAAGCGTAGGGACCCGTCAGCCGGTCAGGATCAACTCACAAGGAGGTGAGTATGGCGATAACGGATTGGCCGGCCGAGGAACGGCCGCGGGAAAAGCTCTTGGCGCGAGGGCCTGAAGCACTGTCGGATGCGGAGCTGCTGGCGATTTTTCTGCGTACCGGGGTGCAGGGCTGCAGCGCCGTGGACCTTGCGCGGAGAGTGTTGGAGCACTTCGGCGGTCTGAGGCCGCTGCTGGAGTGTAATGCCAGCGACTTCTGTGCAGCTCATGGGCTTGGGCCCGCCAAGTATGTGCAGTTACAGGCGGTGCTGGAGATGTCCCGCCGCCACCTTGAGGCACAACTGACACGGGAGTCGGCGCTGGAAAGTCCGGCGATGGTGCGACGCTATCTTGCCAGCCGGCTGCGTCATGAGCCGCGTGAAGTATTTGCCTGCCTGCTGCTGGACAACCGTCATCGGGTGATCCGCTACCAGGCGCTTTTTTTCGGTACCATCAATGCGGCCAGCGTACACCCCCGCGAAGTGGTTAAGCTGGCGCTGGCTCATAACGCCGCCGCGCTGATTCTGGCCCATAACCACCCATCCGGCGTTGCCGAGCCCTCGTTGGCGGATCGACAGATCACAGACCGCCTGATACAGGCGCTGGGGCTGGTGGAGATAAGGGTCCTGGATCACATCGTCATTGGCGATGGGGAGTCGATCTCCTTTGCCGAAAGGGGACTGATCTGAGTGGTTGGTGAAAAAATCGACAATTGTCTGGCCAAAAGGCGAGGGTGGCTGTATAATTCGCGGCCTTCTGTTCCTTAATGGTACGGTATTCTGTCCGGGTACGTTTGGACGCTCCGCCTGAGATCCTGCCGTTTGCTGGGTCAATAAACATCGAACAGAAGTTACTTAACCCTTTCAAGAAAGGTTTTTTACAATGTCTCGAGTTTGCATGGTAACGGGCAAGGGCCCGGTAACCGGGAACAACGTTTCCCACTCAAACCGCAAAACCCGTCGTCGCTTCCTGCCGAACCTGCACTGGCACCGTTTCTGGGTAGAAAGCGAAAACCGTTTTGTACGTCTGCGTGTTTCCTCCAAGGGCATGCGTATCATCGACAAGAAGGGCATCGACACAGTTCTGGCTGAACTGCGTGCCCGCGGCGAGAAAGTCTGAGGAGATTGAATCATGGCTAAAGGCGCACGCGAGAAGATCCGCCTGGTATCCTCTGCTGGTACTGGTCACTTCTACACTACTGACAAGAACAAGCGTAACACTCCGGACAAGTTCGAATTCAAGAAATACGACCCGGTTGTTCGCAAGCACGTGATCTACAAGGAAGCCAAGATCAAGTAATTGATTCTGGACTGGAGATCCCGGAACCCCGTAAGGCCCTGTGCTTTGCGGGGTTTTTTTATGCTGGTCTGGGCTGGGGCGTGTCAGCTAGGATAATGCTCATTACAGTTTTGCGAGGCCCCCAGTCATGTCCCTGTCACCCGGTCTGATCCGTTTCGTTCCCCTGGCGTTCGTGCTGTTGTGGAGTACCGGCTTCATCGGTGCGCGCTATGGCTTGCCCTATATCGAGCCCTTCTACCTGCTGCTGGTGCGTATGCTGATGACGCTGGTGGTGTTTGCTGGCTTGATACTGATGTTCCGCTCCCCCTGGCCAACGCCGCGGCAGGCGTTGCATCAAATGGTGACCGGAGCTCTGGTACATGGCTGTTACCTGGGCGGGGTGTTTGCCGCGATCAAATGGCAGCTGCCGGCCGGAGTAACGTCTATTCTGGTCGGCTTGCAGCCGGTGCTGACCGCCGTACTGGCCTGGAGCCTCTGGGGGCAGCGTCTACAGCTGAGGCAATGGCTGGGGTTGTTGCTGGGACTGCTCGGTGTCATGCTGGTGCTGGGCACCGGGCTGCAGCCGGGTCAGTTTGAAGTGCGCCTGGAAGCGGTATTGGCGGCGGCTGTGGCGTTGGTCGGCATCTCTGTCGGAACGCTGTACCAGAAGCGCTTTGGCACCGGAACCGATTTGCTGACAGGCTCCTTTTATCAGTACCTGTCTACGGCACTGATGATGGCGGTACTGACTTTCAGTTTTGAGACGCAGCAGATCGAATGGCATTCGGAGCTGATCGGGGCGTTGCTATGGCTGGTGTTCGGTTTGTCGGTCAGCGCCATTCTGTTGCTGATGTTGATGATTCGCGAAGGGGAAGTTTCCCGGGTTGCCAGCTATTTCTATCTGGTGCCGTCGGTCACGGCTCTTGAAGCCTGGTGGCTGTTCAATGAGCAGCTGTCGCCGCTGGCGCTGGGTGGGATGGTGCTGGCTGTGGCTGGCGTCTATCTGGTATTGAGAGCACGTCCAGCTATTTGATGTTGAGTCTCCCCATGGGTGTTGTTTTGAGGAGTATCCATGCCTGAATTGCCTGAAGTCGAGACCACCCGTCGAGGCATTGCTCCCCATGTTGAGCAATGCCAGGTGGTGGCATTGCGAGTGCGTCAGCCGCGTTTGCGCTGGCCGATCCCGGAGCAGCTGGCGCAGTGGATCGAGGGGGACCGAGTACAGCGAATCGAGCGTCGATCCAAGTATCTGCTGTTCCGCTTTGCCCGGGGTACGATGATTGTCCATCTGGGCATGTCCGGTAGCCTGAGAATTCTTGCCAGTGATGTGCCGCCCGGCAAACATGATCATGTGGATCTGGTGCTGGACTCTGGGCAGTTGTTGCGCCTGACGGACCCGCGTCGCTTCGGTGCCGTGCTCTGGCAGGAAAATGGTACAGAACACAGCCTGTTGACCACACTGGGGCCTGAGCCGCTCAATGACGCGTTCAATGCCGAGTACCTGCAGCAGAGCTGTGCTGGCCGCCGTACGGCCATCAAGGCGCTGATCATGAATGCGTCAGTGGTCGTTGGTGTGGGTAACATCTATGCCAATGAAGCGCTGTATGCTGCAGGGATCGACCCGCGCCGTGCCGCGGGCCGAATTTCGGCGGCACGGCTGGAACGGCTGACGGAAGCGATCAAGCAAGTGCTGGCAGCCGCGATTGAGCAGGGCGGTACCACCCTGCGCGACTTTGTCGGCGGTGACGGCAAGCCGGGCTATTTCAAACAGGAACTGCATGTATACGGTCGTGCCGGCCAGCCCTGCCATCAATGTGGCCAGCCACTGTCGGAAGTCAAGCTGAGTCAGCGCAGCACCGTATTTTGCCGTCAGTGTCAGCGCTAACCGGGGCAAGCAATGAATCGCAAGCGGGAAGAAAATGTCGATCTGCAGCGGCTGAACCTGAGACGCAAGCTGGGCATAGAGTCACAGCTTCGCCAGCGTGAAGTGATCACGATAGGTGATTTGCCACTGCATACCGAGTATTACCATCATGATACCGAGGCACCCTTGCTGCTGTTTCTCCCAGGCATCGGTACCTATTCCGAACTCTATGCCGAGCTGCTGCACGGCCTGTGCGAGCAGGGCTTCAACGTCGTGGGTGTTGATCTTCGCGGGCATGGCTATTCTGGGGGGCAACGCGGTCTCTACACCGTCGAGCAGGTGGTGGCCGACTGTATGCAAGTGATCGATCACTATCGCCAGATAGCCGAGGGACCGGTCTATCTCTATGGGTATTCGATTGGGGCTCTGCTGGCTGTTGCCGCCGCTGAGCAGGATCCCCGGATTGAAGCGGTCGTCTGCGGTACGCTGCTGGTGCCCGGAGTGGCGCCAGACATGCTGCACCAGCTTGGGTGGTCCTGGATATGGGGCAGCGCACTACTGATGCCCGGGGTGTCGTTGCCAATGAAAAGCTTCATCGATTACGACCGCCTTCTGGCAGGGCACCCAGCGGGAGAGGAGATCAATTCGGATCCAAGGATCGTGTTTGACTACCCGCTGAAAACCCTGTCGAGCCTGTTTACCCATCGTCTTGGTGTCATGCATGAGCGCTTTCGCTTTAGAGGTCTGATCATCCATGGCGAGCGTGATGAAGTCCTGCCGTTGAGCTACTCGGAGCGGGTTGTTGAGGTGCTGACACACCCCTTTGAATTGCAACCGGTGGAGGGTGAGGGGCATATGCTGCCCTGGGATGATCCTGCCAGGCTGATTCGTATGATCTGCCACTGGCTGCAGCCGGAGGCTGTCACCAAAGCTTAAGAAAGCGGTCACGCGGCTGTCATTCCCGACTGGCGACAATGCGAAGAAGCCAAGTCAGGGGTGTTTGCCATGAACCGTCTGCAGAAACTCAGCGCCTTCGATACGCGTGCCTTCCACTGGTGTAATGGTTACGGTCGTTCGCTGCCGGTACTGACCAGCAGTCGCTGGATCTCCCGTCTGGGTGACGGCGGGCTTTATCTCGTGCTGGGCATCGCCCTGGCGCTCTGGGAAGCGCAGGATGGAGAAGCCTTCCTGCTGGCCGGGCTGCTGGCCTATGCCATTGAGCTTCCACTCTATCTGCTGTTGAAAAACACCATCCGCCGAGACCGCCCCTGTCACCGGCTTGAGGACTTCCAGGCGGCGATCGAGCCTTCGGACAAATTCAGTTTTCCCTCTGGTCATGCTGCCGCCGCGTTCGTGTTTGCCATGCTGGTCGCCGAATTCTATCCGTCCATGATGTTGCCCGCCTTCGTGCTGGCGGGACTTGTCGGCGCGTCACGGGTGATGCTGGGCGTGCATTATCCCACCGATATCGCCGCCGGTGCGTTGTTGGGGATTGGCACCGGGCTGTTGGGGCTGGGCCTCTGGGGGATGCTCTGATGCGGATTCTCTACGGGGTGCAGGCAACGGGCAATGGCCATATCACTCGGGCGCGAGTGCTGGTGCCTGCGCTGGAGGCCTGTGGTGTCGAAGTGGACCTGCTGTTCAGCGGCAGGGAGCCTGATCGCCTGTTCAACATGGAGCCTTTTGGTGACTATCGGGTGTACCCGGGGTTTACCTTTGTCACCGAGGCCGGGCAGGTTCGCCGGCTGGAGACGCTGAAACGGAGCCGGCCCCTGAGGTTTTTTCGCGACTATCGCCAGCTGGATCTGGATGGCTATGACCTGGTCCTGAGTGACTTTGAGCCGATCACGGCCTGGGCGTCGAGACGGCAAGGAGTGCCTTCGCTGGGTATAGCTCATCAGTACGCCTTTCATCACCCTATCCCGGGGACCGAATCCGCGCCCTTGCTGAAGCCGTCGCTCCGTTTTTTCGCGCCGGTCGATGACGCCATCGGGGTGCACTGGCATCACTTCAACGCACCAGTACTGCCACCGCTGATTGCCCCTTCTCCCTATCCGCTGACGGAAGAAGAGAACAAGATTCTGGTCTATCTGCCGTTCGAGTCGGTCGACGAAACACTGTATCTTTTGCGCGACTTTCCACGCTACCGCTTTCGCATCTACTGCAATATCGCTGCGCCTGAACGGCGTGGACATCTTGAACTGGAGCCTTTTTCGCGTGATGGCTTTCAACAGGATCTGTGCAGTTGCGCTGGCGTAATCGCCAATGCCGGCTTTGGCCTGTGCAGCGAAGCGATTCAAGCGGGCAAGAAGCTGCTGGTAAAGCCTTTGAAATGCCAGATTGAGCAGCGATCGAATGCCGTGGTACTGGAGCAGTTGGGGCTGGGCCGGAGCGTGCCGGTGCTGGAGGCCGCAGCGGTGGAAGACTGGCTTTCTCAGGCATCGGCAGCTCCCTCTCGCTGGCCGGATGTGGCTTCGGGGTTGGCCGGCTGGATCAGCTCCGGGCGTCAGGTGCCGATTCAGAGTATGGCCGATGAACTCTGGTGTACCGATAGCGGAAACAGGCTATCCCTTTGCTGAACTGGCCTTAATTCATGTCCAGAGCCAAAATGCCCGCTTTTGGCTGGAGAACATGGCATGGTAGCGGGAATCATTCTGGGCCTGATGGCGGCCAGCCTGCAGGCTTTAAGCTATCTTTTCTCTGCCCGGTTTGGCCTGCGTTACCAGGCTTCGCCCGTGACCCTGCTGGTACTGATGCATGTCTGGATCGGTGCTGTGGCTCTGCTGGCGTTCCCTTTCCTGTGGCATCCACAGATTCTTGGCAGCACGAAGTGGCTGCTGCCGCTGGGCGTCATGACGTTCTCCTATCTGTTGGCGCAGCTGGCGCTGTTCCAGTCACTGCGGCATGCCGAAAGTTCACGGGTTTCGCCACTGCTCGGCCTCAAGATCATGGTGCTCGCCTTTCTGGGCAGTGTCTGGCAAGGCGAGCATTATTCCGTTCTGCAATGGGGAGCCGTGGCACTGTGTGCGCTTGGCGGGATATGGCTCAGTCGCAGCGGTGGCTCCATCCCCTGGCAGGCATCGGGCTGGATCGGTCTGGCCTGTGTAGGCTATGCCCTGTCCGATCTGTCGGTGGTTTATCTGGTCCGGGCGTTTGATCAACTGGAGTTGTTGCACGCGGCAGTGCTCAGCGTGGCGATGAGTTATCTGCTGTGTGGATTGGGGTGCCTGCTTTGGTGGCCTCGTCTGACGCAGCGCCACTTGATACTGCAGAGCACACCGGTCGCGTTGAGCTGGTTGTTGGCGATGGTCTGTCTGTTTACCTGCTTTGCACTGCTGGGAGCGGTTTTCGGCGGTATAGTGCAGTCTGGCCGGGGGTTGATCTCGATCCTGTTGGGGTTGCTGGTGGTGCGACTCGGCTGGAGTGCCGGTGAGCAGAGTTCAGACCCAAGGGTACTGATTCAGCGATTACTGGCGGCAGGACTGATGCTCGTAGCCATCGTGCTCTTTGCGCTTGGAGGAAATACGGTTGCACTCTGATGAGTGCCACTCAAGGGGCATCTTCCGGCAATCGAGCCTTGCCAATGAGCAATCGTCAGTAACGGGGGAGTAAAGCGAGCAGGTAATGGGGACAGTCAGACCAAGAAGGTGGGGGCCATCTGATAAGCGAAAGAAGTGCGTTGATCCATCAACACACTCCTTCCTCTGGCTGTCCTATCCGTGCGGTCGAGAGGCTTCTTGCCTGGTACATCCTGTATTCCTGTACCGCTGCGGGGCCATCCAAATATTCATTCCCTGAACAGGAGATCCACAATGACCATTATGACGATCAGGGAAATTCTGGATATAGGAATTTTTCCTATTTTTTGGTTCAGGCCAGTTTAACGACCTCGTCCACCAGCCGGTTGATGCCAGAGGCGGCCTCGGTGATGGAGCCCGCCAGCATATAGGCCGGCGTGGTTACAATCTTGCTGGAGCTGTCGACGACGATCTGGTCCACACTGCAATTCTGGTGTTGGCCGCCCATGGCGTTGATCGCACCGGCGACGCCTTCGTCGTTACCGATGGTGCATTGAATGCCGGTGCCCAGCAGCTTGGGAATCATGGCCGGTGCGATACAGATGAGACCGACCGGCTTGCCGGACTGGTGGATGGCGCGTGCGAAGTGCACCAGGTCGTCGTTGATACTGCAATTGATACCGTTGACGGCAAAATCGCTCAGGTTCTTGGCGGCACCGAAGCCTCCCGGGATGATCAGCGCGTCAAACTCATCCGGGTTGGCATCTGCCAGGTCCTTGATGTCACCACGTGCCAGTCGAGCCGCCTCGACCAGAACATTGCGTTTCTCCCCTTCGGCGACTTCTCCGGTCAGGTGGTTGATAACATGCAGTTGCTCGATATTGGGCGCGAAGCACTGGTAGCGCACGCCGTTATGTTCCAGACGCAGGAATGTCAGCACTGATTCGTAGATTTCAGAGCCATCGAATACGCCGCTGCCGGACAAGATCACCGCAATATTTTTCATGTTTTCTTATCTCCTAAGTTCCTGGCCTGTTGAGAGCTGACGGGCATTGCCAAGCGTCATGTCGAAGTTGTCACAGATTACGTTAAGATGGAAAACAATACCAAATGAAGTGGTGACGCCCTAAATGTGTTCAGTTGCAGACTGTCACATAAGCGTCACAATTCTGTCGTCAAATACTGCCGAGAAAGGAAGTGAACCGTGGCCTTTACCAATAGCCAGCGTTTTTACCCGGAAACCCGGATGCGCCGCATGCGTGCGGATGAGTTTTCCCGACGTCTGATGCGCGAGAACGTCCTGACCACCGATGACCTTATCTATCCGGTGTTCGTACTTGAGGGGGAAGGACAGGTCGAGGATGTGCCGTCGATGCCCGGCGTCAAGCGTTACAGCATCGACCTGCTGGTGGAAAAAGCACATGAGTGGCATGCGTTGGGTATTCCCGCGCTGGCACTGTTTCCGGTAACGCCGGCCTCGGCCAAGAGCGAGTTTGCCGAAGAGTCATACAACCCGAATGGGCTGGTGCAGCGTACCGTACGTGCGCTCAAGGCAGCCCTGCCCGAATTGGGCATCATGACCGATGTGGCGCTGGATCCCTTCACCACTCATGGTCAGGACGGCATCATCGACGAGGACGGCTACGTACTCAATGACCGCACCGTGGATACTCTGGTCAAGCAGGCTCTGTCCCATGCTGAGGCCGGTGCCGATATTGTCGCACCCAGTGACATGATGGATGGTCGTATCGGCGTCATCCGTGATGAGCTGGAAAGCCACGGCTTCGTCAATACCCGGATCATGGCGTATTCCGCCAAGTATGCCAGTGCATACTACGGTCCTTTCCGTGATGCAGTGGGTTCGGCGGGTAACCTGGGCAAGGGCAACAAGTTCAGTTATCAGATGGACCCGGCCAACAGTGACGAGGCGCTGCATGAAGTCGCCCTTGATCTGGCCGAGGGGGCTGACATGGTGATGGTCAAGCCGGGGATGCCTTATCTGGATATCGTGCATCGTGTCAAAACGGAACTGAAAGCGCCGACTTTCGTCTATCAGGTCAGCGGGGAGTATGCCATGCACGTGGCAGCTTTCCAGAACGGCTGGCTGGACGAAGAGGCCATCATCATGGAGAGCCTGCTGGCATTCAAGCGAGCGGGCGCCGATGGCATTCTGACCTACTTTGCGGTCAGGGCGGCGGAGATACTTAATCGCTAATAGAGAATATACTCGAATGGATGACAGCTTGGACCTGGGAGGTTACATCATGAGCACAACCCCGTTGGACCCGGAGGTGCTGCAGGAACAAAGCGAGGCGACCGCCGCGCTGCTGGAGAGCCGCGAGATCCTGCCCACCATCGACCCGATCGAGGAGGTGCCGGTCGACCTCAAGGCGCCCGAGCTGTACATCAACCGTGAACTGAGTCATCTGCAGTTCAACGTGCGGGTGCTGGAGCAGGCGCTGGACGAGAGCTACCCGCTGCTGGAGCGGCTGATGTTCCTGCTGATTTTCTCCAGCAATCTGGATGAATTTTTCGAGATCAGGGTCGCCGATCAGCTGCGCCAGCTCAAGTATGGTCGCGAGGCGGTTGGCCCGGATGCCATGCACCCGCAGAAGGTGCTCGACAAGATCAGCGAGATCTGTGCGGTCAATGTGGATCGTCAGTACCGGATTCTCAACGACATCATGTTCCCGGCGCTGGAAGCGGAGAATATCCGTTTCGTTCGCCGTGCCGAATGGACCGATGCCCAGCGTGCCTGGGTGCAGGAATATTTCGAGGACCAGGTGCTGCCGGTGATCAGTCCCATCGGTCTGGACCCGTCGCACCCTTTCCCCCGTCTGGTCAACAAGAGCCTCAACTTCATCGTCGAGCTGGATGGCAAGGACGCTTTCGGGCGTGAGACCGGTATGGCGATCATTCCGGCACCTCGTTCGCTGCCACGGTTGATCCGTCTGCCCGACGAGCTGTGCGAAGGGGGCGATAACCTGATCTTCCTGTCCTCGATCATCCACGAGTTCGCCGAAGAGCTGTTCCCGGGGATGAAGGTGGATGGCTGCTATCAGTTCCGCATTACCCGTAACGCGGACCTGAGCTTCGATTTCGAAGAGATCGAGGACCTGGCGCGTGCGCTGCGGGGGGAGTTGCACTCGCGCAAGTTCGGTGATGCGGTCCGTCTTGAGGTCGACAGCCGTACTCCGGCGGAGCTGATCGGTTTCCTGCAGGCCGAGTTCAGCCTTCCGGACAGCCATGTCTACCGTGTTAACGGGCCGGTGAACCTGACACGGCTGATGGCGGTGCGTGACCTGGTCGATCGTCCCGAGCTGCGCTGGAAGCCGTTCACCCCGGGCATGCCCAACAAGCTCAAGAGCTCCGACGACATCTTTGTCGCTCTGCGCAAGAATGACCAGCTGCTGCAGCATCCTTTCCAGTCCTTTACTCCGGTGGTGGATCTGCTGCGTCAGGCGGCCAAGGATCCTCAGGTCGTGGCGATCAAGCAAACGCTTTATCGTACCGGGGTCAATTCCGATATTGTCAACGCACTGGTAGAAGCCGCTCGCAACGGCAAGGAAGTCACCGTTGTGATTGAGCTGCGCGCGCGCTTCGATGAAGAGAGCAACCTGCAGCTGGCCAGCCGCCTGCAGGAAGCCGGTTGCCTGGTGGTATATGGAGTGGTCGGCTACAAGACACACGCCAAAATGATGCTGGTCGTGCGTCGAGAGGGCAGTGAACTGGTGCGCTACAGCCATCTGGGCACCGGTAACTACCACTCGGGTACGGCTCGGCTGTATACCGATTACAGCTTCATGACGGCTGACCCTGAGATCGGTGAAGACGTGCACAAGATCTTTCAGCAGCTGACCGGAATGGGCAAGATCCAGAAACTGCAGAAGCTTTACAATGCTCCCTTCACGCTGCACGCCAAGATGCTTGAGCTGATGCAGAACGAAATTCGTAACGTGAAGGCCGGCAAGAAGGGCCGTATCATCATCAAAGTGAACGGGCTGACCGAACCCAAACTGATCCGGGGTCTTTATGAGGCGTCTCAGGCCGGGGTACAGGTCGATCTGATCATTCGAGGCATGTGCCGTCTGCGTCCGGGTCTGGAAGGCGTTTCGGATAACATCCGGGTACGTTCGATTATTGGGCGTTTTCTCGAGCACACGCGGGTTTACTGGTTTGCCAACGAGGGTGGCAAACCGGTCGTGATTGGCTCCAGTGCCGACTGGATGGAGCGTAACATGCTCAACCGAGTCGAAACCGCCTTTGAGCTCTCTGGCAAGCACGCAGAGCGGATTCGCCGTGAGCTGGACTACTACCTGCGAGACAACACCCAGGCCTGGGAGCTGCACTCCGATGGCAGTTACACCCTGGTCCAGCCCGGTGAAGGTGAAGAGCGTTTCAGTGCCCAGCAGGCGCTGCTGGACGAACTCGCTTCCTGATCAGCCTCGCAGCAGGCTGGCATAGCCGCTGCGATAATCCGGATAGAGGAAACGGTAGCCGCTGGCCTTGAGCCGGCGGTTGCTGCAACGCTTGCTGCCGCCGCGGCGCACCGGCTGGCGCGTCTTGATTTTGACCCCCATCTGCTTGGCCAGCCACTCCATCACTTCATGAATGGGTGTAGGCGCGTCATCACTGGCCAGATACAAAGGCTTGAGCGTCATGCCGTCCTCTGCTCGCTGCAGCAGATGCATCAACACCCCGACGCAGTCATCCCGGTGAATACGATTGCTGTAGTGCAAGGGCTCGGCGGGCGCTGCGATCCCGGCCTGGACCTGGCGTTGCAAATGGGTTCTGCCCGGTCCGTAAATACCGCTGAAGCGCACGACGGTGGCCGGAATACCGCTGTTGAGGGCCAGTTGCTCGCTGGCCAGCAGAATACGGCCGCGCTCGTTGTCCGGCTGCACCGGTGACTGCTCGTCGACCCAGTCATGCTCATGCTGGTGGTACACCCCGGTACTGCTTGCGAGGAACAGATGACGGGGAGCATCCGGCAAGGCCTCCAGCAGATGGCGCAGACCATCGACATAGGTGGCCCGATAGACCTCAGGGTCTGCACTCTTGGCGGCGGCCGTATAGAACAGATAATCGCAGGCCGGCAGGTTGACGAGGCTGGCCGGATTGCTCAGATCGGCAGCAATGCCGTGGATGCTGTCCGGCAGCTGGTTTATAGTACGGCGAAGCCCGAACACCTGTGCCCCGGTGGCACTGAGTCTGAGCCCCAGTTGGGTTCCGATGTCGCCACAGCCGGCGATGAGCACGCGTTGTTCCCGCATTTCGACCCCTATTGCATTTGGTTTTGTTCATCCTAACAGAGGTACGCCCCGATGACGCTGACGGAGCTTCGATACATTGTCACCCTGGCCCAGGAGCAGCATTTTGGCCATGCCGCCGAGCGCTGTTTTGTCAGCCAGCCGACATTATCGATAGCAGTCAAGAAGCTGGAAGAGGAGCTGGGGGTAGCGCTGTTTGAGCGCAGCAAGAATGCGGTGAGGGTCACGCCGGTAGGCGAAAAGGTCGTGCGCCAGGCGCAGACCGTGCTGGAACAGGCTGAAGCGGTAAAGGAGCTGGCGCGAGAAGGTCGCGACCAGTTGGCGAGCCCGCTGCGGATTGGTGCCATTTACACCATCGGCCCCTACCTGTTCCCCCAGCTGATCCCGCAAATTCAGCGTCTGGCGCCCAACATGCCGCTGTACATCGAGGAAAATTTCACCGACAACCTGCGTACCAAGATTCGCAACGGTGAGCTGGATGCCATCATTATTGCGCTGCCGTTCCACGAGGCCGACGTGTTGACCCGCCCGCTGTATGACGAGCCGTTCCTGATGGTGATGCCCAAGGGGCACGAATTGGCCGGGCAGGATGAGATCGACACCAAGCAGATGAATGAAATCCGCATGTTGTTGCTGGGTGAGGGTCACTGCTTCCGTGATCAGGTGCTTGAAGCCTGCCCGACACTGAATCAGTCGTTCCACGATCAGCACACGGTGACCGAGGGCAGTTCGCTGGAAACCATCCGCATGATGGTAGCCTCCGGCCTGGGGACCAGTGTGTTGCCGCTGTCGGCGATCGATAACCACCCGGCCAGTGATCTCATTGAAATCCGTCCCTTCAAGCAGCCGCAGCCCATGCGCACAGTGGCGGTGGCCTGGCGTGCCAGTTTTCCCCGCCCGCAGGCGATCGATGTTCTGGTCGAAGCCATCAACCATTGCCAAGTGAAGGCCGGGGGTGATGGGCAGCGCTGAGCAGGGACGGGAGATGCAGAGTGCTCCCGTGCAGGGTGTTCCCGTTACCGAACTCAAAGGTGTCGGGACGGCACTTGAGCTCAAGCTTGAGCGGCTGGGGGTGCGCACGGTTCAGGACCTGATCCTGCATCTGCCGCTGCGGTATCAGGATCGTACTCGGGTGGTACCGATCGGTAGCCTGAAGCCCGGCGATGAGGTTGTGATTGATGCCACGATTCGTGCGGCGGATGTGGTTCAGGGCCGTCGGCGTAGCCTGTTGTGCCGGGTGCAGGATGGCAGCGGCACGCTGACCTTGCGTTTTTTTCACTTTAACGCCGCGCAGAAAAACAGCTTCCGCCCCGGCAAGCGTCTGCTCTGCTTCGGAGAGGCCCGGCCCGGTCCCGGTGGGCTGGAGATGGTGCACCCCGAATACAAGCTGCTCAAGAGCGATGGCCCGGCCCTGATGGCCGACCGGCTCACGCCAGTCTACCCACTCACCGAAGGCATGACTCAGGGGCGGGTGCGGTCGTTGATTACATTGGCACTGGAATGGATGGATCGAGAAGGGCTGGAAGATCTCTTGCCTGAAGCTCTGCTGGCCAAGTGGCAACTGCCCCCGTTAACCACTTCGTTGCATTATCTGCACCACCCACCGGTGGATGCCGATCAAACATTGCTTCTGGAAGGCAAGCACCCTGTGCAGCGCCGACTGGCGATGGAGGAGCTGCTGGCGCATCACCTCTCATTGCAGAAGATCCGCCAGCAGGTGCAGCAGCAGGGCGCACCTGCGCTCAAAGCCAGCGGGGAGCTGAGCCGCCCCTTTCTGGATGCACTGCCCTTTGCGCTGACAAACGCGCAGCTGCGCGTGGCCCGAGAAGTGGCCCGGGACCTGCAAAAGCCGGTACCGATGCTCAGACTGGTGCAGGGGGATGTCGGTTCGGGCAAGACAGTGGTAGCGGCGCTGGCAGCGCTGCAGGCGGTGGAGAACGGGCTGCAGGCGGCCGTGATGGCCCCGACCGAGATTCTGGCCGAGCAGCATCATATCAATTTCACGGCCTGGCTTGAGCCGCTGGGCATCAAGTTGGCCTGGCTGGCCGGCAAGGTGAAGGGCAAAGCGCGGGAAACCCAGCTGGCAGCAATCCGCAGTGGTGAGGCCCAGGTCGTAGTGGGCACCCATGCGCTGTTTCAGGAAGAGGTGGCCTTTGCTGACCTGGGTGTCGTGGTGATTGACGAACAGCACCGTTTCGGCGTGCATCAGCGTCTGAGCCTGAAGGAGAAGGGGCGTAACGGCGAGCGCAGCCCCCACCAGCTGATCATGACGGCGACTCCTATTCCGCGCACCCTGACCATGAGCGCCTATGCCGATCTGGACTGCTCGATTATCGATGAGTTGCCGCCGGGGCGCACACCGGTGCAGACCGTTGTGATTGCGGATTCTCGCCGTGACCAGGTCATTGAACGGGTCCGTCAGGCCTGTGAGCAGGGGCGGCAGGCCTATTGGGTCTGCACCCTGATCGAAGAATCGGAAGCCCTGCAGTGTCAGGCCGCCGAGGTGGCGGCTGAGAGCCTCAAGGAAGCCTTGCCGCAATTGCGTGTCGGTCTGGTGCACGGGCGCATGAAACCGGCGGAAAAGGCCGAGATCATGGCACGCTTCAAGGCAGCCGAGCTGGACCTGCTGGTGGCGACCACGGTGATTGAGGTTGGGGTTGATGTGCCCAATGCCAGTCTGATGATCATCGAGAACCCGGAGCGCCTAGGGTTGGCCCAGTTGCACCAGCTGCGTGGACGCGTCGGTCGCGGCAGTGTCGAAAGCTTCTGCGTGCTGATGTACCATGCGCCCCTCTCGAAGCAGGGGCGCGAACGGCTGGCGGTGATGCGTGAGACCACCGACGGTTTCCGCATTGCCGAGAAGGATCTGGAACTGCGTGGCCCGGGCGAAGTATTGGGTACCCGACAGACCGGCATGATGCAGTTTCGCATTGCCGATCTGCAACGCGATGCCGATCTGCTGCCGAAAATACATCAGGTGGCGGCCGAGCTGAATCAGCTGCCAGCCCTCAACGAAGCCCTGATCCGACGTTGGCTGGGCAATGGAGATATCTATGCACAAGTTTGATACCCGTCGCCTGTCACCGACCGCGGCCCAGCTGGCGCTGATCGAACAACAGATTGGGCGCGAGCCCCGCGGTATAGAGGCGGTCGCCTGTGCCACGACCGGCGGTCTGCCGTTGGTGCTGCAGATGCGAACTCTGGTTGCGGACCAGCCTTTTCCTACGTTGTACTGGCTCAGCTGCCGGGATTTGTGTCGCGCGATCGGTCGAATCGAAGACAGTGGCTGGGTGAAGCAGATCGAGCAGGAGCTGCAGGACAATGAGGCGCTGCGTACGGAGTATCTGGCTCAGCAGCAGCGTTATGTGGAGCTGCGCTGGCGGCTGATGCGCGACGATGACCGCGCCCGAATCGAGCAGCTGGGTTTCACCGAACTGTTCGACCGTTACGGGATTGGCGGCATAGCCCAGTGGGACAAGGTGCGTTGCCTGCATATGCAGTATGCGCACTGGCTGGCAGATGGAGATAACGTCATCGGTGAACGTTTGGAGCAGGAATTTGCCCTCAGCAGTACCGATATTCGTCTCTAGTCGTTTCGGTTCTGACGGCACAAACAAAAACGGCGACCCAGGGTCGCCGTTTTCATAAACTGCTCAGCAATTACTTGCCGGTCAGCTTGTGGTATTTGTCCATCAGCATCTCTTCGGTTTCGACATGATCCGGATCTTTCGGGATACAGTCGACCGGGCAGACTTCTACGCACTGCGGCGTATCGTAGTGGCCCACACATTCGGTGCATTTGTTCGGGTCGATCTCATAGATCTCGTCACCCGGAGAGATCGCCTCATTGGGGCATTCCGGTTCACATACATCACAGTTGATGCATTCATCGGTAATCATCAAAGCCATGACTGGCTACCTCACTCAATCTGACAGGTTCTTTATTTCTGGCTCAGGTGCTGCTTTAGCGCGCTGGCTACGGCCGGATGCACGAACTGGTCAACATCGCCGCCCAGAGACGCGATTTCGCGGATCAGCGTCGACGAGATGAACGATAGATGTTCGGCCGGTGTCAGGAACAGGCTTTCCGCTTGGGGAGCCAGTTTCCGGTTCATGTTGGCCAGCTGGAATTCGAATTCGAAATCGGACACGGCACGCAGTCCGCGCAGAATAATATTGGCATTCTGCTCACGGACCAGATTGGCCAGCAGGCAATCGAAACCGATCACTTCCACATTAGGCAGATGGGCCAGTGCGGTGCGTGCCAGCTCGACGCGCTGTTCCAAAGGCAACATCGGCTGTTTTTTGGGGCTGGCTGCCACGGCGAGCACGACGCGATCAAACATGCGCGCAGCACGACCGACCAGGTCGGAGTGACCGTTGGTAATCGGGTCGAAGGTACCGGGGTAGATTGCCGTATTCATAGCGGTTCAGCTGACCTTGTTGGGGCTAATGGGCAACACTGTTGAGCGGATGTTAGCCGAATTGGGCAAGTGGCACAAATAGATTAGAGGAATGATAAATACAAAAAAGGTTATTAAAAAATAATCCTTTATTTTAAAAGGTTATATTTGAGGATGACATATTTATGACATTTTGATTAAGGTTGATCTGTCGGCCTTGAGCTACAGGAACAGGCTCAATAAGGTTTGCTATCGAAACATGCTAATGCCAATGTCATAAGGAGCCCCCGCATCATGGCACGAAGAACCCCGGAAGAAGCCGCTCAAACCCGGCAGCAGCTCATTGAGACCGGATTGCAGCTGTTCAGCCGTCAGGGTATTGAAAATACGACGTTGAAACAGGTTGCCCAGGCGGCCGGTGTCACCCATGGTGCGCTCTATTGGCATTTTCGCAATCGTGCCGATCTGCTGCTACAGATTCATCATGCCTACGAGTTACCCTTTGAAGCCCAGTATCTTGAGCAACGCCAGGGCGCTCAGCAGGATGCTTTGGCAGCTTTGCGCCAGTACGTCATGGGGGTGCTGGCTGAATTTGCCCGCCTGCCAGCAGCTGGAGCGATCTATAAAATCTTTTACATGGCTGCCACACCGGTCGCGGACCTTGCCGAAGTCGAGCCTGAATTGAGCGATAATCGAACGCTGTGGCAGGATCAGCTCAAGTTTTTTCTCAAGCAGGCTCGCAAGCAGAAGCAGTTGCGTAAAAACAGTTCGCCTGCCGCACTGGCGTTCTGTCTGCAGGCGGCTTTGAGTGGGCTGTTGCAGGAGTGGCTGAAGTCAGAGGGCCGCTTCGATCTGCAGGCCGAAGGTCAAATGTTAATCGATATCCTGCTGGCCGGGTTGCCGCATAAATAGTCGGTAGGCAACCTGTCCGGCCTGCTTCTCTCGATACAGTTGCCAGTTATGTGGCAGTTGCTCCAGTTGCAGCTCCACCTCGGTCTCAACGTAGATCAGCGCTTCGTCAGCCAGTAACTGATGCTGCTCCAGCAGGGCACACACAGGGGCGGCCAGCCCCTTTCTGAATGGCGGATCCATGAAAACCAGGTCATAGCGTACCTCCTCATTGGTGGAGCGTTGCTCCAGCCAGGTCGGCACCGAGTTGCCGATCAGCTCGGCATTTTGAGCCTTCAGCGAGTTCAGGTTACTGCGCAGCTGGCGGACGACTTCCGGCGCCTGATCAACGAAGGTAACCGAGGCCGCGCCACGAGACAGGGCCTCCAGTCCCAACGCTCCGCTACCACAGAACAGATCCAGGCAGCGAGCACCCGGCACATAGGCTTGCAGCCAGTTGAACAGTGTTTCGCGCACGCGGTCGGGTGTTGGCCGCAATCCCTCAATCGCCGGGAAGTCCAGCTTGCGACCGCGCCACTCGCCCCCAATGATTCGAACGTTGGACTGGGGCTGGGGAGCTGCTGGGCGGCGGGAACGGGAGTTGTTGCGGCGTGGCATCGCGGCGGTCCTTAAGGTGAAGCGGGCAATGAAAGGGTGTGATAGTAATCAGACTCAAGCCGCGCCTGCAACCAGAGTTGCAATTCATCGGGTGTAATCGTCATCAGTGCCTTCGGTAACCGAGTCAATGTATCCGCGGGCAATTGGTGAATGGCCAGCAGGTCTACCCAGAACTGCTGGCGCTCTGGATGCCTGATCTGCTCCATAACCGCTTCTCGTGCCGGTTCCAGATCAACCGAGGCCAGCTGTTGCGGTAGCCAGCCCTTCAGTGCCGGCCAGCTGTCACCTTGCAGTATCAGTGTGGTGCGCCCGTGTGGCAGAGCAGGTATCCAGCTGAGGCTATAGCCGGCCTGGATGCCGTTGTTCTGATGCTGTTCCAGCCACATCGACAGTTGCTGTTGAATGCTCTCTCTGGCCAGCAGGTTGAGTGCAAACAGCTCCACAGAGCCCACCGCCGGCAGTGACCAGCGGTGCAGATGCAGACCCGTTGGGGTGGCGGGTGCCGCGACCGGTAGCGCCTTGAGCAGCAGCTCTTGGGTCGATGCTATCGGTGTCGGTGGGTGATCGGTCGGCAGCTCCAGCGATAGCGGCTCGGGCGAAGACAGAGTCAGCTGCCATCGCCCCGGTTGCAGCCAGGCCTGATAAGCGGTGAGGGGATTCAACCTGTAGCCATCGGGCTCCTGGTCCGGGAACTGGCTCTTAAGCCAGGCTTCGGGCTCCTGCCGGGCAAGGTAGTGCTCCGCCTGAGCTCGCTTGAGCAGTGCCGGCCAGTCAACGGATGGAGGAACCTGGAGTTCTTGCAGCAGCCAGGACAGCTCGGCAGATACAGGAGCCTGATCCAGGTTGAGGGCAAGCAGCACGTGTCCGGGCTGGCGCTGGAATGTGGGCAATGCCCCCAGTCGTTGCTGCCAGTGGGTTTGAACGTTTTTATTGCCCAGTCGCTGTTGCAGGGCATGCAACAGCAGTTGCTGTTCGAGTTGATGACCACTTGAGATATCCAGCGGCTGGGGCAGCAGTAGATGAAGTCGGTAGGTGCTCTGGGCTGGTGCCGTTTGCTGATAAACGCGCAGGTCCGGGTTCGCTTGCCAGGCCGAAGGCTCGGGGTCGGAGCCCAGTCGGGACAGCAGCAGAATGATGCCTGGTAAAAACAGGATCAGCAGGCTGAGGTGGCGGCGGCTGAGTAATGGTCGTGTCATGGGCAGAGATCAGCCTGTTGTTGGCCGGGTTTGTCCGGGGTGGCTCTGTGCTAAGATAGCCGCCCAGTGAATCATTGAATTTCAGCGGCGCCCTGACAGGCTGTCGAAAAGTAGAACTGTGCAGCCTGCGCAGCGTTAATCTGGCTACCAGAATAACCTTTTCAACACCCTTCGAGGGGCTCTCTACAGCGGATATTACAGATTATGGAAGCGCTCTACACCTGGATGACTGAACAAGGTCTTGATCCTGCAACCTTCCCCTATATTGCCGGTGCCATACTGGTGATCCTGCTGCTTGTTATCGTGCGCCTGAGCCGTCGGCAGGCCGGTATTGCGGCTGAGCGTGAAGCCGCTGAGCAGGCGCGCCTGCAGGCTGAAGCGGATCGCAAGGCCGCTGCTGAGGCTGAACAGGCAGCGGCACGGCGTCAGGCTGAGGAGCAGGCGGAAGCCGAACGTCTGGCTGCTGAGCAGGAAGCCATCCGCAAGGCGAGCGAGGAAAAAGCGGCTCGAGTAGCGGCAGAACAGGCCGCCGCCGAACGTCAGGTTCAGGCTCAGGTTCAGGCAGAAGCAGAACAGCGGGCGAAAGCCGCGCAGGAACAGGCTGAGTCCGAACGTCAGGCGGCTGAGGCCGCAGCTGTTGCTCGTGAGGCTGCACAAGCTGAAGCGGCCCGTGTGGCCGCAGAAGTGGCTGAAGCTGCAGCACTCAAGGCCAAGCAAGAGGCTGAGGTTCAGGCCGCCGAGGCGGCTGAGCGCGAACGTCAGGCGAAGGCGGAAGAAGAGCGTCGTGTACGTGAGGAAGCGGAGCGTCAGGCGGCTGAAAAAGCAGTGGCAGAAGAAGCAGCGCGCCGGGCTGCCGAGGAAGCCGAGCGTCAGGCACGTGAAGAAGCCGAACGCATTGCAGCCGAAGAAGCGGCTGCACGCCAGGCCGCGGAAGAAGCGGAACGTCGCGCTGCTGAGCAGGCCGCTGCCGAAGAGGCGGAACGAATTGCGGCTGAAAAGGCTGCTGCAGAGGCAGAACGTCAGGCCGCCGAAAAGGCTGAGGCTGAAGCGGCCGAGCGCAAGGCGGCAGAAGAAGCGGCTGCTGCGCAGGCTGCAGCCACTGAAGACAAGAAGGGCGGTTTCTTCGCGCGTATCAAGAGTGGCCTCAGTCGCACCAAGGCCAACCTGACCGAACAGCTGGGTGATCTTTTCCTCGGTGCCAAGGAGATCGATGAAGACCTGCTTGAAGAGATCGAAACCACGTTGCTGATGGCTGATGTGGGAGTTGAAGCAACCACTGAAATCATTGAGCGTCTGACGGACCGTGTGGAACGCAAACAGCTTAAAGATGCTGATGCGCTGAAAGAGGCGCTGCAGCAGGAATTGGCTGCGCTGCTGGGTAACGTTGAGCATCAGTTGCAGTTGCCGGAGAAAAAGCCGGCAGTGATCCTGATGGTGGGCGTCAATGGTGTCGGCAAAACCACAACCATCGGCAAACTGGCGAAGAAATTCCAGGCCGAGGGCAAGTCGGTCATGCTGGCCGCCGGCGATACCTTCCGTGCTGCCGCGGTAGAGCAGCTGCAGGTCTGGGGTGAGCGTAACAACGTGCCCGTGGTGGCCCAGCATACCGGTGCCGACTCTGCTTCGGTGATCTTCGATGCGCTGCAGTCGGCCCAGTCCAAGGGGATCGACGTGCTGATCGCGGATACCGCCGGTCGCCTGCAGAACAAGGATAACCTGATGCAGGAACTGCAGAAGGTGGTGCGTGTGATGCAGAAGCTGGATCCGGAGGCACCACACGAAGTGATGCTGGTTCTGGATGCCGGTACCGGACAAAACGCCATCAGTCAGGCCAAGGAGTTCAAGAGCGCGGTGGGTGTCAGCGGTATCACCCTGACCAAGCTCGATGGTACTGCCAAGGGCGGCATCATCTTTGCCATCGCCAAACAGTTCGATCTGCCGATTCGCTTTATCGGTGTGGGTGAGCAGGTCGACGATCTGCGACCCTTTGAGGCCGAGGAGTTCGTCAAGGCGCTGTTCGATTGAGGTGACGCATGGCTGCAATCCGGTTCAGTAATGTCTTTAAACGCTACGCCAGCGGCCAGGATGCCCTGCTGGGAGTGAACTTCGAACTCGCATCGGGTGAGATGGCATTCCTGACCGGACATTCGGGGGCTGGCAAGAGTACCCTGTTGAGGCTGATCATGTTGATGGAAAGGCCCAGCCGTGGCCAGGTCTGGGTGGGACAGCAGGACCTGTCCCGTCTGCACCGATCGCAGATCCCCTATTTGCGTCGACAGATTGGCGTCGTGTTCCAGAATCACCAGCTGTTGTTTGATCGCTCGGTTTTCGACAACGTCGCTCTGCCGTTGCAGATCAGCGGTTACGATCCGGCCGATGCGGCGCGACGCGCCCGAGCTGCGCTGGATAAGGTCGGGCTGCTGGCGCGGGAAAAGCATAACCCTGTCACCCTGTCGACGGGGGAGCAGCAGCGGGTGGGTATCGCCCGGGCCATTGTGCACAAGCCGAAACTGCTGCTGGCCGATGAGCCAACCGGTAACCTGGACCCAGAGCTGTCCGAAGACATCATGCGCCTGTTTGGCCAGTTCAACAGCATCGGCACGACGGTGCTGATTGCCAGTCATGATCTGTCTCTGATCAATCGCATGCAGCATCGCATGCTGACACTGAGGAACGGGAGGCTGGTGGCCGATGTCTAGACCAAGACGCAAGGAGCCGGAAACTCCGGCGCAGCGTTCGACCGAACGGGGTGCGACCGCACCGCGCCGAGGCGCCCAGCAGCACCAGATCCTGTTCGCGGACCGCAGCCGAAGCTGGCGTCGTCACCACCTGAATGTCGCCCGTGAGTCACTGTTGCGACTGAAGCAAACCCCGGTGGCATCCGTGATGACGCTGGCGGTGCTGGCGATTGCACTGGCGTTGCCGGGTTTTTTGCTGGCGGCGCTGGGCAATTTGCAGGCTCTGACCGATGGCTGGGACCCTCAGCCACGCATTGCGCTATACATGCAGACCGAACTCAGCGATGCCGCAATCGACAGTTTCAGTCGCGAGCTGCTGCTGCGTGAGGATCTCAGCTCCGTTGAGCTGATCAGTCGCCAGAAAGGACTGGAAGAGTTTCGTCAGTACAGCGCATTTGCGGACCTGCTGGAGCGCTTCGACAGCAACCCGCTGCCGGCGGTGATCATGGTGTTGCCGAAGGACAGCGATCCGCTGCAGCTGCCGCTGGTTCGCAACGAGCTGGCGGCACTGCCGGGAGTGGATGAGGCTCAGCTCGATATGGAATGGGTGCAGCGCTTGGCGGCCGGGCTGGCCTTGGCCCAGCGTGGCAGTTACGTGCTGGGAGGATTGCTCGCACTGGCCGTGCTGCTGGTCGTGGGGAATACGGTGCGCATGACCATCGAAAGTCGGCGAGACGAAATTCTGGTAAGCAAACTGGTCGGTGCGACCGATGCCTGGGTGCGACGTCCTTTTCTGTACAGCGGTTTCTGGTTCGGCCTGCTGGGCGGCCTGCTGGCCTGGTTGTTGGTCCAGGTGGCCCTGATGTTGCTGGCTCAACCGGCACAGGCACTGGCGGATCTCTATTTGAACGAGTTCGAGTTGCAGGGTCTGGGCTTTCAGGGTTCGATGATCATGCTGGCGTCTGCAACCCTGTTGGGGCTGTCAGGCTCTTGGCTGGCCGTTTCCCGACATTTGCGGGAAATCGAACCGGGTGCTGCCATCCCGGGTGATGTCTAGGCGAGGGTAAGGTATTTGTAACACTTGCCCCGCAGACTGATTCACGTTAAGTTTTCCTGTCCGTTGATGGGCGGTTGGTGCCGGAAGCGAACTTTTTCCGTGTTCGGGCGTCAAACCATCGAGTTTATCCACGGCACACTTGTTACAAGTGAACCAAAGAGTTTTGCGAGGTCATTCCTGAATGGGCACAAGCTTGCAAGTTGTTGAACAGCTATCACCGGGCCGCAATGTCGATGCCTATGTTCAGACTGTGAGTGCCATCCCGATCCTTTCCGCAGAAGAGGAACGGGAACTGGCAGAGCGCCTGCATTACCAGAGCGATCTTGAAGCGGCACGCCAGCTGGTTATGTCGCACCTGCGTTTCGTGGTTCATATTGCCCGCAGCTATTCCGGCTATGGTCTGCCGCTGGGCGATCTGATCCAGGAAGGCAACGTCGGCCTGATGAAGGCCGTCAAGCGTTTCGACCCGACCATGGGCGTGCGTCTGGTGTCCTTCGCCGTACACTGGATCAAGGCCGAAATGCATGAATTCATTCTGCGCAACTGGCGAATCGTCAAGATTGCCACTACCAAGGCCCAGCGCAAGCTGTTCTTCAACCTGCGTTCGCAGAAGAAAAAGCTGAGCTGGATGACCAATGAAGAGGTGGAAGCGGTCGCTGAGGATCTTGGTGTGGATGCCAAGACCGTGCGTCAGATGGAGGGTCGCCTGGCGTCCACGGATACCGCCTTCGATGCACCGGTGGGTGAGGATGAAGACAGCAGCTACCTGTCACCCTCTGCCTATCTGGAAGATCATTCGGCGGATCCGGCCGTGCAGCTGGAAGAGGCCAACTGGGAGGAAGACTCTCAGCGTCGACTGCTCTGTGCGATGAATGCGCTGGATGAGCGCAGTCGTGACATTCTGGCGCGACGCTGGCTGGCCGAAGAGAAGGCCACGCTGCATGAGCTGGCAGCCGAATACAATGTGTCTGCCGAGCGCATCCGCCAGCTGGAAAAAAACGCCATGAAGAAAATTCGCGGCGCCATGCTGGAAGCCTGACGTTTCGCGCCGCCGCGTCACTGAAGCCGCCGTCGAGCGGCTTTTTTCATTTCAGGCGCTGGTCGCAAACCCGTTATAATGCTGCCCAGGAGAGACGATGTCCGCCCGTTTTACATTGGTAACAGCCGCCCTGCTGGGCGCCATCGCCGTTGCGTTAGGGGCTTTTGCCGCCCATGGCCTCAAAACGGTGCTCAGTGAACGCCTGCTGGAGGTCTTTCAGACTGGTGTCGAATATCAGTTCTGGCACGTCGGAGCCCTGTTGGTGACCGGACTGCTGCAACGCAAAGGCAATAGCCGAGGGCTGCAAATCAGCGCGGTGGCGTTTCTGACCGGTGTTGTCTGCTTCAGCGGCAGCCTCTACGTCCTGGCCTTGAGCGGCATACACTGGCTGGGCGTGATTACGCCGCTGGGCGGCATCGCTTTCATCATCGGCTGGCTGAGTCTGGCCGTATCGATCTATCAACAGGAAAAACAGTATGCAGATTCAGGTAAATGGTGACGCTCTGGATGTCAGCGAGAACGTGACACTTGCCGAGCTGGTCGATCAGCTCGAACTGACCGGCAAAAGGATCGCGATTGAACTGAATCTGGAAATCATCCCGCGCAGCGAGCACGCATCAACTCGGCTGAATGCCGGTGATCAGGTCGAAATTGTCCATGCCATCGGTGGCGGCTGAAGCCCAGCGGCCAGGCGCACCATACAACCACATTCATACCAGGGTACAGATGATGTCAGAGCTAGAGAACAACGATCCGCTGATCATTGCCGGACAGTCCTTCAAATCCCGTTTGCTGGTGGGGACCGGAAAATACAAGGATATGGCGGAAACCGGTGCTGCGATTGAGGCCAGTGGAGCCGAGATCGTCACCATGGCTGTCCGCCGAACCAATCTCGGCCAGAATCCGGATGAGCCCAACCTGCTGGACGTGATCAGCCCCGACCGTTACACCCTGCTGCCCAACACCGCTGGCTGCTATACGGCCGAAGATGCGGTTCGCACCTGCCGACTGGCGCGAGAGCTGCTGGATGGCCATGATCTGGTGAAGCTGGAAGTGCTGGGAGACCAGAAAACCCTGTACCCCAACATCATCGAGACCGTGAAAGCCGCTGAAACGCTGGTCAAGGACGGCTTCAAAGTGATGGTGTACACCAATGACGATCCGATTGTGGCCAAGCGGCTGGAAGAGATCGGCTGTGTGGCGGTTATGCCGCTGGGCTCACTGATCGGTTCGGGTCTCGGGATTCAGAACCCGCACAATATTCGCCTGATCATGGAAGAGGCTCGGGTGCCGATTCTGGTCGATGCCGGTATCGGCACGCCCTCTGAAGCTGCCATGGCCATGGAAATGGGATGTGCCGGCGTGCTGGTCAACTCGGCGATTGCCGGTGCCCAGAACCCGGTGCTGATGGCCAAAGCGATGCAGAAGGCCGTTCAGGCTGGCCGTGAGGCCCACCTGGCCGTGCGCATGCCGCGCCGTGCCTATGCCAGTGCTTCCTCACCGCTGGATGGCGTGATCAGCGGCCGCTAAACGCAAATATTCGGAGCCCCGAGGGGCTCCAGCAACTGACAGATGTGATGATGACTGAAGAACAGAAACCCTTGCGCCGGATTCGCAGCTTTGTGGTAAGGGCCGGTCGCATGACCGAAGGCCAGCAGCGTGCCATGGAGCAGAACTGGCCCAAGTATGGGCTGGAGTTGAAAGATGGCAAGATCGACTATGCCACCGTGTTTGGTCGTGAGGCCCCGGTTGTGCTGGAGATCGGCTTTGGCATGGGCGATTCGCTGATCGAAATGGCACGTCGTGCACCGGAAAAGGACTTCATCGGCATCGAGGTGCACCCTCCAGGCGTCGGACGCCTGTTGTCCCGGGTTGAGGAGGAAGGCCTGACCAACATCCGTGTTTACTGTGATGATGCGGTTGAGGTGCTGGCCCAGTGCATTCCCGATGCCAGTCTCGACACGCTGCAGCTTTTCTTTCCCGACCCCTGGCACAAGAAGCGCCATCACAAGCGCCGCATTGTTCAGCCGGAATTTGCCCAGAAGATCCGCCAGAAGCTCCGCATCGGTGGCTGCTTCCACATGGCAACCGATTGGGAAAACTACGCTGAACACATGATGGAGGTGATGTCTGCAGCAGACGGATATCGCAATCAGGCGGGGTCAGGGCAGTATTCTCCTCAGCCCGAGTGGCGCCCGGTCACCAAGTTCCAGCAGCGTGGCGAACGCCTGGGGCATGGCGTCTGGGATCTGATGTTTGAGCGTATTGAATAAGCAGTAGAGGAGATTGCCCGATGACCGATACATTGGCAGCAACACAGCAGACGCTGGATTATCGCGCTGCCCTGAAAGCCGTGACAGCAGCCAGCGAGCAGGCTGAAACCCTGGGCGTGAAGGTCAGCATTGCCGTGGTAGGACGGGCTGGTCAACCGCTGGCTCAGCTGAGCCTCAATGATGCACCGCCCCAGACGGCATTGTTGGCGCTGCGCAAGGCGCGTACCTCGGCAGGCTTCAAGGTACCCAGCAACTTCTTCCGTGACAACAACGCTGAAGACATACACCTGCTGGCAGCGCTGGATACTCACCCGGATCTGCTGATGCTGGGCGGAGGGCTGCCGATCAAGCTGGCTGGCGAGTGTATTGGTGCCATCGGCGTTTCCGGTGCCTCTCAGGCGGAGGACATTGCCTGTGCTGAAGCGGCACTGGCGGCGCTGGGCGTTCTCGTGGACTAGACCGGCTGATGAGCAAGCACACACAGGGGGCTGGTTCAGCCCCCTTTCTGTTTATGGCGGTTGTCTCCGCCGTGCTGATGGGCACCATCGGTGTGATCTCGCAATATGCCGGGCTCAGCGCCGAGACTCTGACCTTCTACCGTCTCGGATTCGGGGCGGCACTGATGCTGGGTTATCTGCTGCTGGTGGGGCAGGTCGGTCTGCTGCGGGTCTGGCCCTCCTGGCGGGTGCTGGCCAACGGCGGTCTGCTCGCCGCCTTTATCGTCTGCTACGTTCAGGCGATGCTCTATACCAGCATGGCCAATGCGATCATGATGGTCTATCTGTCACCGGTGATGGCGTCGGTCGTGGCCCATTTTGCCATGGGGGAGCGCCTGACCGCTGCCGGCGTTGGCCTGATTCTGCTGGCACTCTTCGGCTTTGCCACGATGATGGAGTTCGAGCTGAGCTTTGAAAACGCCGAGGATGCGACCGGCATGGCATTTGCGGCGGTGGCGATGCTGGCCTACGCCGGATTCATCCTGCTGAACCGAGTGATGCCGACACACCTGCATGCCTATACCCGTTGCTGGTACCAGTTGCTGGCTGGTGCGTTGTGCATGCTCCCGTTGATGCTGCAGCAAGGTGAGAGCATTCATCTGGAGCAGTGGGGGTGGCTGTTGCTGGCCGGTCTGTTGCCGGGCTTTTTGGCGATCCTGTTTGCCGTCATTGCACTCAGAGAACTACCGGCGGCCACCTTTGGTACTCTGGCCTATATGGAGCCGATCGCCGTGGTGAGCTTTGGCTGGGTTCTCTTCGATCAGTCGCTCAGCCCGCAGCAACTGACCGGATGCGGCCTGATACTGGGCTCTGGTGTGGCTCAGGCATTGCTGAGCCAGCACCATGAGCGTCGGGTGCGAGCCGAACTGGCGGTTCAGTCCTGAGCGCTGACCTCACCAGCGCTCGTGCCCGCCATCCCGGTGATGACCTTGACCCTTGTGGTCATGCCGGTCGCCTCGGTGATCACGCATCTCGGCCAGCTTCTGTTCCTGTTCCGGCGTCAGGATGGCATAGAGGGATGCCTTGAAGTCGGCCTGCGCCTGCATCTTTTCCGCCAGCTGCTGTTGCATCCGAACGATATGCTGTTTCACCTGCTGCTGGTAGTCAGGAGCGTTGGGGTCCAGTTCGGCCAGCAGCGCATGCCGCTTCGGGGGTTGACCCTGCATACGGTCAGCTTGGTCAGCGAACAGTGCTCGTACTGATGCCTGCTGTGCTTCATCCAGTTGCAGCTGACGCGTCATTCGCTCGACCCGCTTATCGGCCCGGTCGGCTGCGCTGCAGCCACCCTGTTGTCCAGCATAAGCCAATGCACTGCTGCCTGCGACCAGCGTAATGGCCAGTGCGGATACGATCATCTTGCGTGTTTTCATCGGGAATTCCTTCTGTGTTGATCTGCTGGCCAGTATGGCCAAGCGGTGCGCAAAGTTGTGTGCACAGGGAGTAAAGTTAGGTAAAGCCTGACCGAGGCTGCAGGGGCTCGGGCTAGAATGGTCGCAGGAGGAAGGTAGATGCAGAACAAGACATTGCTGCTGGTGGATGATGACCGCGAGCTCTGCGCCATGTTGGCCGAGTATCTGGGGCATGAGGGCTATCAGGTCGAGACAGCATACTCCGGGGAGGCGGCGCTGGCGGCGCTGCAGCGGAGTACTCCGGACTTGCTGGTGCTGGATATCATGATGCCGGGTATGAGTGGGCTGGAGCTGCTGCAGCTGCTGCGCCCTCACAGCGAGGTGCCGGTGCTGATGCTGACCGGCCGGGGTGAGGCGATCGACCGCATTCTGGGGCTGGAAATGGGGGCGGACGATTATCTGTCAAAGCCTTGCCATCCTCGTGAGCTGTCAGCACGGATCAAGGCAATCCTGCGCCGCTGTGATACGGGGGGCAGAACAGCCGATGAGATGCCTGCAGGAGCCTTTCCAACGCAGCCGTTGGCATTAGAGGGCTTAACGCTCGATCCCGGGCAGCGAGAGGTGCGCTTTCAGGGTCAAATGCTGCAGCTGACCAGTGCCGAGTTCAATGTGCTGGCCTACCTGATGCAGCATGCAGGCCGTGTGCTGGGCAAGGCCGAACTGACTCGGTGGGTTTTGCACCGAGAGCTGGGTGCCTATGACCGTGCTATCGATGTCCATGTGAGTCGAGTACGCCAGAAGCTGGCGGTTGTATCGGGTGATGAGTGCGAGCTGATCAAGACCGTGCGCGGGCAGGGTTATCAGTTCATCCGGAGCCTCATATGAGATGGTATAAGCGACTGTTCTGGAAAATGTTCCTGGTGATCTGGCTGGTCAGCCTTCTGGGCATGAGCGGCGTGTTTCTTCTGGTCAGCAACCGTTACGACCAGGAGCATCGTCTGGAGCTGCTGGAAGCCCGGGCACGTGGGCAGGCCACGTTGATGCTGGAACGTTTTGAAGCCGGAGTGGCCAACTGGCATATGCTGCCTGGGCGGCACCGCCCGGTTCCTCTTTGGTTGTATGAAGGCGATAGCCGCATGCCCTTGATGCCCTGGTTGCCTGAGCCGCCACGCAAAACGCTGAAGCTGACGCTGACCACGGACAGTGGGCGGGAGTACCGTGCACGAGTGGCGCTGCCCCGAGAGGCTTTCCATGCCGAGCGCCTGCTGGGCAGGCTGTTCTCATTGCAGATGGTCCTGATTCTGATTATCTCGGCACTATCGGGGCTGGTTCTGGGGGCGCTGGTCGTCAGACCCATCCAGCGTTTACGTGAACATGTACGAGAGTTGCATCAGGCGCAGGATCTTACCCTCAGAGCGGATGCAGGCCTGAGCCGGCGGCAGGATGAAATCGGTGAGTTGACCCGTGAATTTGATCGATTGGTGGGATCGGTGGAGCAGACGCTGCTGGCCCAGCAACGCTTGTTGCAGGATGTCTCTCATGAGCTAAGGGCTCCACTGGCACGCCTGCAGGCGGCGGCCGGTCTGATTGAGCAGCGATTGGCACCGGATGACTCGATGATGGACAGGATCAATCGGGAATGCGATCGCCTGGACGCACTGATCGGCGAGATTCTCAGTTTCAGCCGTCAGCAGCGTGATCAGAGTGCGACCGACTTTTCGTTGACCGAACTGTGTCTCGAGTTGCAAGAAGAGGTGCGCCTGCGTCAGCCAGAGCGCCGCTTCAGCCTTGAATTGCCCTCCAGCGAAGTGTGCTATCACGGGGTGCCTGAGCTGCTGCGTTGCGCATTGCAGAACGGCATTGAAAATATTCTTCGCCATACCTCAGAGCAGACTGCGGCCTGTCTGAGCGTGCAGCCATTGGCCGATGGGCGTCTGTTGTTGCGGCTCAGTGATGCGGGGCCCGGTGTTGATCCCGAGGTGTTGCCGAGGCTTTTCGAGCCCTTTGTGCGGGACGAACACGCTGGCGGTGATGGCTTTGGTCTGGGCATGAGTATTGCGCGTCGCGCCGTACGGCAGCTGGGAGGAGAGATCAGCGCACACAACCGGCCGGAAGGTGGACTGGAACTCAGGCTGTTGTTGCCCCCGGCAGGCTGACCAGCCTTACCGGGTCACCGCTGTTAATCTCAAGCGCGTTTGCCAGTTCGGGGGTAACCCTGACCCGGGTCAGGGTCGGCTGAAGCCTGGCCTGAATACAGCGGAAGTCGCTGCTGCCGGTGTTACTCACCAGATAACTGCGGGCATCTTCGGGGGCAGGTGTGGGGTCGACCACGGCTTCAACGCGCCGGCTGCGGCGGATCGCATCAACCTCGTCGGGTCGTGCCGCCAGGGTGGGGCCTGCATCGAAGATATCGACATAGTTTTCGAAGCGGAAGCCCTGTGTCTGCAACAATCGACAGGCGGGTTCAGTGTTGGGATGGACCCGGCCGATGATGGCCTGTGCCTCCGGAGGCAGCAGGTGGATATAGATCGGGTGCTTGGGCATCAGTTCAGCGATGACCACCTTGTTGCCGGAGCCGGTCAGGAAATCCGCCTGCTGATAGTGCATGGAGAAAAAGTGTTGGCCCAACCCTTCCCAGAAGGGGTTACTGTCGTGCTGGTCGGTAAAGCCGCGCATTTCGGCGATAATGCGGTCGGCAAATCGCTGCCGGTGCTCGGCCATGAACAGGAAGCGGGCACGGGACAGCAGACCACCGCCGCCACTGCCGCGATAGGCCGGACGCAGGTAGAGCGAACAGAGCTCACTGCTGCCGGTGTAGTCGTTACACAGATAGAGAGTGCGGAACTCGTTATAAATTCCCAACTGGTGTGACGCATGCACGATGGTGCCGATGTGGTAGTGGTACCAGGGGGCATCAAGGCCAACGGCCGAGGTGATACCGCAGGTGCCCAGTACCTCGCCTGTGTCGGTTTCCTCCAGAACAAACAGATAGGTGACCGGTGAGGGGCCTTCGGCCGGGCGGGACAGGTAACTGATCGACTGTTCGATCTTGTGTTCGAGTAATGCCTCGTCGTCAGGCAGTGAGGTGAAGCCGGTGCCGGATTCGATGGCGATCGTTTTCAGCAGGTCATTATCCCTGGTGGTAATCGGACGTACGCGTAACATGCCGTCTGCCTCCTGCTGCAATAACATTCAGCTTAGAGTATAGGCGGCCTTGGCATAATGACAGGCGTTGCAGCACAGAGGTATGATTTGCAACAGGTTGTCATTGAGGAAGAAACGATGCACAAAAAACTGGTCAGTCTAGTGTTCAGCGCGCTGGTAATGCTGGGGTTGGGGACCGCTGTCAGCGGCTGCAGCACCATAGAAGGCGCAGGCAAGGATATCGAAAAGGCGGGTGAAGCGATTCGGGACGCGGCGCGTAACGCGAGCGACTGATCCCGTGCAGCCGGCACCGGCCCGGTCATGGTGACACGGGCCGGGCGGATGTATCAGAGTGCGTCCGGGCCGGTCTCGCCGGTACGGATGCGGATGACCTGCTCCAACGGCATGACAAAGATCTTGCCATCGCCGATCTTGCCAGTGTTGGCGGTCTTGCTGATCGCCTCGATCACCTGATCGAGCATATCGTCGTCGATGGCGACTTCGATTTTCACTTTCGGCAGAAAGTCGACCACGTATTCAGCACCACGATAGAGTTCGGTATGGCCTTTCTGGCGACCGAAGCCCTTTACTTCCGTCACGGTCACGCCCTGAATCCCAATATCGGACAGAGCTTCACGAACGTCATCCAGCTTGAACGGCTTGATCACCGCGGAGACGAGTTTCATCATTCAAGTCCTCATAGATCTGTGGCTGTCCCACTTCGCTCCAGCCGGAAGGCCGGTGGAGAAACCATTGGCGCCAGTATACCCATAATCAAAAGGCTGCGCATATTATGCGCAGCCTGAATGTTGTCCGAAGGCAGGGAATTATTTCTTGCCGCCGGTAAATTCGGGGTAGGCTTCCATACCGCACTCAGCCAGGTCGACCCCTTCGTATTCTTCTTCTTCGCTGACGCGAATACCCATGACGGCTTTCAGAATCAGCCAGACAATCAGGCTTGCCACGAATACCCAACCGAAGATGGAGACGATACCCAGCAGCTGTGCGCCGAAGGTTGCGTCCGCATTGTTCAGCGGTACTGCCAGCAGACCCCAGATACCCACAACACCGTGAACGGAGATGGCGCCGACTGGGTCGTCGATGCGCAGCTTGTCCAGAGTGACGATGGAAATGACCACCAGGGCACCGCCGATTGCACCGATCAGGGTGGAAGCCAGCGCGCTCGGCGACAGCGGGTCAGCCGTGATGGCTACCAGACCAGCCAGTGCACCGTTCAGCGCCATGGTCAGGTCGGCCTTGCGGAACCAGAGGCGGGCCACGATCAGCGCGGCGATGACACCACCAGCGGCAGCTGCGTTGGTGTTGACGAACACTTCAGCAACAGCGTTGGCTTCACCGACGTCAGACAGCTTCAGTTCGGAACCACCGTTGAAACCGAACCAGCCCATCCACAGGATGAAGGTACCCAGTGTGGCCAGCGGCAGGTTGGCACCCGGAATCGCGTTGATTTCGCCATTCTTGCCGTATTTGCCCTTACGAGCGCCCAGGATCAGAACACCTGCCAGAGCGGCGGATGCGCCTGCCATGTGCACAATACCTGAACCGGCAAAGTCGGAAAAGCCTGCTTCGCTCAGGAAGCCACCACCCCAGGTCCAGTAACCTGAAGTCGGGTAGATGAAACCGGTCATGACAACAGCAAAGGCCAGGAAAGCCCAGAGCTTCATGCGTTCAGCCACGGCACCGGAGACGATGGACATGGCGGTTGCCACGAACACCACCTGGAAGAAGAAATCGGAACGAGCCGAGTAGTAGGGTGCGTCATCACCGCCAGCAAGCACGGCATCGACACCGTTCTCGTCACCGATCAGGGCGCCCAGGCTTGGCAGTACACCACCGGCATCGGAGCTGTACATGATGTAGTAGCCACACAGCAGGTACATGGTACAGGCGATGGCATAGAGAGCGACGTTCTTGGTCAGGATCTCGGTCGTGTTCTTGGCACGCACCAGACCTGCCTCAAGCATGGCGAAACCGGCCGCCATCCACATCACCAGCGCACCACACACCAGGAAGTAGAAGGTATCGACCGCATATTTCAGCTGGGTCAGATCCCCGGCTGTTGAGTTCAGCAGTTCTTCCATTGTTGTATCCTCCAGAGATAAATGGAATCGTGTTCAGACGGGGTCAAAGCGCATCGTGACCGGTTTCACCGGTACGGATACGAATCACCTGCTCCAGCGGGGTGACAAAAATCTTGCCATCACCGATTTTGCCGGTGTGAGAAGCCTTGGTGATGGCCTCAAGTACCTGATCGACAATTTCGTCGGCCACGGCGGCATCAATGCGCACCTTGGGCAGGAAATCGACGATATACTCGGCCCCGCGATAAAGTTCTGTGTGGCCCTTCTGACGGCCGAAGCCCTTGACCTCGGTAACGGTGATACCCTGCACGCCGATGTCGGACAGGGCTTCGCGTACGTCGTCAAGTTTGAATGGCTTGATGATCGCTGAAATCAGTTTCATGGCATCATTCCTCTGCTCAGTGTTCAGCTGGCGGCCACCCCGGAGTGGATGGCTGCGTTATGCCCGGTATAAGCGAAGGTTGTGCCAACTTGTTTTTATCTTTTTAAAACAGCTGGTTATGAGGAGAAGGTGTGATTGAGGCCTGGCACATGGCACTTAAACGGGCATCAGAGAGGTGATTTCATGCACCAGTATAGTGCATGCACCGCATGGGTGCGTGGCATCCAGTCTGACCTGACTGGCGTTCTGGTTTATAGTGACGGCTGAGAACCTATTGAATGTGGAGACCCGGATGATTCACCAAAAACTGATCGACAGCCTGTCCAGCCAGTTCAGCCAGCTGTTGAGCCATCGCCCTGAAATGCCGGGGCAGCAGGAGCTGCAGGGGCAGATTCGGAGCATGCTGCAGAGCAGCTTTGCCCGTCTGGATCTGGTGACACGGGATGAATTCGATGCCCAACAGGCGGTGCTGATGCGCACCCGTGAGCGCCTGGAGCAGCTGGAAGCGCGTCTGGCTGCGCTTGAGTCTGAGGGCATGGCCGCCGCAGAAGCGCCCGCCAGTGAGGCTGATGAGGCTGCCGACGCCCGCAATAACTGATTTTTCCTCTTCCCTGCATCTGAGCCAAGGATGGCCATATGTCGCTTGCCGTAATTCATACCCGGGCTCAGCTCGGTATCGAAGCACCTCCCGTTGCAGTTGAGGTGCATCTGTCCGGAGGCTTGCCCTCCATGTCGATCGTGGGGCTGCCTGAAACCGCAGTCAAGGAAAGTCGTGAGCGGGTGCGTAGCGCGCTCATCAACGCAGGTTTCGACTTTCCGCAACGCCGCGTCACCATCAACCTGGCACCGGCGGACCTGCCCAAGGAGGGTGGTCGTTATGATCTGGCCATTGCCATTGGTATCCTCTCGGCGTCCGGTCAGCTGAAGGGCTGGAAGGCGAGCACAACCGTGGAGGTGATCGGTGAGCTGGCGCTGTCCGGTGATATCCGTCCGGTGCGCGGCATTCTGCCTGCCGCCGTTGCTGCCGGTCGGATCGGTCGCTCGCTGGTCGTCGCCAGGGAAAATGCTGATGAAGCGGTGATGGCAGAAGGTACAGAGATATTTGCAGCCAGTCATCTGCTGGAACTGGTCGCTCACCTGACGCGGCAACAGCCGCTGGCTGCTGTGGTTGCCGGTGAATGCACTGAAAGAGTGCATTCGGTGCCGGACCTGGCGGATGTCAAAGGCCAGTTGCAGGCCCGTCGGGCCTTGGAAGTGGCGGCCGCGGGTGGGCATAACCTGCTTTTTTCAGGGCCTCCGGGGAGCGGTAAGAGCATGCTGGCTTCGCGTTTGCCAAGCCTGTTACCGCCACTGGATGTGGCACAGCGACTGGAAGTGGCGGCAATCGCATCCGTTTCGGGTCAGAGTGTGGCCCCGGCCTGTGCCGGGGTTCGGCCTTTCCGTAGCCCGCACCATACCGCATCGGCCATCGCCCTGGTTGGCGGTGGCAGTCACCCTCGGCCAGGCGAGATCTCTTTGGCCCATCAGGGCGTGCTGTTTCTTGATGAACTCCCCGAGTTTCCTCGCAGGGTGCTGGAAGTGTTACGTGAGCCTCTGGAAACCGGCGAGATTCTGATTTCAAGGGCGGCACGACAGACCCGCTATCCGGCTCGGTTCCAGCTCATAGCGGCCATGAATCCCTGCCCTTGCGGCTACCACGATGATGGCAGTGACCGCTGTATCTGCACGCCGGATCAGATTCGTCGATACCAGATGAAGATTTCGGGGCCCTTGCTCGACCGCATTGATCTGCAACTTCAGGTGCCGGCGTTGCCAGTCGAAACCCTGCTGCAATCGGCAACGGCGGGGGAGTCCAGTGCCGCTGTGCGGCAACGTGTGATCATTGCACTGGAGCGTCAACTTGAGCGGCAGGGTTGCATGAACCGCGAGCTGTCGGGGGCAGAACTGGAACAGGTATGCAGGCTGGACAGTGCAACTGAGGCTCTGCTGGTCAGAGTGATGCAGCAGAGTCAGCTATCGGCTCGGGGCTGTCATCGGTTGTTGCGAGTCGCCCGTACCCTGGCCGATCTGGCGGGACAGGCGGATGTCGGGCGTGAGCAGTTGCTGGAGGCGTTGGCGTTCAGAGGGCTTGCTGGCGGCGGTTGGTGTTGAGCAGACTGAGGAACTGCTCAAGGCAAACCGGGCGGCTGAAGAAGTACCCCTGGACCTGGTCACAATCATGACGAATCAGGAATTCCAGCTGAGCGCGGTTCTCGACGCCTTCGGCAATCACCTGTTTATTGAGATTGTGAGCGAGGTTGATGATGGCGCGCACGATCTCTTCGTCATCCGGGTTGCCGGGGATACCATCGACGAAGGACTTGTCGATTTTCAGAGTCGTGATCGGCAGCTTCTGCAGCAGGCTGAACGAGGAGTAGCCGGTGCCGAAGTCATCGAGCGAGAACTCCACCCCCTGGCTGCTCAGCTGGCGGATGGTTGAGCGTACATGCTCTTCGTCGCTGCACAGCGCGGTCTCGGTGAGTTCAAATTCCAGCGTACGGGTGTCCATCAGGTGTTGTTGCATCAAGCGCTCGATGGTGGGTGCCAGGTGGCGGTCCTGAAACTGACGGAATGACAGGTTGACACCAATACGCCCGTCCAGACCGGCCTCTTTCATCGCCGGCAGGGTCTTGCCTACCTCCTGGATGATCCAGTAGCCCAGGGGCACGATCAGTCCCGATGCCTCACAGGAGGGGATGAAACTGTCCGGTGTCTGCAGGCCGCGCTCGGGGTGCTGCCAGCGGATCAGGGCTTCGGCACCGCAGATGGAGCCGCGGCGCAGGTCGATACGTGGCTGATAGAAGAGCTCGAACTCTTCCCGTTGCAGAGCACGCCAGAGCTCGGGGTCGTAGCCGTTCATCAGGCTGGTGTCGATCGGCGGTATGGACGCATCGGTGTGGTCGTTGTGCAGCAGTTGCTGACAGTACCTCAGGATGCGGCGAATGGTATCCAGACTGCTGCCAGGCAGATAGAGGTAATCGTTCCAGGGGTCAGTCAGCAGAGGTTGCCAGTCCAACTGTTGCGGTGAGGAGCTCAACAGAACGACGGGCAGCCGGCTCAGTTGACTGCGTAGCTGCTCCATAAGCTGCCGGGCCTGCTCGGGACTTTCCACATCCAGAAGCACGATAGGCGCATCCAGGTGCTGCAGCACCGGAAGGGCAGCATCAACCGAATGGCAACGGCAAAAGCGGCCGCTCCACCAGGGTTGTAGCCAGTCCTGCCAGCATACTTCCAGTGCTTCAGAGGTACTGATCAGCACCAGCGGCGGCTGGGCAACAACTGATTCTGTGTTCGCTGTATCTACCTGCATGGTACTGCTTCCCCGTCACACCTGAATAAATTCCATTCAGCGGGAACTGAATTTCATCAGGGGGCCATGTCATAATAGGCGATGGCGTTCATCGCCCGAGGAGATTACCACGGTTTTTCAGTGTCCAGAAACAGTGTGGTGCAGCGGAAGCTTCAAGGGCAAGAATACGGCTCCAGATACAGCCACTTTCTTCCTTATCGACCGTTTTCTGACCAGGTTTAGTGTTTTTGAGGTGTCATGAGCAGACTTAATCCCCGTCAGCGTGAAGCGGTGCACTACATTGGCGGCCCGCTGCTGGTGCTGGCCGGTGCCGGCTCGGGCAAGACCAGCGTGATTACCCGCAAGATTGCCTGGATGATCCAGGAGGCCGGCTTCGAGGCTCGGCGCATCGCTGCGGTGACGTTCACCAACAAGGCGGCGCGCGAGATGAAAGAGCGTGTTAGCCAGTTGCTCAGTGGTCAGGAAGGGCGTGGGCTGACGGTGTCGACCTTTCACACTCTGGGGCTGTCGATCATCCGCCGCGAACGTAAGCATCTTGGCTTAAAGGCGGGATTCTCGCTGTTCGATGATCAGGACACCCGGGCGTTGTTGCGCGACCTGATGCTGCAGCATGACGAGGACACCGACAGGGTCAATGATATCCAGCATCGTATTTCCAACTGGAAAAACGATATGGTCACGCCGGATCAGGCGCTGGCGGAGGCGGAGCTGCCGGAGGACATTCTCGCGGCACGGGCCTATGAGTCGTACAACAGCCATCTGCGTGCCTACAACGCGGTCGATTTTGACGATCTGATTCTGCTGCCGGTGCAACTGTTCGCGGATCATCCGGATGTGCTGGAGCGCTGGCAGCGGCGCATCCAGTACCTGCTGGTGGACGAATATCAGGACACCAACCTGTCGCAGTACCGCCTGGTTCGCCAGCTGGTGGGGCATCGTGGCGGCCTGACCGTGGTCGGCGATGACGACCAGTCGATCTATGCCTGGCGGGGGGCCCGCCCCGAGAATCTGGCACAGTTGCAGACCGACTTTCCCAGTTTGAAAGTGGTCAAGCTGGAGCAGAACTACCGCTCGACCAGCCGTATCCTCAAGGCGGCCAACACCTTGATCGCCAACAATCCGCACGTGTTCGAGAAGACGCTGTGGAGCGAGATGGGCTTCGGTGAGCCCTTGCGGGTGATCCATGCCCGCAACGATGATGCCGAAGCGGAGCGGGTGGCGACCGAGATTCTGGATCGCCATCTGCGTCAGCGTATCGCCTTTCGCGATTTTGCCATTCTCTACCGCGGCAACCATCAGTCGCGCCTGGTGGAGATGAAACTGCAGAGCTACCAGATTCCCTACAAGCTGAGCGGTGGCACCTCGTTTTTCGCCCGTGCCGAGATCAAGGACCTGATGAGTTACCTCAAGGTGCTGATCAACCGTGACGATGACAACGCCTTTTTGCGCATCATCAATCTGCCGCGGCGCGAGATCGGTCCCAGTACCCTTCACAAGCTGGGGGAGTATGCCTCAGGACGAGAAGTAAGCCTGTTTGAAGCCTGTGGCGAGCTGGGTCTGGAGCAGGTGTTGCCGGCACAGGGCGTGGATCGGCTGCGGCGCTTTTGTGCCATGATCGATCGTCTCTACGCGCGTTGCCGCGAAGGTGACCCCATCGCCGCCATTCATGAGCTGATTGACGAGATCGATTATGCCGGCTGGATTCGTCAGAACGCCTCCAGCGAAGTGGTCGCTGAAAAGCGCATGCAGAATGTCTACTTCCTGATCGAGTCGCTGCAATCGACGTTGGAGCGCTTGCAGGAAGAGGACGAAGATGTCGGTATTGAGG
Organism: Marinobacterium sediminicola; assembly: GCF_022343685.1. GTDB lineage: Bacteria > Pseudomonadota > Gammaproteobacteria > Pseudomonadales > Balneatricaceae > Marinobacterium > Marinobacterium sediminicola. The sequence goes on along the minus strand of NZ_CP092123.1, from coordinate 3,454,171 downwards.
ATGCCATTGCCCGGCTGGTGCTGCTTGATATGCTCAATCGTCAGGAAGAGGAGGATGACTCAGACCGGGTGCAGCTGATGACACTGCATGCGTCCAAGGGACTGGAGTTCCCCCATGTGTTCCTGCTAGGCATGGAAGAGGAGCTGCTGCCCCACCGCAACAGTATCGAGATGGATACCATCGAGGAAGAACGGCGCCTGGCCTACGTTGGGATCACCCGGGCGAAGCAGACTCTGACCATGACCTTGGCCAAGCAACGTCGGCAGTTTGGCGAGTGGATCGAATGTATGCCCAGCCGTTTTCTGGATGAGCTGCCTCCGGAGGATGTGGAGCATGAGGGGCGGGGGGATGCGCGTCCTGAGCAGAACCGGGCGCGGGGACAGGCGACCTTGAACAGTCTCAAGGGCATGTTCGACGACCTCTGAGGACATTGCCGGGGCGAAATATCAGGTTCCCGCCCCGGCGACTGTCACCGGTTTTTCAACAGGCGTTATCCATATACCAGCTCCGGCAGCCAGGTCGCCAGACCGGTTTGCCAGGCCAGCAGGCCCAGAATAGCCAGCTGGATCAGGATGAACGGAATCACACCCTTGTAGATTTGCCCGGTAGAGATATGTGCCGGGGCCACCCCACGCAGGTAGAACAGGGCAAAGCCGAAGGGCGGGGTGAGGAAGGACGTCTGCAGGTTGATCGCCAGCATCACGCCCAGCCAGATCGGGTCCAGCCCCATGCTGAGCAGGATGGGAGCAACAATCGGAACGACCACAAAGGTGATCTCGATGAAATCGAGGAAGAAGCCGAGCAGAAACACGATCAGCATCACAATCGCCATGGCGCCCACGACACCACCGGGCAGGTCATGAAGGAAATCGCGTACCAGGTCATCGCCGCCGTAGCCACGGAACACCAGGGCGAAAATGGAAGCGCCAACCAGAATGATGAACACCATGGAGCTGACCTGGGTCGTGGAGCGCATCACTTCGTTTAGCGTCTTCAGACTGAAGGCTCCTCGCATGGCAGCCAGCGCCATGGCACCTACGGCACCCACGGACGCCGCCTCGGTCGGGGTGGCAAAACCGCCCAGAATCGAACCCAGCACCAGACCGATCAGCACCACGGGGGGAACCAGTGCCTTGAGTGCGCGTATCCAGAGGTTGGTGATCTGGCTCAGCTCTTCTTCAGGAATGGCCGGCACTGCCTGCGGGCGGGTAATGGCGATGAACACCATATAGCCGATATAGGCCACCACCAGCAGCATGCCCGGAATCAGTGCGCCGAGGAAAAGGTCGCCAACGGTAACGGTTTCCGGCGAAAAGATGCCCTGGTCGATCTGAGACTGCTGGTAGGCAGAGGAGATTACATCGCCCAGCAATACCAGCACGATCGATGGCGGGATAATCTGGCCCAGCGTACCGGACGCGCAGATGGTGCCGGTGGCAATGGCCGGATCATAACCGCGCTTGAGCATGGTCGGCAGCGACAGCAGGCCCATGGTGACCACGGTCGCACCGACGATGCCGGTACTGGCCGCCAGCAGCATGCCCACCAGAGTAACGGAAATCCCCAGGCCTCCGCGCATGGAGCCGAACAGGGCGGCCATGGTGTCAAGCAGTTCCTCGGCGATGCGCGATTTCTCCAGCATCACCCCCATGAATACGAACAGGGGAACGGCGATCAGCACTTCGTTGTTCATCACGCCGAAAATGCGGTTGGGGACTGCTTCCAGAAAGACGCTGTCGAAGTGACCGGTCAGGGTACCGATGGCGGCAAACAACAGACCGGTACCGGCCAGTGAAAAGGCCACCGAGTAGCCCATCAGCAGAATGATAATCGCACCAACGAACAGCAGCAGGGGCAAAAGTTCGATCACAGGGCATGCTCCTCTTCAGCAGGAGGCAGGTGGGCATTTCCGCTCAGGACCAGCAGGCTGCGCAGCAGCTCGGCGATTCCTTGCAGAACCATCATGGCCGGCATTGCCAGCAGGGCCGACTTCAGGATATAGCGATAGGCGATACCGCCGGCTTCCTGAGAGCCTTCCTGCAGTTCCCATGAGGTAGCGACATATTCCCAGGAGATCCAGAACAGGAAAATGCAGACCGGCAACAGCAGGAACAGGGTTCCGAACAGGTTGATCCAGGCCTTGCCCTTCTCGCTGAGTGGGCGGTAGATGATATCGACACGAACGTGTCCGTCATGCTTGAGGGTATAGGCAGCCCCGAGCAGGAACACGAAACTGTGCATGTAGATCACGGACTCCTGAAGGGCGATGTTGCCTTGTTCGAAGACGTAGCGCATGACGACGACGACAAAGGTAACCACGACCATCAGCAGCGTCAGCCAGGCGATCAGGCGGCCGGTCCATTCGCTGAAGCCGTCCAGCAGCCTGACCAGAGCGGCAGCAGTGGGGGATAGATTCATTTTTGTTCTCATTCAGAGTGGACAAACGGTCAAAAGTATATCAGCAAAAACCGGCAGGGCGGCACGCCTCATGACTACAGATCGGGCCGTCAAAACCGTACAATGGTCGAACAGACACCAAGGTGGAGACTTCCCATGACTGAACTGCTCAATCTGGAGCCCGAGCTGGAGACTTTCGAGCCCTGGCAGCTGACAGCCTTTTCGGCAGCGCTGACCGAGCGTATGTTCCCCAATTTTGCGCTCTTCGCACGTTTGGTCGAGTTTGGTGATGCAGCCAAGCTGCGCCAGATCCTCGACGGCGTATGGGATAGCCTGTCCGGCCAGGGCGCGAAGATGAACTTCGAGGTGCAGCTCGACGCAGTCGAGGCCAACATGCCGGATCTGGACGAATTTGACATGTACGGTGCGCTGCCGGCGCTGGACGCCGTGGTGGCGCTGAATGCCACGCTGAACTGCATTCTGGAGAAGGATGCATCGGTCGCGGCCAGTATCGGTCAGCTGTCCCGTGAGTGTGTGGCGACCTTCCTCGAAGTGAGCGAGGGTGATGACCAGATGTCCGACGAAGAGCTGGTCAAGTTGATCAATACCCACGACCTGATGCAGGCAGAAGACGCCTTTCGTGACGAGGTGATTGAGCGATTGCGCAGCCTGAAACACGCCAAGCCCGATTTCATCGCGGCCCTGCGTGAACTGGCACGCAATGAAGGGGTCAGTAACATCGGCATCAGTGACGACGATTGATCATGTTGCGCTTGGGACTGATATTGCTGGTGGTGCCGGCCGTGTTGTTGATGGCTGGCTACATGTTTGACCTTTCGCTGGCCGATGCCTGCCTGGATCAGGGCGGCTCCTGGAACTATCTCACCACTGAGTGTGATGATGCCGGGAAGGATCACCCCTTTGTGCCCTTTATGGTCCGTCACCCGCTCTGGGTGAACGGTGGCATGTTGCTGTCGGTCGTCGGGTTGCTGATTTGCATGGCCGGATTGTACCGCCGTCGCTGAGACCGATACGGAGTTTTCAATGCTGAAAAAGATCATCCTGGCGCTGGTGTTGATACCGGTGCTGATGGGACTGTTTTTGTGGCAGGTACAGCCCGCCTGGTGGCAGGCAATGCAGGCGGAATGGCTCGCGGACTTCAATGCCGAGCGGGCCGAGCAGGCCGAACTCTGGCGCGATCAGGGGCAGGCATTCGCACGGGGCAACGGTCAGACGGCGTGTCTGGAAAAGGCGCTCAGTGACTTCGATGGTTGCACCGGCTTTGAGTGTACCGTCAATCACGGTCGTTTCCTCAGGGCCTGCCTGGAAGCAGCCGAGCCTGACGAAGGGTTCTGCAATGACGTACCTGCGTTTCGCGAAGAGCCGACCGAAGATGATAAAAGCTGGGCCAAGCACGCCTGCTGGGACCGCAACATCCGTGGTGAAGGCTGCCGCCTGCTCATGCGTCAGCAGCAGCTGTTTTGCAGTTCCACCGGCGCCAATGTCACGGCCGGTGGAGATAAGGGCTAGTCAGATCGTCAGGACCAGCTTGCCGCGGATATGCCCCTTGGCGCTCAGCTGATGGGCCCTGGCCGCTTCACTGAGTGGCAGGCTGTCGGCCAGATTAAGCAGAACCTTGCCGGACGAGGCCAGCTTGGCAAGCTCCTGCAGCTGCTGTCCATCTGGACGGGCGCGAATGCCGCTGACATTCAGCCCCTGAGCTTCCCCGGCGGCGATCACCTCAGCCGCAGTGACCGATGGCAGGGTGACCATGCGGCCCTGAGGTGTCAGGCATGCCAGCGCCCGAATCGCGGTTTCACCCCCGACACCGTCAATGATCAGATCCACGTCGTGGATCAGGTTCTCGACCTGCTGACGGCCGTAGTCGATGACATCGTCACAGCCGAGGCTCTGCAGAAAACTCTTGTTGCCGGACGATGCCGTGCCGATCACATAGGCTCCTTTCCACTTGGCCAACTGCACCGCCAGATGACCCACACCCCCGGCTGCCGCCAGCACCAGTACCGACTGGCCGGGCTTGAGCTGACCCTCTTCGAACAGGGCCTGCCAGGCGGTCAGACCCGCCAGTCCCAGACCGGCAGCTGACTGGGGATCGAGAGCGGCAGGGCGGTGTGCGATCTGATCAGCGGGGGCGATCAGGTATTCGGCATAGCAGCCGGTTTCCTTGGGGAAATTGACGAAGCCCAGCACCTCTTCTCCGGCCCTGAACGCCGTCACCCCCTCTCCCAGGGATTCGATGGTGCCGGCGAACTCCCAACCGGGGCAGAAGGGCAGCGACTCGATGAAGGCACTGGCACCGCCCCCTGAACAGGTCTTCCAGTCGATCGGGTTGACGCCCGCTGCACGGTTGCGGATCAACACTTCACCCGGCCCCGGAACGGGCTTGTCGATGTCGTCCAGCTGCAGGTTCTCAGGGCCGCCAAAGGCATGGATGCGTATCGCTTTCATGTTAATCTCCCCGGTTTCTCGGTCCATTCACAGGCCGGTAACAGTCATCTACTGACAGCAAGAGTAAAGTGATCTCCACTGATCTGGCAAACGTTGTTACAAGGAGAATAGATGAAAGGTAACCCTGTTCGTGGCGCCAGCTATCTGCTGCGTGGTGCTGCCATGCTGCCTCAGCCCGGTATTCGGCACTTTGTGCTGGTCCCCTTGATGGTCAATGTGCTGCTGTTCATCGGCGCTATCTGGCTGTTGATCGAACAGTTCGGCGTTTGGGTCGACTACTGGCTGAGTTTTCTGCCTGGCTGGGCCGATTTTCTGACCTGGCTGTTCTGGCCGGTCTTTGCCTTGCTGGTGCTGGTGACCGTCTATTACGGTTTCAGTATCGTGGCCAATCTGATTGCGGCGCCGTTCAACGGCTTTCTGTCCGAAAAGGTTGAAAAGAAGTTGCGTGGCGCGCCGGTGACCGACGAAGGCTGGGCGGAAATGCTGGCGATGATTCCACGGGCCTTGCAGCGGGAGTTGCACAAGCTGGCCTATTACCTGCCGCGCTTTCTGCTGGTCCTGATTATCACCTTTATCCCGGGGGTGAACCTGATCGCGCCAGTGCTCTGGTTCCTGTTTGGTGCCTGGATGATGTCGATTCAGTACTGTGACTACCCGATGGATAACAACAAGGTCAGCTTTCGGCAGATGAAACAGTTGATGAAAGCGCGCCGCGTGACGTCGATCGGCTTTGGCGGTCTGGTGCAGCTGGGTATGCTGGTCCCGGTGATCAACCTGATCCTGATGCCGGCGGCTGTGGTGGGTGCCACTATCTTCTGGGTCGAAGAATACGCCAGCGAAGCGCGAGATATCACTCCCCGTCGTTGACCGGGACGACCATGTCGGGCGGGAAGTGGCAGGTAAAGGTGCTGCCCTTGCCCGGTATGCTGTCGATGCTCAGATGGGCATCGTGGCGGACCAGCACATGTTTGACGATGGCCAGCCCCAGGCCGGTACCACCGCTGGCAGAGGAGCGGCTTTCGTCGATGCGATAGAAGCGTTCGGTCAAGCGCGGGATATGCATGGCCTCGATGCCGATCCCGTCGTCACTGACGGAGAAGTGGCCGCCCTTGTGATCGACCCACCAGCGCAGCGTGATATGACCGTTGTCCGGGGTATAGCGTACGGCGTTGAACACCAGGTTGGAGAAGGCGCTTTGAAGCTCGTTGGCCTGACCCAGCAGGTCGTATTCCTTGTCCACATCCAGACTGAAGCTGTGACCACGGCCAGCGGCCAGGGCTTCGGCGTCTTCATGCATGCGCTGAATCAGATCATGGATCAATATTGGATGTTCATCGCTGATATGGTGGCTGGCCTCAAGGCGCGACAGCAGTAACAGGTCGGTAACCAGACCTTCCATGCGTCCGGCCTGCTGCTGCATCTGTTCAAGGCCGCGTTCCAGCGGGCGTGGCAGCGCCTGATCGAGAAAAGTTTCCAGATAACCCCGAATGACTGTCAGTGGTGTGCGCAACTCATGGGATGCATTGGCGACAAAGTCCTGTCGCGTCTGCTCAAGACGCATCAGACGGGTGATGTCACGCGCCACCAGCAGGCGGTCGCCTTCCCCGAACTTGGTAATCTGGTATTGCAGCTGAATATCGCCATTGATCGGAGATGGCAGTTCCAATGGTTCCTGATAATGCCCCTTGCGGAAGTAGCGCACAAAACGGGGATCACGCAGCAGATTCATCAGCGGTTTGCCGCGGTCAGAGGTCGCTTTTAACCCCAGTAGGCGATCGGCAGAGCGGTTCCACCACTCCAGATTGTTCTGGTTGTCGATGATGACAATGGCGTCGTTGAGCGCGGCCGAGGACTGCTGAAAGCGGGAGATGATGCCGCGCAAATACTGCTCGCGCGAACGACTGCGCTTCTGCAGGCGCGACAGCTCGTCGAACAGATCGCCCCAGGCGCCATCCGCTTCCGGGGGTTCTGAGCCATCCTCGCGCTGTAGCCAGTCACTGAGTCGATTAAACTGACGAACCTGCTTCAGGCTCCACAGCAGAAGTCCCAGGCTGAGCCCTGCCATCGGATAGCCGAATAGAAGGCCAACCAGCAAGCCGGTGGAGGCCAGTGCCATCAGACTGATAATCAGGGCGTGTCGTGATACATGCATCGAGAGGCTCCATCCTGTGGTCGATCATGCCGGTGGGGACCGACAAGTTCAAGCGACCTTGGCCGAGAAGCGGTAACCGGTGCCCCGTACAGTCTGGACCAGATAGTCATGACGCTCACCCAGCGCCTTGCGCAGGCGACGGATATGCACATCCACGGTGCGCTCTTCGACGTAGACGTTGCCGCCCCAGACCATATCCAGCAGCTGGCTGCGGGAATAGGCGCGGTCCGGATGGGTCATGAAGAACTGTAACAGGCGGAACTCGGTGGGTCCCAGATCGACCGGCAGGTCATCGGCGGTCACGCGATGAGAAACCGGGTCCAGTGTCAGGCCGTCGACAGTGACGGGTTCTTCCACACCCTTGGGGGTTGTGCGGCGCAGGACCGCCTTGAGGCGAGCAACCAGTTCACGGGGTGAAAAGGGCTTGGTGATGTAGTCATCAACACCCGCTTCCAGTCCCTTGATCTTGTTGTCTTCATCCGTCTTGGCCGTCAGCATGATGATCGGGATATCGGCGGTCACTTCTTCCTTGCGCAGGCGACGTGCAAACTCGATTCCGCTGGTGCCGGGCATCATCCAGTCCAGCAGCACCATGTCCGGCTTGTTGTCCACGATCTGGGCATGAGCGTCCTGGGCATTGTCGGCTTCGCTACATTCGTAGCCGGCCATTTCCAGGGCAACGGCGATCATCTCACGGATAGGTGCTTCGTCATCGACGATCAGCACGCGTTTTGATGCAGACATCGTTTTCTGCCTCATCTACAGGTGTTATCGGAGGCCTCTATTACAAGACGTTTCCGTTACACTAATATGACACAGACCTGCATAAACGGGTATCTGTCATAAAAGATCAGCAATTTCCTGCGCTTAGCGGCTGGTGTAGTCCAGAATAATCGCGATCAGCACGACCAGTTCGGCATAATGGTTATTGAGAAAGGCGCGGAAACAGGGCATGCGTTCACGGTGGCGAATCAGCCACTGCTGATACATGAAGAAGCCCAGAGCGCCCACCAGTCCCAAGTGGAACCAAAGGCCCATCTGCTCTAATTGCCCTACCCAGATCAGGATGACCAGTGCGGCCAGCTGCAACAGGCCAATGATCAGCTTGTCATGTTGGCCGAACAGCACAGCGGTGGATTTGACGCCTATTTTCAGGTCGTCGTCACGGTCCACCATGGCGTACTGAGTGTCATAGGCCACGGTCCACAGTATCTTGGCTGCGTACAACAGCCAGGCGGTCAGTGGCAGCTGTGCCTGCACGGCGGTAAAGGCCATAGGAATCGCCCAGCCGAAGGCCGCACCGAGCACTACCTGTGGCAAATGGGTATAACGTTTCATGAACGGGTAGACAAAGGCCAGCGCGAGACCGCCGAAGGACATCAGGATGGTCAGGGTATTGGTGAGCAGCACCAGCAGAAATGAGATCAGCATCAGGCCGATGAACAGGCCTATCGCTTCACGCTCAGTGACCCGGCCCGATGGCAGGGGACGTTGATGCGTGCGTTTCACGTGTCCGTCGATATGGCGATCGGCAAAGTCGTTGATTACGCAGCCGGCAGAGCGGGTCAGGAATACGCCAAGGCTGAAGATGAGCAACAGCTCCAGCGAAGGTGTGCCTTGCGCGGCAATCCACAATGCCCAGAGCGTAGGCCACAGCAGCAGGTAGGTGCCAATAGGCTTGTCGGCACGCATCAGATGGATATAGGCCTGCAGGCGCTCTTTCAAAGGGCGTTCGGCTGAAGCTTGCACGGGTTACTCCTGCTCGGTAAATCAGAGCGGGTATTGTACGTGCTCCATCGCCGGGAGAAAAACCTCACATACCAGCAAAGGCTTGTTGTGCAGTCGGAATACGGAGCGCCGGGCCCAGAGCTGGCTGCCGTCATCATCCTGCAGGCAGCAGGCCATCAGCGGGCCGCGTGCCAGGCTGGGATCACTGAACATCAACGACCCCAGGGATCGATTGCCGAGCAGGGCCAGACGTCGCTCGCGGCCGGTCAAGGTCGTGGCGGGCAGCACGGAACGTGCGTAGACCCAGGGGGTGCCGTTACGGCCCAGCAGTTCCACTTCGCGGATCAGGGCCAGCTGACGTGGTGGCATGTTCAGCGCACGGGCTTCATCGCGGGAGGGCGTCGCCCAGCGCTGTGACAGCACGCGCACGGCAAACTCGCCGCCAGCGGCACGGGTCAGGCGTTGGGTCAAGGAGCCGGTGTCCTGCAACCATGGACGCCAATGATGGGGTGCATCATGGACACCATCGGCGCACGTCCAGCGATTCAGTTTAAGCGGATTGAGAAGGGCACTACGGGCTGACACGTCCACCGATTCCAGAAAACGAAAGGTGAGAGTGTAGCATCAGGCAGCGACAACTGCTGACGATAAAAACGTCAGCAGTTGTGCTGTAAGACCAGCGGGCAAGGGCTTACTCTTCGTTGCCCTCATCCTGAAGGCTGCCCTCGGCTTCTTCCTGTACCGTCTGCTTCATCTGCTTGAGGCTCTGGTGGCGCACGTCGGTACCACTGACCTGATAGATCAGGTGCTCGGACAGGTTGCGGGCATGGTCGCCGATACGCTCCAGGCTGCGCAGTACCCAGATCACGTTGAGCACGTTGGAGATGGCACGGGCATCCTCCATCATGTAGGTGACCAGGGAACGCATGGCGGTCCGGTATTCCTGATCGACGTTCTTGTCCTGCTTGGCCACGCGGTAAGCCATTTCCAGGTCATTACGGGCAAATGCAGTGAGCACGTCCTTGACCATGTCGCGTACCAGGTTGCCGATATGGCGGACTTCCTGGAAGCCGCGCTGGTTGGCGCCGCTGTCGGCCAGTTCGATCGCCATCTTGCAGATGCGAGTGGCTTCATCACCGATGCGCTCCAGATCGGCGACTGCACGGCTGATCGATACGATCAGGCGCAGGTCGCTGGCGGCCGGTTGGCGACGGGCGATGGTGGTGGTGCACTGCTCGTCGATCATCAGTTCCATGGCATTGGTCTGCTGGTCGATGCGGCGGGACTGTTCGGCCAGTTCCACATCACCGTTCAGCAGTGCCTCAATGGCATCGCTCACCTGACGTTCAACGATGCCACCCATGGTCAGCATCTGTGTGCGGATTTTCTCCAGCTCTTCGTTGAACTGCTGGGAGATATGGGTCGAGTAATTAGCGTTTTCGAGTTCCACGATCGGTTTCTCCGTTGCTGGCACGGGCCACATTAACCGTAACGGCCGGTGATGTAATCTTCAGTCTGTTTCTTTTCCGGTTTGGTGAACAGTGCGTCGGTAGCACCAAACTCGATCAGATCGCCCATGTACATGAAAGCGGTGTAGTCGGAGACGCGGGCCGCCTGCTGCATGTTGTGGGTCACGATAACGATGGTGAAGTTATCCTTGAGTTCGTGGATCAGTTCCTCGATTTTCAGTGTTGAGATCGGGTCCAGAGCTGAAGCCGGTTCGTCCAGCAGCAGCACTTCCGGCTTCACCGCGACAGTACGGGCGATGACCAGACGCTGTTGCTGGCCACCGGACATGCCCAGTGCGCTCTCGTGCAGGCGGTCCTTGACCTCATCCCAGAGGGCAGCGGAACGCAGTGCCCACTCAACGGTTTCGTCGATCACGCGCTTCTTGTTGATCCCCTGGATACGCAGGCCATAAGCCACGTTTTCGTAGATTGATTTGGGGAAGGGGTTCGGTTTCTGGAACACCATGCCGACACGGCGGCGCAGGTCCGCAACGTTGACGGTGCGATCGTAGATATTGTCACCGTCGAGCAGGATCTTGCCAGTGATGTTGCAGCTGTCGACCAGATCGTTCATGCGGTTGAAGCAACGCAGCAGCGTGGACTTACCGCAGCCGGACGGACCGATGAACGCAGTCACGCGGTTCTTCGGGATATCCATGTTAATGCCGTGGAGGGCTTCCTTGTCGCCGTAGCTCAGGCGCAGGTCCTGAACCTGCAGTGTGATCTGCTCGTCGGCCAGGTTCAGGTTGCTCTCGCCGCGCTGCATGGAGGCAATATCGATGGCGTGGGTTTTGGCTTCGCTAGTCATATCGGTAAACCTTCAAATTATCAGTCTTTAGCGGGCGATTACATCTCAAGCGCTTTGTATTTTTCGCGCAGGTGGTTGCGGATCGCGATGGCCGAGAAGTTCAGCAGGGCGATCACCACCACCAGCAGGAACGCGGTGGCATAGACCAGCGGACGGGCCGCTTCCACGTTCGGGCTCTGGAAACCAACATCATAGATGTGGAAGCCCAGGTGCATGAATTTCTGATCCAGGTGCAGGAACGGGTAGTTGCCGTCCAGTGGCAGGCTCGGGGCCAGCTTGACCACACCCACCAGCATCAGCGGTGCCACTTCACCGGCCGCACGGGCAATCGCCAGAATCACGCCGGTCATCATTGCCGGGCTGGCCATCGGCAGCACCACTTTCATCAGGGTTTCGAACTTGGTCGCACCCAGTGCCAGGGAGCCTTCACGGACCGAGCGCGGGATTCGGGCCAGGCCCTCTTCAGTCGCCACGATCACCACCGGTACAGTCAACAGTGCCAGGGTGATGGAGGCCCACATCAGGCCACCGGTACCGAAGGTCGGTGCCGGCTTGGCTTCCGGGAAGAACAGGTCGTCAATGGTGCCACCCAGGAAGTAGACGAAGAAGCCGAGGCCGAATACCCCGTATACAATGGACGGTACACCGGCCAGGTTGTTCACCGCAATGCGAATCAGGCGGGTCACAAAACCCTGCTTGGCGTATTCGCGCAGGTAGACGGCGGCAATGACACCGAACGGGGTGACCAGTACGGACATCAGGATCACCATCATCACGGTGCCGAAGATCGCCGGGAAGATGCCGCCTTCGGTATTGGCTTCACGCGGCTCGTCGGAGAGGAACTCCCACAGCTTGGCCGCATAATGCATCAGCTTGTCACCGGTACCCATGTTGTTGGGCAGGAAGGCACGGACAACCTTTGCCAGACTGATTTCGACTTCACGACCATCAGCGATCTCGGCCACGAAGCTGTCACGGTTGATCTGGGTGTAGAGGTCGATCAGATCCTGCTGCAGCACTTCATAGTCGGCATTCAGCTCGGCGCGGCGAGCTTCGATGTCGGCATAGGCCTGAGCGTCGGTGGACTGTTTCAGCTCCAGCGAACGCTCTTTCAGGCGCAGGCGTTCCAGCTCGTAGTTGATGCTGCCGATCTTGTGCTTCTCGATCTCCAGGATCTGCTCACGGATCTCCAGTACACGATCAAGTCGATCCTGGAACGTTGCCCAGAGGTTGAGGTACTCATCCGACTTGGCATGGCCTTCGTAACGGGTAACGGTTTCACCGTTTTCACGGATTTCGCGCAGATAACCGTAGAAGTTGCCCCATTCCAGGCGCTCTGCCGCCATGATCATTTCGGGGTAGGTCTTGTCCGTAATCAGGTGGTCCATCGCCCAGACGAAGTCGGCTGAACCGAAATCACGGTTGCCCACCTTGAGCAGGTCACGGCGCATCGCTTCCACGCCTTCCGGAACCTCAACGCCGGCGCCCCGCAGCTGCTCGGCCGGTACCATCTCCTGCTGCACCATCTCACCCATGATGCGGCGGCTTTGCTCGCCCTGAGTGTAGGTGGCCTGGATCACGTCGGCAGGCCAGAAGTGGGCCAGGCCGCGTACGGCGATCAGGCCCAGCAGGCCGACCACCATGATGACACAGATCGCCACAGCGCCGGCATTCAACCAGACCCAGGGAGAGCCGGACTTGGTCCATTCGCTTACTGAATAACGCATCTATCTAATCCTCACTCTCACCGATCACAGGGAACCGTATTTCTTGCGCAGGTGCTGGCGGATCGCTTCGGCCAGGGTATTCACCACGAAGGTGAACAGGAACAGCACGAAGGCGGCCAGGAACAGGGTGCGGTAGTGGGTACTGCCGACCTCTGACTCCGGCATTTCCACCGCGATGTTGGCGGCAAGAGTACGCATGCCCTCGAAAATGTTGACGTCCATGATCGGGGTGTTACCGGTGGCCATCAGTACGATCATAGTTTCGCCGACGGCACGGCCCATGCCGATCATCAGCGCGGAAAAGATACCCGGGCTGGCAGTCGGCAGCACCACGCGGGTCAGGGTCTGCCAGGAAGTGGCGCCCAGAGCCAGAGAGCCGTAGCTCAGGTGCTTGGGTACAGCGAAGATGGCGTCCTCGGTGATCGAGAAGATGGTCGGAATGACCGCAAAGCCCATGGCAATACCGACTACCAGAGCGTTGCGCTGGTCGTAGGGAATGCCGACTTCGTTGCTCAGCCAGGTCGGCATGTGGCCACCGAACAGAGCATCTTCAATGGGGCTTGCCAAACCAAGTCCCACCCAGGTCGCCAGAATTACGACCGGAATCAGCAGGGCAGCGTCCCAGCCTTCCGGCAGCAGGAAGCGGATCTTGTTGGGCATGTTGTTCCAGGCAAAACCGAATAGCACGATTGCCACCGGGATGATCAACAGACAGACGAAGATGCCCGCCAGATTGGCTTCCATGAACGGAGCCAGCCAGAGGCCGGCGAGGAAGCCCAGAATAACGGTTGGCAGGGCTTCCATCAGCTCGATGAACGGCTTCACCTTGCGACGCATCGCCGGCACCATGAAGTAGGCGGTATAGATCGCGCCACAGATGGCCAGCGGCGTCGCCAGCAGCATGGCGTAGAACGCCGCTTTCAGGGTGCCGAATGCCAGCGGCATCAGGCTGTATTTGGGTTCGAAGTCGTTGTTGGACGCGGAAGACTGCCATACGTACTCCGGCTCCTCGTAGCCTTCATACCAGACCTTCTCCCAATAGGCGCTCCAGGAAATTTCTGGATGTTCGTTGTCGACGTGCCAGAAGCTCAGGCGGTCGCCGTGCTGAACCAGCAGGGCATCGGCACGCGGTGCCAGAGCGATGGCGTCGGCTGCTCCGCTGAACAGGGGCTCGCTGAGTGCCTGACGGTTGGCGGTGCTGCTGTACAGGTTCAGGGTGCCGTCAGCGGCCAGGGTAACGATGCCCTTGCGGCGCTGCTCGGTGGTCAGGTTGATAACGGGGCTGCTGTTGTGTTCAAAGCTGCGGATATGGGTCAGCTGGAACTGGTTGGCTTCATCGCGCACGAAAAACCACTGCGACAGCTTTCCTTTGGCGTCGCCGATGATCAGCGAGTTGCCGCCCAGCAGCAGTTCAATGCTGGTGATCTCGGTTTTGGAGACCTCGACCAGCTGCGTGACTTCCGGGTTGCGTCCCAGTGCCATGACCGCAACCTTGCCCTGCGGCAGACTGGCCATCAGCCAGCGTCTGTCCGGGGTCAGCAGCAGCTTGTTCGGTTTGACACCGATGTTGGGCAGGGTGCGGCTGCTCTGTTCGATTTCAACCTCACCGGTGAGGAAGTTCTCGCTCATGGACAGGGCCAGCTCGACCAGCTGGCCCTGACTCAGGGCAATCAGGCTCCATTCGTCGCTGTCGCGGTTGACCGCCAGCTGTTCGATGGGCCCGTCCGCGACCTGCAGGGCGTCTTCGCCCAAGGGATAGACCAGCTCGGGAATAAGCACGCGCTTGCCGTTGGGATAGGTGGCCTTGTAGTTGTGCTTGATCACCTTGACGCCGCCATCGCTGAGGCCGAGCGCGAAGGTCTGGCTGGCTTCAGACAGCAATGTAAAGCTGCTGATCGTGACGCCTTCCGGCAGTGACAGTGTTTCTTCTTTCAATACCTGGCCACTGGTGCTGTCAAAAAAGACCAGTTGACCTCTGTCGGTGGCACGGAAACCGATCTCGGCCTGCTCCTCGACGGCCAGATAGAGCGTACGGCCCTGACCGGGCACGGCATAACTCACTTCCTGCTGGCCGCCCCAGGGCTCGATACTGGCCGAACGGAACAGCGGCGCAACCTCGTACAGCAGGTAGAAAAAGATCATGACGACAGCGAGGATGACGCTGATACCGCCGATGGCAATGCCGCTGGCCGCCAACTTGTCCTTCAGCATGCGCGCCTGTCGCAGACGGCGCTGAGCGGGGGTGTTGAAGTCCAGCTCCGGCACGGTGTTGGTTTGCTCAATACTCATGGTCGAGGGTCCTGAGAAGTGTCGAACTTGATATGGCGGGTACAATAAGTCAAATAGATGACTTTTTTGTTACAGCTGTAACAAAAGCAAAAAAAGGGAGCCCTTGGGCTCCCCTTCCAGATCAGGTTCGGTACCTTACAGGCCCAGATCCTTCATCTGCTTCTCAACAACCTTGGCCGGCAGCGGGATGTAGCCGTCCTTTACGACCACTTCCTGACCTACCTTGGACAGAACCAGCTTCAGGAACTCACGCTCCAGCGGCTGCAGGTCCTGGCCCGGCTTCTTGTTGATGTAAACGTACAGAGAGCGCGCCAGCGGGTACTTGCCGGTTACAGCGTTTTCCGGGGTCGGATCAACATAGTCAGTACCGGACTTGGACAGTGGCAGAGCGCGGACAGATGCGGTCTTGTAGCCGATGCCGGAGTAGCCCAGCGCGTTAACAGAAGTGGAAACGGACTGAACAACAGAGGCAGAACCCGGCTGTTCGTTTACGCCGTTCTGGAAGTCGCCTTTACACAGAGCCACTTTCTTGAAGTAGCCATAGGTGCCGGATACAGAGTTACGACCGAACAGCTGGATGCTCTGATCAGCCAGAGAGCCGCTGACACCCAGCTGGTTCCACTTGGTGATTGATTCCGGAGCACCACACTTGCGGGTAGAAGAGAACACGGCGTCAACCTGGTCGATGCTCATGCCCTGAATGGGGTTGTCCTTGTGTGCAAAGACCGCCAGTGCGTCGATGGCAACAGCGACCGGAGTCGGCTTGTAACCGAACTTCTTCTCGAACGCTTCGATTTCCTTGTCCTTCATCTTACGGCTCATCGGGCCGATGTTGGACGTACCTTCAGTCAGTGCTGGCGGCGCAGTTGAGGAGCCTGCAGCCTGGATCTGAATGTTGACGTTCGGGTAGTTACGCTTGAACTCTTCAGCCCAGAGGGTCATCAGGTTCGCCAGCGTGTCAGAGCCGACACTGGACAGGTTACCGGAAACGCCAGAGGCTTTTTCGTATACCGGCAGGTTCGGGTCGAGCAAGTCGCTTGCCTGAGCAGTGAAACAGGTCGCGGTCATGGCGACGGCTGCAAACAGCTTTTTCATCGGTTTCATCATCGGCTCCTGAGTTAGGAAACGGGTTAGTGAATTGACATGAGCGCACTATAGGGAGGCTTTGTGACGTTAAGATGACAGTGATGGCATTAGCCGTCAGTCCGTGATGACCGGATGTTTTTGGGGCTGTCCTTTGGGTGCAACCTTAGTAGTATATGCACTGCAGCATAAACCGGGGCCTGAGGCTCTTTCCATCCAGTGAGATCGCGATAATGACAACAAGTGAAGATCAGCTGCTGACGCCCGAGGGTGAACTCAGCCTGCAATTGCCAGCAGGGGCCGAGGCAGTGAACATGTTTGGTGATGTCTATGGCGGCTGGGTTGCTTCCCAGCTGGTACTGGCCAGCGAGATTCGCGCCGGTCAGGAAGCGCGGGGGCGCGTCGCCACAGTATCGGTCGGGCGCATGGGGTTCATGTCGCCGGTGATGCGGGGGACAGTGCTGAGCTTTTATACCCGTATTCTGGAGCGCGGACACAGCTCGCTGCGGATTCAGGTCGAGGTCTGGGGACGTTGTCCTGACGGTAATGAGCTGCGCAAGGTAACCAGCGCAGAGTGTGTGCAGGTCGCCATCGACCAGCAGGGCCATATTCGCGCCCTGCCGGAAAAGGGCTGAGCCGGCCGGGCGTGCACCGGCCCGGCCATGCCGTTAGCGCCTCAAAGCATCATCGCGGCGCCGCCGGCGATAATTGCGGTCATCATGATATTGAGCACGACGCCGGCACGCATCATCTGCCGTTGTGGCAGATAACCGGAGCCGTATACGATGGCGTTCGGCGGGGTTGCCACCGGCAGCATGAAGGCGCAGGAGGCCGCAATGGCGATGACCACCGCCATGATGTCCTTCGGCAGTCCCATGGTACCGGCGATACCCACAAAGATCGGTACCAGCAGTGCGCTGCTGGCGGTGTTGCTGGCGATCTCGGTCAGCATGACGACGAAGGCGGCCACGACCAGCAGGAACAGGGGAGCGGATGCCCCAGCCATGAAATCACTGATGCCCTGTGCCAGGAACAGACTGGCACCGGTCGCCTTGAGCATGGCCGAAAGGGTCAGGCCGCCACCGAACAACAGCAGTACGCCCCAGTCTGCCGATTCCTCGATTTTCTTCCAGTTGACCAGCTGCAACATGCACAGCAACAGAATCGCATTCAGCGCGATGATCGAATCCAGCCCCTTGCTGATGCCGATCAGGCCGGACAGCGGCTTGCTGAACAGCCACATGGCCACGGTCAGTGCGAATACGCCCAGCGTCATCCACTGCTTGCCGGTAAGCGGCTCATGGCGATGCACGGCCGGGAAGCGGTGGCTCATCTCCGGGCGACACAGGAAGTAAAGGGCGATAATCATTAACGGCAGCGACAGGACCACGGTCGGAATACCGAACTTGAGCCAGTCGGTGAAACTCAGGCCGACTTCGGCTGCCGCAATGGCATTGGGCGGTGAGCCCACCAGCGTCCCTATGCCCCCGATGTTCGCGGAGTAGGCCACACCCAGCAATACGAACCAGTAGGTGCGCTGATTGTCTTCATAGGGCAGCTGGCGCAGCAGGCCCAGCGCCAGTGGCAACATCATGGCTGTGGTAGCGGTATTGGAGATCCACATCGACAGGCCGGCTGCGGTCAGGAACAGCAGAATCGATGCCGTACCGAGATGTCCACGCGCAAGACGGATTACGTGGCCGGCGATGTGCTTATCCAGCCCCTGTGCATTCAGGGCCGCGGCCAGGCCGAAACCACCCAGGAACAGGAAAATGATCGGGTTGGCAAAGTTCTTCAGCGCATCGGCTACCGAAAACACACCCGCCACCACGGTCAGTACCGGCACCAGCAGTGCGGTTACGGTAATGTGGAAGGTTTCGGTCATCCACAGGATAGCGATGGCCGCCAGAATGGCGAGACCTGTACGCAGCTCGGGTTCCAGCGGGGCCAGAAACCAGATGCCGGCCGCACTGAGCACCGCCAGCAGAAAAGTGATCCACTTGCTGGACATGAGTATCTCCAGAACAGGTTGAAAGGAGCGCGAATTCTACACAGTTGACCCTGCAGGGGCTACTTTGGTCGAGTGTCCTATCAGCCAGTGTAGAAAGCTTCAGCCGAAAAACCAGTAACCGCAGAAGATGGCGGCCACAATGCCGGCAAGATCGGCACTCAGACCACACCAGAGGGCATGGCGTGTGTGGCGGATGCCGACGGCGCCGAAATAGACTGCAAGCACGTAAAAGGTGGTCTCGGTAGAACCCTGAATGATCGACGCGAGCTGGGCGGCGAAGGAGTCGACGCCGTGGGTATTCATGGTCTCCAGCATCATGGCACGGGCGCCGGAACCGGACAGGGGCTTCATCAGCGCCGTGGGCAGCGCGTCGGCGAAGCGGGTATCCAGACCGAACAGGGCAATGCCTTCCCTCAGCAGCCAGATGAAACCCTCAAGAGCACCGCTTTCGCGCAGGACGCCGATTGCCACCAGCATCGCCAACAGGTAGGGAATGATCATGATGGCGGTTTCGAAGCCTTGCTTGGCTCCTTCGATAAAGGTTTCGTAGACGTTGACCTGGCGGCGATGCGCCAGCAACAGGAAAAGCATGATGGCGCTGAACAGCAGCAGGTTGCCGACCAGCGCCGACTGTCGCTGGAGCTCGTCCACACTCAGGGTGGCAAAGTAGCCGATGAACGCCAGCAGCAGGCTGATGCCGATGCCGAACCAGAGCAGCAGGGTCCGCTGCAGCAGATTGATCCTCTGGACCCAGCAGGTCACCAGCAGGCCAACCAGTGTGGAGCAGCTGGTAGCGATCAGGATTGGAATGAACACGGCGGTAGGGTCGGCCGAACCCTGCTGGGCGCGGTAGAGAAATACGGTAATCGGGAACAGGGTCACCGAGGACGTGTTAAGCACCAGGAACAGAATCTGGGCGTTGCTGGCGGTATGCTTGTCAGGATTCAGCGTCTGCAGATCCTGCATCGCCTTCAGGCCCAGGGGGGTGGCCGCGTTATCGAGGCCGAGCAGATTGGCAGACAGGTTCATGGTCATTGAACCGATTGCCGGATGGCGTGGCGGCACCTCCGGCATCAGTCGGGTGAACACCGGACCCAGCAGGCGTGCCAGCGCGTCGACCAGTCCTGAAGCCTCTGCCAGCTTCATCATGCCGAGCCAGAAGGCAAGTGTGCCGATCAGGCCAATGGCCAGCTCGACGGTCAGTTTGGACATGTTGAAGGTGCTTTCCACCATGCGCTGGAACACGCCGGAATCACCCATGCCGAGCCACTGCCAGCAGGCGGCGACAAAAGCGATCAGAAAGAAACCGAGCCAGATCCGGTGCAGCATGGGATACGTCCTGTGGAATGCATGCTTCGATTCTAACGAGCGCAGAAAGGTCTGACCACCGGAGGGCAGATGTAAGGTGCCGATGACGCGTGATTAGCCGCGCCTTGCGGACCAGGCTGGGCTGCCGCTTTCCCTGGTGGCAGCCAGCCGCGTTCACGCAAGAGTCTCCGTCCTGTCACCGTCGGTGACGGGGCTAGTCCTTCAGCCGCCAGCAGGTCACCTCCGAAAGGGTATGCTGGAACTTGCGTCGAGTTTCCCGGATCACGAAGGGTATATCTTCGGGGCCTCGGATCCGCTCGAAGTGCGCATCCAGCACTTCATGCAGACCATCGAGGGTGGTGAAGCTTTCGCCGTCACGCTTCAAACCACCCAGCCATTCCTCCTTCGGCGTGTGCTCTTCGAGCCAGGTATAGGGTGACGCAATGACCAGTACTCCGCCGGGGTTCAGGCGAGTGTGTACCTGTGAGAGAAACTGGTGCGGGCTGTACAGGCGATCGATGAGATTGGCTGCCAGAATCAGGTCATAGCCGCTGAGGATCGGTTTCAGGTTACAGGCATCACCCTGAACGAACTGAACGCGGCCAGCGGTGTGCGACAGATCCAGTGAAGTCAGGTCACGTTCACAGTAGCTGACCAGCTCACCTTCGTCGGCCAATGTATAACGCAGCCGCCCATGCTGCTGGAGCTGTACGCCCAGATTGATCAGGCGAGCAGAGAAATCGACGCCGTCCACATGCTGGAAGTGACGGGCCAGTTCGAAGCTGGCGCGACCGGTGGCGCAGCCGAGGTCCAGCGCCCTGCCGTTAGGCTCGCCAGCAACCTCAATGGCCAGTCGAGCCAGTGTCTGCGGAAAATTGGCCACGCCGAAATATTGATCACCATAGTGGAACTCAGCGTACTGGGAGGCAAGCTCGTCGCTCTCGTAACGAGAGGAAGGTGCCGCTGCCGGCAACTCGCCGGCGACATAGCGAAAACCGGCATGCTGGAAGAAATGGCGTCGAAACGCATAGCGGGCAGTGCGCAAGCTCTCGTTGCCGCAGGAGATCCAGCTGCCGCCCTTGATCAGGTTGTGGCGATCATCAAAGGTCGGCGTGGTGAAGTCGTCATAGAAGGGGTGCACTTCAAACCCTTCGAATGGATAGATGGGAGTCTGCGTCCACTGCCAGACATTGCCGCTGATATCGAAGAAGTCGCCCTGTGCAAAGCGATACACCGGGCAGGATGAGGCGAAATGATCCAGGTGCAGGTTGGCATTGACGAGCTGGCCCGGCCCGGGCTCGGCGACGCGGGCGATGTCATAGAGTCGGTACCATTCGTCCTCGCTGGGCAGGCGAATCGGCTGGTCTGTCTGCTCTGCTTTCCAGCGGCAGAAGGCTTCTGCCTCGTGACAGTTGACCTCGACCGGCCAATCCCAGGGCATGTAGACCTGTTCGCACATCAGCCGCAGTTCCCAGTCGTGCTCGCTACGTACCCAGAACTCGGGGTGCGTAGCGTTGGCAAAACGGCACCAGTTCCAGCCTTCTTCGCTCCACCAGCGTGCATCGGCATAGCCACCGGCTTCAACGAAAGCCAGAAACTCCTGATTGGAAACCAGCATCTGCGCGGCCTTGAATCCTGCCAGTTCAACCTCGCGGTGGCCGTATTCGTTGTCCCAGCCGTAGCGACTGTCGTCTCGCGACTTGCCCAGTTGAACAGTGCCTGCAGGGATGTCGATGAGCTGATTGGCCGGGGCAGGTCCTGAATCGCGACAGGGCGTCCAGGCCGGGTGGGGCCGCACATACTTGAGATCGTGCTGGCGAATCAGCACCGATGAGGTTTCCAGGTGGATGCGCTCGTGCTCGATGCCCATCAGGATTGTCCACCATGGATGATCCCAGCCGATGGGGGTCTGCAGCGGCGTTTCGGCAATCACCTTGTCCACCGTTTGACGAACACGATTGCGATAATCTCGTACGTCGGTGACGGAAGGCCAGTGGTAGTGTTCGTCGTTGAGGTCATCCCAGCTCATTTCGTCGACCCCGACCGCGAAGATGGACTCGAAATAAGGGTTGATGCGTTCTTCTACCAATCCGGCCAGCAGCAGTTTGTTGATGAAGAAGGTAGCGGTATGACCGAAGTAGAAAATCAACGGGTGGCGCAGCGGGATGGGTTTGACATACCAGGCTTCGTCACAGGTCAGCACTTCAAACAGCTGCTCGTAACGGTCGAAGGTATCGTGGAAATAGTCACGAATTTCACGGCGCAGTGTATCCGAGTCGGTATTATCCAGTCTTGGTGTGCGCGAGAAGCGTTCCATGTGCAGTCCTGCCCGGTTGAGACCTTGAGTCAGTTGAGTATAGACAGCCGGTGTGGACGCTGGATGAAAGCCCCCGACCGAATCCTGTGGGGACTGATACTGCTTGAATGGCGGTTTGGATCAGGGCCGGCAGGCGATGCCTGCCGGCGGAGGGCGTTCGGATGGAGCGAGCGCTTAGTCGAGCTGAGACAGGTCGCGTACGGCACCCTTGTCAGCCGAGGTGGCCAGCTTGGCGTAAGCCTTGAGTGCCGCAGAGACCTTGCGCGGGCGCTCTTCGGCCGGTTTCCAGCCCAGCTTGTCCTGCTCGGCGCGGCGCAGGGCCAGCTCCTCATCGGACACCAGCACGTTGATGGTGCGGTTGGGAATGTCGATCAGGATGCGATCGCCGTTCTTCACCAGACCGATGGCACCACCCGCGGCGGCTTCCGGAGACGCGTGGCCGATGGACAGACCGGAAGTACCACCGGAGAAGCGACCGTCGGTCAGCAGGGCGCAGTCCTTGCCCAGACCCTTGGACTTCAGGTAGGAAGTCGGGTACAGCATCTCCTGCATGCCGGGGCCGCCTTTGGGACCCTCGTAACGGATAACGACCACGTCACCGGCTTTCACTTCATCGTTAAGGATCTTTTTAACGGCCTCGTCCTGGGACTCCATGACGTTGGCAGTGCCTTCGAACACCAGAATCGACTCGTCGACACCGGCGGATTTCACCACGCAGCCATCCAGGGCGATGTTGCCGTAGAGCACGGCCAAACCGCCCTCCAGCGAGAAGGCGTTCTCGATGGAGCGGATGCAGCCGTTGGCACGGTCGCCATCCAGTGTCGGCCAGCGGGTGGCCTGGCTGAATGCCTGCTGGGTCGGAATGCCGGCCGGACCTGCCTTGAAGAACTCGATCACTTCAGGCGTCGGGTTGCGCATGATGTCCCATTCGTCCAGCGCGTCCTTCAGCGTGGCGCTGTGTACGGTCGGCACATCGGTGTGCAGCTTGCCGGCGCGATCCAGCTCGCCGAGGATGCCCATGATGCCGCCGGCGCGATGGACGTCTTCGATATGGTATTTCTGCGTATTCGGCGCCACCTTGCAAAGCTGGGGCACAACGCGGGACAGGCGGTCGATATCCTTCATGGTGAAGTCGATCTCCGCTTCCTGGGCGATCGCCAGCAGATGCAGGATGGTGTTGGTGGAGCCGCCCATGGCGATATCCAGGGTCATGGCGTTCTCGAAAGCCTTGAAGCCAACGGCACGCGGCAGGACACTCTCTTCGTTGTTGTCGTAGTAGCGCTTGGCCAGTTCAACAATGGATCGACCTGCACGTTTGAACAGCTGCTCGCGATCGGCATGGGTCGCCAGCATGGTGCCGTTGCCCGGCAGGGACAGGCCCAGTGCCTCGGTCAGGCAGTTCATGGAGTTGGCGGTAAACATGCCGGAGCAGGAACCGCAGGTGGGGCAGGCAGAGCGCTCGACTTCAGCCACTTCCTCATCGGACGCGTTCGGGTCGGCCGCCAGCACCATGGCATCCACCAGGTCCAGCTTGTGCTCGGACAGTTTGGTCTTGCCGGCTTCCATCGGGCCACCGGAGACGAAAATCACCGGGATGTTCAGGCGCATCGCCGCCATCAGCATCCCCGGGGTGATCTTGTCGCAGTTGGAGATGCACACCAGCGCATCGGCGCAGTGGGCGTTGACCATGTACTCCACGGAGTCGGCGATGATGTCACGGCTGGGCAGCGAGTACAGCATGCCGTCATGGCCCATGGCGATACCGTCATCCACGGCGATGGTGTTGAACTCTTTGGCGACGCCACCGGCGGCTTCAATTTCGCGGGCAACCAGTTGGCCCATGTCCTTGAGGTGGACGTGACCGGGCACGAACTGGGTAAAGGAGTTGGCAACGGCGATGATCGGCTTGTGGAAATCCTCGTCCTTCATGCCGGTGGCGCGCCAGAGGGCGCGGGCACCTGCCATGTTGCGGCCGGCGGTTGAGGTCTTGGAACGATACTCAGGCATGGGGCTCCCCTCGGAATCCGGTTCTCAAATAAGCTCGAGTATATCAGATAAACGGCGCACGCCGAGGCCGAAGGAAAGGCCGTATTTTCGTCTACACTGAGCATGAGAACTCAGGCAAAAGGAGCATCATCATGCGTGTCGGCGTGCCCAGAGAGATCAAAAACCGCGAATACCGTGTCGGCATGACCCCGATGGGCGTTCGGGAGCTTGTGGAACAGGGGCATCAGGTGCAGGTGGAGCAGAGCGCTGGCGTGGCGGCCGGCTTCAGCGATCAGGCCTATGAACAGGCGGGAGCCGTGCTGGTGGATGATCCGCGTGCGGTGTTTTCCTGGGCTGACCTGATCGTCAAGGTGAAGGAGCCCCAGCCGATTGAATGTGGCTGGCTCAGTGCCGATCAAGTGCTGTTTACCTATCTGCATCTGGCGGCTGATCGGGCATTGACCGACGCCT
Organism: Marinobacterium sediminicola; assembly: GCF_022343685.1. GTDB lineage: Bacteria > Pseudomonadota > Gammaproteobacteria > Pseudomonadales > Balneatricaceae > Marinobacterium > Marinobacterium sediminicola. The sequence continues at coordinate 3,429,917 of NZ_CP092123.1, read as the reverse complement.
TGCTGGCAAGCGGCTGTACCGCGATTGCCTATGAAACGGTACAGGATCGCCACGGAGGCCTGCCGTTGCTGGCGCCCATGAGCGAGGTGGCCGGTCGTATGGCGGTGCAGGCCGGTGCCCATTGTCTGGAGAAAGCACAAGGCGGTCGAGGCGTTCTGTTGGGCGGGGTTCCCGGTGTCAGTCCCGGACGGGTGCTGATCATTGGTGGCGGAGTGGTGGGGGAAAACGCGGCTTACATTGCCTTGGGAATGGGGGCGCAAGTGACCCTGCTGGATAAATCGATTCCCCGTCTGAAACAGCTGGATGAGCGTTTCAACGGCACGCTGAATACGTTGTATTCCACTCGTGAAAACATAGAGCAGCAGCTTTCACAGGCTGATCTGGTGATCGGTGCGGTCCTCCTGCCGGGCGCAGCGGCTCCCAAACTGGTCACCCGCGATATGCTGGCGAGCATGCAGGCCGGGGCGGTGCTGGTGGATGTGGCGATTGATCAGGGCGGCTGTTTCGAGACCAGTCACCCCACCACCCATGATGATCCCGTGTTCGATGTCGACGGTATCGTCCATTACTGCGTAGCCAATATGCCGGGGGCGGTCGCACGGACCTCAACGCTGGCGCTGACCAACGCGACCCTGCCCTATGTGGAGCAGCTGGCGCAGCATGGCTGGCGTCGAGCGTTGCAGGACGTCCCGGGGTTTGCCAGTGGCCTGAATATTCATTCCGGCCGCGTGACCTGTGCTGGCGTGGCCGAAGCTTTTGATCTGACGCTGTATACCCCCGAGGAAGAGCTGGGCGGCGCTTGAAACGCGCTGCTGCTCACTCTATGCTCGGAGGCTCCCATATGAGGAGTTTCTGATGCACGAAAAGAACAAGATACATTCAGATCTCTGGCTCAAGCGTATGATGAAGCTGGGTATTCCACTGGCACTGACCTGTGTGCTCAGCCTGTGGATCGGCCAGTGGATCGGCAGCGGCCTGCTGGGCTGGGTGTTCATTCTGACCCTGCCGCCGGTGCTGGTGATCGGACTGGCTTACAACGTGCGTTATCTGCTGCTGATGCAGCGAGCCAAACGCACCTCTTCCGAATCCTGAAACAAAGCGTGTCGACGAGGTAATCATGGAAAAGAATATCGGTATTCTGGATCAGCTGGTACGCGTATTGATCGGTCTGGTTTTCATCATTCTCATTTTCTTCGGACCCCAAACCTGGTGGGGCCTGATTGGCGTGCCGATTATCGCAATCGCCATTTCGGGTACTTGTCCATTGTACAGCCTGCTGGGTATTCGCACCTGTCGCCGCAGCGCCTGAGGTTCATGCGCTGTTCAGACCACCGGTTCTAGCATCGCAACTCATATATTGTTGGCAACCACATCACCAAATCAGCACCGCAAGGAGGAACGAGGATTGGAGGCGCGATCTAGACGGCAGAGCCGGTTCTGGCTGCCAATGGGACTGGCTGCCCTGTTGGCTGCCATCTCCCAGCCAGCCATTGCCGAGCCCCGAGATGACCGACGTACGGAAAGTGTGGTCAGCTCCCAGCGTGTTGACCTGGTGCAGGCTTCCCGAATCGCTCGGAGCGAGTTGGGTGGTGAGATTATCAAGGCTGAACTGACGCGTTATCAGGGGATGGATGTCTACATGGTCCGTCTGCTGGATCAGGGTCGGGTGCGTGAAGCCCTGGTGGATGCCGCAACGGGGGAAATGCTAACACCGGGACAGAGCGAGAAGATTGAATGAAGGCACTGATCGTAGAGGATGACAGCGACCTGCGTCGTCAGCTCAAGCAGCAGCTGGAGCAGCGTGGCTATACCGTCGAAGAAAGTGGCAATGGCCGTGAGGCGCTCTATCTGGGGCAGGAGTACGAATACGATATAGCGGTCGTTGATATCGGATTACCCGAAGTGTCCGGCCTGGATGTGATTCGAGGCTGGCGTGCCGATGGCAACACCATGCCTGTTCTGGTGTTGACCGCGCGGGGCGATTGGCAGGACAAGGTGGAAGGGCTGGAAGCAGGTGCCGATGATTACCTGGCCAAGCCGTTTCACAGCGAAGAATTGCTGGCCCGGCTGAACGCCTTGGTACGCAGGGCCTCCGGCCATGCCAGTCCGGTCCTTAGCTATGGGCCGTTGGAACTGGATACATCGGCTCGGGTGGTCAGGCTCAACGGTGAAGAGGTGCGTTTGACCAGCTATGAATATCGTACGCTGGAATACCTCATGCTGAATGCCGGCAAGACCATTTCCAAGGCCGAGCTGACCGAGCATCTGTACCACCAGGACTATGATCGCGACAGCAACGTGCTGGAGGTCTTCATCCGTCGCTTGCGTCAGAAGCTTGACCCCGACCAGAGCCTGAAGCCGATCACGACTGTGCGCGGCCTCGGTTACCGCTTCTCGCTCGAGAGCGCCGATCAGGAGTGAGATCGTCCAAGGCCGTCCCGCTGTCACTCCGAGGGCGCCTGCTGCGCGCCTCGGCGGTGATTCTGCCACTGGTTATCGTCTTTGCAGGGCTTGCGCTGCTCAAGGCTTTTCACTCCAGTCTGGAAAACGCCGAAGCGTCCCAGGCTCGCCTGCAAGTGTATCTGCTGCTTGGCGCGATCGAGGTGGATCAGGGGCGCTTGCGTCTGCCTGACAGAGTATTGGACCCCGGTTTCAGTCAGCTGGGGTCTGGTGTTTACGGTTTTATTCACGATCCGGATGGCCGGCTGTTCTGGCGTTCCAACTCGAGCCTGGTACTGCCGGACGAGATGGTGCAACGCCTGCCCAGTCGCGCGTTGAATCCGGGGCAATCGCTGTTCAGTCATTTGCCGGACCAGCAACTTTACCTGTTTCAGTACCCGGTGATCTGGGAAACGGCCGTGGGCGACATGCGCTTCCTGATCTCCGTGCTGCGCAGCGATGAGCAGATTCGCAACGAAATGAAGGACTTCAGCCTGCAGCTGCTGGGATGGCTGAGTGGCGTGTGTCTGGTTGCTCTGCTGGCCCAGTATTTCATCATGCGTTGGGGGCTTCGGCCGCTGGACCTGATGGCCCGCGATCTGGAGCGGATCGAGGCCGGTGACACCGATCGGCTGGACGGCCGATACCCGATGGAAGTGCAGGGTGTCACGGCAAGCCTCAATCGTCTGATCGATGCTGAGCGCAAGCAGCGAGAGCGCTATCGCAATACCCTCGGTGACCTTGCGCACAGTCTGAAAACGCCACTGGCGGTGATTCGGGGGGCTGGCGAAGAAGGGCTCGACTTCGATGCCTATCGTCAACAGGTCGATGAGCAGGCGCAACGTATGCAGCAGATTGTCCAGTATCAGCTGGCCCGGGCCGTGAAAAGCGAAGGGCGGATGCTGGCGCAGGCACTGTTGGTGGCGCCGGTTGTGGAGCGGTTGCTGAATGTGATGGAGAAGGTGTACGCGCGTCAGCCCAAGGAGGTGGAGGTTCGTCTTGACCCGACCGCAGGGTTCGCGGGAGACGAGCGTGACCTGATGGAGCTGCTGGGCAACCTGATCGACAACGCATTCAAGTATGGTGACTCTCATGTAAGAGTCGAAGTGGAACAGGCCGGAGGGGTGCTGCAGATCGCCGTCAGCGACGATGGTCATGGCGTGGCACCGCGGCAGCGCCAGGTGATCCTGCAGCGCGGTGCCCGTTTGGATACCCAAACGCCAGGGCAGGGGATTGGCCTGGCGGTGGCGCTGGATATCGTCAGCAGTTATGACGGTGAGCTGGAGGTCAGCGAGTCCGACCTTGGCGGTGCCTGTTTTCGTGTGATCCTGCCGGGTGAGAAGCTTACGCCAACGGCTTGAAGAACACCTTGGAGTTGCGCTGGAAGTTGTACAGCGCCTTTTTCTCCTGTGGCAACTGCTCCAGCTCGGCAGGGGCAAACCCGCGTTCCACGAACCAGTGTGCCGTGCGAGTGGTCAGTACAAAGAGGCGCTGCAGGCCCAGTGCCCGTGCCTGCGCTTCAATGGCCGCCAGCAGGCGGTCACCGCGCTGGCCGCCACGATAGGTGGTATCGATGGCAACACAGGCCAGCTCACCGATCGCTTCGTCGGCAAAGGGGTAGAGTGCGGCGCAGCCGATGATTGCCCCGTCACGCTCGACGACCGTGAACTGCTCGATTTCGCCTTCCAGCCGTTCTCGTGAGCGGCGAACCAGAATTCCCTTTTCCTCCAGTGGCGCGATCAGCTCCAGAATACCGCCCACATCTTCAATGCTGGCGGGGCGCACCTGCTCATAGGAGTGGCTGACTACCATGGTGCCCTGACCGTCTCGGGTAAACAGCTCGGCCAACAGAGCACCGTCTTCCTGATAGCTGACCAGGTGGCAACGCGGTACACCCTGCTGACAGGCGGTAGCGGCCGCATCCAGCAGGCAGGCGGTTTCGCTGTACGGCTGTTCCGGATCCTCGACCCGTGCCAAATACTGGTGCACCAGACGTGCGGCGGTTTCTGCCAGTAGCTCGCTGCGCAGTTCGCCGCGACTGTCGTGGATACCAGCCTGGGAGCCGAACAGGATCAGCTTGTCTGCCTTGAGCGCGATGGCAGTTTGGGTCGCGACCTCTTCGACCGACAGATTGAATACCTCACCGGTAGGTGAAAAACCCAGATTCGACAGTAAAACGATCTGGTTAAGGTCCAGCAGCCGGCGAATGCCTTCATGATCCACTCGGCGCAACTCTCCGGTATGGCCCATATCGACACCATCAAGCACACCCACCGGGCGAGCGGTGACGAAATTGCCGCTGCACAACCGAATGCGTGCCCCGTGCATGGGGGTGTTGGCCAGGCCCATGGAAAAGCGTGCCTCGATCTCGGTGCGCAGGCTGCCGACTGCATCGATGACGCACTCCAGGATTTCGCTGCTGGTGACGCGCAAGTCATGGTGCAGGCGGGTTTCCAGGCCACGCGCCTGCAGGCGCTGTTCTGCCTGAGGTCGGGCACCGTGAACCAGTACGAGGCGTACCCCCAGACTGTTGAGCAGGGCGATGTCATGTACGGTGTTGGCGAAATGGGTGTCCGCGATCGCTTCACCGCTGAGCATCAGCACGAAGGTTTTACCCCTGTGAGCGTTGATGTAGGGGGCAGAGTGGCGGAACCAGTGGACGTAATCGGTGGTGACGTCGCTCAAAATCAGCTCCTTGTGGGCTCAGAGACAGTAATGGGCTATCAGGCTGCGCAGCAGCTCAACCGTGGGCTTGATCTGGTCCAGTGCCAGGAACTCGTCCGGTTGATGGGCCTGATTGATGCTGCCGGGTCCCAGCACGATGGTATCCATGCCCAGCGCGTCGAGGAAAGGCGCTTCGGTGCCGAAGGCCACGGCCTCGGCGCGGTGGCCGGTCAGCTTCTCGCTCAGACGGACCAGTTCCGACTGCGCAGGGGTTTCAAAGGGCGGAATGCCCGGGAACAGCGATTCGGTTTCGATCTGCACACCGAAGCGGTCACTGAGCGGGCGCAGGCGCTCGCCGATGGCGTTGCGCAGCCCGTCCAGCGTCATGCCGGGCAGGGGGCGCAGGTCATATTGCAGCTCGCAGCTGCCGCAGATTCGATTGGCGCTGTCACCGCCGTGAATGCAGCCCAGATTCAGGGTCGGGACTGATACGGCGAATTGCTCGTTACGGTACTGCTGTTGCAGTTCCTGGCGCAGCTGCAACAGTTGACCAATCGCGGCATGCATCGCTTCCATGGCATTGGCGCCCAGCGAAGGGTCGGACGAATGACCGGAGCGTCCCTGAATGCGAATGCCTTCCATCAGGATGCCCTTGTGCATCCGGATCGGTTTCAGGCTGGTCGGCTCCCCAACGACTGCCGCACGGGCCAGCGGCCGACCGGCCTCCACCAGCGCTCGTGCGCCGGACATGGAGCTCTCCTCGTCCGCCGTCGCGAGAATAATCAGGGGCTGCTTCAGCTTCTGGTCGACAAACTGGCGTGCCGCTTCGATCGCCAGGGGGAAGAACCCTTTCATGTCACAGGTGCCCAGTCCGTAGAGGCGGTTGTCCCGCTCGGTCAGGAAAAACGGGTCTGAGCGCCAGAGTTCCGGATCGCATGGAACAGTATCCGTATGTCCGGCCAGAACCAGCCCTCCGGGTCCCGTGCCCAGCGTAGCGATCAGGTTCGCCTTGCCGGCGTGGCCGGGGATGTGCATGACCTCGGTCTGGAAACCCAGTTGTTCAAGCCATTCGTGCAGGTGCTCGATCACGGTCAGATTGCTCTGATCAAGCGAACGGGTGGCAGAACTGATGGACGGGGCTGCAATCAATCGGTGCAGCATCGTCAGCGTATCGGGTAAGGGTGCGGGCATGATTGTGAGGGCTCCGTTATTTGCCCTCATTGTGCAACCTTTCGTGAAAGGGGTCTATGCCGATCGTGCAGGAGCCGGATGGGCACCGGCTCCTGCTGTCAGGCTCAGGTGAACATGCCCTTGAGCATGAAGAAGAACATGATGGCCAGGATGGCACCGGCCGGCAGGGTCACGATCCAGGAGATGAAGATGGTTCCGACTACCTTCAGGTTCAGGGCGGCCATGCCGCGGGCGAGACCGACACCCAGTACGGCACCGACCAGCGTATGCGTGGTGGAGATCGGCAGACCTGTGCCTGAGGCGACCACGACCGTCGTCGCAGCGGCCAGGGTTGCGGCAAAGCCACGGCTGGGCGTCAGTTCGGTAATGTTCTGACCCACGGTAGCGATGACCTTGTGGCCGTACATCACCAGACCGGCAACGATACCACCACCGCCGAGCAACAGAATCCACGCCGGCATGGCGGTCTTCTGTGCGACTTCACCCCCTGCACTGACGACGCCGACGATAGCGGCCAGCGGGCCTACAGCGTTGGCCACGTCGTTGGAGCCATGTGCAAATGCCATGGCGCAGGCGGTGAACATCATCAAGATACCGAACACCTTTTCCACGCTGGTGAAGTGGAAATCACGGTCGGCATTGGGGTCGACCTTGATTTTGCGCTGCATGAACACACCTACGGCCATGGTGAGCAGGCCGATGATGATGGAGATGCCGGCGCTCTGGAACCAGGTTAGGTGCAGGCCGATGTGCTTCAGGCCCTTGGTGAAGGTCACCATGGCGATGATGAAGCCGACCAGGAAGATGTAGTAAGGCACGTAACGCTTGGCGTTGGCGAAGGGGTTCTCGGTATCCAGAATCAGCTTCTGCACACTCCTGAACAGGAAGAACGCAATCAGGCCTGCAGTGACGGGCGAGACCACCCAACTGGCGACGATGGTGCTGACTTTGGACCAGTGGACCGCTTCCATCGAAACACCCACCGCAGCAAAGCCGACGATGGCGCCAACGATGGAGTGGGTGGTGGAAACCGGCCAGCCGAAATGAGTCGCTACCAGCAGCCAGATACCCGCTGCCAGCAACGAGGCCATCATGCCGAAGACCAGCAGTTCCGGGGTGCCAGCGAGCAGGGAGGGTTCAATGATGCCCTTGCGGATGGTGGCCGTTACGGCACCACCGGCCAGATAGGCACCGGCGAATTCAAACAGGATAGCGATCAGGATCGCCTGCTTCAGGGTCAGGGCACGAGAACCGACGGAGGTCCCCATCGCGTTGGCGACATCGTTGGCGCCTACACCCCAGGCCATGAAAAAGCCGAAGACACAGGCCATGATGACCATGATGTTGCCGTACTGAGCAATGATATCCATTGTTTAGCCTTGGTCGTTTGAGTTTATCGAGCGAGAAGCAGCTGCAGGCGGTTACCAACCTGCTGGGCACGGTTGGCCAGGTCGCCAACCCACTGAATGATCTGGTAGAGGAACATGACGTCGATCGGGTAGAGCTCACGCTCGACCGCGAACAGGGATGAACGCAGCTTGCGCTCATGTTCGTCCGCCTTGTGCTCCAGCTGGTCCAGTTCGGTGATCAGACGTTCGACGATGTCGACTTCGTGACCGCGGAAACCGGCCGCCAGCAGCTCGTCAAGTTCGCTCAGCGCCAGTACGGCCTGTTCGATGGCCAGCAGTGTGGTACGCAGGAGCTCGAGCAACTCTTCCTGAATCGGCTGAGGAATCTGCATCTGACGTCCCAGCATCAAGCCGGCGATGTCCTTGGCGCGGTTGGCGATCTTGTCCTGCATGCGCAGCAGGTCCAGCAGATCGGTGCGGGGCACCGGCAGGAACAGGCTGGCGGGCAGGCGCTGTCGGATGTCACGTTTCAGGTCGTCTGCTTCGTTCTCCAGCACGGCGATGCGTTGCTGGCATTCGGTTGCAGTGTTCCAGTCGTTCTTGATCACCGCCTCGAAAAAGGGGATCAGTTCCGCGGCGCTTGCCTGTGCCTTTACGATGTGTTCCTGCATCGGCTTGAACGGGGAACGAGCAAACATTTGCAGAATTGGGCTGTTTACCATGTTGCGGTTCCTGTTGCAGGTGGAAAATTCGGCGCAAGTATACGTGTTGATGTCATATATCTGTAGTGATGTCGTCACAAAAAAAGCCGAAATCTGACGTCCATCAGCGCAAATCCTTGGGTACACTGGTAAAAAATTTACCGGTGCTGGAATATGGCAACAGAAACCGAACTGAAACTGCAGCTGAATGCTGCAGATGTGGATGCTTTCCGCAATCACTCCCTGTTGAAGGCTGTCACGGCTTCAGAGCCCAGTGTGCTGCTCAATACTTATTATGACAGTGCCGACCTTTTACTGGCCGGGGCTAGGGTCGCGCTGCGCCTGCGCAGGCAGGGTGAGCGGATTATCCAAACCCTGAAAACCAGCGGACATAGCGTCAACGGTCTTCACCAGCGTGGTGAGTGGGAATGGGAGCTGGTGCAGCCTGTGCTGGATATGCAGAAGCTGAGTGGTGAAATCTGGCCGAAGAGTCTGCCGCCTGCAGAGCAGCTGCAGCTGTTGCCGGTATTCACCACCGATTTCGAGCGTGAAACCTGGCAGGTCTGTTTTCAGGGAGCCGAGATTGAGGTGGCGCTGGATCAGGGTCATATCCGCTGCGATTGCCCTGAGGGCGGTGCCCTGCAGGACGAAATCCTGGAAGTGGAACTGGAACTCAAGTCTGGCGAAACAGCCTCCCTGTTGGCGTTGGCCGATGAGCTGGGACGCAGCCTGACGTTGCGTCCGTTCGATCCAAGCAAGGCTCAGCGGGGATATGAGCTGTTTCGGAAGTGCCAAGAGCAGATGCAATAAGGGGAAGGCGATGCAACAGGCAGATCAATGTTTTACCTCCGTACCGGCAGCTCTGCACCCGCTGCTGGAGCGAAACCTGGCCCGCGTTGAGTCCGCGCTGGCCAGCATGCAGGCGCTGCCTGAGGAGTTGCATGCCCAGCTGGCCCGAGTATTGGTCGGCAGTGACTATGTGGCGGAACAATTGCAGCGTCACCCCGACTGGCTGGCCGAGCTGATCAGCAGTGGCGACCTGCAGCAGGCCTATGCGGATTCGACCTATGCTGAACGTCTGCAGGCGCGGCTGAGTACGATTACCGATGAGAAAGAACTGCACCGCCAGTTGCGCCTGTTCCGCCAGCGCGAGATGGTACGCCTGATCTGGCGTGACCTGAATCGGCTCACTGACATGAGGGGCACAACGCGCGAACTGTCCCGCCTGGCCGATGCCTGTATCGACCGGACACTGGACTGGCTGTATGAGCAGGCGTGTCAGCGCTGGGGTGTGCCGCATTCTCGCCCCGATGCCAATGGTCTACGCCACCCGCAGCGGATGGTGGTACTGGGTATGGGCAAGCTCGGTGCCGACGAGCTGAACCTTTCCTCCGACATCGATCTGATCTTCTCCTTCCCGGCCAATGGTGAAACGGACGGTGAACGCAAGAATCTCGATAACCAGGATTTCTTCATTCGATTGGGGCAGAAGCTGATTCAGGCGCTGGATAACCTGACCGTGGATGGCTTCGTCTTCCGTGTCGATATGCGTCTGCGCCCCTTCGGTTCGGCAGGTCCTCTGGCGTGCAGTTTTGCGGCGATGGAAAGCTACTATCAGGATCAGGGGCGCGACTGGGAGCGCTACGCCATGATCAAGGCACGCGTGGTGGCGGGTGACAAGGTAGCAGGTGCGGAGTTGACGCAGCTGTTGCGTCCTTTCGTCTACCGCAAGTACATCGACTTCAGTGCCTTTGAGTCGTTGCGCGATATGAAAGCCATGATCAACCGGGAGGTTCGGCGCAAGGGGCTGGATCAGAACGTCAAGCTTGGTGCCGGCGGTATTCGCGAGGTGGAGTTCATTGCTCAGGCCTTCCAGTTGATACGGGGCGGGCGTGATGCCGAGCTGCAACAGCGGGAACTGCTGAAGATCCTGCCGCTGCTGCCGGACAAGGTCGGTATGCCGGAGGAAGCGGTGGCCGAACTGACCGAGGCTTATACCTTCCTGCGCAACGTAGAGCACGGTATCCAGGCGATCGCCGACAAGCAGACACAGGAACTGCCGGCAGACGAAGAGGGACGCGCCCGTTTGGCTTTTGCTCAGGGCTACGCCGACTGGAATGCCCTGGCCGATGCTTTGGACCGCTATCGTGCGACCGTGTCTCGCCATTTTGCGGACGTCATTGCACCCTCCGAAGAGTCTGAAGCCCAGGACGATGATCTGCGGACCGAGTGGTTGGCACTGTGGCAGGGGATGATGGACGACGAGTCGGCACAGGCCTTCCTCGCCGAACAGGGTTATGGCCAGCCTCAGGTCGCATTGAAGGCTCTGCAGGACCTGAAGGGACTGCGCACGGTACAGATGCTTCAGCAGGTGGCGCTGGAACGGCTTGAGGCCGTATTGCCGGCGCTGCTGGAACAGGCGGGGCAGTGTGACAACCCCGAGGTCACACTGGGACGTGTCTTGGTGCTGGTACAGGCGGTTCTGCGTCGTTCAGCCTACTTCGTACTGTTGGCCGAAAACCCGGCGGCACTGAAACAGCTGGTGCGCTTGTGCTCGGCCAGTGCCTGGTTCGCCGAACAGCTGTCCAGGCAGCCGGTGTTGCTGGATGAACTGATCGACCCGCGGACGCTGTATTCGCCACCGGATCTGTCGGCGTTGAGAACCGAGCTGCGCCAGCAGCTGCTGCGCATTCCCGAAGATGATATCGAGCAACTGATGGAGACGTTGCGCTACTTCAAGCATGCCCACATGCTGAAAGTGGCGGCTTCCGATATCACCGGCGTGTTGCCGTTGATGAAGGTCAGCGACTACCTGACCTGGCTGGCGGAAGCAGTGCTGGAAGCGGTGCTGGAGATCGCCTGGCGCAACTTGACCGAGAAACATGGCACGCCACAGAGAAGCCCCGGTATCCCCTGTGACCCGGACTTCATCATTGTCGGTTATGGCAAGGTGGGTGGGATCGAGCTGTCCTACGGCTCTGACCTGGACCTGGTCTTCCTGCACGATGCGGCTGCCAACCTCGAAACCGATGGTGACCGCCCGATCGCAAACAGCGTCTTCTTCAACCGTCTGGGGCAACGCATCATCCATATCCTCAATACCTTCACGCCGTCAGGCATTCTCTACGAGGTGGATATGCGCCTGCGTCCTTCCGGCAACTCGGGCCTGCTGGTCAGCTCATTGAGCGCCTTCCGCGAGTACCAGGAAAAGGACGCCTGGACCTGGGAGCATCAGGCGCTGGTGCGGGCGCGGGTGGTGGCCGGCAGCCCGGCACTTGCCGAGCGCTTCGAACAGGAGCGTCGAGCTATACTGTCGAAGCCGCGTGAGGTGGAGCAGTTGCGTACCGAAGTGGCCGAGATGCGAGCCAAAATGCGTGAGCATCTGGGCAGCAAACCCTTACCCGAAGACGCCCCTTCGGTGTTCAATCTGAAGCAGGATCGCGGTGGTATCGTCGATATCGAGTTCATGGTGCAGTATCTGGTGCTGCGTCATGCGGCAGACCTGCCGGAGCTGCTGCGCTGGACGGACAATATCCGTATCCTCGACAGCATCGAGGCAGCAGGTCTGTTGACCTCGGATGAAGCTGAGTTGTTGCGTGAAGCCTACAAGGCTTACCGTGCTGCCGGGCATCGTCTGACACTGCAGAACCTGTCCGGTGTGCTCGGTGAAGAGGAGATGCGCGAGTATCGTGAAGGTGTGGCCGCGATCTGGCAGCGCTTACTGGGCGCCTGAGTTTCGCGGGATGCTGAAAGCAAAAAGCCGACGAAAACGTCGGCTTTTTTGTGTCGCCAAGGAAGGGTTACAGGCTGGTCAGCCAGCCATGGGTGTCGGCTGCCTTGCCCCACTGAATGTCGTTCAGCGCGCGGCGCAGGCGCAGGGTGGTTTCACCGACACCGCCGTTGCCGACCTGATATTCCTTGCCCTTGTAGATCAGTGTGCCAACGGCCGTCAGTACGGCGGCTGTGCCGGAGAGTGCTGCCTCGCAGCCCGGGCGAGCGCTGCGCTCGAGCAGTTCTTCCACGGTCAGTTCACGCTCCTGAACATCCATACCCATGTCGCGAGCCAGGGTCAGGATTGAGTCACGGGTGACGCCGTGCAGGAAGGTGGTGTCCAGCGCCTTGGTGATGATTTCGTTACCGTCGATCAGCAGGAAGTTGGCAGCACCGGTTTCCTGAACGTCACCGCCCGGGCAGAACAGTACCTGATCGGCCTGGTATTCGGCGCGTGCTTTCATAATCGGCTGCAGGGCGCCGGCATAGTTGCCGCCGGATTTGACCACGCCCATGTGCGGTGGGCAGCGCATGCCTTCGTCGTCCAGCAACAAACGCAGAGCCTTGTCGCCACCGGTGAAGTAATCCCCGACCGGAGACAGCAGCACGTACAGGCAGGATGTCAGTGAGGGTACGGCTGCCTTGCCGATCGCCGGTTCGGTACCGATATGAGTCGGGCGAATGTACATGGAGCCCGGAGGCGCCGGTACTTCATCGGCAAAGCGGGCAACGATGTCACGGATCATGGATTCCATCATGGCCTCATCGAACGCCGGCAGGGCCAGCAGTTCGGAACTCTGTGCCAAGCGGCGGATGTTTTTGTCCATGCGGAAAATCTTCACCGAACCGTCTTCGTGGCGAAAGGCCTTCAGGCCTTCGAAGCAGGTGCTGGAGTAATGCAGGACGTGAGCCCCCGGGTGCAGCTGCAGACTGTCGCTCGATACCACCTCGGCGTCGCTCCACTGAGAGCCGTCGAACCAGGAGATCGCCATTTCAGGCATGAAAACGGAACCAAAAGCAGACATAAAACCTTCCTAACAAGCTGGTTTGAAAGAGTTCGAGGAGGTGAAACCGCAGGTGCATGGCGCGGAGAGCTGCAGCAATCATAGATTGTATGCATTCATGACAAAAATGGAATGACCCAGACGCAGAAATAGTGTTGCGCGCTTCGATGCAACCCCATGCCGGTGGTACCATTGTCGTTTTGGCGGCAGACATTAGGGGTTATATGTGCCGCCGGTTGCGGAGACCGATGTGAGCGGCAGCGATAACAGCAAACAGATCTGGATCGTCAGCGATGGCAAGCCCGGGCATCTGAACCAGTCCCGGGGACTGGCCGAGGCGATCGCACGCCGGTGTGATGTCTGCATCAGCGAACAGCCGCCGATGGGAAAACTTCAGGCGCTACGGCTCTGTTTCAGTGCCGGTTTGCCCCGGATGGACGAAAAGCCTACGCTGATCATTGGCGCCGGCCATGCCACTCACCTGACGCTTCTGGCGCTGCGGCGGTTCTATCGGGCGCCGGCCGTGGTGCTGATGCAGCCGTCCCTCTCGACCGGCTTCTTCGATCTGTGTCTGATCCCCGAGCACGACCAGCCGCACAAGCGACCCAACATCATCACTACACGCGGAGCGCTGAACCGCATGCAGCCGGGAGAGAAAGTGCCGGGCAGCGGTGTGGTGTTGATCGGGGGACCGTCAAAGCATTTTGACTGGGACGAGACGGCGGTGCTGAGTCAGGTTGAAGCTCTGCTGGCGGCCGAACCACGTCAGTGGCTGATCGGTTCTTCGCGCCGCACGCCAGCCAGTACCGAACAGGCACTGGCAGCGCTGGCAGGAGGCCGCTTTGTGCCTGCGGCCGAGACCGGTCCGGACTGGCTGCCTCAGCAGCTGGGACGTGCCGAGGTCTGCTGGGTGACGCAGGATAGCGCGTCAATGGTGTATGAGGCTCTGACAGCGGGTTGCAAGGTTGGAGTGCTGACGCTCGATGAGCAGGCCGACAACCGCATCAGCCGGGGCGTCGATGAGTTGCGGGCACAGGGGCTTGTCAGCCGGGCGCCGGACTGGACGCTGGAGTGCCTGAGCATGCCCGGGATGCCGTTTAATGAAGCTGAGCGCTGTGCAGAAGCAATTTTGAAAAGAGGTTGGCTGTGAAAGTTGTACAGGTTTTGCCCGCGCTGGAGCTGGGTGGCGTTGAACGAGGAACGCTGGAGATTGCTCGAGGCCTGGTGGCGGCCGGTCATGAGTCAGTGGTGGTGTCTGCCGGTGGACGCCTGGTCGAGCAGCTGGAACGTGAAGGCAGCCGCCATGTGTCCTGGGAGTTGGGCAGAAAATCGTTGCTGACTTTCCTGCAAGCACCGAAGTTTCGCCGCTGGCTGGCCGAGGAGAAGCCCGACATCGTCCACGTGCGCTCACGCATGCCTGCCTGGGTGGTCTGGCTGGCCTGGCGCAAAATGGACCCGGCGACGCGTCCCCGATTCGTCACCACACTGCACGGGATGCATTCGGTAAACCGCTACAGCGCGGTGATGGGCAAGGGGGAGAAGGTGATAGCCGTATCCGAGACGGCGAAACAGTACCTGCTGGAAAACTACCCTGAGGTTGATCCTGCCAAAGTGACCGTGATCCATCGAGGGATCGATCCTGACGAGTTTCCTCGCGGTTACCAGCCGTCTGATGAGTGGAAACAGCAGTTCTACAGCGATTATCCGCAGGCACAGGGCAAGCGTCTTGTTTGTTTTCCTGGACGCATCACGCGCTGGAAGGGGCATCTGGATCTGGTCAATGTCGTTGCTCGACTGAGTCAGCAGCGTCAGGACTTTCATGTGCTGATTGTGGGCAGCGATCCCAAGGACAAGTTTATCCATGAGGTGAGAGCGGCGATCACAGAAGCGGGTCTGGAGGCGTATTTCTCCTTCCTTGGCACGCGCTCGGACATGAAAAACCTGTATGCCATCTCGGATGTGATGCTGTCGCTGACATCCACGACGGCGGAGGCCTTTGGCAGAACGGTGGTGGAGTGTCTGTCGATTGGCACGCCAGTGGTCGGGTATGCCTATGGGGCAGTTGCGGAGACGCTTACGGCTATCTATCCGCAAGGAAAGGTGGTTGTCGGGGATGTCGAGGGTGCGGTTCAGCGGGTCAGCAGTTTGCTAAGCAGCCGAGATGAAATCAGGGAAAATCCATATGTCCTCAGCAATATGATTAATAAAACAATCTGGCTTTATGAAGGCTTAGAGTGTTGTTGATATTATAATTGTGTAATGGTTCATTTATATGTTATTTGAATTTGAGTTGAAAATGGAGTTGTGATGTGTCGTTTTGTTTCTTGGAAAAGAGCTCAGAATGGTGAGTGTGAAATTCCAGTAGCTATTATATCTCTTGCTGGTGCGCGAGATCGAAGGAATATTCTATTGGAAAAGAAATTTCCTTCTGAGTGGGTTGAGGACTATTGGCCTGCTTCAGATATGAGGTATATTCCCTTTGAGGAACTGAATAGCTCTGACTTATACATAAAAATGAAAGAGTTCTATTCTAGAGATATACTTCCAGGAGAAATCGGATGCTTACAATCACATGCTAAAGTTATAGAGTGGTTTTTTAAAGAGACAGAGTCACCCTTGCTTATGATCTTGGAAGATGATGTTACCTCTTCTGAGGCATACAAGGATGGTTGCTTGGAAAAAATTGCTCCTTTCTTATATGAGGAGGCAATAAAAGGAGGTGCTTTTATATGTCATTTAGGTCCGCGAGGAAATCAGTGGAAAAAAGCAGCCTCAGAAAAGATTTTCACGGTGAGGCATCATAAATATAAAATAAGCTTTCATAAGCATGTGGATAAGAAAAGATCTTTGTGGTTGGCTCATGCTTATATAATTAGCAGGGAGGCTGCGAAAAGATATATTAGATGTTTTGATCAGGGCTTCTTAGCAGATGATTGGGGACGAATTAAAGAGATTTGTAAAATGGATATTACCTATGTCGTACCCGGTCTTTTTTATCAAGAAGGAGATATTGAAAGCTCGATAGATCCTGATAATAAAAGAAATTTTTCATTTTCTAATAATGTAAGGAAAAGAGGACTGAAACGATTCTTTGAATATCTTAATGGTTCTTAAGATATTGCAGTGCTTTTAGATATTAAGTAATCCTATAACAAATATTGGCGTAAGATCTTTTGCAGCCATACGAAGATACTGTTTAGATGAAAATTATTAATGTACTGGTATCTAATAAAAAAGGTGGCTTGGAGCAAGCTTTTGTTAATGTATCCAACAGTTTAGTCGTATTGGGTCATAAGGTGGAAGCCTGGATACCTGAAGATGCGCCGTATCAAAGTGCTTTGGACGAGACGGTTGAAATAGTACCTTTTTCTGCTAAAGGCTTTTATGACGTTTTGGCTATGCTGAAAGCCAGGCGACAGCTGCTACGGTCAGCACCAGATCTGATTATCACTCATAACTCCCGTGCGACGAGCATACTGGTTCGGAGTCGGTGGGGGTTACCCTTCCCCGTTTTGGGGTTCTCTCACAGTGATAAGCTTAAGCGCATGCAAGGGGTTGATACTTTAGTTGTTCTCACCGAGAAGATGAGGCAAAACAGCCTGCGCGAGGGTTTTGATGCAAGTCGGGTTGCGATATTTCCTAACATGATTTGGCATGTGCCTGAGCTATCAATAAGGAGAAGTGGGCTGGAGCCGCCTGATCCGGTTAAGTTGGGATTTATAGGTCGGGTCAACCCGGAAAAAGGAATAGATCTATTGCTGGAAGCCCTGAAGTGGCTCAAGCGGCGTGGTTTAGAACTGCGGTTACATATCGCTGGAACCGGTGATAGTGAAAGCGAGATTCGGGAGCTTACGGAAGCTCTGGGGATCAGCGAGGTGGTTGTTTTTGATGGCTGGGTTGATGACATCGCAGACTGGCTGCAGAATATCGATTTGGCCGTTTTTCCTTCTCGGTATGAGTCGTTTGGAATAGTGGTGCTGGAAGCCGCAGCATATGGATGCCCTGTGGTCTCGACCAAAACTGATGGGCCAGCGAGTCAAATTACTCATGACCAAGATGGTTGGCTGGCAGAAGTCAATAGTGCTGAATCGCTCGCTGAGACTCTGCAATATGCAATAGAAAGCTATACAGATTGGCCGAATGTGGTGGGCAAGGCCCACGAGCGAGCGCGCAGGTACAGTATGGACGCATTGTTACCACGGTTACAGCAGTTGCTGGAACGGGCGGTCAATGATGGACGGACACAGTAGGCGTCAAAGGGGCAGGGTAAGTGCCTACCCTTTTAACACAAGTCTTTCTGTTAGAGATAATCTATGGATGCTTTAATTATAAGGGGGGTTATGATACTGCTTCCATACTCATTAAGGTGGTCATCGTCTGAATAAAGTGGGCGCTTGCCAAAGTGCGTAGTGCATGAATGTTGATCGCACAAAATAGTGTGCGGTAAAACCACTTTAGCCATGTTTTCTCTCTCTATGCTCGATATGGTATCTAAAACATCTCTTTGGCGTATGTCAAAATCAGAGCGCTTCGAAACTGGGAGCGAAAACCCGTTATAAATTGATCTAATCATGGTTTCCGGAACATCAAAATCGACTTCAGGCACTGGTCCTACAACAATAACCTGAGCTCCTTTTTCTTTTAATATGGATACCGTGTACTTTAGTGCCTGGTCAAAAGAGGTCTTCTCACCTGTTGCACGGCTAAATATCTCTTTGCTGCTCTGTCCGTCACTTGGTGCGGGGACCGGCGATGCAAGAGTTGCCCATCGACTCACCAGTACTATGTTTCTTATAATGCCCTGTTCTATGCGCTCTAGTATCCCTTGTGCGAGCTCGGCACACTCCTCTCTATTTTTCCGCTTTGAAGTATAAACACCTATAAGTGGTGGGCAGTCGGCCATAGTTGCAAAGACAACGGACTGATCCATTGCGGCAAGCTGTGGACGCAGTGTTGATCCGAGCATTCCTGCGTGCGAGTCACCCCAGACGAGGAAATCAAACTGTGATTTATTTAGTATTTCTCCACATACAGACGCTTTTCTCTGCGACCAACCCTCAATTGCAGGGCATGGGTGACTACTAACATTTACGGTGTCAGAATAAATTGCTAATGCTTCCTCATTCAATCGTTCGGGCAGGCCTTTCGTTTGCTTGATGACAATAAATGCCATGAACACTAACGAAAGTGGAACAGCAAAATGCAAAAGTGTTCTGGTCTCTTTAGATTTGCCTAGTTTACGTGCAGGAAGCTCCACAAACTTGAAAAGTACAATGGCGCTGACAAATGATAATGAGAAAATTAAGGCCTGTTCGACAGGGGTTGTGATCTCAGAGCCAGAATGTAACTCATAAAAAACGATAATTGGCCAATGTGTCAGATATAACGAGAAGGATATTTTACCAACAAAAACGAGTGGTTTTGATAATAAAACCTTGCTGAGATATGAATTTTCATGGTTAAAAGCAATAATAAGCGTAGTGCTTAAGACTGGAATCAATGCAAAAAAACCGGGGAAAAATCCATTGTTTTCGACGCAAATAGTTGAAAACAAAATGCCGGCCATGCCGATGTAGGACATCGATGAATATCTTTCCCTCCATGTGAAGTAACTTTTTCGCTCCAAAATGGCAATAAGTGCACCGACCGAAAATTCCCAGAATCGGTGTGTGGGTAAATAGAAAGCATCACCCTGATCGCCAGACAAGTATATGGAAGATACATTTAGGATGAAGCTTCCCACTAAAGTAAAAAACAGTATCTTGGAAATGAGTTCGATGGATTTCTTCCTACTTGCGATCAGAAGCATCAATGGGGCAATAAGATAAAACTGCCCCTCCACACCCAGTGACCATGTATGTAGAAGAGGAGATGACTCTGAAAGTGGAGCAAAATAATTTCCTGACAAATCATTGAAGTGAAAGTTCGACAGGTTCAATGCAGCAGAAAGGGCTGATTTTGAGAAATTGGTTAACTCAGAAGGTGTTAAGATAAACAGTGCAGGTATGAACGTGGCAGCCAAAAGTACGAGAAGAGCAGGTTGTATGCGATAAAGTCTTCTTTTGAAAAAATCCTTGAAAGAAAAGCTACCCTCTTCAATAGAGGGCAGTGTACCTTTAAAAATGACATAGCCCGAAATTACAAAGAAAACATCTACACCAACAAAGCCCCCTTGAAAGTAAGATATACCCAAATGATAAGCTATGACAGATAAAACCGCGATTGCACGAAGTCCATCTATGTCCCGACGGTATGACATTGTAGATCCTTAACGAATTTTATATAGGCTTATATTGGTTTGCTGGATTGATGCTTTAGTATAATATGCTATTTTTTTTCTTGTGTTCTTTCTCGAAAAGTTTTATCTGTCTCAAGAAGCGGCTATATGCGAAGTTTACCGCATAGATATAGCCCATTAACCCTCCGCGCCAATATCCCCTGAAAAAATAGCCAACGATAAAGTATATCCAGAGCTCTGTCAGGATACGAAATGTCGATGGCTTGCGACCACGTGCCAGCATGTCATCGGACTGAGCCTCAGTATATTCGTTCATTTTCTCAATACGCTGATGGAAAGAACGGAGGGAGTCATGTGCCATGCGCCCCTTTAGTTCAGCTGTTTTGCTTCCGGGCAGCATATGAACCCGGTCATGGACAGTGCTGGTACTATAGCGCCCTTTGGATTTACGGTAGAGACGCACAGGCTTGTAGGGCGTATAGGTACTTAGTCGGTTGGAACAGTACAGGCGGTCGTGAATGGCAATGAAATATCCGTCCGCTTGCCGGGAGGATTCTGTAAACAGCGTTACAATTTCCGACTTCAGTTCAGGCAGAATGCGTTCGTCAGCATCAATATTGAGTATCCAGTCATTTTTCGCCTGGTCCTCGGCGAAACGCTTTTGCAGGCCATACCCTGGCCAGTCATGATGGATGACTTTGGCGCCCAGAGCAGCTGCGATGTTTTGAGTACCGTCTGTACTGCCTGAGTCCACTATGATGACCTCATCAACCCAGTCGCGTACGCTCTCGATTGCCATGCCGATTCGCTCGGCCTCGTCTAGAGTGATGATGGTGACACTGATCGGCAGAGTGTTGTTGGTCATGAAATGCCTGTTGGTTTTAAAAAACGAGAGGTTGCTATAATCGCAATCTATTGTCGGGGTAAACTCGTTCGCCTGGCAAGTTTTGTACATCGACAGGAGTTCCCGTGAGCCGGATTCAGACGCTTCAGATTATCGGCAGCAAGAAATTGGGTGGTGCTGAAAGCTTTTTTGTTCGCCTGCACCAGGCCTTCAATCAAACGGCTGATGTTGGCTCAGTTGCTGTAGTGCCTCACAAAAGTGAGCTTCTGCATCAACTGGCTGCGCCGGCAACAACCTGTGCCATGCGAAGCGTTTTTGACCCCTTTTCACGCTTGAGCTTAAGTTCGCTGATTCGCAAAGAGCGTCCGGATATCGTCCAAACCTGGATGGGGCGAGCAACACGTTCGGTAAGCCTGAGGCCTGGCAAGGGGCCAGTGCATGTGGCTCGATTAGGCGGGTTTTATAACCCTGATCATTATCGTCATGTGCATTCGCTGGTCGGAAATACCCGGGGGATTTGTGATTTCCTGATCAGGAATGGGTACCCGTCAGAGCGCGTACACTTCATCAGCAATTTTGTTCCGGCCCCTCAGCCTGTGGATGCTGCAATAAGGCAGCAATGGAAAACTCGTCTTGGCCTCGGTGACGACCTGGTCATTTTTGCACTTGGACGCTTGCATCCAAACAAGGCTTTTGACACCTTGCTGGATGCCTTTTCCGTCTTGCCGAAGGAAATTAACGGGCGTCGTGTACAACTGCTTTTAGCGGGTGATGGCCATTTAGCTGATGCGTTGAAGGATCAGGCCCGCAAGAGTGTTGCTGCCAGTCGGGTTCATTTTCTGGGCTGGCAGTCAGATCCTGCGCCGTTTTTCGCGCTTGCAGACCTTTTCGTGTGCCCATCTCGTCACGAGCCGCTTGGTAACGTGATTCTGGAAGGTTGGGCTCATGGGGTGCCGGTTGTATCCACTCGAAGTGACGGTGCTTTGGAGTTAATAACCGATGGTCGTGACGGCCTATTAACCAATATTGACGCTCGCGAAGAGTTATCAGCAGCCATGCATCAACTGCTAACTGCCCCTGCTGACCAGAAAGAGGCCATGGTGACGGCAGGGCGCCAAACGCTGGAGCATCGCTTTGGTCAGGCTACAATCGTTTCGGCTTATCGTTCCTTGTATGAACAGTTGTTGGGAGGGGTAAGCTGATGTGCGGTATAGCCGGCATATACACTCCTGGCCGTGATATTGAAGGCAGTTTGTGCTCGCAACTGGCCAAGGCGTTATCGCACCGAGGCCCTGACGGTCAGGGACTGTTTTCAGAACACGGGATAGCACTGATTCATACTCGACTTTCAATAATCGATCTTGAAAACGGTCAGCAGCCATTGTACTCCAGCGACCATCGCCAGGTTCTGGTGGCCAATGGTGAAATCTACAATCATGTTGAACTTAGGCAAACTCTGGCTGAGCGAGGGGGCGAATTCAGTACGAAGTCTGATTGTGAAGTCATAGTTTCTTTGGCTGGTAACACAACAGATGCAGGCTTTGCAAATCAGCTGGAAGGGATGTTTGCATTTGCCTTGTTTAACCGTGACAAGGGCGAGTTGCTTCTGGTTCGTGACCGTTTAGGAATCAAGCCGCTATATTACTGTGAAGTATCCGGCGGCATTGCTTTTGCGTCAGAAATAAAGGCCTTGATCGGTGTACTGCCGGAGAGGCCTCGGCCCAATCTTGAGGCTGTGGGGCGCTTTCTGCAGATTAACTTTGCTTCTGGTGAGAATACTGCGGTCCAGGGTATTCGGCGTATTCCTCCAGGTGGGTTTCTAAAGGTCTCACCTGATGGCTGCATTGAATCGGGTCTTTGGTGGTCACTTGAGGAAGCCCTTCAAGAGCAGCCAGCATTTGAGGGTGATGAAGTTGCAGCGCTGACAAAATTTGATCAATTAATGAAAGATGTTCTGCAAAAGCATTTGCGCTCTGATGTGCCGGTAGGCTTATTCCTCTCGGGAGGTATAGATTCTTCCATATTGGCAACAGAACTCAGTCGGTGCCGCTTTGATGAAGAATTTCCCAAGGCTTGGAGCTTGGCCTTTCCCGGATCTTCTGTTCATGATGAGTCCGAGTCTGCCGGAGCTGTAGCGGGAGCCTGCAGTCTTGAGTTGGAGTGTGTGAAATCCGAGCCAATCGAGCTGTTTGATCACCTTGTGTACGCAGTATGGGCCAGTGATGAACTGATGGGTGATTTTGCGTCCCTGCCTACTTTGATGCTCGCTGACAGAGCAGCGCAAAGCCATAAGGTTGTATTAAGCGGTGAGGGTGGTGATGAAGTCTTTGCTGGCTATGGGCGTTATCGTATGACCCCGTTGCAGCAGTGGATGGCCCGTTTACGAGCACCCGGGAGTGGCGGGTTTCGGACCAAAGGGCGCTTTAATCGACCACAGTCACTCTGCCTGATCCAATCATCCCAACGGTCAAATCTTTTTGAGCATTGGCGAACTCCTTTTGTCAATAGTTGGAAAAGGTTTGCATCCTTTGATCGACTTACCCGGATGCAGGCGACCGATATTACAACTTGGTTAGTGGATGATTTGCTGGTCAAGGCTGATCGGATGATGATGGTTAAGGGGGTGGAAGGCAGAGTGCCATTTCTTGATCATCGACTGGTGCTGTTTGGTTTGTCTTTGCCCGTGGCTCTGAAACACCGTGGACGATTGGGTAAATATTTACTGCGCAAGTGGCTGAAAACACATTTGCCCGAAGTTACGCAGGGGCGTAAAAAGGGCTTTTCCGTACCTGTCGTTGATTGGGTTAGATCATTGGATCCACTTCGGCTTGAGCAGGCGCTGATGCGTTCTCCTCTGTTAGTTGACATCGTAGCGCACAAGGAGCTCAGGTCGTTGCTTGTGGCGCTTCCCAAGCTGGACAAAAAACTGGTTGAACCTATTGCTGCATTGCTTCAGCTGGCGATCTGGCATCGCCTTTTCATCGAAGGGTCAGGTGAAAAACCACCTGAAAAAGTAGATCCTTTAGAATGGTTGTTGAGTTAATCATCGTGGTTTCTGATACAGGTAATTCTTGCCCTTTGGGTGAGTCTTGAAGCGTCGATGAACCCACATGTACTGAGCAGGATCTTTTCTGATGGCACGCTCTATCTCAGCATTGATTCGGGTCGCATCAGCTTCCTCATTACCAGTCGGAAAGGGTGTGATTACGGGGAATAATTCCAGTTCATACCCTGAGTCGTCAGGAAGCCTGTGTTGGGCCAGCATAAGAATCGGAGAATCATTAAGGCTGACCATGCGTGTGGTAGCCGTGATGGTGGCTGCCGGGATGCCGAAGAATGGGGCATAGACTGACTGGTGGCTGCCAAAGTCCTGATCGGGAGCATACCAGACAATATGGTTGCGCCTAAGCGCCTTCAGGACCTTGCGAATTTCCGAGCGCTCAATGACTAGTTCAAAGCAGCGCTGGCGACATCGCGTAATCACCTTTTCAAGCAGCGGGTTGTTGTGACGGCGATACATGGCGTCGACTTGATAAAAATTCGAGAACAATAACCCGCCCAGGTCCAGGGTAGAAAAGTGTGCGCCCAGTAGAATGACGCCCTTGCCTTTTGCTAGCGCAGCTTCCAGATGCTCTTGTCCCTTCAGCGTGAAGTGCCCTTTCAGCTTTTTTCGCGGTGTCCACCAGGCCATGGCGGTCTCAAATAGTCCAATGCCGTTGTTGGCGAACACGGCTTTGACCATCTTCGATTGTTTCTTGGCGTCCAGCTCTGGGAAGCAGAGCTGGATATTGACCTCGGTTACATGTCGCCGACGCGGGCTCATGTAAAACAGAATTCGGCCCAAAATGCGTCCAAGGCGAATCTGCCAGCGCCAAGGGAGACGGTTTAGCATCCATAACAGACCGAGACCGATGTAGATCGGCCAGAATCGTGGAGTCAGAAAGTGCTTGTCGATGTCGGTGTGTTGGCTCACGGGCAATCTTGTAACCAGTCATGTCTACACAGATTGTAAAGTGGAGCCTTGTATCGAGCAAACAGACATGGGGTGTGGGGCCCCATGCCGAAGGCTCTCGTGATATGATGAGTTCCTTATTCCGGACCAGATGGCTGAAAGGTTACAGATGAAAATAGCAGTTGCAGGTACAGGCTATGTCGGGCTATCCAATGCGGTTTTGCTGGCTCAGCATAACGAAGTAGTGGCGCTGGATATTGTCCGTGACAAAGTTGATCAACTGAATCGAGGTGAGTCACCAATAGAGGATGTTGAAATAAGCGCGTATCTGGCATCCGGTAAGTTAAAGTTCAATGCCACACTCGATAAGCACGAAGCTTATGCTGGTGCCGATTTTGTGATCATAGCAACGCCGACTGATTATGATCCCCAAACGAACTATTTCAACACCCAAAGTGTTGAAACAGTGGTTCAGGACGTGTTGGAGGTTAATCCACACGCTGTGATGGTGATCAAGTCTACAGTGCCTGTAGGGTATACGCGTGAGTTGAGTGCGCGCTTGAATACGGATAATCTCATTTTCTCGCCAGAATTCCTGCGTGAAGGAAAGGCGCTTTACGATAACTTGTATCCTTCACGCATCATTGTGGGTGAGCAATCCGAGAGAGCTGAGTGCTTCGCAGGTTTGCTCAAACAAGGGGCGCTGAAGCTGGATGTGCCGGTGCTGTTTACCGATGCCACGGAAGCAGAAGCCATTAAGCTGTTTGCCAATACCTATCTGGCAATGCGGGTTGCATACTTTAATGAACTTGACACCTATGCCCAGGCCCATGGCCTGAACACTCGCCAGATCATTGAGGGTGTTGGTCTCGATTCCCGTATTGGTAACCACTATAACAATCCTTCGTTTGGGTATGGGGGGTATTGCCTGCCGAAGGACACCAAGCAGTTGCTGGCCAACTATGATCAAGTACCCAATAACCTGATACGCGCGATCGTGGACTCTAATACCACGCGAAAGGATTTTATCGCCAACGCTGTCATCGCACGCAACCCGAAAGTGGTGGGTGTCTATCGTCTTGTCATGAAGTCCGGCTCGGATAATTTCCGAGCTTCCGCAATACAGGGGGTGATGAAGAGAATCAAGGCTAAAGGTATTGAGGTGGTTGTGTATGAGCCAGTGCTGGAAGATGATCTTTTCTTTAATTCCCGTGTGATCCGTGACTTGGACGAATTCAAGCGGGTCAGTGATGTGATTTTGGCCAACCGTCTGGCAGACGAGATTCGGGACTGTGAAGCCAGGGTCTTCACGCGTGACCTGTTTGGCAGCGACTCCTGAGGCAATACTATGAAAATACTGGTCACCGGAAATGCCGGCTTTATTGGTTTTCACACCACGATGAAACTGCTCCAACGGGGTGATGAAGTGGTGGGTTTTGACAATGTCAATGATTACTACGACATCGGTCTGAAGGAAGCCCGTTTGAAGCGGCTTGAGGAAATTGCCGCTGAAACTGGCGCATATTACCAGTTTATTCGTGCCAACCTTGCTGAACGTGAAGCTGTTGAGTCCTGTTTCGCAGAGCACCGATTTGACCGTGTAATTCATTTGGCTGCTCAGGCAGGGGTGCGGTATTCGATTGAAAACCCACATGCCTATGTGGAAAGTAATGTTGTCGGCTTCGTGAATGTTCTGGAAGCCTGCCGTCAGCAACAGGTTGGGCATCTGACTTATGCCAGCACCAGTAGCGTATACGGTGCCAATACTCGAATGCCATTCAGTGAACATGATGGTGTCAATCACCCAGTACAGTTTTATGCTGCCACCAAGCGCTCCAATGAATTGATGGCTCACAGTTATAGCCACCTGTTCAACTTGCCCACCACGGGGCTTCGTTTCTTCACGGTCTATGGCCCTTGGGGACGTCCGGATATGGCGCCTCACCTGTTTACCAGCCGCATTTTGGCGGGAGAACCAATCAAACTGTTCAATAATGGAAACCACTCGCGTGACTTCACTTATATCGACGATATTGTTGAAGGTGTGATCCGTGCCAGCGACCAGCCAGCAAGCAGTAATCAGGATTGGGACAGTGATCATCCTGACCCTGCAACCAGTCATGCACCTTTCAGACTCTATAACATCGGCAATAGTGATGCGGTCAAACTAGTGGATTTCATCGCAGCGATCGAAGCGGCGACCGGGAAGCAGGCACAGAAGGAAATGTTGCCGTTGCAGCCTGGCGATGTGCCGGATACCTTTGCTGATAGCAGTGCACTGGAGCAAAGCGTCGGCTATAGACCCGCAACGTCTGTTGAGGAGGGTGTACGGCGTTTTGTTACCTGGTATCGAGAGTACTATGCAGTCTAAAACGATTCCTGAAATTGACGCTCATTCGTCAACCGATAGCGCTTGGCAGACCTATAAGCGCCTGTTGGTCTATATAAGACCTCTCTGGTTCATATTCGTCATCAGCTTCATCGGCTTTGCCATCTATGGTGCAGGCCAGGCGCTATCTGCCAAGTGGCTGGAAATGGTGGTGGATACCGTACAGAAAAATGACTATGACCAGCGCTGGTTTTTGGCTGCATCGGTGATGGGCATTTTCATCCTGAGAGGGCTGGGAGGCTTTATAGGCAATTACAGCATCGCGTATGTAGGACGTGAAGTTATACATAGGCTTCGTACTCAGGTCTTTGAGCGCCTGCTGCTATTGCCCTCCGGCTTTTACAGTCATCATTCCAGCGGAGAACTACTGGCTAAGCTGACGTATAACGTAGAGCAGGTCACTGAAGCAGTAACCAGTGCGATCAAGGTGCTGTTTCGCGAGGGACTTACTGTCGCAGGCCTGATGGGCTACATGTTCTACTTGAACTGGAAGTTGACCCTGATATTTATTGCTGCCGGTCCACTGATTGGCTTGGTTGTTTCCATGGCATCCAGGCGGATGCGAAAGTTGAGTCGACGGATCCAAAAGTCGGTGGGGGACATCACAGAAGCGGCCTCAGAGTCGATCAAGGGCTATCAGGTCGTAAGGATTTTTGGCGGTGCGGACGCTGAGCGCGAACGGTTTAATCAGGTCAGTCTGCATAACAAGCGTCAGTTCATGAAGCTGGTGGTAACCCAATCCCTCAATACCCCGATTATCCAGTTGCTGGTCGCACTGGCGCTGTCGGCACTGCTGTTCCTCGCCATGCATCCGGATGTCATGGGCAGCATGACGACAGGCGGTTTTGTGGCCTTTCTGACTGCGGCAGGGATGATTACCAAGCCCCTGCGTCTGCTGACGGATGTAATTTCCATCGTTCAGAAGGGTATTGCGGCGGCCGAAAGTCTGTTCCAGGTGCTGGATGAGCCGGCAGAGGAAGATAGTGGCACCCGTCAGCTGGAGCAGGTGGGTGATATCGAGTTTCGTCATCTGGGCTATGCCTATCCGGGGACGGAGAAGCAGGTGCTGCAGGACATCTGTTTGACGTTGCCGCGAGGTAAAAGCGTGGCACTGGTAGGGCGTTCCGGAAGTGGCAAGTCGACCCTGGCCAGCCTGTTGCCGCGTTTCAATGACGGCTGGAGTGGCGAGCTGCTGATCAATGGTGAGCCGCTGGAGTCATTCACGCTGGAAAGTCTGCGCAGCAATATCTCTCTGGTGAATCAGAACGTGGTGCTGTTCAACGGCACTATCGCCGAAAATATCGCCTACGGCTCCATGGCCGGAGCCAGTGAATCGGCTATTCTGGCGGCGGCCGGGGCCGCTCATGTGATGGAGTTCGTCGAGCGACTGCCTGACGGGATCCACACCCGGGTCGGGGAAAACGGTGTGCTTCTGTCTGGGGGGCAGCGCCAGCGAATTGCGATTGCACGCGCGATCTTGAACGATGCACCCATTCTGATTCTTGACGAAGCAACCTCTGCTCTTGATACAGAGTCCGAGCGACATATTCAGGAAGCACTGGAAGAAGTGATGCGCGGCAGAACCACGCTGGTGATTGCCCATCGGTTATCCACTATCGAAAAAGCGGACATTATCGTCGTAATGGAGGACGGTCGAATCATTGAGCAAGGCTCACATTCTGAACTGCTGGAACGGCAAGGTGCTTATGCAAACTTCCATATTTTGCAGGCTGATTCGGAGTGAGCAAGATGAGCAGCGCGGCTCCGATCTCTTTGCGAGGGCTGTTATGGCTTTTGGCTCTG
Organism: Marinobacterium sediminicola; assembly: GCF_022343685.1. Lineage (GTDB taxonomy): Bacteria > Pseudomonadota > Gammaproteobacteria > Pseudomonadales > Balneatricaceae > Marinobacterium > Marinobacterium sediminicola. Next base: position 3,401,572 of record NZ_CP092123.1, on the reverse strand, counting down.
CAGCTGATCAGCTGGGGGGTGTTGCCGGGACTGCTGGTAGAAAGTCTGCCCTTGGATGTAGTAGAGGGAGTCTACTGGGGGCAAGAGTGGCAATGGGGCTACTATAAGCACCCACCTTTACCTGCCTGGGTAGTGTATCTGTTTGAGTATGCTATTGGGGATGTCGGCCCGTTTCTGCTCAGTCAGATCTGTATCGGGTTGACTCTGCTATGCGTATGGAACCTTGGCTGTCGTCTGCTGGACAAGGAGCGCGCAGCCTTTGGTGTCATGGCGTTGCTCGGTGTGTACTTCTTCACTTGGCCAACCATTGAATTCAACCATAACGTGGCACAGATGCCGATTTGGGCGGCAGCGGTGTTGTTGTTTCATCGTGCCACCATGCATGGCCGCTGGGTTGACTGGCTGCTGTTGGGGCTGCTGTCAGGCTTGGGTCTGTTGACGAAATACTCCTTCATCATGCTGCTGGCTGCCATGTTCCTGTGGTTGGCGCTGCATCCCACCCTAAGAATGATGTTGCGTAAACCGCAGCCCTGGCTGGGGGTATTGGTGATGTTGGCGGTCTTTCTGCCTCACCTGCTCTGGCTGATAGCACATGATTTTTTGCCGTTCAGTTATGCCTCTGCGCGCTCGGCTGCAGCGGCAGCGACTGAATCTCGCTGGCTGGGGCCATTGAAATTTTTGTTGGTCCAGCTTGTGGATCACATGCCACTGTTATTGCTGCTGCTGATCGCCGGCTTTTGGCGTCCGCGTTGTTGGCAGTACCCCGTTGAAGGCTCGTCTTTTCTGTTCTGGGTGGGATTAATGCCCGCTGTTCTGACGGTTTTGGGTGCCATGATCACCGGTGCGGGTACCCGGGATATGTGGGGTGCACCCATGTGGAATCTGTCCGGTTTGATTCTGGCATCGATGATTCCACTTGAGGTGTTGCGTGAACGCTGGCACCGTCTCAGGTGGGCTTTTGCCTTATTCCTGATGCTCCTGGGAGTGTTGATGTTGCTGTTTGTGGGTTTCAAAGATCAAATCCGCAACAAGCCATCACGAACCGGTTGGCCAGATCAGGCACTGGCCGATTCGCTGCTACAGCAGTGGCAGCAGCATACTGAATGTCCGCTTCAGTTGGTCGCGGGTGATTATTGGTTGGCCGAGATGGTTGCCATTACACTGAGTCCGCGTGCTTCTGCCATACCTGATGCAGATAAAGACTTGGCTCCGTGGGTGGATCTACAGCGAGTGCAACAGCAGGGGGTTATGTTGTTGTCTACAAGGCAGTATTCGGATGTCGATACACTCGAGCTGGGTGAGCCTGATATGAGCGGAGAGGTAGTTGTCAGCTGGCCTCGTTTGCCAGAACATGAAGGTCTTAAGGTTCGGTGGTTCGGATGGATGCCAGACGATTGCAGGGGAGCTAAATGAGCCTAAGGCGTGGACATTTTTCTCGTTATGCTCTCATTGGCATCATCAATACGGGGTTACACTGGGCTGTTTTTGGTGTGCTGGTATGGAGTGGCACTAGTCAGGCTGTCAGTAATTTATTGGGTTTCATCGTTGCAGTCAGTTTTAGCTTTTTTGCGAATGCACATTGGAATTTTCGTGCAAAGGCATCGGCTGTGCGATATGTCCTTTTTGCGGGTTTTATGGGGGGGATGAGCTGGCTGACCGGAGCGGCTGCTGACTACATCAAACTGACTCCTTATTTGACCCCCATAGCATTTTCAGTATTTAGCCTGACTGTAGGGTTTGTCTACACACGTCTGATCGTTTTCAAGGAAGCTCCGTGATGAAGATATCGCTAGTTATTCCCGTATTAAATGAGGAAAAGGCCATACCCTATTTTTATAGGGCCGTTCGGGCTTCAAAAGAACTGGAAAATTTTGATATCGAACTAGTATTTGTTGACGACGGAAGTACAGACGAGACAGCCAATATCATCGATGCACTGTCGGTTAATGATCAGAACATTGTCTATATAGGACTAAGCCGCAATTTTGGTAAGGAGGCGGCGCTTTTTGCAGGACTTGAATACGCCAGTGGAGACGCAGTTATTCCCATTGATGTCGACCTGCAAGACCCTATCGAGGTTATTCCTCGTTTAGTGGCGAAATGGCAGGACGGCTACGATGTTGTTCTGGCTAAGCGAGCTGATCGGTCGAGTGACCACTACTTGAAGCGAAAAACGGCGCAATGGTTTTACCAGATTCATAATGCAATTAGCAGCCCTAAAATAGAAGAGAATGTGGGTGATTTCAGGTTGATGTCCAGGATGGTTGTGGAAGCGATAAAGCAACTTCCTGAGCGTAAGCTGTTCATGAAGGGTGTGCTTTCCTGGGTTGGATTTCCAACAACAGTAGTTGAGTATTCGAGGGCTGAACGCGTAGCGGGTGATTCCAAATTTAGTGGATGGAAGCTCTGGAATCTTGCGCTTGATGGTATTACTGCCTTCTCGACAGTCCCGCTAAGAGTGTGGACCTACGTTGGCGTTATTATTGCCTTGCTTGCGTTTTTCTATGCAGCCTGGCTGGTATTTGAAAAGCTGTTTTGGGGTAACCCGGTGCCAGGCTATCCCTCTATAATGGCGGTGATGCTGTTTTTAGGCGGCATTCAGCTCATTGGTATCGGCGTTTTGGGCGAATATATTGGTCGTATCTACACTGAGGTAAAAAGCAGGCCAAGATATATCATCAAAAAAGCCAATAGGCCGGACATCATGAATCAGGCTGACTAATGGTCGCTCGATATCTCTATACGTTGCTTTTTTATTTGCTGGCTCCGCTCCTGCTGTTGCGCCTCTGGTGGCGGGGGCGCAAGGCGCCGGGGTACAGGCGCAACTGGACGCAGCGGTTGGGGCTGGGTCCCGTGATGCATGAGCGCGTCATTTGGGTGCATGCGGTTTCGGTCGGCGAGACGGTGGCAATCGCGCCGCTGGTGCGCTGGTTGCTGGAGCGTTATCCGCAGCATCGTGTGTTGATGACCAGCATGACTCCAACAGGCTCCGAACAGGTCAAGGCCTTGTTCAGTGACCGGGTCGAGCAGCGATTTTGTCCCTGGGACCTGCCTCTGGCCCTGAGAGCCTTTCTGCGCCGCACACGTCCGGAATTGTGCATCATTGTCGAGACCGAGCTCTGGCCCAATCTGGTGGCACAGTGCAGCCGTGCCGGTGTACCGGTGATGTTGGCCAATGCGCGGCTGTCGGCACGTTCTGCTCGCGGCTATCGCAAGTTTGCCGCGCTGACGCGCCCGATGCTGAGACGCTTGAGTCTGATTGCGGCGCAGAATCCGGCCGATGCCGAGCGTTTCATTGCGTTGGATATGCCGGCTGAGCGCGTGGTGGTCACCGGTAGCATCAAGTTCGATTTGCAGCCCGACTGCGACAAGGTCAGAGCCGGGCAGGAATTGCGCCGGCAATTGGGCAATGAGCGTCCGGTTCTGATCGCGGCCAGTACTCATCAGGGTGAGGATGAGGTGCTGCTGGAGGCCTGGCGACAACTCAAGGCGAACTACCCGGAGTTGGTACTGATACTGGTGCCGCGCCATCCCGAGCGCTTTGCCAATGTGGCCCAACTCTGTCGTCGCTACACGGACCAGCTGGTCTGCCGCAGCCGTGGAGAGTCACCAGGGCTGCAGACCGAAATTTATCTGGGCGATACCATGGGCGAGCTGGTGCTGCTGTATGCGGCGGCCGACATCGCCTTTGTGGGTGGCAGTTTCAGTGGTACCGGTGGTCACAATCCGCTTGAACCGGCTGCGCTGGGGGTGCCGGTGGTGATGGGACCGGACTGCTTCAATTTCCAGGTGATTACCGATGCGCTGATCGAGGCGGGTGGTCTGGTGCGTGTCGATGATACGGATGGCTTAATGACGCAACTGTCTGTCTGGCTGGACGATGCGGATGAGCGCCGCGACGCGGGACGGCAGGGGATGGACTTTGTCGAGGGCAATCGTGGAGCGTTGCTGCGACTGCAGCAGGCCGTCGAGCGCCTGCTGCCCTGAGTGAATGCCGTGTTGGCATACTTGCTCAGATATCGCTGAAGTCGAAAGACTCGCCGGCCTGTTCAAGGAACGCGGCCTGCAGAACGTCTGCCAACGGAGCCTTGTCTGTATCGCGTAACCACTGCTCACCATCATGGTCGAAGTGGAAACCACCATTGCGGGTCGCGACCCAGAGCTGTTTGACCGGCGGCTGGCGGGTAAAAATGATCTGGCTGCCGTTTTCACATTTCACCGTCATCATGCCTCCCTGGCTTTCGTAGTCGAGATCGCTCTCGGCGTCGTCCAGGATCTCTTCGATCTGCTCAAGGGTTGCGTCCACCCGGCTCATGAATTCGGATTCGGTCATCGCTGCGTCTCTCTGCATGAAAAATCGATGGATGAGTATAACTCAGCCGCAGGCGGTACTCAGCCCTTGTAGCTGAGGGTATAATCGGTCGATTAATAGCCTGTGGGCGCCGCCCCGGGGATAACCGGATATACAAGGATTGATGATGCTGAAACGCTGCTGGCCAGCCCTGCTGCTGGGGGTTCTGCTGCTGTCGGGTTGTGGTCAGAAGGGCCCGTTGTATCTGCCCGATGAAACCGCCTCACAACATCAGTCACAATGAGAGATTCCATGGACAATTTCGAATACCGCAATGGTCGCCTGCACGCCGAAGAGGTAGCGCTGAGCCGCATCGCCGATGAGTTCGGCACCCCCACCTATGTTTATTCCCGTGATGCGCTGGAACGTGCGTATCTGAGCTATGCGCAGGCGCTGGAAGGCCGTGATGCGCTGGTTTGCTATGCCGTCAAGGCCAACTCCAATCTGGCGGTCCTGAACGTACTGGCGCGTCTGGGGGCCGGTTTCGACATTGTTTCAGCCGGTGAGCTGGAACGTGTGCTGCGTGCGGGTGGCGATCCGGCGAAAGTCGTGTTTTCAGGTGTTGGCAAGCAGCCCGCCGAGATCCGTCGTGCACTTGAAGCCGGTATTCTCTGCTTCAACATCGAGTCCGATGCCGAGCTGGACCGAGTCAACGCCGTGGCGGGCGAAATGGGCGTCAAGGCGCCGGTTTCCTTCCGCGTCAACCCGGACGTGGACGCTGGTACTCATCCCTATATCTCCACTGGTCTGAAGGAAAACAAGTTCGGCATCGCCATCGAAACAGCGGTCGATGTGTATCGCCGTGCCGCCGCGCTGGAGCATGTTGAGGTCGTGGGTATGGATTGCCACATTGGCAGCCAGCTGACCGAGGTCAGCCCCTTCCTCGACGCCATCGACCGCCTGTTGGTGTTGCTGGATACACTGGCGGCAGAAGGTATTCGCATCCACCATCTGGATCTGGGTGGTGGTCTGGGTGTGAACTACACCGACGAGACACCGCCTACGCCAGGCGAATACATTGCGCAGGTGCTGCAGAAGCTGGAAGGTCGTGATTACAAGTTGATCTTTGAACCGGGACGTTCCATCGCCGCCAATGCCGGTGTGATGCTGACCCGTGTCGAGTTCCTCAAGCAGAGTGGTGACAAGAATTTTGCCATCATCGACGGTGCCATGAATGACCTGATTCGTCCGTCGCTTTACGGTGCTTATCAGGAGATTGTGCCGGCCGAGTTGCGTGAGGAAGGTGAGACCCAGGCCTGGGATCTGGTGGGGCCGGTCTGTGAGACCGGTGACTTCCTCGGTAAGGACCGTCAGCTTAACCTGCAGCCCGGCGACCTGCTGGCAGTATGTTCTGCCGGTGCCTATGGCTTTGTCATGGCGTCCAACTACAACACCCGCCCGCGTCCGGCCGAGGTGATGGTGGATGACAACAAGGTGTATCTGGTGCGCGAGCGTGAAACCCTGAATGACCTCATGCGTGGCGAGCAGCTGCTGCCGGCACAGTCCTGAACGGGGAGCGCATCAATGCTGGTACGCTTCACCAAAATGCACGGTCTGGGTAACGATTTTATGGTGATCGATGCCGTTTCCCAGCGTGTACGCATCACTCCCAAGATCGTGCGCAAACTGTCGGATCGCCATCTGGGAATCGGCTTTGACCAGCTGCTGCTGGTTGAACCTCCGAGCCGTCCGGATATGGACTTCCGTTACCGTATCTACAACGCGGATGGTTCCGAAGTGGAACACTGCGGTAACGGGGCGCGCTGTTTCGGCCGTTTCGTCCGCGAACGCCGGTTGAGCATCAAAGACGAGATTCACGTGGAAACCGCCCGTGGCCAGGCGGTGCTCTACCTGCTGCCGGACCGTCAGGTGGATGTCGACATGGGCGCGCCTGAGCTGCAACCTGCCGAGATCCCCTTTCAGGCGGACCAGCAGGCGGTAACCTACAGCGTCGAAGTAAACGGCGAAAGTGTCGAGCTGAGTGCCGTTTCCATGGGTAATCCGCATGGTGTGCTGGTGGTCGACAATGTCGACAGCGCTCCCGTGGAGACGCTTGGGCCGGCATTGGAAGCCCATCCGCGCTTTCCGCAAAAGGCCAATATCGGCTTTATGCAGGTGGTGAACCGGGGCGAGATCCGACTGCGTGTCTATGAGCGCGGCGCCGGCGAGACACTGGCGTGTGGTACCGGCGCCTGTGCTGCCGTTGTGGCCGGACGTCTGCGTGGCCTGCTCGACGAGGAGGTGCTGGTACATCTGCCCGGTGGAGATCTGCGTATCCGCTGGCCGGGTGAAGGGAAGGCCGTGCGCATGACCGGTCCCGCCACAACCGTTTTCGAAGGACAGATCTACCTATGAACGACGCAAGCGAAGTACTGGAACAAACGGAAGTGACCGCTGATCTGGTCGCCGACTATCTGGCTGCGCACCCTGATTTCTTCAGTCAGTACACCCATCTGCTGGAAAAGCTGTATGTACCGCATCAACGCGGTAATGCCGTGTCGCTGGTGGAACGCCAGACTTCACTGTTGCGTGAGCGTAATCAGCAATTGCACGGGCACCTGTCCGACATGATCGATGCGGCCCGTCACAACGATGTTCAGTTCGAGAAGACCAAGCGCATGGTACTGGCGCTGCTTGAAGCCTGGACACTGGATGACGTGGCGGTGGCGATCGAAGAGAGCCTCTGCCGTGACTTCTACGGCGATGAAACCGTACTGCTGCTGTTCAGTGAACGCTCGCTGGACAGCAACAGCGTGCGCACCCTGGCTCGTGCAGAAGATTCGCTGGTGCAACCGCTGATTGAAACCAATCTGCCCAGCTGTGGCCAGCTTTCCGAGGCGATGAACCGCTTCCTGTTTCAGGAGCGCAGCGTCAAGGTGCAGTCAGCCGCCGTGGTGCCTCTGGTCAAGGGGGATACGCTCGGGTTGCTGGCGATTGGCAGTCATGATCCGAACTACTTCCAGAGCAGTCAGGGTACCCTGTTCCTGAGCTATGTCGGCGAAGTGTTGAGCCGGGTCATTTGTCGCATCCTGCAGGAACAGGAGCGCTGAAATGTCCGCGCCGGCCGAAGCCGATTGGCCGCAGCACTTTCTGCACTACCTGCGGGTAGAGCGTCAGCTCTCCCCGCATACGCTGAAGAACTATCAGCGTGACCTTGAAACCCTGCTGGCCGAGATAGGTCAGGATACCCACCCCTGGAGCGAGCTGGACGAAACCGGTCTGCGCTATGCCATCGGAGCCCTGCATGCTCAGGGACAGTCGGGCCGCAGTCTTCAGAGACTGCTCTCGGCGACGCGTACGTTCTACCGTTTTCTGGCCCGCGAAGGTTGGGTGAGCCGTAATCCGGCGCTGTCGGTCCAGGCGCCGAAAGTCGCCAGGCGCTTGCCACAGACACTGGATACTGAACAGGTCGGTGCTCTGCTGGACGTTTCGGGTGATGAGCCGCTGGATATCCGAGATCGGGCCATCATGGAACTGATCTACTCTTCTGGCCTGCGCGTATCCGAGCTGGTTGGCGTGGACCTGCGCGATCTGGACCTGGCCGAGGGAGTCATCGTCGTGCTTGGCAAGGGCAACAAGACGCGTCAGCTGCCGGTTGGCCGAGTGGCCCGGGAGGCGATTCGGCGGTGGCTGCCTGTGCGCCGGATGCTGGCGCATGCCGATGAAGTTGCGCTTTTCGTCGGCCAGCAGGGGCATCGGCTCACGACTCGAGCGGTGGAGCAGCGGCTGCGAAAGCGCGGCATCGAACAGGGCACTCAGGGACGGGTCTATCCTCACCGTCTGAGACACAGTTTCGCCAGCCATCTGCTGGAGTCCAGTGGCGACCTGCGTGCCGTGCAGGAGCTGTTGGGCCATGCCAATATCAGTACCACCCAGATCTATACCCACCTCGACTTCCAGCATCTGATGGAGGTTTATGAACAGGCGCATCCGCGGGCAAGGGAGAAACGCGATGATTAAGTGTGTGACCTTCGACCTGGACGATACCCTCTGGGCGGTCGATCCGGTGATCCATCAGGCCAATCAAACGCTCTGGCAATGGCTGGAAGCGAATGCGCCGCTGTTTACGGCCTGCCATCAGCTGGAGGATCTGGCAGAGGGCTCGGCACTCAGGGGTTCGCTGTTGCAGGAGATGCCGGAGATCGCGCACAGCATGAGTCTGATTCGTATCAAGCTGCTGGAGCGGGGCTGCCTTGCTGCCGGTTACAACGCGACCGAAGCGATCCTGTTGGCAGAGCGTGCCTTCGAGGTGTTCCTGCAGGCTCGGCATCAGGTTGAATTGTTTGAGCATGCTCAGGCGATGCTGGAGCAGCTTCGTCTGGACGGATATATCATTGGTGCGTTGAGTAACGGCAATGCGGATGTGGGCCAGACCCTGATAGGGCATTTGTTCGATTTTCAGTACAACGCCGATACGGTCGGATATGCCAAACCGCATCCGCAGATGTTTACCCAGGCCTTGCACCATACCGGCTTGCGGCCGGAGCAGGTGCTTCATGTCGGCGATCATCCCATCAACGACATTCAGGCCGCGCGAGAGGTGGGGATGTGGACGATCTGGGTGGATCTGCCAGGGCAACAGTGGCCACAGCCGGCCCGTGCCGATGCACGGGTCAGCTGCCTGTCGGAGATTCCGCTGCAGGTGCAGCGACTGGCGTCACAGGGTGAGAACCGAGTGACGCTCTAACCGGCTCAGGTGCGGAAACGAGAGACGGCCGTCTGCAGTTCGGTTGCCTGCTGCGCGACCAACTGGCTGGCATCGGCGTTCTGGCCCACCTGATCGTTGGCGACTGCCATGATGCTGCGGATATGCTCGATATTACGGGTGATCTCGGCGGCCACCGAGGCCTGTTCTTCGGTCGCCGATGCCACCTGAGTCGTCATGTCGACGATGCTGGCAGCACCACTGGTGATGGTGTCCAGTGCCTCAATAGTGGCGGAGGCTTCGGCGGCGCTCTGCTCGCTGTTGCTGACACTCTCCTGCATCAGTCGGCTGACGTTGTGAGTCTGCTCCTGCAGGCTGCGGATGCGCTTCTCGATATCGGCAGCGGACTGCTGTGAACGGGATGCAAGGGTGCGTACCTCGTCGGCCACGACCGCAAAGCCACGTCCCTGCTCGCCGGCTCGAGCGGCCTCAATGGACGCATTCAGCGCCAGCAGGTTGGTCTGCTCGGCAATATCCTTGATCACATCCAGCATGGTGCCGATGCTGTCGCTTTCGCTGCGCAGCTGATCGACAACGCCTGCGGTCTCGCGGGCTTTCTCGGCCATCAACTGAAGGGCATCAATGTTGCTGCGCACGCGAGCAGCGCTCTCGCTGGCATCCTGCTGTGCCCGGGATGCAGTCGCAGCCGTGTTTTCGGTATTGCCGGCGATTTCCTGCATGGAGCTTTCCATCTCCTGAACGGCAGCGGCAACCTGAAGCACCTGAGCCTGTTGCTGGTTCAGTCCCGAGGAGGTATCCCGCGTGGTGGCCGACAGCTGCTCGGCGGCGGTGGCCAGCTGAGCCGAGGTTCCGGCGACACGTGCGATCAGACCGCGGAAGCTGTCCATCATCCGATTGAAGTCTTCAGCCATCCGTGCGACTTCATCCTTGCCGTCGGTGGCGATTCTCAGTGTCAGATCGTGCTCGTCGCTGGCCTGTTTCATGGTGGCCGCCAGTGCGTTGATGGGGCGCAGGATGCTGCGGCCCATCAGCACGGCCGGAATAACCGTGGCCAGAATGGCCAGAGCCATGGCAATAAGCGCAGTAGTCATCAAGCGCTGCTGTTCACTGTCCATGCGTTTGTTGAGGTGCTCCTCCAATTCGACCTGAAGTTCATCCGTGCTTTTGACGGCCTGACGCATCTGGCCCATCAAGCCTGCATCTTCAGTTAGTCCCAGCTGGATATAGGCATCGACCAGGCGTTGAAAGTGCTCACGGTACTGCGCCAATAATGGCTTCAGAGAAGCGCTTTGGGACGGCAGCAGTAACATGTCGAGCTGCTGTTCGAAGAGGGTGGTTTCCTTGAGGAAACGGTCAAGGTATTTGGTATCCAGTCGCAGCAGGAAGTCCTTTTCATGGCGGCGCAGCATCAGCAGGGTGCTGAGAAGCTCGCTGTTGTCGGTGGCGCGGATTTCAGTTTCAACTCCATGAATGGCCGCTCGCAGTGCACCCCGAAGGCCTGACTTTTCATCCAGACCGATTTCGGTCCGCAGTTCGCTGACCGCCGCGAAAGAGCGATCATAGGTTTGCATGCGTTTGTCGAAGGTGTTGAGTTCATCCTGAAGCTCGGGTTCGGGCAACAGCTCTTTCAGTTGTTCCAGCTCGGTCTTGAACTCCGTGTAGGTGTTTTGGAAACGCCCAAGATAGCTGTCATCCAGGCGTGCCAGAAAGTCCTTCTCATAACGTCGCAGGTCCTGCTTGCGCCCTTCTACATGCGCCAGGGTTTCGCTGATCAGTACCAGCTCACGGTATTGCCCCAGGGTATTGAAAATGATCACCCCCATACCGATAAAGCCGACCAGTATGAGTGCGATCAGTGTGCTGAGTTTTTGTTTGATGGTCATGCGCGCAGGTTTCCAGTACCAGGTGACAGGATAAATGCCGGATAACGGGCGTATTAAAGCAGTCTTCAGTCCAGAAACAGGGCCAGCAGGTCATTCAGGAACAGGCGGCCTAGGGGGGTCGGTGCCAGTTTGTTTGTGTCGTTGACCATGAGTTCGCGTTGCCGGGCCTGCTGTAACAGCGCCTCAATCCTTGACAGGCTAACTCCAGTTCGCGTCTCGAACAAGTCCGAAGATACACCCTGAGTCAAACGCAAGGCATTGAGCATGAATTCGAAGGCGCGGTCTTCCGGCATGATGGCCTCTTCACCGGCGAGACGACGTTGTGGATCAAGATAGCCCTTGGGTTGGCGCTGCTTGTGGCGACGGTGAATCTGCAACTGACCATTGGGGTCCAAATGGCTGATCTTGCCGTGGGCGCCGGCGCCGATGCCCAGATAATCACCGAATTGCCAGTAATTGATATTGTGGCGCGCCTGTTGGCCCGGACGGGAATAGGCCGAGATCTCGTACTGGGTGTATCCTGCTGAGTCCAGCAGGCTTTGGCCCTGCTCCTGAATGGCCCAAAGGGCTTCATCGACGGGCAGTTGCGGCGGGCGGGCGTGGAACTCGGTGTTGGGCTCAATGGTAAGTTGGTACCAGGACAGGTGTCCGGGGTCGAATGCCAGGGCCTGTTTCAGGTCGTCCAGTGCCTGGTCAACGCTTTGGTTGGGCAGGCCATGCATCAGGTCGATATTGACGCGTGGAAACAGTGCAACGGCTGCTTCAATGGCGTGCAGGGCTTCATCGGGGTTGTGAATACGGCCAAGGCGCTGGAGGTGTTCGGCATTGAAGCTCTGTACGCCGATGGACAGGCGGTTGATGCCGGCGGCACGGTAAGCTTCGAAACGTGCCTGTTCAAAGGTGCCCGGGTTTGCTTCCAGAGTAATTTCGATATCTTTTGCCAGAGGGCTACGGCCGGAAATGCCCTTCAGCAGCCGGTCGATGGCGCTGGCACTGAACAGGCTGGGCGTTCCACCACCGATGAAAATCGACTCCAGTGGGCGTCCTTCAGCCAATACTAGCTCCGTTTCCAGGTCATCCAGAAGCGTATCTACATACACCGCTTCTGGCAGCTGTTCCGGGGCCGCATGAGAGTTGAAATCGCAATAGGGGCACTTGCGTACGCACCAGGGGATGTGCACGTAGAGTGAAAGCGGCGGCAGCTGGCTCATGCGTGCTTGAGCCAGGGGCCAATGGCATTGATGAATTGGCGTACCGCCTTGCCGCGGTGGCTGTACTGTTGTTTCTGCTCAGAGGTCAGCTCAGCGCTGGCACAGCCCGTTTCCGGTACATAGAACAGAGGGTCGTAACCAAAGCCGTTGTGTCCACGCGGCTCTGTCAGAATGCGGCCATCCCAGCTGCCTTGGCAGATCAGCGGGGTCGGGTCCTCGGCGTGGCGCATGAAAACGAGTACACACTGAAAGCGTGCGCTGCGCTTGTCTTCCGGCACCTGTGCCAGTGCCTGCAACAGTTTGGCGTTGTTTTCATCATCGCCGCAGCCTTCGCCGGCGTAGCGCGCCGAGTAAATACCCGGCGCGCCATTCAGGGCATCCACTTCCAGTCCGGAGTCATCAGCCAGTGCCGGCAAGCCGGTGATACGGGCGGCATGACGTGCCTTGAGGATGGCGTTTTCGACAAAGCTCAGGCCGGTTTCCTCAGCGTCATGCACGGCGAAGTCCGACTGGGGCATCACTTCGATCTGCAAAGGCGCGAAGATTTCACCGAACTCTTTCAGTTTGCCGCGATTGCCGCTGGCCAGAACGATCTTGTTTATCATGTGATTCCGTTATGTCAGTCGACGTAGAAGCGTTGGTCGAATTCAATGGTGTACGCCGGCTTGTTGGGGTCCGGCTGCACACTGAGCGTGATTTTCAGCTGCTCGTCCTCGGTGAAACGAAAGCCACCGATGTAATACAGGGCATTGCCTTCATCAATCTTCTTGAACTCCAGCTGTTGCGCCTGCCCCAGCAGGTTGGCCGCCTGTCCGGAAACCACGGCGGTGCTAGCAGACTTGCTGCCGTCTTCCTCGATTTTCAGCACCGATACATTGACCAGCGCACGGTACTTGCTTCGGATCAGCCCGTTCTGTTGGGCAACTTCAGGGGTGATAAAGCTGGAGTTGAACGCGTTGTAGTGGATTTCATAACGGCCGTCGGACACCGCCTGTTCAGCCAGGGCGATGGGGCTGAACAGCAGTGTCGCAGCGGTCAGTAAACGGCTCAGGGTGGCAGAGTAGAAGCGCATGATGTCCTCCTTATGTTCCCGGGGCGTCCTAGCGGGTGATACGGTAGATGGCGATTTCGCCGAGCATGTTTGGCCACAGCTTAATCCACCAATGGTGGCGATGCTGGTGGTCGACCACGGTACGGTCCAGAATCTGGATGTTGCGGTCGACACACAGTTGCTCGAAATCCTTGAAGGTGCAAAAGTGGATGTTCGGCGTGTTGTACCAAGTATAGGGCAGAAACTTGGATACCGGCATCTTGCCACGGAACGCCAGATAACCACGGGCGCGCCAGTGAGCGAAGTTGGGGAAGGTGACGATGCATTCGCGCCCGATGCGCAGCATCTCGTCAACGATCAGGTCCGGACGGTGCATGCTTTGCAGGGCCTGTGTCATCACCACGGTGTCAAAGCTGTCGTTGCCGATCGAGGCCAGGCCGTCGTCGATATCCTTTTCGATGACGCTGACGCCCTTCTCGATGCAGGCGGTCAGGTTGTCATGATCGATCTCAAGGCCATAGCCGTTCACGCCTTTTTCCTGCGTCAGGTGGGCCAGCAGTTCACCCTCGCCGCAGCCCAGGTCGAGTACCCGCGAGCCGGGCGCAATCCATTCGTTGATGATCTCCAGATCAGCGCGCATCGTTGGTTTCTCCTTTGGCTGTGGGCAGGGCATCAGCGATACGGTTCATGTAACTGCTGAACACCTCCATGTAGCGAGGGATGGGAATCAGGAAGGCATCATGACCCTGAGGCGCATCGATCTCGGCATAGCTCACCGGTTTGCCGGCCGCTACCAGGGCATCGACCAGTTCCCGTGACCGCTCGGGCGAGAAACGCCAGTCGGTGGTAAAGGACGCAACCAGGTACTTGCACTGGGCGGGCGCCAGCGCTGCGGCCAGGTTGTCCCCCTGTTCTCCGGCCGGATCAAAATAGTCCAGCGCCTTGGTCATCAGCAGGTAAGTATTGGCGTCAAAGGAAGAGGAAAAGCGCTCACCCTGATATTGCAGATAGGACTCCACCTCGAACTGGGGGTTGAAGTCAAAACTGAGTTTGCCGTCCCTGAGTTCGCGGCCGAATTTCTCGCGCATGCCGTCATCGGAGAGATAGGTAATGTGGCCGACCATGCGTGCCAGCATCAGACCGGTACGAGGCACGGTGTCATGCTCGTAGTAGTGGCCGTCGTGAAACTCGGGGTCCTTGGTGATGGCCTGGCGAGCCACTTCGTTGAACGCAATGTTCTGGGCGCTGAGCTTGGCGGCCGAGGCGATGACCACGCAGTGGCGCAGCCGCTCCGGATAGCTGATCGACCATTGCAGAGCCTGCATGCCGCCCAGACTGCCGCCCACCACAGCGGCCCACTGTTCAATGCCCAGATGGTCGGCCAGCAGCGCCTGGCTATGTACCCAGTCCTGCACTGTCATGATCGGAAAATCGGGGCCGTAGGGTTTGCCGGTATCCGGATTCAGGCTGATGGGGCCGGTAGAGCCATGGCAGCCGCCCAGATTGTTGAGGCTGACCACAAAGAAGCGATTGGTATCGATAGCCTTGCCGGGGCCGATGGCCGAGTCCCACCAGCCGGGCTTGCGGTCTTCCATGCTGTGATAACCGGCGGCATGGTGGTGACCGGACAGGGCATGGCAGATCAGGATCGCATTGGAGCGATCCGCATTAAGCTCGCCATAGGTTTCAATCATCAAATCCCAGCTGTGCAGCGTACGGCCGCAGCTCAGGTCGAGCGGGTGATCGAAATGGATACACTCGGGGCTGACCAGCCCCACGCAGTCATCGGGTATTACAGCAGGCATGATGGTTCTCACTCGTCAGGATGCAGGAAAGTCTGGGTGGCGCCTCGCGCCTCGATTCGAGCATCACATGTCGTAGTGCAACACCCGGCAGAGCATCAGAAACCTGGCTGTAAACAACGTGGTGTCCTTTTAATTCGTTGAAAGGGCGAGCGCGTCCGGCAGCTTGGCGGGTGCGTGGATGCGCACCCGTTTTTCCCGGCCCAGTTCACCGCTGATGATACTGACATCCCGTTTGGCAACACCGAAGGTCTTGGCCAGAAACTTGACCAGCGCCGCGTTGGCGCGACCTTCGATCGGTGGTGCCGCGATGCGGATCTTAACACTGTCTCCGTGCAGCCCGGAAATCTCGTCGCGGGACGCCTTGGGCTGCAGGTGACAGCGCAGGATCAGATCTTCTCCCTGCCAGCTATAGTAGGGCCCCGCCATGTCAGATGACAACAAAGGGCTTCAGATAGCTCTGCACGATCTGGATCAGCAGGAAAATCAGGATGGGCGACAGATCCAGGCCGCCGATCGGCGGAATGACCTTGCGGGCCAGCGCGAACAGGGGCTCAGTCAGCTGCAGCAGCAGCTGGGGAGCCGGATGGTAGCTGTCCGGGGCGACCCAGCTGATGATCACGGCGCCCAGAGTGGCCCAGAAGTAGATTGTCAGCAGGGTGTTGAGTACGCCGGTCAGCGAGAAGATCAGGACGTGCAACGGGTTGATAGACCCTCCTGCCGACGCGAACAGCGGCGAGAATTGTACCAGCACCAGGATGGCGATCGCCTTGACCGCGAGGGCGACGATCAGCGTTGCAAGGTCAAAACGGCCACGTGGGCGAATGATGCGCTGCAAGGGGCTGACAATCGGCTGCGTCACGCGCACCACCGATTGGGAAATGGGGTTGTAGTAATCAGCCTGGGAAAGCTGCAGGGCAAAGCGCATCAGCAGCAGGAAGGAAAAAATGCCTCCCACCAGGCTGACAATAAGGGTAATCGGATCCTGTCCCATGATCGGTCCTGTCTATCGAGTTGAGGGTCAGTCTTTACACAGCTCGTTGGCCATCTCGACGGCTCGGTCGCGGCAGGCGGTCATCGCCTTGTCCACGATCGCTTCCAGCCCTTCGGTCTGGAAGGTCTTGATGGCCTGTTCGGTCGTGCCCTTGGGCGACGTCACGCGGCGGCGCAGCTCGGCGGCATCCACATCGCTGCTGCTGGCCATGCGTGCGGCCCCCAATGCTGTTTGCAGCGTCAGGTCACGTGCAGTGGCCTCACTCAGGCCCAGCTTGACGCCAGCGGCCGTCATCGCTTCCATCATCAGGAAGTAGTAGGCTGGTCCCGAGCCGGAAACGGCGGTGACGGCATCAAGCTCGGCTTCGCTTTGTACCCAGAGGGCGATGCCCACGGCTTGCAGGATCTGCGTGGCCTGTTCGCGCTGAAGCTCACTGACCCGTGCATTGGCGAACAGACCGCTGGCACCTGTTTGCACCAGTGACGGGGTGTTGGGCATGCAGCGCACAACCGCGACATCCCCGCCCAGCCAGCGCTCCAGCGCCTCGAGGCTGATGCCGGCAGCGATGGAAACGAACAGCGGCTGATGCTGCCGAGCCGCATCGGCCAGTTCGGAGGCGACAGCCTGCATGATTTGCGGCTTGACGGCCAGCACCACCAGGTCCGCTGCGGCGACTGCTTCCCGGTTATCGGTGGTGGTGTTCAGTCCCTGTGCGGCCAGGTCTTCCAGGCGGGCAGACTCGGGTTCAGCGGCCCAGATGTTCTGCGCAGCAAAACCGTTCTCGAGCAGGCCGCCGATGATGGCGCGGGCCATGTTGCCGGCACCGATGAAAGCGACTACGGGTTGTTGGCTCACGAATCTACTCCTGTGGTTCAAGCGTTGTTGGTGGCGCGGGTATTGGCATAGTTGCGCGGGCCGAAGAGCGCGGTTCCGATCCTGACGATGGTCGAGCCTTCGGCAATGGCCGCATCCAGGTCAGCGGACATGCCCATCGACAGGGTGTCCAGCTGCGGCAGGTCTTGCTGCAGACTGGCCATCAGCTCGCGCACGCGGGCGAAAGTTGCGCGTTGAAGAGCCGGGTCCGTCTCCGGTTCGGGTATCGCCATCAATCCGCGCAGGCGCAGGTTGGGCAGTGCACTGACCGCACGTGCCAGCGCGGGCAATTCTTCGGGCGTGCAGCCGGACTTGCTCGCCTCGTCACTGATGTTAACCTGCAGACAGATGTTCAGCGGCGGCAGTGAGTCGGGGCGCTGTTCTGACAGGCGCTTGGCAACCTTCAACCGGTCCACGCTGTGCACCCAATCGAACCGTTCGGCGATGGCACGAGTCTTGTTGGACTGTATCGGGCCGATGAAGTGCCATTCCAGTGACAGGTCCTGCAGTGCTTCGATCTTGTCCAGGGCTTCCTGCAGGTAGTTCTCGCCGTAAGCGCGTTGGCCGCAGGCGTGAAGCTGACGGATTTCGTCCGCGCCCCGGGTTTTGCTGACGGCCAGCAACTGGACGCTTTCGGGCGTGCGCTGGCTGTTCCGGCAGGCGCTCAGGATCTGCTCACGAACACTGTCATACTTGTCTGCTAACATAATCACCCATGAATACTGACGACTGTCATTGGCACGTTATGCCTATTCTGCTAGAACAGTAAAGTTTAATGGAAGCTGCCTCGGATCTCGACTGCTTATGGATATTACTGAACTTTTGTCATTCTCCGTGCAACAGGGTGCCTCCGACCTGCACCTGACGGCCGGCATGCCGCCTATGATCCGTGTTGACGGTGATGTTAGGCGTATCAAACTCCCGGCTCTGGATCACAAACAGGTCCATACGCTTGTCTATGACATCATGAATGACAAGCAGCGCAAGGAGTATGAAGAGAACTACGAAGCGGACTTTTCCTTTGAAGTGCCCAAGCTGGCTCGTTTCCGTGTCAACGCCTTCAACCAGCACCGTGGCGCGGCGGCGGTGTTCCGTACCGTACCGAGCAAGGTGCTGACCATGGAAGACCTGGACATGGGCAAGGTGTTCAAGGATCTGTCCGAGCAGGCGCGAGGCCTGGTGCTGGTAACCGGGCCGACCGGCTCAGGTAAGAGTACCACCCTGGCGGCGATGATCGATTACATCAACGATACCCGCTCCGATCACATCCTCACCATCGAAGACCCGATCGAATTCGTCCACGAGAGCAAAAAGTGCCTGATCAACCAGCGCGAAGTGCATCGTGATACCCACAGCTTCTCCAACGCGCTGCGTTCGGCGCTGCGTGAGGACCCGGACGTGATTCTGGTCGGTGAGATGCGTGACTTGGAAACCATTCGTCTGGCACTGACAGCGGCCGAAACCGGTCACCTGGTGTTTGGCACCCTGCACACTACCTCTGCGGCCAAGACCATCGACCGTATCATCGACGTATTCCCGGCTGCGGAAAAGGACATGGTTCGCTCCATGCTGTCCGAATCCCTGCAAGGGGTCATCTCGCAGACACTGCTGAAGCGGGTCAAGGGTGGCCGAGTGGCTGCTCACGAAATCATGATCGGCACTCCGGCTGTACGCAACCTGATCCGTGAAGACAAGGTAGCGCAGATGTACTCGGCGATTCAGACCGGCGCGGCCTATGGCATGAAAACGCTGGACCAGTCGCTGACTGAACTGATGCAGAAGGGTATCATCTCCCGGGAGCTGGCCCGCGAGAAAGCGAAAAACCCCGCCGCCTTCTAAGGCTGGATGAAACAGGAGCCAAATTGTGGATTTTACCCAACTATTGAAAGTAATGGTGGATCGGGGAGCCTCTGACCTGTTCGTCACCGCCGGTGCGGCGCCGTCGATCAAGGTGGATGGCACTATCCGCCCGTTGACCAAGGAAAAGCTGAAACCCAGCCAGACACGGGCGCTGGTCTACAGCACCATGAACGACAAGCAGTTGGCCGAGTTTGAAGGTACCAGCGAGTGCAACTTTGCCATCAGCGCACCGGGCATTGGTCGTTTCCGTGTCAGCGCGTTCATGCAGCGCAACACGCCGGGCATGGTGCTGCGCTCGATCAACAGCCATATCCCGAGTATGGACGAGCTCAAGCTGCCGAAAATACTGCGTGACCTGTCGATGACCAAGCGTGGTCTGATCCTGTTTGTGGGTGGCACCTCTACCGGTAAGTCGACCTCGCTGGCGTCGATGATCGATTACCGTAACGAGAACCATGCCGGTCACATCATTACTGTTGAAGACCCGATCGAGTACGTTCACAGTCATAAAAAGAGCATCATCACCCAGCGCGAAGTGGGCATCGACACCGAGTCGTTCGAAGTCGCGTTGAAGAACACCCTGCGTCAGGCTCCGGACGTGATTCTGATGGGTGAGATCCGCTCTGCCGAGACGATGAAGTACGCGCTGGCCTTCGCTGAAACCGGCCATCTCTGTCTGGCTACCCTGCACGCCAACAATGCCAACCAGGCACTGGATCGTATCATCTCCTTCTTCGGTCCCGATCATCATGATCAGGTATGGATGGACATGTCCCTGAACCTCAAGGCGATCGTGGCGCAGCAGCTGCTGCCAACTGTTGATGGCAAGGGGCGCCGTGCGGCCATCGAAGTGATGATCAACACCCCGTTGATTCAGGACCACATCCGCAAGGGTGAGGTGCATGAGATCAAGGAAGTGATCAAGAAGTCTGGCAACCTGGGCATGCAGACCTTCGATCAGGCCCTGTTCAACTTGTACCGTGACGGAGTCATTACCTACGAGGTGGCTCTGGCCCATGCGGACTCGGCCAACGATCTGCGTCTGATGATCAAGCTGGATTCCGAGACCAGTGCCAAGGCTGATGCTCAGGAAGCGGATATGCCGAGCTTCACGTTGCAGGATGAGGATGACAGCCTCAACATTACCGGAGATCTGGACGTCAAAGGCATGTAAGCCCGTCAGCGGGAAGTCCATGCTCAGTCCCGAGCCGGGTTTATGCCTGTTTCACCTCAAAACGCCCGATGCACAGCATCGGGCGTTTTGTTTCAAAGCCAGACGTGGCCGCTTGCTGTTGTAGATATCCACTGACTCATTAACCGCTCTGCGTACCTGATTAAGCACACCCGGTTGAGTCCTGATCCCGTAATCCATATGCGCACGCGCAACTCGTTGCCTCATCACGCTCGGCCAAAACAGGGACGGGGATGCGGGAATTTTATTCAGACGGGACAAAAGCATAAAAAAGGGCAGCTAACGCTGCCCTTTTTATCGTCAGTTGCCGGAGCCCTGAGGAAGGGGCAATGCCGGCAGTTGAGGGGCGACGCGCCCGAAATTGGCCTGCATCAACTGGGCGGCGCGTTCGGTTTCTCCCAGGTGTTGCAGCAGGCGCTGAAGTTCGCTGAACGTTTCCACTCGAGGGTCCAGCTCGAAGCTGCGTTCGAAATGACTGATCGCCTGTCCCCACAGCTCGTTGCGCATGCTCAGGCGCCCCAGGGTCAGTTCAAGCTCGGCACAATCGGGGTGTTTCTTCTGCCAGCCCTTGGCGATATTGAGCTGTTTCTGCGGATCCTTGCCGGCAAGGGTGCCATAGGCTTCAACCAGGCCGATATCCCACTTGCGTTTGATCAGGTCCAGCAGCACCTCTTCGGCCTCGGCCTCGGCGCCGATCTGGCGCATCAGGTCGGTGTAGCGGCCAATGAGAGCCGGGTCCCGCAACAGATGCTGTGGCACGGCCTGCCAGCTGCGGCTGAGGGTGCGCAGTTTTTCCTGGTCATCAGCTTCAGTGGGCAGCGTCGTCAGGCTCTGCTCCAGTCGCTGCAGGTGGCACTGTTGTTCCAGTTCGGCCAGTTGAGTGTCATTGAGTACCCCCTGGCGTTTCAGCTCAGGCATTAGCTGAATCAGGGCCAGCCAGTCTTCAAGGCGCAGATATACCTGCTGCAGCAGGCGCAGAACCTGAGTGTTTTTAGGTGCCTGTCGGCGCAGGTTGAGCAGGTTGGCCAGGCAGGGCTCCAGCTGTCCCCGCTCCAACTGGAACTGGGCCTGAGTCAGCCCGATCGCCACTTCGGCCTGAGGCGTGGCCGAGCGAGCCTTGTTCAGCAGTGCATCGGTACCGCTGCTGTCTCCCTGCTCATGGGCGGCACGGGCGGCGGCCAGATAGTTGATGGCAGGCAGGTCCGAGCGCTCGGCAGCCTGGCTAAGGTAACGTTGCGCTTTCCACCAATTGCCTTCTGACAGGGCCACCATGCCCTTGAGGGACTTGCGTTGACTGATGCGCTGGTTGCGGCGGCTTTGCCAATCACGGACCCGAGCGCCAGGCACGCGGATACCCGAGATCAGGTTGAGCAGCCAGTGTCCCAATGCAAAACCTATGATCAGCAACAGCAGCAGTACCCAGAGGCTGGTTTCGATCGTCGTCTGTTTATAGGCGAGCAAAACATATCCGGGGTCCTGCACCATCATCTGTCCCAGCCAGGCGCCAACGACCAGAAAGAGGAGGAGGAAGATGAACAGTTTCTTCATCGATCAACCCTCCGCTCGCAGGTCCTGCATCTGACGCAGGTAGGTTTTCAGACTGGTCAGCGAACCGGAAATGTCAGGCAGTTCCGGTGCAATATTGACGGCCTTGAGTTCTTCCAGGCCACGCAGCATCGCCTGAGTGGTGGCGTTTTTGGCGTCGAAATGGGTGCTGATCCAGTCATGAGCCTTGGTCAGGCTGGCGTCATAGGCCTGCTGCTTGCGCTGCAGCAGTGCCATTTGTGCCTGCTCCAGCATCAGGTGCAGGTTTTGTTGCAGGAAGAAGGTCTGCTCCGGGGACATCAGCGGTTTGACCGGTTCGTCATGATGCTGGATCACAATCAGCGTCTCGAACTTGTCCATCGCCTTGTTCCAGCTGGCCTTGAGACCATCACCCCATGACTGCTCCACACTTTCCGGTGTGATCTCCTCCAGCAGGGCCGGCAGCTTTCGCTTGTCGGTGATCGGAGTAACGCGCAACTCATCCACCTGACGGTTCAGTGCGGCCAGCTTGAGGAAGACGCCTTCAGTGTCCAGGCGAGGCACGGCTTCCAACGCGGCAATATCTTCGGCCAGGGCCTTGCGCACATCATAGAGGGTGACGTCATCGGTTTCGCGCAGGCTGTCATCAGCAGATTTCAGCAACGTGAGCGCGCCGGATGCGGTCTGTTCCATCAGTACGCGCTGGTTGGCCAGGCGCAGCAGGTATTCCACCTCGGCCAGCAACCAGTCCTTGCGACTGACTTCGGCATCGGCGGTGACCTGCTGGATGCTTCGGGTCAGTCGGTCCTGTAACTCGTCGATATTGGCCTTGTCCGCTTCGGCTTTCGCCTGCAGCTGTCCAAGCTGCTGGCTGACGCTGGCAACCGTCTGGGCGGTTTCGGCACGGCCATTGGCGATCAGGGTTTCCACCTGCTGGCTGATCTGGCTCTGCAGCTGGTTGTTCTGCTGTTTTAGCTGCCAGCCTTCCCAGACCAGATAGGCCCCTCCACCCAGGGCGACGACGGAGAGCAACAGGGCCAGTTTACCGGGCCAGGTTGCACCGCAGCGTTTTTCTTTGCTGGACGGGGCGGTCGGAGCGTCCTTTGCAGGCTCTTTGACGGCGTCGGTGTTGTCAGCGGGTTGTTCAGGCGCAGCGGAAACCGCTTCGGTTGTCGTGGCCGTGGGGGTTTTGCTGTCATCAGGCACTGGGGTTGAGGTCTCGCCGTCTTGTTGTTCGGTGGTTTCGTTGCGGGTCTCTTTCATGCCGTTTTCCGATGGTCAGGCGGGTAGCAAGGCATCGACCATTGATTGGTCGTCCGGTCCCTGGGCTACCCGGATTCGGTTGAATCCCAGCGAACGAGCCAGCTCGGCAAGGCGGGCACTGGGAACGATGATCAGGGTGTCGGTCAAGGAGGCGGCTGCGGGTCCACACAGCTGCAACAGATTTCGTAAGGCTTGACCACTGGTGATCAGAATAGCCGATAACGGTTGTGCATAAATAGTACTTTGGATAACCGCAGCGTCATACTCCGGGCAGGCGCGGCGGTATATGTGCGCAAGGTCGACGCGGGCTCCACGCTGGCGCAAGGTTTCGGCCAGCAGTTCTCGGCCGCCTTCGGCGCGCAGTATCAGAACCCGTTCGCCGCTCAGCTGTTGCATGGACGGGTCGGCCAGCAGTGTCTCGGAGTCGAAACCGCCCTCGGCATGCCAGGCTGCAAAACCCAGTTGGTTCAGGGTGTCGGCGGTCTGTTTGCCGATGCCGACCCAGCGCACCCCCAGCGGCAGCTGAGGCCAGTACTCATCGATCCAGTCAGCACCAATACGGGCGGCGTTGGGGCTGACGAAAATGACATCGCGGTACAGGTCCAGATCCAGGATGCAGGCCTTGCACTGCTGATAGTCGGATCCATCCTGCTCGCGGGTCGGGATGATGTCCAACAGTGGGAGAGCAGCAGGTTCAGCTCCCAGCTGCTGCAGGCGGTCGATCTGGCGGGCAGACTGGTGAGCCGGGCGGGTTACCAGAACCCGCTGGCCGCTCAGCGGTTTATCCACGTTCGCTGTAAACCTCGCGCAGAATCTCGTCAGCGCCGGCTGCCAGCAGGCGCTCGGCCAGGGTGATGCCCATGGTCTCGGCCTCGGTGCTGGGGCCCCGGATTTCGTCACGCAGTACGCGTGTGCCGTCCGGGCGGCCCACCAGACCGCGCAGCCAGAGCTCATCACCGTCGCTGTTCAGTGTGGCATAGCAGCCGATCGGAACCTGACAGCCACCTTCCAGACGACGGTTCATGGCGCGTTCGGCCATGACTCGGCTGGCGGTTTCTGCATGGTGTAGAGGCTTGATCAGTTCGATCAACTCGGCGTCGTCGTTGCGGCATTCGATGCCGACGGCGCCCTGGCCGCCTGCCGGAAGGCTCTGTTCGGGCGTGATCTCCTCGCGGATACGCTCGCCCAACTCCAGACGAAGCAGGCCCGCGGTCGCAAGGATAATCGCGTCATATTCTCCGGCATCCAGTTTGCCAAGACGGGTCTGCACGTTGCCACGCAGGAAGCGTACCTGCAGGTCAGGGCGGCGCTCGCGGATCTGTACCTCGCGGCGCAGGGAGGAGGTCCCGACCACTGCGCCCTGAGGCAGATCATCGAAGCGATCATAGTCGTTGCTGACGAATGCGTCGGTCGGGCGCTCGCGCTCACAGATGACCGGTAGACCCAGTCCCTCCGGGAACTCCATCGGTACATCTTTCATTGAATGCACGGCGATATCGGCCTCGCCATTGAGCAGGGCGTGCTCCAGCTCCTTGACGAACAGACCTTTGCCGCCGATCTTGGCCAGCGGGGTGTCGAGGATCTTGTCGCCGCGGGATTCGATCTTGAGCAGTTCCACCTGAATGCCTGGATGGTGCCGTTCCAGCTCCGCCTTGACGTACTCGGCCTGCCATAGGGCCAGCAGGCTGCGGCGGGTGGCGATGCGGATGGTGCGGGACATGAGACTCTCCTTATGCAAGCGTCAACCCGGTATGCGGGGAAATAAACGCGATTGTACCAGAAGGGGATCAGCAACGGCCAAAGGGTGCAGACGCAAGACTGATGCAGGGCAGGGTTGCTATAATCGTCTGCAAACAGACAGGGCCGCTGTGGTGGCCGCATCAGTAGCAGGAGATTCCCGGCATGAGCCAGAAGACCAATCAGCAGTGGGGTGGCCGCTTTAACGAGCCTACCGACGCTTTTGTTGCCCGTTTTACCGCGTCCGTCGATTTCGACCAGCGCCTCTACAAGCAGGATATTCAGGGCTCGGTGGCACATGCACGCATGCTGGCCAAGGTCGGTGTGCTGACCGAGGATGAGCGCGATGCGATCATCCGTGGGCTGGGCGAAATCCGTGTCGAGATTGAGCGCGGTGAATTCGAGTGGTCCGTCGAGCTGGAAGATGTGCACATGAACATCGAAGCGGCCTTGACCAAGAAGATCGGCATTACCGGCAAGAAGCTGCATACCGGCCGTTCGCGCAACGATCAGGTAGCGACTGATATTCGTCTCTACATGCGTGACGAAATCGACCTGATTATGGCCGAAATCAGCCGCTTGCAGCAGGGGCTGCTGGATCTGGCCGAGCAGGAAGCGGACACTATCATGCCGGGCTTTACTCATCTTCAGACCGCTCAGCCGGTGACCTTTGGTCACCACCTCATGGCCTGGTTCGAGATGCTCAGCCGTGATTACGAACGCTTTGCCGACTGTCGCAAGCGCGTCAACATCATGCCGCTGGGAGCTGCTGCGCTGGCCGGGACTACCTACCCGATCGACCGTGCCTATACCGCCGAGCTGCTGCAGTTCGATGCCCCGGCGGGTAACTCGCTGGATGCGGTATCGGACCGTGATTTTGGTATCGAATTCTGTGCCGCGGCCAGCGTGCTGCTGATGCACATGACCCGGATGTCGGAAGAACTGGTGCTCTGGACCTCGGCCCAGTTCAACTTCATCAACCTGCCGGACCGCTTCTGCACCGGTTCTTCGATCATGCCGCAGAAGAAAAACCCGGATGTGCCCGAGCTGGTGCGTGGCAAGAGCGGGCGTGTGTACGGTCACCTGATGTCTCTGCTGACACTGATGAAGTCCCAGCCGCTGGCTTACAACAAGGACAACCAGGAAGACAAGGAGCCGCTGTTCGATGCTGTCGATACAGTGAAGGGATGCCTGCGTGCCTTCGGTGATATGGTGCCGGCAATTGAATCGCGCAAGGAAGAGATGCGTGAAGCGGCGCGTCGAGGCTTCTCCACCGCGACCGACCTGGCGGACTATCTGGTGCGCAAGGGCGTGGCTTTCCGCGATGCGCACGAAATTGTCGGTCTGTCCGTCGCCTACGGCATCAAGACCGGCAAGGACCTGTCAGACATGACGCTGGAAGAGCTGCAGCAGTTCTCCGATACCATTGAGCAGGATGTATTCGAAGTGCTGACGCTGGAAGGTTCGGTGGCGGCGCGTAACCACATTGGCGGTACTGCGCCGGATCAGGTGCGTGCGGCGGTAATCCGCGGTCGTGACCTGCTTGCAGTTCGTGCCGACTGATTCGCTGCGTTGAGTGGAGCGGGTGCCTGGCATCCGTCCTGATGTACAAAAGCCGCCCTTGGGCGGCTTTTGTTTTTCTGCGCATGCGATCAGCGCAGTGTGATATCCACCATCAGGTCACCTGCAATCGCTTCCAGGGCCTGCTGCAGCTCGTCCGGGTCCAGATCGGCCGGGGCCAGCAGTTCCGCTTCAGCCTTGAACAGCTCTTCCGCTGACATCGAACCGGACGTCAGTTCGGTGCTCAGACGCTCGACGTTGATATGGCGGGCCGCCAGCGCCAGTGAGATCTCGCGCACAATGCCCGGCTTGTCGTGGCCGACCAGCTCCAGTGTCATGGGCTGCATTTCGCTGACCGGCGGAGTCTCTTCACTGCGCTCGGCCGTGACCTTGAGTCCCTGTCCTTCCAGCGCCTGAAGTGCGGCGATCAGCGCATCGGCCTGGCTGTCAGGCACTTGGGTAATCAGAATGCCGGCGAACTTGCCTCCCAGGCGTGACATGCCGGACTCCAGCCAGTTACCCTGATGTTCGGCGATGGTGCGGGAGAGGAGTCCGACCAGACCCGGCTTGTCCGGCCCGATGACCGTGAGAACCAAAGATGTCAGCATGATGTTTGGCCTTTTCTTGGATAGGTTTGTGACAACGTTCGTTGTCGTCTTGTAAAGGAATGTATATCAGATGCAGCAGATTATCACCGCTCTATGGCCGGTTTTTGCGTTGCTGATGCTGGGTGCCTGGGCCCGGCGCAGTGACTTTCCCGGCGAGGGCTTCTGGCAGCCGGCAGAGCGAGCGACTTACTATGTGCTTTTTCCAGCCCTTCTGGTTGAGCGCCTGGCGCAGGCACGTTTGGGGGGAGATGCCTCATTGTTGCTGGTCTCCGCAGTACTGGGCCTGTTATTGGCCGGAACTGTTGTCTGTCTGCTGTCGAAGCCGCTGTTAAAGTTGGGAGCAGCGTCTTATACCTCCTTCTTTCAGGGTTCCATGAGGTTCAACACCTATGTGGCACTGGCGATAACGGCAGCGCTGTTTGCCGATGCCGGTATCGTCTATGCAGCCGTAATTACGGCAGTCATGGTGCCGTTGCTCAATTTGCTGTGCATCCTGGTGTTTGCAACCACCGCGTCGGAAAAGCCCTCCTGGAGAAGAGTCATCAGAACCCTGCTGGCAAACCCTCTGATACTGGCCTGTCTGCTCGGAATTGGGCTGAGTCTTCTGGAATGGCCATTACCGGAGGTCTTGACCTCGGTGCTGGAGCTGCTCAGCAGAATGGCGTTGCCGCTGGGGTTGCTGGCTGTGGGAGCTGGCCTGAATCTGCGTGCCTTACGTCATGGTGGGCGAGCATTGGTGGCATCCAGCCTGGTTAAGCTGCTGTTGCTTCCGCTGCTGGCGCTCTCATTGGCAGGTGGATTAGGGTTCGATACAACCATGACGGGGGTACTGGTGGTGTTCGCGTCCGTACCGACCGCGACCTCGGCCTACATTCTGGCGCGCCAGTTGGGAGGCGATGCCGAGTTGATGGCCGCCATCATTACCGCGCAGACTCTGCTATCGATGTTGACCCTGCCGGTGGCATTGATGTTGATTTGAATGTATTCAATAGGCGACATGTTAAGCTTGTAGAAGGCTTCTTTTCGGCGAAGATCATGAAAGATCTGAAAAAGTGGCCCTAAAAGGCAAAAAAAATTCCACAAGACTTGCAAAAAAACGCTTTTATGGAAGACTAGGGTGAGTTTTCGGGGGGTGTTGCCTCGAACTTCAGTCAATTTCCTGTAACTTATTCGCAAAGTTCTGATGCCATGAACAGAAGTCCGGATCTAGTATTGGTGCTCGTTGTTGTCTTTGTTGTCGGTGCGGTCATGACCGGTATCTCGCAAAGTGACCTGCAGATTGCGGCGATGGTTCAGGACGTCTTCAACAGCTGATCCGGTAGAAACAGCAGTCAGTGGCTATCCCGTCCAGCGGCACGTCCCAGGACTCAAGTGGCAGTCTGTCCTGACGCTGGAAATCGTGCGCCAACCCGATGAGCCGAGGTCCCCTGATAGCCTTATTCTGCAGTTTGAAGGCGAAAGTACGGTCGTAATAACCCCCTCCCATCCCCATGCGGCCGCCATCGGCCGAGAATGCAACCAGCGGCATCAGTACCAGATCCAGCGCGAAAGCCGGGCGAACGGGTTTGCCTTGAAGAACGGGCTCCAGAATGCGGTAGCAGTTGCGTCTCATGGGGGTATCACGGTTGTAGGGAGTGAACCAGAGACGGTTGTGACGAATAGGGTGTAGTACCGGCAGGTACAGCTGTTTGCCGAGCCTGCGGCAGGTGTCGACCAGCAGGGTGGGGTCGATTTCGCCGTCGTTGGGCAGGTAGAGTGCGATGTGTCGAGCCTGTCGAAACCAGAGTTGTGTGCGGATGATTCGACAGAGAGAGCGGGCTGCCTGGCGCTGCTGCTGAGGGCTGAGGGCCCTTCTGCGGGCACGCATCTGGCGACGGAGTGTCTTGCGATCCTGCATCATGGTGATAAAGGCTTCCCAGAGTGCCGGTGTCGGTCGTGGCCCTGAACCCTAAGGTTCAGAGTGGAGACGTTCACAGGTGAATTAGGCTTTCCGTCGAGCGGACATGCTCACAACACCTGTTTCACACCTCCTGGGTACTGCTTATCGGCTCGAGGGACTTGACCGACTGTCGAACACTCCAGGAACCTGATTCCATTATACCCTTTCGATAGTCGATGTCAGCCCTTGATATTTTGCCGGACTTTGCTAAGCAGGGGGATTATCCCTTTGTCATAAAAGGGTTTTTCAGGAAGTTGAAGAGTTTTCATGAGCCCTGGAGGGCGGTGTTCGCGCCAGTCCCTGATCAATTTTCTGACCCAGACGTCGGAGGTTGGTCTCAATATTCTGGCGCTGCTCTTCACGGCTCTTGATCAGCTCGTGAGACATGTTCAATGCGGCCATGACCGCGATCCGCTCCAGGCCGATGATCTTGCCCGATTGACGAATATCCTGCATCTTCTGATTCAGGTAATCGGCTGATGCCAGCAGCTCTGCCTCGGCGCCATCCGGGCAGCTGATGGTGTATTCCTTGTCCAGCAGCTTGACAGTGACAGTGCGTGCATCCGCGCTCATGAGTTCTGCTCCAGTGCCTTGAGTCGCTGTATCATCCCTTCGACTTTGTTGCGGGTCTGGTCGTTAAGCTGTACCAGTTGCGCACGTTCTTCGCGCAGTTGCGCATCCTGCTGACGCAGTTGACGATTTTCCAGCTCAAGTTGCTCTACGCGTGCCAGCAGCTGGTCAATCTTTTGTTCAAGTGCGTTGAAATAGTGTTCGCTCATGCCAGACCCCATGCAATAACCCGCTGACTATAAACAGCTGCCATCACAGGGTCAATCGACACTCCGTGGCTCTGTTTATAGTGAAATGCTAGCATAGAGATCAATGCGGTGCCGGTTCTGTCCGGTTACCCTCGGCACAATAGACATAACCCCGGATAGATGATTATGACCCACGAACAGGCCGCTGCAGTTGAACTGCCGGATTTCGATACCCTGGCTGACTGGCTGGTTGAAGAGGGGGCGTTGACCGTATCGCCGTCGGAGCTGCACGGCTTGCTGGCCGGACAGGTGGCCGCCGGTGCCCGTTTTGACCCGGTTACGCTGCTGCAGCGTATACAGGAACTGTTCGATATAGAGCCCTTGCAGGGGGAAGGCGTTCGCAAAAGCATCATGCAGCTTTATCTGGCGACCCTGCAACAGTTTGAAGCCCCTGACTTCAGCTTTGAGCTCTTGTTGCCCGAAGATGATCAGCCGTTGGCGGTTCGTGCCGAAGCGCTGGGCATCTGGTGTAGCGGTTTTCTTAGTGGTTTCGGCCTGCAGGAGCGCAAGGGCCCCCAGGGGCTGTCAGTCGAGGGCCAGGAAACCCTGAGGGACCTTGCCCAAATCGTGCAGATCAGCACCGAGGCCGATGCCGATACTGAAGAAGATGAGGGTGATCTGATGGAAGTGCAGGAATATGTGCGCATGGCTGCCCTGCTGGTATTCAGTGAATGCAACGAACCTGATGGTCAGGCTGCACCGGAAGCTGGCGCCGAAACCCCTGTGTTGCACTGAAGGTTTCAGAGTCCAATGATGAAAATTGCTCAGGATGAATACGCCCGTCGTCGCGCTGCACTGCTGCAGCAATTGCCGGCTGGCAGTGTGGCGCTGGTGTCTGCCAGCCACCTCAAGAGTCGCAATCGTGATGCCGAATATGCGTTCCGGCAGGACAGCGACTTTTATTATCTGACCGGATTCAATGAGCCCGATGCCCTGCTGTTGTTGAGCCCGGGACGCGCCGAGGGAGAGTTTGTGCTCTTCTGTCCGCCCCGTGATCCACAGATGGAGGTCTGGACCGGATATCGTGCCGGTCCAGAGGGATGTGTGCGTGACTTTGGTGCCGATCAAGCGTTTACCCTGAACGAACTGGAGCAGCAGATGCCGCAGCTGCTCGATGGCGTACATCGACTTTACTACGCGCTGGGCAGCGATGAAGCCTTGGATGCCCGGGTGCGCGGCTGGCTGAATCAGGTGCGTGCCCAGGCGCGTCAGGGCGCTCAGGCTCCTGAAGAACTGGTACTGCTGGACAATCTGCTGCACGAGCAGCGTCTGTTCAAGAGTGAAGCAGAACTGAGGGTGATGCGCAGGGCTGCCGAGATCTCTGCCGAAGCTCACTGTCGGGCCATGCGTCTGTGCCGTCCCGGCCTTTTTGAATATCAGTTGGAAGCGGAAATTACCGCTTACAGCATGCAACAGGGGGCTCGCTTCCAGGCTTATTCGCCAATCGTAGGCGGTGGTGCCAACGGCTGTATCCTGCACTATATCGAGAACACTGCCGAGCTGAGAGACGGGGACCTGGTGTTGATCGATGCCGGTTGTGAGCTGGACAATTATGCCAGCGACATCACCCGGACCTTCCCGGTCAACGGACGCTTCTCGCCCGAGCAGAAGGCGCTGTATCAGCTGGTGCTGGACACGCAGCTGGCCTGTATCGACGCCATGCGGCCAGGTGTGCCCTGGAACCGTATTCATGACCTGTCGGTGGAGCTGCTGACAGAAGGGCTGATCAAGCTTGGCTTGCTGCAGGGTGCGCGTGATGCACTGATCGAAGAAGGTGCCTACCGCCGCTTTTACATGCACCGTATCGGTCACTGGCTGGGTATGGATGTGCATGATGTCGGTCAGTACAAGTTCAATGGCGATTGGCGACCGCTGGAGCCGGGTATGGTGATGACCATTGAACCGGGCCTCTATGTGGCGCCTGACGATGAAAGCGTAGCGCCTGAGTGGCGCGGCATCGGCATCCGTATCGAGGATGATGTGCTGGTAACCGAGCAGGGTGCCGAAGTGCTGACAGGCGGCGTGCCGAAAACCATTGCCGATATCGAAGCGCTGATGGCGCAGAACTGAACGGTCGGAGGCATTTAGGATGCAGCAGTATGACCTGATCATCATCGGCGGCGGCATGGTGGGCGCCAGTCTGGCAGCCGCGTTGCTGCCGACGGCTGAAGCGCTGGGATTGCGGATGGCTCTGGTTGAAACTCAGCCATTGCCCGAAGCCGGTGAGCCGGTTTTTACTCCCAGTTATGACGCCCGCTCCACGGCGCTGGCGCAGGGCGTACGCACGCTGTACGGTCGGATGGGGATCTGGTCGGCGCTGGAGTCGCATTTGACACCGATCGACCAGATCCATGTCTCGGATCGAGGGCGCTTTGGCTGTACGCGTTTGCATGCCAGCGAGGAAGGCGTTCCCGCCCTTGGCTATGTGGTAGAAAACCATTGGTTGGGGCAGGTGTTGATCAGTCATCTGAAGCAGCATGCCGGACAGCATCTGACGTTGATATCACCTGCAGAGGTTGAAGCGTTGACGCCCACAGTGCAGGGGCACCAGGCTCGGCTGAAAACGGCACAGGGCGAGCAGTTGCTGTCGGCTGAGCTGGTGGTGATGGCGGATGGTGGTCGTTCTGCGCTGCGCGAGCGTCTCGGCATCCATTATCGTGAGCAGGCCTATGGTCAGCATGCTCTGGTGGCCAATGTTTCTCTGGATCGTCCTCACCACAATGTCGCCTATGAGCGCTTTACCGAAGCGGGGCCGGTTGCCCTGCTGCCGGGTGAGAGCCTCAACGGCAAGGTGCGTTGTGGTCTGGTGTGGACCCTCTCCGATGATGTTCTGGACGAGGTGCTGGCGCTGGATGATGCTGATTTTCTGGCGCGGTTGCAGGATACCTTCGGATACCGGGCCGGGCGCTTCACGACCGTTGGTGAGCGTTATCATTACCCTCTTAAACTGACGCAGGCCGAGGAGCAGGTACGCAGTGGTCTGGTCTTACTGGGCAATGCTGCTCATGCACTGCATCCGATTGCGGGTCAGGGCTATAACCTGGCGTTGCGCGGCGTTGTGGCCCTGGCTGATCTGGTTATTGCCCGCAAGCGGGCAGGCTTGCCGCTTGGAGGGCTGGAAGGCCTGAGTGAGTTTGTCGAACAGCGTCGCCAGGATCAGCAGCGCACCATCATGTTCAGCGACCAAACCCTGAAACTGTTTACCAGTGGCAACCCGTTGCTGCGGCTGGGTCGGGGGCTGGGGTTGCAGTTGCTGGACAGCTGTCCTTTTAGCAAGACCCTGTTTGCACGCGCGGCCATGGGGCTGGATCAACCTGCAGCGCGCCTGCGCTGATATCGGAGGGCCGATAGAATGAATGAGCAGCATTCCGATCAGATAACGGCGGATCTGGCAATTGTGGGTGCCGGTATGGTCGGGCTGGCGCTGGCGCTGGCGCTGGCGCTGGCGCCCTCGGGGCGGCGTATCTGTCTGTTGGAGCAGCGCCCGGGCGACAGTGAAACCTGGCTCGAACAGCTCGCTGAGCAGCCGTCGCAACATTATGACCCTCGTGTGAGTGCGCTCAACCTGGCTTCGGTACGACTGCTCGAGCAACTGGGTGCCTGGGCGTCGATCCAGAATCAATACCGGGCCTGCGCCTATCGCGACATGAAAGTGTGGGATGGCGAAGGCAGCGGTCGCATCCATTTCAGTGCCGATGCGCTGCATGAGGAGTGTCTTGGCTATATCGTTGAGAATTCGGTTATTCAGGCGGGTCTGCTGCAGCAGCTGACACGGTATGACAATCTGCAGCTGCTCACCGGTATTGGCTTGAAACAGCTATCAGCGCCTCATGAGGATGGCAGCCGGCTGCTGGAGCTGAGTGACGGTCGCCGCCTGTCGGTGCCGCTGGTGGTGGGTGCTGATGGTGCGCTGTCGAGAACCCGTCAGTTGAGCGGTGTGGGCGCCACCGAATGGGATTACGGTCATCATGCCCTGGTGACGACCATCACCACTGAACGTGAGCATGGCGAAACCTGCTGGCAGCGTTTTACTGAGGATGGCCCGCTCGCGTTTCTGCCGTTGGCCGGTGATCGGCACAAGAGTTCCATCGTCTGGTCGACCTCCCCGGAGCATGCCCGTGAACTGATGGCGTTGTCTGATGACGCCTTCCGCCAGGCGCTGGTGCGAGCGTCTGATGAGTGTCTGGGGGGGGTTCTGGAGAGTGCAGAGCGTAAACTGATCCCGCTGCGTCAGCGTCATGCGCATCACTATGTGGAAACGGGGCTGGCGCTGGTGGGGGATGCGGCACACACGATCCATCCGCTGGCAGGCCAGGGCGTGAACCTCGGCTTTATGGATGCCGCGGCTCTGGCTGATGTGATCGAAGCGGCCTGGGCGCGTGGTGAGGCGATAGCCGAGGAGCGAGTGCTGCGCCGCTACCAGCGTCAGCGTCGCAGCGCCAATCTGTGCATGTCAGCAGCGATGGAAAGCTTTCGTCGTCTGTTTGCGCCTCAGCCGGCTCCTGTGCGCCTGCTGCGCAGCTGCGGGATGAATCTGATGGATCGTCTCGAACCGGTCAAGCAGCATCTTGTACTTCAGGCTATGGGGTTGTCTGGTGAGTTGCCGCAACGACTGCAGCGGCAGGTCACTTGACAGGCGGTTAAAGATTGATCTGCAGCGCAAATGCCGATACATTGTCTTCCCTTTTTTTTTGTTAACCAGTTGCGACGCGGCTTCGGCTGCAGGTTCGGAACACTGTTGCAGATGAGTTTGCCGATGGGACACAAGACCGCACTTCACGCACAACATCATGCACTTGGCGCCAAACTGGTCGACTTCAGCGGCTGGGAAATGCCGCTGCATTACGGCTCTCAGGTAGAGGAACACAACAAGGTGCGCCAGAGTGCGGGCATGTTCGATGTCTCGCACATGACGATTGTTGATGTGTCCGGTGCCCAGGCGCGTAGCTATCTGCGCCACTTGCTGGCCAACGATGTGGCAACCCTGAAACAGAAGGGTAAGGCGCTCTACAGTGCCATGCTGAATGAGAAGGGCGGCGTCATCGACGATCTGATCGTTTACCTGATGACCGAGCCTGACACCTCCGGGGAATGGTATCGAGTGGTTGTGAACTGTGGTACCCGCGAGAAGGATTTGCGCTGGATGGCTGATCAGGCCGTACGCTTCGATGTGGCGCTGACCGAGCAGCCGGAACTGGCGATGATCGCGATTCAGGGTCCCAAGGCGCGTCAGCGTGTTGAACAGGCGGTCAGTGAGTCCCGTGCGCGCATGATTTCGGAGCTCAAGCCGTTTGTCGGTCAGGAGTCCGAGGGCTGGTTTATTGCACGAACCGGCTATACTGGCGAGGACGGGCTGGAAATCATGCTGCCTGAAGATGAAGCAGCCGATTTCTGGCAGCAGTTGCTGGATGCCGGTGTTGCGCCTTGCGGCCTGGGTGCCCGTGATACTCTGCGTCTTGAAGCCGGTATGAACCTGTATGGCTCCGATATGGACGAGGAGATCTCGCCTCTGGAAGCCGGTATGGGCTGGACTCTGGCGCTGGAACCGGCTGACCGTCAGTTTGTTGGCCGTGAGGCAGTTGAAGCCCTCAAGGCCAAGGGTGTCGAGCGTAAACTGGTAGGTCTGGTGTTGACCGAGCGCGGTGTCCTGCGTGCTCACCAGAAAGTGGTGGTCGATGGGCTGGGCGAAGGTGAAATCACCAGTGGCAGCTTCTCGCCGACCCTTGGGTATTCAATTGCACTGGCGCGTGTGCCGGCTGCAACCGGAACCAGTGCCGAAGTCGAGATGCGTGGCAAACGTGTACCGGTACAGGTGGTTAGACCACCGTTCGTACGCCATGGCGAAAAAGTATTTTCCTGAACGAGCCAGATAGGAACCCGAGATGAGCAATGTTCCGAATGAACTGAAATATGTGGCCAGCCACGAGTGGATCCGTGATGAAGGTAACGGCATCGTGACCATCGGTATCACCGATCATGCCCAGGACCTGCTGGGTGACGTGGTTTTTGTAGAGCTGCCGGAAGTGGGCGCGGAAGTATCGGCTGGTGACGACACAGGTGTAGTCGAGTCGGTCAAGGCGGCTTCCGATGTCTACGCGCCGCTGAGCGGTGAAGTGGTTGCCATTAACGAAGCGCTGGAAGATGCGCCGGAAACGGTTAACTCGGACCCCTATGGCGATGGCTGGTTCTTCCAGCTGAAACTGAGCGATACCAGCGAGTTGGATGACCTGCTGGACGCTGACGGTTATGCCGCTCATTGCGAAGCCGAAAGCTGAGCAGTTGATCTTATCGACCGGATTCCCGTGGGTGAATCCGGCCGACCCCTACCCACTGTCCCGGCCTGTGCCGGGACAGTCATTTCAGACCTAAGACAGAGCACGATGAACCTCAAACCTCTCATTCTTCAGTCGGGTGCCGATCGGCGGCTGCGTGGTGGCCACCTCTGGATCTACAGCAATGAAGTCGATAACAAGGCCACGCCACTGAAAGGCTTCGAGCCGGGCGAGCAGGTGATTGTGCAGGACGCACGCGGCAAGGCGCTGGGCATCGCATCGGTTAACCCCAATACGCTGATATGCGGTCGCCTGATGAGCCGTGACGTGCGTCACCCATTGGATCGTTCATTGCTGGTACACCGCTTCAATGTGGCCAAGTCATTGCGTGAACAGTGTTTCGATACGCCTTGCTACCGAGTGATCTTCGGCGACGCCGATATGCTTCCCGGGCTGGTCGTGGATCGCTTCTACGACATTTTCGTGGTGCAGATTTCCAGTGCCGGTATGGAAGTGATGCTGGAGCAGATCATTGATGCCTTGAATAAGGTGTTCCAGCCTCAGGCGATTGTGTTGCGCAATGATGGCAAGATGCGCGCAACCGAAGGGCTGGAAACCTACATCGAGGTGGTGCAGGGCGAAGTACCTGAATTGGCACCGCTGACCGAAAACGGTGTCAACATGGTCGCTCCGGTGTTGACCGGTCAGAAAACCGGCTGGTTCTATGATCACCGTGAAAACCGCGCGCGCATGCAGACGCTGGTAAAAGGCAAGCGGGTCCTGGACCTGTTCAGCTATGTCGGTGGCTGGGGTGCTCAGGCGCTGGCGGCAGGTGCCAGCGAAGTGGTCTGTGTGGATGCCTCTGTCACTGCACTGGAAGTTGCCGCCGAGAATGCTCGTCTCAATGATGGTGAAACTCGCTTCCGTGGGCTGCAGGGGGATGCTTTTGACCTGTGTAAGGCGCTGGTGGCAGACAAGGAGCGCTTCGATGTGGTGATTGTCGATCCACCCGCCTTCATTGCACGACGCAAGGATATCCGTAACGGCGAGCGAGCCTATGCTCGGATCAACAATCTGGCGATGCGCCTGCTGAGCAAGGATGCCACACTGATCTCGGCCTCCTGCTCCATGCATCTGGCGAAGGACCGTCTGGTAGATATTCTGCGCTCCAATAGCCGTGAGCTGGACCGCAATGCGCAGATCTTCGCTCAGGGCAGTCAGGGTGCGGATCACCCGATCCATCCTGCGATTCCCGAGACAGAGTACCTCAAGTCCTATTTCCTGCGAGTGCTGCCGTCCAGCTGATCGTCGCGCCAGAATCCATGATACCCTTGCGGCTCTGATCGCACGCCGGCCTTTGGGGTCGGCGTATCCTGCGACCTGACAGCACGAGGAAAGTATCGATGGATTATCTGACACTGGGACAATCTGACCTCAAGGTCAGCCGTATCGCCCTGGGTACCATGACCTTCGGGCGCCAGAACAGCGAAGCTGAAGCCTTCGAGCAGCTCGACTATGCGCTGGAGCGTGGTGTCAATCTGATTGATGCTGCCGAGATGTATCCGGTGCCGACCGCGGCAGAATTTCAGGGCCGTACCGAGCTCTTCATCGGCAACTGGATGCGTCAGCGCGGCAACCGAGATCAGGTAGTGCTGGCAACCAAGGCGACCGGCCCGGGAGATATGGTCAGTTATTTGCGCCCGGATATCCGCCATGATGCACACAATCTCCGCATCGCTATCGAAGGCAGCCTCAAGCGGTTGCAGACCGATTACATCGACCTATATCAACTGCACTGGCCGGATCGGAGCACCAATTATTTCGGTCAGCTGGGTTACCGGCACGATCCCGGTCAGCCGGGGACGCCGCTGGAGGAGACGCTGAGTGTACTGGCTGAGCTGGTGCGCGAAGGCAAGGTTCGCTACGTCGGCCTCTCCAACGAAACGCCATGGGGGACCATGAAGTGCCTGCAGCTGGCTGAGCAGTCAGGTCTGCCGCGTATTGTGTCTGTTCAAAACCCCTACAGTTTGCTCAATCGCACCGCCGAAGTCGGACTGGCCGAAGTGTTGCTGCGGGAACAGGTCGGGCTGCTGGCCTATTCACCGCTTGGCTTTGGTGTCCTGAGTGGCAAATATGCCGGTGGTACCCGTCCTGCAGGGTCTCGCCTGGCGCTTTTCCCGGAATACAAGCGTTACCTGACCGAGCAGGGTCAGGCCGCGACGCAGTGTTATCTGGAGCTGGCGGCAGAGTTTGGCCTGGACCCGGCGCAAATGGCATTGGCTTACGTCAACACGCGCCCCTTTCTGGGCAGCAATATCATCGGTGCCACGCGCATGGAACAGCTGAAGGCCAACCTGGATTCTCTGGAGGTCAGCCTTAGTGCAGAGTTGCTGGCGCGCATTGAAGCGATTCATCAGCGTTACCCCAACCCCTGCCCCTGATCAGAACAGGTCCGGGGAAGTGGCTGATGATTCTGCGACGGGATTGACTGGCCGATCGACGGCTCCTTTTGCCATACTCAGGGTAAACCCGAGCGGAAGGAGAAAGCAGCATGATGCAGCAACAGCAAGTTCAGGATCTGATGCAGCCGGTTCCCCACCCATTGCATGTAGATATGTCGCTGTCACAGGCGGTCGATCTGATTCTGCAGTCCGGTCAGATGGGCTTGCCAGTAGTCGATGACGACCGCCAGGTTGTCGGCTTCGTATCCGAGCACGATTGCATCGACTATCTGATCAGCGGCAGCTATCACTGCGACAGTCGTATCCAGGTGAATGACATCATGTACCGGGAGCCGCTCTGTGCGTCACCCACGGAAAGCATCATCGATCTGGTGCAGAAGATGGGGGGCGACAAGCCCAAGACCTGGCCGGTCGCCAAGGATGGGCGGCTGCTCGGTGTGATCAGCCGCCGTCAGATCATGCAGGCGTTGAATGCCAGCATGAAAGGGTGTCGTTCACACGTCTGATGCCGGCATCAGGTCCAGAATGGGCCAGCCCCGTCCCTGAGCGGTTTCGCGCAGACGGTCGTCGGGGTTGGTTGCCACAGGGTTGTCTACCACTTCCAGCAGGGGCAGGTCGTTGTTGGAATCACTGTAGAACCAGCTGCCTGTCAGGCTGTGACCGGTTTCCTTGAGCCAGGCGTTTAGGCGGGTGACCTTGCCGCCCTGGAAGCAGGGTGTGCCGGCAACCTTGCCGGTGAACTGGCCGTCGATCATTTCCGGGTCGGTCGCCAGCAATGCATCTACGCCCAGTCGCTGTGCGATCGGAGCCGTGACAAAGCGGTTGGTCGCGGTAATGATCAGCAGGAAATCCCCTTTTTCACGATGAGACGCGAGCAGCTGTTCCGCCTTCGGCAGAATGATTGGTTCGATGCATTCCTGCATGAATTCGGCGTGCCAGATATCCAGCTGTTCCGGGGTATGCTGGGCCAATGGATTGAGGGCGAAGTTGAGGAACTCGTGAATATCCATCTCGCCACGCAGGTACTCCTCGTAGAAGCGGTCGTTGGCGGCACGGTACTCGTGTTCATCGACGATGCCCTTGCGGCAGAGAAACTCGCCCCAGGCATGGTCGCTGTCACCCCCGATCAGGGTGTGGTCCAGATCAAAAATAGCAAGGCTCACGCAGGACTCCTCAGCATTGGGCCGGCGCCTGGCCGGACAAATAAAAGCGCAAGCATAGACCCGCAGGGGGGGGGGTGCAATCGGCGTTCCAGCCTGCTATTTGCCAAACCGCCGATCTGTGGAACAATAAAAACCAAAACACTTATAGATCGGGATCATAATTGTGATTGATGCAGATGGATTCAGACCCAATGTCGGAATCATTCTGGTTAATTCGCAGGGTCAGGTTCTTTGGGCAAGACGCATCGGGCAGAACGCCTGGCAGTTCCCGCAAGGTGGTATACAGTCAAGCGAAACACCCGAGCAGGCGATGTATCGTGAACTCGGAGAAGAGATCGGACTGTCGCCCTCGGATGTGGAAATTCTGGCGGTAACGCGCGGCTGGCTGCGTTATCGTCTGCCCAAGCGCATGATCCGGCGACACTCGCACCCTGTGTGTGTAGGCCAGAAACAGAAGTGGTTCCTGCTGCGTATGCTCAGTGATGACAGTGCAGTGAGGATCGATCATACCGACTCGCCCGAGTTTGACGGCTGGGAGTGGGTCAGCTACTGGTATCCTCTTGGGCAGGTGGTGTCCTTCAAGCGAGAGGTGTACCGTAAGGCGATGAAGGAGCTGTCGCCCAGGTTGGCGCGCCTCCAGCAGGCCGCACACTAATGACAAGAGGAGCCACCTGATGAGTATGCTGAGTGTGCTGCGCAAGATCGTTCAGGAGGTCAGTACGGCGCCAGACCTGGATTCCGTACTCGACCTGATTGTACGGCGCATTCAGCAGGCGATGAAGACTCAGGTGTGCTCCATCTTTCTGTTTGATCCCACGCGTCAGCGCTATGTGCTGCGTGCAAGTCAGGGGTTGAATCAGGAGGCGGTTGGCAAGGTCAGCCTGTCACCGGCAGAGGGGATCGTCGGGCAGGTGGGGCAGCGTGCCGAGCCGATCAATCTGGAGGATGCCTCCCGACATCCCGCCTTCCATTATCTCAAGGCCACCGGGGAAGAGCGCTTTCATGCTTTCCTGGGTGTGCCCATCATTCATCACCGCAGCGTACTGGGCGTGCTGGTGGTGCAGCAGATCGAACACCGTCGTTTTGATGAAAGCGAAGAAGCCTTCATGGTGACCCTGTCGGCTCAGCTGGCGGGGATTATCGCCCATGCGGAGGCTACCGGTTCAGTCAATTCCGAACAGCAGCCGCAGACACAGGTCAAGCCGCAGCGGGATCGTCATTTCACGGGCGTTGCCGCGGCTTCCGGGGTGGCGATCGGAACCGTCGTGGTGGCAACGCTGGCGGCAGAGCTGGAAACGGTGCCGGATAAACCGGCCAAGGATGTGCAGCAGGAGCTGGACGCTTTCCGAGTGGCGCTGGAAGCGGTGCGTGATGATATCCGTACGGTCAGTAACAGCCTTGCGCGCAGGTTGCGTTCGGATGAACAGGCGCTGTTCGATGTGTACCTGCGCATGCTGGATGATCAGGCATTGGCTGGCGAAATCGAGGCACGTATCAAGGCCGGAAACTGGGCTCAGGGGGCGCTGCGGGAGGTGGTGCTGGCTCAGGTACGCCAGTTCAACTCCATGGAGGATGCGTATCTGCGTGAGCGGGCCAGCGATATACGTGATCTGGGACGGCGCATTCTGGGCTATCTGCAGGAAAGTGCCGGGCCGCAGGAAGTGGAGTGCAGTGAAGAGAGTATCCTGATCGCCGATGAGCTCTCGCCGGCGATGCTGGGTCTGGTGCCTGAAGACAAGCTGGTGGGCCTGGTGTCGGTCAGCGGTTCAGGGACCTCCCATGCGGCCATCATGGCGCGCTCGGTGGGTATCCCGACGGTCATGGGGGTTGTGGACCTGCCGTTCACCCGTCTCGAAGGGCGTCAGGTGATAGTCGATGGCTATTCGGGGCGTGTATATGTCAATCCGTCAGAGCAGTTGCTGGAAGCATTTCGCGAAGTCATGCGCGAGGAGCGCGCCGTGGCCGCCGAATTGGAAGGATTGAAGGATCTGCCGGCGGA
Source organism: Marinobacterium sediminicola (assembly GCF_022343685.1). Taxonomy (GTDB): domain Bacteria; phylum Pseudomonadota; class Gammaproteobacteria; order Pseudomonadales; family Balneatricaceae; genus Marinobacterium; species Marinobacterium sediminicola. The sequence continues at coordinate 3,360,344 of NZ_CP092123.1, read as the reverse complement.
GACCACTGATGGTTATCGTATGCCGCTCTGGGTGAATACCGGCCTGGTGGCGGATGTGACCCGCTCGCTGCAACGGGGAGCTGAAGGGATAGGGCTGTATCGTACCGAGATCCCGTTCATGATCCGTGATTTCTTCCCCAGTGAGCAGGAACAGTTGCAAAGCTATCGCAGCCAGCTGGAGGCGTTTGCGCCGCGCCCGGTTACCATGCGAACGCTGGATATCGGTGGTGACAAGGCGCTGCCTTATTTCCCCATCGAAGAGGATAACCCCTTTCTCGGCTGGCGCGGCATCCGTGTCACCCTGGATCATCCCGAGATATTCCTGGTGCAGGTCAGAGCGATGCTGCGGGCATCGGAAGGACTGAATAACCTGCGCATCATGCTGCCGATGGTGACCAGTGTACACGAGGTTGAAGAGGCCATGCGCCAGATCGACCGGGCGCTGCAGGAGCTGCAGGACGAGGGCTACAAGGTTCAGCGGCCGATGGTCGGCGTGATGGTCGAGGTGCCGGCCGCGGTGTATCAGGTGCGCCGGTTTGCGCGCATGGTCGATTTTGTTTCCGTCGGCTCCAACGATCTGACTCAGTACATCCTGGCGGTGGACCGAAACAACCCGCGTGTGGCCGGTCTCTATGCAGCCTACCATCCGGCGGTTCTGAGGGCGCTGCAGTATATTGCCCGTGAGACGCGCAAGGAGGGCAAGCCGGTGTCGATCTGTGGTGAGATGGCGGCCGACCCGGGCGGTGCGCTTTTGTTGATGGCCATGGGCTACGAAGTGCTGTCAATGAACGCCAACAATTTGCCGCGCGTGAAACTGGCGATTCGAGGCGTCAGTCTTGCCCGGGCTCAATCCCTGCTCAGTCGCGTCCTGCGCATGGATGACGCCGAAGAGATCCATCAATATCTGCGCCAGACCCTCAAGCAGCTGGGGCTCGGCCAGTTGACCCGGCCTCGTCTGCCGAATCAGCCTTCCTGAAGGCGCGGCACCAGCGGCGCACGGTCGAGCACAAACTGACGTCGCCCTGTCGGCTGTGCCTTGGCGTCATAGCTTTCCTCAAGCATGAGCAGGCGGCCGCGGCGGTGCTGCAGCATCAAGGTACTGCCTCGGGTGCCATAATCCTCGGACACGATAAAACATGACGATAGCAGGCGCTCCCGTTCCAGCGGCAAACCGGTATCGGGGAGCCGTGCGTCCGCAGGTCGGCTAAGTTCATGCAGCAGGCGCAGCAGCCTGTCAGGCTCAAGCCGGTTTTGCGCCAGCGCCTGTTGCAGGCGGGCACGTGCGAGCAGGGTCTTGGGCCAGGGGGTGTTCAGCAGCGCGTTGCTTAGGCCGAACACGCCTTGATGCAGAGGGCTGCAGCGATCCGTGACATTACTGTAATGAAACCACCCCTGTTCGTCCCGCAGCAGCAGGTTGAAACCGGCAAAGCGAGAGGCATCGAGTTCGGCGCAAAATTTGTCTGCGGGTGTCGAAGAGTTCAGGAAATCGTTGACCAGCTGGCCGCGAGACTGGGCCTGTTGCGGAACCGGGCGGCGCAGGTTGCGATGGTTGGTCACCATGGCAAAGCGGTTGTTGTCTCCCAGGCCCATCCAGCTGCCGCCGGCACGCAGGTCGCGTCCTCCCAGGATAGGCAGGTCGGGCCAGACGCTCAGCGGGCGGGTGGGGCGCGCGTGGAACTCGTCACGATTGGCGATCAGGATAAGTGGCCAGTCAGGGTGGGCGTTCAAGGCAAAAACAGCTAGACACATGGCATCAGGTTTCATCTGCAGGATTCAGGCTCTAAGATAGTCGGCTTTACCCTGCGGATAAACGAACATGTTGATGACTTTAGCACTTTACCTGCTGCTCGGTGCCCTGGCGGGTGTCGTGGCCGGGCTGTTCGGGATAGGGGGCGGACTGTTGATCGTGCCTGTCCTGGTCTTCTCCTTCCAGCTGCAGGGGATGGATCCTGCCGTGCTGACACATATGGCGGTGGCCACTTCACTGGCAACCATTGTCGTAACATCCATCAGTTCGGTGCGGGCTCATCAGCGGCATGGCGCCGTGCGCTGGGAACTGTTCAGGCCGCTGGCAGTCGGTATTCTCGTCGGTGCGATCCTTGGGGTGAATACGGCGGTTCAGTTGAGTGGTGGCGCTTTGCAGATCGCCCTTGGTCTGTTTGTGCTGGTCGTCGCTGTGCAGATGGCGTTCAATCTCAAGCCCGGTGCCGGTGATCAGAAGCCAGGCAAGGGCGAGCTGGGCGTCTCCGGTGGCGTCATCGGCTGGGCGTCCTCGATCTTTGGTATTGGCGGCGGCACGCTGACAGTGCCCTATCTCAGCTGGCGGCGCGTGTCCATGCAGCAGGCGGTTGCAACATCTGCCGCCTGTGGCTTGCCGATCGCGTTGATGGGTGCGATGACCAATATCTGGGTTGGCTGGGATAAGGAGTCACTGCCGGACTGGAGTCTGGGGTATGTCTATCTGCCTGCCTTCGCCGGCATCGTGATGACAAGCTCGCTGACGGCTCCCTTGGGTGCCAAACTGGCCCACAGCCTGCCGCAAGCAGTGCTGAAGAAAGTGTTCGCTGTCTTTCTGGTGGCAGTGGGTATGCGTTTCATTGTTACCAATCTGGGATAAGCATCTATGTGGGTACATGACATCAATCCGCTGGCGCTGGAGCTGGGGCCGCTGAAAATCCACTGGTACGGGCTGATGTATCTGATCGGCTTTGGTGCGGCCTGGTGGCTGGGCAACGTCCGCGCACGCAAGGCCAGCTCCGGCTGGACCGAGCAGCAAGTATCGGACCTCATATTCTGGGGCGCCATTGGTGTGATTCTGGGCGGGCGCATGGGATATGTGCTGTTCTATAACTTTGATTACTTCCTGCAGGATCCGCTCTGGCTGTTCGCCGTCTGGGAAGGCGGGATGTCGTTCCATGGTGGCCTGATCGGTGTGCTGGTTGTATTGGCGCTGTTTGCGCATCGATATGGCAAGACCTTCTTCGAGATCGGCGACTTCGTTGCCCCGCTGGTGCCCATCGGTTTGGGCGCTGGACGGTTGGGGAATTTCATCGGTGGTGAAGTATGGGGGCGTGTGACCGATGTGCCCTGGGCCGTGATCTTCCCGCGGGCCGGTGACAGCCTGCCACGACACCCGTCGCAGCTGTATGAAATGGCGTTGGAAGGTGTGGTGCTGTTTATCCTGCTCTGGTGGTACTCGGCTCGACCGCGGCCGCGCATGGCCGTCTCGGGACTGTTCCTGCTCGGCTATGGCGGGTTCCGCTCACTGGTGGAGCTGGTGCGTGAGCCGGACGGGCATCTTGGCTTTATCGCCTTTGAATGGCTGACTATGGGGCAACTGTTGTCATTGCCGATGGTGCTGTTGGGGGCTTTGCTGATGGGGTTGGCATACCGTCGTCAGGCATAGGGTGATCTGGTCTATGCTGGATAAAGACCATAGAATGGCGGCTATTTGTTTTATAGAGTGGGGCGGCTATGCAGCAGTATCTCGATCTGATGCGGGACATTATCGACAATGGCGTGGATAAGGGTGACAGGACCGGGACCGGGACTCGCTCCCTGTTCGGCCGCCAGCTGCGCTTCGATCTGTCGCAGGGTTTCCCTCTGCTGACAACCAAGAAAATCCATCTCAAGTCGGTTATCTACGAATTGCTCTGGTTTCTCTCCGGCAGCACCGACAACACCTGGCTGCAGGAGCGCGGGGTGCGCATCTGGAATGAGTGGGCGCTCGAGGACGGTGATCTGGGTCCGATCTATGGCAAGCAATGGCGTTCCTGGGCCTGTCCGGATGGCTCAACCATCGATCAGATCGCGACAGTTGTTGAGCAGATCAAGCGTACGCCCAACTCCCGTCGCCTGATTGTGAGCGGCTGGAACCCGGCGGATCTGCCGGACGAGACCATCAGTCCTCAGGACAATGTACGCCAGGGTCGTGCCGCGCTGCCGCCCTGTCATACGCTGTTTCAGTTCTACGTCGCCGAAGGCAGGGTAAGCTGTCAGCTGTATCAACGCAGTGCAGACTATTTTCTCGGTGTACCGTTCAATATTGCCTCCTATGCGCTGCTGACGCACATGGTGGCCCAGCAGTGCGACCTGGAGGTGGGAGAGTTCGTCCACACCTTTGGTGATCTGCACCTCTATCACAACCACCTCAATGATCCGACCATCGTACAGGAGCAGCTGTCACGAACGCCCAAGACGCTGCCGCAACTGAAAATCCGTCGCCGCCCCGCCGACATTTTCAGTTACGAGTATGAGGATTTTGAAGTGGTCGGCTACGACCCGGATCCGGTTATTCGAGCCCCCATCGCCGTCTGAAGCAAGGAGAGTACATGCGTCTGGCCATGATAGTTGCCCAGTCCGAAAATCGGGTGATCGGCATCAACAACAAACTGCCCTGGTATCTGCCGGAGGACCTGAAGTATTTCAAAAGGGTCACACTTGGCAAACCGATCATCATGGGACGCAAAACGTTCGAGTCGATTGGCCGACCGCTGCCGGGACGCACCAATATCGTCATTACCCGTGACAGCGAGTGGAATCATTCCGGTGCCCGAGTCGTCCACAGTCTCGATGAAGGGCTGGCGCTGGGAGAAAGTCAGGCGCTGATTGATGGTGTCGACGAGGCTGTTGTAATCGGTGGTGCCGAAATCTATGCCCTCTGTCTGCCGCGTGCCGATCGTCTCTACCTGACCCAGGTTCATGCCGAAATTCAGGGTGACGCTTTCTTCCCTGCGCTGGAGAGCAGTGAGTGGCTGGAAGTGGCGCGAGAGGATTTCCCCGCGATTGAGCCCAATCCCTACGATTACAGCTTCATTGTTCTGGATCGCAATTCGGGTGAGGGTGCGCATGCTGGATAAATTGCTGTGGGTGCTGGCGGATGGTGCCTTCCACTCCGGCAGTGAGCTGGGGCGGGTGTTGGGTATCAGCCGCAGTGCGGTATGGAAGCATATGCAGCGCCTGCAGGATCTGGGGCTGGAAGTCTACAGCGTCAAGGGGAGAGGTTATCGGCTGCCCGGTGGGCTGGATCTAATCGATACAGAACGTCTACAGGGTTCTCTTGAGGCAGCCGGGCTGACAGATCGACTGGCCAGAGTAGAAGTGGCGATTGAAACCGATTCGACCAATGTTCAGGGACTTCAGGCTCTACAGCAGGGCGTGAGCAGTGGTCTCTTCGTGGCCGAGTATCAGCATGCCGGGCGAGGTCGTCGGGGGCGTCAGTGGCTGAGTCCGCTGGCATCCAGTCTGTGCTTTACGCTGGCCTGGCGGTTCAATACCGGCGTGGCTGCGCTGGAAGGGCTTAGCCTGGCCGTAGGGCTGGCGCTACAGCAGGCACTGGAGGAACTGGGCATTGATCGGGTGGGGCTCAAATGGCCGAATGACCTGTTGGTGGAAGATGCCAAGCTGGCTGGTATTCTGATCGAGCTCAGCGGCGATGCGGCCGGAGAATGTCAGGTTGCCATTGGTGTCGGCCTGAACGTGGCATTGCCAGAGGGTCTGGCGGAACGCCTGGATCAGCCCTGTATTGACCTTCGCACACTTGGTTTCAAAGGTGACCGAACAGAACTTCTGGCCGTACTGTTGCGACAGCTGGTACAGGTGTTGCAGCGTTTTGAATCCGGTGGTTTTGCGCAGTTAAGGCCGGCCTGGGAAGCGGCCAACGTGTTTCAGGGGCGCAATGTGCGTCTGACGTCCGGGGCGCATGTGTTTGAGGGTGTTTGCCTCGGTGTGACCGACCAGGGTGGCTTGCGGTTGCAGACTGACCAGGGCCAGGAAGTCTTTCACGGTGGTGAAGTGAGTGTGCGCGCACATGAGACGGCTTGAACTGGATGCAGGTAATACCTTTATCAAATGGCGCCTCATCGAGCATGAGCAGATCATCGGTCGTGGGCGCTGGCTGACTGCCGAGTTCAGAGCAGAACAGTTGCAGGAGTGCGAGCAGCGTCCGGATGTGGTCTGGTTGGCCTCGGTTGCTGGAGATGGACTCAATCAGGCGCTGGCGGTCGCGGTAAAGGAATATTGGCAGGTTTCACTGCAGCGTGCGCGAAGCGTCGCGCAGGCGGCGGGTGTCCGCAACAGCTATGCAGATCCTTCCCGAATGGGTGTAGATCGCTGGCTGGCGATGCTGGCAGCCTGGAAGCTGGTAGGCCGCTCCTGCTGTGTAGTGGACTGCGGCAGTGCGATTACAGTGGACTTGCTTGATGACCAGGGTCGTCATCAGGGGGGATATATCCTGCCCGGTATCAGGCTTATGCAGCAATCACTGCTCGGCAATACGGCTGAAGTGCGTGTGGATCGAGACGTTGAGCATTATTCGGTGGCGCCGGGGTGTGACACCAGCAGTGCCGTAGCGCATGGCGCCAACCTCTTGTTGTTGTCACTGGCGCAGCAATTGCGGAGCGGGGTTCCCGGGGTTGACGTTGCGGGGGCTGTGCTGGTGACGGGTGGGGACGGTGCTCAACTGGCAAGTTTGATGCCGGGAGCTGAGTTGTGTCCGGATCTGGTCATGGATGGCCTGCGATGGGCGCTGGAGTAAACCAATGATGCGATGGCTGGCGCTGCTGCTACTGTTGCTGAATGCGCTGTTGTTGCTGTGGTATGCGCAGCAGCAGGCAGCAGAATCGCCGCCGCCGCAGTCAGAACAGATCAGTCGCTTGAGGCTGCTGCATGAGTTGGGAGGGGCTGAAACGCTCTTGCCACGAGCACAGGTCTGTTACCAGTTCGGTGAGTTCAGCTCGCGCGCGGAGGTTGAGACGGCTGCAGGTCGACTGCGGGGGCTGGGGTTTGAGGCCGATATATCGAAGGCGCCGCCAGGCGTCATTGGATACCGCTTGCGTCTGCCGCGACCGGCCGAGCCGGGGGCGCAGCTTGAACTTCTGGATCGACTGGCACTTGCGGGCTGGGTGCCGCAAACATTTGGGGGTGACTTTGTGCTGGGGCCTTTCATGGGAGAGGTTGCGCGGCAACAGGCAGAAGCGGAACAAAAGGCCATCCGATCCGTGCTGAAACTTGATCTTGCAATGGAGCCGATTCACGATGAAACCCCACTGTTTCGTATACTGGCGAGCATTGCGGAAGGCAGTATTCAGGAGTCCGGATTAGGGCAAATGATGAAGGCTGGCTGGCCTGGAATAAAAATTGAAAAAAAATTGTGCGAGGGGGTTGCGTACCCCCAATCGGATCAGTAAGATACGCACCACTTCGACAGGCAAGGCCGGTATAGCTCAGTTGGTAGAGCAACTGACTTGTAATCAGTAGGTCCGGGGTTCGACTCCTCGTGCCGGCACCATGTCTGTAGAAGGTTTGAAAGGCTGGTGGGGTTCCCGAGTGGCCAAAGGGATCAGACTGTAAATCTGACGCGCAAGCTTCGGTGGTTCGAATCCACCTCCCACCACCATCTCCGTTAAAGCGGGTATGGTATAGTGGCTATTACCTCAGCCTTCCAAGCTGAAGAGGCGGGTTCGATTCCCGCTACCCGCTCCAAACGGAGCAAAAGGAAATAGCGTTATGCTCATGTAGCTCAGGGGTAGAGCACACCCTTGGTAAGGGTGAGGTCGGCGGTTCAAATCCGCCCATGAGCTCCAGTTTTGATGAAGGGTAGATATAGCGATATGTCTACCCTTTGTCGTATTTGGCGTACTTGAAACGACTTGATCAGGTTGACCTTGCCATGGCTAAACAAGCATTTGAACGTAACAAGCCGCACGTTAACGTAGGTACCATCGGCCACGTTGACCACGGTAAAACCACTCTGACCGCTGCGCTGACTCGCGTATGTGCAGAAGTATGGGGCGGCGCTGCCGTTGCTTTCGACGGTATCGATAACGCACCGGAAGAGCGTGAGCGTGGTATCACCATCTCTACTTCACACGTAGAGTACGAATCACCGACTCGCCACTACGCGCACGTAGACTGCCCGGGACACGCTGACTACGTTAAGAACATGATCACTGGTGCTGCTCAGATGGACGGCGCTATCCTGGTATGTTCTGCTGCTGACGGCCCCATGCCGCAGACTCGTGAGCACATCCTGCTGTCTCGTCAGGTAGGCGTACCTTACATCGTTGTGTTCCTGAACAAAGCGGACATGGTTGACGATGAAGAGCTGCTGGAACTGGTAGAGATGGAAGTTCGTGAGCTTCTGGACCAGTACGAATTCCCGGGCGACGACACTCCGATCGTTGTGGGTTCTGCACTGATGGCTCTGAACGGCGAAGACGAGAACGGTTACGGTACTTCTGCTGTCAAGAAGCTGGTTGAGACTCTGGACGAGTACATTCCTGAGCCGCAGCGACTGGTAGACCTGCCGTTCCTGATGCCGATCGAGGACGTATTCTCTATCTCCGGTCGTGGTACCGTAGTAACCGGTCGTATCGAGCGTGGCATCCTGAAAGTGGGTGACGAGATCGAGATCGTTGGTATCAAGGACACCACCAAGACTACCTGTACTGGTGTTGAGATGTTCCGCAAGCTGCTGGACGAAGGTCGTGCAGGCGAGAACGTTGGTGCGCTGCTGCGTGGTACCAAGCGTGACGAAGTTGAGCGTGGTCAGGTACTGTCCAAGCCGGGTTCAATCACTCCGCACACCAAGTTCGAAGGCGAAGTATACGTACTGAGCAAGGAAGAAGGCGGTCGTCACACTCCGTTCTTCAAGGGCTACCGTCCGCAGTTCTACTTCCGTACCACAGACATCACTGGTGCCTGTGAGCTGCCGGAAGGTGTTGAGATGGTAATGCCGGGTGACAACATCCAGATGACTGTTACCCTGATCAACCCGATCGCGATGGAAGACGGTCTGCGCTTCGCAATCCGCGAAGGTGGTCGTACTGTCGGCGCCGGCGTTGTATCCAAAATTATCGAGTAATTTTCGATAATTACCTGTTGCATGCAGGTGGGGAGGCGCATATAATGTGCCTCCCTGTTACGCAACAGGCCAGTAGCTCAACTGGCAGAGCAGCGGTCTCCAAAACCGCAGGTTGGGGGTTCGAGTCCCTCCTGGCCTGCCATTCCTAATCGGGAATGGTGTCACACAAAGCGCAAGCTTTCATTAAGCCGAGGCTCCAAGCGTGAACTCTAAAGTGACTTCCGAAGGATCTAAACTCGATGGCCTGAAGTGGGTTGTCGTGGTCGCATTGGTGGCGGCTGGTGTTGTAGGGAACTCCATTTTTGCTGGTGAGTCTCTGCTCTATCGTGTGCTGGCACTGGTTGCGCTGGCTGTGGTTGCAGGTTTTGTTGCGCTACAGACGGCTAAAGGCAAAGCATTTTTTCAGCTGTTTAAAGAAGCCAAGAACGAGATTCGCAGGGTTGTCTGGCCGACGCGTCAGGAAACGCTGCAGACGACAGTGATCGTCGTATTGGCTGTGTTGCTGGTTGGGCTGGCGCTCTGGGGGCTTGACTCCCTGTTGGGGTGGCTGGTTTCCGGTGCTATTGGTTAAGAGGTGTAAGCATGGACATGGACAAGAAGCGTTGGTATGTCGTGCATGCCTACTCCGGCTACGAAAAGCGCGTCATGAACGCCCTCAAGGAGCGGATCGATCTGCATGGTATGCAGGATCTGTTTGGTGAGGTGCTGGTACCGACCGAAGAAGTGGTCGAGATTCGTGACGGCAAGAAGCGCAAATCCGAGCGCAAGTTTTATCCGGGGTATGTCCTGGTCCAGATGGTCATGAATGACGAGACCTGGCACCTGGTTAAGAACACTCCGCGTGTGATGGGCTTTATTGGCGGTACGGCAGACAAGCCTGCACCGATCACCGAGAAAGAGGCGCAGGAGATTCTTCAGCGCGTCGAAAGTGGTGTCGATAAGCCGCGTCCCAAGACTGTATTTGAACCGGGTGAGATGGTGCGTGTCATCGACGGTCCCTTTGCTGACTTCAACGGCGTGGTCGAAGAGGTCAACTACGAGAAGAACCGTCTGCAGGTTGCCGTGCTCATCTTCGGTCGTTCGACTCCGGTTGAACTGGAATTTACTCAGGTCGAAAAGGCCTGAGTCTGGTAACGAAGCCGCCCGAGGGCGGTTTCGTTGTTGTAAGAAATGGGGAGCCCCAAGGGCGTTTGAACCCAAAGGAGTAGCTTAATGGCTAAGAAAATCAATGCTTATATCAAGCTGCAGGTAAAAGCAGGTCAGGCTAACCCGAGTCCTCCCGTAGGTCCGGCTCTGGGTCAGCACGGTGTTAACATCATGGAGTTCTGTAAAGCGTTCAACGCACAGACTCAGAGCATGGAACCGGGTCTGCCGATTCCTGTGGTTATCACTGTATACAGCGACCGCAGCTTTACTTTCATCACCAAGACTCCTCCGGCGTCTATCCTGCTGAAGAAGGCCGCTGGCCTGAAGAGCGGTTCTGCACGTCCGAATACTGAGAAAGTGGGTTCTGTTACCCGTGCTCAGCTGGAAGAGATTGCGACCACCAAGATGCCGGACCTGACTGCTTCCGATATGGATGCAGCTGTTCGTACCATCGCAGGTAGCGCACGTTCCATGGGTCTGGTCGTAGAGGGTGATGAGTAATGGCTAAGCTGACTAAGCGCCAGAAGGCGATCCGTGAGAAGGTTGAAAGCGGCAAGCTGTACCCGGTTGCAGACGCAGTAGCGCTGCTGGGTGAGATCTCTGCAGTCAAGTTCACCGAGTCTGTTGACGTTGCTGTGAACCTGGGTGTGGATCCGCGTAAATCTGATCAGGTTGTGCGTGGCTCAAGCGTGCTGCCGAACGGTACTGGTAAAGATGTACGTGTTGCCGTATTCGCTCAGGGTGAAAACGCTGAGAAAGCGAAAGCAGCAGGTGCTGACGTGGTTGGCTTCGATGATCTGGCTGAGCAGGTCAAGGCTGGTAACCTGGATTTTGACGTTGTGATCGCAACTCCGGACGCTATGCGTGTGGTCGGTCAGCTGGGTCAGATCTTGGGTCCGCGTGGTCTGATGCCGAACCCGAAAGTTGGTACAGTGACTCCTGATGTGGCCACTGCTGTCAACAATGCCAAGGCTGGTCAGGTGCGTTTCCGTACCGACAAGAACGGTATCATCCACTGCTCCGTTGGCAAGCTAGGCTTCGAAGGCCAGGCTATCAAGGAAAACGTGGAAGCACTGCTGGCTGAGCTCAAGAAGCTGAAGCCTGCGTCTGCCAAAGGCGTATACGTTAAGAAAGTGACCCTGTCCACTACCATGGGCCCGGGTCTGGCGATCGATCAGTCCTCTCTGAGCTTCTGATCGACGTAAAGGTTTTTTGAGGGTCTTCGTGACCTGTAATACAGAGACGAAGGCCGTCAAAGACCGCAGGTGATGTTCCACCTTCGGGTGGCGGCATCTTAATGGAAACACCAGCCTGCGCAGACGGTGAGATTCACGCGAATCAAAAACCACCGTACTCAGAAGCCCCGCAAGGGGTGGTTGGTAAACAGTCGAAAGACTAAATCCAGGAGTAAATCGTGGCATTAGGACTCGAAGACAAAAAAGCGATCGTCGCTGAAGTCCAGGAAGCTGCCAAGTCTGCTCTGTCTGCAGTTGTTGCCGATTCTCGCGGCGTAACTGTAGAGCAGATGACTGCTCTGCGAAAAGAAGCCCGTGAAAATGGCGTATGGCTGAAAGTCGTACGTAACACCCTGGCTCGTCGCGCAGTAGAAGGCACTGACTACGCATGTCTGCAGGACAGCTTTGTCGGTCCGACCATCATCGCATTCTCCACCGAGCACCCGGGTGCCGGTGCGCGTATCCTCAAGGATTTCGCGAAGAGCAACGAGCAGTTTGAACTGAAAACTGCTGCGTTCGAAGGCGAAGTGGTTGACATCGCAATGCTGGCAAGCCTGCCGACTTACGACGAAGCTATCGCCAAGCTGATGAGCGTCATGAAAGAAGCTGCAGCTGGCAAGCTGGTTCGTACCATTGCGGCAATTCGCGACCAGAAAGAGCAGGAAGCTGCCTAAGACTTCTTCTTGGCTGTTTCTTGAAAGTTTTAACGAGCTATCGCTCTACCCAATTATCAGGATTTGAATCATGTCTCTGACTCACGAAGATATCATCAACGCTGTTGCTGAAATGTCTGTTAAGGACGTTGTTGCTCTGATCGAAGCAATGGAAGAAAAATTCGGTGTTACCGCTGCTGCTGCCGTAATGGCTGGCCCGGCTGGCGACGCTGGTGCTGCTGAAGAGCAGACTGAGTTCACCGTTGTTCTGGCTTCTGCTGGTGACAAGAAAGTAAACGTCATCAAGGCTGTTCGTGGCGCTACCGGTCTGGGCCTGAAAGAAGCCAAAGAACTGGTTGACGGCGCTCCGTCTACAGTGAAAGAAGGCGCTTCTAAAGAAGAAGCTGAAGCTCTGAAGAAAGAGCTGGAAGAAGCTGGCGCGACTGTTGAGCTCAAGTAATCGCGTTGATGCGCAAAAAGCAGCGTAAAACTGCTTGAAAAGCGTATGGCTGGTGGCGTTACGCCACCGGCCTTTTTCCGTTATTTATAGACAGCAAATAAATAATGGCTACACAGCCCGTTCGCAGGCCTGCGAGGGGGACTGGCTTCTCAACCTGGGTGCAGATGCTGGGGAACACTGATGGCTTATTCATATACTGAGAAGAAACGCATTCGCAAGAATTTCGCTAAGTTGCGGCAGGTTATGGATGTGCCATACCTGTTGGCGATTCAGCTCGACTCCTACCGTCGCTTCTTGCAGGACGGCAGCGCTGGCGAAGGACGTCGTGACGAAGGCTTGCACGCTGCGTTCAATTCCGTATTTCCAATTGTCTCTTACTCTGGCAACGCAGCCCTCGAGTACGCCGGCTACCGCCTGGGCGAACCCGTATTCGACGTGAAAGAGTGTCAGCAGCGTGGTATCACCTACGCAGCGCCTCTGCGCGTCAAAGTGCGCCTGGTGATCTATGACCGCGATTCGTCTACCAAGGCGGTCAAAGACATCAAGGAGCAGGAAGTCTACATGGGCGAAATGCCCCTGATGACTGAAAACGGTACCTTTGTTGTAAACGGTACCGAGCGTGTAATCGTGTCCCAGTTGCACCGTTCACCGGGTGTGTTCTTTGACCATGACAAGGGCAAGACTCACTCCTCCGGCAAACTGCTGTATTCCGCACGTATCATTCCCTACCGTGGCTCCTGGCTCGACTTCGAGTTCGATCCCAAGGATAGCCTGTTCGTACGTATCGACCGTCGCCGTAAACTGCCGGCAACGATTCTGCTGCGTGCGCTGGGTTACGAAGCGGAAGAGATTCTGGAAACCTTCTTTGATACCACTGGCTGGACTCTGGAAGACGACAGCATCTGGATGGACCTGATTCCGGAACGCCTGCGCGGCGAAACCATGTCCTTCGAAATCAAGGACCCGGAAGGTAACGTCATTGTGGAAGCGGGTCGTCGTATCACCCCGCGTCACATTCGTCAGATGGCCAAGGCCGGTATGCAGCAGCTGAATGTTCCGGCTGAATACCTGATCGGCAAGGCGCTGGCACGTAACCTGGTCGATCCGACGACCGGTGAGCTGATCGCCAACTGCAACGCCGAGATCACCGAAGAGCTGATCGGCAAGATGCAGGTGCTGGGCATTGATCGCATCGAGACACTGTACACCAACGATCTGGATTGTGGATCGTTCATTTCAGACACTCTGCGTATCGACCCGACCCGCAACCAGCTTGAAGCACTGGTCGAAATCTACCGCATGATGCGTCCGGGCGAGCCGCCCACGAAGGAATCAGCTGAAGGGCTGTTTGAGAACCTGTTCTTCTCTGACGAACGCTATGACCTGTCCGCGGTTGGTCGTATGAAGTTCAACCGTCGCCTGGGTCGCGAAGAAGTGACTGGCAATGGCATCCTGGATAAGGATGACATTCTGGACGTGATGAAGACCCTGATCGACATCCGTAACGGTAAGGGCACTGTCGACGACATCGACCACCTGGGTAACCGTCGTATCCGTTCCGTCGGTGAAATGGCCGAGAACCAGTTCCGTGTCGGTCTGGTTCGTGTTGAACGCGCCGTGCGTGAACGTCTGTCCATGGCTGAGTCCGACAACCTGATGCCTCAGGATCTGATCAACGCCAAGCCGGTGGCCGCTGCGATCAAGGAGTTCTTCGGTTCATCCCAGTTGTCCCAGTTCATGGACCAGAACAACCCGCTGTCCGAAGTGACGCACAAGCGACGTGTGTCTGCCTTGGGTCCGGGTGGTCTGACCCGCGAACGTGCTGGCTTCGAAGTGCGAGACGTACACCCGACTCACTATGGTCGTGTATGTCCGATCGAGACTCCTGAAGGTCCGAACATCGGCCTGATCAACTCGCTGGCGGTATTCGCCCGCACCAACGACTACGGCTTCCTGGAAACACCGTACCGTCGTGTCGTCGATGGCAAGGTAACCGACGAAATCGATTACCTGTCCGCGATTGAAGAAAACAAGTATGTCATCGCCCAGGCCTCTGCAGCCATGGATGATGAAGGTCGTCTGACTGATGAACTGGTTGCAGTGCGTCACCTGAACGAATTCACCGTAATGGGCCCGGAACGTGTCCAGTACATGGACGTGTCGCCGCGTCAGGTGGTATCCGTTGCAGCGTCCCTGATTCCGTTCCTTGAACACGATGACGCCAACCGTGCATTGATGGGTTCCAACATGCAGCGTCAGGCCGTGCCGACTCTGCGTGCCGAGAAGCCGCTGGTGGGTACCGGTATCGAGCGCAACGTGGCTCAGGACTCCGGTGTCTGTGTGGTTGCTCGTCGTGGCGGTGTGATCGAGTCCGTAGATGCTGCGCGCATCGTGGTTCGTGTTCACGATGACGAAGTACAGGCCGGTGATGCCGGTGTGGATATCTACAACCTGACCAAGTACGTGCGGTCCAACCAGAACACCTGTATCAACCAGCGTTCAATTGTGAACCCGGGTGATGTGGTACAGCGTGGTGACGTGATGGCCGATGGCCCGTCTGTCGATCTGGGTGAGCTGGCACTGGGCCAGAACATGCGTATCGCGTTCATGCCTTGGAACGGTTACAACTTCGAGGACTCCATCCTCATCTCCGAGCGTGTGGTTCAGGAAGACCGTTTTACCACTATCCACATTCAGGAACTGACCTGTGTGGCTCGTGATACCAAGCTGGGGCCGGAAGAAATTACTTCCGATATCCCCAATGTGGGCGAGTCCGCGCTGGCCAAGCTGGATGAAGCCGGTATCGTACATATCGGTGCTGAAGTGGGGCCGGGCGACATTCTGGTCGGTAAAGTGACACCAAAAGGTGAAACCCAGCTGACACCGGAAGAGAAGCTGCTGCGTGCGATCTTCGGTGAAAAAGCGTCCGATGTTAAGGACACTTCTCTTCGCGTGAAGACCGGTACTGTCGGCAAGGTGATCGACGTTCAGGTGTTCACCCGTGATGGTGTACAGAAAGACGAGCGTGCTCTGTCTATCGAAAAGTCCGAGCTGGATGCGATCCGCAAGGACCTGAACGAAGAGTTCCGGATTGTCGAGCAGGCAACCTTCGAACGTCTGCAGCGTAAGCTGGTTGGCCTGAGTGCTGAAGGCGGCGCTGGCCTGAAGAAGGGCGAAGTCATCAGTGACGAGTTCCTGGCAGGTCTGAAGAAGTCCGAATGGTTCAAGATTCGTGTCGCAGACGAAGCGATCAGCGAAGAACTGGAACTGGCCAAGAAGCAGCTGGAAGAGCGTCGTGAGCAACTCGACAAGCGCTTCGAAGACAAGAAGAGCAAGCTGCAGACCGGTGATGATCTGGCTCCGGGCGTACTGAAGATCGTCAAGGTTTACGTGGCCACCAAGCGTCGCGTACAGCCGGGTGACAAGATGGCGGGTCGTCACGGTAACAAGGGTGTTATCTCCGTGATCATGCCGGTGGAAGACATGCCTTACGACAAGCATGGTGAGCCGGTAGACATCGTCCTTAACCCTCTGGGTGTACCTTCACGTATGAACGTGGGTCAGATCCTGGAGACGCACCTGGGTATGGCGGCGACCGGACTGGGTCGCAAGATCAATGCCATGCTTGAGCAGGAGCAGGCCAAGGCCGAGAAGGTCAAGGCGCTGCGTGAATTCCTGCACCAGATCTACAATGGTGAACATGGTGGTCGTCCTGCCGGTCATCAGGAAGATCTGGACAGCTTCAGTGATGATGAAATCCTGGAACTGGCGGCTAACCTGCGTCGTGGCGTACCGCTGGCAACGCCGGTATTCGATGGTGCCAAGGAAAGTGAAATCAAGGCGCTGCTGCGTCTGGCAGATATGGACGACAGTGGTCAGGTACGCCTGTACGATGGCCGCACCGGTGACCTCTTCGACCGTCCGGTAACCGTAGGTTACATGTACATGCTGAAGTTGAACCACCTGGTCGACGACAAGATGCACGCACGTTCCACCGGCTCCTACAGCCTGGTTACCCAGCAGCCGCTGGGTGGTAAGGCGCAGTTCGGTGGTCAGCGTTTCGGTGAGATGGAGGTCTGGGCACTGGAAGCTTACGGTGCCGCCTACACCCTGCAGGAGATGCTGACCGTGAAGTCGGACGATGTGAATGGCCGTACCAAGATGTACAAGAACATCGTCGACGGCGATCATCGTATGGAACCGGGCATGCCGGAATCGTTCAACGTATTGATCAAGGAAATCCGCTCACTCGGTATTGATATCGAGCTTGAGAGCGAATAAGTCCTGAATGATCACCAGTCGGGGCCCTTTTCGATAAAGGGCTCCGGCGCAGAGAACTCCGCGAGGAGCTATAGACAATGAAAGATTTGCTGAATCTGCTGAAGTCCCAGGGACAGTCCGAAGAGTTCGACTCCATTCGCGTATCCCTGGCATCACCGGACATGATCCGTTCCTGGTCCTACGGTGAAGTTAAAAAGCCGGAAACTATCAACTACCGTACCTTCAAACCGGAGCGTGACGGCCTGTTCTGCGCCAAGATCTTCGGCCCGGTGAAGGACTACGAGTGTCTGTGCGGCAAGTACAAGCGCATGAAGCACCGTGGTGTTATCTGTGAGAAGTGTGGCGTTGAAGTGACCCAGACCAAAGTGCGTCGTGAGCGCATGGGTCACATTGAGCTGGCCTCTCCGGTTGCTCATATCTGGTTCCTCAAGTCACTGCCGTCCCGTATCGGTCTGATGCTGGATATGACCCTGCGTGACATCGAGCGTGTGCTTTACTTTGAGTCCTTTGTCGTAATCGAACCAGGCATGACCACGCTGGAGCGTGGACAAATGCTGAACGACGAGCAGTACTTTGAAGCGCTGGAAGAGTTTGGCGACGAATTCGATGCGCGCATGGGTGCCGAGGCGGTCAAGGAACTGCTGGCTTCCATCGATCTTGAAGAAGAGTGTCAGCAACTGCGTGAAGAGCTGCCGCAGACCAACTCCGAAACCAAGATCAAGAAACTGTCCAAGCGTTTGAAGCTGCTCGAAGCTTTCCTGAAGTCCGGCAACAATCCTGCCTGGATGATCATGGAAGTGCTGCCGGTTCTGCCGCCGGACCTGCGTCCGCTGGTACCGCTGGATGGTGGCCGATTCGCGACCTCCGATCTGAACGATCTGTATCGTCGCGTGATCAACCGTAACAACCGTCTGAAGCGACTGCTGGACCTGAATGCACCGGACATCATCGTGCGCAACGAGAAGCGCATGCTGCAGGAGTCCGTCGATGCACTGCTGGATAACGGCCGTCGCGGTCGTGCCATTACCGGATCCAACAAGCGTCCGCTGAAATCCCTGGCCGATATGATCAAGGGTAAGCAGGGTCGTTTCCGTCAGAACCTGCTCGGTAAGCGTGTGGATTACTCCGGCCGTTCCGTAATCGTGGTCGGTCCTTACCTGCGCCTGCACCAGTGTGGTCTGCCGAAGAAAATGGCATTGGAACTGTTCAAGCCGTTCATCTTCTCCAAGCTGGAATTGCGTGGTCACGCGACCACTATCAAGGCCGCCAAGAAGATGGTCGAGCGCGAAGAGCCGCTGGTTTGGGATATCCTCGATGAAGTGATTCGTGAGCACCCGGTTCTGTTGAACCGTGCGCCGACACTGCACCGTCTGGGTATCCAGGCGTTCGAACCGGTCCTGATCGAAGGTAAGGCGATTCAGCTGCACCCGCTGGTCTGTGCGGCTTACAACGCCGACTTTGACGGTGACCAGATGGCAGTACACGTGCCGCTGACACTGGAAGCCCAGCTCGAAGCCCGTGCGCTGATGATGTCGACCAACAATATCCTGTCACCGGCGAACGGCGAGCCGATCATCGTGCCGTCTCAGGACGTGGTACTGGGTCTGTACTACATGACCCGTGAGCGTGTCGCTGCCAAGGGCGAAGGCATGGTCTTCTCTGACATCAAGGAAGTCCAGCGTGCCCACGGCGCCGGTCAGGTGCATCTGCAGGCGCGTATCAAGGTCCGTATCCGTGAAGTTATCCGTGATATCGAAGGCAACGTAGAAGAGCGCTATGGCTTGCAGGACACCACTGTCGGTCGTGCCATGCTGTTCGATATTGTTCCGGCGGGACTGCCGTTCTCTCTGGTCAACCAGACCATGAAGAAGAAGGCGATCTCCAAGCTGTTGAACGAAGCCTATCGCCGCTGTGGTCTGAAAGATACGGTTATCTTTGCTGACCAGCTGATGTACACCGGTTTCCGTCAGGCAACCATGTCCGGTTCTTCTATCGGCGTAAACGACTTCGAAATTCCGGCCGAGAAGGTTGAAATCATCGCCGAAGCGGATGCCGAAGTTAAAGAGATCGAGCGTCAGTTCGCTGACGGTCTGGTAACTCAGGGCGAGAAATACAACAAGGTTATCGACATCTGGTCACGTGCCAACGAGCTGCTGGCCAAGAAGATGATGGATAACCTGAAAGTGGATATCGTGACCGATGCTGAAGGCAATCAGATAGAGCAGGAGTCGTTCAACTCCGTCTACATGATGGCCGACTCCGGTGCGCGTGGTAGCGCCGCTCAGATTCGTCAGCTGGCCGGTATGCGAGGCCTGATGGCGAAGCCGGACGGCTCCATCATCGAGACACCGATCGTAGCGAACTTCCGTGAAGGTCTGAACGTACTCCAGTACTTCATCTCCACGCACGGTGCGCGTAAGGGTCTTGCAGATACTGCATTGAAGACCGCTAACTCCGGTTACCTGACCCGTCGTCTGGTTGACGTGGCTCAGGACGTGGTGATTACGGAAGAAGATTGCGGTACCGATCGTGGCGTTATCGTACAGCCGATGATCGAGGGTGGTGATGTGATCGTGACCCTGGGTGAGCGAGTACTGGGCCGTGTTGTGGCCGAGGACGTGCTGAACCCGGCCGAGACCGAAACGCTGATCCCGGCAGGTACCCTGATCGATGAAGCCTGGGTGCATCGTCTGGAAAATGATGAAGCCTACAGCGGTATTGATGAGATCGTGGTTCGCTCTGCAATCACCTGTGAATCTCAGCACGGTATTTGCTCCAACTGTTATGGTCGCGACCTGGGTCGTGGGCATCTGGTCAACCGTGGTGAAGCTGTCGGTGTAATCGCCGCTCAGTCAATCGGTGAGCCGGGTACACAGCTGACCATGCGTACGTTCCACATCGGTGGTGCGGCTTCTCGAGCGGCTGCGGTTGACAGCATTCAGGTGAAGAACGGTGGCGAGATTCGTCTGCATAACCTGAAGTTTGTAGAGCGTACCGATGGTAACCTGGTGGCCACTTCCCGTTCCGGTGAGCTGGGCGTCACCGATGAGCACGGCCGTGAGCGCGAGCGCTACAAGCTCCCATACGGTGCCATCATCAAGGTACGTGACGGCTCCAAGGTCGATGCCGGTGCTGTTGTCGCCAACTGGGACCCGCATACTCACCCGATCGTCACTGAAGTGGCGGGTAAGGTCGAGTTCGTCGGCATGGAAGACGGTATTACCATCAAGCGTCAGACGGATGAGCTGACCGGTCTGTCCACGATCGAAATTCTCGATGCGAAGGATCGTCCGCAGGCTGGCAAGGACATCCGTCCGATGATCAAGCTGGTCGATGCCAATGGTAACGACGTGTACCACCCGGGTACCGAAATGCCGGCGCAGTACCTGCTGCCAGCTAAAGCGATCGTCAACCTGAATGATGGTGCGGAAGTACAGATCGGTGACATCCTGGCGCGTATTCCGCAGGAAGGCTCGGTCAACAAGGACATTACCGGTGGTCTGCCACGAGTTGCCGACCTGTTCGAAGCGCGTAAGCCGAAAGAGTCTGCCGTACTGGCAGAAGTGTCCGGTAGCGTAACCTTCGGCAAGGAAACCAAGGGCAAGCGTCGCATCGTGATTACGCCGAATGACGGCAGTGATCCGGTTGAGACCATGATCCAAAAATGGCGAAACCTGAACGTATTCGAAGGTGAAACCGTTGAGAAGGGTGAAGTGCTGTCTGACGGTCCGTCGAACGCACATGACATCCTTCGAATTCTGGGTGTTAAAGAACTGGCCAAGTACATCGTCAGCGAAATTCAGGAGGTTTATCGCCTCCAGGGTGTTGCGATCAACGATAAGCATATCGAAGTAATCGTGCGCCAGATGTTGCGCAAGGCTGAAATCGTTGATGCCGGTGACTCTGACTTCATTCCGGGTGACCAGGTTGAATACGCGGCTATCGTTGAAGAGAACAAGCGTCTGGAAGCCGAAGGCAAGATTACCTGTAAGTACGAGCGTGTACTGCTGGGTATCACCAAGGCATCTCTGGCAACCGAATCCTTCATCTCTGCGGCGTCGTTCCAGGAAACGACTCGCGTACTGACCGAAGGTGCGGTAACCGGCAAGCGCGACTTCCTGCGTGGCCTGAAAGAAAACGTTGTTGTGGGTCGTCTGATTCCGGCAGGTACCGGTTTGGCGTACCACAGCGAACGCAAGCGTAAACGTCAAATGGCAACAGAGGGCGTCACTGTAAGTGCAGAAGAAGTGCAGCAGGCACTGACGGAAGCACTGAACGCCTCCATGTCGCCAGACGCTGAGTAAATATTGCTCAATAATTGACGTCGGGGGCCGGAATTGATTAAAATTCCGGCCCTTTCGTGCTGGATAGCAATCCGGCTTTTTAATGGTGCTTATAAACCAAACGTGGAGTTTGCTTAATGGCAACAATCAACCAGTTGGTACGCAAGCCGCGTAAGCGCAAGGTACAGCAGAGCGACGTTCGTGCGCTTCAGGCATGTCCGCAGCGTCGCGGTGTATGTACCCGTGTTTACACTACTACTCCGAAGAAGCCGAACTCGGCTCTGCGTAAAGTATGTCGTGTGCGTCTGACCAACGGCTTTGAAGTGTCTTCCTACATCGGTGGTGAAGGTCACAACCTGCAGGAACACTCCGTTGTTCTGATCCGTGGCGGTCGAGTAAAGGACCTCCCGGGTGTTCGTTACCACACTGTTCGCGGTTCTTTGGACTGCTCTGGTGTTAACGATCGTAAACAGGGTCGTTCCAAGTACGGTACCAAGCGTCCCAAGTCCTAATTCCGTCGGTCCGACGGTAGCGCTGTTCCAGCAGGTGGCCGCTTAGGGTTACGCAGCTGTTAAAGCAAGACCGAAAGACGATAAGAGTAAGGGCGGATGTGTATACATACCGCAATATCCTGAAGACCTTAAACAATTTTTAGAGGGCTTATCCATGCCAAGAAGACGCGTCGCTGCGAAGCGTGAAATCCTGCCGGATCCTAAGTTCGGTAACATTACTCTGGCAAAATTCATCAACCACCTGATGGTACACGGCAAGAAATCTGTTGCTGAGCGTATCGTTTACGGTGCGATGGAAAAGATTGAAGAACGCACCAAGCAGGACCCGCTGGAGCTGTTCGAAAAAGCACTGGAAACCGTACAGCCGCTGGTTGAGGTTAAATCCCGCCGTGTAGGTGGTGCTACTTACCAGGTGCCTGTAGAAGTACGTCCCGCTCGTCGTATGGCTCTGTCCATGCGCTGGCTTGTAGATGCTGCCCGTAAGCGTGGTGAAAAATCCATGGCGCTGCGTCTCGCTGGTGAGCTGGTTGACGCTTCCGAAGGTCGTGGTGCTGCTGTCAAGAAACGTGAAGACGTGCATCGCATGGCTGAAGCCAACAAGGCTTTCGCTCACTACCGCTTCTAAACATCAGAGGAAATTGTCGTGGCTCGTAAGACACCTATCGAGCGCTACCGTAATATCGGTATTTGCGCTCACGTAGACGCCGGCAAGACCACCACTACAGAGCGTATCCTGTTCTACACAGGTCTGTCTCACAAGATCGGTGAAGTGCATGACGGTGCCGCTACCATGGACTGGATGGAGCAGGAACAGGAGCGTGGTATTACCATCACCTCTGCTGCTACTACCACGTTCTGGGCGGGTATGAACCAGCAGTTCGACCAGCACCGCATCAACATCATCGATACTCCGGGGCACGTTGACTTCACTATCGAAGTAGAACGTTCACTGCGAGTACTGGATGGTGCTGTAGTGGTTCTGTGTGCATCTTCCGGTGTACAGCCGCAGACCGAGACTGTATGGCGTCAGGCCAACAAGTACGAAGTACCGCGTATGGTGTTCGTCAACAAGATGGACCGCGCCGGTGCAGACTTCTTCATGGTTGAGTCTCAGCTGAAGAAGCGCCTGGGCGCTGTAACTGTGCCGATCAATATCCCGATCGGTGCGGAAGACAACTTCAAGGGCGTTGTCGACCTGATCCGCATGAAAGCAATCATGTGGAACGAAGCAGATCAGGGTATGACCTACGAGCTGGAAGATATCCCGGCTGATCTGCAGGCGAAGGCTGAAGAATACCGCGAGATGATGATCGAAGCGGCAGCCGAAGCCAGTGAAGAACTGATGGACAAGTACCTCGAAGAAGGTGAGCTGTCAGACGAAGAAGTTAAGGCCGGTCTGCGTCAGCGTACTCTGGCTAACGAAATCGTTCTGATGGCAGCCGGTTCTGCATTCAAGAACAAGGGCGTTCAGGCGGTTCTGGATGCGGTCATCGAATACCTGCCGTCTCCGACTGAAGTTAAGGCGATCGAAGGTACTCTTGACGACGCGGCTGAAACTGTTGCGACTCGTGAAGCTGATGACAATGCACCGTTCTCTGCGCTGGCATTCAAGATCGCAACCGACCCGTTCGTAGGTACACTGACCTTCGTTCGCGTCTACTCCGGTGTTCTGAACTCTGGTGACAGCGTGTACAACTCTGTCAAGCAGAAGAAAGAGCGTGTTGGTCGTATGGTGCAGATGCACGCCAACAGCCGTGAAGAGATCAAAGAAGTACTGGCAGGTGACATCGCGGCCCTGATCGGCCTGAAGGATGTGACCACTGGTGATACCCTGTGTGATCTGGACAACAAGATTGTTCTGGAGCGCATGGAGTTCCCTGAGCCCGTAATCGCTGTTGCGGTAGAGCCGAAGTCCAAGGCCGACCAGGAGAAAATGGGTGTTGCACTGGGTAAATTGGCCCAGGAGGACCCGTCTTTCCGTGTTGAAACTGATGAAGAAACCGGTCAGACCATCATCTCCGGTATGGGTGAGCTGCACCTGGACATCATCGTTGACCGTATGAAGCGTGAGTTCAAGGTGGAAGCGAACATCGGTAAGCCGCAGGTGGCCTACCGTGAGCGTATCCGCAGCTCTGTTGTGGCAAACCACAAGTTTGCTCGTCAGTCCGGTGGTCGTGGTCAGTACGGTCACGTAGTGATCGAGTTCAGCCCGAGTGATGATGAAGGGCTGGAGTTCGTGAACGAGATCGTTGGTGGTGTAATTCCGAAGGAATACATCCCGGCAATCCAGAAAGGTATCGAAGAGCAGATGAAGAACGGTGTTATCGCCGGTTATCCGCTCATCGGTCTGAAGGCACGTCTGTATGACGGTTCCTTCCATGAAGTTGACTCCAACGAGATGGCGTTTAAAATCGCCGCATCTCAGGCTCTCAAGAAGTATGCACAGCAAGCAAATCCGTGCCTGCTTGAGCCGATGATGAAAGTTGAAGTTGTAACCCCTGAAGAGTACATGGGTGACGTGATGGGCGACCTGAACCGTCGTCGTGGTCTGGTTCAGGGTATGGAAGACAGCACTTCCGGCAAGATCATCAATGCTCAGGTACCCCTGGGTGAAATGTTCGGTTACGCTACTGACCTGCGCTCTGCGTCTCAGGG
Source organism: Marinobacterium sediminicola (assembly GCF_022343685.1). Taxonomy (GTDB): domain Bacteria; phylum Pseudomonadota; class Gammaproteobacteria; order Pseudomonadales; family Balneatricaceae; genus Marinobacterium; species Marinobacterium sediminicola. The sequence goes on along the minus strand of NZ_CP092123.1, from coordinate 3,336,256 downwards.
TCGTGCGACGTATTCCATGGAGTTCGAGTGCTACGCTGAAGCTCCGCAGAATATCGCCGAAGCCGTTATCAAGCAGAACTGATAAGCCAATTACTGAATCAAGAGGATTTAATTGTGGCTAAACAAGCATTTGAACGTAACAAGCCGCACGTTAACGTAGGTACCATCGGCCACGTTGACCACGGTAAAACCACTCTGACCGCTGCGCTGACTCGCGTATGTGCAGAAGTATGGGGCGGCGCTGCCGTTGCTTTCGACGGTATCGATAACGCACCGGAAGAGCGTGAGCGTGGTATCACCATCTCTACTTCACACGTAGAGTACGAATCACCGACTCGCCACTACGCGCACGTAGACTGCCCGGGACACGCTGACTACGTTAAGAACATGATCACTGGTGCTGCTCAGATGGACGGCGCTATCCTGGTATGTTCTGCTGCTGACGGCCCCATGCCGCAGACTCGTGAGCACATCCTGCTGTCTCGTCAGGTAGGCGTACCTTACATCGTTGTGTTCCTGAACAAAGCGGACATGGTTGACGATGAAGAGCTGCTGGAACTGGTAGAGATGGAAGTTCGTGAGCTTCTGGATCAGTACGAATTCCCGGGCGACGACACTCCGATCGTTGTGGGTTCTGCGCTGATGGCTCTGAACGGCGAAGACGAGAACGGTTACGGTACTTCTGCTGTCAAGAAGCTGGTTGAGACTCTGGATGAGTACATTCCTGAGCCGCAGCGTCTGGTAGACCTGCCGTTCCTGATGCCGATCGAGGACGTATTCTCTATCTCTGGTCGTGGTACCGTAGTAACCGGTCGTATCGAGCGTGGCATCCTGAAAGTGGGTGACGAGATCGAGATCGTTGGTATCAAGGACACCACCAAGACTACCTGTACTGGTGTTGAGATGTTCCGCAAGCTGCTGGACGAAGGTCGTGCAGGCGAGAACGTTGGTGCGCTGCTGCGTGGTACCAAGCGTGACGAAGTTGAGCGTGGTCAGGTACTGTCCAAGCCGGGTTCAATCACTCCGCACACCAAGTTCGAAGGCGAAGTATACGTACTGAGCAAAGAAGAAGGCGGTCGTCACACTCCGTTCTTCAAAGGCTACCGTCCGCAGTTCTACTTCCGTACCACAGACATCACTGGTGCCTGTGAGCTGCCGGAAGGTGTTGAGATGGTAATGCCGGGTGACAACATCCAGATGACTGTTACCCTGATCAACCCGATCGCGATGGAAGATGGTCTGCGCTTCGCAATCCGCGAAGGTGGTCGTACTGTCGGCGCCGGCGTTGTATCCAAAATCATCGAGTAATTTTCTCGCATGATATGAACTGAAAAAGCCCTCTTCGGAGGGCTTTTTTTGTACCTGGTAATAATGTTGACCTGGCTGGTTAAAAATTAAACTTTTGGTTGACGCTAACTTGCTCAATGAGTAAAATTTGCGTCCCCTTCATTCGAGGGGAGGTCGGCTATTGCCGTTAAAAAACTTACAGGAAATGCGTGATCAGAATGCAGAACCAAAAAATCAGAATTCGTCTGAAGGCTTTTGATCATCGCCTGATCGACTCATCTGCTCAGGAGATCGTTGAGACTGCTAAGCGGACAGGTGCTCAGGTGCGTGGTCCGATCCCACTTCCTACTCGCAAAGAGCGTTACACTGTACTGATTTCTCCGCACGTCAACAAAGACGCGCGCGATCAGTATGAGATTCGTACGCACAAGCGTGTTCTGGACATCGTTGAGCCGACAGAAAAGACTGTCGACGCACTGATGAAGCTGGATCTCGCTGCGGGTGTAGAAGTGCAGATCAGCCTCGGCTAATACGCACTGCGCAGAATTATTCAATTAATGAAGCGCTATTTGTGGAATGCGCCTGAAAAGGGCAGCCATAGTGGGTGACAGCCCCGTACACAACTGGCAAGAGGTAAAAACATGTCTGTAGGACTTATCGGACGTAAAGCGGGTATGACCCGCATCTTCACTGAAGATGGCGTGTCCGTGCCAGTCACCGTCATCGAAATGGAACCGAACCGTGTAACCAGCATCAAGACTGTCGAAAACGACGGTTATGCGGCGGTACAGGTGACTACTGGTAGCAAGAAGGCTAATCGCCTGAGCAAGCCGGAAGCTGGTCACTTTGCCAAAGCTGGTGTAGAAGCCGGTCGCGGTTTGTGGGAGTTCCGTCTGAATGGTGACGAGGAAATCAACGTTGGCGATACGCTGACAGTTGAGCGCTTCGAAGCAGGTCAGAAGATCGATGTTACCGGTCAATCCAAAGGTAAGGGTTTCCAGGGTGGCGTTAAGCGCTGGAACTTCGCTACTCAGGACGCGACTCACGGTAACTCCGTTTCTCACCGTGCTCCGGGTTCCATTGGTCAGTGCCAGACCCCGGGTCGTGTATTCAAAGGTAAAAAGATGGCCGGTCACATGGGTGCCGAGCGTTGCACCGTACAGACTCTGGAAGTCGTACGCGTTGACGCAGAACGCAACCTGCTGATCGTCAAGGGTGCAATCCCGGGCGCCACCGGCGGCGACGTCATCGTTAAACCTGCTGTTAAAGCACGCGCCTGAGGAGGATTGCCATGAATCTGAATCTGACTGGAGCCACTGGATCGGTTGAAGTATCCGATCTGGCATTTGGTAAAGAGTTCAATGAAGCGCTGGTACACCAGGTCGTGACTGCCTATATGGCAGCAGGTCGTCAGGGTACTAAAGCGCAGAAAAACCGTTCCGCAGTTTCTGGTGGTGGCGCCAAGCCGTTCCGTCAGAAAGGTACCGGTCGTGCCCGTGCGGGTACTAGCCGTTCACCGCTGTGGCGTGCGGGTGGTGTAACCTTCGCCGCTCAGCCGCGTAACTTTGCTCAGAAAGTAAACAAGAAGATGTACCGCGCTGCGATGCGCTGCATCCTGTCTGAGCTGGTTCGTCAGGAGCGTCTGGTTGTTGTTGAAGACTTCCAGCTGGAAGCACCGAAGACCAAGCAGTTTGTTGCCAAGCTGGATGAACTCAAGCTGGACAACGCGCTGCTGATCACCGAAAACGTCGAGCAGAATCTGTATCTGGCTGCTCGTAACGTACCGCACGTTGACGTGCGCGATGCGGCAGGTATCGACCCGGTTAGCCTGGTTGGTTTCGAGAAGGTCCTGGTGACAGTTCCTGCTCTGAAGAAAATTGAGGAGGTGTTGGCATGAACCCGGAACGCATTTACAAAGTGCTGCTCGGACCGCACATCTCTGAAAAGGCCACAATCGTAGCTGAAGGCAGCGAGCAGGTTGTTTTCCGCGTGGCTAAAGATGCAACCAAGCCGGAAATCAAGAAAGCCGTTGAAGAGCTGTTCAACGTAAAGGTTGCAGGCGTAAACGTCCTGAACATCAAGGGTAAAACCAAGCGCACCATGCGTGGCATGGGTAAGCGTAGCGATGTTCGCAAAGCGTACGTTCGTCTGGCTGAAGGCTCTGAAATCGATTTCCTGGCAGGCGAATAACGAGGGGTTGAACCATGGCAGTTATTAAAGCAAAGCCGACCTCTGCTGGACGTCGTCATGTCGTTAAGGTGGTCAGCGAAGGTCTGCACAAGGGCAAGCCGTTTGCTGCGCTGGTCGAAAAGAAAAGCAAGACTGGTGGTCGTAACAACAACGGTCGTATTACGACTCGTCATATCGGCGGTGGTCACAAGAGCCACTACCGTATCATCGACTTCCGTCGCAACAAGGATGGTATCCCGGCTCAGATCGAGCGTCTGGAATACGATCCCAACCGTTCTGCCAACATCGCGCTGGTGAAGTACGCTGACGGTGAACGTCGCTACATCATCGCACCGAAAGGTCTGCAGGCCGGTGCGCGCATCGTCTCTGGCGATGACGCTGATATCAAAATCGGTAACACTCTGCCGCTGCGTAACATTCCGCTGGGTAGTACTGTTCACTGCGTAGAACTGAAGCCTGGCAAAGGCGCTCAGATCGCGCGTTCAGCAGGAACCTCTGCACAGCTGGTAGCCCGTGAAGGTGCATACGCTACTCTGCGTCTGCGTTCTGGCGAGACCCGCAAAGTGCTGGTCGATTGCCGCGCTACTCTGGGTGAAGTGAGCAACTCTGAGCACAGCCTGCGTCAGCTGGGTAAAGCTGGTGCCAAGCGCTGGCGTGGTGTTCGTCCGACCGTTCGCGGTGTGGCGATGAACCCGGTTGATCACCCGCATGGTGGTGGTGAGGGTCGTACCTCTGGTGGTCGTCACCCGGTTACTCCGTGGGGCGTGCCGACCAAGGGTCACAAGACTCGCAAGAACAAGCGTACTGATAAACTGATCGTACGCCGTCGTCAGGCTAAATAAGAGGAATCAGCTGTGCCACGTTCACTGAAGAAAGGTCCTTTTATCGACCTTCACCTGTTGAAGAAGGTAGAGGCTGCAATCGAAGCTAACGAACGTCGTCCGATCAAGACCTGGTCACGCCGTTCAACTGTGTTCCCGCAGTTCGTTGGTCTTACCATTGCAGTACACAACGGTCGTCAGCATGTCCCGGTTTTCATCACCGAAGACATGGTCGGCCACAAACTGGGCGAGTTCGCTGCGACACGTACATACCGCGGTCATGCAGCCGACAAGAAGGCCAAGAAGAAGTAAGGGGGTAGATGATGGAAGTTATCGCCAAGCACACAGGCGCCCGCATCTCCGCCCAGAAGGCCCGACTGGTCGCTGATCAGATCCGTGGTAAATCTGTGGGCGAAGCTCTGAATATCCTGGCGTTCAGCACGAAGAAAGGTGCGCACCTGGTCAAGAAGGTTCTGGAGTCTGCTATCGCGAATGCGGAGCATAACGAAGGTGCCGATATTGATGATCTGCGCGTGTCAGCTGTCTTCGTCGATGAAGGGATGACCATGAAGCGTATCCGGCCGCGTGCCAAGGGTCGCGCTGATCGCATCCTGAAGCGTACGTCACATATCACCGTCAAGGTGGCAGACTAAGAGCTGATTGCTAGGAGAGTTCAATATGGGTCAGAAAGTCAATCCGACCGGTATTCGGCTTGGTGTCGTTAAGGACCATACCTCTGTATGGTACGCCGACAAGGCTGAATACTCTGCAAAGCTGCTGAATGACCTTCAGGTTCGTAAGTACCTGGATGAGCAGCTTAAGAATGCATCTGTAAGCCGCATCGAAATCGAGCGTCCGGCACAGAATGCCAAGATCACCATCTACACGGCTCGTCCGGGTATCGTGATCGGCAAGAAGGGCGAAGACGTCGAGAAGCTGCGTAACGCTGTTTCCCAGATGATGGGTGTGCCTGTTCACATCAACATCGAGGAAGTACGCAAGCCGGATCTGGATGCGAAACTGGTTGCACAGAGCGTTGCCAGCCAGCTGGAACGTCGCGTCATGTTCCGTCGTGCGATGAAGCGCGCGGTTCAGAACGCCATGCGTCAGGGCGCCAAAGGCATCAAAATTCAGGTTAGCGGACGTCTTGGCGGTGCCGAGATTGCTCGTACTGAATGGTATCGTGAAGGTCGTGTTCCGTTGCACACTCTGCGTGCGGACATCGATTACGCTACCTACGAAGCCCACACTACTTATGGTGTGATCGGCGTTAAAGTCTGGATCTTCAAGGGCGAGATCCTCGGCGGTATCGAACAGGTACGTGCTGAGAAGAACGCGCCCAAGAAGAAAGGTAAGTGAGGTAGACGTCAATGCTGCAACCGAAACGACTGAAATACCGTAAGGTAATGAAAGGTCGCAACCGCGGCCTGGCACAGCGCGGCAGCAAGGTCAGCTTTGGTGAATTTGCACTGAAAGCGACCGGTCGTGGCCGTATCACTGCTCGCCAGATCGAAGCGGCCCGTCGTACCATGACCCGTCACGTCAAGCGTGGTGGTAAGATCTGGATCCGTGTTTTCCCGGACAAGCCGATCACTACCAAGCCGCTGGAAGTACGTATGGGTAAAGGTAAGGGTAGCGTGGAGTACTGGGTAGCTCAGATCCAGCCGGGTAAGGTTCTGTTCGAAATGAGCGGTGTGCCTGAAGAACTGGCTTCTGAAGCTTTTGCTCTGGCTGCTGCCAAGCTGCCGGTTTCCACCACAATTGTTAAACGGACGGTGATGTAATGAAAGCTACTGAACTGCGTGACAAGTCCGTTGAAGAGCTTCAGCAGGCTCTGCTGGGTCTTCTGAAGGACCAGTTCAACCTGCGTATGCAGAAAGCCACTGGCCAGCTGGCACAGACTCACCTGCTGGGTCAGGTTCGTCGCGATATTGCTCGCGTTAAGACTCTTCTGAACGAAAAGCAGGTGACCAAATGAGCGCGGAAAAACGTACTCGGACTGTGACCGGTAAGGTCGTCAGTGACAAGATGGATAAAACCATCACAGTTCTGGTTGAGCGTAAGGAAAAACACCCGATCTACGGTAAGTTTGTGAAGCGCTCCACCAAACTGCATGCTCACGATGAGAAGAATGAGTGTCAGATGGGTGACCTGGTGACAATCGCCGAATCCCGTCCGCTGTCAAAGACCAAAACTTGGTCTCTTGTTCGCATTGAAGAGCGTGCAGCAAAGGTGTAAACTAGTGCGCCTTTGCTCCATTATGCCAGTTCACCGCAGCTGAAATGATGTTGCGGTGACGGTTTATACAGTTTGTGGAGTAGACCATGATTCAGACTGAAACGATGCTTGATGTTGCTGACAACAGCGGCGCCAAGCGTGTGCAGTGTATTAAGGTCCTGGGTGGTTCTCACCGCCGCTACGCCTCTGTTGGCGACATCATCAAGGTGACCGTCAAGGAAGCAATTCCGCGTGGCAAGGTAAAGAAAGGCCAGGTACTTAAGGCTGTCGTAGTACGTACCCGTAAAGGTGTTCGTCGTCCTGACGGCTCACTGATCCGCTTTGATACTAACTCTGCGGTTCTGCTGAACGCCAACGACGCTCCGATCGGTACTCGTATCTTCGGGCCAGTAACGCGTGAACTTCGTACTGAGAAGTTTATGAAGATCATTTCCCTGGCGCCTGAAGTGCTGTAAGACCGCTCTTTGAGTGGTTCTTATGAAGAAAACGCCATTCCCGACAGGGTTTGGCGTTTTTGAGCATGAGAGGGTAGCAGGAAACGACAAGGTAAAATAATGCGTAAGATTCGTCGCGACGATGAAGTCATCGTTATCGCAGGTAAAGACAAGGGCAAGCGTGGCAAGGTAATGCGCGTGCTCGAAAACGATCGTCTGATCGTGTCTGGCATCAATATGGTCAAAAAGCACCAGAAGCCGAACCCGATGCTGGGTCGTCAGGGTGGAATCGTTGAGAAGGAAGCGGCTATCGCTACTTCAAACGTAGCAATTTTCAACCCGCAGACCGGTAAAGGTGATCGTGTAGGCTTCAAGCTGCTTGAAGACGGCACCAAGGTACGTTTCTTCAAGTCCACCGGCGAACACGTCGGCGGTGATAAGTAAGAGAGGTTGGTGCAATGTCAAGACTGAAAGCGCTTTACGAAAACGAAATCAAGCAGAAGCTGAAAGAAGAGCTGAACAGCCCGAACGTTATGGCCGTTCCGCGTGTCACCAAAATCACCCTGAACATGGGTGTGGGTGAAGCTCTGGGTGACAAGAAGCAGCTGGAAAATGCCGTTGCTGACATGACTGCTATCGCAGGTCAGAAGCCGGTAGTGACCAATGCTCGTAAATCCATCGCGGGCTTCAAGGTTCGTGAAGGATGGCCGATCGGCTGTAAAGTCACTCTGCGTGGTCAGCAGATGTGGGAATTCCTGGATCGTCTGGTAGATATCTCTATCCCGCGTATCCGTGACTTCCGTGGTCTGAACCCGAAATCTTTCGATGGCCGTGGCAACTACAGCATGGGCGTTAAAGAGCAGATCATCTTCCCGGAAATCGACTATGACAAAGTCGACAAACTGCGTGGCCTGGATATCACCATCACCACCACCGCGAAGAACAACGACGAAGGTCGTGCACTGCTGACCGCTCTGCAGTTCCCGTTCAAGAAATAAGGCAGGGGTTCCCATAATGGCCAAGGTTTCAATGATTCAGCGTGAGCTCAAGCGCGAAAAACTCGCTACCAAGTACGCTGCCAAGCGTGCTGAGCTCAAAGCAATTATCGCAAACCCGAACAGCTCTGAAGATGAAGTTTGGGATGCACAGGTCGCGCTGCAGAAGTTGCCGCGTGATGCCAGCCCGGTGCGCAAACAGCGTCGTTGCCAGGTTACCGGTCGTCCGCATGCGGTTTACCGCAAGTTTGGACTGTGCCGTAACCAGCTGCGTGAAGCTGCAATGCGCGGCGATGTTCCGGGCCTGAAGAAGGCAAGCTGGTAAGCTTGCAAACGGTAAGCTCAGTGGTCAGGGCAGGTTCGTCCTGCTACCGCACTGCGCTGCACTTAAGAGGACGTTAATAGCATGAGTATGCAAGACACCCTCGCGGATATGTTTACCCGTATCCGCAACGGACACATGGCTGAGAAAGCCCATGTTGCCATGCCGTCTTCCAAGCAGAAGGTTGCTGTTGCAACTGTACTGAAGGACGAAGGCTACATCGCCGACTTCTCTGTTGAAGGTGATGTTAAACCTGTACTGTCTATCGAACTGAAGTATTTCGAAGGCAAGCCGGTTATCGAAGAGATCAAGCGCGTAAGCCGTCCGTCTCTGCGTATCTACAAGAGCGCAGCAGATCTGCCGAAAGTGGCAGATGGCCTGGGTATCGCAATTGTCTCTACCAGCAAAGGCGTCATGACTGATCGCGCTGCTCGCAAAGCAGGCATCGGTGGTGAAGTCATCTGCACGGTCTTCTAAGAGGTATTCCAATGTCACGAATTGCGAAGAAACCCGTAGTTGTACCGGCAGGTGTTGAAGTTAAGCTGGCTGGCCAGGCTCTGTCCATCAAGGGCAAGAACGGTCTGCTGAACCTGGACCTGCACCCGTCTGTTTCTGTTGAACAGGCTGAAGGTCAGTTGGTATTTGCTCCGCGTGATGGCGCCAAGCAGTCCATGGCTCTGACCGGCACCACTCGTGCTCTGGTCAACAACATGGTTGTCGGTGTTAGCGAAGGCTTTTCCAAGACCCTGACTCTGCTGGGTGTTGGTTACCGTGCGCAGGCAAAAGGCAATACGCTTAACCTGACGCTGGGCTTCTCTCACCCGATCGATTACGAACTGCCCGAAGGTGTTTCTGCCGAAACCCCGAACAACACCACTATCATTGTCAGCGGTGCTGACAAGCAGCGTGTTGGACAGGTGGCTGCAGAAATTCGCGCATTCCGTCCGCCTGAGCCGTACAAAGGCAAAGGTGTTCGTTATGCTGATGAATATGTACGCCGTAAAGAGGCTAAGAAGAAGTAAGGCAGGGTCATGAACGATAAAAAGCAAGCTCGTATTCGTCGTGCGCGTCGTTCGCGCATGCAGATGCGTGAGCAGGGCGCAGTTCGCCTTTGCGTGAACCGCTCTCCGCGTCACATTTACGCGCAGGTTATCTCTGCTGACGGCAGCCAGGTTCTGGCTTCTGCCTCCACAGTCGAGAAGGAACTGCGTGAAGGTGCTACCGGTAACATCGAAGCAGCCAAGAAAGTGGGTGCTCTGATCGCCAGCCGTGCTAAAGAAGCAGGCGTATCCAAGGTAGCGTTTGACCGCTCCGGTTTCAAATACCACGGTCGTGTTGCAGCTCTTGCTGATGCTGCTCGCGAAGGCGGCCTGGAATTCTAAAGGTTTCTAATATGGCAAATCACGAACAGAAAGACGGTGAACTGCAAGAGAAGCTGGTTCAGGTAAACCGCGTCGCTAAAGTGGTAAAAGGCGGTCGTATCTTCGGTTTCACAGCGCTGACTGTCGTTGGTGACGGTAACGGTCGCGTAGGCTTCGGTCGCGGTAAAGCGCGTGAAGTACCTGTTGCTATCCAGAAAGCGATGGAGCAGGCGCGCCGTAACATGATCAGCGTTCAGCTGAACGGCCACACTCTGCAGTACCCGGTAAAAGCCCGTCACGGTGCTTCCAAGGTTTACATGCAGCCCGCTTCTGAGGGTACTGGTATCATCGCCGGTGGTGCGATGCGTGCAGTTCTCGAACTGGCTGGTGTTCACAACGTACTGGCTAAGTGCTACGGCTCTACCAACCCGGTAAACGTAGTGCGTGCAACCATCAACGGTCTGAAGCAGATGTCTGCTCCGGAAGATGTTGCAGCCAAGCGTGGCAAAACCGTCGAAGACATTCTGGAGGGTTAAACCATGGCTAACACTGTAAAGGTTACCCTGGTACGCAGCACCATCGGTCGTCTGCCGAAGCACATCCAGACTGTTAAAGGCCTGGGTCTGCGTCGTATCGGCCACACTGTTGAGCTGGAAGATACCCCGGCGGTGCGTGGCATGATCAACAAAGTCAACTACATGGTTCGTGTAGAAGGCGAGTAAGAGGAGTCACCCAATGCGTTTGAATACTCTGCGCCCGGGCGCTGGTTCCAAGCACGCTCCCAAGCGTGTAGGTCGTGGTATCGGCTCCGGTCTGGGTAAAACTTGTGGCCGTGGTCACAAGGGTCAGAAATCCCGCTCTGGCGGCAGCGTCAATCCGGGTTTTGAAGGCGGTCAGATGCCAATTCAGCGTCGTCTGCCGAAATTCGGTTTCACCTCCCGTCAGGCGCGTTACGTGGCTGAAGTTCGTCTGAACGAACTGGCTGCTGCCGGTGTCGACGTTGTCGATCTGGCTGCGCTGAAACAGGCTGACATCATTCGTGAAGAGATCAAATCTGCACGTGTGATTCTGTCTGGTGAGATCAACAAGGCAGTCACCGTTAAAGGTCTGAAAGTGACCAAAGGTGCACAGGCTGCGATCGAGGCTGCTGGCGGCAAAGTCGAGGCGTAAATGGCTAAACAAGGACAAATACCGGCAGGCATGCAGAGCGGTCTGAAAGAGCTTTGGGCTCGTCTCAGATTCGTTCTGATCGCGATCATTGTTTACCGCATCGGGGCACATATCCCGGTGCCGGGAATCAATCCTGATCGCCTTGCTGCGCTGTTTGATCAGAACCAGGGAACCATCCTCAGTCTGTTCAACATGTTTTCGGGTGGTGCTTTGGAGCGCATGTCGATCCTGGCACTGGGTATCATGCCCTACATCTCTGCCTCTATCATTATGCAGTTGATGACCGTCGTGAGCCCTCAGCTCGAGCAGTTGAAAAAAGAAGGGGAAGCCGGGCGGCGTAAAATCAGCCAATACACACGCTACGGAACAGTCGTTCTTGCGACGTTGCAGGCGTTTGGTATGGCGGTTGGTCTGGCAAACCAGGGCGTTGCCTTCGTGGCAGACTTCAGCTTCTACTTCGTTGCTGTCGTGACTCTGGTGGCTGGTGCTGTCTTCCTGATGTGGCTGGGTGAGCAGATCACTGAGCATGGCATCGGTAACGGCATCTCGATTCTGATCTTTGCCGGTATTGTGGCGGGTCTGCCCAGTGCGATCGGTCAGTCCTTTGAAGCGGCGCGTCAGGGTGATCTCAACATCCTGGCGTTGCTGGCCATTGCTGTCCTGGCGATTGCCACTGTTGGTTTTGTTGTGTTCATGGAGCGCGGCCAGCGTCGCATCACCATCAACTATGCGAAACGTCAGCAGGGTCGCCGTGTCTATGCGGCTCAGTCCAGTCATCTGCCGCTGAAGGTCAACATGGCGGGTGTTATTCCGCCGATCTTCGCGTCCAGTATTCTGCTGTTTCCTGCTTCAGTTGGTCAGTGGTTTGGCCAGTCTGAAGGTATGGAATGGTTGCAGGACGTGGCTTTGGCTCTGGGTCCGGGACAGCCGCTGTACATTCTGCTGTTCGCGACTGCGATCGTATTTTTCTGCTACTTCTATACTGCGATTGTTTTCAATCCGCGTGACGTAGCCGATAACCTGAAAAAATCAGGTGCCTTTATTCCGGGGATTCGTCCTGGTGATCAGTCTGCACGGTACATTGATTCCGTGCTGAGCCGCCTGACTCTGTTCGGTGCGCTTTACATCACGGCAGTTTCACTGATGCCCCAGTTTCTGGTGGTGGCGTGGAACGTGCCTTTCTACTTCGGCGGTACTTCACTGCTGATCGTAGTGGTTGTGGTGATGGACTTCATGGCGCAGGTGCAATCGCATCTGATGTCGCACCAGTATGAGTCCCTGATGAAAAAATCGAATCTTAAGGGCGGCGCAGGTTTGCTGCGCTAAGCCTAACGAGGTGGATCATGAAAGTACGCGCATCTGTTAAAAAGATTTGCCGTAACTGCAAGATCGTACGCCGCAACGGTTCCGTGCGCGTGATCTGCAAAGTGGAACCCCGACACAAGCAGCGCCAGGGTTAATCCACAGCTGGCCGGGAGTGGAAGCGCGCAGCCTTGATTTATTTTTGATCAGGGTATATCATTGCGCGCCTTCCACGAACTAAAGAATGATTGGTTCTGGTGAGCATCTCCCAGAACACTAATATGGAGTACATTGAATGGCCCGTATAGCTGGCGTCAATATTCCTGACAATAAGCATGCGGTAATTTCTCTGACTTACATTTTCGGGATTGGCCGCACGACTGCCAAACAGATCTGTGATGCGACCGGTATTGAGCCGAGCACTAAGATCGCAGACCTGTCTGAAGAGCAGCTCGATAATGTTCGTGGTGAAGTTGCCAAGTTGACTGTTGAGGGCGATCTGCGCCGTGAAGTCAACATGAACATCAAGCGTCTTATGGACCTCGGTTGCTACCGCGGCCTGCGCCACCGTCGTAACCTGCCGGTGCGTGGTCAGCGCAGCAAGACGAATGCGCGTACCCGTAAAGGACCGCGTAAGCCGATCCGTAAGTAAGCGATAGGAATTTCCGAATATGGCTAAGCCAGGTAATCGCACTCGTAAAAAGGTTAAAAAGCAGGTTGCGGATGGCCTCGCGCACATCCACGCCTCTTTTAACAACACTATCATCACTATTACCGATCGCCAGGGTAACGCTCTGAGCTGGGCGACTGCAGGTGGCTCCGGCTTCCGTGGTTCCCGTAAGAGCACCCCGTTCGCAGCTCAGGTTGCGGCCGAGCGTGCCGGTCAGGCAGCTCTGGAATACGGTCTGAAAAACCTCGACGTGTTTGTGAAAGGCCCGGGACCGGGTCGTGAATCCGCCGTTCGTGCCCTGAACGGTTGTGGTTACAAAATCACAAATATCACGGACGTGACACCGATTCCGCACAACGGTTGTCGTCCGCCGAAGAAGCGTCGCGTTTAATCTGGAGACGGTAATATGGCTCGTTATCTTGGACCTAAGTGCAAGCTGTCCCGTCGTGAAGGCACCGACCTCTTCCTGAAGAGCGGTGTCCGCGCGCTTGATAGCAAGTGCAAAGCAGAAACAGTACCTGGTGTTCACGGCGCCCGTCGCGGTCGTCTGTCTGAATACGGTCTGCAGCTGCGTGAAAAACAGAAAGTTCGTCGTATCTACGGCGTTCTGGAACGTCAGTTCCGTAGTTACTACAAAGAAGCTGCACGCCGTAAGGGTGCAACTGGTGAAAACCTGCTCCAGCTGCTGGAAGGCCGTCTGGACAACGTTGTATACCGCATGGGTTATGGTTCTACCCGTGCAGAAGCACGTCAGGTTGTCTCTCACCGCCAGATCACTGTAAACGGTCAGGTTGTGAACATTCCTTCCTACCAGGTACAGGCTGGCGACGTAGTAGCAGTTCGTGAAAAAGCCAAAAACCAGCTGCGTATCAAGCACGCTCTGGATCTGGCTGCTCAGCGTGCCCCGGTTGAGTGGGTTGAAGTTGATGCTGCGAAGATGGAAGGTACTTTCAAGTCCCTGCCGGAACGTAGTGATCTGTCAGCCGACATCAACGAGCACCTGATTGTCGAGCTCTACTCGAAGTAATTTTGAACTCTTGACTGGTGGAACTATGCAGCGTTCAGTAAACGAGTTTCTATACCCACGTCACATTGACGTGCAGGAGATTAGCAAAACCCGCGCTAAAGTGACTCTTGAGCCGCTTGAGCGGGGGTTCGGCCATACTCTGGGCAATGCGCTGCGCCGTATCCTGCTCTCTTCCATGCCGGGTTGTGCAATTTCGGAAGTAGAGATCGAAGGTGTACTGCACGAGTACAGCAGCATCGAGGGTGTTCAGGAGGATGTCATTGAGATCCTGCTGAACCTCAAAGGTGTTGCTCTTGCTCTGCATAACGGTGATGAAGCGCTCCTGACTCTTTCCAAGTCAGAGGCCGGTCCGGTGACTGCTGGTGATATCCAGCTGAACCAGGACGTTGAGGTTGCAAACCCGGAACATGTGATTGCGCACCTCAACCCGGGTCATTCGCTGAACATGCAGCTGCGTGTGACGCGTGGCCGCGGTTATGTCCCGGCTGACGCACGTGTGAGCGACGAAGACGAAACTCGTGCCATTGGACGTCTGCAGCTGGATGCCAGCTACAGCCCTGTTCTGCGCGTATCTTATGCTGTAGAAAGCGCGCGTGTAGAACAGCGTACCGATCTGGATAAACTGGTGATCGACATCGAGTCTAACGGCACGATCGACCCTGAAGAGTGCATCCGTCGGGCGGCAACCATTCTGCAGCAGCAGCTGGTTGTGTTTGTCGATCTTGAAGATGCTGGCGAACAGACCCGTGCAGAGCCGAATGAACCGGAGATTGATCCTGTTCTTCTGCGTCCGGTCGATGACCTTGAGCTGACTGTACGTTCCGCGAACTGTCTGAAAGCAGAGCAGATCTACTACATTGGTGATCTTATCCAGCGCACCGAAGTAGAACTGCTGAAGACTCCTAACTTGGGCAAGAAGTCACTGACCGAGATTAAGGATGTGCTGGCATCCAAAGGTCTGTCGCTTGGCATGCGTCTGGAAAACTGGCCTCCGGCCAGTCTGAAAGGCGATGACAAGGTTGCCTCTTGAGTCTGACTTCGTAACCCTAGTTACAAAGGATTTAGAAAATGCGTCATCGTAAATCTGGTCGACACTTGAATCGTACAAGTGCTCACCGCAAAGCGATGTTCAAGAATATGGCAGTGTCTCTGTTCGAACATGAACTGATCAAGACTACTCTGCCTAAAGCAAAAGAACTGCGCCGCTTTGCTGAGCCGCTGATCACTCTGGCCAAGACCGACTCGGTTGCTAACCGTCGTCTGGCGTTCTCCCGTACCCGCAGCAACGAAGCTGTTGGTAAACTGTTCAACGAACTGGGCCCGCGTTACGCGACTCGTCCGGGTGGTTATATCCGCATTCTGAAATGCGGTTACCGCGCAGGCGATAAAGCACCGATGGCTTACGTTGAGCTGGTTGATCGTCCTGCTGGCCTGGCTGTAGTTGAAGAATCTGCTGAAGATTAATCATTACTGCGACAGCATTAAAAAACCCGGTCCGTAAGGCCCGGGTTTTTTTGTGTCTGTGGATAACTTGAATCGGGGGCGAGAGGATTCGCCCCTGATTTGTTAGCCGAGCAACGGCTTGAGGAAGCGGCCGGTGTGCGAGACTGCGCTGGCGGCCACCTGTTCGGGCGTGCCTTTGGCGATGATCTGGCCACCCCCGCTGCCACCTTCCGGTCCCAGATCGACAATCCAGTCAGCGGTCTTGATCACGTCCAGGTTATGTTCGATCACCACAATGGTGTTGCCGTGATCGCGCAGTCGGTCGAGTACGTTGAGCAGCTGCTGGATATCGTAGAAGTGTAGACCCGTTGTCGGTTCGTCGAGGATATACAGTGTTTTGCCCGTATCGCGTTTGCTCAGTTCCCGTGCCAGCTTGACCCTTTGTGCTTCACCGCCGGACAGTGTGGTGGCCGCTTGGCCCAGTCGTATATAGCTCAGACCTACATCAATCAGCGTCTGCAGGCGGCGGGCCAGAGCAGGGATCACATCGAAGAATTCCCGTGCATCTTCGACGGTCATTTCGAGCACTTCGTCGATACTTTTGCCCTTGTAAGTGACTTCAAGCGTTTCCCGGTTATAGCGTTTGCCTTTGCAGATGTCGCAAGGGACATAGATATCGGGCAGGAAATGCATCTCGACCTTGATCACGCCATCGCCCTGACAGGCCTCACATCGACCACCCTTTACGTTGAAACTGAATCGACCCGGTTTGTAGCCGCGGGAGCGTGCTTCTTTCGTCCCTGCAAACAGTTCCCGAATGGGGGTGAAAATACCGGTGTAGGTGGCCGGATTTGACCGAGGCGTCCGCCCAATGGGGCTCTGATCAATATCGATCACCTTATCGAACAGCTCCAGACCTTCAATACGCTCGTGTGGGGCCGCATCCAGTGTGGTGGCATGGTTCAGTTCGGTTGCGGCAACCGGGTAGAGGGTATTGTTGATCAGAGTGGACTTGCCCGAACCGGATACACCGGTTATGCAGGTCAATAATCCCACCGGGATTTCAAGATCGACGCCCTGGAGGTTATTGCCAGTGGCTCCGATCAATCGCAGCATCTGTTCAGGATCAGCCTCCTTGCGTTGTTTCGGGATGGCGATTGAGCGTTCTCCACTGAGGTACTGGCCAGTGATGGACTCGGGTGTGGCCATAATATGCTCCGGCTTGCCGGCAGCAATGACATGGCCCCCGTGCACGCCGGCGCCGGGGCCAATGTCGATCAGATAGTCAGCCATGCGAATGGCATCTTCGTCATGCTCCACCACAATGACGGTATTGCCCAGATCTCGCAGGTGTTTCAGGGTTTCCAGCAGGCGTTCATTGTCACGCTGGTGCAGTCCGATGGACGGCTCGTCGAGCACGTACATGACGCCTACCAGTCCGGCACCGATCTGGCTTGCCAGTCGGATACGCTGTGCCTCGCCCCCTGACAGGGTCTCTGCACTTCGTTCAAGTGACAGGTAATCCAGCCCCACGTTGACGAGGAAGGTGAGTCGGTCCCGTATCTCCTTGAGGATCTTCTCTGCAATTTCGCCCTGTTTGCCACTCAGATGGAGCGTGTTGAAGTACTGCTGTGCCTGGCCGATCGGCATACGTACGATCTGCGGCAGAGTGTGCTCGTCGATATAGACATGACGCGCGTCGCGTCGCAGACGGGTGCCGTGGCAGGACGGGCAGGGTTGCATATTCAGGAACTTGGCCAGATCTTCACGCACGCTTTCCGATTCGGTTTCCCGGTATCGACGTTCCAGATTGTTGATGACGCCTTCAAACGGGTGCAGCTTCTGTACCCGGACACCGCGATCATTACGGTAATAGAAGGCGACCTCTTCATTGCCGCTACCTTCCAGTATCACCTTTCGATGCTTGTCAGACAGCTGTTCAAAGGGGGTATCCAGATCGAAACCGTAATGATCGGCGACAGCCTGTAGTTGCTGATAGTAATAGAGGCTGCGTTTGTCCCAGCCACGAATGGCCCCCTGTGCCAGGGGCAGTGAGGCATCCTGTACCAGCTTTCGGGGGTCAAAGAATTGGCGTACGCCAAGTCCATCGCAGGAAGGACAGGCGCCATGAGGGTTGTTGAACGAAAACAGGCGTGGCTCGAGCTCCTGAATGCTGTGGCCACAGGTTGGACAGGCGAAGCGGGCCGAGAACACCATCTCTTCAAGCCTGTCTTCCATTGGTGCCACCTTGGCGATCCCGTCAGCCAGTTCCAGCGCCGTTTCGAAGGACTCGGTCAGTCGCGTCTGCAGGTCATCCCGGACCTTGATGCGGTCAATCACCACCTCGATGTCATGCTTGCGATTCTTGTCCAGTGCCGGAGCATCATCCAGGTCGACCACCAGCCCATCAATACGGGCACGGACGAATCCCTGAGTACGCAGCTGGTTGAGAGTATGGAGGTGTTCACCCTTACGGCCCTGGACAATGGGTGCCAACAGCATCACCTTGCTGCCTTCCGGCAGGGCCAGTACCTGGTCTACCATCTGGCTGACCGTCTGTGCGGCCAGAGGCAGGTCGTGATCCGGACAGCGGGGCTCACCGGCACGGGCAAACAGCAGGCGCAGATAGTCGTAAATTTCGGTAATGGTACCAACGGTGGATCTGGGATTGTGCGAGGTGGATTTCTGCTCGATGGAGATGGCCGGTGACAGACCCTCGATGTGGTCCACATCCGGCTTTTCCATCATCGACAGAAACTGGCGCGCATAGGTCGACAACGATTCGACGTAACGTCGCTGTCCTTCTGCATAAAGGGTATCGAAGGCGAGTGAGGATTTACCCGACCCGGACAGACCGGTGATCACGATGAGCTGGTCGCGCGGGATATCGAGGTCCACATTTTTCAGGTTGTGGGTACGGGCGCCCCTGACCAGAATCTTGTCCATTACTGCTCCGCTGTAACTGGCAAAAAGAACCATTATAGAGGTTTGCTGCAGGTGGCTAAACCGCCGTTGCGCTATGGGCGTGACTTACTATAGGAAGGCGCTGTGTGGTATTCTCAACCACTAATGAAGCGGCAGGACGCTGCAGCAAGATTCAATCGAACAACGGGAGACAACTGATGGCGCGTGGCATCAATAAGGTGATTCTGGTCGGCAACCTGGGAGGCGATCCTGAGGTGCGCTACATGCCGTCCGGCAATGCCGTTACCAATGTAACACTGGCAACCAGCGAGAGCTGGAAAGACAAGCAGACCGGTCAGATGCAGGAAAGGACCGAGTGGCACCGGGTGGTGTTCTTTAACCGTCTGGCCGAAATCGCGGGTGAATACCTGCGCAAGGGATCCAAGGTCTATGTAGAAGGCTCTTTGCGTACTCGCAAATGGCAGGGTCAGGATGGTCAGGATCGTTACACCACCGAAATCGTTGCCAGTGAAATGCAGATGCTCGACGGTCGTGGTGGCGCAGGTGACGCCGGCGGCTACCAGTCACAGCCTGATCCGATGGGATACGGTCAGCCGCAGCAGCAGGCCCCTCGACGTCAACAGGCGCCGCAGCAGCCGCAGCAGCAGGCTCCCCAGCAGCCGGCGCCTGGCTTTGATGATTTTGACGACGATATCCCGTTCTAAGCTACACTGCTTCTGCGCCTGAAAGCCCCGCCTTCGTTGCGGGGCTTTTGACTTTTATGGGTGAATTTTTTCGTCAATGACAGGTGTGCCGGTGCCATGCTTTGGGGTATGCTCGGGTTTACCGCAACAGCGTAAAAGTCACCTTTTTCAGTCGTTAAGGTCAAAATTTCCAGTATGCCAGCGAGCGCTTATACAACCTCAGCCAAGGTTCTCATCGTCGGGGCGGCGGGCCAGGTAGGTCACGCACTGACCGAACTGCTGGAGCAAGCTTCGGGCGTTGAGCCTGTTGCGCTGGGTCGACGTCAGCTGGATATCACTGACCCCGCAGCTGTCCGCAAACAGCTGGAGAAACATCTGCCGGATTATGTGATCAACTGTGCCGGCTTCAATCGTGTTGATGCGGCTGAACGCCAGCAGGATCAGGCATTGTCGATTAATCGTGACGGGGCGCACAATCTCGCGCTGGCAACGGCTGCACTGAGCATCCCTTTGCTTCATCTGTCATCCGATTACGTATTCGATGGGCACTATGCCAGTGGTTATGGTGAAGAGGATGAAGCTTCTCCCCTGGGCGTTTTTGGTCGTAGCAAATGGCTGGGTGAAGAAGCGATCAGGGCGGCTCAGCCTCAGCATCTGATTCTGAGAATCAGCTGGGTGTTCAGTGCCCGTGGCGAGAACTTTCTTCTGCGGACATTGGAGCAGGCGCGCCACGACAGCCTTATCGAGGCGGCAGATGATCGCCGTGGCTGCCCCACATCGGCGGAAGATGTTGCGCGTGTACTCCTGGCCATACTGCGTCAGCTGACCTGCGGTATCGATGTCTGGGGGACCTATCACTATTGCGGTGCCGAAATCACCACGCGTTATGGTTTCAGTGAGGCTATTCTCGCGGCGGCACGCCAATACGAAGAGCTGAAAGTCGAACGGCTGCAGCCGGTGGCCTCATCCAATCTGCAGGCGCTGGCCCAGCGTCCGGCTTCGTCGGTGCTCAAATGCCGCAAGCTGCTTTCTACCTTCGGCATACGCCAACGCCCCTGGCGCAGTGAGTTGCAGCGTGTCATCAGGGAAATATACGGCGAACTCTAGGCTCGCCGCGTTTCTCTGGCCGATCACACCATCCCCAGTGTTGCCGAATGGGTCATGGCAACCCCCAGAATATAGCCAAGACTCAGCAAGGCCGCGATCAATGCGAGGCTGCGCGTCTTGAGATTCCGTCCCCGTTTCAGCGCTACCGTACCAAAGCCGATATAGGCGACCAGACCCAGCACCTTGGCTGTCAGCCAATGATGGGTCAAGGGATACTGTTCAATGACCAGCATCAGGCCGATCGCGCTGAGCAATAGCAAGGTGTCAATAACATGCGGTACAACCTTCAGCCAACGGGTATTGAGTGCTCGAGGCCAGGTGTAGAGCAGAAAGGCGCGCAGCAGAAAGAGCGCGATGCTCAGGCCCACCATTGTCAGGTGGCTGTGCTTCAGAATCATGTATGTATTCAAGGTGAGTCTATCCCCGTAACCAATAATTGGGTTTTGTGCATATACTGAGACGCAGGCACGGCGTGTAGCAGCCGATCCGTGAACAGAACTATAACCGGCGGCCAGGGTCTTTTGAATCATGAGTCAGAATGATACAGCCCTAATTGATCGCTTCGGGCGGCAGATCCACTACCTGCGACTGTCAGTGACGGATCGCTGCGACTTCCGCTGTGTCTACTGCATGAGTGAGCAGATGCAGTTCCTTCCTCGTGAGCAGGTTCTGTCATTGGAGGAGATGCTGGCGCTGGCGCAGGCATTTACGGAGCTGGGCGTACGCAAGATTCGGCTGACGGGTGGCGAACCACTGGTCAGACGCAATGTGCTCTGGCTGATCGAGCGCTTGGGAGAATTGCCGGTTGAGCTGGTCCTGACCACCAACGGTTCCCAGTTGCAGCGTTTTGCTCAGCCGCTGCGCCAGGCGGGCGTCAGTCGGCTGAACATCAGCCTTGATAGTCTGGATCCCGAGCGTTTTCGCAATCTGACCCGTAACGGCCGACTGGACCAGGTGCTGGCCGGGATCGATGCCGCCTGCGATGCGGGCTTCACCCGTATCAAGCTGAACACCGTCGTGTTGCATGGGCGCAACGAGGATGAAGTACCGGCACTGGTCGAGTATGTACGGTCTCGGGGGCTTGATATCAGTTTCATTGAGGAGATGCCGCTGGGGCGCATCAGTGAGCATGATCGGTCTGAAGCCTTCTGTTCCAGTGACAGTCTCCAGGCCAGACTGGCCGAACACTATACCCTGATTCCAACTGCCGAACGCACAGGTGGGCCCTCCCGTTATTTCCGCATGCCAGACAGCGACAGCCGTATTGGCTTTATCTCGCCGCACAGCCATAACTTCTGTGGCGACTGTAACCGTGTGCGGGTAACGGCGGAGGGGCGTTTACTGCTGTGTCTCGGTAACGAACATTCCGTCGATCTGCGAGCACTACTGCGCCAGCCGGGCTGTGATGCGGAACAGTTGCGCCAGGCGATAGTCGATGCGATGCAGATCAAGCCTGAGCGCCATCATTTCACTCTGGATGAAGAACCCCAGATTTTGCGTTTCATGAACATGACCGGGGGCTGAGCCCCTGTTGATCCGATAACCGATGAGGAAAGCCGGTGAACGACAACAGACTGCAACCGCTGGATATAGCGGTCCTGACCATCTCCGATACCCGTACTCCCGAAACCGACCGCTCCGGCGATCTGTTGGTAGCACGCCTGCAGCAGGCCGGTCACCGTTTGGCCGATCGGGGGATAGTGGCAGATGACATCTACCAGATCCGTGCACGGCTCTCAGCCTGGATTGCGGATGCCGGTGTTCAGGTGGTGATCACCACAGGGGGGACGGGATTTGCTCTGCGTGATTCTACTCCCGAAGCGGTGACGCCTTTGCTGGACAAGCAGGTAGAGGGATTCGGTGAACTGTTTCGGAGCATCTCCCAGGGTGAAATTGGCACCTCCACCATTCAGTCACGTGCCTTGGCTGGACTGGCCAATGGTACTCTGATTGCCTGCCTGCCGGGGTCTACCGGGGCCTGTGCCACAGGCTGGGATCAGCTGTTGGCTGAGCAGCTGGATAGCCGGTTCAAGCCCTGTAACTTCGTCGGCCTGTTGCAGGCGGCTCGGGAGGCTCGTGCATGAGTCCGTTGATCCCGGTCGAGGAAGCGCTTCATCAACTGCTTGAGCTGATGCCATCGCCTTCAGAAGTCGAAGAGTTGTATCTGAAGGATGCCTGGGGACGTGTTCTGGCCGAGCCGGTTGTGGCCGATGTGGACGTGCCGCCAGAGGCCAACAGCAGCATGGATGGTTACGCTGTCAGGGTGGAGGATCTTCAGGCGGTGTCGGTCCTGCCGGTCTCCCAGCGCGTTCCGGCCGGCTCGGCTCCCGTGCCATTGGAGCCGGGTACGGCAGCACGGATCTTCACCGGTGCGCCCATTCCCGCAGGAGCCAATGCGGTGATCATGCAGGAGGAGTCGGTCGAGGAGGGCACTGGAGTGCGCTTTACGGCCGGTGTGCGTCCTTTGCAGAATATCCGTCCCCGTGGGCAGGATATTCAGGCCGGTGAGGCGTTGCTGGCGGCAGGTGAGCTGCTTTCGGCACAGGCGATGGGGGTACTGGCATCGGCAGGCATCGAACGGGTCAGGGTTTATCGACGCCCTCGGGTGGCTCTATTGTCCACTGGCGATGAGCTGGTGCAGCCAGGTCAGCCGCTGGCGCCGGGGCAAATCTACGATGCCAATCGTTTTCTGATCACCGGGCTTTTGCAGCAGGCCGGTGTGGTTTCGATCAGCACCTGGCACGCAGTCGATACGGCAGAAGCCACGGCAGATGTATTGCGCAAGGCAGCCGCCGACAGTGACCTGATCCTTTCCAGTGGTGGGGTCTCCGTAGGCGAAGAGGATCATGTGCGCAATCAGGTAGAGGCCTTGGGTGCGCTGCAGATATGGCGCATCAAGCTCAAACCGGGCAAACCCTTTGCCGCAGGTCATGTTGCGGGGACGCCGTTTATTGGGCTGCCGGGTAATCCGGCCTCGAGCCTGGTGACTTTTTACCTGCTCGCATTGCCGGCTTTGAGGCGGCTTCAGGGGCTGCGGTACAAGCCTTTGTCCGGTTGGACGCTGCCCGCCGGATTCAGTCGTCAAAGGCCCATTGGTCGTGACGAATTCTTGCGCGTGCGGGTAGAAGAGGGCCGCCTGGTACCTCAAGGCAACCAGAGTTCAGGGGTATTGAGCAACAGCCTTAAGGCAGAAGGGCTGGTCAGGGTGCCGGCAGACAGTTGTGTTGAGCCGGGGCAGCCATTGGCGTTTCTGCCTTTCAGTGTGCTGTCAGGCTGACGGCGCATGCCGCCGGTATGCAAAAGCGCGCCTCAACAGGGTAAAATGTGTGCTTTTCAGCAGCTAGAGGCTGATAGCCGCGAATGAATGCACAACGCCAGGTACAAGATCCCTTTCAGGAGATCCGCCCCTATCGAGATAACGAAGTCGAAGCCGTCCTGCAGCGTCTGGTGCGGGATGATGAATGCATTTCGGCCCTGACGCGTTACCAGTTTCCAAATGCTTCAGGGCCGCTGGGCTGGTTGCTGCGACCGCTGGTGCGCATTGCCGTGGCAGCCCGTGTAGGTGATATCGAGGATGTACAGGGCTTCCAGATGATGGTGGCCAGCTACATGCAGAAGATGATCGCCCGCACGACCACCCGGGTGAGCTGTTCAGGGCTGGAGCGACTGGACTCGAACGAGGCCTATCTGTTTGTGTCCAATCACCGTGATATCGCCATGGATCCCGCTTTCGTGAACTGGGTGCGTTATCAGGGCGGCATGTCCACTGTGCGTATTGCCATTGGTGACAACCTGTTGCGCAAGCCATATGTCTCCGATCTTATGCGGCTGAACAAGAGCTTCATCGTCAACCGCTCTGCCAAGGGGCGTGAAATGATGACGGCACTGACTCAGCTCTCGGCCTATATTGATCACAGCGTCTGCGGGGGGCACTCGGTCTGGATTGCGCAACGCGAAGGGCGGGCCAAGGATGGCAATGACCGGACGGATCCGGCGTTGATGAAGATGTTCTACATGTCTCACCGCAAGCAACGCTCCCTGAGTGAAATGGTGGAGCGACTGAATATTGTGCCGGTGTCCATCTCCTATGAACTGGATCCCTGTGATGCTCTCAAGGCGCAGGAGCTGGCGGCCGTGGCGCTGCATGGCAGTTACCAGAAGTCGGAGTTCGAAGATATCAACAGCATCGTGCGGGGCATTACTGGCGACAAGGGGGCTGTGCATGTTGCCTTTGGAACCCCGTTGAGCGGCGAATTCGAATCGCCCGAACAGTTGGCGGCCGAGATTGATCGTCAGATTCACCTCAACTACCGGCTGCACCCGACCAATCTGGCGGCGGCAGGGGAAGAGGTCGATGCCGAGCAACGGCAGGCGTTCGAAGCGCGCCTGGCCAGTGTCGACGCTGAAGCTCGACCTTTCCTGCAGCAGATGTACGCCAATCCCGTCATCAATCAGCGGCAGGCTGAACAGGAGCATTCATGAGCAAGTTGACCCATCTGGACGCCCGCGGTCAGGCCCGTATGGTCGACGTCAGCGATAAGGCGGTGACGGTGCGCGAAGCGCTGGCGTGTGGCTGGGTCGAAATGCAGCCGGAAACCCTGAAGCTGATTCTCGAAGGTGGCCATCCCAAGGGGGACGTGCTGGCAGTCGCGCGCATTGCCGGTATTCAGGCCGCCAAGAAAACGCCTGACCTGATTCCATTGTGCCATCCGCTGATGCTCAGCTCGGTCAAGGTTGAATTGAATCCCGAGCCCGAGCACAACCGCGTCAGTATCGAGGCGCGCTGTCGGCTCAGTGGTCAGACCGGTGTTGAGATGGAGGCCCTGACCGCTGTCAGCATTGCTGCACTGACGCTCTATGACATGTGCAAGGCGGTGGACAAGGGGATGCGTATCGGCGGCATCGAGCTGGTCGAGAAGACCGGCGGCAAGAGCGGAGACTGGCACCGGGAGGAACAGCCATGAAACTGGTTTATTTCGCCCGAATCCGTGAGCAGCTGGGTTGTGATGAAGAGGAGATGGCTTTGCCTGACGGTGTGACCACTCTGGCCGAGCTGATTGAGCGGCTGGTGCAGCTGAGGGGGGAAACCTGGCATCAGGTGCTTTCAGCCCCCGATCTCATCTGCGCGATCAATCAGGAAGTGGCAGCTTTGGATGCCACTCTATCCGATAACGACGAGGTGGCGTTTTTCCCACCGGTAACAGGAGGCTGAGGTGACAACCTCCCAGACTGAGTCCAAGGCAACACCACTGCTGTTTCTGCGTTCACTTTTGTATTACGCCGGCTTCTACCCGGTGACCATGGTGTTCTCCATCATCTGCCTGATCGTGGGGCCTTTGCTGCCGTTTCGGGCTCGCTTCAAGTTTCTGACCCTGATCAACTATTTCTATATCGCCTGGCTGAGAATTTGCTGCGGCGTCAAGGTTAAGGTGACAGGGCGCGAGCACTTGCCCTCAGCTGGCAGCTATGTGGTCATCGCCAATCATCAAAGCGAGTGGGAAACGCTCTATTTTCAGTTGCTGATCCGTCCTCAAGCGGTAGTCCTCAAGCAGGAACTGTTACGCATCCCCTTGTTTGGCTGGGCGCTGGCGCTGCTCAAGCCGATCGCTCTGGACCGTAGCAAGCGCCGAGGCGCGCTTAAGCAGTTGCTGGAGCAGGGCAAGGCGCGTCTGGCAGATGGCATTCCGCTGTTGATCTTTCCTCAGGGGACGCGGGTACCCACCGGTGAACTGGGTAAATGGAACAAGGGCGGCGCCATGCTGGCGGTCAGCAGCGAAGTGCCTATGATACCTGTGGCCCACAATGCGGGGCTGTTCTGGCCCGGTAAATCCTTCATCAAGTACCCGGGAACCGTGGAAGTGGCTGTTGGACCGGCGATCGATACCCGTGGCAAGAGCGTGGAGGAAGTCCATGAGGTTGCGACGGTTTGGCTGGAAAGCACCATGCGTGCCCAGGGGAGTCTGGACTGACTCTTTTGCAGGCATAAAAAAACCGCTCCATGAGCGGTTTTTTTATGGGTGGCTGCTGACTTGCAGAGCCACCTTGGGCGGGATATCGCTTAGCCCTCGTACTTCTCGAACACCAGTGTGGAGTTGGTGCCACCAAAGCCGAAGCTGTTGGACATGACGCGCTTGAGATCGACGTTGTCCTTGCGCTCGGTGACGACCGGCATGCCTTCGGCTTCCGGATCCAGCTCTTCGATGTTGGCAGAGGCGCAGATGAAGTTGTTCTGCTGCATCAGGATCGAGTAGATCGCTTCCTGAACGCCAGTCGCACCCAGCGAGTGGCCAGTCAGAGACTTGGTGGAGCTGACCGGCGGCATATCGTCGCCAAAGGTCTGCTTCATCGCTTTCAGCTCCTGAATGTCACCGGCCGGAGTGGAGGTGCCGTGGGAGTTGATGTAGTCAATCTTGCCGTCAACGGTAGACATTGCCTGCTGCATGCAGCGAACCGCGCCTTCACCGGACGGAGCCACCATGTCGTAGCCGTCTGAAGTGGCGCCGTAGCCCACCAGTTCGGCGTAGATCTTGGCGCCACGTGCCTTGGCGTGCTCCAGTTCTTCCAGTACCAGCATGCCGGCACCGCCAGCAATGACGAAGCCGTCACGGTTGGCATCGTAGGCGCGGGAGGCTTTTTCCGGAGTGTCATTGTACTTGCTGGACAGTGCACCCATGGCATCGAACATGACGCTCAGGGACCAGTGCAGTTCTTCACCGCCACCGGCAAAGATGACATCCTGCTTGCCCAGCTGGATCTGCTCCATGGCGTTACCGATGCAGTGCGCACTGGTCGCGCAAGCGGAGGTGATGGAGTAGTTCACGCCCTTGATCTTGAACGGGGTTGCCAGACAGGCTGACACGGTAGAGCCCATGGTACGGGTTACGCGGTAGGGGCCTACACGACGCACGCCCTTTTCGCGCAGGATATCAGCGGTCTCGACGATATCCGCAGAGGAAGCACCACCGGAACCGGCGATCAGGCCAGTACGTACGTTGGACACCTGGTCTTCGCTCAGACCTGAATCTTCGATCGCCTGCTTCATCGCCAGGTAGGCGTAGGCGGATGCATTACCCATGAAACGACGCAGTTTGCGGTCGATCAGGGCATCCAGGTCGATATCGATGCTGCCGGCCACCTGGCTGCGGAAGCCGAGTTCTTTGTATTCCGGCTGAAACTTGATACCGGAGCGGCCCTGCTTCAGTGAGTCCAGAACTGTTTCCAGGTCGTTACCCAGGCAGGATACGATTCCCATACCGGTCACTACGACGCGTCGCATGTGTAGCCTCTCTTCAAATCAATCAACAATGTGCAGTCTTATTATAGGCAGATCAACGAGCCTGAAGTTCAGGCTCAGAAGCTGTCGGTCTGTTTGAACAGGCCAACGCGCAGGTCCTTGGCAGTGTAGATCACACGACCATCAACGGCGACGGTGCCATCTGCAATGCCCATCACCAGCTTGCGTTCGATGACACGCTTGAGCTCGATGTGGTAGGTCACCTTGCTGGCAGTAGGCAGTACCTGGCCGGTGAACTTGACCTCACCGGAACCCAGCGCACGGCCGCGGCCTTCATTGCCACGCCAGCCCAGGAAAAATCCGACCAGCTGCCACATGGCGTCCAGACCCAGACAGCCGGGCATCACCGGATCGCCGGGGAAGTGGCACTCGAAGAACCAGAGGTCGGGGTGGATATCCAGTTCGGCAATGATCTCGCCCTTGCCGTACTGACCACCTTCGGTGTTGATGTTGATGATGCGATCCAGCATCAGCATGTTGCCGACCGGAAGCTGCGCATTGCCAGGGCCGAACATTTCGCCGTAGCCGCACTTCAGCAGCTCTTCGCGTTCAAATGAGGAAGGTCGTGTCATAAGAAACCGTATTTCCAGAGGCATTTCATCAATATTTCGGCGATTATACCGGTTTGCGGCCTTTCAGGCACGAGCTGTGTCATGTAATTTGCTCATCCATAGGGCTAATGAGGGGTGTAAGGATGGAACATGCATTCTGGCATGCCCGCTGGCAGGAGGGGCGTATCGGTTTCCACCAGGCCGATATCAACCTTTGGCTGCGGCAATACTGGTCCCGTCTGGGCGTTTCCGGGGACGCTCGGGTGTTGGTGCCCCTGTGTGGAAAGTCGAGCGATATGCTTTGGCTGCGTGAGCAGGGGCATCCGGTGGTTGGAGTCGAGCTCAGTGATCTAGCCTGTCGCGACTTCTTTGTCGAGCACGGTACCCAGGTAACGCCTGTGGCGGTTCCGGAAGGGCATACACGAGAGCGCGACGGCATCACGCTCTGGTGTGCCGATTTCCTCGAGCTGGGTGCTGAGCATTGGGGTGAAGTGGCCGCCGTGTATGACCGCGCGGCATTGATCGCGCTGCCACCACCCATGCGGCGCAGCTACGCTGCCCATCTGCGCAGGCAGCTGTCGTCAGGGGTTGAAATGTTGCTGGTGACCCTGGAGTTTCCCGGTGGCGAAGGCCCCCCTTTCTCCGTCACTGAGGCTGAAGTCCGGCAGCTGTTCGAGCCCGGTTTTACCGTCGTGCGTCTGGATCAGGCGGAGGTGGAAAATGAGCGGCGTGAAGTGGTGTACCACCTCACGCGTCAGTGACTCGGGTCAGCTGGTGCGGCCAAGTGCCTGCTCGGTCAACGTGATCAGCGTGTCACGGAAAGAGCTGGCCGGCAGGGTATCCAGTGCTCGGGCGGCTTTGTCCAGCTCGGCCTGGGCTTGCTGGCGAGTGTAGTCGATGGCTCCGGTGCGCTGGACGATATCCATCACCGGTTGCAGATCGTTCAGGCCACCCTCGCGGATGGCATGACGGATGAGCTTGCGCTCTTCGTCGTCGCCGACGCGCATGGCATAAATCAAAGGCAGCGTAGCCTTGCCTTCTGCCAGGTCGTCACCAACATTCTTGCCCATGGTCGCGCTGTCAGATAGGTAATCCATCAGATCATCCACGATCTGGAAGGCGATGCCCAGATGGCGGCCGTAAAGACGCAGCGCTTCGCGGTGGTCGGCGGGCGCGTCGGCCAGAATTGCTCCAACTTCTGTTGCCGCCTCGAACAGCATCGCGGTCTTGCCGAGGATGACCTGCATATAGGATTCTTCGGTGGTATCCGGGTTGCGCTGATTCAGCAGCTGCAGTACTTCGCCTTCGGCAATCACTGTCGTCGCGTTGGAAATCACCTGCATGATTTCCATGCGACCGATCTCGACCATCAACTGGAAGGAACGGGAATAGAGGAAATCGCCGACCAGAACGCTGGGCGCATTGCCCCACTTGGCATTGGCGGTAGCATTTCCACGGCGAAGCTCGGAGTTGTCGACGACATCGTCATGCAGCAGAGTGGCCGTGTGGATAAATTCGATTACGGCCGCAAGCGGGATGTGCTGTTCGCCTTTATAGCCACAGGCATTGGCACTCAGCAGTACCAGCAGAGGGCGCAGGCGCTTGCCGCCGCCGGAAACGATGTAGTGGCCGATCTTTTCCACCAGCGGGACATTGGAGCCCAGGTGGTTAAGAATATAGTCGGTAACGGCATCAAACTGCGGCTCAATCGCCGGATTTAGCTGGTGTGGCTGCATGGACGGGGTTCTGTATATGGACTGAACACCCGCCGCATGCTAGGCGGCGGTCCCGAGAGTGTCAAGTCGGGGGCTTTGGCGGTGCCGTACAGGGTCGGAAAAGGGCAGAAAACCGTGAAAATGCTTGCGGTAAAGTCGGGAAATGCAGTAAAATACCGCGCCTTAAACCTGTCCACCGACGCTCCCTACCATAGGGTGCCAGAGATCCTCAGGATCCCGGCCATTAGAAGTAGGTTTCGTATCCAGTAGCCGGGCAGGTTAACCTTGGAGAAAAGCATGTTTGCAGTAATCGTAAGCGGCGGTAAGCAGTACCGTGTGCAGGAAGGACAGACACTGAAGCTGGAAAAACTGGCTGCTGAAGCAGGTTCCAGCATCGAATTCGACCGCGTCCTGCTGGTCGGCAATGGCGATGACATCAAAGTTGGTGCGCCGGTTGTAGATGGTGCCAAAGTGGCTGCTGAAGTCGTTTCTCACGGCCGTGGCGATAAAGTGACCATCATCAAGTTCCGTCGCCGCAAGCACCACATGAAGCGTCAGGGTCACCGTCAGTGGTTCACTGAAGTCAAGATCACTGGCATCAGTGCCTGAGAAACCGAATAGGAGATTGAAGAATGGCTCATAAGAAGGCTGGTGGTTCAACGCGTAACGGACGCGACTCAGAATCGAAACGCCTCGGCGTCAAGCGCTTCGGCGGCCAGGCTGTTGCAGCAGGCAACATCCTGATTCGTCAGCGCGGCACCAAGTTCCACGCTGGCACCAATGTTGGCCTGGGCAAGGACCACACTCTGTTCGCAACCGCTGATGGCGTTGTGAAGTTCGAGACCAAGGGTCCGAAAAACCGCAAATACGTGAGCGTCGTTCCTGCCTAAGCAGTGAGTGATGACCGCGTTAAAAAGCTCCGCCCAGGCGGAGCTTTTTTCGTTGTAAATCCGGGTGTCGGACAGTCGCTGGCTGCCGGGTATCCGGTCGAGGGTGTATGCTGAAGGGTACCCCCGGAATGACAAGAGTTGGAGGTAACGATGAAATTTGTCGATGAGGCGACCATTACGGTGCAAGCTGGCAAGGGTGGTAACGGCTGTCTGAGCTTCCGGCGCGAAAAGTTCATTCCCAAAGGGGGTCCGGATGGTGGTGATGGCGGTGATGGCGGTTCCATCTTCGTTGAAGCCGATGAGTCCCTCAATACGCTGATTGACTACCGCTTCACCCGTCGCTACGACGCCCAGAATGGTCAGGGTGGTGCCAGTCGCAACTGTACCGGCGCCAAGGGTGAAGATCTGGTGCTGAAGGTGCCGGTGGGCACTACGGTCGTGGACGTAGACACCAATGAGGTGCTGGCGGATCTGACGCATGTTGGTCAGCGCGAAAAGATCGCCCAGGGTGGTTGGCATGGTCTGGGTAACACCCGTTTCAAGAGCAGTGTCAACCGCACTCCGCGCCAGACTACTAAGGGCAGCGAAGGTGAGTTGCGTAACCTGCGCCTGGAGCTGAAAGTGTTGGCAGACGTGGGGCTGCTGGGTCTGCCGAATGCCGGCAAGTCCACGTTGATCCGTTCCATCTCGGCGGCCAAGCCCAAGGTGGCCGACTATCCGTTCACCACGCTGGTGCCGAACCTGGGTGTGGTGCGCACCGAAGCGCATCGCAGCTTCGTCGTGGCGGATATTCCGGGCATCATCGAGGGTGCGGCTGAAGGCGCGGGGCTGGGGATTCGCTTCCTCAAGCACCTGGCTCGTAACCGTGTGCTCTTGCATCTGGTGGATATGGCGCCCTGGGATGAAACCACACCGGCAGAAGCAGCCGTCACGGCGGTGCGCGAGCTGAAGAAATTCAGTGCGACACTGGCACAACAGCCGCGCTGGCTGGTGCTGAACAAGCTGGATATGCTGCCGGAAGACGAGCAGGATGCGGCCTGTCAGGCGGTGATTGATGCGCTGGAATGGGAAGGGCCGGTGTATCGTGTTTCAGCGCTGAACAAGACGGGTCTGACGCCGCTGGTGCATGACCTGCAGGAATACCTGGATCGTCGTGCCGAGGCGATCGCGGAAGAGCCTGAGCTGTTGGAAGAAGAGCGTCGTACGCGTGCGCTGATCGATGAGGAAGCGCGTGAGAATCTGCGTCGCCTGCGTGCTGAAATGCGTGCGCGTCGTGAGGCAGAAGATGACCTGGATGATGATGACTTCGATGATGACGATTACGATGTCGAAGTGGAGTATGTTCGCTGACGGAGTAAGAACAAGGTGACAGCGGGACGTAAAGGCTTGGCCCAGCCGGGGCGCTGGGTGGTCAAAATTGGTAGTGCGCTGCTGACCAATGATGGTCAGGGGCTGGATCAGATCGCCATTGCCGGTTGGGTCGATCAGTTGGTCGAGCTGACGCGGCGCGGTGTCGAAGTGATTCTGGTGTCGTCTGGGTCCGTGGCGGAAGGGATGACCCGTCTGGGCTGGTCCGAACGACCGCGTGAGATTTACCGTCTGCAGGCGGCTGCGGCTGTAGGGCAGATGGGGTTGGTACAGGCCTATGAAACCAATTTTCGTCGCCACGGCATGCATACGGCTCAGGTGCTGCTGACCCACGACGACCTGTCCAACCGCAAGCGTTACCTGAATGCCCGCTCGACCCTGCGTACCCTGATCGAGCTGGGTGTTGTCGCTGTCGTGAATGAAAACGATACAGTCGTCACCAGTGAGATACGCTTTGGCGATAACGATACCCTGGGTGCGCTGGTGGCCAATGCGGTCGAGGCGGATGCCCTGATCCTGCTGACTGACCAGAATGGCCTGTATACAGCGGACCCGCGCTCCAATCCTGATGCCGAACTGATCTCCGAGGCGATGGCCGAGGATGAGCGCCTGGCAGCCATGGCCGGGGGCGGTGGCAAGCTGGGGCGTGGTGGCATGGCGACCAAGGTGCGGGCAGCCAAGCTGGCGGCACGTTCCGGTGCTGTTACGGTGATCGCCAGTGGGCGTGAGCCTGATGTGCTGCTGAAACTGCATGCCGCGGAGCAGGTCGGTACCCTGTTGCTGCCTGAGCGTGAGCCGATGGTTGCGCGCAAGCAGTGGATTGCTGGTCACCTTCAGGCGCGTGGCACGCTGGTGCTGGATGCGGGTGCTGTCGCGGCATTGACCGAGCGGGGTAAGAGTCTGTTGCCGGCGGGGGTGCGTTCCGTGTCGGGAGATTTCTCCCGTGGCGAGATGGTCATCATGATGGATGAGATGGGGCGTGTGGTGGCGAGAGGTCTTGCCAACTACGGTGCCGAGGATGCGCGCCGGATTATCGGCCGCCCGAGCCGTGATATCGAAGCGTTGCTTGGCTTTATGGGTGAAGAGGAGTTGGTGCACCGGGATAATCTGGTGCTGGCCTGACCCCTGAATGACAGGCACAAAAAAACCGGCTGATGCCGGTTTTTTTGTGCTTGATCAGGCGGTAGCTTACGCTGCCATTGCCTTGATGCGAGCGGTCAGGCGGCTCTTGGTGCGGGCGATCTTGTTCTTGTGGAAGATGCCCTTGTTTACGGAGCTGTCCATGATCGGCTGAGCGACCTTGAATGCTTCCTGTGCAGCAGCCTGGTCACCGCTGTTGATAGCAGCGATTACTTTCTTGATGTACGTGCGCGCCATGGAGCGCAGGCTAGCGTTGTGCTGACGACGCTTCTCCGCCTGACGAGCGCGTTTTTTGGATCCTGCGGAATTAGCCACGATCCGGCTCCTTCAATAATTGAGTTGATCAGATTACGGCGCTGTAATGCCGAAAATTAGACGCGACATTATTCATGTACCGGTCATTGATGTCAACCAAATGACCCGCTTTAGACGCTGGACTTTGTCTGTTTTCTAATCAGAGCTATGATCGGCGCACATTTTTGCAAGTGGTAGGGATAGGTTGTGACGGAAGAGGCGAAGAAATCGGGCGCAGGGCTGCTGCGTTCCAGCGGCATCGTCGGCATCATGACGCTGCTGTCGCGGGTGCTTGGGCTTGTGCGCGATGTGGTCATCGCGGGCTATTTTGGTGCCAGCGGCAGTGCCGATGCCTTCTTCGTGGCGTTCAAGGTTCCCAACTTTTTGCGCCGTCTGTTTGCTGAAGGGGCTTTTTCACAGGCCTTTGTACCGGTGTTGTCGGAATATCGCACTCAGCGTGATCTGGCCGCCGTGCAGGTGCTGGTCAATCGGGTGGCGGGCGCACTGGGATCGGTGCTGGTGGCGGTTACCGTGCTGGCCGTCATCGGCGCCCCGCTGTTGGCGGCACTGTTCGCGCCGGGGTTTTACATGACCGGCGGCGAGAAGTTCGCGCTGGCCTCTGAGATGCTCAGAATCACCTTTCCCTATCTGCTGCTGATCTCCCTGACCGCGTTTTGTGGCGCCATCCTGAACAGTTATGAACGCTTCGCCATCCCCGCCTTTACGCCGGTGCTGCTCAATCTTTGCCTGATCGGCTCCGCGGTCTGGCTCAGCCCCATGCTGGAAACGCCGATCATGGCGCTGGCCTGGGGGGTGCTGATGGCAGGGGCGGTACAGTTGCTGTTCCAGTTGCCGTTTCTGGCCCGGCTGCGGCTGCTGCCGGTACCCCAGCCCAGCTTCCGTGACGAAGGGGTGCGCCGGATTCTCAAGCTGATGCTGCCGGCGCTGTTCGGTGTGTCGGTGGCGCAGATCAATCTGCTGCTGGATACGGTGCTGGCGTCCTTCCTGCAAACCGGCAGCGTGTCCTGGCTGTACTATTCCGACCGTCTGTCCGAGCTGCCGCTGGGCGTGTTCGGTATCGCCATCGCCACGGTGATCCTGCCCAGTCTGTCACGCACCCATGCAGCGCAGAATCCTGAGCGCTTTGCGCAGATGCTCGACTGGGGTATCCGCATGATCCTGCTGATCGGCGTGCCGGCAGCACTGGCGCTGGCGCTGCTGGCTGAACCGCTGATCGCCACCCTGTTCCACTATGGCGAGATGACCGACCGCGACGTCATGATGTCGGCCTTGAGTCTGCGCGCCTATGCCTTCGGTCTGTTGGCCTTCATGCTGATCAAGGTGTTGGCACCGGGCTACTTTGCCCGCCAGGACACCCGCACGCCGGTGAAAATTGCGGTCAAGGCGATGATGGCCAACATGGTGTTCAACCTGATCCTGATCTGGCCGCTTGATCATGCGGGGCTGGCGCTGGCAACCTCGCTCTCGGCATTCCTCAATGCGGGCTGGCTGCTGCACGGCCTGCTCAAGGAAGGGGTGTTCCGCTGGCAGCCGGGCTGGGGCGTGATGCTGTTCCGCCTGCTCAGTGCCTCATTGGCACTGGTGGCCGCGTTGCTGCTGATTCAGCAACAGTTGGGCGACTGGCTGCAGGCAGGGCTATGGACACGGGTTCAGTGGATGGCACTGCTGGTCGTGGCAGGGGGCGGTGTCTACCTCCTGACCCTGCTGGCAACGGGCCTGCGTCTGCGCCATTTGCGTGGTTGAACACTTTCTGAGCGGTACTCGCAGTGGCCAGAGTACGATATACTGCGCAGTCCATATTTCTGGCGCTGGTTCAGCAACTGCATGGAACTGATACGAGGCTTACACAATCTGCGAGACCGACACCGTGGCTGCGTTGCCACGATCGGCAATTTCGATGGCGTCCACAGGGGGCATCGCAAGGTACTGGCTCAGGTCAAGGCCAAGGCTGCTGAGCTGGGGCTGCCCAGTGTGGCGATCATTTTCGAGCCGCAGCCGCGTGAGTTCTTCGGTGGTGAGCGTGTACCGCCGCGCCTGACCCGGTTTGACGAGAAGGTGCGCCTGTTGGCCGCTGAAGGCGTAGATCGGGTGCTGTGCCTGACCTTCAATGCCCGTCTGCGCAGCATGTCGGCGGAAGCCTTTATCGACGAACTGCTGCTGCAGGGGCTGGCGGTCAAACATTTCGTGGTCGGCGATGACTTCCGCTTCGGCTGTGATCGCCGTGGTGACTTCGACATGCTCTGTGCCGCCGGTGAGCGCCACGGCTTCAGCGTCGAAGGCACCACTACCTTCCAGCTGGAAGGGGACCGTGTCAGCAGTACCCGCATCCGGGGTGCTCTGCAGCAGAACGATTTTGACCTGGCCGCCGAACTGCTGGGCTGGCGCTATGCCGTCACCGGCCGAGTGATGCATGGCCAGAAGCTGGGCCGCCAGCTGGGCGTACCAACCGCCAATGTGCGCATGCACCGTTATGCATGTCCCCTGCGTGGGGTTTTTGCCGTGCATGCCCATTTCAACGGACGCTGCCTGCCCGGCGTCTGCAACGTGGGCATGAGGCCCACCGTAAGCGGCCGCCAGCCGGTGCTGGAGGTCCATTTGCTGGATTACTGCGGAGAGGAACTCTACGGCCGCCTGATGCGGGTCGAAT
The DNA here is from genome assembly GCF_022343685.1 of Marinobacterium sediminicola. GTDB lineage: Bacteria > Pseudomonadota > Gammaproteobacteria > Pseudomonadales > Balneatricaceae > Marinobacterium > Marinobacterium sediminicola. Next base: position 3,300,361 of record NZ_CP092123.1, on the reverse strand, counting down.
TCCTCCATTTCATCCGCGAGGAGCGCGCCTTTGATGGGCTGGATGCGCTCAAGACACAGATAGAAGCCGATATTGAACATGTCCGCGCCTGGTTCGCCCAGGCGGGCCGGGACTGACCTTACCTCTGGAAGCGACCTGTTATGACCGACTACAAAGCGACACTGAATCTGCCGGAAACGGCATTCCCGATGCGTGGCAACCTGCCACAGCGCGAACCCGCTCGTCTGGCGCGCTGGGATGAAATCGACCTGTATCGTCAGTTGCGCGAAGCGGGCAAGGGCCGTGAGCCGTTCATCCTGCACGACGGCCCTCCCTACGCCAACGGCAATATTCACATCGGTCATGCGGTGAACAAGGTGATCAAGGACATGATAATCAAGTCCAAGACACTGAGCGGCTTCGATGCGCCCTACGTGCCGGGCTGGGACTGTCACGGTCTGCCGATCGAGCACAAGGTCGAAACCCTCATCGGCAAAGCCGGCGAGAAGGTGCCCTATCGCGAATTCCGTCAGAAGTGCCGTGAATACGCGACCGAACAGGTTGCCGGTCAGAAAGCTGACTTCATTCGTCTGGGTGTACTGGGCGACTGGGACAACCCCTATCTGACGATGAACTTCGACACCGAAGCCAATATCGTGCGTGCGCTGGGCAAGATCATCGAGAACGGTCATCTGGTCAAGGGCTACAAGCCGGTCTACTGGAGTGTGGTCGGTCAGTCCGCACTGGCCGAAGCGGAAGTGGAATATCAGGACAAGACGTCCACCGCCATCGATGTACGCTTCACCTTCGTGGATCAGGACAAGGTGCTGGCGCTGTTCGATACCGCTGCGGGTGAGGCTCCGGTGTCCGTCGTGATCTGGACCACCACTCCCTGGACCATTCCGGCCAACCAGGCCGTATCCCTGAACGGCAACCTGGATTACGCGCTGGTGGAAGCGCACACCGAGCAGGGTGTGGATCGCATGGTGCTGGCCGCGGATATGGTTGACGACATCATGGCGCGCTGGGGTGTGCAGCAGTATCAGGTACTGGCTACCTGCAACGGCAGTGCGCTGGAGCTGCTGCAGCTCAAGCACCCGATCTATGACAAGCAGGTGCCGCTGATCCTCGGTGATCACGTGACCACCGATGCCGGTACCGGTGCCGTTCATACCGCGCCCGACCACGGCATGGAAGACTTTACCGTGGGGCAGGCGTACGGCCTGGGGACCCTGAATCTGGTGCAGGCCAACGGTACCTATACCGATGCGGCCGGCGAGTTTGCCGGTGTGCATGTCTACAAGGCTGATGGCCCGGTGTGTGAAGCACTGGAGCGAGAAGGCAAGCTGGTGCACATGAAGCGCTTCCAGCACAGCTACCCGCACTGCTGGCGTACCAAGACGCCGCTGATCTACCGCGCCACACCGCAGTGGTTCGTGTCCATGGAAGCCAAGGGACTCAAATCCCAGGCGGTGGATGCCATCAAGGGTGTGCAGTGGTTCCCCGAGTGGGGTCAGAACCGCATCGAAGCCATGGTTGATCAGAGCCCGGACTGGTGTGTTTCCCGTCAGCGGACCTGGGGTGTGCCGATCACCCTGTTCACGCACAAGCAGACCGGTGAGCTGCATCCGCGTACGGCTGAACTGATCGAGCAGGTCGCGCAGAAGATTGAGCAGGGCGGCATCGATGCCTGGTTCGAACTGGATGCAGCCGAACTGCTGGGTGACGAAGCGGCCGACTACGACAAGGTCACCGATACTCTGGATGTCTGGTTTGACTCCGGCGTGACCCATCATGCCGTGTTGCGTGAGCGTGACGGTCTGCGTTTCCCGGCCGATATGTACCTGGAAGGTTCCGACCAGCATCGCGGCTGGTTCCAGTCCTCACTGAAAACCTCCATCGCCATCAACGGCTGCGCGCCGTACAAGCAGGTGCTGACGCACGGTTTCACCGTCGACGAAAAGGGCTACAAGATGTCCAAGTCGCTCGGCAACGTGATCGCGCCGCAGGAGGTGACCGACACCCTGGGTGCCGACATTCTGCGTCTGTGGGTGGCGTCAACCGACTATTCCGGCGAGATGGCGGTTTCCACACAGATTCTGCAGCGTACCGCTGACAGCTACCGTCGTATCCGTAACACCGCACGCTTCCTGCTGGCCAACCTGAACGGCTTCGACCCGGCTACCGACATGGTGGACGCGGCCGACATGCTGGCACTGGATCGCTGGGCGGTCGATGCGACTGCTCGCCTGCAGCAGAAAGTGGTGGCGGCTTATGACAGCTACCGTTTCCTCGATGTCTACCAGCAGGTTCACCATTTCTGCGTGCAGGAACTGGGCGGTTTCTATCTGGATATCATCAAGGATCGTCAGTACACCACGCAGCCGGACTCTCTGGCCCGTCGTTCCTGTCAGACGGCGCTGTTCCATATCGCGCAGGCCCTGGTGCGTTGGATCGCACCGATCCTCAGCTTCACCGCTGATGAGATCTACGAAGTCCTGCCGGGCGAGCACAAGGACTCTGTCCTGCTGACCACGTGGTACGAAAACCTGTTCGAACTGGCTGAGGACGATCCCTTCGGTCGTGAGTTCTGGCAGCGTGTCATGGCGGTAAAAGATGCCGTCAACAAGTGCCTGGAAGATGCCCGTAACGAGAAGCTGGTGAAGGCCTCCCTGGCCGCCGAAGCGACCCTGTATGTGGATGACGAGCTGCACGCGGATCTGTCTCGTCTGGGCGATGAGCTGCGCTTCGTGCTGATCACCTCCGAAGCGACCCTGAAGCCGCTGAGCGAGGCCGGTGATGCCCGCCTGACCGATGTGGAAGGACTGAAAGTCGCCGTGGCGGCGTCCGCGCACGCCAAGTGTGGCCGCTGCTGGCACCACCGCGAAGAGGTGGGCAGCAACAGTGAACATCCGGAACTCTGCGGTCGCTGTGTCACCAATGTGGAAGGCGAGGGCGAGCAGCGCGAATTTGCCTGATGACGAACGTCGCTACTCCCACCAAGGAAGCCAGCGCCCTGCGCTGGCTCTGGTTGACCCTGCTGGTGCTGGTTGTCGATCTGTTCAGCAAGTATCTGGCTGACAGTCTGCTGACCTACGCCAGCCCGGTGCCACTGCTGCCGGTGTTTGATCTGACCCTGCTGTACAACACGGGGGCGGCATTCAGCTTTCTGGCATCGGCGGGAGGCTGGCAGCGCTGGCTGTTTGTCGCCATTGCCGTGGGCATGAGTGGCTTCCTGCTGCACTGGATGTGGCGGACGCCCCGCAGTCAGCGTTGCCTGGGTATCGGCCTGGCGCTGGTACTCGGTGGTGCTCTGGGCAACCTCTTTGATCGTAGTGTTCATGGCCATGTGATCGATTTCATTTCGCTGCACTGGGCCAACCACTACTTCCCGGCATTCAATATCGCCGATTGTGCCATCACGCTGGGCACCGGCCTGCTACTGATCGACATGTTCTTCCTCAGTGGCAAAGAGACAGACTGAAACAGGAATCCAAGAATGACAGACGCCGTTATTGGCCCGGGTAAGGCCATTACGCTGCACTTTGCGATCAAGCTTGAAGATGGTCAGGTGATCGACAGCAACTTTGGCGCCGCGCCGGCACAGTTCACCTTCGGTGACGGCAACATCCCCGAAGGTTTTGAGCAGGCCTTGCTGGGGCTGAAAGAGGGCGAGCAGGCACGACTGACCATCGCGCCCGAGCGTGGCTTTGGTATGCACAACCCGAGCAACATTCAGGTGATGCCGCGCAGCCAGTTCAAGGACATGGAGCTGGAACCGGGGCTGGTGGTGTCCTTCCAGGAGCCGGGTGGTGAACTGCCGGGCGTCATCACCGACTTCAACGATGACAAGGTCACCGTGGACTTTAACCACCCCCTGGCTGGCAAAACGCTGATTTTCGAAGTGGAAATCAAAGCGATCGAAGCGGTCTGAGTGCTGAACCCGTGGTTGCCCGGCTCCTGTGCCGGGTAGCCGCGTTCTTGCGCGGGGTGATCGATTCCCGTCTGTGGTGTCCGGATCGCCCATCCATGGCTCTTGCCACGTTGTTCACTGTCCGTCTCCCAATGTGCAGTTCACCTCTCGGTTCGAGTGCAGAACGGATCTTTTTTGATCTGGGTCAGGACAGCGTTACGAGCGCAGACGAAACAGTGTTTTGCGTTGCGAACTTTCCTCCAGCTGCGACCATACTCAGGGATCGGGGCGAAGATTTACTCGTTAACCAGACGGATGGTACTGCGCAGGCAGGTCCCAAGGGCCATGCTGCATTCAGGTGCCCGGGAGTGTTCAGGAAGAGCCGTTGGCTGTTTTCCTGATCGGGTGGGTGCGTTCGGAGCGGGTGACCCCGGCATCATGATTCATCATCGGTTCCACAAGGGGTGGAACTGACTACCAAGACGTAATGAGGGAGCGTCGATTCATGTCCGAATTTCTGATTGTGGGTGCCGGTGTTATCGGTTTGATGACGGCACGCCTGCTGGCTCAGTCTGGAGCCAAGGTAAAACTGATTGAGCGTGGCCAGAGTGCGCGTGAAGCATCCTGGGCAGGGGGTGGTATCGTGTCACCGCTGTACCCCTGGCGTTATCAGGATGAGATCACGGCACTGGCGCTCTGGTCGCAGAGCAGCTACGTGCATCTGGCGCAGGAGCTGCTGGCCGAAACCGGCTGCGACCCTGAGCTGCGCCAGAAAGGCATGTTGATGATCAACGTGGCTGACGAAGCCGATGCACTGGCGTGGGCAAAGCGTTTTCACCGTCCGCTGACCAAGGTGGATGCCGAGTTTATCTACCGCACCGAACCCCATCTGGCACCCGGTTTCGAATCGGCGATCTGGATGCCCGAAGTCGCCAGCATCCGCAACCCGCGCCTGGGACAGGCGCTGCGCAAGAGTGCGCAGCTGAACCCCAACATCACTCTGTGCGAAGAGAGTGAGGTGATCGGGTTTACCACCTTCGGTGAGCGCGTCAACGGCGTGAAAACCGCCCATGGCGAACACAAGGCAGATGAGGTCATTCTGGCCGGAGGCGCCTGGAGCGGTCAGTTGTTGGCGCAGCTGGGGCTGGAACTGCCGGTGGAGCCGGTGCGTGGTCAGATGATGGTGTTCAAGGCCGTTCCGGGTGTGGTCGAGCGTGTGGTGATGCTGGATGGACGCTACGTGATTCCGCGCAGCGATGGCCGGGTTCTGGTCGGCAGCACTCTGGAGCATGTCGGCTTCGACAAGTCCACCACGGAAGATGCCAGCCGGGCGCTGTTCGATACCGCCACCCGCATCGTTCCCGAACTGGCCGATTACGAAGTCGAACACCACTGGGCCGGACTGCGTCCGGGATCGCCGAACGGCGTACCCTTCATTGGTGCCGTGCCCGGCTGGAAAGGGCTGCACCTGAATACCGGTCATTACCGCAATGGTCTGGTGCTGGCGCCGGCATCGACCCGTTTATTGGCCGATCTGCTGCTTGAACGTTCACCCGTGATCGATCCTGATGCATACTCTCCGGCTGGACGTTTAAAAGCACGCTGACATTAGCGGGAGATCGATGAGCACACCTTTACGGGTCCTGATGGCCCAGCTGAACATGCTGGTCGGGGATATCCCCGGCAATACCAGCCGCGTTATTGAAACCGCACTCAAGGCACGGGATGAGCACCAGGCTGATCTCGTGCTCTTTCCCGAGCTGGCCCTGAGCGGCTATCCACCCGAAGATCTGTTGCTGCGCCCCAGTCTGGAGCTGCGTATCGATCAGGCGCTGGAGCGTATCAAGGCGGAAGTCAGCGGTATCACGCTGGTGCTGGGTTACCCCCGTTATGTCGAGGGCGCGCTCTACAACATGGCGGGCGTAATCCGTGACGGGGAGCTGATCTGCGAATATGCCAAGCAGTGCCTGCCCAACTTTCAGGTGTTCGACGAACAGCGTTACTTTGTTGCCGGCAGTCAGCCCGGTGTGTTCGAGCATCAGGGCGTACGCATCGGCCTGAGCATCTGTGAAGACATCTGGCACAGTGGCCCCACGGAACAACTGGCCGAAGCCGGTGTGGATCTGCTGCTGAGCCTCAATGCCTCGCCTTACCACATGGGCAAGGAAACCCAGCGGGCCGAAGTGGTGGCCCAGCGGGCGCAGCAGGTCGGCGTGCCGGTGGTCTACCTGAACCAGGCCGGAGGCCAGGACGAACTCATCTTCGACGGCAACTCGCTGCTGATTTCGGCACAAGGTGAAACCCTGTTCCGCGGTGCGCATTGCGAAGAGGCGCTGTACACGGTGAGCTTTGACCCGGCGACCGGCCAGCTGACACCGGAGCAGACGTCTGCTCCCGCGCTGGAGCTGGAGGCGAGCGTCTACCAGGCTCTGGTCATGGGCGTGCGTGACTACGTCAACAAGAACGGCTTCCCCGGCGTGGTACTGGGTCTTTCCGGTGGTATCGATTCGGCCCTGACTGTGGCCGTGGCGGTGGATGCGCTGGGTCCGGAGCGGGTGGAAGCGGTGATGATGCCGTTCCGCTGGACCTCGTCGATGAGTGTTGAAGATGCCGAGGCGGAAGCCCGGGCACTGGGCATTCAGTATGACGTCGTCTCCATCGAGCCGTTGTATGACAGCTTCATGCAGCAGCTGCAGCCGCTGCTGTCCGGCTATGCGCCGGATACCACCGAAGAAAACCTGCAGGCGCGCTGCCGCGGGGTATTGCTGATGGCGATCTCCAACAAGAAAGGCTACCTGGTGCTGACCACCGGTAACAAGAGCGAGATGGCCGTGGGCTACTCGACCCTGTACGGTGACATGGCCGGCGGTTTCGATGTGCTCAAGGATATTCCCAAGACGCTGGTGTATCGCCTGTCGCGTTACCGCAATTCACTGTCGCCGGTGATTCCGCAGCGCGTGATCGACCGTCCGCCATCGGCGGAACTGGCGCCGGACCAGACCGATCAGGACAGCCTGCCGGATTACGATGTGCTGGACCGGATTCTGGAACTCTATGTCGAGCGCGACTATTCCGCTCAGGCGATCATCGACGAAGGCTTCGAACCGGCCGACGTCAACCGGGTTCTGCGTCTGGTCGACATCAACGAGTACAAGCGCCGTCAGGCACCGGTCGGCCCTCGCGTCACCCAGCGCGGTTTCGGGCGCGATCGCCGTTACCCGATAACCTCGGGCTGGAAGGCCGGTATCTGACCGGCCACTGACACGCGCACTGCGTAGCTATGTGATGTTATCCACAGGCTCAACGTAAAAAGGCCAGCAGATGCTGGCCTTTTTCGTATGTGCAGTCAGAGGGACGCTTACTTGGCTTCTTCTGTTTCCTCGTCGTCGAAGACGCCGAAGGTCATGCGGCTGAACAGGGAGCGTTCGTTCTTGTCCTCTTCGGCGTCGGCACGCTGCTGGGCCTGGGCACGCAGGCGGTCAGACGGCGGAATGGGGCGGGCCGGTTCTGCCGGTTCCACGCCACCCAGCAGACCGAAGGTGGCGGTCTGCAGCAGAGTCGCGCTGGCCTTCTTGAACGGACGGATTTCGTATTCGGGGTAGTTCAGCTGCAGCACTTCCAGCGAGTTCTTGGCCAGGTCATGCATGCCCAGCTCGGTGTAGGCTTCGGCCATGATGGCCAGTGCATCGGGGACTGCCGGGGTTTCCTGCAGATTCTCGACCACGTAGCGGCCACGGTTGGCTGCCGCCACCCAGGCTTCACGCTTCATGTAATAGGCGGCCACATGAATCTCGTGCGCCGCCAGACGGTTTTTCAGGTACTGCATGCGCTTCTGGGCGTCCGGCGCGTACTCGCTTTCCGGGTAGCGGTTGAGCAGGGTGGAGAAGCTCTCGAAAGATTCCAGTGCGGCACCCGGGTCACGCTGGCTGACATCGATCGGCAGATACTTCTCGAAGAAGGAGCGGTCCTGCTCGAAGGCGGTCAGGCCCTTCAGGTAATAGGCGTAGTCCACATTGTCATGGCTGGGGTGCAGACGAATGAAGCGGTCGGCGGCGGCACGGGCCGATTCAGGCTCGTAGCTGCGGAAATAGGCGTAGATCAGTTCCAGCTGGGCCTGTTCGGAGAAGCGTCCGAACGGGTAACGCGCTTCCAGCAACTGAAGCTTCTCGATTGCAAGGGCGAAGTTGTCCGCCTCCAGGGCACTCAGTGCCTCATCGTAGAGCTGTTGTTCGGGAACATCCGGAGCCACTTCCTTTTCCCCCCCAAACCAGGAGCAGGCGGAAAGCAGGCTGAAAAGCACCACTGTGGCGAAGACTTTCAAGGGTCGCATGTTTGATCATTCCTGATACTGGAGCCGGACTCGGCGTGACTGGCCGTATTCAGTTATACTGGCCGGTAATTTCCGGTCTATTTAAACATAACCGGAGCCCATGCCCAAACCTCCGCCGACGAAGAATCATACAGATGTCAGAACAGCTAGAACTCGAAGTACAGGTACCGGCCGAGATGTTCGGAATACGCCTTGATCAGGCCGCCGCACAACTCTTTCCGGATTACTCTCGCTCCCGCATTCAGGGCTGGATCAAGGACGGCAATCTCAAGGTCGACGGTGAGGTCAAGCGCCCGCGTGACAAGCTCAATGGCGGTGAGCGGATCGAGGTGCGGACCGAGCTGGCGCGGATCGAACACCACGAAGCCGAGCCGATTCCGCTCGATATCATTTACGAAGATGATGACATTCTGGTGATCAACAAGCCGGCAGGGCTGGTGGTGCATCCGGCCGCCGGTCATGACAGCGGCACCCTGATGAACGCGCTGCTGCACCATTGCCCCGACATCGCTCAGGTACCGCGTGCCGGTATCGTCCACCGTCTGGACAAGGACACCACCGGCCTGATGGTGGTGGCCAAGACGATTGCCGCGCAGACCGAGATCGTCGCCCAGCTGCAGGAACGCAGCATGGGGCGTGAATATGAAGCGGTGGTCAATGGCGTGATGACCGGTGGCGGCTGCGTGGACGAACCCATGGGGCGTCATTCCAAGAACCGACAGAAGATGGCGGTGGTCGGTCTGGGTAAGGAAGCGGTGACGCACTACCGGGTACTGGAGAAGTTTCGCGCCCATACCCATATTCGTCTGAAGCTGGAAACCGGACGTACCCACCAGATCCGTGTGCATATGGCCCACATCAACTATCCTCTGGTGGGTGACCCGCTCTACGGTGGTCGCTTCCGTCTGCCCAAGGGGTGCAGCCCGGCAATGCAGAAGACGCTGCGCAACTTCCGCCGTCAGGCACTGCACGCCAAGAAACTGGAGCTCTGGCACCCGACTACCGGTGAGCTGGTTTCCTGGGAAGTGGACCTACCCGAAGACATGCAGCAGCTGCTGGCGGTGCTCAAGCGTGATGCTCAAGAGTACGACTACGAACTATGAAACTGATTCTGCCTGAACAGCCTCTGGCACCCGGCGTACAGGCGCTGACCACCACCCGTGACGGCGGTGTCAGCGGTGCCCCCTGGGACAGCCTGAATCTGGGCGATCATGTCGGCGACGACCCCGCCGCCGTGGCCGAGAACCGCCAGCGCCTGCAAACGGCGCTGGGTGTCAGCCAGCCGCAATGGCTGACGCAGGTACACGGTGTTCAGGTGGTTGAAGCGCAGGATGATGGCGTGGTGCGGGAAGCGGATGCCTGCTGGACCCGCCAGCCCGGCGTAGTCTGTGCGGTGATGACCGCCGATTGCCTGCCGGTGCTGTTCGCGGCCGCAGATGGCCGTTGTGTGGCTGCCGCCCATGCCGGCTGGCGCGGGCTGCTCAACGGCGTGCTGGAAGCCACCCTGGCAGCCTTTGATGATCCGGCCCAGGTCAATGCCTGGCTGGGTCCGGCCATCGGTCCGGCAGCCTTCGAGGTGGGACCGGAGGTGCGTGAGGCCTTTCTGGCCGTGGATGCGGATGCCGAGCTGGCGTTCAGTCCGTCACCCCGTCATGAGGGGCGCTGGATGGCTGATCTCTATGCGCTGGCGCGCCGCCGACTGCAGGCCGCCGGTGTGCGGACCATCCGGGGAGGCGAGCATTGCACCCATGACGAGCACGAACGCTTCTTTTCCTACCGTCGTGACGGCCAGACCGGTCGCATGGCGAGCCTGATCTGGATCACATAACCGACCTTGCTGTTCAACGGCTCTGTCCTGAATTCTCTTTTAGCTGACGTCTGCTGATCTGCACGAAAGACACAAAAAAAGGGGCTGCCCGCGATGAAAGAGCAGCCCCTTTGTCGTTCTGTGTGATCTGTCAGGCGCCGATCACACCGCCATCTTCACGCTGCACCACCATGATGGTGGAACGCGGCTTGCTGTTGCCGCCCGCCGGGAAGTGGGACGGTTCCAGATCTTCACCCGGGTGCTGTACGCCGATAAACACGGTGCGATGATCCGGTGAGAACGCCAGACCGGTAATCTCGCAGGCGATGGGGCCGGTGGCAAAACGGCGGATCTCGCCGGTCTGCGGGTCGGCACAGAGCATCTGGTTGTTGCCCATGCCGGCAAACTCGCCCTTGTTGGAGTACTTGCCGTCGGTCTGGATCCAGAGGCGACCGGCGTCGTCGAAGCCGAGGCCATCCGGGCTGTTGAACATGTTGTCGGCGGTGATGTTGTCACTGCCGGCATAGAGGCCTTCAGCCAGGGTCGGGTTGCCGGCGATGGCGAACAGGTCCCAGTCAAAGGTGCTGGCCGTGTGGTCGCCGTTATGCGGCCACCAGCGCACGATCTGACCATAGTTGTTCTTGGCGCGCGGGTTGGGGCCGCCCACCGGCTGGCCGTCCTTGCCGCGGTTCTTGTTGTTGGTCAGGGTGCAGAACACCGCCTTGTTGTCCGGGTGTACGGCGACCCATTCCGGACGGTCCATGGTGGTGGCGCCCACCTGAGTGGCGGCTTCACGGGCAAAGATCAGCACTTCCGCCTGATCGGCAAAGCCGTTCTCGGCGGTGAGTCCGTTCTTGCCGTGGCTCAGCTCGATCCACTCGCCCTGACCCTTGATCTCGCCATCGTTGGCGGAGAAACGGGCCACGTACAGGGTGCCTTCTGCCAGCAGATCACGGTTGGCCTGCTGGTTGTCGGCGTTGTACTTGTCCCTGGAGACAAACTTGTACAGATGCTCGCCGCGCTCGTCATCACCCAGATACACCACCACGTGACCGGACGGATCGATGGTCAGGGCGGCATTCTCATGCTTGAAGCGGCCCAAAGCGGTGCGCTTCTTCGGCGTAGAGGTCGGGTCCATCGGATCGATCTCGACCACCCAGCCGAAACGGTGCGGCTCGTTCGGGTGCTTGGCCAGATCGAATCGCTCGTCGTGGCGATACCACTGATAGTCACGGTTGCCCGCTTTCAGACCATAGCGCTGGTCACGCGAGGGCAGCTCGACCTCATCCTGCGCCGAGGCGAAGTACTTGTGGAAGTTTTCTTCGCAGGTCAGGTAGGTGCCCCAGGGCGTCTGGCCGTTGGCGCAGTTGTTGAAAGTTCCCAGTGCGCGGGTGCCCTTGGGATCGGCGGCGGTCTGCACCAGGGCATGGCCCGCGACCGGTCCGGTCAGCTCCATCGGCGTGTAGGCGGTGATGCGGCGGTTGTAGTCGGAATCCCGATTCACCTGCCACTCACCCTTGGCGTTGCGGTGGATTTCGAAGATGGATACACCGTGCGCCGCCTGGGATTTTTTCACCTCGTCGGCAGTCAGGTCCTGCTTGCCCTGATGGGCGAACAGGTATTCGTAGTTGGTGTATTCGTTGTTCACCGCCAGCAGGGCGCGGTCTTCGCCCAGCGGGAAGAAGCTCATGCCGTCGGTGTTGTCACCAAACTGGCCCGCCTGGGCGGCAGCGTTCTGGGTGCCGGACTCATCGAAGGCGGGCGCGCCCTTGAGAATGGGGTCGCCCCAGGAGATCAGCGGCTTGGCGACATAGCCCTCAGGCACAACGAAGCTGTCGGCGGTACTGGCCGGTACGGCCTTGAAGCCGATCAGCGTGCTCGGGGCCGGGCGCGTTGCGGCGGCCACCGCCTGTGCCAGCGGGCTGGCGGCCAGGAACAGTCCCATCGCCGCAGCACCGCCGCGGAGGAAGTTGCGGCGGCTGACACCCTTGGTGGTCAGGCGGTCAAAATCGGTCTGTTCCAGTTCCGGATGATCTTCGGGATCAAAGCGTTCGTGCTGACTCATGTCACGGTTCCTGTGTTGGGTTACTGCTCTCGGGCAATCGATCAGCGCAATGTTGTAGCAGTGTGCTATTACAAAAATAAGAAAGTCGACCTCTGTATAAGAAATGACTAATTTAATTGCCGCCCCATCTTGAAGCGGCAACAACTGGCCCTATCTATAGAGGTAACAGAAACGCCGAACCGTCTGACCCTGTAATGTCGGACCTGCGGCACAGAGAGATCCACAGGAGACCTCATGCGACCCGACAAATTTACCTCACGACTTCAGGAAGCCCTGTCCGATGCCCAGTCGCTGGCGATCGGCAAGGACCACAACATGATGGAACCGATCCATCTGCTGGCCGCTTTCCTGCAGCAGCAGAACGGATCGGTGGCGCCGCTGCTGCGTCAGGCCGGTGCCGATCGGATGACCCTGACCGCCAGGGTAGGCGAAGCCCTCGACCGCCTGCCGGTGGTGAGCAGTCCCGACGGCGAGATCCGCCTGTCCCAGAACATGGCCCGCCTGTTCAACCTGACCGACAAGCTGGCGCAGCAGCGCGGCGACCAGTACATCGCCAGTGAGCTGGTGCTGCTGGCGATGCTGGACGACAAGGGCGATGCCGGCAAGGTCCTGAAGGACTGCGGCGTGAACCGTCAGTCACTGGAAAACGCGATCAACAACATGCGCGGAGGCGACAGCGTGAGCGACCCCAATGCGGAAGAGACCCGGCAGGCGCTGGGCAAGTACTGCATCGACCTGACCGAGCGTGCCGAGTCCGGCAAGCTGGACCCGGTGATCGGCCGTGACGACGAAATCCGCCGCACCATTCAGGTGCTGCAGCGCCGCACCAAGAACAACCCGGTCCTGATCGGCGAACCCGGTGTGGGTAAAACCGCCATCGTTGAAGGGCTGGCGCAGCGCATCGTCAACGGCGAAGTGCCGGAAGGACTCAAGCGCAAGAAGGTGCTGTCGCTGGATATGGGCGCGCTGATCGCCGGGGCCAAGTTCCGCGGCGAGTTCGAGGAGCGCCTGAAGGCGGTGCTGAACGAACTGGCCAAGCAGGAAGGACAGATCATCCTGTTCATCGACGAGCTGCACACCATGGTCGGCGCCGGCAAGGGCGAGGGGGCCATGGACGCGGGCAACATGCTCAAGCCGGCGCTGGCGCGTGGCGAGCTTCACTGCGTGGGTGCCACTACCCTGGACGAGTACCGCCAGTACGTGGAGAAGGACGCCGCGCTGGAGCGCCGCTTCCAGAAGGTGATCGTCGATGAACCCTCCGAAGAGGACACCATCGCCATCCTGCGTGGCCTCAAGGAGCGTTACGAAGTGCACCACGGCGTCGATATCACCGACTCCGCGATCATCGCCTCTGCCAAGCTGAGCCAGCGTTACATCACCGACCGCCAGCTGCCGGACAAGGCGATCGACCTGATCGACGAAGCCGCCTCCCGCATCCGCATGGAGATGGATTCCAAGCCGGAAGAGATGGACCGTCTCGACCGCCGTCTGATCCAGCTGAAGATGGAGCGCGAAGCGCTGAAAAAAGAGAAGGACGAAGCCTCACGCAAGCGTCTGGAAGAGCTGGAGCACAACATCGGCAAGCTGGAGAAGGAATACGCCGACTTCGAAGAGGTCTGGAAGGCCGAGAAGGCCAGTCTGCAGGGCTCCCAGCAGATCAAGGAACAGCTCGACCAGGCCCGTGTCGAGATGGAACAGGCTCGCCGCGCCGGTGATCTGGCGAAGATGTCCGAGTTGCAGTACGGCCGCATCCCCGAGCTGGAAAAACAGCTGCAGGCCGCGGACAGTTCCGAGCAGCAGGCAGAAGAGCACAAGCTGCTGCGCAACAAGGTGACCGAAGAGGAAGTGGCCGAAGTGGTCGCCCGCTGGACCGGTATTCCGGTCAGCAAGATGCTGGAAGGCGAGCGCGAAAAACTGCTGCGTATGGAAGATGCCCTGCATCAGCGCGTGGTGGGTCAGAGCGAAGCGGTGGTGGCCGTGTCCAACGCCGTGCGCCGTTCCCGTGCCGGTCTGTCCGACCCCAACCGTCCCAACGGTTCCTTCCTGTTCCTCGGCCCGACCGGGGTGGGCAAGACCGAACTGTGCAAGGCGCTGGCCAGCTTCCTGTTCGATACCGAGGATGCGATGGTGCGCATCGACATGTCCGAGTTTATGGAGAAACACTCCGTCGCGCGTCTGATCGGTGCGCCTCCGGGCTACGTCGGTTACGAAGAGGGTGGTTACCTGACCGAAGCCGTGCGCCGCAAGCCGTATTCGGTGCTGCTGCTGGACGAGGTGGAGAAGGCGCACCCGGATGTGTTCAACATCCTGCTGCAGGTGCTGGAAGACGGCCGCCTGACCGATGGTCAGGGCCGTACCGTGGACTTCCGCAACACCATCGTGGTGATGACCTCCAACCTGGGGTCTGACCTGATCCAGAACTACAGCGATGACGACGACTACAACCTGATGAAACAGGCGGTCATGGAAGCCGTGGGCACTCACTTCCGTCCCGAGGTGATCAACCGTATCGACGAGGTGGTGGTGTTCCACAGCCTGCGCAAGGATCAGGTGGCCGGCATCGCCGAGATCCAGCTGGATCGTCTGCGCCGCCGTCTGGCCGAGCGCGAGCTGAGCATCAAGCTGACCAGCACAGCCATGGACAAGCTGGTGGAAGTGGGCTTCGAGCCGATCTACGGGGCGCGGCCGCTGAAGCGGGCGATCCAGCAGTGGATCGAAAACCCGCTGGCGCATCGCTTGCTCGCCGGGGAGTACGAGCCGGGCCGGGAGATCGTGGTCGATGTAGAAGCAGGGGAGTTTACCTTCAGGTAATGGGGCAGGGTCCGCTGGACTATACTCAAACGGCTGAATACCACTCCAATGGGAGGTGAGTCATGTCCAGAATAAAAACCCTGTTCGTTACCGCGCTGTTGGCGTCCACCGTATCTGCACCGGCTTTCGCATACCACTGCCCGATGGATGCCAAGGCGATCGAAAACGGACTCGCCAACATCCAGGTCAGCGACGAAGTGCGCAGCAAGGTTATGCAGCTGCATGATGAAGGCATGGCCGCGCACAAGGCCGGAGACCATCAGGACGCCGAGAAGAAACTGGCCGAGGCGATGCGGATGCTACTGAACGCCGCCGGCATGTAAAACCGCAGGGATTTGAACGAAGTGCAAAAGCCTGCCGAGCGATCGGCGGGCTTTTTTTGTGTTCCCGATCGGGCTCCGATGCTCGGTTGCCCCGAGGGGAATGCGGTGCAGGTTTCAAGTGCCCGGAATTTTACTTAGGTTGGGTAGTCAGCTCAGATCAGGCTGGCTATAGTGTTGGGAATGGATGACAGGGAGTACCGTGCGGGTTGGTTGCAAGCACGGTGGCGTTCAGTACGTGATGAAGGAATATCAGGGATGTTTATACCCCGTCTATGCTTACCTCTTATGCCTTCATGGCTGTCTTCACAGCCAGTACCCGCTGGGCGCCTCTCTGTCGAGCAAAAATACCTTTTTTTCCGTTTGCTGAAAATTAAGCTCTTATTTATCAACCGCTTATGAATTGGCTCGAGAATTAAAAGGTATACCCGATAATAATTATTATGAGGTCGAAGACCTCATTAACAGACTGTTACGCATCAACCATATTCAAATTCTTATGAGGAAGTTTTGAATGAGCTATGAAGTAATAAAAATTGCAGCTGACAAGCTTACATATCGTGAAAAAATGAAGCTTGCCCAGTACCTGATTCAGGCGGCAATAAAAGAAGAAGAAACTCTTAATCCAACAGAACGATTGGTAACCAGCTCCAATGGTCATCAGAATAAGGCTGCTGAGACCAAAAAAGATCTAAAAGGTCAGGAGCTGATCTCGTATGCAAAGGAAAGGCTCGCAAAGTCAAAACCAGGGAAACATCAGTCTTTGAAAAACTTTATTGGCGCTATGTTTCAATTCCAGGGCGGTATTGAAGATTCAAGAATTGATGATATTGTAAACAGCCTAGAAAAAGAAGGATTCCTGACTATTAGTGGCTCAAAAGTTAATTATGCACATTGATGATTAAAACAAATTATGGAGTAGTATATGGAAATCATGGCGTTTATTGGAATCTTAATATTAATCATCGGTGGAATTGGTTTTCTAATAGCGGCGTTTAGAACCAGTGTTCTTTGGGGGTTGGCGTGTCTACTAATATCACCTGTTTCTATAATATATTTAGTATTGCACTGGCCAGAAGCTAAGAACCCATTCTTTCTTCAGCTTGCTGGACTTTCAGTAGTACTTTTTTCAGGATTTATGGGTGCAGATATGCCGCTACCTTAAATTCATAACAATAGTAAGCACTTGACCCAAAAAAGCTACGCTTTTCCGGTCAAGTGTTACGAGCGTTAGCAGTACATGAATATATGGATTTAAAATGAAATTTGATGCGATCAACTTTGAAAATAAGTTCTCTAAATTTACTGAACACTGGTCTCCTCGTGTTGTTGCAGAAATGAATGACTATCAATTTAAGTTAGTTAAAGTTGAAGGTGAATTTGTTTGGCATGACCATCCTGATACAGATGAAGTATTCATCGTTATTGAAGGCACTCTTAATATTGAATTCCGTGATGGCGTTGTTAGCCTCGATTCAGGTGAAATGTTTGTAATCCCTAAAGGTGTAGAACATAAGCCTGTTGCACACAGTGAATGCAAAATTATGCTCGTTGAGCCGAAAGGTGTTGTCAATACTGGTGATTCAGGTGGTGAGCTAACAGCCAAAAATGATGTTTGGGTGTAAAGTACTGCTAACAAGTCAAGCAAGTGGGACGCCGAAAGGCGGCGCCCCTTCTTGAAGCGTTAGTGCTTGAGGAGTGGGAATGTCGCCAATAGAAAAGGATTATCGAGGAATCGATGGATATATATTCCTTACGGCATGTAAGTACTACCGTGCGGCCAATTACATTCCAAAAAGTGACAGAGGTGCACCATATTACGTGAATTTAGCATTTGCTATAGAGTTATTCATAAAGTGTTTAGATGTTTCTACAAAAACAATTTTCGAAAGCGAACTTCCATTTCAAATGATAGAGCATGAGCAAACTATTCATGCACGAATTAGAGGCCACTCTTTGAAAGGTATGTACGAAAGCCTTCCCGAGCAAATGAAAGAGCATATAGCTGAATGCTATTTAGAAGCCACAAACAATAATATATTAGATGATTTAGAAGAAATTAAAAATGTTTTTGTAGAATGGAGATATCATTTTGAACAGCAAAGTATATCGGTGTCAGTGGGTATATTAGAAAGAATTGCCGAGTTTTTTAAAGGTTATATAGACTCGGTGCTGAGCCACTAACTGTGGGTGCTAAGGAGGTTGTTCACGCCGGTTAAGTTCGAGATGCTGGTTATCGCCAAACAAACAGCACAGAACAACCGACATGAACAACCCTCACAAGAATGCCCGAACTACGCCTCATATTCGAGCCCTGATCGTTGATCGAGCCCTCCGTAAGCGGCAGCCGGTGCGAGACATTGCCAGCACTTTTGGTATCAGCACGCACACTGTGTACAAGTGGATTGCTCGTTATCGAGAGGCAGGTGAGGCTGGTCTTGAGTCAGCATCCAGCCGTCCCCACGCCTCACCGAGGCAGATGCCGAAACAGTGGGTTGAGCTGATTCAGAAGATGCGCCTGACACTCAAGTGGACTGCCAAGCAGATCGCACAGGCACTGAGTCTGGCTTACTCCACAGTGACAGCTGTACTGCGCCGACTTAAGCTCAATCGAGCCTCACACCTGGAGCCGGTGCAACCTGCGCAGCGCTACGAACACCCCGCGCCGGGTGACATGCTGCATATGGATATCAAGAAGCTGCCTCGCTTCGACAGGCCCGGCCACCGCGTGACAAACAACCGTCGCCAGAATACCCGAGGTGCGGGTTATGAGTGCGTTCATATCTGTATTGATGATCACAGCCGCTGGGCGTTTGCCCGGGTACTACCAGATGAGCAGCAAGGCACCACAACGCGCTTTTTGGAAAACGCTCTAGCGGCCTACCGCGGAATAGGTGTAGAGGTGAAACGCCTGATGACCGATAACGGTCCAGCCTATCGTTCCCGTCGGTTCAATGCAGTTTTACAACGGGAAGGGATCAAGCATGTATACACGCGCCCATACACGCCCAGAACGAACGGCAAGGCGGAGCGATTTATACAAACAATGATCAGGGAGTGGGCATATGCAGTGCCCTACGCAAACGACATATCAAGGGCCTGGGCGCTGACAGACTGGATCAACCACTACAATAAACAGCGCCCTCATGGCAGTATCGGAAATCTACCGCCGGTGTCTCGAATACCGAAGCTGCGTGAACAAGGTGTTTAGTATTCACAACTAACAAGTAATTGTAGTCGCCCGCAAGCGGGCTGGGACCTCCGCTGCTACGCAGCTCCGGCCCCTAAATTAGGCGTTATGCGCAAGAGAGAAAACCGCATGGAATATAAGAAAGGCGATAGGGTCAAACATCCGAAAATAAACGACTGGGGGCTTGGGGAGGTCCTAGAGGACAGCAACACCGAGTCGGTCAGGGTGTTTTTTGTTGGCGTTGGAGAAAAAGTACTGTCTTTGAAGTATGTCCAGCCAATGAAGATCACAGGAGATGAAGCATCTCATCCAGTCCTTGATAACTTAAAGATCAATAAGTCCGCAAGCGGTATTAAGTATCAAAGCCTGCCTCAGTCTATTCAGTTCTTTCTAGCGCAGTTCCCTGAGGGGTTCTACGGCAAGAAATTCAGAGAGCATGAAAGAGAGTATAAAAATAAGGCACATACTCTAGCCCAAGAGCTTTTGGGGCAGGTGCCTTATGACTCGCTGTTAGAAACTGAGGATTATGTAGAAATCGCCAAACGAGCTTTGAAGATCGTCAATGCGACCAATTTGATATTCCCAAACGAAAAGATGTCGTTAAAGGACGGCTTGGTAGAGCCATCGGCGCAGAAGGAATTTGCCGTCGCATTGCATTCATTGTTGTATGGCAATGGAGTACTGGAGAAGCGGTTTGTTGCTTTTGCCAAAGTCTTAGAAAAAATTGAGGCTGCGAAATGGACAACAGCCACATACTTCTTGTTTATCGTAGATCCTTCTAAATTTATGTTTGTCAAGCCAACCATCACACAATATTCGTCTGAGCTTTGCGGATTCGAGATCAACTATAAACCACAGTTAAACTGGCTTACTTACAAATCTGTCCTGAGCTTTTCCGAGTATCTTTTCTCAGAAATATCTGATTTAAAACCAAGAGATATGATTGATGTTCAGTCATTTATGTGGTGTATCGCGCCCGGAACATATCAAAGCGCATAACAAGTGACTGTGGTGTCCAGCATAAATAATCAGGCTGTTTTTTGACGCCAGAGCTCTTCGTTTTTGAGCATGGTATTGAGCACGACAATGAGCTTGCGCATGCAGGCAATGATGGCCACTTTGGGCAGCTTACCTTGCGCCTTCAGGTGCTCGTAGAAGCGTTTGAACACAGGGTTACATTGGATTGATGACAGCATCGCCATAAACATGACTGTGCGGATACGGTGACGACCTCCCCGGATGCGTCGCTTGCCATTCCAGGTACCGCTTTCGCGGTTCATGGGGGCGACACCAACCAGGGCAGCGATCTCTTTGCGGTTGAGTTTGCCGAGTTCTGGCAGCTCGCTGAGCAGGGTATAGGCGAGGACTTTTCCAACGCCGGGTACACTGGTCAGGATCTCGGTTTTGACACGCCAGTGCTTGACCTGCATAACCGCTTCATCGATCTGTTTGGTGATGGTGTTGATCTGAGTTTGTAAGGAGCGCAGCAAGGTTTTGATGGAGCGGTGTAGCGCCTTGGGTAGGATCTGGAGACGGTTTTTTTCCATCGTCTGCATCTCAAGGAGCTGGCCGCGTCGAATCAGCAAGTCCTTAATAAGACGGGATTGTTTGTCTGGAATCGGCTTGATCTCGGGCTGTATGGTGGCCGCGAAGCGAGCGATGACACCGGCGTCAATCTTGTCCGTTTTGGCCAGTACCCCAATGGCCTGCGCATAACGTCTGACACTGATGGGGTTGACGACGACAATGGGTAGATTCGCCTGGTCGCAGGCAAACACGAAGGCGTGTTCATAGCGCCCTGTGGCTTCGACCACGATGCGTTCGATGTTGCGCTTTTTCAGCACGTGAACGACCTTGAGAATGCTGTCCTCGTCGTTCGGAATTTGAAAATGGAGGTCCAGCGGATGCAGGACGATATCGAGTTTGGATTTGCCGACGTCTACGCCGACGTTGATGCTGATTTGGCTTTCCGTGTTCATGGTAATAAGCTGACTCTGCCTTGCTATGCGGGCTCGGGGCCCCGATGACTGTTCGAGTTATCGCTAAAGAGTCATGCAGCGCTACACACTTGTTATCGGTCTCTCGCAAGAGGAGCCGGCGCTACACCGAGCTGCTGCATGAAGGCCCTCAATGGCCGTTGAGGGTGGGTCCCAATTTACCCGGAAAACACACGGAATTATCCATACAAGTTACTCTAGGTGTGGGTGCTAAGGAGGTTGTTCACGCCGGTTAAGTTCGAGATGCTGGTTATCGCCAAACAAACAGCACAGAACAACCGACATGAACAACCCTCACAAGAATGCCCGAACTACGCCTCATATTCGAGCCCTGATCGTTGATCGAGCCCTCCGTAAGCGGCAGCCGGTGCGAGACATTGCCAGCACTTTTGGTATCAGCACGCACACTGTGTACAAGTGGATTGCTCGTTATCGAGAGGCAGGTGAGGCTGGTCTTGAGTCAGCATCCAGCCGTCCCCACGCCTCACCGAGGCAGATGCCGAAACAGTGGGTTGAGCTGATTCAGAAGATGCGCCTGACACTCAAGTGGACTGCCAAGCAGATCGCACAGGCACTGAGTCTGGCTTACTCCACAGTGACAGCTGTACTGCGCCGACTTAAGCTCAATCGAGCCTCACACCTGGAGCCGGTGCAACCTGCGCAGCGCTACGAACACCCCGCGCCGGGTGACATGCTGCATATGGATATCAAGAAGCTGCCTCGCTTCGACAGGCCCGGCCACCGCGTGACAAACAACCGTCGCCAGAATACCCGAGGTGCGGGTTATGAGTGCGTTCATATCTGTATTGATGATCACAGCCGCTGGGCGTTTGCCCGGGTACTACCAGATGAGCAGCAAGGCACCACAACGCGCTTTTTGGAAAACGCTCTAGCGGCCTACCGCGGAATAGGTGTAGAGGTGAAACGCCTGATGACCGATAACGGTCCAGCCTATCGTTCCCGTCGGTTCAATGCAGTTTTACAACGGGAAGGGATCAAGCATGTATACACGCGCCCATACACGCCCAGAACGAACGGCAAGGCGGAGCGATTTATACAAACAATGATCAGGGAGTGGGCATATGCAGTGCCCTACGCAAACGACATATCAAGGGCCTGGGCGCTGACAGACTGGATCAACCACTACAATAAACAGCGCCCTCATGGCAGTATCGGAAATCTACCGCCGGTGTCTCGAATACCGAAGCTGCGTGAACAAGGTGTTTAGTATTCACATCTAGGGACAAATTTACGCTGCTTTACGCTGCGCTTCGGTTTGCCCCAAACGGGCATTAAACAACCGATTAGCCTATCGCATTATAGATACTCTTATCGCCATGACCCGAACCACTCCAGTACAGCGAGGTGATGCATCTAATCAATGGATGAGCGTCGTTAACGTAGGTGTCCTGTGCTATCTCGCATGCTGGCACGGCCAAATATAGAGATCAGCACCAGGCTGACTGCAATGGCTTGCCATCGGGCCGCTATGCCGTCCCGTTGGGCGGTCATCAAACGGCTGAAATGTGCGGTATTCAGATTGGGCGGATCGCAGTAGAATCGCAACCTTTAAGATCATTATCGGAGTAATCGCCCTATGGGTAGAGCGTATCAGAACCGTAAAGAGTCAATGGCCAAGACCTCGGACATGAAGGCCAAGCTCTACAGCCGTTACGGGCGTGAAATCTATGTCACGGCCAAGTCTGGCGGGGTTGACCCCGATGGTAACCTGGCGCTGCGCGGCCTGATCGATCGCGCGAAGAAAGAGCAGGTTCCCGGGCACGTTATCGAAAAGGCGCTCGACAAGGCCAAGGGCGGTGGCGGCGAAGATTACTCTCCGGCGCGATACGAAGGTTACGGCCCCGGCGGCAGCATGGCCATCATCGAATGTCTGACCGATAACCCCAACCGCACCTTCGGCGACGTGCGCCAGGCGTTCACCAAGACCAAGAGCAAGATCGGTACTCAGGGCAGCGTCAGCCACATGTTCGATCACTGCGCCATCTTCGTCTTTGCGGGCGATGATGAAGAAGCGGTGCTTGAAGCGCTGATGGAAGGGGACGTTGACGTCACCGATATCGAAAACGAAGACGGCAAGATTTCCGTATTCGCCCCCAACACTGAATACTTCAAGGCCAAGACGGCCCTGATCGAGCGCTTCGGCGAGATCGATTTCGACGTCGACGAAATCCAGTTCATCCCGCAGAGCTACACCACCCTGAGTGGCGATGATGTGGCACTGTTCGAGAAGTTTCTGGCGATGCTGAACGATCTGGACGATGTACAGCAGGTGTACCACAACGTCGAGCTCTGAAGGGGCTGACCCCACGCCAATATCGCCCGGTCATGGGGGCGCAGGAGGAGGTGCCACGGCGCCTCCTTTTTTTATCCGCAGACTCTGGCTGCGACGAGTGCCTGGCTTGCACAGTACCTCATCTGACGGTGGAGCTTGTGGGCCTGAACGCATATAGTGAAACTCTGTTCAGTGCTGCCGAGGTCGTTGTTCAACCGTGACAAATCCAAGTCAGTATGACCATCTGGTCCATATCGAAACCCATGAGGAATTGCGGCTCTATGAGCTGATTCCCAACGTGGTCTGGGTGTTTGATATCGACAAGCACGGCTGGTGGTGGGGCAACTCGGCGGCGGTGGCGTTCTGGGGGCTGGATTCGCTGCAGGCGCTTATCGACAAGGACCTGTCCGGCGATACCCAGGGCGCACGTGACCGTACGCTGCAAACCTTTGAGCTGGCCGTGCGCGAAGGCCTCACCGTTGATCCCTGGACGACCTATCCGAACGGCAAGCCCAAAACCCTGCTGATGATGCATCGGGCGGTGTTGCTGGGGCCGGATCGGCATCGCGGCATCATTGCCTATATCAACGAGCAGGTGAACATGGGCGAGCAGCCGGAGAACCTGCTACTGATGGAAGCGATGCGCTACACCAGGGTGCCGGCCACCACCTTTACGCTGGATGGCGACCCGGTGGTGGAAAACCCTGCTGCGACCGATGCCTACAACTACCTCTATGACCAGCCGCTGGACGAGGGCAGCTGTGCCTTTGTCGCCCGCTTTGCCGATCCGGCCCAGGGGCGTGCCTGTCTCAAGCGGGTGCAGGCAGGCGAAGAGGGGCGCTGGGATTTCATCATGCAGACCGCGGAGGGCGCGCGGCGACACAGTCTGGATATTCGCCGTACCCGCCACCCGCTGAACGGCGACTTTCTGTTTCTGGTGGTGGAGTACGATTTCACCGAACTCTATGAAGCGCTGGAAGAGATCGAGGCCGCGCGCGCCAGGTTGCATGATATTGCGATGAAGGATGCGCTGACTGGGGTCAATAGCCTGCATTACATGCAGGAGGCGGCCAAGACCGAATTGGCGCATGCAGCCCGTCATCAGCAGACGCTCTGGCTGATGTTCATCGATCTGGACGGGTTCAAGTCGATCAACGACAGCCTCGGCCACAGCGCCGGTGACGAGGTGTTGTGTGAAGTTGCCAGACGCCTGCAGGCGGTGATCCGTGCGGAGGATCTGCTGGCCCGGATCGGTGGTGACGAGTATGTGGTGCTGCTGTCTCATGCCAGCACCGAAGCGGATACCACCGCCGTGGCCCAGCGTATTCTGGATCGCCTGCAGGAGCCGATCCCGGTTGCGGGTGAGTCGGCCCGTGTCAGCGCCAGTATCGGCATCGCCCGTTTCCCGGACGATGGGGCGGATCTGGAAGCGCTGCTGAAAGCCGCCGACGCCGCCATGTACCGGGTGAAAAAGGACGGCAAGAACGGTTTTGTCTTTGTGCGGCCCGGTGACGAGGCCGAGTAGCCTTTAACGGCGGATACCGGTGCTCTGTCCTTTCGGGCGCCTCGCTTCTGTTGCCGAACAGGGGCGCGCGTGTATGATCTTTCTCGCCGTCGATACCTGCTCTTCTGGCCGGACGATCGGTCGCAAGGGGAATTCCAATGAGTGTCGATATCTGGCTGTACTATCTGCTGGCGGTGCTGGTGCTGACGGCCTCTCCCGGTCCCAGTTCGTTGCTGTGCATGACCCGGGGCGTGACCTCCGGCTGGACGTCGGGGGCCTATACCGCCCTGGGCAGTCTGACGGCGATTACCGGTATTCTGACGCTCTCCTTTACCGGTCTGGGGCTGGTGGTGGCTTCGTCCGATCTGCTGTTCACACTGGTGAAGTGGAGCGGGGCGGTCTATCTGGTTTATCTGGGGATAAAATCGCTGCTTTCCCGGCAGGAAAGTTATGCACAGGCTGAATTGCGCGGGCCCGGCGAGCGTCGCTTCAAGGCCCATTTCGCCAGCGGCTTTATTGTCGGGGCCAGCAACCCCAAGGCGATCCTGTTTTTTACCGCGCTATTCCCCCAGTTTATCGATCCGGCGGCCAATCTCTGGCTGCAGTATCTGGTGTTTGCCGGCACCTTCGTCGTGTTCGAGCTGTCCTGGCTGCTGTTTTACGCCTATCTGGGGTCACGCTCCTCCGGCTGGATTTTTGCCTCCGGCCGGGCCCGGCTGTTCAACCGCCTGACCGGTGGTGTGTTCATCGGTGCCGGAGCGCTGTTGTCCACCTCGAGTCGGATCTGATCCTTCACCACCCGCCCGAGGCCATGAAGCCCTGACCGGCATGGCGTACACTGTTCTGTACGCCGAGACGTTTGCCACAGCCACAAGGAGCCGGTGATGACCCAGGACCAACTGCTGATCGTGCTGATTCTGCTGGCCACCATGGTGATGTTCATCTGGGGGCGATGGCGGCATGACATGGTGGCCGGTGGTGCATTGCTGGCGTGCGTGCTGACCGGGCTGATCGATGCCGAAGCGGCGTTTCTGGGGTTTGCCCATCCGGCGGTGGTGACCGTGGCCTGCGTGCTGGTGCTCAGTCGCGGCCTGCAGATTTCCGGCGCGGTCGATGTGCTCACCCGCCATGTGCTGCCGAAACAGGCCGGGCCGGTGCTCAGTATCGCGGCACTGACCGGACTGGGGGCGTTTCTGTCCGGGTTCATGAACAACGTGGGGGCGATGGCCCTGTTGATGCCGGTGGCGATGCAGCTGTCAGGGCGACTGAACCTGACCCCGGGGCAGGTCCTGATGCCGCTGGCCTTCGGCACCATCCTGGGCGGCATGACCACGCTGATCGGCACCCCGCCCAACCTGATCGTCTCGGGCTTTCGCAACGAGAGCATCGGCAGCGGTTTCGAGATGTTCGACTTCGCCTTTGTCGGGATGGCGGTCGCCCTGTTGTGCGTACTGTTTATCGCTCTGCCGGGCTGGCGGCTGGTGCCGGCGCGCAAGCAGCCGGGTGCCGAGGGCTTCGATACCGGCGCCTATTTCACCGAGGTGCGGGTGCTCGAGGGCAGCAAGGTCGCGGGCATGCATATTCGTGAGGCCGATGCCGCGCTGGGCGAGACCGAAGCCCAGATTACCGGCATGATCCGCAACAACGTCCGTATCAACGCGCCCTTGTCCGGCCGCTATATCAAGGCCGGTGACATCCTCATCATTGAAGCGGACGTGGAAGCGCTGACCGGCGTGATCGGCGCGCTGGGGCTGGCGCTGGAAGAGGCCGAATCCCCGGACGATGACGCGGACAAAGAGACCGGC
Source organism: Marinobacterium sediminicola (assembly GCF_022343685.1). Classification (GTDB taxonomy): domain Bacteria; phylum Pseudomonadota; class Gammaproteobacteria; order Pseudomonadales; family Balneatricaceae; genus Marinobacterium; species Marinobacterium sediminicola. Next base: position 3,274,347 of record NZ_CP092123.1, on the reverse strand, counting down.
AAGGGGGATGACGAGTCGGCGTCGAAAAGCGCCAAACCCCAAGGTAAGGATGAGGAGCCGGCCGAGGCTGAGGCGCCGATTGAGGAACCCGGCAGTAACGGCGAGGGCGTTATCCTGATGGAGCTGGTGGTGCGCACCGAATCGGCGCTGCAGGGGCGTTCGGCCAGCGACATGAAGTTACGCACCCGTTACGGCCTGAACCTGCTGGCCCTGTCCCGCGAAGGTTCCCGCTCCCGGGCACGCCTGCGGACCATGAAGATCAAGGCAGGCGATCTGCTGCTGATGCAGGGCTCGGAAGAGGCGTTGAGCGAATTCGCCGCCGATCATGGCTGTATTCCTCTGGCCGAGCGCGAGCTGCATCTGCCCGAACGGGGCAAGGCGCTGGCCGCAACGCTGATCATGCTGGCCTCGGTGGCGGCCGCCGCCTTTGCGCTGCTGCCCACAGCCATCGCCTTTGCCGCCGGGGTGCTGGCGTCCATGGCTGTGCGGACGGTGCCCCTGCGTTCGGTATATGACGCGATCGACTGGCCGGTGATCATCCTGCTCGGCGCACTGATGCCGGTGGCCTCGGTGATGGAAAGCACGGGGACAGCAACACTGGTGGCGGAGCTGCTGATGGAGCACGTGGCACAGGGCAGCACGCTGGTGGCGCTGGGGCTGATCCTGACATTGACCATGCTGATCTCCAGCGTGGTCAACAATGCCGCCACGGCGGCGGCCATGTGTCCGATTGCGCTGGGCACCGCCGCGACCCTCGGCGTGCAGGCCGACGCCTTCCTGATGGCGGTGGCCATCGGGGCGTCCTGCGCCTTTCTGACCCCGGTCGGCCATCAGAACAACACCCTGATTCTGGGGCCGGGCGGTTTCCGCTTCGGCGATTACTGGCGTCTGGGGCTGCCGGTTTCCATTCTGGTCGTGGTGATCAGTATTCCGTTGCTCTGGGTGGTGTGGCCGCCCTGACGGGCGGCGTGATGACGCGTTTACAAATCTTTTACAAAATCCCTACACCCATCTGACCATCCGGCTTTCCGTCGGGCCTAGAGTGCAGACACTACGTTTGCTATCAACTGCACAAGGAGTCGGGTCATGAACATCTTCAACCCTTTAAAACGCGGGATAAGCGCACTTTGGCTGCTGCTGTGCCTGCCGCTGCTGGCGCAGGCACAGGAGGTCAAGCTGGATCTGAGTCTGGCGACGCCGGTCATGACGGCCAACGCCGCGCAAAAGGCCTATATCAAAATCTCACTGGATGGCTTCGCGCTGGAGGGCCATGCCGAACGCACGCCCGCCAATGTGGCGATCGTGCTGGACCGCTCCGGTTCCATGGGCGGCGACAAGATCCGCCACGCCCGCGAGGCGGCGATCATGGCGATCGGGCGTCTGGATGCGCGTGATATTGTCTCGGTGGTGGCCTATGACTCTCAGGTGGAGGTGGTGGTGCCCGCCACCCGTCTGTCTGATCGTGAGCCGGTATATCGTGCGGTGCGCCAGATCCGGGCCGGAGGCAATACGGCGCTGTTTGCCGGGGTCAGCAAGGGGGCGCAGGAGCTGCGCAAGTTTCTCGATCTGAACCGGGTCAATCGAGTCATCCTGCTGTCCGATGGGCTGGCCAACGTGGGTCCCCAGTCGCCGTCCGAACTGGGACGCCTGGGGCAGTCGCTGGCCAAGGAGGGCATCAGTGTCACCACCATCGGCCTTGGGCTGGGCTATAACGAGGACCTGATGACCCAGCTGGCGGGCATGAGTGACGGCAACCATGCCTTTGTGGAAAACGCCGCCGATCTGGCGCGCATCTTCCAGTACGAGTTCGGTGACGTGATGTCGGTGGTGGCACAGGATCTGATCATCGAGATCCGCTGCCTCAACGGCGTACGCCCGCTGCGCCTGCTGGGCCGCGAAGGCGAGGTCGTCGGGGACCGGGTGCGTACCCGCCTGAACCAGCTGTACAGCGAGCAGGAAAAGTATCTGGTGCTGGAAGTCGAAGTGCCGGCGCAGCAGGCGGGCCGCGAACTGGAGCTGGCCAGCGTGCAGGTCGACTACGCCAATCTGGCGACACGCCAGACCGACCGTCTGGGCGGGCGCATACTGGCCAGTTTCAGTGCCTCTGAAGAAGAGGTACAACAGGCGGTGGATAAACCGGCCCTGGAATCGGCGGTGGAGCAGGTGGCGAATGAGTACAGCCGTGAGGCGGTCGAGCGCCGGGATCGCGGGGATGTGGCGGGTGCCAGAAGCCTGCTGGAAAAAAGCGCCGAGTTTCTGGGGTCCCAGGCGCAGGCGCTGAGTTCACCCCGGCTGGAGGCCCAGAAAGAGGAGGCGCTTGAGGATGCAGATGCGATATCCTCGGAGGACGACTGGAATCGTCAGCGCAAGGAGTTGCGTGAGAAGCAATACAAGCGTGCGACCCAGCAAAGCTATTAACTGAGCTGCTCACCGGGGTTTGCGTGATGTTCAAATCCTGGGTTGATTCGGGAGAGCCATGAAATACCGCGCCGTGCTGTTGCTGATCCTGCTGGTGTTGCTGCCCCTGCTGCTGACGGGCTGGCTGGGGTATCGTCTGCAGCAGAACGAGCAGCAGCTGGTTGGCATGCAGCTGCAGAAGCTGATCGAGCAACAGCTGGAGTCGGTGGATCAACAGCTGCAGACGCATTTCCAGCAGCTGGAACGTCTGCTGCGGCGTCAGGCCAGCGATCTCTACCAGCTGGCGGACCCGGACTATTCAGCCGAACAGCTGCGCCGTTTTGTCAAAAGTTCGGCCCAGGTACAGCAGCTGTTTGTACTCGGGGCCGATGATCAGCGCCATTTTCCGCCGCGCCATCAACCGCTGAGTCTGGATGAACAGCGTCTGGTCGAACGGCTGCAGCCACTGTGGCAGTCACCGGGGCTGTTTCGCCCCACCGATGGCGACCCGGTGGCGGCCCTGAACCAGAATGAGTCGGCCCCGGCTGCAGCCGCCGAACGCCAGCGTTTGCTGGCGCCGGCACTGTCCGGGTCGGCGGATTACTTTGCCAGCGGCCAGCTGGTGCAGCGTGCGCCGGCCGAGTTGTCGGCGCCGATCAATGATTATGCCGCCAAGGCGGAGTCCTTCACCCGCCGCGCACCGGCTGCCCCCGCTGTGAGCCGGTCTGCCGAGAGAGCTGAATCGGTCGAATCAGAGGCGGCGGCAGCATCGATTGCCGCAACAGCCGATATCGCCGTGCCTGAAACGACGGCGAGCGGCTGGATCGCCTGGTACGTGGATGCCAGGCTGCTGCATGTTTTCTGGTGGCGTGATCCGGCGGGGCGCACGCTGGGGTTCGTCCTCAATGATGCCCGTTTGCTGTCCGACCTGATCAACCGCCTGCCGGATGCCGCAGCCGGCAGCGAGGCGCTGGGGGATGCGCAGATTCGTCTGCTCGACAGTCAGGGCAGTCCGCTGTACAGCTGGGGCCAGTATCAGGGCAAGGGGCCTGCGCTGCGCAGCCTCGGCTTGAGCCACCCGCTGGGCAGCTGGAGTCTGGAATACCATGCACCGGCGCTGCAACAGGCAGCCGCCCCCCTCTGGCTGACGCTGGTGGCGCCGTTGGTGCTGCTGGGCGCCGGGCTGGCAGCGCTGGGCTATGGACTCTATCGTGAACAGCGACGTGAGCTGGAGCTGGCCGCGCAGAGGGTCAACTTCGTCAATCAGGTGTCCCACGAACTGAAAACGCCGCTGACCAATGTGCGCCTGTACGCCGAAATGCTGGAGCAGCGTCTCGAAGGCGAGGAGGACGCGGCGGTGAGCCGCTATCTGGGGGTGATCACTAACGAAAGCCAGCGCCTGTCGCGGTTGATCGAAAACGTGCTCAGCTTTGCCCGCCTGCAACGCCAGCAGCTGCCACCGGCACCGGAAAGCGCTGACCCGGATGAACAGATCGAACGCATTCTGGGCACCTTTGCTCCGCTGCTGCGCCAGCGCGGCATAGAACCCCGCTTCGAACCGGGCATCGGTCAATGCATGCACTACGATCCGGCCACGCTGGAGCAGATTCTCAACAACCTGCTCAGCAACTGCGAGAAATATGCGCCGGACAGCGGCGAACTGCAGTTGCGCTCATGGCGGGAGGGCACCTCGCTCTGTGTGCGGGTACAGGATGCCGGTCCCGGGATCGATGCCGCTGACGCCGCCCGCGTATTTGAACCCTTCTACCGCAGCAGCAGCCGACTGACCGATGGTATCACCGGTACGGGCATCGGCCTGGGGCTGGCGCGGGATCTGGCCCGTGCACATGGTGGTGACCTTACTCTGGAAGCCAGCGAGCAGGGCGCGCGCTTCCTGATTCGACTGGAGGCCGAGAGATGAAGATTCTGATCGCCGAGGACGACCTCAATATTCGCCTGGGGCTCAAGGACCTGCTGGAGGCCGAAGGCTATGAGTGCCTGGAAGCGGCGGACGGCGAGCAGGCGTGGAGCCTCTACCGCGAGCAGATCGCCGAGCAGGCGGCCCCGGCGCTGGTGCTGCTCGATATCATGATGCCCAAACTGGATGGCTATGCGCTTTGTCGCCGCATCCGTCAACAGGACCAGCAGCTGCCGGTGATCTTCATTACCGCCAAGTCGGAGGAGATCGATCAGGTACTGGGGCTGGAACTGGGCGCCGATGACTACATCAAGAAGCCGTTTGGCAGCCGCGAAGTGATCGCGCGCATCCGTGCCGTCACCCGCCGCTGTCTGACGCAGAGGGCGTCCGCACAGGAAGCCGCAAGCTTCCATATGGCTGATCTGCAGGTGTTCCCCGATCAGTTGCGCGCCGAGCGCGCGGGCCAGAAAATCGACCTGAGCCTGAGGGACCTGCGCATTCTGCAGCATCTGCATCGCAATCGCGGCCGGGTACTGAGCCGAGACGAGCTGTTCGATGCCGGTTGGGGCCGGGAGTATCTGCCCAGCAGCCGCACGCTGGATCAGCATATCTCCAAGCTGCGCAAGGCGGTGGAGCAGGACGCCCAGGCGCCGCAGATCATCGTTACCGTGCATGGAGTCGGCTACCGATTTGATGGTTAATCCGGGCCTTCGGGTCCAAGCGGGCAGGCATTTCGGGCTGTTCTTGTACAGTTGCGAAAAGCACTGCCATGCTGTGAACGTATGCATTCAATCTCAATTGACGAGGTGGCAAGATGAAAATCGGACTGGCTGTACTGATGGGACTGACACTGGCATTTGGCGGGCTGGTGCAGGCGGCACATCATGAAGGTGGCAAGGAGAAGTCGCGTGACATGCCGGCGCAGAGCTATGAAGAGCAGCGCGAGGAAATGAAGCAGGAGCGCGAAGAGATGCGCGAGGAGCGCAAGGAGCAGGATCAGCTCTATCATGACGAGCGCAAGCAGGACGGCGAAGCCTATCGCGGGGAGCGCAAGCTTGAGGGCGAGATGCACCGCGAAGAGCGGAAAGGTAAATAAGCAGGCGCTGCAGTGCCGGGAGCGGAAACATCGTCCACCGGCATAACCGGCAGCGCAGCATTTTTGTCTTGGGGAGAGTCTATGTCCGGCTGCGGCTGTGAAATGGAAGCGCGTAATGCGCAGGAACGGAAGACGCTGCTGATTGTACTGGCGATCAATGCGCTGATGTTTGTGTTCGAGTTCGGGCTGGGCTGGCTGGCCCAGTCCACCGGACTGATCGCCGACTCGCTGGACATGCTGGCGGACGCCTCGGTCTACGCCATCAGTCTCTACGCGATTGGCCGCAGCGAGTTGCTCAAGCGCCGTTCGGCGCGGCTGAGCGGCTTGATGCAGATCGGACTGGCAGCACTGGTGCTGGTCGATGTGGTGCGCCGTTTCATCTACGGTAGTGAACCGGTCAGCACACTGATGATGTCGGTCGGGCTGGTGGCGCTGATTGCCAACGTCATCTGCCTGAGCCTGATCATGAAGCATCGGGACGGCGGCGTGCATATGCGCGCGTCACTGATTTTTTCCGCAAATGATGTCATCGCCAATGCCGGTGTCATCCTGTCCGGTGCGCTGGTCTGGTGGCTGGGTAGCCGCCTGCCGGACTTGCTGATCGGCCTGGTGATCGCGTTGCTGGTGCTGCACGGCGGTATCCGCATTCTCAGGGAAGCGGCCGAGGATGAAGACGGTTGTCAGGAGGGACGATGACTAATCTGCATGACGATATCCCGGCTGAACTGCCGCAGGAGGTGTTTACCGACCTGCTCAACGCCGGCACGGTCCGCATAGAACGCATACTGTCGCACGGCCAGACCTCGCCCGACTCGGGCTGGTATGACCAGGACGAACACGAATGGGTGCTGGTGTTGCAGGGCGGCGGTGAGCTGACCTTCGACAACGGCGACTCGATTCGGCTGGGCCCCGGCGACTACCTGAATATTCCTGCCCATACCCGCCACCGGGTCAGCTGGACCGATTCTGAGCTAACCACGATCTGGCTGGCGGTGTTCTACCGCTGAAACCGGTTCGGGTTTCAGAATGGAGTGTCTGCTGTTTGGCGAGTAAAATGGGATTTCATAAGGACACTGTGGATAAAAAACGACTAAACAACCGTTTTTTGTCGCAACGCAGTCCTCGGGGCTTCAGTCCGAGCACGCTTTGTGGGACAGTGTTGCATCCAGGCAGCAGTGATGAAAAAAACAGGGTTCGATGAGCAAACTGAATATTCTGGTCGTAGATGACGCCCGTTTTATCCGTGAGCGCGTAACCTCCATGGTGCGCGAAGCCTTCCCCGACTTCAATGTGCAGGCGGTGGAAAATGGTTTGCAGGCACGGCAGGCGATGCAGCAGAAAGCCTATGACCTGATCCTGTGTGACTGGGAAATGCCTGAAATGAGCGGGCTGGAAGTCCTGCAATGGACCCGCGCTCAGGACAGCTACAAAACCACCCCCTTCCTCATGGTGACCAGCCGTGGCGAGCGCGAGTACGTGCTCAAGGCCATTCAGGCCGGCGTCAATGACTATCTAGGCAAGCCGTTCACCCGCGAGCAGCTGGTGCAGAAGATGGTCAAGGCGCTGAGCAAGCGTCAGCAGTTGAGCCCCGAGCAGCAGGCCCGTGCGTCGGCGATGCTGGCGGCCGACCAACAGAAAAAGACGACCAGTGCGGCCCCGAAAACCCAGGCCAAGCCGAAGGGGCTGGCCCAGCTGCGTAACAGCCACCAGACTTTCCGCTGTGCCATCAAGGATCTCAACCTGCGTGAGGTCAAGGTGGTCATCAAGAATGAAGGCGTGTTCCCGCAGGTGCTGGAGCAGGTCGTGGTCGATATCGAGCAGCTTTCCGGTGACAGCGTTGCACGGATCAACGGCTTCGTGACCTCGGTGCAGGCCACGGAACAAAAGCTGGATGCGTCTTACGTGGATGTGCGCGTCAGCTTCATGGACGACGACCCTGACAAGCTGGCGCATTTGTCCAAATATATTGCCAGCGTTCGCTGACACGGGAGGTCGTGATGAGCCGTTCACTGCTGCGTCTGGGGTTTTTGACCCTGTTGCTGCTGGGAGGCTGTGCGGCCCCACCTCCGCCCCCTGTCAAGGTGGTGACCGAGCCTCAGATTGAACCTCTGACACTGAATCTGGTGCCTGTTTATGATCGTCAGACCGGCGTGGTACTGGCACAGGCGCTGGTCCGTCACTATCTGCAGGGCCCTCACTATCGCATGTCGACGCCGTTGCTGCTGACGCAGCAGTACCGCGCCGGTACTGAACTCCATACTCCCGATGCCCGTCGGTTGATGGTGACCTATCACAGTGATCAAGACTGGGGCAGCCTGGCCGTGACGGCGGGGCAGGGCAGTATCATGAACGCCTTTCGAGTGCAGCGCGACGGTGAGCAGGGCTATGCATTGGTGCTCAAGCGCGTACGTATCTGTCTCAACACCGGAGCGGATCGCGCACCGAGTTGGCAGGGTGGGCGCTGGGAATTCTCATCCCTTAAACCGGGCCGATTTGAATGCAGCGGCCAGACCAAGGGCTCGCTGTTCCAGCTGGGCTCGGGCCTGCCTGGGGTACTGGGTCCCTATGCCGAAGCCGGTGATACCGTGCTTTATGCCCGCGACTGGAGTACCCTGCAGCAAATCGCCAGCCTGCTGGCGCACCAGTTTCCGCACCTGAAGGTGCCCCGAGTTCACTAACGCCGCCAATGAGCGGCGTCCGTTCCGGAATCGCTTATGCTCAGTTATCAGCACGGCTTCCATGCCGGCAACTTCGCCGATGTGCACAAACATCTGGTCCTGACCCTGCTGCTCCAGTCCCTGAATCGCAAGGCCAAGCCCTGGAGTTACCTGGAAACCCATGGTGGCCGTGCCCGTTATGACCTGAGCAGCGAACAGGCGTTGAAGACCGGTGAGTTCCGTGACGGTATCGCCCGTCTCTGGCAGCAGCCGGTTCCCGAAGCCGTGCAGGAGTATCTGGAGCAGGTGGCCAAGGTCAATGCTGGCGAGGCGCTGACCACCTATCCCGGCTCGCCCCTGCTGGCGGCACAGATGGCCCGTGACGCGGACAACATCAACATCATGGAGCTGCACCCTGCCGAAGCCGAGGCGCTGAAGGGCGTTTTCCGTCAGGATACACGGGTAGCCGTGCATCACCGCGATGGTTATGAGGGCGTGCTGGCACTGTTGCCACCCAAGCCCAATCGGGGTGTGGTACTGATTGACCCGTCCTTTGAGGTCAAGCAGGAATACCGGCAGCTGGTGCGTTTCGTCAACAAGGCCTGCAAGCGCTGGCCCAACGGCTGCTTTGCGATCTGGTACCCGCTGTTACCGGCAGATCTCTGGCGACAGATGAAGCAGGAGCTGGCTGAGAGCGGGATTCGCAAGATCCTTTGCAGTGAGCTGGAAGTGGCTTCGGCTGATGGCGAGCGGGGGATGTATGGCAGCGGTATGCTGGTGATCAACCCGCCCTGGCAGCTGGACCAGACGTTGGCCGAGGTTTCGCCCTGGCTGGTGGAGCAGCTGCAGGTAGAGGCGGGCTGCGGTACCTGGCGCGTGGACTGGCTGGTACCGGAATAAGGCTGAGCAATCGGCGCTTAGTAGAGCGCCTTCTCGTCACGTACGACGTCGATCAGAAGCTCAAGAAAGAGGCGGTCGGCGTCACTGTGTTCAACCGGAATCTTGACGTTGGTGGTGGAGGTCAGCTCGTCGGCGATCAGGACGTGGGCATTTTTGTCGTTGAAGTGCTTGCGCGCGATCTCCAGCGCCCGTTCACTGATCTCCGGTTCCACCAGCACCTTGCGGATAAAGCGCAGCAGCTCGTTGATGACGCGCTCCTTGTTTTTAATCTCGGCAATACTCATCTTGTGCTCTCCGGCAAAGAAACTGAAGTCGCACCTACTATACCGCCAATAACGGGCAACGCCCAGCCTATGCCTTTAGTGGTAAATCGCTCCCCATAGGGTAAGTAGGCGGTTGATCGAATATTGTCAAGGTGCGAAAATGCATGGCTATTTGTTTCCAGGCTTGCGGTGGTAGGAAATCCCGAGACCGCGGGTGGTTTTAAGCGCTACCCGGCTTAAGTCTCAGACAGGTCTGTTGGGCAAGAAGATCCTCGCCCGACCAGCACCCGAACACGGCCATCGTTATCTCCCGTCAGGGAAGGTCGCGGTTGCGACAACATCAGACCGCGAGCGGACGTGTTCATCGTTGCAGAAACGCTGAAACTGTTACACCGGCAGGGTGCCGGTGCTGAGTAGAGGGTACAACAGTGGAATTACTTTCAGGCGCAGAAATGGTGGTACGCGCCCTCAAAGACGAGGGTGTTAAGTACATCTACGGCTATCCGGGCGGCTCGTTGCTACACGTGTACGATGCGCTGTTCCAGCAGGAAGATGTACAGCACGTTCTGGTGCGCCATGAGCAAGCTGCAACTCACATGGCGGATGCTTATGCGCGTGCTACCGGCAAGGCCGGCGTCGCGCTGGTGACATCCGGCCCGGGTGCAACCAACGCCATTACCGGCATTGCGACCGCATTTACCGACTCCATCCCGATGGTGGTGATCACCGGCCAGGTCATGAGCCACCTGATTGGTGAAGATGCGTTCCAGGAAACCGACATGCTGGGCATTTCCCGCCCGGTGGTGAAGCACAACTTCAGCGTACAGCGTCCGGAAGATATTCCGACCATCGTACGCAAGGCGTTCCACATCGCCGAAAGCGGTCGTCCGGGTCCGGTCGTGATCGATATCCCCAAGGATATGACCACTCCGACCGAGCGTTACCCGTACGAATATCCCAAGCAGGTGAAAATGCGTTCCTATACGCCGATCACCCGTGGTCACAGCGGCCAGATCAAGAAGGCAACCGATCTGCTGTTGAACGCCAAGCGTCCGGTGATCTATACCGGCGGTGGTGTCATCCTGGGCGGTGCCAGCGATGAACTGACCGAGCTGTCTCGTCTGCTCAACTTCCCGGTAACCAACACCCTGATGGGCTTGGGCGGTTTCCCGGGTACGGATCGCCAGTTCATTGGCATGCTGGGCATGCATGGCAGCTACGAAGCCAACATGGCGATGCACCATGCCGACCTGATCCTGGCTGTGGGCGCACGCTTCGATGACCGTGTGACCAACGCCACCGACAAGTTCTGTCCGACGGCGAAGATCATTCACATCGATATCGATCCGGCGTCCATCTCCAAGACCGTTCAGGCGGATATCCCCATTGTGGGTCCGGCCAAGGTGGTTCTGGAAGAGATGATTCAGCTGGTCAAGGGCAGCAAGAAGCAGCCGGATGCGGATGCCCTGAGTGCCTGGTGGCAGCAGATCGACGAGTGGCGTCAGCGTCACGGCGGTCGTTACCGCACCGATGACTCCGAGCTGATGAAGCCGCAGCAGGTCATCGAGATGCTGAGCAAGGTCACCAACGGGGATGCTTTCGTGACCTCGGATGTGGGTCAGCACCAGATGTTCGCGGCGCAGTACTACAAGTTCAACAAGCCGAACCGCTGGATCAACTCCGGTGGTCTGGGCACCATGGGCTTCGGTCTGCCGGCGGCCATGGGTGTGAAAATGAACTTCCCGGATGCCGACGTGGCCTGTGTCACCGGCGAGGGCAGTATCCAGATGAACATTCAGGAACTCTCCACCTGCAAGCAGTATGACCTGCCGGTGAAGATTCTCTGCCTGAACAACCAGTCGCTGGGCATGGTTCGCCAGTGGCAGGACATGAACTACGAGTCCCGCCACTCCCAGTCCTACATGAAGTCGCTGCCGGACTTCATCAAGCTGGTTGAAGCCTATGGGCATGTGGGCATGAAGGTCGACAAGTATGCCGACCTTGAAGGTGCCATGCGTGAAGCCTTCGCGCTGAAGGACCGTCTGGTATTCATGGATATCGCGGTCGATCCGTTCGAGCACGTTTATCCGATGCAGGTACCCCGTGGTTCCATGCGTGACATGTGGCTGAGCAAGACAGAGAGGACCTGAGCATGCGCCATATCATTTCAGTCCTGATGGAGAACGAACCGGGTGCCCTGTCGCGCGTGGTAGGTCTGTTCTCCCAGCGTAACTTCAATATCGAGTCGCTCACCGTGGCGCCGACCGAAGACGCGACCCTGTCGCGTCTGACCGTGACCACCATCGGCAATGACCGTGTGGTGGAACAGATCACCAAGCAGCTGAACAAGCTGATTGACGTGGTCAAGGTGGTCGATCTGTCCGAAGGCGAGCACATCGAGCGCGAAGTGATGATGATCAAGCTGAAGGCCAGTGGCCAGATGCGTGCGGAGATCAAGCGTACCTGCGATATCTTCCGTGGTCAGATCATCGACGTGACCCCGACTACCTACACCGTGCAGCTGGTGGGTGCATCCGACAAGCTGGATGCCTTCATCAACGCGCTGGGCAGCGCTTCCATCATGGAAGTGGTGCGCTCCGGTGTGTGTGGTATTGCACGTGGCGAGAAGGTGCTGAGCCTCTAAGGCCCGACCGGTCGCCACAAAAAAACCGCTGCCCGTGCAAACGGCCAGCGGTTTTTTATTGCCTCAGGGCGTGTTGCCTTAGTGAGCATCCAGCTGGTTGCGCTTCTCCTGCCGCCACAGCACCCAGCCCGCGATCAGGACTGCCAGTGTTACCAGACCTACGATGATGGTAGCCAGGGCGTTGATCTCGGGGCTGACTCCCAGACGGACACTGGAGTACACCACCATCGGCAGGGTCGTGGAGCCGGGACCGGACACGAAGCTGGCGACGACCAGGTCATCCAGTGACAGCGTAAAGGCCAGCAGCCATCCTGCGATCAGTGACGGTGCAATGATCGGCAGGGTGATGGCAAAAAAGACCTTGATGGGGCGTGCTCCCAGATCCAGTGCGGCTTCTTCCAGCGACAGATCCATGTGTGCCAATCGACTCTGTACCACTACGGTGACATACGCCATGGCGAAGGTGGTATGGGCGATGACGATGGTGGTCATGCCGCGCCCGGCAGGCCAGCCAATCACCGTTTCCATGGCCACGAACAGCAGCAGCAGTGACAGGCCGATAATCACTTCCGGCATCACCAGTGGCGCGGTGACCATCACTTCCAGTGAGCCGCGGCCACGGAAGCGGCGAAAGCGCACCAGGGCCAGAGCGGCCAGCGTGCCCAGAATAACCGCCAGAGTGGCGGTCAGGGCCGCGATGCGAACACTGAGCCAGGCCGCGCTGAGCAGCGGGCCGTTGTTGAGCAATTCGCCGTACCATTTGGTGCTGAACCCTCCCCAGACGGTCACCAGTCGACTCTCGTTGAACGAGTAAACGATCAGGCTGACGATCGGAATATAGAGGAAGGCATAGCCGAACAGCAGAATGGTGATCAGCAGTGGCAGTCGTCGGTTCATGCGGCAGCCTCCTCTGCGCGGCGCTCGAAGTGACGCAGCAGCACAAACGGCAGAATCAGCGCCACCAGCAGCAGCGCGGCCAGCGAGGACGCCAGCGGCCAGTCCTTGTTATTGAAGAATTCGATCCACATCAGCTTGCCCAGCATCAGCGTATCCGGCCCACCCAGCAGGTCGGGGATGACGAACTCGCCCATCACCGGAATGAACACCAGCATGGCCCCTGCCAGTACGCCCGGCATCGACAACGGCAGGGTGATCAGCAGGAACTGCTTCCACGGGCGGCAGCCCAGGTCAGCCGCCGCTTCGAGCAGGGTCAAATCCAGCCGGATCAGCGTGGCATAGAGCGGCAACACTACGAACGGCAGGTAGTTGTAGACGACGCCGATATAGACCGCGAGCGGGGTGTGCATAATCTCCAGTGGGCTGTCGATCAGGCCCAGTCCCATCAGCAGGTTGTTGAGCAGACCGTTGCCCTTGAGAATGCCGATCCAGGCGTAGATCCGGATCAGGAAGGAGGTCCAGAAGGGCAGAATGATCAGCATCAGCAAAGGCAAACGCCAGTGTGACGGCGAACGAGCGATCGCATAGGCCATGGGGTAGCCGATCAGCAAGCACAACAGGGTGGAGACCGTGGCCACCTTGAGTGAGCCGAGCAGCGCACTCAGGTAGAGCGAATCCTCCAGCAGCAGCTGGTAATTGCTGAAATTGACCACGATGGTAACGAAACCGTCCTCGATTTCGCGGATCAGGTCCAGATAGGGCGGCTGCGCCAGAATCGGCTCGGACAGACTGATCTTGAGCACGAACAGAAACGGCAGCAGGAAAAACAGTGCCAGCCAGAACCAGGGGACGGCGATGATCAGATTACGCGCCGGGGGCAGGTACTGTTTCAGCTTCATTCGGTCAGTACCCCGCAGCTGTTGGCAGACCAGCCCAACAGCACCTCCTCGTCCCAGGTCAGTGGCTGTTCGGCCAGCGCCTGTACGTTCGACTGGGTGAACTGAACCCGTTTGCCGCTGGCCAGCTCCACGTGGTAGATGGACACGTCGCCCAGGTAGGCGATCTCCTTGATCACGCCGCGTAACTGGTTGGGTGCATCGGCGTCCAGATGGCTGATGACGCGCACCTTTTCCGGACGCAGGGCGAGGGTGACCTCCATGCCTGGTACCAGTGGCTGACTGTGACGGACCAGCAATTGGCCGCCCGCCTCGTCACACTGCACCAGCACCTGATCATCGTCCTGCTGCACCACATAGCCTTCGAACAGGTTTACCGAGCCGATGAAGCTGGCGGCATAACGGGTGGACGGGAATTCGTACAGGCGACGCGGCGGGTCCACCTGTTCGATACGGCCCTCATGCATCAGGGCGATACGCGAGGACATGGTCATCGCCTCTTCCTGATCATGCGTGACCACGATAAAGGTGATACCCAGACGTTCCTGAATGTTGACCAGCTCGAACTGGGTCTGTTCGCGCAGTTTCTTGTCCAGCGCGCCCAGTGGCTCGTCCAGCAACAGGATCTTCGGATGCTTGGCCAGTGCCCGGGCCAGAGCGACACGCTGACGCTGTCCACCGGACAACTGGTGAGGCTTGCGCTGGGCGAGCTTGTCGATCTGCACCAGGGCCATCATCTCGGCCACGCGCTCCTGGCGCTCGGCCTTGGCCATGCCTTCCTGTTTCAGGCCGAAGGCGATGTTGTCCGCAACGTTCATGTGCGGGAACAGAGCGTAGGACTGAAACATCATGTTGACCGGGCGTTCATAGGGCGGGATGTCGGTGACATCCTGGCCATCGATGAAGATGCGGCCGCTGGTGGGGGTTTCGAAGCCGGCCAGCATGCGCAGCAGGGTGGTTTTGCCACAGCCGGAAGATCCGAGCAGGGAGAAAAATTCGCCCTGATGGATATGCAGGCTGACATCGTCAACGGCATAGAAGGAGCCGAAGCGTTTGGTGACATTCTCGATACGAACGATCGGTTCGCCTTCCGGTGCCTGCCAGGGCTCCTCGGGCTTGAACTGACGAACACTTGCCATGGGTGGAGAGATCTCCCGATAAAAAGACGCCCCTGATGTCAGGGGCGTCTCAGGTTCAGGTGGTCGGATTTACTGGCCGGTCTTGACGCGGGTCCAGGTGCGGTTCATGTCACGCATCTCGCGCTCTGATGGTGTTTTCAGCACGATCAGTTTCTCGCGTGTCTGTTCGGGCGGGTAGATACCGGCATCGTTGCGGATCTCCTCATCGACCAGATCGGTGGCTGCTGTGTTAGCGTTGGCATAAGCCACATAGTTGGTGATCGGCGCGATCACTTCCGGCTTGAGCAGGAAGTCGATGAACTGGTGTGCGGCTGCCGGGTTCGGAGCATCGGCCGGTACTACCATCACATCGGTCCAGACCACGGCACCCTCGGATGGCACCGCATAGGCCACTTCGACACCGTTGCCGGCTTCGGCGGCACGGTCGCGGGCCTGAAGCACATCGCCAGAGTAGCCGTGGGCCACGCAGAGGTCACCGTTGGCCAGGTCGTTGATGTACTGGGAGCTGTGGAAGTAGCGGATATGCGGACGAATGGCGCTGATCGTGTCAGCGGCTTCGTTGATTGCTGACTTGCTGAAGTCATCAGTGGGCAGACCCTTGTAGGCGCGGGCTGCTACGAAAACTTCCGTGGGGTCATCCATCAGGCTGACGCCGCATTCGGCCAGTTTGGCTACGATTTCCGGGTCGAACACCAGACGCCAGGTATCCAGCGGCATGTCGTCACCCAGGATTTCACGAACCTTGTTCACGTTGTAACCGATGCCGGTGGTACCCCACATGTAGGGCACCAGGTGCTTGTTGTCAGCATCGATATCCGCCAGTGATGCCATGATCACCGGGTCCAGGTTACCCAGATTGCTCAGCTTGCTCTTGTCCAAAGGCTGATACAGGCCGGCCTTGATGTGACGATCCGCAAAGGGACGTGCTGTCGGGAACGCCAGGTCATAGCCGCTGCGACCGGCCAGCAGTTTGGCCTCCAGCACTTCATTGGAATCGTATACGTCATAGACCACCTTGATACCCGTTTGCTGCTCAAACTGAGCAATCGTATCTTCGGCGATATAGTCCGACCAGTTATAGACATGCAGCTCTTCAGCGCTGCTTGCGGCTGCGCCACTCAGCATCAGAGCGGGTAACAGGTATTTGATTCCATTGAACATTTTTTTCATCGCCTTGGATCTCCGGCAACGCTGTGAATGGCAGGGAAATGGGCATCCCCAGGGTGATGTGGCTGCGATCGCAGCGGACACGCTTCAAAGCGAGAATATGGAGTAAAAAACCGCTAAAAAAAAGTATTTTTTGCGCACTGAATAAACTTTTATTCATCGCGGTCCGTACCCTCTTGGGTATTGTTATCGCAACCTGAGTGACGCAGTTGTCTATAGTGTTGGCAGTATAAACGGAGGAATGCATCCATGTGTGATATCAAGGGCTGTGGCTCCAAACCGGTGGCAGAGCTGCCGACGATCTCGATCGAGCAGCGCCGCCGTTTCCTGAAAGGCATGCTGGCGCTGCCACTGGCGGTGGTCTTGGCTGACCCTCTGCTGGCTCAGGCTGCCGGTCAGCGTACCCAAAAGGTTGAGTTGCCTCTGAGTACCGGCAGTGAGGCAGGTGCGCACCTGGCGATCCCCGAGGGTGAAGGGCCTTTCCCCGCCGTCGTATTGATTCATGAATGGTGGGGGCTGAACGACCAGATCAAGGCGGTAGCGGCGGAGCTGGCCGAGCAGGGGTTCATCGCGCTGGCGGTGGACCTGTATGGCGGCAAGGTGGCCGATACCCGAGAAGGTGCCATGGCACTCAAGAACGCGGTTGATCCGGCCGTGGCAACCTCAACCCTGACGGGCTGGATCGACTGGTTGCGCCAACATGAGTTGAGCAATGGTCGGGTCGGGACGCTGGGCTGGTGTTTCGGTGGCGGCTGGTCACTGGATGCCTCTCTGGCAACCCCGGTGGATGCCACGATCATCTATTACGGCAATGTGCGCCGTACGCCTGAACAGCTGGCGTCGTTGCAGGGGCCGGTACAGGGGCATTTCGGCACCCTGGACAAGAGTATCGACGAAGAGATGGTGGGCAGTTTCGAGCGGGCGATGGCGAAGGCCGGTAAAGACCAGCTGCAGATACACTGGTATGTCGCGGATCATGCCTTTGCCAACCCCACCGGTGCCCGCTATGACGAAGAAAATGCGGCGCTGTCCTGGTCCCGTTCACTGGCTTTCCTGCATCAGCATCTGGGCGGCCTCTGATCAGAACGGGAAGAGTAATGGCGTCAGCGTCAGGGTCAGCACCAGTGCCAGCAGCTGCAGGGGAATACCGACGCGGGCGAAGTCGGCAAAACGGTAGTTGCCCGGTGCCAACACCAGCGTATTGACCGGTGAAGCGATGGGGGTCGCAAAAGCGGTCGATGCTGCAATGGCCACTGAAATCATTACCGGCTCAGGGTTGATGCCGAGCAGCTGGGCGGTGCTGAGTGCTACCGGCGCCACCAGCACCGTAGTGGCGGTATTGGAGATGAACTGACTCAGCAGCGATGTGATCAGGAACATACTGGCACAGAGCACCAGCGGACTGCTGTTGCCGATCAGGCTGATCAGGTGCTGGACCATAAAGTCCAGGGCGCCGCTGCGTTCCATTGCCAGTGCCATGGGCAGCATGCCGGCGATCAGGATCAGGCTGGTGGCGTTGAGCGAACGGTAGGCTTCCTTCAGGTTGACGCATCCGCTGAGGATCATTCCCAGTGCCGCCAGCAGGATGGCGCTCAGGTTGTCCAGCCAGCCAGTGGTCATGGTGACCAGCATGGCCAGAAGGATGCCCAGTGCCAGCGGGGCGCGGCTGCCATGGGTGGGGATCTCTTCGAGCTCGGGAGGCAGATTGAGCACCACCAGTTCGCGGCCTTGTCCCAGATTGCGGATCCGTTCCCAGCTGCCGGCCAGCAGGAGAGTATCGCCGGCGGCCAGCTCGGTGCTGGCAAAGTGCAGATCACTCAGTTCACGGTTACGGCGCAAGCCGATCACGCTCAGGCCCAGACTCTCTCGCAGCCGCGCCTGTTTGACGGTCTGGCCACACAGCCGAGAGTCTGGTGGCAGCAGGACTTCTGCGAGCCCGGCGCTCTGCTCGAGTCGACTGACATCGCCCGATGGGCAATCGAGGACGCGCAACGCCTGTTCTTCGCAAATACGTTCCAGGCAGGCGTGATCGGCATACACCAGCAGCTGGTCACCGTATTGCATGCGGGTATTGGCCAATACCGGAATCAGGCTCGACAGCCAGCCGCCACTGCGCGAGATTGCGATCAGAGTGACTTCATATTCGGTTCTCAGCGCCGCTTCGGCCGGAGTCTTCTGCGCCAGGGGACTGCCCGGCAGCACTTCCAGCTTGTGCAGCTGACGGGACAGATCATAGCGCTCATAGAGCGCACGTATGCCCTCACGCTCGTCCGCTTCCGGCGAGTGGTCGGGCAGCAGGCGTCGAGCGATCAGGATGAGGTACAACATGCCTGCCACCAGCACCGCAAGACCGATGGGGGTAAAGTCGAAGAAGCTGAAAGGCTCCAGCCCGCTGCTGCGCATCTGACCGCTGACGATGATGTTGGGCGGGGTGCCGATCAGGGTCAGCATGCCGCCGATCAGGGCGGCGAAGGCCAGCGGCATCAACAGCCGCGAAGGCGCAAAGCCCGAGCGCCGGGACAGGCTCATCACCACCGGCAACAACAGGGC
The DNA here is from genome assembly GCF_022343685.1 of Marinobacterium sediminicola. Classification (GTDB taxonomy): domain Bacteria; phylum Pseudomonadota; class Gammaproteobacteria; order Pseudomonadales; family Balneatricaceae; genus Marinobacterium; species Marinobacterium sediminicola. The sequence goes on along the minus strand of NZ_CP092123.1, from coordinate 3,255,823 downwards.
GACGGCACCGGTAGAGCTCATGAAGGCGGAGAGCAGCGCTACAACCGGCAGCAGGAAGAGCAACAGACGGGTTTCGCTGTCGCCGCCCACACGCAGCAGCCAGCTGCCGGTCGCGCTGGCAATGCCTGTTCGCAGCAAACCTTCCCCCACAACAAACAGGGCTGCAATCATTACTACCACCGGCTCGCCAAAACCGGAGACGGCTTCGGCCGGGGTGATGATGCCACTCAGTGCCAGAGAGACCACCAGCATCAGGGCGACCAGATCCATGCGTATCCGATCGCTCAGGAAAAGGGCGATAGCGCCACCGAGCAGTGTAAAGACGATCAGCATGTCTGCGGTCATGACAGGGGCTCCAGATGCGAATCGGGCTCCGGGTCCAGCAGGGACCAGAAGGCATGAATGATGGGCGAGCGCAGCTTGCGCTCCTGAGCAAACAGACCGATTTCGTAGGGTTCCAGCGCAGGCTCCACGGGGAGTACTTCTACCCGGTCGGCCAGAGGGCTGTTCTCGAGCACGATCTGGGGCACCACGCCGATGCCAAAGCCCAGGCTTACCATGCTGACGATCGCTTCGTTACCGGTGACCTGAGCGTAGATGTCGGGCTGGATCTGCTGGCTGGCGAACCATTGGTTGATTCGCTCACGGGAGATGCCGCTTTCCGGCAGGATCATCGGCTGGCGACGCCAGTCGTTCTGATTGAGGGTCTGCTCGACCGGGGCTATGAACAGCAAGGGGGTACGGTCCAGTGGCCGGAAGGCAATGCCCGAGGGCAGTTGCGCCGGGCGCGCGGCGATGGATATCTCTTCGCGGCCGCTTTGTACGCGGGCGACGGCATGTTCAGGGTCACCGGTGTGTAACTTGATTTCCACCTGGGGATAGAGGTGACGAAACCGACTCAACAGTGAATAGAGGAAACTGTAACTGGCGGTGACGGAGCAGTAGACGCTGATTTCACCGCGCAGTTCTCCTGCTCCTTCAAGTAGCGAATGCCGGATTTGCTCCCACTGTTGCAGCGTTTCGCGAGCATACTGGGCAAAACGGTTGCCCTCGGCGGTGAGTTCGACGCGTCGGTTGTCACGCAGAAAAAGCTCCACGCCCAGAGACTCCTCCAGCTGCTTGATGGCGCGACTCAGCGTGGAGGGGCTGACATGGCAGGCTTCGCTGCTGCGGCCGAAATGCAGCGTCTCGGCCAGATTCAGGAACAGACGCAGGGAGCGGGTATCCATAGTGTTTCTTTATATGAAATGTAATGTTTCAAATATATCATTTTACGCAACAGGAAGGATCCCTTAATGTAGCCACCATTGCTATAGTCATTGCGGCTAGACGCACACGAATCCCAATCTTCAAGTCAAAGGATCAGAACCATGCAGGTTTATTACGATAAAGACTGTGATCTCTCCATCATCCAGGGCAAGAAAGTATCCATCATCGGTTACGGTTCTCAGGGCCACGCGCATGCATGCAACCTGAAAGACTCCGGTGTTGACGTGACCGTTGGTCTGCGTGCCGGCTCTTCTTCCCGTGCCAAGGCTGAAGCTCACGGTCTGAAAGTCGCTGACGTGGCTGACGCTGTTGCTTCTGCTGATCTGGTGATGATCCTGACTCCGGACGAATTCCAGGGCCAGCTGTACAAGGAAGAGATCGAGCCGAACATCAAGCAGGGCGCTACCCTGGCATTCGCTCATGGTTTCTCCGTTCACTACAACCAGGTTGAGCCGCGTGCCGACCTGGACGTGATCATGATCGCGCCGAAGGCTCCTGGCCACACTGTACGTAACGAATTCGTCAAGGGCGGTGGTATCCCCGACCTGATCGCGATCTTCCGTGACGTTTCCGGCACTGCCAAAGAAGTGGCCCTGTCTTACGCCATGGGTGTTGGTGGTGGCCGTTCAGGTATCATCGAAACCACTTTCAAGGACGAGACTGAAACCGACCTGTTCGGTGAACAGGCTGTTCTCTGTGGTGGTGCGGTTGAGCTGGTTAAAATGGGCTTCGAAACTCTGGTTGAAGCTGGCTATGCTCCTGAAATGGCGTACTTCGAGTGTCTGCACGAACTGAAACTGATCGTAGACCTGATGTACGAAGGCGGTATCGCCAACATGAACTACTCCATCTCCAACAATGCCGAGTACGGTGAGTACGTAACCGGTCCGGAGGTGATCAATGAACAGTCCCGTGCAGCAATGCGCAATGCACTGAAGCGCATCCAGGATGGCGAATACGCCAAGATGTTCATCGCGGAAGGTCAGACCAACTATCCGTCCATGACTGCACGTCGTCGTAACAATGCCGCTCACCCGATCGAGCAGACCGGTGAGAAACTGCGTGCGATGATGCCGTGGATCGCAGCCAACAAGCTGGTCGACAAAGAAAAGAACTGATGCACTGAACGCATCCTTTCTCCACTGCCGGGCTCATGCCCGGCAGTTTTCGTTATAGGGTTTCCCTCGTTATTCTCCCTGCTCAAATCTTGCCTGCATTAATATGGTGCAGGATGGCACCACTGTTGATCATCTCCTGTCATAAAACTGTTACCAGAACTAAGCAAAAGCTGTGCTACCTTGAATAGGCGTAAGGATTGCATGGATTTGGCACGGTCGCTGCAAAGCAATGGTGATGACCGGTTGCCGTTGATTTCCGGTCTCTCCTTCCAAAGTATGACGCCGAGATCACCTTTAATTGATCCAGGTCGTAAATTGGATTCTGAGTGCTTGAACTCTGCTGGTCCCGTGCTATCAATGATTGCCACTAATAAAAATAACATGATGATAGTGTGAGCACGGACTTGTGCGGTGACCGGATGCAGCACTCGCTATCATCAGTCAAGGAAGCGTTCATTATGTCTACTATCGATTTTTCTGCTCTGTGTGAGCAGGCGAAAGCCTATTCCGGATTTGAACCTGAAGATGCCGCTATCCTGGCCCAGGAAGCTTCCCGCCTTGAGCCCCACCTGAAAACGATCACCGATGCGTTTTACACTGAGTTGCAAACCATTCCTGAGGCGTTGCCGTTCCTTGAGGGCCGTATCGATGCGCTGAAAACGACGCACACCGCTTGGCTTTCCAAGATATTCCATGGTCCCTATGACGCCGAGTTTGCGGCTTACATGCATCAGGTCGGTGTGGTTCATGTGCAGGTGAAACTGCCGGAGAAGTTCATGACCAGTGGCATTGGTCTGATTAACAAGCACCTGATTCCATTGCTGCCTCAGATCTACAAGGATGAACCGGAAATGGTTGGCCCCTTGCTCAAGGCGCTCAATGCAGCGACCAGTTTCTGCCTGTTGATCATGCTGGAGTCCTATCGAGGTCATGAGCTTGAACGCTTCATGGAAGTGACCGGCATCAGCCGGGTTCTGTATAACAATCTGGCGGCGGCCTATCGTAATTCCCGCGAACGCGCCGCCTGATAACGTTTTGAATCGAGTTTAGCCCGCCGCTTTCATCTTCCAGCCTCCTGCCGCCGACTGTCGGGAGGAGGCGCCTCTTGACAGTTGTACCGATTCGTAACACATTCGATTACACCCATTTTCGCAACGGAGTGGTGCATGCGACAGCATGTACCTGGCCGCAAGGACGATTATATCAATGCGACAGATCGACTTTTCTCAGCTCAATCATCAGGCCAAGCAGTTTTCAGGATTTGAACCCGAAGATGAACAGGTGCTGATGCAGGCGCATGCTCTGCTGACCGGGGAGCTGGACCGTGTTACCGATGCCTTCTATCAGGAACTGGGGCGTATCGAGGAAGCCCAGCCCTTTCTGGAGGGGCGGCTGGAGGCACTCAAAAGCACCCACCGGCGATGGCTGGAGCGCATTTTCTCAGGGCCTTATGATGAGGATTTTGCTGCCTACATGCACCATGTCGGTGTAGTGCATGTGCAGGTGCGCCTGCCGGAACGATTCATGGCCAGCGGCATCGGTCTGATCGGCAAGCACCTTATTCCTGTGTTGACCGAAGTCTGCGGCGCGGACCTCGATCGGCTAAGCAGTCTGATGAAAGCAGTCAACGCAGTCACGACCTACTGTCTGATTATCATGCAGGTGTCATACCGAGAACACGAGCTGGCTCGTTTCATGGATGTGACCGGCATTAGTGAAGCGCTCTACGCCAATCTGGCGGCCGCCTACCGTGAAAAGAACGGCAGTTCGTCTAACCAATAGCTCCTCGGCACCAGGTTCAGCTGCAAATACTCCAGTGGGCCTGGACGTACATCCTTGATATTTGGAATAACCGTGCGAGAATGGCGGGCTTTTAATCGCCGCTCGTTACGGTTCCATTTCAACCTTATTTTTCAAGGATGTACTCATATGAGTCAGATCAACTTCGCGGCTCTGTGTGAGCGTGGCAAGGCATGCTCAGGGTTTGATGCAGAAGACGAACAGGTACTTATCGCCGAAGGTGCCAAACTGAAACCCTATCTGGCGGACGTGACCGAGCGGTTTTATCAGGACCTGCAGCAGATTCCGGCAACGGCCCCGTTCCTTGAGGGGCGACTGGATGCGCTCAAAGCCACCCACATAGCCTGGCTCGAGACCGTATTCAGCGGACCTTATGACGCCGATTTTGCTGCGCGGATGCACAAGGTGGGTGAGGTGCATGTGAAGGTCAAGTTGCCGGTTGAATTCATGTCCAGTGGCACTTTGCTGATCAAGAAACATCTGATCCCTATCCTGACGCAAGTCTATGCCGGTGATGTCGAACTGCTTGGGCGCATGGTCAAGGCGGTCAACGGGGTAACCGGGTTTTGCCTGATCATCATGCAGGAGTCCTATCAGAGTTCTTTGCTGGCGCAGGAACTGGACAAGTTCATGGCGATTACCGGTATCAGTCGTGCCTTGTTCAACAATCTTGCCGCGGCCTACAAGGATGATGAGGGCAGTGCTGCAGCCTGATGACATTGGGCTTGAGAGCCACTGTCGAGTAGAATGCAGATTCAGCGTTTTGACAGAGGTTACATCATGAATGATCAGCCACAGGAACCGGTAACAGAGCCCGAAAAAGGGGCGGAGCAGGCAGCCTCGGCCTCCAGTCCACATCGTCGTCGTGGTGTGTACTTGTTGCCAAACCTGTTTACGACCGGTGCGCTGTTTTCAGGCTTTTATGCCATCGTGGCTGGTATGAACGGCCAGTTCGAGTCGGCGGCCATCGCCATTTTTGTGGCCATGCTGCTGGACGGGCTTGATGGGCGTGTCGCGCGCATGACCAATACCCAGAGCCAGTTCGGGGCCGAGTATGACTCTCTCTCGGACATGGTTTCCTTTGGTGTTGCGCCGGCGCTGGTGGCCTATAACTGGGCGCTGGGCGATATCGGCAAGCTGGGCTTTTTTGCTGCCTTCATTTACGCCGCCGGCGGGGCGCTGCGGCTGGCCCGTTTCAATACCCAGATCGGATCCGTCGACAAACGCTACTTTATCGGCCTGCCCAGTCCGGCGGCCGCTGCTACTGTGGCCGGTCTGGTGTGGGTATGCAGCGAGTACAGTGTCGATGTGGCTGGCTGGGAGTACCCGATTGCGCTGTTCGTGGCCTTGGCCGGGGTGCTGATGGTCAGTAATACCCTGTACTACAGCTTCAAGGATGTGGACTTTCGCGGCAAGGTGCCGTTCTGGATTCTGGCGGTTATCGTGCTTTGTCTCGGGATTATCTCGATCAGTACCTCGGTATCCCTATGGGCACTGTTCCTCTGCTACAGCCTTTCAGGGCCCCTGCTGTGGGTCTGGCGGCGTTCTCGTCAACGCGCATAAATATAAAAAAGCAGGCTCCGGCCTGCTTTTTTATTGCCTGTGTGGGCAAAAAGGGAACCGGCTTCGTATGCTTTGTCTAACAGTGCGTAGTATGACAGGAGTTTCCCATGTTGATTCGCAAAGCCCCCGATATCGCCCCTTCAGAGATTACGCCAGAGTCGATCTACCGACAGCGTCGTCAATTCATTAAGGGACTTGCTGCAGGGAGTGCGCTGTTGATGAGTGGGCCTGCAGCGGCACTGTCCGGCAGTGCGCGGGAGGATGAAGGCCTGCGTGCAACAGGACCTGAATGGCTGCAAAAGAAGCTTGAGGCTGCGACCGCCTCGACGGAATTTTCCACGGCAGAGAAGCTTACGCCCTTCGAGCATGTGACCAGCTACAACAACTTCTACGAATTCGGCTTGGGCAAGTCTGATCCGAAAGCCTATGCTCAGGGGTTGCGAACTGATCCCTGGAGCGTTGAGGTCAGCGGCGCAGTTCATAAGCCAGGCCGCTATCATCTTGAGGACCTGCTCAAGGGGGTTGATCTGGAGGAACGAATCTACCGCCTGCGTTGCGTCGAAGCCTGGTCAATGGTGATTCCATGGGTGGGCTTCCCGCTGGCCTCGCTGCTTAAACGATTCGAACCGACCGGCAGTTCGCGTTACGTGGCGTTTACCACCCTGCATGATCCTGAACAGATGCCGGGGCAGCGTTCCCGCTTCGGTACCATCGACTGGCCCTACGTGGAAGGGTTGCGAATGGACGAGGCGATGCATCCACTGACGATCCTTGCCGTTGGAGTGTACGGCAGTGCGCTGCCCTCTCAGAACGGTGCGCCTCTGCGGCTGGTAGTGCCGTGGAAGTATGGTTTCAAGAGTATCAAGTCGATCGTGCGTATCCATCTCGCTGAACAGATGCCGCCGACCAGCTGGAATCGCACGGCACCTCAGGAGTACGGTTTCTACGCCAATGTGAATCCGGCTGTGGATCACCCTCGTTGGAGTCAGTCTACGGAGCGGCGTTTACCGTCTTCACTGTTCAGTCCCAATATCATCGATACCCAACCGTTCAACGGCTATTCCGAGCAGGTCGCCCATCTTTACAGTGGTATGGACTTGAACAAATGGTATTGAGCATGACCGCTGTACACCGTCACCCGGTCGGCCGATGGCTGATCTGGTCGCTGTTTTTCGTCGGCAGTCTGCTGCCGTTGGGGTGGATTACCCTGCAGGCTGTGCAGCAGAAGCTGGGAGCCGATCCGGCCCAGGTGATTGTTACGTTTCTCGGGATCTGGGCCCTGCGCTACCTGTGGGTAACCCTGGCGGTAACGCCGCTACGTCGTCTGTTCGGCATGGGGTGGTTGCAACGCTACAGGCGTATGCTCGGATTGTACGCGCTGTTCTATGCCTCTCTGCATCTGCTGGCGGTGGCCACATTTATCCTCGGTTGGCGTCCGGACCTGTTGCTGAGGGAGCTGACCGAGAGACCCTATATCATCGTCGGGTTTACCGCGTGGGTCCTGTTGTTGCCACTGGGCATAACCTCGACTCAGGGCTGGCAGCGGCGGCTGGGCAAGCGCTGGAAAACGCTGCACTGGCTGATCTATCCGATTGCGCTGCTGGTGCTGTTGCACTTTGCCTGGCTGATTCGTGCCGGCTATCTGGAAGTGTTGATCTATACCCTCATACTGGCCTTTTTGCTCGGATATCGCCTATACCTCAAGGGGAGGTGAGCATCATGTCCGACAAACCAACCCTCTGGCAGACACTGCTCAGTGTGCTGTCCAGTTTCTTTGGCGTGCAGTCCGAGCACAATCGGGAACGGGATTTTCGGAACGGCCGGCCCGTACACTTCATTCTGATCGGGCTGCTGATGGCAGCCCTGTTCGTCATTTCCATCATTTTGCTGGTGCGCTGGGCGCTGATTCTGGGTGGAGCCTGAATCTGCGCTCTGAACTTGCGCTTTCAGACGGCCTGCTATACTCGAGTTAACCGGATCACCTGTGAGGGAGCACGATGAGCCTCCCTCTGGGTCAAGACGGGGAGGCCTGAATGATGGTAAGGACAATAATAACAACCATCGGCTCGGGGCTTGGATTGACGCTGTACTCGGCAACCGCTGCGGCGGCCTGGGAGGTCAATCTGACACCTGGTGTCACGGATGTCAGCCGTTCGGTTTTCGATCTGCACATGACGATCTTCTGGATCTGCGTAGCCATTGCCCTTGTGGTATTTGGCGTCATGTTCTGGTCGATCTTCCACCACCGCAAGTCACGTGGTGCCAAGGCACACAACTTTCACGAGAATACGCTGGTCGAAGTGATCTGGACGATCATTCCTCTGGCTATTCTGGTGGCCATGGCGGTCCCGGCTACCGCTACGCTGGTGCAGATGTATGACTCTTCGGAAGCGGAGCTCGACATACAGGTCACTGGTTATCAATGGAAGTGGCGATACGATTACCTTGACCACGACCTGAACTTCTTCAGCAATCTTTCCACACCGCGCGAGCAGATCACGAACGAGGCCGACAAGCAGGAACACTATCTGCTTGAGGTTGATCGTCATCTGGTGGTTCCGGTGGCAACCAAAATACGCTTTCTGCTGACATCCAATGACGTTATCCACAGCTGGTGGGTGCCGGCACTGGCGGTCAAGAAAGACGCCATTCCGGGGTTCATTAATGAAGCCTGGACCGTCATTGACGAGCCGGGTATCTACCGAGGTCAGTGTGCCGAACTCTGCGGCAAGGACCATGGCTTTATGCCCGTGGTGATCGAAGCCGTCAGCCAGGATGATTTTCAGCAGTGGCTGGCGGATGCGCGGGCGGAAAAGCAGAGTGCAGCCGCGGCGGCCGAGCGTACCTGGACGCTGGATGAGTTGATGCAACAGGGCGAGCAGGTGTACCTGCGTGCCTGTGCGGCCTGCCACTTGCCCAACGGTGAAGGGGTGCCCGGTGCCTTCCCGGCATTGAAGGGGAGTCCGATAGCCTTGGGGGATGTGGCCGGGCATATCGATATTGTTCTCAACGGCAAGAGCGGTACAGCGATGCAGGCGTTCCGCGATCAGCTCAGCGCTACCGAGCTGGCAGCCGTGATCACCTACGAACGCAACGCCTGGGGCAACAGTCTTGGCGAGGCGGTGTCCCCCGTGCAGATTGCGCGCCTGCTGGAGCCGTCAACAGGGGAGGCTGAGCAATGAGTACGCTGGAAACGACCCTGGAGTCTCATGAACATGCACATCATGGCCCGGCCAAGGGAATAGGGCGATGGCTGTTTACAACCAACCACAAGGATATCGGCTCCATGTACCTGTGGTTCAGCCTGCTGATGTTCTTCATCGGTGGCTGCATGGCGTTGCTGATCCGGGCTGAGCTGTTTCAGCCGGGACTGCAACTGGTTGAGCCGGGCTTCTTTAACCAGATGACGACCATGCATGGCCTGATTATGGTGTTCGGTGCGGTGATGCCGGCCTTTGTGGGACTGGCCAACTGGATGGTTCCCATGATGATCGGCGCCCCGGACATGGCTCTGCCAAGGATGAACAACTGGAGTTTCTGGATTCTGCCGTTCGCCTTTGCCATGCTGGTATCTACCCTGTTCATGGATGGCGGTGCTCCCAACTTTGGCTGGACCTTTTATGCGCCCCTGTCCACGACCTATGCGCCTCCCAGTGTGACCTACTTCATCTTTGCCGTGCACATGATGGGAATCAGCTCGATCATGGGGGCAATCAATATCATCGCCACCATTCTCAACATGCGCACGCCGGGCATGACGATGATGAAGCTGCCGCTGTTCTGCTGGACCTGGTTAATTACAGCTTTCCTGCTGATCGCAGTCATGCCGGTATTGGCCGGTGTCGTCACCATGATGCTGATGGATATCCACTTCGGCACCAGTTTCTTTAATGCTGCCGGCGGTGGAGATCCGGTACTGTTTCAACATGTGTTCTGGTTTTTCGGGCATCCCGAAGTCTACATCATGATCCTGCCGGCCTTCGGCATCATCAGTCATATCATCCCCACCTTTGCCCGCAAACCGCTGTTTGGTTATGCCTCGATGGTGTATGCCACGGCTTCGATCGCCATTCTGTCGTTTCTGGTATGGGCGCACCACATGTTCACTGTGGGTCTGCCGCTGGTGGGTGAGCTGTTTTTCATGTTCGCCACCATGTTGATCGCGGTTCCCACCGGGGTAAAGGTGTTCAATTGGGTGGCGACCATGTTCCGAGGTTCCATGACCTTCGAAACGCCGATGCTGTTTGCGCTTGCGTTCGTCGTGCTGTTCACCATCGGTGGCTTTTCCGGGTTGATGCTGGCGATCGCGCCAGTGGACTTCCAGTATCACGACACCTACTTCGTGGTCGCGCATTTCCACTACGTGCTGGTGCCCGGTGCGGTGTTTGCAATCATGGCGGGCGTGTATTACTGGCTGCCGAAGTGGACCGGACACATGCTCAATGAAACCATGGGCAAACTGCATTTCTGGATCAGTTTCATTGGCGTCAACATCACTTTCTTCCCGATGCACTTCATCGGTCTGGCCGGTATGCCGCGACGCATACCGGACTACGCATTGCAGTTTGCGGACTTCAATATGGTGGCGTCTATCGGTGCCTTTATCTTCGGGCTATCGCAGCTGATTTTCCTGTGGAACGTGATTGCCTGCGTGCGGGGTGGTCGCAGGGCAGAGGCTCGTGCCTGGGAGGGTGCCGAAGGGCTTGAGTGGGAGGTGGCCTCGCCGGCCCCGTACCATACTTTTGCCACGCCACCGAAATTGCCGGAGACGCCGCGATGAGCATTCACGCCGATAATCGGCGGTTGGTCAGGCGGCTGGTGCTGGGAGCCGTGTTGATGTTCGGTTTCGGCTTCGCGCTGGTACCGCTCTACGATGTTTTCTGTGAGGTCACCGGGCTTAACGGGAAGATCACTAACACCGGGCCCGTTGTGGTCGATGGGCCTGATCGATCCCGTCAGGTGAAGGTCAGGCTAATTGCTGTCCACAACGAAGGGATGCCCTGGACCTTTGATCCGACCGATAACGTCATAGAGACACATCCCGGAGAAATGAAGCAGACTTCCTTTCGTGCCGCCAACCCGACCGGTCGGCGAATGGTGGCTCAGGCCATACCTTCGGTGGCACCGGCAGAAGCGGCTCAATACCTTCACAAGGTGAACTGCTTCTGTTTCGAGCAGCAGGCCCTTCTGGCCGGCGAGTCGATCGAGATGCCGCTGCTGTTCGTCATCGACAAGAAATTACCCGAGCATATCCGCTCGCTGACTCTGTCCTACACCCTGTTTGATATATCACCGGAAGTATCGACAGCGGCGATGGCCGAGAAGGAGCAATCGCTATGAGCAGCTCAACCTACTATGTACCTGAACAAAGCCGCTGGCCGATTCTGGCGTCGATAGCCCTTTTTCTGCTGGCTTACGGGGCGGGAACCCTGTTGAACGCGATGAATGCGGACCGGGGAGGCGGTCTGGGGCTGGTGCTGCTGCTCGCGGGAGCTTTGATGATGGGGCTGATACTGGTGGGCTGGTTTGGCAATGTCATCCATGAAAGTCGGGACGGGCTTTATTCACCACAGATGGATCGTTCTTTCCGATGGGGGATGAGCTGGTTCATCTTCTCTGAAGTGATGTTCTTTGCCGCCTTCTTCGGTGCACTTTTCTATGTTCGCACTCTGGCGTTGCCCTGGTTGGGAGGAGAAGGTGACAAGGGAGTCAGTCAGATGCTCTGGCCGGAATTCACGGCCCAGTGGCCGTTGTTCAATCCTCCGGATGCCGAGCAATTTCCCGGCCCTCGTGAAGTGATCAGTCCCTGGCATATTCCGCTGCTCAATACCTGCCTGTTGGTTACGTCAAGTTTCACCCTTACGCTGGCGCATAAAGCCTTGCTGAAAAACGAGCGCATGCAGGTCAGGCGCTGGTTATTTCTGACCATTGTGCTGGGTCTGGTGTTCCTCGGTTTTCAGGCCTACGAATATGTCGAGGCCTATCATGAATTGGGGTTGACCCTGCAATCGGGCATCTACGGTGCCACGTTCTTCATTTTGACAGGTTTTCATGGCCTGCATGTGACCTTGGGTACGCTGATGCTGATCATCATTCTAGGTCGCATTGTCGTGGGGCATTTCAGTCCACGCCAGCACTTCGGTTTCGAGGCGGTTGCCTGGTACTGGCACTTCGTGGACGTGGTCTGGATCGGTTTGTTCCTGTTTGTTTATGTGCTTTGAGCCTTACCAGGGAGCGTGAGGGTGCAACTGTCCGGTATTGAAACCATAGATCAGAGCCAGAATCAGCAATGCGCTGAGAATGACCCGCCAAAGGAGGCGATTGGCGGTGGTGCCATCGGATGATGGACTCCTGAGCAGTGACCAGAGGCTGCTGAACAGGGCAACAACGATGGCGATGAACAGGACCAGAATCAGCAGACGAAACATGGGAGTACCTCCTTGGCGAATACCTCCAGTAAAGCGGATAGCCGGCGTCGATTCAAACGTGTGCGGTTGTTGCTCTGGTTGTTGGGTGTCCCTCTGCTGTCATCACTAGGGGCATGGCAGCTTCAGCGTGCTGACCAGAAAGAGACCTGGCTGCAACAGTTGCAAGATGCACCGGCAACGACGGTCACCGGTGCGCTGGAGCGGTTAGAGCATTACGACTGGGTTCCGGTGCGATTTGAAATTGAGCTGGTACCGATAAAGGTGTTTCTTCTGGATAACAGAACCTGGCGGGGCCGCGTGGGGTATGAAGTGGTCGTTCCGGTCCGCGTCGATGAGGGGAATTGGTGGCTTGGAAGTCTGGGCTGGATTGCGGCGCCACCACGCCGGGATCAACTGCCTGATGTTCAGTTGGTCCCCGGCTGGAGGATGGTGGAAGGGGTGCTATCGAGGCCGTTTGAGTCGGTAACCCTGGCTGCCAGCCAGATGGAAGCCGGCTGGCCTAGGCGCATGCAGTCCATGGATCTCCAGCAGATTAGGGAAGCGCTTGCGGTGCCGGTCGAACCTTTGGTTCTGCACCTGAAGACGGCGGTGAGCGAGATGATTATGCCAAGAGAAAACATCTATACAGGGGTAGAGCCGCAACGTCATATCGGATATGCCGTGCAATGGTTCGGGCTGGCGCTGGCGCTGGCGATCTGGCTGGTATGGGTCGGACGCCGGGAACGACGGGAGGTCTCTCATGAACAGTAACCGCAGGGTTTTCTGGCTGATCTGGGGGGTGGGGCTGGTACCCGTGATACTGGCCATGCTGGCTTGGGTGAGTGGAGTTGGCATCCCAGACAGAGGGGTTAATCATGGGGAGCTGGTCCAGCCTGTTCGCACGATTGACCAATGGGGCGGTGAGCTCGACAGGCATACAGGGCACTGGTCACTGGTGCTGGTTCATGAATCGAGCTGCCCTGATGGATGCAACGATCGACTTGAGGCGTTGAAGCGGGTGCATGATGCGCTGGGACGGGAGGCGGATCGCGTGCGAGTTGACGCTAAATTGTCTGGAAATTTGAATCCTGGCATTTGGGTGGTAGATCCCTTGGGCAATCTGGTGCTCAAACATCCCTTGAGTTTCGAGGGGGACGCGCTACTGACTGATATGAGGCGTCTGCTCAAGGCATCGAGGTTGGGATGATGAGATGGTCTCTGCGTCTGGCGACTCTGGCTATTGGGCTAGCTCTGGTCGTGGTGTTACTGGGAGGCTGGACACGTCTCAATGATGCCGGTTTGGGTTGTCCCGACTGGCCAGGTTGCTATGGCACCTGGATTCTTCCCGATGATCATTCCGAGTTGTCTGAAAGACATCCCGGTGTAGTCATTGATCTGCGCAAGGGATGGATTGAAATGGTCCACAGGTATGCGGCTGGCACATTGGGGGTATTGATCCTGCTGATGTCAGTGATGGCGTATCGACAGCGTCATCGTCATGGTTACCCCGTGGCGTTGTCATATGGACTGTTATTGCTGGTGGTTGCTCAGGGCATATTCGGCATGTGGACAGTAACACTGAGATTGCTGCCAGCGGTGGTAACCCTGCATCTTTTGGGGGGGCTGGCGACGCTGACGTTGTTGATCCTTCTACGCCAGAGGCTGATGAGAATGGTGCAAAAGGAGTCGCATACATCCGCAAGTCCCTGGGTGCGATTGATGTTGATGGCCTTATTTGTGCAGTTAGCGCTGGGGGGATGGACCAGCACCAACTATGCAGGATGGGCATGCAGTGATTGGTTTTACTGCCACAGGGATCAAGTGGTCGATTACGATTTTGTGGCCGGGCTGAACCCGGTGATGAGTGTAGGCCCCAATTACGAAGGTGGTTTGCTGCCGGCAGAGGCGCGGGCAGCTATACAGGTCACACACAGGCTGGGAGCCCTGATGCTGTTTGTCGTTTCATTGCTGGGGACAGCAAAGCTTTGGTGTCGTTCAGGGTTAAGGCGGCCACTATGCGGGTACTGGATATTGCTATTGACTCAAGCCGGGCTGGGGGTCGCCAATGTCATCTGGTTGCTCCCGCTCGGGTTGGCGGTTGCCCATCATGCTGGTGCCGTTGCACTGCTGTTAATGCTGATGCACTTGAACTCTCGCGCACGTGTTGCAGAACAGGAGATAAACCATGGCTACCTTGTCGCTCACTGAACATCAAGCTGGTTCAACCTCATGGCGAGACTATCTGGCGTTGTGCAAGTTGAGGGTAGTGGCCGTGATGCTGTTGACACTGGTAGTCGGTTTCTGCCTTGCCTCTCCCTCAGCTCCCGATCCTGTCTTGCTGGCGCTGACCTGTTTGGGGGTAGGGCTGGCGGCGTCATCGGCCGCTGCGATCAATCATGTGCTGGACTTCAACATTGACTGTCACATGGCACGAACAGCCAGACGCCCTTTGCCTCAGGGGCGGCTCAGCCCCAGAAGCGCTCTGATATTTGCCGCCATATTGGGCATATCGGGGATCGCACTGTTGGAATTGACCGTTAATAGTGTCACCGCCTGGCTGACGCTAGCCTCGCTGATCGGATATGCCGTCATATATACGGCGATTCTGAAACGGGCGACTCCCCAGAATATCGTTATAGGGGGTGTTGCAGGAGCTGCTCCACCATTGCTGGGCTGGACAGCTGTTACTGGCAGTGTTGACTATCAGGGCCTGCTCCTGATGCTGATTATTTTCACCTGGACGCCGCCGCATTTCTGGGCGCTCTGCATAGCACGACGTGATGATTATGCTCGGGCTGGTGTGCCGATGTTGCCCAACACGCATGGCGTGCACTACACACAAGTACAAATTCTGCTCTATACACTGCTGACATTGATTGCGACGCTGCTGCCGTTTGTAACGGGAATGAACGGCTGGTTTTATCTGTCAGGGGTAACGTTGATTAACCTGCGCCTGCTTTATTGGGCGCTTAAGTTAAATCATTCAACAGAAGTGGCTGTACCGATGAAAATGTTTCGTTACAGCATTGTGTACATCATGTGGCTGTTTGCCATACTTCTGATAGACCATTACGGGCATCTCTTCGTATAACCCTTCGGGAAAATAAAGCAACCAACGAACGGAAGCGGGCACTATCGAAAATAAAAATTGATGTGGCCCGGGGCCATACCCGGACTGCAAGGAGGATAGACCTATGTTCCTGCAGCATATGATGGGGGTTTTCTACCATCCCAAACAGGAGTGGCGCTCAATACGTAAGGAGCACTACTCAGCCGTACATGTATTCCTTGCCCAAATCAGTATCCTGGCAGCGATTCCTGCAGTATCGCTGTTCATCGGGACGACTCAGGTTGGCTGGAGCATTGGTGGTACCGAGTTCGTCAAGCTCAGTGTCAGCAGTGCCTTACCAGCAGCCATCGCCTTCTATGTTGCCATGTGGGTAGCTGTGGGGTTTATCGCATGGGCGGTACACTGGATGGAAAAAACCTATGGCGGCAATGTCTCATTTGAAGAGTGTCTTGTGTTGACAACTTTCACAGCAACACCGCTATTCCTGTCAGGGTTGGCCGGGCTGTACCCGATGCTGTGGTTCAACGTTATCGTAGGACTTATAGCCTTGTCCTATACAATTTACCTGCTATACACAGGTGTACCGGAGATTATGCAAATCCCTGAAGACAGGGCCTTCTTCTTCTCGACTTCAATTTTAACTGTGGGCTTGTGTGTCCTGGTGGGCCTGATAGCGGCAACTGTAATATTGTGGGGTACATTTGTGCCGCTAAGCTACACCGGTGGATAAAACCGGATCCGCATGGTGAGCGCCCCCCCTTTGAGGGGCGCTCATTTGCGTTTTTAACCTTTTTGAAATCTTTTTACAAAAAGGCGTTGACACCCAGGCGGGGATGCGTAGAATACGCCTCCTCGCTTGAGACGACAGGGTTCGCGAAACACTGAACGGCTTTAGTGAGAAGGAGATAAGTTCTTGAAACTGAATAGGTTTCTGATGTAGAATCTGCCTCCTTGATCTCAATCGGATCGTTGTGAAGTGTTACGACACTGAAACAAAAAACGAAAAAAATGGTTGACATCGAAAATCGGCGTAGTAAGATATGCGCCTCGCTTGAGACAACAGGTTGCGCTACGGCGCGGTTGGCCAAGCCCGCTCTTTAACAAATTGATCAGGTAATATGTGTGGGCGCTTGTCAGGATTGAGCACGCAAAGCTTAATCAAGGCAAGCAACCTAACTGAATATTCATTTAGCGTTGTGTAATACCTTGAGCCGAGTCTGAAGGGATCATTCCTCCTTTCGTAAAAGACTCAACCAAAGATTTAAACTGAAGAGTTTGATCATGGCTCAGATTGAACGCTGGCGGCAGGCCTAACACATGCAAGTCGAGCGGCAGCGGGATCTAGCTTGCTAGATCGCCGGCGAGCGGCGGACGGGTGAGTAACGCGTGGGAATCTACCTGGTAGTGGGGGACAACAGTCGGAAACGACTGCTAATACCGCATACGCCCTTCGGGGGAAAGTGGGGGATCTTCGGACCTCACGCTATCAGATGAGCCCGCGTCGGATTAGCTGGTTGGTGAGGTAAAGGCTCACCAAGGCGATGATCCGTAGCTGGTCTGAGAGGATGATCAGCCACACTGGGACTGAGACACGGCCCAGACTCCTACGGGAGGCAGCAGTGGGGAATATTGGACAATGGGGGCAACCCTGATCCAGCCATGCCGCGTGTGTGAAGAAGGCCTTCGGGTTGTAAAGCACTTTCAGCAGTGAGGAAAGGTGTGTCGTTAATACCGGCATGCTGTGACGTTAACTGCAGAAGAAGCACCGGCTAACTCCGTGCCAGCAGCCGCGGTAATACGGAGGGTGCAAGCGTTAATCGGAATTACTGGGCGTAAAGCGCGCGTAGGTGGTTTGGTCAGTCAGATGTGAAAGCCCCGGGCTTAACCTGGGAACTGCACCTGATACTGCCAAACTAGAGTACGGTAGAGGGCAGTGGAATTTCCGGTGTAGCGGTGAAATGCGTAGAGATCGGAAGGAACACCAGTGGCGAAGGCGACTGCCTGGACTGATACTGACACTGAGGTGCGAAAGCGTGGGTAGCAAACAGGATTAGATACCCTGGTAGTCCACGCCGTAAACGATGTCAACTAGCCGTTGGGGGACTTGATCCTTTAGTGGCGCAGCTAACGCGATAAGTTGACCGCCTGGGGAGTACGGCCGCAAGGTTAAAACTCAAATGAATTGACGGGGGCCCGCACAAGCGGTGGAGCATGTGGTTTAATTCGAAGCAACGCGAAGAACCTTACCTACTCTTGACATCCTGCGAACTTGGTAGAGATACCTTGGTGCCTTCGGGAGCGCAGTGACAGGTGCTGCATGGCTGTCGTCAGCTCGTGTTGTGAAATGTTGGGTTAAGTCCCGTAACGAGCGCAACCCCTATCCTTATTTGCCAGCACTTCGGGTGGGAACTCTAAGGAGACTGCCGGTGACAAACCGGAGGAAGGTGGGGATGACGTCAAGTCATCATGGCCCTTACGAGTAGGGCTACACACGTGCTACAATGGCCGGTACAGAGGGCCGCGAACCTGCGAGGGTAAGCTAATCTCAGAAAACCGGTCGTAGTCCGGATCGCAGTCTGCAACTCGACTGCGTGAAGTCGGAATCGCTAGTAATCGCGAATCAGAATGTCGCGGTGAATACGTTCCCGGGCCTTGTACACACCGCCCGTCACACCATGGGAGTGGGTTGCACCAGAAGTAGCTAGTCTAACCTTCGGGAGGACGGTTACCACGGTGTGATTCATGACTGGGGTGAAGTCGTAACAAGGTAGCCCTAGGGGAACCTGGGGCTGGATCACCTCCTTAAACGATTGCGAAGTTCTGGCAAGCGTTCACACATATTACCTGATCGAAAGTTGAAGCAGACGGAGCTTTAAAACGTGTACTCATAGCTGAGTCCATCTTTTAAAGCTTCTTAGCTTTAAACGCTCTTTAACAAATTGGATCTGAAAGATTGTCTTGTATTGTTTGATACAAGCGCCAACCGGCGATAATCGTTACGAACCATTCATTTTTCCAGACGCCTTCGGGTTATATGGTCAAGTGAATAAGCGTGCACGGTGGATGCCTTGGCAGTCAGAGGCGATGAAGGACGTAGTAACCTGCGATAAGCCTCGGGGAGTCGGTAAACAGACTTTGATCCGAGGATTTCCGAATGGGGAAACCCACCCGCTTGCGGGTATCTCTTAACTGAATACATAGGTTTTGAGAGGCGAACCCGGGGAACTGAAACATCTAAGTACCCGGAGGAAAAGAAATCAACCGAGATTCCCTTAGTAGCGGCGAGCGAACGGGGACCAGCCCTTAAGCTGTGATGTGGTTAGCAGAACACTCTGGAAAGTGTGGCCATAGTGGGTGATAGCCCCGTATG
Source organism: Marinobacterium sediminicola (assembly GCF_022343685.1). Classification (GTDB taxonomy): domain Bacteria; phylum Pseudomonadota; class Gammaproteobacteria; order Pseudomonadales; family Balneatricaceae; genus Marinobacterium; species Marinobacterium sediminicola. The sequence continues at coordinate 3,237,226 of NZ_CP092123.1, read as the reverse complement.
CGAAAACCTATTTACAGTGAAATCGAGTAGGACGGGACACGTGTTATCCTGTCTGAATATGGGGGGACCATCCTCCAAGGCTAAATACTCCTGACTGACCGATAGTGAACCAGTACCGTGAGGGAAAGGCGAAAAGAACCCCTGTGAGGGGAGTGAAATAGACCCTGAAACCGTGTACGTACAAGCAGTGGGAGCCGTTTTCGGACGGTGACTGCGTACCTTTTGTATAATGGGTCAGCGACTTACTTTCAGTGGCAAGCTTAACCGTTTAGGGGAGGCGTAGGGAAACCGAGTCTTAATAGGGCGCCAAGTCGCTGGGAGTAGACCCGAAACCGGGCGATCTATCCATGGGCAGGTTGAAGGTTGAGTAACATCAACTGGAGGACCGAACCGACTACCGTTGAAAAGTTAGCGGATGACCTGTGGATCGGAGTGAAAGGCTAATCAAGCCCGGAGATAGCTGGTTCTCCTCGAAAGCTATTTAGGTAGCGCCTCATGTCTCACCTTGGGGGGTAGAGCACTGTTTCGGCTAGGGGGTCATCCCGACTTACCAACCCGATGCAAACTCCGAATACCCAAGAGTGCAATCATGGGAGACACACGGCGGGTGCTAACGTCCGTCGTGGAAAGGGAAACAACCCAGACCGCCAGCTAAGGTCCCAAAGTTCTAGTTAAGTGGGAAACGATGTGGGAAGGCTTAGACAGCTAGGAGGTTGGCTTAGAAGCAGCCACCCTTTAAAGAAAGCGTAATAGCTCACTAGTCGAGTCGGCCTGCGCGGAAGATATAACGGGGCTCAAACTAGACACCGAAGCTGCGGATGCCTTAGGGCATGGTAGAGGAGCGTTCTGTAAGCCGTTGAAGCGGAAGCTGTAAGGCACCGTGGAGGTATCAGAAGTGCGAATGCTGACATAAGTAACGATAAAGGGGGTGAAAAACCCCCTCGCCGGAAGACCAAGGGTTCCTATCCAACGTTAATCGGGGTAGGGTGAGTCGGCCCCTAAGGCGAGGCTGAAAAGCGTAGTCGATGGGAAACAGGTTAATATTCCTGTACCGCGCATAACTGCGACGGGGGGACGGAGAAGGCTAGGCCAGCGCGGCGTTGGTTGTCCGCGTTTAAGGGTGTAGGTTGAGGAGTTAGGCAAATCCGGCTCCTTAAGACTGAGACCTGATGACGAGACTCTTTATGAGTCGAAGTGGTTGATGCCATGCTTCCAGGAAAATCCTCTAAGCTTCAGGTTATGCGGGACCGTACCCGAAACCGACACAGGTGGTCAGGTTGAGAATACCAAGGCGCTTGAGAGAACTCGGGTGAAGGAACTAGGCAAAATGGTGCCGTAACTTCGGGAGAAGGCACGCCGGTGTTGGTGATGAGACTTGCTCTCTAAGCTGATGCCGGTCGAAGATACCAGGTGGCTGCGACTGTTTATTAAAAACACAGCACTCTGCAAACACGAAAGTGGACGTATAGGGTGTGACGCCTGCCCGGTGCCGGAAGGTTAATTGATGGGGTTAGCTTCGGCGAAGCTCTTGATCGAAGCCCCGGTAAACGGCGGCCGTAACTATAACGGTCCTAAGGTAGCGAAATTCCTTGTCGGGTAAGTTCCGACCTGCACGAATGGCGTAACGATGGCCACACTGTCTCCACCCGAGACTCAGTGAAATTGAACTCGCTGTGAAGATGCAGCGTACCCGCGGCTAGACGGAAAGACCCCGTGAACCTTTACTATAGCTTCACAGTGGACTTTGACATTACTTGTGTAGGATAGCTGGGAGGCTTTGAAGCTCGGACGCCAGTTCGAGTGGAGCCGTCCTTGAAATACCAGCCTGGTACTGTTGAGGTTCTAACTCAGGTCCGTAATCCGGATCGAGGACATTGTGTGGTGGGTAGTTTGACTGGGGCGGTCTCCTCCCAAAGCGTAACGGAGGAGCACGAAGGTACCCTCAGGCTGGTCGGAAATCAGCCAATGAGCGCAAGAGTAGAAGGGTGCTTGACTGCGAGACAGACACGTCGAGCAGGTACGAAAGTAGGTTCTAGTGATCCGGTGGTTCTGTATGGAAGGGCCATCGCTCAACGGATAAAAGGTACTCCGGGGATAACAGGCTGATACCGCCCAAGAGTTCACATCGACGGCGGTGTTTGGCACCTCGATGTCGGCTCATCACATCCTGGGGCTGAAGCCGGTCCCAAGGGTATGGCTGTTCGCCATTTAAAGTGGTACGCGAGCTGGGTTTAGAACGTCGTGAGACAGTTCGGTCCCTATCTGCCGTGGGCGTTTGAGATTTGAGAAGAGTTGCTCCTAGTACGAGAGGACCGGAGTGAACGAACCTCTGGTGTTCCGGTTGTCACGCCAGTGGCATTGCCGGGTAGCTACGTTCGGACGGGATAACCGCTGAAAGCATCTAAGCGGGAAGCCTCCTTCAAGATGAGATCTCACTGGACCCTTGAGGTCCCTGTAGAGCCGTCCGAGACCAGGACGTTGATAGGCTGGGTGTGTAAGCGTTGTAAGGCGTTGAGCTAACCAGTACTAATTGCTCGTGAGGCTTGACCATATAACGCCCAAGGCGTTTGAAATGAATGGTTAGAAAGATTATCGTAGCTCGTAAGAGCACCGGTTGAACGCTTGTAGCGACAACACAGACAGTCACGAATTTCAGATCTGATTTGTACCAGTTTTGCTTGGCGACCATAGAGACGTGGAACCACCTGATCCCATCCCGAACTCAGCAGTGAAACGCGTCATCGCCGATGGTAGTGTGGGGCTTCCCCATGTGAGAGTAGGTCATCGCCAAGCACTTATTTAAGCAGAACCCCGGTCTCGTTGAGGCCGGGGTTTTTGCGTTATGGGCCTGGCGATGACAGCAGAGTCTGTGCCTGTGTGCCTTGAGGGGCGATGACGCTGGTCAACTAGTCTTGTCAGTCAGCAGTTTGGGCTTTACAGGACGTATCCGGTTCTCTCCAGAGGTTATCCCCAGGACGCTATTTCGAGCTCAGATAACAGCTCGGTGTTGTTGACGCTAACGGCTGGGCGGGCTTGATGCTGCAGATAACAGGTTTATCCACAAGCCGGAGCATTGATGGCGGGTGTGGATAAAGGATCAGCGGTATGTGTATCAACAGATGACGCACCCGGTAAGGTGCCTGATTACATGAGACTGGGGATAAAAAGAAGGGCCCTGACGCATCCGTGTCTTAGGGCCCTGTCACCGACTTCCATGTCAGTCGCCGCGTATCTCCTACGCAGACGTCGAGGTGCTGATGCTCCACTCAGCTAGTCACCGCCTGTGAACCTCTGAGATATAGGTTAGTCCCTACGTCTTACCAAAGATATAGGAATAATTCCTAAAAGCCTCATGTAGGTAGGACGGAAAGCGTTAGTGCAATAGTATCGATGACCTATGGCAATAACAGGAAGTCTTTATCGCAGTAGGAGTGAGGTAATGGAAATATTGGCCATGTCGACTGAATCATTACAAGCGGCAAAATCTTCAACGATAACTGGAAGCTGATCTGCAGGCGCTGCGACGACAAAAAAATCGTGCTTAATAAGGATGTGACCTTGAGTTGAGCTAAATACGTCTGGCTTATGACTTGGGTTAGGGGGCGGGCTGCGGCCCCTAAGAGCAGGTCTGTTTTGGCTCAAGAGGCCAAAATAAAAAAGGCCTGCATTCTTTATGCAGGCCTTCGGAATTCTGGTGCCCAGAGGCGGAATCGAACCACCGACACGGGGATTTTCAATCCCCTGCTCTACCGACTGAGCTATCTGGGCTAAGGAGAGCGCATTTTTCCACTATCACTCTTTGCTGTCAAGCATGTGGCTGTTTTTAATTATAATTTTCTTGGTTGCTTTGTGTGAACCGGCTGATCATATGCGTTAGCGCGCTACTGATGCTTGCAAGCTCACCTGCAAGTTGGCGATTGTTATCCGCTTCTGCTGCTGCATCTGATGCAAGGGCGGCGCTCAAGTTTATAGTGTCTTGAATCTGGGTTGTGGTTTGAGACTGCTGTTCGGTGGCGGCCGCAATCATGGCGTTCATGTCGTAAATGTCGCGAATCGCAATATCGATTTCTTGAATTGAATCGCGGGCATCCTCAATTGCAGTGACCGTGGCATCGACCAACCCTTTTTGCATGTCCACACATTGGCTTGCAGTTTTGGATGCGTCGTTAAGCTTGCTAATGATGCATTGAATCTGCTCAGCAGACTGGGCGGTATTATTCGCCAGGTTTCGTACTTCATCGGCTACAACGGCAAAACCACGTCCAGCACTGCCTGCGCGTGCCGCTTCGATGGCCGCATTCAATGCCAGCAAATTGGTCTGGTCTGCAAAACCGTGAATGACGGTCAGTACTTCTCCAATTGCTAATGTATCCTGTCTGAGCTGTTCGATACTGCGCTCGGTGCGCTCGGCTTCCTTGCTGAGTTGGACGGCATATTCGCTGGTTTTGACTATCTGTAGGCTGCCCTGTCTTACCTGTTGCTGGACACGATGTGTTGCTGAGCTTGTATTGCCTGCATTGTTGGCAACGTCCTGATAGGAGTTGGTCAGTTGCTGCATCTGCTCTGCAGATTCAGAGGTTTGTTGTTGCTGCTGTTTAACTACATTCTCAATTCGTGCCGAACTGTTAGTGGCTCTGGCCTGCAGGGCAGAAAGTAGACGGGTCTGTTGGCTCACTTGGCTGATCAACTGTTTAAAGTAGCCCTGAAGCTTGACCAAGGCATCGTCAAGGCTGCGCGCTTCAACAAAACGGCTGCTGAAATGAATGCTGGTACTCAGGTCGCCTTCCGCAAGTTGCCCGATAAAGCGACATGCGGTAATGATCAATGCGGCCAGGCGTTGCAGCAGAAGCCCCATCAAGGAGCCAGTAATCAACAGCAAGGCAACTGAGATGCCAAGTATCCAATATGTATTGTTCAAGATGGCACGGAAGGAAGTATTCAGAGCATCTTCAATCTGTCCCAGATCTTCTTTGAGTGATACCAGTGCGCTAGTCGCAGCCTCCTGGCCACGCTGTTTCAACTGACTGAATTTGCCGGCGTTTTCAAGCTCCTTCGGATAACGGCTCACCAGTTCGTGGACCTGTGAACGTGGTTCATCTCCCAGTTCAACCTGATCCTGAGTGCTGTTCCATCCCATGAGCTCGGCCATGGGATCAATTTCGGTAACCTTGTATATGCCAAGGGGCTTGAGCGACTGGATGCTGTCTGCGGTGGCCTTCATCTGTTCAAGATGCTGCTCAATTGAAATCAGGGTTTCCTGATCCAAAAGAGCAAAGTAGCGTTGGCGCAATAATGTAAGATGATGCAGTTCGGCGAGAAGTTTCGCGCTGAGGTTCAGGTAAGCGATGGCGTCTGACCGTTTTTCATCCTGTTCACTACCTTTAATGGCATATTCACTCAGGCTGTTGAGGCTATATGCCAACTCACGTTCATTATTAATGAGCAAAGCTTGAGGGTTCGCCAACTTGCCAGCGGCCCTTAGTTCCGGTAATGCCTTTGCCTGCATGTGTGAAAGGGCGTCATGAATGCGTTGTCGTGCGGTTTCATCGAACCACAGTGTCTGAGTGTTGGTGTCTAGTGCTGCTTGAATACCTTGCTCAATTGTAATCAGCTCGCTTGCATCACCGGAGAGTAGATAGCGGTTGGCCGGCTGCTCTATCCGGTTTTGTATTTCCAGTGTGTATTGCTGATAGTCAGTATTGTTACTGAAAGCCTCATCCAGTCGCATCAAGGACCAGATGACGGATATCGTAAGCGCAGTCAGCATCACAAGGAGGGTCAGGGACGATAGTCGTGCTACAGTAGAAATCTTCATCACATGCCTGCCTGGGGGATATTTAACGCGCGACAGTGTATGAATGTTCTATGACACTCAGGTGACGGCTGGTCGGAATCAGTGCGTGGACTCCAAGGCGTGGATCGTCTAGAATACAGGGGTTTAACCTGCTAAGAATGCAGGCCCAAAACAGCCAGAACTATTAAAGCGAGGTAAGCGTCCAGTTTTGCCTCGCTTTTTTGCACGTATACTATCCAACTGTCCAGACTATGCAGCGCACGCGCGGGGAGGTTCAATTGACGCGACCAGCCATTCTAGCCCTTGAAGACGGCAGCATTTTCAGGGGAATAGCAATTGGCGCCGATGGTGAGTCCAGTGGTGAGGTGGTGTTTAACACCTCTATGACCGGATATCAGGAGATTCTGACCGATCCGTCCTACTGCCGCCAGATTGTGACCCTGACTTATCCACACATCGGCAACACCGGTGTCAATGCAGAAGATGCAGAGTCTGCCAAGACTTGGGCCGCCGGTCTGGTCATTCGTGACCTGCCTCTGCTGGCCAGCAACTTCCGCAGCGAGAAGGCGCTCGACCAATACCTTATTGATAACAATATCGTCGGCATTGCTGATATCGACACTCGTCGCCTGACACGCATCCTGCGTGAGAAAGGTTCGCAGAATGGGTGCATCATGGCCGGTGATGATCTGGACGAAGAAAAGGCCCTGGCGGCTGCGCGCGCTTTCCCGGGCCTCAAAGGCATGGACCTGGCAAAAGAAGTCAGTGTGACCGAACGTTACGAATGGCGTTCCAGCACCTGGAAACTGGGTGCAGGTCACGAGGACAGAGCTGACGCAGAATTGCCGTTCCACGTGGTTGCCTATGACTTTGGTGTAAAGCACAACATCCTGCGGATGCTGGTCGAGCGTGGCTGTCGCCTGACCGTAGTGCCGGCCCAGACCCCTGCTGCAGAGGTGCTGGCTCTGAATCCGGACGGTGTTTTCCTCTCCAACGGTCCTGGTGATCCCGAGCCCTGTGATTACGCCATTGCTGCAATCCGCGAGATCCTGGAATCCGGTATTCCGGTATTCGGTATCTGCCTGGGTCATCAGCTGTTGGCGCTAGCGTCAGGTGCCAAGACCGTGAAGATGAAGTTTGGTCATCATGGTGCCAACCATCCCGTGCAGGACCTGGACAGCAAGCATGTGATGATCACCAGCCAGAACCATGGCTTCGCCGTTGATGAAGAAACGCTGCCGGCGAACCTGCGTGCAATCCATAAATCCCTGTTTGACGGCTCACTGCAGGGGATCGAGCGTACTGATGTGCCGGCGTTCAGCTTCCAGGGTCACCCGGAAGCTAGCCCGGGTCCACATGATGTGGCTCCCCTGTTCGATCGTTTTATTGAACAGATGAAGGCCCGTCAGGCCTGATAGCGCCCTGATAAGTCAGTGACAGAAACAGAGACGACCGGTTAAGACAGATGCCAAAACGTACGGACATTAACAGTATTCTCATCCTTGGTGCAGGCCCGATCGTGATCGGACAGGCTTGCGAATTTGACTATTCCGGTGCCCAGGCGTGTAAGGCACTGCGTGAAGAGGGTTACCGAGTCATTCTGGTCAACTCCAATCCGGCGACCATTATGACCGACCCGGCGATGGCTGATGCGACTTACATCGAGCCGATCAACTGGAAGACCGTTGCCAAGATTATCGAAAAAGAACGTCCCGATGCATTGCTGCCGACCATGGGTGGTCAGACGGCGCTGAACTGTGCCCTTGATCTGGACCGTGAAGGCGTATTGGCCGAATTCGGTGTGGAAATGATCGGTGCGACGCAGGACGCCATCGACAAGGCAGAGGACCGTGAGCGCTTTGACAAGGCGATGAAAAACATCGGCCTGGAGTGCCCGCGTGCGGCGATCGCTCACAGCATGGAAGAAGCACTGCAGGTGCTGGATTCCATCGGTTTCCCTGCAATCATCCGTCCGTCCTTTACCATGGGTGGTTCTGGTGGTGGTATCGCATACAACCGTGAAGAGTTCATCGAAATCTGCGAGCGTGGTCTGGACCTGTCCCCGACCAACGAGTTGCTGATCGACGAGTCTCTGATCGGCTGGAAAGAGTACGAGATGGAAGTTGTTCGCGATAAAAACGACAACTGTATCATCGTCTGCTCCATTGAAAACTTTGACGCCATGGGTGTTCACACCGGTGACTCCATCACCGTAGCGCCGGCCCAGACGCTGACCGACAAGGAGTACCAGATCATGCGTAATGCATCGATCGCGGTGCTGCGTGAGATCGGTGTGGAAACCGGCGGTTCCAACGTACAGTTCGGTGTTGATCCGAAGACCGGTCGTATGGTGGTCATCGAGATGAACCCACGCGTATCCCGCTCTTCCGCACTGGCATCCAAGGCGACCGGCTTCCCGATTGCCAAGATCGCTGCCAAACTGGCGGTGGGTTATACCCTGGACGAGTTGCAGAATGATATTACCGGCGGTCGCACTCCGGCGTCTTTCGAGCCTTCCATCGACTACGTCGTGACCAAGATTCCGCGCTTTACTTTCGAAAAATTCCCGCAGGCGAATGACCGTCTCACCACTCAGATGAAGTCTGTAGGTGAGGTGATGGCGATCGGTCGCTCTCAGCAGGAATCCCTGCAGAAGGCACTGCGTGGTCTGGAAGTGGGTTCTACCGGTTTCGACCCGATTGTTGATCTGACGGCTGAAGATGCACGTGACACCATCGTTGCCGAACTGTCTCAGCCGGGTGCTGAGCGTATCTGGTATATCGGTGATGCTTTCCGCCTGGGTATGAGCGTAGACGAGATTTACAAGCTCAGTGGCGTCGATCCCTGGTTCCTGGTGCAGATTGAAGACCTGATCAAGGACGAGAAGCGCGTATCTGAAACCGCTCTGAGCGAACTGGATAAGGATCAGATCTTCCGCCTCAAGCGCAAGGGGTTCTCTGATGCTCGTCTGGCAGCCCTTTTGGGTGTCAGCGAGAAGCAGTTCCGCAAGCACCGTCAGAATCTGGGTGTGCGCCCGGTATTCAAACGCGTTGATACCTGTGCTGCTGAGTTTGCCACAGATACCGCCTACATGTACTCCTCTTATGAGGATGAGTGTGAAGCCAATCCATCCGATCGTGAAAAAATCATGGTCATCGGCGGTGGCCCGAACCGTATTGGTCAGGGTATTGAGTTTGACTACTGCTGTGTACATGCAGCACTGGCGGCGCGCGAAGACGGTTACGAGACCATCATGGTCAACTGTAACCCGGAAACCGTGTCGACTGACTATGACACCTCCGACCGTCTGTTCTTTGAGCCAATCACGCTTGAAGATGTGCTGGAAATCGTCAATGTCGAGAAGCCCAAAGGCGTCATCGTTCAATACGGTGGTCAGACACCCCTGAAACTGGCTGTTGCGCTGGAGCAGGCAGGTGTGCCGATTATCGGTACCAGTCCTGAAGCGATCGACCGTGCGGAAGACCGTGAACAGTTCCAGCAGATGCTGAAGCGTCTCGGATTGAAGCAGCCGGAAAACGCGACTGTTCGCAGTCTGGAAGAAGCGATTGTTGAAGCCGGCAAGATCGGCTACCCGCTGGTGGTTCGTCCGTCCTACGTGTTGGGTGGTCGTGCCATGGAGATCGTCTACAAGGAAGATGAGCTGCGTCGCTACATGAACACGGCTGTTCAGGTATCCAACGACGCGCCGGTTCTGCTGGATCACTTCCTTAATGCTGCGGTCGAAGTTGATATCGATGCGGTCAGCGACGGCAAGACCGTGGTGATCGGTGCCATTATGCAGCATATCGAACAGGCAGGCGTGCACTCCGGTGACTCTGCATGTTCTCTGCCGCCGTACAGTCTGGCAGCAGACGTACAGGATGATATGCGCGAGATGGTCCGTAAGATGGCGCTGGAACTCGGCGTTGTGGGTCTGATGAACGTGCAGTTGGCATACCAGGATGGCGAAATCTACGTCATCGAGGTGAACCCGCGTGCCTCTCGTACAGTTCCCTTCGTGTCCAAGTGTATCGGCACTTCGCTGGCGGCCATTGCGGCGCGTGTCATGACCGGCAAGACGCTTGAAGAGCTGGGCTTCACCGAGGAAATCGTGCCCAAGCACTTCAACGTGAAGGAAGCGGTGTTCCCGTTCAACAAGTTTCAGGGGGTCGACCCGATCCTTGGTCCTGAAATGAAGTCTACCGGTGAAGTGATGGGGACCGGAGCGACCTTCGGCGAAGCGTTCATGAAGGCGCAGATTGGTGCTGGTGAAAAGATGCCGTCTGCGACCGGCAAGGCGTTTATCTCCGTACGTGACGTTGATAAGGCAGCTGTTGTGCCTGTTGCCAAAGAGCTTTCAGAGCTGGGCTTTGCGCTGGTGGCAACCGGTGGTACGGCAGCATTGCTGGAAGATTCCGGGTTGACCGTTACGCGCGTCAACAAGGTAGCGGAAGGTCGTCCGAACATCGTCGATATGATCAAGAATGGCGAAATCAGCTATGTGATCAATACGACAGAAGGCCGCAAGGCGATTGCCGACTCCGCTGAAATCCGCCGCTCAGCGCTGCAGCATAAGGTGCCTTACACCACGACCCTGGCAGGTGCTGCTGCAACAGCTGAAGCCTTGAAGTATGGTGAGGAAAAAATGGTCCGTCGTCTGCAGGACCTGCATGCAGGAGTGGCAGAATGAAACGTGTCCCGATGACCGTTGCCGGTGAGCGGATGCTGCGGGAAGAGCTGAGCGACCTCAAGTCGGTTCAGCGTCCCGCTGTAATCGCGGCGATCGCTGAAGCGCGTGAGCACGGTGATCTCAAGGAGAATGCCGAATACCATGCGGCTCGCGAGCAACAGGGGTTTATCGAAGGCCGAATCCGGGAGCTGGAATACAAGCTGTCTCAGGCTCAGGTGATCGATGTCACCGAAATTCCTCACTCGGGCAAGGTGATATTCGGTACCACGGTTGAGCTGATCAATATCGATACCGACGAAGAGGTACGCTACCAGATCGTGGGTGACGATGAGGCGGACATCAAAAAAGGGAAAATCTCCGTTAACTCGCCGATCGCGCGTGCGCTGATTGGCAAGGAAGAGGGAGATATCGCGGCGGTTCAGACGCCTTCTGGTGTTACCGAGTATGAAATTGCCGAAGTGGCTCATATCTGAGCCACCATCGGAACCAAAAAAAACCGCCGAACTCTCGGCGGTTTTTTTATGCTTGCACCTCAGCGCATGAGGTTGGACAGTTTCGGATTGGGTGTCTGCGCTGCGCGATAGATCAGGGCAATATTGCCAATTTCCTGAACCAGCTCCGCTTCGACGATTGCGCAGAGCTCACGAATCAGCTGTTTTTTTACGGTACGATCACCGACTGAAAACTTCACCTTGATCAATTCGTGGTCTTCGAGTGCGCGATCCACTTCCAGCTGGATGTTTTCGGACAGCCCGTTACCAGCCACCATAACGATCGGGTTCAGGTTGTGGCCTAGGGTGCGGAAATGCTTCTTTTGCTCAGGCGTCAAGCTCATACTAGAATATGGTGCCTCTTGATTGGGGGAGTATCCCCGTTGATCAAATAAACGTCTATTTTACCTGACTCCTGAGGTGCTGAGTAGCGTCGTTGGGAGCATGGTCTTCGAGAGGGCTCTGAAAGCGTCATCGGTTGTGTGCTGTAAGGAACATTTTTGCCTCATGCCGATCAAAAAAAGCGCACGGGCCGCGATCAGGCGCATGCTCGGATGTGCATTAGAGTGCGTACAACGATAAAACAGGTTGCGAAGCGGTGCTGATTCAGTAACAGTGACAATCACACGCGGCCGACAGAATTGAGAGAACAGAGGGTGCTCCATTGAACGATATGGCAAAAAATCTGGTGTTGTGGCTGGTGATCGCAGCAGTGCTGCTCACCGTCTTCAACAATTTCAGTGCCGAAAACGAGAGTGGCAAGCTGAGCTACTCCGATTTTGTGGCCGAGGTGCAGGCTGATCGAGTGTCAAAAGTGACGATCGATGGCTATACCATTATTGGCCAGCGCAGTAACGGCGATCGTTTTGAAACCGTACGTCCGGCTGTTCAGGACCCCAAACTGATTGATGACCTGCTGCAGCACAACGTTGTGATCGAAGGTAAGCAACCTGAACGCCAGAGCATCTGGACGCAGCTGCTTGTCGCTTCGTTCCCGATCCTGGTCATCATTGCGGTATTCATGTTCTTCATGCGTCAGATGCAAGGCGGCGGAGGTGGCAAGGGTGGCCCCATGTCGTTTGGCAAGTCTAAAGCGCGCATGATGGCTGAAGACCAGATCAAAACGACTTTTGATGATGTGGCCGGTGTCGAAGAGGCCAAGGAAGAAGTAAAAGAGCTGGTTGATTATCTGCGAGATCCCGGCAAGTTCCAGCGCCTGGGTGGTCATATTCCTCGTGGCGTACTGATGGCAGGGTCTCCGGGTACCGGTAAAACTCTGTTGGCGAAGGCGATTGCCGGTGAAGCGCGGGTTCCTTTCTTCAGCATTTCCGGTTCCGACTTCGTGGAAATGTTCGTTGGTGTGGGTGCGTCTCGTGTCCGTGACATGTTTGATCAGGCGAAAAAGCATGCGCCCTGTATCATCTTTATTGACGAGATTGATGCTGTTGGTCGTCACCGTGGTGTTGGCATGGGTGGTGGTAATGATGAGCGTGAGCAGACACTGAACCAGTTGCTGGTCGAGATGGATGGTTTTGAGGGCACCGAAGGGATCATTGTGATTGCCGCAACCAACCGTCCCGATGTGCTGGACCCTGCTCTGCTGCGCCCAGGTCGCTTTGACCGACAGGTACACGTGGGCTTGCCGGATATCCGAGGCCGTGAACAGATCCTCAAGGTTCACATGCGCAAGGTGCCGTTGGGCGATGACGTCAAGCCGGAGTTGATTGCACGGGGAACTCCAGGCTTTTCCGGTGCCGACCTGGCAAACCTTGTGAACGAGGCTGCCCTGTTTGCTGCGCGTAACAACCGTCGCACGGTGGGGATGGAGCAGTTTGAGCAGGCCAAGGACAAGATCATGATGGGCGCCGAGCGCAAATCCATGGTGATGTCCTACAAGGAACGCCTGAACACCGCGTACCACGAAGCCGGTCATGCGATCATCGGCCGTGTCATGCCGGAACATGATCCGGTGTACAAGGTCTCCATCATTCCGCGTGGCCGAGCCCTGGGCGTGACCATGTTCCTGCCGGAAGAGGATCGATACAGTCACAGCCGTCAGTGGATCATTTCGCAGATCTGCTCGCTCTACGGTGGTCGTCTGGCTGAGGAGATGACGCTTGGTAAAGAGGGTGTCACCACCGGTGCGTCAAATGACATTCAAAAAGCAACGACGCTGGCACGGAATATGGTTACCAAGTGGGGCCTGAGTGAAGACCTGGGGCCGCTTCTCTACGGCGAAGAGGACGATGATCCGTTCGGTCGTGGCATGGGGCAAGGTGCCAAACCGATGTCCGAGGAAACCCAGCGTCGTATCGATGCGGAAGTAAAGCGCATTATCGATGAGTGTTACCAGAAGGCATCCCAGATTCTGCATGAAAATCGCGATATTCTGGATGCCATGGCCGAAGCGTTGATGAAGTACGAAACCATCGGAGCGGAGCAGCTGGATCAGTTGATGGCACGTACTGACGTCACCCCTCCAGACGGTTGGGTTGAAGCACAGGAGCGTGCAGACCAGGCGGAGCGTGATGTGCAGGAAATGAAACAGCGTGGCTCTTCCGAGCATGAAGAACAACAGTCGGATCCTGAGAGGGGTCAGGACGATGCACATCAGGAAACGCCGCGTGATGACAATGACAGTCCTAATGACGATGATCATAATCCCTGGCATCGCCCGGGTGACCGCAGCTAGGTCATGATCTGATATGATAAAGCCGGCCTTATGGTCGGCTTTTTTGTATCCGGCTCAGGCTAAATGTCTTAATAGCGAAGTGGACAGAAACGATGACGGTATTGCAGTGTGCCGGGCGTAAGCTCGATCTATCGACAGCTCAGGTAATGGGTATCCTCAATGTTACGCCGGATTCCTTTTCGGATGGTGGCAGTGTCTACAGTGATCGTAAGCTGTCTGTGGAAATGGCATTGCGTAAAGCCATTCAAATGGTCGATGAAGGGGCAACCTTGATCGATATTGGTGGTGAATCTACTCGTCCGGGTGCCGATCCGGTGCCGGTAGAGGAAGAACTGGAACGCGTGATACCGGTGGTCGAGCGATTAAGCCAGGAAATTGACGTTATTCTGTCCGTGGATACCAGCGCACCGGAAGTGATGCGTGCGGCGGCTGATGCCGGTGCGGGGCTGCTTAATGATGTGCGTTCCTTTTCACGTCCGGGAGCGTTTGAGGTGGCAGCTTCCACTGAACTGGCGCTCTGTGTCATGCACATGCAGGGCAGCAGTCCGGCGACCATGCAGTTGAAACCCGAGTATGAAGATGTGACGGAAGAAGTGGAACATTTTCTGCAGTTTCAACTTCAACGTTGCAGTGATGTCGGTATTGCACAGGATCGACTGCTGCTGGATCCCGGATTTGGTTTCGGCAAGACCCTGCAGCATAATCTTGAATTGCTGAACCGAATGGAGCGTTTGCAGGGGCTGGGTGCGCCTCTGCTGGTGGGAACTTCACGCAAGTCCATGGTTGGCATGACACTGAACAAGCCTGTGGATCAGCGCCTTTATGGCAGTCTGGCAACTGTCGCGCTTGCGATCAGCAAGGGAGCCAAGATCATTCGGGCGCATGATGTCGCGCCAACGGTAGATGTGGTGCGCATGACTGAAGCGGTTATCAATGAAAAAGCGGAGAGTAACGGGTGAGCAGGAAGTATTTTGGAACTGACGGTATTCGTGGTGAGGTAGGGCAGTTTCCGATCACCCCCGACTTTGTACTCAAGCTTGGCTGGGCGGCGGGCTGTGTCTTTGCGCGTGAGGGTCGCAGCAAGATCCTGATTGGCAAGGATACACGTATTTCCGGCTACATGTTCGAATCAGCCCTGGAGGCAGGGCTCTCTGCAGCCGGGGTGGATGTGCTCCTGACTGGCCCCATGCCGACGCCGGCGATTGCCTATCTGACGCGCACCTTCAGGGCTAATGCCGGTATCGTGATCAGTGCTTCACATAATGTCTATTCGGACAACGGTATCAAATTTTTCTCAGCGGACGGCACCAAACTGCCTGACGAGGTTGAACGTGCGATCGAAGCACAGATGGATCTGGCCATGACCACTGTGCCATCAGCGGAATTGGGCAAGGCGCGTCGTATTGAAGATGCTGCCGGTCGCTACATTGAGTTCTGCAAGGGCACACTGCATAACCGCTTCAGTCTCAAGGGGATGCGAATTGTGCTCGACTGCGCCAATGGTGCAACCTACCACGTGGCGCCAAAAGTGCTGAGCGAATTGGGCGCTGAGGTCATCGAGATCGCCTCCTCACCCGATGGGGTTAACATCAATGATGCCTGTGGCGCGACCGATCCGGCACGCTTGCAGAAGGTTGTACTGGCTGAAAAGGCAGATCTGGGTGTGGCGCTGGATGGCGATGGTGATCGCATCATGATGGTCGATCATTGCGGCGAAGTGGTTGATGGTGATGAGATCCTGTTCATTATCGCAACTGCGTTGCAGCAACAGGGTGAATTCGAAGGGGGAGTGGTGGGCACGTTGATGTCCAACTTCGGCCTGGAGCAGGCGCTTAAGCGCAAGAATATTCCTTTTGTGCGTGCCAACGTCGGTGACCGTTATGTCATCGAGCAGTTGCATCAGCGTGGCTGGGTTCTTGGAGGCGAGAGCTCGGGGCATATTGTGTGTGGTCACCTGACAACGACGGGTGATGGGCTGGTAGCGGCACTGCAAGTCCTTAAGGCCATGGTCGATGCTCAACAGGACTTGAACACGCTCAAGTCCGGTATGCAGAAGATGCCACAGACCATGATCAATGTTGCGATGCCTTTCAAGCAGGACCCGATGCTGCATGATGAAGTGCAGGCAGCTGTCCAGGCTGTTGAGTCAGAGCTGGGGCAGCGGGGGCGAGTCTTGTTGCGGCCATCAGGCACAGAGCCGGTTGTCCGAGTCATGGTGGAAGGCGAGGATGCAGCTGAAGTCAAACGCCTGTGCACAGGACTGGCACTGAGTGTTGAAAAAACGCTGCAGGCCCTTGTCAGCTGATTTGGCCTCGGATAATATATGCGCCTCTTTCGTAAGGGGATATCGATGCGCAAGGCACTGGTAATCGGTAACTGGAAGATGAATGGCCTGCAGGCGCGCAATGACGAGCTTGTTCGGTCTGTTGCTTCTGGTGTTGCAGATGAGGCTTTTGCAGGTGTTGATATCGGTCTGTGTCCTCCGTCTGTGTACCTTCAGACGATAGGGCTGCAGCTGGCTGGTACGTCGGTTGCGCTGGGTGCTCAAAATATGAGTCAGCATGCCAGCGGTGCCTATACGGGAGAGGTTTCTGCCGAAATGCTGGCAGATGTGGGCTGTAGTCTGGTCATCCTTGGGCACTCGGAGCGTCGAGCGCTTTTTAACGAAAGTGACGAGGATGTGGCAGCCAAGGTCAAGGCGGCATTGGCCGCGCAGTTGACACCTGTTGTCTGTGTGGGCGAGACTCTGCAGCAGCGTGAAGCAGGTGAGGCTGTATCAGTAGTATCTGAGCAGGTGCTGCAGGCTCTGAGTGACCTTGATGTTGCAATGCTGGAGCAGGTTGTTGTGGCTTACGAGCCGGTCTGGGCGATAGGCACAGGCTTGACTGCTTCGCCGGAACAGGCCCAGGAGATACATGCAGCGTTGAGAAAGGTGCTGAGTGGTCTCTCTACTGACGCGGCCGATAAAGTGCGAATTTTGTACGGTGGCAGCGTGAATGCGGCAAATGCCGATGCGCTGTTCGCGAAGCCTGATATTGATGGTGGTCTCATTGGAGGTGCATCATTGAAGGCTGAAGATTTTATAGCGATCTGCCGTGCGGCGGCAGTCGCCGGCTAAACGGTATCGATAATGGAAAATGTTATTCTGATCGTTCATGTGCTGCTGGCTGCCGCGATTGTTGCTCTCGTGCTGCTGCAGCAGGGCAAGGGTGCTGAAGCAGGCGCCTCCTTTGGTGGTGGTGCATCACAAACTGTATTCGGTAGCCAGGGGTCAACCAGCTTTCTGGGTCGGCTTACTGCAGTCATGGCTGCAGGTGTGTTTGCAACCAGTTTTGCACTGGCTGTCTACGCCAAGCAGAAAGCAGAAAATGTAAATGATGCTGGTATTCCTGCCGCAGAAGTGATTGAATCTGCAGCGGAAGTTCAGCAGAGCCTGCCGGCGCTGGAAAGCGAAAAGGCAGCGCAGCCGGAATCTGATATCCCGGTTGCAGAGTAAGTTTTAAGCCGAAGTGGTGAAATTGGTAGACACGCCATCTTGAGGGGGTGGTGAGCTATGCTCGTGCCGGTTCGAGTCCGGCCTTCGGCACCATTTGTAAAGCAGGCAGGTGTTGTGTATAATGTGCACCTGTTTCTGATGCGGGGTGGAGCAGTCTGGTAGCTCGTCGGGCTCATAACCCGAAGGTCGTTGGTTCAAATCCAGCCCCCGCTACCACTTTTTTTACGAAAAAGCCCCTAGTTAGGGGCTTTTTCGTAGGTGATCAACAGGCATCAGGTGCCGCGTCAGAAATGGGTCCTAAGAGGCCCATTTTTTGTTTCAGGCATTCCCAGAATGAGGTCTTCGTCAGTGTCAGCCAAACTTAATGCCTTGCAGGAATTGATAGAGCCAGCCGTAAAGGCGCTGGGTCTTGAGCTATGGGGGCTGGAGTTCAACTCTGCCGGTCGCCACAGCACGCTGCGTATCTTCATTGAGGGTCCGGAAGGCGTCACCGTGGATGACTGTGCGCGTGTCAGCCATCAGGTAAGCGGCATTCTGGATGTGGAAGATCCGATCCAGGAACAGTACATGCTGGAGGTATCCTCTCCGGGTATGGACCGGCCGTTGTTCACGCTGGAACATTTTCAGGCGTATGCCGGACATATTGTGCAGTTGCGTTTGCGAGTGCCCTTTGAAGGGCGACGGAAGTTCAAAGGCCTGCTGAACGGCGTCGAAGGTGACGAAGTTCTGCTGGTTGTCGATGATGAAGAGTATTTGTTGCCGATCGACTATATCGATCGAGCCAACGTGATTCCCCAGTTTTAACACCGGTTTGAGGTTTGGCGAGGCAGTCGTATGAATAAAGAGATTCTACTGGTTGCAGAAGCTGTTTCTAATGAAAAAGACGTGCCCAAAGGCGTCATTTTTGAAGCGATAGAAGTTGCTCTGGCCACGGCTACAAAGAAACGCTATGACGAAGAGGCGGACATCCGCGTCGAAATTGATCGTGCAACCGGCGACTACGAGACTTGGCGTCGCTGGCTGGTTGTCAGCAATGACGAAGTGCCCGCTTTGGGCACCGAGCTGACGCTGGAAGAGGCGCACGAGATCGATACTAACCTGCAGCCGGGTGATACCTACGAAGAGAAGGTTGAATCTGTTGCCTTCGGTCGTATTGCTGCACAAACGGCCAAGCAGGTCATCGTACAGAAAGTACGTGAAGCCGAGCGTGCCAAAGTGGTCGAGCAATATCAGGATCGCAAAGGCGAGCTGGTAGCAGGCACCGTAAAGAAAGTAACCCGCGACAACATTATCGTTGACTTGGGTAATAACGCTGAGGCGCTGCTGCCGCGTGAGAATCTGATTCCGCGTGAAAGCTTCCGTATGGGTGACCGTGTGCGCGCCGTTTTGCAGGAAGTACGCAGTGAAGGACGGGGTCCACAGCTGATCCTGAGTCGTACCTCCAACTCCATGCTGATCGAACTGTTCAGCATCGAGGTGCCCGAGATTGCGGAAGACGTAATCGAAATTCGTGCTGCGGCGCGTGATCCGGGGGCTCGTGCCAAGATTGCGGTGAAAACCAATGACGGTCGCATCGACCCTGTTGGTGCTTGTGTTGGGATGCGAGGCTCGCGAGTGCAGGCAGTATCCAACGAGCTGGGTGGTGAGCGTGTGGATATCATCCTCTGGGATGACAATCCTGCGCAGCTTGTGATCAATGCCATGGCTCCGGCAGAAGTGGCGTCCATCGTGATTGATGAAGAGAGCCACTCCATGGATGTGGCCGTTGCTGAAGATGCGCTGGCAATGGCGATTGGCCGTAGTGGTCAGAATGTACGTCTGGCCAGTGAATTGACTGGCTGGGAACTGAATGTGATGTCGGAAGCAGAAGCCGCCGACAAACAACAGTCTGAGGTGGGTGCTGTGGTCGACACGTTCGTCAAGCACCTTGATGTTGATGAAGAGCTGGCAGAAGTCCTGGTGGCCGAAGGTTTCACCTCGCTGGAAGAGGTGGCCTACGTACCGGTCGACGAAATGCTCGAGATAGAAGACTTTGACGAAGACCTGGTAGAGGCACTTCGTGCGCGCGCCAAGGATGCCCTGATTAATCTGGCAATTGCCAGTGAGGAGCAACTGGGTGACGCTGAACCGGCAGAAGACCTGCTGACAATGGATGGTATGGAACGACCGCTGGCATTCCAGATGGCGTCTCGTGGCATTGTCACCATGGAAGATCTGGCAGAGCAGTCTGTCGAAGATCTGCTGGAAATTGAAGGGCTGACCGAAGAAAAGGCGGCCGAGCTGATTATGACCGCTCGTGCGCCCTGGTTTGCACAAGAGCAGTAAACGCCAGCGGAAGAGGAGAACACATATATGGCAGAACTAACCGTCAAGAAACTTGCCGATGTGGTTGGTGTATCCGCTGAGCGTCTGCTGACGCAGATGCAGGAAGCCGGCATCAAGGGCAAGAAAGTTGACTCCAGCGTTTCGGAAGAGGAGCGCCTGGCGCTTCTTAGCCATCTGAAGCGCAGCCACGGTGAAAAGGCAGATGCCGCCGAACCGAGCAAGATTACCCTGAAGCGCAAGACCAAATCGCAGCTGAAAATTTCCAGTGCATCCGGTCAGCGTAAAACCGTCAGCGTCGAAGTGCGTAAAAAACGCACCTACGTCAAGCGGTCCGTACTCGAAGAAGAGACCAAGCCAGCAGAAGAAGTGATTGCAGCAGCACCAGCAGAAGCCGCGGTTGAAGCTCCCGTGCAGGAGGTCACTGTGGCCGCTGAGGCTGCTGTACCGGCACCGGCCGCAGAACCTGTCGCCGAGAAAAATGAACCGCCAGCAGCCGTTGCCGAGCCGGTTGTTGCCGATAAGCCGGCTGCTCCAGCCGCAGATGAAGCGACTGCTGAGCCTGTGCATGAAAACCCGCGCCGCAAGGACAAGGAAAAGTCTCGCCGTAATGACGATGATGAGCGTCCGCGTCGTGGCAAAGGTGGCAAGGGTGGTGCCCGTCAGGAACAGGACAGTCGAGGCAGTCGTCGTGCCAAGGGTGGCAAACGTGCGGCAGCAACCGGCGTTCGTGGACGTGGCGGCAACCAGAATCAGCATGGTTTCGAAAAACCGACTGCGCCGGTCGTGCATGAAGTCAGCATCCCTGAAAGCATCACTGTGGCCGAGCTGGCCAAGAAGATGTCCATCAAGGCGGCTGAAGTTATCAAGGTGATGTTCAAGATGGGCGCCATGGCGACCATCAACCAGGTACTGGACCAGGATACTGCCGTACTGGTGGTGGAAGAAATGGGCCATATTGCCAAGCCGATGCAGGAAAACGCTATCGAGGACGCGCTGATTGAAAGTGTTCAGGCGGCTCAGGGCGAGCAGGTTGGTCGTGCACCGGTGGTGACCGTGATGGGTCACGTTGACCACGGCAAAACATCGCTGCTGGACTACATCCGTCGCACCAAAGTCGCGACTGGCGAGGCCGGTGGTATTACCCAGCATATCGGTGCCTACCACGTCGAAACCGACAACGGCATGGTGACGTTCCTGGATACACCGGGACACGCGGCCTTTACCGCCATGCGTGCGCGTGGTGCCCAGCTGACCGATATCGTGGTGCTTGTGGTTGCGGCTGACGATGGCGTAATGCCGCAGACCGAAGAGGCGATCCAGCATGCGAAAGCGGCCGGTGTACCTCTGGTGGTTGCGGTCAACAAGATCGATAAGGAAGAAGCAGACCCGGATCGTGTTAAAAACGAGCTGGCGCAGCGTGACGTGCTTCCGGAAGACTGGGGTGGAGACGTTCAGTTCGCCCATGTATCCGCCAAGAGTGGTGAAGGCATCGATGCACTTTTGGATGCCATCCTGCTGCAGGCCGAGTTGCTGGAACTGACCGCCGTTAAAGATGCACCGGGTCAGGGTGTGGTGGTTGAATCCCGCGTCGACAAGGGTCGTGGTTCCGTATCCACACTGCTGGTTCAGAACGGTACTCTGCGCAAGGGCGATATCGTGCTGGCCGGTCTCCACTACGGCCGTGTACGTGCCATGCTGGACGAGAACGGTAATCCGATCGACGAAGCCGGTCCGGCCATTCCGGTCGAAATTCTCGGCCTGGACGGTACTCCGGATGCCGGTGACGAGTTCACCGTCGTATCCAGCGAGAAGAAAGCACGTGAAGTGGCTCTTTTCCGCCAGGGTAAATACCGTGAGGTCAAGCTGGCTCGTCAGCAAAAAGCCAAGCTGGAGAACCTGTTCGAGAACATGCAGGCTGGCGATGTGAAGTCGCTGAACATCGTCCTCAAAGCGGACGTGCGTGGTTCTCTGGAAGCGATCATCCAGTCTCTGGAAGACCTGTCCACCGACGAAGTGAAGGTGAACATTGTCTCCAGCGGCGTGGGCGGTATCGCGGAAACCGATGCCAACCTGGCACTGGCCTCTTCTGCCATCCTGATCGGTTTCAACGTTCGTGCCGACAACCAGGCCAAGGCCGTGGTTGAACGCGAGGAACTGGAGCTGCGTTACTACAGCGTCATCTATGACATCATTGATGACGTCAAGCAGGCGATGACCGGTCTGTTGTCACCGGAATACCGTGAAGAGATCGTCGGTGTTGCCGAAGTGCGTGATGTGTTCCGTTCGCCGAAGCTGGGTGCGATTGCTGGCTGTATGGTTACCGACGGTACCGTCTATCGCAACAAGCGTATCCGTGTTCTGCGTGACAACGTGGTGATCTACGAAGGCGAACTCGAGTCTCTGCGTCGTTTCAAGGATGCCGTGGCTGAAGTGCGCCAGGGTATGGAGTGTGGTATCGGGGTGAAGAACTACAACGACGTGAAGGTCGGTGACCAGATCGAAGTCTTCGACACCGTAGAAGTACAGCGTACGCTGTAAGCGGAGCATTATGGCACGCGATTTCAAACGAACTGACCGCGTAGGAGACCAGATCCAGCGTGATCTGGCCTCCCTGATTCAGCGCGAAATCAAGGATCCACGGCTGGGCATGGTCACGATTAGTCATGTCAAGGTGAGCAAGGACCTCGGCTATGCCGATGTCTATTTCACCGTCATGGCGTTTGGTGAGCTGTCTGAACTGGACGCGATCAAAAACGCCAGCCAGATCCTTAACAACGCTGCCGGTTTTCTGCGCACCGAGCTGGCCCGCGGTATCAAGCTGCGGGTGATGCCGCAGTTGCGTTTCCACTTCGACGAGAGTGTGGAGCGTGGCCGTCACCTGCATGGCCTGATCGAAAAGGCCTGGCAGCAGGAAGCCAAGCGCGCGGATGAAGACGAAGACAACCACGGGAATTGAACGCTATGGCCCGTAAACCAAAAGGCCGCCCTATTAGCGGCCTTTTTCTGTTGGATAAGCCTCAGGGATTGTCCTCCAATTCGGCATTGCAGCGAGTCAAGCGTCTCTATGGGGCTGCGAAGGCAGGGCATACCGGTGCACTGGATCCATTGGCAACAGGGCTGTTGCCGATCTGTCTGGGGGAGGCGACCAAGTTTTCCCAGTACTTGTTGGACTCTGACAAGCGTTACCTGACAACGGCGAAGCTGGGGCAGCGCACCGATACCTGTGATGCCGAAGGACAAGTGATCGAGGAAAAGCCAGTACCTCAGGATCTGAGCTCCGAGCAGATTGAAGCCCTGCTTGAGGAGCATTTCAAGGGTGAAATTGAGCAGGTTCCACCCGTGTATTCGGCGCTCAAGCTCAATGGTCAGCCACTGTATAAGCTGGCGCGACAAGGGGTCGAGGTGGAAGTCAAGCCGCGTCAGGTTCGAATCCACGAGATCAGGCTCTTGGCTGTGCGTGATGATGAAGTCGACCTGGAGGTGTTCTGCTCCAAGGGAACTTATATTCGCAGCATCGTTGAAGATTTGGGCCTGTTGCTCGGCTGTGGTGCCCATGTGACCGTGCTGAGACGTCTGCAAACCGGTCCTTTTGATGCCTCGCAGATGATGACGCTGGAACAGTTGCAGAGTCTGGCAGAACCGCGTGGTGACGAGGCCGAAAACAGCATACATCAGCGCCTGGATGCGTTATTATTACCGGCTTGGAGTCCGGTGGCTCAGTTACCGGCTCTTGAATTGACGACAGAGGAAGCGGACCGCATTCGTGTGGGGCAGCGCTTTCGTGCCGTCAATGCAGGCTCGCTTCAGGGTGAGCTGCGTCTTTTTGCCAATGGGCAAGACAGTTTCATGGGCATCGGCGAGATCGGTGTCGATGGTGTACTAAAGGCCAAGCGCCTGGTGAGCACCGTCTGATTTGTTTGGCCGTAAGGGCTGACTGACGCTGCACTGAAAATATGCTCGGTGCAGCGCGACTATCAATCCGCAGTACTCGATACTGTGTGCATATTAACCAAGGAGATTACAATGGCTCTTTCTAACGAACAAAAAGCGGCAATCGTAGCTGAATTCGGTCGTGGCGCTGGCGACACCGGTTCTACCGAAGTTCAGGTTGCGCTGCTGACTGCGAACATCGAAGGCCTGCAGGGTCACTTCAAGTCGCACAAGCAGGACCACCACTCTCGTCGTGGTCTGATCCGCATGGTAAACCAGCGTCGTAAGCTGCTGGACTACCTGAAGAAGAAAGATGCTGACCGTTACCTGGACCTGATCGGTCGTCTCGGTCTGCGTCGCTAAGCAGTACCCCTCTGAGGCCATACACTGTATGGCCTCAGTCTTATTTAACCCCGCCATACTGACACAATCATCCAGCCTGTACTCAGTTGTCCATTGCAGGCAGTGAACAACTGAGTACCGGCTTTCAAAGAGGAATGGTTGGTCAGCCCGCGGGATAAACACTCACAAAAGGAGTTTTTATCGTGCAAGCGATTAGCAAAACATTCCAGTTCGGCAAGCATGAAATCACCATCGAAACCGGCAAGGTTGCCCGTCAGGCAACCGGTGCTGTCATGGTGACCATGGGTGGTGTTCAGGTTCTGTGTACCGTTGTTGCGGCCAAGGACATGAAAGAGGGTCAGGACTTCTTCCCCCTGTCCGTTCACTACCAGGAGAAGTACTACGCAGTTGGCCGTATCCCGGGTGGCTTCTTCAAGCGTGAAGCGCGTCCGTCCGAGAAGGAAACCCTGACCTCTCGCCTGATCGACCGTCCGATTCGCCCGCTGTTCCCGAAGGGCTTCATGAACGAAGTACAGGTGATCTGTACCGTCATGTCCGCTGACAAGGTGAACGACCCGGATATCGCAGCGATGATCGGTACCTCTGCCGCACTGGCAATCTCTGGAATTCCGTTCCTGGGCCCGATCGGTGCTGCTCGTGTCGGTTTCACCGAAGAAGATGGCTACCTGCTGAACCCGACCTACGATGAGCTGGCCAAGTCTGAACTGGACATGGTAGTAGCCGGTACCAATGATGCGGTACTGATGGTTGAGTCTGAAGCTCAGGAACTGACCGAAGACGAAATGCTCGGCGCCGTGCTGTTTGCGCACCAGGAAATGCAGGTGGTGATTAATGCCATCAACGCACTGGTGGCTGAAGCGGGCAAGCCGAAGTGGGAGTGGCAGCCGGCTGAGAAGAACGAAGCACTGATTGCTCAGGTGCGTGAGCTGGTGGGTGAAGGCATCGCCGCTGCCTACCAGATCGCTGACAAGATGCAGCGTCAGGGCACTCTTTCAGAGCTGCGCAGCAAGGCTGTTACAGCTCTGGCAGGCAGTGAAGAAGGTCAGCCGTCCGATAAGGAAGTGGCCGGCATCTTCAATTCTCTGGAAAAAGAGATCGTTCGTAACCGTATCATCGACGGTCAGCCACGTATCGATGGTCGTGACAATAAGACCGTGCGTGCCATCGATGTTGAAATCGACATCCTGAAAGGCGTACACGGTTCTGCCCTGTTCACCCGTGGTGAGACTCAGGCCATTGCGACCTGTACTCTGGGTACCAGCCGCGACCAGCAGATCATCGATGCGCTGGAAGGTGAGCGCAAGGATCCGTTCATGCTGCACTACAACTTCCCGCCGTACTCCGTCGGTGAAGCGGGCCGCATGGGTGCGACCGGTCGTCGTGAAATCGGCCATGGCCGTCTGGCGCGTCGTGGTGTTGCCGCGGTTCTGCCGACTCAGGAAGAATTCCCGTACACCATCCGTATCGTATCCGAGATCACCGAATCCAACGGCTCCAGCTCCATGGCGTCTGTCTGCGGTGCCTCCCTGTCCATGATGGACGCGGGTGTTCCGCTGAAGGCACCGGTTGCCGGTATCGCCATGGGTCTGGTGAAGGAAAATGATCGCTTTGCCGTCCTGACCGACATCCTGGGTGACGAAGATCACCTGGGTGACATGGACTTCAAGGTTGCCGGTACCGAAGCAGGCGTAACTGCACTGCAGATGGACATCAAGATCACCGGTATCACCGAAGAGATCATGGAGATCGCGCTGGAACAGGCGCACGAAGCTCGTAAGCACATCCTGAAAGAGATGGCCAAGGTCATCGGCTACGCGCGCCCGGAACTGCCGGATAACGCACCGGCCATGCAGCTGATCAAGATCAACCCGGAAAAAATCCGCGACCTGATCGGTAAGGGTGGTGCGACCATCCGTGCCCTGACCGAAGAAACCGGTGCCATGATCGACATCGAAGATGACGGTACTGTCCGCATCTACGCTGACGACAAGGCCAAGGGCAAGGCGGCTCTGGATCGTGTCAATGCGATCACGGCTGAAGCCGAAATCGGCAAGATCTACGAAGGTAAGGTTGTGCGCATCGAAGAGTTTGGTGCCTTCGTCAACATCCTGCCGGGCAAGGATGGTCTGGTCCATATCTCCCAGATCGCCAAAGAGCGCGTCAACAAGGTTACCGACTTCGTCAACATGGATGATGTTGTGAAAGTGAAGGTCCTCGACGTTGATATGCGTGGTCGTATCAAGCTGTCCATGAAGGATCTGGAAGCGGATGATGCTGTGTCCTGATAGGGGATAACAGCCCTGCCAGAGAAACCCCTGCCGGTTCGCCGTCAGGGGTTTTTTTATGCATGTTGCCAGGGCTGTACGAAAGACCGGGTTTCAGGGGCGCTTGTGCCAGGTTCTGAGTGGATGGTGATTGGCGCTGCAGCTAAAGGGGAGGTGCGGCTGCCGAAGCAGCCGCACGAGAGATCATGAGGGCTGGTCGTCAGCTTTCATCACGCAATAGATGCGGTAGGCGAAAATGGTTGGCAGTACGCCCAGGAACTGGATGACCAGCGACACCAGCATCATCGCGCCTTTTTGGTCGCGCAGAACTTCCCCCATCAGGGTTTCGGCCAGTAGCAGTACACCGAAAATCAGTGCCAGTCCTTGTAGCAGGGGCCAGAAGAAATCGGCTGTTTTTTCCCAGCTGCTTTTCAGGGAATCCACAGGACCCATGCCTTCCATGACACAGTAGAACTCGGCAAAGGCCAGGCGTATGCCAATATAAATGCCGGGTATGATCAACAGGACCAGGCCGAAGGAGATGGCCAGTACCGAGAGGATATAGGTCACCAGCAGTCGGCCCCAGCACGTCATGCTCAGTGCCAGTGCGCGGCCGACCGTCAGTGGTTGGCTTTGGAGTACCGACTGCAGGTAGAACAGTGTCGCGCCCCAGTAGACAGGCATCAAGGCGAGGTCCAGAGCCGAGCTGATGAACATGTTGCGTTGCACCATCTCCATCGGCAGATCCTCGGTATTGCTGGGCAGCTGTTGAATCAGTTGGAACTGCACAAAAGCCAGAAGTGCCAGGAATGGCAGCTGAATCAGTGCCAGACGATTCAGGTGGTTGCGAAAGAAAAACAGGCTTTGACGAAGGTAGTCGAAGGTCATGAGCATCCCTGTGACTGAGGGTTGATCGGTTTACGCAGCCGCACCAGCTTGAACTGGCCAGTATCCAGATGCGTGTGGATATCTGTGAACAGATCGCCGGCCTTGCGTTCCAGTGGAATATGTTGGTTGACCACAAAACAGGCGGTTCCGTTCGCACTCAGCAGGCGCTGCGCAGCGTGGAGAAAACGGTCCGTCAGGTCGCCGTCAACGGAAAAGCCGCTATGGAACGGTGGATTACAGACGATCAGGTCGAAACCTGACGTCAGCCGGTCACCTGCGTTGGACGCGATGACTTCGGCCTGTTCAAGTCCTGCTTTATCCAAATTGTAGCGGCAGGCGGTGAGAGCTGCTGCATTGTTATCGCTGCAGACCAACCGAGTATTATTATTGGTTACATTCAGGGCGAGGTAGCCGAAGCCACAGCCCAGATCCAGAACGGAGCCGTCGAACGGTATGGGGGCATTCAGCATGCTGGGCAAATGTTCTATCAGCAATGCGCTGCCTCGGTCGATCTTGTTCCAGCCGAACAAGCCCGGTTTTGACCAGTATTCATGCTGCGCGTCTTCACAGACCGGACGAAGTTCAGTGTAGCGTTGATGGTCCGGGCACTCACCGGCTTTGCTGCCAGCGCCGATTTCAGCAAGCCAACTCTCCTTGCCCAGCTTCTGCTCCCGGCGGACGCCGCCGAGACAGCTCTCAGCCTTGCGTGCATAGGTGCGTATGCCTTCGCCCTTGTCACCCAGCAGGACCAGACTGCCATCAGGGCAGAGCAGACGTCGGGCTTCGTTAATCAGGAAGTGTACGACGGGCTTTTCCTTGGAGACGCGGTAGAGAATAAGATCAAAATGTTCATCCGCGCAGGCTGATAGATCGAAGTCACTGAAACGGGCCTGCCAGCCTCGTTGCTGCAGGCGCTCAATGACATCGAGGCGATTGCCTACAACCTGAACCGATGGATTGGCGGGCACATCCAGCTGGATATTTTCGTCCACCAGCCAGAGAGTGTTGCCTGTGGCGTTGCGCAACAGGCGGTTGAGTTCGGTGGTCAGCAGGTCCATGTCAGATACTGGCAATCTCTTCGTCGGTCAGTTCACGGTATTCACCCGGCTCCAGCATCTCATCAAGGATGATGGCACCGATCTGCTCGCGGTGAAGGGCTTCAACATGGTTGCCGATGGCGGCAAACATGCGCTTGACCTGATGGTAACGTCCTTCATGCAGGCAGACACGTGCTTCATGTGTCGACAAGATTTCCAGCTCGGCCGGTTTGGTGCGTTGTTTTTCACCCTTGAGCATGAGTCCGTCCGCAAACGTGCGTACAGCATCCTCCGGAATCGGGTCCGAGGTCGTGACATGGTAAACCTTGCCGGTCTTGTGATTCGGGGAGGTGACACGGTGGGCCCATTGGCCGTCATCGGTAAGCAGCACCAGACCAGTGGTATCAATGTCGAGTCGGCCGCAGATATTCAGCCGCTCAACTCTTGGCAGTTCCAGCAGGGTCAGCACTGTCGGGTGGGTCGGGTCGTCGGTCGAGCAGACCACGCCTTCCGGCTTGTTCAGCATCAGGTAGCGGGTACGCGGTGCTTCCAGGGGCATGCCCTGCAGACAGATATCGTCGTTTTCGTCGACCTTGCGTCCAGGGTCGCGTTCCGGCTCGCCATTAACAGTCACTTCGTCTGCATGCAGCATACGCTTGACCTCTTTTCGCGAGAAGTCGGTTACCTGGGTAATATATTTGTCGAGTCGCATGTGAACCTGCAAAACAGTCAAAAGGTCTAGTATATAGTAGCGGCCGAAGCGACCACAGGGCGTTGTGAAAGCCGTGGCCGAATCCGCTAGAATGTCGCTCTAAATTTGATTGTTGAGGTGGCTGTGAAGCTTTTTGTCGATAACCTGACCCATGTGGATTTTTCCTATTTGCACCCCGAGCGAGGTCTGCTCGGCGAGTCATGGGCAGTGCAGCTGGTATTGGATGGCAGTCTGGATGAGCAGGGAATGATCTGTGACTTTGGTGTCGTCAAGCGTCGCGTCAAGCAGTGGCTGGATGCCAATGTTGACCACCAGCTGGTGGTACCCGCGCAGATGAGCGGCTTGAAGCTGAGTACTCTCAACGGTGTTACCGAGGTTGACTGGTGTTACCCGGATGGCCGTCGTTTTCTGTGTCGAGCGCCAGAACAGGCAATCGCCGCGGTGCCGGTCAAGGCGATTGATGAGCGAAGCTTGGCACACTGGTGCCGTGATCAGCTGTTGACGCTGTTTCCTGATCAGGTCAGAGGAGTGGAATTGGCGTTCGTGCCAGAGTCAATTGACGGCCACTTTTATCATTACAGTCATGGATTGCAGCAACATGACGGTAACTGCCAGCGCATCGCCCATGGCCACCGTTCAAAGATCGAGATCTACCGTAACGGTCATCGTGATGAGGCGTTGGAAGGCGTCTGGGCCGAGCGTTTCCGTGATATTTATATTGGTACTCGTGCCCACCTGAACACCGATGCCAATGGCGAGCATCATTATGCCTATATGGCCCCTCAGGGGGCTTTCGAGCTGATTCTTCCGGCTGACTGTTGCTACCTCATTGATACCGAGACAACCGTAGAGCAGATCGCCATGCACCTGGCTGTCGAGATCAAGGCAGACCACCCCCATGACGAAGTCGTCGTGCGGGCATTCGAGGGGATCGGCAAGGGGGCCATTGCCACGGCTTGAGGTGTTGCTATCCTTCTGGATAACCAAAACAGCCGCCTCCTGGGCGGCTGTTTCATTGCGGCTCACACCATGGTCAGTCGCGTTCGATGGCCAGAGCAGTACCCATACCACCACCGATGCACAGAGTCGCAAGGCCTTTCTTGGCATCACGTTTGATCATCTCGTGTACCAGGCTGACCAGAATGCGGCAGCCTGAAGCGCCGATGGGATGGCCAAGCGCGATGGCACCGCCGTTGACGTTGACAATGTCGGTGTTCCAGCCAAGGTCCTTGTTGACCGACATGGCCTGAGCCGCGAAGGCTTCGTTGGCTTCTACCAGCTCCAGATCATCAATGCCCCAGCCGGCTTTTTCCAGTGTTTTGGTGGTGGCGCAGATCGGACCGGTACCCATGATGGCCGGGTCAACGCCGGCAGAGGCATAAGCCTTGATGCGAGCCAGTGGTTTGAGGCCCAGAGCTTCTGCCTTTTCGGCCGAGCAGAGGATCACGGCGGCGGCACCATCGTTGATTGTGGAGCTGTTACCGGCGGTAACAGTACCATCTTTCTTGAAGGCGGGACGCAGCTTGCCCAGCGCTTCGGCGGTGCAGCCAAAGCGAGGCTGTTCATCGGTATCGAAAACAACCGGGTCGCCCTTACGCTGCGGGATGCTGACCGGAATGATCTCATCCTTGAAACGGCCGGACGTTACGGCGGCTTCGGCCTTGTTTTGGGAGGCCGCGGCGAAGGCATCCTGCTCCTCGCGGCTGAAGCCGTACTTCTCGACAATGTTCTCGGTGGTGATGCCCATGTGATAGTTGTTGAAGGCATCCCAGAGACCATCGTTGATCATGGTGTCGACCATCTTCCAGTCGCCCATGCGTGCACCGTTACGTGAGTTGGGCAGAATATGGGGGGATTGGGACATGCTCTCCTGTCCACCGGCTATGATCACGTCAGCATCACCACAACGGATCGCCTGAGTTGCCAGCTGCAGGGCCTTGAGACCTGAGCCACATACCTTGTTGATGGTCAGGGCGGGCACTTCCTGCGGGATGCCGGCATTGATCATCGCCTGACGGGCCGGGTTCTGGCCGCAGCCTGCAGTCAGTACCTGGCCCAGGATCACTTCGTCCACTTCCGCCGGGTTGATACCGGTCTGTTCGATGAGCCCTTTCAGTACAGCAGTACCCAGTGAAGCAGCAGTGAGGGAGGAAAGTGAACCATTGAATGCACCAACCGCCGTACGACCGGCGGCAACGATCACAACATCGCGCATAGTAAGTGTGCCTCTTTCATTCATATCATTATTGATCCTGTGACCATGCTAATGACGCTCGGTGACCGGGATATTGCATCCTGGTGCGCACAGGTCTGGTCACGCATGGGCGTGTAACCACGAGGTCTTTCGAGTCTGCGTGATGTGGGAAGGAGGTGTCAAGTAGACGAAGAGATAAGCTTGATGCACCGCACAAAAAATGTAAGCCCTATATAAAAGGCTTACACTGGCATTATTGTGCGGTGCGAAGAGATTCAGATTTCGATGTTGTCGATCAGACGGGCGCGTCCGAGAAACGCAGCGGCCAGAATGACCTTATCATCCTCAGGAAGTGCCGGCTTTAAAGTATCGCGATTCAGGATACGGAAGTAGTCACGGCGGAAACCGGCCGCTTCCAGAGAGCTCTGTGCAGAGTCCTCCAGAGCCGAAAAATCCTGAGCTCCGTTACGAATGGCCGTGGCCGTTTGCTGCAGGGTACGCTGCAGTAGCGGCGCAAGCGCCAACTCTTCTGGTGTCAGGTAGCCGTTTCGTGAACTGAGTGCGAGGCCGTTATCGGCCCGCTCTGTCGGAACACCGATGATGTCAACGGGAATGCAAAGGTCACGAACCATCTTGCGGATCACGGCAACCTGCTGGTAATCCTTGAGGCCGAATACGGCGATATCCGGTTGCACCATGTTGAACAGCTTGCACACTACCGTGGTGACACCCCTGAAATGGCCCGGGCGGCTGGCGCCGCAGTGAAGATCGGAGAGACCGGGAACTTCTACAAGTGTTTGCTGCTCCTGGCCTTCCGGATAGACTTCTGCAACCGAAGGGGCGAATACCAGGTGGCAGCCTGCGGCTGCCAAATGCTGCTGGTCTTCCGCCAGTGTCCGCGGGTAGCTGTCCAGATCCTCGTTGGCACCGAACTGCAACGGGTTGACGAAGATACTGGTAATAACTACATCTGCCTGCTGCAGAGCTGTTTCGACCAGACGCAGATGCCCCTGGTGCAGGTTGCCCATGGTTGGAACCAGCGCAATACGTTTACCGGCCTGACGGTGCTGGCGCACCGCTGCTCGCAGTTCAGCGATGGTGTGAAGCGTTTGCATTGTTAGTCGAATCCATGTTCATCGGCCGGGAATTGACCGCTACGTACCTGTTCACCGTAGAGACGGAAGGCATCCTGAATGCTATCGGCTTCGGGCATGAAGTTCTTGACGAATTTGGGTGTGCGGCCGGGAGTAATACCCAACATGTCGTGCATCACCAATACCTGCGCGTCGGTATGAGGGCCTGCGCCGATACCAATGACCGGGATCTCGACATTTCGGGTGATCTCGTCGGCCAGCAGTGAAGGCACACATTCCAGCAGCAGCATGCTTGCACCAGCCTGTTCCAGACGTTTGGCGTCTTCCAGCATCTTCAGGGCTGAATGCTTGTCACGCCCCTGGACACGGTAGCCGCCCAGCTTGTTGACTGCCTGGGGTGTCAGCCCCAAATGGGCGCATACGGGGACGCCGCGTTCGGCCAGCAGACTGACGGTCTCACAGAGCCAATCGCCGCCTTCCAGTTTGACGATGTGTGCTCCGGCCTGCATCAGGACAGCGGCGCTTTCCATCGCCTGTTCGGGGGTGGCGTAGCTCATGAATGGAAGGTCGGCCATGATCATGGCGCCCTGATTGCCGCGGGCAACACTGGCGGTGTGGTAGGCCATTTCTTCAACGGTAACGGGCAGGGTGCTGTCCTGTCCCTGCAATACCATGCCGAGTGAGTCACCGACGAGGATCATCTCGATATCGGCACTGCTGACCAGATGTGCAAAGGTGGCATCATAGGCGGTCAGTACGGCAAACTTCTCGCCCGCCTGTTTACGGGCGCTTAGGGTATGCAGCGTGATGTTACTCATAGCATTCTCTTTGTTATCAATGAGACGCCGATCAGTTCGGCCTTGAGCGGATTATAACGATATACGCTCCAACGTGCCCAGTGGGCAATGGACTAGATGCTCGGACAAGGCTGAGCCGTCCGGCAAGAGCAGTTCCGGATCGATTTCAGCCAGAGGCCAAAGCACGAAGTTGCGTTCCAGCATCCAGGCATGGGGAACGGTCAGCCGTTCTGTCGAGATGGTACGGTCATCAAACAACAGAATATCCAGGTCCAATGTCCTTGGGCCCCAGTGAATCTTGCGTACGCGCTGGTGCGTCTGTTCGATCGCCTGAAGGGCATCCAACAGTTGCTCGGGTTCAAGCTCCGTCTCCAGAGCCGCCACGGCGTTGATGTAGTCCGGTTGCCCGGGAGGGCCAACCGGATCCGAGCGGTACAGGGATGAGCGCGCGGCCACGCGGCTTTGGGGAATATCACCCAGCTCAGTGAGAGCGTCGATAACCTGTTGTCGTGGATCATCGAGGTTGCTTCCCAAGCCAATATAGGCGCGTTTCACTCTCACTCTCCCTGGCTATGTTCGTCGTGCTGCGGACGCTTGCGCGGGCGGCGACGGCGCTTACGCTTGGGTTTCTCACCATGCTCTTCCGGCATCATCTCGCGACGACTGCCCGGGTTGGCGGCCTGATACTCTGTCCACCACTGGCTCAAACCGCCCAGATCTTCACCACTGTTCTCACGTAACAGCAGGAGGTCATAGGCGGCACGGAAACGAGGATGTTCCATCAACTGATCAGCACGTCGTCCCTGACGGCGAGGCAAGCGTAGCTGCAGTTCCCAGATTTCACGAACAGGAGTCGAGAAGCGGCGTGGAATAGCGGTGCATT
This sequence comes from Marinobacterium sediminicola, assembly GCF_022343685.1. Lineage (GTDB taxonomy): Bacteria > Pseudomonadota > Gammaproteobacteria > Pseudomonadales > Balneatricaceae > Marinobacterium > Marinobacterium sediminicola. The sequence goes on along the minus strand of NZ_CP092123.1, from coordinate 3,203,576 downwards.
TAACCTGCTCGGCCAGTACCTGGTTAGCGGCTTCATGAAGTAGAGGAACGGGCGGCAGATCAGACGTGGCTTCCAGTTCGCGCATGCGTTGCTGCAGCGGATACCAGAGCAGGGCCGCAAACAGGAACGCCGGGGTAACACTTTTGCCCTGAGCAAGACGACGGTCGGTATTGCACAGTGCATTGATTAGCAGTGTTTCGACCGGATAATCGTCACTTTCCAGTGCCTGGTCTGTCAGTGGAAACAGATACTGAAACAGGCCAAAGCGTTGCAGCTGACGATAGGAGGCTTCACCATGTCCCGATTGCAATAATTTGAGGACTTCGTCGAAAAGGCGTGCCGGAGAGACGTTGCGCATCAATGGGGCCAGTTCGCGGATCGGATTAGCGGTTTCCGGTTCGATCTCGAACCCAAGTTTTGCCGCAAAACGTGCTGCTCGCAGCATGCGTACGGGGTCTTCACGGTACCGCTCGTTGGCATCACCGATCATGCGCAGGCAATTGTTCTGCAGGTCTTCGTATCCACCCGCGAAATCAAGAATACTGTGGTCCTTGATGTCGTAGTAAAGAGCATTGACGGTAAAGTCGCGGCGCAAGGCGTCTTCTTCAATGGTGCCATAGACGTTGTCACGCAGGATCATACCTGTCTCTGCCGTACGAGCCTGGTCGCGGCTGACTTCATCCTGATCATGTGATGCACGGAAGGTAGCAACCTCAATAACCTCACGGCCAAAACGTACATGCAGCAGCTTGAAACGTCGGCCAATCAGGCGCCCGCGGCGAAACAGTTCAACGGCTTCTTCCGGATGCGCTGATGTCGCGATATCAAAATCCTTGGGTTTCAGGCCACGAAGCAGGTCTCGGATACAGCCGCCTACCAGGTAACCTTCATGGCCTGCATCTTCGAGTCGGTAGACCACTTTCATTGCGTTGTCGTCGAGATAGCGACGAGGAATCTGGTGAGCCTCTTCCGGAATACGGCGGTAGCCATCTTCAGTTGCAGGAGCGACGGAAGCGGTGGTGAGGTCAGTGTCAGTATTGCTGGAGCGCTTGCGGATCAGGATCCAGGCGGCCAAAGCGGCAGCGAGCACTGCAATAACGATTAATAGAGTGGTCGGCATGGGTTGAGCTGTGTCCCTGTCTGTAACGTCTCACGGATGGCGCATCATAACACCTGGTTACCCTTAGGGCATAAGGTTGGGTGTAATGGAAACGGAGACAGCAGTGATCGGAAGATGTTGGGTAGCGAGCGAGGAGGGAGTGGGGTGTCGGTCGCAAAGTGACAACGTAAAACTTAGCTTGTTGTTTTTGTTCCTAAGAGCACTGATTGGGGAGCGCTTCTGTGTCACTTCGACGACCGACTAAGCCTCATTGTTATTTTTATTCGAGGCGGGTCTCTCATCTACAGGACCGTTTTTATTTTTATTGCTGGTCAGGCGTCTGAGAGTCGTTGTTGTTGTTCTGATTAGATAAAAGCATTACTCGTGCCAACTTTTTTAAGTTATTGTTTTATAATGATTGTGTTCTTTCGGACTAGTTCTTTGGGTCTATTGCGGGAACAGAGTGTTACCAGAATATACGCAAACTGTTTCCGAGGTGGGTAGTTCGGTAACCATGTTCTGTGTATGGGTATAGGTTCGTCAGTATTGGCTTTAGGGAGCGCTGTCTTCAGGCGGGGCAGGTGAGTTCAGCCTATCTGTAAGGATGCGGGATCACTCCAGCGTTAGGTGTTGAACAAACGCTAGGACTATATTGTTATCCTTGGCCCAAGGGTGGCTGGCGCGATCAGAGGTGTGGAGTAAAGCGTGCTGGTGTACAGAGGTACAGAGGTACAGATGTGTAGGGGGGCTGTGTTAGGGGGGGTATCGGTCGTAAAGTGACAACGTAAAACTTAGCTTGTTGTTTTTGTTCCTAAGAGCACTGATTGGGGAGCGCTGCAGTGTCACTTTAACGACCGATTAAGCCTCATTGTTATTTTTGTTCGAGGCGAGTCACTCATCCGCATAACCTGTTTTTATTTTTATTGCTGGTCAGGCTTCAGTGTGTGCGTTGTTGTTGTTCTGTCTTAAATAAAGCATCATTCATGCCAGTAATCATAACTCTTTGTTTTTAATTGTTATTGATCGTTGGTCTTGATGCTTTGGTATAAAAATAACAACGGAGTGTTACCCAAATATACATCCTGAGGATGTGTCTGGGTATTTGGGTAACACTCTGGGGTGTTACCGGATGTTACCCTTTGGGCTTGCGGGGGATGCCCAGCTTTTGGCGCCGTTCCCAAAGGCTTTTGCGGCTGATCCCCAGTGTCTTGGCGAGTTCGGTTTCGCTCATCTGGTCCTGGTTTTCCAATACAAAGCGCTGGAAGTAATCATCCAGAGACAAGTCAGTGCGCGGACGTTCGCTTTCACTCTGGACGGGCTGTTGAGACTGTCGGTATTGGCTTTCCAATTCGCTAAGGCTCTGTGACTCGACTTCAAGCCCCAGTAAATCAGGCGTGATCTGGTGGCCATCGGCGAGAATGACGGCTCGTTCGATGGCATTTTCAAGTTCACGTACGTTACCGGGCCAGCGGTAACTGCGCAGAAGCTGGCTGGCTTCCGGTGTGAAGCTGAGCTGCTCACAGCCGAGTTTGTGACTCTGCTTTTCCAGAAAGGCTTCAGCCAGTTCGAGGATGTCATTCTCGCGTTCGCGCAGTGGCGGCATACGCAGTTCCATGACATACAGACGATAATAAAGGTCTTCTCGGAACTGACCAGAGCGGGCACGACTCTTGAGGTCGCGGTGAGTCGCGGCAATCAGGCGGACATCGACCGTCAGCGGCTGGACCGCGCCCACGCGGCGAATTTCACCCTCTTGCAGGAAGCGTAACAGGCGGGCCTGGGCCTCCAGCGGCAGTTCGCCGATCTCGTCAAGAAACAGTGTGCCGCCATCGGCTGCTTCAATCAGGCCGCTACGACTGCTGGTTGCTCCGGTGAAGGCGCCTTTCTCGTGACCGAAAAGTTCGGATTCGATCAGTGTTTCCGGAATGGCTGCGCAGTTGACACAGATCATGGGTTTGCCGGCACGAGGACTCTGCTCGTGGATGGATCGAGCGGCCAGTTCCTTGCCTGTGCCGGACTCACCCAGAATCAGTACGGTGGCATCGGTACGGGCAACCTTGGCAATGCGGCGATACAGCTCCTGCATGGCCTGACAAGAACCGATGATCAGGGTCTGACCGTTGCTGTCGTCTTGTGCCATTTCGGTTTTAGCGACGGGAGCAGAGTGCTGTGCCAGAATGCCAGCGACAGTACTGAGCATTTCATCATGATCGAACGGCTTGGCAATGTAGTCGACGGCACCGAGTTTCATAGCGTCTACGGCAGAACGAAGGCTGGCGTAACTGGTCATGATCAACACCGGAACCTGGCCGGCCAGCTCAATCAGGTCGGTTCCCGGTGCTCCGGGCAGTCGCAGGTCAGAGATGATCAGATCAAAGCTGTTCAGGCTGTAGTTTGCGGTAGCATCGGCCACTGAGTCAGCATCGCTGATCTCGTAACCGTTTTTTTCCAGCAGGCGTTTCAATGCCGAGCGGATGATATTCTCATCCTCAACAATCAGAATTCGACTCATCCGGACAAACCTTCTCCATCTGCCTCCGGCTGTTCTGCACTGGCAGAACCTTGCAGCCGGGGTAAAGTGATAATGACCCGAGTGCCTTTGTTCTGTTTCTTGTTGGCCGGACTCACAATCTCGATACTACCATAGTGCTGGGTGATGATGTTGTAGACTAAAGGCAGACCCAGCCCCGTTCCCTTACCCGGCTCCTTGGTGGTAAAGAAGGGTTCGAACAGCTGCTCCAGGTGTTCTTCCGGGATGCCGCAGCCCTCATCAGTGATCAGGATGCGACTGCTGTGTTCATTGACCTCAGAATCGATGAGGATATCGCTCTCGGCGGGAGAGGCGTCACTGGCGTTGTTGAGCAGGTTGACGAACACTTGCAGCAACAGCTGCAGGTCGCCCTGAATCAGCAGTTTTTGATCGACATTATTAACGAAGTGCTGCTGGCGCCCATGGCGGTCCAGCGTCACCAGATGGATCGCTTCCTCAATGCAACTGAACAGGTTCAACGGCTCCAGGTGACCCGGGCCTTCCTGGCGGCCGGTGTGCGCAAAGCGGATCAGCGACTGCACAATGCGGTTGATGCGTCGTGTCTGGTCGACGATCTGATCTCCCGTTTCCAGCACTTCAGGCTGCTCGGTTTCCAGCTTCAGGTTTTGGGCAAGGCATGCAATACCGGTGACCGGGTTGCCGATTTCGTGAGCAACTCCGGCTGCAAAACGGCCAATCGAAGCGAGACGCTCACTGTGCGCCAGTTTGCGCGCCATCAATTGGTGCTGCGTTTCTTCTTCAATCAAAAGTACCACGCCCTGAGCCGGGGTATCATCCAGTCGTGCCTTGTGCAGGCTGAACCATCGCTGAGCGCCTTCCAGTTCGATACACTCGGCACTTTGATGTAAGGCATCAGTGGCCGCAAAGCGCTCCAGCAATTCCGACCAGGGTTTTGGCAGTTGATCAAGCAGAACTCCCAGCGTGCTGTCCGAGGTCAGTCCGGTATAGGCCTCGAGTTCCGCGTTCCAGAACAGAATGCGCTGCTCCGCATCCAGTGTGCAGACTCCAATCGGCAACCTTTGCAGAGTGGCGCGGTGGTAACGGCGCAACTGGTCCAACTCGGCCGCCAGGCCCGACAGACGCTGGTCATAGGCTTCCAGTTGCTGTTCCAGCAGGTGGACATTGCGTGCCTTAAAGCCGCCGCTGCTGGCAGGCGTGTCCAGCGGTTGCAGCAGCGCTGCCGCTTCAACCGGGCCAAGCAGGCCGGACAGATTTTGTTCCAGTTGTGCACGCAGCCGCAAACTGTCCAGCGGGGACAGTCGACCGACGGGTAACTGAAGTTCGTGCAGCGCCCGTCGAACTTCACGCACAGCGGTATTCTCGCCCAGTCGTGGCATCAGTCGATTGACGAAGTCGGCATCACTTTGTACCTGGATTCCCTGGTCCGAGGGGCGGGGGAGGGCATTGAGCAGGCATGCTTCTGCGGCTTGGCGTTCCTCCCTTCGTCCCGGGAACAGCAAGGAAACGGTAACCAGTACCAGGCTATTGGCCAGCAGTGAAACCAGTGCGATCTGATACCCGTGCTCGGCAGGTCTTGCCGGATCCATTCCGGTTTCAAGCGCTCCCATCATGGGCAGTAGCAGGCCCAGTGCCCAGACGGTGAAGCCAGCTCCGACGCCGGCCAGAAAGCCATTGCGACTGGCTGCCGGCCAATACAGTGTCACGAGTACGCCGGGCAGAAATTGCAGGAAAGCGATAAACGCCAGCAGTCCCAGCTGGTTGAGCGCAAACCGGTGGCCGATGAAGTGGAAAAAAAGATAACTGCCGAGCATGACGGCCAGGATGATCAGACGGCGTACCCACAGCAGCCAGGCATAAAATCGCACATTATCCGGCACCTTGACGAGCGGCAACACCACATGGTTCTGCAGCATCGAAGCGAGCGCGACGGTGGCAACTATGATGATGCCGCTGGCGGCGGACAGGCCACCAATGAATGCCAGCAGACTCAGCCAGGGGAGTTGCAGGGTCTGGCCCAGCTGTATCACCAGATACTCGGGGTTGTCGATCGCATTGCTCTTGATGGCCGCCCACAAAATGGGTGGCACCGCCAGGGCCAGCAACAGCAGGAATAGCGGGAGGCCCCAGCTGGCTCGATACAGGCTTTCGGTTGGCAGGTTCTCGGTGAAGGCGACATGAAACATGTGCGGCATGACGAAGGCGCAGGCAAAAAAGGCCAGCAGCAGCACCTGCCAGTGATCGACCGGGGGCTGGCGCAACTGCTGCAGCTGTTCAGGGTGCTCTGACAGCCAGTCGATCAACCCACTGGGGCCATCCAATACCGCAAAAAGGGCATAACCCGCGATGATCAGCAGTGCGAGCAACTTGACCAGAGATTCGGTGGCAATGGCAAAAATCAGACCGTTATGACTGTTACGCAGGGAGGCGTGACGAGCACCAAACAGGATGGTGAACAGTGCAATGACGGCACAGAAACCGATCGCGGCCTGATTGGAGGAAATCTGTGGGTTGAGCATCGGCAGTGAGTCGGCCAATGCCTGAATCTGGATCGAGATCAGTGGCAGGCTGGTGAACAGCATCAGCAGGGTGGTCAGGGTGCCGACCCGGCCGCTGCGGAAACGGAACGCAAACAGGTCCGCTAATGAGCTGAGCTGGTGTCGTCGGGTGATACGCAGAATGGGGATCAGAATCAGTGGGGCCAACAGAAACGCTGCCGATGCGCCCAGATAAGAGACCAGGTAGAGATATCCCGATTGATGGGCGACGCCAAAGATACCGTAAAAAGTCCAGGCGCTGGCAAATACGCCGAGAGCCAGGACATGTACCAGAGGGTGGTGAATCAGGCGATCGGGCAGGCGTTTACGTTCGGTCAACCAGGCTGCACCAAAGAGCAGCAGCAGGTAGCCACAGCCCAACAGCAACAAAGTGGAGAGATCAAAGTTCATGATGTCGTTGACGCCATTCGATGGCCGCCGTGATCAGAATCAGCAGGGCCCAGACCAGGAAAGGTGCTGACCAGTGATGGTCGCTGAACAGCCACCAGTCGATCAGTTCAGGAATCAGTACCAATGCGGCTAATGTCAGCAACAAGAGGCGATGGCGAATCATTGCAGCAAGGCCTGTGTCGAAGCAAGGTGGCCTGAAGGGAATGTATCAGGCGTCAGATGCAGTCTGGCCGGAATGGCATCCGGACGCCAGGATTGAATGCCCCAGTGCAGGAGTTCGTCCAGACTGGCATCGATCAGTTCGGCAGCAGGGTCCTGTCCCAGTAACTGCAGCGCGAGCAGCAGCAGAGTCTGGCGCTCACGGGGATCGATAGCGGGCGCGAGGTTTTGCTTGCTCAGCTTTTGTCCCTGGGCATTGGTAATGACCGGAATATGGGCATAGCGTGGACGCGGGTATCCCAGTTGGTCCTGTAGCTCCATCTGATGCGGGGTTTCATCGATCAGGTCGCTGCCCCGCAGGACCTCGTTGACTCCCTGCTCGGCATCGTCCACGACCACGGCCAGCTGGTAGGCAAACAGTCCATCCCGGCGAAAGACCACGAAATCTCCTTCATGCCCTGACCAGTGGTAACGGCGCACGCCCTGAATTCGGTCATCGAATTGCTGGTCGGCTCGGGTGTGGCGCACGCGGTATGCAATATCCGAGTGTTCATCGGGGGGGTGTCGCAGGCAGTGGCCGTCATATCCCAGAACTCCCCGGGCTCGCAGCTGTTTGCGGCTGCAGCGGCAGGGATAGGCTGTATCGAGTACGATCAGCTGTTGCAGGGCCTCTTCATAGAGCTGCTTGCGCTGGCTTTGGTATACCACTTCCCCGTCCCAATGCAGACCAAAGGCATCCAGCGTACGCAGGATCGAGTCGGCAGCACCGGGCTGTTCACGTGGAGGATCGAGATCTTCAATACGCAGCAGCCAACGGCCGTTTCTGGCTCGAATATCCAGATAACTGGCCAGAGCGGCCAGCAGTGAGCCGAAATGCAGAGGGCCGGTAGGGGAGGGGGCGAAACGTCCGATACAGGGCACGATTAGCGCTCAACCAGCTGTCTGAGGTGCCAGTAGAGGCACCTCAGTTCAGATCTCAGCGGCCGATCTGCTTTTCCTTGATCTCGGCAAGGGTCTTGCAGTCGATGCAGAGGGTAGCAGTCGGTCGTGCTTCCAGACGGCGTATTCCGATCTCGACGCCGCAGGCCTCGCAGTAGCCGTAATCGTCGTCATCGATGCTGTCGAGTGCTTCATCGATCTTGCGAATCAGTTTGCGTTCACGGTCGCGGGTGCGCAGCTCCAGACTGAATTCCTCTTCCTGGCTGGCACGGTCACTCGGGTCAGCGAAGTTGGAGGCTTCCTCTTTCAAGTGGGTGATGGTGCTGTCAACCTCTTCCATCAGCTCACGTTTCCAGGCAAGCAGGATTTTACGGAAATGGTCTTTCTGCGCATCATTCATGTACTCCTCGCCATTATCCAGCGGATAGGGTTCGAAATGCATGAACTGTGTGTTGTTGGTATTCGGCATTGGCGCAGCCTCACGTCATTGGGGGGTCAGACTCTTTCAGAGCGCAATTGCTCCGGCCCAGCGCCCCTGATATGGGAACACTATGTGCTTTAAAAGCCGGTGAAAGTACCAGAAGCCCACTCTTTAGGCTAGACCCCTTTGTGGTTTTTGCCATCCCATTGATATCAGGCAGAAGTTTTGCGGGATACAGCTACGACGAATGTCGATATACTGCGGCGGGTGTTGAATAGAGAGACAAATCGATGAATAGAGGCTGGACTGAACGGGCGCGCGAGATCGATTCGTTCAAGGTAATGGATCTGCTCAAGCGAGCCGCTGAGCTTGACGCTGCCGGGCATGATGTAGTGCATATGGAAGCGGGCGAGCCTGATTTCCCGACGGCTGAACCGATCCTTGCTGCAGCCCAGAAGGCTCTTGCTGCGGGCCAAACCCGCTACACCCCGGCCGGGGGGATTCCCCAGCTGCGTGAGGCGATTGCCGCGTTTTATCAGCAGCGTTATGGCGTCAGCATCACGCCACAGCAGGTGTTGGTAACGGCGGGTGCTTCAGGTGCGCTGCTGTTGGCCTTCGCCCTGCTGGCGGCTCCGGGCAGCCGTTTCCTGCTGGCTGATCCGGGTTACCCCTGCAATCGACAGTTTTTGCGCCTGCTGGAAGCGCGAGGCCAGTTGGTTCCGGTGGGGCCTGAAACCAATTATCAGCTCACGCCGGAGTTGATTGAACAGCATTGGCAAGCCGATACCGCGGGTGTCCTGCTGGCATCCCCTTCCAACCCAACCGGTTCTGTCGTACCGGTCGGGCAGTTGGCTGATATCGCTGCAACGGTCGACCGCCTCGGCGGTGCACTGATTGTGGATGAGATCTATCACGGCCTGACCTATGGCTTCGATGCTGAGACCGTACTCAGTGTGGCACCCAATGCCGTGGTGCTGAACAGTTTTTCCAAGTACTTCGGCATGACCGGCTGGCGCCTGGGATGGCTTGTGGCTGAAGAGGCGGCGGTGGCCGAGATGGAAAAGATGGCCCAGAACCTGTTCATCTCACCGGCAACGCTGTCACAGTACGCGGCACTGGCGGCGTTTGAACCTCAGACGCTGCAGATATTCGAACAGCGTCGGGCTGCCTTTGCGGAGCGTCGGGATCGACTGGTGAGTGGGCTGCGCGAGCTGGGTTTCGGTATTCCTCTCATGCCTGAGGGCGCGTTCTACGTCTATGCCGATGCATCTCATCTGACCGACGACAGCTACGCCTATTGCTGGTCATTGCTGGAAGAGGATCATGTGGCGGTCACTCCGGGGGCCGACTTCGGTTGTAACCATCCGGAGCGCTATATCCGCTTCTCATACACGACGGGGCTGGACCGCATCGAACTGGCGCTGGCGCGTTTGAAACAGCGTATCAGTCGCGGCTGAGGTAGACCTGGCCGTCCCTGACCGTGCAGGACAGTGCATCCAGCTGCTCGCCCGGGCAGGGGCCGGCCACACAGACACCATCTTCGATGCCGAACAGGGCGCCGTGAGTGGCGCACTGGATAAACTGCTTTTCGTAGTCGAGGAACTGATTCGGCTGCCATTCCAGGCGTATACCCCGGTGCGGGCAGCTGTTTTTCCAGGCCAGCACCCGCTCCCCGCGACGCAGCAGGAGCAGGGCTGTGCCGTCATCGAGCTCAAAACCGCGGCCTTCCACCGGGTCGAGTTCATCGATTTGGCATAGATGGATCTCGTTCATATCAGTCCCCAATCAGGCGTTGAGCGCGCAGTTGTGCCATCAGCTGCTCGATCGCTTCGTCATCGCGGGTATCCACTGGCAGCGTGATCAGCTGTTCTTCACTGCTCAGAGGTTGCATGACGCTTAACTGTTCGCGCATGACCTCAACATCCGCATCGGAGGGGTCTCGTCCCTCTTCCTGGCGCCGCTTGAGCCGGGCCTCAATCAGGTTCTGTTCACAGTGGCAGCTGATAATCCTCACGGGCAGGTCAAGCGTGTTGGCCAGCTCGACATAGGCATTACGGGTGCGCTGGTGGATGAACGTTGCGTCAACGACGACCGAGTAGCCAGCCTTGAGCATCAGCGTGGTGGTTTCCAGCAGGTGCTGGAAGGTACGGCTGTTCATCTCAGCGCCATACATTTCCAGCGACATTCCCTGCAGACTGAGCTCGCGGTACAGCCGCTTGCGCTCCACGTCGGAGCGGATACGGATGACACCAACGGCTTCTGCAAGACGTTCGCTGAGGTAACTCTTGCCGCTGCCGCTGACGCCGTGCATCAGGAATACGGCAGGAGAGCGCTCACGGCAGTAGTGTTCCGTCAGTTTCAGATAGTGACGACAGGTGGGCACATCAGGCTGGGTGCCCAGCATTGCGACTTTGGCCCGGACCATGGAGCGATAGGCCTTGTAAAAGTTCAGTAACGGCAGGGCAGAATAGTCGCCGGTCAGCTCCAGATACAGGTTAAGGCAGCGGTTGGCCCAGCGGAACTGCTGATTGGCTTCCAGGTCCATCAGCAGGAACGCCAGATCGGAGATGGTATCGATCCAGCGGAACTCCAGGTTGAATTCGATGCAGTCAAAGAGCCGCAGTTCGTCGTGGAACAGGTTGATATTGGCCAGGTGCAGGTCGCCGTGACACTCACGGACATGCCCCTCGCGCTTGCGCTGGCGCATGAGCCCTTCCAGTGCCCGGAAGTTTTCTGCCGTGCGTGTGGACAGCTGCTGCAGCAACGCCCAGTCATCTGTTTCCAGGTGATCTGGCGGGATGAAACGGTAGTTGTCGGCAACGACTTCCCAGAGGGTGTCGGGTTCACCCCAGGGGCTGTCTTGGGCGACGATGGGAATGCGCTGGTGAAAAGCAGCAATCTGCTCGGCCAGCAGATCAATCCAGTGGGTTTCGAACAGGTGGCGCTGCAGCAGGCGGTCAAGGCGCAGTTCAGGATCGAACTGGTACATTTTGACCGCATACTCGATGATGCCCTCGTCTGCTTCCAGCTCGGGGGTTTCGCTGCTGCCGCCGATCGGAACCAGGCCGATATAAATGTCCGGTGCCAGTCGCTGATTCAGGCGCACTTCTTCCTCACAGCAGTGACGGCGCTGTTCCAGCGTCGTAAAGTCCAGAAAGCCGAAGTTGACCGGCTTTTTGATCTTGTAGGCGTACTCCCCGGTGAGCAGCAACCAGGATATATGGGTTTCGATCACCTCGACCTGTGCAACTGCATGTGGATAGCAGGCTGGGTCGCGCAATGATTCGATCAGTTTGGGTAACATGAGGCTCCAGCTGTTGTCAGCGATGGCATGAGATTATACTGACCCGATGAGTAAAAAGAGAACTCCCCCCGCTAAAGGGCGCCGGACGCGCCGATCCAAACAACCTTCCCTGATGGCTCGAATGCTCCGCTGGCTGTTTAAGCTGGGGCTGGTGCTGACAGTGATCCTGGCCGTTGGTCTGATCTATCTTGATGCTCAGGTACGCAGCAAGTTCGAGGGCAAGCGCTGGGCTGTGCCGGCCAAGGTTTATGCCAGGCCGCTGGAGCTCTACCCCGGACAAAACCTGAGTCGGGATGAACTCAGGCAGGAACTGAAGGGGCTGAACTACCGATTCGTGCGCAGTGCTGACCAACCCGGTGCCGTGGAGTGGGCCAGCAGTCGTGCCCGTATCCATACCCGCGGGTTTAATTTTCCCGATGGTGAGGAACCGGCGCGTAACATGTTGCTGACTTTTTCAGGCAGCACGTTGAGCGATATCCGCGATGCCGAGGGGCGCCGATTGCCGCTGGTGCGACTTGAACCGATGCTGATTGGTGGCATCTATCCCAAGTCCAATGAGGACCGTGACCTGATCAAGCTCGAGGAAGCGCCGCCCCATTTGGCTCAGGCGTTGGTGGCGGTGGAAGATCGCCGTTTCTATGAGCATTGGGGGGTGTCTTTCAAGGGTATTGCGCGTGCCATGTGGGTCAACATGCGTGCCGGTCGCTTCGTGCAGGGGGGCAGTACGCTGACCCAGCAGCTGATCAAGAACTTCTATCTGACATCCGACCGGACGCTCAGTCGTAAACTGCTTGAGTTGCCGATGGCGATGCTGCTGGAGCTGCACTACGACAAGGACGAAATCCTTGAGGCCTACCTCAACGAAGTCTACCTCGGACAGTCAGGAAATCGTGCAATTCACGGCTTTGGGTTGGCCAGTCAGTATTATTTTGCTCGTCCGGTGCAGGAACTGGAGCTGGATCAGGTGGCGCTGCTGGCCGGGATGGTCAAAGGGCCGTCCTGGTATGATCCGCGCCGTCACCCTGAGCGAGCACTGGAACGGCGTAATCTGGTGTTGAAGATGCTGCGTGATCAGGGACAGATCAGCCAGGCAGAGTATGATGATGCACGCCAGCGTACTTTAGGGGTGGTCAAGCAGCGCAGTCTGCACAAGGGAGCCTTTCCGGCCTATCTGGATCTGGTCAAGCGCAAGTTGCGGGAAGAGTACCGGGATGAGGATCTGAGTACGGAAGGGCTGCGTGTATTCACTGCGCTGGATCCATTGGTGCAGACCCGCGCAGAAGCTGCACTCGAGACCAGTATTCAGGGACTGGAGAAGCGTTACGGGCAGAAGGCACAGGGACTTGAAGCCAGTATGGTGGTGACCGATCCACAGACCGGTGAAGTGCTGGCGTTGATTGGTGGTCGGGAGACCCGCTATCAGGGCTTCAACCGTGCACTGGATGCGTTGCGTCCCATCGGCTCGCTGGTCAAACCGGCGGTCTATCTGGCCGCTCTCGAGAAGGGATATACGCTCAATACTCTGCTGGAAGATGAACCGTTCAGCGTCAAGCTGCCGGATGGGTCGCTTTGGCAACCACAGAACTTTGATCATCGCAGCCATGGGCTGGTGCCTCTGCACCGTTCACTGGCGTTGTCCTACAATCAGTCCACGGCCAGATTGGGGATGGAGGTAGGGCTGGAGCGAGTGATCGACATGCTCGAGCGTCTGGGGGCGGAACGTGAGCTCAAGGCCTATCCATCCCTGCTCCTGGGGGCGCAATCGCTTTCGCCGCTGGAACTGGCCAGTATCTATCAGACAATCGCAGCCAATGGCTTCCGCATGCCGCTGAGGGTCATCCGCCGGGTGACTGATGCCGAAGGTGAAGAGCTGTCACGTTATCCGTTTACCCTGAAACAACAGGTCAAACCTGAAGTGGTGCATCTGTTACAGTATGCGCTGCAGGAAGCAGGGCGAGAGGGTACGGCGCGCAGTGCCTATTCGGTATTGCCGCAGAATCTCAACCTGGCAGGCAAGACCGGTACGTCAAATGATCAGCGAGACAGCTGGTTTGCCGGTTTCACCGGTGATCGGCTGGCGGTTGTCTGGCTGGGGCGGGACGATAACTCGCAGCTGCCGTTTACCGGCTCTGGTGGTGCATTGCGGGTGTGGACCGAGTTCATGCGTCGCGAAGAACCTGAGCCTTTCATCGCGACACGGCCGGCTGGCGTCGAATATGTCTGGATCGATGAAACGACCGGCCTGCGCTCGGATGAGCGCTGCGAAGGTTCACGCCTGCTGCCGTTCCTGATGGGTACTGCGCCTGAAGAAAAGGTCGACTGCGGTCTGGACAATCCGGTCAGACGCTCACTGGACTGGTTCCGCAACTGGTTTAACTGAATTCTAGAAGGACGCCATGAAAAAGGTTTATCTGATGGTGGGGCTTGCGCTGGTGGTCACTGGCTGTGCAGGTCCCAACCCTTATGTCTACAAGGCACCTGTAGAGGATCGTAGCCGTACACCTCAGTCCTCTGAGCCGGGGACCGTTGTACCGGTTGACCCTGTGCCGGGCGTAAAAGTCACCCCTATTGGTGGGGCGCCCGTGATTCGGGCGCAGCGCGAGGAAGAGGACAAGCCGGTCCAGATCCAGGCACCGGTCGAGCAGGTTGTGAGTCAGCCCCAGAGCCCCGCCGTGATTGCGCTGCTTGAAACCGCCCGCCAGGACAGCAGCAGCGGCAACCTGCGTACCGCCCAAAACCGTCTGGAACGAGCGCTGCGTATTGCGCCTCGAGATCCTGAAGTGTATATCCAGCTGGCTGATGTACAGCGCCGTCAGGGGCAGTTTCTTCAAGCCGAGCAGGTAGCGCTTAAGGGTGTGAGTGTCGCTGCGGGTCAGAAGAATCCCTTGCGTCGGCTGTGGAGTCTGATTGCGGATATTCGCCAGGAAGCGGGTAATGCGGCGGGCGCTGCTGAGGCCCGCCAGAAGGCAGCGGCCTACTGAGCCGCTGTTTGCCTGGAGGTCTGTTGCAGCAGTGCCCAGCTGAGCAGCAGTAGTCCCGACGCCTGAGCCAGCTGGCGCGCGACTGCTGGCAGCTCAGCAACCATCAGTGTCGAGGCGCTGAGACTGATCAACAACAACGGCGCCGCGACTGCGCAGGCCAGTCGTGAAAGTATCGGCTGCAGGCGCCAGGCCGATACCAACAGGGCAGCGGCCAGCGCCAGGCTGAGCCAGAGCGTGTAGTCCTCTCCAAGCCCCATACGGCGGCATAGCTCGAACAGCGCAAAGAGCGCCAGCAGCCAGCGTCCCCAGCCGGCCTTCGACCAGTACCAGTTCATGGCCAAAGCCAGTGTGGCCGTTGCCAGCAGTGGCAGGCCGGCATATACCGCCAGATTATCCAGCAAGCGCTGCAGCGTGGCGACATCCTGCGAGTCCGGTGTCAGCAGGAGCTGCCCCATTGCTGACATCGCAACAAAGAGCAGACTCAAACTGCTGACTTGCAGCTGCGACTGAGGCGCCTGGGCCAAGGTTTCACTGCGCCGGAACAGCAGCACAGCGCTGGCCAGTGCCACGATCAATAACAGGCTGTTACCGAGCATCGGTGATCAGCCCGCCAGCTTGGCAAAAACACGGTCGGCAGCTGCCAGGGTAGCATCCAGCTCTGCTTCGGTATGGGCGTTGGAGACGAAGCCGGCCTCGAAGGCAGAGGGTGCCAGGTAGATGCCTTCTTCCAGCATGCCGTGGAAAAACTTGCCAAACCGTTCGGTATTGCAGGCAGTGGCTTCGGCAAAGCTGCTGACCGTCTCCTGCTCGGTAAAGAAGAGACCGAACATGCCGCCGACACAACTGGTGGTAAACGGGATGCCATGTCTGGCGGCCATGGCTTCCAGGCCCTGGGTCAGGTACTCGGCCTTGGCGCTCAGCGCTTCATGAATACCTTCCGCCTTCAATGCGGTCAGCATTGCCAGGCCGGCAGCCATGGCCAGCGGGTTGCCGGACAGTGTGCCTGCCTGATAAACGGGTCCCAGAGGAGCGATGTGCTCCATGATCTCGCGCTTGCCACCGAAGGCGCCCACTGGCAGGCCGCCGCCAATGACCTTGCCCAGTGTGGTCAGGTCCGGCTTGATATTGAAGTACTCCTGGGCACCGCCCAGCGCAACGCGGAAACCGGTCATGACTTCATCGAAGATCAGCACGCTGCCGTACTGATCGCAGACGTCGCGCAGGCCTTCAAGAAAGCCTTCCTTCGGCAGGATGCAGTTCATGTTGCCGGCCACGGGCTCGACGATGATGCAGGCGATCTGATCACCGATTTCGGCAAATGCCTGGCGCACGTTGTCGATATCGTTATAGGTCAGGGTAATGGTGTGCTCGGCCAGTGCGGCAGGCACGCCCGGAGAGTTGGGTTCACCCAGTGTCAGTGCGCCGGAACCGGCTTTCACCAGCAGGGAGTCGGAGTGGCCGTGGTAACAGCCCTCGAACTTGACAATCTTGTCACGACCGGTGAAACCGCGGGCCAGTCGGATAGCGCTCATGGTGGCTTCGGTGCCTGAGCTGACCATGCGTACCAGTTCCATCGACGGTACCAGTTCGCACACCAGGTCAGCCATTTCGGTCTCGATAGCGGTCGGAGCCCCGAAGCCCAGACCGTTGTCCAGTGCTTCGCGTACGGCATTGATCACGGGCGGGTATGCATGGCCCAGCAACATGGGGCCCCAGGAGCCTACGTAGTCGATGTAACGCTGATCGTCCTCATCGAACAGGAAGGGGCCTTCACCACGCTTGAAGAAAATCGGTGTGCCGCCCACGCCCTTGAACGCGCGTACCGGCGAATTGACGCCGCCCGGGATGTGGGCCTGAGCGGCCTGGAACAGAGATTCTGAACGTGACATGGGACACTTCCTTTAATCTTGAAAATGGTTGGTTACGAAATCTGAAATTGTTGGGCGAAGCGGTTGGCCTGCCGTTCTATGTCATCGGCAGCAAACAGTGCATGTACCACAGCCACCAGATCGGCACCGGCTTCAATGACCGTGGCCGCATTATCCACGCTGATTCCGCCGATCGCTACTACGGGAACATCCAGCTGTGCCCTTGCCTCCTGCAGCAGGCCGAGCGGGGCGGGTGTGGCACCGGGTTTGGTCAAGGACGGGAAAAATGCGCCGAAAGCGACATGATCGGCACCCTGACGTATGGCGTGATGTGCCAGTTCGAGACGGTCGTGACAGGTTTGGCCGATAAGAGCCTGTTTGCCCAGATATTCCCGTGCGGCAGCGACGCAGCCATCCTGCTGTCCCAGATGGACCCCGTCGGCACCGCTGGCCTGAGCCAGTTCTACATCATCATTGATCAATAGCGGGCAGTCATATTGCCGACAGAGATCCAGCAGCGCGCGGGCCTGGCGCAGGCGCTGTTCATGGTCATGGGACTTGTCGCGATACTGGAGCAGGCGCATGCCGCCTTTAAGGGCGGCCTCTACCTGTTCGAGCATGGCAATATCGGTGGGCATCAGTTTGGCATCGGTCAGGCCGTAAAGGCCGTGCAGTCGGGTCATGACAGGGTCTGTTTCCGGTTGTAATACTCTTCGATCTGCTGGCGGCTGATAAGGCCCAGAGGTTCGTCACGATTGCTGACAACCAGCAGGTAATTCAGCTGCTTTTGCTGCATCTGATCCAGCGCTTCCTTCAGAGTGGCGCGATAGAGTAAAGGTTCAATATCCGATCGTTGGGCCGGGAGGCTCAGCAGGTCAATGGGGGTGCTGTCGTCAGCATCTTCAGGCAAGCCTTCCAGATGTTGACGCAGGTCTGCAGGCGGCATCAGAACCGGTCGTGAGTCGGTGTTTACTAACAGCCAATGCGGCGCAGCTTCGAGCAACAGGCGCGCTTCGGACAGTGAGAGCTGTGAAGGCGTCGGGCTGAAATCACGCTGCATCAGGCTGCCCACCGCGGCACGAGACAGGATTTGTGCCAGCGGTGCCTGCCGAAGGTCCAGTCCCTGGTGCTGCAGGGACGCATGAAAGATCGACGGCAGGCCAAAACCGAATCGGGTGGTCAGATTGGCCACCAGAATAGCCAGCATGCCCGGCAGTATGATGCTGGTGTTCTGAGTCAGCTCCAGCATGGCCAGCAGTGCTGCCAGGGGGGCATTCAGCAGGGCAGCCATCATCGCTCCCATGCCCAGCATGGCATAGAGACCAGTATGAGGGGTATCCGTGATTAATGAGCCGATGGCGCCCAGCAGGGCACCGGCCACCACACCGATGAACAGGGTTGGGCCGATCAGGCCAGCCGGGATACCGAGGCCGATCACGATCGGGGTCAGCAGGCATTTGGCCAGCAGCAGGCCGGCCAAAAATAATATGGGTTCCGGTTCCGTGAACAGGGACTCGATGGTGTCATAACCGCCTCCCATCACCTCTGGCCACTGCAGGGCCACTATACCGGTCAGTAATCCGGCCAGCAGGAAACGAACCGGAAATGGCCAGTGCTTGAGCTTGAGGACCTGCATCTGCAGCAGGTGGAATCCGGTTGCCAGCAGGCCGCATACCAGTCCCAGCACCGCAATCAGTGGTAACTGGGTGAGCTCTTCGATGGACAGGTTGGGGGCAGTAAATACCAGGGCCTCTCCGACCAGTGCGCGAGAGACAATATCCCCGACCAGTGCGGCGACCATGACCGGCAGGAAACCGATCAGGGTGTACTCCAGCAACACCACCTCCATAGAGAAGATGACGGCTGCCAGCGGGGTATTGAAAGTGGCAGCGATCCCGGCGGCAGCGCCGCAGCCCACCAGTACGCGCATGGAGTTGTTGGGCAGATACAGTCGTTGACCCAGCAGGCTCCCAGCCCCGGCGCCAAGGTGCACGGCGGGTCCTTCACGGCCGACTGAATGGCCGCTGGCCAAGGCGATCAGTGCAGCCAGTCCCTGAATAAACAGGTTGAAAATGGGGAGTCGGCCTTCGTAGTTGGTCAGGCGTTCAAGCATGTGGACGATACCAACCGCTCGGGCATGAGCAGGAACCACGGCAAACAACAGGATCAGCAGCAGACTGCCCCCCAGAGGCAGCAACAGGCGATGGATATCATCGAGCTCTTCAAACCGCTCGGCGCCCCCCGGCAGTAGCCAGGCCTGCAACAGGGTGTCGGCTGAGCGAAAGAGGCTGATGAGCCCGCCGGCCGCGAGACCGGCCAGTATGCCCAGTATGACCAGCTGAGGCAGGGCGTCTGCATGCGCCAGGCGCTGGCGAAAATGTTCCAGTGATAGCGGTCGATGTGGCATGATGGCCTGTTCAGGGGATCATAGTCATCTGCTGAGCAGCTAAGTAGTATACCCTAACAGTTTTTACGCACTGATGAGAGGTTGATGTGGTTAAGGTAGGTATCGTCGGCGGCACCGGCTACACCGGTGTAGAGTTGTTGCGTCTTCTGGCAAACCATCCGCAGGCCAAGGTGGAGGTGATTACTTCCCGCTCCGAGGAAGGGATCCAGGTCGCAGACATGTTCCCCAACCTGCGTGGCCACTACGACCTCGCATTTACGGTGCCTGACGTGGATCGTCTGGCTGCCTGCGACGTGGTGTTCTTCGCGACCCCTCATGGCGTCGCCATGAGCATGGCGCCTGAGCTGGTTGACCGTGGCGTTCGTATTATTGACCTGGGTGCGGACTTCCGTATCAAGGATATCGAGCTTTGGGAAAAGTGGTACAACCTGAAGCACACGTGTCCGGACCTGGTTCAGAAGGCGGTCTACGGCTTGCCTGAAGTCAACCGTGATGCGATTCGTGAAGGGCAGCTGATTGGTTGTGCCGGCTGCTACCCGACAGCTGTTCAGCTGGGCTTCCGTCCGCTGCTCGAAAACGGACTGATCGATCACCGTCGTTTGATCGCCGACTGCAAGTCCGGCGTTACCGGAGCGGGTCGCGGTGCCAATGTGGCGATGCTGCAGGCAGAATCCAGCGAGAGTGTGAAAGCATACGGTGTGCCGGGTCACCGTCACCTGCCGGAAATCAAGCAGGGATTGAGCGGCATGGCTGGCCGCCCTGTAGGACTGACCTTCGCGCCGCACCTGATGCCAATGATTCGTGGTATCCACGCGACCCTGTACTCGATCCTGAAAGACCCGGTGGGTCCGGACCTTCAGACGCTGTTTGAAGAGTTCTACCGTGATGAGCCGTTCGTTGACGTGCTGCCGGCGGGGTCCCATCCGGAAACCCGCAGCGTTAAGGGCTCCAACATGTGCCGGATCAGTGTTCATCAGCCGCAGGGCGAAGATACAGTAGTGGTGCTGTCTGCCATCGACAATCTGGTCAAGGGTGCATCCGGCCAGGCAGTGCAGGTCATGAATATCATGTTTGATCTGCCGGAAACCGCTGGCCTGGAGCAGGTTGCATTGATGCCCTGATCTGCCAATACTTGACCGATTTACTCGGTTTAGGCAGAATGCGCTGTATCAAAGAGGGTTTAGTGTAACTATGAGCGATACTGCACAAGCGCCGGCGCTGTTGTTTACTGAAGCGGCGGCCAACAAGGTCAAATCATTGCTGGAAGAAGAGCAGAACGATAACCTGAAACTGCGTGTCTACATCACCGGTGGCGGTTGCGCGGGCTTCTCCTATGGTTTTACGTTCGATGAAAACATGGCGGATGACGATACCGCCGTCGAACGTGACGGTGTGATGCTGGTCGTGGATCCGATGAGCTTCCAGTATCTGGCGGGCGCCGAGGTGGACTATAAGGAAGGGTTGCAAGGTTCACAGTTTGTGATCAACAACCCTAATGCCACTACGACCTGTGGTTGCGGTTCGTCTTTCTCGATCTGAGCCTTTCTGTGGATCATCTTTAAAAACGCCGGCTTTTTATGCCGGCGTTTTTGTATTTGTAGTCAGCCGGTTCAGGCGGGATAAATGGCACCCAGAATACGGTTTCCCTGTGCTCCGGTAACGGCTGCCAAACTGGATGTTTGCCGGTTCAGTGTGCGCATGGCGAACCAGGCAAAGGCTGCGGCTTCTACCCAATCAGGCGCCAGTCCAAGTGCTTCGGTGGACGTGATTTCAGTATCCGGCAGGTGGTGTTGCAGGCGGTTTTGCAATGCGCGATTGTGGCTGCCTCCGCCACAAAGGAATAGCCTGGGATGGTTCAAACCGTGTTGATCGATCGCCTGTGCCAGCGAGACCGCCGTCAGCTCAAGCAGAGTGGCCTGTATGTTCTCGGGTGAGGGTGCTTCATCCAGTGTATCCAGCATCTGCTGCAGCCAGGGAAGGTCAAACTGTTCTCGTCCGGTGCTTTTGGGCGGTTTGCGTTGGAAATAAGGGTGCTCAAGCATTCGTTTAAGCAGTTCAGGTTGGACTTGTCCGCTGGAGGCCCAATTTCCGTCCCGGTCATAGTCCAGCCCGCGTTGTTGCCGTATCCAGCTGTCCATCAGTACGTTGCCGGGCCCTGTATCATAGCCCAGAACAGGCAAATCCTCGTGACCAGGCAGCAGGGTGATGTTGGCCATGCCGCCAAGATTGACAACCACTCGATCCTGTCCCGGTTTACCGAACAGCGCCTGATGAAATGCGGGAACCAGAGGGGCTCCCTGGCCGCCAGCAGCCAGATCGCGGCGACGGAAGTCGGCCACGGTGGTGATGCCTGTCTGTTCGGCAATGCAGGAAGGGTCGCCAATCTGCAGGCTGAAGTGTCGTTCGGGGCGGTGGCGGATGGTCTGGCCATGGCTGCCGATGGCGCAAACCTGTTTGGCGAGGAAGTTGCTGTGAGTCAGAAGTGCATTGGCTGCATCGGCAAACAGTCGGCCGAGCGCAACGTCCAGACTGCCGAGCTGGTCGATTTCATTCGGACCGCAGTGGTTCAGCGTCAGGATCTGTTGGCGCAAAGTGGCCGGTAAAGGGTAGGAAAGGCTGGCATGGAGCTGAAACTCAGGTACAAAGCTGACAAGGACGGCATCGACACTGTCCAGGCTGGTGCCAGACATGAGTCCAATGTAATACTCAGGTTTCACTTCGGGCTTTCCTCGTCACTCAAGGCCAGGTGGATATTGGCATGTTGATTGAGTACCGCCAGTAAACGTTCGGATTCAGCCTGGAAAGCAGCACGCTCCTCGCTGGCGACTGGTTCCGCTGCCGGCAGGGCTACGGTCAGCGGGTTCTTGTGAACGCCGTTGCTGCGGAATTCGTAATGCAGATGGGGTCCGGTGGCCAGGCCTGATGCACCGACATAGCCAATCACTTGGCCCTGCTTGACCCTTGCACCATTATTCAAGCCCTTCTGGTAGCGGCTCAGATGGGCGTACAGCGTTGTGATGTTGCCGCCATGCTGCAGAATGATGGTGCGACCATAACCGCCCTTGGTGCCGCGCCAAATGATTTTGCCATCACCGGCGGCCTTTATGGGTGTTCCGGTGGCCGCGGCATAGTCGACACCTCGGTGGGGGCGTTTCTTGCCCAGTACCGGGTGGTAACGCTCTGGCTTGAAGCGGGAGCTGATGCGGCTGAAGTCCACCGGTGAACGCAGGAAAGCCTTGCGCATGCTACGTCCGTCGGGAGCAAAATACTGACTGTTGCCTTTGCTGTCAGTGAAGCGGATAGCCGAGAAGGTTTTGCCCTGGTTGATGAATTCTGCGGCGAGTATGCGACTCTGATCCAGCGGCGCATCATCGAGATAGTCCTGCTCATACAGTATCCGAAAGCGGTCGCCTTCACGAATATCCAGTGCAAAATCGATATCCCAGCCAAAGATCTCGGCCAATTGCATAATGGTCTTGTTGGAGAGTCCGGCTTCTGACGCGTCCAGAAAAAGGGAGCGGGTAATGGTGCCTTCAGCATAGGCAGTTCGGCTTTCAGGTGTACGTTCAAGTTGCTGGACCTGGTAGCCGGTGTCGGTCAGTTCAATTAGCGTAGTATTCAGTCGGTCCTGGGCATGCCGCAGTTTACGCAGCAGCCCATCCTCTATCAGAAAGGCCAGTGTCTGCCCCGGGCGCAGCCGGGATAAGGCATCGCTGCCACTGACGGCCTGTGAAATGCGGTAGACATCACGTGGACCAAGTCCGGCACGCTTGAATAGCGTGGTCAGGTTATCGCCGCTTTTTACAGGGTATTCAACCCAGTTCTCAACGCGCTGAGGTACAGGTTTGAGAGCTGGGGCGGGCTCTGCCGCAATTTCTGGAGTATCCAGGCTGTCAGGCTTGGGCTCAGGCTCCGACGGTGTCACTGCAGGTGTTGTTGGATTACTGACGGAAGACGAATCGAAAGGGGTAGAATTGACAGGCTCTGCAGGTGATTGCTCTTTAGGCCAAACAAGGACAATGGTGATGACTGCGATCAGAATGGCCATGGAGGTCATCAGGTGTAGTCTTGGCAGACGGCGGAGTTGAAGTATCAGCGGGGTCACTTGAGTACCTATTACAACAGGGCATAAAAATAGAACGACAGCTCAGTATAACGAAAATTCCCGGCCGTTGACGGGATCGCTCATGGCACCTGACATGGAGCATGTTTGTTCAGTCATCAGCGAAGGTTTAGAATGCTGCGTCTGCTTACTTTAATTCAATAGAGAGATTTCGGCGGTATGAACGCAAACAGCTTGATCGATGACCTTAAAGCCCGTGGTCTCATCGCACAGATGACCAATGAAGAGGAACTGGCAGAGCATTTGGCTCAGGGACCGGTTACCCTTTATTGCGGCTTCGATCCGACTGCCGACAGTTTGCATCTCGGTCACCTGGTGCCTCTATTGATGCTGAAGCGATTCCAGGATGCGGGGCATCGACCCATTGCTCTGGTTGGTGGCGCAACGGGTCTCATTGGCGATCCGAGCTTCAAGGACCAGGAGCGTCAACTCAACTCTGAAGAAGTAGTGCAGCAGTGGAGTGAATGCCTCAAGTCTCAGATCAGTCGCTTCATTGAGTTTGATGGCGCAGATGGCGCAATTCTGGCCAACAACTACGACTGGACTTCCGGGGTGGATGTGCTGAGTTTCCTGCGCGATATCGGCAAACACTTTACCGTCAATAAAATGATTGCCAAGGAGTCGGTTAAGCAGCGTATCGAGCGTGAAGGTTCTGGTCTGTCGTTTACTGAGTTTACCTATCAGATTCTGCAGTCGTACGACTTCCAGCAGTTGAACAGCAAGTACGGTTGCACCATGCAGATCGGTGGTTCGGATCAGTGGGGCAATATTGTTGGCGGAATTGAGCTGACCCGCCGTGTGAATGGTGCGTCCACGCATGCGCTGACGTTGCCGTTGATCACCAAGTCCGATGGTACGAAATTCGGTAAAACCGAAGGTGGTGCGGTTTGGCTGGATGCGAAGAAGACCTCGCCTTATGCCTTCTACCAGTTCTGGCTGCAAACGCCTGATGCGGATGTATATCGCTTCATGAAGTTCTTTACCTTCCTCCCGGTTAGTGAGATCGATGCGATTGAAGCGGCTGATCGTGAGCGTGCAGGTCGACCGGAGGCGCAGCGTATCCTGGCCGAGCAGATGACAGCGCTAGTTCATGGTGAGGAAGCACTACAGGCAGCACGTCGTATAACTGAAGCACTTTTCTCCGGAGATCTGTCAGAACTGAGCCTGGAAGACTATGCTCAGCTGGAGCAGGATGGCTTGCCGGCGACTCAAGTACCGGCTGATCTGGGAGAGTTGCCACTGACAACTCTGTTTGCCGATGCTGGGTTGGCCTCATCAGGCAAGCAGGTCAAGGACGCGCTGCAGCGTAATGCCGTAATGATCAATGATCAGGCATGTGGCATGGATCAGAATATGAATGCGGCGGCACTGTTTACCAAGGAAGCCGGGCGTTTCGGTAAGTACTTCCTAGTGAAGTTGGGTAAGAAGAAACACCATCTTTTCTATCTGGGCTAAGGCAGGGAAAAGGCGGGTGTTAAACAGGCGCATTGAGCGCCTGTTTTTATTTTTAACCTTTTTGAAATCTTTTTACAAAAAGGCGTTGACACCCGGGTGGGGATGCGTAGAATACGCCTCCTCGCTTGAGACGACAGGGTTCGCGAAACACTGAGCGGCTCTAGTGAGAAGGAGATAAGTTCTTGAAACTGAATAAGTTTCTGATGTAGAATCTGCCTCCTTGATCTCAACCGGATCGTTGTGAAGTGTTACGACACTGAAACAAAAAACGAAAAAAATGGTTGACATCGAAAATCGGCGTAGTAAGATATGCGCCTCGCTTGAGACAACAGGTTGCGCTACGGCGCGGTTGGCCAAGCCCGCTCTTTAACAAATTGATCAGGTAATATGTGTGGGCGCTTGTCAGGATTGAGCACGCAAAGCTTAATCAAGGCAAGCAACCTAACTGAATATTCATTTAGCGTTGTGTAATACCTTGAGCCGAGTCTGAAGGGATCATTCCTCCTTTCGTAAAAGACTCAACCAAAGATTTAAACTGAAGAGTTTGATCATGGCTCAGATTGAACGCTGGCGGCAGGCCTAACACATGCAAGTCGAGCGGCAGCGGGATCTAGCTTGCTAGATCGCCGGCGAGCGGCGGACGGGTGAGTAACGCGTGGGAATCTACCTGGTAGTGGGGGACAACAGTCGGAAACGACTGCTAATACCGCATACGCCCTTCGGGGGAAAGTGGGGGATCTTCGGACCTCACGCTATCAGATGAGCCCGCGTCGGATTAGCTGGTTGGTGAGGTAAAGGCTCACCAAGGCGATGATCCGTAGCTGGTCTGAGAGGATGATCAGCCACACTGGGACTGAGACACGGCCCAGACTCCTACGGGAGGCAGCAGTGGGGAATATTGGACAATGGGGGCAACCCTGATCCAGCCATGCCGCGTGTGTGAAGAAGGCCTTCGGGTTGTAAAGCACTTTCAGCAGTGAGGAAAGGTGTGTCGTTAATACCGGCATGCTGTGACGTTAACTGCAGAAGAAGCACCGGCTAACTCCGTGCCAGCAGCCGCGGTAATACGGAGGGTGCAAGCGTTAATCGGAATTACTGGGCGTAAAGCGCGCGTAGGTGGTTTGGTCAGTCAGATGTGAAAGCCCCGGGCTTAACCTGGGAACTGCACCTGATACTGCCAAACTAGAGTACGGTAGAGGGCAGTGGAATTTCCGGTGTAGCGGTGAAATGCGTAGAGATCGGAAGGAACACCAGTGGCGAAGGCGACTGCCTGGACTGATACTGACACTGAGGTGCGAAAGCGTGGGTAGCAAACAGGATTAGATACCCTGGTAGTCCACGCCGTAAACGATGTCAACTAGCCGTTGGGGGACTTGATCCTTTAGTGGCGCAGCTAACGCGATAAGTTGACCGCCTGGGGAGTACGGCCGCAAGGTTAAAACTCAAATGAATTGACGGGGGCCCGCACAAGCGGTGGAGCATGTGGTTTAATTCGAAGCAACGCGAAGAACCTTACCTACTCTTGACATCCTGCGAACTTGGTAGAGATACCTTGGTGCCTTCGGGAGCGCAGTGACAGGTGCTGCATGGCTGTCGTCAGCTCGTGTTGTGAAATGTTGGGTTAAGTCCCGTAACGAGCGCAACCCCTATCCTTATTTGCCAGCACTTCGGGTGGGAACTCTAAGGAGACTGCCGGTGACAAACCGGAGGAAGGTGGGGATGACGTCAAGTCATCATGGCCCTTACGAGTAGGGCTACACACGTGCTACAATGGCCGGTACAGAGGGCCGCGAACCTGCGAGGGTAAGCTAATCTCAGAAAACCGGTCGTAGTCCGGATCGCAGTCTGCAACTCGACTGCGTGAAGTCGGAATCGCTAGTAATCGCGAATCAGAATGTCGCGGTGAATACGTTCCCGGGCCTTGTACACACCGCCCGTCACACCATGGGAGTGGGTTGCACCAGAAGTAGCTAGTCTAACCTTCGGGAGGACGGTTACCACGGTGTGATTCATGACTGGGGTGAAGTCGTAACAAGGTAGCCCTAGGGGAACCTGGGGCTGGATCACCTCCTTAAACGATTGCGAAGTTCTGGCAAGCGTTCACACATATTACCTGATCGAAAGTTGAAGAGAGCGTAATCAGCCTGGTGCTGAATATGTAGGCTTGTAGCTCAGTTGGTTAGAGCGCACCCCTGATAAGGGTGAGGTCGGTGGTTCAAATCCACTCAGGCCTACCAATTTCCTCACGGCCTGGCCGATGGGGAAGCGACTCGATGGGGCTATAGCTCAGCTGGGAGAGCGCCTGCTTTGCACGCAGGAGGTCTGCGGTTCGATCCCGCATAGCTCCACCATTCCTTAGATGCCTGGAATGGTCAAGAAAGTTTTAAAACATACGCTCTTTTGAGTTTATCTTTTAAAGCTTCTTAGCTTTAAACGCTCTTTAACAAATTGGATCTGAAAGATTGTCTTGTATTGTTTGATACAAGCGCCAACCGGCGATAATCGTTACGAACCATTCATTTTTCCAGACGCCTTCGGGTTATATGGTCAAGTGAATAAGCGTGCACGGTGGATGCCTTGGCAGTCAGAGGCGATGAAGGACGTAGTAACCTGCGATAAGCCTCGGGGAGTCGGTAAACAGACTTTGATCCGAGGATTTCCGAATGGGGAAACCCACCCGCTTGCGGGTATCTCTTAACTGAATACATAGGTTTTGAGAGGCGAACCCGGGGAACTGAAACATCTAAGTACCCGGAGGAAAAGAAATCAACCGAGATTCCCTTAGTAGCGGCGAGCGAACGGGGACCAGCCCTTAAGCTGTGATGTGGTTAGCAGAACACTCTGGAAAGTGTGGCCATAGTGGGTGATAGCCCCGTATGCGAAAACCTATTTACAGTGAAATCGAGTAGGACGGGACACGTGTTATCCTGTCTGAATATGGGGGGACCATCCTCCAAGGCTAAATACTCCTGACTGACCGATAGTGAACCAGTACCGTGAGGGAAAGGCGAAAAGAACCCCTGTGAGGGGAGTGAAATAGACCCTGAAACCGTGTACGTACAAGCAGTGGGAGCCGTTTTCGGACGGTGACTGCGTACCTTTTGTATAATGGGTCAGCGACTTACTTTCAGTGGCAAGCTTAACCGTTTAGGGGAGGCGTAGGGAAACCGAGTCTTAATAGGGCGCCAAGTCGCTGGGAGTAGACCCGAAACCGGGCGATCTATCCATGGGCAGGTTGAAGGTTGAGTAACATCAACTGGAGGACCGAACCGACTACCGTTGAAAAGTTAGCGGATGACCTGTGGATCGGAGTGAAAGGCTAATCAAGCCCGGAGATAGCTGGTTCTCCTCGAAAGCTATTTAGGTAGCGCCTCATGTCTCACCTTGGGGGGTAGAGCACTGTTTCGGCTAGGGGGTCATCCCGACTTACCAACCCGATGCAAACTCCGAATACCCAAGAGTGCAATCATGGGAGACACACGGCGGGTGCTAACGTCCGTCGTGGAAAGGGAAACAACCCAGACCGCCAGCTAAGGTCCCAAAGTTCTAGTTAAGTGGGAAACGATGTGGGAAGGCTTAGACAGCTAGGAGGTTGGCTTAGAAGCAGCCACCCTTTAAAGAAAGCGTAATAGCTCACTAGTCGAGTCGGCCTGCGCGGAAGATATAACGGGGCTCAAACTAGACACCGAAGCTGCGGATGCCTTAGGGCATGGTAGAGGAGCGTTCTGTAAGCCGTTGAAGCGGAAGCTGTAAGGCACCGTGGAGGTATCAGAAGTGCGAATGCTGACATAAGTAACGATAAAGGGGGTGAAAAACCCCCTCGCCGGAAGACCAAGGGTTCCTATCCAACGTTAATCGGGGTAGGGTGAGTCGGCCCCTAAGGCGAGGCTGAAAAGCGTAGTCGATGGGAAACAGGTTAATATTCCTGTACCGCGCATAACTGCGACGGGGGGACGGAGAAGGCTAGGCCAGCGCGGCGTTGGTTGTCCGCGTTTAAGGGTGTAGGTTGAGGAGTTAGGCAAATCCGGCTCCTTAAGACTGAGACCTGATGACGAGACTCTTTATGAGTCGAAGTGGTTGATGCCATGCTTCCAGGAAAATCCTCTAAGCTTCAGGTTATGCGGGACCGTACCCGAAACCGACACAGGTGGTCAGGTTGAGAATACCAAGGCGCTTGAGAGAACTCGGGTGAAGGAACTAGGCAAAATGGTGCCGTAACTTCGGGAGAAGGCACGCCGGTGTTGGTGATGAGACTTGCTCTCTAAGCTGATGCCGGTCGAAGATACCAGGTGGCTGCGACTGTTTATTAAAAACACAGCACTCTGCAAACACGAAAGTGGACGTATAGGGTGTGACGCCTGCCCGGTGCCGGAAGGTTAATTGATGGGGTTAGCTTCGGCGAAGCTCTTGATCGAAGCCCCGGTAAACGGCGGCCGTAACTATAACGGTCCTAAGGTAGCGAAATTCCTTGTCGGGTAAGTTCCGACCTGCACGAATGGCGTAACGATGGCCACACTGTCTCCACCCGAGACTCAGTGAAATTGAACTCGCTGTGAAGATGCAGCGTACCCGCGGCTAGACGGAAAGACCCCGTGAACCTTTACTATAGCTTCACAGTGGACTTTGACATTACTTGTGTAGGATAGCTGGGAGGCTTTGAAGCTCGGACGCCAGTTCGAGTGGAGCCGTCCTTGAAATACCAGCCTGGTACTGTTGAGGTTCTAACTCAGGTCCGTAATCCGGATCGAGGACATTGTGTGGTGGGTAGTTTGACTGGGGCGGTCTCCTCCCAAAGCGTAACGGAGGAGCACGAAGGTACCCTCAGGCTGGTCGGAAATCAGCCAATGAGCGCAAGAGTAGAAGGGTGCTTGACTGCGAGACAGACACGTCGAGCAGGTACGAAAGTAGGTTCTAGTGATCCGGTGGTTCTGTATGGAAGGGCCATCGCTCAACGGATAAAAGGTACTCCGGGGATAACAGGCTGATACCGCCCAAGAGTTCACATCGACGGCGGTGTTTGGCACCTCGATGTCGGCTCATCACATCCTGGGGCTGAAGCCGGTCCCAAGGGTATGGCTGTTCGCCATTTAAAGTGGTACGCGAGCTGGGTTTAGAACGTCGTGAGACAGTTCGGTCCCTATCTGCCGTGGGCGTTTGAGATTTGAGAAGAGTTGCTCCTAGTACGAGAGGACCGGAGTGAACGAACCTCTGGTGTTCCGGTTGTCACGCCAGTGGCATTGCCGGGTAGCTACGTTCGGACGGGATAACCGCTGAAAGCATCTAAGCGGGAAGCCTCCTTCAAGATGAGATCTCACTGGACCCTTGAGGTCCCTGTAGAGCCGTCCGAGACCAGGACGTTGATAGGCTGGGTGTGTAAGCGTTGTAAGGCGTTGAGCTAACCAGTACTAATTGCTCGTGAGGCTTGACCATATAACGCCCAAGGCGTTTGAAATGAATGGTTAGAAAGATTATCGTAGCTCGTAAGAGCACCGGTTGAACGCTTGTAGCGACAACACAGACAGTCACGAATTTCAGATCTGATTTGTACCAGTTTTGCTTGGCGACCATAGAGACGTGGAACCACCTGATCCCATCCCGAACTCAGCAGTGAAACGCGTCATCGCCGATGGTAGTGTGGGGCTTCCCCATGTGAGAGTAGGTCATCGCCAAGCACTTATTTAAGCAGAACCCCGGTCTCGTTGAGGCCGGGGTTTTGCGTTATGGGGCGGTAGAACCGAGCGCAGAAAAGCAGCCGATCCTGTGATCGACTGCGTTGTCTCTTGGATAACGGGGTTATGCCATCAAGTGATGGCCAGCATCGATATGGATGCGGTTACCGGTCAGTGCGGATGCATGATCGCTGATCAGAAAGGCGGCCATGCGGCCCACATCATTAGGGGTACCCAATCGGTGCAGCGGGGAGCGGCTGACAGCGTCTTCCATCAGTTCGTCAAAGGCATTGATACCGCTTGCAGCTCGTGTCGGCATAGGGCCCGGCGAGAGCGAGTGGACGCGAATATTCTTGGGGCCCAGTTCCGAAGCAAGATAACGGACAGAGCTCTCAAGTGCGGCTTTCACGGGTCCCATGAGGTTGTAGTGTTCAACAACGCGCTCGGCACCGTGATAACTCATCGTTAACAGGGTTCCACCAGAAGGCATTAAATCGCGGCTAAGGCGTGCCATTCGGATGAAGGAGTGGCAGGAAATATCCATCGCCTGGCTGAATCCTTCCGCTGAAGAGTCAATCAGCTGGCCGTGTAGCTCATCCAGCGGGGACCAGGCGATGGAATGGATTACGAAATCCAGTTCACCCCATTCATCTTCCAGCTTTTTGAATACCGCTTCCAATTGCCCCGGCTCGGCTACGTTGCAAGGCAGCAAGAAGCTTGCATTCAGTTGTTTTGCCAAGGGTTCTACAAAAGGCAGCGCCTTGTTGTTCAGGTAGGTCACGCACAGCTCGGCTCCCAGTGATGCCAAGACTTCTGCACAACCGTAGGCAATACTGTGGCGATTCGCGATACCAAAGATCACGCCACGCTTGCCGGTCAGATCGATCATCCTGCTCTCTCCTTAATCACGAGACTTCAATAATGGTGTATTTGGATGACAGTGAAATGAAGCTCAGAGCAGAGCCCATGGGCACCAAAACTCCATGAGCTTCATAACGCGACCTTGAACGCTGCCTGGCAACGATCAAGGTCGTTAGGGAAGGTTTTGAAAGTGTAACTGATTGTTGGAGCTAGGCCTCAGGTAAATCAGGCTGAGGTCTTCCAATGTGATAGCCTTGGGCGTAATCGATACCACTTTGCTTCACCAGTTCCAGTACCTCTTCAGTTTCGACAAACTCGGCTACAGTCTTAAGCTTAAGCTTCTTGGCCAGCTCGGTGATGCTGGTGACAAATGCCAAATCTCTGGGGTCATTGGCCATATTGGCGATGAATTCCCCTTCAATTTTGACGAAGTCGATCGGCAGATACTTGAGATAGTGGAAGGACGAAAAACCTGAACCAAAGTCGTCTATGGCCAATAGGTAACCCGAGTCCTTGAGGCTACGTACGAAGTTTTCCAATAGCGCGATGTTTTTGACCGTATCCCTCTCGGTGATTTCGAACACAATTCGTTCGGGCACCATATTGTACTTCATGGTCAACTCATGCAACGTCTGCAGAAAGTCGCGCACCAATACGGCTCTGGGCGAAAGGTTGATAAACAGCAGGCCGCGGTAATCCCTCTCTTGTACCATGGCAAAGGCCTTGTCCATGACAATGTAGTCCAGCAGGTGGACCTTGCCCATGGACTCCGCTATCTCGATGAATTCTCCCGCGGACATCAACTGCTGATTCGGCAGGCGAAGTCGGCTCAATACCTCCACGGCCGGAATGCCTTCCTCCAGTGGCTGTATTGGCTGGAACACAGGGATGATACTGCGCTCTTCAATGGCGTTGTTGACCAGCAGCATCTTCTGATTGAGGTCGTTGAAAATATCAGCGACATCATCCTGATGGGGAAGGCTGATCCGGTTTTTACCCTGGCTTTTGGCACGGTACATCAGGTTGTCCACAAACATGAACAGGTCCTTGCGATTGTCCGCATGGTCAGGGAAACACCCGACGCCAATTGAACCGGTCACGCGAATGGTTTCTTTGTTATCGGTTTCCAGTGCGAATGACTGCAGACACTGCAAGAGCTGCTCAGATACCTGCTCCGTTTCCTCCTGGGTCGTTTCCGGCAGTATGACCACGAACTCATCGCCGCCGTAACGTGCCAGAATATGGCCCGTTTTCAGCACGTTTTGCATCGACAGGGAAAGTTGACGCAGGAGGGTGTCTCCTGTGGCGTGCCCATAGCCATCATTGATCGCCTTGAAGTTATCAAGATCGATCAGCATCAATGCCACCTGGTAACCATGGCGTTGACTTCGATCCAGTTCGTAGTCCAACAGTTCCCAGAACATGCGCTGGTTATACAGGTTGGTCAGCGGATCGCGAGTTGCGTAGTACTCCAGATCTCGGGTGTATTTGTAGATAGCCTTGACTGAGCCGACAACGTTCAGCAGTGTCGACAGGATGCTTTCCAGTACCAGAACCTTGGTGTTGTCCTTGACGATATCGGCATGTACACCGATGCCGACTATGCCGCCAATCTTGGGCGTTACCACCAACAGAGATTTGGTCTGAAGTTCAATTTCCTCGGCGGCCAGGGCCATCTCGCCACTGCTTTGCACGGCATTATGGTGAATCACGATTTCGCCGGGCAAGGTAAAACTGTCATTGTCACGCAGTCGTTTTAGAACGGCACTTTCCATCATTTTCCGGGTTTCTGCCGTTGGTGGGTGCAGCCAGAAAATCTCCAGGTCAAAGATCTCGTCATCCACTTTGAAAATGGAAAACATGGTGTAGATCTGGATAACCTGGTTTATGTCCAGCATCAACAGGTTGATGTATTCACGCCAGTCTCGTACGACCTCTGAGGTAATCACGAACTTTTCCAGCAGGCGTATTTCGAACTCAAGCAGATCCTTATCTACTGCAATTGATCGCAGTCTTTCTGCCAGCGTTTCGACCTGAGTAAAGATGTGATTGATTTCACGAAACCCCATCTCCTGACGGTGGCTGGACAGCTGATTCAGATCCTGCAGGGAGTCCACACGGGCAATCCCGTTGCTCAGTTCCTCCACGGAACGGTTGACCTTGAATGTGACCTTGCGTACTGCCCAGAAGCCGAATAGCGCCGGCAGGGGAGAAAGCAATAACAGATAAGCCAGCAGGTTACGGGTTGCACTGTCGAACTGGCGCCCCAGGTCCTGATGCACTTCGATCAGCCCCAGGTTGTCGCCGACCTGTGCATTGATATGACAGCCAAGGCAGACCTCACGTGCCTGCAGGGGATACAGAAATCGCTGCTGATCGCCCTCTGTAATTTCCATGCTCTCGCCGCTTTTCATTGCCTGGCGCATCATGGCATCCAGCGGTGGTTGATCAATTTCACCGAAACGTTCGACCACTCGGCTGCCGCGATAGAGCGTCACTGCCAATCCTGATACGTCGTGTTCGGGACGGGATAGCTGCTGAATGAATTGCTCCAGCTGCTGACGGGTCCAGCCTTGGCTCATGACCAGATACATGGAGTTGAACGTACTTTCCGCGACGGCACGTGCCACTTCTTCGGCGTTATCCCGCACACTGGCATAATAAGCTTGCCTGCATACCAGCAGCAGAACCATGAAACCGATGGCCGAAAACAGCAGGGTCCGGTTGAGCAGGTAGCCGCGAATGGAAGGTGCTTGGTCGCGTTCAGTCATTTGGATAAACCATTGTAATTATTGTCGGCGTATTCTAAGCCCTTGGACTGGATCTATCTGTAGACAAATTGTTTGTCGTTGATGCCAGTCAATTTATGACCACAGGTTAATATTCATCCCGGATGAGGCCCCCAAGGACGGTGAACCTATGCAATCCGTTCACGGCGGTAGTATTCTTGCGCCTGAAGCAAGCAGCAGGAGCAGGAGTGTGAGCGAGGTCAACAGGGACGCCCTATCCACAGGTCTGGCGATTATCCACGGCAATCGTTTGGAGTCACTCCGAGAGGTGCTGGTGCACTGGATGCGAAGTAATCCCCTGGGGGTACTCGAGAACGAAACCATCCTGGTGCAAAGCAACGGTATCGCACAATGGCTGCAACTGGCACTGGCGCGCACGCCTGATGATGCCGAACAGCCCGGTTGCGGTATTGCGGCGGCACTGGATATCAAGTTGCCGTCGGCATTCCTCTGGCAGGCCTATCGCGTCGTGCTCGGCGCAGACCAGGTCCCTAAAACCTCACCCTATGACAAATCGCGTCTGACCTGGCGTCTGCTGAGACTTTTGCCCGATCTGATCGAGCAGCCTGAGTGCACACAGCTTCGCCGCTTCCTGGCAGATGATCTGACGGCTCGCAAGGAGTATCAACTGGCCGAGCGTCTGGCTGATCTTTACGACCAGTACCAGGTTTATCGTGCCGACTGGCTGGGAGCCTGGGCTGAGGGGAAAGATCTGTTGATTGATGCTCAGGGGCAGGAACAGCCGCTTCCGGACGAGCAGCGCTGGCAGCCACTGCTTTGGCGTGCCATCCGGGCCGATATGGACGATGCGCAGCGAGGCCTGAGTCGTGCCGATCTGCACCGGCAATTTCTGCAGGCCTGCCAGAATCTGCACAGTCGTCCTCGATCCTTGCCGCGACGGGTGATCATATTCGGTATCTCTGCATTGCCGCAGCAGTTTATCGAGGCACTGTCCGCGCTGGCCGAACACACTCAGGTGCTGCTATGTGTACACAATCCTTGCCGTCACTACTGGGCGGATATCATCGACGGCAAGGAACTGCTGCGCAGCTCTCACCGGCGACAGATGCGCAAGGAGGGCATGCCGGCTGAGATCAGCGATGCCGATCTGCACCTCCATGCACACCCGTTACTGGCGGCCTGGGGCAAACAGGGGCGTGACTATATTCGGCTGCTGGATGCGTTTGATGACCCGCGCCAGTATCGAGACTGGTTCCAGCGCATTGATCTTTTTGATGAGCCCAGTCCTGATCCTGCCTCTCTGTCGATACTGAACCAGATTCAACAGGACATTCTCGAGCTGGAACCTCTGCCCGAGACTCCGCGACTTTGGCAGGAGGGCGATGACTCACTCACCTTCCAGGTCGCTCATAGTCGCCAGCGTGAAGTGGAAATTCTTCATGACCAGATGCTGCAATGGTTTCAGGATGACCCTGATCTAAAGCCGCGCGATATCATTGTCATGGTGCCGGATGTGAACCAGTATGCCCCGCATATCCGCTCGGTGTTTGGCCGCCTGTCGCGTCAGGATCCTCGCTTCATCCCGTTTACGCTGAATGACCAGCAGAACCGTGGACAGGCTCCATTGCTGATCGCGCTGGAGCTGCTGTTGCAGTTGCCGCAGGAACGTTTCGGCATCAGCCAGCTGTTCGACCTGCTGGAAGTGCCGGCCCTGCGTGAGCGCTTTGGTATGGCCGAAAGCGACCTGCCCCAGCTGCAGCACTGGATTCGTGACTCGGGTATCCGTTGGGGGCTCGACAGCGCCCAGCGTGCCGGGCTGGAACTGCCTGAAGGGCTGGAGCAAAACACCTGGCTGTTCGGTCTGAAGCGCATGCTGCTGGGCTACATCATGGGAGATCAGCAGACGTTTGCCGAGATCGAGGCCTACGCTGAAGTGGGCGGACTGGAAGCGGCACAGGTCGGCCCACTGGCAGAACTGGTCGCCGCACTGCTGCAGTTGCGTGAGCACTTGCTGGCCCCCAAGTCCTGTAATGACTGGAGTCTGGTGCTGACTGAACTGCTGGAGCGTTTTCTGCAGCCGGTCAGTGATCAGGACCTGATGTTGATGGAGCGACTGACCCAGCGCCTGCAGCAGTGGCAGGAAGCCTGCATCGAAGCGGCACTGGAGCGTCCATTGCCGCTGGAGGTCGTGCGCGACAGCTGGCTCGACGGCATCGACGAAATGAGCCTGTCGCAGCGCTTCCTCGCGGGGGCGGTCAACATTGCAACCCTGATGCCGATGCGCGCCATCCCCTTCCGTCGCGTCTGCCTGCTGGGAATGAATGATGGTGACTACCCACGGGTGCAGCCCCCCATGGACTTTGACCTAATGGTGGGCCGCTATCGTCCGGGTGACCGCTCGCGTCGCGAAGACGACCGCTACCTGTTTCTGGAGGCACTTTTGTCGGCTCGCGATGCACTCTATATCAGCTGGGTGGGGCGAAGTGTGCGTGACAATGCTGAGCAACCGCCGTCGGTACTGGTCGCCCAGTTGCGTGATCATCTGGAACAGGGCTGGCAGAGCGCGGATGGTGACAAGCTGCTGGAACAAATGACGACGGAACATCCGCTGCAGCCATTCAGTCCGCGCTACTTCGAGCAACATCCACGCCTGTTCACCTATGCTGGCGAATGGCGCGAAGTTCATGAAGGAAGCACGCAGCAGGCGCTGAATACTCTGCCGCCTGTTGAGGTGCCTGAGGCAATCAGCCTTAAAAACTTGCAGCGCTTTCTGCGTTATCCGGTACACACCTTCTTTAATCAGCGTCTGGGCGTCTGGTTTGACACGCTTGAAGAGGTTCAGGAGGAGCATGAACCCTTCCGTTTCGATCGTCTGGACCAGTTCCGACTGGGGTCCGAGTTGATCGAAGCTGGCCTCAAGGCGGAGAGTCACGATCAGGGCATCCAGTTGCAATTGGCGCGCTGGCAGCGTTCCGGTGAATTGCCTTTGGGGCCTTATGCTGAGCGGGCACTGCGTGAGATTGTGAGTCCCGTGACATCGACGTTGAGACACTTGCATCAGTTACAGGTGGATTGGCAGCCCTTGCCTGAGCCTCTGGAGCTGCAATTAACGCTCAGGACGGATGGAGAAGAGGTCGTGCTGGAGGACTGGATAGGGGGGCTCTATCGCCACAGCACTGGCCATGAACTGGCGCTGATACTCTCCTCGCCCCAGGCGATCAGTGACAAGGGGGCGCCCCGCTGGCATCGTCTGGTGCGCGCCTGGCTGGATCACTTGGCAGTCAGTGCTAGCGGGTACTCACTGACTACCTTTCTGGTGGGGCCGGATACCAGCGCTTTGATACGTCCGATGGCGGCAGCACGGGCTCAGGCGCTGCTGAATGATGTCCTAGCGCATTACCTGAAAGCACTCGAACGGCCCGCCCCACTGGCCTGTCGAACCGGCCTGGCGCTGCTGAGTGCGCCGGATGACAAGGAACCGATTGAGATGGCTGCCAATGCCTACAACGGCAACAGCCGTTACCCGGGAGAAGGTGAGACTGACCGCTATCTGCAACGTGCCTGGCCGGAGTTTGATGCCTTGCTCGCCGCAGGCCTGGAAGATTGGGCACAGGCGCTTTATCAGCCGCTGATTGAACAGGGTGAACTGCTGTCAGGAGAGGGGCATGAGTAAGACTACTGCAGCACAGCCACAAATGCTGGATGCGTTGACTTTTCCGTTACACGGGCAACGATTGATCGAGGCCAGTGCCGGTACCGGCAAAACCTTTACCATCGCAGCCCTCTATGTGCGTTTGGTACTCGGTCACGGTGATGCCGAATCAGGCTTTGGTCGTCCACTGCTGCCGCCCGATATCCTGGTGGTGACCTTTACTAATGCGGCGACCCGAGAGCTGCGTGACCGCATCCGCAGTCGTCTGGCCGAGGCTGCTCAGGTGTTCAGAGGCAAGGGCTGGCCAGATCCTTTCCTGCAGCAACTGTTGGCTGAGCCAGAGTACATGGAGGATGAGGCGCGGGCTCTGGCGGCACGCAAGCTGGAGCAGGCCGCCGAGTGGATGGATGAGGCTGCGGTGTACACCATCCACAGCTGGAGTCAGCGCATGTTGACCCAGCATGCCTTTGATACCGGCAGCCTGTTTCGCCAGCAGTTGGAGCAGGACGATACTGAGCTGCTGTCAGAGATGGCGCGTGATTACTGGCGCAGCTGGTGCTATGCGTTGTCACCCGCCGCGGCTGAAGCGCTGAGCGACCTGGCATCCGACCCTGATGGCCTGCTGAAATCGATTCGGCCGCTGCTGCAGCCGGGTGAGCAAAGCGTTTATTTTCAGGGTGAACCCGTCACAGCGGTTCTGTCGCCCGCAGATTATGCTCGGCAACTCAGTGAGTGGTTACCACATAAAGAACGACTTGAAGCACAGGCCCGGGCGCTATGGATCAAAGAGCGGGAGGCGATTGACGCTCAACTGCTCGAAGCGGCGACCAGAAAAATACTGAATAACCAGAGTTACAAGCCTGCTACTCTGCCAGACAAGCTGGCCGAGATGACAGCCTGGGCCGAAGGGGGGGCGCTGTCCGCCGACAAGCTGGAGCACTTTGGTCAGGCCAAGCTGATTGCCAAAACCGCCAAGGCCAAGCAGGGACAGACACCGGACCATCCGGTCTTTGAACTGTTGCAGCAACTGGTGGACTATCTGGCAGGACAGCCTCCGGTACAGCCGGTACAGCTGCATGCTGCACGCTGGATCCAGCAGCGTTTTGCACGCGCTCGGCAGCGCGCTGCGGCACTGGGCTTTAACGACATGCTGGTGCGACTGGACGAGGCGTTGCAGGGCGAAGGCAGCGAGCATTTGGCAAGCAGAATTCGCAACCAGTATCCGGTGGCATTGATTGATGAATTCCAGGATACCGACCCGCTGCAGTACCGTATCTTCAGTCGTGTCTATCAAGGCACTCATCCAGGGGCAGAAATGTCCATGCAGGAACGTTCTGCCTTGCTGATGATCGGTGACCCCAAGCAGGCGATCTACGCTTTCCGCGGCGCGGATATCCATACCTATCTGCAGGCACGACAGGACACCGCCGGCCGGCACTACACGTTGGGTCGCAACTTCCGCTCTTCGAATGCACTGGTCACAGCGGTAAACCGCCTGTTCCAACAGGCCGAGTCCAGCCAGTCGGCGGGCGCTTTCCGTTTTGCTCGTGACGGTGACAACCCGCTGCCATTCATTCCGGTGGAAGCCAATGGTCGCAAGGAGGTGTTTGAGGTCGACGGGGGGCGGCCAGCAGCGTTGACCCACTGGCTGCTGGCCGATGCAGAGGCCGATGGCGTGGCGGTGGGAGACTACCGTCAGCTCATGGCAGAACACTGTGCCAGCGAGATCTGTCGTTTGCTGACAAAGGCTCAGCGTGAGACGGCAGGTTTTCGTCATCCCGATGGGCACCTGACGGCTCTCAAACCCAGCGACATCGCCATCCTGGTGCGCAGTGGCAATGAGGCACGGATTATTCGGGAGGCGTTGGAACGGCGCGCCGTGCGCAGTGTGTATCTTTCTGATCAGGCTTCGGTCTATGCCAATACCGAGGCTGAGGACCTCTGGCGATGGCTGCGAGCCTGTGCCGAACCGGAGCAGGCGGATCGTTTGCATGCGGCACTGGCCACGACAACGCTGGATCTGGGGTATGCGTGGCTTGAACAGCTGAGTCGTGATGAACAGCTGTGGGAACAGGAAGTGGAGCGCTTCCGCGGTTTGCGTGATACCTGGCAGCGACAGGGTGTATTGCCCATGGTTCGCCACCTGCTCGACGGCTTCGAACTTCCGGCCCGACTGTTACAGAAGACCGGCGGTGAGCGTGTACTGACCAACCTGCTGCACCTCGCGGAGTTGCTGCAGAATGCCAGCAGCCAACTGGAGGGGGAGCTGGCACTGATCCGACACCTGCAGGAGCAGATCCTCGACAGCAGCAATGCCAGCGAAGAACATGTCATGCGACTGGAGAGTGATGCCGACCTAGTGCAGGTGGTGACCATCCACAAATCCAAGGGGTTGGAGTATCCGCTGGTGTTCCTGCCCTTCATCTGCAGCTACCGGGAGGTGAGCGCCGACAGTGGCAGCTACCGCTATCAGACCGAAAAAGGCGTTGTGCTGGAGTTGGACAGCAGCCATAAACAGGCTCGGGAAGCTGCCGATACCGAGCGGCTTCAGGAAGATCTGCGTCTGCTGTATGTGGCTCTGACCCGGCCTGTGCATGCCTGCTGGCTCGGGGTGGCGGCCATCAAACGCAACCGCTCGCTCAGTGTGCACAAAAGTGCCTTTGGCCAACTGCTGGGGTGTGCTGACAAGACCGACAGCGCCACCCTGAGTCGCTTACTGCAACCTCTGGTCAGTGATGGTGTCATCGAGATGAGCATGCCGCCACCTATCGACACGACCTTGCTGCCGGAATCTTTATCAACCAAAGCGTTGGCTCCCGCGCGCAGCTGCCACCGGCCGGTGGCAGGTGAACGCTGGTGGATCGCCAGCTACAGTGCCATTGCCCAGCTGCAGGCGCGTGAAGACATCGCAGCACCAGCGAACTCTGAACCGGTCGAAACCGCACGTGAGGAAACCGCGCGTGAAAGCCGGGATGAGACGACTGCCACCGCTGCGGTGGTCGAGTTTGACTATGATCCGCATCATTTCTGGAAAGGACCCCAGGCGGGTACCTTCCTGCACGGTATATTGGAATGGGCTGCTGAACAGGGCTTCGAACAGGTGGCTGATGATGACAGCCTGCGTCAGGACTATCTCGCACCGCGCTGCCAGCGTCGAGAATGGCAGCCCTGGTTGCCGGTATTGGATTGCTGGTTGAAGCAGCTGTTGATCACGCCTCTGCCAATGGGCAGGCACGCTTTACCTTTGGCCGGATTGAGTACATGGCAAGCGGAACTGGAGTTCTGGTTCGAAGTAGCCGATGTGCCGGTTACACGGCTGGATCGACTGATCCGGGAACATGTATTGCCGGGACAGCCGCGGCCATCGCTGGCGCCGCAGCAACTGGGTGGCATGCTCAAGGGATTCATCGACCTGGTGTTCGAGCACGAGGACCGTTATTGGGTGGCCGACTACAAGTCCAACTGGCTGGGGCCGGATGACAGCTGCTACAGCAAAGCGGCCATGCAAGCGGCCATACTGGAGAAACGCTACGACGTTCAGTACGTGCTCTATCTGGTAGCGCTGCACCGGCTGCTTAAGGCGCGCTTGCCGGGCTATGCCGATGACCCGGTCAGCGGTTACCGACACCATGTGGGTGGTGCGCTCTACCTGTTCCTGCGCGGCATCAATGAAACCGAGCATCACGGCTGTTTTGTCGATTGTCCTGAGGCCGCGCTGATCGAAAGGCTGGATCGTATGCTGGCGGGCGAGGAGGTGTCGTATGGCTGAGCAGAATGATCTCTTCGCGACTGAAAGCCGACTGCATGCTGCGCTGACGGACTGGCCCTCGCTGGAGCATCTGCTGCAGCGCTGGCAGGCGCGTGGCTGGATTCGCGCACTGGATCTGGCCCTGGGGCGCTTTCTGCAGGAGCTGGAACCGGATACCTCACCGTTAGTGCTGCTCGCAGGTGTGCTGGCCAGTCACCAGCTCGGACGTGGTCATATCTGTGCCGATATCGACAACCTGCTGTCAGCACCGGATACGGCGCTGTCACTGCCACCGGATGGCGAGTTTGGTGAGGCCCTGCCGGATAGACCGGTTGAGCTGCTGCAGGGAGTTGGGCGCAGCGAATGGCTGGCCGCTTTGCGGGCATCCTCGCTGGTGGGAGCCGGTGATCCGGCTACGCCGCTGGTATTGGAGCCCGAGTCAACGCGGCTCTATCTCTACCGCCAGTGGCGCTATGAAGTACAGGTCGCCGAGAGAATTGCCGCACGTCTCTCGCCGCTGCCGCAGCCGGCAGCCGGATTGAAGCCGCGACTGAGCGAACTCTTTGCACCGGTAGAAGGACGTCTCGACTGGCAGCAGCTGGCCTGTGCTTTGGTGGCCGGTCGTCGTTTCGGCATCATTACCGGTGGTCCGGGTACCGGCAAGACCACCACCGTGGTCCGCCTGCTGGCACTGCTGCAAAGCCTTGCCCGGGATGATGGTCGCGCCCTGCGTATTCGTCTGGCTGCGCCGACCGGCAAGGCCGCGGCTCGCCTGACCGAGTCGATCAGCGGGGCGGTTGGACAGCTGCCACCCCACCTGCAGCAGGATATTCCGCTTGAAGTCACGACCCTGCATCGACTGCTGGGAGCCCGTCCCGGCACGCGCCGTTTTGTCCATCATGCGGATAATCCGCTGCATGCGGACCTGATCGTGGTCGATGAAGCGTCAATGATCGATCTGGAAATGATGCATCAGCTGCTGTCAGCATTGCCGAACAGAGCCCGACTGATTCTGCTGGGTGACAAGGACCAGCTGGCCTCGGTTGAGGCCGGCTCGGTGCTGGGGGATCTCTGTGAAGGGGCCGATCTAGGGGGGTACACCGTCGAAACGCTGAACTGGCTGGAAGGTCAGACCGATCAGGCAGTGGCCGAGTGGCAAGCCGCCGAGGGGGAAACCTCCAGCCAACCACTGGCACAGTCGATTGCGATGCTCAGGTACAGTCACCGTTTTGGTGCCGACAGCGGCATCGGTGCGCTGGCGCGGGCGGTCAACAGCGGTCAGCCGGAGCAGGTACAGCAGGTGTTGCAGGCGGGGTACGCCGACCTCGGAGTGACCATACTCAAGGGAGGCGAGGACCGGATGCTGGAGCGGCTGGTGCTTGAGGGCGGTCATCAGGCACCGGCTGCTGACGGTACTGCCCCCGAAGGGTATCGGCATTATCTGCAGCAGTTGGCAGCCTTGCGTCCGGCCGAAGCGGCACCGGAAAGCCTCGACCATTGGGCCCGCGAGATTCTGGAAGCCTTTGGGCGCTTTCAGCTGTTGTGCGCGCTCAGGCGAGGCCCCTGGGGCGTCGAAGGGCTTAATGATCGTATCGCCACGGCACTGATGAAAGCGGGGCTGATCGAACGATCGGAAGGCTGGTACGAGGGACGACCGGTACTGGTGACCCGCAACGACTATGGCCTGGGGCTGATGAATGGTGATATTGGCATCACACTGGCAATACCTGATGGCCGTGACGGACAGAGTTTGCGGGTGGTGTTTCCGCTGGCGGATGGCTCGTTGAAGTGGGTGCTTCCCAGCCGATTACAGGCGATTGAAACCGTGTATGCCATGACCGTACACAAGTCACAGGGGTCAGAGTTTGCGCATACGGCGCTGCTGCTGCCACCGACAGCCAACCCGGTACTGACACGGGAGCTGGTCTATACCGGTATTACCCGTGCCAGTCGATGGTTCAGCCTGCTGCTGGCACACAGAGGGCGACTGGATGATGCCGTGCGCGTGCGTGTTCGTCGTGCCAGTGGTTTGAGAAGCCGACTGACGGAGTCTGGCAGCATGGTGGGTGACGTCGCCAGATTCTCCCGATGGGCTTTTTAGTCTTTTCAATATGGCATATGATTATTCTTGATTAGAATAACATTAATTAGATATACCGAATTTATCGGGGGATGCCATGTTGAAACGATACTGGCGCCTGACGCTTGCCGGTGCTTTATTGGTCAGCGGCACAGTTCAGGCTCAGGGGGAAGTCACGAATGGTCAACAGGTGGCCATGCAGGGAGATGGCAGCGGGGCACCCTGT
This sequence comes from Marinobacterium sediminicola, assembly GCF_022343685.1. GTDB lineage: Bacteria > Pseudomonadota > Gammaproteobacteria > Pseudomonadales > Balneatricaceae > Marinobacterium > Marinobacterium sediminicola. The sequence continues at coordinate 3,160,377 of NZ_CP092123.1, read as the reverse complement.
CTGGCGTGCCACGGTCTGGATGGAGCTGGCAACAATGCAGCCGGCTTTCCGCGTCTGGCTGGACTGGATGAAAAGTACATCGCCAAACAGATTCGTGACTACAACAGCGGCCAGCGGGTCAGTCCGATCATGCAGCCGAATGTGGATAATCTGAGCGAACAGCAAATTCTTGCTGTGGCGGCATATTATGCCCAGCAGCCGGTTCCGGCTGCGCCAGCCGCAGGCGACGCTGAGTTGGTGGCGCAAGGGGAAAAAATCGCCAAACGGGGGGACTGGAACCATTACATTCCGGCCTGTGAAAGCTGCCATGGTCCCGACAATCAGGGGATGGGCGCAACCTTCCCGGGAATTGCCGGCCAGCATCCAAACTACATCAAGCAACAGCTCAATGCCTGGCGTGCCGGCGATCGTCATAACGACCCCAACCAGCTGATGACCGGCGTGGCTGAACGTCTCAGTGAGCAGCAGATAGAAGCAGTGGCAGCCTACCTGGGAGCACAGCAGGCGGTCGCCGCCAACGGAGGGCCGCAATAATGAACAGCCAGTATCTGATGATAGCCCTCGGAGCCACGGTCCTGAGCCAGGCGGTGCAGGCTGCTGATGTACTTGTGCCGGTGAATCTACCCGAAAGCAAGCCCGGTCAGTATGTACATGAAGCGCCGACCCTCGATGATTTGATGGCTGATGAAACGATCAACCCGGAACTGCGCAAGGTCATCCTCAAGGGATATGACATGTTCATGAATACCCAGCAGTTCCGTGGTGAGTACGTGTTCAACGACATGAACTGCAAAAGCTGCCATATGGGTGAAGGACGCATGAATTGGTCCGGTCCTGTATGGCCTGCAGCCACAACGCTGCCTGACTACCGTGGCAAGAACAAGCACGTCAATTCACTGGAAGAACGTATTGCCGGCTGTTTCTCGTACTCCATGAACGGCAGGCCGCCTGCTTATGGCAGCGACGATATGTTGGCTCTGGCGGCCTACCATCAGTGGCTGGCCAAGCGTGCGCCAGTGTATGAGCGCAACATTGCCGGCAGAGGGTTCAGCCACCTGGGTAAGCAGATTCCCGGTGATGTGAGTTATGAAAAGGGTAAGGCCATCTACGAGTCGAACTGCGCCATCTGCCATGGCAGTGATGGTGCGGGCCAGAGGAAGGATGGCAAGGTAGTGTTTCCGCCGTTGTGGGGCGATGGCGCCTATAACTGGGGAGCGGGCATGACCCGGGTCTTCACTGCGGCTTCGTTCATCAAGAACAACATGCCGTTGAGCAAACCGGGTTCGCTGAGCGATGACGAGGCCTGGAATGTAGCCTGGTATATCAACAGCCAGGAACGGCCTCAAGATCCTCGCTTTACCGGTGACGCGCGGGAAACCCGTGAGCAGTTTATCGGCTTCCACAAACACACTCGCTATGGCACCGAAGTCAACGGTCGTGTGTTGGGACAGCATGATAACACCGGTGAAAAGCCATTCCTCAAGCCTGACAACCTCAAGCCACGTACTTTCGAGTAAGAACGGCATATCGGCGGCAGGCAGGAAGGATGGCCTGCCGTCGCCTTTGAACTTGGGAAACCTTTCCGTTACCGATTGCGTAATGAGAGGCAAGGGCCTTCTCTGGCATAATGCACCTGCAGCCAACCGCGCAAGAGGACAACATGAGCAACACTTTGATCTATAGCCTGATCGCCATCGGCCTGTTGGCCATTGTGATTCTGTCTGCCGTTATTTACCGTCAACTCAGTCGGGCACGAGCCCGGCAACAGCAGCAGGCCGCGCGTGAAGCGGCTGCTCTGGCCGCATTGGAAGAGCGTCATCAGTATCTGCAGGAAAGCATTCGTCTGGTGGCCGGTGCCATCTTGCATGACGAAAAGATGACCCTGACCGAAGGCTGTATCCGTCTCAAGGTACTGTTGGAGAATTTTCGGCCCCAGCTGCTGCAGCAGGAGGCCTATGCCGTGATTACCGAAGTGCATGACAGGACCAGCCATATTCCGATCAAGGAGGAGTGGCAGGCACTGCCGAAAAAACTCAAACGCGAATATCAGCAGGAGATGGAAGCGCTGGAAGCTGAACATCAGGAAGCGGTCAATGCCATTGCCCGTGAACTGAGCAGCGGTGAGCCGCTGAAGTAGGCAGCATGGCCGAATTCTTCATCGCCTTTGTGGTATCCCTGCTGCTGATCGGAGGCCTGGTTGTGGCGCTCATATGGGGGCGTGCGCCGACCTGGCGACCGGATCGGCGTAAGGTGCTGGAGCTGATGCGGCAGGTTCAATCGGGTGATGCACGACGCGATGAATGGGAGATGTTTGTCGGTTTTCCGGTGCTGCATGACCCGGAGCTGGAGTCGATCCGGCGTCGCTGTGTGGATATTCACGAAGGCGACGATACCCATCCTCCGGCCAGTGATGGCCTGGCCCCCTATCTTTATGATCGTGCAGCGCGCAAGCGTCTGGCCGAGGTGCAGCTAGAGCTCGAGCAGCTGATCAGGGATGAGCCCTTCTTTCGCCGTTTCTAATCAGTGATATTGGTGGTGTTCGATCAGCCTGCGCAGACGGAAACAGCGTTTCCAGCACAGGGGAATGTCGCCGGCGACCGCAGCCTGATGCAGATCGGCTACCGCTGCTTCCAGCTCCGGTAACTGGTATAGCCCCGCCAGTCCCAGCAACTGGTGGGCGTGACGCCGGATCACCTCAAGTTGGCCTTCTTCCACAGCCGGGCATAGAGCGTCCAGTTGCTGCTCCAGCTCGCGATGCAGTTCCTCCGGGTCGACATGTTCCAATAGCTCGGCAGGCGTTTGATCCGAGCCCGTTGCAGACACTCTGCAGAGTCGATCCAGGTGGGCGAACAGTTCTGGCAGCTTGACCGGCTTCATCATCACCGCGTCGGCACCGGCCTGCTGCAGTGCCTGATGCTCGTGGGGCATCACATTGGCAGTCAGCGCGATAATCGGTGTCTGTTTATCGAGGCGGCGTATCTGCCGGGTTGCTTCGATCCCGTCCATTTGTGGCATATGCACGTCCATCAAGACCAGATCAGGCCGCTCCTGACGGAAGCGCTCTACTGCCAGCGTGCCAGAGACCGCTGTGATCACTCGGGCTCCCGCCTGATTCAACACCTTGTAGATCAACAACCGGTTGAAGTCGTTGTCTTCGGCCAGCAGTACCTTCAGCGGGCAGCTGAGCTGGTAGTTGCTGGTGTACTCTTGGGCGGTGTTTTGTGGTGTTTCCGACAGTGAACCGGTGGCCAGAGGCAAGGTCAGGGTCAGAGCGACGCGAGTGCCTATGCCTTCCTGGCTTTCCAGTTCCAGATTGCCGCCCATCATTTGCGTCAGGCGATGCGCGATCACCAGACCCAGCCCTGAGCCGCCGTAACGACGGCTGATGGTATTGTCGGCCTGACTGAAGGCCTGGAATAGGTGACGCTGGTGTTCCGGCGAGATGCCGATGCCGGTGTCGCTGACACTCAAGGTCAGCTTGCAGTGGCGGCCCGCACGGATGGCTTGTGCACTGAGGCGAACCTCTCCGTCCTGGGTGAATTTGATTGCGTTGCTCAGCAGGTTGGTCAAGACCTGAGATAGCCGGGTCGGGTCACCGACCAGCGCTTCAGGCAGTTCCGTTGACAGTTCCTCGATCAGGGTCAGTCCCTTATGTTGGGCCATGGGGGCCTGCATCTCCAACAGGTTGAGCAGACATTGGCGCGGGCTGAAGGGAAGCTGTTCCAGCTCAATGGCATCGGACTGGAGGCGGGAAAAGTCGAGGATATCGTCAATGATGGTTAGCAACAGCGTTGAGGTCTGATCGATGATCTGACAGTACTGCTGTTGCTCCTGCGTCAGTTGGGTACGCTGCATCAGTTTGGAAAAGCCCAGTACCGACGTCAGCGGTGTCCGCAATTCGTGACTCATGCGTGCCAGGAACTCATCCTTGGCATGGTTGGCTTCATCAGCCTGCCGTCGAGCCAGAGAGAGGGCTTCGTTCTGCTGCTCCAGATGACGCAGTGTGGTGGTCAGCTGTCGGGTCGCCTTGCTGATCTGTTCAGACTGTTCGCGGCTGGAAGCCTGGATACGGGAAGCCATTCGGTTTATGCCGCGTGCCAGCCTGCCCAGCTCTCCAGAGGCCTGAGTTGTGGCGGCTCGGGTATCCAGCTGTCCCTCCTCCAGCCGTTCCACGACCTGGCTCAGCGCCTGAATCGGACGGGTAATACGCAAGCCAAAACGTCCGGCGACAACGGCCGTCACCAGCAGGCCAGCCCCAATCAGCAGCAGGCTATTCATCAACATTTCGCGGCGCGCACCGGCATGGCCATCGGCCGACAATACCATGGCCACCCAGCCGCTGTTGCCGGGTTGCGGCGCTGCCATGGCCAGTTCCGGGTTGTTCTCCAGCAGCAGTGCGCTGGTGGTGATTGGACTGAAAAACAGCCAGCTTTTATCGAGCGCCTGGTGGGAGGGGCTGGCAGGGCTGAGCTCTACCGGGAAAGTCTGGCTCCGGTGCAGCAGGTTGAAGTCGGCATCGTAGAACAGAATATCGCGCACTTCGGGGTGGGTTTGCCGGGTTTTCTGGCTGAGAATGCGCAGCTGATATCGGTTGCCGCTGATAACACCGAATTCAGCTGCTGAAGCCAGCAGATCAGTGATCAGGTGGCCCCGCTCGAGCATTTTATCGGTACTGTCGGACAGGCGGCTATAGGTGAAGTAGGACCCCAGTATGCCGGCTAGGGTGAGCATCGGAACCAGTGCCAGCAGCAGCACCCTGCTGCGGATACTCAGTTGATTGCCCAATCCCCCCATCAGCGCCTTGCCTCCAGCCGTAACAGTTCCTGCTCCAGTGCTTCGCCTGAGGTTAGTTTCAGATTTAGCGTGCGCGCTGCGACGGTATTGATGCTGACATCAAAGTAAGCGGGGTAACTGGGAGGGGGCAGAGCTTCGCCAGCGGAGAGCCGGTTCAACCATTCACCTGCCTGTTGACCGATCTGGGTGGGCGAGGAGTGAACGGAAGCGGTGGCACCGGCGTTGGTATAACTCTCAGAGAAGCCGATGACGGGCACCTGGTTACGCAGTGACAGATACAGCAGCCATTTGGAGATGGCGCGGTTGAATACTGAACTGTCCGGGATCACCAGAAAAAGGTCGCTGTTCTGGATGACCGGTGTCAGTTTCTCAACGGGGTTATCCTGAGTGGTGAGATAAGACAGCTGCAACTCAAGCCCTGCTTCCTTGCTACCGCTCTCAAGCTCACTTCGTAGTGATTGACTATTATTGCCCAGTGCCGAACCCAGAAAGCGTGCATCGGGCCTGACCAGTTTTGCCAGACGTATCTGTCTCAGCAAGGGCTGGTCGATAAAAATGGCGCTCACCTGTGGCTGCCCCTGTTCAGGCAGTAGCTGTCGTTTCAGTTGCACGAAGGTGGTTGAAGGCAGGAAGCTGCATACCAGACGGGTATCCGGATGGTAGCGACTGAGCATCTGTTCGCAGGCACGGCTGCCAACTGCCAGAATGGTGCCGCGGTGACTGTCGGTGGGAGTCAACTGGTCCGGTGTGGTCACGACAGGAGGCTGCTGTGCCGTCATCATGACAGCATCACGGACCTGGTTGTAACTGGGACTGAAATCGCTGAGTACCAGCAGTACCGGCTCGGCACGCAAACCGGCGCCGAACAGGCAGAATATCAGTCCCGGCAGTAATCTGCGGGTCAATAGTCGGGTGATCCTGTCCAATCCTTGCATCCCTGTGATCATCCAAACTCCGGATTAATGGTACCTGAGCATCAGCTGCAGCCAGACTCGTCGGTCAAACAGATTGTATTCATAGAACTCGGCGTAGGTGGGACCAAAGGCGTTCTGTACCGTCACGGATGCTTCCAGTTCGGTGTCGGCGCCAAGCTGCCAGTTGTGAGCGGCGCGCAGGTCGGTGCGCTGGTAGCTGTTACGCCACCCGCCTTCCAGCCAATCAACACTATCCATATAGTAGTGCATCAGGCTCAGGTTCAGATCACCCGTGGGCTCCCAGTTCAGCATCAGGGATGCGGTGTGCAAGGGGGTTAGAGAATCATCCTGACCGAAAGCCTTACAGACTGACTCGGGGCCTTGATCCCAGTTTTTTACATCATTGTCGGTGTAGGCGTAATTGAGTAAATACCAGAACGAAGAAGTTGGCTGATGCTTGAACTGGAATTCGACACCGGAGTTATTGATGTCTGAAATATTGTCCTGCTGCCTTACACGCGCATCAATCTCGGGTTTACAACCTGCAATTCCAGTATATGGATTATCTGGGTCATTTGGCTCCAGCCATTGATAATTGAAGCGATCCAGCCCTGTAAAATCAGTAGACGGGTCATATGGCCGCCACGCGCTTGAAATGCCTGAACGTATCCTTTCGTGAAAGACACGAGCATCCAGATATCCTCTGTTATCCTCAAAAGCCAGATAGTAACCAAGCTCCAGGGTTTTGATCCGTTCAGGCTTCAGGTCAGGGTTTGTGCTGGCATCGTAGTCGTAGACGGTAATGTCATTGGTGAGACCAGCAATAGTGGGGGCAAAGATTGCGGCATTACCGTAGCGTTCCAGCAATGACGGCAGGCGTTCACTGATTGAATATGACAATCTCCAGCTCTGTTGGCTGCTTGGGTGAAACATCACTGCATTTCGGTATGAAAAGGCGTCATTGCCCTCAGAGCTATCTTCATACATCAGGCCTGAGTTCAAATTCCAGCGCTGTGTTAGTTGCCAGTCGAGGTTACCGAAGGCGCGCCATCGATCTTCTGAAACGCCGCCTGATTGCAGCAGAACGTCACTGTGGATTTGCTCTCTGCGATATCCCAAGCCACCAACCAGATCAAAATTTTTGATACGTTCAGTTATTTGCAGCTCGGTGTCATAGGTATGACTGGTGCCATGCTCGGAGTCTTCACGCAAGGTGTTTACCTGACGATAAGCATCAACCAGCTCTTCCGGTATCCCTTCTTCCTCAATCAAATACTGGCGGGACATCAAATCTGTGCTTAAATCCAGATAATTGTGATAAGCCGTCAACTGCAGGGTACCGGTATCGGAATACAGATTCTGATACTTGATCGACTGGTAGCTGGCATTATGATCACGGCGATTGTATTGATTATCTGCGTCATCTGCCTGACCCACATCGGTATACCCCCGATCCACCCCTGCCTGTATCCACAGGGTATCGGTCAGCGTGGGTGTGTAGCTGCCGCTGAAACTGAGGTAGTTGTGCTTCATGCCGTCTTCGAACAGGTCGGAACCCTCGTTCTGGCCGTGCCCGCCGGACAGACGATAGCTCCACAGGCCCAGGGTATCGGTGTGGCCAAAACGCAGTTCGCGGGTGTCCATGCTGCCGCCGGTGACGTTGACATAGCCACCCTGTTCAGCGGCCGGTTCGCGGGTGATGACGTTGATTGAACCCATAAAGGCGTTGGAACCCTGAGTCGGCACGTTGGAGCCACGGACCACTTCGATGCGGTCGATATCCTCCAGATTGATCCCCAGCGAAGTCCAGTCCACGGTGGCCAGCAAAGGCAGGTAGACACTGCGGCCATCCACCATGACTTCAAGCCGGCGAGGGAAGTCGTCGCTGGCGCCGTGGTAGGTGGTGGCAAACTTGTTGGCACTGACATGGTAGCTCTGAAATCCGGGAACCAGGCGCATCAGGTCGGGGATGTTGCGGGCACCGGACGCTGAAATCATATCGCGGGTAATAATGCTGATGGAGGCCGGTGATTCGGTCAGCCGTTGTGAAAGCCTTGTGGCCGAGGTGATTTCAGGGATTTCGGTGAGAAAAGCCTGTTCGTTCAGGTAAAAGGTTTCATTTGCCTGGGACGGTTGGGCAAAAAGTCCAATTCCCAGTAACGGGGCCAAATAGAGAGGGCATCGTGATCCACGAAAAATCATTCCAGCTCCGGAATAACATCATTATTTGATTTTCAGTCCCACATACAACACGACGGCAGCCATAATGGCGGCTTCGATAATGAAACCGTTTTGCTCAATAATCCAATCCAGCATGAGCCTATTCTACAGTGAGCCTGTGGTTAGACCAGAGCATTTGTTGAGCGCATCCAGCTGTCTCCGGTACTATTTGACCTCTATCATTAGCCGAGTCTGTCATGCACTACCCTGAAACCAAATTGCCGAAGGTCGGTACCACGATCTTTACGCAGATGTCTGCGCTGGCGCAAGAGCATCAAGCGATCAATCTTTCTCAGGGCTTTCCCGATTTTGATGGTCCTGAAGCCCTGCTTGCTCGGGTCGATCACTATATTCGTCAGGGGGCCAACCAGTATGCTCCGATGAGTGGCGTGCCGGCTCTGTGTAACGCCATTGCCGCCAAGGTCGAGCGTTGTTATGGGCGCAGGGTGGATGCAGCCAGCGAAGTCACCGTGACCTCGGGGGCAACAGAAGCACTGTTCGCCGCGATATCAGCGGTGGTGCGACCTGGCGATGAAGTGATCCTGTTTGATCCGGCCTATGACAGCTACGATCCGGCGATTACGCTCAATGGAGGTCGTGCCATCCACCTGCAGCTGCCACCGCCCAGCTTCGCGATCGACTGGGATGACGTTGCTCGTGCGATCACGCCACGGACGCGGATGATCATCCTCAATACACCGCACAACCCCACCGGGCAGACACTGAGCGCGGCCGATATGCAGGCCCTGAGCGAGTTGGTAGCCGGTACCGATATTCTGTTGCTGGCCGATGAGGTGTATGAGCATATCGTCTTCGATGGCGCCGAGCATCAGAGCATCAACCGCTATCCGGCTCTGGCCGAGCGCAGCTTTGTCGTATCCTCCTTCGGCAAGACCTATCACACCACCGGCTGGAAAATCGGCTACTGCGTTGCCCCGGCAGCGCTGACCGCAGAGCTGCGCAAGATTCACCAGTATCTGACCTTCAGCACCAGTACGCCGATGCAACTGGCGCTGGCGGACTATCTGACAACAGACCCTGAACATGATCAGGCACTGCCGGCGTTCTATCAGGCCAAGCGGGATCGCTTCAACGCGCACATGGCGGACAGCCGCTTCAGCTTCACCCCGGCGGCGGGTACCTATTTCCAGGTGATGGACTACAGCCGTATCAGTGACTTGCCGGATACCGAATTCGTGCTCTGGTTGATTGAGAATGCCGGCGTGGCGGCGATTCCGCTGTCGGTATTCTGTCAGCAGCCGCCGGAGATGAAACTGGTGCGCTTCTGCTTTGCCAAAAATGAAACCACCCTGGATCAGGCCGCGGAGCGACTATGCAGAATTTGAGAATCAGTCTTGTCCAGACGCATCTGGACTGGCAACACCCGGCTGCCAACCGTGAACGCCTGACGTCACTGCTGGCTTCGCTGGAAGGTCAGACGGACCTGATCGTGCTGCCCGAAATGTTCACCACCGGCTTTACCATGTCACCAGGCGAGGTGGCCGAGCCCATGTCCGGTCCGACGCTGGCGTGGATGCAGCAGCAGGCGCGCAACCTGGGTGCGGCTGTATGCGGCAGTGTCGTAATCGAAGACAGTGGCTACCGTAACCGCCTGCTGTTCGTGACGCCGGAAGGTGAGGTGCACTACTACGACAAGCACCACCTGTTCCGCATGGCCAATGAGCATGAGTACTACGCGGCTGGTGAAAGTCGCAGCATCATCGAATACAAGGGCTGGCGCATCCTGCCGCAGGTCTGTTACGACCTGCGCTTCCCGGTCTGGTGTCGTAACCGTGACGACTATGACCTGCTGCTCTGCGTGGCCAACTGGCCCGCGCCGCGTCGTCATCCCTGGCGTACGCTTCTGCTGGCACGGGCGATTGAAAACCAGTGCTATGTGGCCGGTGTGAACCGCGTAGGTGAAGACGGCAAGGGACTGGAGTACAGCGGTGACAGCCTGCTGGTGGATTTTAAGGGACAGGCCCTGCTGGATGGTCCGGCCGGTGAGCCTTTCATCAAGACCGGGCTGCTCAACGGTGAAGACTTGAAACAGTTTCGCCACAATTTCCCGGCCTGGCAGGATGCAGATGACTTTGTACTGACGGAAATGACGGGAGTGAGCCAATGATCGATACCGCTGCCCAGCAGATTATCGATGCCGGTCGCTGGATCGACGCTCAGGGCTGGTGCCCGGCAACCGGCGGCAACTTTTCTGTTCGTTTGGGAGCTGAGCGGGCATTGATTACCGCTTCAGGCTGTCACAAGGGGCATTTGAGTGCAGACCAGCTGTTGCAGGTGGATCTGGATGGGCTGCCTCAGGAGAGCCTGCTCAAACCGTCAGCCGAAACCCTGCTGCATACCCGCCTGTATGAACTGGATAGCGGCATTGGTGCCGTGTTGCATACTCACTCGGTGGCCTCTACGGTGCTGTCACGGCTAGAGTCGGGCGACTGGCTGACCATCAGCGGTTACGAGATGCAGAAATCACTGAGTGGCAACCACACCCACGATGCCAGTATCCGCATTGCAATTCTCGACAATGCCCAGGATATGCCGGCACTGGCTGCCGAGCTGAGCCAATGCTGGCAAACCGAGCCTCTGGCCTGGGGGTTCCTGGTGCGGGGGCACGGCCTCTACACCTGGGGACATGATATGAGTGAGGCGCGCCGCCATCTGGAAGGGCTGGAATTTCTCTTTGCCTGTGAGCTGGAGATGCGTCGATTGGGCGCAGGAGTTTGAGCACAGCCATGACCACATTCACCGGCATCAATGCCATTTTGACGGATATCGAAGGCACCACCACCGATATCGATTTTGTCCACAAGACGCTGTTTCCCTATGCGCGTGAGCGCATGGTTGAGTTTATCCACAGTCATCCGGATGAGCCGGCGGTCGCCGAAGCCGCGAGCGCGCTGGGTGTTGCGGTTGATGATCTGGATGCCATCGCCGAAGGGCTGATCCACTGGATTGATCAGGACAAGAAGGAAACGGCGCTGAAGTCGCTGCAGGGACTGATCTGGGTTCAGGGGTATGAGCAGGGTGATTTCACGGGTCATCTTTACCCGGATGCCTATGAAGGCCTCAAGCGCTGGCATGACGCAGGCAAGCAACTGAACATCTTTTCCTCCGGCTCGGTAAAAGCGCAGAAGCTGCTCTACGGGTACAGCGACTTTGGTGATCTTACGCCACTGTTCAGTGGCTATTTCGATACCACCAGCGGTGCGAAACGCGAGCCGGTTGCCTACGAGCGCATCGGTGCAGCGATTGGGCGGCCTGCCAGTGAGATCCTGTTCCTGTCAGATGTGGTGCAGGAGCTGGATGCGGCAGCGGTGACAGGCATGCAGACCTGTTTGCTGGTCCGTGGCGAGCGCCCGGAAGGGGCCGAGCGTCATTGCGCTGTGGAAAACTTTGACCAGATTGAACTTGATTGAGGACGGATACAGCATGAGTGCGATCCAAATTCTGGCTGACCAGAGCGCCGAACTGATCGGCAGCAGTAACGATTATCATGAAATTCAACAGATCCTCAGCGGTATCGGTGTACGCTTCGAACGCTGGGAAGCCGATCGCGAGATCACCCCGGGAATGGCCAACGAGGAGATCCTCGAGGCCTATGCCAAGGAGATCGAGCGACTGAAAAGCGAGGAAGGCTATGTCACCGTAGATGTGATCAGCCTGCAGCCTGATCATCCCGATCGTGCGGCCCTGCGTGACAAGTTCCTCAGCGAGCACACCCATTCCGAAGATGAAGTGCGCTTCTTTGTTGATGGCGAGGGCATGTTCTACCTGCACGTGGAAGACAAGGTCTATCAGGTGCACTGCTGCAAGAACGACCTGATCTCGGTACCGGCCAACACCACTCACTGGTTCGATATGGGGCCGGCCCCCCGCTTTACCGCGATCCGCCTGTTCAACAACCCGGAAGGCTGGGTGGCGAACTACACCGGGAATGATATTGCCGATCGCCACCCCCGCTTCGAACCTGCCGCCTGAGCCGGTTCAAGTCACTTCCAGTGAAGCTGCCCGTACTCCTGGCTTGCAGAGCGGGCAGTTGAAGGGATGCAGGGCTTATCCGCGTATCTGATCGACAGTCGTCGACTCAGCCCTTGGCCGCGATGGCCGTGACGATACCCTCACGGTCATAGACCCCCGTATCCAGTATCCAGCCAGTGACCAGTTCGGCCGGGGTAACATCGAACGCCGGGTTGAAAACGTCCGATGCTTCCGGGCTCCAGCGAACGTCGCCAAAGCTGCCGCTGACGCCTTTTATCTCTTCGGCGCTGCGCTGTTCGATCGGGATCGCCTGGCCGTTGGGACAATGCGGGTCTACGGTCGTCCAGGGCGCCACGACATAGAAGGGCACCTTGTGGAAGTGGGCGTTGACCGCCAGATTGTAGGTGCCCACCTTATTGGCGAAATCGCCATTGGCGGCGATGCGATCGGAACCGACCAGAATGGCATCCACCTGACCATCCCGCATCAGGATGGCCGCCATGCTGTCGCACTGGATCTGATGCGGAATGCCGAGACGGTTCATCTCCCATGCGGTCAGGCGCCCGCCTTGCAGCAGCGGGCGCGTTTCATCGACCCAGACGTGGCTCAGTTTGCCCTGACGGAAAGCTTCGGCGATGACGCCGATGGCCGTGCCTGCGCCTGCAGTCGCCAGGCTGCCGGTGTTGCAGTGGGTCAGTACGCGCGCGTTCTCCGGCAGTAGCTCGGCACCGAATTCGGACATGCGCTGGCACAGGGCAACATCTTCTTCAAACAGTGTTTCGGCGCAGGTGACGAGTGCGGAGGGACCCTGATCAATGACCGCCAACATGCGGTCGAGGCAGTTCATCAGGTTGACCGCTGTGGGGCGGGCTTCACGCAAAGTCGCTGCTGCTTCCCGCAGTTCTGCTTCGCTCCAGCCCTGTTCGGCCAGGTGGGCCAGCAGCAGGGCTGCACCGATACCGATCAGCGGCGCGCCACGAATCTGCAGCTTGCGGATCATCGCCACCATCGCCTCCACCGACTCGCAGGGCAGCCAGCGTTCGCAGTCCGGCAACTGGTGCTGGTCCAGCAGTTCAAGGCGATTGTTCTGGTAGCGCAGTGCAGTGGAGATCAGCTCTTTCATGGCCCGGTTCTCGGCAGTGGTCAAAAGCGGAGAGCTTAAGGGTTATAGGAATATCTGAAAAGAGTCTGAACACCCGAGCGGTTTTTTGTCAGAATGCGGTCATTATCCATTCATGGACAGAACCACAATGATCGAACATAAATTCAATGATGATGCCGCGGTGATCGCCTTTGTTCGCCGCCATACCCGCCTGTTTGCCGAAGATGCCGTGCTCAAGGTCAGTGAGATTGGTGACGGTAACATCAATTTTGTCTATCGCGTGGCCGAGCCGGGTGGTGCCAGCGTGATCGTCAAGCAGGCGCTGCCGTACGTCCGCATTATTGGTGAAGGCTGGCCCCTGTCACTGGACCGGAACCGTATCGAGGCTGAGGCGCTGGTGCTCGAGGCTGAACATGCCGGCGACTGGGTACCCGAGGTCTACCATTACGAGCAGCCGCTGGCGGCCATCATCATGCAGGATGTGGGCGATCATCAGAACCTGCGTCATGCCCTGATTGCGCGCCGTCATTTGCCGCAACTGGCTGAACACCTGGGCCTGTTCATGGCACGCACGCTGTTCCATACCAGTGATATGCGCCTGGATGCCCATCAGAAGAAAGACCTGGTGAAGCGGTTCATCAACCCGGATCTGTGCAAGATCACCGAGGACCTGTTTTTCATCGATCCTTTCTGCGATCACGAGCGCAACGCCATCAACCCGCCGCTGCTCCCTGTCGCTCAAGCGCTGTGGCAGGACGACCTGCTCAAGGCAGAAGTGGCAGAACTGAAGTATGCTTTTCTTAACCGTGCCGAGGCACTGCTGCACGGCGACCTGCACTCCGGTTCCATCTTTGTTACCGAAAACAGTACCAAGGTGATTGACCCCGAGTTCGCCTACTTCGGGCCGATCGGTTTCGATGTCGGTAGCCTGATCGGTAATCTGCTGCTTAACTGGTGTGGTCAGCACCGTTTGGCGGGGGATGAGGCGGAACGTGAAGCCTGGCGCGACTGGCTGCTGGTGCAGCTGGAAAAACTCTGGCACCACTTCAGCCAGGAGTTCGGTCGGCTGATGCGTGAAGACACCCGGGATCCGAGCCTGCAGAACGAACACTGGCAACAGCGTCGTCTGCTGCACATCTGGCACGACAGTCTCGGTTTTGCCGGTACCGAGCTGATTCGCCGCACCATTGGTCTGGCCCATGTGGCAGATCTGGACATGATCGAGGATGAACAGCAGCGGGCTCAGGCTGAAGCAATGGCGCTGCATCTGGGACGCGAGCTGATCATGGAACGTACCCGAATCAGTTCGATGGAGGGGCTGGTCGATCTGATTTGCCAGCTCAACGACTGATAACACGACGAGACATGCGCATTGACGATGGAAAAACGACTGCTGCTTAACTGCGATATGGGCGAGAGCTTTGGTCTCTGGAACATGGGGCTGGATGATCAGGTGATGCCGCTGGTCGATATGGCCAACATTGCCTGTGGTTTCCACGCCTCCGACCCGGTCACCATGACGCGAACGGTGCTGATGGCCAAGCATGCCGGAACGCTGATCGGTGCTCATCCCAGCTATCCGGATCTGGTGGGGTTTGGTCGACGCAGCCTGCAGTGTCATCCTCAAGAAGTGGTCTCGATGATCCAGTACCAGATCGGCGCGCTGGATGGCATTGCCCGGGCACATGGCATGAAGATCAGTTATGTCAAACCCCATGGGGCAATGTACAACGACATGATGAAGGATCACGGCATCCTGCGCGCAGTTCTGGAAGGGGTGACGCAATATGACCGCAGCCTGCCGTTGATGCTGATGGCTACTGCCGATAACAGTGCCGTCAGAGCTATCGCCGAGGAGTTTGACGCCTTGTTGCTCTTCGAAGCCTTTGCAGACCGAGCCTATGATGAGCGCGGATTTCTGGTGCCACGCAGCGTGGCGGGTTCGGTCTACCATGACGAAGCACGGATTCTGCAACAATCGTTGCAGCTGGCCAAAGAGGGGGTGGTGATGACTCTCGAGGGGACTCAGGTAACGCTGGAAGCGGATACCCTTTGTGTGCATGGCGATAATGCCGAGTCGGTCCAGGCAGTGCAGCATATCCGTGCTGCTCTGGACAAGCTCTACGCAGGCAAAGAGGCATGATTCACTGGAGCATCGATAATGCCGGTCCGGATGCGTTGATCATCCGCTTTGGCCGACAGATCGATGAAGCGCTGGTGCCGGTCATTCGCTGTGCGACAGACCGGTTGGCCAGTGAACTTGGCGACCAGCTGCGGGATCTGGTGCCTTCGTATACCTCCCTGATGGTGGTTTACAACCCGCTGCAGACAGACTTTGCCGGTCTGGTGAGCAGGATAAATGGCCTGTTATCCGGGCTGGATATCGCCCATGCCGAAACAGGACGCCTGGTGGAAATCCCGGTCTACTATGCACCCGAAGTTGGACCTGATCTGGAACGGGTGGCGCAGTTGCACGGTATCGATGTTGATGAGGTGATCCACCTTCATTCCGCACGGGAGTATCACGTCTTTGCCATCGGCTTTGCCCCGGGGTTTGCCTACATGGGACAGGTGGATACCGCCTTGAGGACCCCTCGGCTGGAAACGCCGCGGACGCGAGTCCCTCGGGGATCGGTGGCCCTGGCTGATCAGCAGACGGCAGTATATCCGCTGACCTCACCGGGGGGCTGGAACCTGTTGGGGCGCACCGCGATGAAAATGTTTGATCCGACGCTGGACCGACTTTGCCCCGTGTCTGCCGGTGATCGGGTACGCTTTGTCCCCATCACCCAAGCCGAATATCTGGCGGCCGGGGGAGAACTGATGTGAGCGGGCTGCGCGTACTCAATCCGGGAATTCTATCCCTGGTTCAAGATCTGGGTCGTTTCGGTTATCAACACCTTGGGTTATCCACCGGTGGCGCGGCTGATGAGCAGGCCTATCTCTGGGCGAATCGCCTGCTGGGTAATGCGCCCGATGCGGCTGCCATCGAGATCTGCTTTGGGGGACTTCAGCTGGAGGCCGAGATCGCCACTCGCGTTGCTGTGACCGGTGCCGACCTGCAACTGACGTTGAACGGAGAAGCGCAGGACGTTTGGCAGACGATCAACCTGAAACCCGGCGACCGTCTGGCATTTGGGTACCCCAGGCAGGGGGTGCGCGCATATCTTGCCGTGCAGGGAGGCTTCAGGGTAGAGCCAACATTTGGCTCGGTTGCTACAGTCATGCGTGAGCAGATCGGTGGCCTTGATGGAAAGGGCAGCAAGCTGGCATCGGGTGATCGTTTACCCTGTCAGGCCCACTCTCCTGGACGTCTCTTCAGTGTGCCCAGCCGCTTTCGGCCGAACTACGCCCAGCCGCTGACACTCAGAGTCATAGAGGGGCATCAGGTAGAACTGTTTTCGGGAGACATGCTCACTCGATTCTACAGCCAGGGGTACACGATCAGCCCGCAGAGCGACCGTATGGGCGTTCGCCTGCGAGGGCCACAATTACACTCGTTGGTCGACGGGATAATTTCCGAGGGCATCAGCTTTGGTGCCGTGCAGGTACCCAAGGATGGACAGCCGATTATCCTGTTGAAAGACCGTCAGACCATCGGTGGTTATCCCAAACTGGGGACGGTATTCGCGCTGGATGCTTTCATGCTGGCTCAATGCCAGCCGCAGACTGAAGTTCATTTTGCTCCCATGTCTTTGCATGAGGCTCAACGGCAGCTACAGCAGTTCTATCGCTTCTTCGGAGTCTGAACGGAGCTCGGTCGGTATCAGTGCGTCAATAGGTGCTTCACAAATGGTTAAAAAAGCATCAAACTGATCTGCGATCCGAGGGCAGAAACTACATTAACAATAATGTCTGCCGTTTCACCTGAACATCTTGAATGGACATTCAAATGCAGGGCACAGGGAATAGCCGTATTTTCAAGGCTGCAGCCATCAGCCGTGACAAGCGCAAAGTGGCCGGATATGTCATGGGGCTGCTGCTTATCGCCGTTGCGATTACCTACAGCCACTTTATTATCGATCGTCTGATTACCCGCAATAATCAGGATCGACAGACGGTCAACATGGGCTATCAGCAGAACATGCAGGCCCAGCGCATTAATCACCTCGCGTTTCGCTATATCCTCTCTTCCGGTGGGCATGAATCAGATATCTCTCGTCAGCAACTTGCCAGTGCGGTCAACGAAATGTACGACCTGCACCTCAGCCTTTTGAAAACCCCTCCCTCAGTTGAATACGCTGCCGCCGCTGATGCCATCTATTTTGATGCTCAGCATGAACTGGATCTCAAGATCAGAACCTATCTGGGAGCGGCCCGGGAGCTGGCCGAGAAACCGGCGGAACTTCTGGCTCCGGACAGTCCTCTGGCGCGCTTTCTGGAACGACACAACACCGAAGCCTTGCAGCAAGGATTGAATTTGGCTCTGGAGCGTTACAAGGCGGCCGATTCTGACGCGGTGACACAGCTGCGCCGAGTGCTCTGGGGGCTGTTCGTGCTGGTACTGCTGCTGGTCATTCTGGAGTGGCGTTTTGTGTTTCATCCCATATTTAATGGTCTTGAGCGGCAGGCTAACGACTATCGCAAGCAGGCCCATACCGATCCGTTGACCGGCTGCTATAACCGTCGACATTTCATGATAGCAGCGGAGGAGGCGTTTCAGCGGCTACAGCTGGCCGGGGGAGAATGTTCGCTGCTGGTGCTCGATATCGACTACTTCAAGTGGGTCAATGACAGCTACGGTCATTGCACGGGGGATGAAGTGATTCAGGCATTGGTCGATAGCTGTATGGCAAGCTTGAAAAAAACAGATCTGTTTGGTCGTTTGGGTGGGGAAGAGTTTGCCATCCTGCTGCCGGACACAGGCCCGGTGCAGGCTGCGGGCATGGCCGAACAGCTCAGGCAGCAGATCGAGAAGCTTGAGGTTAACCAGTATGACGCCGAAGCCCGGATTACGTTCACGGTCAGTATCGGTGTGACCGATATATCGTCTGGCGACCTCTCGCCGGTTGATGCGATCAACCGTGCCGATATCGCTCTTTATCAGGCCAAGTCGGCCGGTCGTAACCGGGTCATCATCAATGCGTCCGGCAAGGATGATGACCGGAGTTCACCGGCCATTGAAAGCCTGTCGGCATTGGGTGCCGAGTCCTGAATACTGGGCTCAGGTTTCCTGTTCCTGTGCGGGCATCAGTCCGGCCAGCAGACGATCCAGATTGTTGCGCAAGCCGTTTTGTACCTGTTCCAGTGCTTCCTGGAAGCGGCTGTCCTGCTCCACCAGTCCGGTCATGAGATCGCGACCGACCTGAGCCGGTGATTGCAAGAAGCCCAGAGAGGGGGCGCTGACGCTATCGGCCAGGTCTTTCATCAGCTGACCCAGGCGCAGTCCAGGCAGATCCCGGGGTTGTTCCAGATTGCCAACCTGCTCGTAAGTGCTGGCCTGAGCCCAGCTGCGGCTGTAACTCATGTTCAGCTCCATGGATTGCAGCTCACTGGCGTCAAAGCTGATGTCGGCGCTTTGGTCGAACGCTTTTTGCACATCGCCGTTGAAGAACTCGTCCGCTACACCGGAAATATCGCGCACCATCTGCTGCAGGGCCTCCAGCTCGCCTTCGTCCAGTTCGCCCTTGACGCTGAACTGGTACTGGCTGCTCTCGCTGCGACTGACATCCATCCAGGCCACCGCATTGCCTTCGCTGTCAGCCCCGGCCCCGAAGGTGGCGTCGTAACTTTGATTACGACTGAAGTTGATGGTTACCTCATCACCATCCCGGGTTTTCACCGTGAGCGACATGTCTTCAGCGTTGCGGTAACGTTCGGCCGCTCCCATTACGGCCTGTGCTGTCGCCTCACGGCTACCGGGTGCGATGCCGGCCAGCGCTTCGAAGGTAAGCTTCTCCGTCTCATCCACTTGCTCCGCGATGCTGCCATTAAGCACATTGAGATTATCCAGAATGTCGCGGGCTTCCTTGAAACCCTTTTCAACCCCTTTCACTGCCGCTTCGTACATCTGGTTCAAGCGCTCATCCGAAGCACCACGGGCGCGAGCGGCCTCCAGACCCTTGGCAACAAAGCCGCTAATGCGCTCGGCAACCTTGTCGGGGGTAAACTGTTCGGCATCCAGCCCGGAGAGTTTTTCCGCCGTCATTCCCGGAATCTGCTCGGCCAGTTTGCCCAGCAGAACCTGTGTCGGGTTCTGAGCCGCTGTGCCGCGATTCCCCGGCGCTGTCTCTGTCTGTGGGCGGGCTGAGTATATCTGTGGGGTGGAGCTATGGATTTTCATGATCAGCTCGATTTCTTGGATTGATCGAATATTGCACAGTTATCGGCAGGTTGGAGCAGGGCTTGAATGTTGATCTTGTCGTGTTAAAAACACGTAAACGTAAGTATCTGTTATATGGAGAAACATGAATGCGAACACGCGCACCTGATGAGCCATGCCAGCTCTGTGGCCGCAAGATCGCGCTGACCTTCCACCATCTGATTCCACGAAAAATGCATCGTCGGCCGCGCTTTTACAAGCAGTATACCCGAGAACAGCTGAATCAGGGCATCTGGGTGTGCCGTGCCTGTCACCGAGGTATTCACAAGCACTACGACGAGATGACACTGGCCCGGGACTACAACACCCTGGAGCAGCTGCAGACCGATTCGCAGCTGCAGAAGCATGTGGCTTGGGTCGCGAAGCAGCGTCAAGCATGAGCCGTTTGGCCCAGTCTGGTTACCGGAGCCTCTCTGGCCCTGGTGAATTTCGGCTTTCCTCGCAGTCATCTGCGGTTATGATAATGCTATGAACCTGACCTTCCTTGGCACCTCCTCAGGTGCGCCTACCCGTCAGCGTAATGTCAGTGCCACGGCTGTTCAGCCTGAATATGGCCGTGCCTGGGTGATGGTCGATTGTGGTGAAGCCACTCAGCATCAGCTGTTACGGACACGGCTTTCGCCCCTGAAGCTTGATGCCATTCTGATCACGCATGTGCACGGTGACCACTGTTACGGCTTGCCGGGTCTGCTGGCATCCTGCCAACTGAATGGTCGGACCGAGCCATTGACCCTGGTGGGGCCCGCGGCCGTGTGGGCCTATCTGCAAGCGGTGATCGAGCATACCGAGATGCGCATCGATTATCCGCTGAAGTTTATCGACGTATCGAAATCTCTGGCGCTGGAGCAGGGCGGCTTTCATATCACCGCCTATCCTCTGAGCCACCGTTCTGAATGCTGGGCTTACCGGTTGCAGGAGTCTCGGGTGCCATTGAAGCTTGATGTTGCAAGGCTTGAGGCTGAAGGCGTGATGCCGTCACCGCTCTATGGGCGTCTGCAGCGGGGGGAGAGTGTAACACTGGACGACGGCCGTCAGCTTGAAGGCAAGGATTACTGCATCCCCTCGTACCGCGCACGGGCCGTTGTGATCGGAGGGGATAATGACCGGCCTGAACTGTTGGCAGAAGCCTGTCGTGGCGTACAGTTACTGGTGCATGAAGCGACCTACACCGAGGATGTGTTGCAGCAGGTCGGTCCTGAGCCGCAGCATAGCAGTGCCGCGCGCGTGGCGCGCTTTGCCGAGCAGGCAGGCGTCCCTGCGCTGGTGCTGACTCACTTTAGTCCTCGTTATCTGTTGCGGCCGAGGCGAGGAGGCGATCGATCGGTCGATGAGCTGTACATTGAGGCGCAACGATTCTTTGCAGGGACCCTGTTCATGGCCGAGGATTTTCAGACCTACAGGGTCCTGCGAGACGGCAGGGTAGTCGAGGCGTCCGACTAGAAGTGTCATCAGAGTACGGCTTCAATGGCTTCAATCAGCTCCCGGTCATCCGGTGAGGTCATGCTTGAGAACACAGCCGTTACCTGGCCCTCTTTATTGATCACGTACTTGTAAAAGTTCCAGCGTGGGGCTTTGCCGGTTTGGCGGGCAATCTCCCGGAACACAGGATGGGCATCGCTCCCGCGTACCGGAATGGGCGCAAACATGTCAAAGGTCACGCCGAAGTTGTAGCGGCAGACCTTGGCAATCTTGGCTTCATCCTTGGCTTCTTGCATGAAGTCGTTGGACGGGAAACCGACCACCCTCAGTCCTTTCTCCTTGTAGGTCTGGTGTAAGGCCTCCAGACCTTCAAACTGAGGGGTAAAACCGCAGCGGCTGGCCGTGTTGATCACCAGCATTGGCTGCCCCGCATACTGGGATTTCAGGTTGACTACTTCGCTGGAGTGCAGTCGTTTCAGCTGATGATCCAGCAGGGCGTTGAGGTCGGGCTCGGATGCGGCAGCCTGCTGACAGAACAGCAGGCCGAAGATGGTTGCGAGAACAGGTTTCATGGTTGGACTCCTTGCTATAAAAGCTCTTACGCAAAAACACGATTTTGGTTCAGCGCAAAGGCGTACAACCCCGGCCTCTGTTATGTTTAAAGCACCGATGAACGTCAGTCGCCAGTCTGGAGAAGGTCATGGAACCTGCAAGCAGTAGCCGTATTCTGCGTGGAGCAATCGTTGATTGCCTTGATGACCCTGCGATCGCTGGCGAGTCGGCTGTACGCTATTTCGAAGATGGGCTCTTGTGGATCAAGGATGGCAGAGTCCATGCGGTCGGTACAGCGGGTGAGTTGGCGGCACGTCTGCCTGCAAATGTGGACATCGAAGATCGTCGCGGTGGCCTGCTGGTTCCGGGGCTGATTGACACCCATACCCATTACCCGCAGCTCAGCGTAGCGGGCAGTCCCTCCGGTTCCCTGTTTGAGTGGCTGGAGCGTCGTGCCTTTCCAGCCGAGTCGGCGCTGGCTCAGCCGGGGCTGGCGGAAGTGATGGCGCATCGCTTCATCGCCGAGATGCTGCGCAACGGGACAACGACGGCGATGGTCTTTGCCGGGGTACAGCCTGAAAGTGCGGATGCCTTTTTCCAGCATGCACAGCATCTGGGACTGCGCATGGTTGCAGGCAAAGTGTTGCAGGACCGGATGGTGCCTGAAGCGCTGCGTGAGGCACCTGAGCAGACGCTGGAAGCGACTGATCGGCTGATTCAGCGTTGGCACGGACGTGATCGTCTGGCTTATGCGCTGACGCCACGTTTTGCCCCCGCCTGTTCTGAAATGTTGTTGAGTCAGTGCCGTGACTGGCTGCGACAATCGCCCAGTCTTTATCTGCAGACGCACCTGGCAGAGACCGAAGAGGAGTGCGATAGGGTCGCGAAGCTGTTTCCTCGTGATCGCGGGTATCTGGACCTTTATGATCGCTTCGGGTTTCTGCGTGCAGGTACGATCTTTGCCCATGCCATCTATCTTCAGGCTGACGAGCAGCGAAGACTTGGTGAGAGCGGTGCTGCGGTTGCGCATTGTCCTTCCTCAAACCTGCTGCTGGGCTCTGGTTTGATGCCTCTGAGGGCATTGCAGGACACCGATGTCCTGTTGTCGGTCGGTACGGATGTGGGAGCCGGTCCCAGTTGTTCGGTGCTGAAAACACTGGCGGATGCTATCCGCGTCCAGCAGCTGCGTGGCGAGCCCATGGGCATGTTGCAGGCGTTCTATCTGGCGACCTTGGGGGGCGCCAGAGCGCTTAAGCTGGAACAGCAGATTGGCAGCTTTCGTGTGGGGAATGAAGCCGACTTTCTGGTGCTGGACCTGGAAGCGACGCCGGAATTGGCCGAGCGTACCGCTCGCGCGAACAGTCTTGAAGAACTCATGGGACTGTTGATTCTGCTCGGTGATGATCGTTTGGTCGTTGAAGTGAATATTCAGGGACGAAGACTCATCCCGGTGGGAGCCTGATCAGCTGTTCGATTCGCGGGTCGTTTGGCTTGTATGCAAACCGGTGGCACTTGTCGCGGGCAGGCGTACAATGAGCCCATTTCTCAGACAGGGAGTGTCCCGGTGAAACACCTAAGCTTCAGCCTTAGAGGGCTGGCCCCGGAAGTGGTCGTCATGCTGGCTGGCATCGTGGCTGCGCTGCATATCGGCAAGTTGCCGCCGGCAATTCCGGTGCTGCAGGCGGAGCTTGGTGTTACCTTGGTACAGGCCGGTTTTCTGCTGTCACTGGTCCAGTTGGCAGGAATGATCGGCGGGGCGTTGATCGGTGTACTGGCCGACAGCGCTGGTCTCAGGCGCAGTGTTCTGACCGGTTTAGGCATCCTGACAGCCAGCAGCGTGATGGGTGGACTGGCCTCCTCAGCGACAGAGTTATTGTTGTTGCGAGGACTGGAAGGGGTGGGTTTCTTACTGGTTACCCTGTCGGGCCCCGGGTTGATCCGTCAGCTGGTTTCAGTCGAAAAGCTCAGCTTGCGTCTGGGCTGGTGGGGGTGCTACATGGGGTTCGGCACCGGCACTGGCCTGCTGATTGGTCCCTGGCTGATGCAGCAGCTGGGTTGGCAGGGCTGGTGGTGGTTGATCGCGGCGATAACGCTGGTGATGCTGGCCTGGGTGCTGATGGCCGTCCCGGCAGATCGGCGTGATCATGATCCCAGAGCGGGCTCCCCTCTATCAGGGCTTAGAGTACTGGCCGGGCGCTTGAAGCTGACACTCAGCAGTCCGGGGCCCTGGCTGGTGGCGCTGATATTCCCGATGTATTCCGGGCAATGGCTGTCCGTGATCGGCTTCCTGCCTTCCATCTACACACAGGCAGGGCTGGAGGGCGCGGTCGTTGGCGTGTTGACCGCGATTGCGGCGGTGGCAAACGTGGTAGGTAACGTCGCGTCCGGGCGTCTGTTGCAGGCTGGAGTGGGCGCGCGACAACTTCTGTATCTCGGCTTTGCCGTGATGACCCTGACCACCTGGACCGCGTTCTCCTCCATGACCTCTGATATGCCCTGGCTGCGTTATGGCGCCGTGCTCGTGTTTTCGTCAGTCAGTGGCGTGATTCCGGGGGTCCTGTTCTCATTGGCGGTCAGGTTGGCGCCTGACAGTTCAGTGGTGTCGACCTCTGTCGGCTGGATGTTACAGCTGTCGGCACTGGGTCAGTTTATTGCACCACCGATCATCGGGGCGCTGGCGGTATGGGCCGGGGGCTGGCAGTTGACCTGGCTGGCGACAGGGGGGCTGTCCCTGTTGGGGGTGTTGCTGGTCACGCGAGTTGCCCGTCTGCTCTAGATCTGGAAAACAGGTTCCAGCGCCGGTATTGAACGTCTCGGTTGCGGGATATTATCGGCACCGGCCTCTGTCATTGCCCAGTGCACGCGCTCCTCTGGCGTCAGGTGGGGGCGTTTGAGGGCCTCAACTGCGTGTAGCCGCGGCAGTAATCCCTGTCCGTTGGCGACCTGGATTGCCAGTCCCGGCCGTGCATTCAGCTCCAGCAGCAATGGCCCCCGGGTTGCGTCCACCACCAGGTCGACACCCATGTAGCCCAATCCCGTTGCCTCATAGCAACGGCTGGCCATGTTGAGCAGGTAATGCCAGTTGTCGATCTGAATGTCGGCCAGATTCAGCCCGTTGTCCGGGTGCTGCTCAATCGGGCGATCAAACTGGACAGCGTTCAGTGCCCGCCCATTGGCCAGGTTCAGACCCACGCCCACAGCGCCTTGATGCAGGTTGGCCTTGCCGTCAGAGGCATGTGTGGCCAGGCGCAGCATGGCCATGACGGGGTAGCCTTTGAACACGACGATGCGGATGTCGGGCACGCCTTCGTGGGAGTAGCGCGACAGTCGCGGGTCGCAGCGGACCAGTGCTTCGATCACGGCGACATCGGGCGAGCCGCCCAGTGAATAGAGTCCGGCGAGAATGTTGGACAGATGGCGTTCGATATCGGCCAGGCTGACCCGGCTGCCGGAGGGTTTGACGAAGTCATCACCTTTACGGCCGGTGATCACCAGAATCCCCTTGCCGCCGGAGCCTTTTGCCGGTTTGATGGCAAAGCCATCCAGATCGGCAACACGTTCGCGG
The DNA here is from genome assembly GCF_022343685.1 of Marinobacterium sediminicola. Classification (GTDB taxonomy): domain Bacteria; phylum Pseudomonadota; class Gammaproteobacteria; order Pseudomonadales; family Balneatricaceae; genus Marinobacterium; species Marinobacterium sediminicola. The sequence goes on along the minus strand of NZ_CP092123.1, from coordinate 3,135,496 downwards.
AAATGGCCAATCTCGTGCTGCTCGCTCACGACCTGCAGCAGCAGGGGGCTGGCTACTTCGTGCTCCTCAACCACCTGTTTGGTTTTCAGCTTGTTGTCGACCAGCGGGAAGGCGCTGCGGTCGTTGTAACGGGCGATGTAGTCGACGTTGCGCTTATTCATGCTTAGCATGCCCTTGCGCTTGAGGTCGCGTGGCCGAATCCAGTCAAACATCACTGATACCTCTTCATGGGGGCAAATCGGCGCAGCTCTGTCAGCTTGTAGCCGGTATACTGGCCCAACAGCAGAATGATGCCCAGTACCACCAGATGCAGTTCCGGGAAGTTGAAGCTGATGTGCTCAGCCAGGGGCGCACGCATCACCAGATAGGCCAGGATTGCTACGATCAGACTGCCAGCTCCTTGAATAAGCACCTCATGGGCGCCTTCCTCCTCCCACAGGATCGACATGCGCTCGATAGTCCAGGCGAGAATCACCATGGGGAAAAAGGTGACCGTCATGCCGGTACTGAACCCCATCTGGTAGCCGATGATGCTGATTCCGGCCGTGATGAACAGCACCAGGATGATCAGGGCCGAGATGCGGGACACCAGCAGCAGGTTGAGGCTGGACAGGTATCCTCGCATCAGCAGTCCCAGAGTGACGACACCCATGAAGGCGGCCAGTCCCGGCAGCAGCGAGGTTTGCACAAAGGCGACGGCAATGAGCACCGGCATGAACGTGCCGGAGGTCTTGATACCGACGAGTATGCGCATCAGGCAGACCACCAGGGCACCAAAGGGCAACAGCAACAGCATGCGGAACATGCCCTGTTGTTCTACCGGCAGCTGGTAGAGGCTGAGTGAGCCGAAGGCGCGTTTATTGGCTTCGGCGCGAACGATCTGCAGGGCTGGTACGGTCTGGCGCAGCATGGAGAAGCGTACAATCGAATCGGTCCCGCCGGTCACATCCAGCAGTGAGCCATCAGTTTCGCGCCAGAGCAGGACATCAGCCGGTACGCCCTGGATGCCGGTTCTGGGGTTGAAGGTCAACCATCGCTCGCCATCATGTACCTGGAGCCAGGGCTGAAGGGTCTGCTGACGGCGGGCATCTTCCAGCTGCAGGCCGTCGGCAATACGGGCCGGAATGCCGGCAAAGTTCAGCAGTCGATACAGTGTCGGAGCCAGGGCGGCATCACTGAGCAGCAGGCGGGTATTCTGGTCAGGCGTCGCGCTGTTGAGCAAGCCGATCAGTTCTCGAGTCATGCTGGCGGGTCCGCTGGAACGTGCTTCCGCTTGCAGCAGCAACGCACGAGCCGCAGTGGCATCGGGTTCTTCCAGAAAAATCTCGGCTGGTTTTATGACGCCCGGCTCCAGCAGAGTGTCACGCTCAGCACTGTCAGGTATCAGGCGGGTTTTAAAGTAAAGCGTCTGCGGTCCGGCGGCATCACGGATGGTCCACTCGGCACGGCGATCACCTTGGTGCTCGGTGATGGCAAAACCATAGCCGGGAGACGCAGCCTGCTCGGTCAGGGTGTGAAAACCGGGTGGCTGATCCGGAATGTTAAGATCGACACTGACGGGTTCTCCCCAGGCCTGAAAGTCGATCCGTGCTTCCACCAGCCATACAGGCTGTTGTGCGCCGGGTAGCCAGGGGACTCCCATCTGCTGGTGGCGCAGTACAGCCAGCAACAGCCCGGCTGCAATCAGCAGTAGAGTCGCCAGGTAGAAAGGCGTTTTGGAATGGCGTATCAAGGGGTATCTCCTGCATCATCGGCTTGCAGCAATGTATCCGGCAGAGTGGTGACATATTCGCGACCGACATCGATCAGCATGACATCACGCAGCACATTGCGGCCAATCAGCATCGGATACGTCAGATGGCTGCGGTCACTGAGTGTGAATTCTGCACTCTGACGGTGATTGCCGATGACGAATGGCAACTCAACCACCGGGCGCCGTTCGGCATCCTCGGTATTGGACTGGATGATGTTGGCATTACGTGAGAGTTCTCGTTCCAGTGTGATGCGCTCGCCCGATTGCGGGTTCTGGATGTCAAACCGCACCCAGTTCCGTCCATCGCGTTCGAAGCGCAGGATGTTGCTGGCATGAAGCGATGAAGTGGTGGCTCCGCTGTCGATGCGAGCATCCAGCATCAGTCCCGGCAAAGCCAGATAGATTTTTTCCACTTCGCCCACCACCAGTTTGCCTTCATAGTGCCCTGAACCAGGCTGGCTGGACGGGGGCAACTGAGTGCGGTTGCGTGCGGGGCGAAGCCTTGAAAGCTTTTCGTTCTGTTCATTGAGCGCGTCTCGCAGCTCCTGGCGCTGAAAATGCTGGTTGCGATTCAGCGTATCGAACTGCTGCTGGCTTAAAGCCGCAAGGGTGTCCAGACGGCTCTGCTGCTGGTGCAGCTGCAGGCTCAGTTGGTCGAGTTCTGCACGCTCCAGAAACAGGTAGCGGTCATGGCTGCAGGCTGCCGTCAGGCTGGCCATGATCAGTAGTGCGATTAGACGAAATTGTTTGAGAAGACTCGGCATTGAACAATCTCCAGGGAGCAGAACCCGACTGACTGGGGCTGTTGGAGGGGCTGATGTTGGCGCGGATAGTGCATTTGTTTGACTGAACAGACGATTAAGTCAGGCTGAAATCATCGACTATGCTGGACGGCAGTCATCGGGGTATTTTCGGGACGTGGAGTTTGGTGGCGCATAAACAAAAACACCCCTGCAGAAAGCTGTATCTATACAGCGCTCTGCAGGGGTGCCTATCCTGCGAAACTGTTGGGGTGAATCTCTCCTTCGGTAACCCGGCAGCCGTTTCCGTTGGCCCTGAGCTTTGCGCCGGTCTTACGACCGTTGCCTTTTCGAGAGAGACTCTTCGCTGGAAAGCGGTTTTAGCTGAACGCATCAGCACAAAACCTGAAATGAACCTTAGCAGCAATTGGCAAAGTTTGCCAAAGAAATAAGCTGTGCCAGATCAAATAAATGCCTTGTTTGTCTCTTTAGTGAGACATTTTTGGCGTGTTTAACAGCGCTGCTTATTCGCAGGCAGCAACATTATCGCGTCTTTCTTGATGATGCATCCGGCTATCAGGTCATACGAAGAGTATTTATTTTCAATAACTTAGCGGTATTTGTAAATATTCTTTCTTTTTGTTTGGTTTTTTGTCTGTTTTCTTGTGCTGTATGGCTTCTTGAATATCAATATTCGAAGCACCTTTCTTAATGTAAGCGGTAGACTGCCTCTCAACCCTGATCCTGTGACAGGCCGCGCTCTGTAGCAGGCATAACAAGAATAATTGCAGTACTGAGGTGCGGTATGACCCGCAAACGATCCCTATCAGTCCGTCTGTATCAATGGTTACAGATTCAATACGGACTTATGTCTTCCCGGTTCCAGTCCCGATGTCATTGTGCTCGGGCATCTCACGTTCAACCTGCAAACTGCCAGCAGTCTTTCGCCTGGAGTCTTATATCCAGATCTGGCTGTGGGTACACACATGCAGTGGAGCGCTGAACAGAGTTATCTACGGCTGACTCTCTGGACAAGTCTTTCGGCTACCAAGGCCCCTGTCGAAAGAGGAATGCGAGTAAACCTCTCCCAACATCCAAAAAGAAAAATAGGTAAGTTCATGAAAGCAAATAAACTTCCACTGGCTCTCGCTGCGCTGGGCATGATTACATCAGCGCCTGTAATGGCGGCTGACAGTGATGACGGCATGAAGGTCAATCTGGACTTCCGTACCTTCTACATGAATCGCGACTTCGATCAGGGTATCCCGGATACGATCGCGGCGGGTCAGGCGTTCCGCTTTGAGCTCCTGTCTCCGTACTGGAATGACATGGTCGGCGTCGATGTCTCCGCCGTTCATGTGGCCAAGCTGGAAGGCGACAAGACCGTAAACTCCTCTGACGTGCTGACGCCGGAAGGTGATGGCTACACCACGCTGGAACAGGCTTACCTGAAGCTGCGTCCGGTCGAGAATGTCGACCTGAAACTGGGTCGCATGATTCTGATGACGCCGCTGCTGAACGACCTGACGTCGCGCATCTCTGCACCGAGCACCCAGGGCTTCTACGGTGAAGCCAAACTGGGCAGCGGCAAGCTGTATGCGATCTACTCCGATAAGGCGTCGATGAACAACAGCGAAAAGTTCAATAAATACCGTGCCGCCAATGGTGAAACCTACGACATCAAGTCACTGGGTGGGACCTATGACTTCGGTAATGGCCTGAGTACTCATCTGCAGTATGCCGTGGCGGACGACTACCAGAAGCAGCTTTATCTGAATGCAAGCTACACCACCAAGCTGGCTGATCATGATGTTTTGTTGGATCTGACCCATATGCGTGGTGAGGCGGATGGCGACCTGTTTGTAGATGAAAACTATGACAGCAACCTGACCGGGCTGACCGGTCGTCTGTCCAAAGGCAACTGGGCATACACGCTGGCCTACCAGACCATCGGTGGCAGCGATGCATACGACCAGAAGTGGAATGATTCGGATGTCGTCGCAGCCGATAATACCCAGTTCTTTACCTGGGGTGCTGTGCAGCTGCTGGACTTCAATGCCAAGGATGAACAGTCGCTGCAGTTCCGTGTCGACTACGATGTGCCCTCCGTTCCGGGTCTGCACCTGATGGCCCGTCATACCGAGTCTTGGGATATCGACTATGCCGGTGGCGATGATGGTCAGCGCCGTGAAACCAACTTTGACGCCAAGTACACGCTGCAGGACGGTGCCGCCAAAGGACTGAGTCTGCGACTGCGTGTGGCGCATGCCGATGGTGACGCGGCGGTCGTGCCGCGTATCAACGATATTCGTTTCATCGCCGAATATCGCACCAACCTGCTGTAACCCCTCCAAAACCGGCGCTGATTATTCATCAACAAGCTCCTGACTCAGCGCCGGACATCATCTGCTGGTATGTGAATCCCGTTACTTGTAAGCGGCTTTTGGGAGGCTTCGGCCTCCATTTTTTTCGCTGCCATACCCCATCAGATCCTCCTGAACCACGAATGTCCTTACCCATGGATCAAGGTGCTCATTCCTGAACGGAGCATGCGTCTCTGGGAGTCCGGCCAAATTGACATGATGATCATCATGCCATAAGGTCACTCGCATGATGATTATCATGCGAGGTGCCTTGTGAGTGTTCGCGAGCAAAAAAAACAGGAATCGCGCAGGAAAATTCTGGATGCAGCAGCACGACGACTGCGTGAGGAAGGGCTTGATGGCGCCGGTATTGCGGCCGTGATGGATGATGCCGGACTCACTCATGGAGCCTTCTATTCTCACTTCAAAAACAAGGATGAGCTGGCGCGAGCTGCATTTGTGGAGGCCTTGTCCGGCAACCGCGAGGGCTGGACGCGAGGGCCTTCATCGGAGCCCCAGACCGATCGCTTCGAACGTCTGGCTCAACGTTACCTGACCAGGGAGCATCGTGACCGTCTGGATCGTAGTTGTGCACTTGCTGCGCTGTGCTCGGAGGCTGCACGTGGGGATGATGCTTTCAAGCAGACATACGAGGCGGAGCTTTACAAGTCGCTGTCAGCCATCATGCAAAAGGAAATTGCGGATCTGGATGAGCAGGAATTCAGTGATGCTTTGGCTTTCATGGCGATGATGTTGGGCTCACTAGCCCTGTCAAGAGCGGTGGATTCGGAACAGCTATCAGAAGCAATACTGGAAGCCGGTAAACGGCATGCCGGTCGAATGACGCAGTGAGGAGTGTATGGAAACAATGAAGAACAAGGCTAATCCCGTACTGGACGATTTTCCGGCCAAGGCGTTTGACAAGATCCGTTATTCGGATACCGACCGCCAGGGGCACGTAAACAATGCGGTGTTTTCAACGTTTCTGGAAACCGGACGGGTTGAGATGCTGCTTTCACCTGAAGAGCCGATGCTGTCAGAAGGCACGTCTTTCGTGATTGCCAATTTGAATCTCCAGCTGTTGGCCGAAATACACTGGCCCGGAAAAGTGGATATCGGCACAGGGGTCCTTAGTATCGGCAACAGCTCGATTCGGTTGTATCAAGGAGTGTTTCAAAATGGGCGCTGTGTTGCCACCGCGGAAACAGTGATTGTTCAGGTAGATGATACTACGGCCCGCTCCTCGAGCCTGAGCGAGCAGGCCAGAGCCCTGTTGTCACGCTATCAGTTTGATCAATAAGCCACGACAGGCAGTCCGCCTGGCGATCGATCCATGCCATCTCTAATGGTCATGGGCGGACTCACTTACGTGTGAGCCCGCCCTGAGTTGAGCGGTCTGAAATGCCAGGCTAAAGCTCATGAATCATCTGATCCAGATCGATTCGGTGTTCGTCGTGGACATGTTCCAGCAAATGGTCGATGAAGAGTCGGGTTTTGGCTGGCAGGTAGTGTCTTGACGAGTAGTAAATCATGACCTGAATGGGGTCGGCTTCATATTCTTTCAGTATGCGGCGGAAGCAGCCCTGTTCGATACAGGTCTCGGCGTATCCAATGCCGACGGCAGCAATGCCCATCCCCATTTCCACGGCTTTCATTGCCGCTGACATGTTGTTAACGATCAGGTTTCCCCGAGGTTCAATCTGAATCAGTTCACCGTTGACCCGGAAGTTCCAGGTTTTCTTTCTGCCTGTGGTAGAGGAGCGGTAGGCGATACAGTTGTGCCCTGAGAGCTGTTCGGGCGTTTCCGGTTCGCCATGTTTTTCCACATATTCACAGCTGGCAACCAGTACCGGTTGAAGCGGGTAGAAGTCACGTGCAATCAGGCGGCTGTCCTGACTTAACATGACACCAATGCCGACATCCGCTCCCTCCTTGACCAGATCACCGATACGATCATCGAATGTAAGATCAAGCTCAATATCGGGGTATTTATCCAGAAAAGAGGGAATCAATGGAAGCACGACCATGCGTCCAAAACTGTCCGGCAGGTTAACTTTCAAGCGTCCATGGGGCGCCTTGTGTTTGTCGGTGCTGAGTCGAATCTGATCCTCCAGTTGCTCAACCAGATGCCCCGTTCTTTTATACAACTCATGGCCGTCCTCGGTCAGAGTGAGCGAATGCGTGGTTCTGTGAAACAGGCGCAGCTCCAGGTTTTTCTCCAGCTGTGCGACTGCCTTGCTGATGGCGGCCGATGAAACACCAAGCTGGCGGGCAGCCGCTGAAAAGTTACCGTTCTTCACGACCGCGATGAAAACGTTAAGCTGATTAGGGATCATGGTTGGCTATCCGGGGCATTTTCAACCGTGTCACAGCCCTGCATGAGGGCTGTGTCGACAGGTCAAGATTTTGGCTCGAAGTCATTGGCGCTATGACGTTCAGCCAGCTGAAGCGACTCCTCACCCCAGACTCGGTTAACCCTGCGTCCACGTTGTACTGCCGGACGCTCGAAAATTTCGTCAGCCCAGCGCTGAACGTGAGGGTAGTCTGAAACCGAGAGAAATTCCGCTGCATTGTACAGGCCGCCTCTGACCAGAACGCCATACCAGGGCCAGATGGCGATGTCTGCAATGCTGTACTCATTACCGGCGATAAAAGGACGTTCGGCGAGCAGGCGATCAAGCACATCCAGTTGGCGCTTCGTTTCCATGGTAAAACGGTTAATCGGGTATTCAAACTTTTCAGGTGCGTAGGCATAAAAATGTCCGAAACCGCCTCCCAGATAGGGGGCCGATCCCATCTGCCAGAACAGCCAGTTCATCACCTCGGTTCGCGCCTGAGGCTCTTGTGGCAGAAAGGCACCGAACTTCTCAGCCAGGTAGAGCAGGATCGAACCGGACTCAAAAACACGGATCGGGCTTTCACCGCTGTAATCAACCAGAGCGGGAATCTTAGAGTTCGGGTTGACCTCAACGAAGCCGCTTGAAAACTGGTCGCCCTCACTGATGCGAATCAGCCAGGCGTCATATTCAGCACCCTCAAGGCCCAACTGCAGCAGTTCTTCCAGCAGAACCGTTACCTTGACGCCGTTAGGAGTGGCCAGTGAGTACAACTGTAATGGATGCTGGCCTTTGGGAAGGGCCTTGTCGTGAGTTGCACCGGCAACCGGACGGTTGATATTGGCAAACTCGCCACCGTTTGCGCTGTCCCAACGCCATACTCGGGGAGGGGTGTATTGCATGCTCATGGATCACTCCTTCAGACGCGCTTGATGAAAGATGGATATGACGATGAAGGCATCCTGTCTGGTTCACCCTGACGAGTGGCGCATGCCTGAGGCCGCTGATGTCAGGCTCTGTCGTTCATCGTGCTGAATGCTTTACGGTGACTCCTGGATAAGAACAGACTACGACAGCCTGAATTGTGGTTGTAGTGGTACAGCGCTTTAAATGGTTTCAACTTATGGTTTTCACCAGCTCTTGATTATTCTGGCTTGTTGGAAAAACAAGTTGCCTCTCGAATCAGCTGCCTGATGGCCTCAAAACGGACCGGCAGTTTGCGGTTACGCTTACCGATGAGATACAGCGGTTGCTTCACTGCCTGTGCGGGAGTGTGGATGACCAGCCTGTCTTTGTGCGGGAAATTGTGAATCGCAGGCTGAGGCAGTACGGTAAAACCGATGCCTTTGGCGACAGGCAGCAGAATCTGGTGTAGCTGATTGATGTAACCAACCTTGGGTAACTGATGAATATCCAGATTTTCCAGCTGCGGGATGCCGCACATCGAACAGTACAGCTCCAGATAGTGCAGGGCGTCCGGGTGGTCGATCAGCCCCAGTGCGTGCAGCCTGTCCGGAATGCCAGGAAGGGTACTGTCCACATCTGGCAGGATCAACGAAAGAGTCTCAAAGCCCAGTGGTTCAACCTCATAAAGTCCGGGCGTGGGCGGGCTGGTGACCAGGCCAAGGTCGATGGTCCCTTCACTGACATGCTGGAGAATCCGCTGATTGGGAGCAGCTTCAAGTTCAATCGTGAGCCCGGGATGCTGTACCTGCATGTCGAGCAGCGCGGGGTAGAGTTCCATAGCCATAGCACCTGAACAGGCAAGCCGGCACAGCCCGCTATGTGGATCGTCTGCACCCAGTTGAGTCAGAAGCTCTGCCTCTTTCTGCTGCAACTCAATCGCATATTGATAAACCGAGCGTCCCTGTTCAGTAAGCTCGAATCCCTTGCCTTCTCGACGCAGCAACATATGGCCGCAGGCTTGTTCCAGCTTGCGGATATGTTGGCTGACGCCGGGTTGGGTCATGTGCAGTTTCTCGGCCGTTTGAGTGAAGTGACCGATTTCGACCAGCGTACGAAAGGTTGTGAGCCAGACAGGGTTTAACATTTAATAACCAATTATTATCAAAATTAAAATAAATGATAATTTCAAATCATATTGGCTCCTGTCTAGTCTTGTTACACGTTTAATGACACCGAATCAGGAGTGAAACATGAATCCTTATCCACGTTCCTTTTCGCATATCGGTATCTCCGTGCCGGACCTGGAAAAAGCCGTCGAGTTTTATACCCAGGTAATGGGCTGGTATCTGATCATGGAGCCAACCGAGATCATCGAAGATGATTCTGCTATCGGCGAGATGTGCACCGATGTGTTTGGCGAAGGCTGGGAACGATTTCGCATTGCCCACCTGTCCACCGGTGATCGTATAGGGGTCGAGCTGTTTGAGTTCAAAAATCAGGAAAATCCCGAGAACAATTTTGAATACTGGAAAACCGGTGTATTCCACTTCTGCGTACAGGACCCGAATCTGGAAGAGCTTGCCGACAGAATCGTTGCTGCCGGCGGTAAAAAGCGTATGCCGGCGCCGCGATACTACTATCCCGGTGAGAAGCCTTACCGCATGATCTATATGGAAGACCCCTTCGGTAATATCGTCGAGATCTATAGCCATAGCTATGAGCTGCATTACGCCAGTGGCGCCTACAAGGGATAACTGACGGGGAATGTTGATATGAAAGGGTGTAATGCCCAGCACGAGTCGAGTTGGCATTCACCCCCCGTTGTGGATGCCGGTACAGCGTTTAATCCTGTAGGAACTTGAATTATGGCTTGGTTTCAACTTTTTTTCATAACGGTTCCAAAGCTGAAAGGGGTACACCTGCAGACCGGCTTCTGATGCAATGGGCATCGGTTTGTGCAAACAGGCTTAAGGCTCTGTGGCCTGTATTTTATCGAATGAGCGAGGAATTATATGACTGACCTCTTTACGCCCGTACAGCTCGGTGCCGTCACACTGAGTAATCGAGTGCTGATGGCGCCACTGACCCGCTGCCGCGCGGATGCGGATCATGTGCCCACGGATCTGATGGCTGAGCATTACGCCCAGCGCGCGTCTGCTGGGTTGATCATCGCCGAGGCGACAATGGCAATGGAAGGCTGTTCGGCGTTCTGGCGTGAGCCGGGTATCTATTCCGAGGCTCAGGTTGCCGGCTGGAGAAAAGTGACCGATGCCGTACATGCCAAAGGGGGCAGGATCTTTCTGCAGATCTGGCACGGTGGCCGTGCGTGCCACCCGCTGCTGAATGAAGGGCGTGAGCCGGTTGCGCCCAGTGCCATCGCCATTACCAACGATCAGGTGCATACACCGGAAGGCAAACAGCCCTACACCGTGCCGCGTGAGCTGCACGATGATGAGATCCCGGCCATCGTTGAAGGCTTCAAGAAAGCAGCTGAAAACGCCAAGCGTGCGGGATTTGATGGTGTAGAGGTGCATGGCGCCAACGGCTATCTGCTGGATGAGTTCCTGCGTGATGGGGCCAATCATCGTGAAGGCCCTTACGGCGGCTCAATCGAGAATCGTGCCCGTTTGCTGCTCGAAGTGCTGGAAGTCGTGACTCAGGTATGGGGTGGTGACCGTGTTGGTTTGCGACTGTCTCCTTTGAACAGCTTCAATAGCATGAAAGACAGCGATCCGGTGGGACTGGTGACCTGGCTGGCCGAGCGGCTCAATGATTTTGATCTGGCCTATTTGCACCTGATGCGCGGTGACTTCTTCGGAGAGCAGCAAGCGGATGTGATTACGCCGGTGCGAGCGCGCTATCGCGGCAAGCTGATTCTGAATATGGGGTATACCGGTGATGAAGCCAGTTCCGCGGTGGCTGCGGGTCAGGCAGACGCCATCGCATTTGGCGTGCCTTTCATTGCCAACCCGGATCTGCCGGAGCGCCTGAAAATTGGAGCAGAATTGAATAAGGCTGATCCGGCTACCTTCTACTCGCCGGGAGCTGAAGGCTATACGGATTATCCGGTCATGGAAGAACGGGCGAATGCCTGACTGAACGAAATGCGGGAGCCTATGCTTCCGCTTTTTTCATGAGATGGCGCCCCAGGCAGGACTCTAACCTGCGACCTGCCCCTTAGGAGGGGGGAGGTTTGGCTGTTTCGGGGTGTTTCATGAAATATCAGGTTGTCTCATGACGTATCAAAAATAATATATAAAACAGTATCTTAAGATTTTTTGCCTGACTCAGGCTGTCTCTTCAACTCTCAATAAAACTCGCGCTATACTGTGCTGGGTGGTGGGCCGCTTGGTGGGCCGCTGATAGGCCAAATATCTGTTGAGCAGAGCACAGCATGACGCAGCACGTACTCAGTTCTCATCGTGAGATTCAGGCACTGAAACCCTCAGGCCACAAAACAGTGGAGCGCTTTCGAGTGTCCTCGCGGCACGGTGCGGGTTTATATATCGAACTGCGCGGAGACCGGGTCAGCAAGCGTTGGGTTTACCGGTTCAGGCTCGGTAACAAGCGACCTGACTATGTGATTGGTACGTTTCCATCGGTTAGCCTGAAACAGGCCAGAGAGATGCACGGCCAAGCTGTGCAGCTGGTCAAGCAGGGCATTGACCCTCGTTACTACCGCGCCGCAGAAGTGGCCAGAAACACACAGGCCTGGACGATGCAGGAAGCGTATTCGCATTGGATACAGCACTATGCATCGAGTCAAGGACGTAGCGGGTACCCGCCAACGGAGAAAACCGTCAACCAGATGCAGCGTCGGTGGCGCTTACATCTGCAAGATGAGTTGGCGTCGTTTCGGGTCATGGACCTGACGCGACCAAAACTCATCGAAGTGCTATCAACAGCGGCCAGCAAGGCGCGAGAGGAGGCCAGGCAGTGTCTGAGCCTTTTAAAGGCACTGCTCGAATACTGTGAGGACATGGAGCAGATCGAGGAAAGCCCGGCAGCGACTATTACTCCGAAGAAGATCAAAGCGCGCCCCTCACCTCCGAAGAAGCGTTTTCTCACCTTGCCGGAGCTTAGGCAGCTACTTATCGTTCTGGACCAAGGGGCCGGACGAGCCAGTCCCAGTACCTGCAATGCGATCAAACTGATTATCGCAACGGGGGCGAGGCGGAGTGAGGTTTCTCAGCTTTGCTGGTCGGAGCTGGATCTTGAAAACGGTGTTTGGACATTACCGGGCCATCGCGTCAAAACTCGACAGGAACGGCGCATTAAACTCTCTCAGTATGCACTGGACGTGCTGCGCCTGCAGCGACAATTCAGTCACTCAGAATATGTGTTTGAGTCGCCACGTAAATGTGGAGCGCCAATAGGCATTGATGTGCTGACCAGAGCGGTCAAACGTTTTCAGGGGCGTGATGCGAAGGAGCAGAATCTGAAAGCGCCACTGGCACATTTAGAATCTTTCGGGGTGCATGATCTGCGCAGAACAGTGACCACTGCATGGACGGATCATCTTGATGTAGACAAGTTGCTGGCTGATGTAATGATCGGTCACTCGGAGCCACGTCTGATCGCTACGTATAACCGTGCGGACCGGTGGCCGATGCAGGTACGAGTCTGGGATCGATGGGGTGAAACGCTAACACGACTGACGTCTGATCAGCACGGGCAGGGTGAAATAGCGCATAACACCAATGTAATTCACGTGCAGTTTGGAAATCGGTAATCGACTGAATACCAATTCAATGGTGTCCGAACTGAACAGAGGCCGTTAGTTAGGCCTCTTTGGTATGGTTTTTGTCACGAAGAGCGCGCCACTGATCGGCTCCGAGCCTGATCCATTCCTGGATCTCTGACTCCCGCCACGACACTCGCCCACCCGAGATTCGGACACGCTGCGGAAACTCTCCGGCCTCCATCTGTCGGTAAATGGTTGCCCGGGAGATCCCAGTCACGTTAACCACATCATTGATATTCATCATTCGATCCAGCATACCCACCTCAATCAAGAACAAATAGCTACTATGATCCACTTGCAGGCCGTCTCGCCCAGCAGATGCGGATGTACATTATTTTGATATGAAAATTGCACCGTTTGGGCTCGTCAAAGTGACAAAAAACCGCAAAAAATCGGTGATGAATATCTGAAGTCGCGTGGTTTTGTGGATATTTACTGTCGACTTGCAAAGGAATCGAATAGGTATCGGGGGCAGGTCAGCTTTTCGAGGGATTTAGAGCGCAGCGTGATTCCGTGATGATTCTCAACTGTTTCTGATTATACTGATGGCATGAAGCATTCAGAGATTGGCCTGAACATTAGAACCTATGATGAAGAGGGAAAAAGCCACTCCCACGACCATCATCAGCTTGTACTCCCCTTAGTGGGAAAGTTGTCTTTGTCAATCGATGCAATGGACGGAGAGGTAGCTCAGCATCGAGCGGCCATCATTCCGTCGGGGAGTGGTCATGGGTATTGTGCGACCGAATATAACCGGTTTTTGGTTGCCGACGTGCCAGAGGGTTTAGCCCCGGCGCTAGACAAGCTACCTTGCTTCGTGGACCTAGATCCAGCATTGCTCCACTACATCCAGTTCCTTCACGCACAGCTTCAAAATGGGACTGAGTCAGATTTCACCCAGCATCAAATGTTGCTTCTTCTGATTCAGTTACTTCAGGAGCGGCACGGAAGCCAGTTGAAGCTGGACCGCAGAGTGCTCGCAGCCAAACAATATCTCGATGACCATTTTAGCCAACCATTATCCCTGTCGGATGCAGCGGCGGTGGCACATCTGAGCATTCGGCAGCTGAACGATCTTTTCCGGCGCCAAGTCGGAATGACACCGCATCAATACCTCACGGAGCTGCGAATGAAAGAGGCTTGGCGGCTTTTGGAGCAGTCAGACCTCAGTATCCAGCGAGTTGCTGATGCCGTCGGTTACTCCTCGTTATCTTCCTTCAGTGACCGGTTCAGAGTCCACTTCGGTAAGTCGCCCAGACACTTCCGCCGTATTTCGAAATAGTTCCGCCAAGATTCAAAAGAACCTTTTACCCGCCCTAGATACCCTCTTTCGAAATTATTCAAACATGAGCATTTCGGGGAGGGTTGCATGGCATCTGTTAAAGCGGCGACGTGGATCGGTTCAATTTCCGTTCTGTTTTGGGGCACTCTGGCGCTGCTGACCAAGCTTTCTGGTGGAGAGATTCCCGAGTTCCAGCTTATGGCCATGACCTTCGGCATCGCGTTTCTGCTGATGTGCTGCCGCTGGCTGCTGTCCGGGCATACGGGCGTGCGGTATTTAAGCCAATCACCGCTCGCGTGGTGCATAGGTGTTGTCGGCTTGTTCGGTTATCACTTTGCCTATTTCAAGGCCATGACGCTGGCACCAGCCGTTGAAGTGAGCCTTCTGGCTTACCTTTGGCCTTTGCTGATCGTTCTGCTTTCCGCTCTCTTGCCGGGCGAAAAATTACGAATTCAGTACATCGTTGGGGCCGTGGTTGCCTTGGCTGGTTGCTGGCTGTTGATCAGCCGAAATACGGACGGGTTTGCCTGGGAGAATCTGCCGGGCTACGTGGTTGCTCTGTCTTGTGCGCTGATTTGGTCCTCTTACTCCGTTCTTAGCAGGCTGGTTCGCACAGTGCCAACAGATGCTGTGGGCTGGTTCTGTGGTGTTACAGCCATTCTGGCTCTGATCTGCCACCTATTGTGGGAGGAAACGGTATGGCCTGAGGGCGAGATGCAATGGATTGGTCTGGTCGGGCTGGGCCTTGGGCCGGTTGGCATCGCATTCTTCACTTGGGACTATGGTGTGAAACACGGGAACATCCAGTTACTGGGAACCCTTGCATACAGTGCGCCACTGATTTCAGTGATCCTGTTGATCTTTGCCGGATATGGTGAGGCTACATTTGCGGTGTTGAGTGCCAGCATTCTGATCGTCATTGGCTCTTTGATCGCTGGGCGAGCGAAAAGCCGGGCGGTCGCCGAGCCCGAAATGTTAACTGACTGATTACTTCAAAGGAGCAGCGAGATGATTACTTGGGACGATTTCGAGAAAATTGAATTGCGTATCGGAACCATTATTGACGTGGCGGATTTCCCCGAAGCGCGCAAGCCTGCCTATAAACTGCGGGTGGATTTCGGGCTGGATATTGGTATCCGTAAGTCGAGTGCTCAGCTCACGAGTCTGTATGACAAGGAATAACTCATAGGTAAACAGGTTCTTGCTGTTACCAATTTTCCGCCCAAGCAGATTGTAGTGGTTCAATGATTCCGGACACCAACGTAGGTGGTAAGATCACCACCATTAACGAGGTGTCTGATGACCAGAAAGCGACGTTCCTTTACTCCGGAATTCAAGCAGGAAGCAGCCAGCCTGGTGCTGGATCAAGGTTACACCATCGCCCAGGCGAGTACGTCCTTGGGCGTGGGTGAAAGCTCTTTGCGGCGCTGGGTTCAGCAACTGACGGATGAGCGTGAAGGCATTACCCCGAAGGGCAAGGCTTTAACCCCGGAGCAGCGCCGTATTCAGGAGCTGGAAGCTCGCTGCAAACGCCTTGAACAAGAGAAAGACATACTAAAAAAGGCTACCGCTCTCTTGATGTCGGACGACATGAATCGTACGCGCTGATAGACCAGTTGAGTGAGCACATGCCTGTTGAAATGGTCTGCAATGCGTTCGATATCAGCCGCTCCAGCTATTACGAGTACCGCCAACGGCGGAACCATATAGACATTGAGCGTCTGGTCCTGAAGGCTCAGGTAAATCGCCTGTTTACCAAGAGCCGCAGTTCTGCTGGCAGCCGAACAATCAAAGGCATGCTCAGCGAGGAAGGCGTTGTTATTGGTCGATTCAAGGTTCGACGACTGATGAGCGAGCTGGGGCTGATCTGTAAGCAACCAGGCCCTCACGCCTACAAGCAGGCCACCCTTGAGCGACCAGACATCCCGACCATCTGGCCCGTGAATTTACAGTAGAACGGCCCAATCAGGCGTGGTGTGGAGACATTACCTACATCTGGAGCGGCCAGCGGTGGAGCTATCTTGCTGTCGTACTGGATCTGTATGCACGGCGTGTTGTTGGTTGGGCAATGTCCTCCAGCCAGGATGCCGACCTGGTTGTCAAAGCTCTGGACCACGCCTGGGAGCAACGCGGTCAACCAGAAAAAGTCATGTTCCACTCGGATCAGGGGAGCCAGTATGCCAGCCGTAAGTTCCGCCAGAGGCTCTGGCGTTATCGAATGACACAAAGCATGAGCCGGCGTGGCAACTGCTGGGATAACGCCCCGATGGAGAGGCTGTTCCGGAGCCTGAAATCTGAATGGATGCCGGCTCTGGGGTATCGGAACCTGCTCGAGGCTAAAAAGGATGTGGGTGGCTATCTGATGGACTACTACAACCGGCAACGACCTCACGCATTCAACAACGGTATTTCACCCGTTGTCGCAGAGGAGAACCTTAAAATACTGTCCGGGATTAGTTGACCACTACAGTCTGCAGGTTTTGGAGAAAATAAGCTCTTCTAATGAGGTGACAAAAGAGAAGCAGTTTGGGTAATTTTTATAACGAGTGCTTGGGTAATCCTCCCCTTTTTGCGTGTTGTCTTCGCTCAGCTGAATTCACCCATCTCAATTGCATCCAGAACACGGGATACCAGTTGCCGTCCTGTAAACGTGTCGAACAGATCCCCGGGCTTGCTACCGCCGAGTGCCGTGATGGGCTGATGCAGCCACTCCTGCGCTCGTTGCTCTGATTCCCATACATCCGTGACTTTCTGTAGCAGCCTCACTGTATCGAGAAATTGTTCCGAATCGGACAGGTTCAGGTGTGGTGTGTTGAGCAGGACTTCACATTGGGTTGGTGGAACACCCAATGCATATGCGATCAGGGCCTGTTGACCCGTTGTATCAATGACGAGCCGTACCCAGTGTCCCGGCACACCGCGTCTGCAGCAGCGGATGAACTCCCAGGGGTTTTGCAGTAATTCAGAAGGGATAACCCCAAAGACGAGATTGCTCCTGCTATTGGATTTCATTCGCTGATCCTGATTGATGCGGGTTACAAAGGCGCTGGCACTTGCTGAGTCTGTCTCTGATTAGATTAATACATACAGCACATAAATCATTGCAACACCCTGATGTTCTTGAACGTTCGGGTGGTTTCTATGATGATGAAGTAAGAAGCAATAGTAAGCTGTGAGTAAAAGCCGCATGAAGGCAAAGGCGCATACCAGTACTCTCGCCAAATTTGTGGTTGGCATTGGTGCATCGGCGGGTGGGCTGGAGGCGATCCGGCCGCTGTTGGCCCAGCTCAGGCCTGCCGGTACCACCGCCTATGTGATTGCCCAGCACATGTCGCCCCAGCATCGCAGTATGCTGGTTGAAATTCTTGCCAAGGAGTGTCCGATCACGGTGGTTGAGGCCAGTGATGGGGCGCCACTTCAAGCGGATATTGTGTACATCAGCCCACCCAACCGTGACGTGCTGGTGCACGATGGAAAAGTGTTGCTTCATGAGCTTGATCGTGACGTTGGCCCCAAGCCCTCGATCGACACCCTGCTTATCTCCATTGCTGAAAGCTTCGCCGAAAAAGGTGCCGGCATCATTTTGTCAGGTACAGGCTCCGATGGCAGTCATGGCTGCCGGGCTATCCGCGCTGCTGGCGGGCTGACCATCGCGCAGACTCCGAAAACGGCTAAATATGACGGCATGCCGAATGCGGCGATTCGGTCGGATGCCGTGGACATTATCCTGGAGCCGGCGGAAATCGGTCGAAATTTGCCGGATATCCTGCAGAGAGCTCAGGGCGACCAGATTCTGCTCGAGGAGCATGGTGGGGATGAGTCTAGTGCCTACGATGCATTGCTGCGCGAGATCTATCAGGCCACTAAGGTGGATTTCAGCGAATACAAGAAAGCGACTCTGCTTCGCCAGACCAATCGTCGACTGACGAGCCTGAGGTTGTCTTCGTTCGCGGACTATCTGCAATATATCCATGAGGATCCTGATGAGCTGCAGCGGCTGAAAAAGAGCTTTCTGATCTCAGTGACCAGTTTCTTTCGCGACGGGGATGCCTTTGACAGCTTGAAAGTTATACTGGAGCAGATGCTTCAAAAGCGGATCAGTAATCGCCGGGTGCGTATCTGGGTGCCCGGTTGTGCCACTGGGGAGGAGGCTTATAGCTTCGCCATACTCTTGCACGAGATTCTCGGCAACCGAGTCGAGGGCTACAGCATCAACATCTTTGGCACCGATATCGACCTCGTGGCCACGGAGATTGCTCGCAAGGGGGTATATTCGGCTGCCGCTTTAGAGGCGCTGGATCCGGGGCTGCTGGATAAGTATTTCGTCAAGGAGGGACGTAATTACAAGGTCAGCAAACGTATCCGCGATATGTGCGTGTTCGCCCGCCATGATCTGGTCAGCGATCCGCCGTTTCTACGGATGAACCTGATTAGCTGCCGTAATTTGTTGATCTACCTGCAGAACAGCCTGCAGGACAAGCTCATCAACAATTTTCACTATTCATTGGCATCTCAGGGCATCCTGTTTCTGGGTAAGTCGGAGTCGATTAGCCGCGCCCGCAGCGGGCTTTTTCATGCGCTGGACGAGCGCAACAAGATTTTCGAGCGCCGGGACGGCGTCAAAACTCGGGCAATCATCGGGGCTTTCGATCCGCTGATCGTCAAGGAGCTGGCTGCCGAGTCGCGCAGGCCTCCACTGGAACTGAAGAAGGAGGCGGTCAACCGCTGTCTGCTGAAGGCCTATGCGCCACCGAGTGTCTTGATCAACAGCGATTATCAGCCGCTGCACTTTTTCGGTGATACCAGTGCCATGCTGACCATTCCAGAAGGCATGGCAGATTTTAACCTGTTGGCGCTGGTGCCGGAGGAGATGCGCACCGAGCTAAGGGCTTTGCTGTACCGTGCACAAAACAGTAGCCATGAAGGACCGATCGAGCATCCGATTACCCTGCAATTGGATGGGAAGCGCACGGCACTGAAGGTGGTCGTGCGGCCTATCCGTACCGAGGACAATCAGGAATCTCTCTTGCTGGTTTCGTTTGAACCACCGCGGGTGCTGTTGGCAGCCGATACAGACGAGGCTGCCGGGGACCACAACACCCGTGCCCGAATTGAGGCACTGGAAAGCGACCTGTCCAGTACTCGCGAGCATTTGCAGGCCGTGATCGAGGAGCTGGAAGCCTCCAACGAGGAGCTGCAGTCTCTGAATGAAGAGTTGCAGGCCGCCACCGAGGAGCTGCAATCCTCCAACGAGGAGCTGAGCACGACCAACGAGGAACTCCAGGCGTCCAACGAGGAGCTGACCACCCTTAATGATGAGTTGCAGGCCAAGTCGGAGGAGCTGGGTCTGCTCAATTCGACGCTGAACAACATTCAGAGCTCGATCAATATGGGCCTGGTGGTGCTTGACGAAGATCTGCGAATTTTGCGTTATACCCCTCGTGCGGTGCGGGTATTCGGGATCACGCCTGATGATATCGGGCGCCGTATTCAGCAGATCTCAACCCGTATGAGAATCGACAACTTTGCCGATGTGCTCGATCAAGTGGTGCGCAATCGCGAGGCCGCCACGCTCGAAGTGTCGAATGAGCAGGAAACCTATATCATCAATGCCTCGCCCTACCTGGTGGCCGACAACTGCATTGCCGGGGTTATCCTTACCTTCTCCGACATCACCGAACTGTCCAGGACCCGGCAGCAGAGGGCAGCGGCAGAGAGCAAGTTCCGCTTGATTGCGGACTCGCTGCATGAAGTGGTTTGGATGAGCTCACGCGACTTCAGTGAACTTCTGTATATCAGTCCGGCCTTCCGACACTACATGGGCTTGGCCGAGCATATCCGCATAGGTCAGGTAGCGACGTATCTGGATGCCATCCACCCGGACGATCGGGCAACCTTCGAACAGGCCGTGCAGCAGGATACCTGGGACGTCAAGTACCGGCTCCAGACCAAAACCGGCAGCACCCTGTGGTTGCAGGACAGGGGCGGCCGCTTCTATGACGAAGCCAATCAGTGTGAGATCTTGATCGGCAGTGCCATCGACATCACTCAAGCAACAGCCTTTGCGCATCAGCTGCAATACAGCGAAGAGAAATTCCGTACGGTGTTTGAAAGCTCCAACGTGGGGATTGTGCTCAGTGATGAGGGCGGTGAGATCCTTGAGGCCAACGCCTTTTTCTGTGGCTGGCTGGGGCTTGACTCTGACACCGTTCGAGGTCGTTCGTTGTCCGACTTCGTGCACTCCGACGACCTTGGCAAGGATGCAGGGCTACTCCAGCAGCTGCTCGCGGGTCAGATTGGCAGTTACAAGACTGAGAAGCGCTATCAGGGGCTGAACGATGAGTTGCGATACGGTCTGATCGATGTGAGCCAGGCTCGCATGGCTGAAGCGCAAGCGGAGGAAGCGCGCACGGTAGTGATCAGCGTGGTACAGGATATTACCGAGCAGGTGCGTTCGCGTCAGCTGATCGACCGTCAGGCCAACTACGATGCCCTGACGTTACTGCCTAACCGTAACTTGCTTCAGGATCGCCTGGACGAGCTGATCAAGCATGCCAAGCGTTCTGGGGAAATCGTTTTTGTGTTGTTCATTGATCTGGATGGGTTCAAGGAGATCAATGACTCCTTTGGCCACGATATCGGCGATATAGTGCTTAAGGAAGTGGCGAGCCGATTGAGTGCTTCGGTCCGGGAAAGCGATACTGTAGCCCGATTCGGCGGTGATGAGTTCGTGGTGCTGGTCAGCGACAGCAATGATATTAAGGCTGTTGACCAGGTGCTGCATAAAATCCTGACCCGCGTGCATCAACCGATTCTGGTCGGTGAACAGTCGTTCATTATCAGTGCCAGCATCGGTGTGTCTAACGCGCCTCACGACAGTGTCGATGCTGTGACACTGATCCGCTATTCCGACACTGCGATGTACATCGCCAAGCGGGATGGGGGCAATGCATTTACATTTTTCTCTCCGGAGCTGAACGAGCAGGCTCAGTGTCGCCATGATCTTAAGCGCGACATGCAGGCTGCGATCACTGATCACCAGCTGGAGCTGTACTTTCAGCCGATCATTGATCCTCATGGTGAGACGGTCTCTCATGCTGAGGCACTGTTGCGCTGGCAGCATCCGGTCAGAGGTATGATTCCCCCGGGTACCTTCATTCCCATGGCCGAAGAAACGGCGCTGATCGAGGAGATCGACCTCTGGGTGTTTGCCCAGGTGGCGGATTACCTGTCCCGTCACACTGACTATGCAGGAAAGATCTCTTTCAATATGACCGCACGTACCCTGATGAGCACGTCGTTTGGTCAGCTGGTCGAGCAGCATCAGGGAATGCTCGAGAGGATGGTGATCGAGATTACCGAAAGGGTGTTTCACAAGTATCCCGAATCGCTGTCCAGTGTGCTACGTCAGCTTCGGCGCCAGGGTTGCCTGATCAGTCTGGATGATTTCGGCACGGGCTATTCCAACCTGGGACGGATCAAAAGCCTGCCGCTCGACGTTATCAAGCTCGACAAGACGTTCACCGATACCGTTTCTAGCAGTCACAGTAAGTATCCGATTATTGAGGCGGTGTTTAACATTGCCGAAGCGATCGGCAGTCGGGTGATTGTTGAAGGGGTGGAATCAGAAGAACAGAAGCAGTATTTCGAGCAGTTCGACAAGGTACTGATCCAGGGATATTACTACTCCAAACCGCTGCCGGAGAACCGCTTCCTCAAATTTCTCGACCAGATGGCATGAGGCAGGTACTTGGTGCTGCGTAAATGCAGTACAGTGGAAACTGGTTTGGTTACCTGTTTCATAACGCCATAGCATTATGGGCACGCTCAGCCACAGTTAGCTGGTTAGACGTTGGTTAAGTTTCAAAAAAGGGGCGGACATCCGCCCCCATCACGACTCCTTCTCGTTTCAGCGGAACTTCTCAATTTCCGAAATTGCCGTATTCCACTTTCGCATCAGCCTTGGCATTCCGGTCGCCAGCAGCGCCCGGCATAGCCGTCTGGCATTAGCCCCATACAGGCTGACATAGTGTGCCCTTCCATCGCGATGCAGATAGCGTGAGGGTTGTGCTTGAGTAATGCTCCCCCAGCTTTGCTCCAGCCAGTCGGCAAAGCTCTCGGAAGCTGTGACCATCTCAATTTTGAGTGTGCCACCGGTGATGCCGATAAAGCCATCACCCTCAATAAGGCCGACATGGAAAGCCAAAATTTGCTCGGGGGTGAGCAACGCTTCATTAGGAGGCTGCAGGGAGAACGTTTTGTTCGGCGTCAGGTTCCAGAACCGCTCCAGATCCTCAATCCACTGTGGGACACCTGAAATGCGCAGCTCAGTCTGGGGGTATTCATCGGCTCTGTATTCTCGGATAACACCGGTGTAACCCGAAGCGGTACGCAGGTATTCCAGCAAGTGACGGTCCTGGGCCTTGAGCGAAATGCCAACCTGATTGATGGTTTTGCCAGCGCTCTCAGGACGAATCCAGCCGTCTGCTGCCAGCAGGCCAGCCAGATAAGAGTTTTCGAGGCTGGGGACACGAAAGAAGTCATGGTCCTTTTCGTACTTGGCCTGTTTGAGCGGGTTTTGAAATGCGACGTTGAGTCGCTGACCACGCTGATTGACTGAGCCTTCGCTGCGGCCCAGTGCCCTCGCGATCTCTGCCCGAGTCATCGAGTGAGCGTGCTGCAGGATAAAGCGGTCCTCCTCAGGAGTATACAGCTGGCAGTCACGGGCATGATGACTCAGCCCCAGTGTGTGAGCTTTACCACGTACCGAGCGATGGGTTCGGCCAAGTGACTGAGCAATCGACAAGGTCGGCGTACCTGTTTCATAGCCCTGCTTCAAGGCCGCTACCTCATCGTCATTCCATGGTCGTTTGTTGATGCTTGTCATACTATGTTCCTTATTAAGTTCATGTGATCAGTTATCTGATCACTCGCACTTTTAACGTATCGCATCTTTTGATTATTTCAACTTACAGTTGATAACCGGAGTGAGCTTGATGCTTAGATTCCATTTGAAAGAATTGATTGCTGAGAAGGAGTTCCAGGAGGGACGACGGATCACGGTGAAAGAAGTGGCAGAGGTAACAGGTATTAACCGTATGACACTTTCCAAAATTATCAATCACCGGGGACACAGTACGGTGACTGACAACCTGGACCGGTTATGTGCGTACTTTGACTGCCCCATTGAAAAGCTCGTGACTTACGTAAAGATGCCGGAGGGTGAGCGTGAAGCAAGATCTAAATGAGAGTGACAGCTTGACTGCTGGTGCTAAGCGCAAAAAACACAAACCGTACCGTGAGCAAACGCCTTTAGGCTTGGAGTCTCTGCTTCAGGAAGGGATTTTTGAGCTGACTGATGAAGATCGAGAATGGATCAATGCGCCTGCTGTGGGGCGGGAAAGGATTGAGTGATGCTAAGTGATAGCAGGCAAAGATCGGTTAGTTTGTTTAATGATCTGGACTGGCCCCGCGAAACCCAGGTGGGATTTGACAACCACTTGGAACAGCAGAGTTCTTGCCTGTATTGGAGCTGCCCGATATCGAGGACATCCTGGCCAGTACCGTCGAATCTGGCGCCCGCAATCGTCGTTTGCTGATCAAGGACAAGTATCAGCGTCAGCGCCGAAAAGAGTACGCCCAGCATATTCATGGCATCGCATCACGGCTAGCCGGTGTAATGCAGGGCCTGCTGATAAGCATCGATCAAGTCACGCTTTGTTGAACTGAATTTCGAACAACTGGAACAGGTCGTCCCCACCGCAGCACTGGAACGTTTTGATCTCCGGCACGAGATGACCAAGAAAGGTATTTTTCGACCGGCGGTATCGATAGGGTAGCGCCAGCTTAATTTTTGTACATTTGATTACCTAGCCCTCTCGTTTTACTCACGGAAAGCAGGTATGCGACATGGACTGTCGTTCTACTTATTTATAGTTACGACTGTCGCTTGGCTCTTGGCGGGCACTGATAGGCAGCTGCGAAACATGAACGTAAGGGCACGATTTGGACGTGTTTGCATGTCATCTATCGACTCCAATTTGCAGCCCTCTCAGAGCCCGCAACCGATATGTAACCTGAAACAGGCATCAAAAAGGATTTTCCGATGAAAAAAATCATTGTGTTCGCTGTCCTGGTTCTCTCTGTGGTGGGCTCTGTCTACGCAGCTAACAACCAAATACTGATGAAGCCCATGAATGCAGTTTTGGCAGAAGATCCACGAAATACCGGCATCAAAATTGAGAGTCACTACAAGGACTATGTCCAACCCTCAGTGCTGGTGATTAACATTGAGTCTATCCCCGGTGACAAGAGCCCCGCTGACGTTTTCCGCATCCTGCTTCAATACGCACACCGGGTGCAGGAAATGGACTTTGAGAACGTTTTACTCAATTCAAAGGGGACGACAAAGTTCATGCTCAAAGGCAGCTATTTCAAAAAGATAGGCACGGAGTACAAGGTTCAAAATCCGGTCTACACCATGCGAACATTCCCCGAGAACGTGTATCTGCCAAATGGCAGTCGGGCATTCTCTTCTTGGAGTGGCGGGTTGCTGGGTGTAACCCGGAAACAGATTGAAGATTTCACGGAGTTTCACAAGCGGTGGTATATAGAGGACATGCTGTAACCATCATCTCACCGGACGACAACCGTATTGCTTCAACTGACAAGGATGCCGCCATGAGTGCACGACAAGATACACTATTCCGCTACCTGAACATGCTGCAGCTCATTCCTCGCGCGCCTCATTACCGTGCGACTTCAACACTTCAGGCGTTGCTGGAAGAGCGAGGTTTCAAGGTGGATATCCGTTCCATTCAGCGTGATTTGGAAAAAATGTCCGGGCATTTCCCCCTTCTATGTGACAAGTCCAGTCGTCCGTTTCGGTGGTCCTTCGACCCTGGGTTCAAAAGTAACCTTCCAGCCATGGATACAGCGACAGCTCTGACGCTGGTAATGGCAGAAGAGTACTTGACTGGCTTGCTACCCCAGGTGGCGATTGACCAACTGGGTGGGCAATTCCACAACGCTCGAAAGTACTTGGATAGCCTTGAGCGAAATAGCTTTGCGCATTGGACACAGCTAGTGAAAGCGATCCCAAACGGGAAAGCACTGATACCCGCACCTATTTCACATGATGTGTGGCAGTGGGTGACCGATGCTTTGCTCAACGGATATGCTTTGGATGTCGAATATCTGAGCCGTGCCAAGAGTCAGGTGAAGTCTTTTGTTCTACACCCACTGGGTCTGGTGGCCCGACACAGTGTGACCTACCTGTTGGCGACCGTGAATGACTACGATGATGTTCGACAGTTTGCACTTCACCGAATTCAATCCGCGACTAGAAGTGATACTGCGCTTAGGCCGAAGGTCGACTTTAATCTTGAGGAATACATAGCCCAAGGAGCCTTTGGGTATCCCGTAGACGGCGGTATGGTCAAACTCAAGGCCAAAGTTCGACCTGATGTTGCCTGGATGCTCTCTGAAACCCCCGTCAGCTCGATTCAATCTCTTGGCGAACCCGATCAGGATGGCTGGGTCTTGTTGGATGCTGAAGTTCCAAACGACCAACAAACTCAATGGTGGCTGCAGGGATTCGGTTCAGCCGTTGATGTACTGGAACCACTGAGTTGGCGCGAAGCCATTCATCAACAAGCTCGGGAAATTCTCGGTTTGGATTAAAAGGGGGGATTTATCAGGCTTCTGCGACATGAACTGTCGCATGCTCTGTCTATGATGCCTGAAACAAACAACGGAGATGGATGACCATGAAAAGAGCAATTGTTTTATTACTTTCCGCTGGGCTCACCGCCACAGCTCAAGCTATGCCTACGGATAAGGAAATTGCTGCCTGTGCCATTGTGGAAGGCGACCTTTCTCGCCTGGAGTGCTACGACACCTTGGCACAGCGCTATGGATTAAATGGCCCGCAAGCACAGTCGGTCAATGTGTCAGGTAATGGGAAATGGGCTGTTAATGTTGAGACGAACCCCATTGATGACAGCAAAACGGTGACTCTTCTCCTTAAAGCCGATGAAGGTCAGAGTCGTTGGGGAAGCCCCGTGGCTATGATTGCCCGATGCCGCAGCAATGAAACAGACCTTTTCATTGTATGGAATGACTACCTGGGTAGTGAAGCGGATGTTCTCAGCCGTGTGGGTACCGAGAAGGCCCGCACTCGCCGCTGGTCTATGTCGACGGATAGTAAAGCAACGTTTCACCCCCAGCCGATCGCTTTTCTTAAATCCATGATGGAGGCAGACAGCTTGGTTGCACAAGTGACGCCATATAACGAAAGCCCGGTGACTGCGATATTTGATATCAAAGGATTGAGAGAGGCCATCAAGCCTCTTCGTGAAACCTGCCACTGGTAAGGGAGAGGGTTATGAAACCGACCACTTTGGGCTGGATGGGCACATTGCTGCTGTTCGTTGGTGTATTCACGCCGATTGTGAGTGTCCCTTTCATGGGGAATGTGAACTATTTTCGTAATGGTGAAGGAGACGGTGTGTTGGTGCTAATCCTTGCCGGCATTTCAGCTATTCTGTTGCTAAAGGAAAAGCTGCGGGGACTTTACTTAACAGCAGGCCTAAGCCTTGCCGTCATGCTATTCAGTTTTTTTCATTTCCAATCTGGTATGTCTGAAGTCAGAACTGAGATGGAGAAAGATCTGGCTGGGAATCCCTTTCGAGGCCTGGCTGACATGGCAATGGAGTCGGTTCAGCTGCAGTGGGGCTGGGCCGTGCTTCTGGTTGGTGTGGGTTTGCAGCTAGCTTGTGCTCACAGCCAAAACAGCAAATGACGCAGGCATCAGACACCATGTACTTTGTGTTGTATCCTTACCCGTTTGAACGAATGGGTTACGAGTATCGGGATGCGCCACTTCAGTTATGACAGTGATTTGACCGGCGGCTCTCTCATGGTGAGAGAGTCTCGGGTCATTGCAGACTTGCTGCTCAAAGACGCAACTCCGGAAGAGTGGCTTGATGCCATCCAGACAGATAATCGGCTCCAGAAGCCCACAGCCGCAACCGCAAGGCGTATAGCGCAATCGGTTCGTAAGCGTCTTGAACGCATGGAGCCTTCGTTCTGGCAAGCGATTCGAGATGGCGATGATGAGCTCGCAACACAAGCATCCTTTTGTGCAGTGCTTGAGCGCAACTTATTGTTGGTCGAGTTTATCGAGTCGGTTCTGCGGGATGCTTTTGTCACCCAGGCCGGTAAGCTGCATATTTGGCAGTGGAGCGATTTTTTGGATGAGCGTGCCCATAAGGATTCCGCCTTGGCCGACTGGTCGATGACGACCAGGCGCAAGACAGGGCAAGTGGCATTCCGGATATTGGCAGAGGTGGGGTTGTTAACCGATACGCGCTCGCTGACGCTTCAGCATCTGCTCGTGCGTCCTGAAGTCAGGGTGTTGCTGGATGATACCTACCGTCATCGTATTCGAGGATGTTTGGAAGTTTCGGGCGCCGCCGCAGGGTGAAATGAGCAAGGAGCCAGCATGAACCAGCCGTTACAAGATCGGCTTAACCAGATCTATGACAAGGTCCAGAGTGAAGAGTTTTTGCAGGGGCAGGGGCTGGGCAATGAAATTGCCTTCTGGATTTTTGATTATCATCCCAAGCACGAGCTTCAGGTACGAGAGCATCTGAGCTTTCTGGTGTCCCAGCTGGGCAAGAAAAATCCGAATATGAAGGTTGCCAGCATAAACTTGCTAGAGGTTATGAGGGATTACCTGGCCAGTCGCAACTTTTTGGAGAAGGCTTGTGCCATGCAGGTTGCGAAGGGTGATACGGCCTTGTTGAAAGCACTTTCCGGCCCAATGCACATGGACAAATTTGCCCCCTTCTTGATGGAGCAAACCCAAGCAGCTGACCAGGATGTGATCTTTTTACACGGCATTGGCTCTGTATGGCCTGTTCTGCGTGCCCACAATCTGCTCAACAAGCTGCATGCGCTTCTGGGGCACAAACCCGTGGTGCTGTTCTACCCGGGGCATTACAACGGGCAAAGCCTGACGCTGTTCAATCAAATACCCAGCAAAAACTACTACCGGGCATTCACGCTGGTACCGCGTGCATAACCCACTGTGACTGGCAAGGATGATGCTGTATGACCATCAAGAATCTTTTCTTTAAGCCTCTCGATCGTTCTATCAATGGTGTGGTTAAAGCCGACCAAAATGATGACGCAACCGTCTGGCAAGAGCTCGATGAGTACGTCGTCACCAATGAGCTGGAAAAGCACTTTCGGCACTTTTTTGAGTCATACAGCACCGACCTGCGTGATCCGTCAATTGCCGGCCGGGTGGGCATTTGGATTAGCGGCTTCTTTGGCTCCGGTAAGTCCCACTTCCTGAAAACCTTGTCTTACCTGTTGGCCAACATTACCGCACACGATGCCGATGGCAGCGAAAAGCAGGCGGTGCAGTTTTTCGATGAGCACAAACTGCGTGATGCCATGATCCGTGCCGACATCGACAAGTCGGTCTCCAATCCTGCTGATGTCATCCTGTTTAACATTGACAGCAAAGCCAGCTCAAACGATCAGGGCAACCCGATTCTCAATGTGTTCCTGCGCGTGTTCAACGAGTACCAGGGGTTCAGTGGCGACCATCCGCATATTGCGCATATGGAGCGCCACCTGACCCAGAAGGGGGTGTATCAGGCCTTTTGTGATGCGTTTGCTGAAGCCTCCGGCATGGAATGGCAGGCGGAGCGTGATGGCTACCAGTTTTATCAGGACGACATTGAGCAGGCGATCGGCAAGGCGCTGAATCTGTCACCAGATGCGGCCCACAAGTGGTTTGAAGAATCCGAAGAGACTTTCTCGGTATCCGTGGAGAACTTCTGCCGTTGGGTGAAGGAATATCTGGACAGCCAAGGGGCTGATCACCGCATGGTATTCATGGTGGATGAGGTGGGCCAGTTCATTGGTTCTGACACTAAGCTGATGCTGACCCTGCAGACGATCACGGAAAACCTCGGCACCATCTGTCAGGGTCGAGCGTGGATTGTGGTGACATCCCAGGCGGACATGGATGCCGTGCTGGGTGAACTGACGTCGTCCAAGGTCAACGACTTCTCCAAAATCGCCGGTCGATTCAAAACACGCCTGTCCCTGTCCAGCTCCAACACGGATGAGGTGATTCAAAAGCGTTTACTGCGCAAAACGCCGGAAGCGGAAGAGCAGCTGCGTTCAACCTGGGCTCAATACGGCGATATCCTGCGCAACCAGATTACGTTTGACCGATCCGGCCCGACGTTGCGCAATTTTGATGGCCCCGAAAGCTTTGTAGCCAACTACCCCTTCGCACCCTATCACTTCCAGTTGGTGCAGAAGGTGTTTGAAGAGATCCGTAAAGTGGGCGCCACCGGTGCTCATCTGGCCTACGGTGAGCGCTCCATGCTGGATGCATTCCAGATGGCGGCTATGAGCCTGGCTAACCAGGAGATCGGTGCGCTGGTGCCCATGCACGCCTTTTATCGGTCGGTCGAAGGCTTTCTGGACACGGCCGTAAAACGCACCATCGACCAGGCCGCTGAAAACTCGGGGCTTGAGCCAGCCGATATCGACATTCTTCGTACCCTGTTCATGATCCGCTATGTGGATCTGATCAAAGGCACCGCCGACAATCTGGTCACGCTGTCGATTGATACCATCGATACCGACAAGCTGGCACTGCGCAAGCGTATTGAAGAATCCCTGTTGCGTCTGGAAAAAGAGAGCTTGATCACCCGCAATGGTGATGAATTCCTGTTCCTGACCAATGAAGAGCGGGACATCACGCGCAAGATCAAAGCGACTGATATCGCCAGTAATGACGAGAACAAGGAGCTGGGCAACCTGATCTTCAAGGACCTGTTTAAGGATCAGAACAAGTACCGCCATCGTCCGAACAAGACTGACTACAGTATTGGCCGCTACCTGGATGGCCACTCACTGGACGGACGCTACGAAGCCGATCTGCGTGTTGAAGTTATCTCTCCGCTGGACTTGGATTACGAGCAGTACGGTGAAGCGGGCTGCATCAACAAATCCACCGAGGGTACAGGGCAGGTTCTGATCAAACTGCCTGACAACAAAACCTTCTTTGATGAGCTGCGAACCTGGCTGAAGACCAACAAGTTCATTCGTTTGAATGACGATGGCACCAGTACGGATCTGACCCGGATACTGGCAGACCGTGGCCGCGAGAACCAGGAGCGCCGCAAGCGCCTGCGGGCCACGCTGGAAGATATGCTGCTCAACGCCGAATGCTATGCCCTGGGCCAGCATCTCAAGCTGAGCCAGAGCAGCCTGTTGTCACGGTTGGATGATGCCTGTCAGTACCTGCTGGAGAACACCTACACCAAGCTGTCCTATCTGCAGGTGCTCCAGCAGGATCCTCTGCGCGAGCTGAAAGCCGTGCTGACCATGGACGACATTGGTCAGATGGGCCTGACACTGGATGGCGAAGCCGGTAACCCGAAAGCCACCAAGGATGTCGAGCAGTACATTGGCCTGCGCGCCTCCGGTAACGACCGTCTTCTGGTCAGCGATATTGTCGAGCGTTTCAGCAAGCGTCCCTATGGCTGGCCGGATAATGAGATCCTTCTGGTACTGGCCCGGTTGGCCGCAGCAGGGCGCCTGACCTTCCACACCGATGGTCCGGCACTGCCACTGGATGAGATGTTTGACCGCCTCACCAATACCCGCAAACGCAGCGAAGTTAAGGTGCAGAAAAAGCGCCTGACCGAGGATGCGGTGCTGAAAAAAGCCCGTAATCTGTCACAGGACCTGTTTAATGCTCTAGGCCCTGAGAACGAAAAAGACCTTTACGAGTTTTACCGGCAGCATCTGGATACATGGCTCACTAACCTGACCGGCTATGAGAACCAGATGAAAACCGGCCACTTCCCCGGTAAATCCAGGGTTGAGGCATCAATACGCACGTTGAAGGATCTGCTATCGAATACCGATAGTGTGGAGTTCTTCAAAGTGCTGACCGATAACCAGGATGACTACCTGGATCTGGAGGAAGACTACCGCGACCTGCATGAGTTTTTCACCAAGCAGCTCCACAGCTGGAAGCAGTTAACAGCTGCAATTACGCACT
The DNA here is from genome assembly GCF_022343685.1 of Marinobacterium sediminicola. GTDB lineage: Bacteria > Pseudomonadota > Gammaproteobacteria > Pseudomonadales > Balneatricaceae > Marinobacterium > Marinobacterium sediminicola. Next base: position 3,104,271 of record NZ_CP092123.1, on the reverse strand, counting down.
TCGAGAAAAACCGTCCGGCACTGGAGCGGGATGAAAAAGCAAAATCCGGGCTGAAATCGCTGCATGACCTGTATAAGGCGGACTCTCCCTACAACCAGCTGCACAAAGTCACTGAGTGGATTGAGCAGGTGGAAGCCGTCAACACCGCTTTGCTGGACGAAAAGCGCCAGCATGCCCTGGAACGGGTTGATGAAAAAATTACCCAGCTTCAGGGCGAGATCCAGAAGAGCGGCATCGAAACGCCGGAACTGAGTAACCGGCTGCTGAGGCCACTGCAGTTGATCAAGGCCGATGTTGAGACCGAGTCCAGTATCGCCAACATCTATTTGCTGCAGACAGAAACCGCCAAGGATCGGCTGGACGAGGCCCTGTATGAGCTGGAAACCGCCATACAGGCTGAAGCAGAACGTCAGGAACGTGAAGCAGCGGCTGCATTGAAGGCTGCGGAAGCGGCCAGCACAGCGACAGGCGTGAGTGACGACGCCCCGGCCTTTGTGCCCAAGGTGGTCAAGAAACCGGTTGCGCGGCCCAAGCCGGTTGTCGAAGTCTCCGCGACCAGTGTGTTCAACAAGGTCAGCAGTGGAATCTATTTGGAATCCGACTCGGATATTGAACGGTTTGTGGAGGCGCTGCGCGAAGAGTTGCAGTCTGCAGTGAAGCAGGACAAGCGGGTGCGCCTGAGGTAACGAGCTGACCGTGCGTGTCCCAAAAAAGCGAAAAGCCCCAATGCACTCACAGGGGCTATAACGCCGACCGGGCACTCCCAGTCCACTTGCTGATTACTTTAGAGCGCTGTAAACACGTCGTCAACGGCTGCGGGTGGGGTATATGGCAGTGCAGAGAAATGGATGAACCCGCATGGTGTCGGTGTTTTGATCTGCAATGGGTGCTTGATCTTTTACTGCAAGCTGATCAAGATTGTCCCGTGTCCTAGGACGCAGGACAGATAAGACGAGGCTCTGATGAAAAGTCAAGACATTGTGTTGCTGCTAAAACTGATTTCGCTGCATAAGCACGAAAAAGCCCATGCAGGTGAAAATGGTAAACGATCAGCTTGGCCTAATGATTGGCAGGACTGGGGCGTTGAAATAGAGACCCTGAGTCGTGCTGCAGGTGTGCCGGAGGCGACTGTTTTGCAGGAGCAGCTCTACAGTGTGCGAAACCTTGAACAAGAGACAGGTATCAGTAAATCGCAGGTCAGTGCCAGCCTGAAGCGATGCCTGGACGTAGGGCTTGCCAAGCGAGACCGAAAAACGGATCTTCCGCGCACCAATACCAAGGCTCTGTTCCAGTTTCTGGTACACGGGGTTCGTTACGTTTTTCCGGCCAAGGCCGGCGAATTAACGCGGGGGATCGGTACTTCGTTTGCGGCTCCTGTACTGGAGGGAAAACTGATCTCCGGGGGGGATCTGGTACCCGTATGGCCCGATGCCAGGGGAAACCAAAAGGGGCTGTCCGTCACACCCTTACACCCTTCTGTCCCTTACGCGGTACGGCGTGACCCCGAGCTGTATGCCCTACTGGCGTTGGTGGATGCGATCCGTCTGGGTAATCCGCGAGAAGCCAACTTGGCTGCCGACCTCTTAAAAGCTCAAATGGATGTGAAAGCATGAGTACACAACAGATACAACGTGCGATGCTCAAGCAGGTAGCTGTGGCGCTGGGTCCTGATCTGCGTGCCAGGATGGCGTTTGTTGGCGGCTGCACAACGGCCCTGTACCTGAGTGATGAGTTCACGCTTGAACAAGTGAGACATACCGATGATGTCGATATCATCGTGCATGTGATGGGACGCGCCGACTTCTACACACTGCAAGAAACCCTAAGAAAAGCTGGTTTCCGAGTATCCATGCCGGATCCGGGTGAGAAAACACCTCCCGTCTGTGCCATGCAGCTGGGTGAACTGCGCGTGGATTTCATGCCGGACGACCAGAGTGTTCTTGGCTTCACCAACCGTTGGTATCAACAGGCCCTGAGCACCGCCACACCCTATGAATTGGAGCCTGGGATAACCATTAACCTTGTGGATCCTGTCTACTTTGTTGCGACCAAGCTTGAGGCCTGGAAAGGACGTGGCAACGGCGATGCCCTCAGCAGCCATGACATCGAAGATATCCTGAATGTAGTGGACGGCCGGCCGGAGCTTGTATCCGAGATTGTTGCGGGCCCGACTGAAGTTAAAGCCTATATCGCAGGCGAAATTCGGGCGTTGTTGGACGACAACAACTTCGAGTACGCCGTTGCGAGTCAATCCGGCAACGACAGTGATCGAGAAGACATACTGTTCGAACGTCTGGAAGCATTAGCGAAAGGATGAGTCTGATGCAAATGGAGTGGCAGAGTCGAAAAGGAAACGCCCGATTACACAACTCCGATGCCGTAGCGCTTTGTGCCTGGGATAACAAAGCCGTCATTGCGCTCGTCGATGCGGCTGAGTCCAACACCAGTGTTGAACTTGCCTCACGCTGGGCACGGGCATGTGTTTGGGCTGCTGTTCGCGCACATGATCGCCTGAGTACTTCAGACTCAATCATCTACGCTCTCAAGCATGCTCATACGAAACTCAGATCCCGGCATTTGCATGAGCGTGCCAGCTACCTGATAGCGTCGCTGGACCTGGATCGGCATGAAGGAACTCTGATTTTTGCGGGAGACTGCCTGTTAGGTATTAGCGGCGCGGGTACGCCTGTTTGGCTCAATACCCCGCATACAGTGGAAGCTCATTACCACCATTCTTCAACTGAATGCCCCACGGAAATTCAGGGCGCTGAGCACATCCTGACACGCGCGTTCAAAGGTCGTCGCTTTACCACCCCGGTGCGCCGGTCATTCGTTTGGTCCAAAGGCGTCAGCCTGTTGTTCAGCACCGATGGCCACTGGCGTGAGCATCTGCGTGATGGGGTCTCCCTTACCGATCTACAGGACGACGCCAGCGTTCTGTGCCTCGCCGCTGGGACAACACCACTCAACGTCTTCCAGCACACTGACGCATCGAATCTAATTATTGTTGACCGGGACGATTTGCCCGACATAGATCAGGAAGCGCTATGAACACAGCCAACATCAAGAAATACGCCCCCAAGGCCCGCCAAGACTTCATTGCCGCCATGACTAAACAGGCAGCGCTCTATGGTGTGACGGCCAAAGGCTGTGAGCCAATGGAGATACGCGGTGACCTGGCACTGATCGGCAGCCGCACCTTTCCAAAGGCCATTAGCCGTGCACGCGATGCGTTGGTAAAACGCATTGAGCAGATCGGATTCGCTCAAACGATGGAGCAGGCCGCATACAGCTGGTTTAACCGCCTCTGCGCCATCCGCTACATGGAAATTCATGGCTATCTGGATCATGGTCGCCGGGTGCTCAGCACCGCATCAGGCGAAGCGGGTACGCCTCAGATTCTGGATGATTGTCTTGATATAGAACTGCCGGGCCTGGACAGGGCCAAGGTCGCGGATCTGAAACTGGATGGCACCCAGGATGAAGCCCTTTACCGTGAGTTGCTGCTGGCACAGTGTCATGCCTTGCATGAAGCCATGCCGTTCCTGTTTGAAGAGTTGGATGATGCCACCGAGCTGCTGCTGCCGGACAACCTGACCAAAACCGACTCGCTGATTCGTGCTCTGGTCAGCGCTATTCCTGAAGAGGATTGGCAGGATGTCGAGATCATCGGTTGGCTGTATCAGTTCTACATAAGTGAAAAGAAAGACCAAGTAATCGGCAAGGTCGTCAAAAGCGAAGATATCCCGGCCGCTACCCAGCTGTTCACGCCCAACTGGATCGTACAGTACCTTGTTCAGAACTCGGTAGGGCGCCAATGGCTGCAGACCTACCCGGACAGCCCGCTGAAAGACCAGATGCCGTACTACATTGCACCGGGTGAGCAGCCTGCAGAGGTACAGGCTAAGCTGGATGCTGTCACGCCAGAGAGTATCGACCCTGAATCCATCAAAGTCTTGGATCCGGCCTGTGGTTCCGGCCACATTCTGGTGGAGGCCTACAAGCTGCTCAAATCCATCTACGAAGAACGCGGCTACCGTACCCGTGATATTCCACGGATGATTCTGAACCACAACCTGTTTGGCCTGGATATTGACGACCGCGCCGGCCAGTTGGCCGGGTTCGCACTGATGATGCTGGCCCGCCAGGATGACCGCCGACTGTTCAGCCGAGTCGCCAGTGGTGATGTGAGCCTGAATGTCCTGTCCCTGCAGGAAACCGGGCACCTGGATATGAACCAGCTCTGGCGCTCACTGAACCTTGGGGGCGAGTGGCAGCAGGGCAGCTCGCAGAGCCTGTTTGAGAGCGAACAGGCGGACCTGAGCAGTGCCAAGGCCGATAACCGCTATCAGCTATTGGAGCGCACCCTGGCGCGTTTTAGCGAGGCCAAAACCTTCGGTTCCCTGATTGAAGTGCCTGCGGAAGATGCCGAACCGCTCAAGGAATTACTGGATAAGCTCACCCAGCTGGCAAAGGAAGGGGATTCCATGCAGAAGCCAGCAGCGCTGCAGTTGTTCCCCCATGTGCAGCAGGCGTGGGTACTGGCACAGCGTTATGATGCGGTAATAGCCAACCCGCCTTATATGGGTGGAAAAGGCATGAACGCACAACTGAAAGATTGGGCCAAAAAGTCTTATCCAGACAGTAAATCAGACCTTTTTGCCATCTTCATCGAACGAGGGTTTGAATTACTCAACCCATTTGGCTTTAACGCGATGGTGACCATGCAAAGCTGGATGTTCCTGTCTTCTTACGAAAAGTTGCGCATGAAAATTCTTACTGAGTCGTCCATCGAGTGTATGGCTCATATGGCGAATATGGTTATGGGGATCGCTTTCGGTACAGCAGCCACTGTCTGCAGGAAAGGGGGGCACACCGAAACAAAAGGTGCCTATTGCTATGTTGAGTACGAGGATATTGGCGATGATGATCGGCCAGTTTCCTTTCCCCCGCTCAACGAGAGAAACCTGAAAGCCGCTAAGCAGGCGAGCTCATGAACGTATCCACCACCGATCTCGCTATCGCCTGGCGTAAAGCCAAGGTAGACCTGTACTACTCGACCAACCCGCAGTTGTTCGGGATGGCAGACTACGAAGATAACCTCGTCGAAAATCTTGAGTGCCTTTGTGACCGCATCAATAGTGATGATGAAGGTTGGGTAGTTGATCCTGACTTCCTTGGCGCTTGGATATTGGTACCCAAGTCGATCAATCCCGCTGATGACAAAGAATCCAAAGCAGACTCAGGGCTTATTTTCGCATCACCTGATGACGAATGGACGCGGATGGTTGAGGGCGATGACAAGCCTACCGCAGAGTTCCGGCTCATGGCTCGGTGCAGCATAGATCTCCACGTTCTATCGACATACTGGATGCTTAAAGTCGGAGACAAGTTCGATAATGCACTCAGTGATAACGTGTATGGCAGCCGTCTGCGACGAAACAGACATAACAAGATCAATGAGCAAGCCCTGGGATCCTTCAAGCCCTACCTGAAACCATTCCGAGACTGGCGAGACGGTGGCATCAAAGCTATGAAGTCAGCTTTGGCTGACAAAAAGAAAGTGTTGGCGCTTACGGCGGATGTTAGTAGTTTCTACCATGAGCTGAATCCTGATTTCATGCTGGATGATGACTTCCAAAAGCTGGCAGGTGTTGACCTGAAGGCGCCAGAGGAAAAGCTGCACCGCTTATTCATCACGGCTGTGAAAGCTTGGGCTCAAAGTACGCCGTTAAAGAAGGGGTTACCCGTTGGCCTGCCAGCCTCTGCCGTTATAGCAAATGCTGCCTTGCTCAGAATGGACCAGTTTATCGAGCAGCAAGTTGTGCCACTCTACTACGGCCGTTATGTAGATGACATGATGCTGGTCATGGAGAACACCAGCGGTATTAAGAGTACTGAGAAGTTCTGGGAGTGGATCTTCAGCCGCGATGGAGGCAAAGACCTTTTCAAGAATGAGCAGCGCAGTATCCTGTTCTGTCCACCGTACCTAAAAGGAAGCCGTGTCGCTTTTGAGAACGACAAAAACAAGTTGTTTGTTCTGTCAGGTGAGTCGGGTGCTGCTCTCATCAACGCGATTTCGGAACAAATTAATCATCGTGCAAGCGAATGGCGTTCTTTACCTAACTTGCCTGAATCGCCCGGGACTGTCGCCACTGACCTGCTAAAGGCCACGAATCACGCAGGAGAACAGGCAGACAACCTACGCAAGACAGACGCATTAACGCTACACAGGGCGGGATTTGCTCTTAACCTGCGCGACTACGAAGCCTATGAGCGTGACCTGCCGCCAGATGCCTGGAAGCAGCATCGGTATGCTTTTTATCGTGCGGTTATGGATCATTTGCTTACGCCGGTAAAGTTCTTCGAGCTGTCCCAGTATCTGCCTCGAATTATCAGAATGGCGACGGCATGTCAGGACTTCGAGCGCCTGGGAGAATTGCTTAGGGCGCTGGAGGCGTTGGTTGCGAAGGTTGAACAGCACTGCGAGATTACTATCAAATCAGGCACTTCCGTACCTGATGAAGCGTTTGAATGCTGGAAAACACCACTATATGAATCAATAGCTGAGAGCTTTGTATCCGCTTGGCCTCCAAAACTAAGCCGCGAGGGCAAAATCGCGTGGGAAAAATTCGAAAGCTCATCTGGTGCGGGGACGATTTACGAGTCTCACCTGACCGCGACCCTGGATCTTCGATCCTTTTTGCAAGGTTACCTTGATACCTCTCGTATCCAAAACCTGAACAAAGAGCATTCCCGGCTCTTCAGCTATGACTTGGCACATACCCCTCTGCGCTTTATTGGCCTACCGAAAGAAATGGTGACGCAAAGAGGTGTTCCCGCCCGCAGCAAAATAATGCTCATCGACCCGTCTGGCCTACTTCTCGATGAAGTAATCGCTGGCATTCGAAAGTTGGGAGACTGGATAAAGTTCCAAAAGGGCGTTCCGAGTGGACTGGTCTTCTCAACACGTCCCTTTAGCCTCAACGAGTTATACCTGGTTGCGCCAGACCCGTTTAACCCAACTCAGTGGGAACAGTTAAACGATGCCATCTACGCCTTACGAGGCTTTGAGTTGACGGACCATAAGATGCCTCAATGGGATAGACCCAAGAGGCTGCTGCGCATTCCAGACGGCGAAAAACGGGCCAAGCAAACCATCGCGGTATCAAGTTGGGAAACCAAAGATAGCAGTTTTGTAGCTGCCGTCATGCGCCAGCCTGACCCGGATGTTCGTAAGCGTTTTGAGCGCATTAATCGATTGATTAATGAGCTGATATCCAGACCAGATGGTGCCGGCTACCTGATCCTGCCGGAGCTGGCTCTACCGCCTCAGTGGTTTATGCGCATTGCTGAAAAGCTGAAAGGTAGAGGCATTTCCTTGATCACCGGTGTGGAATACCTGCACGCGCCAAAGAAAAAAGTACGTAACCAGATTTGGGCATCACTGACACATGATGGCCTTGGGTTCCCATCGTTGATGATTTACCGGCAAGACAAGCAGTTCCCCGCGTTGCACGAGGAACAAGAGCTTTTTCGGTTGGCAGGTTTGGAGATGGTTCCGGCTCAAGGTCAGCAATGGAACAAGCCGCCGATTATCCAGCATGGTGATTTCCGCTTTGCATTGATGATCTGTAGTGAACTCACCAATATCCGATACCGCGCAGATCTGCGCGGGGAAATCGACGCCTTGTTTGTCGCTGAATGGAATCCGGATACTGATACCTTCAACGCATTAGTAGAGTCCGCTGCACTGGACATCCATGCCTACATCATTCAGTGCAATAACCGCCAGTTTGGCGACAGCCGCATCCGCGCTCCTTACAAGGATCGCTGGAAGCGAGATCTGCTGCGTGTCAGAGGCGGAAACCACGATTACTGCATTACGGGCGAAATCGACATCCTCGCCCTGCGCCAATTCCAGTCCAGCCACCGTTCACCATCGAAGGGCTTCAAGCCTGTACCCGATGGTTTCAATAACGACATGGCGCACGACCGTAAAGAATTACCGAAAGGGGAATAATTATGAGTCAGGAAAAAACCAAGGATATGAGCCAGTATTTCTATCGGGCTTCGGCGGCGGATTTCATGAAGATTCCTGGTGGGCCGGTGGCTTATTGGATTAGTGAGAAGCAACTAAACTGTTTTGAAAACTATCCTTCTATTTCTAGGTATGCAACCTCCTCAAATGGTGTTCAAACCGGAAATAATGCCATTTATGTTAGACTTTGGTCAGAAGTATCTATTTCAAAAATTAATGATAAGTGGTACCCATACAATAAGGGTGGTGCTTATAGAAAGTGGTATGGAAACTTTGATTACGTTGTTAATTGGCAGGATAATGGAAATGAAATAAAGTCTGAAAAGAACTTTTGCGCACGAGGCGAAGAGTTTTATTTTTCTTCTGGAATTACTTGGTCTGATGTAACAAGCGGAAGACTTTCATGCAGATACTTACCTAATGGTTTCATTTTTGATGCCTCTGGTCCGTCTGCTTTTTTTAAGGCCCCAGATCTTATCGAGATCGGCGTGGCCTTAATGAACACAAAGTTCTCTGATTATTGGTCAAAAATACTAAACCCAACATTACATTTTCAGTCAGGGGATTTTAGAAAGCTAACTTTGGCCCCAGGCTATATTAATGATGAAGTTCGATTGGTCTCTAAATCATTGATAGCTATTGCCAAAAGTGATTGGGATGCTTTTGAAACGTCATGGGACTTCACGGTTAACCCTATGGTAGAAATAGCCCATGATAAGATCCCAATAAGACATGGATATCAGGATCTTTGTGTTAAGTGGGATGAGATGGTTTTAAAAACAATTGAGTTAGAAAAGAAAAACAATAGACTATTCATCGATGCATATGGATTAGCAGGAGAACTGGATCCTGACGTTTTTTCAGAGGAAGTAACTCTTAATTGTAATCCTTTTTATCGATACGGTTCAAAAAAGGATGAACAAGAAATTAGGCTTTTACTTCAATGTGAAACAATTGAAGAATTGTTGTCCTATGCCATTGGCTGCATGATGGGCCGTTACTCCATTGATAAGCCCGGCCTGATTCTCGCCAGTCAGGGCGAAACCCTGGAGGACTACCTGAAGCAGATCCCGTCGCCGCGCTTTATGCCGGATGATGATGCCATCCTGCCGCTGACCGATCAGGAATGGTTTGCCGACGACGCTACCAACCGCTTCCGTGAGTTTGTCCGAGTAGTTTGGGGCGATGAGCACCTGCAGGAAAACCTCGATTTCGTGGCCGAAAGCCTGTGCCTGCACGCTATCAAACCCAAGCGGGGCGAATCCGCCCTGGATACCATCCGCCGCTACCTGAGCACCCAGTTCTATAAGGATCATATGCGCACCTACAAGAAGCGCCCGATCTACTGGTTGTTCAGCTCAGGCAAGCAGAAGGCTTTCGAATGTCTGGTCTACTTGCATCGCTACAACGAAGGTACCCTGGCACGTATGCGTACCGAATACGTGATTCCGCTTACCGCTAAGCTTACTGCCTATGCTGACAAGCTGGAGCAGGATAAGGCCGCCAGCACATCCGCTGCTGAAACCAAGCGCTTGGAAAAAGAGATCAACACCCTGCACAAACAGCAGGCTGAACTGGCTGAGTTTGATGAAAAACTCCGTCACTTTGCAGACCAGCGAATCGCACTGGATCTGGATGATGGCGTGAAGGTGAACTATGGCAAGTTTGGGGATCTGTTGGCTGAAGTAAAAGCTGTGACGGGTGAAAAGCCTCAGTGAGCTACTCGCGAAATAAAAAACATCATGAAGCAGAGTGAACAAGCATGGATCAGACACTCAACGAAAGCTACTTACAGGAAGTTGCCCAAGAGGAATTGGAGATCCTTGATGGGATTATTGAATATGCGGAAAAAATGATTCGTGATGGTGATTTGAAATACAGAGGGCTGAAGCGCAGTGCGTATTCAAAGGCGTTGAAGCTGGATCGTGAGCAGGGAGGCATTACTATTTTTCGACTGGGCATGGAATCCCTAGTCTACCCTAGCCATCGCTCCGGGTATGTTACGCCCCACTCACCTGTTGGTCGGTTATGCTCTGTCGCCGGTATGGGTTATGAGGGCTACTCGCAAGCATGGGGGAGCTATAAAGTCGCAGAAGAACGTCAGTTTCGGCGACACGGCTTTGAAGAGCTGGAGCGACACGCACGAAACTTCATGGCTATGAAAGTTGAGAATAATGATGGTAGTGGCAGAGTTATGGACTTAAGAGCCTTTATTGAAAAAGCGCTTCTTAGCGTAAGAAAGGCTGTTCATCAGACGCCGCCTGAACCACAGGTTCCAACAACCGAACCGAATACAGTGTTGCCGGCGCCTGTCAGTGATCAGTCAGATGGTCAGCCGAGCGAGGAGACTGACACCTTTTCACTTTTGATCGTAGATGATGACGATGAGCAAGCCTTATTATCCTTCTCCGAAATAGATGATCATGAAGACGAGTACGCCGTTGAATCTTCGTCTGGCATAACTCTAGACGATCATTTTTTTCTAAACAGAACCCATGGTCAGGATAAAATTATTTCCCGTGCCCCCGTTGGCCCCATGTGGGTAGAAGGTGTGGCTGGATCAGGGAAAACGTCCGCAGCGTTGGGGCGCACCAAGATGCTCTGCGACTTTAATTCCAATGAAGTCTCTGATCGAGATACATTTCACGCAATTCTGGGCGATGATTTTGATTATTGGGAGGCACAGTTTGCTGGGAAATTCTCCCAAGAAGGCAGCGTTGGCTTTGTTCGTACCGCTGAGCTGATTCAGTACCTCAAAGAAACATGTAGTCAGCTCGGTATGCCTAGCCTGCCTGTTCTTGAGTACCACGAGTTGCGCGCTCGTTTGAGGGCTTATCGAAACCTTGAGTCGTCGGGAATCAACGGTGCTCGTTTTAAGCACAGCAGTGAGCCAGGAGACCCTTTGACCACAACGCTAGCCTGGTTAAACGCCTCGCGAAGAGAGGTGGCGAAGATCATAGCTGAGGACCTTGTTGATCAAGCTACCAGAATTAATAGCGACAAGCTGAACAGCTTTACGTCTAGCCAAAAAGCACTGTTTTCGGTCGCTAAAAAAAATCTTTTGAGTGAAGTCGAAAAGATTGCGTTAGAGCTGAGAGGAGCAAGTTCGCCGGAGCGTGCAATTTATGGCTTGGGAAGGAAGTTGCTTCGAAAAATAGAAGAAGTAACGCAAAAAATTCTCGGGGCAGACTCACTCTGCGTTTTGGTTGGAGGTCGAGTCGTGTATGGCAAGAGTATTCAGGAGCTTGCGCCAAAGCTTGCTGAGTCTGCAACAGACCTTTTTCTCGATACAGGCAGTATTCTGGTTCTCTATGATCTAGAGAAAAATGCTCAAGGTGAAGGTAACGTTAAGCCAGTTACCGTCCCTACAGCCTCAAGCAGGCAATACGAATTTCTGTCTGCTGAGGGCCAGGTTCTATCTTTTGACGAAGCCTTGGAGCTTGCCAGAAATGGTAAGGGCGTTATTGCTAGAGTCCCTAATTTTTCTGAAAAGGGTCGGTTTAATGCTGTATTTATGCCGGTAGATGAACTATTCATTCGTCTTGGCTCATCTGGTTCATTGCTGTACTTGGATGGTGAGGTTCTGAAACGTTTGAAGGTTTACCGTGGCCTTGGTAGTCAGGCGGTGAACGACGTCGAAAAGGAAGAAAGAAAGCTATTTCCACGTAGAATATTTATGCGATCTGCCATAGATTGCTTGGCAAAGCCATTGAAAAACATTGCAGGGTCTTATTCGAAAGCCCTGAGCTCTGCTGCTGCTCATTTCCCGGAAAAACATATCGCACAGGAAGTGTATGAACGGCTAGAAACAAAAAAACTGAATGATTCAGATATAGATCTGCTGTTGTGCCTGGCCCATGACCTGAGCATTGGCGTGAGCTCTACATTACCACCCAGTCTCCGTGAGCCAGCGTATTATCAAAGTGTTTTTGTCGACGAGGTGCAGGATTTCACTGAACAGCAGATTTATCTCATGACCTCACAGGCGGATCCCCTTTTTACTGCTGTTACGGTAGTAGGTGATCGCTCGCAGCAGTTGCTGCGAAATCAAGAAATTCATATTGGAAAATGTTTCCCGATTGGACATTATCCTCAGTTTGTTGAGCTTGACGAGAACCTGCGGCAAAAATCCGAGCCTGAACTTGCATCCTTCAGCGCCAATTTGCGAAATTTACTCAGCAAAGGGAATGAAATAGATATAGAGATTTTTCATTCTGCATTGGAGGTCAGATTTAATGGTGAAGGAGAGCCACATAATCTACGAGATTTTAGTGCTCGCCATGATGAGCTTCAGTATATATGCGAACTGATTTCAGAGACTCCCGAAGATCAGTCACTTGCAGTCGTATTGCCTGATCTTGAGGCTGCCAAACTATTTCACAGTTACTGTGAGGAAAAACTGGACGGTAGTTTCAGGAAAATGAGCATGTCTGAGCATATTGAACTAAATAAAAAGTACCTGGTGCATTTCACGTCTGTCTTACATGTGAAAGGGCTTGAGTTCGATGTTGTGCTACTGCCCATGCTCGACCAGTATGATCTTTCACAGCCAATATTTCGCAATCGGCTTTACGTGGGATGTACACGTGCAAGAAATAGATTGGTCATGAGCAGGTGCGGCATCTCGTCTCAGTAGTATAAAAATGGCGAGATGGTTCTTTTTTGGTAAGCAAGCATACGGCTCAAAATGGATAAATTAATGCATAAGGATCACCTATGGCCAAGTACGAAGTGAAACAAACCGCCGTCAGTCAGGTGCTGGCCGATGTGCGCAGTGACAAAATCGCAATACCGGAGCTGCAGCGCCCGTTTGTTTGGAAGACATCCCAAGTCAGGGATCTTATGGATTCCTTATACAATGGCTACCCGGTTGGTTATCTGATCACCTGGCAGTCGGTTGGTGCGAAGCTCAAGGGCGGGCAGGTCGCTGCTCACCAGCAGATCCTGATTGACGGTCAACAACGTGTCACTGCATTACGTGCAGCCATTGCGGGCCAGCCGGTAGTAGGCAAGCGCTATGAAAAGAAACGAATCGCAATCTCCTTCAATCCACTGACTGAAGAGTTTGCCACTCGCACTCCAGCTATCAGTAACAGCAGCCAGTGGATCCACGATATAAGCGAGTTCTTTTCTGGTAGCAGTCAGCTGACCTTTCTACGTAAGTATTTCGACAAGAACCCTGATGCTGATGAAGCACAAGTCGAGGCGGCGGTTGCAAGGCTGGCCGGTATCGAACACGCACAAGTGGGGGTGATCTCACTTGCGGACAATCTTGATGTCGACACTGTGGCCGAGATCTTTGTTCGCATAAACGCGAAGGGGGTCCCGCTGTCCAGTGCGGATTTTGTGATGAGCAAGATTGCCACTTACGGTGATGAAGGCCGGAATCTGCGAAAGTTGATCGATTATTTTTGCCACCTGTCGGTATCCGGGCATGCCTTTGAAGACATTCGTGAGAATGATGCGGAGTTCAGCGCCTCGGGCCATCTCAACAAAATCCAGTGGCTGAAAAGCCAATCTGATGAGTTATTCCAGCCGGAGTACACCGATGTTATCCGCATTGCCGGTCTAGTGGGCTTTTCCCGCGGTAAGGCTGCAGCCATTGTCAGCGAGCTATCCGGCTTAGACCCGGAAACGCGCAAGATCGATGAAAGTCGTATACCGGACGCCTATGCACGCTTCGGCCATGCACTCGACAAAATGGTGAGCAAGACCCATTTTGAGCGCTTCGTTATGATGATCAAGTCGGCAGGCTTTATTGATGCAAGCATGATCGGCTCCAAGAACGCGCTCAACTTCGCTTATGCGCTGTATCTACGACTGCGTAACAATGACCAGCTGTCTGAAGGCCAGCGCTCACAGCTGGTGAAACGATGGTTTGTGATGACGCTATTGACCGGGAGGGCAGTAGGCAGTTTCGAATCCACCTGGGAAACCGATCTGCGCCGTATTGAAGACCAGGGCGCTGCTGAGTACCTGTACCTGATCGAAACATCCGAGTTGGGCGAGGGGTTCTGGGAGGTTACATTGCCACAGGAGTTGGTATCACCGAGTAAGCGAAGCCCCGCATTTCAGATCTTCCTCGCCGCACTGGTAAGCAAAGGCGCACGGGGCTTTCTGTCAAAATCCATCAATGTTGCCCAAATGATCGAGGGGCATGGCGACATGCACCATATCGTGCCGAAAAATCACCTGATCAAGAACGGTTACCCGAAGCAGGGTGACTACAATCAAGTGGCCAACTTCGCACTCACAGAAACGCCCATCAACATCGCTATTAAGGACTACCCACCGACAGAGTACATGACATGGCTGAGCGGACAGATTGATACGGGTGAGCTGAAACTGGGTGAGATTACCCAACAAAGTGACTTGGAGGCCAACCTGTCCGAGAACGCGATTCCGGCGTTTATCGGTGAAGTGAACGCGGAGAACTACTCTGAGTTTCTTGAAGCAAGACGTAAGCTGATGGCCTTGATGATTAGGGATTACTACTTGGCATTGTGATGAGCAGTGAGCTGGCTGCGTTGGTTTAAGTGAAAAACAGGCATGGGTAAGTTCTGGAGATTATGTGATGGATCAGTCTGTTCTGGAAACTCAGGTTCTGAAGTTGCTGGAACTGCATGCGCCGATCAAGGCGCGTAAGCTGGCCGCCATTTTGGCAGAGGAGTTTGGTAAGCATGTGGATCGCAGCGATGTTAATTCAATCCTGTATCGGCTTAAATCCGAAGGCAAAACGGTAGTTGATAGCAATTATCAATGGCGAATTGGTGGCCAGTCCGTTTCCACTGCAGGAACAGCAAAGCGTGGAAAAAGGGTAACAGCCATGGAGCCGGCGCAGCCGAGTATTGTGTTTACACCAGAGCAGCAGGCGGTCATTGATTTGGACCCGTCTATGCATCTGCTGATTCGAGGGCAGGCCGGCAGCGGAAAAACGACTGTGTTGGCAGCTAGAGCCGGCCGGATCCTGTCAGCCATGAACAAGGGCTCACTGCTTTTCCTTACATACAATTCTGCGCTTTCAGCCTATGTGAAAAGGGCTTTTTCCCAGTCAGGCATGAAAGGTGATATTGATGTCAGAACTTTTCATGATTGGGCACGTAACGCGGCCAAAGGGCTTGGTTTTGAGTTCACAGGCTGGGTAGATGGCAAGGTCCGCAGCGAGCAGATCAAAGCCTGTATCGAAAAAGCCAAGAGCGAGGTCGGGAACCACCGGTTATTTGATTTCCAAGCGTCACCTGAACTGCTCGCTTGGTGGGGGGATGAGATCGCTTGGCTTTTTGGTCAGCATATTACGCATTTGGATGAATATCTTGCCGTTGAGCGTAGTGGCCGGGGTACGGCTATCCGCATATCACAGGAAGATCGGCGCTTTGTCTGGTGTGTTTTCGAGCTCTATGAAGAGTGGCTTGAGAATACCCGGCAAGAAGATTACGACAATCCGGCAGGTCTTATACTGAGAGCGTTGATGGAGCGGGGCGGAGATCTGCCTGATGAATATCGTTACGATCACGTCATGATCGACGAAGTACAGGATTTCGACAAAAGCTGGTTGTTGATAGCTGCAAAAATTCCGCGAGTTTCTCTCAGTATGGCGGGCGATCTTGCGCAAAAAATCTATCGCCGTAGCTTCAGTTGGTCATCTGTGGGCATTCAGGTGCAGGGTGGTCGGTCAAAACGATTGGCTGCAAGCCATCGCACCACCCGCCAGATCATGGATGTGGCAGAATACCTGCTGGCTGATAACGACGTGACTCAAAGCCCTGATTTCACTTCGCCAGATCGACCAACCAAAAACGGCGACAAGGTTAAGCTTTTGCTTGCGGATACCCCTAAGCATGCCTACGAACAAGGCTATGACTGGATTGCACATAAATTCAAGCGCCTACGTTCCACATCGGTTGCCGTTGTTTTGCCCTTTTCCCGCCAGCTGTTTCCTGCACAGAAAGCTCTGGAAAAGCGAGGCGTGAATGTTAAGAGAGCTAAAGGGGCTGGATTGGGTAACTTTGGTGGCGGTGTTGTGGTGACTACCTTTCATCAACTTAAGGGGTTGGAGTTTGATCATGTCGTGATCATGGGGTTGCATGATGCACAGTACCCGGGGCGGCTGCTTGAGAGCATGCCTCAGGAAGATCAGGGTGAGGAAATCAGTCTCATGCGACGTGTGCTATATGTCGCAATGACACGTGCCAAACAGAGCGTGACGTTGGTTGGGTCAGCCCCTTTCTGCCGCTTCTTCGATGAAGTCCCCTCAGAGGTGATGGAACGGGTATGAAAATACGAATCAACAGAGCGAGGCTTTACCCATGAACCTGGTTGAAGAGTAAGAGGCCAGCCTCCAGAGCAGGCGGCCCGGACATAGTGGACACGGCCGCTCCCTAAAATTGTGATGTAAGGGACTACGGTGAAGAACTACACTTTTGCAGTACTGGTTGATGGCGAGAACGCAAGCCCAAAAGACTTTCCGGGAATCATCCGGGAGGTGGAGAAGCAGGGTGATGTTGCCATTCAGCGGGTGTATGCCGACTGGACACAGCCGGCCCACTCAAACTGGAAAGAGACTCTGCATAGAACCGGTGCCCGTCCGGTGCATCAGTTCAATTACGGCAAGGACGCTGCGGATCACGCGCTGATCATGGATGCCATCGAACTGACCATGAATACCCCCAGGATCGATGCCGTTTGTATTGTATCGTCGGATGGTGGCTACCATACCTTGGCCCTCAGGATCCGCGAGAAAGGCCTTTATGTGATGGGCATTGGCAAGCGAAACACACCGGAACGTCTTCGTCGTGCCTGTCATCATTTTGTCTATAGCGACTTGCTCGATTTTGCTTCAGATGATACCGAGGAGACCAAGGAGGACCTGGATCTGGATCGGATTTTGTTGAAGGCCTTCAACGAAGCCCAAGAGGACAATGAAGCCGTGTACCTGGGCATTCTGGGCACTCACATCAAACGTATAGACCCGGCTTTTGACCCGCGTAGCTACTCTTTTAAAACGCTGAAGGGGCTGGTCCAGGCCAGCTCTCATCTATTCAAAGTCGACGATAGCAATAAAAGCCAATGTTTTGTCTCGCTCTGTCCGAGCGTAGTTGGGGGGAAGCTTTACCCTGAAGAAGAGGGCGTGATCTCGCGTTGGATTAATCATTACGGTTTCATCGACAACAGTAACGGCTCATATTTCTTCAACAAAATCAACGTAGTGAGGGAACACAGGGAAGAGGTACTCAAAAAGGGTGACAGAGTTAAATTTAAAGTCATCAAACGCCCTAACTTGAGTGCCGATAGCAGTGCCGAACGGAATGGCAAAGCAAATGAAATTCAGCTGATACAATAGCCTTCTTCAGTCTCACCGCGCCATGAACAGCAATGGATCTGATCTCGGAACACTATGGATACACAACAACTGACCCAAGGCCTGCACCAGGCATTTTTTAATGAGCAACACCGTTTGGTGTTCTGGTACGACCCTGAGCAGAGCTTCAAGGAGTCTGTGTCCGAGTTGGATCTGCCCGATGTCACTGTGCTGAACATGGAAGACCGATCTACGTTGGAAACCAAGCTCTTGCTTGAGCTGGAGGACGCTGAAGGCCGCTACCTGCTGTACTTCCCCGGTCCCGAGCCAGAACCGGAACACGACTGGTTGCTGGATATGAAGCTGTATTCTCGCACCTTCCATGCTGATCGAATCTCCATGATCTTCAACGACCTGGGCCTGCAACAGCAGAGCTTGAGGCAGCACCTGTCTCTACGCGAGAAGTTTTTCAGCAACAAGGCCCGTGTCGAGTCCCTTAAGCGCTATATCCAGCCGGATGCCGATGAAGAGATGCTCGATCTGGGCATGATTGCTGTGGTGATCGGTGCCTTCAGTTCTGATGTGCCGACGATTCTATTCACATTGGCCGATGAGCTGGCTGAAGAGGACGCTGGGCTTGAAACACCACCGCCCTCGCTGAAAGAACTCGAAAAATTCCAGCTGGTACCAGCACTCGTATCTGCACTGCAGACTGAGGTGGGGTACCCGGCTTCAACCGAGGAGCTGAATGGGGAAGCAGGCTTTAATTTTGGTCAGTTCCTGATCCGTCTGCTTACCACCGGTTTCTGTGAAAGCATCGGTGATATTCCGGACTGGGCACGCAGCATTGCCATCTCTACAGCCAATGCCCGGGCGACCTCACGTGCCATGCTGTCACGCTGGCGCGATAGCTCTCGCTACTGCGAGGCCTATGACAAGGTCTCTGGTTGGGTGGCCAATGCCCTCAATATCAAGTCACGTATCAGTGACCTGCCGATTGACTCACTGGCACAGGTAGTTACCTTCCAGGACGTAGAGAACCGCATTCTGGTTGAACTCGTCAGTGCCATACCTCAGGCACAGCCCTCAGCGCTGGCTGTGTTTACCAGGCTCATTTCAGATCGACTCGACGGCTACTGGGCTTCTCGTCACAAGGACGATGATATCCGCCGGCGCTACCGTACTGTTTATACCGCCATTTCTGCCGCGATTGATCTGTTTGCATTGCGCCAACAGCATGCTGATGGTTTCCATTACACCAGTGTTGAGCAGCTGTATAAGGCGTATGAGTCCGAGTTGTATCTGTTCGACATGCATTACCGACACTATTGTGCGGCCAGTCAGAAGGCGCATGTAGAACTGCTGAAGCAACTGGATGAAGCGGTCGAGTCCTGTTATGCCAACTGGTATCTGGATCGTCTGGCATACAACTGGAGCGAGAAGGTTGAATCCGAGCAGGCCTTAGCTGAATGGCGTGTCCCAGGCATTTCTAACCAACAGGACTTTTACCGGCGCTGGGTACAACCCCAATTCGAGGGACGTAACAGCAGCAAGCGCCTTGTGGTGATTATTTCGGATGCCTTACGCTACGAAGCGGCCATGGAGCTCCGTGAGCGCATCAACGTCAAACGCTACAGTGAAGCCAAACTGCACAGCCAGTTAGGCGTGCTGCCCAGTTACACCTCACTGGGGATGGCTTCATTGCTGCCACACCAGGCGCTTGAATACCGAGATGGGACCAGTGGTGATGTCTTGGTGGATGGTCAGTCCACCGCCAACACGGCAGCACGTAATAAAATATTGACGGCTCACAATGGAATGGCAGTAACGGCCGATGATGTGAAAGGCTGGTCCCGTGATCAGGGCCGTGAAATCCTCAAGGATCAACAGCTGGTCTATGTCTACCATAACGTGGTGGATGCCCGCGGTGACAGCGCCTCAACCGAGTCTGAGACATTCGATGCGGTTGAGGATGCCATCGAGGAGCTGACCGAGCTGAGCCGCAAGATCCTGATGCACTTCAACACCAGTACGGTGCTGATCACGGCGGATCACGGTTTCCTGTATCAGCGCAGCAAGCTGGATGCGGTAGATCGCACCGCACTGGTCGACAAGCCGGACAATTTAACCAAATCCAAGAAGCGCTACGTGATTGCTCAATCCCTGCCGGACACAAACGGTGCCTGGAGGGGTAATACCCGGGACACTGCAGGTACAAGCTGCGATACGCAGTTCTGGATCCCGAAAGGTGCGAACCGTTTTCACTTTGTCGGTGGTGCGCGTTTTGTGCATGGCGGTGCTATGCCACAAGAGATCGTAGTGCCTGTTCTGACCGTTCACCAGTTGCGTGGAGAGAAGGCCGCACGACGTGATCGCCGGCCGGTTGAAGTCATCTCCGCACAGACCAACCTCAAAATGGTGAACAACATCCAGCGCTTTGACCTCATGCAGACGGAAGCTGTGAGTGACTTTGTAACGCCTGTAACCTTGTCTGTCGCTATTTATGAGGGTGAACAGAAGGTATCCAGCGAAGAGGTGGTGACATTTGATAGCACGTCGGAATCAGTGAGCGAGCGCGTGAAGTCAGTACGACTTTCCCTGTCAGGAACAGACTTTGACCGCAACTGCGATTACCATCTGGTTCTGAAGAACAAAGACCTGAACACTGAAGTTGAGCGATACCGCGTGGTCATCGACCTGGCGTTTACTGACGACTTCTTTTGATTGAGACATGCACATGGAAATGACGACTGACGCAGACCTGGACCAGCTTCTGAACGAGCATTTTGCCGGCAGGGTGGTCCGTAAAGATCTGACCAAACTCATCAAGGAAGGTGCCAACGTTCCGGTATATGTGCTGGAGTATCTGCTGGGCATGTACTGTGCTTCTGATGATCCTGAAGTGATTCAGAAAGGGCTGCAGAACGTTAAAACAGTACTTGCAGAGAACTATGTACGGCCCGATGAAGCCGAGAAGGTTAAGTCGCTGATCAGAGAGCGTGGAAGCTTCAAGGTCATTGATCGGGTACAGGTTACCTTGAATGAGCGCAAGGACTGCTATGAAGCCAGCTTCAGCAACCTAGGCATCAAAAATGCCGAGATCGGTGCCGGAATCGTCAAAGAGTTCGAGAAGCTGCTGGTCGGTGGTATTTGGGTCATTGCTACGCTCAGCTACTACTACGAAGAAGGGCAGAAAGGTTCACCGTTTGGCGTTACGGTACTGAAGCCGATTCAGATGCCCAATATGAACATGGCCGAGCTCTTCGCGGGTCGTTCACATTTCACAGCGGATCAGTGGCGTGAAACCCTGATACGTTCCACCGGCATGGAACCCGCCACACTGGATAAAGACGTTCAGTGGCACCTACTGGCACGGATGATTCCGTTTGTTGAGAACAACTACAACGTTTGTGAACTTGGGCCACGCGGGACCGGCAAAAGTCATATTTACAAGGAGTGCTCGCCCAATAGCATTCTGGTATCCGGCGGCCAGACTACGGTTGCCAATCTGTTCTATAACATGAGTAGCCGTCGCATTGGTTTGGTCGGCCTCTGGGATCTGGTTGCCTTTGATGAAGTGGCCGGTATCAGGTTCAAGGACAAGGATGGCGTGCAGATCATGAAAGACTACATGGCCTCAGGCTCGTTTGCCCGCGGCCGTGAACAGATCGAAGCATCTGCCTCCATGGTCTTCGTGGGTAACATTAACCAGTCTGTTGAGTCCTTGCTGAAAACCAGCCACCTGCTGGCTCCATTCCCCGAGGACATGATCGACTCGGCGTTTTTTGATCGCTTCCACGCCTACATCCCCGGCTGGGAGATTCCCAAGATGCGCCCGGAGTTCTTCACCGATCGCTACGGCCTCATCGTCGACTACCTGGCCGAATACTTCCGCGAGATGCGCAAACGTAGCTTCTCTGATGCCATTGATCGTTTCTTCAAGCTGGGCAGCAACCTCAACCAACGTGATGTCATTGCCGTGAGGAAGACCGTATCGGGCCTGCTGAAGCTGCTATACCCCCATGCCGGATCCAGCCATGATCTGACCAAGGAAGAGGTTCGCCCCTGTCTTGAGTACGCACTTCAGGTTCGCCGTCGCGTGAAAGAGCAATTGAAGAAGATCGGTGGTATGGAATTCTACGACGTGCACTTCAGCTATATTGACAACGAAAACCTGGAAGAGCATTTCGTTACAGTCAAAGAGCAGGGTGGTGGGGTGCTGATTCCCGAAGGCCCGGGCAAGCCTGGATTTATTCATACCATCGGCTTGAGCAATAAGGGTGTGCCGGGTTTATACCGCCTGGAGCTACAGGTAACCAAGGGTAGCGGCAAACTGGCCACGTCGGGACTGTGGAATTCCACTGCAGCCAAAGAGCAGGTCAAAATTGCCTTTGATTATTTCAAGGCCAATGCATCTCGTATTTCGGGATCAGCCAAGGTCATGGAGCATGATTTCCATCTGCATGTGGTAGAGCTTCAAAATACTGGCCCATTAAATTCTTTGGCATTATCCAGCTTGGTTGCTTTCGCTTCAGGTTTAATGGGTAAGCCTGCACAGGCTCAAATGGTTGTGCTGGGTGATATGAGCTTGGGTGGCAGTGTAACACCCGTACAAAGCATTCCAGACTGCCTGCAAGTTGCATTCGATGGCGGTGGCAAACGCGTGGCACTACCTATGACAAGTGCAGCCGATATTCCATCCATACCGGCAGAGCTGTTTACCAAGTTCCAGACAAGCTTTTATGCGGACCCGGTTGATGCTGTGTTTAAAGTTCTGGGGGTTGACTGAAATTGGCTCTTTGCAGGCGTATAGTGACCAAGGTCAGCTAATTCAGGAAGAAAGGTCATAGCGTTAACATCTCGTGAGCGCACCTGTTCAAGGATTATTTAATGATAATCTCTGAGCTTTTACATAAAAATTCGTGTTTAGATTGCTTAATTATTCATGATCGATTGCTCTATCATATACATGAAAACGTTGGATAAAATACCATGTGCTTTTTGTTTTAGTCCGGATTAACACTTTTCTAATGATGTTGGTAAGCACCTTGTA
This sequence comes from Marinobacterium sediminicola, assembly GCF_022343685.1. GTDB lineage: Bacteria > Pseudomonadota > Gammaproteobacteria > Pseudomonadales > Balneatricaceae > Marinobacterium > Marinobacterium sediminicola. Next base: position 3,081,879 of record NZ_CP092123.1, on the reverse strand, counting down.
GATTTTAGGAATTTCTATGAGGTCAGCCTGAATGATTACCTGTTGAGTGAATTGTACGCTTCAGCCGAATCCTGTGACCAGACTGTCGTTGCTGATTTTATTAAAAATGATATCAACCGTCAGAAAAGGGTCGAGATTGCCATCAATCGGGCGAAATAGCTTATGAGGTTGCATACTTTAAGCTTGCTTGTACAAGCTGACTAACTTTGATAGCCTATTCTCGTTCATCGCTGCAGCATGATCTGCAGCGGCAGGCGGAGCTGAACTGCTTAAACACCCAGCAATGTAAATTACCTCACTGAAATTCTCTCTGTCTTGGAGTGCCCGGACATCAGTCCGTCTGCACTACATGTAAATTAATTTCGCTCAGTTAGTCGGCGGATCTGTTGAACTATCCCCTACACTGGACCGAAAGCCTTATGGGCGACCGCCCAAAATGTACAAACCCAAATCGCTCCACCTATCCAATCGAACCAGTTGCGATGTAACTGGCGCGACCACCTGTTAGCTATTTGAAATTGGACAAGCTTTAGTACCTGTCTTGAAGACAGCACTCTGACCAGCCCGTCCTAACGGCTGCCAACAACTTTTTTTTCAGTAGTCGCTGGAAATGAGATGAGCTGAGTTAATGGGCTGTAAGCTAGGTAGTACGTGCCCTCCAGAAAACCTGTCAAGACTAAACCCGGACTAAACTACGGTTTTGCCTGCTACCAGGCGGGTATGTCCGAGGTGGCGTCTCGGAATATGGCTCTGGCCCTCCTACTGATGTCTGCTGGCGTAGCAGCATCAGCCTCACCCCGCATGTGTATGGGGGAACATTCGATATACACATTTAGATGAGGAGAAATTGTCGTGTGTGATTCGACGCGTTGCCGCTGCCCCGATAGTTGGGGCTCCCACTTACTGGTCTATGACGGGGGACGGCGACAGTGCGCGAGTGTTATGGCCGTCCCCCAGGTTTGGACCAGACATTTGGCGCACAAATCACACTTTTTTCATTATTTGGAGTTTTTTTATGGCTAGTAACAACAAGCGTAAACGTTATCAGAAGCCCAACTTTGGGCTTGGTAGAACTATTATGTTTGCAGTGGCTGTTGTGCTGAACCTGTATTACGGTGGCGGGCACTACAAAACCAGAGCTGCGCACGTAAGTCGATTCAGAAAGTTTTTCAAATTTCTGAAGCAGCATGGCATCAACGATGTGCGTAATGTTGGTGTTGAGCATGCTGAGGCCTATGCTCAACACTTGACCAGTCTGCTTGATGCTGGACACATCAGTTTGAGTTATGCACACAATCTGGTCAGCTCGTTCAATGTAGTGATGCAAGCCTTTCGCCGTGATGAGGCTATAAAAATCACCGCATCTGATTACTTTGCTTCGCGTTCATATGTCCGAAAAAAGACCCCGGATATGAATGATGCCTCGATTAATGAGGCGATTGAGATCATGGAGGCAAGAAGTGAACGACGAGCAGTCGCACTACTGAAACTGATCCGATTTTTTGGTCTTCGCCTACGTGAGGGTATTTTGGCTGATCTGGACCGTTGGTGGAATGAATACCAGAAAACTGGTTTTGTGAATGTTATTGACGGTACCAAAGGGGGTAGGAAATCACCTGATCGATTGATTCGTGTTACGCCAGAAGGAAAAGAAGCCCTTGAATATGCAATTTCAGTCAGAGCGAAAGAGTCCAAGAATCTGTTAGCAACCAATGAAAGTTTGATTGGATTTGTGAATACAGTTGTAAAACGCATGCGTAATTTTCTGAAAGAGTACGGAATTGTAAATATTCGTGAAGTGAGGACATATTTTATGGTTGAGCTGTTTGAAGCAGTGACAGGATTAAGGGCTCCTGTTCGTGACAAATCTACACTGGAAAACGAAAAGTTACTTCGGCAGGGATATGAGGCGGTAGCACAAGCTGCAGGCCATGACCGAATTGGTATTGCACGAGCCTATGTTGGATAAAAGGGTATATATGGTTATCAAAAAGCTGGCAAACAATATTAAGGATGTTCATGTTACTAAAACAGTTGACGGAGTGAAAAAGAAAGTTAGTGCCGAGCCTGTTACTGTCCAAAAACATGAAGCCCGTAAACAGCGAATCTTGGAGGCAATTGAAGCTCGCTATCCAAAAATTAAATTTGAGTGGCAGCTGAAGTGCAAACACTTTATGTGGGTTAAAAATGAGTTCCTGAAGGGTTATGCAGAATCAACAAAGCGGGACTATATCCGAACGATGAGGCTGATGATTACGGCACTTGGGAAAGAGCATTGGTTGCATATTCTGGACATTGCCAAGACTGAATCCAAGGGCGGTAGGCCAAGTGCGTTCGCAGTACGTAAGTCCAAACGTATGTACTGATAGAAAAATATCAGGACTCATAGCTCTCAAATGTAGCCATGGAAGGCTATTTCACCTTCGGTATGTACAGTAACAGTATGTACAGTGATGGTAATTACCTGACAGATTCCTCATCACTCGTCAAACAGCCAAGCGGGGGATTTGCAACCTAATTGTGGGTGCTAAGGAGGTTGTTCACGCCGGTTAAGTTCGAGATGCTGGTTATCGCCAAACAAACAGCACAGAACAACCGACATGAACAACCCTCACAAGAATGCCCGAACTACGCCTCATATTCGAGCCCTGATCGTTGATCGAGCCCTCCGTAAGCGGCAGCCGGTGCGAGACATTGCCAGCACTTTTGGTATCAGCACGCACACTGTGTACAAGTGGATTGCTCGTTATCGAGAGGCAGGTGAGGCTGGTCTTGAGTCAGCATCCAGCCGTCCCCACGCCTCACCGAGGCAGATGCCGAAACAGTGGGTTGAGCTGATTCAGAAGATGCGCCTGACACTCAAGTGGACTGCCAAGCAGATCGCACAGGCACTGAGTCTGGCTTACTCCACAGTGACAGCTGTACTGCGCCGACTTAAGCTCAATCGAGCCTCACACCTGGAGCCGGTGCAACCTGCGCAGCGCTACGAACACCCCGCGCCGGGTGACATGCTGCATATGGATATCAAGAAGCTGCCTCGCTTCGACAGGCCCGGCCACCGCGTGACAAACAACCGTCGCCAGAATACCCGAGGTGCGGGTTATGAGTGCGTTCATATCTGTATTGATGATCACAGCCGCTGGGCGTTTGCCCGGGTACTACCAGATGAGCAGCAAGGCACCACAACGCGCTTTTTGGAAAACGCTCTAGCGGCCTACCGCGGAATAGGTGTAGAGGTGAAACGCCTGATGACCGATAACGGTCCAGCCTATCGTTCCCGTCGGTTCAATGCAGTTTTACAACGGGAAGGGATCAAGCATGTATACACGCGCCCATACACGCCCAGAACGAACGGCAAGGCGGAGCGATTTATACAAACAATGATCAGGGAGTGGGCATATGCAGTGCCCTACGCAAACGACATATCAAGGGCCTGGGCGCTGACAGACTGGATCAACCACTACAATAAACAGCGCCCTCATGGCAGTATCGGAAATCTACCGCCGGTGTCTCGAATACCGAAGCTGCGTGAACAAGGTGTTTAGTATTCACACCTAATCATACGCTTGAATCTCCATTTGCATAAACAACACAGAGTAATGGCTAAGGTTAAGCACGTGCCAAGTGGTGGGCCGCTTGGTGGGCCGCTGGGTATTTTAGTGCGAATTTCGAGCTGTCTGAGAGAACGTATGTCACGTAAGTCTTTGAAATAAATGGCGCCCCAGGCAGGACTCTAACCTGCGACCTGCCCCTTAGGAGGGGGCTGCTCTATACAACTGAGCTACTGAGGCGCTGAGAAAACGGAAAGGATTCTAACTTCAAGACGATGTTTTGACTAGGCTTTGCCAAGACTGCGTTGACCTTCATAACGACCCTTGTCGCCTCTCTGGTCATAAATGGTATTGCCCTTGGCATGTCCTTGAAGGAGGGCCAGCAGCTGATCTGCGTTCTGTTTGTTGCGGACCAGCACCTGTTCATTGCGCTGGTTGAGCAACTTGACCTTTTCCAGGGCAGACTCCAGCTTGTGCCAGCCATTATTCAGCCGACCGCTATCCGGCTGTGGCGCCTGGGCGATTAATGCCAGCACTGAATCTCGATCATGGCCAATCTGCAACTGGTCGAGCAGGGCATTTCGCTCACGAATGCTGCGATCAAATGCCAGCAGGCACTCATGCTTGTCGCGATTGCTTTGCTCCAGTGCTTCAAGATCCCGACTTTTCAGAGCGTCCAGTTCTGTCTCCAGAAGCTCTTGCAGTTGCTGCAACAGCTTGATGCCCTGAACAATCAGGCCACCAAGCTGGTTGGTAATCTCGGGGGAGAGCGGTGCAGTCATTCAGTGGTTCAGCCCAGAAGCTTTTCGAAATCGAGCATGCGCTCGGCGATACGCTCGTTGTCGATCTTGTAGCTGCCATTATCGATAGCAGCCTTGATCTGAGCAACACGGTCCGAGTCTACTTCAGCGTTGCCTTGAGAGCTGCTGGAGCGCTGCAGTGCTTGAGCAGCATCGCTGATGCGCACGGTATCACTCTGCGCTGGCTGAGTGTTTTGTGCGGCAGGGGTGTCCGTACGCGGAGCCTTGTCAGCGGCCTGCTCGGTGACTTTGCCGCGGTTACCAGCCGTTTGAACGGACGATAGGCCGGGAAAATCGATAGCCATTTTGAATTACCTCGCAATCAGTTCTATGCAAAGGTATCGGTCGCATTGACTGAAACTTTAAGGTTTTTTGTCAGTGATCAACAATTGTTTTCATTATATCGGAAAGCCGGAGTTGCCGCGAATCTTAGGTCAGGGTACCTGAACCCTGCCTGGGCCAGTGACTTGAGCACGAATTCTGTTGCCGGAGCGATTGTTGGTCACGTCAATAGTGTCACCAATGCGTCCCTGATCCTGAGCGGTGCCTTCGGTTCTGATCAGAACACTGCCGCGTCGTGCTTCAATGATGACCGGGTCGCCGCGATCCACTGCATGGGCTAGAGTTAGCATGCGTGGAGTAATGACGGTGTCGGTGCTGATGTTGATACGGGCCATGCGCCCGCTCACATCCTGTTGGCGTTGGAAGTAGTCACCTCCGAGCGAAGTTACGTCCCGCTCCTGCAGTTGCAACATGGAAGCTCGAATTTGGCTGCCTTTGACTATAGGTGTGGCAGCCATGACCACAGGCTTGAAAACCTGAACCTGTCCGGTCACGAAGAGGCTCCAGCGCGGCTGAGAGCATCCGACCTTGGCTGTGATGCGAGAGCCGCTGCTAAAAGGCAGGTTGACGTTCAAGGGGTGTCCGCATGGAGGGAAATTCAGTTGCGAGCTAATTGGGTTCAGCTGCACCTCGACACGGCTGTCTGGTACTTTTTCACCAAAGTGTTGTTTAATGGCATCAGTTACCTGTTGCGTGATCTGGGTCGAAGGATTGTCAGCTCTTGCCGAAAAGGAGTGAAATAATGCACAAGTTATGGCAAAAACAGCGGCAACAGATGTTAAAGTATGTTTATTCACGCGGGCGTCCTGGCATATAAGGCCGGGATGAACTCATCGTTAGTGACCTCGGGGTTGTTTAGATCATGTCAGGGATCCTGGATACTGTAAACCTGCGTACGCAGATGGTGGGGCAGAACCGTTTGGAGCTGCTGCTGTTCGGGCTGGAAAGCAGTCAGAAATACGGCATCAACGTCTTCAAGGTGCGCGAGGTGCTGCAATGTCCCGAATTGACCGAAGTGCCGCGGCAAACATCGGCTATCAAGGGGATGGCCCATATTCGGGGCGAAACCATTCCGGTGCTTGATCTGTCGGAAGCAATTGGCCGTCGGCCAATACCTGAAGAAGATCAGCCCAAGGCGTTCCTGATTGTAGCTGAATACAACCGCCGTACACTGGCATTCATGGTGCGTAAGGTCGATCGTATCCTGAATACTCAGTGGGACCAGATCATGGCGCCACCCAAGGAGATCGGCAACGAGAACTATCTGACAGCTGTTTTCGAGTATGAGAAAAAGCTGGTTGAAATTCTCGATGTTGAACAGATCCTGGCTGACCTTTATCCGATGTCGACGGATATCAGTGATGATGTGGCCACCAATGAAGAGCGCGAGAGGGCGCGTGAGTACAATGTGCTGATCGTGGATGACTCGGCTGTAGCGCGCAAACAGATGCAGCGTAGTCTCGAGGATCTCGGCGTGAAGGTGTCGGTGGCCAATAATGGCCGTCAGGCGCTGGATCTGCTGAAAGAGCTTTTGAGCAAGGATATCGATGTTGAAGAGCTGTTCCTGATGGTGATCTCCGATATCGAGATGCCGGAAATGGATGGTTATACCCTGACTTCAATGATTCGCGAAGATAAGCGCATGTCCGGCCTGCATGTTGTGTTGCACACATCCCTCAGTGGTGGCTTCAACGTTTCTATGGTCAAAAAGGTCGGTGCAGATGGCTTTTTGGCCAAGTTCAACCCCAATGAATTGGCCGGTGTCGTGGTCAATCGCATGCGACAGGTTGATCACCAGGGTTAAAGGAGCATTGCTGGGTGACTAACGGCTTTAGTATCACGTCGGAGGAGTTTCGGGAATTTAGCGGCTTTCTGGAAAAAAGTTGCGGGATTCTGCTGGCAGAGCACAAGCAATATCTGGTGCAAAGCCGACTTGGCAAGATCATGCAACAACAGGACTGCAAAAGCCTGAAGGACTTGGTGACCCGTCTCAATCGCCCGGGGGGTGGTGCTCTTAAGGAGCAGGTGATCGATGCCATGACCACCAACGAAACGCTTTGGTTTCGTGATATCCACCCCTACGAAATTCTCAGAGATCGACTGCTGCCTGAACTTAAGAACGGCAGTCGTTTCCAGAAGCTGCGGATCTGGTCTGCTGCCTGTTCGACTGGGCAGGAGCCTTATTCGGTCAGCATGATCATCGAAGAATTCAAACAAGCCAATCCGGGGGCGTTTTCGTCCGGTGAGGAAATTCTGGCAACCGATATCTCATCGACTGTGCTGGCGCAGGCCCGCCGGGGTGAGTACGAAATGCTGGCGCTGGGGCGAGGGCTGTCACAGGATCGTCTGCACAAGTATTTCCGTTCGCTGCCCAGCGGCAGTTGGGCTATTAATGACAAGATCAAAAGCCGTGTCCGGTTTCAGAGCCTGAACCTGCTGGGGCCATACAACACTTTGGGTCAATTCGACCTGATTTTCTGTCGTAATGTGCTGATCTATTTTTCATCCGACGTGAAGCTCGAAATCCTGCGCAAGATGCACCGCCAGCTGAAGCCAGGTGGTTACCTGTTGCTGGGTGCCTCCGAGTCACTGTCCGGTCTGTCCGATCTCTACAAAATGATTCACTGCCGTCCCGGCATTATTTACCAGGCCATTTGACGCTGTATAACATTCGCTGAAGCGGCAAAGCATGGTCATGCCTTGCCGCTTCATCCGGTATACGGTTGCCGCTTCTTCCTGCTTTGCCGGGCTTTCTGTTCATCGTAATCCTCTCTGTCCCAGGTATTACCGCACTTCTCTAATACTGGCATATGAATTGCATCCATACATGCGTAGCGAAGTAAACTGTTCACGCATAGTAGGGGATGTATATGGCAATCAGTTTTGATGCAGCACTGGGAGTTCACGATGATGCGCTGGCACTGCGTGCCCGTCGTGCTGAAGTGCTGGCCAATAATATTGCCAATGCCGACACCCCCAACTACAAGGCGCGTGATCTGGATTTTGCCGCCATTCTGGCGGGTCAGGGTCGTGAGTTTGAGCTGCCCATGGAGCGCACCGAGTCCACGCATCAGAGCGAGTACCTGGAGCCTGATATGGCAGCTGACCTGTTGTTCCGTACGCCGCATCAGCCGTCTGTCGATGGCAATACAGTTGAGCTGCAGGAAGAAATGGCCCGTTACACCGATAACGCCATTCGCTACCAGGCGTCTTTCCAGTTCCTGAACAGCAAATTTCAGGGCCTGACTCGCGCAATCAAGGGTGAATAAGCATGTCACTGAGTAACGTCTTCAACATTTCAGGCTCTGCCATGACTGCGCAGACCGTGCGCCTGAATACCACCGCCAGTAACCTGGCTAACGCGGAAAGCGTCAGTTCCAGTGAGGGTGAAACCTACCGTGCCCGCAAGCCGGTGTTCTCGGTCAAGTCGATCGAACCTGAGCAGCTGCCGGAGGCGTATCGTTCACTGGTGCCCGGTCAGGGTGTCCAGGTGGATCAGATCGTTGAGAGTGACGCCCCATTGCGCATGGCTTATGAACCCAATCATCCGATGGCAGACGAAAACGGCTATGTCTGGTACCCGAATGTCAACGTGGTAGAGGAGATGGCCGACATGATCTCGGCTTCTCGTTCCTTCCAGATCAACGCCGATATTATGAACACAGCTAAACAGATGCTGCAGCGTACGCTTACGCTGGGGCAGTGATAGCAGTTGAGAGGAGTGCGCCATGAGTAATGTAAACGGCGTCGGCAATAACAACGTTTATGACCAGATCAACCAGCTGAACAAAAATCAGTCCACCAAGACAGACGGTATGTCTGAGGACCGGGAAATGTTCATGAAGCTGTTGATTGCCCAGCTGCAGAACCAGGACCCAACCAGTCCTGCCGACACCTCTGATTTCATGCAGCAGATGTCGACGCTCAGCAACGTGGAGAGCATTCAGAATCTGGCCAGCACCATGGAGAGCATGAGCAGCACGCTGATCAGCAGTCAGGCCGCTCTACAGGCGTCTTCCATGGTTGGGCAGCGAGCATTCGTGAATACCAACATCGCGCAGTTGCCCCAGACGGGAGGAACGGTTGATGGGTTGGTATCAACAAAGGCCAGCTCCAGTGATATCCGCATTTCCATTTACGACGGAGCAGGCAACCGTGTCGACAGGGTCAGCATGGGTGCCATGCCGCCAGGTGATCACAACTTCGTTTGGCAGGCCAATGAAAACCTGCCTGCCGGTAACTACCGCATCGTGGCTGAAGCGGCCAGTGGTGTGGACGGCACCTATGAAGAGGTGGCGACCTATATGGGATTCAATATTAACAGTGTCACGCTCGGTCAGAACGGTATTGGAATGAAGGTGAACACCAATATCGGTTCCATTGATATGAGTGAAGTGAAACAGCTCGGTTAAGTGAGGTAAACCAATGGCAGGTTTTAATACGGCCGTCACCGGTCTGAAAGCATCCACGACGCTGCTGGATGTGGCCGGTAACAATATCGCCAACTCCAGTACCGTAGGCTTCAAGTCTTCTCGTACCGAGTTTGGTGACATCTATGCTACCGCTGTTGTTGGGGCGGGTTCATCCAATACTCCGGGGTCTGGTGTGACGGTCACCGATATCGCCCAGGACTTCAGTGGTGGCACCATCGAATTCACCAACAGTAACCTGGACCTGGCGATCAACGGTTCCGGTTTCTTCATGCTGGATGATGGCCAGGGCAACATCACCTACACCCGTGCCGGTGCTTTCGAGCTGGACAAGGAAGGCAATATTGTCAGCAAGAACGGCAAGTATCTGCAGGGCTACGGTCTGGATGCTCTGGGTAACCAGCTGCCGATCCAGAATCTGGCAGTGTCCGAGAAGGAAAGCCCGCCCAAGGCCACCGAACGCATCGGTCTGTCGTTTAACATCAATGACAACAAGGACGCTTCTGATCTCAGCCGAGTGTTCAGCAAGACTGATCCGGGCTCCTATACCTACTCCACGACTGTGGGGACATTCGATAGCCTGGGTAACGAACACAGCATACGCTTCTATTTTGCTGAACAGCGCCCGGTGCGAGAGGTGTATGCCTATGAGATGGCGGGTGCCACTTATACTCCTGAAGATACATCTACCGTACCAGTAACTCCTGCTTCGTTCTCTTATCCTTCAGGCGCGCAGCAGATGGAGTTGTCCGGACTGACGTTCGGTGCGGGTGCTGATTTGGAGTTTGACCTATCAGCGGTGAAAAGGGATATAGGAGGGAATGCCTACATTCCGTTAACCACGGATGCCAAGGCTAGATTGGCTGATCCAGTGGACGGTGATCCTCGGATTGATCCGAATTCTGTTTATTATGATGATGCCAATGGTCGTTTGGTTTTCGAATTGAACGCCGAATACTCACAATATGGAGACCCTATTGCTACCGCTGGCGGTACGCCGTTGACAACAGAGTTGGCGACGCAGGATTCGGAGCGTGATGCAAATGAAGTTCAATCAATCTACTTGGACGCCAGTGTCTTTAATGATGCGACAGGGCTACCGAATGAAACGATTATCAACATCAGTGGTAAAGAGATTGTCGTACCTGCAGAAACCAGTGTGCAGGGCTTTGGTGAACTGATTGATGGCGCTGAACAGGCGATCAAGGATCTTAACCCGGATATCGAAACGGTAGAGTTCATCAATGATGGTGAGCCGCGTATCGAGATCACTTGGAAAGCTGAAACAGGTGATCAGCCGTTTGTTGGGGTCTCTATCAACTCGGGCGATGCTTTATTCTTTCGCAACAACAACATTACAACAATGACCCAGTATGCATGGGAAACCAATAAGGGTGACAATTCCTTTGTAGGGGCTTACAGAGCCTATGCGTTCTTGAATGATACTGAACAGCTGAACCTGGGCAAAGCGCCAGATCCGGGTTCAAACAGCCCGTCCAGCTCGGAAGTGGGCCCCATTATGATTAACTTCAACTCGACAACGGGTATTCTGGAGGCGGTTAACGGGGAGGATGTGGGTTCCAGCGGGCTAGCGCCGAGGGTAACAATTCTTGGGGCGGATCCAGCGAATCCTGAGGATACGATATTGGAGTCTGATGTGGACCAGCTGGCAGGTATCCAGCTGGATATTTCCGGTTCCAGTCAGTTTGCCTCCGAGTCGATTGTTAAAAGTCAGTCTCAGGACGGTTATACAAAAGGGGATTTGATCGGGGTCAGCTTCGCCGAAACCGGTGAAATGGTCGCCAGCTACAGTAACGGCCAGCGTGCCAACCTGGGACTGGTTGCGGTCGCGACCTTTGAAAACCAGGATGGCCTGCAGCCGAGTGGTAACACCGAGTGGATCTCGACCCTTGCTTCGGGCAATGCCATTGTGAACCCGCCTGGTACGGGTTTGAATGGTACGCTACGTTCTGCAGCTCTGGAGCAGTCTAACGTGGATCTGTCGGCTGAGCTGGTGAAGCTCATCGAAGGGCAGCGTAACTTCCAGGCCAACTCCAAGACACTGGAAACGCTGAATACCGTGACGCAGGCGATTCTGCAGATCTGATCAGCGACGTTCTTCACGCTATCCAAAACCGGGCATCTGCCCGGTTTTTTGTTTTCTGGCATGAGGTTTGCTTTGTATCAGCTATAGCCCCAAGAACGGCAATCCTTTACCGGAGTAGTTAATGGACAAGGTTCTCTATGTGGCCATGACGGGCGCTCGCGAAAATATGCGCGCCCAACAGGCTCATGCCAACAATCTGGCAAATGCGACCACGACCGCTTTCAAGAGTGATCTTGAGCAGGCCCGTGCCATGCGGGTGCTGGGTGATGGTCATGAGTCGCGGGTGTACTCAATGAGTGAACGTCCAGGCACAAACCTGGAAAGCGGCACTCTGATGCAGACCGGCCGTGATCTTGATGTTGCGGTCGATGGTGAAGGCTGGCTCACGGTCATCGGACCGGACGGCAAGGAAGTGTACACCCGCAATGGAGCGCTGCAGATCAATGCCGCTAACCAGCTGGTAACGGGCAGTGGTTTGCCGGTCATGGGCAACGGTGGTATTCCGATCGTGTTGCCACCGGCCGAAAAAATAGAGATTGCCACTGACGGTACCATCACCATTCGTCCGCTGGGTGAGAATGCTGCTGAGCTGGCACTGGTTGACCAGATCAAACTGGTACGTCCACAACCCGGGCAACTGTTCAAGGGGCAGGATGGCTTCATGCATACCGATAATGACGTCCCGCTGCCGCCGGCATTGGATGTGCAGGTGCGCTCGGGCTATCTGGAAGCCAGTAACGTCAATGCGGTTTCCGATCTGACGGCGATGATCAGCCTCTCTCGACAGTTTGAGATGCAGGTCAAAATGATGAAAACCGCGGAAGAGAACTCCTCTGCCGCCGCCAAAATTCTGCAGATGAGCTGATAACGTTTAAGGAGTTTCAACGATGCATGGTGCCTTGCATGTCGCCAAAACCGGTCTGAGCGCTCAGGATACGCAGCTCAAGGTCATTTCCAACAACCTGGCCAACGTGAGTACGGTGGGTTTCAAAAAGGACCGGCTGGAGTTCGAAGACCTGTTATACCAGACCCGTCGTCAGCCCGGCGCTGCGACCGGTGAGGATTCACAGCTGCCCTCAGGTTTGCAGCTGGGCAGTGGTGTGCGCACGGTTGCGACGCAGAAGCTGTTCTTCAATGGTGACATGCAGATCACGGATCAGCCGTTTGATCTGGCTATCAATGGACGCGGTTTTCTGCAGATTCAGATGCCCAGTGGCGAAATTGGCTATACCCGTAATGGCGAGCTGCATCTGGATGGCGAAAACCGTCTGGTAACCGCCGAGGGTTACCCGGTCGAGCCAGCGATTACCTTGCCGGGAGAAGTGACCAACTTTTCAGTCGGTGGTGACGGTACAGTGACCGTTACCGTTGCGGGTGATCCCGCCCCGGTAGAACTTGGTCAGCTGGAGCTGGCTGATTTTGTCAATCCGCAGGGCCTTCAGGCGATTGGTCAGAACCTGTTTACCGAAACGGCTGCCAGCGGGGCGCCACTGATCGGTGTACCTGGTGAAGAAGGGCGTGGCATCCTTAAACAGGGTATGCTGGAAGGTTCAAACGTCAACGCGGTTGAAGAGCTGGTCGACATGATCACCACCCAGCGTGCGTATGAAATGAACTCAAAGGTGATTTCGACCGCTGATGAGATGCTGGGCTATGTCAGCCAGCAGCTTTGATGAGCTGAACAGAGGATAATGAGGATGAAAGCGGGTATGCGGGCTCTGGCGATGGCAGCGGTGATGGTGCTGGCGGGTTGTGTCAACAAGGCCCCCAAGCCGGACAATCCCTACTATGCGCCTATTCAACCCGTGCAGATGCAGCATCCTCAACCGGCTACGGGGTCCATTTACAATGCGGCCACGAGCATGGACCTGTACAGTGACGGCCGGGCACATCGAGTCGGCGACATCATTACAGTGGTGCTGACCGAACGCACCCAGTCTTCCAAGAGTGCCTCGACCACCGTGGACAAGAGCAACAACATGTCCATCGGTGCGCCCAATCTGCTGGGGCGTGATCTGACGGTTCTGGGCAACCCGCTGAGTGCGTCGATGAACTCTGACTCGGCCTTTGATGGCGAAGGCTCATCGGACATGAGCAACAGTCTCAATGGCAACATCACGGTGACGGTGCATCAGGTGTTGCCCAACGGAGCGCTGCTGGTGCGTGGCGAAAAGTGGCTGACCCTGAATCAGGGGGACGAATATATCCGTGTCAGCGGCCTGGTACGCAAACAGGATATCGGGCCGGATAATACCGTGGAATCCACACGCCTGGCCGATGCACGTATCACTTACAGCGGCACCGGTGCCCCGCATGATTCCAACGTCATGGGCTGGCTGGCACGCTTCTTTATCAGCCCCTTGTGGCCTTTCTGAGGTTTTGACTATGGCTAAATGGTTGCAGTCATTCGTATTGATCCTCATTGCGGTGCTGGCACTGCCGGTGCAGGCCGAGCGGATCAAGGATATCGCCAGTGTGGCGGGTGTGCGTGCCAACCAGCTTGTTGGCTATGGCCTGGTCGTTGGACTTGATGGCACTGGCGACAAAACCAGCTTCACCTCGCAGACGTTCCGCAACATGCTGAACAACTTCGGTGTCGCCATTCCGCCGAATGTGGATCCCAAATCGAAGAACATCGCAGCGGTTGCCATCCATGCCGAGCTGCCTCCCTTTGCCAAACCCGGGCAGACCATCGACATCACCGTATCCACCATCGGCGATGCCAAGAGCCTGCGTGGCGGCAGCCTGCTGATGGCTCCGATGAAAGGGGCCGACGGCAATATCTACGCGATCGCACAGGGCAATCTGGTGGTTTCCGGTTTTGGCGTCGAAGGTAATGACGGCTCACGCCTGTCACTGAACGTACCCAGCGTGGGTCGCATACCCAACGGTGCGACCGTTGAGCGAACCGTGCCCAATGCCTTTGCCCAGGGCGACAGCCTCATGTTCAACCTGAATCAGCCCGATTTCACCACTGCACGGCGTGTGGCGGAACAGATCAACAGCCTGTTGGGACCGGACATGGCGATGGCGCTGGATGCGGCCTCCATCCGCGTGCGTGCGCCGCGGGATCCTTCCCAGCGAGTCTCTTTCCTGTCAGTGCTGGAAAACCTGCAGGTCGATCCCGGTCAGGAAGTGGCTAAGGTCATCATCAACTCACGGACCGGCACCATCATCATCGGTCAGAACGTGCGTGTATCGCCCGTGGCGATCACCCATGGCGGCCTGACTGTGGCCATCAGCGAAAACCTGGATGTGTCCCAGCCCAATGTGCTGGGGGGTGGACAGACGGTAGTTTCACCGCGCAGTGATATCGAAATCGATGAGGGTTCAGGCCGCATGTTCGAGTTTGCGCCCGGGGCAACGCTCAGTGACATTGTGGAGGCGGTGAATCAGGTGGGCGCAGCTCCGGGTGACCTCATGGCGATTCTTGAAGCGCTCAAGCAGGCCGGCGCTCTGAAGGCAGAACTGGTGGTGATCTGATGGCGATCAAAAGTGGATTCGATCCTTCCTCGTCCAGCTTGTTTACCGACCTGAACCAGCTGCAAAAACTCAAGGGACAGGCGCAAAGCGATCAGCAGGCGGCGCTCAAGGGTGTGGCCCAGGAGTTTGAGCAGCTGTTCATGAACATGATGCTCAAGAGCATGCGCCAGGCCAACGATGTGCTGGCCACCGACAGTCCGTTCAACTCCAGCGACGTCAAGTTTTATCAAGAGATGTTCGACCAGCAACTGACGCTGGACCTGTCGAAGAAGGACAGCATCGGTCTGGCCGATATCATCGTCAAACAGCTGAGCCAGAAGCTCGATGCCGTGCCTCGGGCCGATACGGATGACGACGAGCAGCAGGACCGTTCATTCACCGAGCAGATGCTCAATCGTGCGGTCGCCAGCGGTCCCGTCAATCAACCGGCAGGCATGCCCTATAGTGCTCCGGTGGCGAATATTTCTGCTGGGCAGGAGGATGAGGCGCTCGACGAAATGGCGGCAACCGGTTCTTCCAGCGATGAGAGCGGCGATGCCTTGCCGGCCCGTTTTGAAACCCCGGCCCAGTTTATCGAACAATTGATGCCGCTGGCTGAAAAAGCGGCCGCCATGCTGGGGGTGAATCCCTCCGTGCTGCTGGCTCAGGCGGCTCTGGAAACCGGTTGGGGCAAGTTCATTACCCGTGACGCAGGGAGTGGGCAAAGCAGCCGAAACCTGTTCAACATCAAGGCAGACAGCCGTTGGCAGGGTGATACTGTGCAGGTGCAGACACTGGAATATCGTGGCGGTGTGCCGGAAAAGGAACAGGCGCGCTTCCGGGCCTATGACAGCTACGCCAACAGCTTTAACGATTATGTCGATTTCCTGCGCACCAATCCGCGTTATCAGCAGGCACTGGAAAACGGTGCCGACCCGACGCGTTTCGTACGTGAATTGCATAACGCCGGCTATGCCACCGACCCTGAATATGCCACCAAGATCGAACGTATCTTCAACGGTGAACTGCTGGCCGGGCTGGGTCACGGGGCTCAAGAAGGCTGAGAGCCAGCCGATACAGGCTGAATAGAGTCAAACGGGCGCAATAGGGCCGTCTGGGAGAGTAAAAATGAGTTCAAGTATCCTTAATATCGGTATTCAGGCGCTGAACGCCAACCAGACGGCGTTGTCGTATATTGGTCAGAACATTGCCAATGTGAATACCGAGGGTTACACCCGCCAGACCGTCCAGATGGGCACCCAGCAGCCGCCGATTCTGGGGGTGCAGGTCACCGATATCCAGCGGATGACAGACATGTTTCTGGTCAGTCAGGTGTGGGCGGATAACTCGGTATTCAGCAGCAACGAGGCCTTCTCAGAAAAGATTGCACAACTCGACCAGATGCTGGTATCCGATGCTACCAGCCTCTCTGCCTCTATGGATAGTTATTTTGCTGCGCTGCAACAGGTTGTTGACGACCCTCTGTTTATCGCCAACCGAGAGCTGTTCCTTGCGGAGGCTGATTCTCTGGCAAACTCGTTCCAGGACTTTGATCGAAAATTGCGTTCCCAAACTGATCTGATCAATACCGAAATCCGCAGTGTCACCGATACGGTCAACTCGATCACGCAAAATATCGCCGACCTGAACGTTCAGATCAGCTCCATTGAGGCCTCGGGGAAAAGTTCCAACGAACTCCAGGATGAGCGTGATCGGCTGGTCAAGGAATTATCTGGCTATGTCACCACCAATGTTATCTCCCAGGACGGCATCACCTACAACGTCATGATCGGCTCAGGTCAACCCCTGGTGGTTGGCAACAGTGCCGCCAGGCTGGAAGTAAGAAACAGTGAATCGGATCCGACCCAGATCGATATCTTCATGAAAAACGGATCGGGTGTGGATGCCAAGGTCACGGATCAACTGGGAGCAGGTGCCATTGGTGGGCTGATTCGGTATCGAGACCAGGTTCTGCAACCGACGATCAATGAAGTGGGCCGCCTGGCCATTGTGTTCTCCACGACCATGAATGAACAGCACCGCAAGGGCATGGACCTGAACGGTGATATTGGACAAGACCTCTTTGCGCCCATCACCGAAGGTGAAGTCACGGCCCATGCGCGCAATGAAAGTCAAAATACTGTGGCACGCGTCAATTTCTATGATGTTCAGGCACTGACCGGCAGTGACTATGAGTTTGAGCGGACGAGCATTGATGATTTCATGCTGACGCGCATGAGTGATGGTCGCCGTTTCAGCATGGCGGACCTGACCGAGGTTGGTTCGGCTGCAGAGCTGGATCAGTCCGGCGTATTTTATCGTGACCCCGTCAGCGGAACCTTGAATGTCAGTCTGGATGGTATGACCTTCCAGCTAAAGGGTGATCCCGCGGTCGGTGACAGTTACCTGATTCAGCCAACGCGCTCGGGCGGGCAGTTGATGGATACGGCATTGACCAACCCTAAAATGCTGGCACTGGCATCCCCCTTGCGGATAGAGCCTTCGACGATCAATACCGGGAATGCTGAAATCAGTCTGGTCAATGTGACGTCGGCCGAGGATACCTCGCCGCTTCGAAATGGCACGGCGCAGCTGCCGTTGGAAATTGTATTCAACGCACCCGATGAAGATGGAAACATCACCTACAACGTCTACATGAATGCGAATTCCGATAACCCTGTCATCTACGATGGTATGGAGAATATGCCGTACTCTGATGGCGAACCCATGGCCTTCACGCTCGACGGTTATGAAATCACTTTTGACAACCAGCCCAACCCGGGTGACCGTTTCACCATCGAGTTCAACACTGATGGCTACTCGGATAATACCAATGCGCTGGCAATGTCGGACTTGCAGAATCAGTCGTTGGTGAATGGGTACAGTTACCAGGATACCTATGGTCAGATGCTGGCAAAGGTGGGAACGCAGGCCAGCAATGCCCAAATCGCCTATACCGCCAGTCAATCCGTATTGATATCAAGTGAGAATGCCCTGCAAAGTGTCGCGGGCGTCAATCTCGATGAAGAAGCTGCGAAACTGGTGCAATACCAGCAGGCCTATTCGGCTTCAGCTCAACTTATTTCGGCCTATCAGACGATCTTTGACAGCCTGATCAGTGCTGTCCGGAGGTAAGTATGCGCATCTCGACGGGGCAAATATTTGCCAATGCCAACCGTAACATGATGGAAAACCAGACTTCGTTGCTTGAGATTCAGGACAAGCTCTCCAGCGGCAAGAAGTTCACCTCCCTCGCCGAAGATCCGGTCGGTGCCAACCGTGTGGTCTCGCTGAAGCGCGAACTGGCTCAGCTGGACATGTTTCAGGGCAATATCGATGCATCACGGCGCCGTCTGGAGCTGGAAGACGCCACCTTTGCCGATCTGAACACGGCGATGGACCGTATGCGCGAACTCAGTCTACAGGCGCGCAACAACACCAATACCGATGCCGACCGCCAGGCGATTGCTTATGAGTTGGAGCAGCTGGTGGAATACTCGGCCGGTCTGATGAACACCCGTGATGCCAAGGGAGAATACATCTTCTCTGGCAGTAAGGGGACAACCCAGACTTACATCAAACAGGATGACCGCTACTACTACCAGGGCGACAGCACGGCACGCAACATACAGATATCCAGTGCGCTCTATACTCAGTCGACCGATGCCGGTCGAGACCTTTTCGAGTCAATCAGTCAGGCTCCTGAGCTGAGCGTAAGCGGCGAAATGGCAGTTGCTATCACTGGATACGAAGTGACAGATCCGGCTCTTTACGCGGGCCTGATGCGCAGCACCGGCGACCTTGAGCTAAGGGTTACCGTGGGGACTGATGGTGCCTTGCCGCCTTCGGTGCCGGCGCCCGAATATCGCTATTCGCTGCTCGACAGTGCGGGCCGGCCGGTACGCACGGCGCCACCGGAGAATACTCCGATTCAGGATATTGTCTTTGACCCGGCCGATCCGGATGAACGTCAGGTGTCACTGAATTTGGCAGGCATAACCCTGGACCTTACCCTGCCTGATAACACTTTCGTCGATGATACGGCGGTTCAGGTAAGTGGTGAGGGGGAGGCTTATTTTGCCAACACAGCCGGAAACCCGACGCTGAGCGACTCTCAGGTATTCACCGACCTGATCAGTGCAAACGGTCCGCTGACGGTCAAGGTCGCCTATGATCCTGCAGCGGTAGGCTCCGAATACACCTACACGGTTGAAAATGCCGCCGGAGATCCGGTTGCCGTACCGGGTTTGACACCCAATGACGACCTGATCGAGCTCGATGGCTGGCGTGTACAGATGCAGGGCGGCAGCGATCCCTATAGCACAGCGTTTACTTTGGCGCTCGAACCGCCCCAGGCTGCCCGTCTGCGTTTTGAGCAACCGCCCAGCAACGTATTGAATGCAGTGATGGAAACGGTTGAAGCCCTGCGCGAGCCGGTGCAGGGGGATCAGGAAGCCTTGACGCTGCAGAACGAGCGGATTGACCAGGCGCTGAATGAAATCAAGGCCTCACAGGAACGTATCGGCGAATCCATCTCCAAAGTGGGATCACGCCTGCGGACACTGGAAAAGGCGGAGTTTACCAATACCGATTTCAAACTGATGACGGAAGGGACCCTGTCAGCGGTACAAGATCTGGACTACGCCGAAGCCTCTACCGACCTGGCCAAGCGCCAGTTGGCTCTGGAGGCGGCCTATGCCAGCTTTTCCAAAATCCAAAACCTGAGTCTCTTCGACTACATTCGCTGAGGGGTGATCAGCAGGGGACCGCTCAGGGCGTGCTGTAAGCATTACGCATCTTGCGGCCCTTGTTGATCGCCTGCTTTTCTTTTACCAGACGGCTTGTCTCGGCATCTGCCAGTTGCATCAGCTGGTCGTTAAGCCGACGAATCGCCAGCAGCCTGTCTCGCCACTGTGCCGCTTCGGCGGTGCTGCCGATATCGATCTGCTCCAGCTGTGCGACCAGTGTCAGGCGAGCCTGTTCATGCTGTTGAAAGGTATCCCAATCGCCTGCCTTGGCCAGTGTTAGCAGCTGCTGTGTGTCGGCTTCCAGCCGTGTGATCAGTTGTTCGGTATCCATCTCTACCCACCCTTGTCTGTGCGTAGCTACTAGCCTGACAACATTTCCTGACAAAGTCGAAATTTTTTCTAAAGGCCCTGCGCAAGGCGCCGATAACCTCTTCAGGTTCAAAGGGGAATGCTCCCGAACACTGCATCAATACACCCGCCAGACAATGCTGGCAGGCACTGAGGAGAAACACTCATGGCTTTGGTAATCAACTCTAACATCGCGTCACTGAATGCTCAGCGTCAGCTGTCTTCATCCCAGAACACTCTGGACACCACCATGGAGCGCCTGGCCAGTGGTAAGCGTATCAACTCTGCGGGTGATGACGCCGCCGGTCTGGCGATCTCCAACCGCATGACCTCCCAGATTCGCGGTCTGGACCAGGCGGTGCGTAACGCTAACGACGGTATCTCCATGATTCAGACCGCCGAGGGTGCGCTGTCCGAATCTACCAACATCCTGCAGCGTATGCGTGAACTGTCCATCCAGTCTGCGAACGGTATCTACAGCAACGAAGACCGCGCCAGCCTTCAGGCTGAAGTCGAGCAGATGAAGTCTGAGCTGACCCGTATTGCAGAGACCACCTCGTTCAACGGCCAGAAGATTCTGGATGGCACCCTGGGTGAAATCGGTCTTCAGGTCGGTTCTGAGGCCAATGAAACCATCTCACTGAACATGGGCTCTGGGTTCGATGCCGCATCTCTGGGTGCGTCCGAGGGTGGCGTGAGTTCTGGCAGCTTTACATTGGCAGAAACTTCTAGTACTGGTTTGAGCGGCGCATCTGGCAGCCTGGAAACACTGGATGCTGGTGATTTGACAATCAATGGTATTGATATTCCGGCTGCACAAACATCGTCTGATACAGTGTCGTCTTCTGATAACGCTGCTAGTGCTATCTCCTTGGCTGAAGCGATCAATAGTGTTTCCGATGAAACAGGTGTTGTTGCTGAAGCTAACGCAACCACTTATAGCTTGGATATGGCTAATGCTTTTTCTGCGACCTCACTTGGTGATGGTGATCTGGTTATTAATGGAGTTGATTTGGCCGCGGCCTCAGGAATCACTGGGAGTAACGCAGGCTTGGTTGATCACATTAACTCCTTTGCAGATCAGACCGGCGTGACTGCAAGTGTTTCAGGTAACAAGCTAACTTTCACAGCGGTTGATGGCCGAAATATCCAGCTAGAGTCTGATGCTGGTACAGCAACTATTACCGCCACTGCTATTGATACAGTGCAAACAGGGACTGTGACACTACGCTCCAACGAAGCAATTGACATTGGTGGAAACGAACCTGCCGCGTTGGGCTTTGAAGCTGGTGCGGTAGAGGCCAATACCAACCAGGCGATGCAGGATGTTTCTAGTGCTGCTTCCTTCGATTTGACGGTGGTTTATAATGGTGATGCTACTGATGTTTTGACCATTAATGGGCAAGATATTTCTTACGATACAACCGTTGACGCAGAAACTTCCGCTCAGACATTGATGGCAGAAATCAACAAGCACTATGAAACCACCGGAGTGCGTGCGGAAGAGAAGGCTCCGGGAGTTCTTACCCTAACGGGTATTAAGGATGTCGAAATATCCTATAAGACCGCCGGTGGTACAAACACATATACAACATCAAATTTGTCCGATGGTGATGTTGGTGCTGCTTTAACTGCTGCAGGTGCTTCGCAGGTAGTTGATCAGCAAGATTTTGAATCCATGGCTAATGGTGATCTAACCGTTAATGGTTACACTGTAGACTTTGAGGGTGCTGCTAGTTCGTTCACGGACACTTCCTTCTCTTCTGGCTATGCCAGTGCTGCTTTCACTGCTGCAGCCATCAATAATACGGATGGTTTGAAGGACCAGGTTGTGGCAACCGCTTACACAGAAGTTAATCTGGGTAAGGTTTCCGGTGCCGACATGAAAGACGATTTTAGTCTCACCATTAACGGTCTCAATATCGATATCGACAATCCAATCAAGGATAACGATGAAAATGGCAACCTGGTGGGTCAGCTGAATACTGCATTCTCTGGTGCTGCAGAAGGGGACGAAGCGTACGGGTTGGTAGCTTCCATCAATGATGATGGTGAACTGCTGATCTCAGCAGATGATGGTCGCAATATTACGATTTCGGTCGCAGCTGGTTCCGATGTTGGTGGCAATACACAGGTTGTTAACGGGGAGAGCCTGTTGGCAAACTTTGATGTCACACGAGACTCTGCCATTACAGCTAAGGGCACCGTTTCTCTGGAAGCCAAAGATGGCTTTAGCATCAATGAAATCGGCGGTGATAAGCGCTCTCTGGCCGGTATCGAATCCGGAGGCAACAGCGTAGCGGATATCGATATCACTACAGCGGCGGGTGCTCAGGAAGCGATCGATATCCTCGACCGCGCGATCGAAACCATCGGTCAGGCCCGTGGTGACCTGGGTGCGGTGAACAACCGTCTGGACTTCACCATCAGCAACCTGAGCAACGTGTCCGAGAACGCCAGTGCAGCCCGCTCCCGTATCGTGGATGCGGACTTCGCCAAGGAAACCGCCAACCTGTCGCGTGCCCAGGTACTGCAGCAGGCGAGCCAGGCAATGCTGGCCCAGGCCAACGCGCGACCACAGCAGGTTCTGTCACTGCTGCAGTAAGCATCAAGTCGGCGCTATACTTGATGAAAGACAAAGGCTGCCCGCTAGGGCAGCCTTTCCCAGTAAGAGGTACGGGTTATGAGTATCGACACTTCGGGTCTTGGTAGTAATCCCTCATCCATGCAGGGAGCATCTTCCCGTCAGCTGCCTGATCTGCAGTCCAGCGGCGTGACTGTGCAGCAGGTTGCTACGGTGAATGACCGTAACAACGCGGTACAACAAAGCCAGGCAGGCGTTGAAGTTTCAGCAGAAAAACTGCAGGCTGCTGTCGAGAAGATGAACGAATTGATGAAGGAGAGTGATCGCTCCCTTCAGTTTTCCGTTGATGACACCAGTGAAAAGGTGGTCATTAAGGTTGTTGATCAGCAAACGGATGAAGTGATCCGCCAGATCCCGTCTGAAGAAACCTTGAAGTTCTCCGAGTTTCTTCAAGGAATGGTGGGTATGATTTTTGACGAAAAGGCTTGAGGGCTCGCCCCCTGAAGCCAGGGATTGAGGTGGCCTGAATGTCCAACATCATCAACACCCTGGGAGCCGGTTCCGGTATCGACACGACGGCACTGGTATCCCAGCTGGTTGAAGTGGAGCGCGCCCCGCAAGAGGCACGCCTGAATTCCCGCGAACAAAAGCTGGACGCCCAGATTTCGGCCTACGGGACCCTGAAAAGTGCCCTGTCCGAGTTCCAGTCCCTGATGTCCCCCCTTGCTGACAACAACACCTTCAATGCCCGCTCCGTGGCACTGCCTGAAACTGACGTCATTACACCCAACTCGCTGGCGGCGGGTGCCCAAGTGGGGACTTACCAGATCGAGGTGGTGGATATTGCCCGCTCCCAGTCACTGGCAATGGGTTCGACGGATGACAAGAAGGCAGCACTGGGTGCCAGTGGTCAGATGAGCATCCAGTTTGGTGAATGGAGTTACACCGGCGTAGATGCTGACATTCCGGATAACTTCACCATCAACGATGAGCGCGCAGCGCTGAACATCGATATTGACCCCAGTGATACTCTGGAAACGATCGCAAAAAAAATTAATGACTCCGACAGTGGTGTCCAGGCCAGTGTGTTGGGAGTGGACGGCCAGTATCAGTTGATGCTGACGGCGCCTTCGGGAGCCAGTAATGCCATGCAGATTACGGGAGACGATCCATCACTGTCGGCATTCGAGTTCAATAGTACCAATTACGCTTCGGTGACAGAAACGCAGCAGGCCAGTGACGCGGTGCTCAAGGTGAACGGTCTGAGCGTGCGTCGAGATACCAACCAGATCAACGATGTGATCGAAGGGTTCGATTTCACGCTGAACAAGTCCAGCGAAGGTGAAAAACTCACCTTTGCCGTCGAGGCCGATACCGGCGTGGCGCAACAGGCGATTCGTGATTTTGTCGAGGGCTATAACTCGCTCTACCAGACCATGCAGAACCTGACCGGTTACACCCGGGATGAGGACAATAATCTGGTGCGTGGCAGTCTGTCGACGGATGGCCTTGCGCGAAGCATGTTCAGTCAGTTGCGGGGACTCATTGGCGCCGAAGTGGTCGGTGTGGACTCCGGTTTTACCGCTTTGACGAATCTCGGCATTCGAACGCAGCTTGATGGTACGCTGGAGATCGAGGAAGACACTTTCAGCAAGGCGTTCACTGAGAATTACGAATTTATTGAAACGCTGTTTGCCCGTGACACCCGGTCTGGTAGTAACTACGTTGATGTACGCTTGGGCAGCTATGCGTCTAAAACTGTACCGGGCGACTACGAGGTTGAGATTACGCAGGACCCCAGTCGAGGTTCAATCGGTGGAAATGCGATCAGCGCGCTGAACTTTGATGCGGTCACGGATAGCTTCACGACCGCGCTGGACACCTCGGTGGGCGATTACAGCTTCAAGATCTCGGTCGATGGTGTGCAGTCAGATACCATTACCCTCAGCGGAAGTTATGCGTCTGCAGAAGAGATACGGGCAGAGCTGCAGTCACTGATCAATGGTGACAGTAAGATCAGTGAAGCGGGTGCTGGTGTGGATGTAACCTATGATGCCGCAACCGACAGCTTTGCCTTTAACTCTCGCACCTATGGCAAGAGCTCCTCGGTTTCGTTCAGTTCGGCTTCCGCTGATATGGCCAATCTGGGGATTTCCAGTGCGTTGTCCGGCACCGCTGGTAAGGATGTCAAGGGAACCATTAACGGGGAACCCGGCTTCGGGACTGGCCGTGTTCTCTTGCCACCTTTGGGGTCTGACGCATATGGTATGACCTTGAATGTCAGGCCTGGAGCAGCAAGTGAAGGTGTTTTTACGGCAAGCTTTTCGCAGGGCTTTGCAGGCACCATGGACAAGCTGATCAACAGTATTCTGGGCGCGGAAGGTGCAATCGCTTCCCGCGAAACGACCATTACGGATCAGCTGGAAGATGTTAGCTATGAGCGTTCCGAACTGGATCGCAAGATGTCAAGTTATGAGGAGCGTTTGACGCTTCAATATCTGAATATGCAGAAGATCGTCGATAGCTTGAACTCAACGGGCAGTTCTCTGGATGGCATACTTGACCGCTTGCCATTCACAGCCAAAGACTGATTTTTCATCGGGCCAAAGGAGAGCCGAACCAAGATGAATACGAATGCTCTTAATCAGTACAAGAGTGTCAACCTCAATGCGGCAGTGGAAGCGGCAAGCCCACATCAGCTAGTCAGCATGCTGTTCAGAGGTACTCTGGAAGCACTGGCAAAAGCGAGTGGTGGTATTGAGCGAAAGGATATCCAGCTGAGAACCACCCAGTTGAACAAGGCGTGTGAGATCCTGATCAATTTGAAAGGCTCTCTGGACCTGGAAAAAGGCGGAGAAGTCGCCGAGAATCTGGATCGCCTCTATGACTACATGGTGCGCACCCTGATTGAAGCCAACCGCAATAATGACCTAGCAAAAGTGAAGGAAGTGAGTGGGTTGGTTGCTGACATTGCAGAAGGCTGGGCTCAGATTCCTGTTGAGGAGCATCAGACGTCCGCGGATAAGGCTTAACCTCTCTTTTCCGTAATACACGAAACCGGGCCTTTGCCCGGTTTTTCTTTATCACCACTTAGTTGATGTCAATCTATTGACATCCCGAGCCTATCCAGTACCTTTGACAGAATCCTGACGAACCTCTGGATTCTTCCATGCAAGCACCTGACACTTCCATTGCCGGTTTCGAGCTGCTGATTCTGGATGACGATGCCGAACGGCGTCAGTCGCTGCACACCTGTTTTGCCTTTGTTGGCCTCAACTGCCATATTTTTGACTTTGTGACTTGGCTGCAGCAGGGCAAGGCGTTTGATTTGGCCAATATCGGCCTGGTGGTGATCGGCGAGAGCAGCCTGCCGATTGCGATGAGCAAACTGATTGCCGATCTGGATGCCGCGCGTATTCGTCCCAAACTGCTGGCCTGTGAATGGCCCGAGCTGTCGACGGACGATTTTGCCCGTCATGCCATTCTGGGCTTGCTGGCCTCGCCTTACCGTTATCCACAGTTGATGGACTGGCTGCATCTGTGCGGTCTGATGCACGAACAGCAGTTGGAACATGCGCCGCAACAGGCTGAAATGCCCGGTTTTGTCGGGCAGAGCCGGCCGATCCGCGATATCCGTAACATGATCGCCAAGGTCGCGCCGCGGGATATCAGCGTGCTGATTACCGGTGAGTCAGGTACCGGCAAGGAGGTGGTTGCACGCTGCCTGCATGAGCACTCACCACGTTGCGAAGGGCCTTTCGTGCCGGTGAACTGTGGTGCCATTCCGTCTGAATTGCTGGAAAGCGAACTCTTTGGTCACGAAAAGGGCGCCTTTACCGGTGCGATTTCCAGCCGGCCGGGCCGCTTTGAGCTGGCCAATGGCGGTACTCTGTTTCTTGATGAGATCGGCGATATGCCGCTGCCGATGCAGGTGAAGCTGTTGCGTGTGATTCAGGAACGTCAATTCGAGCGTGTCGGTGGCAGCAAGACGCTGGAAGTGGATGTACGTATCGTGGCGGCTACGCACAAGAACCTGGAATTGATGATACAGGACGGCCAGTTCCGCGAAGATCTCTATTACCGGCTGAATGTGTTCCCAATCGAGATGCCGGCGCTGCGTGATCGAATCGACGACTTACCATTGCTGATCAACAACCTCTGTGAGCAGCTGGATGAGGGGACGGTGCTGCAGTTTCACCCGGCGGCGCTGGAGTCACTGAAACGTCACCCCTGGCCGGGCAACGTGCGTGAACTGGCCAACCTGATCGAGCGGCTCAGTATTATTCATCCCGGCGGTGTGATCGGTGTCTCCGAGCTGCCGCCAAAATTCCGTCACCTCGAAGAACCGAATCCCGAACGATACGAGCAGCTTGCGTTGCCGGATACCGATGATGAGCCGGTGACGGAACCGCATGTGAGTGAAGCGGGTATGGCGTCCCTCAATGTGCCTGCCCCTGTGCAGTTGACTGCCGAGGGGATTGACCTCAAGGGGTGGCTGGAAACGCAGGAGCGTGCCCTGATTCGTCAGGCCCTTGAAGAGGGGGGGCAGGTGGTCTCTCGGGCGGCGAGGCTGTTGCAGATCCGACGTACCACGCTGGTGGAAAAGATGCGCAAATACGGAATTGAACGCCAGTGACCGATCGTCATCTGCTTGAACGGCGTGTGGCCGAACTGGAAGCCGAACTGGCTCAGGCGCGACAGTCACAGCAACACCTGCAGGGATTGATCGAGCGCATCCCGGGCGGGGTGCTGGTGATAGGCCAGACCGGACGGATCAACGACTATAACCCTGCCGCCGAAACCCTGCTTGGGCTTGAACTGGCCGGTAAAAGCTGGCTGGAGGTGATCAACCTCTGCTTTGCGCCTCGGCCGGATGATGGGCATGAAGTATCACTGAAGAACGGCCGACGCGTCAGCCTGTCGACCCAGGCGCTGGAGTCCGAGCCGGGGCAGCTGGTCTTCATTACCGATCAAACCCACACGCGTACCCTTCAGGAGCAGCTTCATCACTATCAGCGTCTCTCCGAGATGGGCCGGATGATGGCCTCGTTGGCACACCAGGTCCGCACGCCCCTGTCTGCGGCGCTGCTTTATGCCAGTCATCTGATGGCGCCTGAACTGGATGACGACAAGCGGATTCGTTTCGCCGGCAAGGTGAAATCGCGGCTGACCCATCTGGAGCAGCAGGTACGGGACATGCTGATCTTTGCCCGTGGCGAGACCCGACTGGAAGATCGAGTCGATGGCCGCACCCTGATGGCACGCCTGGAAGACCTGCTGGATCAGCCGCTGACCCAGTACGATGCCGACTGTGACTGTATCAACGAGGCGCCCGATGCATTAATCCAGTGCAATCTGGAGGCACTGCTGGGAGCCGTGCTCAATCTGATCAACAATGCGCTGCAGGCCTGTGGCGAAGGCTGCGAGCTGCAACTGCGCATCAGTCGAGAGGCAGACCGTATGTTGATTGCGGTGTGTGACAACGGCCCCGGCATGGATATGGCGACACTGCAAAAGGCACAGGAGCCTTTCTATACCACCAAGTCGCACGGTACCGGACTGGGGCTGGCCATCGCCCAAGTGATGGCGCGGGCACACCACGGGGCTTTCGAGCTGGACTCAACGCCGGGGCAGGGGACCTGCGCCCGTTTTCGTCTACCTTTATTGAATACTAGCGAACAGGAAGTGACATGAGCGCGACCGTTTTGATCGTTGAGGATGATGTGGATCTGCGCGAGGCGATCACCGATACCCTCGCGCTGGCCGATATTCGTTACCTGGAAGCCGGCAGCGCCGAAGAGGCGCTGGAACTGCTGAAGCAACACTCCGTGGATATGGTGGTATCCGATGTCAACATGCCGGGGATGGACGGGCACGCGCTGTTGGCGCGGTTGAAGGAGACCTTGCCGGCGCTGCCGGTGGCGCTGATCACGGCCTATGGTCAGGTCAGCAAGGCGGTGGAGGCGATTCGCAATGGTGCCGTCGATTACCTGATGAAGCCATTCGAACCGGAGCAACTGATCGAGCTGATTCGCACCCATGCTCAGGGACTGAGCATGGCGACCCGGGATGAACCGGTGGCTCAGGCACCGGGCAGTCGTCAGCTGCTGCAGCTGGCGCAGCGAGTGGCCGCGACTGATTCTACCGTACTGATTACCGGGGAATCCGGCACCGGCAAGGAGGTGCTGGCGCGCTATATTCATGATCACTCCTCGCGCGCGGACAAACCGTTCATTGCCATCAACTGTGCCGCCATTCCTGAAAGCATGCTGGAGGCCACGCTGTTTGGTCACGAGAAAGGAGCCTTTACCGGCGCCGTCAGCAGCCAGCCCGGCAAGTTCGAACAGGCCAATGGCGGTACCCTGTTGCTGGACGAGATCAGCGAAATGGACCTGGGGTTGCAGGCCAAGCTGTTGCGCGTGTTGCAGGAGCAGGAAGTCGAGCGGATCGGTGGTCGCAAGGTGATACCGCTGGATGTGCGGGTGCTGGCAACCAGCAACCGTCAGTTGGAGCAGACGGTCGCCGAAGGCAAGTTCCGTGAGGATCTGTACTACCGGCTCAACGTCTTTCCCCTGCAATGGCAGCCATTGCGTGAGCGGATCGAAGATATCGAACCTCTCGCCTTGCGCCTGCTGGCACACCATTGTCGCAAGATGGGGCGAGCCCCGGCGTCGCTGGACAGTGCGGCGGTGCAAAGCCTCTGTCAGCACAGCTGGCCGGGCAACGTCCGTGAGCTTGATAACGTCATCCAGCGTGCCCTGATCCTGCAAGGTGGCTCGCGAGTGCTGGCATCCGATCTGCACCTGGGCAGCCAGGCGATCCCGCTGACCTCTTCCATGGCTGACGTCGCTCCTGAGACCGTCGAAGAGCCGATTGCGGACGGGTTATTGGGTAATGACCTCAAGCAGCATGAATACCAGCTGATCGTCGAGGCGCTGAAAGCGACCTCCGGAAGTCGTAAGGAAGCGGCCGAAAAGCTTGGCATCAGCCCCAGGACACTAAGGTATAAGCTGGCCCGAATGCGTGAGGAGGGAATTGATCTGGAGTCGATGCTGGCCAGTTAGTGAGTGATCGCTTACCCGGGGCTTTAAGACTTTTGTCGTGATCCGAGTAGACCAATGTCTAATTCAGGGGGATGGATCGGCTTGGGTATAACCCTCTTAACAAAATCGAATGCGTCGACCATATCAATAACAACAAATGCGGCGTGAACAGGTATAACAACAAAACGCAAGTTAAGGGCATCACGATGAGTGAACAAAAAGTATACCCGGTCGATCCGGCTTTCGCTGCCAAGGCGCATATCGACAATGACGCCTATCTGGCGATGTACGAGCAGTCGATCAACGATCCGGAGACCTTCTGGGGCGAGCAGGGCAAGCGTCTTGACTGGTTCAAGCCGTACACCCGCGTCAAGAACACCTCTTTCGATCCGCACAGCGTCGATATCAAGTGGTACGAAGACGGTGAGCTGAACGCCTCCTACAACTGTCTGGACCGTCATCTGGAAACCCGCGGTGATCAGGTTGCCATCATTTGGGAAGGTGATGACCCGAGCGAAGACGAAAAGATCACTTACCGCGATCTGCACGCGCGTGTTTGCCGTTTCGCCAACGCCCTGAAGGCCAAAGGTGTTCAGAAAGGCGATGTGGTCACACTGTACATGCCGATGATCCCGGAAGCGGCGGTGGCCATGCTGGCCTGTGCACGTATCGGTGCGGTTCACTCCATCGTATTCGGTGGCTTCTCACCGGAAGCTCTGGCGGCTCGTATCGAAGGCGCCAACTCCAAGGTGGTGGTGACCTCCAACTACTCCCTGCGTGGCGGCAAGGTGGTTCCGCTGAAAGCCAACGTCGACAAGGCACTGGATAGTCATGATGCCGGCAATCTGGTCGAAAGCGTATTCGTCGTCAAGCGCGTTGATCAGGACGTAGCCTGGAATGACAGCCGGGATGTCTGGTACGAAGAAGCCGTTGCTGCAGCTGATGCTGATTGCCCGGCCGAGCCGATGAACGCCGAAGCACCGCTGTTCATCCTCTACACATCCGGCTCCACCGGTGCGCCCAAGGGCCTGAAGCACACAACCGGCGGCTACATGGTTTATGCATCCATGACGCACCAGTACGTGTTCGACTACCAGGAAGGTGATATCTACTGGTGTACCGCTGACGTGGGTTGGGTAACCGGTCACAGCTACATCGTATACGGCCCGCTGGCCAACGGCGCCACCACGCTGATGTTTGAAGGTGTGCCGAGCTATCCGGACAACAGCCGTTTTGGCCGTGTCATTGAGAAGCACAAGGTTAACCAGTTCTACACCGCTCCGACCGCCATCCGTGCGCTGATGCAGCAGGGGGAGGACGTGCTGGGTGATTCCGACCTGTCCAGCCTGAAATTGCTGGGCTCCGTGGGCGAGCCGATCAACCCGGAAGCCTGGGAGTGGTACCACCGTGTTGTCGGCAAGGGTAATTGCCCGATCGTCGATACCTGGTGGCAGACCGAAACCGGCGGCATCATGATCGTGCCGCTGCCGGGCGCTACTCCGACCAAGCCGGGTTCTGCAACCCGTCCGTTCTTTGGTGTTCAGCCGGCACTGCTGGACAATGAAGGCAACGAGCTGGAGGGTGCTACCGAAGGCAACCTGGTGATCAAGGACTCCTGGCCGGGCCAGAGCCGCTCCATCTGGGGTGATCACGAGCGCTTCACTCAGACCTACTTCTCCAGCTTCAAGGGCGTTTACACCACTGGTGATGGTGCGCGTCGCGATGAGGATGGCTACTACTGGATCACCGGCCGTGTTGATGACGTGATCAACGTGTCCGGTCACCGCATGGGTACCGCTGAAGTGGAATCCGCGCTGGTGGCTCACCCGGCAGTTGCTGAAGCCGCAGTGGTGGGCTACCCGCATGATCTCAAGGGACAGGGTATCTACGTGTATGTCACTCTGCAGACCGGCTTCGAGCAGTCTGATGAGCTGATGAAGGAACTGCGTAACTGGGTTCGTTCCGAGATCGGACCGATCGCGTCTCCGGACCTGATCCAGTTCGCACCGGGCATGCCGAAGACCCGTTCCGGCAAGATCATGCGTCGTATCCTGCGCAAGATCGCTGAGGATGATTTCGGTTCTCTGGGTGACACCTCTACACTGGCTGATCCGAGCGTCGTCGACGACCTGATCGAAAACCGCATGAACCGTAAGGGCTGAGACTAGTCAGTACTTGCTAACAAAACGCTCCCCGGTGTAAGTCGGGGGGCGTTTTTTTGTGTGCAACCAGTCGGCTTGCACTCGCTGAGTGCGGCTTTGTCGACAAAATGGTGCTATTATTCCCCACCGGAAAATCTCAACGTTCGCCACCTTCGGAAAGCCCTGCCCCAGTGCGGCAGTCGCGCCTTGACCGGAGTACCAGGGAGACGATCTATGCAACTGGCCCAGAAGATCATTATTGCTGACGACCATCCTCTTTTCCGCGCTGCGCTGCGTCAGGCGGTGACCCAGGCGGTACCGGGTGTCGAGATCGTGGAAGCGGACAGCCTCGCGGCGGTTCAGGAAGCGGTAGAGAAGCATGGTGATGCTGATTTGGTCCTGCTGGATATTCATATGCCGGGTACGCATGGTTTCTCGGGCCTGGTGTTCCTGCGAGGGCAGCATCCAGGCGTGCCGGTTGTGGTGGTGTCCGGTAGCGAAGAGCCGCATGTCATGAAGCGTGCCATCGACTATGGTGCTTCTGGTTTCATTCCCAAGTCGGCTCCACTGGAGACGATCTCCGAGGCGATTACCGCTGTACTGGAAGGGGAAGAGTGGCTGCCTCAGGAATTGACCGACAACATGGATGATGTCAGTGAAGAAGATCAGCAGTTTGCGGCCGCATTGGCATCGCTGACGCCGCAGCAGTTCCGCGTGTTGACCATGTTGACCGAAGGTCTTTTGAACAAGCAGATCGCCTATGAACTGAGCGTTTCCGAAGCGACCATCAAGGCCCATGTGACAGCCATCCTGCGCAAGCTGGGTGTTCACAGCCGTACACAGGCCGTTATTGCCGCCCAGCGTCTGGGCGTTGAGCCTCCCAAGACCGAGGTCTGATCCTTCCGGCGCAATCCGCTCAATCTGGCTGACAAGGCCGGTGCGCGGGGGCCCTCCGCTATACAGACTACCCGCCGCCTGTGAGGCAGCGGGTTTCTGCCTCAGTCTTGCGTTGCCTGATCCTTTTCCGCGCGCGTATTGGCCACAATCTTGTTGATCATCGCTCTCAGGGCCGCCGGTTTGACCGGCTTGGTGAGCAGTTGCGCGCCTGCGTCCTCGATTTCATCACGAACCTCGTCGGTACGGTCGGCAGTGATCACGATGGCTGGCGAGAAGTATTCCCGTTCCATAGGTTGTCCGGCCAGCCTGGCCAGCTGGCGCAGGGCCATGATGCCGGTATCATGTTCGCCCAGGTGGTAGTCGGCCAGCACGATATCCGGTATCCACTGGCGGGTCTGAAGTGCGTTCAGGGCTTCGTCTGCCGACAGGGCGGTCACCACTTCACACGACCAGCCGTTCAGCAGGGCGCTCATGCCCTCGAGGATCTTGGGCTCGTTATCGACAACGAGTACCCGAACGCCGTTAAGACCTTTGCTGCGAATCCAGCCGCGTTTTTCAGGGCGCGCCTTCTGCGCCTTGCTCGGATCACCCAGGGGCAGTGTAATGCTGAACACCGTGCCTTGGCCCGGCCATGAACGCACGTTGAGCTGATGTCCCAGCATGCGTGCGATACGCTCGGTGATTGCCAGACCCAGACCGAGCCCTTTGACCTGACTGTGCTTGGGGTTGTCGATCCGCTTGAACTCTTCGAACACTTCTCGCAGCTTGTTTTCAGGAATGCCCACGCCGGTGTCCCAGACTTCCAGTCGCAGCTGTTTGCCCACCCGTCGCGCTCCCATCAGTACGCGGCCCGAGCTGGTGTAGCGCATGGCGTTGGAAAGGAAGTTCTGCATGATGCGGCGCAGCAGCGCCTGATCGGAGTAGACCACCTGCTTGCAGCAGACGGTATCGAACTTGAGCGTCTTCTCCTTGGCCAGCACGCTGAACTCGGTGTTGAGCGTCTGGAAGAGTCCCTCCAGAGAGAAGTGGGTCAGCGAGGGTTCCAGTGCCCCGGCATCCAGTTTGGAAATATCCAGAATGGCGGTGATCAGTTCTTCTGCGGCCTTGAGTGAGCCATCCAGGTTTTCCACCAGCTGGCTGGTTTCCTTGCTGTGACTCTGCTGAGCCAGTGCCGACGTAAACAGACGTGCCGCGTTCAGCGGCTGCAAGAGGTCATGGCTGGCGGCGGCGAGGAAGCGGGTTTTGCCGAAATTGGCGGCTTCCGCATCGGATTTGGCCTGGCGCAGTTCATCCTCCATCAGTGCGCGAATGGTGTTCTCCTTGCGCAGCTCCTTATTGACCACCGACAGGGCGTGGGTACGTTCGCGGACGCGCTGTTCCAGATTTTCGTTGGTCTCCTGCAGTGCCTGCTCGGCTTTTCGCCGCTCGGTAATATCCTGATACAGGGTGAAGTAACCCAGTACATCACCATACTCGCCGATATGAGGAATATAGGTGACTTCGGCGTAGCGAGAGCTGCCGTCCTTGGTGGGCAGTCGGGTTTCAAAGCGCTGGCGCTCACCCTGAAGAACAGCGTCAATATACTGACGCCGGTGGATATACTCCTCCACTGGCAGGGCTTCCAGTGCGGATACGCCCGCGATGTTGTGCCGATCGAGTCCGAAGGTATCGGCATAAGCCTTGTTGATAAACAGGAAACGGCGCTCGGGGTCCAGGTAGCCGATCAATACCGGTACATTGTCGGTATAGATGCGAATGTTCTGCTCGCTTTCGCGCAGGGCTTCTTCGATTCGCTTGTGGTCGGTGATGTCCATGTAGGTATTGACGTAGCCACCGTTGGGCATGGGGTTGCCACGTACTTCCAGTACTGTGCCGTCGGGGCGATAGCGCTCGTAGGAGTGGGGCGCTCCTGAGCGAATCGAGTCCAGTCGCATGCGCACCTGATATTCCACGTCGCCCAGTCCGTACTCGCCCTTGATGGCGTTGTAACGGAAGACCTCTTCGATGGGGCGGCCTATGCACACCAGCCCTTCCGGATAATTGAACATTTCGATATAGCGCTGGTTCCAGGCCACCAGGCGCATCTGCTGGTCTACAACGCTGATGCCCAGGCTGATGTTCTCGATCGTGGACTGCAACAGAGAACGGTTGAAACGCAGTGCCTGGGATGCTTCGTCGACGATGGTGACCACATCGCCGATTTCCATCTCTTTCCCGCGCAGTGTGGAGTCCATGACGATACGGGCCGAGGAGGCACCGATGGCGCCCGCCAACAGACGCTCGGTATGCTGAATCAGCTCGGGGGTGGCCTTCTCGGCTGCCATCGGGGGGCCGTCACCCTGCTTCTGGCCGAAGCTGCTGAAGGCCTGTCGGGTTCGGCTCATGCCGAGGAAGCGCTCACTGAGCATCTGCAGATCGCCGACGGTAACCTGGCCAAAGTGACGTGAAGGGTCGGCGATTCCCTTGGCAGAAATGTTCACGAAAGCACTGGCCTGGATGCGGTCGACCAGACGTTGGGACGCTAAACGGGACACCAGCACGAACAGCAGGGTATTGATGCCCAAACTCCAGATGACACCGTGTGTCAGCGGGTCGAGGCCTGTCAGGCCAAACAGGCCCGTTGGGCTGAACCAGTTGTCACTTCCATTGAGCTGAGGCAGCCACTCATAAGGAATCAGGCGTGCGGAATTCAGTGTGGGCAGCACCAGCGTATAGATCCACAGCAGGAAGCCGGCGGTGAGTCCGGTGAGAACACCATGACGGGTGCCTCCCTTCCAGTAGATCCCGCCGATAATGGCCG
This sequence comes from Marinobacterium sediminicola, assembly GCF_022343685.1. Classification (GTDB taxonomy): domain Bacteria; phylum Pseudomonadota; class Gammaproteobacteria; order Pseudomonadales; family Balneatricaceae; genus Marinobacterium; species Marinobacterium sediminicola. Next base: position 3,046,626 of record NZ_CP092123.1, on the reverse strand, counting down.
GCAAAAACTGAATGGCGGCGACAAAGGCCAATAAGCCGAAGGAGGCAAGAGGGCCCTGATCTCCGAGAATACGATAGTAGAAATACCCCATCAGCAGCAGGCAGAAAATCGTGATGCGGCGAACGCGCAGCAGCAGCGCACCCATGTCCTTGGACTGGGACAGATGCAACCAGGAAATGCGGAACAGTAATGGCATGACGATGTCGTTGCATACCATGGTGGCAAGCGTAATGCTGGCGACGATGACCATGCTGGTTGCGGCTGACAGGCCACCGATAAACGCCAGAGTGGCGAGTTTTTCATAGCCCGCATCCAGCGGCAGCATCAGTACGAAGGTGTCGGCATCGACGTTGCCCTCGGTGAAAGTGACCAGACCACCGGTGGCAATTGGCAAAACGAACACGGCCATCAGGATCAGGTACAACGGGAACAGCCAGCGCGCCGTAAACAGGTTTCCGCGTCGGGTGTTCTCGACAATGCTGACATGGAACTGGCGTGGCAGGCAGATCGCGGCGGCACAGGCGAGCACGATCTCGGTCATGAAGCCGGTATTGAGGGTGGTGTCGAAATTGGCGTTATAACGCAGCTGGGCCTGGATCTGAAAAGCAAGGTCATCAAGTCCATCAAAAAGACCGAATACGACGAACAGGCCGATGGCGACAAAGGCGGTCAGTTTAACCAGGGACTCGAACGCCACAGCCAGGACAAGTCCCTCATGATGCTCGGTCGCATCGATGTGCCGGGTGCCGAACAGGATGGCAAAAACGGCCATCAACAGGGCCACGAATAGCGCGGTATCGCTGCCCTTGCTCAATGCCTCTGTCGCGCCGGGTGCCAGGGCATTGTAACTGATGGCCACGGCTTTCAACTGCAGGGCAATATAGGGAATGGTGCCCAGTACCGCAATGATGGTGACCAGCACAGCCAGGCTTTGGCTCTTGCCGTAACGGGACGAGATGAAGTCCGAGATGGTCGTGATGTTCTGCTGCTTGCTGACCAGGAAGATCTTCTCGATGACTCTGATGGCCAGCAAAAAAACGATGACGGGACCCAGGTAGGTTGCCAGAAACTCCCAGCCGGTCGAGGCTGCACGCCCGACGGCACCATAGAAGGTCCAGCTTGAGCAATAGACTGCCAGTGACAATGAGTAGACCACGGGGTTGCTGGCCCATTGCTTGCCGGCACTGCTTTTGTCACCGAAATAGGCAATAGCGAACAGGAGGCCCAGGTAGGCCAGAGATATGAGAATGATGGACCAGCCGGACAACATAAGGTGTCTCTCGTTTCGTGGTTTGACACTGATTCTAACGCTTGGCCATCAGCCTGTAATGTTGACCGTGGCAGAATGAGGCTGTTGAGCTGCCTGGAGCGTCAGGGCACTTGACTATTGTCTTACATGAGCCAAGTCATGTTTTTGACGCAATCGCATAACCTATTGATTAATAAGAGCTAAGTGGTGGTCGAGTATTTTATGGATAGCCTGTTCTACTAAAGTCGGGGTTTTGCTTGATCCCCGTCTTTATGCAAGATCAGGTTGTATTTTCTCGGCTCCAATAACAAGAAATCGGAGAAACACCATGGCAGATGATAAATCCAAAGCTGCTCAATACTGGTCGACGAACCTTCGTCTGATCCTGGGTAGCCTAGTCGTTTGGGCCTTTGTGTCCTACGGCTGCGGCATCCTTTTCCGTCCCTTGCTGTCCGGCATTTCCGTCGGCGGTACAGACCTGGGCTTCTGGTTTGCTCAGCAGGGCTCAATTCTGGCCTTCATCGGTCTTATTTTCTTCTATGCATGGCGCATGAACAAGCTCGATAAAGAGATGGGACTGGAGGAGTAAGTCGATGGATCAGTTTTATATAAACCTGCTGTTCGTAGGCGCCTCTTTTGCGCTCTACTTCGGCATCGCAATCTGGGCCCGTGCGGGTTCCACCAAAGAATTCTATGTGGCTGGCGGTGGTGTCCACCCGGTTGCCAACGGTATGGCTACGGCCGCTGACTGGATGTCTGCGGCTTCCTTCATTTCCATGGCGGGCCTGATCGCTGCCGGTGGTTATGCAAACTCTACCTTCCTGATGGGCTGGACTGGCGGTTACGTCCTGCTGGCGATGCTGCTCGCACCTTACCTGCGTAAATTCGGCAAGTTCACCGTACCTGACTTCATCGGTGACCGTTTCTACAGCAAGCCGGCCCGTCTGGTCGCAGTTGCCTGTTTGATCGTTGCGTCCGTAACCTACGTTATCGGCCAGATGGCCGGTGCCGGTATCGCCTTCTCCCGCTTCCTGGAAGTGGACAAGGACACTGGTCTGGTCATCGCGTCTGTAGTGGTATTCTTCTACGCCGTACTCGGCGGCATGAAGGGCATCACCTACACTCAGGTTGCCCAGTACTGCGTACTGATCGTGGCTTACACCATTCCGGCGATCTTCATCTCCCTGGAACTGACCGGCAACCCTCTGCCGCCGTTGGGTCTGTTCAGCGACCACACCGCTTCTGGCATGCCGCTGCTGGCCAAGCTGGACCAGGTGGTTCAGGATCTGGGCTTTGCTGCCTACACGGCTGACGTACCGAACAAGCTGAACATGGTACTGTTCACCCTGACTCTGATGATCGGTACTGCAGGTCTGCCGCACGTTATCATCCGCTTCTTCACCGTACCCAAGGTAGCTGACGCTCGCTGGTCTGCTGGCTGGGCGCTGATCTTCATCGCTCTGCTGTACCTGACTGCACCGGCTGTTGCTTCCATGGCGCGTCTGAACCTGATCAACACTGTTTACCCGAATGGCGTTGATGCTCAGCCGATCCAGTACGAAGATCGTCCGGAGTGGATGAAGACCTGGGAAGAGACTCAGCTGATCAAGTTCGAAGACAAGAACAACGATGGTCGTATCCAGTTCTACAACGACAAGGCTGACATGTCTGACAAGGGCTGGGCTGGCAACGAGCTGACCTACAACCGTGATATTCTGGTACTGGCGAACCCTGAGATCGCACAGTTGCCGGGTTGGGTTATCGGTCTGATCGCAGCCGGTGGTCTGGCGGCGGCACTGTCCACTGCGGCAGGTCTGTTGCTGGCAATCTCCTCTGCGGTAAGTCATGACTTGATCAAGAATTCCATCAATCCGAACATCTCCGAGAAGGGCGAGTTGATGGCGGCGCGTGCCTCCATGACTGTAGCGATTGTGGTGGCGACCTATCTTGGCATGAACCCGCCGGGCTTTGCGGCTCAGGTAGTGGCTCTGGCCTTCGGTATCGCGGCCGCATCCATCTTCCCGGTTCTGATGATGGGTATCTTCTCCAAGCGCATCAACAACAAGGGCGCCATCGCAGGTATGCTGGCCGGTCTGGTAACCACTCTGGTGTACATCTTCATGTACAAGGGCTGGTTCTTCATCCCGGGTACTGCGAACCTGCCGGACAACGTGGATAACTGGATTCTGGGTATCTCTCCGCTGTCCTTCGGTGCCATCGGTGCGATCATCAACTTTACTGTGGCTTTCGTTGTCTCCAATGCAACTGAAGAGCCGCCGGTTGAGATCCAGGAACTGGTTGAAAGTGTGCGTTACCCGAAAGGTGCTGGCGCTGCCGTTGACCACTGAGTCATAATGACGCCAATGGCAGGTTTCTCTGCCAAGCGTTGAACCACCTCGGGCTTCCAACTGGAAGCCCGACTTTTTTCAGGAAGTGGAAGTATGATCTGGAATCTGATCGCAACTGTAGTCGCTGGTCTGGGGGCTGCGGGTATCGCTCTGATACTGCGCTCGCTGAGTCGCAAGAAGCTCCCGAAGTGGATCGTGCCCGCCTTTGCTGGCCTTGGCATGCTGGGATATCAGATCTATATCGAGTACACCTGGTACGATTTCAAGCGTCAGCAGCTGCCGGAAAATGCTGAAGTGTTGGATGTTCGTAATGACAGCATGATCTGGCGCCCATGGACATACCTCTACCCCATGACCGTCGGCTTTACCGTGATTGATGCCGACAGTTTGCGCGATACTCTGGTGGGTGATGAGCGAGTGGTGGAGTTCGTGCTCTATCGTTTTGAAAAGAGCTATGTTGACCAGGTCAGCCATCATGCCCAACTGCTCAACTGTGCAAGCGGTGAGATGTTCGAGCTGGATGAAACACGCAAGCCGCTATTGAGCTCCCGTGAGATGCTTTCGGCAGATTCTCCCGTCCGCGTACGCGTCTGCCCCTGAACGAGGATGTGTCTCGACTAAAGTCGGGGCACCTTTACCTTCCTGGGTTTGTTAGATTCAGGGATACCCTTAGGGCTATCACCGCAAATAACAACAACAGGATGGTGTCATGTCTACCCAAAGCGAAAGCGCCAGCTCATATTGGCGTGAAAATCTGCGCATCATAACGACCTATATGGTCATCTGGTTCGCGGCCTCTTATGGTTGCGGCATTCTATTCGTTGACGAGCTGGACAAGATCCAGTTTTTCGGCTTCCCGCTTGGTTTCTGGTTTGCCCAGCAGGGCGCGATCTATGTCTTCATCGGTCTGATCTGGGCGTATGTATTCAGCATGAACAGGCTGGATGAAAAATACGACGTGCATGAATAACAATAACAAGTTAAGGATGGCTTCGTTATGAGTCTCGACCTGCTCACCTATATATTTATCGGTGGCTCCTTTGCACTCTATATCGGTATCGCGATTTGGGCCCGTGCAGGATCAACCAAGGAATTCTACGTGGCCGGCGGTGGTGTTCCCCCCGTGGCTAACGGTATGGCCACGGCAGCTGACTGGATGTCTGCGGCTTCTTTCATCTCCCTTGCGGGGATCGTGTCCTTTATCGGCCGTGATGGTGCGGCTTACTTGATGGGCTGGACCGGTGGCTATGTACTGCTGGCGATGCTGCTGGCACCTTATCTGCGCAAATTCGGCAAGTTTACCGTGCCAGACTTTGTGGGTGACCGTTATTATTCCAACCTTGCACGCACCATTGCGGTTGTCTGTACCATCGTTATCTCCTTTACCTATGTCGCTGGTCAGATGCGTGGCGTGGGTATCGTTTTCTCACGTTATCTGCATGTAGAAATTGAAACCGGTGTCATTGTCGGAATGGTCATCGTGTTTTTCTATGCGGTGCTGGGTGGCATGAAGGGCATTACCTACACTCAGGTGGCGCAGTACTGTGTTCTCATTCTCGCCTTCATGGTGCCGGCGATCTTCCTGTCAATGCAGGTAACAGGGCACTTCGTGCCCCAGGCCGGCCTTGGAGCGACTCTGGAAACCGGCAAGTCGGTACTTACAACGCTGAATGAGTTGTCGGTTGAACTGGGATTCGCGGAGTATACCCAGGGGAATAAAACCACCATCGACATGTTCTTCATTACGGCTGCGCTGATGTGCGGTACCGCAGGTCTGCCTCATGTCATTGTGCGCTTCTTCACCGTTCCGCGGGTCAAGGATGCGCGTATTTCAGCCGGTTGGGCACTGATTTTCATCGCGATTCTCTATACCACAGTGCCTGCTGTTGCCGGTTTTGGTCGTGTGAACCTGATTGAAACCATCAACGGTAAGGACAATGCCGGTGTTGAGTACACTCAGATGCCGGAGTGGTTCAAGAACTGGGAAGCCTCCGGACTGATTGCCTGGGCCGACAAGAACGGAGACGGCAAAGTGTATTACTCGGCTGGTAATGCGTTTGAAGGTGGCAAACCTCAGTATGACGCAACGGGCGCGCGTGGCGAGCAGGGCGAGCGACTGACCACTAACCCGTCTGACAGTGCCAGCGAGGTCTATGTGGATCGCGATATAATGGTGCTGGCGAACCCGGAGATTGCCAATCTGCCGGATTGGGTCGTTGCCCTGGTAGCCGCAGGCGCCGTGGCGGCAGCGCTTTCGACGGCGGCAGGTTTGCTGCTGGTGATCTCGACGTCGATTTCACATGACCTGATGAAAAAGACTATCAATCCCAATATTTCCGATAAGCAGGAGCTCACATACGCTCGTCTGGCGGCGATTGTGGCGATCATCATTGCCGGTTACTTCGGGATTAATCCGCCTGGCTTTGTGGCCCAGGTGGTGGCTCTGGCCTTTGGTATGGCGGCATCTTCGGTGTTCCCGGCAATCATCATGGGCATCTTCAGTACGCGCATGAATACTCAGGGAGCGGTAGCCGGCATGGTTGTTGGCCTGACCACTACCATCGCTTACATCGTCTACTTCAAGTTCATGGGTGGTACCGCTGATGAGTGGTGGCTTGGCATTTCACCGGAAGGCTTCGGTACTGTCGGCATGCTTCTGAACTTTATTGTGGCGACGCTGGTATCGCGTATGACCCCTCAGCCGCCGCAGGAAATTCAGCACATCATCGAGGATATTCGTATCCCGCGTGGTGCGGCTGAAGCCCAGGTGCATTAATCGACAGGCGGTGAACAAGCGGGGACATGCCTGAGTGGTGAGGTATGTCCCCGTTTGATTTTGACCTACACAACAGGAGGGCAAGCGGATGCCGAATTCCTTCAAGATGGATAACATCCCGTTCAGCTTGCTGAACGAGGATGAGCAGAACCTGCTGCGGGCCAACCTCGACATTGCTTATTACCAGAAGGGTGAAACCGTTATTGCCGCTGGTGGCGTTCCGGAAGGGGTCCATGTGATCCTCAAGGGTCGGGTCAGTGAAAGCGAAGCCTCTCAGGCCGACGGTCAAGCAGCTCAGCATGTTTATGTGCACTATGAAAACGAGGATTACTTTGGCGGCTGGTCGGCCATCAGAGGGAAGGCGATCCACAACTTTGTCGCCGAAGAGGAAACCATCTGCCATATCCTGCCGACCCGTACTCTGCTTGACTTGATGGCGACCAATGCCCAGTTCGCCGACTATTTTCAGCAGAATCTGGCGGTAAAGCAGGAAATCGTGGCGCAGCATGGCAGCAATCAGGATATGGCCGAGTTCATGCTGGCCAAGATTACGGATGCAGCCGTACGGGACCCGCTGATTGTCGAAGAGGGGACCAGTATTCGTGAAGCCACAGAGCTGATGCGCAGTCATAAGGCGGATTGTGTCTTGGCACGCAAGGGTGGACGTCTGGGCATGGTGACCGGTACCGACCTGTTGGATGCGGTCGTACTTAACCAGCTGCCGCTGGAGGCCGACGTATCAGACATTGCCAGTTACAGGCTGGTGAGCATTGATCACGAGGATTATCTGTTCAACGCCCTGGTGATGATGACTCAGCAACAGATCGAGCGTGTGGTGGTCATGGCTGGCCAGGACATGGTGGGCGTGGTTGAGTTGACGGATGTACTCAGTTATTTCTCCAGTCATTCTCACGTCATCGGCTTGCGTATTGAGCGTGCCGCCAGTATCGATCAGCTGCGTGAAGCCGCTCAGGGCCTGAATGATCTGATCAAGGCGCTGATATCGACCGGAGTCAAGATTCGTTTCACCATGGATCTGTTGGCGGCGATGAACGGTCGTATCATTTCGAAGTTGTTTGACCTGACCATTCCTGCTGACATGCAGCCACACGTATGTCTGATCGTAATGGGCTCTGAAGGTCGCGCCGAACAGATCATGAAAACCGATCAGGATAATGCGCTGATTTTCAGGGAAAACCTGGCCTGGCCCGAGATGCAGGCCACCATGAATCGTTTTAGTGAAACGTTGATATCGTTTGGTTTTCCTCCTTGTCCGGGCAACATTATGGTGTCGAACTCCGAATGGGTTAACTCTGTGGGCGACTGGACCCAGAAGATGAGCGATTGGGCAGCGACCTGTGAGGGTAACTCGCTGATGAAGCTTGCAATTGCGGTCGATGCCAAGCCTGTTGCCGGGAATGAAGCACTGTTCAAGGTGGCGCGTAACTGGTTCTTGCGTCACCTGCGCAATAACGATGTGTTCTTCTCGCACTTTGCACGGGCTGCGGTCGAGTTTGATACCCCGTTGACATTTTTCGGCAACCTCAAGGATAGAGGACAGCTGGATATCAAGAAGGGCGGGATTTTTCCGATCGTGCACGGCATTCGAACCATGGCGCTGGAGCATCGTATTCTCAAGACCAATACCTTCCAGCGCATCGAACTCCTGGTTGAGCAGGGGGTGATGCAAGAGGAGCATGGTAAGGACATGGCTGAAGCATTGGCGCTGTTTATCCAGTTACGCTTGCGTCAGCAGATTCGTCGTGCGGAAGTTGCCGACGATGGTATCGATCCATCACCCAACCAGATCGACCTGCAGCAACTGAACAAGCTGGAACGGGATCTGCTGCGTGATGCACTGCACGTAGTGAAAGGATTCAAGAAACATCTGGCACAGCGCTATCATTTGGGAGGTTAAGCCAACATGATCATCCCGCGCTCCATACGGCGCCTGAAAGAAAAGCGAGAGCACCGAGAAGGCCCCTGGGCTCACCTGTTTGAGGGCTATAAGGGTGATGAGGTCGTGTCCCTGGACTGCGAAACCACCAGTCTGGACGTCAAGAAGGCCGAAATCCTGTCGATTGGTGCCGTGCGGATTAAAGGCCGCAAGGTGATCACCAGTGAACGGCTTGATCTTAAACTGAAGCCTCCCGAGAGTCTGTGCGGCGACTCCATCAAAATTCACAAGATTCGTGCCAGTGATTTGGCAGACGGTATCGAGTTGGAGGATGCGCTGGAGCAAGTGCTGGAGTTTGTGGGTAACCGCCCGATTCTGGGGTATTACGTCAACTTCGATATTCGCATGCTGGACAAGTTCATCCGACCTCGTTACGGTTTCGGCTTGCCAAACAAGGCGATAGAGTTGTCGCATGTTTACCATGACATCATCAAATGGAAGCATGTGGGCGGTGATGTGGATCTGCGTTTCGATACCATTGCGGGCAAACTGGATATTCCGATGCTGGAACGTCACACGGCATTGGGAGACGCGATCACGGTTGCCTTGATGTATGTACGCTTGAAGTACGGCCTGACACCTAACAGTAGTTACTGAGTGTCAAATTCTCGGGTATCATGGCGAAGCGGGCTATTGGCCCGCTTTTTGCTTGAGTGCTAGGGTGAAGTTGACAGGCGTCAGAATGCGTCAGTTAATTGTCGGCTTCTTCGCTACCTTGCTTGAAGAGCAAGGGGGAGCCCCTATAATGTCAAAATATTGCCGCAGGGAGAGAGGGAAGCATGGTCGAACGTGCGGATATCAACAGCCTGCTGTCACAGATGCGCTCAATCAAAGCCGAGATGCAACAGGGCGTGGCTCCCATTGCCAGGCCTGACTTTGAACCACAGGGTATTAGCCGTGCCGAGAGCAACGGGTTTGCGGAGCTGCTCAAGAATGCTGTGGATAAAGTCAACGAGCATCAGCAGGAAGCATCCAGGCTGCGTACAGCCTATGAGCATGGTGATCCATCAGTGGATCTGCCTCAGGTGATGATTCAGGCACAGAAGGCCTCGGTTTCATTCCAGGCGATGACACAGGTGCGTAACCGACTGGTTACGGCCTACGAAGATGTGATGAAAATGCCGATTTAACTCGGTTAACGGTTAGGATTAAATGGATAATTCGGCAACACAGGCCAGCAATAAAGGCAGTTTGATGTCAGGCTTTAACAGTCTGGGCATCCTGCGTCAGCTTGGCCTGATGGTAGGCCTGGCGGCGAGCATCGCTATTGGATTCGCCGTCGTGCTCTGGTCACAGAAGCCGGATTACCGTGTTCTTTTCTCCAATCTCAACTTTGCAGACGCCAATGAGGTGATTGAGCAGCTGAAGCTGTTCAATGTGCCCTACAAGTTTGATGCGGATGGTCGTGCGATTCTGGTTCCTGAAGAGCATGTTCATCAGGCGAGACTGAAGCTGGCGTCGGAAGGCTTTACCGCTGACAAAACCGTTGGCTTCGAACTGCTGGATCAGGACCAGGGATTGGGTACCAGCCAGTTCATGGAAAACGCCCGTTTCCGGCGCGGTCTGGAAGGCGAACTGGCACGCACGATCAGCAGTATGCTGGCGGTTCGATCGGCACGCGTTCATCTGGCGCTGCCCAAGGAATCTGTTTTTGTCCGCGACCAACGCAAACCGCGCGCATCCGTTTTCATTGAAATGTTTTCCGGGCGCTCGCTGTCCCGGGATCAAGTGGTGGCGATTGCCAATCTGGTTGCTTCCAGTATCCCTGAGCTGGCAGTAGAAGATGTCACGGTTGTCGACCAGAAGGGGCGCCTGCTCAATACCCGGGATCAGGATGAGGATGTTGTTCTGGCTGCGAAGCAGCTGGAGTACACCCGTAATGTCGAACAAACGCTGGTCAACCGTGTTAACAGCATCCTTCAGCCGGTGCTGGGGCTGGGGAATTTCCGTGCCGAGGTGTCCACCGATATCGACTTCACGGAAGTTGAACAGGCTGATGAGGTCTACAACCCTGATCTGCCAGCGCTGCGCAGTGAAAAGACCCTGGAAGAGCGGCGTGCATCCGGTGACATCGCGCAGGGGGTGCCGGGCGCACTCTCCAACCAGCCGCCGGGGCCCAATGCTGTCCCTGAAGAGTTTGACGGTGATGCAAGAGGGGGAGCTGGTCGAGCGGGGAATGGCTCCAGTCGAGAGCAGGCGGTGCGCAACTATGAGCTCGATCGTACGCTCAGTTATACCCGTCATCAGACCGGTGTGATCAAGCGCTTGAGCGTAGCCGTGGTGGTGGATGACATGACCACGACCAACCCGGAAACCGGCGAAAACCAGCGCATGCCCTGGTCTGAAAACGAACTGCAGCGACTGCAGGTGCTGGTACGGAATGCAGTGGGGTATTCGGCGGCTCGCGGCGATAGTGTCACCGTGATTAATTCACCTTTCGTGCCGCCCGAGCAGGTCAGTCTGGAAGATCCCGCTTTCTGGGAGCAGGACTGGTTCTGGGATATTATGAAGCAGGTGATGGCCGGCCTGTTTGTACTGCTGTTGATTCTGGGCGTTCTGCGACCAATTCTGAGAAGTCTGGCAGAAGCTGGCAAACACAAGGAAACGCTGAGTCTTGGGCCTGCGGGCGAAATCTCGGCTGACCTTGAAGGACTGGAAGGCGCGGGTGTTGCCGATGACAAGGTCACCTTGGGTGGCAGCAAAGGCGACCGCGGCGTGTTGCCGACGCCAAATGAAAGTTTTGATTATCAGCTGAATGCCATCCGCAGCATGGTGGCAGAGGATCCTGAAAAAGTGGCGCAAGCGGTTCGGCAGTGGGTGATCGAACATGACCGATGAGAGCGATCTCTCTGATATCCAGAAGGCGGCAATATTGCTGATCAGTCTGGGTGAGTCTGATGCGGCCGAGATACTCAAGCATTTGGGGCCTAAGGAAGTGCAGCGTATTGGTGAGGCCATGACCCAGCTGGACAATGTGCCTCAATCCCGTGTTGAAGCGGTCGTGGCTGATTTCATGAATGTGGTCAGTGATCAGACGGGTATTGGTATCAACAACGACCGTTATATCCGTGCGATGCTGAATCAGGCGCTCGGCGAGGAAAAGGCCAAAACACTGATCGACCGAATTCTGTTCAGCACCAATACGTCGGGGCTGGATACCATGCGCTGGATGGACCCGCGTCAGGTTGCAGAAGCGCTGCGCTATGAACATCCACAGATTCAGGCGGTTGTGGTGGCTTACCTTGATGCCGACCAGGCCGCGGCAGTTTTATCCTTTTTCGATGAAAAGGTACGTCTTGAGATACTCATGCGTATTGCCGCGCTGGATCGTATCCAGCCGCAAGCGCTGCAGGAACTCAACGATATGTTCGAAAGTCAGTTTGCCGGCAGCAAGGCCAGTCAGTCGCGTACTCTGGGTGGTGTGCGTTCTGCTGCCAATATCATGAACTTCATGGAATCTTCGCTCGAGGCTGAGTTGATGGAGGGTATCCGTGACAATGATGAAGGTCTGGCAAACGAAATCTCCGATCTGATGTTCGTGTTCGAAAACCTTGCAGATGTCGACGATCGCAGTATCCAGGTTATCTTGCGTGAGATCTCGACCGATAGCCTGGTGCTGGCGCTCAAGGGCGCCGATACGGCATTGCAGGAAAAAATCTTCAAGAACATGTCCAAGCGTGCAGCCGAGCTGTTGCGTGATGACCTCGAGGCCAAGGGGCCGGTTCGCGTTTCTGAAGTGGAAGAGGCGCAGAAAGAGATTCTTACCGTTGCACGTCGCCTGGCTGACGAAGGTGAAATCATGCTGGGTGGTTCCGGTGAAGAGATGATCTGATGAAGAATGATGCTCCGATCCGCATACGTGCAGCTGAAGCCGGTCCGGTTGAGCGCTGGCTGCCGCCTGATGTAGGAGCTGAAGCACCGGTCGTGCAGGCGTTGGCGCGCAAGCCTCAACAACCGTTGGCCGAGGTCGATATCTCTGTTGTCGAGGAAGAGATATTTGCCGAAAAATTGACGCTCTCTCAGTGGGAAGAGCTGTGTGAGGCGGCCCGTCAGGAAGGCTATGCCGAAGGTCTTCGGCAGGGGCAGGACGAGGGGCGTAAACAGGGCTACGAGCAAGGGCTGCAGCAGGGGCTGGAAGCGGGGCAGTCCGAGATCAGTTCGCGTATCCAGCAACTGGATGCGCTGCTGCAACAGCTGCAAACTCCATTGGAACAACAGCGGGAAGCGCTTGAGAGCACTCTGATCCAGCTGGTGGTTGAGCTTTCTGAGGCAACCGTTAAAGCTGAACTCAGTCTCAACATCGATCTGTTGCTGCAGAGTGCTCGTGAAGCTCTGTCTCAACTGCCTGAGGGCAGTGGCAAAGTGGTGCTCAGTGTGCATCCGCAGCAGCATGCAGCTCTGTCTCCTTTGGTCGATGACCTCAATCTCTCGCTTGTAGCTGACGAATCCCTGCTGCCGGGCAGCTGCCGGGTTGACAGTGGCAGCTGTCGTGTCGACTATCAGGTAGAGCAGCGTTTTCGTCAGGTCGCTGATCAGTTGCTGGCGCGTCTGATCAAAACGGTTGACTCTGCCACAACCTGAACCCTCTGTATGGATATACCCAGTGCCGGATCTCGATCAACGCCTCAAGCGTTATCTCCAGTGTGAGTACGAGCCACCTCGTCCAGATGTTGAAGGGCGTGTCACTCGTTTGATCGGGTTAACTCTGGAAGCGGTCGGGCTCAAAGCGGCGCTCGGTGATTACTGCCTCGTGTCTTTGCAGGAAGAAGGCAGTGTTGAGGCCGAAGTAGTCGGCTTCTCGGGTGACCGTATCTACCTCATGCCGCTGGACAGTGTTGATGGTCTGGCCCCGGGTGCTGCCGTACGCCCCAAGGTGGGAGCCAGCCTGGTGCCGGTGGGCTTTGGGCTGTTGGGCCGGGTGATTGACGGCATTGGGCGCCCTCTTGATGGAAAGGGGCCACTGCGGCCCGATGATATGGTGACCTTGCATGGCGAAACGATTAACCCCTTGCATCGTCATCCCATTGAGCAGACGCTGGATGTCGGTGTTCGTGCAATCAACGGTTTGTTGACCGTAGGGCGCGGACAGCGCCTGGGGCTTTTTGCAGGCAGTGGTGTGGGTAAGTCGGTATTGTTGGGTATGATGACACGCTTTACCGAAGCCGAGATCACCGTGGTAGGGTTGATTGGCGAGCGTGGTCGAGAAGTGCGCGAGTTTATTGACCATAGCCTGGGCGCAGAAGGAATGGCGCGCTCGGTCGTGGTGGCGGCACCGGCCGATGACTCTCCTTTGATGCGTTTGCGAGCCGCACAATTGACGACCCGTATTGCCGAGTACTTTCGGGCTCAGGGCAAAAATGTACTCTTGCTGATGGATTCTTTGACCCGTTATGCACAGGCTCAGCGTGAAATTGCGCTGGCGGTTGGTGAGCCGCCCGCGACCAAGGGTTATCCACCTTCAGTGTTTGCCAAACTACCGAAACTGGTTGAGCGGGCCGGTAACGGGAGTACCGGCGGTGGCTCCATTACGGCTTTTTACACTGTGTTGACTGAAGGGGATGACCAGCAGGACCCGGTAGCCGACTCCGCACGGGCCATTCTGGATGGTCATTTCGTGCTGTCGCGCAGTCTTGCCGAACAGGGACACTATCCAGCAATTGACATTGAGGCATCCATCAGTCGAGCCATGCCGCAGATCGTCGACCCCCAGCGGCTGAATCTGGCGCTGCAGTTCAAGCGCCTCTATTCTCGCTATCAACAGAATGCGGATCTTATTGCCGTGGGGGCTTATGCGCGTGGCAGTGACCCAGAGACTGATCGTGCCATCGATATGTTGCCGGCCATTCGTGCCTACCTGCTTCAGGGCATGAATGAACCCATGCCGATGCAGCGTTGTGTGCAGGAACTGGCGATGGTGATGTCACCACCGCCTCAGCAGCAGAATAATGCGCCCCAGGCGCAGATGCTGAGACGAACACCGTGATGCAGGGGTTGAGGTGTTATGAGCAAATTGCGTTCTAAGCGTTTGGAAGTGGTTCTTGCGGTCGCCGAGCGTAAACGCCGTGAGGCTGAGCGCTTTCTGGCTGATGCTCAGCAGCGGGTCAGTCAGGGTGAGCAAGGCATCGGCCAGCTGGAGAACTATCTCTTAGAGTATCAGCAACAGTTCACGGCAACGGGGCGTCAGGGGACCAGCATAGGTGCGCTGCAAACGCGTCAGGCATTCATGCAAAAGATCAGCAGTACCGTTCAGCAGCAGGAGCAGGCGCTGGTGCAGGCGCGGGAGCAGTTGCAGCAGGTTCAGGCTTACTGGCAGCAAACCTATGCGCGTGAGAAAGGCATAGAGCGGTTGATCGAGAAGGCGCGCGATGCTGAATCCCACGAGCGCGAGCGCAAGCTGCAGCAGGAAATTGATGAACGCTCTCAACATGTACGCCCGCGCTATATTTAAGGCTGGCATCTAAATTGCTTATTCTTGCTGTCACCCTTTGCAGGAAAGAGCCATGGCCATCATCAAAACGGGTTCAAACGCAGCGCTGCCGCTGAATCTTGTTGCCTTGCCGAGCGCGCCTCTGAGCGCATCGCCCGCGGCAGCTATGCCCGAGGGCGCTTCTTCAACTCCCGGCTTTCACTTGCTGTTCCAAGGTTCCTTGCAGGCTCAAGGGGGACGAGCGCTTCAGGTCGAAAACGGAAAGTCCTTGCCACCGGGTGGCGAACTGTTGCCGGATGACAGTACTGATACTGAGGCGACGCTTACCGCTGCAACGTCGAGTGAAGAAGGTGCTGCTGAAGGACTGCTAAAAACCTCCGCCGGAGATGAAAGTGCCCTGGTAGATGAGCGACTTGCCTTAGCTTTGCCGGCACAGAGTGAAATCAAAGCTGCGTCTGCTCCCTCATCGGTACATGCTGAAAGCATGGATAAGACTGCGCCTGAGGCGCTGGCAGCGGCTGCCGAGCAGCCGCGTCAGGCCTCACTGACAGAGGCTTCTGCCCGTGCTCAGTTGGTAGCGGAGCAGGGACATGCCGGGCGAGCCACCCCTGATGCTGTCATTTCAGCAGATCATGCCGAACCCTCGACTGAGCTCAGTGATCACGCCCGAATGTCCGCTCAAGCCGCTGAAAGGGCTATGCCCAGTCCGGCTTTGCCGGCAGACGCGGCCGTGGCAGCTTCTGCGTCCACGCAGACAGTATCCGCAACCTCAGCTGATGCTCTTGCCGCAACCGCGCCCACTGGGGTCACGGCTACGGCCAGGGGGCAGGCGGACACTCTCGCTGCTGCAACCACTCCCGCCAAACCTGCTGTCGTAACCGATGCGCCAGCTAAGCCTGAGGCTGCAACTATCCTCGAGGCTACGAAGGTGCAACCTGGGGAGCCCTCCATGGCTGAGCGACCGGCAAATGCGAAGGATGCAGGCCGAGTCACCCCGTCCTCGGCGATGCCGGCAGCCATGACTGTTAATGGCGCCGCACAGGATATTGGGCAGCAGACAATCACAACGGGTCCTCTTGATGTGGCTGCCATCGGCCAGCCAGCTGTAGATGGGCCTGCTGCAGAGAAGGCTTCGCAGGTGGTCCAATCCGCGGGTGTGATGGTGGCGGACGGCACTGAAACCGACAGGACTACGCCCGCCCCGTCAGCGGCTCTGGCTGCAGGTGTTGCCGACTCAGTTGACGTTGATAAAGAGGCTTTAGTACAGCCTGCGGGTACCGTTACGGCCATGACCGATACGTCTGGTGTTACCAGTGCGTCGCGTTCGGCTGGAGTTTCCCCTGAAGTGGTTGATCTGGCAGGCAAAGACGTGCCGGCCAGTTCACTGGGGGCTCGCCCCGACGGGGCGCGCTCAACGCTGGATATGCCCCCCCCCGCGTGTGGACTCTGTTGCCCAGAGTGCTCAACTGCAGGTGCAAGCCGATAGCGGAGAGTCGTCTGATCTCGGCCAGTCATCTCGCCAGGACAACCAGAATGCAGCCTTCAGCGCTGCAGTTCAGGGGCGAGGGCAGAACCATGCGCAAGCAGTCGCTTCTCCGTCCGGACAGACCTTTGCACAACAGTTGCAACAGCAGTTGGCCGAGCCTCGTTGGGGGCGCCAAGTGGGTGACAGGGCGATCATGATGGCTCAACACGGTCCTCGCACTGCCTATATACAGCTCGACCCCCCGGAACTGGGCGCCATGCAGATCAGGGTACACCTGCAGGGGCAGGATCAGGTCAGCATCAGCTTTACCAGTGCCAACCCGGTGGTGAGAGAGGCGCTGGAGCAGCAGATGCCGCGTCTGCGCGAGATGTTTGCCGATCAGGGCTTGAATCTGCAGGACTCATCGGTCTCGGATGAGGCGCGCCAGCAGGGATCCGGGCAGCGTGATCAGGCCGACTCCTTCGGTCGCCAGGGCGGCTATGGCGGCGGTGAAGGGAGCGACGCCGAACCTCTCCCAGTGCCCTCTGTGGCAGTAGGGTTGGTGGACTATTACGCCTGATGCTACAGCCCGAAAAACAGTGTGTTATATTAGGTGCCTGATCGGAAGGACGCTACAACCGGTGGAGGCATGAATGGCGACTAATGCAGCTGTTGAGACCGAGTCGGTCGAGGGCGGCAAGGGCTCCAAGAAAAAACTGATTATTATCCTGGCACTGGCCGCCGTTCTGCTGCTCGGTGGTGGTGCTGGGGCGGCCTATTTTCTGCTGTCCGGTGATGAGGCTGCTGAACAAACATCTCAGGCCGTAGCCGAACCCGTACGCCATGAGGCGATCTACACCAAGGTACGCACGCTGGAAGGTAAGCCGTCCTTCGTTGTCACTCTGCAGTCAGCGGATGACAAGCGTCATTACTTGCAGGCATTTGTTGAGGCGAAAAGTCGCAACCCGGTTGTGGATGAGGCCCTGAAGCTGCATATGCCTTTGATAGTGGCCCGTCTGAATGCATTGTTCAGTGCCCAGTCTTTTGAAGACTTGCAAAGTATTGAGGGTAAAAAGGCCCTGCGTAATGAAGCTACCGCGCTGGTTCAGTCGATCATGCAGGAAAAGATCGGTGAGCCCGGCGTAGAAACCATTCTCTTTACCAATTTTGTTATGCAGTAGGATGAACTAGATGTCGGTCAAGGATCTGCTCTCCCAGGACGAGATCGATGCGCTGCTCCACGGCGTGGATGACGGTGACGTCGACGCCGATGAAGGAGGGAGGGTCGACTCTGAGGATGGCATACAGCCTTATGATCTGGCGAGTCACGATCGAATCGTGCGTGGGCGCATGCCCACGCTGGAGATGATCAACGAGCGCTTTGCCCGGCATACCCGTATCAGCCTGTTCAACCTGTTGCGCCGAACCGCCGATGTCACAGTGGGTGGCATTCAGGTAATGAAGTATGGAGACTATATCCATACGCTGTACGTCCCGACCAGCATGAGTCTGGTAAAGGCACACCCGCTTCGTGGCACTGCCCTTTTTATCATGGATGCACGCCTGGTATTCAGGCTGGTTGATCAGTTCTTCGGTGGTGATGGTCGCCATGCCAAGATCGAAGGGCGAGAATTTACCCCGACCGAGACCCGTATTGTTCATAAGACGCTGGAGCAGCTGTTCGAAGACCTGCAGGATGCGTGGCGACCGGTGATGCCATTGAGGTTTGAGCATGTGGGGCACGAGGTCAACCCGGCCATGGCTAACGCAGTCAATCCGACTGAAGTGGTTGTGGTGAGTACTTTCCAGATTGACCTTGAGGGCGGGACCGGTGAGCTGCATGTCACCATGCCTTACGCGATGCTGGAGCCGGTGCGCGATCAGCTGCTGTCAGGCGTACAGAATACCGAAGAGCAGAAAGATGAGCGTTGGTTGCGTGCCTTGCGTCGTGACATCATGATGGCGACGCTTGAGCTGGATCTTCGGGTGGCTGAGCGTGAACTGACACTGAGAGATGTCATGGAGCTTGAGGCCGGGGATATCATCCCGATAGAGCTGTCTGACAGCTTGCAGCTCAATGCCAACGGTATTCCGCTGTTTAACTGTCAGCTGGGTACTTCGCGTGGCAACCTGGCGGTGAAAATCAAGGATACCATCAAGCGGCCGGACTCCGAATGAGCCGGCCTGCGGAGAGAACAACGTGAGCGACGAGAACAACAACCAGGATCAACAGGCTCTGGCCGATGAATGGGCTGCGGCACTGGAGGAGCAGACTGGCGAGGCGGGTATTGATGCCGATGCCTTGCTGGATGATGTTCAGGCGCAGTCCGCGCCACCGGCTCAGGGGGTCGAGCTGGACGAGCTGAAGGATGAGTCGGTTCCGGTGGCCGACCCCAAACTCGATGTCATTCTGGATATTCCGGTCACCTTGACCATGGAGGTCGGTGGTACTGAAATCGCCATCCGCAACCTGCTGCAGTTGAGTCAGGGCTCTGTCATCGAGCTGGATCGCGTGGCCGGCGAGCCACTGGATGTGAAAGTTAATGGAACCCTGATCGCGCATGGTGAAGTCGTGGTGGTGAACGACCGCTATGGTATCCGCCTGACTGATGTGATCAGCCCACAGGAACGTATCCGGCGGTTGAAATGAGATCACTGCTTGTGATGCTGGCGCTCTTGCCGGTGACGGCGAGTGCGGCAGAAGAGGCCGCGACGCCACGGGCAGAGCTGCCCGATCCTCTATCCTGGGGAAGTCTGCTGCAATTGGCGCTGGGGCTGTTGTTGGTGGTGGGTCTGATCCTGTTGCTCGGTTGGCTGGTCAGACGCGTCAACGGTGCAACGGCCTCGGGGCAGGGGATGAAAGTGCTGGCAGCACTGCCGCTGGGGCAGCGTGAACGGGCAGTGCTGGTGCAGGTCGGACAAGAGCAGATTCTATTGGGCGTGTCCCCGGGGCGAGTCAGCCTGCTGATGCACTTTGAAACGCCTGTTGTCGATTCCGAAGCGGTACGCGGAGCTGCCTTTGCTGATCGTCTGCATCAGGTGTTGGGGCGTGGAGGCCCCGAATGAGAGGGCTGGTCGGCTTATTGCTCATGTTACTGCCGTTTGGCTCAGTGCTGGCGGCGGACACCGGTATCCCGGCGGTCACCCTGGTGACCGGCGAAGACGGCACTACCAACTACAGCGTCACTATCCAGATTCTGGCGCTGATGACATTGCTGACGTTCCTGCCGGCAATGTTGATGATGATGACCTCCTTTGCCCGCATCATCATTGTGTTTGCGATTCTGCGTCAGGCGCTGGGTCTGCAGCAAACACCATCCAACCAGATCATCATAGGCCTGTCGCTGTTTCTGACCCTGTTCATCATGTCTCCGGTGCTGGAAGAGGTGAACACACGAGCCGTCCAGCCCTACATGGCTGAGGAGCTTGCGCCCATGGAGGCTTTTGAAGCGGCGGGAAGGCCGTTTCACGAGTTCATGCTGCGTCAGACGCGTGAAAGTGATCTGAATCTGTTTATGCGTATTTCGGAAACCCCCCCAGTGGAGCGTGCCGAGGAGATACCCTTTACCATTCTGATTCCTTCGTTCATTATCAGTGAGCTGAAGACCGCCTTTCAGATCGGCTTCATGCTGTTCATACCCTTCCTGGTTATTGACCTGGTGGTCGCGAGTGTGTTGATGGCGATGGGTATGATGATGCTGTCTCCAATCATCATTTCATTGCCCTTCAAGATCATGCTGTTCGTGCTGGTGGACGGATGGGCCATGGTGGTAGGTACACTGGCGGCCAGTTTCGGCGTTTAGGAGGGCAAGATGGATCCCGGCATGATACTCGATCTCTTTGGCCAGGCGCTCTGGCTGATCGTGGTGATAGTGGCCGTGATCGTTGGCCCTTCGCTGGCGGTGGGGCTGGTCATTTCGGTTTTTCAGGCCGCCACTCAGATCAACGAGCAGACGTTGAGCTTTCTGCCAAGACTGATCGTGACGCTGTTGGCGGTGATGTGGGCCGGTCCCTGGATTGTTACCCGGATCTCGGACCTGTTCAACTACCTGTTCCTCAACATACCACGCCTGATTTCATAGGCCGGTCATGGAAGTCAGCCTGCTGCAGGTCGAGTATTGGGTTAATGCCTTCCTCTGGCCCCTGTTCAGGGTCATGTCATTCTTCATGGCGATGCCGATCATCGGCACACAGATGTTGCCGACACGACTGCGCCTGGGATTGGCGCTGGCTGTGACCGTGCTGCTGGTACCTGTATTGCCGCCGATGCCGGATTTTGACAGCCTGTCCTTGCAAAGCTGGATTCTGATTGCCCAACAGGTATTGATCGGCAGTTTGCTGGGGTTCTCGGCCAATATTTTGCTGCAAAGCTTTGTTGCGGGCGGTCAAATGATGGCGATGCAGATGGGTCTTGGCTTTGCTTCCATGACCGATCCTGCTAACGGAGTCAATGTTGTGATTGTGGCTCAGATTTATCTGATGCTGGTGATGATGTTGTTCCTGGGCATGGATGGCCACCTGGTGCTGATCGAGATTCTGGCGCAGAGCTTTTATGTGCTGCCGGTCGGGGCGGGAAGTCTCAGCCAGGCCACTCTTTGGCAGATGGCCCTGTCCGGTGGCTGGCTTTTCATGGCGGCGTTGCTGATGGCGCTGCCGGCAGTAACGGCGCTGTTGGTGGTTAACTTTGCCTTTGGCATCATGACCAAGGCGGCGCCTCAGTTGAATATCTTTGCCATCGGCTTTCCCTTCACCATGCTGATGGGGATCTTCATTGTCTGGGCGAGTCTGTCCGGCTTCTTCAGCCACTACCAGGTGTTCGCCGGGGAGTGGCTGGACGTGGTCGCCGGTTTGCTGACAGCGGAGGGGTAAATGGCAGAAGAAACCGGCCAGGAAAAAACAGAAGAGCCAACGGCCAAGCGCCTTAAAGAGGCGCGTGAAAAAGGCGATATTCCCCGTTCGCGAGAGCTTTCTGCAACGGCGCTCCTGCTGGCGTCAGCCGCATCGGCGTTATTGTTCGGCAGTCAGGTGGCGGGCAGTATGATGGATATCATGGTCGAAAGTTTCACCCTGGATCGCCAGGATGTTTTCGATCCCTCAAGGATGTTCACCCATCTCGGTGAGGCCCTTTATGATGGCTTCTTGAGCCTGTGGGGCTTCTTTCTGCTGACCCTTCTGGCTGCGCTTCTCAGTCCTATCGCACTTGGTGGCTGGAACTTCAGCGGTCAGGCCATTCAGCCCAAAGGCAGTCGCATCAATCCCCTGAGCGGGATCAAGCGCATGTTTTCCCTGAAGGCGCTGATTGAACTGTTCAAGGGCTTGGCCAAGTTTCTGTTGGTTGGCTCCTTTGCCATCATGGTGCTCTGGCTCGATCAGCCAGATCTCATTGCGCTGGCGAGAGAGGCAGTGGAGCCGGCGATCGCGCATTCGTTACAGATACTGGGCTGGTCCTTCCTGGTGATGAGCCTTTCATTGATCATCATTTCACTGATTGACGTCCCTTTTCAGCTGTATGACTACAACAAGAAGCTGAAAATGACGATGCAGGAGGTGAAGGACGAGATGAAGAACACCGAGGGTAAACCTGAGGTGAAGGGACGTATCCGGCAATTGCAGCGAGAAATTGCCCAGCGCAGGATGATGTCCGAAGTCCCCGAGGCAGATGTGGTCATTACCAACCCGACTCATTACGCCGTGGCGCTGAAATATGACCAGCTGGGGGGAGGGGCGCCCCGCGTCGTTGCCAAGGGGGCTGATTTTGTGGCCTTGAAGATTCGCGAGATTGCCGAAGAACATGATGTGCCGCTGTTGTCGGCACCGCCGCTGGCACGAGCGCTCTATCATGCGACCGAGGTTGGTGATGAAATCCCGGCGGGTCTTTATCAGTCGGTAGCCCAGGTACTGGCCTATGTCTTTCAGCTCAAGCGCTACAAACAGCGACTTGAGGAAGCACCTACACCACTGCGTGACGAAGATATTGAAATTCCTGAGGAGTTTCGTCGCGATCCCGAGGAGTAATTGGCGGGATTCTTGCATTACTTCTTTGTATACGCGTGTAAAATGTCAAAAAAACATCAGCTGCACCGTTAATAAATACTGGCTTAGTCTGTGATTGGCCGGTCTGTGTCTTTTGTTTGTCGTTTTTTTGACGCTTTGGAGGAAGAGTGGAGCGGGACGCTATCCTGAACAATGTCCGTGGCCTGACGCAGGGGAATCTGGGGATTCCCCTTTTGCTGTTGGTCATTTTGGGCATGGTTACCCTGCCAATGCCCCCCTTCCTGCTCGACGTTTTCTTTACCTTCAACATCGCTTTGTCGATTGTAGTACTGCTGGTCAGTATCTACGCCTTGCGACCGTTGGACTTTGCTGTTTTCCCGACGATTCTGCTGGCGGCAACCCTGTTGCGTCTGGCATTGAATGTCGCATCTACCCGAGTGGTACTGCTGTTTGGTCACGAGGGAGGTGATGCTGCCGGTAAGGTGATACAGGCTTTCGGCGACGTGGTGGTGGGCGGTAACTATGTGGTCGGTATCGTAGTATTCCTGATCCTCGTGATCATCAACTTTGTCGTGGTGACCAAGGGTGCCGGTCGAATTTCCGAAGTAAGCGCACGATTTACCCTGGATGCGATGCCGGGTAAGCAGATGGCCATCGATGCGGACCTGAATGCCGGCCTGATCAATCAGGATGAAGCCCGTGAGCGACGCCGGGAAGTGACGCAGGAAGCAGACTTCTATGGTGCCATGGACGGTGCGTCCAAGTTCGTACGCGGCGATGCCGTGGCTGGTATCCTGATTCTGGTGATCAACCTGCTGGGTGGGTTGGGCATCGGTATGGTACAGCACGGCCTCAACTTTGATATGGCGCTGCAGTACTACTCCTTGCTGACAATCGGTGATGGCCTGGTGGCGCAGATTCCATCATTGCTGCTGTCTACAGCTGCAGCGGTAATGGTCACGCGAGCCAACTCCTCCGAGGCGATGGGGACTCAGGTCTTCCGTCAGATGTTCTCTTCCCCGCGTGCGCTGAGTGTGGCGGCTGCCATACTGTTCATCATGGGTATAGTGCCTGGCATGCCGCATGTTGCGTTTATCGGTCTTGCGGCTGCAGCAGCGGGTGGAGCCTGGTGGATCAAACAGCGTGAAGTGCAGCGGCAGGTCGCAGCGGTAGAAGCGGCAGAGCAGGAGCAGGCGGCTCCCAGCGAGTTGCCGGCTGAAGAGCATAAAGAGCTTGGCTGGGATGACGTCATGCCTGTGGATATGATCGGTCTTGAGGTTGGTTACCGATTGATCCCGATGGTGGATAAGATGCAAGGTGGTCAGCTATTAGGGCGGATCAAGGGCGTACGCAAGAAGCTGTCCCAGGATCTCGGGTTTTTGGTACCCTCGGTACATATCCGCGATAACCTTGATCTGCTGCCGGGCGCCTATCGCATTACCCTGATGGGAGTGATTGCGGGTGAGGCTGAAATCTATCCGGACAGGGAATTGGCGATCAACCCTGGACAGGTTTTTGGCGAACTCAGTGGCGTCAAGGTCAAGGATCCGGCTTTCGGGTTGGATGCCGTGTGGATTGAAAAGAGTCATAAGGAACATGCGCAGACACTGGGCTATACCGTAGTAGATGCCAGTACGGTCGTTGCGACGCATATCAACCAGGTACTGCAGACGCACTCCCATGAACTGCTGGGGCATGAAGAGGTGCAGCAGTTGTTGGATCTTCTGAGCAAGTCTTCGCCCAAGCTGGTTGAGGAGTTGGTGCCGAAGAAACTGTCGATCAGTGCACTCCTCAAAGTTCTGCAGAACCTGCTGATGGAGCAGGTTCCATTAAAGGACTTCCGTTCCATTGCTGAGGCGTTGGCTGAGGCGGTACAGAGGACGCTGGACCCTCTGGCGCTGACAGCGGCAGTGAGGGTGGCGTTGTCCAGACTGATTGTGCAAACCATCAATGGCTCGGAGCCTGAGCTGTCAGTGATTACCCTGGAGCCGCAGCTGGAACAGATGTTGCTGGGCTCCATGCAGCAAGGGCAGGGCGATGAAGGTCTGGTGTTGGAGCCGGGTATGGCCGAGCGCTTGCAGCGCTCGCTGGCTGAAACGGCCCAGCGTCAGGAAATGGCCGGCAAGCCTTCAGTCCTGTTGGTAGCCGCACCGGTGCGTCCGTTGATGGCTAAATTTGTGCGTTATGGGGAACACCAGATTCATGTACTCTCCTACCAGGAGATTCCTGAAAACAAGAAGGTCACCATCGTAGCCACTGTAGGTGGACAAAATGGCTAGGGTTTGGCGACAGGCGGCCGATAAGGGAAGGATATGAAAGTCAAACGTATCTTTGCACCTGATATGCGTCAGGCCATGCGTCGGGTCCGAGAAGAAGTCGGTGCCGACGCGGTCATTATCTCCAACCACCGGGTGGCGGGTGGGGTTGAAGTAGTGGCTGCACGGGAAGATGAGTATGAGGCAGCGCAGGCTGAACTCAAGCGCAACCGTGCATCACGCCCGACAGCTGATCGTCGTGAGGAGCAGATTCGTATTCTCACGGGTTCCCATTCGCATCAGTCGGAGCAGGCCAGTCGTAATGCGGCACTTGAGGCCGAGCTGAACAGAACGCGAGCGCGTATCGCAGAGGCCAGTCGGCGCATGTCCGAGCCGGAGGCCCGTGCAGACCGTAACGTCAACCGGCAGATCAATGACGAAGATGACGAGGATTTGCGGTCCATTCTCGAATCGCTAAAAGCCCGTAACCGTCGCCGTGGAGTTCCTGCTCCTTCAGAACCGACGCGTCCAGCGACCAGTGAGATAGCTCGCTCCACACCGGCACGCAGAGAGCCGGTATATGAATCCGATCCCATGGTGCCGGAAGAAGATCCTGCGTTGCGCAACATGCAACAGGAAATTGAAGAGTTGCGCCGGATGCTGCAGCAGCGCACCGAGCAGGGTCTCGAGCCCAGAATGTCTGAGCCTTCTCATCGGCAGGTCGCCAAACGTTTGCAAAAATTGGGGCTGGGTGCTGCGCTTGTCCGTCAGTTGATGAGCGGTGTTGAAGCCGAACTGAACGTCGACGATGCCTGGCGAAATGTGTTGGCAAGGTTGGCTGATTCCCTTCCCGTACTGGGTGAAGAGCTCATCGAGCGTGGTGGCATGATCATGTTTGTGGGGCCGACCGGTGTGGGCAAGACCACAACCATCGGCAAGCTGGCGGCTCGATATGTGCTTCAGCACGGCAGTTCCAGTGTGGCGCTGGTCACCACCGATTGTTTTCGTATCGCGGCCCATGAGCAGCTGAAGACCTTTGGTCGGATTCTGGATGTACCCGTTCGGGTGGTGGATGAAAATCACAGTTTGGAAGAGGTACTGCAAAGTCTGAGGAACAAGCGGCTGGTATTGATTGATACTGCGGGTATGAATGCTTTTGATCCTCAGGGGCAGCTACAGATGCAGATGTTGTCCGGGGTCACCCTGCGACTGAAAAAATTGCTGGTACTATCCTGTTCCAGTCAGCTCCAGCTAATGCGCAGTGCCTATGACAATTATGCTGAGCTGGGTTTGCAAGGCTGTGTGTTGAGCAAGACTGATGAGTCGGGCAGCCTGGGTGAAGCACTGACTCTTGTGGTCGAGAAGCAGTTGCCGATCGCGTACGTGACCGATGGTCAGAAAATTCCAGATGATATCGGAATCGCACAGCGCAATGATCTTGTCAGTCGGACGGTTGTAATCGCGCAGCGCAGTGCTCGGCCCGAGAGTGGTCTTGATGTCGATGATTCGCTGTTCGGGACGGGGTAAGGAGTAGTTGATGAAACAGACCCATCCCGTCAAGGTGATTGCGGTAACCGGTGGTAAGGGCGGTGTCGGCAAGACCAGTGTGTCCGTCAATCTGTCGGTTGGACTCAGTGAGATGGGGCGCCGAGTGGTGCTTATGGATGCTGACCTGGGGTTGGCGAATGTGGATGTCATGCTGGGACTTCGCCCGCAACAGAACATAGCGGATGTACTGGCCGGGCGCTGCTCTTTGCGTGAGGTTATGGTGCCGGCAGGTGAGAATTTCTGGATTGTGCCTGCTGCTTCGGGCACTCAGGAAATGACGGCGTTGAGTGCCCATGAACACGCCGAGCTGATCCATGCGTTTAACGATATTGCCGATGACCTCGATGTGCTGGTCATTGATACGGCGGCCGGTATTTCGGATTCCGTGGTCAGTTTTGTACGTGCGGCTCAGGAAGTAATGGTGGTAGTCTGTGATGAGCCAACATCGATTACCGATGCGTACGCATTGATAAAGCTACTGAATCGCGACTACCAGATGACAAGGTTCAGGGTTCTGGCCAATATGGTAAGAACAGATACCGAGGGGCGCAGCATGTTCAATAAACTGTTGACGGTTACCGACAGATTTCTGGATGTTACGCTTCAATACGTGGGCTCAATCCCTTATGATGAATCGGTTCGCAAAGCCGTACAAAAGCAAAGGGCTGTGCTCAGGGCAGCACCCAAGGATAAGGCGGCCCTGGCCTACCGTCAGCTGGTCAATAAGGTTGACAGCTGGCCAGTCAGCAACAGCCCCAGAGGACATCTGGAATTCTTTGTCGAACGGCTCGTGCAGGGCGCGCGCCTACCCTGAAAGATGCAGATATGTACAACGTAGTGGAGTTTAAATCAGGTCCGGAGCTGATTCAGGAGTACACCCCGCTGGTGCGGAGGATTGCACATCACCTGATGGCGCGCCTGCCCAGCCATGTGGTGCTGGATGATCTGATTCAGGCCGGCATGATGGGTTTGCTCGAAGCCGCCAGCCGCTATGATGCCGGAAAGGGGGCGAGTTTCGAAACCTATGCGGGAATCCGGATTCGCGGCGCGATCATTGATGAAGTGCGTCGGGGCGACTGGACGCCGCGTTCGGTGCATCGCAATGCGCGACGGGTCAGTGAGGCCATTGCACAGGTAGAGAATCGCACAGGGCGTGATGCCAGCGACAGTGAAGTGGCAGCTGAGTTGGGAATCAGTATCGCAGAGTACCAGTCATTGCTGCAGGATTCGGCCGATAGTCGCTTGTTCAGTTTTGATCAGTTGACTGAAACGACCGAAGATACGCCAGCAGAGCAGTTTACCTCGGCTGAACCAGAGCCTGGGCAGATGCTGGAAGACAGTGGTTTCAAACAGGCGCTGGCCAATGCAATTGGCGGGCTGCCTGAGCGGGAGCGGCTGGTGCTGTCGCTGTACTATGATGAGGAACTGAATCTCAAGGAGATCGGCCAGGTACTGGGCGTCAGTGAATCACGTGTCAGCCAGATCCACAGTCAGGCTGCATTGAGGCTTCGTGGGCGCTTGCGGGACTGGTGTTGAGCGGTATGATCAGCTGGTCAGAGTTTCATTTGGAGATGTTTTCTGAATTGGGAGAAGTGTCTTGAAAAAAGACATCAAAATACTTGTTGTAGATGATTTCTCTACGATGAGGCGCATCATCAAGAACCTGTTGCGTGACCTTGGGTTCACCAATGTCGATGAGGCGGACGACGGCAAGACCGCGTTGCCGATCCTGAAACAGGGTAATGTGGACTTCCTGATTACCGACTGGAACATGCCCGAGATGACCGGTATCGACCTTCTTAAGGAAGTTCGTGCGGACGCCGCGCTTGCTCATATTCCGGTACTGATGGTTACGGCTGAGGCCAAGCGTGAGCAGATTATTGCAGCGGCTCAAGCCGGCGTGAACGGCTATGTAGTGAAACCCTTTACGGCTGCGGTGCTGAAGGAAAAGATCGACAAGATCTTTGAACGTATCGAAGGCTAACAGCTTTATCGAGGAGTTTTGATGGCAGCGCAAACGGCCAGTAAGGTGGATTTCAACGGCTTTGACGAGTTTCTGCGTGACCGAGCACGCACGCTGGTGGCGGAGCTTGAAGCTGGAAACTTGTCTGCAGCAATGGGGCTGATCAACGAGCTCCAATACGCCCGTCATCAGGTGTTTTACAACGAAGTTGGCCACTTGACACGCGGTTTGCATGAGGCGATCAAAGCGTTCTCCAGTGATATGGGTGACAAAATGCCGGTGGGCGGAGACGAAAGTCTCGCCGCTATGGGGGATGCTTCCGACCGGCTGAACTACGTTATTGAACTGACAGAAAAAAATGCGCACGAGACCATGGACCGAGTCGATCGTTCTCTGAGTCTCGTGGATAAACTGGATCAGCAAAGTGAGCGCTTCAAGGAGTTGCTGTTGCTGGTCGGGCAGCTGGAGGGAGATTTTGAAGCCCTCAATGGAACCTACGACCGTACTTGTGAACTGAAAAACCAGTCCGAAAAAACCATCACCGAGTTGCGCACCACTCTGACCGATATTCTGGTGTCTCAGGGGGTGCAGGACATTACTGGTCAGTTGATCCGACGTGTGATCACCCTGGTGACTCAGGTTGAAGGTCAACTGGTGCAGTTAATGGATATGGCGGCGAAGGTTGAACAACTGAGCAGCCTGGATGCGCCGGCAGTGCTGTCACAAGACGATATTCCCGAAGTGTCACCTGCGAAGCCTGAAGCCAAAAAGGACAAGGATCCGATTAAGGCTGAGGGCCCGCAGTTGCCAACGGGAAGTAAGGATGCGGTGTGTAACCAGGACGATGTTGATGACCTGCTGTCCAGCCTGGGATTTTGATAGGAGCTCGCGATGAGTTTGGATGTCGATCAGGAAATTCTGGAAGATTTTCTCGTAGAAGCCGGAGAGATTCTGGAGCAGCTCTCCGAGCAGCTCGTGGATCTGGAGCAGCGTCCCGACGACCGGGATCTGCTGAATGCAATCTTCCGCGGGTTCCATACCGTTAAGGGGGGCGCTGGCTTCCTGCAACTGGATGCGATGGTGGAGTGCTGCCACAAGGCAGAAAACCTCTTTGACCTGCTGCGCAACGGTGAGCTGAGCGTCAGTTCAGAGTTGATGGATGTGGTACTGCAGGCATTGGATGCCATCAATGCCATGTTTGAATCCGTTCGTGCCGGACAGGAACCTGAGCATGCTTCAGCAAACTTGCTGCAAGCGCTGGTGACCTTCGCCGAGGGCGGCGCGCCGGCTCCGGTGGCAAGTGCGCCGGCTCCTGCGCCTGCCAGGCCCGCCCCCGTTGCTCCGCAACCCGCGGCTGAGCCTCTTGCTCCAAATCCCAATACGCCGATGGATGACTTCGAGTCATTGTTGGGCGATTTGGCCGGTAGCCACTCCGAAGTGCCTGCCTCATCGGGCGCAGATGCGGGTAGTGGAGATGACTTGATTACTGAAGACGAGTTCGAAGCCCTGCTCGATGAACTGCACGGTCCGGGCAAGGGGCCGAGTGTTGCTGATGCAGACGGTCCCGCGAACGTTGAAGTGTCAACCAGCGGTGATGATTTGATCAGCGATGATGAATTCGAGGCACTGCTGGATGATCTTCAGTCGTCCGGACAGGGGGCCTTCGCTCATCTTCAGCATCCGCCCGCTGAGGCGCCCAAACCTGCCGTTGCCGCCGTTAAAGCAGAGCCGCGCATGAGTGCGCCTGCGGTGGTCGCGGCTCCACCCATGGTCGAAGAGCCTGTTGAAATAAAGGAAACCAAGGCCAAGCCCTCTGCCAACAAGCCTGCCGCCGAAAGCAACGTACGTGTGGATACGCGTCTGCTGGACAAGATCATGAACATGGTCGGTGAGCTGGTGCTCGTGCGTAACCGTCTGGTGCGCCTGGGTGGAACTCGCGAAGACGAGGAGATGGCCAAGGCACTGGGGACCCTGGATATGGTCACCGCTGACTTGCAGACCTCGGTCATGAAGACTCGCATGCAGCCGGTGAAAAAGGTCTTTGGCCGCTTCCCGCGCCTGATTCGCGATCTCTCGCGCAACCTGAAAAAAGAGGTTCGCCTGGAGCTGCGCGGAGAGGAAACCGATCTCGACAAGAACCTGGTCGAAGCCCTGGCTGACCCGCTGATTCACTTGGTGCGTAATGCCGTCGACCACGGTATAGAAGCACCGGATAAGCGTGCCGCCATCGGCAAGCCGCGTGAAGGCCACGTGCTGCTGTCGGCTGAGCAGGAAGGCGACCACATCCTGCTGATTATTCAGGATGACGGTGCCGGTATGGACCCCGAAATCCTGCGTAATCTGGCGGTCAAGCGCGGCATGATGGATGCTGAAGCCGCTCGTCGCCTGACCGATCAGGAATGTTTCAACCTGATTTTCCAGGCTGGCTTCTCGACCAAGACCGAGGTGTCAGATGTGTCGGGCCGCGGTGTTGGCATGGATGTGGTGAAAACCAAGATCACCCAGCTGAACGGCACACTCAGCATCGATTCCATTCTTGGTCAGGGTACCCGGATCGCCATCCAGGTTCCGCTGACACTGGCAATCATGCCTACATTGATGGTGATGCTGGAAGGCCAGGCCTTTGCGCTGCCATTGGTGAACGTCAATGAAATCTTTAACCTGGACCTGACCAAAACCAATATCGTTGATGGCCAGCAGGTGATCATTGTCCGAGATCAGGCGCTGCCGCTGTTCCACCTCAAGCGCTGGCTGGTACAGGGTCAGGCGGGAGCAGAACTTCCCGATCAGGGCCACGTGGTGATCGTCAGCGTCGGTACGACCCGCGTTGGCTTCGTTGTCGACCAGTTGGTAGGACAGGAAGAAGTGGTGATCAAACCCTTGGGCAGCATCCTGCACGGTACTCCGGGCTTGTCCGGCGCGACGATTACCGGCGATGGCCGTATCGCTCTGATTATCGATATACCTAACTTGTTGAAATATTACGCATCGACCTGAAGCGGCAGGCGTATATGAGGGATCTTTATGCCGGTTAAAGTGCTGATTGTCGATGACTCGGGGTTCTTCCGTCATCGCATCGAAGAGATGCTGCGGGATGATCCCAGGCTTCAGGTGGTTGGTACGGCTGTGAATGGCAAGGAGGCAGTCGAGCAGGTCAAGCGGCTGAAGCCTGATGTGGTGACCATGGATGTGGAAATGCCGCAGATGAACGGCATTGAAGCAGTGCGCATAATCATGCGGGAAGCACCAACCAATGTGCTGATGCTCTCCTCGCTCACCCACGAAGGCGCGCGGGTTACCCTGCAGGCTCTGGAAGCCGGAGCCGCTGATTATCTGCCGAAGGACATTCGCGCCTGGATGGACAAGAACAGCGGCGTTCGCTCCCAGCTGATCGACCGACTGGTCGCGCTGGGCCGTACTCGGCGTTTCCGCCAGAGCAGTGCATTTGAGCGCTCCTACCCGGGACGCGAGCAGAAAGGGACGACGATGGTATTCCGTCCCGATGAAACGCCCCCAGTGCGCCCCTCCCGTACATCACCTGCACCAGCAACTCGGTCGTCAACCACTATGTCGAGCGCAGATATGCGGCGTTCGCCATCTGCACCGGCTCAGCCCTCTGCGTCTGGTGACAGTGCAACCACACTTGCCTCAAGGGTCAAGTTTCCGGACTGTAAGCTGGTGGTCATCGGTGCATCAACGGGGGGGCCTGCCGCTCTGCAAAAGGTCCTGACGCAACTGCCTGCGAATTATCCTTACCCCGTTCTGTTGGTGCAGCATATGCCCAAGACCTTCACTCAGGTCTTTGCTGAACGACTCAATCAGCAGTGTCAGATTCGCGTAAAAGAAGCTGAAGATGGCGACCGCCTGGTTCCTGGTCAGGCATTGCTGGCGCCCGGTGGGCTCCAGATGATGCTGGACCCACGACAGAAGGACAGGGTACGGATCCTTGTCGGCGACGAGCGCATGACGTATAAACCCAGTGTCGATGTGACCTATGCCTCGGCGGCAAAAACCTTTGGTAACAAAGTGTTGGGCGTCATCCTGACCGGCATGGGCTCTGATGGCTGTGACGGTGCGCGGCTGCTGAAGCAGGCGGGTTCAGCCATGTGGGCGCAGAATCGTGAAAGTTGCACTATCTACGGCATGCCTCAGGCGGTGGTCAATGCAGGACTGGCCGATGCCATCCTTGAGCTTGACGACATTGGACCACTGTTGGCGCAGCGCGGATCGCGTTAAGTCGTAGCCTTGCAGACATAACAGGATCATAAACAGATGCAGGTATGGGCAGTTGCTAACCAGAAAGGGGGCGTGGGCAAAACCACCACGGCGATCTCTCTGGCCGGACTATTGGCGGAAGTCGGTTATCGAGTGTTGCTGGTTGACCTCGACCCTCATGGCTCAATGACCAGTTATTTCCGTTATGACCCCGATGAACTGGAGCGCAGTGTCTATGACCTGTTCAGTCAAACGCGTGTTGATGCCGAACAGGTACGTGAGCTGATTCTCGATACCAGTCATGACAGCATCAAACTGATTCCGGCATCAACGGCGCTGGCAACGCTTGAGCGTAAGGCAGTAGCACAGGAAGGCATGGGATTACAGGTTGCCAAGGCGCTACGCCATTTGCAGGCTGAATACGACTATGTGTTGATCGATAGTCCTCCTGTTCTGGGCGTTCTGATGGTCAATGCATTGGCGGCCTGTAGTCACCTGCTGGTCCCGGTGCAAACCGAATTCCTGGCGTTGAAAGGTCTGGAGCGCATGGTACGAACCATCCAGATGATTAATCGCGCACGCAAGAACAAGTTACCGTTTACGATCGTACCGACCTTTTATGACCGCCGTACACAGGCTTCAGTGAATAGTCTCAGGGAGCTTCATGCGCATTACCCGGAGCACCTTTCCAATGCGGTCGTGCCCGTCGATACCAAGTTCAGAAATGCCAGCCTCAAGGGGCTGGTGCCCTCGTCACTCGATGCGGGTAGCAGAGGGGTGCACGCCTATGCCCGTCTGCTGCGTAGTCTGCTGGAACCACGAGAACAGGAGTGACCGATGGCGGATCAAAAGCAAGTTGTCTACGAATATCTCGAAGCTTTGTTGAACGACTCTCCGCTGTTGGACGAGGATGAAACCGGCCAGGTTACTGATGACGTCCAATCGGCGGCTGACGTGCAAGAGGCACCGGAAGAAAATTCGGTTATCGCGGGCTCGACGGAGGCGGTAACGACCAACACAATGGCTGTTGAGCCTGAGCCTGAGCCTGAGCCTGAGCCTGAGCCTGAGCCTGAGCCTGAGCCTGAGCCTGAGCCTGAGCCTGAGCCTGAGCCTGAGCCTGAGCCTGAGCCTGAGCCTGAGCCTGAGCCTGAGCCTGAGCCTGAGCCTGAGCCTGAGCCTGAGCCTGAGCCTGAGCCTGAGCCTGAGCCTGAGCCTGAGCCTGCACCAGCGCCGGCTCCCCAGCCGGTCGCAGCAGAAGCGCCTGAGGCCTTGCCCCTACCTCCTGCAGCAGCCAAGCTGGGAGCTGAGGTCAACTGTATTCTCGTAGACATGCATGGTCTCAAGCTGGCCATACCCTTCGACTTTGTTGAAGGCTCCCTGCACCTGGCCGATATTTCCATGAGCCTGGATGGGCCTGAGTGGATGATCGGACGCTTTGGTCAGGAGCCCGCTTGGACCCGGATCGTCGATACGGCACGATGGTTGATTCCTGAACGCTACAAGCCCGAGTACTCGCGTTATTCGGAAATTGTCATCCTGAAAGGACGCCGCTGGGCGCTGGCCTGTGATGAACTGGTGCAGTCAGTGCGTATTCCGACCGCAGCAATCAACTGGAACCGGGACCCGAACCACCGCGCCTGGTTGATGGGGACCTATATGCCGGAGCGTTGTGCCATTCTTGATATTGAGCACATGCTGCTCGACTTCGAGGCCGCCTGTGTATGAAGTCGATGAAGCCAAGGGCGTGATCAGTTACACTGCACTTTTTCCTAAACTGGTTTAATCGGATCAGGATTCGGGTGTGGCTGAGTATTCTCTGTTCTTCATGCTGTTGCTGACCCTGATCGCCTGTGTGGCGGTCGGGATCTGCCTTTATGTATTGGTGCGTCTCAAGCGCCAGGAGCGGCAGCATCAGGCGTTGATCAACGTGTTGCGCAATGAGATTCGTTCGATGACCAATGGATCCATCGGCATGGGCAAGCGTTTGATGGCGATCGAACGCAAACTCAATATCACGGTAGAGAAGCAGCAAGAGCTGGAGAATCGTGATCCGGGCGCCCTGGCCTATAACCAGGCGGCCAAACTGATGGAGATGGGAGCGTCAGTGGATGACTTGGTGCGTAACTGCGGTATTGGACGCCCCGAGGCTGAACTCATGGCGCTGTTGCACCGTGAACTCCACAGCAACGAGCTGTTGCCGGATCGTCAACAACGTCACTGATTGCCAGCTGTATCGCCACTGTCCCTGAGTCCGTAGGCAAACGCGATGACCTCGGCAATGGCGCGATAGAGCGCCTCCGGAATTTCCTCTCCCAGCTCCAGCCGAATCAGTACTTCGATCAGCTCCGGACTCTGGTGAATGTGGATGTCATGTTCCTCAGCCAGCGCCAGAATCTGTTCTGCTATCAAGCCGCGCCCCTTGGCCACTACGCGCGGGGCACCCGGATTGTCGGGGTCGTACTTCAGTGCAACGGCACTGCGCTCTTTATCCACAGGCTTGTTCATGTATGCACGTCCACCAGGCGGCGTTGGATGTCATTCAGCTTGGGTTGTTGAGGTTTACCCTGGCGTGCCTGGATATGATCAACAATGAAGCCCTTGTCGTGTAGCGTCTGGGTAAAAGGATCCAGCTGTTGCTCTATCCGGCGCAGGGTCGGGAGCGCCTCCGCCCAGAACTGCAGTTGCAGCCGCCAGCCTTCGTGAAGGCTGAGGCGCACATCGACACTACCCTGTTGATGCAAGTCGAAACTCAACGCTACATTCCAGAATGACTGATACTCACCATCAGGGTCAGGGCGCCGTTGCTCGGTGATTGTCAGCTCGGCGTTATCATGGCGTTCCTCCAGGCGAATCGGTATATCCAGCCTGAAAACACGTTCTTGCCCACCATCCGGCAGCTCCTTCCAGGCCTGCAGGCTGCTGACCTGCTGGCTGGTACTGCGTGCCTGAAGGGCTTCTACCAATCGTTGCATCTGTTGACGTGGTTCAGGTGGTAGCTGCTCGGCTGCTTTCAGCAGTTGTCCCAGCTGCTGCTTGAGGTTCAGCGGGGGCTTGTCACTGTTGCCGCTTCGAGCCAGCTGGGATTCGGTCAGCAGACCGCCCTGTTGCAGGTTACGCTGAATGGCTTGGTCAGCGTCGGGGCTGCCGGGGGTAACACTGAACAGGCTGAGCATGGATTGCACCAGCTGACCGATGGCTCCCTGGCCTCTTACAGCGGGTGTTTGGCTCAACTGAACCAGTTGGTTGAGTGCATCGCCGAGCGGAATCTGCTGCGGCAGCGCTTGCCGAAGCGCCTGCTGCAGAGCGCTTTGGGCAGCGGGACTCTTGCCGGGTGATTCGGGAGGAGGTGCTGCTTGCATCTGGACCTGCTGCTCGTTGACCCGTGTCAGTGTCACTTGCTGGCCTGCCTGAAGCGGTCTTGGGCTGATCAGCTGCACTTGCTGGCTTTCGATCCTGAGCTGAACAAGGTGCATGACCGGCTGGCGGGGTTGATGCTGTGACAAGGTCTGCAGCAAAGCGCTACCCGCCAGGCTGACGCGGGCCGCTGCAGGCGGTGTGTTGGCCGACTCACGAGAACTGGTGCCTGAGTTGACCGTATCGGATCGGGCGGGTTGGCCCCGAGTTTCCTGAGGGCTGTTCGGGTTCTGCGGTTTGGGATCAGCTGCAGAGGTGGGTGCGGCCGGTGTTGAAGAAGCACGAACCTCTGGGCTGGTAGGAGGTAGCGGGACTGAAGGGCTGGCAGTGCGCTGACCAGCGGGTGCGGACTGTGCAGGCGTACCGGTTGTCTGTGAGCTTGTGGTGTTTGCAGATGGAGAATTGTTGCTCGAAACAGTCGAAGTAACGGTGGTGCCTTTGTTGCTCGCCCCGGCTGCCAGTGCTTCACCCAGTTGGCTGACTTGTTGCAACTGTGCGCTGAAGACTCTGGCCGGTGTAGTGGATGTGGCCGCGCCATTGGATGGGCTGGCGTTTGGGCTTCCTCCTGCCGCCGGAACGTTTCCCGCAGCCGAGCCTGTCGCCGAAGCGGAGCGACTGGCAGAAGACGGTGGTGGGACAGGCGATGTTTGCCCGGCCTGGCTGCTCTGGACAGAAGGCATTGCTGAGCCCTGAGAGGCCCCCGCTGTGGCTGTGGTGCTGCTGCCGGATAATGTCGAAGATACTGGCGAAGAGGTTGTTGCCGGATTCCTGGCGGCTGGTGTCGGAGGTGCTTGTGGCGGAGTTGTGGGTGGCCGAGGCGGTGAGGACGATGCTGCAGCAGGTGCAGGTGCTTTAGGCGTGGTCGTCGCAGTTGAAGTTGTGGATGTCGCCGCGGGTGTTGACGCTGAGGTTTGTGATTGTGTTGCGGCTCTGGCAGATGTGGGCTCTGCGGTGCCCGGTTGTGTTGGTGTTGAACTGACCACGCGTGCCGGCAAGGTGACATTCAACGGCAGTGCTTGTTGCAGCTGTGCAGCCAAGGTCGCCGGTGCCTGCAGCAACAGAGAAGGGCGTGCCTGTATGACGGCTGCGTTGGGTGTTTGCGGAGACGGCAGCGTCAATTGCAGCTCGCCACCGGGGCTTCTGCTGAGTGTTACCCTGTCCCCTGTATTCAGAGGGGCGCGGGTGATCAACTCAAGCAGCCGGTTGTTGATCTCCACTTGTACCTTGAGCACCTGGCTGCCGGCGTCACCCGAAGATACTTGTCGCACAACGGCTGAAACTTCTCGCCCACCCGTCGGCAACAGCTGGTCTATGGCAGCCGTTTTGGTCGTGCTGCTGGTGATGCTGCTGCTTGAGGTGGTGGTCGTAGGTAGCACCCGTTTACTCCATGCTGGCTTAAAGTTGAGCCTGACGGTGGTCTGCCAATCTGTATATAATGGCGCCTCAGTTCATTATCGACCAGCCGCATGTTTTTTGAAGGGCCTACGCGTGTCTGAACAGCTCTTGTCAGTACAGAAGCTATTTTGCGAACGGGATGATCGGGTGCTGTTCAGTCAGCTCAGTTTTGCCCTTTCTGCTGGGGAAATTGTACAGATCGAAGGCCAGAACGGCAGCGGGAAAACGACCTTGTTACGTATTCTCAGCGGTCTGTCGCGAAACTTTGAAGGTGAAATTTTCTGGCGAGGTGAACCCGTTGCCGAGATTCGAGAGCAATTTTGCCGCGAAATGCTTTATTTCGGTCACCATGCCGGCGTCAAATCCGTTCTGACCCCCGAAGAAAACCTGCGCTGGTACGCTGCCCTGAGTCCCGCGATTGATGCCTCTGGTATTGCTGATGCGCTGGAACAAGTGGGTTTGAAGGGTTTTGAGGATGTTCCCTGCCATTCGCTTTCAGCGGGTCAAAACCGGCGTGTCAGTCTGGCGCGACTGTATTTGAGTCAGGCCCCACTCTGGATTCTCGATGAACCTTTCACTGCGATTGACAAGCGAGGCGTTGCGGCCAAGGAGCAGCTATTGCTGCAGCATGCCCAGCGGGGAGGCAGTGTGATTCTGACCACGCATCATGAGCTGGGTATTCGCGGCCCTGTTCGCAAGATCAATTTGGATCAGTTGGCGGGAACTTCAGCATGAGAATGGACACTAATTCCCGACAATCAGCTGCACCCGGGGTGGCAGGTCTTTTCATGGCGACCTGCCGACGTGAGTTTTTGCTTTCATTCCGACGCAAGAGCGACCTGGTTAACCCGCTGATTTTCTTTTTGATGGTGGCGACTCTGTTCCCGCTGGGGGTAAGTCCTGAGCCCGGTTTTCTGGCCCAGATCGCCCCGGGTGTCGTTTGGGTGGCAGCCTTGCTGGCAACGCTGCTGTCCATGGATGCGCTGTTTCGCTCCGACTATGAAGACGGGTCACTGGAGCAGCTGCTGCTGAGCCCTCAGCCGCTGTTTATAGTGGTGCTGGCAAAAGTAGTCGCCCACTGGATGATGACGGGCCTGGCACTGACTATCATGGCGCCATTGCTTGGCCTGATGCTGTTTCTGCCTTCTGAGGGGATGCCGGGCCTGATGCTGAGCCTGTTGCTGGGAACGCCAACGTTGAGCCTGGTGGGTGCCATCGGTGCGGCCCTGACCGTGGGGCTGAAGAAGGGGGGAGTATTGATCTCCCTGCTGGTGTTGCCGTTGTACATTCCGGTGTTGATCTTTGGATCCAGTGCCGTGCAAGCGGCAGTAACCGGATTGCCGCTGGGTGGCTATCTGGCGTTGCTGGGAGCCTTGTTGGCTCTGGCACTGGGACTGGCGCCGTTGGCAATCAGTGCGGCACTGCGAATTTCGATCAGTAGTTAAAAGAAGAGACATTATGGCCGAGAAAAAATGGATGCCGCGCTGGTTTTACCAACTTGCCTCGCCGCGCTGGTGCTACGAAATTACCGGCAAGCTTTTGCCCTGGTTTTTCGCCGCTGCAGTTGTGTTGCTGATCGGTGGCGCTGTCTGGGCACTGCTCTTTGCCCCGGCTGATTATCAGCAGGGCAACAGCTTTCGCATCATTTATCTTCATGTGCCCTCCGCCATTCTGGCCCAGTCGGCCTATATGTTGATGGCGGTTGCCGGTGCTGTCGGCTTGATCTGGAAAATGAAAGTGGCCGACATGGTGCTCAAGTCGGCGGCCCCGATTGGAGCCTCCATGGCCGTGCTGGCATTGGCTACCGGTGCCATCTGGGGCAAGCCAACCTGGGGCTCCTGGTGGGTGTGGGACGCCCGTCTGACATCGATGTTGATTCTGTTTTTCCTGTATCTCGGTGTCATGGCATTGAACTCCGCGATAGAAAACGAGTCCACTGCTGCTCAGGCATCGGCGGTGCTGGCGCTGGTGGGGCTGGTGAATATCCCGATCATCAAATATTCGGTGGAGTGGTGGAACACCCTGCATCAGCCAGCCACCTTCAAACTGACTGAAAAACCGGCCATGCCGGCTGAAATGTGGCTTCCGCTGCTGGTGATGGTAATCGGCTTCTATTGCTTCTTTGCCGTCAGCCTGATGCAACGGTTGCGGAATGAAATTATCTGGCGTGAACGCCGTACTGGCTGGGTACGCGAACTTCTGAACAAGCAGTGAGGTCGAGGTGAGTTTCGATAGCTTCTCCGAATTTCTGTCCATGGGTGGCCATGGCCTCTATGTCTGGCTCAGTTATGGTCTGGGTGTGGTAATTCTGGTTGCCAACCTGATTGTGCCGAAACTGGCTCGTGATCACCTGCTGAAGGAGCAGAAGCGTCGTTTGCGTCGTGAGGAGGGGGTACGATGACACCGAAACGGAAACAGCGGCTACTGGTCGTGCTGTTCATAGTCTTCGGCGTTAGTGCGGCCGTTGGCCTGACATTGTTTGCGCTTAATCAGAACATCAACCTGTTCTATTCACCGACCCAGATAGCGGCTGGTGAAGCACCGGTTAATACCCGTATCCGTGCCGGTGGCATGGTCGTGGATGGCAGCGTCAAACGTGACTCGGAATCCCTGTTTGTGCGCTTTGATATCACGGACTATGACAAGACGGTCACTGTTGAGTACACCGGTATTCTGCCGGACCT
This sequence comes from Marinobacterium sediminicola, assembly GCF_022343685.1. Classification (GTDB taxonomy): domain Bacteria; phylum Pseudomonadota; class Gammaproteobacteria; order Pseudomonadales; family Balneatricaceae; genus Marinobacterium; species Marinobacterium sediminicola. The sequence continues at coordinate 3,006,936 of NZ_CP092123.1, read as the reverse complement.
GTTCCGCGAAGGTCAGGGCATTGTGGCTCAGGGCTCACTGAATGAGCAGGGCGTTTTACAGGCCGTTGAAGTACTCGCCAAGCATGATGAAAACTATATGCCGCCAGAAGTGGCCGAAGCTTTGGAAAAGGCCGGAAAAATGCCGATGCCAGAAGGCCAGGAGTTCAATAAATGATCATTCCGGAGCTGGGTGAATACGCCCTTATTCTGGCACTTTGTCTTGCGGTCCTGTTGGCTACGGTTCCACTGGCTGGTGCCACACGCGGTAACACCTTGTGGATGTCCTATGCTCGACCACTGAGCAAGGGGATGTTCCTGTTTACTCTGTTCAGTTTCCTGTGTCTTTCCTGGTCATTCATTGATAACGATTTCTCCGTAGTCTACGTCGCCAGCAACTCCAATACGGCACTGCCCTGGTATTACCGCCTGAGTGCGGTGTGGGGCGGACATGAGGGTTCTCTGCTGTTGTGGGCGCTGATTCTGGCCGGTTGGACGCTGGCTGTGGCGGTGAAAAGCCGCAACCTGCCTCAGGACATCATCGCCCGAGTTCTGGCGGTGATGGGATGGATCTCCATCGGTTTCTATCTGTTCATCCTGTTTACTTCCAGCCCGTTTGAACGTTACCTGCCGGGGTATCCGCAGGAAGGTGCTGACCTCAACCCCCTGCTGCAGGACTTCGGCCTGATCGTGCACCCGCCGATGCTCTATATGGGGTATGTCGGCTTTGCCGTTGCCTTTGCCTTTGCCATCGCAGCACTGCTCAGCGGTCGCCTGGATGCGGCCTGGGCGCGCTGGTCTCGTCCCTGGACTTCTGTAGCCTGGGCATTCCTGACGCTGGGTATCGCTCTGGGCAGCTGGTGGGCCTACTACGAGCTGGGCTGGGGGGGCTGGTGGTTCTGGGACCCGGTGGAAAACGCCTCTCTGATGCCCTGGCTGGTGGGTACGGCACTGGTACACAGCCTGGCCGTCACCGAGAAGCGCGGCGTATTCAAAAGCTGGACAGTCCTTTTGGCCATCTTTGCCTTCTCGCTCAGCCTCCTCGGAACTTTCCTGGTGCGCTCAGGCGTATTGACCTCGGTGCATGCCTTCGCATCTGACCCGGATCGTGGCCTGTTTATTCTGATCATGCTGGCGGTCGTAATCGGTGGCTCTTTGCTGCTCTACGCGCTGCGTGCCGGTCAGATGCGCAGCGAATCCAGTTTTGGTCTGCTTTCGCGCGAAAGCCTTTTGCTGGTCAACAACGTGCTGCTGGTGGTGTCCTGTGCAATGGTACTGTTGGGCACTATCTATCCGCTGATCGTGGATGCCTTGGGCATGGGCAAGCTATCCGTGGGCCCGCCCTATTTTAATGCTCTGTTTATTCCGCTGATGTCGATCATGCTGGTCTTCATGGGAGCTGGTGTCATCAGCCGCTGGAAGCAGACACCGCTGAGCATGCTGGTGCAGCAGCTCTGGCTGCCGGGCATTGCGGCGATCGTTTTGGGGATTGGTGCAACCTGGCTCTATGCCGGTGAGCTGGAACACTGGGTCACGCTGGGCATCGTGCTGGCCTGGTGGGTTGTGCTGGCAGGGTTGCGTGATCTCTACAACCGTCTGCGTCACCGCAGCGAGAAGCTGGCCGGTCTGCTGAAGCAAAGTCGCAGCTACTATGGCATGGTGCTGGCGCATCTTGGGGTCGCGGTTCTGGTCGTCGGTGTGGCGCTGGTGTCCATCTACAGTGAACAGCGTGATCTGCGTATGCAGCCGGGAGATTCAGTCACCTTCCGCAATTACACCTTTGTTTACGAGGGTAACAAGCATGTGGAAGGTCCCAACTACACCTCGGATCAGGGCCAGATCAGGGTGTTGTACGAAGACGAGCCTTATGCCCTCATGCGTCCCGAAAAACGTCTGTATACGGCACGTGGCAATGTCATGACCGAAGCGGCGATCGATCCCGGTTTTACCCGTGACTTGTATGTGGCACTGGGCGAACCGCTGGAAAATGGTGCCTGGGCTGTGCGTGTACAGTATAAGCCCTATGTACGTTGGCTCTGGCTGGGGGGGCTGTTGATGACTGCCGGTGGCTTGCTGGCTGCTTCGGATCCACGTTATCGCAAACGTATGCGTTCGGCTGAAGCCTGATACAGAGAGGTTCTGATGAATAATCGTAAGCTGTTTGCATTTATTCCGCTGGTGATCTTCATCGTGTTGGGCATCTTCCTCTGGCGGGGGCTGTCGATCGATCCTACCGAGCTGCCTTCCGCGCTGGCTGACAACAAGCGGCCGGTGCCGGCGTTCGAGCTGCCATCCTTGACTGAGCCTTCGGTGATGTTGAGTAATGCCGACCTAAAAGGTGAGGTTGCTCTGCTGAATGTCTGGGCCACCTGGTGCCCGACCTGCAAGGAAGAACATGGCTTCCTCAACCGCCTGGCTCAGGATGAAGGCGTGACCATCTACGGGATCAACTACAAGGACGAGCCTGCCAAGGCACGTGAGTGGTTGCGCCGTTATCTCAACCCGTACAAGAAGGTCATTCTGGATGAAAAGGGAACGCTTGGCCTGGATATGGGCGTATATGGCGCACCTGAAACCTATGTGCTCGATGCAGACGGTGTGGTGCGCTATCGACACGTCGGCGCCGTGGATGCCAGTGTCTGGAAAACCCTGCAGCAGGTGATGGCACAGGTTGAGCAGGAGGCGGTGAAATGAAGGCCTTGCTGCTATCCCTGATGCTGTTGTTGCCGTTCTCGGCACAGGCGGCGATTGATGCTTATGAATTCTCTGATGAGCAAAAGGAGGCGCGCTTCCAGCAGTTGACAGGCGAACTGCGTTGCCCCAAGTGTCAGAACCAGAATATTGCCGATTCCGATGCGCCGCTGGCGTCAGACCTGCGACGTGAGGTTCATCGCATGCTGGAAGAGGGAGAGTCGGATGAAGGGATCATCGACTTCATGGTGACCCGCTACGGTGATTTTGTGCTTTACCGCCCTCGTGTTAACGAGACAACCTGGCTGCTTTGGTACGGTCCTTTCGTGCTGCTGGGCATTGGTGTACTGGTCGTTGTTCTGATCAGCCGAAATCGTCGCCAGAGCACGCCGACAGGGCCTAAAGCCTCATCAGAGGTGGGTGGTCAGTATCAGGCCAGTGAGGGCCTCACGACTGAGGAGGCGGAACGCCTGAACAAGTTACTGCAACGGGATTCTGATCAATGACCAATTTGTGGATAGGGATCGGCGTACTGACGCTGATCGCCATCGCCTTCATGTTCTGGCCTCTGCTGCGTCACCAGCGTCTGGTGCGCACGGAAGTGGCAAAACGCCAGCAGCAGAATATTGATATCTTCCGCGAGCGTTTGGCTGAGCTGGAAAATGAACGTGCGCAGGGTACGCTGGCCGATGAAGAGTTTGCCACACTCAAGCTCGAGCTGGAGCGGAACCTGCTGATCGATGCGGAAGAGCAGCCGACACAACCGGTGAAGGCCGCTCGTGTCGGACAGGCGCAGCTGGTAACCGTGACGTTGCTGGCGCTGATGATTCCGGCGGCAGCCCTTGGACTATACAACCACCTGGGACGTGCGGATGACTTGGCGGTGGCATTGAACATGCCTGCACCGGGTGAAGGTCAGCCTACTCTTGAGGAAGCCCTGGCCGCGCTTGAGCAGCAACTGGAAAACAACCCCGAAAATCCGGAAGGCTGGTACCTGTTGGCCAACACCCACATGAACAGCGGCAATTATGCTGCGGGGGTGCAGGCGTTTGAGCAAGTGCTCAAGTATCTGCCGCAGGAAGCGCCTCAGTATCCCAGTGTGATGGGGCAGCTGGCTCAGGCGATGTTTTTTGCCAACGAAGGTCTTATGGATGAGCGCATCCGTACGCAGATTGATGCTACCTTGGCTCTGGAACCCAATGAAATCGCGGCGCTGGGGCTTCTGGGCATTGATGCCTATGAGCAGCAGAATTTTACCGGGGCCATCGAATACTGGCGCAAGGCTCTGATCAATGCTGATGGCGCTGCCGCCGAATCCCTGCGCAGCGGCATCCTGCGTGCCCGTGACGAACTCCGTGCCGCTGGTCAGCCGGTGCCGGACCTTCCCGAATTGGCTGAAGCCCGTATTATCCTGCAGGTGTCGCTGGCACCAGAGTTGGCCGATCGTGTCGACCCGGAGCAGACGGTATTCATCTTTGCGCGCCCAATCGGGGGACGCATGCCGTTGGCGGCCGTGAAGCGCCAGGTCAAGGATCTGCCGCTGGAGATCGAACTGAATGACTCCATGGCAATGACACCTCAAGCCCGACTGTCTTCTCAGCAGGCGGTTGAAGTCAGTGCGCGGATCAGTCAGTCAGGGCAGCCCACGCCTCAATCCGGTGATCTTCAGGGTGCGTTGAGCCCGATTGCTACTACTGGCAACGCCGAGCCTGTTACACTGGTCATCGATCAGGTGGTACAGTAATCTTCGGCGACAATTTAACAGGGTAAGGCGACAACATGGATATCAGTCTGCGCGAGTGGCTTATCATCGGCGGTGTACTGATTGTGATTCTGATTCTGGTAGATGGATGGCGCCGAGTCAGTGCCAACCGCAGCCGTCTGCGGTTGGAAATTGACCGTACCCTGTCCGAGCTGGCAGAAGACGATCCTCACAATCCTGAGCTGCCAAATGGTGGCGCACGCGTACGTGATCCCCAGGGGCAGACCCGTGCTGAAACGCAGAGAGTCGAGCCTGGCTTTGCCGATGATCAGTTCACGGCATCGCCGACACCCGAGCCATCGCTGAAAGAGATGGATCCGCTGTTTGATGATATTCCCTCGGGCGTGGTGCCTTCTCGTTCCGAGGCCAAGCCTGTCAAGAGCCGGAAAAAAATTGACGTGTCTTCCTCTGAGGCTGCTGCGCAGGAAGAGCTGGAACTGACTTTGCCGGCCGACCCAGTATCGCCAGAGTTGAAGCCGTTGGACCTGGATCAGCCGATACCGGTGCTGTTTGACGAAATCAACCCGCGTGATAATCCCGAGCTGCCGGATGATACGCTTGCTGCCTACCGTCAATCGATTGACGATGCGGAGCAGCAGGCAAGTCAGGAAGAGCCAATCTCACGTGCTGATACTGCCCCGGAATTGCCAACTGAGGATTCGGCAGAGATTGCAATCGAAGTGGCGGCGACCGAAACCAACGTTACATCGGATGAGGTTTCCGAGAGTCCGAAAAACGAGTCCACAGACAAGGCGCGCAGTGCGCGAGGGCTGAAAAGTCTGCCAGACCCCGAACATGTTCTGATCATCACCGTGGTCGGTCGCAATGGCAAACATCTGCCCGGGCCTGCGTTGGACAAGATTGTGACCGCCTGTGGCATGGAGTGGGGAGACATGTCGATCTACCACCGCCCGGAGGACAGCAATCCTGATGCGCCCATCCAGTTCAGCATGGCCAACGCGGTCGCGCCGGGGACTTTTGATCCGGATAACCTGGAGGCGCTGGAAACGCCGGCCGTGACCTTTTTCCTGTCGTTGAACGAGCCCTCGGATGCCATGACCGCCTATGAATGTATGCTGGCAACTGCCGAGACGCTGGCCAAGCATCTGGATGGTGATTTGTTGGATGAGGACCGCTCGGTGATGCGTCCTCAGACGAAGGAACACTACCGCGAACGCATCCGCGACTTTGAGATGCATCGACGTCAACGGCGGGCCAACTGAGGCCCGCTTTTGTTTCAACTCGACTTAGCCAGAATTGAATGAGCCTGCCTGAATCCGTATCCACTCGCGCTGAACAGCTGCGCGCCGAGATTGAACAACACAATTACCGTTATTACGTACTCGACCTGCCGAGCGTGCCCGACAGTGAGTATGACCGCCTGTTCCGTGAGCTGCAGCAGCTGGAAAGCGAATACCCCGAGCTGATCAATGCCGATTCGCCGACCCAGCGGGTTGGCAGGAAGCCGGATACCGGCTTTGCCGAGGTCGCACATGAACAGCCGATGTTGTCACTGGATAACGCGTTCAGTGAAGAGGACATGGCGGCATTCGTCCGCCGCCTTCTGGATCGTCTGGGTCTGGCCGCGGACGATAAACTGGATTTTGCCTGTGAACCGAAGCTGGACGGTCTGGCCGTGAGCCTGATGTACGAACAGGGGCGGCTTGCAAGGGCAGCGACACGAGGGGACGGTTATACCGGTGAAGACATCACGCTCAACGTGCGAACGCTGAAATCCGTTCCCTTGCGATTGATGGGGTCTGGCTGGCCGGATCGACTGGAAGTGCGGGGAGAGATTTATATGCCCCGCGCTGGTTTCGAGCAACTGAACGAACAGGCCAGAGCCGCCGACGAAAAGATCTTCGTAAATCCGCGCAATGCCGCTGCCGGCAGCCTGCGTCAGCTGGATCCGGCCATCACGGCCAGACGTCCTCTGGAGTTCTGTTGTTACAGTACCGGTGTTGTGGAGGGAGGCGAGCTGCCGCAAACGCACGCGGCCAGGTTGAAGCAATTGAATGCCTGGGGCCTGAAGATCAATAGCGAGATGCGTGTGGTTCAGGGGCTGGAGGGCTGTCTGGAGTATTATCATGCGCTGGCTTCGAAACGCGACCAGTTGGCCTATGACATTGACGGGATCGTGTTCAAGGTCGACCGTCTCGATCTGCAGGCAGAACTGGGGTATGTGGCACGGGCGCCACGTTGGGCGATTGCACACAAGTTCCCGGCTCAGGAGGAGATTACACGGCTGAAGGCCGTTGAGTTCCAGGTTGGGCGTACAGGCGCCATCACGCCGGTGGCGCGCCTGGAGCCGGTGTTTGTGGGTGGTGTTACCGTCAGCAATGCCACCCTGCACAATATGGATGAGATCGCGCGTCTGGGGGTCAAGGCAGGGGACCATGTGATCGTTCGCCGTGCCGGTGACGTCATCCCGCAAATCGTACAGGTGGTGGAAGACAGGCGAACAGGGGACGAAACCGAGGTACAGATTCCACGCCACTGCCCGATTTGTGGCTCTGATGTTGAGCGCACGCGTCTGGTTAAACGTGGCAAAGGGCGTGAGCAGGTCAGCGAGGGCGCAATCTATCGGTGTGTGGGACGCTTGTCCTGCCGTGCCCAGCTGACTCAGGCGCTGATCCATTTTGTGTCGCGCAAGGCAATGGATATCGATGGCCTGGGCGAGAAGAGTATCGAACAGCTGGTCGAACGTGATCTGGTCAAGTCGCCGGCCGATCTCTATCGCTTGCAGGTCAGTGACTTCCTGACGCTTGAGGGCTTTGCCCAGTTGTCCTCGGAGAATTTGTTCAACTCCATAGCCGCCAGTCGTCAGGTCGAGCTGGCTCGTTTTATCTATGCGCTGGGGATTCCTGAGGTGGGTGAGGGGACTGCCAGAGCACTGGCGGGCAAACTGGGGAACCTGCAACGGTTGCGGGAGGCCGAACCTCTGCTGTTGACCTGGTTGCCTGATATCGGTCTGGAAGTGGCGCATGAGATCCATAACTTCATGCAGGATGATCACAATCGTCAAGTTATTGACGATCTGCTGGCGCAGGGTATCCAGCTGCAGAACGAGCAGGGCGTTGCTGCCGAACTGCAGGGCAGCATCAGTCTGGAGATGTTGATCGAACGTCTGGACGTACCCGGTGTCGCCAAAACCGGTGCTCAGGCATTGGCCAAGTACTTCAAGGCCCTCGAACCCATGCTGGCAGCTGATGAATCAGTGCTGGCCGAGATTCCCAAACTGAGCAAGAAAGCCCGAGAGGGTCTGATCGGCTGTCTGAATCAGCCTCATTGGGTCGCAACTGCGCGTGCACTCGAGACACAGTTACTGGCGTTTGGCATGCACTGGAGTTGTGAACCGGAGAGTCCGGCAGCTGCATCTGCACAGCCTCTTCAGGGGCAGACCTGGGTGCTGACGGGGACGCTGGAGCAGATGACGCGCGATCAGGCCAAGGAGCGCCTGCTGGCACTGGGTGCCAAGGTCAGCGGCAGTGTCTCCGGCAAGACTCATACCGTGGTCGCCGGCCCAGGCGCAGGCTCCAAACTGACCAAGGCCGAGCAGCTCGGCGTGCCGGTGCTGGATGAGGCCGCGTTCCTGGTGCAGTTGGCGGAGTGGGAATCGGCATGATCGTCCCCTGGCAGGAGTTGGCGCCCGAGACGCTGGATAACCTGATTGAGGAGTTTGTCACCCGGGATGGAACCGACTATGGTGATCAGGAATACAGTCTGGCGCAGAAAGTTGCGCAGGTCCGCGTTGCGCTGGCGCGTGCCGAAGCCGTATTGGTCTTCAGTGAGCGCAGTGGCCTGTGTAATATCGTACCGGCCGAGCGAGTCAGCGACTGGGAACAGTGAGGTAGACCCCTATGGAACAATTGGATCAGATCACATCCATGATTGCACTTTCCATGGGGGTAGCCTGGGCCAGTGGCATTAACCTGTACGCTACGGTCCTGATGCTGGGTGTATTGTCCAACATGGGGCATTTGACACTGCCGCCAGGGCTTGAGGTTGTGGGTGATCCGCTGGTGCTGATGGCAGCCGGTTTCATGTACTGTGTGGAGTTTTTTGCTGACAAGATCCCCGGGGTCGACACTGGCTGGGATGGCCTGCATACCTTCATTCGCATTCCAGCCGGGGCTGCATTGGCAGCAGGGGCTGTGGGAGATCTGAGTCCTGCCGTTGAGCTGGCTGCGGCCCTGACTGGGGCTTCACTGGCGGCAGGCAGCCATGCACTGAAGTCAGGCACCCGTGTCCTGATCAATACTTCTCCTGAGCCAGTGACCAACTGGACAGCCTCTTTCAGTGAGGATCTGTTGGTGATTGGGGGGCTTTGGGCTGCACTGAATCACCCGCTCTGGTTCCTTGCGGGACTGGTTCTGTTTATCCTGCTGTTGGTCTGGCTGCTGCCCAAACTCTGGCGGGCGATCAAGCGGGTGTTTGCGGCGATTGCCCGCTTTTTCCGAGGAAGTGGCTCTGTTAATGATTCGTTAACCGATACCGCTACACGGGCATCTGGGCGTGAGCTGCCGCCACGGTAGAGGTTCAGGCCCAGCGATCCAGTCCTTCCTCGTTGATCAAAATACGGATCAGGTCAGTACGGCAGACGATGCCTTGCAGCTTGTCTTCAGCGCTGATCACCGGTACCGCTGTAATCGCATAGCGAACGAAGCTTGCGGCCAGGCTAGTGACGGGAGTATCCGGTGAGGCGACGACCATCTGTTTGTGGTAGGCCTGGCTGATGCTGATGGGTGAGTCTGTCCCATGGCGAATAACGTCCTCCCGTGACAGCAGACCAAGTGCACGCTGCTCACCATCAATCACTACCAGATGGGACACTTCATGGGTTCTCATCAGTTCCCAGGCCTGCCTCAAGCTGGTTTCCAGCGGTGTTGTCAGCACAGGGCTGGACATGATTTGTGCCGCTTTGAGCACCGGGCGCTGCGGTGTGCTCGGTGTTGCCCCACTCTTCTGATAGGTTTTGTAACCGCTGCTGCTTTGCTGAGGAGCCTCGAAGCGCTCGCGCGATAGTTCGATCCGCTTTTCCAGGTCCTGTTGCTGGCGAACAGGATCATCACTGCCGGGAACGGCTGCATTGGCTTGACTGGCGCTCATCGCTTCGACGCCCCGTTGACGGAACAGGGAATCTACAGGCGTCTGGATACGATACCCCTGGTCATATATCACAAGCGCCATAACGTACTACCTCCGCTATTGCACCGGATAAACCCGGCCTATTCTGATTATAGCGTCTGCCGAATCAGATTCTTGATAGTAAAGCGAGCCGGGTTGAGAATGTTCGCCAGCTCAGCTTCCAGTGGCAGGGGCGCTCCGCTGATCAGAGCGGCCACCAACTGGGCACTTATTGGACAGCTGATAAGGCCTTTTGATCCATGCCCCGTGTTGACGAACAGGCCTGGCAGCAGGGGGGGAGGTGTATCAAATGGCCAGCGAGCATCGTCACGGAGTTTGGCATAGGTGTCGATGAAAGCCGGCAGATCCGGAACCGGACCGACCAGCGGCAGGTAATCAGCGCTGCTGCAGCGCAGGGCAACACGGCCCTGCAACGGCTGTGCTGTCAACTGGCTGCCGAGCCGAGGCAGTGCGCGGCACAGAATATCAAGGTTGTGTCGATGCTCTTCTTCACGAACCTCAAGGTCGGTATCCCGAAGTTTGAAAGATGCGCCGAAGCAGTAACGCCCGTTCAGTGGAGGCGAGATGTATCCTTCTCCACACACGACGGTTTTCAGTGGTCTGGCATCATCAGGCTGGTCGGCCTGGCTGGTCTGGCCACGGATCGGCTTGAGGGGCAGATGGACCAGTTGCTCGAATCTCAGTGCTTCATTGGCACAGCAGACCACTACGTGACTGGCCGAGAAGGAGGTTCCGTCCAGCAACCAGCCATTGTCGGCTAGCTGCAGGGCCTGCACCTGAGTGTTGTAATGACACTCGATCAAAGGGTGATCAAGCAGGTGGCGGCAGAAAGTCGGTGGGGACACCCAGCCGGCATCAGGAAAAAACAGCCCGGGGTAGGGACAGTCCTGTCCGGTCAGCGCACTGGCTTCCGCCTCTGAGGTCATGTGTACCAATGAATGGGGATAAGCTCCCGTGTCCACCAGCTGCTGCTGGCGTCTGTACTCCTTGTCACTGGTCGCCAGCTGGAGCACACCGCACAGCTGGCCAATATCCGCCTGCAGGTGATGTAACTGGCGTATCAGGCCTGCCGTGTAACTGAGGCCGGCGAGATGAAAACGACTGTGTGCCGTTGGTTTGGCAGGCAGTTTGGCGTAGAGGGCACCCTGAGGGTTGCCAGAGCCTTCCAGAGCTGGTTCAGGCTGCCGTTCGAGTACGTGCACCCGGTAGCCAAGATCTGCCAGAGCGCGAGCGGTACTGGCCCCGGCCAGCCCCGCGCCAATGACAACGACGGGCTGCTTGCGGGTATCGGGCACAGGACGCTGGAACCAGATCGGTTGGCTGTCGGGACTCCCCGGCAGAGGATCAGCCATGAAGGTGCCACTGATCATCTCCCGCTTGCGACCGAAGCCCGGTACCTTGCGAATTTCAAAGCCAACGGCCTGCAGACCTCGACGGACAATACCGGCGGCGGTGAAGGTGGCACAGGTAGTGCCAGGGCGACTCAGGCGTGCGATCTGCATGAAGAGCTGATCATTCCAGAGCTCAGGATTCTTCGCCGGAGCAAAGCCGTCGAGAAACCAGGCATCCACACGAGCATCCAGCTGTGGCAAGGTCTCCAGTGCGTCGCCGAGTAACAGGGTCAGCAGCACACGGCCCTGATCAAGTCTCAGGGTGAAAAAACCGGGCACCGGCTCGGGATAGCTCTCGATCAGCTGTGCTGCACCCTCGGCAAACTGTGGAAAGGCCGACAGGGCGCGTGCCAGATCCTCTCGCGTCAGTGGATACTTTTCACAGGAAATGAAATGCAGCTGACCCTCACGCGGGGCCTTCTTCAGCCATAGTGCTCGAGCACAGAGAAAATTGAGCCCGGTACCGAAGCCGGTTTCAGCAATGACAAAACTGCCGTGATGATGGGCAGCAAATCGTTCTTCCAGGTGGTTGGCATTGAGGAAAACGTGCTCGGTTTCCGCGACACCTCCCTCACGGTTGAAATAGATATCCCCGAACTGTTCTGATTCGGGAATGGATTCCTGCCACTGCAGACGCGCGGTGGAGAGTTTTTCAATCATGATCGGCAGGCTTGGGCGGTTGCTGCTCGCGCGCGCACTCCATCAGATGCTGGGAGCGGGTACGTCGAAGGGCGCGGTTCTCATGGTGTAATGCAGTTTTGGCCAGCATGTGGGCCGTGATGGGAGCCGTGATCAGCAGAAACAATGTAATCAGCAGCTCATGCAGGCTCAGATACCCCTGATTGTTCGTCATCATCACCATGGAGGCGATCAAAATACCGCCCATGCCCACTGTTGTCGCCTTGGTCGGTGCATGCAGACGGGTGTAAAAGTCAGGCAAACGGATTAGACCGATGGAACCGACCAGCACGAAGATGCCACCGATCAGCAGTAGAATGGTTATCAGCAGTTCAACCCAGAAATTCATCTCAGTTCCTATTCAATGATGTCGCCACGCAGCAGGTATTTGCAAAGGGCCACGGTACTGACGAAGCCGAGCATTGCAATCAGCAGGGCCGACTCGAAATAGAGATTGGTGCCCATATGCATACCGTAGAGCAGGATCAGGGCGATACTGTTGATATACATGGTATCCAGCGCGAGGATACGGTCAGAAAGATCCGGCCCGCGCAGCAAACGCCAGAGGTTGAGGATCAGCGCCACGCAGAGTATGCCGCTGACGATCAGGATAGCGGTGTTCAGCATGCAAAGATCTCCTTGAGCGGGGCTTCGTAGCGGGACTTGATGGTCTCGATCAGGGCCTGCTCGTCGGTCAGGTGCAGGGCGTGTACATACAGCCAGCGGCGATCTTCAGACAGCTCGGCGCTGACGGTTCCCGGTGTCAGCGAGACGGTACTGGCCAGAATGGTCAGCGGCAGTTCTGAGGTCAGTTCCAGAGGCACGGCGACAAATGCGGGCTGGAGTTTGCGCATGGAGCCCATGACCAGCAGTGCAACCTCGACGTTGGCGACCACAATATCGCCCAGTACCCGCAGGACATAGCGGACCGCTAGGAGCGGACGGCGTACGACTGGCTGAGGTATCTGCAACGGGGCACACAGCAACGGAATAGTCAGCGCCAGAAAGGCCCCCAGTACCAGATGACCTGGGGCTGCACTATTGTTCAGCAGCAGCCAGACCACGAACAGCAACAGGCTGTGAACCGGCATCGGCAACCAGCGAAAGCGTTTCATGACTCACCTCCCGGCAGCAGCAGATGAAGTGACTCCGGAACCTGATGCAGCTGTTCGGCTGCAGCCGCCGTGTAATCAGTAATCGGGCCGCCCAAAACCACCATCAGCGGGGCACCCAGCAGCAACAGAGCGACGGCGGCAATGTGCCAGCGTGATGCCGGTTCGGACTGTGATTTATCGCTGCTGCGACGCCAGAAAAGGGTCGTGCCGCCACGGGACAGAGCGATGATGGCGATCAGACTGCTAAGCAGTATACCCGGCCAGGCCCAGAACATTTCGGTCCCGCTCTGTGCAGCCTGCAGCAGCATGACCTTGCCGACAAAGCCCGAGAACGGCGGGATACCGGCAACTGTCAGTGCGGCAACGAAGAACATGATTCCCAGCAGAAACGGCTGGCGTACCTTACGCGACATCACGAAGCGATCACCGGCCTTGCCTCGCTGGTGACTGATCAAATCGGCAATCATGAACAGGGCTGCACATACCAGGGTACTGTGGACCAGGTAATAGAGGCCTGCGGCCGTGGCTTGCTGATTCATCAGGGCGACTGAAATCAGCAGCGTACCGACGGATACGATCACCAGGTTGGCCGTCAGTTCGCGCAGGTTGGGGCTTGCCAGTGCACCGATGCTGCCCGCCAGCAGAGTCAGCAGGGCCAGCGGCCAGATCCAGGGCTGCGCCATGAATGCCAGGTCACCGGCATTGGCACCGAAGATTACGGTATGGACACGGTAAATACTGTAGATGCCCACCTTGGTCATAATGGCAAACAGGGCCGCCACCGGCGCGCTGGCAGAGGCATAGGTACGGGTCAGCCAGAAGTGAAGCGGCAACATCGCAGCCTTGAGGCCGAATACGGCGAGCAGCAGCAGGCCACCGGCCTTGGCCAGCACCTTCTCGCCTTCAGAAAGGGCTGCGACCTTGGTGGACATGTCGGCGATGTTGAGTGTGCCCAGGGTGCCGTAGAGGATGCCGAGCGCGAACAGGAACAGGCTCGAACCGAGCAGGTTCAGCGCTACGTAGTGAAAGCCCGCCTGGGTCTTCTGCTTGCCGCCGCCGTGAATCAACAGCGCATAGGAGGCAATCAGCAGTACTTCGAAGAACACGAACAGGTTGAAAATATCACCGGTCAGGAAAGCACCGTTGATCCCCATGACCTGTAACAGCACCAGTGGGTGGAAATAGGCTCCGGTGCGGTCGTCACCGGCACAGGCATACAGCAGGGATGCCAGACCCAGCAGAGAGGTCAGCATCACCAGCAGGGTTGATAGCCGATCGGCCACCAGAACGATGCCATAAGGGGGCTGCCAGTTGCCCAGCACATACAGCTGGATGCCTTCAGTCTGGCTCTGTTGCAACAGCAGCACGGCGCTGAGCAGGGTCAGTGCCGCGACGACCAGTGCGCCCAGGCGTTGCCGCTCCAGCGTGGTTGCCAAAGGTGGTAGCAACAACAGCAGACCGCCGATCAAAGGTAACAGGATCGGCAGAATGGTGAGGTGTTCGCTCATGCATGCTCCTTCTTGCGGCGCGGCTTCGCTTCAGGCTGCGGCGGCAGGCGACCATCCACATGGTCGTTGCCCAGGTCTGCACGGGCTCGCATCGCCAGAATGACGATAAATGCGGTCATCGCAAAACCGATCACGATCGCGGTCAGTACCAGCGCCTGAGGCAGCGGGTCGGTATAGCTGAAAGACGTGCCGAGGATGGCGGCGCCTTCCAGCTTGAGACGGCCACTGGAAAACAGGAACAGGTTGACGGCATAGGAGAGCAGGGTCAGTCCCATCACCACCGGGAATGTGCGTCCCCGCAGGCACAGGAACACGCCCGAGAAGGTGAGCAGGCCGACACAGGCGGCATATACAGCTTCCATTATTCAGACTCCGGCTGAGTAGGACGATGGCTGGTCGTAAGCTTGCCCAGGTTGGCAAGAATCAACAGAGTGGCGCCGACTACGGTCAGGTAGACGCCCAGGTCGAAGATCATGGCACTGGCCAGCTCGAACTCTCCAATCCAGGGCAGATGGAAGTAGTCGAACCAGGAGGTCAGGAACGGGCGTTCGAAAACCCAGCTGCCGAGACCAGTCAGGGCGGCGATCAGAACACCGCTGGCAATCAGCCACTGGTAGTCGATTTTCAGACGCTCTTTGATCCAGTCCACACCGTGGGCCACGTACTGCTGAACCAGCGCGACCGAGGTCACCAGACCGGCGATGAAGCCACCGCCCGGCAGGTTGTGACCACGCAGGAAAATATAAACCGAGACCAGCAGGGCCAGCGGCAACAGACTCTGTGAAATGACGGCCAGCATCACTGGGTGACGATCACGGGCCCAGGGCCGACCATTCTCGTCACCTGCCGGCATGAACAGGCGCATGCGGGCAATCAGCTTGAAAATACCCAGGGCGGCGATACCCAGCACGGTAATCTCGCCCAGAGTATCGAAGCCACGGAAGTCCACCAGAATGACGTTGACCACGTTGGTGCCGCCGCCTCCGGTTTTGCTGTTGGCGAGGAAGAAGTCGGAAATACTGGTTAACGGTCGTGTCATCAGTGCATAGTTGATGGTGCCGATAATCCCGCCGATGATGGCCGCTATTCCCAGATCACGCACCACCCTGCGAGGCGAAGACTCCTTCGGCGTTTTCTGAGGCAGGAAAAACAAGGCCAGCATCAGCAGGATCACGGTGACCACTTCGACCGAGAGCTGGGTCAGAGCCAGATCAGGGGCAGAGAAGCGGGCAAAAGCAATCGATACGATCAAGCCGACCACAGACAATGTCAGCAAGGCAATCATGCGCTTGCGGTGCCAGATCATGGTGGCCAGCGCGCTGAGGCACAGCAGAACGGCTGCCGTTATCTCAACGGCATCGATCGGCAAGTGCGGCCGCAGACCTGCGGTGGTATTCAGATCCATCAACGGCCCGGCAGTCAGCACCAGCGCGAACAGCAGCAACAGAACCATGTAGCGCTGCAGGGAGCCGTTCTCAAACACCTTATGGGCCTCAGTAGCGCCTGCTACAAGGGACTGGATCAAGCGCTCGAACACCAGCTTGGCATCGGTTTCAGGGAACTGTGCCTGGAATTGAAACAGGTGGCGTCGGTTGTAATAGATGACCAGGCCACCCAACATGGCGATCAGGCTCATCACCAGTGGCAGGTTAAAGCCGTGCCAGATGGACAGGCTGTATTCAGGCAGGTTGCCGGCCAATACGGCAGACGAGGCTGAGGCCAGCAGATCGCCGACGATAAATCCCGGGAAAATGCCCACCAGCAGACAGAGCGCTACCAGAACTTCCACCGGGATGCGCATGTAGCGCGGCGGTTCATGTGGTGTCTTGGGCAGGTCGATCGGCTCTCCATTGAAGAAAACATCATGAATGAAACGGGTCGAGTAGGCGACAGAGAATACGCCGCCCAGCGTTGCCAGCACCGGTACCATCCAGGAGAGGGAGCCCAAGGCGACCTGGTGCAGGGTTTCGGCGAAGAACATTTCTTTCGACAGGAAGCCGTTGAGCAGAGGCACACCTGCCATGGATGCCGCCGCGACCATGGCCAGCGTGGCGGTATATGGCATGTATTTCCACAGGCCGTTCAGCTTGCGCATGTCGCGAGAGCCGGACTCATGGTCGATGATGCCGGCGGCCATGAACAGGGAGGCCTTGAATGTGGCATGGTTGATGATATGAAACACGGCGGCGACAGCGGCCAGCTGTGTATCCATGCCCAGCAACAGGGTGATCAGACCCAGATGGCTGACGGTTGAGTAGGCCAGCAGGCCCTTGAGGTCGTGCTTGAACAGCGCGATGTACGCGCCCAGCAGCAGAGTGGCAAGGCCGGTCAGGCTTACAATCAGGAACCAGAGTTCGGTACCGGAAAGTACCGGGTAAAAGCGTGCCATGAGGAATATGCCGGCTTTGACCATGGTAGCCGAGTGCAGGTAAGCACTCACCGGGGTCGGCGCGGCCATTGCGTGGGGCAGCCAGAAATGGAACGGGAACTGGGCCGATTTGGTAAAGGCACCCAGCAGCACCAGCACCAGCGCGATTGGGTAGGCGGCATGCTCTCTCAGGGTATCGCCGCTGGCCAGTACCACATCGAGGTCGTAACTGCCGACGATCTGGGCAATCAAAAGCAGGCCAGCCAGCAGCGCAAGGCCACCGGCACCGGTGACGGTCAGGGCCATGCGGGCACCCTTGCGGGCGTCACTCTTGTGATTCCAGAAACTGATCAGCAGGAAGGAGCTGATGCTGGTCAGTTCCCAGAACAGCCACAACTGAATCATGTTATTGGACGTAACGATGCCCACCATCGCCGTCATGAACAGGATCAGGTAGGCGTAAAATCGTGACATCGAGTCCTGTTGTGACAGGTAGTAGCGGGCATAGAGGATGACCAGCAGACCGATGCCAAGGATCAGAATACAGAAGAGTAACGCCAGACCATCAAGCCGGAAGGACAGGTCCAGTCCCATGGCAGGGATCCAGCTGAAGCTCTGCAACAGCGTGTTCCCCTGCAACACCTCCAACGACAGGTTAAGCACTATGGCCAGTGCAATGGCAGGGAGTATTGCCGTGAACAGGGCGCAGGCGCTACGCCCGAAACGTTCACTGAGCAGGGGAACCAGGGTGCCAAGGAGTGGCAGTAGCGGGATCCAGAATAAGCTCATCAGCGGGTCGGGCTCCGGTCGGTCTTAGTGAACATGTATTAGAAACGAATGATATTGTCTCAAGGGAATGCCCTTTTATACCGTTTGGCACAGCAGGCGTCTACCGTTGACAAGACGGACAGGACACGACCTCCGTACCCTTGTCGAACTCAGGTACGGAGGTCTGAAGTGGCTGGATTCAGAACAGCAGAGACTGAACGGTGTCCAGTATCTTGGCTTCGGTCCAGGGTTTGGTCAGGTAAGCCGAAACACCAGCGGCCTCGGCTTCGCCGCGGTGCTTGTGGGTCGACCTTGAAGTGATCATCACGACCGGGATATTACTGAACTTGTCACTGTTGCTGATGATCGCCGACAGCTCCATACCGGTCATGCGAGGCATCTCCAGGTCCGTCAGGATCAGCTCGGGTGGATCGGAACGGACCTTGTCCAGTGCATCCAGACCGTCGATGGCGGTGGATACCTGATAGCCACTGTCGCTGAGCAATGTTGCCAGTGTCTTGCGAGCACTCAGGGAGTCGTCAACGACCAGCACATGAGGCAAGCGCAGTTCGAAAGTCGCATCCGACGATTCGTGGGTCGGACCCAGAATGGAGTCGCGGTCAAGGATGCGTGCCTGGAGGTCGATGATCGGCGCGACATCACCGTTGGCGAGGATGGTAACCCCCGGAACACCGGCAATATCCGGCAGGTGTTCGCCCAGAGACTTGAAGACCAGCTCTCGGTGCGCCAGTACCTCTCGTACCAGCACTGCCGCCTTGCGACCATGGTCAAGGGTGACCATCAGTACCGGGTGGATACGGGTGTTGTGGTAGTCCTTGGACGGTTCGCCGATCAGGCTTTCAAGCGTGTAGGCGGGATAGATACCTTCTTCGGTACTGAAAGTCAGGCCGTTATCGGTCTGTTGCAACTCACCATCCAGCGACAGCATGCTCTGTTCGACTGTGTGACTCGAAAGCGCAAACACTCGCCGGCTATCGGAACGTACCAGCAGTGTGTGCACCAGCAGTGACGATGCCGGCATTGAGAGTTCGAAACGACTACCCTGGCCCTGCGTGGAGTCGATGTTCAACGACCCCTGCATTCGGGTGACCTGCTGATACACGACATCCATGCCGATGCCGCGACCGGATAGCTGACTGATCTCGTCTCGGGTCGAGAAGCCCGGTACCAGAATCAGACGCTGGATGTCTCGATCACTGAGTTCGGTATCGGGGCTGATCAACCCCTTGCGCTCGGCGATATCGCGCACGCGCGCAAGGTTGATGCCGGCACCATCGTCTTCGCAGCTGACATGAACCTTGCCGTTCTGCTGACTGAAACGAATGGTCAGTGTTCCGGTTTCGTCCTTGCCGGCTTCGAAACGCAAGTGGGGCGTTTCCAAACCATGGTCGACCGCGTTTCGGATGATGTGCATCAGGGGGTCGGCCAGCTGGTTGAGGATCTGGCTGTCCATCATCACATCCTCGCCCTCGATCACCAGCCGAGCTTCCTTACCGGCAGCGCTGCAGGCCTGGCGCATGATGCGTTGCATACGAGAACTGATTGTTTTGACGGCAACCAGTCGGGTATGCAATACGTTATCCAGAGACTCTTTTTGCAGGTTGCTCTGGCGCACGTGAAGTTCTGCCAGCTGGCGCAGCTGGTGATCCGCTTCATGATCCACTTCACGCACGTCCGCCACCGCTTCCTGCAACTGTGACAGTGTGGTGTGCATGGTGTTGTAGCGGTCCATCTCCAGGGGGTCGAAATTACTGTCACCCTCATGGAGATGATTGTTCAGTGTGAAGTGGTCCTGCAGCTGTTGCTCAAGATCAAACATCACCTTCTGCAGTGCACGCTGACGTTCTCGGTTGGAGCGACTGAGTCGGCGCAGCTGTGTCAGGGTGTCTTCAAACTGCGCATTCAGCGTGCTGGATTCACCCGCGATACGGAACAGGTTGTCGAGGATGCTCACCGGGATACGCAGGTGAGCATGTTCCTTCTCGCCTTCATGGCCGGCAGAGGGTGCCGGTTTGGGAGCGGATTTGGTTTTCGCAGGGGCTGGTTGAGCAGCCTTGTCGGCTTCGGTCAGTGCTTCGGATGCGCATTCGACGCCCTCGGTCTGCAGACGATAGAACCAGGTCATCATCTGCTGGAGTTCATGCTGGGCGTTGTCCGGTGCATCGGATGACTCGGTGATGCTCTCGCTCATTTGAGCCAGGCAGTCAGACGCCTCGGTCAAATCGTGGGTCAGGCGGCTGCCGGGGAACATCTTGGCATTGGTCAAGACCTCGAGAATATCCTCAAGGTGGTGGGTCAGATTGGCCAGGCCTTTGATGCCGGCCATGTTGGCCAAACCCTTGATGGTATGCGCGGCACGCTGAGCGCTGAGCAGAGCGTCAGCTTCATGATCGACCAGAACCGCCTGCAGTTGCTGCTGGAATTCCTCGACCAGCACCGGCAGCTCGTCGTACAGCATCTCCATCAATTGAGGATCGATATCGTCGCTGACGGCCAGGCTGACATCTTCCGGTGTGGCGGTTTCACATTCGATGTCATCCGGGGACTGGATGCTGGCCAGCGCCAACAGGCCGGAGATAAAGGCCGCCTGCTGAGCGTCAGCGTGGATCGGCAGGCACTCATCACTGATGGCATCGATCAGATCTTCCCGAATCCCCTTGTCAGCCAGAGCATCCAGATGCTGATGAATCGCCTGTAGACAGGCGTTGAAATGCAGGCACTGCTCGTCCCCGAATTCCTCCGGGTGTTGGCGGAACCAGGCGAGGTTACGGCTCAACCCCGTCAACAGCAGATGCAGGCCGTTGAGCTGAATCGTGGTACAGGCTCGAGCCAAGGGGGTCAGTGCATCCTGACTGGCTTCCAGCAATGCGTCGGAACAGCTGGTTCCGGCATTTGCCCATTGCTCCTGCAACGCCTGCAGAGAGCCGATCAGCATGGTCAGTATGCCGGGATCGACCGATGGGCCCGCCTGTTCCAGCAAAGCCATGTCGATATCACAGAATGCCGGTTTTTCAACCGCAGTGGCTTCGTTCGGAGCTGTCTCCGGCTCTGCTGACTCCTGAGCGGAATCGGACGTAGATGGAAGAGCAAAGACTTCGTGCAGCAGCTCTCGCTGGCCCTCGATGTCGTCCTCATCCAGAGGCTCGGGCCAGTCCGGAGAGGCCAGCAACTGCAACACCGCTTCGGCGCTGCCCAGTGACTGGGTTTCGATCAGGTCGTGCAACAGCGGTTTGATCTGCTTGATCAGAGGAAGATCCAGATCATCACAGCTACAGATCAGTTCAGTGCTCAGTGCAACCAGATCCGCCAGCACAGGTGTGTCGCTGTCAGCCAGCGGCTCACTCAGGCCTGTGAGCATCTCAGCCAGCGATTCTGGCGAATCAGCCGTATCCAGAATGGACGCTGTATCCGCGTGTACCTGCGTGGAAGCTACCTGTTCAGATTCCGCAGGTAGATCAGGGGTATCCGAAACTGCTCGCTGAGAATCGCCGGCCTCTGAACCTTGTTCGTAAAACCCGTCGAGGAGCGCCCGCTGGTCAGCAATATCCTCGGCCTCCAGCGGCTCGGGCCAGCCATCGGCTCCGAGCAGGTCGATAACGGCGTAGGCATGATCACGCTCAGGGCTGTCGATCAGGGCCATCAATACGGATTTGGCGCGCTCGATGACGGGCAGGTCGAGGCTGTCACAGCTGCTGATCAGCTCGGTTGCCAAGGCGACCAGATCAGCCAATAGTGGGTTGTCCGATTCGGCCAGCGGCTCGTTGAGCTCGTTCAGCAATTCCACCAGCGCCTCGGGGGAGTCAGCATCATTCAATGGTGAGGCAGGCTCAGAATCGGCAGATGGCTCGATAGAGGGCGTCAAGGGCTCGGCTTCAATCGACTGAGGCTCGTCTTCGGTGTCATTAGCGGCCTGGTCGGTCGTGACGGCTTCGGTGAAGACCTCGTCAAGAAGCGCTCTTTGATCGGCGATATCATCAGCGTCCAGGGGTTCAGGCCAGTCATCATCCCCCAGCAGGTTGATAACAGCTGCCGCTGTGTCACGGTTTGGCGACTCGATCAATGCCAGAATGCGCGCCTGAGCTCGTTCAATGATTGGCAAATCCACAGTATCGCAGTGGCTGATCAGCTCGATGGCCAGAGCGACAAGGTCGGCCGGTAAGGGGTTGTCGGCTTCGGACAGCGGCTCGGCCTGAGCCGTCAGCTGTTCAGCCAGTTCTTCCGGAGACACCATGGCTTCTGCTTCTGCTTCTGCTTCTGCTTCTGCTTCTGCTTCGGCAAAGGCTTCGCTCAACAGCTCACGTTGACCTTCGATGTCTTCGGCATCGAGTGGTTCGGGCCAGCCAGTATCGCTCAGCAGGTCGATGGTCGCCTCGGCATTGGCACGGTCCGGTGTATCGATCAGGGCGAGCAATTGAATCTTGGCGCGAGCCAGAATCGGCAGTTCAGGATCGTCACAACTCTCGATCAGCTCGGTTGCAAGCGCCACCAGCTCGGCTGGTAGCGGGTTGTCCAGGTCTGCCAGTGTTTCTGCCTGCTGTTGTAGCGATTCAGTCAATGCCTGCGGCGTTTCAAACGGGGTATCAGCTTCTGCAGACTCGACAGGGGACTCGTCGTCGATGATCAAGTCACCAAGGTCAAACAGAAAGTCTTCCTCTTCATCAGGACTATCCACCGCCGTTGATGCTTCCATCTGGAGCAGGGCAGTCTCGTCTTCCTGTTCTCCCTGAGTGGTCTGCTCGACCTGAATCTGTTGCCAGTCTTCATGCAACAGCTCCGGTAGCGCTTCCAGATCCTCTGGGTCAAGCGGAGACTGCCAGTGACTGCCACTGAGTGCTGACAGGGTCGCTGACAGCTGCTCACCGGCTGGTTGAGCTTTCGCGACCGAAGGTATCAGGGATAAGAGCGTCAGCAGTTGCTGCTGCTGCTCGGCCGAGAGCACAGATGTTGGCTCTTCGGCTTCAAGCAACTCTGCTATTAGAGCCAGAAGGTCGGCGCTGCCGGACCAGCCGGCCTGGAAACAGGCGTCAGCCAGAGGGGGCAGCTGCTCAGTCAGCTGTGCTGGTTGAACTCCGGCGGTATTTCCCAACAGCCTTTCAACTGCAGCAAGTTGGGACTCCGGCTCTGACCATTGCGCCATGTCGGTCGTCACGCTTTACTCCGAATGCTGCAGTTTGAATACGCTGATGGAACGCTGGAGCTCATCTGCGGCGCCTACCAGGCGTTCAGACAGCTGCTTCTGCTGCAGCATTTCGCTGTTGGTCGCCTGGGTGAACTCATTGATACTGCCTGCACGCTGACGCAGGTTCTGAGCCAGCTTGGCCTGGCCTGTAGCGTTCTGCGCGATACGGACAACGGATTCAACCAGAGACTGCGTGGTTGCGCGGGTTTCTTCCATACGCTCACCGGCCTGCTCTGCCAGACGTGTGCCTGCGACTACATCCTCGATTACGGTGTTGATTACGTGGATGGTATCCGCAGTCTCGAGCTGGATGTTGTTGACCAGACTTTCAATCTCGGAGGTCGCTTCGCGGGAGTTCTCCGCAAGACGCTGTACCTCGTCTACTACCACCATCAGACCACGGCCGGCTTCACCGGCAGAGGCTGCGTGCATACTGGCGTTCAGGGACAGGATGTGGGTACGTTCTGAAATGTTGTTGATCAGGTTGATGATGCCGCCGATCTCCTGGGAACGTTCGCCCAGTCGCTTGATTCGCTTCTCTGCCTCGTGAATGGTCTGGCGAATCTTGTTGATGCTGTCGATGGTGGCAGACACCGACTCCTTGGCGTTCTCTGATGTGCTGATCGCTTTTTGCGAGGCACTGTTGGTGACGGCTGCCAGCTTGGCAATCAGCTGCATCGCCTGAATGGCGGAGTCGAGACCTTCGAGGGTTTCGTTGATCTCTTCCTGCTCTTTGGTTGCCTGTAGCAGCACGGCTTCAGACTGGGTTTTAACCTGAATGGAGGTGCTGTTCACCTCCTGGGTTACCGCACTGACTTCACGCAATACGTTTTCGATGGAGTTGGTCAGCTGGTTGATGGAGTCAGCAACTGCACCGGTGATGTCCTCGGCGACCGGAACGCGCACGGTCAGGTCACGCTGACTGATCTTGAACACGCTCTGGATCAGCTCGATGATGGACGCATTGAGCTTCTTGTTCTCGGCAGCCTGCTTGGCCAGCGCTTCCTCTTTTTCATCCAGCAGGGTATCCAGTACGGTAGCCATCTGGCCGAGCTCGTCCTTGGTCTCAAGGCGTGTACGGGCTTCGGTGTCACCGGCACGTACAGCGTCCACGGTATCCTGAATCCGCTGTACCGGGTCCAATACGCCGTACTTGGTGATCGCCAGCGCGATTGCCAAAGCAAGACCCAGTACCACCAGGGAAGCAAAGAACAGTTTGATCATCTGCGACATCGCCGCAGTTCGTGCCTGGCCATCCTGATCCGCATAGACATCGGTAAGCAGCTGCAGGCTGGCGTTCACTTCTCGCAGATCTGACAGCAGTGTGCCGAAGGTCTGCTGCATCAGCGCTGCCTGTATCGTGGGCGAAGCGCCCTGAGAGCGAACTTCAACCAATCGATTCATCTTGTCAGCCAGCCCGAGCGCGTCCAGTCGCTGCTGGATGTTCTGGCGATCCTCGTTGCTGCGCAGGCGTTGCATCAGCGATTTCAGGCCATTGTTAAAGTTCTCGGCCGCGACGGCGAATTCGGTCAAGTTCTTGTCGCTGGGCGACAGACGTGCCTCGGTCAGGGCCTGCTGAACATCCACCAGCATGAAGTCGAGGCGTGAAGTGTCTTCAGCCAGCTGGCGGGTCTGTCGGCTGACAGACTGCGACTGCTCATCGATGACGATGGTCTGATAGTAGGCCACGGCAATTGCGATGATGCCTGCGATCAGAAGCACACCGGAGATGGCGAACTTGATCCCCATCCGTATGTTCTGCAGTTCCCAGAAAAGAGGCATGTCTAGTTCCTTTCAGCAAAATGGACGGCTAAAGGTGTTATTCAAACAACGCAGCCGGTTGATAGAAGGTCTTTTTCAGTTTTATCAGCAGCTCCCGGTGATCAAGCTCGAACCAGGTCGTTTCCAGGGCTCGGTACTGCTCGCTCAGGAAGGGCTGAAGAGGCTTGGGGGCGGGAGATGCTTCGGCGTCAACCATGCCGAGCCGCTCAGGGTCGGTCACTACCGAGGGGATTTGCGTCAGCAGGAAACCCGCTGTATGGGGTTGCTGATCCAGCAGCAAAATCCAATAGGGTTCCCTCATATCGGTACGCTCCTGAGTTGCCAGATAAGGCAAGTCATAGACCGGTACCGTGTGGCCACGATGGTTGATGAAGCCCGCAAACCAGGGCGGGCTGTCTGGCAAGCCGCAGACAGGACTTCGGGATGCAAGCTCGGAGAAGGTGCCAGCTGTCAGCAGGTAATGCTGTCCGGCGAGCTCGAAACCGTGCCGAATCTCGTCAAAGCTGGGGCCGTCTTCCTGAGGGAGGCTAAGGGAAAAGGCAGGGCTGTCGGACTGGATCAGCTCATCCATCAAAGCAGCGCTCCCCTCAACTGAAAGCCTTAACCTGGTCCAGGATTTCCTGGTCAGTGTAGGGCTTGGCAACGATGGCACTGGCACCCTGCAGCTGGGCCCAGACGCGGTCGGCATCCTCGTGCTTGCTGGATACGATCACGACCGGGATGCCTTTGGTTTCGGCGCCGCTGGTAATCTGGCGACAGGCCGAGAAGCCATCCACCTCCGGCATGACGATGTCCATGAATATCAGATCTGGCTTTTCCTGCTCAGCCAGATTGATACCTTGCTGGCCATTGGCCCCGACGATGATCTCCGCACCTGTCGAAACCAGGATCTCGCGCAGCCGCTGCTGCTGTACCGGATCATCCTCTACGATCAGAATCTTGTTGACTGCCATGTGTGTATTTCCAGTATTCGCTCTAATTGATCCAGTCTTTATTTCTTGAACTCACTGACCCAGCGTGAAACACGCTTGATCACCTTCTGGAATTCCACGTGATCGATCGGCTTGGTCAGGTAAGTGGATGATCCTGCCATTATCCCCTTCACTTCGTCCAGAGGGGATGTTTTCGACGATAGCATGATAATGGGGGTTTTTTTCAGCCCCGGCATCTGGCGCAGTCGTGTGCAGGTTTCAAATCCGTCGATACCCGGCATCATGATGTCGAGGAAGATGAAGTCGTAGTGGTTCTTCTCGGCTTTATCCAGAGCGGTTTCGCCGTCATCGGCGAAGTCGATTTCCACCGGCTGATCCATGTGCTGCAGCTCTTTCGCCAGCATCTGTTGCATGGGGTGACTGTCATCAACCACCAGTACCGAGTAGCTGTCATCGCTGTGCTGTTCAGCCAGTTCGGCTTGCTGGCGTCTCACGGCTTCGATCTGGGCATCGTACTTGCTGAACGGATTATCCTTCTCGGCTTCAGCTTCAGTCGTGATGGTCTCGAGTGCCAGCTCCGGTTCTTCTTCGGCCAGAGTATCGACTGAGGTATCGATTGCAGCCTCTGCTGCGCCTGTCTCAACCGGTACTGCAGAAACGTCAGTTTCTTGACGCTCAACTGTTTGTGCAGATGTGCCCACAGCCGTACTTTCGACAGCCTCAGCAGCAATGACTTCTGCTACCACCGGTTCGCTTTGAGGCAGCGGCTCATAGGCTTCCAGTGTGCGCAGCACACGCGATGAAATAAATGGCAGCTTGATATGAGCCTGCTGGTCGCTGTCGGGCTTTTTCTTGTTAACAAGAATCAGTCTTTCCTGATAAGACTCAGGAAATTCTGCGACTTCACTATGGTCATCAAGGGTGTCCCCGAATACCAGCAGTACATCCGGCAGTTCCGCCGGTTCGAATGCAGTCAGAGACAGTGTCTTGCTCTTGGAGAGGGTCAGAATCTTTTCCAGCTTCTTGAGCTGATCTTCCGGGAAACCGATTGTCCCAATCTTCATGCGTCTTCCCTGTTCAGTAAGTCCGGGTAGCTCAGGCCCGCGGACGAGGGTAGGAATGGATGCATATTCAAGCACGTAAATAATGCAGTTCGGTTAAGGTTTTAGACCATCCGAACAGTGATGACAATAGCGTAACTTCATAAAAAGCCATTCTTTTGTTGTGTGTATGCTTATGGAGACGTCAGGGGCTTTTTTGGTAAAACGCATGTTCAGAAAAAAGGGTCTGGCAGGGGGTGGGGTCTGTCTGTCCGTGGGTGTACAGGGGTGAGGTTTTGTTGGTTTTTCAGGCAGGTAGGAGTCATGCCGGCATGACAGTGACGCTGTCATGTGTGCAGTGCATCAGGTAGGAGTAATGGGTGTGTGATGTGGATGGTGGGCCCACCAGGACTTGAACCTGGGACCAACGGATTATGAGTCCGCTGCTCTAACCAACTGAGCTATAGGCCCTAAAAAAGAGCGCCAATGATAGCATGTCCTGTCATTGGCGCAATATGATGAAATTAAACGATTATTCGTCGATAAACGTGCGCAGGTGATCGGAGCGGCTTGGGTGGCGCAGTTTGCGCAGTGCCTTGGCTTCAATCTGACGAATACGCTCACGGGTGACGTCGAACTGCTTGCCCACTTCCTCGAGGGTGTGGTCGGTGTTCATGTCGATACCGAAGCGCATGCGCAGGACCTTGGCCTCACGCGCGGTCAGGCCGGAGAGGATTTCACGAGTGGCTTCACGCAGGCCTTCGCCGGTTGCGGTGTCTACCGGTGAGGACAAGGTGGTGTCCTCAATAAAATCACCCAGGCTGGAGTCTTCGTCGTCACCGATCGGGGTTTCCATGGAGATCGGCTCTTTGGCGATCTTCAGTACCTTGCGAATCTTGTCTTCCGGCATTTCCATGCGTTCGGCCAGCTCTTCCGGAGTGGCTTCGCGGCCCATCTCCTGCAGCATCTGGCGAGAGATGCGGTTGAGCTTGTTGATCGTTTCGATCATGTGTACCGGGATACGGATGGTACGAGCCTGGTCAGCGATGGAGCGAGTAATCGCCTGACGAATCCACCAGGTGGCATACGTGGAGAACTTGTATCCGCGACGGTATTCGAACTTGTCGACCGCTTTCATCAGGCCGATATTGCCTTCCTGAATCAGGTCGAGGAACTGCAGGCCGCGGTTGGTGTATTTCTTGGCAATGGAGATAACTAGACGCAGGTTGGCCTCGACCATTTCTTTCTTGGCGCGGCGGGCGCGGGCTTCACCGATGGAAAGGTCACGGTTGACCTCTTTGATCTCGGCCAGCGTCAGACCCGTGTTTTCTTCAATTTGCAGCAGGCGGCGCTGTGCGCGCTGCAGGTCGGACATGTGGCGACCAATGGCGGCAGCGTAAGGCTTGTTGCTGTTGGCCAGTTCTTCCAGCCATGCGTGGCTGACTTCATTGCCGGGGAAGCTCTTGATGAAATCGGGGCGCGGCATCTTGGCGCGCTGCGTACAGATGCGCATGATGCTGCGCTCCTGCTTGCGGATATTCTCGACACAGTCACGTACACGCTCAACCAGCAGGTCGTAGTAACGCGGGGACAGCTTGATTGGCGCAAAAGCGTTAGCCAGTGCCATGGCTGCGAATTCGATCTCGTCCGCTGAGCCATTGCGGGCAACGGTTTCGTTGAGCTTGTCCAGGCATTCCTGAATCAGGCCGAAACGCTGGCGTGCTTCTTCGGGGTCCGGGCCGCGCTCCTTGTCGTCACTGGAGTCGCTGTCCTTGTCATCATCGTCATCATCGTCGTCATCGCGGTCGTCCTGGTCATCATCGTCCAGGTCGACAGGTGCATCAGTCTCGTCTTCCGGTACGTCAGCATCAGGGTCGATATAGCCGCTGAAAATGTCGCTCAGGCGACCTTCTTCCTGCAGTACCTGATTGTAGGCATCGAGAACGATATCGACGCTGCCCGGGAAGCGTGACAGGGCCATCATCACTTCACGGATGCCTTCCTCAATCCGCTTGGCGATATCAATTTCACCTTCTCGCGTCAGCAGCTCAACGGTACCCATTTCACGCATGTACATGCGGACCGGATCAGTGGTGCGACCGGCATCGGATTCTACTGCAGCCAGTGCGGCTACGGCTTCGTCGTCGGCTTCGTCGGCTGAGTCGCCGCCGCTCAGCAGGAGGTCTTCGGCATCCGGTGCTTCTTCAGCAACACGAATACCCATGTCGTTGATCATGCGGATGATGTCTTCGACCTGATCCGGGTCGGCGATGTCCTCCGGCAGGTGATCGTTAACCTCGGCATAGGTAAGATAGCCCTGCTCTTTGCCTCGGGCGATCAGTTCCTTAAGACGAGACTGCTGTTGGGATGTGTCTGACATAGAACCCCTGCAACGAATGAATGCTGATGTGACTGATGGCGGAAAAATAAGCGCAGTATTATACCCGATCGGGCTGTTTTCGGCTACAGGAAGCTGATTGCTGCACTGCCGGTATAGACCGCTTCGTTAAGAGAATAGACCAGAAATCAGGCGTTTGCCTGAAAAAAACATGCCTGTTTTTTTAATGTTGTCTGTTCAGTAACAGTTGCTGAAGGTCGCGCTTCTCTTCATCTGTTAATGGGGATTGGCGTGATTTTTTCAAGAGTTGATCCAGCTGTGCTTCCTGGCGGCGGGCCAGCAGGCGCTTGAGCGTATCATCGAGCAGGCTGGCAGCGTCCACGTCGCCGAGGATGGGGTCCAGATGCGATATCTCGTTCAGTAGCATCAGGTCGGAACGGTGCTCTTCTGCATCTTGCCAGTCGACCAGTAGAGTCCCCAGTGAGCTGCTGGGGTCTTTTTGCAGATAGTCCAGCAGATTGATCAGGACCTCAATGTTGGGCTCGAGCAGAGTACGAAAACTGTCGGCTGCCGGTGCGCTATGAGCCAGCTCGGGGCGATGCAGCAGTATGGATACCGCCTGATTGACGAGGTTTCGTGAGCCCTGATTTCCGGGGCTGTTGGCGCTCGCAGTTCGGGGGCGCGGTGTGCTTCGAGGGGCGGAATGGTCGGGCCGGATCTGGGTTTCGGCGTAATTGTCGTAGCCGTAGTTGCTGTCATCGTAATGATCATGGCTGGCATATTCGCGAGGATCGTAATGTCTCTCGGCGGATGCAGTGCTCTGAAAGCGGCTGGGGGCAGGCTCGTGAGTGGCCTGGTGCAGGTCGATGACGCTGCTGAGCTGTTCAAGGCTGAGTCCGGTGATGTCACAAATGCGGTCCAGCATCATCTGCTTCAGCAGGCTGGGTTGCATCGAGTTAATCAGGGGCAGGGCTGTGTTGCTGAACCGGGCGCGCCCATCCATGCTGGTCAGATCAGCCTCTTCGCTCATGGATTTGAAGAAGAATTCGCTCAATGGCAGGGCCTGGCTGACGCGCTCGCTGAAGGCGGCCTCACCTTCCTTGCGTACGAGTGTGTCCGGGTCTTCGCCATCCGGCAGGAACAGGAAGCGCGCCTCCTGACCATCCTTGATGACGGGCAGGGCGGTATTCAGGGCGCGGCGAGCTGCCGTGCGACCGGCCTGATCGCCGTCGAAGCAGAAGATTACCTCGGGGACCAGTTTGAACAGGCGCTCCAGGTGTTGCGCCGTGGTTGCCGTCCCCAGAGTGGCAACAGACCAGTGAATGCCGTGCTGAGCCAGGCTGACCACATCCATATAGCCTTCAACAATCAGCAGCCGGTCCAGATGGTTGCTGTGCTTGCGGGCTTCGTAAAGACCGTAAAGTTCACGTCCCTTGTGGAATGTGGGAGTTTCAGGTGAGTTCAGGTACTTTGGCTTGTCGTCACCCAGAACACGGCCGCCGAAGCCGATGACACGGCCTCGTACATCGCGGATCGGGAACATGATGCGATCGCGGAAACGGTCGTAGTGGCTTTGTTTGTCTTCGTTGTGGATCACCATGCCGGACTGTTCAAGCAGGGCGGTCGCGTTGCCGACCTGGTCGAAGTGGCGCAGCAGGTTATCCCAGCCAGGCGGGGCGTAGCCGATGCCGAAAGCGGCGGCAATCTGGCCGCTCAGGCCGCGCTGTTTCAGGTAGCTGACGGCGCGTTGGCGGTCTGTTGACTGGCGCAGCTGTTGTTGAAAAAAGGTGTTGGCCTGTTCAAGGACTTCAAACTGGCGCTTGAGTTGCTGCTCGCGTTGATGGTCAATCTGGCGGCCTTCTTCGCGGGGGACTTCCATGCCAGCGAGCTTGGCCAGCTCTTCAACGGCTTCGGGGAAGTTAAGGCGGTCGTATTCCATCAGGAAGCCGAGCGCATTGCCTCCGGCGCCGCATCCAAAGCAATAATAGAACTGCTTGTCGGGGCTGACCGAGAATGAGGGGCTCTTTTCCTTGTGGAACGGGCAGAGGCCAGAGTAGTTCTTGCCTGCGCGCTTGAGTTTGACGCGGCCGTCTACGACATCAACGATGTTGATGCGGGCCAGAAGGTCGTCAATGAAGTGCTGGGGTATTCGACCTGCCATGTTCGCTCCGCGGACAGGTCAGCGTATGCGGACCCTTAGAGTTTCTGCTTCACCAGGCCGGAGATGCTGCCCATATCGGCGCGGCCCTGAACCTGGGGTTTGACGATTGCCATCACTTTGCCCATGTCCTGCATGGAGCTGGCGCCGGATTCGGCGATGGCGTCATCAATGATCTGAGCAATCTCAGCGTCGCTGAGTGGCTGCGGCAGGAAAGTTTTAATCACCTCCAGCTCCTGCTGCTCCTTCTCTGCCAGTTCGGGTCGCTCAGCCGCCTCGTACTGGGTAATGGAGTCTCGTCTCTGTTTGACCATCTTGTCCAGCACGATCAGGATGCGATCGTCATCGAGTTCGATGCGTTCGTCCACTTCGATACGCTTGATTTCCGCCAACATAAGGCGAATGGTGCCAAGACGAGCTTTGTCTTTGGCGCGCATGGCATCTTTCATCTGTTCTGTAATGCTAGCTTTCAGATCAGACATAGGATGCTCCTTCGAGAGTGCTGTGGGTCAGGTTACAGAGTAATCAGATCAGTACAGACGTACGCGGCGAGCGTTTTCGCGCTGAACTTTTTTAGCGTGACGCTTAACGGCAGCAGCGGCTTTACGCTTACGAACAGAAGTGGGCTTTTCGTAGCATTCGCGACGACGCACTTCAGCCAGGATGCCGGCTTTTTCGCAAGAACGCTTGAAACGACGCAGAGCAACGTCGAACGGCTCGTTATCTTTAACTTTAACCTGAGGCATTAGATTCTCCCGGTTGGTTGTTGATGTTAAGACCTCCTTTTCAGTATATGCAAAGGCGCAGATACAGAAAGAAGGTCGCATATTTTAGTCAGGCGGCAGCAGCGTGTAAAGACAGAACCTCGTGAATTTTGCCGCCAACTGAAGGATAATAGTGCCCTGTTTGAATCGCTTGTACCGAGGGGCCGATATGCGAGTGCTGGGCATAGAAACATCCTGTGACGAAACCGGTGTGGCGCTGTATGACAGTGAGCGAGGCTTGCTCTCTGACGCGCTCTACAGCCAGGTCAAGATGCACGCCGAATACGGTGGTGTGGTGCCGGAGCTGGCGTCGCGTGACCACGTCCGCAAGCTGCTTCCTCTTATTCGCGAAGTCATGGCGAAGGCTGACCTGCAGCTCTCGGATGTTGATGCCGTTGCCTATACCGCCGGTCCCGGCTTGATTGGCGCTCTGATGGTAGGCGCTTCAACCGGGCGTGCACTGGCGCTGGGGTTGGGTGTGCCGGCCGTCGGGGTGCACCATATGGAAGGGCATTTGCTGGCGCCGATGCTGGAAGAAAATCCGCCATCCTTTCCGTTTGTCGCGTTGTTGGTGTCCGGTGGGCATACCCAATTGGTACGGGTTGACGGTATCGGCCATTACGAATTGCTGGGCGAGTCGCTGGATGATGCGG
Organism: Marinobacterium sediminicola; assembly: GCF_022343685.1. Taxonomy (GTDB): domain Bacteria; phylum Pseudomonadota; class Gammaproteobacteria; order Pseudomonadales; family Balneatricaceae; genus Marinobacterium; species Marinobacterium sediminicola. The sequence goes on along the minus strand of NZ_CP092123.1, from coordinate 2,974,643 downwards.
CCGGCGAAGCGTTTGATAAGGCGGCCAAGATGCTGGGGCTGGACTATCCGGGCGGCCCGTTGATTGCCAAATTGGCTCAGCAGGGTAACCGTGACCGTTATCGTTTCCCGCGGCCGATGACCGACCGTCCGGGTCTTGATTTCAGCTTTTCCGGCCTGAAAACCTTTACCCTCAATACCGCCAATGATGCGCGCGATGCCGAAGGCAATATTGACCCCCAGACGATGGCTGATATTGCCTGTGCCTTTGAGGATGCCGTGGTCGATACGCTGGCGATCAAGTGCCGCCGGGCGCTGCAGCAGACCGGCATGAAACAGCTGGTGATTGCCGGTGGTGTCAGTGCCAACCAGCGCCTGCGTGAGCGTCTGGCCGAGGTGGTGAAGAAGGAGCGTGCGGGGCTGTTTTATGCGCGGCCTGAGTTCTGTACCGACAATGGCGCAATGATCGCCTATGCCGGCTGTCAGCGTCTGCTGGCGGGTGAACAGGCTGATCTGACCATTCTGGCAAGGCCCCGTTGGCCTTTGGATACGCTGGACGCGATCTGATCAGAAACGGTGTTCGCGGCCGCTGATCAGCTTGCGAATGTTGCTGCTGTGTCTGAGGATCAACAGCAGCGACGTGATGGTAAACGGCCAGAGCAGTGCGGGTGTCAGCAGGTAGCAGAACAGTGGGGTGACCGCAGCGGTTGCGATTGAAGCCAGCGACGAGATGCGGCCGAACAGAAAAATCAGTCCCCAGAGCAGGAGCTGGCAGAGCGCCAATGGCCAGGACAGCAGCAGGGAGCATCCCAGCGTTGTGGCTACGCCCTTGCCGCCCCTTAGGCTGAAGAAGGGGAACAGGTGGCCGCAAACGGCCGCAAGCATTACCCAGCCCTGTAGCAGGGCTGACGCGCCAGTATTAATTGCCAGCAGCACGGCGGCAGCACCCTTGCCAAGGTCTGCCAGCAAGGTCAGCCCGGCGGCCTGAGGGCCTCCGGTGCGCAGCACATTAGTGGCACCCGGGTTACCAGAACCCTTGCTGCGGGGGTCATCAAGTCCCATTGCGCGACAGATCAGTACGGCGCTGGGAATGGAGCCCATCAGATATGCACAGAACAGCAGCAGGTAATCGGGCATGCAAGAGTCCGCTACAAACGCCAGTCGTGACGATGCACTGCCCGTAAGTGGCGTGATAAATTGACAGGCACCTACAACAAGCATATACAAGCGCGCACCAGGCCTCAATCAACCTGGGCGTAATCGCAGAAACAGGAGACAGGATGGATATCGTTTATATACGTGAGCTGCAGGTCGAGACCGTGATCGGCATCTACGATTGGGAACGGGAAGTGCGCCAGACCGTCAGCCTGGATCTGGAAATGGGAACCGATATTCGTGCCGCGGCGGCGACGGAAGATATTGAGAACACCCTGAATTACAAGACCGTGGCCAAGCGCCTGATCGCGTTTATCAGCGAGAGCGAGTTTCTGCTGGTGGAAACCATGGCCGAAGAGATTGCGCAGATCGTACAGAACGAATTCAAGGTGCCCTGGTTGCGCCTGCGCCTGAGCAAGCCCGGGGCTGTGCGCGGTGCCCGTGATGTCGGCGTGATCATTGAACGAGGGACCCGGGACTGATGGCGCAGGTTTATCTGAGTCTGGGCAGCAATTGTGAGCGTGAGCGCTATATTTGCGCCGCGCTCGATGCATTGGCTGATCGCTTTGGCGAGTTGCTGATTTCGTCGGTTTACGAAAGCGAAGCGGTAGGGTTCGACGGAGACAATTTCTACAATCTGGTTGTCGGTATGGAAACCGAACTGGATGTGGCCACGCTGTCGGCCTGTCTGAAGGGAATTGAAGATGACAACGGCCGTGATCGCAGTGGCCCCCGTTTCAGCGGTCGTACGCTGGATATCGACATCCTGACCTATGGCGATCTGAAACAGCCTGAGGCAGGGGTGCAGTTGCCACGCGACGAGATCCTGCAAAATGCTTTCGTGCTGCGGCCATTGGCCGAAGTGGCTCCCAATGGGCGTCATCCGGTACTGGAACAGTCTTACGCGGAGCTATGGCAGCAGTATGATCGCCAGCAAAAACTCTGGCCTATCGATTTCGACTGGCAGGGGCAGCGAATTTCTCGGGCGGACTCAGCTGTAGAGTGAGCGCCCGCCATCCACCGCCAGTACCTGGCCGGTCACATAACCTGCATTAGCAAGATACAGTACAGCGTCAGCGATATCCTGCGGGCGGCCGGTCCGCGCCAGTACGGTTTTATCCACAACCGCCTGACGTGCCTCCTTACTCAAGGCGGCTTCGGCTTCTGGCCAAAGAATCGGGCCTGGAGCAATACCGTTGACACGCACTTCAGGCGCCAGCTCTCGCGCGAGGCTCAGCGTCATCATCTTCAGGCCAGCCTTGGCTATTGAATAGACGGGATAACCCGCAAGCCCTCGTTCCGCATGCACATCAATCAGATTGATCACGCAACCGCCGGTGCTTTTGAGCAGGGGATACAATGCCTGAGTCAAAAAGAAGGGTGCACGCAGGTTGCTGTTGATCAGTGCATCCCAGTCCTTTTGGCTGACATCGCCTACCGGGGTCGGATAGAAGCTGGATGCGTTGTTCACCAGCAGCTCAAGCGAGCCTGATGCTTTGACCTTCTGCGCCAGTTGCTCCACCTGTCCCATCTGTTCAAGATCGGCCTGTATGCAGGTACAACTGTTATCCCTGAGCTTATTGAGTTCATCGCACAGCTGGGTAGCGTCATCTGCAGATTGGCGGTAGTGCAGGATCAGGTCATAGCCGGCTGTGTGCAGCTGGCGAGCAATCTGGGCACCGATACGACGTGCGGCGCCCGTGATCAATGCACGAGGATGGCTCATCGGTTATCCCCTTCGTGGTATTCCGAGCACAGCTGTTGCTGACGCAGCGCCAACGCTTCTCCCAGGGCCTTGCCCTTGTAACCTTCAGCCATGAGTGCGCGGCTGTCGATCACCTTGATGGCCTTGAGCAACCGTTGCAATGCGGACGGGCGTCCATTCGGCAGTGACGGGAAGATCGCTCGGGTAATGGATACCAGGTCATCCAGCAGCTCGGGTCGGCGTAACAGATCGAGTCCTTTGAGCAGCTGCAGGCGCTGCTCTCCATCCAGACGATCAAACTGACTCAGTGCCTCCGCATACTGACGGACTTTAAGCGCCAGATCCCGGAAACGGTTGGGTATACGCAGCTGCAGGCACAGTTCGGTGATGTCCGCTTGCGCCTCGTTCTGCTCCAGCTGCTCGGTCAGAGTCCAGGTCAGTAAAGCGAATACGCGTTCGGCGGGCTGAGGTAATGCGCCCGGTAACTGTGTGCTGAGCTGCAGCAGACGGTCACAATCAAGGGTACGGCTGTGGGGGAGCAGTCTGGACAGTGCGCCCACTTCCTGAAGCAGTCTGAAAAAATGTGCCGGGGATTGTGTCGCCAGTGCGCGCTGGCATTCCTGCCAGACTCGCTCGGGTGTCAGGTGATCCAGTTCGTCACCCTGACTGAGCTCGCGCATCAACGCAAGGGTTTCGTCCGCGACGGTAAAGCCCAAATGGGCGAAGCGGGCATAGAAACGTGCCACGCGCAGCACTCGCAAGGGGTCCTCAACGAACGCTGGGGACACGTGGCGCAGCAGGCGCTGTTCCAGATCTCGGCGGCCACCCCAGGGATCGTGCAGCTCGCCGTTTTCGCTGCGCGCGATGGCATTGATGGTCAGGTCGCGGCGAACCAGGTCATCTTCGAGGCTGACCTCGGGGCTGGCATGAAAGGTAAAGCCCGTATAGCCCTTGCCGCTTTTGCGCTCGGTGCGGGCAAGAGCGTACTCCTCCCCGCTGTCCGGATGCAGGAAAACCGGGAAATCCTGGCCGACAGGCTTGAAACCGCGTGCCAGCATTTCATCGGGAGTGGCGCCAACGACCACCCAGTCACGATCCTTGACCTCAAGTCCAAGCAGTTCGTCACGAACGGCGCCGCCGACCAGGTAGATCTCCATCAGCGCTCGCAACGATCCGGGCACTGGGCGCGCCAGGCTTCGAAGCCACCATCCAGGCTGTAGACCTCTTCAAACCCCTGGTGGGCCAGATAGGACGCAGCCGACTGGCTGCTGATGCCATGGTAGCAGCATACAATCAGCGGCCTGTCGAAATCGGCCTGGCCAATGTACTCAGGCAGATTATGGTTGTTGAGGTTATAGGCGTTGCTGATGTGAAGCTCGGCAAAGCTGCCCTCGTCACGAATATCGACAATCTGGGCGCCCTGATCGATCAGTTCACAGGCCTGTTCGGTGTTGATGCAGCGGTAATCGGTCAAAACTCATTCTCCGGGTTTGCGGTTGCCAGGGCAGGGCTGGCTGAACCAGCTGCCGTCTTCCAGTCTAACGGCTGTCAGGGCATTTCCCCAAACACAGCCGCTATCCAGCGCAGTAATGCCGGGCAATCGTTTGAAGCCAAGTGCGGCCCAGTGGCCGAACAGCTGGTGACGTTTCATCGGCTTGGTACGGGTGTGCTCGAACCAGGGAGCAAAGCCCCTGGGGGCCGTTTCCAGACCGCCATTGGCTTTGAATTCCAGAGTGCCGTCGGCCTTGATAAAACGCATGCGAGTAAAGTAGTTGGTAATGGCACGCAGGCGGTCCATACCGGTCAGGCTGTCACGCCAGCGATCCGGCTGGTTGCCGTACATCTGCTGGAAGAAGTCGGCCGCATCAGCATGCTGCAGGGCCTGCTCCAGCTCGTGAGCGTACTGTCGGGCCTGCTTCAGTGACCAGATATGGGGGATGCCGGCATGCGTCATCACATACCCAAGGCTCTTGTCGTCATGCAGGAGCGGACGGGACTGCAGCCAATGCATCAACTCGTCGCAGTCGTGAGCGTCGAATACAGGCACCAGCGTTGGGTCCGGCTTGCGGCCGCTGCCATGATAAAGCGCGAGCAGGTGCAGATCATGGTTGCCGAGTACGGTAATGGCACGCGCTCCCAGCTCCTTGACGAAACGCAGTGTTTCCAGTGATCCCGGACCTCGATTGACCAGATCGCCGGTTAGCCAGATCCGGTCGTCATGACCGAAACCGATCTGATCCAGCAGTTGCATGAGTTCCGCGTAGCAGCCCTGAATATCACCGATCGCGAATGTCGCCATGGAGACCCCTGTTATGCAAATGGGGCGATGATAGCCTAGCCCGCTATCCGGGTGAACCTTGGGTCGCCGCACATCAGCCAAAAAAAAGAGGCCCTGAAGGGCCTCAATGATAAAGACGTATGTTGAGAGAACCGCCCTCTGCCCTCGTCCATGATGGCAGAGGCTTGATCGACTTAAAGGTCGAAGGTCTTGCTGATGGTGAATACGAATTCGGAATCCTTCTCGCCGTCACCGTCAAGTTCAGCATCCAGCTGCTTGATGAATGCCAGGCTCATATCCAGGCCCTGATAAGTGGTGCCGTAGCCGGCTTCAATGTAATCACCGTCGTAATCCTGGCCGAATACGCCATAGGTCAGGTAGGCGCCTTCATAGTCACCTGTCAGGCTGAAGAAGGTGTAATCGGCATCGTCGCCGCTGCCGTCAACATTCTCGCGGCCCAGAACGAAGTCGGCACTCAGGAACTTGTAGCCTGCACTGAGGATAAGTTCGTGGTAGTCGGATGCGTCATTAATGGTGTAGAAGTAGCCTGCGTAGCCTACGTCGTAGGTGAAGTCTTCATACTCGCCAGCGTAGCCACCGTAGAGATCATATTCGATCTCGGCATCATCCAGCTGAGCGCCCCAGGTGCCAACGTAGAAACCGTTGCCGAAATCATAGTCGGCACCGGCCATCAGGCTGGCGTTGTTGGCAGTCTGATCGATACCGCGGAACCAGTAATCGCTCATGGCGCCGACGTTAACAGAGAGCTCTGCACTGGCAGCAGCGGAAGCAGTCAGCAGGCCGGCAGCGATCAGGCTTTTAGTGAATTTTTTCATCATCATCCCCTTTCAGTTTCTAATGCTCAGCAAACAGCAAGTGCAGTTTGTTGCATTGGTATTAGCTAGAGGCGTGCCATGTTTGTTAATTATCTTTTTATTCAATTGGTTATATGGAGATTTGTGACAATGATGTTAATCTCTAAGGGGTGAGCGGGTGCGCCATAATGGTGCGTTTTGCTGCATAAGAGGGCGCAACTGCGGTCAAAAGAGGTGCAGATGAATCTGTCGCAAAGCTTTGAGCCGGTCTGGCATCCTAAATGTCGTGTACTGGTGCTGGGGTCAAGCCCGGGCCTGGCATCCTTGAAAGCGCAGTCATACTACGCTCACCCGCGTAATGCCTTCTGGCCGATCATGGCGCGTCTGTGTGGCTTTGAGTCTGGACTCTCATATTGTGCGAGACTGGAGTTTCTTAAGGTGGCTGGTGTGGCGCTCTGGGATGTGGCGCAGCTCTGTGAGCGGCAGGGCAGCCTGGATGCCAATATTCGACAGCAGTCGGTGGAACCCAATGATATCGAGTGGCTGGCAGGGCAGATGCCTGATCTACAGTTGATCGCTTTCAATGGTGGCGCCGCCGAGCAGCTCTACAAGCGCCACTTCAAGTCTCCACCGCCGCTGCAATTCAAACTCATGCCATCGACCAGCCCTGCCCATGCCTCCCTGTCACTTGAGCAGAAGTATGAATACTGGTCAGAGCTGCAGAAGTACTTGCGGGTGCCGGGTTGAGATCTGTCGCTAAAACCGCACGTGTTGAGTGGTTAAATATTGATCGTGCTAGTATGATGGCAAATCACTGTGAGATTGGCTGTCGTCACAGCCATGATGAATCTACACCTGATCGGACAGAGTGCGGTGGGGAATACGATGGATCGACAGCAGCATATTCTTGATCTTACCGGGGATTTTGTCGCCAGCGTCAATCGAGAATTCGGAATAGAATATATTAATCATTCGGGCCGAACCCTTCTTGGTATTGCAGTGAATCATGATCTGCATGCAGAGCCTCTTTATGTTCCCCAGTTCCACGATTCCGCTACCTGGCAGCGGTTGGCCGAAGATATATTTCCGCAAGTTGTAGACCAGGGGCAGTGGAGCGGTCAGCTGACGCTGCATGCGCTGGATGGAGAGACCGTTCCCATATTGATGAAGTTGCTGCCCTACCTGGATGAGACTGGTGAGGTTAGCGGGTTCACGGCGATCGGTCATGACTTGCGGCTGCGTCAGGCGTTGCAGACACAGCAAGCCATGGCGGAGCGTATTCTGGACAGCACCATTGAAGGCATCATGGTCACCGATTCGGCCGCACGGATTCAGCGTGTCAATGCAGCGTTCACCCAGATCACCGGTTACCAGTCTGACGATGTGGTCGGCAAAACACCCAAGTTTCTGCGCTCCAATCATCATCAGCAGTCTTTCTACGACCTGATGAATGCGTCGTTGCAGGAGTCCGGTCGCTGGCAAGGTGAAGTCTGGAACCGTCGCAAGTCCGGAGAGCTCTATCTGCAATGGATGTCGATCAGTGCGTTGCGTGATGACCGGGGCTGTATCAGTCATTTCGTGTCGATCTTTCATGACCTGACCGAGATGCGTGCGAAGGAAGCCGAAATTGAGTTGCTTGCCTTCAGTGACCCGCTGACCGGCTTGGGTAATCGGCACAAGCTGAATCAGGCGCTCAAACATCAGCTCAAGCGCGACCAACAGAGATCGGGTGCTCACCTGGCTCTTTTATGTATCGATATTGGCCAGCTTTCTCCAATCAATGACCGTTTCGGGATGAAAGGAGGAGATGAGCTGATCAAGTGTCAGGCAGAGCGCCTTAACAAACGCCTGGGACGGGACTTGCACTTGTACCGTCTTGTTGGCGACGAGCTGGTTGCACTCATGGTCGATATCACCGATCCAGCCGACGTGGCACGTTATGCCAGCGACTGCATCCGGCAGCTTCAGGAGCCTGTTTTTCTCAATGGTGAAGCGATTCGAATGAGTCCCGCGATTGGTATCGCGCTCAGCCCCAAGGATGCCACTGAGAGCGACGTTCTGTTATCCAATGCACAAACCGCAATGCTGGCGGCCAAACAGCAGGGGCGTGACAGCTATCATTTTTATGACGAAGCGTTGAGCTGTGAGATGCGACAGCGACTGATGCTGGAGCAGCAGTTGCGCTTGGCCGTGAAGTCAGGTGCTTCCATGGGCCTGGAGCTTTATCTGCAGCCTAAGGTGCACCTTGGCAGTCGTCAGCTGGCGGGTGCCGAGGTGCTGCTGCGTTGGCAGCATCCCGAGAAAGGGATGATCTCTCCGGCGGAGTTCATTCCTTTGGCGGAAGAAAGTCGCCTGATCGTTCATCTGGACCGTTGGGTATTTGAGCATACTTGCAAGCTGCTCAGCCATTGGCAGCAGCAAGGGTTTGTGTTGCCGGCGCTGAGTATTAACTTATCTGCCCGCCAGCTGCAGGAGCCTGATCTGGTGGAATGGTGTCAGGCGGTCATCCATGAATATGGCTTGAGTGCCTCGATGATTGAGCTTGAAATTACCGAGACCGCATTCATCAATCTGTCTGACAGTGTGCTGGATCAACTGACAACGCTTCGGTCTGCCGGTTTCCATCTCGCGCTGGATGATTTTGGCACGGGCTATTCCAGTCTGACCTATCTGCGCCGACTCCCGCTGGATGTGGTCAAGATCGATCGCAGTTTTGTGGCGGATATTTCTCAGGATGCCCGGGCAACAACGCTGTTGCGTGGAGTCATGCAGCTTTTGCATGAGCTGGATTTCTCGGTCGTGGCGGAGGGGATAGAAACGACTGAACAGGCGGAATTGCTGCAGCAGATCGGTTGCCGGCTGGGGCAAGGGTTTCTGTATTATCGCCCAATGCCAATCGATGAGTTTGTTGGTTTGCTTGATCAGAAATAATGGCGGGATGGTCCAGTGTGCGCGGCGCTCGAATGTTTGTATCGCACAAACGAAAAAGCCGACTTCTTTCGAAATCGGCTTTCCCTGAATTTGGTAGCGGGGGCTGGATTTGAACCAACGACCTTCGGGTTATGAGCCCGACGAGCTACCAGACTGCTCCACCCCGCATCAACTTGATGAAGCGTATATTACGGATCTGGGGCGCTAAGGTCAAGTCTTTGTTACACTTTTTTATTCTGCTTACGGATCTGTTCAGCCTGGTACCAGGTAATGAACTCTGACAACAGGCGCTGGTCTCGGGGGGACAGCCCGGAAAAGTCAGCGCACCAGATGACACCACTCTTGCGGATCAGGCGTAGAGTGCAGTCGATTCGGTGAACCTGCTTGCCGACCCTGAACTTGATGCGGGAAGGGTAGTACTGCAGCGTCAGAAGCGACTCTGTCGTAAAGGCGATACCGGTGGCAGACAGATTTTCGACTTTAACAGACTCTCCGTTGACCTGTGCTCGTAAGGGAGCATCAGCATCAATCTGCAGTCGATAGGCCCGTCGGCCACTGTCGGCAATATCCGGAATATGGATCTTGGGTTTCATCAGTCTAAAGCCCGTTTTTCCAGCACAAATTCGATGCGGCGGTTGATGGCGCGGTTTTCGGTCGATGTATTGGGTACAAGCGGCAAAGAGGATCCATACCCTGTTGCTGTCAGTCGCTTGGGGTTGATGCCGGCATCTACCATGTAGCGTAGCACTGTTGTGGCGCGAACGGCTGACAGTTCCCAGTTGGACGGGAACTGAGGTGTGCTGATGGGGATGTCATCGGTGTGCCCCTGGATTTCCAGCTTGTAGTCGGGGTTCTGCGCCAGTGTGTCCAGCAGGGCATCCAGCATTGGCAGCATGGCATAGTTGAATGTGGCCGAGCCGGAGTTGAACAGCAGGCCGCCTTTTACTCTGAGACTGAGCTTGCCATCCTTGGGAGTGCCAATTTCAATCGCATCCTGCATTTGCATCTGCTCAAACGCATCATCCAGGTCGCGGTTCAGCCGCTCCCAATCCAGTTTTAAGGCCCGTGCGCGGCGATCTTCTGCAGACTCTTCGCCCTCATCTTTGCTGTTCGCCTTGCTTGGGGATTCCACAATAGCCTCATTGATCTCCTCGGAAGGATTGCCGGGCGCATTGTGTTCCAGTGGTATCAGGTTGTTGGGAGCACCGGAAACCGCGCGCTGAAAAGCGGTCTGGAATGAACGCATGGCTTCGACAAAACGCTCTTTCTCCAAATTGGACATGGAAAAAAGCAGCACGAAAAATACCAGCAGCAATGTCATCAGATCGGCATAGGTCATCAGCCAGCCTGGAGTGCCGGATTCATCCGTGAGTTCACGCCGCCGACTGTTCATGAACGATCCTTGGCAGCCTGAGGCGCCGCTTTGTCAGCCGCTGGCTGTTTGTTGCGGCCAATCTTGATCGGTTTGCGCTGTGCTTCCGGCAGGTATGAGGCCAGCTGTTCATACACATGCATATAGTGGTCATTGGTCAGGATGCTGATGCAGCCTTCACGAATGATTTCCAGATTGGTAACTTCTGTCAGTGTACGTGCATGGAGTTTGCCAGCAATGGGCAGGAAAACCATGGTTGCCAGCAGGGAGCCGTAGAAGGTGGTCAGCAGTGCCACTGCCATGGCGGGGCCGATGGTTTCCGGGTTGCTGAGCTGGCTCAGCATCTGGATCAGACCGATCAGGGTACCCAGCATGCCGAATGCCGGTGCATAGGCCGCCATTTTACGGAAGACGTCCTGGACTGCATGATGGCGGGCAATCAGAGAATCGATTTCATTCTGCAGGGTGTTGCGAATGACCTGCTCCGAGGCAGCTTCTGAAAGCAGGTTGCAGGCACGTTTAAGTACGTGTGAATCGCTTTCAACGTCTCCGAGTTTGAGCAGGCCGTGACGGTGGGAAACCCGGCTCAGCTCAAGCATGGTGTCGATCATTTCCTGAGGGTTGGTGTTGTCACGGGTGAAAACGATCCACGCGGCCTTGAATGCATTGAGTACATCCTTGAATTGTACCGTCAGCAGGGTCGCAGCAATGGTGCCGCCTGCAACGATCATCAGGCCGGGGACATTGAGAAAGACATCGGCATTACCGCCCAGAAAAATAGCGCTGATGATCAGGGCCAGACCTGAGATAATACCGAGAAGCGATGCGAAATCCATGAGCTTGAGTACCCTGTGTCAGTCAGAACTGGCCTGATGGAAACGAAAGCCGAGTATAACAACAGCAAGACGATGACGTCAGACTACTTTATTGGCCTACCGCAATGGAAGCATCCGGAGTGGAACCGCAGCCTGCTTCAGAACCCCGAGCAGGGTGATCTTGAGCAGTATGCGGCCAGTTTCAATTCGGTTGAGGGAAATACCACCTTTTATGGCTTGCCTGGTGTTGCCAGTGTGCGTCGTTGGGGGGATGAGACGCCACCGGGGTTTCGCTTCTGCTTCAAGTTTCCACAGAGCATCAGTCATCAGGGCGCGCTGCGTCATGTGAGTGACGAATTGAGTCTTTTCCTCGATCGGCTGCAGCCGCTGGCATCGAAGCTGGGCATGTTGTGCCTGCAGTTGCCCTCTCGATTCGGTCCGGAACATTTGCCAGAACTGGTGCACTTTCTTGGCGAGCTGCCGGCCGGATTGCGCTATGCGGTTGAAGTGCGACATCTGGCATTCTTCCAGCGCGGTGAAGAGGAACGAAGGTTCAATGATGTCCTGGAGCGCTTCGGCGTGAACAGGATCAGTTTCGACACCCGTGCACTCTTTGCCAACCCTCAGTCAGACCCGATTACCCGTGAGGCTTTGCAACAAAAGCCTCGGTTGCCGCTTCGTGTGCTGGCTACAGGCGACGCGCCGATGCTCAGGTTTATTTCGCCACTGGATCTGCAGCAGGGGCAGCGCTGGTTGCGGCCCTGGGTGGGACAGGTGTTGCGCTGGATTGAAGAGGGCAGGACCCCATTCATTTTCATGCACACGCCGAGTAATGGAGAAGCGCCAGAATTGGCGCGCTGGTTCGCACAAGAGTTGCAGCAGCGCCAGCCAAAGCTGGCGCCGGGGTTTTACGACTGGACGGAGCGCACCCCTGTGCGGCGCCAGCCGGGTCTGTTCTGAGTCAGTGTAATGCGTTGGGTTGGGCGAGGGTGAAGGCAGGGATCAACGCATCGAAGCCGGTACCATCAGCCGTTTCCATGCGGTACTGACCCTGCATGCTGCCCACCTCGGTAGCCAGAACGGTTCCGCTGGTATACTCGTAGGTTTGCCCCGGTTCGATCACCGGCTTCTCGCCGACAACGCCCTCGCCCTCGACTTCCTGTACGTGCTCATTGCCATCGGTAATACGCCATTTACGGCGCAGCAGCTGTACACTTTCCGGGTTGTGGTTGGTGATGCTGATCTGGTAGGAGAAGACAAAACGGTGTGCATCCGGCTCGGACTGGTCCGGCAGATAAGTGGTAACAACGTTGATCTCGACGTTACGGCTGTAATCGGTGGCATCCATCAGTTCGGATCTATCCTCTCGGTATTATTCGCGTGAAGACGGCGCTTCGGCCGCATCGGTCAGGGCGTCGCTGATCGCCACGAATTCGGTCAGAGTCAGCCTTTCGGGGCGCAGGCCCGGATCGATTCCCAATGCTTCCAGTTGTTCGGCACTGATCAGCTGTTTCAAGTTATTACGCAGGGTTTTGCGTCGTTGACCAAAAGCGGTACGCACGACGTTCTGCAGTTGCTTAACATCCTTGGCCGGAACGGGTGGCTTATCATAGGGCACCAGTCGCACGATGGCGGAATCGACTTTCGGTGCCGGTGAAAAGGCGCCTGGTGGCACGATGAACAGAGGCTCAACATGGCAGTAATACTGCGCCATGATGCCCAATCGGCCATAGTGGTTGTCGCCAGGTCCTGCTGCCAGGCGATCGACCACCTCCTTCTGCAGCATGAAGTGCATGTCCTGGATCAGGCCATTGAAGCTGAGCAAATGGAAAATCAGCGGTGTCGAGATGTTGTAGGGCAGATTGCCCACGATACGCAATGGGCGCTCATCATTTTTCAGCCCGGCAAAATCAAACTTCAGCGCATCGGCTTCATGAATGGTGAAAGTATCGGCGTAACGGAAAAACTGTGTACGCAAGACCGGGATCAGGTCTCGGTCAAGCTCGACCGCTTCAAGTTCGCCATTGCAGGCGTTGAGCAGCTCTTCAGTCAGTGCACCAAGGCCGGGGCCAATCTCGACCAGATGCTGGCCTGGCTGAGGGTTGATGGCGCGGATAATGCGGCCGATCACGCCCTGATCATGCAGAAAGTTCTGGCCAAAGCGCTTGCGTGCCTTGTGACCTACGGGTTTTTTACTCATTGGGTCAGTTACCTGATTGGTGGCGCGCCATATCCAGCGCGAACTGAAGAGCCGTCTGCAGGCTGCCCACATCCGCTCGTCCGGTGCCGGCCAGATCCAGGGCAGTCCCGTGGTCGACCGAAGTGCGGATGATAGGCAGGCCAAGTGTGATGTTGGCGGCACGACCGAAGCCCTTGTATTTCAGGACAGGCAATCCCTGGTCATGGTACATCGCCAGCACTGCGTCGGCGTCTTGCAAATGATGTTCGGTAAAGAGGGTGTCGGCTGGCAATGGACCGATCAGTCGGGCGCCACGGGCGCGGAAATCATCCAAAACGGGCGTGATGGTGTCGATCTCCTCCCGTCCCATATGACCGCCTTCTCCTGCATGAGGGTTTAGGCCTGCCACCAATACACGCGGTTGGTCGATACCGAATGAGCGGGTCAGGTCATGAAGCAATACTTCGATCACGTCCTGCAATAGCGGGCGAGTGATCGCAGCAGGTACATCGGCCAAAGGCAGGTGAGTGGTTGCCAATGCAACCTTCAGGCCTTCGGTGGCCAGCATCATCACCACCTTGTGGCTGCCGGTCATCTCCTCAAGAAACTCGGTGTGGCCGCTGAAAGGAATGCCGGCATCGTTAATCACGCCCTTGTGCACCGGTGCCGTCACCAGCGCATCGAAGGTGCCTGACATGCATCCCAGCGTGGCTTCTTTTAGGGTGCTCAGCACGTAGGCGGCATTAGCCGGGTCCAGTTGCCCGACCTGGCTCGGAGCCGTCAGGTCAACAGGATGGCAGTAAAGGCTGCCTGGCGGGGCGGGCTGAGCTGGCGTCGACGCATGGAAGGGCAATATCTGCAGCGGCAGACCGAGCAGCTCGGCACGCGCCAGCAGCAGCTCGGGGTCGGCAACCGCGATCAGCTGGCAGGGGTGTGCCTGCTGTGCCAGCTGAACGCAGAGCTCGGGGCCTATGCCTGCCGGCTCTCCCGGGGTGATGGCAATGCGCGGACAGCTCACGATCAGATCTTGCGCTCAATGTAGGCCTGAGAACGGATCTCGCGCAGCCAGTTGCTCAGTTCCTCGCTGAACTTGCGCTGACGGATGCTGTTGCGGGCCTGGGATTCAAGCATTTCTTCACCGAGGTCTTGGGTACGATAATCCTGGACCTGCAGAATGTGCCAGCCGAAACGGGATTCGAAGGGCTCGCTGATTTCACCCTTGCTGGTGCTGTTCATGACCTGCTCGAACTCGGGTACCATCTGGCCGTCCTGAGTCCAGCCCAGATCGCCGCCCTGAGAGCCACTGGCTGCGTCATCGCTGTAACGGCGAGCCAGTTCATCGAAGGGCTGACCCTCACGCAGGCGCTGGTACAGGTCATCGATGAGGCGTCGGGTCTGCTCGGGGCTGCGGATCTCGTTCGGCGTCAACAGGATATGACGCACTTTCGTCTGTTCAACCAGCTGGACTTTGCCGCCACGCTTGTTTTCCACCAACAGCAGGTGGAATCCGCCAGGCGTACGGACCGGCTGGCTCACTTCGCCGGGAGAAAGCTTGTTGATTGCCTTTGCCAGTGCTTGCGGTAACTCTGACTCACGGCGCCATCCCAACTCTCCACCCTGAAGGGCATTGGGCGCGTTGGATACGGCAATGGCCAGTTCAGCAAAGGGCGTGCCCTGTTCGAGCTGGCGTCGTGCCTCCATCGCCTTGGCTTCAGTCTGACCGATCATCTCGGGGGTGGCGCTCTCAGGCAGCGCAAAGAGGATGTTACGCAGCTGGTATTCAGCCTGAATCTGTTGCTGGCCCAGTTCGGAGTCGAGGAAGTTCTGCACTTCCTGTTCGGATACGTTGATGCGACGGTTGACGCTGCTTTGCTGAACCTGAGTGAGCAGGATTTCGCGGCGGATCTGTTCGCGTGCCAGGGCGTAGTCCTGACCTTCTGCCATCAGGGCGTCACGGAACTGGGGCAGCGTCATGTTGTTCTGCGCGGCGATGCGGTTAAGCGCCTCGTTAAGCTGGCGATCGGAAACGCGGATACCCTGGCTTTCAGCGATCTGCAGCTGGATACGCTCGAGAATCAGCCGGTCCATCACCTGCTGGCGCAGGACGTCCTCCGGTGGCAGCCGGGTTTCCTGGCGCGCGGCGATCTGCTGGCGGACCAACTCAAGACGCTGGTCCAGCTCGCTTTCCAGTACGATATCTTCGTTGACGACCGCAGCGACACGGTCCAGTACCTCGGCCTGCAGTGAAGCCAGTGGGGCTGTCAGCAGCGCCAGGGCCAGAAGGGGCTGTCTGAGTTTAGAAAGCGCCATTGTCATCCTCGTCATATCCGGTGAGTTCTTCCAGGAATTCGCGTCCCTGTCCCTGGCCGAAAGTGCCCAGTCCACGAAGCACAAACTGCAGGAAAATACCGTTGTCGGTTTCAAATTCATTGATGTTGTTGCTCGGGTCTACGACCCAGCTGCGTCCGGTCAGGCGGACTTTCCAGCAGCAGCTGGAATATTCGACACCCAACAAGGTCTCAAGGTTCTCGCTGTTGTCCAGATCCTGCTGCCAGCGGCCATAGCCTGTCCAGCTGTCGCCCAGGGGCCAGCGGAAGGCAATATCCAGCTGCTGGTGAGCACGTGGGTCCGTGGGAGCATCACTGTACTTGTCGATGTTGTCGCGGTAATTCACGTAGAGCAGGCGTTTGTCGTCAGGCAGGAAACTGAGCTTGTAGTTATGCTCCAGCACCTCGAAGCCATCACGGTCAATCTCGCCGTTATGGGTCAGGCGGAGGCTGGGCGTGAGGTTCCAGTTCAGAAGGGTGGCAAGGTTGGAACTGCTTTCTGTCCCAGTGACGTCACCCGGACGCAAAGCGGGTGCCTGGCGATCCTGGAAATAATAGGCCTGAGCAATACCGACCCGCAGTTTTTCCCTGCCCTGTTCCGAGTAGATGGC
This sequence comes from Marinobacterium sediminicola, assembly GCF_022343685.1. Lineage (GTDB taxonomy): Bacteria > Pseudomonadota > Gammaproteobacteria > Pseudomonadales > Balneatricaceae > Marinobacterium > Marinobacterium sediminicola. The sequence continues at coordinate 2,958,477 of NZ_CP092123.1, read as the reverse complement.
GCTGGACAGGCCCAGAGTCGCCTGACTGGTGTCGGCAACGCGGTCATTGCCGCTCCAGCCGGTTTCGTGGAACAGGTTGTAATAGGTGAAATCGAGTTGCGAAGAGTCAAACGCCGGGGTCTCGCTCTGATCGTCCGCGTCAGCGTGCAACAGCAGCAGCCTGGGTTCGAGGGTCTGGGTATATTGCCCGTCGGCCAGCTCAAGTGAACGTTCAAGAATCAGACCTGAATCGATGCTCAGCACGTTGGCGCTGACGGTCTGGCTGCCGCCAAGATCGGCATCTCTGTCATTATCCAGATCATACTGGGTGTGCCACAGCATGGCGCTTGGACGCAGGTAGCCCCAGGGGCGCTCAAAAGCCAGCCCCAGTCGGGGACGCAAGTGGATGCGATCGCCGATGGTTGCATCCGCATCGTCGACCGGCGCATAAGTGCCGGTCAGGTCGCGTTCGAAGCGGGTGTATTCTGCGCTGTAACTCACATCAAGCAGGCCGCCGATACGGTTTCGGCCACCGTTGAGCAGAAGCTGCGGTACCCGCTCGTAAGGGGAAGTGCCGTCGATCGTCTGGTAGCCTTGGGTGCGCAGGGTCAGGTTCCAGTCAGGCTGGAGATAGCGCAGTTCGAGCAGCTGATCCAGATGGTCATGCCGCTGGATATCGAGACTGGTGCCCAGGTCTTCGAAATAGTCGTCATCACTGACACGCGTGTAGTCGATGCGGGTGTAGAGTCGTTCCATCGGTGAGCCCTGGTGCTCAAGCCCGAGCAGCCAGCGGGAGTCATCGTACTGACTGTCGTCGGCCAGCCAGGCGGTGCTCAGGACATTGTGTGACCAGCGGTTCATGTAGCGGAATTCGTTTTCCAGCAACAGGCCTCGTTCACTGATCAGGCGAGGTGTCAGGGTGTCATCGAAATTCTCGGCCAGGTTGAAGTAATAGGGCACGGAGATATCGACACCATCGCTTTCGGAGTAGCTGATGCTGGGATACAGGAAGCCGGACTGACGTCGCTCGTCGATCGGGAACGACAGATAGGGTGTGTACAGTACAGGAATGCCTGCCACATCCAGTGTGGCGTGGCGGGCAACACCTCGACCGGTTTCCGGATTGATCTCGATACTATTGGCTGCAATCTGCCAGGCGTTACTGCCCGGCTCACAGTAGGTGATAGAGCCTTCTTCCAGCCCGATGCGACTGTCTCCGAATCGTGTGATCAGGCCGGCTTGTCCACGCATGTGTTCTTCATGCATCACGTACTGAGCATTGTGAAAGCGTGTATCGCCGCTCAGCAGGTTCGCGTCGGCCTGTTCGCTGGTCAACAGCAGTCCTTTTTCACGATAACGGACTTCACCGAACAGGCGAGCATATTGGGCCTGTTGATCAAGTTCGCCGTGGGTACTGGTAATCAGACGTCCGCCACGCTGCAACTGAATGCCACCGTCCAGTCGGGTGACACCTCCAATCTCGGTGGTGGATGACAGAGCGTTGATGTAGATAGGCTGCTGGTCAAGCGGGCGGTCGTCTTCCAGATAAACGAAGTCCGGCTCAACATAACGTCCTCGGCAGGCACCGGGGGCTTCGCCCGGTGCATAGGCGTACCAGTCGAGCGCGGCTGCACTGGCGGGTGTTCGCGTACTCAGGGAGGCAAAGCTTGTTGCCGCGGGAGCAGCGCCCGGAACCTCCTTGCAGTCCCAGCTATTGCCGCTGGCATCACAATTCCACTCTGGCTTGCCGGCAACTGCAACTTGTTGTTCGCGGCCGAGAACCGCGGTGCCGGCAACCTGGGGGGCTCGACCTGGGGCAGGTTGCTGATTGCAGTCCCAGCTGTCACCGGAGGCGACACAGTTCCAGTCATTCTGAGCTGAAGGCGCCGATGCGGTAGCCGGTGTTGCGGTCTGCGTCGGCTGGCTTCCGGCAGGCTCGGGCCAGGCGATGGGGGCCGGTGCCGCCGTCGTGATGACCGCCGCAGCCGGAGCCGGTGAAACCGGCTCAACCGCTACAGTCTCATCAGCGGGTTTTGATGTCGGCACAGAGTCCTGTGATGCGGTACGTGTTTGCTCCGACTGCTGCTGGGATCCATCGCTGCTCGGGATCTGACGCGGCTGAGAAGAGAGTTCATTCTGCTGGGCCTGCTGTTGCATCAGGCTTTCATTGACTTCGCAGTCCCACTCGCCGCTGGGCGTCAGGTTGCAGCTCCAAAGGCGCTCGGGGTTCTCCTGAGCATGCAGTGTCTGTGCACTGATCGCAGCAGCTACCGCCAGTGTCAGTTTAAATGCAGCACGGGTGTCAAAGGGCATCAGGTCGCTATCCAGTTGCGGTCGATGGCTGGTTTCACGCCAGCTCTCAAGTCGAGTACCATATCGAACCATGCATGATAAAGCATTCACAACTTCAAGTGCTAGAGGATAGAAGCGAATGGGGCAGAGGCTGAAGCAGCTTTCACAGTGGGTACAGCAACAGGCGAAAGATCAGGAAATGCAGGTTGCAGCCGAACTGGAGCCGGTTTCCGGTGATGCCAGTTTTCGCCGGTACTTCCGTGCGCGGGGCGAGGAAGGCAGCTGGATTGCCGTGGATGCGCCGCCGGAGCATGAAGACTGTGAACCCTTTATCGCCGTCGCTCAGGGGTGGCTGGCTCAGGGCGTGCCGGTGCCGCGGGTCATCGCCAGCGATCTTGAGCAGGGGTTCATGCTGCTGGATGACTTTGGTGATGAGCTCCTGTTGCCTGGGCTCGATGACGTCAGTGTCGAAGCGCACTACGCTCAGGCAATGGAGATTCTGCGTCAGATTCAGCGCACCAATAATCCTCAGTTGCCACCCTATGACCGGGTGATGCTGGCGCGTGAGATGGCGCTTTTTCCGGAATGGTTTCTGACTCGCCTGCTGGGGCTGGAGCTTTCGGAAGAGGAATACACCCTGATTGGTCTGGTGGCCAAGCTGCTGATTGAGTCTGCGCTGGCGCAGCCGCAGGTCAGTGTTCACCGGGACTATCACTCGCGCAATCTGATGCTGCGGCCCACGCAAGGGCTTGGCGTGATCGACTTTCAGGATGCGGTCAAAGGGCCGGTGACGTACGACCTGGTGTCGCTGCTGCGTGATTGTTACGTTGACTGGCCGGATGAACAGGTCCGGTTCTGGGTGGAAGCTTTCCGGCAGCGCTTGCTTAAAGATGGAATCGAAGTGGCCGAATCCGCCCTGTTCCAGCAGCAGTTCGACTTGATGGGGATGCAGCGTCACCTGAAGGTGTTGGGTATCTTCAGTCGCCTTTGGCTGCGGGATGGCAAGGAGGGCTATCTGGATGATCTGCCGCGGACCCTGTCCTATCTCTATCGCGTATCCGCCCGTTACGAGGAACTGGATACCTTTACCCGCTGGCTGGAGAAGCGAGTGATCCCTGCTTTTGAGGCTCATCCTCGCTTCAAGGATCAGTCGCTGGCGCATTGGTGGGCTTGAATGAAAGCGATGATCCTGGCAGCGGGGCTGGGTACGCGCATGCGTCCGCTGACGCTTACGACACCCAAACCGTTGCTCAGAGTGGGCGGGAAATGCCTGATTGAACATCATATCGAGCGACTGGTCGCAGCGGGTGTCCGGGAAATTGTCATCAACCATGCCTGGCTGGGTGAGCAGATTGAAGCTTACCTGGGCGACGGTAACCGATACGGTGCTCGCATTCGTTACTCCGCGGAGTCAGAACCGTTGGAAACAGGTGGTGGTATTCGTAAGGCACTGCCACTGCTCTGCGATCAAGGTGAATCCGCGTTCATTGTTGTCAACGGGGATCTGTTCAGTACCCAGCCTCTGGCTGACCTGTTGCAGATAAATCCGCCTCCAGGAGGGGCGCACCTGGTCTTGACAGCCAATCCCGAGTGGCACCCGGAAGGCGATTTTGCGTTGGCAGCGAATGGTCAGGTGTCCGTGGATGGGGATTGTCGGCTGACTTTCAGCGGCATGAGTGTGCTGACTCCTGAGTTGTTTGACGGTGTCGATGAGCAGGCCTTTGCCTTGGCGCCGTTGTTGCGACAGGCGATGGCAGCAGGACGAGTTACCGGTAGTCGGCTGCAGGGGTACTGGGAGGATGTGGGGACGCCGGAGCGTTTGCAGGCATTGGATCGGCGCTTGCGGGCCGGTGATATCTGAGAGGAGAGAGCATGCAGGACTTGATCGCCCAACTGAAACAGTTTCGCACCGGTCTGATAGTGGGGGGACTCATTGGTCTGTTGACCGGAGGTCCGATAGGGTTGTTGCTCGGAGGTACTGTCGGGTTTCTGTTGCAGCGCTCACTGAGCAACAAGCTCAGAGCCTATAACCCTCAGCAGCTGTTTTTTCGCGCGACCTTCTGCGTGATGGGTAAGTTGGCCAAGGCCGATGGCCGGGTCAGTGAAAGCGAGATTGCTTTTGCACGTGAAGTCATGACGCGCATGGGGTTAAGTGAAGCGCGTCGAATGGAAGCGATCGAGTGCTTCAACGAAGGCAAGAGTGAAGCTTTCGATATCGCTGAAGTAATGCGGCCACTGGCGATTCTGCTGCGTCAGCGTGCGGCCGTGAAGCTGATGTTCGTGGAAATCCAGCTACAGGCGGCCATGGCAGATGGGGAAGTCAGTGCGGCGGAGCAGGCAGTACTGCAACAAGTGTTTGCTCACTTGCAGTTTTCACAGCAGGAAGTGGAGTTGCTGATGTCGCGGATGAGGGCTGAGGATGCCTTTCGCCGCCATTCCTGGGACTCCCATCAGCATGGCGGTGGCGTGAACGATGCGAGTTTGCTGGCCGATGCCTACGGTGTTATCGGTGTCAGTGCCGAGGCCAGTGACGCCGAGGTGAAAAAAGCCTGGCGCAAACTCATGAGTCAGCACCACCCTGACAAGCTCATCGCTAAAGGACTGCCGGAAGATATGGTGCAGCTGGCCAAGGAGAAAACTCAGGAAATTCAGGCAGCCTATGACCGCATCAAGGCAGCCCGAGGGATGCGCTGAGTCATCGTTGTGCCTGAGGCGCTTGTCGTAAGGCCGCCCGTCCAGGGGGTGTTTGCGGAAGTGCTCCATCGGCGGGTGATGTTTCGGGCTCATCTCTGGGGGTGTGGCTGAGTAGAGTGCGCTCCAGCATGCCTCGAACATGTCTCGCCAGCCGAGGCATATCGCTATGCCATCCCCTGAATACCCCGGGTAACCGGCTTTGATGATATCGGCTAAGCCCCAGACGAGCAGCTTCAAGTCGTCGCAGGCCGGCACTGGGTTCGGCGTCGGGGTAGCCCGGAAGAGGAGCGTAATAGAGGTCGAGCACCTGATGGAATTCGAGCTCTGTCAGCAAAGTCTCCAGTGACGTCTTCGCCAGGGTGTCAGGGGCCGGGTTGATCAGAACCAGTGCGGTGTCTTTCCCTTCTTTGATGGCAAGTATGGTACTCCATATGGCGCCTTTGCCAATTCCAATCAGAACCTGTTGCTTGCCTTTGTTCCGCTGTTCCAGCGCCTGCCATGCCAGATCAAGCCGTTGCTGCAACTGCTCTGGGTATGGCGGTATCTGGGGTGTTGTGATGTCGGCAGAATCGGCAGTTACCTCGGTCGGGGGAGCCGTAGGCGCAGGGACGGCAGGGGGTGGTGTCTCTGCTGCTGTTGCTGGCGAGTCGTTGCCGGGTGACGTTTTAATGGCGGTCATCACCGGCAGAGAACGCTCAGGCAGCTGAGGAAGAGGAGGTGCTGGAGGCTCCAGCGCCAATACGGACCAGCCGTGTTCCGGCAGGTAGGATGTCAGTGCTCGAACTTGCTCCAGCCAGCCTTTACCTGTGCCAGGGTCAGGAATGATCAGCAGTGCACCGTGAGGCCTGGGGGTCATGGCGGGCCGATACAGCAGGCTGAATCGGTCGTCATTGGCCTGGATATCCAGCAATTCATGGCTGCTGTCCAGTTGTTGCAGAACCTGCCGGTTGGCGTCGTCAATGCCGGCGCTGTGGCGTGGCTGTTCGGCCGCCAGGCACAGGGGACTCAGGATGCAGAGCAGAAGCGGGGCATATTTCAACATGCCACGATTATCGAGCCTTCGTTCCCGGCCCGCAAGCCTGTTTTCGAGGCTGAATCCCCTGTCCTCCTTGGGGTACAATGGCGCAAATGTTAACCAACGAACGAATGACCATGGCCGATTTCAAAATTGCTCCTTCCATCCTTTCTGCTGATTTTGCCCGTTTGGGTGAAGAGGTCGAAAACGTATTGGCAGCAGGTGCCGATATTGTTCACTTTGACGTGATGGACAACCACTATGTGCCCAACCTGACCATTGGTCCCATGGTGTGCAAGGCGCTGCGTGACTACGGTATAGAAGCCCCGATCGACGTCCATCTGATGGTCAAGCCGGTAGATCACATGATCGGTGAATTCATCAAGGCGGGGGCCAGTTACATCACTTTCCACCCGGAAGCATCTGAGCATATCGACCGTTCCCTGCAGATGATTCGTGATGGTGGTTGCAAGTCCGGTCTGGTATTCAACCCGGCGACTCCGTTGCATTACCTTGACCACGTGATGGACAAGGTGGACATGATTCTGCTGATGTCGGTCAACCCGGGGTTCGGTGGCCAGAAGTTTATCCCGTCGACTCTGACCAAGCTGCGTGAAGTGCGCCAGCGTATCGATGACAGCGGTTTTGACATCCGTCTGGAGGTGGATGGTGGTGTCGGTATCGGCAATATCGCCGAGATTGCAGCAGCCGGTGCCGATACGTTCGTGGCCGGTTCAGCCATCTTCAATACCGGCGATTACGCGGCCACCATCGCGCACATGCGTGCTGAACTGGCCAAGGTATCCAGTTGATGCGAAGCCTGTTTAATGGAGAGCTGCCTGCCTGCGTGATGTTTGATCTGGATGGCACGCTGGTAGACAGTGCTCTGGATCTGACGGCTGCTGTGGATAACATGCTGCAAGCGCTTGGGCGAGAGCCTGCGGGTGAAGACCGGGTGCGTCAGTGGGTGGGCAACGGCGCGCAGGTGCTGGTTAAGCGTGCCCTCAGTGGCGAGATGTACCCGACCGAGGAGGCAGTGGAGCCTGAGTTGTTCCAGGCGGCTTTTGATGTCTTTCTGGCGGCATATGCGCAAAGCAATGGACGCTACAGCAAGCTGTACCCGGGTGTGGAAGAGCTGCTTGCCTGCTTGCGGCAGGCCAGTGTGCCCATGGCGGTCATCACCAACAAGCCGATAGCGTTTACCACGCCGCTGCTCAAGGCGCTGAGTATTGATCACTATTTCGATCAGGTGCTGGGCGGCGACAGCCTGCCGGTGAAAAAACCTGATCCCCTGCCGCTGCTGACCGTCCTTGAAGCGGCAGGCTGCGCACCGGAACAGGCACTTATGCTGGGGGACTCCCGCAACGACGTGGTGGCTGCACGTGCTGCTGGCTGCCCGGTGATCTGCGTCAGTTATGGTTATAACCACGGAGAGCCAGTGGAAGCCTGCTCGCCCGACCGGGTTGTGGACAGTTTTGCCGAGTTGATGTGAAAGGCGTCCAGATAGCCGGATGGTTCGCTCAATTGGATTGCCAGGTATCTGTGAATAGGTCCTGGCATGGTAAGGCAGCTTGACCGACGTATTGGATATTAACCCTCAGCCAAAAAAGGAATCTGGACTGATGCGCGCTTTTTCACCGATTGTGCTGGCGATTGCCCTTTCGGGTTGCACGACCTATCCACTTGGATTGGACGAGGAAAGCTGGCGAGAGCTATCACCACAGCAAAAGCTTGAGGCGAGCCAGAAACAGGCTGAGCTGGATCAGGCGCGTAATCTCAGGTTGGCTCGGGAAGCCGAGGCGCGCGCTGAAGAAGCGCGTGAGGCTGCCAATAAGCTGATGCTGCTGAGGCACCAGGCTAAATATGGTGAACGGGTCCAGTGTGTGCTGGAGCCGGTCAGTCATCACCGATCAGGGAAGTGGAGGCGGCTTGAACCGGCTGCGCTGGATTTGGTGCTGGGGGTGCGCATGAAGGTTGATCTTTACGAGACAGGCCGGTCCTCGCGGGCTCGTGAAGCCATTGCCTGGTTTGATGGTCAGCGTGTACAGATCTGTCCTGGCGAGTATGCTGCTCGGCATCAACCAGAGGCCTGTGTTGTGGCTGTTGGGCATTATCGAGACTATCGCCGTGGCATGCTGCGGCAGATCGACTCTGACGGTTTCCTCAAGGGAGAGCTGGACTGCAGCTTTGTTGGTCGCGAGCCCTATTGATGCTTTGATCACATGTATTGTGGCAGAAAACAAAAAGACCGGCCTCCATCGCGGAAGGCCGGTCTTTTGTATGGGGTGTGATCAGCGCTATCAGTCGCAGAGCGCGTCCAGCTTTTGCTTCAGGATGCCGGTAACGGCGCCCGGGTTGGCCTTGCCGCCGGTCGCCTTCATCACCTGGCCCATGAAGAAACCGATCATCTTGCCGCGCTTGTCCGGTTCGGCGGCCTTGTACTGCTCCACCTGTTTGTCGGCATTGGCGATCACCTCGTCGACGATCTTTTCGATCGCGCCGGTGTCGGTAACCTGTTTCAGGCCTTCGGCTTCGATGATCTCGTCAGCGCTGCCGCCCTTGCTCCACATGATCTCGAACACCTTCTTGGCGATGTTGCCGGAGATGGTGTTGTCCTTGATGCGGACCAGCAGTCCTCCGAGTTGTTCGGCGCTGACCGGGCTGTCCTTGATATCGGTGTCGTTCTGGTTGAGGAACTTGGCCAGTTCGCCCATCACCCAGTTGGCGGCCAGCTTGGCATCGCCGGACTGCTTGACGACCTGTTCGTAGTAGTCGGCCTGGGGGCGGTAGGCAGACAGCACGCCTGCATCGTATTCGGACAGGCTGTACTCGCTCATGAAACGATCACGGCGGGCATCCGGCAGCTCCGGCAGCGTTTCGCGGATTGCTTCAATGTAGCTGTCGTCGATGATCACAGGCAGCAGGTCCGGACAGGGGAAGTAACGGTAGTCGTTGGCTTCTTCCTTGGAACGCATGCTGCGGGTTTCGTTTTTATCCGGATCGTACAGGCGCGTTTCCTGCACCACCTTGCCGCCATCTTCGATCAGGTCGATCTGGCGCGCCACTTCAGTGTCGATGGCGCGTTCGATGAAGCGGAATGAGTTGATGTTCTTCAGCTCGGTGCGGGTGCCCAGCTCTTCCTGGCCCTTCGGGCGTACGGATACGTTGCAGTCACAGCGCATGGAGCCTTCGGCCATGTTGCCGTCGCAGATGCCCAGCGTGGTGACGATGGCGTGGATCTTGCGTGCGTAGGCTGCGGCTTCCTTGGAGGAACGCATATCCGGCTCGGACACGATCTCGACCAGCGGGGTGCCGGCACGGTTGAGGTCGATGCCGGACATGCCGTGGAAATCTTCATGCAGCGACTTGCCGGCGTCCTCTTCCAGATGAGCGTGATGGATGCGCACGCGGCGCTGTACACCCTCATCGGTTTCGATGTCGACAAAGCCCGGTCCGACAATCGGCTCAGCCAGCTGGGTGGTCTGGTAGCCCTTGGGCAGGTCCGGATAGAAATAGTTCTTGCGCTCGAATACGGAGCGCTTGCCGATCTCGGCGTTGACCGCCAGTCCGAACATCACCGCCATGCGCAGCGCGTTCTCGTTGAACACCGGCAGGGTGCCGGGCAGGGCCAGATCAACGGCACAGGCCTGGGTGTTGGGCTCGGCACCGAAAGCGGTGCTGGCGCCCGAGAAAATCTTGGTCTTGGTGGCGAGCTGGACGTGGATCTCCAGACCGATAACAACTTCCCATTCCATGATTACACCTCCACTCCGGCCGGGATCTGTTTATGCCAGTCAGTTGTCTGCTGGAACTGGTGTGCGATGTTGAGCAGCTTGGCCTCGGCGAAGTAGTTGCCGATGATCTGCAGGCCCACCGGTAGACCGCCGGTCTGGCCGCAGGGTACAGAGATGCCCGGCAGGCCTGCCAGGTTCAGTGACAGGGTGAAGATGTCTTCCATGTACATGGAGACCGGATCACTGCTCTTCTCGCCCAGTTTGAATGCCGGGTGGGGTGTGGTCGGCCCCATGATGACATCGACGTCGTTGAGCACGTTGATGAAGTCCTGTTGAATCATGCGGCGAATCTGCTGCGCCTTGCGGTAATAGGCGTCGTAATAGCCCGCGGACAGGGCGTAGGTGCCCACCATGATGCGGCGCTTGACCTCGGCGCCGAAGCCTTCGCCGCGGCTGCGCTTGTACAGGTCTTCCAGATCGACCGGGTTATCGCAACGGTAGCCGTAGCGTACGCCGTCAAAACGGGACAGGTTGGAGGACGCTTCTGCCGGGGCCAGGATGTAGTAGGCCGGGATGCACAGTTCGGTGTTGGGCAGGCTGACTTCTTTGACGGTCGCGCCCAGTTTCTCGAACTCGGTCACTGCGTTACGCACCTGCTCGGCGACACCGGCGTCCAGCGCCTCGGAAAAGTACTCCTTGGGCAGGCCGATTTTCAGACCGGCCAGTGGCTGGTTGAGTGCCGCGGTGAAGTCTTCCATGTCGCGCTCGGCGCTGGTGGAATCCATGGGATCGAAACCGGCCATGGCATTCAGGATCATGCCGCAGTCTTCGGCGGTCTGTGCCATGGGGCCCGCCTGATCCAGTGAAGAAGCGAAGGCGATCATGCCATAGCGGGATACACGGCCGTAGGTCGGCTTGAGACCGGTAATGCCGCACAGAGCTGCCGGTTGACGGATAGAACCACCGGTGTCAGAGCCAGTGGCCGCAGGGGTCAGCCTTGCCGCTACGGCTGCCGCGGAGCCGCCGGACGAGCCGCCCGGGACGCGCTCGGCATCCCAGGGGTTGCGAACGGCGCCGTAGAAGCTGCTTTCGTTGGAGGAGCCCATGGCGAATTCGTCCATGTTCAACTTGCCCAGCATGACGGTGCCGGCGTTCTTCAGCCGGCTGACAATGGTCGCGTCATAAGGGGAAACGAAGTTGTCCAGCATTTTTGATGCACTGGAGGTGCGTACTCCCTGGGTGCAGAACAGATCCTTGTGTGCGATCGGCAGACCGCACAATGCACCGGCGTTGCCCGCGGCACGGGCCTCATCAGCGGCCTTGGCCTGAGCCAGTGCCTGTTCTTCGGTGACGGTAATGAATGAATTGTACCGGCTGTCCAGCGCGTTGATACGCTGCAGGTAGGCCTGGGTCAGCTCGCTGCTGCTGAAATCGCCGCGCTCCAGCCCTTGGGCGAGCTCGGCAAGTGTCTTGTCAAACATGTCGATGTCCTTGAACCTGAGGGCGGATTATTCGATGACCTTGGGTACCAGGAAGAGCCCTTCCTCGGTGGCGGGTGCGACCGATTGCAGTACTTCACGCTGGTTGCTTTCGGTAACCTCGTCGGCACGCAGGCGCTGTACGGCGTCCAGGGGATGAGCCAGGGGCTCGACCCCTTCGGTGTTGGTGGCCTGCATCTGGTCCACCAGACTCAGAATGCTGTTGAGGGATTGGCCGTAGCTGTCGATATCGGCCGCATCGATCTGCAATCGTGCCAGATGGGCTATCTGTTCCACATCGGATCGGTCCAGTGACATAGGTCCGCTTCTCGCTTTGATCAGTCTGTCCGCTTGAGGGCGGCTTAACGCCGAAAGCCCCGTCGCGATTGAATTTGGAAAGGGTGAATGGCGCATAAGATAGCATGTTTGTACCTTGCCCAAAATCCCTGCCGTTGTTAGAGTTGTGTGCTTTCAGACTAGCGGCCGCTCCGCCTAATCTCAGGGTACCCACAGCAACATGTTCAAGAAAATTAGAGGCCTGTTTTCCAGTGACCTGTCCATTGATCTGGGCACCGCCAACACACTGATTTACGTACGTGACAAGGATATCGTGCTGGATGAGCCATCCGTTGTGGCCATTCGGGTAAACGGCAATCAGAAGTCGGTCGCCGCTGTTGGGGCGGACGCCAAGCGCATGCTTGGGCGTACGCCGGGCAACATTACCGCTATTCGACCGATGAAAGATGGCGTGATTGCCGATTTTCATGTCACAGAGAAAATGCTGCAGTACTTCATCAGCAAGGTGCATGACAACAGCTTTATGACACCGAGTCCGCGTGTTCTGGTGTGTGTGCCGTGCAAATCCACTCAGGTTGAGCGTCGTGCCATCAAGGAATCGGCGATCGGTGCGGGAGCCCGTGAGGTCTATCTGATCGACGAGCCGATGGCGGCCGCGATCGGGGCCGGTCTGCCGGTCGAAGAAGCCAGCGGCTCGATGGTCGTGGATATCGGTGGCGGTACCACCGAAATCGCGGTGATCTCTTTGAACGGTATCGTCTATGCCGAATCGGTTCGCGTCGGTGGTGATCGCTTTGATGAGGCGATTGTAACCTACGTGCGCCGCAACTATGGCAGCCTGATTGGTGATTCGACCGCCGAGCGGATCAAGCAGGAGATCGGTACCGCCTACCCGTCCAGCGAAATCCTCGAGATTGATGTACGTGGCCGTAATCTGGCCGAAGGGATTCCGCGCAGCTTTACACTGAACAGCAACGAGATCCTCGAAGCGCTCCAGGAACCCCTGTCCGCAATCGTGCAGTCGGTAAAAAGCGCGCTTGAACAGTGCCCGCCGGAACTGGCGGCCGACATCGCTGAGCATGGTATTGTGCTGACCGGTGGTGGTGCTTTGCTGCGTAACATTGACCGTCTGGTCAGTGAGGAAACCGGCCTGCCGGTGATCGTGGCTGAAGATCCGCTGACCTGTGTTGCCCGTGGTGGTGGCAAGGCATTGGAAATGCTGGATAAGCATACCTTTGAAATTTTGACCAGCGAGTGACGGTGGCGGTGCGCGGACAGCGTGAATTTGAATGGGGTACCCGGCGACGGTGGACGGTTGTCCGGGAGGTGAGCCATTAATCCCATTTTCCGCGGTCGCTCTCCGCGCCGTCTGTTTCTGCTGCTGGTCGTGCTGGCCGGCCTGCTGATTGTGGCCGACTTGAACTGGCCGAAATTGAAAGAGGGGCGTGCCTGGCTTTCGTTGTTGGTGACGCCGCTGCAGTGGGTCGTCGATATTCCTACCCGGGTAGCAGACAGCCTTTCGGATGTGCTGGTCGATCGTGCCAGTCTGGTGCGGGAGAACGAGGCACTCAAATCCGAAGCGCTGGTGCTAGAGCGTAAGGTTCAACAGATGGCAGCGCTGGCGGCAGAGAATATCCGCTTGCGTGAGCTTTTGGGGGCCGGTGAACGGTTGGAGCCTGAAACGCGTCTGGTTGAGTTGATCGGCGTGAACCCTGACCCTTTCCAGCACGAAGTGATTCTGAACAAAGGCTCTGAGGACGGCGTCTTTGCCGGCCAGCCGGTGCTGGATGCCGGCGGTGTCATGGGACAGGTGGTATCACTGGCTCACTATACCAACCGCACCATGCTGATCACCGATGCCCGCTCAGCCATTCCGGTTGAAGTCAATCGCAACGGTTTTCGCGCCATCGCTCTCGGCAAGGGCGCGCTGGATGAGCTTGAACTGGAACATGTGCCGGATACGGCTGATATCCGCGAAGGTGACCTGTTGGTAACATCCGGGCTGGGCGGTCGTTTCCCGCGAGGCTATCCGGTGGCACGAGTCAAGGAAGTGATCCGGGACCCAGGTCGTCCGTTTACGCTTGTCAAGGCTGAGCCAACAGCGCGTTTGGATCGCAGCCGCCACCTGCTGCTGGTGGATTACCGCGTTGAACCCGCCGGGCTTGCAAAAGGGGCCGTGGATGGCTGAACAGCGTGGCGGCGGCGGGTTGATTATCTTTGCCACCTTTCTGGTCGGCATGGTACTTAGCCAGATGCCGTTGCCGGAAATGCTCGTGTGGGCGCGGCCGGAATGGATCGTCCTGATTTTGATTTACTGGGTGATGGCGCTGCCGCACCGTGTCGGGTTGGGCAGTGCCTTCATGCTCGGTGTGCTGCTCGACGTGGTACGCGGCAGCGTGCTGGGTCTGAGTGCTCTTTCCCTCACCCTGATCGCCTTTTTTGTGCTTGTCTTGTATAAACGCCTGCGCATGTTCCCGCTCTGGCAGCAGTCCCTGATGGTGCTGGTACTGGTCGGTATCAATCAGTTGCTGTTTCATTGGATGCAAAGCATCACGGGCACCACCGGTGACTCCCTGCTGTTTCTGTTGCCGTCCCTGGTCAGTGCCCTGGTTTGGCCCTGGTTGTACCTTCTGCTGCGCGCCGTGCGCCACACCTTCTATATTCAATGAGTGTTATGCCTGAACTGATCCTTGCATCTGCTTCTCCGCGTCGTCGTGAGCTTCTGTCTCAGATCGGTGTAGAGTTTACCTGCCGTCCGGTGGATATTGATGAAACCCCACTGCCGGATGAACCCCCGCGTGCCTATGTGGAACGATTGGCACTGGAAAAGGCGCGCGCCTGCCAGCAGCTTAATCCGGGCACGGTCGTATTGGGGTCAGATACCAGCGTGGTTGTGGATGGATGCATTTTGGGCAAGCCGGTCGATGAAGCGGATGCGGTGCGCATGCTGATGCTGCTGTCTGGTCGTCAGCATCAGGTCATGACTGCGGTCGCGCTTGTGGATGATCAGCGGCAGTGTGTCGAGACAGTCATTACGGACGTTGCCTTTGTCGAACTGGATGAGGCCCGTTGTCGGGCGTACTGGCGCACCGGGGAGCCTTGCGACAAGGCCGGAGCTTATGGCATACAAGGATTGGGAGCGGTGCTGGTACGCGGCATCGAAGGCAGTTACTCTGCAGTTGTAGGGTTGCCGCTGATGCAAACGGCCGCTCTGTTGCAACAGTTCGATATCCCGATCTGGCAGCAGTCGATAATCATTAAAAACAGCTGATCGAGGACACAGAGGATGGGTGAGGAGATCCTGATCAACTTCACGCCGATGGAAACGCGCGTGGCAGTGATCGAAAACGGCATGCCCCAGGAAATCTATGTGGAGCGGGCCAAACGTCGCGGTATTGTCGGTAACATCTATCAGGGCAAAGTGGTTCGGGTATTGCCCGGAATGCAGGCGGCGTTCGTTGATATCGGTCTGGAAAGAGCGGCTTTTATCCATGTGGATGAAGTGGTTGATCAGTCGATGCCCAGCGAACAACGCAACAGCACCTCCATTGCTCAGGTATTGCGTGAAGGGCAGTCGTTGCTGGTGCAGGTGACCAAGGATCCGATCGGAACCAAGGGGGCCCGCCTGACCACCCATATCTCCATTCCTTCCCGTTATCTGGTATTGATGCCAGGCAGCACACATATCGGTGTGTCCCAGCGTATTGAAGACCCGCAAGAGCGTGATCGCCTGCGCGGACAGATGCAGGAACTCATGCAGGACGAGTCGAATACGCCGGAGTGGGGCGTTATTCTGAGAACCGTGGCGGAAGGTGTGTCTGAAGTCGAGCTGGCCAGTGATCTTCAGTTCCTGCGTCGTCTGTGGGACTCCATCCGTAACAAGATCAAGCAGGTCAAGGCACCGGCCATCGTCTATGAAGACTTGCCGCTCAATATGCGTGCTCTGCGGGATATGGCGCATGCCGGCGTCGAGCGCATTCGTATCGACTCGCGCGAAACCTTTCAGCGGGCCAGTGAGTTCGTCAAGGCGCTGGTGCCCGAGATCGAAAATAAGCTCGAGTACTACCCTGGCGAACGGCCGATTTTCGACATGTTCAACGTCGAGGAGGAGATGCAGAAAGCGCTGGGGCGTAAGGTGGAGCTCAAGTCCGGCGGCTACCTGATCTTCGACCAGACCGAGGCGATGACCACGGTTGATGTGAACACCGGCGCTTTTGTTGGCCACCGCAATCTTGAAGAGACCATCTTCAAGACCAACCTGGAAGCGGCAACGGCCATTGGCCGCCAACTGCGTTTGCGCAATCTGGGCGGGATCATCATCATCGATTTCATCGATATGGAAGATCCGGATCATCAGCGTCAGGTGTTGCGCACGCTTGAGCGCGTGCTGGAGAAGGATCATGCCAAGTGCAAGGTCACGGGCGTATCGGAGCTGGGCCTGGTTGAAATGACGCGTAAGCGTACCCGGGAAAGCCTGGAGCAGGTTCTCTGTGAGCCTTGCAGTCACTGCCAGGGACGGGGTTCTCTGAAAACTCCGGAAACGGTTTGCTACGAGATTTTCCGTGAAATCCTGCGTCAGCACCGAGCCTACGACACCGAAACCTATCTGGTCCTGGCGGCTCAGTCCGTGGTGGATCATTTGCTGGATGATGCTTCCGACTATGTTGCCGAACTGGAGGACTTCATCGGCAAAACCGTGCGTTTCCAGGTCGAGCCGCTCTATACGCCGGAACAGTTCGATGTTGTCCTGCGCTGACCGAGCAGGGACATGCGCCGTCATCTGAGCAGGGCCTGGTGGCTCAGTGTCGTTCTTCTGCTGCTGTTGGCACTGCTGCTGACAGCGGCGCGTCTGGGCCTGCAGCACATTGATCGCTGGCGCCCGAATATTCAGGCAGTGCTCAGCGAGATGCTCGGCGTACCCGTCGATATTGGCCGGTTACAGGGGCAATGGAACTATGCCTACCCTGTCCTGAACGCTCAGAACATCAGTATTCGCACCAGTTCAGACGAGGGTATTGAAGGGCACCTTAAGCTGCAGCAGTTGACCCTTGAGCTGGATCCTTTTGCTTCCCTGTTATCCCGTGCACCTGTTTTTCACCGTTTCGAAGCCAGTGATGTCAGTATCCGATGGAACCAGCGGGGTGGTGCCTGGTTACACCGTCCCGGAGCGGCCCCGGGGGCGACGTCAGAAGGGATTGCTGAAGCAGTGTGGGAGCGACTTGTAGCGGTATTGCTGCAACAGCCCTATGCCGTGATCCGTAATGTGGAACTGACTCTGGTGCCAGAGCAGGGGCAGAGTCTTGTCATTACGCCGGCTGACCTGGAGCTGGAGAATGCCCGCCAGGATCATCGTCTGAGCGGGCTTTTCCGGATGCCCCTTCTGGGTGAGGCGGCCGAAATGAAGTTCATCGTTGAGGCCGAGTCGGTTAAGCAAAGAGCGCTGGATGCTCGGTATCAACTGTATCTTGAGTTGAATCATTTGGGCCCGGAACTGTTTCAACTTTTTGGTCAGCAGCTCGGGATTGAACAGCTGAACCTGAATACGCGGATCTGGAGCTCGTTCGATCAACGGCAGTTGCAACATGTGCAGGCAGAGGTCGAACTTGAGCAGCTGGACGTTGCCGAAGCAGGGCTGCCCTATCCGCGTTCAGGGGGCTTCAGTGCCAGCTTGCAGCCAAGGGGGGATGAATACCAGCTGCAGCTGACACAGCTGCAGCTGGCTCATGAAGCAGGTCGCTTTGAGCTCCCCATGCTGATGGTACAGGCACCCTTGTCATTACAACCGCATACTTGGAAGGCTGGTGTAGCCGAGCTGGACCTGGGCGCATTGTCGTCTTGGCTGGCGCAGGCGCCGGGGCTGCCTGTGAAGGCGGGCGAGTTGCTGGAGGCGTTAAACCCTCAAGGCAAACTGCAGCAGTTGAGTGTGCAAAGTCCTGCTGGCGCCAACTGGCAGGATTTACAATTTGAAGCCGATTTGGACCGTTTACAGGTTGCCGCCTGGCATGGTGCCCCGGCACTGGAGGGGATCAGTGGCAGTCTGAAAGCAGGGCTCAGACAAGGACGGATCGACTTGATCAGTGATGACTTTGTCATGCACTTTCCGGAACTGTTCTCGAATCAGTGGCGTTATCCAGAGGCACAGGGACGTATCACCTGGGCGCTGGATGATCGTGGCATTCGTGTCGCCAGTGAGCGTTTGCAGTTGAAGGATCCGCATATTCAGGCATCAGGTCGGTTCAGTATCGATTTGCCCTTTGATCGCGGTGAACAAAGTGAGCTGGTGCTTTTGATCGGCATGACGGACAGCGATGGCTCTCAGGCCTCCATCTACACGCCTGCACGTGAAGTCGGAGAAGGCCTGCATCGCTGGCTTGAGGAAGCGCTCCAAGGGGGGCGACTGAGACAGGGGGGGCTGCTGCTGCGCACGGGAACGCGCAGGAATGACAGTCCACGCGCTCCCGTGGTTCAGCTGTTCTTCGATGTGGCCGAGGGGCAGCTGGCCTATCAACCCGAATGGCCGGCGGTCGAAGATGCGGATCTTTTTGTGCTGGTACGTGATGCGGGACTGGCGATCAATATCAACCGGGCGCGACTGTTGAACAGCACGATTACCTCCGGCTGGGTTTACCTGCCACCCGGAGAGCGTCAATTGCAGATTGAGGCTGAACTCAATGGGCCGGTGGGTGATCTGGATCATGTGCTGAAGGAAACGCCATTGGCAAAGGTACTAGGGCCATCGATTCGTGACTGGTCTTTGAGCGAGGGCAAGGCCCTTAGTCGACTAGGCCTGGGTATTCCGCTGCAGGCGAAACCGCCATTGGTTAACCTTAATGTCGCTCTTGAAGATGTGACCCTTTCAGGACAGAGCGGCAACTTGAATGTCAGTGACATTCAAGGAGTCCTGAAATACACCACGGGTGCAGGGCTGAATGCTGATGGGCTGCAGGGCCGCTTTCTTGAGCAGCCGGTTTCCGCCGATATCAAAACGGAAGGTGAGCGTTACCGTATTCAGCTGGAGGGGCGTGCCGAGATGGAGCGGTTGCAGCGGTGGCTGCAACTGCCGGTGTTGCAGCTGACAAAAGGGACAACTGCCTGGCAGGGGCAGTTGCAGATATGCTCAGAAAGGGAAGAGTGCCCACAACTGGAGATCCAATCCGATCTCCAGGGCGTTGAATTGGAGTTGCCGGGTATCCTGGCCAAGTCTGTACAACAGATAGCACCGCTGAAACTGAAGCTTGGCCTGTCTCCAGAAGTGATGGTCAAATCGTTGGACCTGCAATTGCCCGCCGATGGTATAGCGCCGCTTAAAGTGAGCGCACAGTCGTCTGGCGAGCCACTGGAACTCAGGTTCGAGCACCCTCAGCTGACGGGGAATCTTGTTCTGGCAAACGAGTCTGAGCCGCTATCGCTCGATCTGGAGCATCTGCAGCTGGATGCTCTGATGCCCGCTAAGCAAGCAACGGATGCTGAAGGTGTATCAGCGACACCGGCGGTTGCGAACAGGTTCGGAGGTCAACTGCCGGTTGCAAGGGTGAGAATTCAAGACTTGTGGTTTGCTCAGAAGCCATTGGGAGACTGGCGCTTTGCATTGGAGCCAAGTCCCGGTCGTCTGCGGATTCGTGACCTGCAGGCCTATCCCGAGCAGTTTGTATTGCGAGGTGAAGCCGACTGGATTCAGGCTGAAGGTGGCTCAACGGCGGTGACGCTCAAGCTGGTCGGGGATGATCTGGGGCGGTTGCTCAAAAGCTGGGGTCATGGCCGCGTCATGGAAACGCAGCAGGTTGAAGCCATGTTGCAGTTGCAGTGGCCGAACGCTCCCTGGCAGTTCGACCTGGCTCAGCTAGATGGCGAGTTTCAGTTCAGCACGGCCGAGACGCGCTTGATTGAAACCGCAGACAGCACCAATTTCCTGCGTATATTCGGTATCCTCAATTTCAATTCACTGGCTCGCCGGCTCAGATTGGACTTCAGTGACCTGTTCAAGAGAGGAGTTAGCTTCGACCGTATCAGTGGCCATTATCGCATCGAAAATGGGGTAGCGACGACGCTCGAGCCGCTACGTATGGAAGGGCCTTCTGCCAATATGGCACTCACGGGACATGTAGACCTGGCCGCTGAAGAGCTGGATAACAGGGTCGAGGTGACCTTGCCGATCACCAGTAATGCGCCGCTGGCGGCAATTTTGCTGGGTGCGCCGCAGGTTGCCGGAGCCGTATTTGTCATTGATAAGCTGATCGGCGACAAGCTGGAGCGTTTCAGTACGCTCAAATACAGTCTCAAGGGGCACTGGGATGACCCACAGCTGGAGCTGCAGGCCGGGTCCGAGAACTAGCCGGGCCTGATCAGAACTGAACCGAATCAGGCCTCATACAACTCACGAATATAGCGGAAGAGTTTGCGGGCCTGTGCCGGAGCCTGCTCACGCTGGCGTTCGCGCTGAGCATTTCGTACCAGCTGGCGCAGGTGCTGAATGTCCGCATTGGGACGCTGCTCGATAAAACTCTGCAAATCCTCGTTTGTGCCGTCAATCAGGCGTTCCCGCCAGCGCTCCATCTCGTGGAACAGCTGGTTATGGGTCGCGCTGGCTGAGTCGAAGCGATCGACCACTTCACGGATGGCGTCGGCATCTGCGGTACGCATCAGTTTGCCGATGTACTGCAAATGACGGCGCTTGGCACCGTTGGCCTTGATGCGGGCGTACTCTTCTATCGCAGCGCGCAGCTGACCGTCAATCGGCAGCTTCTCCTGTTGGTCGCGGCGCAGTTCGGTCATTCGCTTGCCCAGCTCCTGCAACTCTTCGGCGTCGCGCTTGAGCTGAGACTTGCTGGGCGGCAGGTCATCGATGTCGTCGTGGTGTTGAGAATCAAAGTCGGTCATATCAGTGTCCATCAAGCAAAAAACAGCGTTGCCAAGCCAAGAAAGGCGAAAAAGCCGACAACATCGGTAATGGTGGTCAGCAGGACGCTGCCGGCCAGAGCCGGGTCAATTCCCACTGATTTTAGTACCATTGGCAGCAGGGTGCCCGCCATGGCGCCTGCCACCAGATTGATTACGATCGCCAGTGCGATCACTACGCCAACGGTCATGTCCTGAAACCAGAGTACCGCGACCACTGCAACGACCAGTGCCCACAGCAGCCCGTTAAGTGCTCCGACAACCAGCTCGCGGTTGAATAGCCAACCAATGTTGGACCGTTCTACATGCCCCAGTGCCTGGCCGCGGATAACCAGCGTCAGTGTCTGGCTGCCGGCAATGCCGCCCATGGATGCCACAATGGGCATCAGTACCGCAAGGGCAACGACCTTATCAATGGTGTCCTCGAACAAGCCGATCACGGCAGATGCGATGAAGGCGGTAATCAGGTTGATACCGAGCCAGACAGCACGTCGCCGGGTCGTTCTCATGATGGGGGCGAAGGTATCTTCGTCTTCGTCAAGGCCCGCCATACTCATAAGTGAGTGGTCAGCATCTTCACGAATAACGTCTACCACGTCGTCGATGGTGATACGGCCCAGCAACTTGCCGCTATCATCGGTGACCGGGGCGGAAATCAGGTCCAGCTGTTCGAACAGTCGGGCCACTTCTTCATCCGGCGTGTCGGCTGTAATGGCATTGACGTCGGTATTCATGATTTCGCGGACCAGAACATCCGGGTCCGTGGTCAACAGCCGGGTCAGCGGC
Source organism: Marinobacterium sediminicola (assembly GCF_022343685.1). Classification (GTDB taxonomy): domain Bacteria; phylum Pseudomonadota; class Gammaproteobacteria; order Pseudomonadales; family Balneatricaceae; genus Marinobacterium; species Marinobacterium sediminicola. Next base: position 2,937,307 of record NZ_CP092123.1, on the reverse strand, counting down.
AAGACACCAATATAGGATCCCTTGCGACTGACCACAAACAGGGTGTCAGTGGTTTCCGGGATTTCCTTGTGGCGGCGCAGATAACGCAACACGGTTTCGGCTGTAATGTCGGGCCGGATGGTCACCGTGTCGGTGTTCATCAAGCCACCAGCCGTATCCTCAGGATAGGAGAGGACCTGTTCGACGCGTTCACGGTTCTCCTGGTCCATGATTTGCAGCAGTTCCTTCATTACCCGGTCGGGCAACTGCTGAAGAATATCGGCCATATCATCCGTCTCCAGCGATTCAGTGATCGCCAGTACTTCGGATGCCTCCATGCGGCTCAGAATTTCGGCCTGGGCATCGTCACCGAGATACTGCAGGACTTCGCCTTCCAGTTCCTGGTTAAGCAGATTCCACAGGATCTGGCGTTCGCGGGGCGGGGTTTTTTCGAGCAGGTGCGCGACTTCTACCGGTCGAAGGCCTTTGTTGAGCATGAATCTGAGCTGCTGGAGTTCACCCACTTCAAGGGCGGCACTGAGGGTTTCCAGATTGGATGGGGTATCCGGCTGGCTCATTGGCGGATCTCACTCACAGGGCATGAACAGATACAAAGCTGAGGTAGAACAGATGGCGAGTCGAGACTGTTACTCGGGTTCGTCGAAACGGTTGTTGATCAGCAGTTCCAGGGCTTCGAGTGCCGCCTCTTCATCCTCACCATGGGCACTCAACTGCAATTCCGTCCCTTTGCTGGCGGCCAGCATCATTACGGACATGATGCTCTTGCCGTCAATTTCGCGTGTATCGCGGGTGATGCGGATGTCGGACTGAAACTGGCTTGCGGTCGTGACCAGCTTGGCCGCGGCCCTGGCGTGAAGGCCGAGCTTGTTGATGATGGTCAGTCGCTTTTCAATCATGTTGTTGTCCCGTCGCAGGCTGACTCAGTTCACGGTGTAGCACCTGAACATTATCCATATGCGCGCGGAAATAACCAGCCAGTTGCTCGGTAACATACACGGATCGGTGCTGGCCACCGGTACACCCTATCCCGATCGTAATATAGCTGCGGTTGTTGGCGCGAAAGCGCGGCAGCCACTTATGCACAAAAGTGCGGATATCGTCCACCATTTCAGCGACTTCATCTGACTGGGACAGGAAGTCGATCACCTCCTGATCACGACCAGTGAATCGGCGCAGATCAGGTACCCAATAGGGGTTGGGTAAAGAGCGCACGTCGAAGGTGAAGTCGACATCCAGCGGGACGCCATGTTTGAAGCCAAACGATTTGAACTGCAGCGACAGGGTCTGTTCACTGCGACCGGCGACTCGCAGCTTGACTTCGTCTCTGAGCTCATACAGTGACAGGCGCGTCGTATCGATCCTTAAATCTGCCAGGTTGGCAATTGGCTCCAGCAATTCACGCTCGGTACGTATGGCCTGCTGCAGGCTCTGATCCTGGTCGGTCAAGGGGTGACGGCGGCGTGTGGCATTGTAGCGTCGTAACAGGGTTGCTTCGCCTGCATCGAGAAACAGGGTCTCGCTACTGAGGCCTGGATACTGGCGCAGCTGCTGCATAACGTCCGGAAATTGTTTGAGATTGCTTGGCAGGTTGCGTGCATCAATGCTGACGGCAATTGCCTGAGCCGGATGTGTTTCGGCGAGCATAAGACGAATCAGTTCGGGCAGCAGCAGCGCAGGCAGGTTGTCAATGCAGTAGAAACCGACATCTTCCAGTGCCTGCAGTGCGGTACTCTTGCCCGACCCTGAGCGGCCGCTGAGAACGACCAGGCGCATGCTAGCGCTCCTGGCACAGGCCCTGAACACGAGTGAGCAGACTTTCGGAGTCTGTACAGGCGCGCAGTGCTTCGCGTGTTTCGGAGTCGTTGAACAGTTCCGCCAGTCCGGCCAGTGTTTGCAAGTGTTCTTCAGCCCCCTGCTCGGGCACCAGTAACAGGCAAACCAGATCTACCGGGCGATTGTCGATGGCATCGAAATCGATCGGGGAGGCCAGTGTCATCAGCATGCCTACAGCACGGTCGACACCGGCCATGCGACAATGAGGAATGGCGACGCCTTCACCGATGCCGGTGCTGCCAAGGCGCTCACGATTGATAAGGCCGCTGAAGATGTCTTCAGCGGCCGGGCCATTCAATTGCTCAGCAATTGTTTGACTGGCGAGTTCGAGAACTCGCTTCTTGCTGACCACATCCACATGGCAGAGAGTGAGGGGTGGGGTCAGCAGTTCAGATAGTTGCATGTCGTGACGTGCTGCTACCGGTTATTTGTGGGATTTCATTTTTTCTTTGTGCTTGATGACCTGTCGATCCAGCTTGTCGACCATGCCATCAATAGCGGCGTACATGTCATCGTGCTCGTGAGCCGCAAACACTTCGCCGCCAGCCAGGTGAATATTGGCTTCCGCTTTCTGGCGCTGCTTCTCAACACTGAGTGTGACCTGTGCATTAGTGATGTTATCGAAGTGGCGTTCCAGACGGTCAAACTTGGTGCGTACGTACTCGTCCAGGGCGTCAGTCAGTTCGACATGGTGGCCAGTGATGTTGATCTGCATAGGTATTTCTCCTCGTCATTGGTACGTTCTTTCAGCGTACCTTACTACTTCCATTAAACCAGACGCTTGCGCTCATTAGAAGGTGGAATGTTCATCGCCTCACGATATTTTGCAACGGTGCGTCTGGCGACGTTGATTCCCTGCTCTTTTAACAGCTGAGCGATCTTATTGTCACTGAGTGGTTTGGCTGTATTTTCGTTACTGACCAGTTTCTTGATCAATGCCCGGATTGCGGTTGACGAGGCTGCGCCTCCGTCTGAGGTGCTGACATGACTGGAGAAGAAGTACTTGAGTTCGAAAATGCCCCGAGGGGTGTGCATGTACTTTTGCGTCGTCACCCTGGAAATAGTGGATTCATGCATGTCGACCGCCTCGGCGATGTCGTGCAGTACCATGGGCTTCATGCCTTCTTCGCCCTCCTCAAAGAAATCGATCTGGCGAGCAACGATCTCGGTGGCGACCTTGAGCAGGGTTTCGTTGCGGCTCAGCAGGCTTTTCAGAAACCAGCGTGCTTCCTGCAGGTGATTCTTCAGGTAGGTGTTGTCGGCACTGTTGTCCGCACGCCGAATCAGGTCGGCATATTGGGTGTTGATTTTCAGTCTTGGTGACGCTTCAGCGTTAAGACTGACGTTCCACTGCCCCTGTATCTTGCGCACGATGACATCGGGGATAACGTATTCGGGTGGCTCAGAACTGATCAGCGTGCCGGGTTTGGGATTCAGGGTCTGAATCAGGCCTATCACCTGCTGTAGACTTTCTTCCTTGAGGCGCAGGCGGCGCATCAGGGTGCGGTAGTCATGGCTGCCCAGAAGGTTGAGGTGATCACGCACCAGGCGCATGGCATCACCGAGTAAGGGGGTGCTTTCCGGCAATTGGCGCAGCTGTAGCAGCAGGCACTCGCTGAGGTCACGGGCGCAGACGCCGGCAGGATCAAACTGCTGGACCCGGTGCAGTACCGCTTCGATCTCGTCAATTTCGCTGTCGGCGAAGAGTTGGGGCTCACTTTGTTGGAAATGCTCCAACACTTCTTCGATGCTGGTTCGCAGGTAGCCATCGGCATCAACGGCATCAATCAGCGCGAGGGCGACCATGCGATCATTGTCACTCATTGGTGTCAGGTTGAGCTGCCACAGCAGGTGATCCTGAAGGTCTTCCTCGGTGCTGTCGTTGTCACCCGGATCCCAGTCGCTGTCGCGTTCCGGGCCAGGTGAGCTCTGGTGCTGAAAGGTATCGTCCCATTGGCTGTCAGTTGCCAGCTCGACCGGAATCTGTTCATTCCAGCCCTCTTCGCTGCTGCTGTCATCCCAGCTGTCCTGCTCTTCGGTTGCAGTGGTGTGCTCGGTATCGCGAACACGTTCCTGATCTGAGCTGGAGTCTTGTTTCTCGGTGTCGGTCTCGGCGTTGTCCTGCTCCTCGTCCACTTCCAGCAGGGGGTTGCTGTCCAGTGCTTCCTGAATTTCCTGTTGCAAGTCCAGAGTGGAGAGCTGCAGCAAACGAATTGCCTGCTGCAGTTGGGGGGTCATTGTCAGCTGCTGACCGATCTTGAGTTGTAACGACTGCTTCATATGCAAACTGCCAGGTTGACCGAGTTGGAAATTGACATGACTGCTTTCACTCAGAGAGCAAACTGCTCGCCCAGATAGGCGCGGCGGACCTGTTCGTTATTCAGGATATCCTGAGGGCTGCCCTGTGCCAGGATACCCCCTTCACTGACGATATAGGCCCGCTCACAGATATCAAGAGTCTCGCGTACATTATGGTCGGTTATCAAAATGCCGATATTGCGGGACTGCAGATGTCGAATCGTTTGTTTGATGTCGCTGACCGAAATGGGGTCGACGCCGGCAAAGGGTTCATCGAGCAGGATGAAATCAGGCTCAGTGGCAAGGGCACGTGCGATCTCGACCCGACGGCGTTCACCGCCGGATAGGGCCATGCCAAGACTGTCGCGAAGATGGGTGATATGAAACTCCTCAAGGAGTTCTTCCAGCAGCGTCTTGCGTTGACCCGTAGAGAGATCCTTGCGTGTTTCCAGTATGGCCATCAGGTTGTCATGAACGCTGAGCTTGCGAAAAACCGAGGCTTCCTGTGGCAGATAGCCGATGCCTCGCCGGGCTCGCTCGTGCATTGGTAAACGGGTGACATCATCCTGATCGATACGAATGTTGCCGTGGTCGGCGTTGATCAGGCCGACGATCATGTAAAAGCAGGTTGTTTTGCCGGCACCGTTGGGGCCCAGCAATCCGATGATCTGGCCGCTGCTCATCTCCAGTGAGACGTCACGGACGACCTGGCGTCCCTTGTAGCTTTTCGCCAGGTGCAAGGCCTGCAACTGTTTTACCTGTGTGGACATCAGTTACCCTCGGTCTTCGGCTGGATCACCATCTGTACGCGCTGGCCGGAATCACTGTCACTGCCGTAGGCATTTACCACGGCTTTTTCCATGTTGTAGATGATGCGTTCTCCGGTAAAGGTGTCACGCCCCTGGTCAACACGTGCGGATTCGGTAATGGTGATCTCCTGCTTGTTGACGCGGTAGTCCATGCGTTCGCCGTAGGCCTTGGTGACCGGCTGATTCCGGCTCGGCTGTTGCTGGAATTGAGCCGGATTGCCGGTGGAGATGATGCGCTGTACGCCTGCGTCATTGCGGTGCAGTTCAACCCGCGCACCTCGGATGATCATGGTGCCCTGCACGATTTCAACATTGCCGGTATAAACGGTGATGCCGGAACGCTCGTTCATGCTGGCACTGTCAGCACTGATGTGTATGGGCTGCTGACGGTCATCCGGCAGGGCCTGAGCCAAAGAGGGTAGGGTTAGAAGGGTGGCCAGAAGCAGGTAGCTGAGTTTATTGCACATGGTATTCACCCTTCACGTCCGAGAGCAGGTCTATCCGTTGTTGGTCAAAATACAGGTCCATGCCAATCGCCGACGTCGTGTCCTGACCGCGTTTGATCAGCACCGGTTGGTCGGTGTGAGCGTAGTCACGGGGCGGATAGAGGGTCAATTGGTCTGTTGTCACCAGGCCGGGTAGCCCGGTAGCCGGATTATCATGAAGCTGAACATTACCTGCAAGCAGGATCTGTTCCTGTGAGTCCGGCAGAGTGCCTTCATCTGCACTGAGCAGGTATTCTCGATCGGCTGCGGCCGGGACTCGAGTCAGCGGAGTTTCCAGGATCATGGCCGCTCGATCCGGGTAGTGTTGCATCAGGGGGGTGGTCAGAATCTGACCGACGTTGCCATCATTCTTCCAGCGCGTAATTTCGGCACTGCGGATGAAAAAATCCACTTGCTCCACCGATGTGCTGCTGACCTGGGAATCACTGTCTTCTGGGCTGCCTAACCCCCACCAGAACAGGGGGGCTGCAACCAGCGTCGCGGCGATCAGCAAGCGCTGGCGCTGGCTCAGCATCCACGATACTCCGCATAAATGGCGTCGAGTTTACCTTGGGCGGCCAGTATCAGCTCGCAGAATTCGCGCGCCGCGCCCTTGCCGCCAGCAGCGCCGGTAACCCAGTCGGCTTCCTTGCGAACGAGTGGGTGGCCGTTGGGAACGGATGCGCCGAATGCGCTGGCGCGAATGGCCGCCAAGTCAGGCAGATCGTCTCCAATATAGGCAGTGTCGGCTGCGCAATGACCGCTCTGAGACCAGAGCTCATCCAGGGCAACCAGTTTGTCCTCTCGCCCCTGGCGCAGGTAAGTGATGCCCAGCGCTTCTGCTCGCTGTTCGACCTGCGGTGAACGACGGCCAGTGATGATGGCTGTTTCGATACCGCAGCGCTGGAGCAGTTTGATGCCTAGGCCGTCAAGCGTGTGGAAACTTTTGACTTCACGGCCGTCGGCAAGAAAGTTCAGACGTCCGTCAGTCAGAATGCCATCGACGTCAAATACCGCCAGTCGAATGCAGGTCAGCGCTTCGCGAAGCTGTGGGGAAAGGCTATCCAGTTGCATCAGATGACTCCTGCTTTAAGCATGTCGTGCATGTTGAGGGCGCCAACGGGGCGGTTGTCTTCATCGACGACCAGCAGGGCGTTGATCTTGCGTTCCTGCATCAGGCTCAGGGCCTCAGCCGCCAGAATGCCAGGGCGCACGGAGGTACCTCCGGCCGTCATGACATCCTTGATCAGGGTCGTTGCCAGGTCGACACCCTGATCCAGGGTCCGGCGCAGGTCACCGTCAGTGAAGATCCCGAGCAGGCGCTGGTCCTCGTCCGTAACCGCGGTCATGCCCAGGTGCTTGCGGGTAACTTCCAGCAGTGCCTCGCGAACAGGAGTGTTGGCCTTGACCACCGGGATGTCCTTGCCTGTGTGCATGATGTCATCCACTTTGAGCAGCAGTCGGCGTCCGAGACTCCCGCCCGGGTGTGAGAAGGCGAAGTCTTCACTGCTGAAACCACGGGCCTCCAATAGCGCGATCGCCAATGCGTCCCCCAGCACAAGCTGGGCCGTGGTGCTGGACGTCGGGGCCAGGCCGAGTGGGCAGGCCTCTCGGTCAACCGGAATATGCAGGTTGATATCGGCGGTGCGTGCCAGAGTGGAGCTGGCGTTGGCGGTCATGCTGATCAGTGGTGCCCCCATACGCTTGATCAGGGGCAAAATGGTGACCACTTCAGCGGTTTCACCAGAGTTGGACAGAGCCAGCACAACATCATCGCCGGTAAACATGCCCAGATCACCATGGCTGGCTTCTCCGGGATGAACGAAAAAGGCGGGTGTGCCGGTGCTGGCCAGAGTCGCAGCGATCTTGTTACCGATATGACCTGACTTGCCCATCCCGGTCACAATGACGCGTCCCTTGCAGTGGAACATCAGGTCGCATGCCTGGCTGAAGTTCTGATCCAGATGATTCAGGAGTTCCTGAACGGCCTCCAGTTCAAGCCTGATGGTCTGGCGGCCGGATTTCAGATATTCGGTGGCTGTCATGGGTCTGGTGTTTGCCTTTGATCACAAATTCAAAACACTATTCTACCTCAGACCCGGGGTGAGCACGAACCCCTGCAACCCTGTTTAGATTCACGTTTGCACGTGAGAGTGGTATATTTCGCTGTCAATTTTGGGCCGGGCAGACTGTGCCGGTGGTAAGAAAGGAAGCAGGAGTTTCAGGTAAATGAAGCCTGAGCACGAAAGCATTATCGATATTCGCGGTTTGAGTTTCTTCCGTGGCGAACGGGCAATCTTTGATTCTGTGGATATCACTATTCCTCGCGGTAAGGTCACTGCGATCATGGGGCCTTCCGGCACCGGCAAGACCACGCTGTTGAAGCTGATCGGGGGGCAGTTGCGCCCGGAAAGCGGACAGATCCTGCTGGAAGGCATGGATATTCCCGGGTTGGGGCGCCGCGAACTCTTCGAGGTGCGTGAGCGCATGGGCATGCTGTTTCAGAGCGGTGCTCTGTTTACGGACATGAGCGTATTCGAAAATGTTGCCTTTCCGTTAAGGGTGCATACCGAACTGCCCGAGGACATGATCCGCGATGTGGTTCTGATGAAGCTGCAGGCCGTAGGATTGCGCGGCGCTCGCGACCTCATGCCCAGTGAGCTGTCCGGTGGGATGGCGCGGCGTGTGGCGCTGGCGCGAGCCATTGCGCTCGATCCCGATATCGTCATGTATGATGAACCCTTTACCGGTCAGGACCCCATTGCCATGGGGGTGCTGGTCAACCTGATCCGGCGCTTGAATCAGGCGCTGGGGCATACCAGCATCATCGTTTCTCACGATATCAATGAAACACTTGGGATTGCCGACTACATTTATCTGCTGTCTGATGGCCGTGTCATCGCCAAGGGCACCCCTGAAGAACTTGCCGATATCGATTCGGAACAGGTTCGCCAGTTTATGAAAGGCTTGCCTGACGGGCCCGTGCCTTTCCATTTCAAAGCGCCTGATTACCATCAGGATCTGCTACAGGAATACTGATCATGCTGGATATTCTGCAGAGGCTGGGGCACAAGGCCCTGTCTCGCCTGGCAGCCATCGGGCGAGCCGGTCAGATACTGCTGCAGTCGCTGGTGGCAGCGCCTCAGCCTTTGACCATGCTGCCGCTGATACTGAAACAGATCTACTTCGTCGGTGTTCTGTCGCTGGTGATTATCATTGTCTCCGGTGGCTTCATCGGTATGGTGCTGGGGCTGCAGGGTTACACGATTCTGGTCGATTACGGTTCCGAACAGGCCGTTGGCCAGATGGTGGCCCTGAGTCTGGTGCGTGAGCTGGCGCCGGTGGTGGCTGCTCTGCTGTTCGCAGGGCGTGCCGGTTCTGCCCTGACGGCCGAGATCGGTCTGATGAAGGCCACAGAGCAGTTGGCCAGTCTGGAGATGATCGGCGTCGATCCACTGCGGAGGATCGTGGCACCGCGTCTTTGGGCCGGGTTTATCTGTATGCCGATTCTGGCGATCATCTTTGCTGTTGTAGGCATTTGGGGCGGGGCCCTGGTGGCGGTTGACTGGTTGGGTATCTATGAAGGCTCCTTCTGGGCCAACATGCAGCAATCAGTGGATTTTTACGATGATGTTCTGAATGGCATCATCAAAGCGGTCTGTTTCGGGGTGGTGGTGACCTGGATAGCCGTATTCGAGGGATACGACTGTATCCCGACTTCTGAGGGAATCAGTCAGGCGACAACCCGGACTGTAGTGTACTCATCGCTGGCTGTGCTGGGTCTGGACTTTATCCTGACTGCACTGATGTTTGGAGAACTGTAAACATGCGTATGCGAACCGTCGAAATCGGCGTGGGGGCGTTCATGCTGGCGGGCATTCTGGCGCTGGTAGTCTTGGCGCTGAATGTCAGTGGGCTGAATCTGTCCGAGCAGGCTGGTGGCTACAAGGTGTATGCCCGTTTTGACAATATCGGTGGCCTGACGCCGCGTGCCAAGGTGGCAATGTCGGGAGTGCAGATTGGTCAGGTGACGGCAATCCGCATCGACAAGGATATGCTGATGGCCGAGGTTGAAATGGAAATTTTCAACGACGTGGACTATCTGACTGTCGATAGTTCTGCCAGTATTTTGACTGCGGGGCTGCTGGGTGAGCAGTATATCGGAGTGGTCCCGGGGGCCGAGGAAGATCTGTTGGGTGACGGTGACTTCATTCAGGATACCCAGTCGGCACTGGTGCTCGAAGAGCTGATCGGCAAGTTCCTGTTCAACAAGGTAAGCGAGTAAGACAATGAAACAGTGGATGACAGCCCTGCTGCTGGCAGCAACCATGTGGGTCAATCCGGCTGTGGCCGAAGCGAACTGGCAGGAAGCCAGTGAAGTCGTCGATGCCGCTACGCGGGATATGCTGGCGCTGATGGGGCGTGAAGAGCTGACCCAGGAGGAAAATACCGAACTGCTGATGCAGGAGATCGAAACGATCATCTCGCCTGTGGTGGATTTTCCCTATATTGCCAAGCATGTAATGGGCAAGTATTACCGTCGTGCGTCCGACGCCGAACGTGAGCGTTTCGCTGACGTATTCAAGACGACCCTGCTGCGTACCTATGCCAAGTCCATTGCTGGCTTCGATCTCAAGGAATACAGCATTCAAAGCCCCACCGCTGAAAGTCCTGAGCCGGAAAAACAGGTCATCAGCGTGGATGTCAGCTCCGGTAACGGTGAGATTTACACCCTGGTGTACTACATGCTCAAGCAGGAGCAGCGCTGGACGCTGGTTAATGTCATGGTGGATGGTATCAACCTGCGCATCACGTTCCGCAACCAGTTTGCCGATCTCTACCAGCAGAATCGCACCATCGCTGCGACCATCGATGCCTGGGCGATCAAGATGCAGGACGTCAAGCTGGAGAAAACGGGCAGTGAAGATGACAGCAGCGAAGGTTGAAAGCCAGGGCAACGGCGTAGTCAGGGTTTCGGGTGACCTGACTTTTGCAACCGTCTTGAAGCTGCGCCCGCTGCTGCTTGAACAGCTGCGCAGCAGTGGTTCTCAATGCACACTCGACCTTTCGGGTGTTGAACGCGTGGACAGCTCTGCGCTGTCATTGTGGCTGGTATGTCAACGACAAGCGCTGAAACAGGGCCAACAGCTGAAGTTGTCGGCTGTGCCGGACGACTTCGCGGCAATCGCGGATCTGGTAGGCCTGGATGAGGAACTGACCAGGGCGGCCTGAGCAGAATCGCCTTTTGGCCCTTGTTTCGGTATGATTTCGCCCATTATTTCCGAGTACACGTTAGGCAGGGGAGTCCCGCATGCAGGCTGAAGAAGTCAAACAGATCCTGGAACAGCAGCTCGAAGGCTGCACCGCATACACCGAAGGCGAAGGCTGTGATTTCAAGGTCATAGTGGTTGGTGAGGTGTTTGCCGGACTGACGCCTGTCAAGAAGCAGCAGCTGGTTTACGCCTGTCTGAGTGATCAGATTGCCAGCGGCGCCATTCATGCTGTCACGATCAAAACCTATACCCCGGAGCAGTGGGCAGCGCTGAGCTGACACCACACAGGAAACCCTGATGGATAAACTGATTATTGAAGGCGGCGCCTGCCTGAATGGTGAAGTCCGAATCTCCGGTGCCAAGAACTCCGCACTGCCGATTCTGGCGGCTACGCTGCTGGCCGATGAGCCGGTCACCATCTGCAACCTGCCTCACCTGCATGACATCACCACCATGCTGGAGCTATTGCGCCGCATGGGTGTCGATCTGGTCATTGACGAAAAACTGAGCGTCGAACTGAACGCTACCACAATCACTGACCTGTGTGCGCCCTACGAGCTGGTCAAAACCATGCGTGCTTCGATCCTGGTTCTTGGACCGTTGCTGGCGCATTTTGGCCGAGCTGAAGTGTCCTTGCCAGGTGGCTGCGCCATCGGCAGCCGTCCTGTCGACCTGCATATCCGCGGTCTGGAAGCCATGGGGGCGGACATCAAGGTGGAAGGTGGTTATATCCGTGCCAGTGTTGATGGCCGCCTTAAAGGTGCACGTGTATTCTTCGACGTGGTCACCGTGACCGGCACCGAGAATATCCTCATGGCTGCAGCCTTGGCTGAGGGTGTAACAACGATCGAGAACGCGGCTCGTGAACCTGAAGTCGTTGATCTGGCCAACTGTCTGAATGCCATGGGTGCCGATGTGCGCGGAGCCGGTACCGATACCATCACCGTTCATGGTGTGGAGTCGCTGAAGGGCTGCCGTTACTCGGTGTTACCGGACCGTATCGAGACCGGTACCTTCCTGGTGGCTGCAGCTGCCACCGGTGGTCGTGTGAAGTGCAAGAACACGCGTCCTGATATTCTGGATGCCGTGCTGCAGAAGCTGACCGAAGCCGGTGCCGAAATTGAGACCGGCGACGACTGGATCAGTCTGGATATGCATGGTCAGCGCCCCAAGGCCGTCAGCATCACAACCGCACCTTATCCGGCTTTCCCGACTGACATGCAGGCCCAGTTTGCGGCGCTGGATGTGGTGGCAATGGGTGTCGGCAAGATCCGCGAAACGGTGTTTGAAAACCGTTTCATGCACATGCAGGAGATGATCCGCATGGGCGCAAATATCTCCATCGAAGGCAATACCGCCGTGATCGAAGGTGTACGTCGACTGCAGGGCGCGCCGGTTATGGCGACAGACCTGCGTGCGTCGGCCAGCCTGGTCATCGCCGCGCTTGTGGCCGAAGGGGAGACCGAGATCGACCGTATTTACCATATCGATCGCGGTTATGAATGTATCGAAGAAAAACTGCAGCTACTGGGTGCACGCATCCGTCGTGTTCCCGGCTGAGTGAGCGAAGAGGCCCATGAAAAAACAGCTGACCATCGCCCTGTCCAAGGGGCGCATCCTGAAGGAGACCCTGCCGTTGCTGGCAGCGGCTGATATCGTGCCTGCCGAGGATATCTTCAGCAGCCGTAAACTGATCTTCGATACCAACCATTCCCATATCAAGCTGGTGGTGATTCGTGCCACCGACGTGCCGACCTATGTTGAATATGGCGGTGCCGACATGGGCGTGGCGGGCAAGGATGTGCTGATGGAGCATGGCGGGGCCGGGCTGTACGAGCCGCTGGACCTGGAAATCGCCAAGTGCAGGCTGATGGTGGCGGGCATGAAGGATGCCGCACCCGTCGAGGGCCGCATGAAGGTGGCGACCAAGTTCGTCAACCTGACCCGTGAATACTTCGCGCGTCAGGGGCAGCAAGTCGACATCATCAAACTCTACGGAGCGATGGAGCTGGCGCCGATCATGGGGTTGGCGGATCGAATCGTGGATATCGTCGATACCGGCAATACCCTCAGGGCCAATGGCCTTGAGCCGATGCAGCACATTGCTGACATCAGTTCGCGCCTTGTCGTGGGCCAGCCGTCGATGAAAATGAAGCATGCACTGATTCAGCCTATTCTGGATCAGTTGCAGCAAGCCATCGATGCACGCCGGGAGGAAGCAGCATGAGCATTACCATCAAGCGTCTGGATGCGGCTCAGGCCGATTTCGATCAGCAGCTGGACCAGTTGCTGGCGTGGGAAAGCGTGTCCGATGACAAGGTAAACGGTATCGTCAATGAGGTGATCGCGAAAGTGCGTACCGAAGGCGATTCCGCGCTGGTGGAATACACCAATCGCTTCGACCGTACCTCTGCGAACAGTATTGAGGACCTGGAGCTGGGGCAGGCGCGACTGCAGCAGGCCCTGGACAGCCTGCCGGCTGATCAGCGTGCCGCGCTGGAGAAGGCTGCCGAGCGCGTGCGGGCCTACCATGAGCGTCAGAAAGGCGAGTCCTGGCAGTACACCGAAGCTGACGGCACCATGCTGGGCCAGCAGATCACTCCGATGGATAGAGTCGGGATCTATGTTCCCGGTGGCAAGGCGGCTTACCCGTCTTCGGTCCTGATGAATGCGCTGCCGGCGCATGTGGCTGGTGTCAAAGAGATCATCATGGTCGTGCCTACACCTGAAGGTGTGGTGAACGAACTGGTACTGGCAGCGGCTGCACTGGCCGGTGTGGATCGCGTCTTCACACTCGGAGGTGCCCAGGCGGTGGCCGCACTGGCATACGGCACTGAAACCGTACCCAGGGTGGACAAGATCGTTGGTCCCGGAAATATATTCGTTGCTACGGCCAAGCGAGCAGTATTCGGTACCGTAGGTATCGACATGATTGCCGGTCCGTCGGAAATTCTGGTGGTCTGTGATGGTCAGACCGACCCGGACTGGGTGGCGATGGATCTGTTTTCGCAAGCTGAGCATGACGAGGACGCTCAATCGATCCTGGTGTGTCCGGATGCGGACTACATCGATCAGGTCGAGGCCAGCATTAACAAGCTGCTGCCGACGATGGAGCGTCAGGAAATCATCCGGATCTCGCTTGAGAACCGTGCCGCGCTGATCAAGGTGGCTGATATGGATCAGGCGGCCGAGGTGAGCAACCGCATAGCACCTGAGCACCTTGAGCTGTCTGTGGAAGACCCTGTTGCCTTCCTGCCAAAGATTCGTCATGCCGGCGCAATTTTCATGGGACGTTACACCGCTGAGGCACTGGGTGACTATTGTGCAGGTCCTAACCATGTGTTGCCAACCTCCGGTACAGCGCGTTTCTCATCGCCGCTGGGGGTATACGATTTCCAGAAGCGTTCCTCGCTGATCATGTTCTCGGCTGAGGGTGCATCGGAAATGGGTAAGGTAGCGTCTGTTTTGGCTCGGGGTGAAAGTCTGACGGCTCACGCACGTTCTGCAGAGTACCGAATCAAGGACTGATGCCATCTACTGTACAGGCAATAAAAAAGCTCCTTCGGGAGCTTTTTTATTGCCGTAAACCGCCAGTCTTAATCCTGGTCAGTTGCGTGTTTGCGGTCGTTCACCAATGGTCGCATTCAGGCTCATTTCATGGCCGTTACGCAGAATCCCCAACTCGACCTTGTCCCCGGGCTTGAAACGGGCGATTCGGTTCATTGCCTTGCGACTGGTGGTAACGGCTTCGCCTGCGATCTGCAGCAGGACATCGCCGGGCTGCAGACCGGCCTGATGCGCCGGACCATTGCGGAAGATGCCGGCGATGATCAGGCCCGTGCGATCACCGACGCCAAAGGACTCCGCCAATCGGGGTGTCAGTTCCTGGATCTCGATGCCAAGCCAGCCGCGAATGACCCGGCCATGGCTGATCAGGTCCTGCATGACCTGGCTGGCGAGCGTGGAAGGAATCGCAAAACCGATGCCCTGTGAGCCGCCGGACTTGGAGAAAATCGCGGTATTGATACCAATCAGGTTGCCGTAGGCGTCGATGAGGGCACCACCTGAGTTGCCCGGGTTGATGGCAGCGTCGGTCTGGATGAAGTCTTCATAAGTGCTGAGTCCTAAACGATTGCGACCGGTCGCACTGATGATTCCCATGGTGACAGTCTGGCCGACGCCAAAGGGGTTGCCGATCGCCAGCGCGACATCGCCAATACGCAATTCATCGCTGGCCAGCGTAATGCTCGGCAGGTCATCCAGATCAATCTTGAGTACAGCAAGGTCGGTTTCCGGATCAAGGCCGACCACTTCGGCAACCGCCTCACGGCCATCACGCAAGGCAACCACAATACTGTCGGCGCCACTGATGACGTGGTTGTTGGTGACGACATAGCCCTGCTCGTTGAGGATAACACCGGAGCCAAGGCTGGATTCTATCCGCTCACGCTGTGGTAATTGTTCCGCATTGAAAAACTTGCGGAAGAAGGGGTCGTTTAGCAGCGGGTTGATGGGCTGACGCACCAGTGTACGGGTGTAGATGTTCACCACGGCAGGTGCTGCACGGTCAACGGCATCTGCATAGGAGACGACGCCGCTGCCAATGGCTGCCGGGGTATCAATAGACGCGGCTTCACGGATTTCGACAGTGGTGACCGGTGGTGTAACCAGTTGAGGATACAACTGCAGAATCAGCAGTGCGGCCAGAATGCCGGTGACAACAGGCCAGATCAGATAAGAGACTTTTCGCATCGACTTGCTTGCACCTGTAAATCATTTCAGTATGCCCATTATACGTTTACGTACTTAAGTTGAACAACGCGGGAGATTTCATGGCCGTTGCAATCGATCATCTGGTGCGCTACTGCGACCAGCTGCTGGAGACAGGGCGTTTTCGGGACTACTGCCCCAATGGACTGCAGGTAGAAGGACGCTCCGAGGTGAAGCGGGTAGTCAGTGGCGTAACCGCCTGTCAGGCCTTACTGGATGAAGCCCTGGCCTGGGAAGCGGACCTGGTACTGGTGCACCATGGCTATTTCTGGAAGGGAGAGCCGGTTCAGGTGACCGGCATCAAGCGTAAACGCCTGCATACTCTGCTGGCAGCGGATATGAATCTGGTGGCATATCATCTGCCACTGGATGCTCATGCCGAACTGGGGAATAACGCCCGGCTGGCACAACGTTTAGGGATTACTTTGGAGGGCCCGCTGGAGCCCGGGCAGGAACCGGCGATAGGCAACATCGGCTTACTGGATCAGCCGCTGACTTTGCAGGCGTTTGGTGAGCGGGTTGAACAGGCGCTTGGGCGGGCACCACAGATGATTTCGGGAGGGGATCACCTGATTCAGCGGGTTGCGCTTTGCACCGGTGCCGCCGAGCGAATGATCGATCTGGCGATGCTGCAGGGGGCGGACCTGTTTCTCAGTGGTGAAATTTCGGAACCAGTGGTGCATACCGCCAGAGAGGGCTGTATCCATTACTGTGGTGCCGGTCACCATGCAACCGAACGCTATGGGGTTCAGGCATTGGGTGAACATCTGGCCGAGCATTTTGGTCTGGAGCACCGGTTTATCGATATCGACAACCCGGTATAAGGCTTTTAAAAAGACACGGGCGGGTATTACCCGCCCGCTGGAAGACTGCTGGCTATCAGAAAATCAGGCCTTTGCTCGGCGTGCTTCTTCTGGAGCGTCATCGCCATAGGCGGTTGGGTCGCTGGTAGCGGGATGTGCCGCTAGCTCCTCATCCTGTTTTTTACGGTCAAAGCCGTACTCTTCGGACAGGGTTCCGGCCTCATCCGGCTTCTTCGGCGCATAATCGCGTGGAGGTTCGGGCAGTTCTTCCTGCTCGTGGTTGTCCAGAGCGTCGGTTACCGTGGGAATGTCAGCGTTCATACTCGGGCGCAGCTCATGCTGCAATGCGGCAGATGCGGGCAGACCCGGGCACAGGCTCTCGGCGCTGGCCGCTAGATGCTGATGAACTTTACGGTACTGATCGGTCAGGCCATTGACCAGTTCAGCCGTCTGCTCAAAATGTCTGTTGACCTGGCGCTTGTAGCTGTCCAGCTCGGCGCGCGCATTGTCCAGTTCGTCAACCAGCTCCTGCTCACGATTGGAGCTGCCACCGGCACGTCCCAGCAGAAAACCGATCAGGGCGCCAATGCCAAGGGCGACCAGGGTTACAATCCAGATATTCGTTTGTTCCACGCATCTATCCTCGATCACATAATCTGTTCACAGGGGCATATTAAAGCAAAGCGGCCCTGAAACCCATGCGGACGATCATTATCCTTGGCTCGTCCCGAGTGTCCATTGTCGGTTGGTCGAGCCTGCGGGATCAAGGGGGCCGTAAAAAACGATGTAAAGCTGTCTCGGGACAGGTTTTGATTTTTTGCCTGGCATGGCAATAGTGCGATTTTGTTATAATATCGCGGTAACGCTGGATCCCCTGTTGGGGGAGATGCATATTTTGGGTGGCCGAGCGGCATGGTCACCCCGTAGTGGGACAGGTCGAAATTGAAGTATCAGGAAACCTTGAATGCGATTTATGCACAGCTGGACCGGCTGGGTGATCTGCCGGTATTCAGTGCAACCGTCAACCGTATTCGACAGGTAAGCAGCTCCCGTGAAAGTGACGCCATGGCTTTGGCCATGGCTGTCATGAAGGATGCGAACCTGTCAACCAAGCTGTTGAAAATCGCCAATACGCCCAGCTATAACCGCAGCGGTGGACAGATCAGTGCCGTGTCGCGGGCTGTCGTCCTGATCGGCTTTGAACGCATCCAGAACCTGTGCGTTACGCTGAAGCTGATTGAAAGCTTCAGAAATGAGCAGCCGAACGCGGGTGTTGAGCAACTTTTGATCAGGGCGTTTCTGAATGCTTCGCTGGCGCGTGAGCTGGCGGCCGCCGCGGGTGCGCTCGATATTGAAGAAACCTACATCTGTGGCCTGTTGTATGGCCTGGGTGAAATCATTGTCGCGTTCACGCTGCCGGATACCTATGCCGAAATGTTGCGTCAGCGTGAGCGCGCCAAGGAGCGCTGGCCGCGGATTCAGCTGCAGCAATTGGGGGGTAATTTCAGCGATATCGGGCAGGACCTGGCACAAAGTTGGGGCTTCCCCAAGAATGTGGTCCAGGCGATGGATCCACTGACAGCCGATCAGCTGCGTGGCAATGGTCGCCTCAATCACCGTCTGGCTGTTGGTTGTCATGACTTGTTGGAGCTGGTCTATCGCCGAGATACTGCTGGAGAGTTGGATTACTCCTCGCTACTGGGAGAGCTGGCTGAAACGACTCGGCAGCCTGTGGATAACATGGACCGTTACATCAGCGAAGCTTTTCGTCAGGTCTGTGATCTGGCCGACGAATATGGTGTACAGCACCGTCTGGTCAGTCCACAGCTGAGCCTGTCTGACGACCCTGCACTGGATGAAATGACGCGTAAGCTGGCTTATTACGTGCGTTCTCGGGAGGCTCGCAATCCTGCAGTCTTCCCGGATGAATCGGCTGAACAGCATCAGCCGGCTCGTGAAACCCTGCTGATGGAGCGACAGCTGCACCATCTGCAGCAGATGAACGAACTGATTGCGGCTCCGACCAGTGCCAGTGACATTATTGAGGCGGTCGTGACGGCGATTGCCGAATCCAGTGCGCTTGAGCGGGTGGCCTTCTGTCAGCTGAGTGCAAATGGACAGGAACTCAAGGCACGCATTTGCGCGGGCAAGGATAAGGACAAGGACATACTCAAGACATTTTTCCAGCTGCACCGACAAATGCCCGGAGCACTGTTGTTCTTCCGTATCCTTGAAAAACGGATGACGCTGCTGGTTCCGGACAGTGATGAGCCCGGCTGGCAGGAGCGTCTGCCGGAACACTTCCTGCAGGGAGTTGGTCCCAAGGGCTTTATCATGGCGCCTCTGGTGGTGAAGGACAGAGTGTTGGGGCTGATGTATGCCGACAAGGGGGAGGAGGTCGAAGACCAGGAGTTCAAGGTCTTCAACCAGTTCATGATGCAGGCCCGCCTGGGACTGGAAATGCTGCATAGCCGGCGTTAAGCGGGCCGGCAGTTGCAGACTCAGGACTGTTTCGGTCGGCGGGGTTGCCAGAGTATTCCTTCTCCACCGTCACGGCGACTCAGCACGCGGGCGCATACGAAGAGCAGGTCGGACAGCCGGTTCAGATAGGCGACCCCCTGGGGATTGAGAGTCTCGGCTTCGGCCAGGGTGACGGCACGTCGCTCGGCTCGGCGGCAGACACTGCGGGCCAGGTGTGCCTGAGCTGCTGCCCGGCTGCCGCCCGGGAGAATGAACTCCTTCAGCGCAGGCAATGATTCATTCAACTTATCCAGTTCGGCTTCGAGCCATTCGACCACCTCAATGGTGATGACCGTATAATTCGGATCGGCCACTGCCAGCTCGCCGCCAAGATCAAACAGGTCGTTTTGTACCCGCAGCAGCATATTGCTCAGACTGTCATCAGCCGGCAGCTCTGCCAGCAGGCAACCCAGCAGGCAGTTCAGTTCATCCACATCGCCCAAGGCTTCGATGCGAGGGTGGTATTTGGCTACCCGGCTGCCATTTGCCAGGCCTGTAGTGCCCTTGTCGCCGCTGCGGGTGTATATGCGAGTCAGTCGATTGCTCATACGGATTCCTGCGCTGATGATGAGTGGCGTTTCTGCTTCAGGCTCACATGGGCGGGCTGAACGATCAGTGGGTCCGGCTCCATGTCGATCTCTTCATTTGGTTCGGGATACGGCAGTTGGCTGAGAATGTAGCGCATTGCATTCAGCCGAGCCCGTTTCTTGTCATCCGACTTGATAATGGCCCAGGGGGCATCCGCGGTGTCCGTGTGGAAAAACATCGCTTCCTTGGCCTCGGTATAGGCATCCCACTTGTCCAATGAAGCCAGGTCTACCGGAGAAAGCTTCCAGTGTTTCAACGGGTCCGTGCGCCGTGACTGGAAACGCTCGAATTGCTCATCTCGACTGACTTCAAACCAGAGCTTGAACAGGCGGATGCCGCTGCGCACAAACATCCTTTCAAGCTCGGGGGTCTCGCGCATGAACTCCAGATACTCTGAAGGGGTACAGAAATCCATGACCCGCTCGACTCCAGCCCGGTTATACCAGGAGCGATCGAAGAGTATGATCTCGCCAGCCGCAGGCAGATGCTTGATATAGCGCTGGAAATACCACTGTGTCTTTTCTCTTTCAGTCGGTTTTTCCAGTGCGATGACACGCGCACCGCGGGGGTTCAGGTGCTCCATAAAACGTTTGATGGTGCCACCCTTGCCGGCTGCATCCCGTCCTTCGAAGATGATCAAAACCTTCTGGCCGGTCTCGCGAACCCAGCGCTGTACCTTGAGCAACTCAATCTGCAACAGGCGCTTTTCTGCCTCGTAAGCGTCACGCTTGAGCTTCTTGGTATAGGGGTAAATGTCGTCCAGTACAGGTTTGTCTGCCTTGCTCATCGGGTATATTTCCCTGGGCTCTTGGCCCTTATTGCTTGCAAAAGAGAGAGGTTGACCGGGACTGCTATGCCCAGTTGTTGGGCTTGTTCACACAGAAACCCGGTAATCTGTTCAATCTCGCTGCGACGTCCATGGCGAATATCCTGCAGCATGGACGAGAAGTTGTCCCCTGTAGCTCTGGCGACGGCTGCCGCACGTTCTTCAAGGGGCTCAGGAAAAAGTTCAATGCCGGCTGCGGCTGCGACCTGTTCTACCTCCCGGCAGACACGGCGCATGGTTTCTTGACGTTCAGAGGTCTCGATCAGTGCGCCATTGCGACAGTCAAACAGTGCCGTCAGCGGATTGATGGCGCAATTGATGGCAAGTTTGCGCCACAGGTACGGTCGTATATCAGGGCAGGGGTGAAGCGTAATATCCAGAGTGTCCCAGCCTGAAGGCAGCAGAGGCGAGTGCTGGGTCAACGGGCCTATGTGTGTCTCGCCGCGGCTGACACAGTGCAGCTGGTGACGTGACTCGAGCCAGGCTCCAGCGGTTGTCGTGGCAGTCCAGAGAGAAATGTCCTTGAGCTGCTCCAGCAATTGCTGCTGTTGTCCCATGCCGTTCTGCAACAGTACGACTTCGGCTTCCGGTTGCAGTCGTGACTGTATGGCTTCCATGGCACTCAGGGTATCATACGCCTTGGTTGCGACCAGAAGGTGCCGCACAGGCACTTCAGTGTCAGGCGTTTCCAGCTGGCAGTATGTCTGGTGCTGCTGATTCGCTTCGGTTATCTCAAGCCGGCCATCGCCTGGCCATTGCTCGAGAGTGGTTCGGTTGCGCAGAATCAGACTGACCTGATGCCCTGCCTGGGACAGAAAGTCCGCCCAGAGGCAACCGATGGCACCTGCGCCGAGGATATGCCAGTGCATGGAAACTCCGTAGCAAATGATTTGATCTTAGCCCTGTTGCGACAGGGAGTGAAACCGATATTAACAGGAGAGAGCTATGCCTTCATTCGACGTCGTATCCGAGCTGGATATGCATGAAGTAACCAACGCCGTAGACCAGGCCAACCGTGAGCTGCAAAGCCGCTATGACTTCAAGGGCGTCAAGGCCTCGTTTGAACAGAATGGCGAAACGGTAACTCTGGAAGCAGAGGTGGATTTCCAGTTGCAGCAGATGCTGGAGATGCTGAAGGCGAAGCTGACCAGCCGCAAGATCGATATCAAATGTATGGAAGTGAAAGACCCTGATGTCAGTGGCGTCAAGGCGAAACAGGAAGTGCTGCTGCGCCAGGGGCTGGATCAGCCGATGTGCAAGAAGATCGGCAAGGTGATCAAGGATGCAAAACTTAAAGTTCAGACTCAGATTCAGGGCGACAAGGTCCGTGTAACCGGCAAGAAGCGGGATGACTTGCAGGAAGCGATTGCGCTTTTGCGGGGAGCGGATATCGAGCTGCCGCTACAGTACAACAACTTCCGCGATTGATGATTGGCGGACGCTGTCGTGATGGCAGCGTCCGTGCTTTGGTGTCCTAGTCCTGGCAGCAGAGCAGAAACAACTCTCGTGCCAGTGCCTGCTGGTCGCTTTCACCACTGCGAAGAAAGTCCTCGGCCATCAGCCCGCCCTTGTTCAAAAGGCGGTGTAGTTGTGCTCCTTGCCATTCCAGCAATGTCATTCCGCTGCTTTTGTCACTGATGCTGAGCTTTGGGGTTGGGTGTTCCAGCCAGGCGTTAATTTGAAAGGTCATGAGCATCCCTCCGTTCATGATGAGTATGCTCGACTATAATGGCCTCTTGTTAGCATGTAAATGATAATTGTTATTATTTAATATCGCTTGCGCTGAGTCCGTTAAATCGCTCTCTGAGCATCCAGAGCATGATCAGGGAAGGCAGCACCATGAGGGCAGTTACAATGAAGAAGCGTTCCCAGCTGCCCAGCCAGTCGACTGTATAACCGCTTAAGCCGGCCAACGTGGTGCGGCTCAGGTTGCCCAGGGATGCCAGCAGGGCATATTGCGTTGCACTGAAAGCCCGGCCGGTCAGCAGTGTCAGGAAGGAGACAAAGGCGACGGTGGAAAAAGCGGTTGTAAAGTTATCCACAACCAGTGTCATCAGTAACAGCCACTCGAGCGGGCCTGCGGCGGCGATGACGGCAAACATCAGGTTGCTTGCAGCCATGGCGCTTCCGCCCAGCAACAGTCCTTTGACCACGCCAAAGCGGGTATTGAAGGCACTGCCGAGCAGGGTAAAACTGACGGTGATGAACCAGCCGAACAGTTTGGTGTATTCCCCGATCTGCTCGTTAGTGAAGCCCACTTCCTTGTAGAAAACCACTGACATGCGCCCCAGAAAGGCCTCGCCAATCTTGAACAGGAAAATGAACAGCATCAGCATCAAGGCGACCTTGATACCGTTCTTACGGAAAAATTCAGCAAAAGGCTCAAACACCGTCACGGCAAACCAGGTGATCCAGTGTTTGCCATGCAGCTCGCGCTGATACTGTCGCTCTGCCTGCGCCTGCAGTTGCTCTCGGGCTGTAACCGGTTCGCGTACCAGCAGCGTAAACAGCATCAGCAACAGGATCACTCCGGCCATAAGCAGGTAAATGTTGTTCCAGCCCAGTTGATCGGCCTGGGCAAAGGCCAGGTAACCTGGCCAGGAGTAACCGGTCCACCAGCCAATGATCGCGATTGCTGCGGCCGGAGGCAGAGACGCTTTTTCGTGGGGTGCAAACTGATCGATACGATAGGCATCAACGGCAATATCCTGGGTGGCAGAACTGGCTGCGATGCCGAATGCGAAGAGCCCCGCCATCAGCAGGTGTGAAGCAGGATTTACTGTGGCCAGCAGCAGCGTAAAGATCAGCATCATCAGTTGGGTCAGCAGAATCCAGCTGCGTCGCTGGCCCAGCCGGCCGAGCAAAGGCAGGTGTACACGGTCAACCAATGGTGCCCAGAGGAAGTTGATGGCGTAGACAGTGGCGACACTCCCCAATAACCCGACTTCAGCTCGGGCGACACCGGCGTCAGTGAGCCAGCCGCTGAGGACGCTTCCGGTGAGCAGGAAAGGAAAGCCGCTGCAACAGCCCATCAGAAAGATCCATAACAGGCGGACGTCCCGGTAACGGGCAAAGGTTTCTTTCCAGGCGTGAAGCATTCCGGGCAATTCCCTGCAGGTGAAAGGCGATCAGTATACCAAAGCGAACCGACCGTCGGCTTAATTGCCTTATAAGGCTACGGCCGTGCAGGAAAACGGCCGTAGCGCGAAAAGAGCGTCAGATACGCAGGGCGCCGTCCACCTCGATGCAGCGACCGTTGACGTAGTCGTTCTCGAGGATGAAAGAAACAGTCCGGGCAATCTCTTCTGGCTTGCCGAGGCGCTTGGCCGGGATGCCGGCTGCAATCTTCTCCAGTGCTTCAGGCTTCATGCTCATCACCATCTCGGTACCGATATAGCCCGGAGCGATAGAGGCGGCACGAATGCCGTAGCGAGCCAGTTCCTTCGCCCAAGTGACTGCCATGGCTTCAACCCCGGCCTTGGTGGCGGTGTAGTTGGTCTGACCCATATTGCCGGAGCGGGAGACGGAAGAAATGTTGATGATGCAACCTTCGGAGCCGGTTTCGATCATTTTGGCTGCGGCTTCGCGGGCGCAGAGGAAAGTGCCGGTCAGGTTGACATCAATAACCTGGTTCCACTGTTCCATGGACATTTTGCCCACGACCTGGCCGTCTTTGACCTTCAGGAAAAGACCATCCCGGGTGATACCGGCGTTGTTGACCAAACCGTTGATTGCGCTGAAGTCTCGAGCGATATCGGTGAACAGCTGCTCAACCTGGGCTTCATCCGCAACGTTGGCGATGTAGGTGCGAGCTTCAACGCCCTGCTCCATGCACAGGCCTGCGGTTTCATCCAGATCCGGTTGGCTCAGGTCCACCAGTGCAAGCTTGGCGCCTTTTGCTGCCAGTTCCAGTGCCATTGCACGACCCAGACCACGGCCACCACCAGTTACCACTACGACTTTATCTTTGAGTTCCATCGGGGGAATACCTCTGCTGAATGGAGATTTTATTATTGTGCAGCGCAATATATTGCACTGCAACAATCTAATCGTCATCGTCCAAAAAGTCTATATATGTCACAAAAAAGTCACTAAAAATGGTGAAAATCTGAAAATTTGCATGGCCAAAATGGACGTATTTGTGTGCCTAATTTATTGTTTGTTAAGGGTTTTCCCTTATGATTTTGGCGCCATTCCTTGACGGTTATGGCTTGGTTGAACCGAACAAAAATGGAAGAATCCAAGGCTAGAATCCACGCACAACAACGCGAGAGACCTCATGCGCTTCCTCTTTCTGCTGTTCATCATCATCCCGATAGTCGAAATCACCATACTGATTCAGGTTGGGCAGGCGATTGGCGCCTGGTACACCGTGGGGCTGGTGTTGCTGTCTGCGTTCATCGGCGTCAACATGTTGCGTCATCAGAGCCTGTCGACTCTGGCACGAGCCCAGCAGCGGATGAATGATGGCGAGATGCCGGGGCAGGAAATGGTCGAAGGCATCGTGCTGGCCGTAGGGGGGGCGCTGCTGGTGACGCCGGGTTTTGTCACCGACGTTATAGGCTTCAGTTGTCTGATACCCGGTATACGCAGGCGGGTCGTCAAGGCGTTGCTCAGCCGCTTTACCGTCATTGCGGCCAGTCACACAACTCAAACTCATTTTCAACAGGACTATCATTCAGAACCACATGCCGACCAGGTGCCACCACGTGACGGCGATGTGATCGACGGTGAATACACGCGCCGGGACTGAATTTTATCCACCGTGCTTGAAATCTCATCGATGGCCCTCATCTCTGTGTCATCAGAATGGGGTGCCGTTGACCGAAAAAAAATTGTTGTCCGGGTATTGAAAACCTGTTGGCCTTCCCCCATTTAAGATGCAAATCGTTTTTGGGCATTGAATGCCCCTATTAACAACAACATCGCATTGGATCCTAGATACCAGGAGAACAACCAGATGAAAATTCGTCCACTTCACGACCGTGTTGTAGTTCGTCGCAGCGAAGAAGAGACCACTACGGCTGGCGGTATCGTCCTGCCGGGCTCTGCAGCTGAGAAGCCTAACCGTGGCGAAGTCGTGGCAGTCGGCCCGGGTCGTACACTGAACAACGGTGATGTTCAGGCACCGTCCGTAAAAGTGGGTGATAAGGTCCTCTTCGGCCAATATGCCGGTTCTAATACCGTCAAGATCGACGGCGATGAACTGCTGATCATGCAGGAAAGTGAGATCTACGGCGTCCTGGAAGACTGATATCAGCTTCGCGTCGCTTAAATCGTCAACTTTTTAACTCGATTACAGATACAGGACTAGCTAACAATGGCTGCTAAAGACGTACGTTTTGGTGATGATGCTCGTCAGCGCATGCTGCAGGGCGTGAATATTCTGGCAGATGCGGTTAAGACCACTCTGGGCCCGAAAGGCCGCAACGTGGTACTGGACAAGGCTTTCGGTGCGCCGACCGTGACCAAAGACGGTGTTTCCGTCGCCAAGGAAATCGAACTGAAAGACAAGTTCGAAAACATGGGCGCACAGATGGTCAAGGAAGTGGCTTCCAAGGCCAACGATGTTGCGGGTGACGGTACTACCACTGCGACCGTTCTGGCGCAGGCGATCGTGAACGAAGGCCTGAAGTCCGTAGCGGCTGGCATGAACCCGATGGACCTGAAGCGCGGTATCGACAAGGCGGCGGCTGCGGTCGTTCAGCAGCTGGCCGAGATGTCTGTTCCCTGTGAAGATTCCAAGGCCATCGCTCAGGTTGGTACCATCTCTGCCAACTCTGACGTTGCTGTCGGCAGCATCATCGCCGAAGCGATGGAAAAGGTCGGCAAGGATGGTGTTATCACTGTTGAAGAAGGTTCCGGTTTCGATAACGAGCTGGACGTTGTAGAAGGTATGCAGTTCGACCGCGGTTACCTGTCTCCGTACTTCATCAACAACCAGGACACCATGACCTGCGAGCTGGAAGACCCGTTCATCCTGCTGGTCGACAAGAAAATCACCAACATCCGTGAGCTGCTGCCGGCTCTGGAGCAGGTTGCCAAGGCATCCCGTCCGCTGCTGATCATCGCTGAAGACGTTGAAGGTGAAGCGCTGGCAACTCTGGTGGTCAACAACATGCGCGGCATCGTCAAGGTGTCTGCCGTGAAGGCACCGGGCTTCGGTGACCGTCGCAAGGCGATGCTGCAGGATATCGCGATCATCAGCGGTGGTCAGGTAATCTCTGAAGAGATCGGCCTGAGCCTGGATACCGTGACTCTGGAGCAGCTGGGTACTGCCAAGCGTGTCAACATCACCAAGGAAAACACCGTGATTGTTGATGGTGCCGGTGCCAAGGCTGACATCGATGCCCGTGTTCAGCAGATCCGTGCGCAGATCGAAGAAACCTCTTCCGACTACGACCGCGAGAAGCTGCAGGAACGTGTTGCCAAGCTGGCGGGCGGTGTTGCCGTGATCAAGATCGGTGCCGCGACCGAAGTCGAAATGAAAGAGAAGAAAGCCCGAGTTGACGATGCGCTGCACGCCACTCGCGCAGCTGTTGAAGAAGGTGTGGTACCGGGCGGCGGTGTTGCTTTGATCCGTGCGCTGAGCAAGGTTGAAGGCCTGCAGGGCGACAACCACGATCAGACCATCGGTATCCAGCTGGCCCTGCGTGCCATGGAAGCTCCGCTGCGCCAGATCGTCGCCAACGCCGGTGGCGAAGGTTCCGTGGTTGTGAACAAGGTTCGCGCAGGTGAAGGTGCTTTCGGTTTCAACGCAGGTACCGAAGAGTACGGCGACATGATGGAAATGGGTATCATCGACCCGGCCAAGGTAACCCGTTCTGCACTGCAGGCGGCTGCGTCTATCGCCGGTCTGATGATCACCACCGAAGCCATGGTTGCTGATCATCCGGAAGAAAATGCAGGCGGCATGCCGGATATGGGCGGCATGGGCGGCATGGGTGGCATGGGCGGCATGATGTAATCATGCCCCCGATCCCCTGATCGATACCAAGCCCCGCCACAGCGGGGCTTTTTCGTTTTTGGCAAACCTGCTAGGGTTGAGCGCCTGTTGGACAGCAAAGAATGAACATCGATGAGTGAGCGTAAGGAGCCGGGCCTGAACCCGGAAGGGTTGGAATCCCTGGTCGTTGAGCCGGCGCCGCGTCATGCGGGGCGTGTACCGCAAGCCAGTCAGGACAAAGGGAGTGGTGGTCTCCTGATCACGGTCATTCTGCTGCTATTGGTGGCCGGAGGTGGCTATCTGGGCTACACCCTGATGCAGCAGCAGGAACAGCTGCAGCAGTTGCAGGCGCAGTTGGGACAGGCGCAGTCAAGAGTCGAGTCGCTTGAAGCCTTGCTGGAGGTCACTTCCGACAGTGCGGAGCAGTCCGGCCAGACGCTGCAGCAGCGTTTGCAGGATGTAGACGCTCGCATGAAAGAGCGGTTCACGCATTTCGATTCGGAAATCGCCAAGCTTTGGACCATCGCCTATCAGCGCAACAAGCCTCAACTTGAGCAGCTTGCGGTGCAGCTGAAACAGCTGCAGACTCAGATGGCTGAAGCGGAAAAAACGCTGGTAACTCTGGGCAAGGAGGCTGCCAAAGCGAGCGATGCACTGGCACAGGCCGGTTCACTCAAGGCTGAGCTGGTAGCCCAAAAAGAGGCCTTGCAGGTACGTCTGGCGGCAGCCGAAAAACAAATGGACACGCTTGAGCAAGGTTTGAGACTGGAAAGCGAAGGGCGCCTCAGAGTACAAAAGCAGCTCACCGATCAGCTGACGGAGCTGGCGGGTGGGTCGGATGTCTCTGCCCAGCTGGCACAGCGTATTCGTCAAAATGAACAGGCGATCAAGGCGATCGACGGAACCCGCCGACAGTTGAGTCAGGATCTGTTACGCATTCGTCAGCAATTGAACAGCTTGCAGCTGCGTTTGGAGCAAGGCTGAAACCTCCATGGAGAATCAACAATGATCAAGGTATATGGCAGTGTGTTTTCCCGTGCCGGTATGGTTATGCTGGCGCTGGAGGAGTTGGGGCTTGAGTATGAAGCGGTCGACATGCTGCCGCGCAGCGAGCAGACGCGGTCAGAAGAATATCGGGCATTGAACCCGACCGGTAAGATTCCGACACTGGTGGACGGTGACCTGGTGCTGTTCGAGACCCAGGCCATCCTTTACTATCTGGCGCGCCAGTACGGCAATGGACGCCTGTGGGCTGAAACCCCTGCCGCCGAGGCGGATATCCTGCGCTGGTCTCTGTATATCAGTAACCAGATGGAAGTGCCGGCACTGGATATGCTGATCCAGTTCAAGTTCAGCCAGGGTGAGCCCGATCAGGCTGTTCTCGACCGTGCCAGCGCCGAGTTGAACCGCTTCCTGCCGCTGCTGGAGCAACAGTTGACGGGGCGTGAGTGGATCAGTGGGAATCATTTCACCATTGCGGATATTCATGGCGCCATGGTGCTGAGCTGGCCGAAACTGGCAGGGTTCGACTACAGTGTCTATCCCGAAGTACATCGCTGGATCAAGTCAGTGCTGTCGCATCCGGCACAAAAACGTCTGATGGCTAAAGCAAAAGGATGAAGCAGCCTGTCGCATGAAGACAGGCGTCTGTTATGAACAAGATCAGAACATTTTTTGCATTGCCGATTCCAGAGCGTATCGCGCGGCCTTTGTCTGACTGTGCTGATACGCTGTGTGAATATGACCGCGGGCTGGATGCTCATTGGGTGGACTCATCCAACTACCATTTGACGCTCTGCTTTCTCGGCAACATCAGTCTGGATCAGGTGACCGAGCTGGAGCATTTGACCCGTGAGGCACTGGCGGAACAGTCCGGCTTCATGGTGCCTCTGGATCAGCTGGGCTATTACAAGGCCAATCCGCGGCTGGGGGTTCTGGCTGCGCTGATCAGCGATCATGAACAGCTCTATGCCCTGCATGATCGTATGGTCAATATCGCCAAAAAAGCCGGAATCCGATATGATGAGCGCGACTTCATGCCCCATGTGACGCTGGCACGCCTGCCGGCCAAGAACCGCTTCGAGGCTCCCGAACATTGGCCTCAGCCTGGACTGATCACGCCGGCAGACTCGGTCGTGCTGTTCCAGAGCCGCCCCGGGGAGCGTGGTTCCATCTATACGCCACTGTTTGAAGTCCACCTGTCTGCCTGAGCCCGTGTCCGGACTCAGGCCCGTTAACCTCAAGTAGTTACAGATTCTATGCGAACACCAGAATTGCTGTCCCCGGCCGGGACGCTGAAAAACATGAAGTACGCTTTCGCCTATGGGGCGGATGCGGTTTACGCGGGTCAGCCGCGCTACAGCCTGCGGGTGCGCAATAACGATTTCACCCACGACAATCTGGCCGAAGGCATTCGCATCGCCCATGAGCTGGGCAAGAAGTTTTTCGTGGCGAGCAACATCCTGCCGCACAACTCCAAGCTCAAGACCTACATGAAGGATCTGGACCCGGTAATTGCCATGGGGCCGGATGCTTTGATCATGTCCGATCCCGGTCTGATCATGATGGTCAAGGACAAGTACCCGGATCTGCCGATCCATCTGTCTGTACAGTCCAACACCATGAACTGGGCATCGGTGAAGTTCTGGCACCGCGCCGGTATCGAACGCATCATCCTCTCCCGTGAACTGTCGCTGGATGAAGTGGCCGAGATTCGCCAGCAGTGTCCGGAGATCGAGCTGGAAGTATTTGTGCACGGCTCGCTGTGCATCGCATACTCCGGCCGCTGCCTGCTCTCCGGGTACATCAATCACCGTGATCCGAACCAGGGTACCTGTACCAACGCTTGCCGCTGGAAGTACGATGCTCATGAGGCGAAGGAAGACGAGTCCGGTGATGTAGTGCCGGTACAAGCGCCGGTGCAGTCGTTTGATCCTGCCGAGGCGGCGGCTGGCGAACAGCCTGCCCTGGGTGAAGGCAAGCCGAGCGACAAGATCTTCCTGCTGCAGGAGGAGACGCGTCCCGGCGAATATATGCCGGCGTTCGAGGATGAGCACGGCACCTATATCATGAACTCCAAGGACCTGCGTGCGATCCAGCACGTGCATAAACTGGCCGAGATGGGGATCGATTCGCTCAAGATCGAAGGGCGTACCAAGTCCCATTATTATGTTGCTCGCACCGCTCAGGCTTATCGCCAGGCAATCGACGATGCCGTCGCTGGCAAACCTTTCGATATGAACCTGATGGATGTGCTGGAAAACCTGGCCAACCGCGGTTATACCGAGGGCTTCTACCGTCGCCATGTGCATGATGAGTACCAGAACTATGAAACCGGCAGTTCCGTTGGTGTTCATCAGCAGTTTGTGGGGGAAATCGTCGGCCATGATGCGCAGAAGGGCTTCATCGAAATCGACGTCAAGAACCGCTTCGAGCTGGGTGACACTCTGGAATTGATGACGCCGGCCGGGAACAAGCGCTTCAAGCTCCAGGAAATGCTGAACAAGAAAGGCCAGCATACAGAAGTGGCGCCAGGCTCCGGTCATCGAGTCAGCGTTCCGGTCGACTTCGATACCGATATGACCTATGCGCTGTTGATGCGCGACCTGCCCAATGCACCCGAACGGGGCTGAGGCTGCCGTCGGACAGTGAGGGAGCCTGGCTCCCTCTTTTTATTCCTGATGGATGATACTGGATAGAGGCAATGAGCATGTCGTACACGGCCCCTCAGGATCTTGGCAAATATGCCTTCTTCCGTGCCTTGAGGCCTTTCTCCTTTCCGGTCGCGCTGGTGACCTGTCTGATCGGGATTCTGCTGGCCGCGCAGCAGCAATGGATCGACCCAGTCGAAGCGGTGATGGTGTTGATTGGCGGAGTGCTGTTACAGGCCGGTGTCAACCTGATCAATGATCATGCCGATATCAAACTGCTGAGACAGCAGTCGCAGGATGGACGCCGGATCGAGGCCATTCGCCGCAACTTTCGTGTTGGCATGCTTTGCTTTTTGCTGGCAGCGGCCATCGGCTTTCATTTCGTCATTGAGCGGGGCCTGGGCTTTTTGCTGCTGTGCCTGCTCGGGCTGATTGGTGCCCTGGGCTACACCGTGAGCCCGATCAATTATAAAAACCGCGGGTTGGGCGTGATTCTGGTGTTCTGGCTGATGGGGGTTTTGATGATCGCCGGCAGCGCTGTGGCATTGGGGGCGTCCATAAGTCTTGCACTGGCACTGCATACCCTGCCGGTCAGCCTGCTGGTGTCACTGCTGTTGCTGAGCAACGAGTTGCGTGACTACGAGACCGACCGTCGTGACGGTCTGCAGACACTGGCGGTGAAGATTGGCTACCAGCCTGCAGTGAGAATTTACTTCGGCCTGATGGCTGCCGCCTATCTGGTGGTGGCGCTGTTGATGGCGCTTGGACTGTTACCGGGAGCCTTCTGGCTGTTGTTGAGCCTGCCGCTGGCACTCAAGCCGGTAGGCCTGCTGCAAGCGCCTGCCGGGCAAAGAGGGCCGCTGACGCCAGCCACTGCACGACTGCTGTTGGGGTTCGGTGTGCTTTTCTGTGTGGCTCTGGCCGATCCCTGGCCATTGTCTGTCTAATACCAATACCTGAGAAGTCGCATTGCCAAATTGATGTATAATGCGGCACCAGATTCTGCCAGTGCTCGGACGTGCCCAACCGGGGCGCCTCCGACCGCATGAACACAAACCAAGCCAGATTGGAGAGTCGTCAATGAGCGTTATTCGCCAGGATGATTTCATCAGCAGCATCGCCGATGCGCTGCAGTTCATTTCCTACTACCACCCGATCGACTTCGTGCAGGGTGTGCATGAAGCCTATCTGAAAGAGGAAAACCCGGCGGCGAAAGACGCCATGGCGCAGATCCTGATCAACTCCCGCATGTGTGCCGAAGGCCACCGTCCGATCTGTCAGGATACAGGTATCGTAACCGTATTCCTGAAAGTCGGCATGAACGTGCAGTGGGATGCCAAGATGTCCGTGACCGACATGGTCAATGAAGGCGTGCGTCGCGCCTATATGAACCCGGACAATGTGCTGCGTGCCTCCATCCTGGCGGACCCGGCCGGCAAGCGTCAGAACACCAAGGACAACACTCCGGCGGTCATCCACTACGAGATCGTCGAAGGCGACGAAGTGGAAGTCCATGTGGCGGCCAAAGGCGGTGGTTCCGAGAACAAGTCCAAGATGGCGATGCTCAACCCGTCCGACAGCATTGTGGACTGGATCGTCAAGACCGTGCCGACCATGGGTGCCGGCTGGTGTCCGCCGGGCATGCTGGGTATCGGTATCGGCGGTACCGCCGAGAAGGCGGCCGTGATGGCGAAAGAGTCCCTGATGGATCCGATCGACATCCACGAGCTGCGTGAGCGCGGTCCTCAGAACCGTGTTGAAGAGCTGCGTCTGGAGATCATGGACGCGGTCAACGCGCTGGGTATCGGGGCTCAGGGTCTGGGCGGTCTGACCACCATCCTGGACGTTAAAATCAAGGACTACCCGACTCACGCGGCGTCTCTGCCGGTGTGCATGATCCCGAACTGTGCCGCCACCCGTCACACCCACTTCACCCTGAACGGCAACGGTCCGGCTGTACTGACGCCGCCGAGCCTGGATGACTGGCCGGAAGTGACCTTCGAGGTCGGTGCCAACACCCGTCGAGTGAACCTGGACGAAATTACCCCGGAAGCGGTGAAAGAGTGGAAGGTCGGTGAGACCATCCTGCTGAACGGCAAGATGCTGACCGGTCGCGACGCTGCGCACAAGCGCATGGTCGAAATGCTGAACAACGGTGAAGAGCTGCCGGTCGATCTGAAAGGCCGCTTCATCTACTACGTGGGTCCGGTCGATCCCGTCCGTGATGAAGTGGTAGGTCCGGCGGGTCCGACCACCTCTACCCGTATGGACAAGTTCACTCGCCAGATCCTGGAAAGCACAGGCCTGCTGGGCATGATCGGCAAGTCCGAGCGTGGTCCGATTGCCATCGACGCGATCAAGGACAATCAGGCGGTCTACCTGATGGCAGTGGGCGGTGCAGCTTACCTGGTATCCAAGGCGATCACTCATGCTGACGTTATTGCCTTCCCGGAACTGGGTATGGAAGCGATCTACGAATTTGAAGTGAAGGATATGCCGGTCACCGTGGCCGTCGATACTTCCGGTGAGTCTGTTCACACCACCGGCCCGGCCAAGTGGAAAGATATCATCGCCCACAAGGCGGTTTGATGCTGAATTCCTGATCCACCCCTGATTGATGAAACCCCGCTTCGGCGGGGTTTTTTATTGCCTGTCATCAATGCATCTTCGTGTCTATTGGCAGGCACGTCGATCAAGGAATTGATGCGCAGATTGAATGTATTGCTCAAATAGTAAATAATGCAAATCGTTTTCATTAACCTTACTAATTGAGTTTTACATGGACCGGATGCCATTTAAAGTGGTCATGCTGTCTGTGCCGGTACTGCTGCCTGGATTGTCTCAGGCCGGTACCCTGGAGCAAAACCAGCAAGTCCTGGAGCAGGCTCACAGGCAAGGTGCACAGGTGCAGCGCAGTATTGATCAGCTGGATCAACAGACCCGAGAGAACTACGAAACCTACAGCGCCACCTTGCGTCAGACTGAGCTGATAGAGGCATACAACCGCCAGTTATCACGCATGGTTGAAGATCAGGTGCGTGAATTGGTCGATATCGACGAGCAATTGAACACTCTTGCGCACACCGAGCAAGCCGCCTTGCCGTTGCTGGTAAGGATGCACGCGATGCTGAAACAGTTTGTGGCTCGGGATCTGCCGTTCCTGACCGAAGAGCGTGAGCAACGTGTCGAGCGTCTGGCACGTCTGCTGGACCGTGCCGACATCAGCCTGGCAGAGAAGTATCGCCAGATTCTGGAGGCCTACCAGATCGAGGCGGAATACGGCCGCACCCTGGAAGCCTGGAGTGGCACCCTGGATCAGGGCAATCAAGCCCGTGAAGTCACCTTCCTGCGTCTGGGGCGCGTAGCCTTTTACTACCAGACGCTGGATGGCGAGGAGAGCGGTCGCTGGAGTCGCCAGAAGGGGGGCTGGGAGCAGCTTGGGTCTGACTTCGGCTGGCCGATCCGCAAGGGTATCAGTATGGCCCGGCAGCAGTCCGTACCCGAACTGCTCGAACTGCCTGTGGAGTTGACCTCCATTGACCAGAACGGAGGGGCTTCATGATGGTTTTGACCCGTACACTGACCGTGCTGTTGCTGGTAATCAGCATGCCCACCCAGGCCAATGAGCTGCAGCAGCTGTTGCAGCAGGTGCGTTCCCAGGCAGCCAGTGATCATCAGGTCGATACCGTGCGCCTGGCGGAGTTTCGTTCCGGTCATGCTCGTCAGCAGGCGTTGCTGGAACAGGCCAAGGCACGCCTGGCGAAGGCCGAAGACGAGCAGACCAGGCTTAAAGAGCAGTTCCAAAGCAATGAAGATGCACTGACCTCGCAGGGCAAGACCTTGCGGGTGCGCACTGGCCAGCTGGGCGAAGTATTCGGCGTTGTTAAGCAGCAGGCGCAGGAGCTGAAAGGGCTGGTGGATGACTCCATGATATCCGCGCAATACCCCGAGCGTGCCGAACTGCTGGCTTTTGCGGACCTGAAACGTATCCCGACGCTGAACGAGATGGAAGGGCTCTGGTTCCTGCTGCAGCAGGAAATGACCGCCACCGGTGAAGTCATCCGCTTTACCGCGCCCGTGATTCAGGCGAACGGTGTACGTGGCGATATGGAGGTGCTGCGGATCGGTCCCTTCACGGCGCTGACGCAGCAGGGGCATTATCTGAAATTTGCCGGTGATCAGTTGCAGGTGCTGCCGGTACAGCCAGCCGGCAAGGTGGTTGATCAGGCGCGGGCCTTTGTACAGGGACAGGGTGAAGCCCTGGTGGTGGATCCCAGCCGCGGCAACCTGCTGGCCTTGCTGTCACAAACCCCCAACCTGAAAGAGCGTATCGCTCAGGGTGGACTGGTGGGCTACATCATTCTGGCGCTGGGTGGCATCGGTCTGCTGGTAGCGCTGTGGAAACTGCTGACGACGCTGAAAATCGAACTCAGCGTCCGGGCTCAACTGCGCAATGGCGATGAGGCCTGTGAGCGCAATCCACTGGGGCGTGTGCTGGCGGCAGGTCAGGCGGGTCGCACCTCGGATGAAACCGAGCTGCGCGTGGATGAGGCCCTGCTCAAGGAAGCACCATTGCTGGAGCGCGGACTGACGCTGCTCAAGCTGGTGGCGGCGGTGGCGCCGCTGCTGGGCCTGCTGGGCACCGTCACCGGCATGATCGGCACTTTCCAGAGCATCACCCTGTTCGGCACCGGCGATCCCAAACTGATGGCCGGTGGCATCTCTCAGGCACTTATGACCACGGTGTTGGGGCTGTGCGTGGCCATTCCGCTGCTGTTCTGCCATAGCCTGCTGGCGGCGCGCAGCCGCCGCCTGCTGCAGCTATTGCAGCAGAAGGGGCTGGCGCTGCTGGCGACCCAGCGTGAACAACTCAGCGATGCTGAAGAGGCCCGCCATGCTGCCTGATCTGGCCCAGTTCGAAGCAGCTCTGGCGGGCTTCTTCAATGCCGGTGGACCGGTGCTCTGGTCGCTGCTGCTGGTCAGTCTGGTGCTCTGGGCGCTGCTGCTGGAGAGGATCTGGTTCCGCTGGTTCGATTTCCCGCGCCGTATTCGTCGCTACCGCATGTTACCGGGTGGTGGTCGGCGCCGGCTGGAGCGTGCCGATCTGTTGCTGGACCTGCAGGGTGCCTTGCCCTTGATCCGCACGCTCGTGGCGCTCTGCCCGTTGATCGGTCTGTTGGGCACGGTGACCGGCATGATTCACCTGTTCGACACCCTGGCGCTGAATGGCACGGGTAATCCCCGGCTGATGGCGGCGGGTGTGGCCCGTGCCACTCTGCCGACCCTGGCCGGCATGGTGGTGGCGGTCAGTGGCCTGCTGATCTGGAATCGACTGGCGCGCTGGAGCCAACTGCAACGAACTCGACTGGATGTGAAGGAAGCCAGAGGATGAGGCAACGACTTAATCTGGAGATGATGGACAACGATGCCGAGATCGACATGACGCCGATGCTCGATATCGTGTTCATCATGCTGATCTTTTTTATTGTATCGACCAGCTTCGTGCGTGAAGCGGGGATCGAGATCGAACGTCCGGTATCAGACACCGCCGAGGTCAAGGAAAACCAGGGCGTGATGCTGGCGATCACTGCCCAGGACGAAGTCTGGCTGGACCGCCAGCCGGTGGATGTGCGCATGATCCGGCCGACGCTGGAGCGGCTCAAGGTGGAGCAGCCCGACCTGGGAGTGATGATTCAGGCGGACAAGGACGCCAGGACAGGCCTGCTGGTGCAGGTGATGGATCAGGTCAAGCTGTCCGGTGTGGAGCAGGTTGCCGTGGCGACGCGTGAAGGGACTAACTGATGCGAGTGTTGTTGTTCCTGCCGCCGGCGCTGCTGGTCAGTCTGTTGCTGTTTTTGCTGATGGCGCATCTGGCCGGTATCGGACGCACGGTGGAACCCGAGCCCTCGGTACACACCGCAATCAATCTGCACCGGTTGAAGCTGGACTCGGATATCCAGGTGCGCGAGCGGGAGTCCCTGCCGCCACCTGAGCTGCTGCCGGAGCCGCCGCCGACGCCATCGACACCGGACATGTCATCGCCGGTGGCGATGAATACGCCTTCGGTTGCGCTCAATATGCCGACACCCAAGGTTGAGGTCGGCATGAAAATCAATGCCACCGTCGACCTGTCAGCTGCCCAGCCGATCAGTGTGGCCACGCCGGCCCCATCGCCCGGCATGGCGGTGAACCTGAACGCGACACCGGTATCGCGGATGAACCCGCAGTATCCACGGCGGGCGCTGACCCGCCGTATCCATGGCCATGTGGTGGCCGAGTTTACCGTCGACAGCAAGGGGCGAGTGGTGCCGGACTCGTTCAAGATTATCGAAGCCGAACCGCCGGGCATGTTCGATCGGGCCGTTGAGCGTGCGCTGCTGCGCTGGCGCTTCAACCCACTGACCGAAAACGGTGCCGCCGTCCCTTTCCGGACTCGTCAGCGGCTGGAGTTCAAACTGGAGTAAATCATGAAACGGATGATGCGATCTCTGTGTCTGTCAGTCGGGCTGCCGGTCTGGCTGATATTCAGCGCTGGTGCGATGGCCGAGACGGTGCAGCTGTCGCCGGGCGTGCTGCAGCAACTGAGCCAGGCGCAGCAGGCACTGGCCGAGGGAAATTATCCACAGGCCGAGAAAGTGTTGAAAGCCTTGTCGGCGCTGGAACTGAGCAAGCCTGCCAGGGCTTATACGCTACAGTTCCGGGGCAGCCTGGCGCTGGTGCAACAGCAGTCACAAGCCGCACTCCAGCATTTCGCAGCCGCCTATGCACTAGACGCCTTGCCACAGGCTGATCAGCGACGCCTGCTGCATACTGTGGCCCAGCTGCAGATGGGGCAGGAGCAATGGCGTAAGGGGGTCGCTTCGCTGCAACAGTGGATGCAGCAGGTACGTGCGCAGGGCGGCCAGAGCGAAAACATTCGCGCCGAGGATTATCTGATGCTGGCACAGGGATACTCCCGGCTGGATCAGTGGTCGCGGGTGATCCAGCCGGTCAGGACCGCGATCCAGATGAAAGGACGAGCGCCTGAGGACTGGTATCGCCTGCAACTGGCCGCGCACTTTCAGCTCAAGCAATGGAAGGGCGCGACTTCGGTGCTGGAGTTGCTGGTTAACTGTTATCCACAAAAGGCCCGGTACTGGGAACAGCTGGCCAGCGTCTACCAGATCCGTGACCGCCATGCCGATGCGCTGAGCACCCTCAGGGCCGCCTGGCTGGCCGGACAGTTCAGTCAGGAACACCAGTACATCTGGCTGGCGCAGATGCTGCTGCAGCAGGGGCTGCCGCAACGAGCGGCCGAGCTGCTGGATGAGGCGATGACCAAACAGCAGGTAAAGCGTACGCTCAAGCATGAGCGGCTGCTGGCGCAAACCCAGTTGCAGGCGAAGCTGTATACGGCCGGTCGTGCGACGCTTCACCGTATCGCCCAACGCAAGCCGGACTACCAAACCTGGCGGCAGCTCGCCTACCTGGACATGCAGCTCAAGCATTGGGATGCGATGAAACGAAGCATTGATCAGGCAGTAGTACTCAAGCCAGATGCGGCCGACCTGTTTTTGCTCAGTGGCATTGCCGACGTTAATCGATCGAACTATGACCAGGCTCGGGCCAGTTTTATCCGTGCCCACAAGCATGATGCCACCCGAGCCCAGGCACAAAGCTGGCTCAACTATCTGGATCAGGTTGCGGGGCCGCGTCGGGAGACGGGGCGCAGCTAACGGGCAGAAAAAAGGCGCCGGATATGGCAGGATACGCACTTGTTCAACCAGGTGTAGATCATGCGCAATTCATCCGAATCCCTGTCCGGTCGAGCCCCGCAACAGCAGTGGTCGACTCGAATCTCTTTTGTACTGGCTGCAGCAGGGGCAGCCGTTGGCCTGGGCAACATCTGGAAGTTCCCTTATGTCGCCGGTGAAAACGGCGGCGGCGCCTTTATCCTTGTCTATCTGGCCTGCATAGCGTTGCTTGGCGTGCCCATGCTGATGGCCGAAGTACTCATCGGTCGTCGTGGTCAGCAGAACCCGGTGAACTCCATGGCGTCGCTGGCGCAGGAGGCAGGCGCCAGTCCCGCATGGAAAAATGTCGGTCGGCTGGGTGTGGTGACCGGCTTTCTGCTGCTCAGCTTCTATGTTGTGGTGGCGGGTTGGGCGCTGGCCTACATCCCGCTGACTGCTGCCGGTACCTTCACCTCGATGCAGCCGCCGCAGATCGGCCAGTTGTTCGATAGTCACCTGCAGCAACCGCTGCCGCTGGTCGGCTGGAGCACGCTGGTGCTGCTGCTGACCCTCGGAATTGTCGGCCGAGGCGTGCGTCAGGGCCTCGAGAAAGCGGCCAACCTGTTGATGCCGCTGCTGTTCCTGTTTCTGCTGATCCTGGTGGGCTATGCCGCGACCACTGGCCACTTCGGTGATGCGGTCGATTTCATGTTCCGGCCCGACTTCGACAAGCTCAGCGCCTCTGGTGTGCTGATTGCGCTGGGGCATGCCTTCTTTACGCTCAGCATCGGTGGCGGTGCCATGATGATCTACGGTTCCTACCTGTCGCCGCAGATCTCCATCGCCCGCACCTCGATTCTGGTGGCGGTGCTGGATACGGCGGCCGCGCTGTTGGCGGGGTTGGCGATCTTCCCGATCGTGTTTGCCTACGGCCTGGAACCGGGTGGCGGCCCCGGCCTGATCTTCGTGACCCTGCCGATTGCCTTTGGTCAGATGCCCTTTGGCACTCTGTTTGGCACCCTGTTCTTCGTCATGTTGTCGGTGGCGGCACTGACCTCGGCGTTCTCGCTGATAGAACCCGCCATTGCCTGGCTGACCGAGAAGCGAGGCATGTCACGGCTGCGGGCCAGCGTGCTTGGCGGCAGCGGCATCTGGCTGCTCAGTCTGGGCACGGTGTTCTCGTTCAACATCGGGGCCGACTGGACCCTGGCTGGCAAGACCTTCTTCGAGGCGCTGGACTATCTGATCTCCGGCTGGATGCTGCCGCTGGGCGGTCTGCTGATGGCGCTGTTTACCGCCTGGGTGATGAAACCGGAAACCACGGCACTTGAACTGGGTGGAGACAGTGCGGGTTATCGCCTCTGGCTGCTGCTGATCCGTTTCCTGGTGCCGGTGGTGATTCTGGTGATCTTCTTGCAGGCAATCGGTCTGATCGGGCTGTAACGTTCAGGGGCAGTTCCCGATCTTCGGGGGCTGGTTCAGCAGGTTTCTGCAGAAAAATAAAAAAAGCGCCCGGAAGGGCGCTTTTTGCTGTGTGCAGGGAAGGGCAACTCAGAAACTGTAGGTCGCGGACAGCCAGTAGTTGCGGGACTTGGCCTTGACGTTGTAATCATCGATGTAGTTCGGCTCCCAGGTAACACCACCATCCTCGGTGGTAAAGACCGTCTGGTAGGTGGTGAAGTCCTCGTCCAGCAGGTTGTTGATGCGGGCGTTGAGGGTCAGGTTTCGCGTCACCTCATAGCTCGCGCCCAGGTGATAGAGGGTGTAGTCCTTGTAGTATTCCGGGTAGTCGACACCGTCATCCCAGCCGCGCGGTGTACTGGTGAAGCGCTTGGAGCGCATCTCGGCGGTCAGGTAGGTATTGAGGCTTGGCGTTGCCTGCCAGTTCAGCGTGGCATTGGCCATGTGTTTGGCGGTGCCGCTCAGCGGCTCGCCCTTGTTGTCGCCGCTGGTGATGCGGGCATCGGTGAAGGTGTAGTTGACGCGCAGGTACAGCGTCGGTGTCAGATGCAGTTTACCGGCCAGTTCGACACCGTCGATCTGGGCGCTGTCGATATTGACCAGCTGACTGAAGGTGTAGCCGTTACCGAGTACCTGATTCCATTCCGGCGCCAGGTTGGCACAGTTGTCGGCGTCGGCCGCCGGGTCGTCACAGTGATAGATGCCATCGCCACTCTCGATCTTGTCCTTGAATCTGTTGGAGAACAGTGTGGCGTTAAAGTTATGGCCATCCGGGTGGGAGTAATACACCGCCAGCTCGCTGCTGACGCTGGTTTCCGGTTCCAGGTCCGGGGTGCCATGGAAGGGGCGCGTGCCCTGGCCGCCGAAACCAGTGATACCGTCGTAGAGGTCGCTGGCCTTGGGCGCCTTGTAGCCGGTGCTGACACCGCCTTTCAGTGTCCACTCCGGCGAAATCGCCCAGTTGGCGTAGGCGCGCGGGCTGACGTGGCCACCGAAGATGTTGTGGTGATCATAGCGGACACCACCGGTCAGGGTCAGGTCCTGGGTGATGCTCCAGTTGTCTTCAGCAAACAGGGACCACTGCTTGTGTTCCTGTACGTTACCGGACGCAAAACCGCTGCCATTCATGCCGAACGTACCGTCTTCCATCTCCGCATCCACGTACTGCCCACCGTAGACCAGCCAGTGGTTGCCGATCTGGCTGTCGAATTTAAC
Source organism: Marinobacterium sediminicola (assembly GCF_022343685.1). Taxonomy (GTDB): domain Bacteria; phylum Pseudomonadota; class Gammaproteobacteria; order Pseudomonadales; family Balneatricaceae; genus Marinobacterium; species Marinobacterium sediminicola. The sequence goes on along the minus strand of NZ_CP092123.1, from coordinate 2,896,118 downwards.
GTCCAGCGTGGTCTGGCGTGTTTCCAGTGTCCGCTTCTGCCGTGGCAGGAACGCGGCCTCGATCTCGGCATCGGTGGCACCGTTGGCAACCATCTGCGCGTACAGCAGGCGCTCATCGGCGGTCAGTGGCAGGGTGCGGCCATCATTGCTGGTGGCGATATGGTGCAGGCTGACCGTGCTGTGTCCGAAGGACCAGTCGCCTTCGTGGGTCAGAGATACCTGGTCACGGCTGAACTCCTGCTCCAGCGCATATCCGGCACGGGGCAGGCGGTCGACGCTATCGGTGGTGCCCAGCGGGTTGGCTCCGTCCACCGGCACGTTGTCATATTCCTGACGCGAGGTCTCGAGGTCGAGCATCAGCAACTGGTTATCGGTCGGCTTGAAATCGAACCTCAGGCCCAGATTGCGGTTTTCGTTGTCGACTGTCTTGCCGCCGGCACCGTAACCCAGCTCGCGCGGTACCGGGTCACCGTTGGGATCGGTGATATCGTCAAAGTCGGGTGTGGACGCATCGCGCTGGTACAGACTGCCTCGCACGTTAAGGCCCAGCACGCCGTCAATCATCGGGCCGCTGATGGAAAAGTCGGTGGTGCGATCGTTGCCAAAGTCATCGTTGGACTCAATGGTCTGGCTGTGGGACACGGAGCCATGCCACTCGCTGCCAACCTTCTTGGTGATGATGTTGATGACGCCCCCAAGGGCATCGGCGCCATAGAGCGTTGAAGCGGGGCCACGGATGATCTCAATGCGTTCGATCATCTCCCTGGGTGGAATATGGTTGAACTGGTTGCCGCCGAAATTGTTCGGGTAGATGTCACCGATGTTGTTCTGGCGTTTGCCATCGATCAGGATCAGGGTGTAATCGGCCCCCATGCCGCGGATGCTGATCCCGCCCTGACCGGTCTTGTCCGTGGTCTCCCCCACATCGACCCCTTCCACTTCACGCACTGCATCCAGCAGGGTGAGGTAGGGTTTCTGTTTGAGCTCTTCCTGGCTGATCACGGTGATGGAAGCAGGGGCATCGGTCAATTTCTGTTCGATGCCAGCCGCACTGACGACAACAGTGTCCTGATTGATTGTGCTGTTGGCCTGAGCGTTGGCGGCGGCGATGGCGGTGGTAAGAGCCACGGCGGCAGCGTGTTGGGGGGAAATTCTCAAGGTTCAACTCCTTTGCTGGTTGTTATCGGCCTGTTGCTGCGTTGGGCGCGGCATCTCCAAGCGGGGAAGGAGGTTAAAGTTTTGTTAAAATTAAATCAATAGTAAGAATCATTATCATTCGTTGTATGTAAATGATAATTACTATATTCTCTGCGCTCTATCGAGTTCAGGACAGGTTGGCAAATGAAGGACATAGAGGTCACACCCGGAGGGAGCGGAGGAAATCAGGTTGAGGTGTCGGGCCAGCGTCGTTCCACCTGGCTGCGCCGGTTACTCAGCTGGCACTGGATCAGCTCAGCCTTCGCACTGTTCGGCATGATGCTGTTCGCCCTGACCGGTTTCACGCTCAACCATGCCGGCCAGATTCCCGCCTCGAAACAGGTGGTGACGATTAATGAGCAGCTGGCTGACGAGCTGCTGCAGCCTTTGCGTAAGGCGCAGCTGTCCGAAGCCCTGTTGCCGGCAGAGCTTCTGGACTGGTTGTCGAGCCAGCATGAGTTAAGCCTGCCATCAGGTCAACCAGAATGGTCCGAATTCGAAGTTTACCTGTCATTACCTCGCCCGGGAGGCGATGCCTGGCTGAGTGTGGACCTGGAAAGCGGTGAGTTGCTCTATGAGTCCACCGACCGCGGCTGGATTGCCTACCTGAACGATCTGCACAAGGGGCGGAATGCGGGTCAGGCCTGGAGCCTGTTCATCGATTTTTTTGCGCTGGTGTGCGTGGTGTTCAGCCTTACCGGGCTGGCCGTGCTTTGGCTGCATGCCCGTGAGCGGGCTGCGGTCTGGCCGGTCACCGGGCTGGGGGTGATGGTGCCTCTGCTGCTGGCGGTTTTGCTGGTGCATTAAGGAGAGGGTATGCAATGGAAAAAACTGACGGCGGCACTGCTGCTGTCTTCAGCGACGGGCCCGGTGCTGGCGGTCGCGCTCAGTGTGCAGGTGGAAATTCCGTCGCTGCAGGTGGCCGAATATCACCGCCCCTATGTGGCGCTCTGGATCGAAACGGATAAGGGGCGTCATCAGCAGGATCTGGCCGTCTGGTACGACCTGGAGATGAAGGATAACGAGGGGACCAAGTGGCTCAAGGATCTGAGTCTCTGGTGGCGGCGCAGTGGGCGCCAGCTGGAGTTTCCGGTAGATGGCCTGTCGGGGGCTACGCGCCCGGTCGGCACTCATGAGCTGTTTTTTGCAGCGGATTCGCCGCAGCTGGCCAATCTGCCTGAAGGGGCATATCACCTGGTGGTGGAGGCTGCCCGTGAAGTGGGCGGACGCGAAGTGATCCGCCTGCCGTTCCAGTGGCCCGTCACACATACGCAGCAGCAACAGCAGCAGGGCGAGCATGAGCTGGGACGTGTCGCTCTGCAGTTAATGCCCTGAACAGACTATTGAACGAGAAGGAGTGCTTATGAATATCAAACGCTTGAGTGCCTGTGCCCTGCTGGCGCTGGGGTTGGGAGCGGTGGCGACCGCACAGGCACACCGTGCCTGGATGCTGCCGTCGGCTACCGTGTTGTCTGGCGACAATGCCTGGGTCACAGTGGACGGTGCCGTCTCCAACAGCCTGTTCTACTTCGAGCACCATCCGTTGCGACTTGAGCGTCTGGAAATTCTGTCTCCCACCGGTGCCCAGGTTGAAGCCCAGAACAGGGCGGAGGGACGCTACCGTTCCATGTTTGATGTTGAGCTGACCGAAGAGGGAACCTATACCCTGCAGATGCACCGCCAGGGCGCTTTTGCACGCTACCAACTGGATGGCGAACCCAAACGCTGGTCCGGCCCGGTGAACAGAATTGACGAAATTCCGGCCAATGCGACCGATCTTCAGGTCAGCGAAATCGACAGTCGCATGCAGGTGTTTGTCACCCGAGGGGAGCCGAGCAATGCCAACTTCAAGCCGACAGGGCAGGGTATTGAACTGCTCCCCTTGACCCATCCCAACGACCTGGTTACCGAAGAGCCGGTGAGTTTCCAGTTCCTGGTGGATGGCAACCCCGCGGAGGGACTGTCACTGCTCCTCATTCGTGACGGCATCCGTTACCGCGATCAAGTCGGGGAAATTGAATTGACCACCAACGCAGAGGGCCGGGTGGAGCTGGTGTTCGATGAACCGGGCATGTACTGGTTGGAAGTGGAGTTGGAGCAGCCGAGCCAGCACATTGACGGGGCCAAGCGCCGACTGAGCTACAGTGCCACGCTTGAGGTGTTGCCGCTTTGAAAATCGGCCTGAAAAGCCTGTGCTTGTTGCTGGGGCTGGCCTTGCTGTTGGTCTGGCAGCTGGAGGGCCTGGCGTCTGAGCGACGCTGGGGGGCGTCCATTGCACTGGTGTTGTACGCCGGTGTGCTGGCCGCTGCCTTGCGGCGTGCCCGTCCTGATGGGGCGGATACGGATGCTTGCCCTGATTACCGTGTCGCCTATGCCACTGAAACCGGAACGGCCCGCCAGCTGGCTCAGGAAATCTGTAAACGCCTGCGCAAAGCGGGTTTCACGGCCGCGCCAGTGGCACTGAATCAACTCTCGACGGTGCCAGTGCCCGAAAGGGCACTGCTGCTGGTAGTGAGTACCACGGGGAATGGCGATGCACCCAAAACGGGCATCGGTTGGGATGATGGGGAAGTATCGATGCGCTATGCCGGCTGCCCCTTTGCCCTACTGGCACTGGGGGACCGCAATTATCCCCGTTTCTGCGCCTTCGGTCTGGACGTCGCGCTGCACTTGCAGGCGGCAGGCGCCAAGCCCCTGTTTGCCCCGGTTCAGGTCAGCCAGGCGGATCCCAGGATGCTCGATGTCTGGTTTCGGCAGCTGTTGCCGAAAGCTGATTGATGCCGTTGTACCGTCTGTCCGGACTGGGTGCGGATGCGCTCTTCGCTGCGCTGATCGGATTTGCCAAGGCCAGTGGCAAAACCAGTGATACTGAAGGGCGTGGAAACCGTGGCACAGTTCGAGCACGCCCGTGAGCCTGGGGTCGATGCGGTGCAGGAATTCCTGTTTCGGGAGCGCTTTGTCGAGGTGTGGCAACCCGGCGTGGGGGACAATGATCGGCTGGATGGACAACCTTTCATACTGTGAATGAAATCCTGCCGCTCAGTCCGGGACCGGCGGCAGGGAGAGGGCAAGTCAGTCGTCGCAATCCTTGCGCAGTGCCTCGTGACTCTGCTTGCTGTGCTGACCAATGCGGCCGACCAGATCAGAGGCTGCGTCAGCGTCCTGAGCCTGTTCAGCCTGTGCCAGCTGATGCAACAGTTCAGTGAGCTGATCCAGCCCCTGTCGGTACTCTTGCATCATTTCCGGCCGCTGCTCGACAGGCAGGTCGTGCAGCTTCAGGGGCTGCTCATCCGCTGCGGCATGCGTAAGCTGAAGCATTTCCTCACGTGCAAGGCGCATCTGCGACCAGTCTGTTGTCGACAACGCCTGACGGTAAGCCTTGAACTGCTGCTTCAGAGACTCCATCTGTTCACCCAGCTGAGTATCCTGGCAGTGGTTGCTGTGGGCGCTGCCAGTCATTGGCAATACCCACAGGCTCGTTGTTAAAAGTGCAGTCGTTATTGTTTTCAGCATCATGTTTCCTTTTAACCAGATTGTTCTGCTCAGAACCAGAAACGGACACCCAGCAGCCACCGGGTTTCGTCGACCTCATGGCCGCTGTCTCGTGCCAGATCGGCCGAGTCGCCCAGCTTGCGCTCCCAGCTGACGCCCACGTAGGGCGCAAAGTCGGGACGTATTTCCCATGCCAGACGCAGCTCCAGGTGCAGATCGGCCAAGCCGCTGCCCTGGTGTTCGTTCGGGTCGGAGAAGTTGTGTGCAGTCAGGCCGACTTCAGGGCTTAGCACCCATTGTCGCGTCAGGCGGATTTCACGCTCAAGGCTCAATTCAGCCGTGAGGTCGGTGCCGGGGCCTGCCAACAGGTGCATTTCGGTTTCGATGAACCAGGGCGCGGTGCCGCTGACGCCCACCAGGACGCGATCATCACGGCTGTCTGTCAGAGGTTCATGCTGCCACCCCAGTTCCAGGTCCCAGTAGGGAGCGATGGCGCGACGATAGAACAGGCGCAGCTCCTGTTCTTCACTGCGCCCATCCAGTCTTGAGCCTTCGCTGGTCAAGACCAGCTTGTGGAAGTCGGTGCCCAGCCAGCCCTCGATGTTCCAGTTCAGGCGGGTATCGCCTTCACTGTAGGCTCCCTCCAGTTGCTTCACGTCCAGCTTGCCCAGTACCGGGTCGTCACTCATGCCGGCCAGAGCAAGGGAAGGCGTGAGCAGGGCCAGCAGTGGCCAGTGTTTGTGCAGTTTCATACCGTGTCTCCTCAGCTGACCACGACTTTTCGGAACATGCCCATCATGTGAAAGAGCAGGTGGCAGTGGAATGCCCATTCGCCACGGGCATCGGCAGTCACCAGATAGCTCAGGCGGGCACCGGGTTGTACCACCAGCGTGTGTTTGCGCGGCAGATGGGTGGCATCACCGGTCTCAAGGTCGCTCCACATGCCGTGCAGGTGAACCGGATGCGGCATCATGGTGTCATTGACCAGCGTAATGCGGACACGCTCTCCGTATTGCAGGTGGATCGGCTCGGCATCGGCATAACGGATACCATTGATCGACCACATGTAGCGACTCATGTTGCCGGTCAGGTGCAGCTCAATCTCTCGTCCCGGTTCACGGGTGTCCGGCGTGGGATAAAAACTGCGCAGATCGGCATAGGTGAGGACCTTGCGGCCATTGTTGCGCAGCCCGACGCCGGGATCGTCCAGGCGATACTGCGGATCTTCTGCCCGCATATCCACATGGGGGCCGTACTCGCTGTCGGCATGCATGGTCATGCCGGCAGAGAGGGGGTGACCCTGATAGGTTGGTACTGCCCCGTGGCCCGATCCGTGGTGTCCGTGGCCGGAACCATGCTGCATGCCGGCTGGCATGGCGTGGTCGTGAGTCATGACACCGTGATCCATGGCCATGCTCGAGTGATTGGAGTGCGACATGGAGGTCTGACCGGATGGCATCGCGGCATGGTCTTGATGCATCATCCCGCTGACCGGAGCCGACATGCCATGCAGGCTGTGATCTGTGCCCATGGAGGGCATGTCGTGGCTGGAGTGCTCGCCATGTCCGTGCGCGTCCATGGCCATGCCCATATCCATGTGAGTCAGTTCGGGTGCTGGGTCCAGCGCGGGCGGTGTGGCCCGCAGAGCCGGGTCCGGAGTCAGGTGACCGTGGGCGTAACCGGAACGGTCGATCGCCTGGGCAAAAAGGCTGTAGGCCCGCTGCTCCGTCGGCTCGACGATGACGTCGATGGTTTCGGCCACACCAATACGGAATTCGTCCACACTGACCGGTTGCACGTACTGGCCATCACAGGCAACGACAGTCATTTTCAGACCGGGGATACGCAGGTCGAAGAACGTCATCGCTGCCGCATTGATGATGCGAAGGCGCACTTTTTCCCCCGGTGTATACAGGCCGGTCCAGCCGGTGGCCGGTGTCTGGCCATTCATCAGGAAGGTGTAGGTGTAACCCGTGACGTCGGAGATGTCGCGATCACTCATGCGCATCTTTTCCCACATCTGCCGACGAGAGAGAGCGGTGTTCATCCCGTCGCGCTGAATCTCGGGAATGAGGTCATCCGTCAGGCTACGCTCGCGACGGTTGTAGTAGTGACTCATCTTTTTCAGGTTGGCAAAGATCCGCTCAGGCGGCGTATCGCTCCAGTCGGACAGCATTACCACATGGTCGCGGTCGTAACTGAACGGCTCGGGCTCCTTCGGGTCGATGATGATGGCGCCGTAGAGCCCGGTTTGCTCCTGAAAGCCAGAGTGGCTGTGATACCAGTAGGTACCGTTTTGCTGCACATCGAACTCGTAGGTGAAGGTTTCACCGGGGGCGATACCATCAAAGCTCAGTCCCGGGACGCCGTCCATCTCGGTGGGCAGGATGATCCCGTGCCAGTGGATGGACGAGTCGGTATCAAGCCTGTTGTGCACGTTCAGCCGAACACGGTCGCCCTCTCGCCAGCGCAGAATGGGAGCCGGCAGCGATCCATTGACGGTGGTGGCCAACTTTTCCTTGCCGGTGAAATTGACGATCTGGTGGCCGATCTCCAGATTGAAATCAGAGCCACTCAAAACGGGGTGTGACTGTGCTGTCGGCGTAGCTGCTGCCAACAGTGGGCGTGCGTTGAATCCCAGTCCTGTTACCAGGCCACCCAGGGCCAGTCCCTGGACGAAGCGGCGTCGTGAGGGCGCAGCCAGATTGTTGTCCTTGCTCATGAAGTACTCCTGAATTGCTAACGATTGTAGAGCCGCACATACAGTGCAGTGCGGCGGTGATCCGTTGCGTTTCAGGCTCTTGGAGGGCGGTGCAACCCTGACGGGAACAGGGGATGGTAGAGATTCGGTGGCAGGGCGCCGTGCACGTTGCCGGCGCTGCTCAGTTCGGGAAGACCGGTCAATACGGGAGCACAGTGGCTGGTGCAGCTGCTCAAACACTGCTGCCAGCAGGCGAGCTCCCCATCGCTGGAATCAGAGCAGTCATGTTCATGTGCCATCATGCCGCTGGCCGATTGATCGGCAGGCATGGGCGACGCCGATGCCAGAACAGGCATCAGCAACAGCAGCATCAGTGCTGCGGTGCTCAGCAGTCCGGTCAGTCGTTTGGCGTGCATATCAAACATGACAGTCTCGTTTGGAGTTTGGCATAGTATAAAACGCAGACCGGTGCTTCGATCAAGAGTTCCGGCAAGTTCAATTTCCCAGTCATATGCATCAGAGGCACCTTGGCCAACCGCCGTTCTTCTCCACTGTTTTGCTACCTGTTTCGTCCACTGTGGCGTGTGTTGTGGCGTGCCTTGCTGGCTCTCGGAGTTTTGCTCACCCTGCTGATACTCAGCCTGAAGGTGATCGATCCGCCGATCTGGTCCTGGCTGATCTGGCGTGAAGTGACCACACCTGCGGGCTATCCGGATAACTATCGTCACCACTGGGTCGACATTGAGCAGATCCCTGTCAAGGTGCAACTGGCGGTGGTCGCATCCGAAGACCAGCGTTTCCCGTTGCATGGCGGGATTGATCTGCAGGCGGTGCGCGAGGCGGTGGAAGATGCCCTGGACGGCAAGGGGCTTAGAGGTGCCAGCACACTGACCCAGCAGACGGCCAAAAATCTGTTCCTCTGGCCCGGGAGGGACTGGGTTCGCAAGGCTCTTGAAGCACCTCTGGCCTTGATGCTTGAGGGCATTCTGGGGAAGCGGCGTATACTGGAGTTGTATCTGAACATCGCCGAGTTTGCGCCCGGTGTCTATGGCGTGGGGGCGGCCAGTGAGTACTGGTATCAGCGGCCAATCGAACAGGTGAGTGCCGATCAGGCGGCTAGGCTGGCGGCCATACTGCCCAACCCCTGGCTTTATCAGGCGCAGCCGGCCAGTGCGTATGTGCGCCAGAAGGCCGACTGGATTCGCCAACAGATGCAACAACTGGGGCCGGATTGGATTGAACGGCTGGATTAGTCTGGTTATAAAAGGTTCAGTTTTTATTGCATTTGCTGTATAAAAGGCTCCTTCTCGGCGCATGATGACGCCATTCTGCTGCATGGACGCTTGTCGAGTTGCTCGATAAAGCGCGCAACCTCTTGATTCCGTTTGCTGCTTTGCCTACCCGGCGAAGTGGTGAGTAATATTTGACCTGATCGGTCAGGCATGATTCGGATACCAACATGACGAAAAATTCTCCGTTGGCCCTGTTGCCTCTAGGGCTGTTCCTGGCACTGTTTATCGGCAGTGGTCTTTATTATCACGCAGCCGGTACTGACTTTGCGTTCTACCAGATCTCCGCGCCAGTGGCGATTCTGCCGGCTATTGTTCTGGCGTTGATGTTGCAGAAGGGGCGTCTGAACGAGCGCATTGAAACCTTCATTGCCGGTGTTGGCGACAATACCATCATCACCATGGCGCTGATTTACCTGCTCGCGGGCGCGTTTGCCAGTGTCGCCAAGGCGGTAGGTGGCGTTGATGCCACGGTCAACTTCGGTCTCAGCATCATTCCGCCGGAACTGGTATTGCCTGGTCTGTTCGTGATCACTGCCTTTGTGGCAACCTCGATGGGTACTTCCATGGGTACCATCGCGGCCATCGCTCCGATTGCGGTGGGCGTGGCCGAAGCCACCGATCTGTCGCTGCTGCTGACCGTAGGAACCGTGGTGGGTGGTGCCATGTTCGGCGACAACCTGTCGATCATCTCTGATACCACCATTGCGGCCACCCGTACTCAGGGCTGTGAGATGCGCGACAAGTTCCGTCTGAACTTCAAGATCGCACTGCCTGCGGCGTTGCTGACACTGGTGTGGCTGTATGTTCAGGGCAGCAGTGCACAGGTCGAAGCCCCGGGCGATTATGAACTGATCAGAGTGCTGCCGTATCTGGCCGTGCTGTTGCTGGCGCTGTCTGGACTGAACGTTATGCTGGTGCTGTTCGTCGGCATCCTGCTGGCAGGGGCCGTGGGTCTTTTTGCCACCGAAGGCTACAACGTGGCGCAATGGTCCAAGGATATCTATGCCGGCTACACCGGCATGCAGGAGATTCTGATTCTGTCCCTGTTGATCGGTGGTCTGGGTGCCCTGATGAAGTCCCAGGGCGGTCTGGTGTGGCTGGCGGGCATGATCGATAAGCTGTCTCGCCAGAGCGAAGATCCCAGGAAACATCGCCGTTCCGGCGAGTTCAGCATCAGCGCGGCTGTGGCGCTGACCAACGTGTGTACCGCCAACAATACGGTCGCGATCATCATCTCCGGTGGTCTGGCCAAGGATATTGCCCAGCGTTACGGGGTCGATCCAAGGCGCAGTGCCAGCCTGATGGATATCTTCTCCTGTGTGGTACAGGGGATGCTGCCCTACGGTGCCCAGGTGCTGTTGGCCGGTTCTATCGCCAAGCTGTCCCCGCTGGAGATCATTGGCAATATCCACTATTGCTGGATACTGGCTGCGGCGGCACTGATCTCAATCGTGATCGGTTACCCTCAGCCCAAAGCGCGAAGCTGAGCGAAGCAGACGCAAATATCTGCTGTCTGGTGTGAAAACGGCTTCTGTGGATGCAGGAGCCGTTTTTGCTTGGGATAATGGTGGCGCATCGTTTCATCCTGAGTCATTGACGCTGGTCGGAACTGCTCAAAAAGTGCGCTATACTCCCGCCCCATTTCCGAGCGTTGATGTCAGGTTTTCAGATGCCCGCAGTTACCCCGATTTTTGAGTATCCCAAGTACTGGGCTGAATGTTTTGGTCCGGCTCCCTTTCTGCCCATGTCTCGCAAGGAGATGGATCAGCTGGGGTGGGACAGCTGCGATATCATCATCGTCACCGGTGATGCCTACGTCGATCACCCGTCATTCGGCATGGCGATTATCGGCCGCCTGCTGGAGGCTCAGGGGTTCAGGGTGGGTATCATTGCTCAGCCGGACTGGCATTCGGCTGATGCATTCAAGGCGCTGGGCAAGCCCAACCTGTTCTTCGGCGTTGCGGCGGGCAACATGGACTCGATGATCAACCGCTACACGGCAGACCGGAAGATCCGTTCCGACGACGCCTATACGCCGGGTGGCAAGGCGGGCAAGCGCCCGGACCGTGCCAGTCTGGTCTACAGCCAGCGCTGCCGCGAAGCCTATAAGGACGTGCCCATCATTCTCGGTGGCATCGAAGGCTCATTGCGCCGCATCGCACATTACGATTACTGGCAGGATAAGGTGCGTCGCTCCATCCTGCTGGATGCACGCGCCGATCTGCTGCTCTACGGCAATGCCGAACGTGCCGTGGTCGAGGTGGCTCACCGTATCGCCCGTGGCGAACCGGTCAACGAAATTACCGATGTGCGCGGCACGGCGTTTGTACGCAAGGATACGCCCGAAGGCTGGATGGAGATCGATTCCACCCGTATCGACCGTCCGGGCAAAATCGACAAGATCATCAATCCTTACGTCAACACCCGTGACCTGGAAGCCTGTCAGCTGGAAAACGGCCGCGAGGGTGGCGAAACCGCCGAAATGGATGCCGAGGACGAAGTGCAGATTCTGCACATCGAACCGCGGGTGAAGCTGGATCGCAGCAAAACCGTCATTCGTCTGCCGTCGTTTGAAAAGGTCAGCAAGGATCCGGTGCTTTATGCCCATGCCAACCGGGTACTGCATCTGGAAACCAATCCGGGCAACGCTCGCGCACTGGTCCAGTTGCACGGTGATCAGGAGGTCTGGCTCAATCCGCCGCCGATCCCGCTGACCACCGAAGAGATGGATCATGTGTTCGGCCTGCCGTATCAGCGGGTGCCTCATCCGGCCTATGGCAAGGAAGAGATTCCGGCGTACAAGATGATCCGTTTCTCGGTCAATATCATGCGAGGCTGCTTTGGCGGCTGTACCTTCTGCTCCATTACCGAGCATGAAGGTCGCATCATCCAGAACCGATCCCACGAGTCGATTCTCAATGAGATCGAGGAGATCCGTGACAAGGTGCCGGGCTTTACCGGCGTGATCTCCGATCTGGGTGGTCCCACGGCCAACATGTACCGGCTGGCGTGCAAGAGCCCCGAGATTGAGGCGGCCTGCCGTAAACCGTCCTGTGTGTTTCCGGGCATCTGCCAAAACCTGAATACCGACCACAGTTCACTGACCTCGCTCTACCGCAAGGCACGTGATCTCAAGGGCGTGAACAAGATCCTGATCGCCTCGGGGCTGCGCTATGATCTGGCGGTGGAAGATCCCGAGTACGTGCGTGAGCTGGTAACCCATCATGTCGGCGGTTACCTGAAGATCGCACCGGAGCATACCGAAAGGGGCGTGCTCGACAAGATGATGAAACCGGGCATCGGTACTTACGATGCGTTCAAGAAGATGTTCGAGAAGTTCTCGAAAGAGGCGGGCAAGGATCAATACCTGATCCCGTACTTCATTGCCGCGCACCCGGGTACCACCGATGAAGATATGATGAACCTGGCGCTGTGGCTCAAGCGCAACGGTTTCAAGGCCGACCAGGTGCAGGCGTTTTATCCTTCACCAATGGCCACGGCTACAGCGATGTATCACTCCGGTCGTAACCCCTTGCGTAAGCTGACGTACAAGAAGAGCGGGGAAAAGGTGGAGACGGTCAAAGGGGAACGTCAGCGCCGCCTGCACAAGGCGTTCCTGCGTTACCACGATCCTGAAAACTGGCCGCTGCTGCGCGAGGCTCTGACAGCGATGGGGCGTGCCGATCTGATCGGGGATGGTGAAAAGCAGTTGATTCCGGCCACCCAACCGGATGACGCCCAGCATGTCAGCCCACGCCGCAAGAACTCACCCAAGTCGGCTCGCGCCGGCAAAGGTCGAGTGCTCACTCAGCATACGGGATTGCCGCCAAGAGCAGGCAATAAACCGGGTAAGAGCAGCCGCAGCAAGCCGGCTGCCGGTCGCAAGCGACGGGCCTGAACCCGGCTGTTGCAGGTAGGGAGAAGGGGAGCAAGACGGATGTCCCGCTCCCTGTTTTTCAGGTTTTGAAACGCTGAATCATCTGGCTGAGCTGCTGCGCCATCTGTAGCTGCTGCTGGGCATGCTCAGACAGTACGCGCGCGCTGCTGCTGATGGATTCGGCGCTGGTATCGATGCCGGCGATATTGCGACCGATGTCACTGATTGCGGTGGACTCTTCTTCGGCCGCCGCTGCAATCTGGGTCGACATATTGGTAATGTTGTCGATGGCGTCAACGATCGCATCCAGTGCGCTTTCGACCTCCCGCGCACGTTCGGTGGCCACTTCCATGTCGCGCTGATTGCTCTCAACCAGGTCGCTGGCCTCTCGGGTTTCCTGCTGCAGCTTGCGAATGATCTCGTCGATCTCGGACGTGGATGCCTGGGTACGCTGCGCCAGTGTTCTGACTTCATCGGCCACGACCGCAAAACCTCGACCATGCTCACCGGCACGGGCTGCTTCGATCGCCGCGTTCAAGGCCAGCAGGTTGGTTTGCTCGGATACATTGTTGATTACACTGGTGACGTCAGAGATGCGTTTGCTACTGTCGTTCAGGCGGGCGGTCATTTCTGCCAGGCGGCGGCTGTCACTGGCCAGATTGGCAACGGCATGTACGGCTGCGCGCACCTTCTCGTGTCCGTTTTGAGCCAGCGAGTCAGCCTGCTGTGCCGCACTGGAAGCACTGATTGTACTGTTGGCAACATCCTGTACGGCCGTTGAGACTTCTTCGACCGCCGCTGCCACCTGCATGGTTTCATCACTCTGCAGCTTCAGACTTCTTTCCGCTTCCTGCACGATTTGGCTGGTATTTTTCGACTCAGCACTGAGTTGCTGGCTGGAAGCAGCCACTTCGCGGATAGCCGAGGCAAAGGTGTCCAGCGTGTGGTTCAACTGCTCCGCTACGGTACCCAACTCGTCACGGGAATAGACACTGGCACGTACCTTGAGGTTATGTTCGTTACGCACTTCGCGCATGGTCGCTGCCAGCGTATCGACCTGGCGATGCAGGCCTCGAATGATCCAGAAAGACACCAGTCCGACCAGCAGCAGGATACCCAGCAGTGAAGATGCGGCGATCCAGATTTGTTGCAGGGCGGCGTCATGAGCGGAACGGGCACTGCCGAGGAGGCTGTCGGCCAACTGGTCTTCAAACTTTTTCATGGCATTGATGCGATCTGTTGCACGATCGAACCAGAGAGTCCCCTCTACACCAAAATTGCCTTCTGAAGCTTTCTCATGAGCGGTCTGGCGCAGCAGGGTTACGGCGGTGAATTCTCGGGAGTTCGCCAGTGTAGCCAGTGCCTGCACCTTGTCGGTGGATGCCAGTGCACGGAACATGTTCAGGTAGGTGTCCTGCTCCGACACAAGATTGATGAAACGGGAATACAGCCCCGGGCCAAATTGATTGCTGGCGAAGACGTTGCTGAGCACGGCCCGCTCGATACCGGCGCGTTCCTTGGCTTGCATGAATGCGAAAAAAGCACCTGCGCTGCGCGCGATACCGGCATCACTGCTAATGCCCGAGGTTGTCGCGGCGATGCTGAGTAGGTCAGCGTTGAGCTGGGTGTAGTAGCCCAGCGCCTTGCCCAGCGGGATGTTCCGTTGGTCAGCACTGCTGCGAATACTGCTCAGCTGGCTCAGCTGCTGCTCGATCTGTCCCAGCATGCGCCTGATACCTGCCGTCGCAAATTGATGCTGCTGCAGATAGCCTTTCCAGCGTTGCAATGCCTGGTCGGTCAACTGGCGCTGCTGTTGCAGCTTGTCGGCAAAGGCTTGTGTCCCGGAACCGAGCCAGCCGCTGGTGGCACCGCGTTCCTTTTGCAGCTCATGTACGAGTGCGCTGTTGAAGGTGGTCAGTTCGACCTCTTCTTCGAGTATCTGCAACTGTTTGGCCTGCTGATACTCTGTGAGTACCGAACTGCCAAGAAGCATGGACAACGCCAACAGGGGGAGAAAAATCAACAGCAGGATCTTGTGAATGAAGCGAATATTCATGGCGGGTCGTCCCTGAATATGGTGCTCTGGGCACAGAATATGAATGATGTATACCGAAGAGATTAGAGCAGAACCCCTGGGTTTACTACTTAATAATCGATGGCGGGGCCTGTGAAAAATCGGGCAAAAAATGCGTGACAGAGCATTGTAATTGGTCTTGACTGGGGTATGATGCTGTAAAGATATTTTATCCGGTGCTGTCAAGACCGCTTGGAATCGGGATGACAGAAGCCTTTTCAAAGGCAGCCGGGCGACCGGAGTAATCCGGTACGGAGTTAGATTTACTTGATACGACTGTACTTCAGCGGTCTGATAGCCGCCCGCAAGACTTCAACCGCCGCACCCAAGGCTGTGGCAAGAAGCGTATTACCCATCTGTTCGGCACTTCCCGCATCGCAGATGGTTTCCCGCTTGTTTTATCTCCCGCTCTTTTCTCATGTTTCTCACACTTTCCCTTTTGACTATCGCAGCCGTTTCCTTGGGCTTGCACCTGTTTGCCGTCACGGGATAGCAATGAAGCATGTCTACACTGGGGAGATATGAAGTTTTCGGCGGTACTGATGCGATGAGTGTCTGTACCAAGGAAGATTTCCGTTCCTGAAAAGTCGGGAACAGGATGAGCCGGTAGCCAGGAGGCTGCTGGCTTCCGGATCGGCATGAAGCCGGTTCCTAAGATCGGATGGCACCTGGGTGCGTCCAAACATAAGAAAAACCAGCGCATTGCTGGTGTACATGCAAAAGAAAGAGGCAAAAAATGTCACAGCTCGTTACCGGTACCGTTAAGTGGTTCAACGATGAGAAAGGCTTCGGCTTTATCCAGCAGGAAAATGGCCCGGACGTGTTCGTTCACTTCCGCGCTATCAACGGTACTGGTCGTCGTACTCTGCACGAAAACCAGACTGTAACTTTCGAAGTTACCCAGGGCCAGAAAGGTCCGCAGGCTGAAAACGTAACTGTTGTAGCCTAATCGCTGACAGTCCGTATTCGCAACAGCGGGCGCTCTGCCCGCTGTTCTATTTCTACACTTCGTGTTCAGGCACGTGGAACTGCAAGCGGAAGCTGCAGGCCAGTGTCGCTCTCTCCCAAAAGCCAGGGCTGATTAAGCTCTATCGCCTGCTTCAAAAACTGCCATAGCAGACGTACTCGCTGTAGCTGGCGCTGTTCTCCGCGCGCGGCAATCCAGAACTCTCGACATATATCGATCTCCGTTTTCAGCACCGCTTGAAGGATGGGATCCTGCTCTGCCATGAAACAGGGCAGAACGGCCAGTCCGGCGCCTGCGCGAACCGCGTGAAACTGGGTGATGACACTGGTGCTGCGTTGGGCAAAGTGCGGCGGGGAGGGTAGTTCTCTTAATAAGGGATCCAGATAGCAGAGCTGGTCACTGAAGATCAGGTCGTCCACATACCCGATCAGTTCGAAGCGGGACAGCTCACCGATACAGTTCGGAATGCCTCTTTGGTCCAGATAGCCCTCCTCTCCATAGAGTCTGAGCCGGTAGTCGCAGAGCCTTGAAACGACCATCTCGGCATTCTTGGGTCTGTCGATGGTGATCGCCAGATCGGCCTCGTGTCGGCTCAGGTTCACTGCACGCGGCAGTGCCAGCAATTCCACGGTGATGTCGGGATAGCGGCGTTGAAAGGCGGACAGCAGCGGTGTAATGACATAGGTTCCGAACCCTTCGGTGACGCCCAGGCGGATCTGACCGCTCACCTGCAGGTTCTGGTTGCTGATGCTTTCGTTCGCTCCGGTGGCCTGTCTGGCCATCTCTTCTGCAAACAGCAGCAGCTGTTCGCCTGCCGGTGTCAGTCGGTAGCCATGAGTGCTGCGTTCAAATAGTTGTGTGTTGAGATCCGTTTCAAATCGACGAATGCGGCGCGATACCGTCGAGTGGTCTATGTTTAATCGGCGTGCGGCATCGGTGAGCCGGTCAGCACGGGCGACTTCGAGAAAGATCTGGATATCCTGCCAGTTGAGCATATGAATTCCCTGTGCATTTTTGCACAGCCAATGTGCTCGGCTGAGCGTTGTCTGTCAACCGGATGCGCCGCTAGACTCGAATACAGCCTCAAACAGGGTTTTGTTTTGCCTGAATACACAAAAAATATAAGGAGATCAGGTGTATGTCGGTTCGAGAAATTCCACTTTTCATCAACGGCGAAGCGGTACGTTCAGTCAGCAATGATTGGCGCGATGTGGTCAATCCGGCCACTCAGGAAGTGGTTGCACGGGTTCCCTTTGCCACCGAAGAGGAAGTGAACCGCGCAGTTGCGTCCGCCAAGGAAGCGTTCAAGAGCTGGCGCAAGGTGTCACTGGCACAACGCATGCGCATCATGTTGCGCTTCCAGGCGCTGGTGCGTGAGCACACAGCAGAGCTGGCAGCCCTGATTACCGAAGAGCATGGTAAAACCCTGCCGGACGCCGAAGGTGAAGTGGGCCGTGGTCTGGAAGTGATTGAACATGCCTGCTCCATTACCTCACTGCAGCTGGGTGAGATCGCAGAGAATGCGGCCGGTAACGTCAATGTCTACTCGCTGCAGCAGCCACTGGGCGTTGGTGCCGGTATCACCGCATTCAATTTCCCGGTGATGCTGCCCTGTTTCATGTTCCCGCTGGCGATCGCTACCGGTAATACCTTCGTGCTCAAGCCATCCGAGCAGGACCCGACGTCCACCATGCGACTGGTTGAGCTGGCCCATGAAGCCGGTATCCCGGCGGGTGTACTGAACGTGGTTCACGGTGGTCCTGAAGTGGCCAACCAGATCTGTGACCACACCGATATCAAGGCGTTGTCATTCATCGGTTCCACTCACGTTGGCACACACATCTATGACCGTGCCGGTGCCGCCGGTAAGCGCGTGCAGTCGATGATGGGTGCGAAAAACCACTGCGTGATCATGCCTGATGCCAACCGCAGTCAGGCGATCAACAACGTGATCGGCTCCTGTTTTGGTGCTGCGGGTCAGCGTTGCATGGCCAACTCTGTTGTGGTGCTGGTTGGCCAGGCAAAAGAGTGGCTGCCCGAGATTATTGAAAGCTCAAAGTCCATGAAAGTGGGGCCGGGTACCCAGCGTGATGCTGATCTGGGCCCGCTGGTATCGCCGCAGGCGCGTGACCGTGTGGTCAGCCTGATCGATTCAGGTGTTGCCGAGGGGGCGACGCTGGCGCTGGATGGTCGCAACATCAGCGTTGACGGCTATCCGGACGGCAACTTCGTCGGTCCGACCATCTTCACCGACGTGAAGCCCGGCATGCGCATCTATGACGAAGAGATCTTCGGCCCGGTGATGTGCGTAGTTTGCGTCGATACCCTCGATGAAGCGATCGAATTCATCAATGCCAATCCCAATGGCAATGGTACCTCTATCTTCACCAACTCCGGTTGGGCCGCACGCCGTTACGAGGCTGACATCGATGTTGGCCAGGTCGGCATCAACGTGCCAATTCCGGTGCCGGTGGCCTTCTTCAGCTTCACCGGCTCACGTGGCTCAAAGCTGGGTGACCTGGGCCCGAACGGCAAGCAGGCGATTCAGTTCTGGACTCAGACCAAGACCGTGACCTCACGCTGGTTTGAGCCGGACAGCGAGTCAGAAGGCGTCAATACCACTATCAGCATGAAATAAGATTATCTCCGGCGCGGCCCCTCCCTGTGGGCCGCGCCGCTGCATTCTGTTTTCACCCGCAATAACAACAAAAGGAAGTGAAATCATGAGTCAGTTCTCTCGTATTACCACCGCCCTGGGCGCCGGTGCCGCTGCACTGGCACTGTCCACCACCCTGCATGCGGCAGGGCCGTCCAAACTGGACGTGGCCAACACCTTCAACACCAACCTGTTCATCGGCGAAGGTGCCGTGCGTTTTGCTCAGGAACTGGAAACCGTCACCGACGGTAAGGTAAAGCTGAAGGTGCACAACCCGGGCGACCTGGTACCGGCGTTTGAGGTCTTCAATGCGGTGTCTTCCGGTGCAGTGCCGGCAGGCTGGGACTGGATCGGCTACTGGGCAGGTACCGTGCCCGTGACCAACCTTTACGGTGCGCTGCCCTTTGGTCCGACCCCTGAAGCGTTCATGTCCTGGATGTGGTCCGGCGAAGGTACCGAAATTCTGCAGAGTGCCTACGACCAGTACAACGTGAAGGTGCTGCCGTGCTTTATCTCGCCGCAGGAAACCGGTGGCTGGTACAACAAGGAGATCAAGGACATCAAAGACTTCGAAGGTCTGCGGATGCGTATCTCCGGCCTCGGTGCCAAGGTGCTGAACAAGTATGGTGCCTCTACCCAGCTGATTCCGGGTGGCGAGATCTATCTGGCGCTGGAGCGTGGTCGTATCGACGCTACTGAGTTCTCAGTACCTCAGGTTGACCAGATCATGGGCTTCGAGGATGTGACCAAGTACTACTACTTCCCGGGTTGGCACCAGTCAGCCAGCTGGTTCTCGTTCATCATCAACAAGGATGTCTGGAACGAGTATGACGATAACACCAAGGCCAAGTTCGAAACCGCCTGTCGTGCCACCCTGCAGTGGGCCATGTCAGAAGCGCCGGCCGAGCAGATCCGTGTGATCCGCAAGCTGGAAGAGAAGGGCGTTGAAGTAAAACGCTTCCCGGAACCGGTGCTGGCTGAGCTACGCAAGGGCTGGGATGAAGTACGTGAAGAGGAGATGAAGAACAATCCTCTGTTCAAGAAAGCGTACGAATCGCTGATGGAACACAGCAAACTGGTGGATGAGTGGTATGAGCTGCAAGCAACTCCGCGTTAATCCACAGCTGCCCGGCTGGCGCCAGACTGGCGCCCGCTGGTGCGCCTGCCTGGCCTGCCCGTTGATCGGGCTAGGCCGCTGGCTTGGTCGGATCAGCAGCTGGCTGGTGCTGGGCGTCATGCTGGCGGTTCTGGCTACGGTGCTGATGAATGCGCTGGGCATCAATGAGCTGGTGCGCTGGGAAGAAAAGGTCCTGCTGCTGGGCAAGGCGATTACCATCAACACGGTGACCGAGCTGCAGTGGCATCTTTTCGGCCTGCTGACCCTGATCGGGGCCAGCTATGCCATGCATGCCAACATGCATGTGCGGGTCGACATGCTGCACCATCGCATGTCGCCCGCGACCCGACACTGGGTCGAAATCATCGGTCATCTGGTGTTGCTGATTCCGTTCTGTGTACTGATCGCCTGGCTGTCCAAGCACATGGTGCAGATGTCCTATGTTTCGGGAGAGCAATCCAACTACGGCGGCCTGACCGACCGTTTTCTGATCAAGGGAGCATTGCCGGCAGGGCTGCTGCTGCTGGCATTGGGCGCGCTGGGGCAAGTGTTCGATCGCCTGTCGCGCATACTGGATCCGGCACGTGATGTAGAGGAGAGCTCGGATGCTGGATGAATATGGACTGGCCATTGCGATGGTCGTGGCCCTGTTGATAGGGATTTTCAGCGGCTATCCGGTGGCGTTTCTGCTCGGTGGCCTGGGTATACTGTTTGCGTTTATCGGTGACATACCGCTGCCGTTTCTGGGCACGGTCGCGTCACGCATTTTCGGCGGGGTGATCGAGAACTGGCTCTTGATCGCCATTCCGCTGTTCGTCTTCATGGGGCTGATGCTGGAGCGCTCCGGTGTCGCCAAAAACCTTTTGTTGACCCTGCAGCGTCTGTTCGGCAATGTCCGTGGTGGTCTGGCGGTATCGGTGGCACTGCTCGGTGTGGTCATGGCGGCCAGTACCGGCATTATCGGTGCTTCGGTGGTGATGCTGGGCCTGCTGGCACTGCCCGTGATGCTCAAGCAGGGCTACAAGCCCGAGATGGCTTATGGGGTCGTCGCGGCATCCGGCACTCTGGGGATTCTGATCCCGCCATCTATCATGCTGGTGCTGATGGGTTCGATCATGCAGATCTCGGTGGGTGACCTGTTCAAGGCGGCGCTGATTCCCGGGCTGATGCTCGGCGGTCTCTATACCCTTTATCTGCTGATCGCCGCCTGGCTGAAACCGGAATGGGCGCCGCTGGCGAAGGAAGGGAATGCCCCTGAAACCGCAGAGCCGCAGATACCTCTGGCAGTCGCCTTGCTGCGTGATCTGTTGGGGCCGGTGGTGCTGATTGTGGCGGTACTGGGCTCGATCATGGCAGGTATTGCCACGCCGACCGAAGCGGCGGCAATCGGGGCGGCCGGGGCCATGCTGCTGGCGCTGTTCCTGCGTCAATTGAATGTGCAGGCTCTGCGTGATGTCTGCCGATCCACCTCCAAAACCTCGGCGATGATCCTGTTCGTGGTGGTCGGCGCGACCTGTTTCAGCGTGGTGTTCAAGCGCCTGGGTGGCGCGGACATGATCGAAGAGCTGATCACCGGTACCGGCCTTGGCCCCTATGGCCTGCTGCTGTTGCTGATGGGACTGATCTTTCTGCTGGGCTTCTTCCTTGAGTGGATCGAAATCAGCTTCGTCATCCTGCCGCTGCTGTTGCCGGTGGTGGGCGATCTGGACTTCGGTGGCATCCTTCAAGGCGAGGCGGTGATGGTCTGGTTTGCCATCCTGGTAGCCATAAACCTGCAGACCAGTTTCCTGACGCCACCTTTCGGCTATGCACTTTTCTATCTGAAAGGGATCACTCAGGGCGGTGTCAGTATCGGTACCATCTACAAGTCGATCATTCCCTTCGTATTGCTGCAGCTGGCAGGATTGGTGCTCTGCATCCTCTTCCCGTCCATCGTGCTCTGGCTACCGGGGATGACAGAGTAGGGGATAGGTTGATCCAGCCTGTAACAGGGATAAAAAAGCAGCCGTTATCGGCTGCTTTTTCGTTGAACGTGTTTGCTTTGGCTGTCCCCCGCCACAGTTGTGTGAAAGTCGTCCAGTGACGGAGACCTTCCTGATGGCGGTTGTCAAAACTTATACGGCGGTCTCTTCAAGAGCTTCAAGCGGCCCAAAGAACTCATAGCGGATTTGCTCTTCAGGAATATTCAGGGCTTTGAGGTCCCGGTAGCAGTTCTGCATGAACGCCTTTGGACCGAGAAAATAGACGTCGGGACTTTTATCCAGCGGGATAAGGGATTCAAGGCGCATACGGTCAAAGAAGCCCGTGGGTATATCCTTGTCTTCAGGTAGTGGCTCACTGTAACAGTAGCTGACATGCAAATTCTCGTGCTCTGATGCCAGCTGGTCGACTGTCGCCTTGAAGGCATGGGTTGAACTATTCAGAGCGCCATGAGCGAAATGTACTTCGCGTCCGGATGCTAATGCAGAGTGCAGCATACTGATTGTGGGGGTGATGCCAACGCCGCCGGTCAGAAGCACCAGAGGGCGCTCACTTTTTGTCAGAATAAAATCCCCGCAGGGCGGTGTAAGTCTGACTGTCTCGCCTTCCTTAAACTTGTCATGGAGATAATTGGAGACCCTGCCGTTAGGTTCGCGTTTAACGCTGATCCTGTAGTGAGGATTGTTGGGGCTATCGGATAGTGAATAGTTGCGTCGGGTGGTCTCACCATCGATTTCAAGAATAAGAGTTGTGAACTGTCCCGGCTGAAATTCGGCAACAGGCTGGTCGTCCGTGGGTGCAAAGTAAAAAGACGTGATAACCTCGCTCTCGCGTACTTTGCGCACCAGGCGAAATTCACGCTCTCCCCGCCAGCCGCCTGATTTCTTTTCATTATTGCGATAAACACCTTCTTCAGCCGTGATCAGGATATCGGCCAGTTGTTGGTAAGCCTCTCCCCATGCGTTCAATACCTCATCCGTGGCGACATCACCGAATACCTCTTTAATCGCTGCCAGCAAGCATTCGCCAACAATGGGGTAGTGCTCAGGCAGAATGTTCAGCGAAGCGTGCTTGTGGACGATGAGTGACACTGCATCACCCAGTAATTCCAGTCGATCCAAATTGCTGGCGTAAGCGACCACTGCATTAGCCAAGGCTTGACGTTGGGTGCCTTGAGCCTGGTGGGCCTGGTTGAAGTAGGCTTTAACTTGAGGATAGCGCTTGAACATGAGCGGGTAGAACACCTCGGTAATGGCGCGCGCATTCTCTTTCACAGCAGGTAGCGTTGCGGCGATGATTTCCCGGGTTTGATTGGACAGCATGGTTTTCTCCTTGTTGGCTGGCATAGAGCCATCAGTGTTTGCTGTCATATATGCGGGAATTGTGCCAACACTAAAAAGATTGATATTGTTTACATGTTTAGGGTTTTTTGTCTTTATGACATTTAAAAATATTGTTTAAAGAACAATGAGGTTGTGGAAATGACTTCTTTTGCTATGGCGGATTCGATGATATCGGTTGTATCAGACCTCTCTCGCCAGATTCCTGCAGGTACCCGCTATCAGCGTTTGTTGGAATCCATACATTGTCATTTCCACTGCGATGCTGTGGCGCTGCTCAGGCTGCGCGGTACAGCACTCCATCCTTTGGCTGCTTTCGGTCTTTCGGACGATACATTGGGGCGTACTTTTCTGGTCGAAGACAATCCTCGACTGGCACGAATACTTCTGAGCCGGGAGCCAATACGGTTTGAGGCCGATTCTGAATTGCCAGACCCTTATGACGGCCTGGTTGACTCACCTGATACAAGGCTTCATGTGCATGACTGCATGGGCATTGCTCTCTATGTCGAAGACAAGCCTTGGGGAATATTAACGCTTGATGCTCTTGAGCCTGGGGCATTCGACAGTATTGATCCAATGGAGCTTCGCGCCTTTATTCGCCTGGCAGAAGCTTCAATCAAGGTGGCTGGATTAATACAGTCCCTGGAGTTGCAGGTCCGAAAAGAACACGAGGTGGCCAGACTTCTGTCGGAGGATGTGAAGCGTAGCGAGTTGATAGGAGGAAGTCCTGTCATCAAGTCACTGATTGCAGAATTGGATCTGGTCGCCGGATCCGACTTGTCGGTACTGATCAGTGGGGAGACCGGTGTTGGGAAGGAATTGGTGGCCCGCCATATCCATGTGGCTTCGTCGCGTGCTGAAGCGCCTCTAGTCTATGTCAACTGCGCAGCATTGCCGGAAAATCTGATTGAAAGTGAGCTCTTCGGTCATACCAAAGGCGCTTTTTCGGGAGCGACTGGAGCGCGTGCCGGGAAGTTTGAGCTTGCAGATGGAGGCTCTTTATTTCTGGATGAAATAGGGGAGTTACCCTTGGGCATGCAGCCCAAGTTGTTACGAGCGTTGCAAACAGGAGAAGTTCAGCGGGTTGGCAGTGACCGTTATCATCGGGCAGATGTGCGCATCATTGCTGCAACGAACAGAAATTTAAAGCAGGAAGTCGTAGCGGGTCGATTTAGAGCTGATTTATACCACCGGCTGAGTGTTTACCCTGTCCTGGTACCACCTTTGCGTGAGCGGGGGCGGGATGTTTTGCTTCTGGCAGGTCATTTTCTGGAGCTTAATCGCCGCAAGTTGGGGTTAGGCTCACTGCGTCTGGGTCGTAGCGCTTGTTCAGCGCTCTTGGAGTACAGCTGGCCGGGAAATGTACGTGAGCTGGAGCACCTGATCAGTCGGGCCGTGCTCAGATTGTCGGCTTTAAGGAAACAGTCTGGCAGGGTGCTGACTCTCGACGCCGAATTGCTGGAACTCCCCAGAAGTGCTGATTTGCAGGGGGCTGTCAGAGCGGCATGTCCAACACCAGTGGAAGAGCCTGGTGCCAAAAGGGGGCAGAGCCTCAAGGAAGCAACAGACCTGTTTCAAATTGATCTGGTGACAGCCGTTCTGCGCAGAAAGTCCTGTAACAGGACTGCTGCGGCACGAGAGTTGGGCGTCGATCCCGGCAATTTCAACCGCTTGCTGAAAAGGCTGGGAATTAATGTAGAGGAGATTAAGAAGGGGATATGACAGCCCGTGATCGCTTTTCAACCCATCAAGCAAGCGATTAACGTCTTCTCAATTATTTCATATGCCAATGGTTGGCGGGTCAGAATCTCCAGCCGTGAATCACGCCGCCAGGCCGATTCGTTAATGTCGGCCTGCTGGCCGGCATTGCGGTTATAGCTGACCCAGGCATGGCCGATTCTGAGTACGGCCTTGAGTCTTAATATGCCTTCCATCGTGTCCAGCGTGGGCTGAATGGCCTGCCAGTCAAAACGATCCTCGGCAGCAAAGATCCAGCCGTAACTGTAGTAGCCGCCCTGACTGCCGTTTTGGCGCACAGGCTTGCTTGGTTCGGCGACTGTGGGCGGGTTTATCGGTGCCAGAATGTTGGGGCGTGCTGGCGTGGCGGCATGGGCCTGTGGATAACGAGCCTGACGCTGGATCTGGTGATCCAGGTCCAGCCATTCACGGGCCAGTTGGCCATGCGTGGTAGCATGGATCGCTGTCTTGGGCGGAAACAGGTTGGCCGACAGCTCGCGTGCTTCGGTGATATTGGCCTCATCGGCCAGGTCGGTGCGGTTGAGCACGATGATATCGGCCAGGTTGAGCTGATCAATGAAGCTGGGGTGGCGCAATGTCTCGGGTTGGAGCAGTACGCCAGGGTCGAGCAGGCAGATGATGCTGTGCAGTGTCAGTACGCTACGGAACTGTTCGCTTTGCAGGGTATCGATGATGCGCGCCGGGTGGCCGAGCCCTGTGGGTTCGATCAGCAAACGGTCGGGGCGAAAGCGGCGCAGCAATGTGGCCAGAGTGATTGGCAGGCTGGGACCCAGAGCACAGCAGAGGCAGCCGCCCGCCAGCTCTTTCACTTCGATACCGTCCTGTTGTTCGATCAGGCTGCCATCGATTCCGACCTGGCCGAACTCGTTCACCAGTACCGCCCAGCGTTCGTCGTCGGGCTTGTGCTTGAGCAGGTGGTTGATGGCGGTAGTTTTACCGCTGCCGAGAAAACCGGTGATGATGTTGGTGGGAACGGATTGGATGATCGCCTGGCTCACACTCTGTGTACTCCTGATGTTACAGGGTAACGATTGTGGGCCAGGGGGGGATCACTGGCAAGTCAGGCGCAGACCTTTTCGTGCTTGCGCTTGGCTTCCAGATAGCGAGGCATGGGACCAATATCCTCATAAACCGGATCACCGTCCTCAACCCGAATCACCCGGGTGCCGGGCTTGTAGGGCATGTGCGCCTCGATGTCGGTGAGGATGGTATGCAGCAGAATTGGAGTCAGCTCGACGATATCCATGCCGTACACTTCAGCCAGTGCCTGCAACCGGACCATGTCCTCACGGTCGATCGGCAGGGTGACGGTCTGTTGATGGGCATGCCGTTGCGAGTGTTTCTCCAGCTGATCGAGCAGGGTGGCGATGTGGCTGTCGGGCATGGTGTGGCTCCTCTCACTGGACCGGATCGCTCCCTTGAAACCTGCCAAGGGAGCACTCCTGTTCAGCATAGACGACAGCCTGCGGCCATGCACAAACGCGGGTGATCAGCGCTTGATAAAGCCTTTTTTGTTCAGGAACGGCAGCATGTGCGGGCGGGCTTCCTTGACCAGCATGCCGGAGATCTGCTCGCTCCAGGTCATCTCCTTGTTGCCCCCGGTGCGGGTGCGGTAGTAGTCGCGTACCTCTGCGTCGTAGGCGGCGATGTGCTCGGCATCCTGACTGTCATCATAGCGATCCTGCTTGAGCACCACCTCAAGCGGCAGTCGCGGCTTGATTTCCGGATTCTGATCCGGGTAACCCAGGCAGAGGCCAAAGACCGGATAGACCAGTTCCGGCAGTTCCAGCAGATCGGCAACCGCTTCGATCTGGTTGCGCAGGCCGCCGATGTAAACACCGCCCAGTCCCAGAGACTCGGCTGCCACCATCACGTTCTGGGCAAAGAGCGCGCAGTCCAGTGACGCGGTCAGGAACTGCTCGGTGAAGCCGGATTTCATCTCGGCATCGTGCATGCCACAGGCCAGCTGATGGCGCTTCATGTCGGCGCAGAACACCAGGAAGACCGGCGCTTCAGCGACATAGGCCTGGTTGCCGGCCATCTCGGCCAGCGCTCCGCGGCGCTCGCCTGGGCTGACCTGAATGACCGTGCAGGCCTGAATGAAGCTGGAGGTGGCGGCTGACTGACCGGCCTTGATCAGCGTGTTCACGGTGGCCTGATCGATCGGCTCTGCGGTGAATTTGCGGATGGAACGGTGTGCGTTCAGCAGTTCGATCGTTGGGTTCATGCTGTTCTCCGTAAAGGTGTGCTTGGCGCGATTATACATGGATCAAACGGAAGGTCAGGTTGATACGGGGATCATTGCAGCGGCGGCTGCGGGGCAGGCTGTGTTGCCAGTGACGCTGTGTCGGCCCCGCCATCAACAACAAGGACGCGTGCCCCAGATCCAGCCCGTGGGTCTGGCGGCTGGCGTTGTGCCGCAGACGGAAACGGCGCGTAGCGCCTAGGCTGACGGAGGCGATCAGCGGGTTTGTGCCCAGCTCGGATTCGTTGTCTGCATGCCAGCCCATGCAGTCCTGTCCGTCACGGTAAAGGTTGAGCAGCAGGGCATTGAAGGGCTGGTCACAAAGGTTTTCCAGACGTTTTTTTAACGCCTGCAGCTCCGGTAGCCAGACATCACCATCGAGCCGGAGGCCCGAGTAGGTGTACTGGATACCCGGGTCCGACATGAAGGCCTGCAGGCGAGGAATCAGATGTTCCTTGCCGAACAGGCGGATACGGTCCTGACGCCAGTTGACCCCGTGCAGCAGGGTGGCGAGCAGGGAATCGGCTTCCTCGGGAGCGAGAAAGCCGGGGTGGTACTGCAGCTGCGCGTCCGGCAGGGTCAGATCAGTGGCTGTCACGGTCCGCCAGCAGTTCGCGTACCGCATGGGCCAGCGGTTCGGCAATGTCGATCTGGTTGCTCAGGTGCGGGATGCAGGCGGTGGTGACTACGTCCGCAACGGCCGTCAGGCGGCCATAGGCGTCACCCGCGAAAATGCCGTGCACGCCGATGGCGACCGCGCGAGGCAGTCCGGCAGCCTGCAAATGCTTGATCGTTTCCAGCATGGTACGGCCACTGGAAATGATGTCGTCCACCAGCACAGGCGTATGTTCTGCCGCGCTCTCCAGGTCAGGCAATGATACACTGACGTCGTAGTCGCCGCGGCGCTCCTTCTGCAGTACCTGGAAAGGGGCTCCGGCCAGTTCGGCTACATGCGACACCCATTGTTCGCTTTCGCTGTCGGGGCCGATCAGCAGTGGCTTCTTGACCCGTTGTTGAATCCAGTGGGCGATCAGCGGGGCGGCCTGCACCACACGGGATGGGATCGTGTAGATCTCGTCCAGCGAGTTGTAGCGGTGCAGGTGCGGGTCCATGGTGACGAGGTAATCGAAAGCGCCGGACAGCAGGCGGGCAAAGGGTCGCGAACTGACGCACTCACCGGGCTTGAAGCGTTTGTCCTGGCGCATGTAGGCCAGGTAGGGCGTGACCAGACCGACGCTGCGGGCACCGCATTCACGCAGGGTGTCCGCGAGGAACAGCAGGCGCAGGGTGCGTTCGTCCGGGTGAAACAGGTTACACAGAATGACACAGTGCTGGTCGGTACAATCGGAGTGGATACGCAGGTAGCTTTCACCGTCGGGAAAGCGGCGCTGCTCCAGTACGCCAGCCTCTGCTTCGAGCAGGCGCGTCAGCTGTGACGCCAGCGCCGGGTCGGAATCGGGGTTGAAAATCAGCATGGTTGTACCTGTTCTCCAGAGTCGTCGCTGTCCAGTCGGATCACCTCGGTATGGTCGTTGAGATACTCAACGGCATAGTTGAGTTCCCCGGCGTTCTCGGCATGAATCATCAGCAGGATATCCTGACACTCCACCTCGTCTCCCAGCTTGACCGGAATCTCGACGCCGGCAGCCGAGTCGGCGGGCGCTCCGGCCAGCTTGGCGATCTTGGCCAGAATACGGTTGTCGATGTGGCGCACACGGCCCTTGCGTTCGGCCACCAGCGCATAGCGATAGGGGGCCACCGGCGGGTGACGCAACCCGCCCTGAGCTTCACAAATGGCACGGAACTTGGCCCAGGCGGCGCCACTGGAGAGGGTTTCTTCTGCCATGGCGATGCCTTCCTCGACGCTGATGTCCTTGACCATCGCCAGCATGGCACCGGCGACCTGCCCCGCGCGCTGACGCAGATCCTGCGGTGCATCGGGCAGATTTTGCAGCACTGCCAGCAGGTCATGAGCTTCCAGAGCCGGGCCGATGCCGCGACCGACCGGCTGGCTGCCGTCGGTGAACAGTACCTGCAGTTTGAGACCGAGGTTGTTCGCGACGACACGGAAGCTCTCAGCCAGTCGGTCAGCCGCGTCCTGACTGCGCACCTTGGCGGTCGGTCCGACGGGAATATCGATCAGCACATGGGTAGCACCCGCGGCGATCTTTTTCGACAGTACCGATGCGATCAGCTGACCTTCGCTGTCGATGTCCAATGCGCGCTCAACCTGAATCAGCAGATCGTCGGCCGGACTCAGGCGCATGGAGCCGCCCCAGGCCAGACAGCCGCCTTCGGTATCCACCACCTTGCGCATCTGCTCGAGGCTGAGGCTGACCTCGGTCAGCGTCTCCATGGTATCGGCGGTGCCGGCCGGTGAAGTGATGGCGCGGGACGAGGTCTTGGGCACGGTCAGGCCGCAGGCGGTGAGGATGGAAACCACGATGGGGGTGGTGCGGTTGCCGGGCAGGCCGCCAACGCAGTGCTTGTCGACCACCAGTGGCAACTGCCAGTCGATGGTACTGCCGGATTTGACCATGGCCTGGGTCAGCGCGGTGATTTCACGATCATTGAGACTGTCATCGCCGCAGGCTGTGATAAACGCGGCCAAGTGAACGTCGGCATAACGGCCATCGACGATATCGTTGATGATGCTCTGGAACTGAAGGTCGTCCAGTTCATGGCCGTATACCTTGGCGCGGACATGGGAGAGCGACTGGACCGGCTTGGGGTGGGACAGCCAGATTGGATCTTCAGGGCTCAGTTCCAGACGCCGCCAGGCTGACTCGGAGAAGCCGACCTCGTCATCGGCCAGCAGGTCGCTGGTGACGATGTTGAGTGAGGCGATCAGGTGATCGCTGCGGTGGGTGGTAATCAGCACCCGTGACAGGCTTTCAAATCCCTCTGAGCGGCAGACATGACTGTGCTCTGGCAGATACAGCGTCGGTTCGTGGTGGGTATCGATGCCCAGGCGGCGTGCTTTCAGTGGCGCCATCCGTTCGGGGGTCAGCATCATCATCTACAGCTCTCCTCGTGAAACAGCCAAGCGTTCAGTGTAACGCAACTGTTGTCGCAGCGGATATTCATGATGCCCGGATCAGAGCTGTCGAGAGTGGGCGGCTGCT
The DNA here is from genome assembly GCF_022343685.1 of Marinobacterium sediminicola. Classification (GTDB taxonomy): domain Bacteria; phylum Pseudomonadota; class Gammaproteobacteria; order Pseudomonadales; family Balneatricaceae; genus Marinobacterium; species Marinobacterium sediminicola. The sequence continues at coordinate 2,866,294 of NZ_CP092123.1, read as the reverse complement.
GTTAGAATGGCCGATTCGACTTTGGATCTAGACACTGGATGCGAGCACAGTATATGGAACGCCGTTACCGTTTGGTTCTTTCCTGCCCGGACCGCGTGGGCATTGTATCGATGGTCAGTAACTTCATCTCCAGCCATGGTGGCTCAATCACCGATGCGAACCAGCATTCAGATGTCAGCACCGGCTGTTTCTTCATGCGGGTCGAGATTGACGCCAGCACCTTGCCGTTTACGCTGGATGAACTGAAAAAGGCCTTTGAACCGATCGCCGCTTCGTTCCAGATGGAGTGGGAAATTCACGATTCGGCCCGTCCCAAGCGCGTGGTGTTGATGGCCAGCCGCGAGTCACACTGTCTGGCAGATCTGCTGTACCGTTTTCACAGCAACGAACTGTTTTGCGAGATTCCCTGCGTAATCTCCAACCATGACGATCTGCGTTCCATGGTGGAGTGGCATGGCATTCCCTATCACCATGTGCCCGTCGATCCGGCTGACAAGACCCCGCACTTTGCCGAGGTTAACCGCCTGATCGCAGAGCATGAGGCCGATACGGTCGTTCTGGCGCGCTACATGCAGATCCTGCCGCCGGACCTGTGTGACCGCTATCCGCACCGCATTATCAATATTCATCACAGCTTCCTGCCGTCTTTCGCCGGTGCCAAGCCCTACCATCAGGCCCATGAGCGTGGCGTTAAACTGATCGGGGCAACCTGTCATTATGTGACTCAGGATCTGGATGCCGGGCCGATCATCGATCAGGATGTGACCCGCATCAGCCATCGTGACATGCCGGAAGATATGGTGCGTCTGGGTCGTGATGTGGAGAAGACCGTGCTGGCGCGTGGTCTGCGCTGGCATCTGGAAGATCGTGTTCTGGTGCATGGCAACAAGACCGTTGTCTTTGCCTGATGGCAGCCGCCGGGGACTGGGCTAGTATAAAGTCAGGCCGGCAACTGTTCGGCTCGACCTCATTCGAAAGCAGGAGACTTGCGGATGCTTAGATCTGTAAAAGTGCAGGACTACATGGCGACCAGTCTGATTTCGTTCAGCCCTGAAACCCGTCTGTTCGATGCCATCCGTACGCTGCAGGAATACGGGATTTCGGGTGCCCCAGTGGTCGACGCCGAAGGGCAGTTGCTGGGAATGTTGTCTGAGCTGGACTGTCTGAAAGCAATCCTGACCCTGACCTATCACGAAGAAGAGATGGGCAGCGGCGGTCACGTGTCGGATTTCATGTCGACTCCGGTGGATACCGTTGCCTATGGCGCTGATCTGACCGAAGTGTCGCAGCGCTTCATGGAACTGGGGCGCCGCCGTCTGCCCGTGGTCCATCACGGTAAGCTGGTGGGTCAGATCAGTCGACGAGATGTGCTCAGAGCCGTGGAGGAGTTTGCCAAAGATGGTTGATACAAGAGTCGAGTTTGCTCATGCGTGATTGGTTGCCCGAAGCGCCGGTACTGTTTTATCCGTCGCTGGCCCGTGAACTGGGCAGTGACGAGGCGCTGCTGCTGACGATTTACGCGGATTATGCTCGCCATGCCGGTATGCATGCCGATGATGGCAGCACCGAATGCATTCTGCCGCACAGCCGCTGGCTGCAGCTGGCCGACTTCTGGAGCGAGGAGCGCCTGCGCAGGGCAACCGACAGCCTGGCCAGCCAGGGGTGCCTGCAGGTCAGTCTGAATCAGGGGGGCAGTGTGCGTCTGCGTTTGCTGCCGCGCCCCAAAACCGAGACACCCGCTCATAAGGTGCCGGAACCTCCACCGGCCTTACCGGTACAACCGGTACAGCAGTTGCCGGTCTATGATTCGCCGCCTTCGCGTCCGGTGCGAGGTGAAACCATGATGCAGCGTCGCGGGCCTGCGCCCACCTTTGGGGGCAGTATCGGCTGGCGTCGGCACAAGGATGAGCTGCAGGCAATCTTCGAACAGGCCGAGGAACGCAATCAGCAGCTGCAGTCGATGCAGCTGGGGTGGCAGCCGTCGGACATGTTCCATGCCATGTTGCCTCGGCACTCGATCCCGCCCGAGTTTGCCAGCGAGTGCCTGGATGAGTTCGTGCTGTACTGGCTCGACAAGGACCGCAAGGAGAGCAACTGGGACCAGAAGTTCTTGGCCTGGGTCAAGCGCGAATGGGTGAAGAAACAGACACGTGATGCGCGGGAGCAACGCTACGAGCAGGAACGACAGCCAGTCACGGGGGGCAATGATGAAAACACCCGCTTCGATTCTCGGGAAAAACGCAAACGGATTACCGCAGCCATCATGGACATCAAGGACACCGACTGGTAACGCGACGGCTGACGCGGCACCCAAAACGATCAGTCCCCAGACCAAAACCCTGGTCAACATGATCTTTGCCCGCTTTATGGCAATCTACGGACACAAGTTCAAAAGCTGTTTCGAGACCGAAAATGAACTGCGCCTGGCCAAGCGGGAGTGGGCGCTGAGTCTTGAGGGCTACGGTGAAGCCGAACTGGTGGCGGCGGTCAATCGCTGCAAGGAAACCACGGCCTGGATGCCCAGCATTGCCGAGTTCATCGAGATTCTGCGCGATATCAACGGTGACTTTGGCCTTCCCGGTGTACGCGACGCCTACAGTGAAGCCTGTTTGCATGCCGAGCACCCGACACGCCATCAGTGGTCGCATCCGGCGGTTTATCATGCCGGCCGCGAAACCGGCTGGTTCCTGTTGCGCTCTGAAGAGGAGAGCAAGGCATTACCGGCGTTTCGTTACCACTACGACGTGATCTGCCGCCGGGTGCGTGAAGGTGAAGCGCTGGATCAACCGGTGCCGCCGGCCCTGGAGGACAAGCAGGCCAATACGGTGGCGGACTTTATTCAGCGTTTTACCGCTGAGCACGCACTGACACCCGAAGAGGGTGCAACTCTGCTGTATTACCTCACCCTGCCGCGTGGCAGTCGCATCCGCAAGCGGCTGCAGGCTCAGTCGCAGCAGAAACTGGAGCAGCGCGGCCTGTCGATCAAACTGCCTGACGAGGCAAGCTGAGTGAGCCCGCCCTCAGTGGGCGGGCGGGGCTTCAAAACTCTGACCAAACATCTCACCGATGGCCTGGCCCAGTGCTTCGCTGCGTTCCGGATTGCGGAAGGCCTGCAGGATCAGGGCGCGATGGACGGGCATGAACATCAGTTCGGCCAGAATGCGGCTGAAACCGGCCTGTCCTGCTTCGCCCTGAGCCAGCTGTTCAAGAAAGGCTGTCAGTACCTGTGGCTCCAGCAGGGCGCTTTCGCAACGGGTGGCGATCACGGTGATCACTTCCGGGTCACGGGCGTGGATGCTTTGCAGTACCGCCATCACCCAATGCTGTTTGGCGACTTCGTCCGTGATATTGGACAGGGCACGGCAGAGAGCGGCAACCCGGTTGCTGTTGTCAGTGGTCAGCGCCTGTTGCAGCTGCTGCACCAGCGCCTGCTGCAGAGGGGCTGCAGGCTGGATGTTTTCCAGCAGTGGGCAGAGCATTTCCAGAACCGCAGCGGGCATATCGGACAGGCGCTGACAGAGGGCGGTGCTGTTGTTTTCCTGATCCAGACGGATGATGAAGTCAGCCAGACCCTGATAGGCCAGCGACTGCCATTGTTCCAGTGGCAACTGCCCCTTGAACCAGGCTTGAGCGCGTTCGTAGTGGGGAGACGCCTGCAGTTTCATCTCACGGGCCGCCAGAGCGTGAAAAGCGGCCATGCGGCTCTGGTCAGGGGTGAACGAATAGGGGTTGTCCTTGAGCGCATCCTCGTCCAGCTGGCCATTCTTGCTGTTGATGACGTTCTGCACCAGTCGCTTGAGCAGGTCATCGCGCGCGGCCGGCGCTACCAGTCCCTGCTCATCCAGCGGCAGGCGCAGGAACCAGACCGCATTTTCGTCGCGCTTCCTGGGATTCCAGATCAATACCGCCAGCCAGGCAAGGTGCTGGAAGGGGGTCGGGTAGGGCAGCTGGGAATCCTCGATACGGCGAAAACGCTCCAGCGGCATCTTGCTGATCCGTCGCCCCATGTCGAAGACACGCAGGGCAGCACCAGTGGAACGCAGCAGTTCGGTCAGGGAATCGGGCAGGGTATTTTCAGCAGACATACACGCTCACGCAGTAATATTGAGATCGGCCGTTATCTTAACATCTCGCCGACTGCCATGCCCTTGCACTTTGGGGCCGGGTCGCGAAGTTAAGGCGCTGGCTGTGATAGATTAGAAGACGAATATGCGACAAGGACCGCTGTAACCATGATCCTGACCCTTCTGTTTGCCAGTGCGATGCTGCTGATCAGCATTGTGCTCAGTCCGCTCTCCAATCGCATCGGTATGCCGGTGCTGCTGCTGTTTCTGGGTGTTGGCCTGCTGGCGGGACAATCGGAGCTGGGGCAGCTGATGTCCACCGAGGTGGAAAGCACGTTCCTGGTCGGTCATCTGGCGCTGGCCATTATCCTGCTCGATGGCGGCATGCGTACCCGCTTCGAAACCTTCCGGGTGGGCCTGAAGCCTGCGCTGTCACTGGCAACCTTCGGCGTGGTCATTACGGCAGCCGTTACCGGCTGGGCCGCACATTGGATTCTGGGCCTGCCGCTGCTGCCGTCCCTGCTGATCGGCACCATCATCTCCTCAACGGATGCGGCGGCGGTCTTTGCGCTGCTGCAGAATCACGGTCTGCGGCTGAACCAGCGTGTCAGTGCAACGCTGGAGATTGAGTCGGGCAGCAACGATCCGATGGCGATCTTCCTCACCATCATCCTGCTTGAATTGATTACCCGCAGTACCCCGCCGGGGGTAGGCGAAGCGGCCCTGTTGCTGCTGACCCAGATGGGACTGGGAGCCGTCGGTGGTTTGGCCGGAGGCTGGCTGCTGGCTCGGGTGTTGCCGAAGCTCGCGTTGCAGGCTGCGTTTTACCCGCTGCTGGTCACGGCGGCCGGACTCAGTGTATTTGCCCTGGTCAGCCTGTTCGACGGCAGCGGGTTTCTGGCAATCTACCTGATGGGCATTCAGGTCGGAAACCGGGGACTCCGCAAACTGGACGATATCCTGCAAGTGCATGATGGTCTGGCTTGGCTGGCGCAACTGAGCCTGTTCCTGATGCTGGGACTGTTGCTTTCCCCGCACGACAAGATGGAATATATCCCCGAAGGTTTGGCGCTGGCCGCCGTGCTGATACTGATCGCCCGTCCGTTGGCAGTGTTTATCACGCTGTGGCCCTTCGGGTTCCGCTGGCGTGAACAGCTCTTCATTGCCTGGGTGGGGCTGAGGGGCGCAGTGCCGATCGTACTGGCACTCTTTCCGTTGATGGCTGACATTGAACATGCCGCGCTGTTTCCGATCATCGCCTTTATTATCGTGACCCTGTCTCTGCTGCTGCAGGGGACGACGCTGGCGCGGGCGGCCCGCTGGCTCAAGCTGGAGCTGCCGGCAGAGCCGGCGGCGCTGCGGCGCCTGAATATCGAGTGGGCATCCCCTAAGAATCATCGTTTGATGGTGTTCGAACTGGATGGTGAGCACTGGACGCCCCCGCGCACGCTGAAAGGCGTGCGACTGCCGACGGATATCGTGATGACAGCGGTATTGCGCGATGGCGTCATGCTGCCGTACGAGCCGGATCTGAAACTGCAGAGCGGTGATCAACTAGCCGTGATCGGGGAAGAAGAGGCCGAACTGCCACTGGCGCGTCTATTCAGTTCGGTTGCATCCATTCCGGCGCTTAAGGAGAGCACCTTCTTCGGTGCCTTCGAACTCAATGGCAGTGTTCAGCTTGAAGCGCTTGCCCAGAACTTTGGTATTGAGGTTCCGGTCGAATTGCACAGCCTGAGCCTGGCCGACTACATCGACTCCTGTCTGCAGGCTCCGCCGGTGGTGGGTGATCGGGCAGGACTGGGGTCGATACAGCTGGTGGTCAAGTCGCTGGAGGCGGGGAAGGTGAGCCGGGTAGGTCTAAAGTTCTGATCCTGGTCGCTGACAGTTTTGAAGCGTCATGGTTTAATGCCCGCGCATTCGCAAGGAGTATAGGGAGTCATTCGTGATAGAAGCGATCTGGATTATCTTCGCCTTCGGGTTGGGGATGGGAGTGAAACTGATCGGGTTGCCGCCGTTGATCGGTTATCTGGCAGCCGGCTTTGCCATCGTGGGAGTCGGTGATGTTGCGGGTATACCGGTTGAGGGGACAGAAGCACTGAGCCATCTGGCCCATATCGGTGTGTTGCTGCTGTTGTTCACCGTAGGTCTGAAGCTCAAGGTGCGCAATCTGGTACGGCCTGAGGTCATTGGCGGCGGTGTGTTGCACTTCGGGATTTCGATTGCCGTGTTCACGCCCGCGCTTCATCTGATCATGGGGCTCGACTGGTATACCGCGCTGATGCTGGCGGTGGCGCTCTCCTTCTCCAGTACGGTTCTGGCGGCTAAAGTACTCGAGTCCAAGCGTGAACTGCGGGCCTTCCACGGCCGTGTCGCCATCGGCATTCTGATCGTGCAGGATCTGCTGGCATTGCTGGTGATGGCGCTGGCCAGCGGCAAGACGCCTTCTGCCTGGGCGCTGCTGGTGTTTGCCGTGCCGTTGCTGCGACCGCTGATCTACAAACTGCTCGATATCAGCGGGCATGAGGAATTGCTGGTACTGCTGGGTCTTCTGCTGGCGCTGGTTATCGGCGGCAAGGGCTTCGAACTGGCAGGGTTGAGCTCGGAGCTGGGCGCGCTGGCCTTTGGTGCCTTGCTGTCCGGTCACCGTCGTGCAGGTGAATTGTCCCAATCGCTGTGGAGCATCAAGGAAGTCTTTCTGGTGGGGTTCTTTCTGCAGATCGGCATGGGAGGGCTGCCGGATACCGATGCGCTGATCTTCGCAATCGTGATGGGGCTGGTATTGCCGCTGAAAGGGATTCTGTTCTTCTTCCTGCTGCTGGGCTTCAAGCTGCGGGCGCGCAGTGCTTTCCTGTCCGGATTGAGTTTGACCAACTACAGCGAGTTCGGTCTGATTGTGGCCAGTATCGTGCTGCCCGAGTGGCTGATTCCGCTGGCCATTGCAGTGTCGATCTCCTTCCTGGTTTCGGCTCCCCTGTATCGACTGGCGCACCCGCTTTACGATCGTTTCGGCGCTTGGCTGAGTCGATTCGAGCGCAAGGGTTTTCATCCGGATGAGCAGCCGTTGTCAGTGGGGGATGCCCAGATTCTGATCATCGGTATGGGGCGCACCGGTACGGCCGCTTATGATCATCTGAAGCCACGTAATATTCCGATGCTGGCGCTGGACTCTGACCCGGCCAAAGTGGAGGCGCATGCCAAGGCTGGTCGCAATGTTGTCTTTGCCGATGCCGAGGATGTTCAGCTGTGGAAAAACCTTAAGGCACCGGCACTGAAGTATGTGATCCTGGCTGCCAATGATGTCGAGGCCAAGGTAACGGCCGCCCGACAGTTGCGCCAGTCCGGCTTTGAAGGGGTTATTGTGGCGCACAGCATGTTTGCCGACCACGCCGAGGCGATTACCCGAGCGGGTGCTGACCATACCTATCAAACCATGGCCGAAACCGGCGTGGGTCTGGCTGAGCACATCTTCAGTGCGGCCAAGCTCAAGGAAGAAGCCTGGCTCTGATCAGCTCTTGTCGGAGGGAGAGTGGTCACCCTGATCACTCTCCTGTTCGTTTACGGGCTCCTCTGGCGAAGCTGGCTTGCTGCTCGGGCTGCTGGAGGTCTGAAGCAGGACCAGCATGTATTCAAGCTGCTTTTCGATATTTTCCAGCCGGTTTTCCAGCCGGGTGATGCGATTCAGGTTCTGACGTTCGCGCTCGGCGATTTCGCCTTCATCCTTTTCGATGAAAAACACCGAGAAACTGGCGGTCAGCAGTGAAAACATGCAGATTCCGACCAGAATCAGCACTGAGCCGAACAGGCGTCCTTCGTTGGTGCTGGGCACGATGTCACCATATCCGACCGTGGTCATGGTGACCCAGGCCCACCAGATGCCGTCCAGTGGCCCGTTGAATGCCGGGTCCAGTGCGGCGATCAGGAAACCTGAAATGATCAGAAACAGCAGGCAAACCATCAATGTGGTGCCGAGGTTGTGACGGGAGAGAATGCTCCTCAGGTCCTTGGAAACCTTGAACAGTATCCCGACCATCACCAGCAGTCGCAGGCTTCGGATGGCGCCGGCATAGAATGAGTCATCGCCCCAGAGCGCAGGCAGCCCGGCGAGGATGATCACCAGGCTCATCCAGTTGTTTTTGAGATGACGCCGCTTGTCGTCGACGACGTAAAGCATCAGCCCCATTTCGATGACAAAGCCCAGCCAGATCACCCAGTCGGTGACATGGTGAGCGAAGCCATTGACGATGCCGTCCGCACGCAGATACCAGTCTACGAGTATCCACAGGGCCAGCATCAACATCGGCCATTCCAGGTTTCTGCCCCAACGCCGGGCACGGCTGTTTTCGGCGCTGGAAACGCCGCCGAAGCCCAGGCGAAACATCAGCGAGTGGTGCTTGTCGAAGCTCATAGGCGGCGCCGTTCCCTGTCGTGGTTAGTGGTGTACTCTGAGCGCTTTATCCAGCTGGCCGATCAGGTCAAGCAAGCGGTCGGTGTCTTCCTCCAGCTGTTTGAACACTTCTTCGGCCATCGGCTGAATTTCACTGTTTTGAGGCAGGGGCAATTCCCGGCTGATCATCTCTTCCAGTCTGGGCAGCAGGAGCCATTGCACCCACTCGGTGAAATCCAGCGTATCGACGCAGAACGGCTCGCGGCTCATCAGTGCAGCCGGCTCCGGTGGCTGCGACTGCCACAGTCCTTGAGCCTGCATTTCCATACGGATTTCGATCAGAACGGTACTGACTTGCTGATTTCGGTCCATGGTTACTCCTTGCGCGCAGCCTTGAGCGTATCGGCGATCAGGAAGGCCAGTTCCAGTGACTGGTCCGCGTTCAGACGCGGGTCGCACTGGGTATGGTAGCGGTCGGCCAGACCTTCTTCGGTGATCTGATAGGCGCCGCCGATACACTCGGTCACATCGTTGCCGGTCATTTCAAAGTGGACGCCACCCGCATGAGTGCCTTCGGCGTTATGCACTTCAAAGAAGCCTTTCATTTCGGCCAGGATTGCATTGACGCTGCGGGTCTTGTAGCCGCTGGACGCCTTGATGGTGTTGCCATGCATGGGGTCTGAACTCCAGACGACATGGTGCCCACTGGCTTTGACGGCGCGCACCAGTGGCGGCAGCAGTTCGGTGATCTTGTCGGCTCCCATGCGTGCGATCAATGTGATGCGACCGGGGATTTGGGCCGGATTGAGGATATCCAGCAGGCGCAGCAGATCATCCACTTGCGTGCTCGGGCCTACCTTGATTCCGATCGGATTGCGCACGCCGCGCAGGAACTCCACATGGGCATGGTCCGGCTGGCGTGTACGGTCGCCGATCCAGAGCATGTGGGCTGAACAGTCGTACCAGTCGCCGGTCAGGCTGTCCTGCCGCGTCAGAGCCTGCTCGTAACCCAGCAGCAGTGCCTCGTGGGAGGTGTAGAGGTTGGTTTCCTTCAGCTGCGGTGTATTCTCCGAGCGGATGCCGCAGGCCTCGATGAACGCCAGTGTCTGGTCGATCTGGTCTGCCAGGTGCTGGTATTTCTCGCCCTGAGGGCTCTGCTGTACGAAGCCTTGAGTCCACTGGTGTACCTTGTGCAGGTCCGCGAAGCCACCGGTGGCGAAGGCACGCAGGAGGTTCAGCGTCGCGGATGACTGGTGGTAGGCCGACAGCAGGCGCTGTGGGTCCGGCGTGCGCGCTTCTGTCGTGAAGGCGATGTCATTGATGATGTCGCCACGATAGCTGGGGAGCTCGATACCATTGATTGTCTCGGTATCGGCTGAACGTGGTTTGGCGAACTGGCCGGCCATGCGGCCAATCTTCACTACCGGGCAGCTGCCAGCGAAGGTCATCACCACTGCCATCTGCAGCAGGACCTTGAAGGTATCGCGGATCTTGTTGGCGTTGAACTCGGCAAAGCTCTCGGCGCAGTCACCGCCCTGCAGCAGGAACGCCTTGCCTTCGGCAACCTGTGCCAGGTCCTGGGTCAGTGAACGGATCTCGCCGGCAAATACCAGGGGCGGAAACTCGCCGAGCACCTTTTCGACCTGATACAGGGCGTCCTGATCAGGGTAGTTCGGGTGCTGTTTGATCGGCTTGCTGCGCCAGCTGTCTGGAGTCCAGGGTTCCATGCTCACTCTCTCACTGATGAATGGTTTTCAATGCATTGATCTTACCGCAAATAGATGGTCGCGGCAGCACGCATTCCCGGAACAGCCGGGCTGAGGAATACGTTCTGAGGGTGAGTGGCCGAGTTGTATTGAGAGCTGCGCTAACAGCACTCGGCCCTGTCAGGCTGAGCGGATGCCGTTGAGGTTGCGGAAGGTCACTTCACGGGCGGTGTTGAGGAAGTCGATCATGAAGTCGGCGTCCTTCTGGTCTTCGCGCATGGCGGCGTACAGCGTACACCAGAGCCCTTTTTCGCCCAGAGGGCGAGCCGAGATATATTCCCGCTGCAGGTATTCATGAGCTGCCCAGTTTGGCAGGGCGGATACGCCGCGTCCGCTGGCCACCAGTTGCATGATCATGACCGTCAGTTCGGAGGTGCGGATCTCGCCGGGCTCCACGCCTGCCGGATCGAGGAAACGGGTGAAGACGTCCAGCCGGTCCTGCTCCACCGGATAGGTGATCAGGGTTTCCTGAGCCAGATCCTGAGGCTGGATATGACGCTTGGCGACCAGACGGTGTTGACGGCCCATGACCAGAATCGATTCGTAACTGAACAGGGGGACATAATGGATGCCGGTTCGTTCCTCGGGATCGGAAGTGATGACCAGGTCCAGATCACCTCGTGCCAGTGCTGGCAGTGGCAGGAAGCTGAAGCCGGTGGACAGGTCCAGTTCGACTTCGGGCCAGTGCTGACGAAAATGATCGATCGTAGGCATCAGCCAGTCAAAGCAGCTGTGGCACTCGATGCAGATGTTGAGTCGGCCTGTCTCGCCACCGGCAAGGCGCATGATGTCCCGCTCGGCACTGCGTACCATGGGCAGCAGCTCGTCGGCCAGATTCAGCAGGCGCTGGCCTGCACTGGTGAAACAGATCGGTCGGGTCTTGCGGATGAACAGCGAGCAGTTCAGTCGCTCTTCCAGATCCTTGATCTGGTGGGACAGGGCGGACTGGGTCAAATGAATGCGTTCGGCGGCTTCGACAAGGCTGCCTGCATCACGCAGCGCGGCAAGCGTTTTCAGATGACGAATCTCTATCATGCCCACAGGTCAGGTCCCTCGGGTTGCGGATAAACGCCAGTATAGTACTGAATATTTACTTCTGGCGAATTGCGGCAGTCAGGAGGCCCCGCTGCCGCACTGAGGTGGTCAGGACTTGACCAGCAGGAATTCCAGCAGCGCTTTCTGCGCGTGCAGGCGGTTCTCGGCTTCTTCAAATACGACTGAACGCGGATCGTCCAGCATGTCTTCACTGACTTCTTCACCGCGGTGGGCGGGCAGGCAGTGCATGAAAATGGCGTCTTTGTCGGCCAGATCCATCAGTGCCGGTGAAACCTGATAGCCTCGGAATTCACGGACACGCTCGCGCTGCTCGTCTTCCTGTCCCATGGATGCCCAGACATCGGTCACGACCAGGTGAGCGCCTTTAACAGCCTCTTCAGGGCTTTCAAACACGCTCACCCGGTCGCTGTTGCGTGCCACCAGGTCTGAATTGGGAGCAAAGTCTTCCGGGCAGGCCACGTTGAGTTTGAAGTCGAACTGACGCGCCGCATTGATGTAGGAGTTGCACATGTTGTTGCCATCACCGACCCAGGCGACGGTTTTGCCCTTGATTGAACCACGCTGCTCAATGAAGGTCTGCATGTCGGCCAGCAACTGGCAGGGGTGGTAATCATCGGTCAGGGCGTTGATGACCGGCACCTTGGAATAGCGGGCGAAGGTTTCGACCAGCTCGTGACTGAACGTACGAATCATGACCACGTCAACCATGCTGGAAATCACGCGTGCGCTGTCTTCCACCGGTTCGCCACGTCCCAGCTGGGTGTCTCGGGGCGACAGGAACATGGCGTGACCGCCAAACTGTGCCATGCCGGCTTCAAAGGAAACACGCGTGCGAGTGGATGCCTTTTCGAAGATCATGGCCATGACCTTGTTCTTCAACGGCTCATAGGTTTCGCCCGCGTTACGCATCTGCTTGAGGATAATGGCGCGCTGCACGATCTGATGCAGTTCTTCAGGCGTCATGTCCAGCAGGGTTAAAAAGTGTCGTGTACTCATAAATGGTTTCGGTCGGCGACCTGGGTCGCCGGCTCCCGGTATCGGTTGAATTAATTGCGCTCAGTTGGCGCTGTCACGCTCTTCACCGGCATAAACCCGGATCAATTGAGCAACGGTGTTTACCAGCAAGTCAGCTTCCTGATCGGACATGATCAGGGGCGGCAGCAGACGAACGACACGGCCACCGCCGGTGACGTTCAGCAGAATGCCCTTGATCTTGGCCAGAACGGCCAGCTCACTGCCTGCCTCGGTCAGCTCGATGCCGATCATCAGGCCTTTGTTACGAATCTCTTTCACGTAAGGAGCACCGCCCAGCTGTGCACGGAAGCCTTCGGCGATGTGATTGCCCAGCACCTCGGCGCGCTGGCAAAGTTTATCCTGTTCAATGGTGTCGACAACGGCCAGCGCTGCCGCGCAGGCCAGCGGGTTACCACCATACGTCGTGCCGTGGCTGCCCGGTGTCAGGGTCTCGGCGGCGATGCCGCGGGCCAGGCAGGCGCCGATCGGGAAACCATTGCCCAGTCCTTTTGCAGTTGTCACCACGTCCGGCAGAATCCCGTTGTGCTGATAGGCGAAATAGCGACCGGTCCGACCGTTACCCGTCTGGACTTCGTCCAGCATCAGCAGCCATTGCTGTTCGTCACAGATCTCACGCAGCTGGTTCAGGTAGTCTGCGGCCGGAATATGAATGCCGCCTTCACCCTGGATCGGTTCGACCAGAATCGCGACCACATTGGGGTTGTTACGCGCCACCTGACGTACGGCCTCGACATCATCGAAAGGCACGCGAACGAAACCGCTGACCAGAGGCTCGAAGCCCTGCTGGGTTGCGCGGTTGCCCGTGGCGCTGAGAGTAGCCAGAGTACGACCATGGAACGACTGCTCCATGACAATGATGGCTGGATTATCGATGTTGCGATTGTGTCCGTAGCGGCGAGCCAGCTTGATGGCGGCTTCATTGGCTTCGGCACCGGAATTGGCGAAGAAGACATTATCCATGCCTGAGATACGGGCCAGCTTTTCGGCCAACTCTTCTTGCTTCGGAATGGTGTAGAGGTTTGAGCAATGAATCAGTTTGGCGGCCTGTTCACTGATGGCATAGGTGACTGCCGGATGGGCGTGACCCAAGCCGGTGACGGCGATGCCGCAAAGCGCATCGAGGTATTTGTTGCCAGCAGTATCGAACAGCCAGGCGCCTTCGCCATGTTCGAAGGCGACCGAGAGCCGGTTGAAAACGTTCATCAGTGGCTGCGTAGCCATGGGAGTCTCCCTACAACGCAAAAAGGCAGCCATGGCTGCCGATAAAACAACCATTCTATGAGCAGCAACACGGTTTGGCAATTCCATCCTTGGGCGAAGAGGCGTGAAATCATACAAAAAATAAGGTATTTGGCTTGAATTCTTGCGAAGTGGCACCCAAAAAGAAAGAGAGCAGAAGCAAAGTCGTTCGGTCTAACTTGAGTGGAACACTTGGTTATATGTTAAGCTGTTCTCCAGGCCAGGCCCTAAGTTGGTCTTCAAGATCAGATGTAGTGAAGGTGTTTAGATGAGTGTAGTCGACACGATCAAAGAGCAGATCGAAAACAACGCAATTCTGCTGTACATGAAAGGCACACCCCGTTTCCCGCAGTGCGGCTTCTCTTCGCGCGCGGTGGAAGCCGTGATGTCCTGTGGTGAGCGCTTTGCGTTCGTGAACATTCTTGAAAACCCGGATATTCGTGCCGAGCTGCCGAAATACGCAAACTGGCCGACCTTCCCCCAGCTGTGGATCAACGGCGAGCTGGTGGGTGGCTGTGACATCATTTGCGAGATGGCGGCCACTGGTGAACTGAAAGAGATGATCGCAGCTGCCGCTCAGGCAAGCGGCGACGACGCCTGATTTGAAATAGAGTGCCCTGTTGGCAGCCCGGTCTGCCGGCTTGGCTTATGAAGTAACATTGAAAACCATAATGAATGGAGAAAGAGCATGGGCGTACTGGTAGGTAAACAGGCTCCTGACTTTAATGCAGCAGCTGTTCTGGGCGATGGCCAGATTGTTGATAACTACAACCTCAAGGAAGCAATCAAGGGCAAGTACGGCCTGGTTTTCTTCTACCCGCTGGACTTCACTTTCGTGTGCCCGTCCGAACTGATCGCACTGGATCACCGTATGGATGCTTTCCAGGAGCGTGGCGTAGAAGTGATCGGCGTTTCCATCGATTCCCAGTTCACTCACAACGCTTGGCGTAATACCCCGGTTAACGAAGGCGGTATCGGTCAGGTCAAGTACACGCTGGTGGCTGACGTTAAGCATGAAATCTGCCAGGCATATGATGTAGAAGCCGACGCTGGTGTTGCTTTCCGTGGCGCTTTCCTGATCGACAAGGACGGTGTTGTGCGTTCTCAGATCGTCAATGACCTGCCGCTGGGTCGTAACATGGACGAGCTGATTCGTCTGGTAGACGCTCTGCAGTTCCACGAAGAACACGGCGAAGTTTGCCCTGCAGGCTGGAACAAGGGTGACAAGGGTATGGATGCGTCCCCGACAGGCGTTGCCAAGTACCTGGCTGAAGAGTCTGACAAGCTGTAATTCAGCTTCTCGATCGATCCAAAAAAAACCGCGCTTTTGCGCGGTTTTTTTTCGGACGTTTTCAATCTCGTGTCGCCAGCAGCATGTCCCAGCCGCCCAGGTCTTTCCATTGATTGACGATGGTGCAGAAGAGTTCGGCCGTTTTTACGGTATCGTAGAGCGCCGAATGTGCCTGCTTGCCGTCGAATTCGATGCCGGCAAGATCACATGCCTTGGCCAGAACTGTCTGCCCGTAGGCCAACCCTGCCAGGGAAACGGTATCGAACGTGGAAAACGGGTGGAACGGGTTGCGCTTGATATTGCAGCGTTCCGAAGCGTTAGTGACAAAACTGTGATCGAAGGCAGCGTTGTGACCAACGAGCACGGCTCGTTTGCAGCCGTGGGACTTGATCGATTTTCGGATTGGCTTGAAAATCTGTTCCAGGGCTTCCTGTTCCGCCACCGCATTGCGTGCCGGATCTTCAGGATTGATGCCGGTGAAGTCCAGTGCAGACTGCTCCAGGTTGGCCCCGGGAAAAGGGATGACATTGGCATCGTAACTCTGGTCGATCATCAGGTAGCCGTTCTCATCCATGGTCAGCGTGACGGCTGCAATTTCCAGCAGGGCATCGGTTCTCGGGTTGAAACCGGCTGTTTCGACGTCAACGACGACAGGCAGGAAGCCGCGGAAGCGTTCTGCCATGGGGTGAGGGGCGTTATGGCGGTGAGTCACGAAGATCCTTATTTGCAAGTGGATAATGGCCGCAGGCATTCTAACAGTCTGGCAGGCCGCGTCAAAACACGCTCAAGCGATGGCCTGATCAGCCGTTAACGTGTCTGTATTTGAATCAATGGGAGTCGCAATCTTGAACACCCGCTGTTTGGCCTTGTTACTACTGCTGTTACTACCAGGGTGGGCGCAGGCTGTGGTGTTCCGTGCCTCCATCGACGAGTCGGTGTGGGAGATGGAAACCTCACGCTTTTTCTGTCGGCTCAGTCAAAAGGTACCCGCATTCGGTCGTGCTCTGTTTGAGCATGAGGCGGGCGAGTCTCTGCGTTTCCACCTTCAACCCACGCAGAAAGATCAGTTGGAGGGAGAGGCCCTGTTGATGGCGAGGGCTTCCCCCTGGCAGCCGGGAGAAGCGCCCTTTAGAATCGCGCGCGTCGAAATTGATGCCAAAACGGGCGGGGTGGCTCTGGACAGTGAGGCCGCCAACAAAATGCTGGTTGCGTTACACCGGGGTATGACGCCGACTTTTTCCAGCGATAGCTGGTATCAGAGTGGTGAGCCTGTCGAAGTGGGAATTTCGGCAGCCAACTTTCAGTCAGCCTATAACGATTATCTGACGTGTCTGACGACACTGCTGCCGGTGAACTATCGTCAGGTCGCCAGAACGGCTGTGCTCTTCCCGTCTGCAACCTGGCGCTTGTCAGATGCTACCCGTGAGCGACTGGATTTGATTGCGCTGTATGTCAAAACGGATGACAGCGTGAAGTCGATATATGTCGACGGGCATTCTGACAACTTCGGTCGTCGCCTGTTGAACCGTGACCTGTCCAAGAAACGTGCAGAAGAAGTGACACGTTACCTGGTCAGTCAGGGGATACCGGAAGAGATGATCACAACCCGTTACCACGGTGAGCGCTATCCTGTAGTGCCGAACACCAGTGCCGAAAATCGAGCACGCAACCGTCGTGTTGCCATACGTTTGGAACGTGACTAACGTGCAGGCAGTTCAGCGGCAACCGGCTTTCTGATATATTATTTGCACTTGTGCCGAGTGAATCTTAGCGGCCGGTCGATCATGGTGGTCGGCCGGCAATTGTTTCTGGAGCAGCAACATGTCCGATATTAAAAAGGTCGTCCTGGCGTACTCAGGCGGTCTGGATACTTCTGTAATCGTACGCTGGTTGCAGGACACCTATAACTGCGAGGTCGTGACCTTTACTGCCGACCTGGGTCAGGGTGAAGAAGTTGAACCTGCGCGTGCCAAGGCGGAAGCCCTGGGCGTGAAGGAAATCTACATCGAAGATCTGCGTGAAGAGTTTGTTCGCGACTACGTATTCCCGATGTTCCGTGCCAACACCATTTACGAAGGTGAATACCTGCTCGGTACCTCCATCGCGCGTCCGCTGATCGCCAAGCGCCTGATCGAAATTGCCAACGAAACCGGTGCTGACGCCATTTCTCACGGCGCCACTGGCAAGGGTAACGACCAGGTACGTTTCGAGCTGGGCGCTTATGCGCTGAAGCCGGGCGTCAAGGTGATCGCTCCCTGGCGTGAATGGGATCTGACATCCCGTGAAACGCTTATGAAGTACTGTGAAGATCGCAACATTCCGGTCGACTTCAGCAAGAGCAAGAAGAAATCTCCGTACTCCATGGATGCCAACCTGCTGCATATCTCTTATGAAGGCGGCATTCTGGAAGATCCGTGGGCGGAAGCCGAAGAAGACATGTGGCGTTGGAGCGTCAGCCCGGAGCAGGCTCCTGACGAACCGACCTACCTGACACTGACTTACCGCAAGGGCGACATCGTTGCCATCGACGGTCAGGAAATGTCTCCGGCGACCGTGCTTGAGTACCTGAACAAGGTGGGTGGTGCCAACGGCGTTGGTCGTCTGGATATCGTCGAGAACCGTTTCGTCGGCATGAAGTCTCGTGGTTGCTACGAGACTCCGGGGGGCACCATCATGCTCAAGGCGCACCGTGCCATCGAGTCCATCACTCTGGACCGTGAAGCGGCGCACCTGAAAGATGAACTGATGCCGCGCTATGCCAAGATCATCTACAACGGCTTCTGGTGGTCTGAAGAACGCAAGATGCTCCAGCAGATGATCGACTTCAGCCAGCGTAACGTGAACGGTGACGTTCGTGTGAAACTCTACAAGGGGAGCGTATCTGCGGTGGGCCGTCGTTCTGAAGACAGCCTGTTCGACGAGAGCATCGCAACCTTTGAAGATGATGCCGGTTCCTACAACCAGAAGGATGCGGAAGGCTTTATCAAGTTGAACGCGCTGCGCATGCGCATCGCTGCCGGCAAAGGCCGCAACCTGCTTGAAGACTGATCGTCTGACGACCCCATGTCTTCAGGGCCATGCCGGCGTTGCCGGCATGGCCTTTTTCATATCCAGCGTTCGACGTTTTGCCCGCCTTCGCTGTGCATGCTATTTTTCCATAAGTCCCTGAAAGTGTAGGTCTATGGATACCCTTTTTGCCACCAAAAGAGCGCTTGTCGTTGACAAGCAGCTGGACGATCTCAAGTCCTTGCGCATGCTGCTGCTCAGTTTGGGGTTGGAGCAGGTGTTCGTGGCGTCTTCCGTCAACATGGCGTTATCGATTCTGCGTGAAGAGCCTGTCGACTTCTGCTTTATGGTGCATGATCTGGGCAAGAATGAAAAAAGCGGCTTGCAGCTGTTGCATGAGGCCCAGGCAGAAGGGATTTATCGTCAAAGTACGGCCTATGTATTGGTAGCAGACCCGGAAACATCGGCATTGATGTTTGGCTCTTTGGAGTCCTCACCGGATCTCTGTATCGAAAAGCCCTATCAGACCGCCCAGCTGCGCCTGTCGCTGGAGCGTCTTATGAGAATGAAGCAGTCGCTTCAGCCGCTCCATGCCTGCATGGACGAGGGGCGTTGGAGTGAGGCCCTGACGCTGTGTGAGCAAACTCAGATGCGCTTTCCTGCTCTCAAGGTGTTATCACAGCGGATGCGGGGCATTATTTTATTGCGGCTGGAGCGCTATCCTGATGCTTATCAGCAGTTTGAAGCGCTGCTGGGACAGCGTGATCAGCACTGGATGCGGGTGGGGGCCGGAGTGGCTGCCTACCGGATGGGGGATCTGGTCCAGGCCGAAGCTGCACTTGATCAAGTAATACGTCAGCGTCAGGTCTGTATCGATGCCTTTGATTGGCTTGCACGGCTGCATCGTTTGAAGGGAGAGCTGCAGCAGTCGGTCAATCTGCTGCGCAAGTCCGTGCTGCTGCAGCCAACCGTTGCGCTTTTACAGGCCAGGCAGGGCGATACTGCTGCCCGGTTGAAAGACTGGCGGCTGGCAGTCGATTCCTTTCGTGCAGCGGTTCAGTTCGGGCGTTATTCGGCTTATCAACAACCGGATTATTACTTCGCATTGGCGCAGTCATTGCGAATGCGCCTGGAGGAGCTGCAGGGTGATCAGGCTGCTGCTGCCGAAGCCGAGGCGGTACAGGTACTCGAGCGTTCGGTGGTGGACTTCGATCATGATCCGGTTGCCCAGTTCAGATCCCGCCTGTTGTTGTCGGACTTGCATCGTCAGGGTGGCGAGTCCGGGCGAGCAGAGCAATCGTGTCGTGCTGCCCTGGAATTGTTTTCAGGGCTGCCATTGGAGCTTCAGGCTCAGTGGCTCGACTTGCTGGTGGATGGGCTTGAGCACAGTTCGGTCAGCAGTCAGGCACAGAAAGTGCGTCAGGAGCTGACGCCGAAAATGTTGTCCATCGATTGGGCGCGAGCCAACCTCAAGGGCATGATGCACTTTCGCAAGGCTGAACTGCTGCTTGCCAGAGACGAGTTCGTCATGGCGCATCAGGCCTTGCCACATAATCCCAGTGTCAGCCTGAACCTGCTGCAGGCGGAGATGGAACTATTGAAACGGCAGCATGACAAAGACTCGTCCGCCATGATTCGCCGCTGCGACGATCTGCTGAACGGGCTACATTTTGCTGCCTTGACCCCGCGTCAGCAACACCGTTATCAGGCACTGGCCGAGCGTCTTGCGGGTCTGGTGCTTACAACAGGCAGCCAGCCTTCAACAGGTTCAGAATAACTGTTCGTCTTCCCGGATAAACATATTGTCCTGAACATAGTCGCTGCTGCCGGGGTCTTCAGAGTCAGGGTTGGCCAAAGAGCGAGCAACCTTGCGGCTGAGCAGCTTGCGCTGAGCCGCTGCAGGGAGATCGGTAAATCTTATGATCTGGCGATCAATCAAAGTATCGATCAGGTCTTCCAGTATACGGATGGTGGAAAGGTCAGACTCATCCAGGAAGTCGTTGGCAGCGAAGTTCTCGCCATCCAATGAGAGAAATGCCATTACCTCCGGGTCTGAAGGGTTGGCGGGCTGGGCGTCGGGAATGGCTCGATCGGTCAGCGCGGTGATTTTTCCATCCTTGTCTCGCAGCGCATAAAGCATTTTACATATCCTGAACTAAGCTGATTTTGGATGAAGTGTAGATGCTGTACGCTTAACTGTACCTCTATTGGGACTTTTATTGAATTAAAACACTTGTTAGATTGTGCTCTATTTTCTTCGACCCGGGATACCCTATGCATGGATGTTGAGAAGGACCCTTTACTGCAATGTCTGGTATTGCTGACAGAGCAGAATAATCGCCCCCGTTCACCACAGGTTTTGACGGAGGGGTTGCCTCTTGTCGATGGTCGTCTCACACCCAAGCTGTTCCTGAGGGCAGCCGCACGCGGTGGTTTTGCTGCCAAGCTCGCACAGCGCCCCCTGGGTGAATTATCCAATCTGCTTTTGCCGGCGGTATTGCTGCTTGAGGGCGAAAAAGCCTGCATTCTACAGCGACTGGACTTCGACAAGGGAGAAGCCGATGTCCTTCAGCCCGAGAGTGGTGGTGTCGCACACCTGAATCTCGATGAACTCGAGCAGGCCTATACTGGCCACGTTCTGTTCATGCGGCCTGAATACCAGTTTGGGGATACCAACAGCAGTGAGCTGAATGATCGGAGCGGTCACTGGTTCTGGAGTACGCTTTGGCGTTCGGCACGCATCTATCGTGACGTTTTGCTGGCCTCGGTACTGATCAACCTGTTCGTGTTGGCCAACCCCCTGTTTGTCATGAATGTCTACGACCGCGTCGTGCCCAACCATGCGGTAGAAACCCTTTGGGTGCTGGCGATCGGTGTGCTGGTGGTTTACCTGTTTGATTTCGGCCTGAAAATGCTGCGTTCGTATTTTATCGAAGTGGCGGGCAAGAAATCGGATGTGCTTCTGTCGGCGCGCCTGTTCGAGAAGGTAATGGGGCTGCGCTATGACGCCATGCCGAGTTCGGTTGGTGCCTTTGCCAGTAACCTGCGCGAGTTCGAGAGTATTCGCAACTTCCTCAGCTCCACGACCAATACCGTGCTGATCGACATTCCGTTCATGCTGCTGTTTCTGGTTGTGATCAGCTGGATTGGCGGCCCTCTGGTGCTGGTGCCTGCTCTGGCCATTCCGATGATTCTGATCTACGCACTGGCGATCCGGCCAAGCCTGCGCCGATCAATCGAACGTACCTTCAGTTCGACGGCGCAGAAAAATGGCACCTTGGTGGAATCACTGACAGCCATGGAGACCCTGAAGACACAGCGGGCGGCCAGTCCCATGCAGGCACGCTGGGAAGAAGCTGTGGGTTATATCGCACGCTGGGGACTGAGGTCGAGGATGTTGTCCTCGTCGGTGGTCAGCTTTGCCGGGCTGGTGCAACAACTCGCATCGGTCCTGTTGGTGATCGGCGGGGTCTACATGATCATGGAGCAGAACCTGTCCATGGGGGGGCTGATCGCCTGTGTCATTCTGAGTGGTCGCGCCATCGCTCCCTTGGGTCAGGTGGCCAGCCTGGTGGCAAACTACGAGCAGTCACTGAAAGCATTGAAAACGCTCGATGAGATCATGGCGCTTCCCGACGAACATGAGCCTGACCGGCGCTACCTGCACCGTCCCGATCTAAAGGGGGGGATCGAATTCAAGGAGGTCGACTTTACCTATCCTGGAACCGATTACGGTGCGCTCAAGGGCATCAGTTTCCGTCTCCAGCCGGGGGAAAAGGTAGCGTTGATCGGCCGTATAGGGTCTGGCAAGAGCAGTATTCAGAAACTGCTGCTGGGTCTCTACAAGCCCAGCAGGGGGGCTATTGCCGTTGATGGCATCGACCTGAATCAGATCGACCCTTCTGACCTGCGCCGCAGTGTCGGCTATGTTCCCCAGGATGTGATGCTGTTTGCCGGCAGTGTCCGTGACAACATTACCATTGGCTTGCCAAAGGCCAGTGACGAGCAGATTCTTCAGGCCGCGCGTCTTTCGGGGGTTGAGTCATTCGTCAACCAGCATCCGTTGGGTTTTGACATGCCGGTAGGGGAGCGTGGCAGTGCGCTGTCAGGCGGTCAGCGCCAGGCGGTGGCGCTGGCAAGGGCGTTGTTGCATGATCCGTCCACCCTGATACTGGATGAACCCAGTAACTCCATGGATAACGCTTCCGAGGATTATCTGCGCCGCCAGCTCAAGGATTATGCTGAACACAAAACCGTGTTGATGGTTACGCACAAGATGTCGCTGCTGGATTTGGTTGATCGTCTGATCGTCATCGACGGTGGCAAGGTGGTGGCTGACGGGCCCAAGGATAGCGTGCTTGAGGCGCTGAAACAGGGACGATTGCAGGTGAGGCGCTAGGGGAAAGTCATGGGACGCAATCACACCCCTCGGCGGGGGGATATTCAATACACCAACAGCATCAGTGAAGCGATGCTGGAACAGGCCCCGAAGGGGGCCAGCCTGCTGCTTTGGTCAGGTGCGCTGTTTATCGCATTGGCACTGATCTGGGCCAATTGGGCCGAACTGGATGAAATCGCTCGAGGTGAAGGCGAGATCATTCCATCGCACCAGCTTCAGATAGTGCAGAACCTGGAGGGCGGTATCGTTTCCGAGATTCTGGTGCGAGAAGGGCAGTTGGTTGAGCGTGGTGAGGTGCTGCTGAGAATCGAAGACAAGCGTTTTGCCAGTTCTTTCCGTGAGAACCAGATCCGGGAACTGGAGCTGAAGGCCCGCGCGGTCAGGCTTACAGCGGAGGCTAACGATGAACCCTTCAGCATGCCTACGGATTTCGGCACTGAACATCGCAATTTGATCGAACAGGAGCTGCGCCTGTTTGAGTCGCGCCAGAAAGAACTGATTTCCAACCTGGAGGTTCTGGCCAAGCAGCGCCAGCAGCGTGAGCAGGAGCTGGTTGAAGCCAACTCCCGCATTGATCAGCTCAAGCGCAGCTATGCACTGCTGCTGCGAGAGTTGCGCATCAGTGAGCCGTTGGTCAGGGAAGGCGTGATCTCGGAAGTGGAACACTTGCGCCTTCGCCGACAGGTCAATGATCTGAGTGGCGAAATTTCCAGCATAGAGCTGAGTGTCCCGCGTATTGAAGCGGCCATCAGCGAAATCGAGCAGCGGCAGGAGGATATGGAACTGCAGTTTCGCAACCGTGCTCGTGCCGAGTTGAATGAATTGGTGGCAGAGCAGGTACGCCTTGAGCAAGCCCTGTCGGGCATGCAGGACCGTATCAGCCGAACCGAAGTTCGAGCGCCGATCCGGGGGACGGTCAAGCAGTTGATGATCAATACCATTGATGGCGTCGTCAAGCCGGGTGATCCACTGCTCAGTATTGTTCCCTTCGAAGACAAGTTGCTGGTGGAAGCGAGGATCAAGCCGTCCGATATCGCCAACATCCGCCAGGGTCAGGATGCGGTGGTCAAGGTCAGTGCCTACGACTTCGCCATCTATGGTGGGCTGGATGCCAAAGTGGTCTTTATTTCACCCGGTACCATCATGGATCCAGAGGCTAAGCTACCCTATTACTTGGTAAGGCTGGAAACCGAAGCACCCTATTTGGGTACTGAGTCAGAGCCCCTGCCGCTGATGGCAGGCATGACTGTAGGGGTTGATATTCTGACCGGCAAGAAAAGTGTCATGCATTATCTTCTTAAACCGATCAATCGTGCTACCGAGCGCGCACTGACGGAGCGATAGACATGCAGATAAACCTTTATGCGACCGAATCGGCACTCATGTCGCGCTGGCAGGCCGCATTGCATTCTGATGCCCGCTGCTGTGCCAGCCTTGCCGATGCGATGGAGCGTGAGCCGGGCTCCGTGCTGCTGGTGCACTGGAGTGGACTGGATAAGTCTCAGCAGCAACAGGTTCTGCAGGATGCCGGCAGTGGTCCCCGCGTGGTACTCGTCGATCACCCGACGCTGGAGGAAGGGGAGTGGCTGATCAGTCGAGGCATTGAAGGGTACGCGAATACCTATATCCAGCCTGATCTGTTGCCACAGGTGGTCAAGGCCGTGTTGAAGGGCGATATCTGGACCGGACCAGAGTTGATGCAGGGGTTGCTCAAGCGCTTATTGGCTCGGCAGGGGCCGGTGACCGATCCCGTCGCCGAATGGAATCTGAGTGCACGTGAGCAGCAGGTGCTGGAGCAGCTGGTGCAGGGGCACAGCAACAAACAGATTGCACGCGAATTGGAAATCACGGAACGAACCGTCAAGGCACATGTCAGCGCCATTCTCGAAAAATCGGGTGTGCGAGACAGGATTGAGCTAATTTTAATATTGAGCGGCCAGGTGCCCTCGGAGATCAACAAGCAGGAGCAGGGATATGAAATTTAAACAGTCGGTGCTGGCAGTCACCCTGAGCATAGGGTTCTCAGGCTGGGCATCTGCCGCCACGCTACAGGAAGTGGTCGTGGACAATATCGGACAGAATCCACAGGTACAGCAGGCGTTGCAAAACTATGCTGCGGTGATTCAGGAGATTCGCCAGGCCAAGGCTGGTTACTATCCGACGCTGGATGCCACTCTGGGGTACGGTTACGAGTGGACCGAGAAAGGGAATAGCGACGATGTCGAGTTGAACCGCCGTGAAGCCCGACTCAACCTGAACCAGATGATCTTCGACGGCTTCGCCACCCGCAGTGAAGTGCAGCGTCAGCAAGCACGTGCCGCTTCGCGTGCCAGCAACTACAAGGATACCGCGCAGCGTTACGTGCTGGCAGCCTCACGCGCCTATCTGGAGGTTCAGCGTCGTGAGCAGCTGCTGCAGCTGGCCAAGGAAAGTTTGTACAACCATGTCAAACTCTACGACCAGATTCGTCGTCGATCCGAGTCCGGCATGGGAACGCTGGCGTCGCTGCAGCAGGCGGAAGGGCGTCTGGCGCTGGCTGAAGTCAACATGTTGGCGGCAGACAACAACCTGCGTGATGCCCAGGCGAACTACCGTCGTGTAGTGGGCCAGTCGGTTCCCGAGTCGCTGGAGCCCTTTGACAGTTCGGTACTGAAACTGCCGGCGACACTTGAAGAGGCGGTGGCAAAGGGGCTGGCTAACCAGCCGGTTGCCAGTCTGGCTGAGGCCGATGTGGAAGCTGCCGTAGCTCAGCGCGATGCAGCGAAGAGCCGCATGTATCCGCGTCTGGACTTCGAAGTGGAGCGTCGCTGGGATGACAACATCGACGGTAATCCGGGGTCCGATGAAGATCTGACCGCCATGCTGCGCCTGCGCTACAACCTCTACAACGGTGGCGCAGACAAGGCGCGCATTCGCCAGACCGAACACCAGATCGGTGAAGCCCAGGCGATCCAGCGTGACGCTCAGTTGCAGATTCGTGAAAGTGTAGAGCTGTCATGGAACGCCTATGAAATTCTGCAGCGTCAGCTGGAGTATCTGGAAAAGCACGTTCGCTCCAGTGAAGACACCCGTGACTCCTACAAGAAGCAGTTCGACATCGGTCAGCGCTCCCTGCTTGACCTGCTGGATACCGAGAACGAGGTCTTCTCGGCCAAAAACCAGCTGGCCGAGGCCCGAGTGGACAGCGAGATTGCCAAGCTGCGTATCCTGACGGGTACCGGCGAGCTGCTGGAGGCCCTCAAGGTAGAGCTGCCGCCAGTGGAAGAGAGCGAACCGATGCCTGAACAGGTCGCTGCCAGCGGCCAATAATTGCATCCCTCGGCGCCGCTGGCTTAAAATCCCGCGCAGCCTGAGGTCTTTCTGAAGGGTTGTCCGGCTGGACAACCCTTTTTCATTTAAAGGATGCACCGAGCATGAAGTCACACAAAATTCTGGAAGCACCGATCCCGATGCGCTGGGTCGGGCCGATCAAGATCAGCGGCAATGTGGTCGACGAGAAGCTCAGCGTGCCCCTGGCCACTTATGAAACCCCGCTTTGGCCTTCTGTGGGTCGAGGCGCGCGGGTATCAACGCTTACCGACAAAGGTATTGTCACCACCGTCGTTGATGAGCGCATGACGCGCTCGATTTTGCTGGAAGCCGATGATGCGCTTGCGGCGCATCAGGCGCTGCAGTCGATCAAGGCGCGCCAGGATGATCTCAATGTCGTGGTGGCGACCAGCAGCCGCTTTGCCAAGCTGATCGATATGCACAGCCAGATTGTCGGCAACCTGATCTACCTGCGACTGGAGTTCACGACCGGGGATGCGTCCGGTCACAACATGGTCACCAACGCAGCTGACAAGCTGATCCCCTGGATCCTGAGCGAATATCCGCAGCTGCGTTACTCCTCCATCTCGGCCAATTACTGCTCCGACAAGAAGGCAACGGCCGTCAATGGCATCCTGGGGCGCGGCAAATACGTGATCAGCGAGATTCTGATTCCGCGTGACATCTGTGAACGTCGTCTGAAAACCACGCCGGAAAAAGTGGTTGATCTGAACATCAAGAAAAACCTTATAGGTACCTTGATGGCGGGTGGTCTGCGCAGTGCCAATGCGCATTACGCCAACATGCTGCTGGCGTTTTATCTGGCGACCGGGCAGGATGCGGCAAATATCATCGAAGGATCTCAGGGCGTTGTCCACGCAGAAGTTCGCAATGGCGACCTGTATTTCTCCTGTACTCTGCCCAACCTGATCGTCGGCTCGGTCGGCAACGGCAAGGGCATCGACTTTGTCGAAGAGAATCTGCGTCAGCTGGGCTGCAAGGAAGAACGCGAGCCCGGCGCCAATGCGCGCCGTCTGGCGGCGATTTGTGCGGCTACGGTGCTCTGCGGCGAGTTGTCTTTGCTGGCAGCGCAGACCAATCCGGGTGAATTGATGGAAGCCCATATCAAGCTGGAGCGGTAATGTCCGACCCGACGAACGAGCGCAAGATTGAACATATCCGAGCCATTGAGCGTGATCCCGAAACGGATCGCAACAGCCAATGGTTCGATCGCATCCTGTTGACCAATCGTGCGCTGCCAGAGCTGTCACTGGACGAGATTGATCCGAGTACCGAATTCCTCGGCAAGCAGCTGAGTTTTCCGTTGCTGATTTCGTCTATGACCGGAGGCGACCACGAGCTGGTCCGCACCATTAATACCAATCTGGCCCTTGCTGCAGAACGTTGTCAGGTGGCCATGGCCGTTGGGTCCCAGCGCGTGATGTTTACCCATCCTGCTGCTGAAGCCAGTTTTGCATTGCGCCAACATGCCCCCACTACGGTGCTGATCGGCAATGTGGGTGGTGTACAGCTCAACTACGGTTTTGACCTCGACAAGTGCCAGCGGGCAGTTGATGTGCTGGGAGCGGATGCGCTCTATTTTCATCTCAATCCGTTGCAGGAGGCGGTGCAGCCGGAAGGGGATACCGACTTCCGCGGTGTGGCCGACAAGATCGGTGCCATCAGCCGCCAGCTGAGCGTGCCCGTACTGTTGAAAGAGGTGGGGGCCGGTCTCTCGGCAGCGGATATCGCGCTGGGGCTCAAGCAGGGAGTGACCCACTTCGATGTGGCCGGGCAGGGAGGAACTTCCTGGAGTCGGATTGAGCATCATCGTCGCCATGATGGCAACGATATCGGCATTCGCTTTCAGGATTGGGGACTGCCAACCCCGGTTGCGTTGCAGCAGGCAGCGCCTTTTCTGGATCGGGCGACACTGATCGCCAGCGGTGGTCTCAGAGATGGGATTGATATGGCCAAATCTGTTATACTCGGCGCCTCGCTGTGCGGCATGGCTGCGCCCCTGCTACAGCCGGCGATGGAATCTGCTGAAGCCGTGGTGGCCGTCATTGAGCGGTTGCGGCGGGAATTTATCACTGCGATGTTTCTGCTCGGTACGCCGGATCTGCCGGCGCTGTTCCGAAACAGGGCGCTTATTGTCCAAGAGCGTTGAGGACCCTGGTCAAGTATGTCCGTTGGTATTGACGAAATCAGCTTTTACACTTCCAACTACTATCTCGATCTGAAGACGCTGGCTGAAGTGCAGGGGACGGATCCGGAAAAGTATTACACCGGTATCGGTCAGGAGAAGATGGGGATGGCGGCGCCAGACGAAGATGTCGTCACGATGGCTGCCAATGCCGCTCTGCCACTGATCGAGAGTGCGGGGCCGGATGCCATCAGTACGCTGATGTTTGCCACCGAAACCGGGATAGACCAGTCCAAGGCGGCCGGCATCTACGTTCATCGCTTGCTGGGCCTCAACAGCAACTGCCGTGTCGTCGAGATGAAGCAGGCCTGCTACAGCGCTACAGCGGCGTTGCAGATGGCCTGTGCGCTGGTGGCACGCAAGCCCGACACCAAGGTGCTGGTCATTGCATCTGATATCGCACGCTACGATCTGGATACCCCGGGTGAAGCGACTCAGGGATGTGGTGCGGTCGCCATGCTGGTGAGCAGCAACCCGCGTCTGGTCAGCATCGACCCGGAAGTCGGCAATTACACCGAAGATGTGATGGATTTCTGGCGTCCCAACTATCGATCCACCGCACTGGTCGACGGCAA
Organism: Marinobacterium sediminicola; assembly: GCF_022343685.1. Taxonomy (GTDB): domain Bacteria; phylum Pseudomonadota; class Gammaproteobacteria; order Pseudomonadales; family Balneatricaceae; genus Marinobacterium; species Marinobacterium sediminicola. The sequence goes on along the minus strand of NZ_CP092123.1, from coordinate 2,837,961 downwards.
GTATTCGACCAAGATCTATCTCAAGGCGTTGAAAAAGGCCTGGGAAAACTTCCGTGAAGTCAGTGATCTTGAGTTCGGTGATTTCAGCCGCTTCTGCTATCACCTGCCATTCAGCCGTATGGCGCAGAAGGCGCATCAGCAGCTGGTGCGTCATAATAAGGCAGGGCTTTCGGCAGACGAGCAGGAAGCGCAGATCGGCGATACCCTGATCTACAACCGGATCATCGGGAACAGCTATACCGCTTCCATGTATATCGGCCTGACCTCACTGCTGGAAAACACCGAAGAAGACCTGTCCGGCAAGCGGATCGGTTTCTTCAGCTACGGCTCCGGTTGTGTGGGCGAGTTCTTCTCCGGAACCGTTGTGCCCGGCTACCGCGATGCGTTGCACCTGGAACGGCATCGTCAGCTGCTGGCTGCGCGTCAGGAGATCGGTCATGACGAATACCTGCAGCTGTATCGCAACCAGGTACCTGCGGATGGTGGCGAACACGATTTTGCCGAAGGGACTACCGGTCGCTTCCGTCTGGCCGGTATCTACCATCACAAACGCGAATACGTTCCCAGCTGATGCCCACCGCCTGTGCGCCGGGGAAAATAATCCTCAGCGGTGAACATGCGGTTGTCTACGGTTCACCGGCACTGGCGCTGGCGGTGGACCGCCACATGCGGATCCATTACCGTCCCGACCAGCTGCCGCGACTGAGCTGGCACGCTCAGGAGCGTACCCACGTTCTTGGGCTGGACAAGCTCGCGAACCTGCGTCGTCGTCTCGACAGTCATTTCGAGCGTTATCTGCGCGGTGAGCTGCCGATCACGCGTATCCTGCAAAAGCCTGCGGAGCTGGCGTTTTACGCCGTGGATATGGCCCGGGTCCTCTCCGGGCTGGACATTCACCCCCGAGGCAGTCTGCGCATCGATTCTGATATCCCGATTGGTGCCGGCATGGGGTCCTCGGCCGCATTGATCGCGGCACTGCTCAAACTGTTTGGTCATTTTGATACGCTGGACGAGTTGATTCGGCAGGTACGTCATTGCGAACGTCTGCAACATGGGCGTGGCAGCATTATCGATGCTGCTGCCGTCTGCTCCGGCGGATTGGTACGCGTGCAGGGGGATCAGGTTGAACGCCTGCCGCTATCGGAGGCGGGACTGGGCGACGGTTTTTTCTGGCTGTTTACCGGCACCCCCGCATGCAGCACCGGCGCCTGCGTCGATCAGGTGCGACGTAACTTTGCGGACTCAGCCATCTGGGGCGAATTTGCCGAGACCACCCAAGCATTCGAAGTTGCATTACAGAGGGGAGACAGCCTGATCGAGCCGATCCGTCACAACCACCGTCTGCTGACCCGTATTGGCGTGGTGCCCGCACCGCTGCAACGACTGGCCGAGCTGGTCGAGCAGGCTGGAGGAGCGGCCAAGGTCTGTGGCGCCGGGGCCGTCTCCGGGGATCAGGGTGGACTCATGTTGCTGCTGTTGCCGAAAGGAATGACGCCGGCGCAGCTGCCTCTGCAGTCGGACTGGCACTGGGGTGTCTTGAAGGAGGATCTGGAAGGTGTTCGCATACTCGAAGATTAAGGTCAGCGCTCCTGGCAGCCTGATGCTCATGGGTGAACATGCCGTTCTGTTCGGCGAGCCCGCGCTGGCCTGTGCCGTAGACGCGAAGCTTGTGGTGACACTGCAGCCCCGTCAGGATCGTCTGGTCCGTATTGACAGCGCACTGGGTCAGTACCGCGGCTCACTGGATGCGCTTGAGCCCATGGCTGAGCTGGCCTTTGTGTTGGCGGTCATTGAGCGCTACCAGATGCACCTGTCGCATGGTTTTGATCTGCATATTCTCTCCGGCTTCTCTCACACCGTCGGTCTGGGGTCTTCGGCCGCGGTAACGGCTGCGACGGTCGCGGCTCTGGCGGCCTACTCCGGGCAGAGTACCGAACCTGAAGCACTGTTTCCGCTGGCGCTGGCAGCCGTGCATCAGGTACAGAACGGACGGGGCTCAGGGACTGATCTGGCGGCCAGTCTCTATGGTGGCGTGATCGGCTACGAGATGTCACCGGCCGAAGTGCGGCCGTTACCGGGTCTGCCTTCGATCGCGCTTTACTATAGTGGTTACAAAATGAAGACTCCGGCGGTGCTGGCACTGGTCGAGCAGAAGGCTTCCCGACAGCCTGAACTGTATGCTGGTCTTTACCGGCTGATGGGACAAACCTGCCGGGCTGCAGAGCAGGCGGTGCGTGATCAGGACTGGGTCTCATTGGGCGAATTGATGAATATCTACCAGGGGCTGATGGATGCGCTGGGTGTCTGCGACGCGACGCTGGCCGAAATGATCCATCGCCTGCGTGCAGAGCCGGGATGCCGGGGGGCCAAAATATCCGGGTCCGGGCTGGGCGACTGTGTGTTGGCTTTGGGGCATCTCGATGCTGAACTGCCGTGGGAAGCGATCCCGGTAACTGTGTCTGCAACCGGTGTGGAGATCTCGTATGAAACGAACTGAAGTGGTTGAGCGGTTGCTGCCGAAAGTGGTCAAGGCCTCGGCTTCGGCGGAGCAGTTTGCGCCGAGCAATATTGCCCTGTGTAAATACTGGGGCAAGCGGGATCCTGAGCTCAATCTGCCGATTAACGCGTCCCTCTCGGTATCGCTGGATTATCTGGGCAGCCACACCCGCCTGATTCCGATTGACGGGCAGGTGGACGAGGTGTGGCTCAACGGTCAACAACTGCAGCCGGGCGCCAAATTCAGCCGGAAGGTCAGCGACTTCATCGACCTGTTTCGCCGCGGGCAGGACCTGCACTTCAAGGTGGAAACCCGTAACAATATTCCGACCGCTGCGGGGTTGGCTTCCTCCGCGTCCGGTTTTGCTGCGCTGACGTTGGCACTGAATGATGCCCTGGCGCTCGACTTGCCACCGGAGCACCTCTCCATCATGGCCCGTATGGGCAGTGGCAGTGCCTGCCGTTCTCTCTTCACGGGCTTTGTCGAGTGGGAAATGGGACAGCGTGAGGATGGTTTGGACAGTCACGGCGTGCCGCTTGAACAGCAGTGGCCGGGCTTCTGCATTGGTCTGGTGGAGATCGATGCTGGGGAGAAGGCCACTGACTCTCGCTCTGGTATGCAGCGAACCGTGGAAACGGCGCACCTCTATCAGAGCTGGCCATTGCAGGCCGCCGCCGATCTGAGCAAGTTGCAGCGTGCGATTTCGGAACGCGATTTCGCTCTGTTAGGTCAGACCGCCGAGCAAAATGCGCTGTCGATGCATGCGACCATGATCGCCTCCTGGCCGCCACTGCTGTACTGGCAACCTGAGTCGGTGGCTGCAATGCAGAAGGTCTGGCAGCTGCGTGAGCAAGGGCTGGAGGTCTATTTCACCATGGATGCCGGCCCCAATCTCAAGCTGCTGTTTCAGCATCAAGACCGCGATACCCTGCTTCAGCATTTTCCCACTCTGGAAACCGTGGAGCCCTTCGGTCACTGAGCGTGGCCAGGCGTGAACCCGTGATGCCGCATCCAACGGAGAGTCTGGTTGGTCTGCCACTGACCCGTCGTCAGCGAGATCATCAGGGACGCCTGCAGTTGAGCTATTGGCTGCGCAGCGCCTCCGGTGCCCAAGAGGTTGTGATTGAGGGGGAGTCGGCGGTTGCCTTCATGCCTGAGGCCGATCGTGAACAGGCGACCTCACTGCTTGCCGGCCTGCGCGGCTGCACCTTGCGGCCACTTGCGCTGAGCACCCTGTCCCATGAGCCCGTGTGCGCACTCTATGCTGACAATCTGGCTGATTGGCATGAAGCATTGAGCCGACTGCATCAGGCGGGTATCGCACTGATGGAGGAGGATATTCGCCCGGTCGATCGCTACCTTATCGAGCGTGGCATTTTCGCCGGAGCCAGGGTTATCCACAAGGACGGTCGTGTGGCACTGACGCGCGATCCCTTTATCCCTTCTCTCAGACAGCTGTCACTGGATATCGAGACCACGCTGAGGGCTGATCGCATCCTGTCGATCGCGCTGCAGTGTGGTGAGCAGGAGGTGGTGCTGTTCAACGGTGATATTTCGACGTCTCCCGGGATGATCGCCTGCGCCGGTGAACGGGCCCTGTTGACCGCGTTGATGGAGCAGGTGCGAAGGATGGACCCGGACCTGCTGATTGGCTGGAATGTCATCGGCTTTGACCTGCGTGTGCTGGAACAGCGGGCCCGGGCGCTGGGTATCCGCTTGTGTCTGGGGCGAGATGATCAGCCACTGCGAGTGGAGCCCTCACAGACCGGTCGCTGGTTTGCCCGCCTCAACGGGCGTGTGGTTCTGGATGGCATCGATACCCTCAAAGGCGCAACTTGGCAGTTCGAGCGTTACAGTCTGGAGTTTGTTGCCCGTGAGCTGTTGGGTCGCGGCAAGCTGATCCATGACCCTGAGGATCGCGGAGAAGAGATCCAGCGTCTCTATCGTGAAGAGCCTGAAGCGCTCGCCCGTTACAATCTGGAAGACTGCCGGTTGGTAACCGAAATTTTCAAAAAGGCGGGGCTGATTCCCTATTTGCTGGAGCGGGCACGGTTGACCGGGCTGGCGCTGGACAAGGTAGGCGGCTCTTCACAGGCATTCGATAATCTGTACCTGCCCAGATTGCACCGTGCCGGTTTCGTCGCGCCAAAGTACGCTTCTGGACAGGGGGATCTGGATGTCCCGGGTGGGTTTGTCATGGAGTCGCGCCCCGGCCTTTATCGACACGTACTGGTGTTGGACTTCAAGAGCCTGTACCCCAGCATCATCCGCAGTTTCCAGATTGATCCTTTGGGGCTTGCGATGGGCACTCGTGGTGATGCGCCAGCCGATGCACTGGTGCCAGGGTTTCATCATGCCATTTTTGATCGCCGTCATGCGCTGCTGCCGGCTATCATCGAGCGTCTCTGGCACGCTCGCGATGCCGCCAAGTGTGAGGGGAATTCAGCACTGTCTCAGGCGATCAAGATCCAGATGAACGCCTGCTACGGTGTGCTTGGCTCACGGGTGTGTCGTTTTTTCGATCAGCGACTGTCCGGCTCCATTACCCTGCGCGGCCATCAGATCCTGCAGCAAACTGCCGATCATATCGAGGCGACCTACGGTCATACCGTGATCTACGGTGATACCGACTCCGTGTTCGTGTGGCTGGGGGATGACTGGCCGGACCATGAAACGGATGCCTACGGCCAGCGGTTGGCGACTGAGCTTAATCGCTGGTGGCGTGATCAGCTGCGACAGCGATTCGATATCGACAGTGCACTGGAGCTGCAGTACGAGGCTCATTACAGTCGATTTCTGATGCCGCGCATGCGCCACTCGGAAAAGGGCAGCAAGAAGCGATACGCCGGACTCAAGCGCCAGGCTGATGGCAATGAGAGTATGGTTTTTCGCGGCCTGGAGTCGGTGCGAACCGATTGGACGCCCCTGGCGCGCGAATTTCAGCAGACGCTCTATGAGTGCATTTTTCACGACCGGCCCTGGCGCTACATGTTGCAGCAGCGGGTCCGAGCCGTATTTTCCGGTGATTGTGACAGGGATCTGGTCTATCGTCGCCGCATCCGCCAGCCGCTGGAGGCTTATGTCCGCAATCGGCCACCCCATGTGCGTGCCGCCCAGCAGCTTGAAGACGACCGCCGACGTCAGGGGCTACCGGCGGCCTACCGCGTGGGCGACAGTGTTGCCTACGTGATGACGGTCAATGGCCCCGAGCCGGTCGAGCTGTTGCGCTCCCCCATCGACTATCAGCATTACATAGACAAGCAGCTGCTGCCGGTGGCCGATACCATCCTGCCGTTCATCGGAGAGTCTTTCGCTCAGCTGGTCGCACCGCAGATTGACTTGTTTTAGTCGTCAAAGCTGTAGGGGGTTACCGGCCACAAAGTCCTTGTAACGGATAATGGCTTCCAGTTCACCCTTGTCATTGATCTTGAATTTGTAGATGCGGTCACCTTTACGTCCAATGAAACGGCAGGATGTGGACTTGGTGGTCAGACAGATTTGACCGTCTTGCTGAACACTCCATGTTCCCTTGCGCGGGGACCAGAAACGCTCCTGGAAGAGCTGTCCATCCTTGCGGTAGTAGCTCCAGGTGCTGACCTTGGTGTTCAGGTTATAGGAGCGAACAGTATGTTCATTGAACAATGCTCTAACCTCTGTCGTCAGCATTTCCGGTTCAGGTTGGTTGAGGGTTGAGATTCCTGCGCAGCCACTTAAAACCGTGGCTGCGAGAAAGGGGATGGCAATATGTTTCATAGGGCAGGCCCCCGGTCCTGTTGGATGAAGTTGTGGATCTGATCCAGCATATCGGTGTGTGTAACAGAGTCGCTGAAGCTGTGGCCGACAGACCTCAGTTCGGCGAACCGCCAGGCATTGGTCTTACCGAGTGAACAGCAGAAATGGAACCAGTTGTGAGCCCGTTCCAGCCGTGTCCGTCCTTGTTGAAGGTCAATTTTCCTGCCGCTGCGCAGGCTTGAATCTACGAGGGTGTCATCTGATCCCACCATGACGAGGGTGGGTATCGACAGCAATTGTTGTTTGTTTGCGGGCCTGGGCAGCGTGTGAGGCCAGTTAGACAACCCTCTTGGATAACGTTCTTCAGGGTCGGGAAAGGTATACCAGCCCGCTGCGGCCAGAATCATGGATCGAATACGATGCGGGTAACACAGGGCATAGCGATGGCTGAACTGGGCCCCCCCCGAATAACCAAAGAGGTCGAGCTTCATCCGTGTGATGTCTGGCTGAAGCTGAAGCAGGAGTCTGTTCAAGGCAAGGTCAGCTCTGTCCAGACCGGGGTGTTGATCAAGGCGCTGATAACCAGGGAATTTCCCTTCCGTAAATTCAGGGACCAGCAATTTAATACCTTGTGCCTCGGCGATGGGGATGAAAGCCTCCAACTGTTCTTGGGCATTGCGTGAGATGCCATGCACGCATATCAGCAGGCGTTCCATGTCTCGGAGTGTATCGGGCGTATGCAACCAGGCACCCAGTTCTCCGTTTTCAATATACTCGGGCATCGATGGGATCTCGCGTGACAATAGTTTCGTGAAGGTCAGTACTGGAAAGATCCCAGACAGTGTCAACCCAGTCCGCTGGCGTCTCCGTGGTCTCGGAAGCGAGTATCAGCGTGCCGGTGAAATAGCGCTCGACATTGCGCATGAGTTCATACTCTGACAGTGATCGGCGAAGAATGGGATGATCGATCAGGATCAGAGAGGGTTTTCTCAGCAGTGCGCGACATACCTGAATAGCGAAGCATTCCTGGTCTGAAAAAGGATGTGCGTAGGGCCTGATTCTGGTCTCCAGACCTTCTTCAAGCCTTTCGATGGTCGATGTGAGTCCGCACACGTCAACAGCGCGTTCCAATTCCTCATCGCCGCCGCGGCGCATGCCGTAAGTCAGATTATGCTTGACGGTGCCGCTCCAGAGCATGGGATAGCTATCAATGATGACAACTCGGCGTTTCTGCTCCGTGGCAGAAAGTGTCTCAATCGGTACGCCGTTGATTCGGAATTCCATGTTGGCAACATCGCCGCCTTGGAGGCCAGCCTTGAGGGCAGGCAATAGGCTGTCTGCTGGGTCATGCAGCAAAACCCTGGTATGTGCGCTGGCGGTCAGCACCAGCGGGTGGGGGGGCGGCAAGGCTATTTCGATACTGACCGGCTCGCCAACGGAGGCTTCCAGCTTTTTACCCTGGTCCGTGTGGGCTTTTCGGGCCATGAACCGTTCCAGCTTGTGGCAGGCCAGTCTGTACAAGGTCCAGTACTCATAGACTCTGCCAAGGCGTCGCAATTGAGGCAGCAGGTACAGTCCGAATACCGTGATCATGACAAACTGGTCCATCGTGATGGAGCCGTTTTCGATCCGATAGTACCCCGCCAATGCCAGCGTACCGACCAGAAGCAGACTGGTCAGCTCGGTCAGGGCGCGCAGCAAGCCAACCCATAGAGCACGATGTTTCTGCTGTTTCAGCAGGCGATGACTGAGACGCTCGAAGCGTCTGGACTCTCGTCCTGCCTGATTCATTGAAAGGATCAGTGACACTCCCGATATTTTCTCGGTTGTATAGCTGATCAGGCGTGCACGCTGCTGTCTGACATTGCCGCTGGAGCGATAAAGTGCTCTGCCACATATCCAGTAAACAGGAACGGCCAAAGCCAGCAACGTCATCATAAGGACTACGAGGGTCGGGTCCAGCATCAGCAAAGAGATGGTTGCCACGCCGAGCCAGACGCTCAAAGTCATAATGGGCACCAGTCCCTGAATAATCCAGGTTCTGATAGCTCCCAGATCCCCCGTGAGGCGCATCAGCAAGCCTCCCCGGTTTATGCGTTGTGCTGCCTTGGGAGGAAGGCGAAGGAAATGGCGAAAGACCTGATTGCGCAGGCTATGAATATGCGTCAATGCCAACTGCTCTGAACCGGCTCTTTCCACGAAACGTGTTGCGGTCAGGACAGCGGCCAGTAAAAGCAGCAACAGCCACTGTTCAGAGAGGTTGCTTACCTTTTCAAGCACATGATCACGTAGCTGAGTCATGAAAAAAGAAGGCTCAGGGATTGTGCCAGGCCATTCAGACCCAGAAGGCTTAAGCTTTTCCAATGCTGCTGGCTTTTCAGGCCGATCAAAGGGCTTTCTCCTGCAGTCCGAGAGAACCCAGGTAATGATTTAATGTTGCGAATGACAGCATTTGATCCGAGGTCAGGACGGGTAACCCTGTCGCACCAGCCACCTCATCCATCAGCAAGGGTGAGCGGGTCAGAGTACCGCTGATGCCACGAATGGAAATTCCCAGCCTGGAGAGCGCCTGTGCCAGCAGGATGGCACCCGGCGTACAGTCTGCTGCGATGAAACAACTGTCGATAAGCTTGCGGAAACAGGCGCTTTCGATCACGGCCGAGGTTTCCTGTTGGAAAAAGCCATCCGCTAGCTCGATGATCAGGTAGTCGTGATGTTCATGATGAGCGAGCGCCTTGAATCTCTGTGCCATGGTGACCAGTTCAGTGACAGGGTGCTGCCAGGTGCTGGCCAGACCGGCATCGGTGAAATCGACCGCCGATGCGGCTCCTGCATCCAGAAAACGCCATAGATCAGGCCCCGATCCTGTTCCTGTCAGTTTGCAGGCCATAACACGCGGACCTCCACGACTGAGTGAATGGATCAGGTTGGCTGCCAGGGTGGTTTTTCCGCTGTTCATCCCGGTGCCCGTGACCAGCAACGTCTTGGGGCCGGCCGATGACGAGATCGGAACCAGTGGCGGTAATGAAGCGAATTGCTTCAGGTTGAGGGGAGTGCCGCTGCTGTCTGACAGGGCGCCGATAATCGTTATTTCGGTCGCGGGTTTTACCTGGGCATGCCGCTGAATTTCCCGGCCCGCTATCCCGCCGGCGGCAATCAGGTGTGCCTCATGGCTATCAGGCAGTTCAGCTGCAAACTGATCGGTTGCATAGCGCCTGCCCGCGCAAAGGATCAGCTCATCGCCGGGATAAAGGTGCGCCCTGCGCCCGTTTACCAGCTCGATGCGGGTATGCTGACGCCTGCGAGATACTTTCGCCAGAACCAGGTCACCTTCGGACAGTGGTAACCCTGAAATCAGTTGTGCACAACGAGAGAGATCAGCATGTCGGGTGACAAAACTGCGTTTGGCCTGTTGCAAGCGATTCTGTATATCTGACATGGGACCTTACTTCAGTGATTAGGTTGGATGACCTTGCGGTGCCGCCTTGCAATGGTTCTGCTGCTGGCTTTCTCAGGTGGAAGCAGGTACTCAAGCCGACGGGAGCTTGCACCACTGCGTGTTTCGCGATCGAGTTGCACCGTCATCCCCAGAGCTGGAGACCAACTGATGACGCGCGTCTCTCTGAGTACAGGAAATGACATTTTTTTATGAGCCGTGAAACGTTGGCAGTGGAAACGTTCCACGGCATAACGTTGTTTCCTTAGCTTAAGCTTCGCGCCCGGCAGTACTTCGCAAACCCATTCTCGGGTTTTGCTGGAGCCATCTTCGTACTGACGTCTGAGTTTAAAGCGTCCAATGGTTCCCGCTGGAGCCTGATGCAGTCCTTTGGGATTCCCGGATATGACTGAAACCTGGTAGTTTCGTGAGGGGTAAAGTAAGTTCTTGTATTCAAGCGCAGGGAGTACTGGCGTGAGTGAAACGCCGCTTCCGTACATCCTCCCAGACCGGGTAACCATTGTCGTATGCGACCAGCTTTTCAACGTCACCATCCGAGTAAATCGCCACTGTCCCCAGTGCTGTTTCGGCATGGACGCTGGTGTTGAGGCAAGCCAGACAAAGCAGCCCCGTGCCCAGCATTTTGAATGTTTGCATGGTGATCCCTCTTATCTGGTCTGGCGAGTTGGCAATAGTTGCATCAGTATGACTCCCGTCAGTCTGGCACCTTGAACCTTAAATATGGCTGAAAATGACGTCGGGGTCATGAAAGGAAGGCTTTTCTGGGTCCGTTGACCGAAGAGAAAGCATGAACTTGTGTGCTGATGTGGGTCAAAACCATTGATACGGATCGAATGGTTATTGATCATTCCAGGGAGAATGCATGCCCAAAGAGCCTTTTTCAACTCAGGACACAGCTTCGGCCGGACGGACAGTCGCCAGAGGTATGCACTATCTCGCCTGGATAGTGTTGCTGGCCATGCTGACGGTCTATTTCAACGATTTCGTTGGTGAGCAGCGTAATCCCAACCAGCATCTGAACTATGTCGAGGCCGGCAGTGGTGAGGTGGTACTGGCACGTAACAGGGCCGGTCATTATGTGGCTCCGGGATGGATCAATGGCCAGCCGGTCACCTTTCTGCTGGATACCGGCGCAACCCGGGTCAGTGTGCCGGAAACCCTGGCAGCACGTCTGGGGCTCAGGCGTGGCGCAGAACATAAAACGATGACCGCCAACGGGGTTATCAGTGTCTACGCCACCGAACTGGATCGCGTACAGTTGGGCGGTATCGAGTTGCGCGCAGTGCCAGCGAGCATCAACCCCTTTATGCCGGATGAGACCGTGCTGCTGGGGATGAGCTTCATGCAACACCTTGAGCTGGTGCAGCGGGACGGAGAGCTGACCCTGAGCATTCCGCGCTAGCTTGGGGATAGCCGCTCAAGCAGCAATTAAATCCGATTCTGCCCCTGTTTGAGGGGCGGAACTCTGTCATCGTGTCCGCGGATTTTCCATAATAGGTACAAAGCTTCCGGAGTGCCTCGGAATGGTCTGGGCGCGCAGGGGCATTCATCGTCACAGAACCCGGTCATCTGGACCGTTAAAGGTAAGGCAAGTATGAGCACACCCGAGGTTACCCGTGCACTTTTCGACGAAGTCATGGTTCCCAACTACAACCCCCAGCAGATGGTGCCGGTACGTGGTGAAGGCTGTCACCTCTGGGATCAGGAAGGTCGTGAATATATCGATCTGACCGCCGGCATCGCGGTCACCGCTCTGGGACATTCGCATCCGGCACTGGTCAAGGCGCTGAAAGAACAGGCCGACAAGGTCTGGCATCTGAGCAACGTGTTCACCAACGAGCCGGCTTTGCGTCTGGCGAAAAAACTGACCGAGGCAACATTTGCCGAGCGTGTGTTCTTCTGCAACTCAGGCGCCGAGGCCAACGAGGCGGCGTTCAAGCTGGCGCGCAAATACGCTCACGACCATTACGGCGAAGAGAAATCCGAGATCATCTCTTTCGTCCAGTCCTTCCACGGCCGTACCCTGTTTACCGTAACCGTGGGTGGTCAGCCAAAGTACTGTCAGGGCTTTGAGCCCGTGCCGGGCGGTATCGCTCATGCACCGTTCAATGATCTGGCGGCTGTCGAAGCGCTGGTCTCCGAGCGCACCTGTGCCATCGTGGTAGAACCGGTACAGGGCGAGGGCGGGGTTATTCCGGCTGATCCTGCGTTTCTGCGTGGACTGCGCGAACTCTGCGATCGTCACAATGCGCTGCTGATCTTTGACGAGGTCCAGACCGGCGTGGGGCGTACCGGCCAGCTGTATGCCTACATGGATACCGATGTCACCCCGGATATTCTGACCAGTGCCAAGGGCCTGGGGGGCGGTTTCCCGATCGGTGCTATGCTGACTACAGACAAGATCGCCCAGAGCTTTTCAGTAGGGACTCATGGCACCACCTACGGCGGCAATCCGCTGGCCTGTGCCGTATCGGAAGCCGTGCTGGACGAGGTCAGCCGCCCCGAACTGCTGTCCGGCGTGGCACAGAAGCATGACCGCCTGGTCGCCGCGTTGCAGGCGATCAACGCGCGTCACGGCATCTTTACCGAAGTGCGTGGCAAGGGCCTGTTGATCGGTGCCGAGCTGGTGGAGGCATGGAAAGGACAGGCGGGTCGTTTTCTGGCGGCTGCCCGTGAGCAAGGCGTGTTGATCCTGATGGCCGGGCCGGACGTGCTGCGCTTCGCGCCGCCACTGATCATTCCGGAGGCGGATATTGACGCGGCGATGGCGGGCCTCGAAAAGGCGATCGAGCAGTTGCTGCAAGAGGGGCCGGAGAGCTGATCCGACCCCGGGAGGGGTCATGGATGCAAACCTGTTTTTCCCTTGGCTGGATTGGCTCAATGAGCGCTATTCAGCCATGCTGGAAGCCACCATCAGGCTGGCCGAGATCAATTCGGGCAGCCTGAATGCAACCGGTGTCGATGCCGTTGGTGCGGCACTGGTCGAGCTTTGTCAGCCGTTGGACGGGGAGGTTCAGCGCCTGAACCTTCCCCCCTATATTCTGATTACCCCTGAAGGTGAGCAGGCCCGTTATCCTCTGGGCCATGCCATTCGTATCCGCAAGCGTCCTGAAGCGCCTTTCCAGATCTACCTCGGCGGTCACCTTGATACCGTCTATGCCCCTGATCATCCTTTCCAGCAGGTGCGCTGGATGGATGGAAATCGTCTTAACGGCCCCGGAGTCACCGATCTCAAGGGCGGGTTGCTGGTCATGATCAACGCCTTGCTGGCGTTTGAGCGCACTCCCTGGGCAGATCAGCTGGGCTGGGAAATACTGCTTAACCCCGATGAAGAAATCGGTTCACCTGCTTCGGCTGCACTGATAGCCGAAGCGGCTGAACGGGTGCAGTTGGGGCTGATTTATGAGCCTTGCATGCCGGATGGCAGTCTGGCCGGTGCACGCAAGGGCAGCGGCAATTTCAGCGTGGTGGTTCAGGGACGGGCGGCCCATGCCGGGCGCGAGCATCACCTGGGTCGCAATGCCATTCGTGCTCTGTGTGATTACATCTCGGCGCTGGATCAGCTCAACGGTCAGCGTGAGGGGGTGACCATCAACCCCGGTTTCATCCACGGCGGGGGGGCCGTTAATACTGTACCGGATCGTTGTATGGCCCGTTTCAATATCCGCATCGAACAGCCCGAGGATGAGGTCTGGTGCATGCAGCAGCTGCAGCGACTGGGTGAGACGATCAATCGGCGTGACGGCATTCACTTGCAGCTGCATGGTCGGTTTGGCCGCAAGCCCAAAGTGTTAAGCGCGGCGAATCGGGTGCTCTTTGAACTGGCGCGCAGCTGTGGTGAAGGCTTGGGGCTGTCACTGGAGTGGCATCCCACCGGCGGCTGTTGTGACGGTAACAATCTGGCCGCAGCGGGCGTCCCCAACATCGATACCCTCGGTGTTCAGGGCGGTGCCATCCACTCCAGTGACGAGTATCTCTGCGTCGATAGCCTGGTGCCGAGGGCCCGGCTCAGTGCCTTGTTACTGATGCGCCTGGCTGCTGAGCCCGAGACACGCCAGAGGATTCTCTATGCAGGAGACGGTCATGACTGATGCGCTGATGATTAACAATCACTGGTTTGCCGGCAATGGCAATGAGCTGGTGTCCCTGAATCCGGGTACTGAGGAAGTGGTCTGGCAGGGACGCTGTGCCGACAGGGCTCAGGTGGATCAGGCGGTTCAAGCGGCGCGGGCAGTTGCCGGAAATTGGGCCATGAAGTCAATGGATGCACGTCTGGCCTGTGTTCGGGCCTATGCACATCAGCTGGAACTGGAACAGGACTCGATGGCGCGGCTGATTGCCCGCGAGACCGGCAAGCCGCTTTGGGAATCTCGCACCGAAGTTGCTGCCATGCTGGCCAAGGTCGAAATCTCGATCCGAGCTCAGTCGGAACGGACGGGTGAACGCGGACGGGATATTGCCGGTGGTCAGGCCTGGCTCAGGCACAAACCCCATGGCGTGTTGGCAGTGTTCGGTCCCTATAATTTTCCCGGTCATCTGCCCAACGGGCATATCGTTCCGGCACTGCTTGCCGGCAATGCTCTGGTTTTCAAGCCCAGTGAGCTGACCCCGGCGGTCGCCGACGCAATGGTGCGTCTGTGGCAATCAGCTGGTCTGCCCGACGGTGTACTGAATCTGGTTCAGGGTGACCGGTATACCGGAGAGGCGCTGGCTCAGCATGCGGATCTCGACGGGTTGCTGTTTACCGGCAGTGCCAGTGTCGGTCATCTGCTGCATCGCCAGTTTGCCGGTCAACCTGAGAAGATCCTGGCGCTGGAGATGGGGGGCAATAACCCCCTGATTGTCGATCAGGTCGACGATCCGACAGCAGCCATTCATGAAGTGATCCAGTCTGCCTATCTCAGTGCCGGGCAACGCTGCACCTGTGCCCGTCGGCTGCTGTTGCCGGCCGGTGATTGGGGCGACCGCTTTCTGCATCGACTGACCGAGGTGGTGAACCAGATTCAGGTCGGACTGGCGTTCGACGAGCCTCAGCCGTTCATGGGCAGTCTGATCTCGGCCGGGGCGGCAGAAGGTATCCTCAACGCACAGCAGCACTTGATTGATTTGGGAGGCGTGCCTTTGCTGAAGGCTCAGCGACAGCCTGCCAGTCAGGCGCTGTTGTCTCCGGGACTGATGGATGTCAGTGCCCTCGCCAGCCTGCCTGACGAGGAGTATTTCGGCCCTCTGCTGCAGGTAATGCGGTATCAGGATATGGATGATGCGATCGAGCAGGCGAATGCGACCCGGTATGGATTGTCGGCAGGGTTGCTCAGTGATGACCGCAGTCGATTTGAATATTTCTATGCCCGCATCCGGGCCGGAATCGTCAACTGGAACAAGGCGCTGACCGGCGCATCCAGCGAAGCGCCCTTCGGCGGCGTCGGTGCCAGCGGCAACCACCGCCCGAGTGCCTGGTACGCGGCCGACTATTGCGCCTACCCTGTGTCGGGGCTGGAACTGGATGCGTTGCAGTTGCCTGAGCAGTTGGCGCCCGGATTAAGTTTGGATTAGGCAGGAGGGGATATGGCGACTGAAGTCAATTTCGACGGTCTCGTTGGGCCAACCCATTTCTACGGTGGACTGGCGGTCGGCAATCTGGCCTCGGGCCGTCATGCGGCGCGACCGTCCAACCCCAAAGCGGCTGCGCTCCAGGGACTCAAGAAAATGAAGCGCCTGTTGGACCTGGGGCTTGAACAGGCGGTCCTGCCTCCGTTGGCTCGCCCCGATCTGGCAATGCTGCGGCGGCTGGGCTTCAGCGGCAGCGATTCGGCCGTTATCGAGGCCGCCGCTCATGCGCCGGCACTGCTGCAGGCCTGTTATTCGGCGTCCAGCATGTGGGTTGCCAATGCGGCTACGGTCTCGCCGAGCACCGATACGCCCGATGGCCGCGTTCACTTTACTCCGGCCAACCTGATCAGTCAGTTTCATCGGTCGCTCGAATGTGAGCAAACGGCGCAGTTGCTGCAGCGCATCTTTCATCATCCGGGACATTTCTGTCATCACCCTCCGTTGCCTGCCGCCGCGCCCTTCGGTGATGAGGGCGCGGCGAATCACAACCGTTTATGTCGAGAGTATGGTGAACCGGGCATTGCGATGTTCGTGCACGGTGACTCGGCGCTAAGAGGCGGTCGCCAACCTCTGCGCTTTCCTGCCCGGCAAGGTATCGAGGCTTCAAGAGCCGTTGCGCGTCAGCACGGGCTGAACCCGCACAGAGTGCTGTTGGTGCAGCAAAACCCGGATGCCATTGATCAGGGCGTCTTTCACAACGATGTGATCGCCGTGGCTGACAGACGCATGTTGTTCTGTCATGAGCAGGCGTTCGTGGATCAGTCACGGATCCTGGATACCCTGTACAGGCTGATGGGCGATGAGCTGCTGATTTTGCAGGCCCCTGCTGAGTGGATCAGTCTTGAAGATGCGGTGAATACGTATCTGTTCAACAGCCAGTTGTTGCGTTTGCCCTGCGGCGGCAGATTATTGCTGGTGCCTGAGGAATGCCGCCGGCATGACAGAGTGTGGGCCTGGCTGAATGAGCAGGAAATGTTTGATGATATTGAGGTGATGGATCTCAGACAGAGCATGGATAATGGGGGAGGGCCAGCCTGTCTGCGTTTGCGAGTTGTACTAAGTGATACCGAACTGCATGCGATGCATCAGGGGGTACGCTTGACCGGGCACTTGTATTCGCAGCTGGTGGACTGGGTGGAGCGGCACTACCGTGACAGGCTTCTGCCGGAGGATCTTTCCGATCCACAATTGATGCGGGAAGTACATAGCGCACTCGAGGAGTTGAGCCGTCTATTGGCGCTGGAAGGGTTTTATCCCTTCCAGCAGTCGTAAACAGCTCATATCCCCGGGGAATCAGTCCATCCGCCAGGATGTTCAGGGGATGAGGAAAATCACCAGCTGACGCGGGCCGTGTGCGCCCATCTGCAATTTTTGTTCAATATCGGCACTGCGGGACGGTCCGGTAATCATGTTGACCGTGCGCGGCAGCCGACCCGGTGAAATTTCGCGCAGGCGGTCCCAGGCGTCTTCATAGGGGCCCACGATGTCCTGACGGCTCAGTACCACCAGATGAGTGTCCGGCAGAAAGTTCAAGGTTGTCGGGCTGTCCGGGCGCGAGTAGAGCATCAGGGTGCCTGTTTCGGCAATGCCTGCAAGGGCCAGCGTCAGGCTGGCCTGATCACCGACCTGCCCCACGCGCTGATGACACTCGATCCGCTCGTGCACGGCGGCCCAACCCAGTTGAGTCAGTGTGGCGTCGCTGGCCATTACCAGTTCGTGCTGGTTTTTCTGTTCGAGTGTATCGGCGACAGCCACCGGCAGCTGTTCCAGACTCTCCAGTTCAATCACTTCAGCGGCGGCTTCCTGTGCCATGCGAATGAACAGTTCAACCTGAGCCTCGTGGTCATGCTGGCTGCGCGACGGGATCAGGTTGCGTGGATGCTGCTGCAGGCGCTGGCGCACGGCTTCTCGCTGGGCGTCAGAGGCTTCGGCGCGGCGAAGGCCACGGCGGATATTGGCAAAGATTTCTGCACGGCTGCTCATGGTACTTTTTTCCCCGCTCATGGCTGTTTCTCCTCTTTCTGACGTTCATTCCACTGCTGCATGAAGGTCTTGCCGGTCGGCGTTGGCATGTCTCGATGGTCGGTCCAGCCGGAGGCGAGGGGCAGTTTGCGGATCTTGCCTTTGCTGCCGCCCAGCAAACGCATGAACCTGGATGCGCTGGCCGAGAACAGCCGGTAGAGTCCCGGTCGGGTGGCGAAAAAGGCCCAGCTTCCCAGGCCCCAGCGGACCGCTTTCGGGCTCAGGTGTTTTTCGAACTCTCGTTCACGCCAGTGGCGCATCAGCTTGGGCAGCGGGATGCGAACCGGGCAGACTTCTTCACATTTGCCACAGAACGTGGAAGCATTGGGCAGCAGGCCGGCTTTTTCGATGCCGATCATTTGCGGTGTCAGTACCGAGCCCATGGGGCCTGGATACACCCAGCCGTACGTGTGGCCGCCAACGGCGCCGTATACTGGGCAGTGGTTCATGCACGCCGAGCAGCGAATGCAGCGCAGCATGTCCTGCAGCTGGGAGCCGACCATGTCGCTACGTCCGTTGTCCACCAGAACCACGTGGAAGTTTTCAGGGCCGTCCTGATCATCCGGGCGGCGGTTGCCAGAGGACAGTGTGTTGTACACGGAGAACTCCTGACCGGTGGCAGAACGGGCCAAAAGACGCAGGAACAGGCTCATGTCTTCGAGGGTTGGCACGACCTTTTCGATCGATGACACCACGATATGGGTTTTTGGCAGCGTCTGGGTCAGGTCCCCGTTACCTTCGTTGGTCACGATAATGGTTGAGCCGGTCTCCGCCACTAGGAAATTGGCGCCGGTAATCCCTACGTCTGCGGCCACGAACTGCTTGCGCAGCATCTCGCGGGCCTCGGCCATTAGTTCTGCCGGATCACTGGACTTGGGTCGCTGGTGATGTTCGTGGAACGCCTCGGACACGTCTTCCAGATTCAAGTGGATCGCTGGCGCGATGATATGGCTGGGGTGGTCGCCACGCAGCTGCAGAATGTATTCGCCCAGATCGGTTTCGACAGGCCGAATACCATTTTCTTCCAGGTACTCGTTGAGGTTGATCTCCTCGGTCACCATCGACTTGCCCTTGGTGACAGTCTTGGCGTTCTGCTCGCGGCAGATCTGCAGGATCGTTTTGCGGGCGTCATCAGCCGTGCGGCACCAGTGGACCTGGCCACCGTTTTCAACGACGCGGGCTTCGAATGCTTCCAGATACAGGTCCAGATGTTCGAGGATGTGGTTCTTCAGGTCACGCGCCTGATCGCGCAACTGCTCAAACTCAGGCATGCGGGCGACAGCCGCGGCACGCTTGCCGGGGAAGCCGGCCTTAAGGTTGCCGAGCGCCTTTTGCAGGTTGGCGTCCTGCAGGGCAATGCGGGCACTTTGTTTGAATTCCGGGCTTTTGATCTGCATAGTCGTGCTCCGCTTAAAGTTCCTGACCGAGGTCGTAGCTGGCCTCGCCGATAGCCGGGGAGCGTGCCATGTCTGCCAGCAGCTCCACTACGTGGCGGACCTCCATCTCTCGCCCTTCACGCTTAAGCTTGCCGGCCATGTTGAGCAGACAGCCAAGGTCACCGCCCACCAGGGTTTCCGCGCCGCTGTTTGCGGCAAACTCGGTTTTGTTGCTGACCATGCGGTTGGAAATGTCCGGGTACTTGACGCAGAAAGTACCGCCGAAGCCGCAGCAGGTTTCCGCTTCCTGCATCTCGTTCAGCTCGATGCCGTCAATCTCGGCGAGCAGCTGGCGGGGCTGCTGCTTGATCCCCAGCTCGCGCAGACCCGAACAGGAGTCGTGATAGGTGATTTTGCCCTTGAAAGAGCTCTGGATACCGTTGAACGCGAGTATGTCTACCAGAAAGGAAGTGATCTCGAAGGCCCGCGCCTTGAGGTCTTTGGCACGGGTCTTCCAGGGGTCGTCATCGGCGAACAGTTCAGGGTAATGGTGCAACATGCCGATGCAGGAACCGGAAGGGCCAACCACGTACTGATAGCCCTCAAATGCTGCGATGGTCTGGCGGGCGATCTTGCGGCTGCTGTGATTATCACCGGAATTGAAGGCCGGCTGGCCACAGCAGGTCTGGGCGCTGGGCACTTCCACTTCACAGCCCGCCTGTTCCAGCAGTTTGACGGTGGCGAAGGCCACTTCGGGCCGGAACATATCGGCCAGGCAGGTCACGAACAGGCCGACCTTGATCGGCGGGGTATGAGTATCGGACATGGGGACAGCAACCTCTGTTTATTATCATGCTTCCATTCAAGATAGGTGATGAGTCAGAGTGCGTGAATGCTATACTGTCAACTGGTCTTACCAAGAGGCTGATGACCGTATGAGGGTAGCCCGTGAGTCTGCAGGAAAAGCTTGAATGCCGGTTGTTGGAAGGTGACTGGGTGCCGGGGCAGTCTGTACCTTCAGAGCGAGCGCTGATGCAGGAGTATGGTGCTTCTCGAGGCGCAGTGCGTGAGGCGCTGGCCGGTCTCAGGGCTACCGGTGTGATCGAGACGCATCAGGGAGGGCGTAGCCGTTGCAGCAACCTGTTGGAACCCCATCTCGAGCTGCCTCTGGTGGGGCGAGGAGAGGATATCGAGTTCCAGCTTCAGGTGCTGGAGGCACGCGCCATTCTCGAGGGCGAAGCGGCCTGGTTTGCGGCCCAGAGGGCCAGTGACGAGGAGCTGGAACGCCTGAGTCATGAATATCAGCGGATGTGCGAACGTAACCGGGGTGAAAACACGCTGGAGAAGGCCAAGGCGGATCTTCAGTTTCACATGCTGATTGCTCAGTCCAGTCATCATCTGCTCGTATGTTCATTCAGCCAGTTGTTCTACAGCCGATATTTCAATGCGATCTACAGTGTTCTTTCGCGTACGCTCAGCCGCTTTGGTCGCTATCCGGACGGTATCGCACAGCAGCATGGTGCCATTCATCGCGCCATACAGGCGCGTGATGCTCAGGCGGCTCGTGAGCGCGCCCGGGCGCACATTCTCTACACGTACGATCTGCTGAAACAGTGCCGCTGAATTCGGCGGAAGAGATCGCGCTTTCATAATGCGGGCGTTATAATCGCCTGCCGAGTCGGGCCGACTCCTGGTATCTGTCGCAGCCCCAGGACTCACGAATCAATCTAAGAGACGCTGACCTGTCGTAGGGGCCACGTCTGATAACCAAGGATTACTTCATGCCAGTCATTACACTTCCGGATGCGAGCACTCGCACCTTCAACCATCCCGTTACCGTTCACGATGTGGCAGCTGATATCGGTACCGGTCTTGCCAAGGCCGCGCTGGCCGGCAAGGTCAATGGTGAGCTGGTGGATACCAGCTACCTGATCGAAGAGGATGTGGATCTGGCGATCATCACGGCGCGTGATGATGAAGGTCTGGAAGTGATTCGTCACTCCTGCGCCCACCTGATGGCCATGGCCGTTCAGGAGCTGTTCCCGGGCGCTCAGGTGACCATCGGTCCGGTTATCAATGACGGTTTCTATTACGACTTCGCCTACGAGCGTGCGTTTACGCCTGAAGATCTGGAAAAGATTGAAGCGCGCATGAACCAGCTGGCCAAAGACAACCTGCCGGTGTCCCGCTCAGTCATGGAACGCCCTGATGCAATCAAACTGTTCCAGGACATGGGTGAGAAGTACAAGGTCGAGATCATCGATTCCATCCCGGGCGAAGAACCGCTGTCCTTCTACAAACAGGGCGATTTTATCGACCTTTGCCGTGGCCCGCATGTGCCGTCTACCGGCCACATCAAGGCGTTCAAGCTGATGAGCGTGGCGGGTGCCTACTGGCGTGGCGACTCCAAGAACGAGATGCTGCAGCGAATCTACGGTACTGCCTGGGGTGACAAGAAAGCGCTCAAGGCGCACCTGCACCGTCTGGAAGAGGCCGAGAAGCGCGATCACCGCAAACTGGGCAAACAGCTGAACCTGTTCCACATGCAGGAAGAAGCGCCGGGTATGGTGTTCTGGCACCCCAACGGCTGGACCCTCTACCAGCAGATCGAACAGTACATGCGGACCAAACAGCGTCAGCATGGCTATCAGGAGATCAAGACACCGCAGGTGGTGGAACGTACCCTGTGGGAGAAGTCCGGTCACTGGGGCAAGTTCCAGGAGCAGATGTTCACCACACACTCCGAGAGCCGCGACTTTGCCATCAAGCCGATGAACTGTCCTTGCCACGTTCAGGTGTTCAATCAGGGGCTGCGCTCATATCGTGATCTGCCGCTGCGTCTGGCCGAATTCGGTTCCTGCCACCGCAATGAGCCGTCCGGCTCCCTGCACGGCATCATGCGCGTGCGTGGCTTTGTTCAGGATGATGCGCACATTTTCTGTGCCGAAAATTCCATCCAGTCTGAGGTGGCGGCATTTATCGACTTCCTGCACGAAGTCTATGCGGACTTCGGCTTTACCGACATCATCTACAAGCTCTCCACCCGTCCTGAAGAGCGTGTCGGCTCTGACGAAAGCTGGGACAAGGCCGAAAAGGCGTTGGCTGATGCGCTGGATACCGCCGGTCTGGAGTGGGAAGAGCTGCCGGGTGAAGGCGCTTTCTACGGTCCCAAGATCGAATTCTCGCTGCGTGACTGCCTGGATCGTGTATGGCAGTGCGGTACCATCCAGGTGGACTTCTCCATGCCTGGACGTCTGGGTGCTCAGTTCGTTAACGAACATGGTGACCGTGAAACACCAGTGATGCTGCACCGTGCGATTCTGGGTTCCTTCGAGCGCTTCATCGGTATTCTGATTGAACACTACGCAGGAGCGCTGCCGCTCTGGCTGTCGCCACTGCAGGCTGTGGTGATGAATATTACCGACAATCAGGCGCAATATTGCCGAGAACTGGCAGAAAAACTTGAAAAAGCGGGCTTGCGTGCCACTGCGGACTTGAGAAACGAGAAGATCGGCTTTAAAATCCGCGAGCGTACTCTGCAAAAAGTTCCCTACCTGTTGGTGGTGGGTGATAAAGAGGTCGAGTCCGGAACCGTTGCAGTGCGTACGCGCTCCGGTGAGGACTTGGGTACGTTGTCGGCTGACGCGCTTGTGGATCAGTTGGTTCAGGAAGTGACGCGCAAGGGCCGCCAGGCATAATAAAATCGTCAGGAGATAAAGCTATCAGGCGTGATAACAGACGCGGTGGCCGTGCGCCACTGCCGCCGATTAATGAGAATATCCGTGCCACTGAATGTCGTTTGATCGGTGCGGATGGCAACCAGATCGGTGTTGTTTCGATTTCAGAGGCTCTTGAGCACGCTCAGGAAGCCGAACTTGACCTGGTTCAGATCTCGGATTCTGATCCCATTGTCTGCAAAATCATGGACTATGGTAAGCATCAGTACGAGCAGAAGAAGAAAGCAAATGAGGCTAAGAAGAAACAGTCTCAGATGCAGGTCAAGGAAGTGAAATTCCGTCCGGGTACGGAAGAAGGGGATTATCAGGTAAAACTGCGCAACCTGGTACGTTTCCTTGAATCCGGGGACAAAGGCAAGGTTACCTTGCGTTTCCGTGGTCGTGAGATGGCTCACCAGGAACTGGGCATGCAGCTGATGGAGCGGATCGAAAAGGATCTGGCTGAAATCAGTACTGTTGAACAGCGTCCGAAAATGGAAGGTCGTCAAATGGTCATGGTGCTGGCCCCGAAAAAGAAATAGTCATCCGACTGCTCGACCCGACGCCGCTCTTCACTGAGACTGGCGCCGGGTCTTGTTGTTTCTCCGGTTTGACTGACTAACAAACGAATGCGTGGAGAAAGTTAATGCCTAAGATCAAAACTGTCCGCGGTGCGGCAAAGCGTTTCAAGAAGACTGCTAACGGCGTGAAGCACAAGCAGGCCTACAAAAGCCACATTCTGACCAAGAAAAGCACCAAGCGTAAGCGTCAGCTGCGCCCGATGCTGCAGGTTCATGCTGCTGACCAGGCTCTGGTCAAGCGTATGCTGCCGTATCTGTAAGTTCTCTCTCGGTCATTATTAAGTTTTTATAGGAAGGAATTGCCATGCCTCGCGTAAAACGTGGTGTACAGGCTCGCGCCCGTCACAAGAAGATTCTGAAACAGGCCAAAGGTTACTACGGTGCTCGTAGCCGTGTATTCCGAGTTGCCAAACAGGCTGTCATCAAAGCTGGTCAGTATGCGTACCGTGACCGCCGTCAGCGTAAGCGTCAGTTCCGCGCTCTGTGGATTGCACGTATCAACGCTGCTGCGCGTATCAACGGTCTGTCCTACAGCCGCTTCATCGCTGGCCTGAAAAAAGCCAACATCGAAATCGACCGTAAAGTCCTGGCTGACCTGGCTGTATTCGAGCAGGCTGCCTTTGCTGCGGTTGTCGAGAAGGCCAAAGCTGCACTGGCGTAACCCCACCGATTGGTAGGGATGGACGGCATCGATAATGAAGTACGCAAGTACGGGCGTTGCCGTCCACATATGATCGAATCAAACAGGGGAAGGGTGCGAGCTCTTCCCCTGTTTTTGTTTGGAGCCGGAAATGGAAAATCTTGAGACCCTGTTGGCACAAGGCAAACAGGCGGTTGCTGAAAGCGATACACTGGCTGCGCTGGACGAGATCCGAGTGCAGTATCTGGGCAAAAAGGGCGAGCTGACCTCGCTGTTGAAAGGTCTGGGTAAGTTGTCTGCCGAGGAACGTCCCGCAGCAGGTGCCCGTATCAACGAAGCCAAGGAAGCGCTGCAGGCGGACATCACCGCTCGCCGTGAAACCCTGGAGAGTGCGGCGCTGGAAGCCAAGCTGGCGGCGGAAACCGTCGACGTAACCCTGCCGGGGCGTGGCCAGTCCGTAGGTGGCCTGCATCCCGTTACGCGTACCCTTGAACGTATCGAAGCCTTTTTCGGCAGCATCGGCTACAGCGTTGCCGAAGGTCCCGAGATTGAAGACGACTATCATAACTTCGAAGCGCTGAACATTCCGGCTCATCATCCGGCGCGGGCGATGCATGATACCTTCTACTTTGATGCCCACCGCCTGCTGCGTACCCACACCTCGCCGGTGCAGGTGCGTACCATGGAGTCTCAGCAGCCGCCGATCCGCATTATCTGCCCGGGTCGCGTTTACCGTTGCGATTACGACCAGACCCACTCACCGATGTTCCACCAGGTAGAAGGCCTGCTGGTCGATCGCAATATTACCTTCGCTGATCTCAAGGGCACGCTGGAGCAGTTCCTGCGTGAGTTCTTCGAGGAAGATGTGAAGGTCCGTTTCCGTCCGTCCTATTTCCCGTTCACCGAGCCGTCCATCGAGGTCGATATCGATCGTGGTGATGGCAAATGGCTGGAAGTGCTGGGCTGCGGCATGGTGCACCCGAAAGTCTTCGAATATTCCGGCATCGATCCCGAAGAGTACACCGGTTTCGCGTTTGGTATGGGCGTTGAGCGTCTGGCGATGCTCCGCTACGGCGTGGACGATTTGCGTCTGTTCTTTGAAAACGATCTGCGCTTCCTTGGCCAGTTCAAATAAGACGACAACGCACACAAACAGATTTTTCAGGAAAGCAGCATGAAATTCAGTGAACAGTGGTTGCGCGAGCTGGTCCAGCCGCAGATCGGAACTCAGGAACTGGCGGATCAGCTGAGCCTGTCCGGCCTTGAAGTGGATGGTGTTGAAGGCGTTGCCGGTGACTTCAGCGGGGTCGTTGTGGGCGAGATTCTGAGCGCCGAGCAGCACCCGAACGCCGATAAACTGCAGGTGTGCCAGGTCAGCGACGGCGAGCAAACCGTGCAGGTCGTCTGCGGAGCTCCCAACGCGCGTGCGGGTCTGAAGACCGCTTTTGCCCGTGTGGGTGCGGTTTTGCCGGGTGATTTCAAGATCAAGAAAGCCAAACTGCGCCAGGTCGAATCCTTCGGCATGCTCTGCGCAGAAGACGAGCTGGGTCTGTCCGAAGATCACGGCGGTATCATGGAATTGGCGGCCGATGCGCCGGTCGGTCAGGATATTCGTGAATTCCTCAATCTGAACGACAAGATCATCGATGTTGATCTGACGCCGAACCGTGGTGACTGTCTGAGCATTGCCGGCATGGCGCGCGAAGTAGGCGTACTGAACAAGGCCGCAGTGACCGAAGTCGCTGCTCCGGCTGTTGCACCGGTGATCGATGATCGCTTCGAAGTAGAGCTGGTTGATGGTCACGCCTGTCCGCGTTACCTGGGTCGTGTGATCCGCAACATCAACCCGGGCGTGGAAACACCGCAGTGGATGCAGGAAAAGCTGCGTCGCTCCGGTGTGCGCAGCATCGATCCGGTGGTCGACGTAACCAACTATGTGTTGCTGGAGCTGGGTCAGCCGATGCACGCTTTTGACCTGAACAAGCTCGATGGCGGTATCAAGGTGCGTCTGGCGGAAGAGGGCGAAAAGCTGGTTCTGCTGGATGGTCAGGAAGTTGAGCTGAGCATCGATACCCTGGTGATTGCGGATGCCAAGGGCCCGGTCGCGATGGCCGGTATCATGGGCGGTGAGCCCACCTCTGTCACCGATGAAACCCGTAACATCTTCCTTGAAAGTGCCTTCTTCGCCCCACTCGCAATTGCCGGTCGTGCGCGCAGCTATGGCCTGCACACTGACTCATCGCACCGCTTCGAGCGTGGTGTGGACTGGCAGCTGCAGCGCAAGGCAATTGAACGTGCTACCGCTCTGCTGCTGGACATCGTCGGTGGCGAGCCAGGTCCGGTCATCGAAGCCGTCAATGAAGCTGAACTGCCAGCAGTTGAGAAGGTCCACTTGCGCCACGCCAAGGTGACTTCAGTACTGGCACTGGAGATTCCGACTGCCGAGATCGAAGAGATCCTGACCCGTTTGGGTATGCAGCTGGAAAAGGTTGAAGACGGCTGGCAGGTGACGGTGCCGAGCTACCGTTTCGACATCAGTATTGAAGTGGACCTGATCGAAGAGATTGCTCGTGTCTACGGCTATAACAACCTGCCGGTGCACACGCCCACCGCCAAGCTGCCGATTCCGCCGATTGCTGAAGCGCGCCTGACGCTGCAGTCGCTGCGCCGTCACCTGATCGCCCGTGGCTATCAGGAAGCGATCACCTACAGCTTTATTGAAGCCGAGCTGCAGAAGTCCTTTGATGATCAGCACGATGCCATCGCGCTGGCCAATCCGATCTCCGCCGAGATGGCGGTGATGCGGACTACGTTGTGGCCGGGTCTGGCAAAAGCGCTACAGTACAACCAGCATCGCCAGCAGACGCGAGTGCGTCTGTTCGAAACCGGTCAGCGCTTTCTGCCCAAGGCGGATGAGCTGATTCAGGAGAATGTCATTGCCGGTATTCTGGCGGGCAATCGTGATGCAGAAGGCTGGACGGCCGGTAAGGAGAAACTGGATTTCTTCGACGCCAAGGGTGATCTGGAATCCCTGCTGGCACTGGGCGGTTGCGGTGGTCAGTTCAGTTTTGTGGCGGATCGCCATGTGGCGCTGCATCCGGGGCAAACGGCACGTATCGAACGTAACGGCGAAACCCTGGGATACATCGGTGCACTACATCCGTCACTGGTGAAGAAGCTGGACCTGAACGGCCCGGTTTATCTGTTTGAGGTGACGCTGGATGCCGTTACCGGTGGCAAGCTGCCGCGCTTCAGCTCATTGTCCAAGTTCCCTGAATCCCGTCGTGACCTTGCGGTGGTGGCTGATCAGGCAACGGCCTTTGAAGATATTCGTCAGGTGGTGGCAGCCGAGGCGGGAGAGTTCCTCAAACAGGTCACTCTATTTGACGTTTATCAGGGCCAAGGCATTGAACCGGGACGAAAAAGTCTGGCGCTGGGCTTGACCTGGCAGCACCCTTCGCGCACTCTTAATGAAGAAGAGATCAATAGTGCCGTGAGTGCCGTTGTATCAGCACTCCGCGAGCGTTGTGGTGCAACGTTACGAGAGTAATGACAGGACAGGGTGACCGACATGAGCTCGTTGACCAAAGCCGATATGGCCGAACGCCTCTATGATGAGCTGGGCTTGAACAAGCGCGAAGCCAAAGAGATGGTGGATTCTTTCTTTGAGGAAATTCGTGCAAGTCTGGCCCACAACGAGCAAGTGAAACTCTCCGGTTTCGGCAACTTCGACCTGCGCGACAAGCGTGAGCGCCCGGGTCGAAATCCCAAAACCGGGGAGGAGGTCCCTATCTCCGCCCGCCGCGTCGTGACCTTCCGTCCGGGGCAGAAACTCAAGGAGCGAGTGGAGATCCATGCCGGAAACCAGCCAGACAGCGTCTGAACTGGGCCCCATCCCCTCCAAGCGCTATTTCACGATCGGTGAAGCCGCTGAACTCTGTCAGCTCAAGCCTCATGTGCTCCGGTACTGGGAGCAGGAGTTCCCACAGATACAGCCGGTCAAGCGCAACAACCGCCGCTACTACCAACACAAGGACCTGCTGCTGCTGAGGCAGATTCGCAGCCTGTTGCATGAGCAGGGTTATACCATCGCGGGTGCGCGTCAGTGGCTGTCAGGCAACATGGCCGGCGACGATGCCGCGCGGTATCGACAGCTGATACGCCAGACCATCAGCGAGCTGGAAGAGATCAGGGCACTGCTGAAATCATTCTAGGCTGTTTCTTTGCCATGCCGGTCGACAGGACGAGTGGCTCAGAGCCTTCAGTGGAAAAAGCATTTCAAAAAGCTTCCATTTATCAAAACCTTGGGGTAATATTTCCACCCTCTTCGGAACTGATCATTCAGTTCCCGCCTAGTCGGGGCGTAGCGCAGTCTGGTAGCGCACTTGCATGGGGTGCAAGGGGTCGCAGGTTCAAATCCTGCCGTCCCGACCATTTAAATCAAGCAGTTATCTGTAAAAGATCCTCTCTGTAAAATCACAATGTACACAGCCGTGTACACACATGTATTTAGTCCATTGATTTAGCACTTGAATAGCATTCATATTTAATTCGATTATAATATTAGAAATACCTAATTCTTTATCTATCCATGCCTCTGACAGCTCTGCAAGAACGCTTCATCGATACCTACACCTCTGACCCTCGCAGCGCGACGGCGGCTTATGTTCGTGCGGGTGGTTCTGATGGGCCTGGTGCCAAAGTCACAGCTTGCCGTTATCTACAGCATCCGGCGATTGAGGAAGGCATTCGGCGCCAGCAGGAGCGCTTTCGGCAGGAGCAATGGGCTGTACGGGATGAGCTATTCGTCGAGCTTAAGGGAATTATCCATAGCCCTGATTGCTCGGCTAGCGAGAAGCTGCGTGCAACAGAGCTGTTGTGCAAGCTGTTTGGCCTACTGTAGATAGCTAAGGTGGTGCTGGTTCACACTGGACTCTAGGGCCCAGAATCATCTGGCACTCATCCCCCTTGACTGATTACCCGTGTTGTAAACTATGTTCTGTGACGCGACGCGCCGCCGGAAGACGCTAAAACAGACTACCCCCAAGACGCCTTGATTCGGTCAGGGGCTAATGAAGTGTTTTGGCAGCGTTAGGCGCTGATCGTCAGGTTCAAGCGTCCTTCGGCAGCTGCGCCGAAAATGTAGACCAGGTCTCGCTGGTCAATCCAGCCTTTCCCCCGTCTGTTGCCACCAGTGCGCGCGTCATTGCACCAGTAGCATGTTGAACTTCCGACCCGGCGTCGACTTGAATCGTGCCAGCGGTAGATGCCGCTGCCTCTGCATTTGGGGCAGGCGTCACCAGGCTTTAGATTCATTGCCTGTTCCATGGTTAGCGTTGGTAGGGCGTTGTATTCATGTCTCTGTGTTATGGGGGGGACTGTGCTTTTCAGCGAACGCGCTGGGCCTGAATACCAGTGGTCACCTTTAATGTAGCGATAGAGCGGTTTTCCATTTCGCTGGCCAATAAGCTGCCAGCCCTGAATGACCTTAGCCATGGGGTTTACCTCGAGTGGTGGTAGGTTGTGTGGAGTGACGTTTCGGGGAGGAGCTTATAAATCGCCGCTTTCTGCTAGCGAGTGGCTGCTACCGCAGCCGATGATGATGTGATCGAGTAGCCTGACATCGACCAAAGCCAGGGCATCTTTCAGCCGTTGGGTGATCTGAATATCGGCTCGACTCGGGCTTGAATCTCCGGACGGGTGGTTGTGAGCCACGATCAGTGCAGCGGCGTTGTGGACCAGCGCCCGTTTGACGACCTCTCGAGGGTAAACTGATGCGGCGTTAATGGTTCCGTAGAACAGGACTTCATCAGTGATGACCCTGTGACGGTTGTCTAGGAACAGCACCATGAACACTTCTTGCTCCATGCCTTCAAGCCGTGCGCCGAGGTATTCACGAACAGCATTTGGAGATGTGAGGGCGCTATGTTCTTTGTCCCTGAACTGCTCAATGACCAGTTGGCGTCCAGCCTGGATGATCTGATCAGCTGTCAGTGTGTTTTTGGTCCTGAATGTACCGTCATGTTCACGAATAAAGCCGGACAATGGGTTTGACTCGGCCTTGACCATCGCAGCGTTACCCTCCTTGAACGCGGTGCGCAGAGTGGTTACAGTTACGGTGTTCATGGTGTTTACCTCGTTGCTATTGATAGTGGTTTCGATTGCTGTGGACTCGGCGGCCTGTTGGCGCAGGTCGCCATTCATCTCGTGCTTTCTCATGCTGCTTTCTCCTTCTTGATTACACGCACGTCGTGCGCAGCCCAGTTCAGCAGGTTGCATACACGGTTGACGACTTCTCCCATGCTGCAGCCACGCGCTTGCATGGTCTGCTTCGTAGCTACGTTGGTGACGATGTAAGCGCTCATTGATGATCTCCAGGGTCGTTGGTGGGGGGGGGGCCATAGAAGGTTCCAAACCCCGTTTTTGAGATTTGATCCTCGAAACCCGACTCGAGGTGGGCACCCCCGATTTCTCGGGAACCTACATACCTACCGGCCACATGCCCCTCGACATTTGCCCCACCCTTTCCTACACTGCTCCAGTGTTTAAGACTGCATGGATAGCTACGCATGAACTCCCCACTCAAGATATATCTCTGGTGTCTCCCCCTACTCCTGGTCATTAATCAAGCGTTCTACGGCTTCTGTTTCAAAGCCCATTGCATCGGCGCAGCGCTCCCTAGTGTTGTCATAATGTCCGGCGTCCTTACCGCCGTTATATATTTCAGTGATACCCGCAACAGCGGCTCTGATTACATAGGTTCTAGCGAAGATGATGAAGGAAAGCCGCGATGAAATATCTCGTTACATTTCTCACGTTCGTTGGGGTATTTATCGTCGCTGCCTTTGTTCGCGGTGTTACCGGTGATGTGACCAGCTCTGCTATTGTCAATATCTTCGTAAGTGCTATAACCCTGTTTCTACTCTTCCTCGTCCCGTACAAGGTTTTTAAGTCTTTCAAAGACTGACTATTCCCATCCCCATCGACAAAGGACCGTCGCCATGCAGCATGTGATTCTTATCGGTTTCGGTGTGTTCGCCATGACCCTGTTCCGCGTTCTTCTGAGCGGAGCGGACATCCTCCCTACCCTTGCCTGGGTGACACCCCTGGTCGCTTTCGTCTATTTCGTTCTCGACCCTATGGGCCAGTTTGGTGACGACTGATTTTCGCTGTTTGCACATCGAAAATATTTTGCATTTTTGTGTGTGCTGAAAAAGGAATATGTGCATATGGGGCCACCGCTTAAAATATTGTTCTTGTGCCTGCGAGTGTTCCTGTGATTAATCAGGCTTTTCATGGTTTCTGCTTTAAAGCGAACCGCATAGCTGCCGCGTTCCCCCGTCGTATTGATTTCTGGTGTGTTAACCCAAGTGTATGTATCAGTAAGATGGGTCGTGGTGACCACTACAAAATACTGGCGACAAAGATTGAGGGCTTCGCATGCAGGGAGGTCCTTCTGTTTCCGCTCTACTTGCTGTGGTTGTCGCATTAGCGCTAGCGTCCAGGGAGGTGTGGACGCTAAGACCTTGCCTGGACTGGCGAACCCCGCTGGATATCTAACCACGTCCGGGTAGTCCGGGTAGTCCGGGTAGTCCAGGTAAAAAAGGAAATTGGTGTCATTACTGGCCCCGTGTGTCCCCCGGTTGGTGGTGGGGTATAGGGTGGTGTGCAAAAGAGTTTTATAAGGTGGGCAGCCCGGACACCTTGGACAGATGAGGGCAGTCGTTAGTGCGCATTGCGGTACCAAGTCGCAGCTCCTTCTGCGCCTCTGGAATATTGCCTATATTCCGTCCATACCTACGCCGCATCCTCCCAGTTGATGGGTTGTTGCAGGCTGTTTGTGAACACCTCACGGCAGATTTCGAGGTCTGGGAGCTGGTAACCCCGTTTGCGTCCGGCATCGGTCGCGGGCCGTGAGGGGCTAACACCGGCTAACCGCTTCAAGGTCTTCATCATGATGGGTTTCTTGGCAGGATATCTTTCCCTTTGCTGGGTGGCGAACTGCAAGTAATGCTCATAAAGTGCATCCGTCGGCGCAAACGTTGGCCAAACATCGTTTCCACCAAGGACTGGTTCCATGAGGACGCCCGAACTGGTGCACGGGCCAATCGCACCGCGTAACAGGCAGTCGTACCACCAAGCCGATACGCTGGGGAGACTATAGAGCTTTTGCTCAAGCAGGGCTTCAGTCTTAGGTGACTGGCGGATGTTTGAGCGGATCTCGCGGTTGAGCAGGAAGTGGAGTAATGCTTCCCGCCCTCCCGTATCGAGTTGCTCGGCGATAGCGCGAAAATAATCATGCTTTTGAGCCATCTCGTCTGATACCTGCAGTACAAAATACCGACGCTCGTCGGCGCCAGCTGGCACGGACCACTCGCTGTTGGTTGCCATCATTACGCGAGTGTAGTTGTTAACCATGATGGCATCTTTACCCTTGGCCTCAATCATCCGTTGGGGCTCGGTAATGGCGACCTTGAGCTGTTGCTCTACGCGAGCGTCAGCCGCGAATAGTGCTTCATCAGCAAAGCAGAGCAAGCAGTCCTGCAGGTGGCTGTTAAAGCGGCCAACCAGGTGGTCTGGGTTGGAGATATGCTTGTAGTGCGCACGTGCCCAGAGGCTACCAATGGTATTGGCCGTGAAGCTTTTACCAGCGCCGCGAGCGCCTTTCATCACTATGGCTACACCTGGAAGCCTGGCTGTGTTTTGGAACATATCGGCCAGCCAGTCGAGCAGGTATGTGTAGTAGGCATCGTTACCACTACAGATCACATCGCGCAGATGGTCCAGGAAAAGGCTACAGTCGCCTTCAGTCGGCTGGCATCCCCAGCCTCGGTAGAGGTTGTAGTGCCCGTCCCTATGTCCCTTTTGGCCCGGATCAAAGGTTACGCCGTTGATAAATTTTCTTCGCAACGGATGGTTCAACCATGCAGCGCCGAGCGCTTTACCCTCAAAGCTCCCATCACAGTGCAGCAGCTTGAAGTCGCTGGCGCTGAGATAATCTACTCGCTCCGGTCGCTCGCGCAGCACCACGGCTTTACCCCCGAGCGTAGTAATAGCGTACTCGGCATTCAGCTTTGCTATAGCTGCGGGAGCGCTAGCGTTGTTACGCCTGTCTGTCCGTTTTACGCTGGCGTATGTGGACTGCAGCTTCTCAAGTGGTAAAGGTGGATTACAACGAGATTGGTTCCAGGCCACCAGCATCTCCATAGCAACCTCATCGTTCTGCCTTTCCTTTATCAGACGGCCGCATAGCTGGGTTAGTGCTTGGGTGCGTTCGCCATCGGTCAAATTACGTTGGATATCGAAGCGCTCATTGCTTTGACGGTTTGGCTGCCCGCCGATGTCGCTCAAGTCCAGGCCCAGCCCTTCGATCAGCTCGGCAAGGCTATAACGGGGCTTATCATCATTGATCTCAATAATACGGGTCATAAAAGGCTTGGTGGGTCTGCCATCTTTCATCTTTTGGTGGATGAAACCGGGTGCTCGCGCCAGCCGTGGCAGGTCGCAAACGGACGTGTCGCCCTCAAACCGATATGCCAATGCTGTCTGCACAGTACTGAATTGATCCAGTGAGCAGTCCGATACGAGCCAGTAGCAGTGGTAGCGGTCAGGGCTGGACTCAATAATCACATTGGGGGCAGGCCCACCAGACATCGCTATCGCTTGTACGGGGGACAGAGGCGCACCATCCAGATCCAGGAAAAGGGCACGCACCGCCGTAACATTAGCGGCGCAGCGTTTCCCCTGGACTTGGTTTACGGCGAAGTAAACGCCGCTGTGAGTATTGTTGGTGACCAGGCTATCTTTAAGCTCTTGGTAGGTGCCGTTGAACTCCTTGGGTTGGCCTTTTTGGACAGGCAGGGTCGTGAAGCAATGGGTAGAGCCAGATTCAGTCGCCAACTGATCTAGGAGCCAGGCTGTCTGCTCGGGCTGAACATTAATGGTCATGTGTGTTCTCCTTCACCAGATGATACTGTGCAATACGGTGTTTCAGGCCCAGATCGTCAGTGGCCCATACCATCTGAGTCTTGATCTGGTGGCCGCGTATTCGTAGGTCAGCGATCCGTCCCGCCGCGTGTTGTATGCCGTGTGCACGAATGTCGAAGGTGTTCATTGCCCCCTCCTGCAATAAGGCCAGCAGGGTATTTACTTGTGGTGATGTGGAGCTATCGGGTAGAGCAATGCGGCCAGCGGCCGCATGCTCCAGATTGTGGTTAGATGGCTGCATCGAACCCCTCCAGTACCAAATTGTGGTAGCCGATGGCCTCGAGGTGTGCCCCCAGTGCTTCAATAAGGGGGTGGTGTGAGCCGGCGTCCCGTAATGCGCTATGCAAGGACATAAACCAAGCGATCCGGGGTCTTCGCTCGATAAAATTGCCATCTGCCAGTAACCAGTCGATTGCTTTCTGCTGGTCGCCTGGAGCTGCCCAGTGCGCGCGGTCAGTTTTGCAGTTCGCAAGCAGTTTGCCTAGCGTGTTCATCTGCACATAGCCGAGCTCAAAGCCCTGGCCTACAAACGCTTCCTCCAGTGTGGGCGCAGAAACGTAACCGGCGACTACTTCGACTGGGTGCTTCGATGGGCTGGTGCGCTGTTCCTTCTCGGTGGGTTCATACAGCGCGTTGACACAGGCGGATAGCAGAGCGCGATTCTGGATGTGATCGATATCGATGTGTTTCATCAGTGCGTCTCCTGCGAAAGGGAGTTGATCCAGGCTTCTATATCAGTAAGGCGCCAGCGCTTGGCGTGTCCGATATAAATGGGAGCGGGGACTGACCCGCTTTTTACGAGGTTGTGAAGGTGAGCTCGGCAGATGTCTGCGAGCTCACAGAACTGGCGTTCGTTGACGAGGCGAAGCTCTTGGAAGGGTTGGCTTGTCGCCATGGGCTTATGCTCCTGTATTGATGCTTACGGGAGCCTATGTTGCAGGACGGAGCTCTCCGCCTGTTGAAAGTGTGACAATATGGAGCAAACCCAGCCTTTTGGGCCAGGGGAGTGTGACTTTTGCAACCCAGCTTGCTGTACGGTGCCTACCTATCGTGACTTCCGCGTTAAGCAAAGTTTTGTACAGTCATTTTGAAATGAGGAGAAGTGATAGTTCTTGCCTCCTCCTTCTGGGCGTATAAATTTCGTGTCTGCTGTTGAAATAACTTCCCAGCCCGCGAACCTACCACTAAGTGATTGTTTGCCCTCGTCTACTGCTGAAAGCAACATACCAAACAGCCTCTGGGCATTGGCAGGTGACTCCTGTGCTCTTTGAGTTCCTATCATCCATACGTAGAGTTCTCGCTTTTGATCTCTTGGCGGTTTAACTCTCCCCGCAGCGACTATCCAATCTATGTAGGTCTCCGGGGGGATCTCGTCGATAGTAACCGAGTCGAAGGACGCCCATTCACCATCAGGCTGTGCAAAGTGGGGCGTGTGCTTTTGAGTAGCCCATATCTCGTAGGCAGAAGGTGAGCATGAGGCAGCACTACAGCGGTAAAAATCGACGAACCAGTATGGTAGGCGTTTTCCATAACGGACCCCTCTCTGTAAGCATTCCTGGTAAGGGTCAGAATTGAACTGGATGTCATCTGGTTCGTTACCTGACTGATTGAGCAACGATTCAAGCTCTGCTGGGCTTAAATTAGTTGTGGCTGTTTCGTTCGCAGTTTGGTCGAGTGGATTGTCAAGTTTCTCATCCCCCCTCATGGACTCCAGATACCACTCGGAATGCATGACCAGCCAAGCTAACCATTCAGGGTCATCCGCAAAACACGCAAGCGCATCCTTCGCCGCTTCCGCACGCTCTGGCTCCGTTTGGGAGTCGATGCCCA
This sequence comes from Marinobacterium sediminicola, assembly GCF_022343685.1. Taxonomy (GTDB): domain Bacteria; phylum Pseudomonadota; class Gammaproteobacteria; order Pseudomonadales; family Balneatricaceae; genus Marinobacterium; species Marinobacterium sediminicola. The sequence goes on along the minus strand of NZ_CP092123.1, from coordinate 2,802,513 downwards.
GTTGTACCATGCAGCGTGCGTACCAGCGGTAAATATCGGTCATTTATGCAGTCCTGATTTTTTGGGGGAGGGGGGGTATATGTGCTTACTCGCAGCGTCTGATCGGAAACTGAACAATGTTACCGTTCTGAGCTTCGGGCTCTTGCCGAGGTGAAAACAGCATACGTAGCTGTCGGTCCCACAATTGGTGTGCTTGGAGCCGTTCATTCCAGTATTCACCCCGGTTGTAGACGGCCAGAACGCCACCAAGAGAGTGGTTAACGCACTTCTCGATGATGTGAGGCGCAACACCCAAGTCGGCTAGACGGGTGACGAAGGTGCGGCGAAGGTCATGCGGAGTGAAAGGGTCGATCTCAAGCTCATCGTAGTGGCGCCTTAAAGCTCTGGCGATACTCTTCTCGTCAAACTGACGGTCAGGGTCACGAGGACTAGGGAAACAGTAGGTTCCGGTCGCCCCCCATTGCCTACTGTACTCGAGCACACGAAGTCCAAGATCGGTTAAAGGCACGCGGTGGGCTTTGCCGTTTTTTGATACCTGCTCAGGAATTGTCCAGGTTCCGGCTTCGAAGTCGACATCGTACCAGCGCATTGAACGCACTTCGCCTGAGCGCTGTCCAGTCAGCAAGAGGAACCAGAGCGCCAGCTTCGTTGTTTCGTGGATGTCGATAGTGGTGCTTGTGATGCGGGCATCGATGGAGCGCAAGGGAAGTTTGGTCAGTAAAGTACTGACTTCATCGAAGGATAGGTTACGCTCGCGAGGCTGCTCAATACCGCCAACTGAGCGGCGTGTTATACGCTCGGCTGGGTTGACCTCGCAGTAGCCTCGTTCAACCCCATAAGAAAACACCTGCTTCAGTAGGGATAGAAGTCGGTTAGCTGCGACCGGTGCGCCGCGTTTAACCACGCCCTGAAGCAGGTCGCTTACCTGGCGCTGAGTAATTTCAGTGGCTGGCATGCGTAGTAATCGACGGGGCAGGTCTGCGTTTAATGCCCGAGCAGCTTGCTCGGGGTCTTTGCGGTCTTTGCGCAGTCGGTTAAGGAACTCGTCACTCAGCTCCTGGAGGGTGCCTTCTGTGGCCTGGTGCTTAGGGTCGACTCCCCGTTCGAGAAGCGACTTGGTATTCCGGTGGGCTTCTTCAGCCTGCTTGAGGCCGATGCTGGGGTAGTGGCCATAGTCGATGCGTTGCTGCATACCATTTAAGCGGTATCGGCCCTGAAAGGTCATTAACCCTTGAGGGTTCTTCCTGCTGATGGGGTAGACGCGCAGGCTTAACCCTTCCCGGTGAGGTATGGAGATCTGCTTATTTATTTCGCCATTTGCCAGCAACTTCTTGATTTGACGAAGCTTACCCTGGTTCAGGTCGCCGCTTGGAATTGAAGTTTCAGCCATGATATGTCCTCTGATGATGTACGCAACAATGTACACACACAGGCGTGTTTATCGCTGTCTATTAAGGGATATTATAGCTGCTGATGAATTACAAGGATTTGAATTATATTGATTTTTTGATAGCTATAGGCAGTGGTAGACAAATCGGTTTCTGCATGGGGTGCAAGGGGTCGCAGGTTCAAATCCTGCCGTCCCGACCATTTAAAGAAAGCTGTTATATGAATCGCCTTATGGCGATTTTTTCGTTTATGGATTCTAAGCTCATTCTGTTCCCAGCTCCGTGACCGTTTGCAAGTCCTTATCCTGTATCAAGACCACTCTGTTATGTTTACCATGAGAATTGATAAAAGGATGGCTTACCTATGCAGCCGGACCCTACCCCTAAATTCTTAACCAATTCCAACTGTACAGTCCGGGATGATAAACCCCTTATATCAGGTGCACATGCCATGAAGAAATCCCGCCACACGAAAGAGCAGATCACCTTCGCCCTTAAGCAGAGTGTATAGGGTAGACCTGTCCCCAAGGTGTGCAGAAAGATGGGCATCTCGGACCCTACGTTGTACACGTGGTGAAATGGTAATCCTCCCCTTTTTAGCTGATGCCAAAAGTAGAGGCTAAGCCACTTTTAGTGGTGGCTGGCCACCATTGGCTTTGTGCGGCCGCTCATGATTGTAAAACCAGAGCCACTGCGTTGCATAATCCTGAACGTCCTCCAGTGTTTCGAATAGATGCTTACTGACCCAGCTGTAGCGGAGCGTTCGATTGTGACGCTCGATGTAAGCGTTCTGTTGAGGCTTGCCGGGTTGAATATACTCAATCCGGATGTCATGTTTACGAGCCCAGTTGGTGAATTCGTGACTGATGAATTCTGGGCCGTTGTCACAGCGAATGTGCGATGGTTTTCCCCTCCACTCAATCAACTGAGACAGGGTGCGTATCACTCGCATGGATGGCAGAGAGAAGCCTGCTTCTATTGCCAGTCCTTCTCGCCGGTAGTCATCGATCACATTGAGCAGCCGGTAGCTTCTGCCATCCGACAGCTGATCGTGCATGAAGTCGATCGACCACACCTGGTTGCGTCGCAGGGGCTGTTTCAACGGCTCCGGCTTATGGCGCTTTAGGCGCCGCCGAGGCCGTATGCGCAGATTCAATGCAAGTTCACAGTAGATACGGTATACGCGCTTATGGTTCCAGCCGAAGCCTTTCACATTACGCAGGTAGTCAAAGCAAATACCAAAGCCCCAGTCTGAATCCTGTTCAGTCAGGCGGATCAACCAATCTGCAATCTCAGCATTCTCCGATGACAGCTTGGGTTGGTACCGGTAGCAGGATTCGCTGATACCAAAGGCAGCACAGGCAAGCCGGATACTGACGCCACGGGAAGCAACATAGGTCTGTGCCATCTCCTTGCGCCGAGACGGCTTCACCACTTTTTTTGCAGTGCTTCCTGGACGATCTCGGCCTTCAGCCGCTCTTCAGCATACATTTTCTTCAGGCGGCGGTTTTCATCTTCAAGCTCTTTCAGCCGAGCCATCAACGAAGCATCCATGCCGCCGTATTTCGCCCGCCACTTATAAAATGTGGCGCTGCTCATCCCATGTTCACGACATAGTTCGGGAACTGGGGTACCTGCTTCCGCTTGTTTCAGTATCGCCATGATCTGGCTGTCGGTGTATCGGGACTTCTTCATGCAGAACCTCCTGCGTATACATTACGAGAAAATTCTACTTTTGAGCACTGCTACTTTTCGGGGGGATTACCAAATAAGTACGGTGGTTTGGGGCCTTCGGAGCTGAAGCTGCTTCAGCCGTTGGTTCTCCTTTTCCAACTTTTTGTTTACTCACAGGGCTGTGTAAACATGCGAAAAGTCTTGGTGCGACCCAATCTCGTCCCTCACCTGTTTAAACGACAATATCTGTCGCCCCGATGGTCAAAAATCTAGTCTGAGCCGGACAGAAAGGGGTATAGGTATGTCAGAACAGTACGACTTGGTGGGTGACATCCACGGCCATGCATCGGCGCTGGAGCCACTGTTGAGGGCAATGGGGTACCAGCCCAAGGGCAAGGGGTACACACATCCAGAGCGCACGCTGGTGATGGTGGGGGACTTGATCGATCGTGGACCTGAGCAGGCACGTGTGCTGGAGATCGTACGTGCGATGGTGGATTCGGGGGATGCTCTGGTCGTCATGGGCAATCACGAATTTAACGCGATCTGTTATGCCACTCTGAACGAGAGCGGTGGCTATGTGCGACCGCATATCTATAAGAATACCTACCAACATCGAGCATTTTTGAAAGCTTTCCCTTTCGGCTCGCGTCGGCATGAGGAGGCAATTGCTTTCTATAAGCAGTTACCTCTCTGGCTGGAGCTGGAAGCGTTGCAGGTGGTCCACGCCTGCTGGCACTTGCCCAGCATGAAGTCGCTACTGCCCTGGCTGGATGATAAAAATCGGATCCGGGATGAGCGCTTCTACCAGCATTATGCTTTGAAGGACGAGCCGCTTTACAGCGCAGTGGAATGCGTCTTGAAAGGTCCTGAAGTGGATCTTCCTGCCGGCGCTGAATTTACTGATAAAGATGGGATTGTGCGCAGAGAGGCGCGTATCAACTGGTGGCAGTTGCACAAGGGCGAAAGCGCCTCATTGGCAGTCAGGCCGGAGCTGCATGATGAGCATGATCTGTCGGTCCAGTATGAGCAGGCCCGGGTGTTTGAGTACAGAGGAGAGACGCTGACCTTTTTCGGACACTATTGGCAGCGAGACTTTGATCCCGAAGGAGTTCGTGGTCAACGCGCGTTTTGTCTGGATTACAGCGTTGCCAAGCAAGGTCAGCTGGTGGCGGCACGCTGGAATGGTCAACGAGAAAACATCGAGTGGTTCGCTATTCATCAGTCAGAGCGAGGCAGTTGCTGATGGAAGCTTTCTCTAATGTTCCGGTTGATCCGGATACCCGTATTCTTGCTAGTCATCTTCTGGACGTTCAAGGTCATCAGGCCTTGCTGCAGCTCTGGAGCTGGGAGGGCCTGTGCGCCATGAGTCTCATTTTCCATGAGGACGAAACAGCATCTCTGAGTGATGAAGCACTGCGCAAACTTGCGATCGTCAGTGGTATTCCGAAGGAGGGTACCAGTTTCACCATCAGCCGGAATAAACAGGGGTATGCCTTCGTAAACTTCAATTTCAGCAATGACTGAGGCCCTGGTGCCCACGTGTGCTGTGTATCGATGTCAGCGAGAGCAAACACGGATCTGCTCTTCAGCGTTCGAATGGGTGCCCCGAAGGGATATAGAGGCTGCTGTCGGTATGTAGAGAGTGCCTGTCATTGAAAAGGTGTTGCCAGAATTTCAGGGAATCAGACGGGCCCAACCGGCTTGGCGATATTTTTGAAAGGAGTCGTTATGACACTTCAGCAGGAGCTTCAGCTTCGTTTGGCAAATGTCGATCGTCGGGAGATCGCTCAGCTGATGGGCTATCGTCCCCACCGCATCGATAAGTGTGTGGAGCGGATTCAGTTACAGCTTACTGATCCTTACCTTGGGCTTGGAAAAGGCCGGTTTGACTTCAAATACAGCGATGAAGGGTTTCTGCGTGCGCTTTGTGAGCTGGTCGGATTGGGTCTTGAGACCTATGAAGATGAGATAGCAGGACTGCGTCGTGAGCTGGATGAACGCAGGCAGGTTTTTAAGTCCTATGTTTTTGTGGATACCGGGTTCCAACGCACGACCGAGCCTGTTTTTGTACTGGCCTTGAGTGAATCTCGGCGGCGTATCTATCTGGATGCTGATACCCGGATGCTGCCCATGGATCAGCAGGTATCTTGTGTGCAAAAAATGGTGCGGGATCACTTTGAAGCTTGTAAAGGTACGCTCGGTATCTGGGGTAATATCCGTCGCTACCTGTTTGTCTATGAGGAAAATGAGCAGCTGATCCTTACCCCTGATGGAATCATCGTAAGAGAAACGGTGAAGGAAGAAGCCGTTTGTGCGCAGCTGTCATCCAAGGGAAAGGTGCTATCTGGGGTATTGTTATATAATCATGCTGGCAACGAAGGATAAGCTTTATTTTTTATTAATTGGAAAAGGAATTGGAATGACAGAAAGTAAAAAATTATCTGATGTAATGCAGCTTATGAAGGGCTTTTCTGTCATTACTTTAATCATAGGATCTTTTATTTATTTTTTGGATGCGTCGGATGAAAAGGTTATTAACTACCTTGAAAAAGAAGGGTATACCAATATCGAGCTTGGATTTTATCGGCCTTTCTCCTGTGAAAAAGGTGAGCCTAACCGTGATAGCTTTAAAGCCAGGGATAATAAAGGACGTGAAATTACCGGTGTTGTCTGCTCGTCAGCAGGTGGTGGTGATTTTAGAGTCATTCTTGACGATTAGATATGGGAATGAATTTTTATTAATAAATATATGAGGTTTTATAACACCTTACGCGCACTGCGATTTCTTGTCGACCCTGCTACCCCCATTGTACCTACAGTTTTGGGGGCTCAAGATACCGGTCTTTCCTATAAGACGTTTTGGTTCACTGCCGAGGGCGTGGGCGGGGTTTTGCTGTTTTTCATGGAAGACCGGCAGCGTGTATACGTTACCGGTTATGTGGAAGATGAAAGTGTTTTTATTGTGGGGCATCATCTAAGGTTTTCACATTATGACCTTGGTTGCTTTGCGGCTTTTATCAGAATGAATCAAAGTGTAATTGAGTGCTATGCACGAGGGGATGAGGTTATACTCTCTCGAATCAGCTCAGAGCTGGCAGACATGTTGGCGCAAGCGTCTGAGCCGATTCCATATAAAATTCATAGCTGATTATTCACTTTCATCGTCATGCTCCGTCCAAGTTGGAAGCATAGACATTGCCAGGCTTTGGTAATCGTCACTGAGGCTTTCATACTCCTCTGTATCTGTTTGGCCTTCTGCTTGCAGTTGCTCCAACTGATCGGACAGTTGCTTGAGTGCTGCTTTCGACATGATGAGTCTCCTGTCTGTGGTATTTGTTGAAAAGAAACAATAGGGGGCTGGGGGCTTTCCTTTAATTGCATTGAGCAGGTCGGTTTGAATCATATCGCAGGGTAGTTCATTGTAATCTGATAAAGGGTTACCGAATGCATCCAGGATATACTTTCCGTATTAGGCCAGATTGCAAATAATCTGAATGCTGGTGTCTGAGACAGTGTCTGGTTGTCCGACGACTCTGACTTTCACATCCTTTTTTTTAGGTATAAAGGAGTACCTGTGAGCATTCCGTTGACCGTGCTGAAACAGGAAAATACGCCCGGGGGCGCAAGGATGTATCAAGGATAACCGCCAGGATCTCGTTAGTTCATGCAGCCCGGTTTTTTCGATGAATCTCTGATCGTTAATGGTCAGTATATTGGAGTACATCTGCGTTCGTCCTGATGCTTAATTAAACCAGATATTACAAGTGCTAAAAGCTCGTAACGATGGGAATGCATGCGCATGCAGGCCACTCTTTTATGTTTTCGGCGTCTGATTTTTTAATACGATCGGCCCCACGGGCACCTTTATTTACGTAGAATAAATAGCATTCATCCTGTCTGAAACTATTGATCCATTCAACAATATCGTCAAGCGTATGCGCCACCCATAGCTCATCCGGGGTAGAGTAATATTTTGGGTCAGAATAAATGCCACAAAAGCCAGGACATACGCCACAATAAAATCTGCCACCTGCATCCGTCTTAATGGTGATGATATCGTCATAAACGATGTCCACTATTTCATCTTCTGAGTCTATGTCAGGGGGGCCAACAGACAGATATAAGAAAGCATCGGCCTGTCCTGTCTCTAAGATGCGAAGCATCAGGTTTGGGTTGAGGCCCGAAAAGGTTACGGATACAAAGCCATCCATCTGTTCTACATTAGGCGGGTACACAAACCGCTTCGCGTTTTTTTCGATCCAGTATTTTGGCCCTTTCTGCAGTGGTATCACGGTGGCGTCTCCAGTTGGTATCCCTGTATCAACGTATCGTCTTGGTGCGACAGATAAGGTCGCCTGTTTTGAGCATCTGCCGATTGTTCTGTCTGTATCGGATTATGCCCATGGGCGACAAGATGTGTCTCTCCCCAAGCTTAAAGTGTGTTTCGTAACCTCGTTGGAAAGGAGCGAAGCACATGGCATCGAAAGCAATACAGATTATGGATGAGCACAGCCGGGTTCCCGTAAAAGCCTGGGTGGACGGGGTCCTGTTCGAGGATGAAGCGCGACAGCAGTTGTTGAACACCTCACAGCTGCCGATTGTGCATCATCACGTTGCGGCCATGCCGGACTGTCATTGGGGGATGGGCGCAACGGTGGGCAGTGTCATCCCGACGGTGAAAGCCATTATCCCGGCAGCGGTGGGAGTGGATATTGGTTGTGGCATGATGGCCGCCATGACGTCACTGACGGCTGCGGATCTGCCGGATTCATTGAAAGGCTGCCGTCTGATGATCGAACAGGCAGTCCCGCATGGTCGTGGTCGCAGAGGCGGCCGGGACCCAGGAGGCTGGGGGCAGCCGCCAGAACATGTAGCACGGTACTGGCAGCAGCATCTGGCCGGTGGTTTCAAATCACTGTGCGAGCGTTATCCGGCACTGGAAAAGGCCAAATACCTGGAACATCTGGGTACTCTTGGTACCGGCAATCACTTCATCGAATTGTGCCTTGATGAACAGGATCGCGTCTGGGTCATGCTGCACTCCGGCTCCCGGGGTGTTGGTAACTTGATTGCCAACCTCTTTATTGAACAGGCACGTTTGGATATGGAGCGGGTTCAGGCCAATCTGCCGGATATCAAACTGGCTTACCTAAGCGAAGGAAGCGAATATTTCGATGACTACATCGAAGCCGTTGCCTGGGCGCAAGCCTATGCCAGTGCCAATCGTGAGCTGATGATGCAGGCCACTCTGCATGGATTGAAGAAAGTCCGAGGGTTACCGGATTTCACCGCGCACCTGGAGGCGATCAGTTGCCACCATAACTACGTGTCCCATGAACATCACTTCGGGGCAGATTGCTATGTCACCCGCAAGGGCGCCGTCAGTGCACGAGAGGGCGAGCTGGGTATTATTCCCGGTTCCATGGGGGCCAAGAGCTACATCGTTCGAGGCAAGGGGAATCCGGAGTCGTTCTGCTCCTGCAGCCACGGAGCGGGACGAGCGGTATCGCGCCAGGACGCCCGCAAACGGTTCAGCGTTGAGGATCACATCAAGGCAACCAAGGGCGTTGAATGCCGCAAAGACAAACGTGTTATTGACGAAACGCCAATGGCTTACAAGGATATTGATGCCGTGATGGCGGCGCAGAGTGATCTGGTCGAAGTTGTCCACACACTCAAACAGGTCGTATGTGTTAAGGGTTGAGGCGCCACGTCCTCAACCCTGTTTAATCGAGTACAAGGGACGTGTCATGCAGAAAGAGTTTGAGGTTGATGGTATTCAGTATGTGATCGCTTTCAGTGAAGCCAGCCACAGCATCATTTTTTATATCGATGCCCTGCAGTCCAAGCGCAAGGTATATGAGCAAACCAGCCTTGAGCGTGGCTTTGGTGACGAGCCACCCGATACCGTCTGGACAATCAGTGAACATACCCGAGCACGCAATATTTTTCGGATCCTTCCGGAAGTGCGTACTTTTATCGACAACGTAATCGCACGTTACAAACCGTACTATTTCACCTATAGCGCCAACGAGCCTGAAAAAGAGCAGGTCTACAGACGCTTTGCTCACAATATCGCAAATCGTTTTGGCTACCAGTTACATGAGTTAAAGCCGGGCTCATTCCGCTTTTACAAGGTTTAGGGGCGCAGGAGGCATTGATGACCGATGCGTTTTCTCAGGGAAATGCCTTCAGACAGGCTGCCGAATACCTGGCTCAGGCACGCAGGTTGGTTATCTTTGCCGGTGCAGGCATGAGTGCTGACAGTGGCTTGCCTACGTTCAGGGATGAAGATGGGCTCTGGCGTCAGCCAGGGTCAAGTCAGTTTGAACTGGCCAGTTATAGACTTTTTGAACAGAATCCTGCCGAGTCCTGGGCGTTCTACACCGCTCGCCAGAGACGCTATGCACAGGCGTCACCTCATTCTGGCTATGCCATCCTGCGACGCTGGTGTGAACACCTGGGCGATGATCACTGCTTTGTGTTTACCTCCAACGTTGACGGCTACTTCCAGCGTGCCGGTTTTCCCGCTGACAGGGTGCTGGAATGCCATGGCTCCATTTGGCAGCACTACTGCAGCCGTCCCGAATGCGAGACCCGGCAATCAGCTACTTCGGAAGCGCAGGGCTGCGAGACAGATATTCGGGTGGCACGCTGTCAGTGCGGCGCCCCGCTGAGGCCGCATGTCATGATGTTTGGCGATCGAAGTTTTGACCATGCACGGTTGCAATCGGCCAGAGCACGCTGGGCAGCATTTCAGCAGTCATTAGGCTCGCATGAGCCTTATGTATTGCTTGAAATTGGTGTGGGTAGCACGGTCACAACGGTCGAGGATGCATGTTGGGCGCTTTCAAGGGGGGCCCTTGCAGTCATCCAGATCAACCCGACCAAGCCTGCACCTGACTCAACGTATTGTGCCTGGATCGCACTGAATGATACGGCACAGGTTGCGCTGGAAAGGCTTGAACGCTTGAGACGTAAGCATTCAGCAAGGTAAGGGCATTGATCAATGCCCCATTCACAGAGGATACACATGAAAATTCTATACCTGCATGGACTGGGTTCGTCTGGCCAATCCTCTACCGTGCAAGGGTTGAGGGCCACAGGGCTGGATGTGGTTGCGCCTGATTACAAGCCGCAACACTTTACCGAAAGCCTTAAGCAACTGGCCTCGCTGGTAGAAAACAAACAGCCTGACATTCTTGTGGGGACGTCCATGGGAGGCTACTACGCCCTGAAACTGTATGAACGCTATGGCCTCAGGACGCTGATCGTGAACACCTGCTTTGATCCGGCAACGTTGTTACAGCATTACCTTCAGGCGCCAGCCATGGACTATGTGACCGGTGAGAGTATCCAGTTTGATCAGTCCATGTTGGACGAGTTTGAGGCAGTAGAAATTCCAGGAAGCACCCGTGCGCAACTTCGGGCTTTGGTTGGCACCCGTGATGACGTGATTGACCCGGATGCACAACGGCAGTTTTATCGACAGCAGGGTATCGAGTGGCATGAGGTGAACTGGGGGCATCGTGTCGAGGATATACCGCTGCTGATCGAGCATGTTGAGCAACTACCCGGTTCTTGAGGATGTTTGGAATATGTCTGAAATAAAACATCCGCTGATTCTGGAGTACCTGGAGTTTATGAAAACTGCTGACCCATTCCTTTTTCCAAGTAATGATGCCGAGTACGAGGCGGCGCTTGAAGCAGTTGAGCAGGCACTTGAGGCATCAGAGGACTAAGAGAGTGATCGGAGAAAGCCGCTAATTAGGGTGTTAAGCGGTGCCATCTATAACTATGAATCCCAAATTCCGACGCTGATTGCATTTGAGCGCCAGGCCATGTCCTCTGGTCTGCACAGCTCAATGTTGTGGGCGTTGATGGATCAACACGGTCTTTCCGACGATGACTTTCCCGAAATTGGTGGTCCTGAAGAAGTACAAAGAGTGTTGCGGAGCCAGTCCATGCTGAAGAGGGAGTCCTTAGAGGCATTGTGTCGCCGCTTTCAGCTTTGCCCTGATCTGTTTGATTTCTTTGCCGTGTACGCTACCGCCAATACTTGATCAATAAGCGTTGGCAATGGAATTAGCCACGTTTTTGTCAGTGTCTACGCTTTATCACAAAGCGACAGGTTCTGTCGTGCTGGCTCCTTATTCTGATTGTATCGATCGGAATGGAGGACTGGTGCATGGAAAAAAATGCATTGCCGAGGCAGCAGAGCACTAGGGACACAGCACTGAAGCTTTCCCACAACTATCTTAAGCGCGCAGCCCTGTGGTCATTGCGTTTATTGGTGGACGCACATGTCTACCGTTTCGTGATTGAAGATGGACGCTTTTGTGAAGATGAGATCCTTGAGCTGGTAGAGCTGCGTGAGTTGCGCGACCAAGAGGTCACGCCGCTGAGAGCTTTGCAGCTATTTAAGTCCCGTCAGCTAGAGTTGGAACGTGAGAACATCCAACCGGCTTTACTGGATCAAAACCTGTCCCGCCTGGCCAAAGCAATTGGGATGCACAGGGTTGAAATGGAAGTGTTGGGGTTTTTGTGTGTTACTGAGCTGCACAATGGCCTCAAAGAAACCTTGTCCAAGGTATCCAATGAGTACGGATTGCCACATGTATCACAGTTGGCAGGGTTGATCTCTGTTGCGATCAGACAGCCGCGTCACCTGGTATTGGAGGCATTGTCAGTCAATGGCAACCTGTGCAGATGCCGGTTACTCGAATTCAGGGACTCCGGCCGTGATTTTAAGCTGCTCAAGAGCATCGACAGTGTGATGCTGTATGAAACGGAAGGGCCTCAGGCGCTTTTGAAGTATTTCACTCGACAGAGCAATCGCACACCTGAACTGACACCGGATGACTTCGCACATATTTCTGATCGATACAAATCACTCAAAAGCTATCTCAAGGCAGTTATTCGGTCTAAGCAGGAGGGGACCAATATTTTGCTTTATGGCCCGCCAGGCACGGGTAAAACCGAGCTGGTACATACGTTGACCAGTGAGCTTGGTGTCGATCTTTTTGAGGTGAGGTATGCCGACTCTAATGGTGTTTTTATCACGGGGCACGGGCGTTTCTCTGCCTATCTGCTGAGCCAGCAATTGCTCCGGGTAAACGTCAAATCGGTGCTCTTGTTTGATGAAATCGAAGACGTATTTACCTACCGCGAACAGACAGGCCAAAAAGCCTGGATAAACAACCTGCTGGAACAAAACCCCCGCCCCACGTTTTGGATCAGCAATGATATCGACACTCTGGATAAAGCCTATCTGCGCCGCTTCGATATGATCATCTGCATGCCGGAGCTGAACGAGGCAACACGCTTCGTTGTGGTCCAGCGCACGCTGAAGGGTATCAACGTGCGGGAAAGCTGGATGCGCAAGATGGCCAGGAAGCAGGGGCTGCAGCCCGCCCACCTGAGCCGTGCCGCCAAGGTCGTCCGCCGACTGAGATTACGTAAACCCGAGCGAGTGGAGCAGATGATGGAACAGTTGCTGAGCAGTCTTTATCAGGCACTGGGCTACCAGTGGGAGCACAAGGAGCGGCGTCCCAGCCAGTCACGCTTCAATCCGGGGCTGTCCAACACGGACTTTCCGCTGGAGCGGTTGGTAGAAGGGCTCAAGCGCAGCGGTCAGGGCCGTGTTTGCCTTTATGGGCCACCCGGTACCGGGAAGAGTGAGCTGGGGCGTTATCTGGAGTGTGTACTGAAGAAACCGCTGCTGATGAAAAAGGCCTCAGATCTGCTCGGCCCCTATGTGGGTCAAACCGAGCAGCAAATGGCTTCGGCGTTTGTCGAAGCCAAAGAAGCGGGATCGATTCTGATGATCGATGAAGCGGACAGTTTTCTGGAGCCGCGATCTGAGGCACGACAGCACTGGGAAGTCAGCCAGGTCAATGAACTGCTGGTCCAGATGGAACAATTTGATGGCATTCTGATCATGTCGACCAACTTCATTGAGCACCTGGACAGTGCCGCCTTGAGGCGGTTCGACTTCAAGGTTCGCTTTGACTATCTGGCGTTTGATCAGGCCTGGTCCTTCTTCAATCGGCTGTTGGGCATGCACCAGACACAACCCTTTTCACCTGTTGAGGTGGACGGAATTGCACCACGCCTTAAGCGGCTGACACAGCTGACACCCGGGGATTTCGCCACCGTTGAGCGCCGAGCCAAAGTATTGGGTGAAGCCCTGACGCCGGAATACCTGATCGCCGGTCTTGAGCAGGAACACGCCATCAAAACGCGTCATCAGCCCCGTGCCATCGGATTTATCAACTGAAACTCCCATCGAAACAAGGATTTGTTATTATGTCGCCCAACAGAAACACGCAATCACAGGGAGGTGGTATGAGTGGTCGCCAAGACACCCTCTTTAGATACCTGGCCATGCTGCAGCTAATTCCGCGTGCGCCCCATTACAGGGCCACGACCACGCTGCAGGCACTGCTGGAAGAGCGCGGCTTCAAGGTCGAGTTGCGCTCGATCCAGCGTGACCTTGAGAAGATGTCTGCCCACTTCCCGCTGTTGTGCGACCGCAGCCAGCGGCCTTATCGCTGGTCGTTCGATCGGGAATTCAAAAGCAACCTGCCGGCACTGGATACGGCAACGGCCCTGACGCTGGTACTGGCAGAGCAATACCTGAGCGGACTGCTGCCCCAGATCGCCATTGATCAGCTATCCGGACAGTTCGAGGCGGCGCGCAAATACCTGGATGGCATCAACGACAACCGGCTGGCGCACTGGAGCCGCTTTGTGAAAGCGATCCCCAACGGCAAGGCGCTGATCCCGGTCCTGATCGAACACGATACCTGGCAGATCGTCACGGACGCCTTGTTGAACCGGTATGCACTGGATGTGGAATACCGTAGCCGCTCCAAAGACGAGCACAAGGCTTTCACTCTGCACCCACTCGGCATCGTTGCACGCCATAGCATGTCTTACCTTCTGGCCACCGTGAACGGCTACGACGACGTGCGCCAGTTTGCGTTGCATCGCATTCTCAGCATCACCCCCAGTGAGCAGCCCTATCGTGCCCAACCGGAATTCTGTGTGGACGACTACATATCCACCGGCGCGTTCGGCTACCCGTTGGATGAACAGAGCGTCCAGCTAAAAGCCCGCATTCGACCTGAAGTAGCCTGGTTGCTGTCGGAAACGCCATTGAGTGATGTGCAAAGGCTTACTGATGAACCGGACGAACAGGGCTGGTGCTGGCTGGAAGCCGAGGTGCCTAACGACCAGCAGACCCAGTGGTGGATACAGGGCTTTGGCTCGGCGATTGATGTGGTTGAGCCGCAGAGCTGGCGGGAAGCGATCCATCGGCAGGCGCGGGAGGTGTTGGGGGGGGAGGCTTAAGTATTTTTTGCTTGGTAGTGGACTATTAGCCAGAAAGCAGTCATGTAAAATGACAGCATCCAGCCTGACATTTATACACAAAGCGCAGATTCCAAGTTGATGGCGTTAAAAGGATTTTCAGAGAAGCAAGCCATGACCGTAACCGCCTATCACGCCAAATACTATGCCTATGAGTTGACTCGACGTCATGCAGCCGATGGTGTCGATCGTCTGTCTCAATCATTGTTCGATGCCAGTGTCGATCTGAACCCGCACCAGATCGAAGCAGCCCTGTTTGCCATGCGTAATCCCCTGCAACAGGGAGTACTGCTGGCCGATGAGGTGGGCTTGGGCAAAACCATTGAGGCCGCACTGGTGCTCTGTCAGCTTTGGGCGGAACGCAAACGCAAGTTGCTGATCATTGCACCCGCCAGCTTGCGTAAGCAGTGGGCTCAAGAGCTGCTGGAAAAGTTTGCGGTACCCACAACCGTACTGGATGCCATCGCGTTGCGGAAACAGTCTGCCGGCAGCGTGATGGATACCCTGCAGCGGCTGGCGGGTAAAAGCGTCATCATTATGTCCTACCAGTTTGCGACCCGGCTGGAGGCGGAACTACGCGCCATCCCCTGGGATCTGGTCGTCATCGATGAAGCGCATAAGCTGCGCAATGCGCACCGTCAAAGCAACCGTACCGGTCAGGCCCTGCGCCGTGCGCTGGAAGGGCGCAAGAAGCTGCTGTTGACGGCCACACCGCTGCAGAACTCGCTAATGGAGTTGTACGGCCTTTCCACCCTGATCGACGAACATCTCTTTGGTGATGAGAAAGCGTTCCGCAAGCAGTATCTGAATAATCCCGATGGGCTGAATGAACTGCGTGAACGACTAAGTGGCTTTACCCAACGCACCTTGCGTAAGGATGTACTGGAGTATATTCGCTATACCGAGCGCCGTGCGCTGACACAGCCTTTTAGCCCCACCGACGAAGAACAGGCTCTCTACGAGCAGGTATCCGCGTTTCTGCTGCGCGAGGAGTCCTATGCACTGCCGAAGCGGCAGCGCCATCTGACCGGTTTGATTCTGCGCAAGCTGCTGGCCTCCAGTACGCCGGCGATAGTGGGTACACTCGAAACCATCCGCACCCGGCTGGAACTGCTGCTCGAGAACGAAGATGCGGCTGATCAGGTGAATCTGCTGGAACAGTGGGCTGAAGAGGATGACCTGGAAACCGATTACCTGGAAGAGCCGGACGAAGACGCCATTCAACCGGATGCAGTCGAGCCCAAAGACAAGACAACGCTGATCAAGGATGAGCTGGCCGAACTCAACACTCTCATCGAGCTGGCACAGGGCCTGAAAACCGATACCAAGGCGCAGTCATTGCTGACCGCGTTGCAGCTGGGCTTTGCCAACATGGCAGAGCTGGGTGCCCCGCAAAAGGCGATTATCTTTACCGAGTCCCGGCGTACTCAGGAATACCTGTACCAGTTTCTTGCCGCCAACGGCTATCAGGACAAACTGGTACTGTTCAGCGGCACCAATAACCACCCCGATACAACGGTGATTTATCAGCAGTGGCTGGAGGAGCATAAGGGCACCGATCGAGTGACCGGCTCGCCTCAGGTCGACCGCCGCACGGCGCTGATCGACCACTTCCGCAAGGATGACGGCAGTGGGGCCGAGATCATGATCGCCACCGAAGCGGCCGCCGAAGGGGTCAACCTGCAGTTCTGCGCGCTGCTCATTAACTATGATCTGCCCTGGAACCCCCAGCGCGTGGAGCAGCGCATCGGCCGTTGCCACCGTTACGGCCAGCGTTTTGATGTGGTGGTGATCAACTTCCTTAACACCCGTAACCAGGCCGACCAACGGGTGCTGGAATTGCTGTCAGAGAAACTGCATCTGTTCTCGGGCGTGTTCGGTTCCTCCGATGAGGTGCTGGGACGGATCGAAAGCGGCATCGACTTCGAAAAGCGCATCCTGTCGATCTATGAAACCTGCCGCCATCCGGATGAGATCGAAGCCGCCTTCAATACCCTGCAGGCCGAGCTGGAAGAGGCGATCAACGATCGTATCAAGGATACCCAAAGCCAGCTGCTGGAAAACTTCGATGAGGACGTGCACGACCGGCTCAAGCTCAGGCTGGATGAAGCCGAAGCGCGGCTGGATAAGCTGGGTCGCTGGTTCTGGGGTGTCACCCGCTATGCACTGCACAAGCAGGCACGCTTTGACCATGGCTCCTATGCCTTTTCACTACAGCAGCCGCCAACGGGTATCGCTGAGCCGGTTGCGCCCGGCCGCTACCAGCTGATCCGTGGCGGTGCGCAACCGGATATGCTGGCCCACGCCTACCGGCTGAGCCATCCGCTGGGGGAGTGGGCGCTGCAATCCAGCCTTGAGGCCGCCACGCCCATTGCCCAAATCACTTTCAACTACAGTGAGCACGGCAGCAAGATCAGCCTGGTGGAAAGCCTGGTCGGCCAGTCTGGCTGGCTGCGGCTGGATCGCCTGCTGGTGAGCGCCTTTGAAACTACCGAAGAGCTGCTGTTCTCCGGCCTGACCGACCAGGGCCAACTTCTGGATCAGGAAGCCTGCGAGAAACTGATGGCCATCGAAGCTGCAGCCAAGGCAACGCCCATTGACGCTGAGCCACCGGCACAGCTGAACGCCAACAGCGAGCGCCATCTCGCCGCGTCGATCGCCGAGATTCTGGAAGCCAACCAACGCCTGTTCAATGAAGAACGCGACAAGCTGGAAAAGTGGGCCGATGACAAGTTGCTGGCCGCGGAAGAGGCGCTGAAAAACACCAAGGCCCGCATTGCCCAGCTAAAGCGTGATGCACGCAAGGCCGCGACGCTGCAAGAGCAATCAGCGATCCAGACCGAGATTGCCGCATTGGAGCGCCAGCAGCGTCGCCAGCGGCAGGATATTTTTGCCGTTGAAGACGAAATCATGGAGCAGCGTGACCAGCTGATCGACTCCTTGCAGCAGAGGCTGCAGGAAACCACCGAGACTGAAACGCTGTTTATCCTGCGTTGGCAGGTGGCTTGAGCCTGGGCGCCTGAATGGTTGGTTAGGGCAGTTATCTGAATATCTCGGATAACTGCCCTGCAAGCACCCGGCGGAGCAGGTTTTCTTTACGAAATTAATTTTAACCGGCTGATCAAACAAGGCAGCCCGGTTGGCCAGAATACGAATGACGAATAATCAGGACTGGCAGTTTTGGAATCAGGAGAGATGACAATGACACATACCGACCAGCAATCAGAAGTAGCGGCACTGGGCTTTAGCCCCGATGCGCTGGCTGAGCGTAAGAACGAACTGCTTGCACTGTTGCGCCAGACGGCGCCGGAAATTGTCTGCGATAACCAGATCGATCTGGAGCGATTGAAAGCACTGCTGGGGCAGGAACGCACTGCACCGGCTGAGCATTACGAACTGAGCTGGGCCGGCAAGACCGAAGCCCGCCGCGAAATCCAGAAAACCACCAGCCATACCCTGCGCCCGTCAGAGGGTAATCCGGAGCAGGCTCCCCATATGCTGATTGAGGGTGAAAACCTGGAAGTGCTGCGGGTGCTGCAGAAGAGCTACTACGGCAAGGTCAAGATGATCTACATCGACCCGCCGTACAACACCGGTAACGACAGCTTCGTCTACCCGGATGACTACTCCGAAACCCTGGATGAGTACCAGCGCCGCACCGGTGAGAAGAACGAAGCCGGTTATCTGAACAAGCAGAGCCTGTGGAAAAAGAACAGCAAGGAAAGCGGCCAGTACCACAGCGCCTGGTTGTCGATGATGTACCCCCGCCTCTATCTGGCCCGTAACCTGCTCCGGGAGGATGGGGTGATTTTTATTAGCATCGATGATAATGAAGCAGCTAATTTGAAGCTGCTTTGTGATGAGATATTTGGAGAGGATAACTTTCTCAGTAATATTGTCTGGCAGAAAAAATATTCGCCACAGAATGATGCGAAGTATTTTTCAGACAGTCATGAGCATATTTTGTGTTATGCAAGAAATATAGAAGATTTTACTATAGGTTTACTGCCTCGTTCAGAAGAGGCTAATGCACGATATAAAAACCCAGATGATGATCCTAGAGGACCATGGAAGTCTAGCGACCTTACAAGGCAAGAGTTCAGAGAAAGGGATTACTATGCAATAGTGAATCCTGATAATGGTATGGAGTTCTATCCACCCTCAGGAAATAGTTGGGGGAGGCCAGAGTCGAAGGTAAAAGAGCTAATTGATGATGGACGTATTTGGTTTGGTCCAAAAGGTACAAGTATTCCATCGATTAAACGCTTCTTATCAGAAGTTAAGCAGGGCATCACTCCTCAAACAATATGGGAGCGTAAAGATGTTGGTGACACACAAGAGGGTAAGAAAATTGTAAAAGCATTATTTGGTAATGCTGCAATATTTGAAACTCCAAAACCCACCCGATTGATTCAACGAGCTATGCTTGTGGCCAATGTCCAGCAAGGGGATATTGTACTAGATTTCTTTGCCGGTTCTGGGACTACAGTTCATGCGGTCATGGAGCTAAATATATCTGATGGTGGTAATCGCCAATGTATCTGTGTCCAGATGCCGGAGCTTTTGGAAGAAAACAGCGAAGCCTATAAAGCCGGCTACCGCACCATCGCCGATATTACCCGTGCCCGTATCGATAAAGTGATCGAAAAGTTTAAGGCTGAATACCCGGAAAAAACCGAGGGCTTGGCCTGCGCTCATTTCACCCTGGCGCCCAGCAACTTCAAGGTCTGGCGCAATGATCTGGCAGATGCGGATGCCATTCGCCAGCAGCTGGAAATCTTCCAGCAAACCGAGAAAACGGATGTTGACGCCCCTGAAAGCCAGACCGCCATGCTGACCGAGTTGTTACTCAAGCAGGGGCTGGGTGCACTGGGTGTGCATGCCATCAGCAAACCCCGAACACTGGATTGTGGTGTGACTCTGCATCGAGTGTTGATGCCGGATGATAGTCAGCTCTGGCTCTGCTTCGAGCCCTATGTGGAGGCGCTGCGTGACGAGATTATCAAGGCCAAACCCGCCCAGATGATCATGCTCAACTCCTGCTTTGTGGGTGAAAAAGCGGACGAGCAGCTGAGCAACCTGCAGCTGGAGCTGGCCGGGCTGGATATCGGTCTACTGGTGATCTGAGGGGAGCGTTATGGCACAAGGAATGAAACTCCAGTTTACCCATCAGGCCTACCAGACGCAGGCGGTGCAGTCGGTGGTCAAGGTGTTTGACGGACAACCGTTGGCCAAAGGCAGCTTCGAGTTGGCCAATACCCATACGGGTACGGCCAGCGTGCAGTACGCGCCTGACGGTACCATCGGCAACAGCTTGCACCTGAGCGCCGAACAGCTGCTGACCAATGTACAACAGGTACAAAAGGCCAACGGACTTGAAGCTGCCAGCGAACTGGCGGCGGAGACCTGGACGTTAACCAGCGCACAGGGTGAAGAGCAGCCAGCCTTTTGTCCGCACTTCTCGCTGGAGATGGAGACCGGCACCGGTAAAACCTACACCTTTATCAAGACCATGTATGAGCTGAACAAGGTGTACGGCTTCAAGAAATTTGTGGTGGTGGTGCCCAGCGTGGCGATCCGTGAAGGCACCATGAAAAACCTGGAGGTTACGCGCAGCCATTTTGCCGCGGACTATGGCAATGAGCCCTGCCTGCCGATCCTCTACAACAGCAATCGTCTCAGTGATCTGCGCCATTTCGCCCAAAGCGATGCCTTGAGTGTGCTGGTGATCAACATCGACAGCTTCACCAAGGACAGTAACAAGATCAATCAGCCGGGTGAGCGGGCCTTTGCACCGATCGAATATATTCGCTCGGTCAATCCGATCGTGATTGTGGACGAGCCGCAGAACTTCGAGACCGATATTCGCCGCAAGGCGCTGCGGGACCTGAACCCGCTCTGTACCCTGAGGTACTCGGCGACCCATAAATACCACTACAACCTGCTGTACTCGCTGGATCCGGTGAAGGCCTACGACCTGGGATTGGTCAAGCAGATCGAAGTGGATGGCGTACAAGCCGACGAAAGCCATAACCAGGCCTTTATCGAGCTGCTGAAGATCGAGCAGAAGCCCAAAGGCATGGCCGCCAAGGTGCGCATTGACGTTAACGAAAAAAACGGCGTCAAGCGCAAGGACGTGACAATCAAGCTGGGTGACGACCTCTATACAAAATCCAAACAGCGTGAAGCCTATGCCAACGGTTATATGCTCACCGAATTTTTGAGTGATCAGGAGATCGAATTTTCCGGCGGCACCCGGCTGCGCCTGAAGGAGCAGCAAGGTGGGTTGACCGATGATGTGATGCGCTTTCAAATCGAACGCACGGTTGCCGCCCACTTTGCCAAGCTGAAAAACCTCAAGCCGATCGGGGTAAAGGTATTGAGCCTGTTCTTCATCGACAAGGTGGCCAACTACCGCAGCTATGATGAAGACGGCAACCCGGTGCCGGGCAAGTTTGCCCAGTGGTTCGAGGAGGCCTTCAACAAATATGCGCAGAAGTATCCGGGCCTGATCCCCCATGCCGCAGAAGAGGTGCACAACGGTTACTTCTCACAGGATAAAAAGGGCAAGGGCAGCAACGCCAAAACAATCTGGATCGACAGTACCGAGCGTGGTTCGAAAAAGGATGATGAGACCTATGCGCTGATCATGCAGAAGAAAGAGCAACTGCTCAGCGAGGATGAGCCTCTGCAGTTTATCTTCAGCCATACGGCCCTGCGTGAAGGCTGGGATAACCCGAACGTGTTCCAGATCTGTACCCTGAATGAAACCCAGAGCCAGATGAAAAAGCGTCAGGAGATCGGCCGTGGACTTCGTTTGGCCGTGAACCAGCACGGGGCGCGAGTAGAGGACAAGGCTGTCAACGTACTGACAGTGATCCCCAACGAAAGCTATGAAGCCTTTGCGCG
Organism: Marinobacterium sediminicola; assembly: GCF_022343685.1. Classification (GTDB taxonomy): domain Bacteria; phylum Pseudomonadota; class Gammaproteobacteria; order Pseudomonadales; family Balneatricaceae; genus Marinobacterium; species Marinobacterium sediminicola. Next base: position 2,781,166 of record NZ_CP092123.1, on the reverse strand, counting down.
TACGCTGCAGCAAGAGATCGAAGACGAAACCGGTGTCAGCTTCAAGGGACGGGTCAAAAATGCACGCGCCAAGGCCCGTGTGCAGCGCCGGGCACTCAGCGTCGAAGATGAAGCCCTGTTCAAGGCGATCTGGAACAAGATCAACTACCAAACCCGTTACAGCGTCAAGCTTGATACCGCCGAGCTGGTCAGCCAGTCGGTTGCTGCACTGAAGGACACCCATCAGTACCCCAGGGTACAGGCGCCCAAAGTTCGTTCGCTTCGCGCTCGTTTGGTCATGAAGCAGGAAGGCATTCAAGGCGTCAGGAATGCCGTTGGTGAAACGGATGCCCACTATCAAAGCCCCCGTGTACCTGATGTGTACGCCTATATTCAAAACCGCGTGCACCTGTCTCGGTCGACGCTGTTCGCAATTCTGGAGCAATCGGGGCGTTTGGATGAGCTGCTGATCAATCCCCAGGCGTCTCTGGACCTTGTAGTGACAGCGGTCCGAAAAACGCTGCAGGAGTTGCTGGTCGAGGGTATCGAGTACCACGAGATCAACGGTAAGCGGTACGAAATGACGTTGTTTGACGAACCGGTAGAGACGTACCTGAGTAGCGTTTATCCACAAATACAGGATGATCTGACCACGCCGGTTAGCAAAACCGTGTATGAGGCGCAGCCACTGGATGAAGAAAAGCAGGCAATGGGAGACGCCTTCCCCTGCGTGTTCAGTGACAGCGATGTGGAAAACCGGTTTGCACAGGACTGTTCGCTGGATGAGCGTGTGAAATTCTTCTTCAAACTGCCCGGCCGATTCAGGATCGATACCCCGTTGGGGACTTATAACCCGGATTGGGCAGTGGTGTTCGAAGGCGATACGCGGGTGTACTTCGTGGCGGAAACCAAGTCCAGCACCGTGGAAAGCGACCGCCGCCGTGATGAAAACCTGAAAATCCGCTGTGGCCGCAAACACTTCGAACTCGCAGAGGAGGATGTGGTTTACAAGGATGTGGACAGCTTGAAGGCGCTGATTGTGTGAAAGCTGCTCTTCAGGTTGGCATCTAAGCTTCTGATGTTTATGCCCGATCTGACAGCTACCCCCTTCAGGGCCTTGGCTGTCAGGTCAAAATGATTTCGGTTTTCCATCTCATAAGCTCCGAGCCAGTTACTCTTTAACTGGCTCGGCCTTCGTTCTCTGTTTCATGACTTCACCCTCTGGTCAGCTTTCAGAATATGACCTATATTTAGCACTTAATTTATTCCTTTTATTGAAGGTGCGTTATGCAACAGGTGCTTGCCAACTGCTCAGCCAGCATTTCTGAGCTGAAGAAGAATCCCACCGCCCTGTTAAAAGAATCGGGTGGTGAAACCATCGCCATCCTCAACCACAACAAACCGGCTGCTTACTTGGTGCCTGCCGAAACCTATGAATGGATGATGGATCAGCTGGAGGACCAGGCATTGTCTCAGTTGGTTGAGGAACGCAGACAGCAACGCGATCAGGCAATCGAAGTGAGCCTGGATGACCTATAAAATCAAGTTCATTCCGGCTGCACTGAAAGAATGGAAAAAACTGGCACCGTCATTGCGCGACCAGCTCAAAAAGAAGCTTTCCGAGCGGGCCGAGAACCCGCATGTACCGGCGTCCCGTCTGCGCGGTTACGAATCGGTTTACAAAATTAAAATGAAAACTGCCGGGTATCGTTTGGTTTACGAAGTTGAAGACGATGAGATCGTCATCTATGTGCTGGCGGTTGGTAAGCGTGAAAGAGACGCGGTGTACAAGAAACTTGCAGAGCGACGCTAGCTGATCCTTTGAAATACGCTGCATTGCAGCAGGGAGAGTTGCCAGGATGGCCAAAGCACCACAAACGCGACTGTCTGACTACCTTGAAAAAGTCGTCGCTGGAAAGCCGGTAAACTACAGTGTCTTTGAGAAACTGCTTGAGCTTTTCTGCATCACAAGTCGTCAGCGGCGCACTGTTTGGTGTCGAGCTGGCCGCCCCAATCAGGCCAACAAGCCCGACAGCCACTACCAGAAAGCCCTCACTCCCGATTCAGGGCTTCCAGCAATTCAATTTCAAAAATCAGATTCGCGTTAGGTGGAATCTTGTCACCGAAGCCGCGCTCGCCATATCCCATCTCGGCGGGTACCAGCAATTTGCGTTTGCCACCCACTTTCATGCCTTTGAGGCCCTCGACCCAGGCAGCGATTACTTTCTTGCGGCTCAGTACCGTCTGAAACGGTTGGGCCTTGTCATAGGACGAATCGAACTCGGAGCCATCTTCCAGAAAGCCGCGGTAGTGGGCGGTGATCAAGGCGCCGCCTTTTTTGACTTCAGTCCCTGTGCCTTCGACAAGATCCTCGATCACGAGTTGTTCAAATTCAGCCATTGTGGTTCCTGTGAGTATCGACAGTTCTCGTTTTTCAGTCACTGAAAAGAACGGCCCTGCCCGGCAGAGTACCAGGCAAGGGCCGTCAGGGGGCGGTCATTTTGCTCCCGATTGGTGATCAGTCCTCGCGGCTGGTCACTTCCAGCAGATGGTAACCGAACTGGGTTTTCACCGGGCCCTGGACTTCGTTGATCGGAGCGCTGAAAACGACGTCGTCGAAGGCTTTAACCATCTGGCCGCGGCCAAAGGTACCCAGTTCACCGCCTTGCTTGCCTGACGGGCACTGAGAGTGCTCTTTGGCCAGTGCCGCAAAATCGGCACCCGCCGCGATTTGTTCTTTCAATGCCTGACATTCGGCTTCAGTGCTGACAAGAATGTGACGTGCGCTGGCGCGTGGCATGGGTTTTCTCCTGAACAGTTGGGTAAGGAACTTCAGCATAGTCGTGGCCTTTCTGGATAGGCGAACGGTTGCACCGTTTTAGTGGTGATGACCGCCAACGCCATGTGCGTGACCATGCGCGATTTCTTCATCGGTCGCTTCGCGAACATTGACCACCTCGATATCGTAGGTCAGTGTCTTGCCGGCCAGCGGATGGTTGGTATCGACCAGCATCATTTTCAGGCCCGGCTTGATGACGGTGACCTGGCGCATGCCCTGATCAGTTTGAACCACCGCGACCATGCCGGCTTTCCAGCTGCGTACACCCTTGGGCAGGCCCTGCAGGTGTTTGAGTGGCACGCGCTGCTCCTGGCCTTCCTTGCGTTCGCCGTAAGCCTGTTCCGGTGTCAATGTCAGGTGCAGGGTATCACCGGCGGCTTTACCCTCCAGAGCTGCCTCAATGGCCGGAATCATACCGTCATGACCGTGAAGGTAAGCGATCGGGTCTGAGCCGTGGTTGGTTTCGATCTGGGTATCATCCGCATCGGTCAGTGTGTAGTAGAACTGAACCACTGTGTTGTCGGTAATCTGTGTCAACGCAAGCACCTCATGTACCTATGGCGAAATCGTGCAGTATCCGGCTATCCACAGGGCTTGGCAAGAGAACCTCAAAGTCCAGCCGATGCTGGTTTGCCGGGGTGGAAGGGGGGCTGAGTTTTCGAGTGCTGTACTAAATGCCAAGTCACTTATGGTGGCTAATAGTGATAAGCTGCCTTATCGATTGCTCATTGTGTGCTTCAGGACATGCGCATGCAATCAGGCCAGCTATACACCAATCGATGCGAGTGGCTGGAAGTGGATAACAGGGCCAAGGTGCAAGAAGCTGAAGTGGCAACGTGGCATAATCATTTTTTCGAATCATCTCAAATCCTGTCTTCGTGTCGCTCTCAGCAGGTCGGAATTCATTTCAGAAATCTCACATAGCCAATCGGCTGTGCCAACCAATCGTGAAGTGTTTTATCCCTCAGTCTTCATGATTCTTTCTTAATTACCCCTGGATGTAACAGCAATGCCATTACTGACCATACGCCAGCACAAACAGCATCCGCTATTCAGTTTGATTGAGCAGCAGCGATTTACTCTGTTCATGAAAGAAGTCGGCTCAAGAATGGTCATTTCTGCACTGTTGGCATTTGGACTGAGCTTGCTTTTTATTGAGCAGGTGGAAACCCATTACCTTTTGGTCTGGTATCTGGGCACGATTTCGATCTCGATGCTGTCTTACCGGGTTGTCAGTTACTATAAAAAGGTTGAAGGTGTTCAGCTTGATCGTGCTTCCATAGATCAATGGCGCGGTCGTAACATGCTGCTCTCCGTTGCTTGGGGAGCACTTTGGTCGTCAATGCCATTTATATTTTTCAGTCATGCAACCCCGGATCAGATATATTTTGCACTTGCGGCCGTCATCATGGCGTCCTCTATACCGTCTATCAGTATGGGGTGTTATCCCGAAATTTACATAACCTTTATTACGCCGGTCTTTCTCTCTTTATCGATCAATATATACACCATGGATGGCTTGGGGAGCACAACCTTCTATCTGGCATGTTTTGCATGGCTGACACTCTGTACTTTCAGCCTGATGATACATAAGAATCAGATAGACCTTATCGTCAAATCAGTTGAGCTGGAAAATACCAAGGAAAAGCTTAGCTTGGCCAATGAATCCAAAGACTACATGCTCGGTATTATTGGTCATGATCTGCGCCAGCCGATTCAGTCTGCGAGGCTGTATATCTCACTGTTGTGTGACAAGCTGGGAAAGCCGGAAGCGGGTGAGATGGCAATTGAATCCCTGGACGTAACCCTGGAAAACCTGAATAGAATTGTCAGTAAATCAGACCTGAAAAACCGTGAAACCCTGCTGACAATTGAAACGTTTTCGCCACAATCTCTGATCGACGCTACGCTGCGTCCTCTGGAGCAGATGATCCAGTTGAGTGGAAACAGAATTGACCTTGATCTGGAGAATATATCGCTCAGGACCGATGTTTTTATCCTCGAAAGGATTTTGGAAAATATACTGAGAAACTATCTGTCACAGACGCACCAGAATACGATTAACGTCAGCGTTAAATCATTGGATGGGGAAGTGTACATAAGGGTTTGGTGTCTTGATGTCAAGGGATATGACAGTGCGGAGAAAAGTGCGAATGACGATATTGAGCCACAACTCAAGGGTTATGGGTTGGTCATTATAGAGAGGCTGTGTCGAATACTGCAGATTAAACTATCAGTGTACAAAAGCTCAGAAGAAGGTTGGGTTACCGAGCTTTTATTACCTGATCATATGAACCCTGATATGAGAAGCTAGTCAAGATAGAAGCGCATCTGATCGGCACGATCAATACACTCTATTCTGCTGTTTACGCCCAGGCGAGAATAAAGGTGTCTGATATGAGTCTTGATGGTGTTTTCAGTTACATTCAGGCGTTCGGCAATAAGTTGGTTGCTCTCGCCCGCCAGAATCAGTGCGAGTATGGCTTTTTGACGCAGCGTTAACTCCGGCAGGTCGATGTATTTTAAACGTTTGACCTTGGAGGCGGAGTCAGAGTGAAACCTGTAGCCGTTAATGACGGCTAAAAAACACTCCTTGAATGTTTCAAGCGGGTCTGATTTGAAGATCAAGGAGACTTCGCTGAACAAGCGCTCGTCAAGGTGCAAGCTGTCAGGAGCATCTCCCGTACATAATATGAAAGCACGCTTTCCTTCAAGCTTATTGAGGTGGCGATAGGTTGTCACACCGTCTTCAGCTTCAAGGTTAAGGTCAAGCAGCACAATCGAGATGTCGGGGTTACGCAGAATCTGTTCTTCGGCCTCAGAACAGCTCTCCACGCAGATGGTTTTAATGTCATCGGCGAGCGATTCGAACCATGCGGAGATGGCGCCGGCAAAGAGTCGGTGATCATCAATGATCAATACTTTTCTGGAACTGCACATACGACCAAATCATCCCTGAAACAACGCAGTGCTGATGGATTCAGCACTGCGCACAAGATCGATAACGGTTAGAACAGCCACCGCATATTGACAGAGACGGTCTGCTCCTGAAAGTTTTCCCGACCATGCAACTTGTATTGGGCGGTAATCTCAGTGCCCGAGTCAGTGGTGTATTTGCTGCCCAGTCCGACGTCATATACCCACGCATCCGGCTTGATACCCTGAGTTGTAAAGGTCGCGCCACCTCCGGTAAAGGCCGAGGTCACAGTGGTGCGCTCGTTGAGCAGGTCATAGCCGACGGAGGCATCGGTGATGAGCAACCAGTTCGGGCTTGAGGCATAGGAAAGCTCAGCTCCGACAGACGTGATTAAGCTGCTGTAAGAGTCGCCGTTTACATCAAGATTGAGTGCGCCTGCGCCGGTTTCAGTGTAGCCGTCGATATCAATGTAGGTATAGGCGGCGCCCAGAATAGCTGCCAGGTTTGCCTTATCGGACAAGCCATAGTGCTTTTCCAGTTCAAGATTCAGGTTCGTTGCCCAGCTGTTGTAGTTCGATTGAGCTTGCGCGCTGTTGAACAGAGTGCGATGGGTTTTGTAATCTGAATAGCCCAGTCCTGCCATCGTATTCAGAACAGTGGTGCTGTCGATCATCTTGGTCAGATAACCGGTGATTTGGTAGCTGTGGACATCGGTCGTGTAGCCGCCGATTGGCATCTTGCTGTCAACCTGCCCACGTGCATAGGAGAAAGCGGCGCCAAGGTCCAGTTCTGTCGATACCCTTGTATCCATCCCCATCATGAGCCCGTAGCCATCAATATCATAGCCGGCAACCCCGTCCTGGGTGTCCTGGTCAGCCCAGCTGCCAAAGGGTTGAAGCCAGACATGGCCTGTCGATGCTGGCTCATCACCCGCACTCATGCCTGAAGCCAAACCATGCAGATAGTCGATACGTTCTCCGACCACCGCATTAACCTGGCGCGTGTCGTAATGGGCATGTTGCCCCGTGGCAGCCGATGCAGGTGCCATGGTGGCTGTAGCATTGGCCAGCTCTTCATTGGTTGCGTAGGTACCCAGGGTTTGCACGGCTGAATCCAGCTGTGCATTTCCGGTTGTCTGGTTATTGGCATAATCATTGGCAAAGCCCTGAACAACGCCGGCAGGTCCTTGGGCGGTCGTATTTCCGGCTTCTTCAACTGCTGTAATCAGGTTGCCAGATGAAGGGGTTCCCGGTGAGCCGGTAGAACCGCCACCACTACCGCTACCGCTACCGCTTGAGTTGGTTGATTCTCCCTGGCCGTCTGAGTTCAATATCAGGTCCAGGTCACTGGTGTTACGGACGGTATCAAAGTCGAAAAGAGCAGAGTTATCGGTAATATTGAAGGAGCCGTAATTGATGTTGCCGGTGGCCGTGATGACATTATCAAGGGTTGAACCAACAACGATCAGACCGTTTTGCCGGACATCAACATGCATGGTTGTCTGATCCAGATCCACGTCACCTGTAACAGCCAGTTGACCGTAGGACGTGTCATTGATCACCACCACCTGCAACGTTCCCTGTGATCCACTGAAGTCGCCGGTAATCGTTGGCGTAGCGACACTCAGATTTGATCCGGCGGTTCTATCGGCGGCATCAGGATTCAGTACCAGGGTGCCGCCGGAAAGATTAAAGTTGTCTGCCAGAAAGCTTTGATATCTCAGGGGCGTAAATACAGCTCCGTTGTCGAAGACAACATCGGCACCGGCAACATCAACATGGCCATTGAACACGGCGGAGTTGTTACCTGCGATCGTCAGCAGCCTCAAGTCATTGGTGGCATTTGCGGTGAAGTCACCCGTGATTGTGCCCGAGTTGATGAAGTTGCTCAGATCCGCTGCGGTGCTAATGAATACGGCCGTATTACCAGTGGTCTCAATCGTTCCATTGTTGGTAATAACGGTACCGGAGCCGGAAAAAAGTTGAGGTGCAAAGAACAGTGCCGTGCCGCCACCGGTATTTCGGATAGTATCGTTGTTGGTCATCGAACCCAGGGTGGATCCCACAAAATGAACGGTAGGATTGTTGTATGAGTGGTTGCTGATGACACCATCATTCAGCAGGGTGTTGACGGATGAGCTGCCATTAACGCCATACTGGGTGACAAATATGGCCCGGCCATTATTGGTATTGCTGATGGTTCCTGAGTTCTCCAGATTATCCACTGAGGAGCTGAAAGTAACCTCAAGGGTGCTTTCCGAATCCTGGCTGGTGATATCACCGGAGTTAACGATCGATGAAGCATCTGTATAGGACAGATATAACGCTTTCCCAGAAGCGGCTGGCAATGATGGAGAGGGCGACGCTTGAAGAGTCCCCGAGTTATTTAACGAAAAATCGATATTTGATGATCCATCATTAGCACCGATTGTGTAGATGCCGTTACGGCCGTCAATAGTGCCACTGTTGTTAACGGACGCGGATCCGGGATTTCCTGTGGACTGAGTGATTTCCAGCGCTGTACCGTAATCGCTGTTGATCAGGGCGCCAGCATTATTATTGATGGTCAGGTTGCTGGCACCGTTTGCGTACAGGCCTCGAGCACTGAAGTTTGCAGACGTCGACGATATTGTTCCGCTGTTGTCGATGGAAACGTTATCGGCATCAATACGCATGGCCATGCCACCTGCATTGGTCATTTCACCGTTGCTTGTGAGTGTGATGGTATCGCCATCCGTGTTCACCATGCAGGTTCCGATTGCGCCGCTGTGCGCCTGATCCAGAATGTAATCACCACTGCCGGTTGGAGTTTCCGTGCCACAGGTAAAACCTGTCGCGGCCTCCAGTTTCATCGAAGCCGAAGCCAGCATAACCGCAGAGGCCAGCAAACACAGTCTGAAGCCGTTGGCTTCTACAGGAAAAAAATGCCGAGAAGTCTGATTCATAAATAGCTCTTGAGTCTTGGGGGTCAATTGATGCCCGCAAGCATGCCCCAGCCTCACATGCCTTTCTTCACCCCTGGGGGTGAAATTTCGGTGTATGGACTAGTCTTTTACTGACAGTGAATGATGTTCTTTGGCAGGGTTTCGATCCGGCCAATGCAGGCCGAGATGCATTCCGGCATGGTGGCGGGGCTATCTGTCAGGTATTAAAAGAGACACGTCTGGTGAATTGACCAGCTTGAAAAAGCAGTCAGCGCCGTTTAGAAGGAGACGAATAATCGCCAGGCCCAGATCTTTGGTAATGTGCCCAAGGATTAGCCGCTTTTTTCATGGAAACGGAATGTGAATTTTAAACGACTGGAAACCTTTGTTTGGGTAGCAACCCTGGGCAGCTTCCGCAAGGCGGCAGAACGACAGCATACGACGCAGCCAGCGATATCCAGCCGTATTTCGACGCTGGAAGAGGAGCTGGGTGTAAAGCTGTTCGAAAGGGAAATGGGGCCGGGACCGGTCACCCTGACCTCAAAGGGCAAGGAACTGCTGCCATATGCCGAAAAAATCATCTATATGCAGGAGCAGCTCAGGAAGCGTGCCAACAATGTGCAGGGGGTGTCAGGGCTGCTCAGGCTGGGGGTTTCGGAAACCATTGTACACACCTGGTTGCCTGAATTTCTGCGTCGCCTGAACAACGAAATGCCTCACCTTGAAGTCGAGATGACGGTGGATGTGACCAGTAATCTGCGTGCCGGTCTGCTGGACCGCTCCGTGGATCTCGCCTTTCTTATGGGACCGATTTCAGACCCCAGTATCGCCAACCTGTCGCTGTGCAGTTTTCCGTTGGCCTGGATCGCCAGCCCATCACTGGGGTTGCCTGATCGTTTGCTGTACCTCGAAGAGTTGGCTCAATGGCCGATCATCACCTATGCACGCAACACCAAGCCGTTCGCGGAAATCAGTCAGCGCTTCAGAGCCATTGACGGCGCGCCGGTGCGTTTCATGTCGTCAAGCTCTCTGGCGGCCTGCTACCGGTTGACGGTCGATGGCGTCGGCATTTCAACGCTGCCGTACAGAATGATCACCGATGAGCTGGAGAAGGGCATCATTAACCGGTTGTTCGTCACCTGGACGCCGTCTGAGCTGCAATTTACCGCTTCCTACTCCGCTGTGCCCTATAACCCGATTGCCGAGCGTGCAGCAGAGTTGGCCGTTGCCGTATCAGAGGCATATGCCAGTGAAGGTGTATAAATTTTATTTATCATTAAATAGAAAAAATCATAATTAGACTTTTTTCATCTCTGGATTAGTCTGTAATGAGGTAATCAGTAGATACAAAATTAGAGGCTTAACATGACCAGGCAGGCGGTTTCTTCCTACAAACAGGGGCTGCTCGAGACGGCTCAGACGCTCAGGCAACAGATCCGTGCAGGTGAATTTACCGGCAGCACCAGTGGTCTCGCCCCCGGGCTTATCCAGGGCAATATCGTTATCTTGCCGTCTGACTGGGCTCAGGATTTTCTCTATTTCTGCCAGCTCAACCCGGTTTCCTGTCCTCTGATTGCGGTGTCCCGTCCGGGCGAGCCATTGTTGCCCGAATTGGGCGATGGTATCGATATCCGCAGTGATGTGCCTGAATACAACCTGTTCATTGAGGGTGAGCTGACGCAGACGCTCACGGACATTTCCGATCTGTGGAACGACCAGATGGTGACCTTTGTACTGGGTTGTTCCTTTTCCTTTGAAGAGGCCTTGCAGCGGGCCGGCTTGGCGGTGCGCAACATCGATCTCGGCCGCAACGTGTCCATGTTCGAAACCAGCATGCCGACGACGCCCAGCGCACGTTTTCATGGCAACACTGTCGTGACCATGCGGCCGTTTTCACCGGCTGATGCCATTCGTGCCATTCAGGTCACGACCCGTTTGCCCAAGGCGCACGGTGCGCCCGTTCACATCGGGCGCCCGGATCTGATCGGCATCGATGACCTGCAGGCACCTCACTTTGGTGACAGTGTGCCGGTGCATGACGACGAAATTCCTGTTTTTTGGGCTTGCGGTGTCACGCCGCAGGTTGCAATCCGTAATGCCAAACCCCCGGTTTGCATTACCCACGTCCCCGGCAAAATGCTGGTGACCGACAGGCTCAACGATGAGCTGGCCGTTCTCTAGGCTCAAACAACAACAAGTGGAGACTCATTCATGTTGAAAAAAATTGCCGGTATCATTGCCCTCTCGGGTGCCATGACTGCCACCGCTCACGCTGACACCTGGCATATGCCCACTCCCTACGGCGACGCCAACCTGCCCACCAAAATAGCCTACGAGTTTGCGGATGAAATCCGCGAAAAGAGTGGCGGCCAGATTGATATTACGGTGCATTCGGGAGCTTCCCTGATCAAGCACCCCGAAATCCCCCGCGCGGTGAAGACGGGACAGGTGCAGCTGGGTGAAGTTTTCATCGGCGTTATGGGCAATACCCACCCGGTTTTCAAGCATGACAATATCCCGTTCCTGGCCACCAACTTTGATGATTCCAAAAAGTTGTGGGAAGCCGCCAAGCCCGAGATCGAAAAACTGCTCGACAAGGAAGGGATGCAGCTTCTGTACACCGTGCCCTGGCCGGCACAGAGTCTGTATACCAAGTTCCCGGTGAATACCCTCGAAGACCTGAAAGGCACCAAGATGCGTGCGTACAGCCCGTCGACTTCTCGTCTGGCTGACTTGATGAACACCTCACCGACGACCGTGCAGGTGCCGGAAATTCCGCAGGCGTTCAGCACCGGCATCATCGATGCCATGATCACGTCTCCGTCCACCGGTGCCAACGGTCAGGCCTGGGACTATGTGACACACTACACTGACATCAAGGCGTGGATTCCGAAAAACATCGTGGTAGTGAACAAGCGTGCGTTCCGTCGCCTCGACAAGGAAACACAAGAGGTCATTCTGGCGGCCGCCGCGGCTGCGGAAGCCAAGGGCTGGGCGGGTGTTCGTGAGACTGCCAAGCAGGATACCGAAACGCTGGCAGCCAATGGCATTGTGGTGAGCGAACCCTCAGCAGAGCTGATGGCCGAACTGGAAAAGATCGGCCAGGTCATGATCAAGGAGTGGGAAGCTGAAGCGCCTGTAGAGGTTGGCAAAATCCTCAAGCAATACCAGCAGTAAACTCACTTGGCCCCCGAAACCTTTCGGGGGCCAATGGATGGGGCTATATCCATGTCAGCATTAAAAGACAAACTCTATCTGGCATCCGGTTATCTGTCTGGAGCCTGTATCGTCGCCATCATGCTACTGATACTGGCGCAGATCGTGGGTCGCTTTTTCGGATTCATTATTCCTTCGGCCGAAGACTTCGCCGGTTACTCCCTGGCAGCTTCAATCTTTTTCGGCCTCGCCTATACCTTTCGAGAAGCCGGCCATATCCGGGTCACGCTCGCGATTCAGCGTTTGCCGCTTAAATGGCGGCGGGCACAGGAGTTTGCGGTCCTGCTCTTCGGACTTGTGCTCAGTGGGTTCATGGCCTGGTATTGCTGGTTCATGGTGTGGGAGTCCTATGTATTTGAAGAAATGACGCATGGCTATATCGCCATGCCGCTCTGGGCTCCTCAGGTGCCTTTGGGGCTGGGGGCTTCAGCGCTGACTCTGGCCGTGCTGGATGCCCTTGTGGATGTCCTGCGCGGTGGGCTGCCGAACTATGTCGGCGCTGAAAGTGAAGTCAATCTGGAGGAAGCCTGATGGAGCCGATGACGCTGTCCATTATTCTTGCCATCAGCATGTTGCTGATGCTGGCAGTGGGGATCTGGGTTTCCCTGGCGCTGGTTGGCGTTGCTGCGCTGGGCCTGTTGCTCTCCGGTAACGAGCAGATCGGCTTGTTGTTCGGTACCTCCAGCTGGGGCGCCAGCACAGCCTGGTCGCTGACGGCCCTGCCGATGTTTATCTGGATGGGAGAAGTACTGTTCAGAACGCGCCTGTCTTCCGATCTGTTTGAGGGCCTTGCGCCCTGGCTGGGCGGTCTGCCCGGCAAGTTACTGCATGTGAATGTGCTCAGCTGTGGCATTTTCGCCGCGGTATCCGGCTCCTCGGCGGCCACCGCCGCGACCATCGGCCGCATGACCCTGCCGGAGCTTAAGGCTCAGGGGTACAGCGACCGTATGGCGGTAGGGACCCTTGCCGGTTCAGGGACTCTGGGACTTTTGATTCCACCATCGATCATCCTGATCGTGTATGGCGTCGCGGCGGAAGTTTCCATCGGCCGCCTGTTCATTGCGGGTGCGCTGCCGGGACTGCTGCTGGTAGTTCTCTTCATGGGTTACACCATGGTTTGGGCAACCCTGCACAAGGATGAACTGCCCAAGCAGAGCAAGGAGCAGATTTCACTGGCCGCCAAGATTGCTGCGCTGAGAAAACTGCTGCCCATCATGGGATTGATCGGCTTTGTGCTGGGCTCCATTTACGGTGGCTTTACGACACCAACCGAAGCGGCCGCACTGGGGGTTTTTGGCGCTCTGTTGCTTGCAGCAGTGACCGGCTCACTGAGTCTGGATAGCTTCAAGGACAGTCTGCTTGGGGCCGTGAAAAGTTCCTGCATGATCGGCCTGATTCTGGTGGGTGCGCATTTTCTGACGCTGGCCATGGGTTTTCTGGGGATTCCCAGAGCTCTGACGGAGTGGATCGGCACACTGGGACTGTCTCCGTTTGAACTGCTGATCTACCTGACCGTGTTGTTTGTGATCCTCGGCTGCTTCCTGGACGGTATTTCCGTGGTGGTATTGACCGTCGCCGTAGTGCTGCCGATGGTACAGCAGGCGGGAATCGATCTGCTCTGGTTCGGTATCTATATCGTGCTGGTGGTGGAAATGTCGCAGATTACGCCACCTGTCGGGTTCAACCTGTTCGTGATTCAGGCGCTCACCGGCAAGAACATCCTGTACGTGGCCAAAGCAGCTCTGCCTTTCTTCCTGTTGATTCTGCTGGCGATCATCCTGATCTACTGGTTCCCGGAAATCGTGACCTATCTGCCAACCACCATGACTCAGCGTTAACCAACGGCAGGGTGCCGGGGCAAAGACCCCGGCCGACCAACTTCAATCCGAGAGTACTGCATGAATGCGGCCCAACAGGCTGCAGGGCTTTCTATACCTGGAGATGACCGATGAAACTCAATTGTGACATGGGTGAGAGTTTCGGCTCATGGAGCAAAGGCATGGATGCGGATGTAATGCCTTATATCGATATGGCAAATATCGCCTGCGGCTATCATGCGTCAGATCCCCAAACCATGGACTACACGGTCCAGCTGGCGCAGCAATCCGACGTGATGGTCGGCGCGCATCCGGGATATCCTGATCTGCTGGGATTCGGGCGACGGGAGATGGTACTGAGCGCCGACGAGCTGCGCCTGATGACGGTCTATCAGCTGGCAGCTCTGGACGGAATCTGTCGGGTTAACGGTACCCGGATCCGATACGTCAAACCCCATGGCGCGCTCTACAACCGGATGATGGTTGACGAAGCTACCTTGAGTGCCTTGATGCGGGCTGTCGCTGACTACTCCGGGGACTGTCCGCTGGTTGTCATGGCGACACCGGAGTCGGATTCGGTGCGTCGATTGGCCGATCGACACGGTATCGAAGTCTGGTTTGAGGCCTTCTCCGACCGCGCCTATGACGATCATGGTCGTCTGGCTCATCGCAGTCTCCCCGGTGCGGTGCACACCACGACCGAGGCGATAGAAGCCCAGGTCCTCCAGATCCTGGAGGAGGGGACGGTCACCACCCTGAGTGGTCACCGAATTCCCATCAGTGCCGACACCATCTGCATCCATGGCGACAGCGAACATGCAGTCGCTGCGGCGCGTCATATCCGCGAAGTGGTGAGCCCATGATCCGGATGCACCCTGTCAACGAGAATACCTGGATTCTCTATCCGGGGGATGAGATCAGTGAAACGGTGGCGGCGCACGTGGCCCGGCTGACACAGAGTATCCGTGCATCTCTGGGGCACTGCCTGGTGGATATCATCCCGTCCTATACCAGCGTGCTGGTCAGTTTCGACCTGCAACAGGCCGACCGCTTTGCCATCGAGTCCAGACTGAAAGCGGCCATCGATCAGTCTGAAGCGTTGTCTGAGCAGACCATGACGGCCAGAGAGGTGGTGCTGCCGGTCTATTACGGTCCGGAAGCCGCTTTGGACATGGAGCATATCGCCCGTGAGTGTCAGCTGACTCCGGAGGAGGTGGTTCGACTGCACTCCGAGCAGATTTACCGTGTGTATGCCATCGGCTTCAGCCCCGGCTTTGCCTATCTGGGTAACACCCCGGAGCCGCTGCGAATTGCGAGGAAATCAACGCCAAGGCTCAAGGTTCCGGCCGGCAGTCTCGGGATAGCGGACAACCAAACGGCGATTTATCCATCCCAGACTCCGGGAGGCTGGCAGATTATCGGCAGAACGCCGCTGGAGATGATCGACTGGGACAGCGAGACCCTGACACGGGTGAACGTGGGAGACCGGGTGCGTTTTGAACCGGTTGACCGGGATACGTTCATCAGCATGGGAGGCCGCCTGGATGAGCTTTAAAGTGATTGATCCCGGAATGCTGGCACTGGTTCAGGACGGGGGACGATCGGGTTACCAGCACCTTGGGGTTACCACCGGTGGTCCTATGGATGAGCATGCCTTTGACTGGGCCAACTGGCTGCTGGGCAACCCGAGAGGGGCTGCAGCGGTGGAAATTACCTACGGGATGCTGGTGCTGGAAGCGCTCAGTGACATGACGTTCGCGCTGGCGGGCGCCGATCTGGACGCCAGGTTGAACGGTGACCCCCTGCCGCCATGGCAGACGCGTCAGGTGCAGGCCGGTGATCGCCTGACGTTCGGCTCGCCGGTCAGTGGTCTGCGCGCGTATCTGGCCTTCCCGGGCGGGGTTCAGGCCGTTGCCCGCTTGGGCAGCGTCGCAACGGTTATCCGTGAAAAACTTGGCGGGTTGGACGGCAGTGGCCAACCCTTGCGCAAGGATGATCATCTGCTTCCGGTGGAAGGGGGTGTCGTTGAGCCACGTACCATGCCGGACTGGGCAATCCCCGATTATGCCGAACCACTGAAGATGGGGCTGATACCGGGCTATCAGTATGAATCCTTTTCCGCGGCCCAGCGGATGAAGTTCTTTACCAGCCCCTACACGGTGACCTCCAATATTGACCGCATGGGCTATCGGCTCAAGGGAGAGCCGGTCATCAGTGAGCAAAGCGGGATTATTTCCGAAGGCATCGCCCTTGGGGCCGTGCAGATTCCTCAGGATGGGCAGCCCATTGTGCTGATGCGGGACCGACAGACTATTGGAGGCTATCCCAAGATCGGCTGTGTTTTCTCACTGGACCTGGCCAGGCTTGCCCAGCGTAAGCCCGGAGATAGTGTCGAGTTTCAGTTGCTGGATGTTGCTGAGGCGGAAAACAGGCGCATGTTGTATGACCGCCATTTCAGTGAGTGAAGCAGGGTAACTGGATGGAAAAAAGAGCGCTCTGCACGGGTTGTACAGAGCGCTCGGAGGGCTCGCTGGAGATACCCTGAAGCCAGTGTCTCAGATGTGCCTGCGGGGTGCCTATGGGAAAAAGTCCTAAATTTCTGCCGTAAAACCACTTGTAAAACAGGGGTATAGTCCGCTTTTGCTGATCATGGCCGGATACTGCCGCTGCGCGAATGCCCGTGTCATTCCGATGCTCATCTTGCCATATCCTGAATCTGGAGATCCCGCCTGCTGCCCGTGTCGAGTCTGTGAATTAGTTGAATATTCAACTAATATGTTTGGCTTGTCAGGACGTGTTTTATCGATCGAATCGGGTGTGAGGCAGTTATGAACGCAAATGAAAACAAGAACAAAATGGGCCTGAAACAGGTACTGTCAGCGGTACAGGACGGATTGTTCAGTGCAGAAGACTTCATTGCGGATTGCTTCGACCGGATCGAAAGCCGGGAGGACGAGGTCGGGGCCTGGCAGTGTCGTCTAAGTCGAGAGGCATACCTTGAGCAGTATCGTGGCAACCGCGAATTCTTTGAGCAGAGTCCGCTGAAAGGCTTGCCGGTCGGAATCAAGGACATCATCGATACGGCGGATATGCCCACTGAAATGGGCTCGTCTATCCACAGGGGGCGTCAGCCGGTGGATGATGCCAGCTGTGTGACCCTGTTGCGTGACGCCGGTGCACTGGTGCTGGGTAAAACCGTCACCACCGAGTTTGCCTATTTCCGTCCCGGCAAAACCGCTAACCCTCGTGATCTGACGCGTACGCCAGGTGGCTCATCCAGTGGTTCGGCGGCAGCGGTGGCTGACCATATGGTGCCGGTTGCCCTGGGGTCGCAGACGGCGGCTTCGGTAATTCGTCCGGCGGCCTACTGCGGTTCGGTAGGGTATGTGGGCTCTCGCGGCGAGTTTTCGCTGCGCGGCATTCAGCCCCTCGGCCAGTCACTGGACTCGTTGGGCCTGTTCAGTCGCAAGGTTGAAGATATCGAGCTGCTGCGCGGAGTCCTGCTGCGCCGACAGAATCCGTTCGACTCCAGCGAGGCTCTGAAACCGGCCAAGGTGCTTCTGTGCACCGGTGAAGCCATTGGCGAAACCAGTGCGGACATGGTGGCTGCCATCCGTCAGGTGGAATCGAAGCTGGTGGCTGAAGGTGTTGAGGTGATCGAGCCGGATCTGGGGAACTGGCTGAGTGAACTGGTTGCGCATCACGGCTGTGTGATGGCATACGAAGCCAGCCGCAATCTGGCTTATGAATCCGGTTTCCCGGAACAGCTCAGCGCGCCTCTGAAAGAGCTGATCGAAACAGGCTTGGCGACTTCGCGTGACGATTATCTGGCCTCGTTGCAGGCCGCAGAGTTGATCCGTCAGCAGCTGTTTGAGCGTTACAGTGATGTGGACGCCATTCTGGCCCCCGCCGCACCCGGCGTCGCGCCGGAAGGGCGCGACAAGACCGGAGCGCCTCACATGAGTCGTCCCTGGCAGGTCATGGGGTTGCCCGTGGTGACGCTGCCGGGTCTGGAGGATGCTCAGCAGCTGCCCTTGGGCATCCAGCTGGTTGGCAAGTCGCGGGAAGATGACCGTTTGCTGTGCATGGCGCGCTGGTTGGAGTCCCGCCTGTCTTAAGGGCACTTGCACGGGCGCGGATATGTAGACGACCTGACATCCGCGGGTGCTGATCATTACTCCAAAGTTTGCCGAAATCGGGATTTTGGACTAGGTATTTCATATGGAGCCGATCGTATAGACGAAGGCTCCGAGCTCTTGGCTGCACCTGCGCCGGGTGGACAAGCTGCAAGAGCGGAAAGGGCAGATATCAATGCCGGGTAGGGATCTTTCTGACGGCGTGACACTGACTTCGGGAGTACTCATGCCCATCAGGCTCTTCAAGGACTTTGTTGATGGCAGGATCTGCTATTACTGGTCCGATTACGGTGAGCGACAAGTGAGTCCTGCCATGGCAACCCTTCAGGAAGCCGAGGAGTGGTGGAAGCACTATCAATTCTCCCAGTTTCCTGGACGCGAGCGTCGACAGTCGATTTATGATCGCCGCAGTGATCATCACAAGCGCGAACATGTGGATCGCTTGATCAGTACATCAGGGCTGGTGAATTATGGGCGCAGGGTAACGGATCTGCCGATCAGGGTTGATCAGGACCTGGCCGCCGACAAGATACGGTTGTTGAAACGGGTGGCTGCCGAACATCCAGGGTCAGCACGTTCATTTCATTAGAGGCTTGCTACTGCGTCAGCTGGATGTTTATCCACAGCGTGGAAAGGAACAACGGGGTTTGATGCAGTGTGTTCCGGGCTTCAACGAGCCCCGGTCTTCTGCAGACTGTTGGCCATCACAATGCTGAGCAGTGCATCAATCCCCTGCTGCAGATTACCCTCGTTACTGACATGCAGGGTGTGCTCCGGCAGTGTGGCCACCATCTGTGCATGCCGCGCCAGTCGGCATTCGATTTCTTCGGCGGTTTCCCGCCCACGTTTGATCAGTCGCTGACGTAGCTTGTCCGTGGGCACATGGATCAGCACGGGGACCAGTTCTTCATACAACGTCATCGCTTTTGGCAGGTATTCGCGCGAGCCATTTACGAGTACGTGAACACCTGAATTCAGCCAGGTATCGATCTCGTTGCCGATACCGTAATGGTAGCCGTGTGAGTACCAACACATGGCGAACAGGCCAAGTTCTTCACGCAGGTGAAACTCCGCTTCGCTCAAGTGGATGTGGTTCTCACCCCCAACGTTAGCGGCACGGGTGATATAGCGATGGGCAATGCAGCACCGCACGTCGGGTGGCAGTTGCCGCCGGCAGCCTTCGAGGAGAGAGTCCTTGCCGGATCCCGAGGCCCCGATCAGATAGAAAAGTGTTCCTTTGCCCATCAGCTTGCCCGTATGTAGTTTAGGCCGAATCCAGCTGTGCAGGCCTCGTCAGGATGTTTCACCTTTACAGGTCACACGGCTCATGCATGGATTGGCAAGTGGCCGGTTTTAACCAGGATAATGGTGTCTTCCTCGACATGAGGGCAATGCTCACTCAGGTGCGGGCTGCGCAGCCAGGTGCCGGCCGAGTAACAGCCGTGCTCATCCCTGAATTCACCGGACAGCACCAGTATCTCTTCTCCACCAAAGTGACGGTGCGGTTGAAAACGTTCGCCCGCCGGCCATTTGACCAGTGCAGTGTGCTCACCTTCGAAATCGTGCAGCGGCATCACCTCAAGGCCGCCGATGCCCTCCAGCCAGGGTTGTGTGCCTGTGTCTATACTCACGCTGTGCAGGTCGTCCGCTGCAAACTGGTTCAGTTTGACGAAAATCACGCAGCCCTCTCGGCTGAAAGGCGCATGCTGGCTACCGGGAGGGTTACGGATATAGCTGCCGGCAGGGTAGTCGCCGCTTTCGTCTGAGAAGACGCCTTCCAGTACGAATATTTCTTCACCCTTCGGATGTGGGTGGCTGGAAAAGGCCGTACCAGCCGCATATTCGACGATACTGGTGGTGTGCCCGGACTCTCTCTGCTGCCTTTCCAGCGGTTTGCGGCGGACACCGGGGGCAGGACTGGGCAGCCATTCAAGCTGTCGCGTATCGATCACCAGCCGTTGGCTGAAGTCCATGTTGAAGTCTTCGGGCAAGTCTTTATGTTGCGCTTGATCAGGAACCATATTCGCCTTCTGGGTTCATAATGTTCGTTGATGCTGCTTGTAAAACGGCTGCACGACCGTTAGTTTTCGTTTCTCATCCAACGTCATTGTGAGTGCCCGTGTCGTTACCGAGCCTAGTCCACAGACAGTCTAAAGTGTATCAGGCTTTGCCGCTCTTGCTGCTGAGTCTGTTGCTGCTGGTGGGCCAGTTATCGACCCTGACGCATGCCTCTGCCTTGAAGATCACACATTCGTCTTCGGTAGAACACTGCCAGTCCGGTACCGTTTCTGACTGTCATACTGCCATGGCAGAGGAGTGTTGTACCGATACGCTCAATGACTGTGTGATCAAGTGTGCTCAGGGCTCAGCCTGGGCAGGGACACTCCCGATACAACTTTCGCTGGCGCTGGTCCGTGCCATGCCGCCTCCCGCTGAACAGCGTTTGACCGATCAGCCTCCAGAGCCTCCTTATCAGCCGCCGAGGCTGCTCCCGGCTGCCTGATTGAATCTTTTATTTACGTTGTTTGCGGCGCTATACCTGTACATGAGCGCCGAATGATGGGAGACACACCATGTCTGCACTGCACAAGAATATCCTCGTATCCGCTCTTTCCGGCCTGATGCTGCTGGGAGGAAGTCATGCGCTGGCGGCAGAAGCCGCATCCCCGGAAAAGCCGGTCAGTGTCATGCTGCAGGCGGCCAAGTCCGAGCACTTGAACGTCTACAAAAGTCCGACCTGCGGTTGCTGTGGTGACTGGATTGAACATGCCGAAAAGAACGGCTTCGAGACCAAAACCTTTCACCCACAGAACCTGACCCAGATGAAACTGGATATGGGCATTCAGGGGCGCTTTCATTCCTGTCATACCGCGGTTTCAGAGTCGGGCTACCTGTTTGAAGGTCATGTGCCGGCGAAACTGGTTAAACAGTTCCTGGCCAGCCCGCCCGAGGGCGCGCTGGGCCTGACTGCACCGGGCATGCCGATGGGAAGCCCGGGTATGGAGGTGGATGATCGTTTCCAGCCCTATCAGGTTCTGCTGATGAAGAAGGATGGTGGCTATGAGATCTACGCGACCATTGAGCAGCAGGACCAGCAGTACTGATCAGGGCATGTAAAGGGTGCGGTAGAAGCCGGCGGTGTTCAGTCTGATGGTCACCGCCTGGCTACCGCGGTTTTCCCAATACCAGCCGTGAGTACCCTTGAACGGGGCTCTTAGACTGCCGCTGGCTGATGTCAGGGCATCATCCAGCCAGTAGCTGGTGTACTCTCCTGGTGCAGCATTCTCGGCTTCGCCGTGCATATCCACATGAACCGGGCCTCCTTCGCTGGTCCAGTGAAAACTGATCGGGGCATGGGCTTCCATCACCGCCTTGAGTTCGGCGCCCTGACCCGGCAACAGAGTCAGCGTCAGCGTATCGGACTTGAATGGGCCTTCACCCGTCCAGAGTCGGTTGGCGGGAGCCGGCTCGGACGCTTGCGCTTGCAGGCGGTCGAGGCCGAGCAGGCGGCCGCTACCCAAAGGGTCGATGCCGAATTCCGCCGGCAGCACCAGTGTGATCAGCAATACCAGTGCGATCGTCAGGGTCAACAGGGTCGTCTTCAGCAATCCCTTGTTGCTCATGTGCATAACGTCAGGTGGGGTGTGCATTAATCCTCCTCGCTCAGGGCAGCAGCATGTAGCCTGAGAGCTGATAGCCGGTCAGCAGAAAGCCGAATATCATCAGTAAAGCGTTGCCTGTAATCGCCTGTCGTGATGAGAAACCACGCCCACGCCAGATGTTCAGCAAGGCCAGCATCAGGCCCAGTGCGCAGAGCTGTCCGAGTTCAACGCCCACATTGAACGCCAGAATCTTGCTGACCAGGCCGTCCTCTGGCAACGAAAAGTCCTGCAGTTTGGTGGCAAGGCCGAAGCCGTGACAGAGGCCAAACACCAGAACGGCCAGACGAGTATCCGGGCGGACGCCAAACCAGCGCTGGAACGCGCCCAGATTATCCAGTGCCTTGTAGACGATGGAGAGGCCAATAATGGCATCAATCAGAAAAGGATTGATCCGAATATCACCGAGCACACCCGCCAACAGGGTCAGACTGTGGCCCAGTGCAAAGAGGCTGACATAGAGGGCCACGTCGGTCAGACGATAGAGAAAGAAAATCACGCCAAGCAGGAACAGCAGGTGATCATATCCGGTCACCATATGCTTGGCACCCAGATAGATCCAAACGCTTAAGGCTCCCGAATCGGATTGCTGCATGAACGCGGCATCGGCACCATCGACGCCATGTGCCATGACAGGAGTCGAGAGCAGTCCTGACAGGCATAACAGCCACGCCAGCATGACATGACATTTCTTGGGCAACATGGTCGTAAAGCCAATCTGGTTTGCTGAGAAGGTTCAGACTATCAGTGCGGGAGGGGCCGGTGGCTCCTGCTTTGGTACCCTTGTTGTTGCGCGGATGTCGACTTTCGAAGGAGGGGCTGCAAGCAGCGAGGGATTGTGGGAGGTGGGCTTGCCATGTCGCGAATGAGCACCGGCACGCCAATCCGTGATTGGCGGCCGGAAAAAGTGTGTCAGACTGCCGGGCGTCAGGTTCTGAAACGTTCTACCTGTGATGAAAGCTGAGCGCTAAGGTGGGCCAGTTGTTCAGACGTGAGGGCATTTTCAGCCACCATCTGATCCATATCGCCGGAGAGGCGATTGATCTGGAAGACACCCTGGCTGACCTCCTCGGCGACCGCTGACTGCTCTTCAACGGCGGACGCAATCTGGGTATTCATGTCATTGATCAGAACAACAGCATCGGTGATCGCCATCAGTACCTCGGATGCGGCATCCATGTTGCGGACTCCCTCCGTTGCCCTTTCAATGCAGTTTCGCATAGCGGCACTGGCTTGATGGGTGCTGCTGCTCAATTTAGCTGCATTGGACTGGATACGCTGGGTGCAAGCCGAAGTGTTCTGTGCCAACTGGCGGACTTCGTCAGCAACCACGGCAAACCCGCGACCAGCCTCACCGGCTCGGGCGGCTTCAATTGCCGCGTTAAGAGCCAGCAGGTTGGTCTGGTCGGCGATATTACTGATCAACTCGGTAACTTCTCCGATCTCACGACTTTCCTCTTCAAGCGTATGCATCAGCTTGGCTGTTGTACTTATTTCTGAGGCCAGTGCATTGATTGCACTCCGCGCCAGATCCAGTGTCTGTCGGCCCTCTTGTGCCTGATGACCGGCATTTCGGGTGGTATCGGCCGTATGCTGGGCATTCATGCTGACTTCACGGAAGGAACCCGCCAATTCATTCATGGCTGAAGCCAGATGCTCGGTTTGAGCAAACTGTTGACGTGACTGATCGCTGGCTGCACGAATGCGCTGGGCAGCGTTAGTCAATCGACTTTCCAGCTCCTGGCTGCCTGACTGGGTCTGGTTAATGGCCTGGCGAATCATGAAGATGTAGTTTCGCAGTTCGCTCTCCATCTGAGAGTCCGTTTCCCGGATATCCGTCCGCAAGTCGATGAAACCATCCTGAATCGTCATGTGCGACACCAGTTGCGCCATCTTTTCGGCTTGAACTCCATCATGTTGGAGCAAGCGCGCCATATAGATCAGAAGCGCGGTTTCGAAGATCACGAAGGCTGCATGCAACAGGACAATACTTAAACCCGTCCGCTGCTCAAACACATAGACGCCTGAGCCTTGTTCCTGCAGGTAGTTGAACAGGGCATGGTGGACAGCGATAACACCAGCCGCACCGAGAATGGGTAACCAGTCGCGGTAATAAAGCAAAAAGGCCAGCAATACGAAGATGGCAAAATGGAACTCCAGCATGCCGTGGCTTTGATGAATCAGCAAAGCAGAGTAGACCATGAAAGCTAGGCCCTGAGTGACACGGGTGAGGCGGCTGCCCGGCTGCATTTTCATCAACAGGGTGCAGAGCAACGTGGTGGGCAGCCCGATGACAAGCGCTTCGGTCCAGGTTTGATACCAGTTGGCCAGTCCCAGACTGGCGACCAACAGTATCCATTGAACCCCGGTCATCAAGCGGTCTCCCTGCTGGTACAGGGAGTGCATGGAAAAATGTTGTGTTTGAGCTGTCATGTCGACACTCCATCCGATGCTGTCGACGGGTTGACTGACCAGCGGCACAGGCAACCTCGAGCGACTTGAAAAGTTTGTTGGCGCTGTTCCCCCGTCAGCAGTTGATCCAGCACCTGAGCGACATAGTCGCCACTCTTGGTGCTGCACACCGCCCCCGGGCTCCAGGGGCCCAGGTACTGGGCGCCATGTTGACTCGTCATGATCAGGGCAGCCGGACTGGCTGGTGGATAATTGGCGGCTGAGGCAACACGGACTTCTGCGCCGGGAAACTGCGCTCTTGCATCCGTCTGCTGTGAGTTGTCGGGAACCAGAATACGAAAGTGCACCTCGGAGGTGGCATAACGTGACATAAGCTGACGGACATGAGGCGTGTTGAAACGGGTACAGGGGCAGGTGTTGTCGAAAAAGTGAATAACTTCAATGGGTGCCGCTGGCGTTTGAAGGGTCAGCGCGAGTTGACCTGCGTCGAAAAGGGTATCTCCGGTGTGGGCTTCCAGTGGCTGGTACCAGCGTAACTGGAACCACCAGAATGCGACAGCCATACAGGCTGCCCAGATACATACCAACACTACACTCAGAGCACGAGATGAGAAAATCACCGACAAAAGCATGTTCAATCCTGAGGGGTGCTGATCAACGGGTTTACAGGAATATATAGGACACTGTAGACAGGATTGGATCAGGCGAATAAAACATTTTTATCTTGATTCTGTCCTTTGCAGTGCAAACATCTTTGCGGCCAAGGCAAGATCCTGCTCGGGTCGGTAGTGCTCGATGACCTTGCCGACCAGAATCAGTGTGGGCGATTTCAGTGCATGCTGCACGATCGTGGTGCTCATTGTGGCCAGTGTTGTGCGCAGTGCTCGCTGATCGGCATGGGTACCGCGTTCGACCAGCAGCACCGGCCAGTCATCCGGCAGGCCATAATGCCGCAGTTGAGTCGAAATGGTGTCCGCCATTGAAAGCCCCATATAGAACACCAGCGTTTCGTCTCGACGGGCCAGGTCGGCCCATTCAATGGGACGGTCATCACAGCTGTGCGCCGTAATCAGCCGCAGGCGCGGTGCGGTGACTCGCTCGGTCAAGGGAATGCCACAGCTGGCCGCGCAGCCGGCTGCCGCAGTAATGCCGGGAACGATGCTGAACGGAATATCCGCTGCCCTGAGGGCATCCATCTCTTCGGTCAGACGGCCAAACACCAGAGGATCTCCACCCTTTAACCTGACAACCCGCTGACCTTCACGTGCCAGCTCGACCAGCAGGGTGCAGATTCGGGACTGGCTGACTGAATGCTGACCTTTCTGTTTGCCCACATAGAGTCGGCGAATGTGCCCCGGAATCTCATGCATCAATGCGTCACTGACCAGTGCGTCGTAGACGATGACATCGGCTTTCAGTAGTGCCTTCCAGCCCTTGCGGGTGATCAGGTCAGGATCACCTGGCCCCGCGCCGACAAGATCCACATGTCCTTGAGAAGAACGAAGGTTAACCGGCGTACTCGTGCGCGGCCAGAAATTGAAAATGCCAACTGACGGCAGGGCTGAACGCAGATATTCAAGGGTCATCATTGTCTGAACCTCATAAAAAAAGCGCCTGCCTCCCAACTTCGCAGTGGGGAGAGCAGGCGCCAATGCCTCATGTAAGAGCTATGCAGACAATCTCCGGTCTGGAGAGACTGTCATTTGGATAAAGCAAGATTGATGCCTAAAAGTGATCCGAATGGAACGCGCCTTGCATTGAGAGAGTTGTCATCCTTGATTCAGCCAAGTGAGCGGAGTTTTCAATGCCGACGCATGCATCCCTGATTGAACATTTTCTTCTGGCGGCTCGAAGCAGCGAAATGCGTACTCTTGATCAGCTGGCACATGGCTGCCAACTGGTGGCGGCGGTCTGTGAACTGGTGCACGAGCTGCAGAGGGAGAGGGGGATCTCCAACATCTATCTGGCTTCGGGGGGGGCACGTTTCGGGTCGGAGCGCGAGGAGCAGCGTACACGCAGCGATACCGCAGAGCGGCATTTTTATGAATATCTCCGGCAAATGCAGGAGGGAGAACCCAGCCTTTGGGGCAGCGCCCGACTTTATCACCGTACTGCCCGGGTGCTGTTGCAGCTGGATGACTTGGCCGAGCTGAGACGAGGCATCAGGACATGTTTGCTGGATACTGCGGAAGCGACCCAAGCCTGGTCCGATCTGATCGCGGGGTTGCTGGCGATTGTATTCGAGGCGGCTGATATCGCCACCGATGCGGAAATTTCACGGGCACTGGTGGCATTGTTTCACTTTCTGCAAGCCAAGGAACATACCGGACAGGAGCGCGCCTGGGGTTCCGTCGGCTTTGCCAGCGGCAGCTTCACGCCTGAACTGAAAGCACGCCTCTTACATTTGCGGGAGTCTCAGCAGCGCTGCCTTGATGTCTTCATTCGTTTCACCGGTGAGCAGGAGCGAGTGAACTGGGCGGGTATCGAGACATCGGAGGAAACGGCTGAGCTGGCGCGATTGCGGAGAATGGTGGATGGCTTTGATCCTGCCAGCCCGATTCCGGCAGATGTCAGTGAAATATGGTTTGCCGTGGCGACATCACGCATTGATCACATGCGTCGGTTGGAGCAGCAACTGTCGGCAGCATTGATGGCGATGGCGCAGGCGCGTCTGCAGCAGGCACGTCTGGCGTTGCAGGATAACCGGTCACGACTGCAGGAGGCCTCCGAGCCTGAGTCTGGACCCGTTTCGCCACTGTCATTATTGCTGGAGAGTACAAATGACGAGTCCTCGACAATGCCGGTCAGTGGATCGGTGCGTGCACTTTACGATTTGCTGCAGGAGCAGGCCGAACATCTGCAGGAGATGAGTGATCAGCTGGAAGAGGCACGATCTGCCCTGACCGAACGCAAACTGATTGAGCGCGCCAAGGGATTGCTGATGCAGTATCAGGGCTTGAGCGAGGCTGATGCCTTCGCGGCACTGCGTCGTTCTGCCATGGAGGGACATTGTCGACTGGCCGATGTGGCCTCCCGGGTTATTGGTGCTGCCGAGAAACTCAAAGGCTGACCTGAAAGGGAGCAGATCGGATGAATATGCACCCTGCTGGTGCGCACATCCATGTGCCGGGGTCTGTTATCTCGTTGAAATACGTAAGTTTGTAAACTTGGCACAGCAGATGCAAAAGACTCACTAACAAGAACAACAAGGCCCCATTCAGGGTGCCTGTTAGTCAACTGGACAATGGCGTCCACTTCCAATTGCCGAGGCCGCGGCGATCAAGGAGGTGGGCGCTTTTTTTTTGCGTCGAATTCACCGCGGAGGTGACCATGAAACAGCGCTTGATCGTGATTGGCAACGGAATGGTCGGTCATCACTTTGTGGAACAGTGGCTGGCCAGCGAAGCGGCAGAGGACTATGAACTGACCGTCTTCGGAGCTGAACGCCAACCGGCTTATGACCGTGTACATCTGTCTGAATACTTTGAGCAGCAGAGTGCTGATCACCTGTACCTGGGTGAGCCGGGCTTTTATCAGCAACCCGGCATCGAGCTGCGTCTGGGCGAAGCAGTCACCGCCATCGACCCGGCCGACAAAACGGTTTCCACAGAATTGGGCGAGTACGCCTTTGACAAATTGGTCCTGGCAACCGGCTCCTATCCTTTCGTACCGCCGATCCCCGGGGGTGATCAGCCGCACTGTCTCGTTTACCGAACCCTCGATGACCTGGACGCCATTCGCGCCAGTGCCGATGGTGTTCACACCGGCGTGGTGATTGGCGGAGGGTTACTGGGGCTGGAAGCGGCCAATGCGCTGAAAAGTCTCGGGCTGGACGTACATGTGGTCGAGTTTGCGCCTCGGCTGATGCCGGTCCAGCTGGATGAAGAGGCTGGCGCTATGCTGCGGCGCAAGATCGAGGCGCTGGGTGTGGCGGTCCATACCGATAAGGCGACGCGTGAGATTGTCTCGGGTGAATCCGCTCGCATGAAAATGTGCTTCGCCGACGAGACAGCGCTCGAAACCGACCTGATCGTGTTTTCGGCGGGTATCCGGCCTCAGGATGCACTGGCAAAAGCCGCAGGCCTGGCACTGGGAGAACGTGGTGGGGTCGATGTGGATCAACACTGTCGAACCAGCCATCCTGATATCTACGCAATCGGTGAGTGTGCGGTCTGGAACGGCCGCCACTTCGGGCTGGTGGCACCGGGCTACACCATGGCAAGAGCGGCGGTGTCACACCTGAACGATGATGGCAAGGTCCACTTTCAGGGCGCCGACATGTCCACCAAACTCAAGCTGCTGGGCGTGGATGTAGGCTCCATCGGTGATGCCCACGGTCATACCCCGGGATGCAAGAATTATCGTTATACCGATGAACGCACCGGTGTTTATCGCCGCTTGGTGGTGTCCGAAGATGGCAAGCATCTGCTGGGCGCAATCCTCATTGGTGACAACAGCTACTACGATCCCCTGCTGCAACTGGCGCTGAATGACATGCCGTTGCCGGAGCACCCTGAAGCGCTGATCCTGCCTGCTTCAGAGGGCGGCCTGCCGACCGTGGGCAGTGCCGAAGTGCCGATGACGGCGACCATCTGCTCCTGTCACAACGTCAGCAAGGGTGACATCTGTGAAGCGATGAACGATGGCGCGGTCTCCGTCGCAGACCTCAAGGCCAGTACCAAGGCCGCCACGGGCTGTGGCGGCTGTGCAGCCATGCTCAAAACGGTGCTCGATGCGGAACTGGAAAAACGCGGGGTACAGGTCGACCGCTCCCTGTGTGTCCACTTCAGTCATACCCGTCAGGAGCTGTTTCACCTGATCCGCGTCGGTCAGATCAAGAGCTTTGGCGAGCTGATCAGCCGTCACGGTAGCGGCGGCGGATGCGAAATCTGCAAGCCGGCGGTGGCTTCAATACTCGCCAGTTGCTGGAACGAGCATGTTCATACGCCGGATTTGCTGCCCCTGCAGGATACCAATGACACCTTCATGGCCAATATGCAGAAGAACGGCACCTACTCGGTGGTACCGCGTATCCCGGGTGGCGAGATCACGCCGAAGATGCTGATTGCACTGGGCGAAGTGGGTGACAAGTATCAGCTCTACACCAAGATCACCGGAGGTCAGCGCATCGACCTGTTTGGCGCGACGCTGGACGAGCTGCCGCTGATCTGGGAAGAACTCATCGCAGCCGGTTTCGAGACCGGGCACGCCTACGGCAAGTCCCTGCGCACGGTGAAATCCTGCGTCGGCAGCACCTGGTGCCGCTTTGGCGTGCAGGACAGCGTTGGCATGGCGATCGAAATCGAGAACCGCTACAAGGGGCTGCGTGCTCCGCATAAGGTCAAGATGGCCGTTTCCGGCTGTACCCGCGAGTGTGCCGAGGCGCAGAGCAAGGATATTGGTGTCATCGCCACCGAAAACGGCTGGAACCTCTATGTCTGCGGCAACGGTGGCATGAAGCCGCGCCATGCCGACCTGTTCGCGACTGATCTGGATGACGAAACCCTGGTGCGTTACATCGACCGTATCCTGATGTTCTACATCTACACCGCTGACCGCCTGCAGCGGACCTCGGTATGGATGGAAAATCTGGAGGGCGGGCTGGATTACCTGCGCCAGGTGGTGATTGATGACAGCCTCGGATTGGCTGCAGAGCTGGAAGCCCGCATGCAGCATGTGGTCGACAGCTATCGCTGTGAGTGGAAGGAAGCGGTGGAAGATCCGACCAAGCGCAAGCGCTTCCGCAGCTTCGTCAACTCGGATGAACCGGGGCGGGCACGAATCGTGCAGGTAGTGGAGCGTGGGCAGTTGATCCCGGCGCGTGAACTGGCAGTGGAGGAAGCGTAATGAGCAACAACATGAATTGGCGGGACCTCTGTGGCCGTGATGACCTGATTCCGGGGTCTGGCGTAGCCGTCAAGATCGGCTCCCAAGCGGCTGCACTGTACTGGCCTGAGCCCGGCCGTGAGCAGTTGTTTGCCCTGGCCCACCGTGATCCCTTCTCCCAGGCCGAAGTCCTGGCCTGGGGGCTGTTGTGCGAGCAGGGTGGAGAGTGGTCGGTGGCCGCGCCCTTGTACAAACAGCATTTCAGACTCAACGACGGTGTCTGTCTGGAGCAGCCGGAGGTGGTGTTACCCACCTGGCCGGTGCGCTTCAACGGCGACCGGGTTGAAGTCGGGTTGAGCTGAACCGGAGCGGGAGAGGTTGGCATGCAGACACTATCGGAAACCGGCCTGATTGATCGTTTCGGTCGCCAGATTGATTATTTGCGTCTGTCGGTGACGGATCGCTGTGATTTCCGCTGTATCTATTGCATGACCGAAAAGGTGAGCTTCCTTCCGCGCTCACAAGTGTTGTCGATTGAGGAACTGTACGAGGTGGGGCGCAGCTTCGCCGAGTTGGGGGTGCGCCGCATTCGCCTGACCGGGGGCGAGCCGCTGGTTCGGCGCGGGCTGTTGACGCTGGTGCAGCAGCTCGGTCGTCTGCCGATTGAGCTGTCCCTGACCACCAACGGATCACAGCTGGAGAGACTGGCGGGGCCTCTGGCTGATGCGGGTGTGGATCGCATCAACATCAGCCTCGACAGTCTGCGGGCTGACCGCTTCCAGCGATTGACCCGTAACGGTGACCTGAATCAGGTACTGCGCGGTATCGATGCGGCCCGCGAAGCCGGACTCCGGCGCATCAAGCTCAACAGCGTCATTCTTCGCGGTCGCAATGACGACGAAGTGCTGGCGCTGGTCGCGTTTGCCCGTGAGCGTGGGCTGGATATCAGCTTCATCGAAGAGATGCCGCTGGGCCAGATCAGTGAGCACGATCGTGCCGAACAGTATTGCTCCAGTGAGCAGTTGCGCGCGCGCATTGAATCGCGCTATTCGCTGCTGCCGTCCACCGAGCGCACCGGTGGTCCGTCACGCTACTACCGCATGGCCGACAGTGACAGTCGCGTCGGCTTTATCTCGCCGCACAGCCGCAACTTCTGCGGTGACTGTAACCGCGTGCGTGTTACGGCGGAAGGGCGTTTGCTGCTCTGCCTGGGGCATGAACACAGCGTCGATCTGAGAGCTGTACTGCGTGACCCCACGACTGCACCTGATGCCCTTCAGCACCACATCGTCCAGGCGATGGCACTGAAACCCGAGCGACACGAATTCCGGCTCGATGACGAGCCACATATTCTGCGATTCATGAACATGACCGGCGGCTGATCAAATGGCCGCATCGAGGAGAACAGCCATGTCCGCGACCGAAACCCCATTCCAGCCACTGGCGGCCGCCGTGCTGACCGTCTCCGATACCCGCACGTCGGAGAACGATACCTCCGGCGATCTGCTGGTTGAGAACCTGCAAGGTGCCGGCCATAGGCTGGTGGATCGGGCGCTGGTTGCCGACGATATCTACCATCTGCGGGCGCAGGTTTCCCAGTGGATCGCTGACCCTGAAGTACAGGTGGTGCTGATGACCGGCGGTACCGGCTTCTCACACCGGGACTCGACGCCCGAGGCGATCCTGCCTCTGCTGGACAAGGAAATCGACGGTTTTGGCGAGCTGTTCCGCCATGTCTCCTGGCAGGAGATCGGCACCTCTACCATTCAATCCCGAGCACTGGCCGGGCTGTCCAACGGTACCCTGATTGTTTGTCTCCCCGGTTCCACCGGCGCTTGCCGGACGGGCTGGGAGCTGATCAGCGGTCAGTTGGACAGCCGGTATCGGCCCTGTAATTTCGTCGGTACGCTGATGCGCGCCCAGCAAGAGAGGAGGGCGCTGCCATGAGTTGTGATCAGCAGGGGCTGCTGCCTCTCGAAACCGCGATCGAAGCCTTGCTGTCAGACCTGGAAACTGTGGCGGCTACCGAAACTGCCGACCTGTTGCAGGCCCGCGACCGGGTGCTGGCTGAAGCCGTTCACAGCCGAGTTGATGTGCCACCGGCTGACAACAGTGCCATGGACGGCTATGCGGTCCGCCTGCTGGACCTGATCGCCGCCGGTGAAAACGGGCTGCCGGTCTCGCAGCGCATACCGGCAGGTCGAGCACCAGAACCCTTGCAGCCAGGTACAGTCGCACGCATTTTCACCGGGGCAGAAGTGCCCAGGGGGGCTGATCTGGTGGTGATGCAGGAATTGGCCGAGGTTCAGGGCCATAAAGTACGCCTGCCGCTCGGTGCTGTACCGGGGCAGAACATCCGCCGTCGAGGCCAGGATATCCACAAGGGTGGTCAGCTGTTGCCGGCTGGACGTCGTCTGGATGCGATGGCAACGGCGGTGTTGGCTTCTGCCGGCATTGATCGGGTCAAGGTGTATCGCCCCTTGAAAGTCGCGCTGCTGTGTACCGGGGACGAACTGGTATCACCGGGCCAGCCGCTGGCGCCGGGACAGATCTACAACTCCAACCGCTATCTGCTGTGCGGTCTGATTGAAACACTGGGCATGGAGGTTCTGGATATTGGGCTGGTGGCCGATGATCCGGGCAGCCTTGAGCAGGCATTACTGGGGGCTGCGGCACAGGCCGATGCCATTCTGACCACGGGCGGCGTTTCCGTTGGCGAGGAAGACCACCTGCGGCCCGCCATTGAACGGCTGGGAACCCTGAATCTATGGAAGGTCAATCTCAAGCCGGGCAAGCCCTTTGCGGCTGGCGTAGTCGCGGGTACGCCGATCTTCGGCCTCCCCGGCAACCCCGGCTCGGCGCTGCTCACCTTTGCCTTGCTGGCGCGGCCCTGCCTGAACCGGTTGCAGGGCGACACGGCGCTCAAGCCGTTCACGGTCAAGGCAGCTGCAGGCTTCAGTCGCGAGCGCCGCATCAAGCGGGAAGAGTACGTGCGCGTGTTCTGTGAAGCAGACGGCACCCTGAGGCTGGCCAGCCAGCAGAGCTCCGGAGCCTTGTCCCCCATGCTGCATGCCAATGGCTTCGCCCGACTGCCTGCCAACCAGACGGTAGAAGAAGGGCAGGTGCTGGATTTCTATCCGTTGGATGGGTGGGTGCGCTGAAGTCGGATGAGGTGAGAAAGAACTTAGAAAGTATTCATGTTCAGCACTGCATTTTCCTTCAGCGGCACCTCCAGAGAGTCCATTCGCTGTAACATCCGCATCATCCTTGATTCGCCCGATTCGACACCTTTCACCAGCTGAGGCACCCGTGCAACCGGGATGAGTGAGTGAAGTGGGTGCTTACGTCCTTCGCTGGTCAGATAGAGCCAGTGCTCGGGGTGTTGTCTGCCCGCGTGCAGCAACTGCTCGATGTGCTCGGGACGGATGCCCGGTGTATCGCAGGGCAGGATCAGGAAGGCATCGCCGGGTAGTTCCGGCAGCCACCGGGCAAGGGTGGTCAGGGGGCCGGGAAAATCGTGTTTCAGCTCGGTCAGCAACGGTAGGCCATACAGTGAGTAGAGGCCCGGATTACGACTGCAGTTGAGGTAGAGCTGATCACAGTAAGGGCGCAGGGCGTCGATTGAATACTCCACGCGTGGACGACCTTGCCAGGGCAGCAACCCCTTGTCGGCACCGCCGACGCGGGTGCCGCGCCCACCGGAGAGGATAAGACCAGTGATCATTCGCTTTTGACTCTGTCAGCGTGTGTATCCACCAGTCCTTTCAGCTCGGGCAGGCAGGAGCCGCAGTTGGTGCCGCACTTGAGCTGCTCTCCCAGTGCCTGAGCAGAGTCGGCTCCCGCCTGAATGGCTGCGATAATGTCCGGTTCGCGTACCTGGAAGCAGCTGCAGATAACGGCTCCGGAAACCTGATCGCCCGGCGCTTTGGCTTCAAGTAGCTGGCGCCGGGTGTCCAGATCAATCTGCCGAGCGAACTGCGCGTCCAGCCACCCCAGATCGGGCAATTCATGGTTCGGTTCTACCAGCAGTATCCATTCCAGTCGGCTGTCCCTGATGCCGGCGGCACGGAAGCGTCCGTTGCTCAGATCTTCCAGCCAGAGGCTGGGCGTACCGACCAGGGTTTCGCACCAGTATTGCCAGTTTTCCACAGGTTCAGCGTCGGCCAGCCGGTAGCTGACGCAGTTGGACAGCGGCACTCGCGTCCACCAGTGACCTCTGCCGGGCAGGCCATCAAGCGCGAGAGCGTCGCGCACCAGCAGTCGGGCCTCCCAGCGCATGTTCAGCGGACGCAAATCGGCACGGCCCTGCTTGGATTCGGGTTGCCCTGAAAGCGGATCGACCATCGGGGCAAACAGGGTGCCGCTGCAGCCCTCTTGAGTGAACTGGCGGGTCCAGTGCATGGGAATGAACACCTCGCCCTGTCGCTGCTGATCACTGATGCGGATACGCCCGAGATAACGACCCAGCTCGTTGTGCAGTTCGGCCAGTTGCAGGTGAGTGACCTTAAAGCGCTTGGCATCCAACGGGTGGATCTCGATGAAAGGCTCGGCATGGTGTTGCAACAGGCGGGCGGCACGGCCGGTACGGGTCATGGTGTGCCACTGGTCGCGGATACGGCCGGAGTTCACCAGTAGCGGGTACTCACTATCCGGCTGCTGACTGGGGGCCTGAGGGGTGATCGGCAGCAGCCGAGCCTTGCCGCTCGGGGTGAAAAAATGGCCATCGGCAAACAGCCGTGGGGTGCCCTCGGGAGCCTGCTTGTGTACTGGCCACTGGATCGGCTTCAGGGCGTCGTAACCGGCATCACTGAGCTCGGCCAGCGCACTGATGTCGAAGCCGCGACTGCGGTTGTTCTCGAACCCCGAGAGGCGGGCATGTTCGCGAAAGATGTCGGCCGGCGAGGCGTAATCGAATGCCTGGCCGAAGCCCAGTCGCTTGGCCAGTTCGCAGATGATCCACCAGTCGTGTTTGGCTTCTCCCGGTGGTGGTACCAGCCCACGCTGGCGCGAGATACGCCGCTCCGAGTTGGTTACCGTACCGTTCTTTTCGCTCCAGCCGCTGGCGGGCAGCACGATATCGGCCAGTTCCAGCGTATCGGTATGGGCCATGCATTCGGAGATGATCACCAGCTCGCATTTCTCCAGTGCTCGGCGAACCCGGTTGGCATCCGGCAGGCTGACCAGCGGATTGGTGGCCATGATCCACACCGCCTTGATCTCGCCGCGTTCGATGGCTTCAAACAGGGGGATCGCCTTGTAGCCTTCCTGCTGGGCCATGTTGGGCGCTTGCCAGAAGCGGCCGACCCGGTCGATGAACTCGGCTTGGCTGAAATCCATGTGGGCCGCCAGCTGGTTGGCCAGTCCACCCACCTCGCGGCCGCCCATGGCATTGGGCTGTCCCGTCAGCGAGAAAGGCCCCATGCCGGGGCGGCCAAGGCGGCCGGTGGCCAGATGGCAGTTGATGATGCTGTTGACCTTGTCAGTGCCACTGCTGGACTGGTTCACGCCCTGAGAGAAAAATGTCAATGTTCGCTCGGTGGTACAGAACCACTCCACCAGTTGCTCCAGATCGGCCAGGGGGACATCAGCTTTGCGGGCGACATCGGCCAGGTTTCCGGCAGTGGTGTTGGCCGATTCGAGCGCTGCTTCGAAGCCTTCGGTATGGGATTCGACATAGGCCTTGTCCAGCGCACCGCGCTCGGCCAGTGCAGCGAGGATGGCATTGAAAATCAGCGCATCGCTGCCCGGTTTCAACGCCAGGTGCAGGTCGGCCAGATCGGCAGTGGCGGTGCGACGCGGATCGATCAGAACAACCTTGACGGCAGGGTTGGCGGCCTTGGCCGCGACCATGCGCTGGTAGAGGATCGGATGGTTCCAGGCTGCATTGGAGCCCACCAGCACCATCAACTCGGCGTGATCGATATCCTCATAGCTGCAGGGTTGAAGGTCACCGCCGAAGGCGCGTTTATAGCCGACCACGGTGGATGACATGCATAGTCGTGAATTGGTATCCACATGCGCCGAGCCGATGAACCCCTTCATCAGCTTGTTGGCGACATAATAGTCCTCGGTCAAGAGCTGCCCGGACAGGTACATCGCCACCGAACCGGGGCCATGCTGGCGGATGATCGCTTCAAGCCGTGTGGCCAGAGTGTCCAGTGTCACGCTCCAGTCATGCTCCTGGCCATCCACACGCGGCGTCAGCAGTCGACCTTCCGGTCCGGTCGTTTCGTGCAGGGCGCTGCCTTTGACGCATAGCCGTCCCCGGTTGGCAGGATGTTCGCCATCACCGCTGACGGCGATGACCCGCTGGTCATTCGTGGTGGCACTAACCCCACAGCCGACACCGCAGTAGGGACAGGTAGTCTGGTTCGATAGGCTGGCCATGGCGTACTCCCGAAAAACACAAACGCCCACTCCGTTCGACACGCGAGTGCGATCGGAGTGGGCGTCTTTGCCAGTGATGGTGATTCATTATTACGAGAGGTCTGCAAAAGCAGTGCCAGCAATCAAGCAGGAGTAAGTGGTTGTCAGGACGCTGAAAAGCGAAGGCGGATGAACAAAAAATGCTCAGTTTTGGGGCGGAGTGCCATTTTGCAGTGCAGGCCGACGTCGGGAAGGGCAGAGCCAAAGCCGGTGAAAATCGGCAAAGGGGGCTGATTTACGGCGTTTTTTCTGTTTTGGCACAGCTTCTGCTTTGATCCCAGTAACTGGCGCTGCTTGGGCATCGCCATCACATTTCAGTTCCAACACTGACGGCAAGGGCGCCGTTCCATCAACGGAGATTGATCTCCGGGGCATGGAACGGCGCCTTTTTTGTATTTGGGGAGAAAGATCATGCTGAAACAACCGGGATCATTCAAGCGACTGCTGTTGGCGGCATCCATCGCCATTACTACCCTGACAGCCCAGACAGGGGCTCAGGCCGAAGTAGGGTATCCGGAGAAGGAGGAGCTGAAGTTCGGCTTCATCAAACTGACCGACATGGCGCCGTTGGCGATTGCCTACGAGAAACAGTACTTCGAGGATGAAGGCCTGTACGTGCAGCTGGAAGCCCAGGCCAACTGGAAGGTGCTGCTGGACCGTGTCATCGACGGTCAGCTGGATGGCGCACACATGCTGGCCGGTCAGCCACTGGGTGCAACCATTGGTTACGGTACCCAGGCCCACATCATCACTGCTTTCAGCATGGACCTGAACGGCAACGGCATCACCGTTTCCAATGATATCTGGGAGCAGATGAAGGAACACATCCCGATGGGTGAGGACGGCAAGCCGGTGCATCCGATCAAGGCCGACTACCTCAAGCCGGTGGTGGACAAGTATCGCGCCGAGGGCAAGCCATTCAATATGGGTATGGTGTTCCCGGTGTCCACACATAACTACGAGCTGCGCTATTGGCTGGCGGCCGGTGGCATCCATCCGGGCTATTACGCCCCACACAAGGGGGACACCAGTGGTCAGCAGCAGGCAGATGCGCTGCTGTCGGTAACGCCGCCGCCGCAGATGCCGGCGACGCTGGAAGCGGGCACAATTTACGGTTACTGCGTCGGTGAGCCATGGAACCAGCAGGCCGTCTTCAAGGGTATCGGTGTGCCGGTGATCACCGACTACGAAATCTGGAAAAATAATCCGGAAAAAGTGTTTGGTGTCTCCAAGGCGTGGGCCGACAAGTACCCCAACACCCACATCCGTGTGGTCAAGGCGATGATCCGTGCCGCCAAGTGGCTGGACGAGAACAACAATGCCAACCGCCCGGAAGCGGTCGAAATCCTGTCTCGCCCCACCTATGTCGGTGCTGACGCCGAAGTGATCGCCAACTCAATGACCGGGACGTTCGAGTACGAGAAGGGCGACAAGCGGGAGGTGCCTGATTTCAATGTCTTCTTCCGCCACAACGCCACCTATCCCTACTACTCCGATGCCATCTGGTACCTGACCCAGATGCGCCGCTGGGGGCAGATCGCCGAGCAGAAGCCGGACAGCTGGTACATGGATATCGCCAAACAGGTGTACCGCCCGGATATCTACCGCATTGCGGCCGAAGAACTGATTGCCGAGGGCAAGATGGCGGCCAGCGACTTCCCGGACTTTGCCTCTGAGGATGGCTTCAAGGCGCCACAGACCCAGTTCATCGATGGCATTACCTATGACGGCCGTAAGCCCAACGAGTATCTCGAACAATTCCCGATCGGCCTGAAAGGCAAGGATCAGATCTAAGCCCTGGTCAGCAGTCGGCAGGCATCCGACGGCCTGCTGACTGCCGAAAACCTGCACAGCAGGGGAGATGAAGCATGAGCAGTATTCGCATGACCCTTGCCGGCATGTCCGGCATTGCCGGGGTCAAAGCCAACGACACCTTCGCCAGCTGGCTGAAGCGTATGACCCAGACTCTCGGCCTGCCGCTGATCGGCCTGCTGGTCTTCCTGTTTATCTGGCAAGTGGGGGCCAAGCAGATCGATACCTCGCTGGGCCAGTTCCCGGGACCGACCCAGGTCTATGAGCAGGCCAACGCCCTGATCAGCGAACACTTCAACGAACGCGAGCGGGAAAGCGCGTTTTACGAACGCCAGGAACAGCGTAACGCAGAACGTGTAGCAAAAGATCCGGACTATGTGCCCAAAATCCGTGAATATACCGGTAAGCCGACTTTCTTTGATCAGATCGGTACCAGCCTGGTCACGGTGCTGGCCGGCTTCGCTATCGCCGCCCTGATCGCCATTCCGCTGGGGATCTGCATCGGTCTTAATGGTGCGCTCTACTCGGCGCTGAACCCGATTATCCAGCTGTTCAAACCGGTGTCGCCGCTGGCCTGGCTGCCGCTGGTGACCATGGTGGTCAGTGCCGCCTATGTCAGTGATGACCCCCTGTTTGCCAAGTCCTTCCTGACTTCGCTGTTCACCGTATCCCTGTGCTGCCTATGGCCGACGCTGATCAACACCGCCGTGGGCGTGTCCGCCATCAGCCCGGACCTGCAAAACGTGAGCAAGGTGCTGCGCCTGAACTGGCTGACTCACGTGGTGCGCATCGTACTGCCGTCATCGGTACCGATGATCTTCACCGGTCTGCGCCTGTCGCTGGGCATTGCCTGGATGGTGCTCATCGCCGCCGAGATGCTGGCGCAGAACCCGGGACTGGGCAAGTTCGTCTGGGACGAGTTCCAGAACGGAAGCTCCGATTCCCTTGGTCGCATCATGGTCGCCGTACTGGTGATCGGCCTCATCGGCTTCCTGCTGGACCGCGTCATGCTGCTCATCCAGCGCGCGGTGTCATGGGACAAAAACGCCATTACTCGATAAGGAGACTCCATCATGGCTGCACATCTTGAGTTAACCGACGTTTCCATCGAGTTTCCGACACCGAAAGGGGCCTTCAAGGCGCTGGATGGGGTCAATCTGAAGATCGAGCGGGGCGAGTTCGTCTCTCTGATCGGCCATTCCGGTTGTGGCAAGTCCACGGTGCTGAACATCGTCGCCGGCCTGCATCAGGCCACCACCGGCGGGGTCGTATTGGACGGTCGCGAAGTGAACGAGCCCGGCCCGGAACGTGCCGTGGTGTTCCAGAACCACTCGCTGCTGCCCTGGTTGACTGCCTATGAGAACGTGGAGCTGGCCGTGCGTCAGGTGTTCAAGGGCAAAAAGAGCAAAGCCGAAATGAAGGCATGGATCGAGCACAATCTTGAACTGGTGCACATGACGCATGCCATCCACAAACGTCCGGACGAGATCTCTGGTGGCATGAAGCAGCGTGTGGGGATTGCTCGTGCGCTGGCGATGGAACCCACCGTGCTGCTGATGGACGAGCCCTTCGGCGCCCTGGATGCCCTGACCCGAGCTCACCTGCAGGATTCCTTGATGGAGATCCAGAACGAGCTGAACAACACCGTGATCATGATCACCCATGACGTGGATGAAGCGGTATTGCTGTCCGACCGCATCGTGATGATGACCAACGGCCCGGCCGCCACAGTCGGTGAGATCCTCAAGGTGGAGTTGCCGCGCCCCCGCGACCGCATCGCGCTGGCGGATGACCCCGTGTACAACCATTGTCGCCATCAGGTGCTGCGCTTCCTGTACGAGAAGCAGCGCAAGGTGCAGCCGCTGGACAGCCGGCGCCCAAAGGGTCAGGCAGGGACTGATGCCAAGGCCCGCAAACAGGCCTGAGCGGTGCTACCGGACAAGAGGAACATGTATATGCACGCGGAACTGGTGATCGTCGGCAACGGCATGGCCGCAGCCCGGCTGGTGCAGGAGCTCAAGCAGGGCACTGGCTTTGACGGCCGCATCCTGATGATCGGCCGCGAGCCGCGCCCGGCCTACAACCGGGTGCTGTTGTCGCCGTTGCTGGCCGGTGAGGTTGAAGACCAGGCGCTGGAACTGCACAGCTTCGACTGGTACGTGCAGCAAGGCATAGAACTGCTGTGCAACGATCCGGTGGTGGTGCTGGAACCGGAACGCCACCGCCTGAGAACGGGCAGCGGCAAGCAGATTCAGTATGATCAGCTGGTGCTGGCCACCGGCTCCAACGCCAGCCTGCCGCCGTTGCCGGGTATCGATCTGAACGGGGTCATGGGCTTTCGTACCTGGCAGGATGTGGAGATCATGCGCGAAGCCGCCGCCAAGGGTGGCAGCGCTGTGGTGATCGGTGGTGGTCTGTTGGGTCTGGAAGCTGCCGAAGGCCTGCGCAAACTGGGCATGACCACCCGCGTACTCCAGCGCAGCGACTACCTGCTCAACCGCCAGCTCGACCGTCATGCCGCAACCATGTTGCAGCAAACCCTGGAAGGGCGCGGACTGGAAATCATCACCAGCGCCGGTGTCGAGTGCCTGCAGGGCAATGAAGCGGGGCAGGTCACCAGCGTGATCCTCAAGGATGGCCGAACCCTGCCCGCAAACCTGATCGTCGTCGCCGCCGGTGTCACCCCCGAAATATCCTTGGCCCGCGCTGCAGGCCTCGACTGCGACCGTGCCATCAACGTGGACAGCGAGCTGCGCACCAGCGCTGTGGATATCTTTGCGCTCGGGGAGTGCTGCCAGTTCGAGGACCATACCTACGGTCTGGTCGCGCCGATCTGGCGGCAGGCGAAAGTGCTGGCGAAGGTACTGCGCGGTGAAAGCGAGCAATATGCCGAACAACCGGTGGCCACCCAGCTTAAGGTCAGCGGCATCTCGCTGTTCTCCTGTGGAGAGATCGATGCACAGAACGCCAGCGTGGTGGAGTATCACGACCCCGAACTGGGCGATTATCGCAAGCTGTGGTTACGAGATGAGAAGCTGGTGGGGGCTGTGTTGTTTGGGGATACCCGCCAGAGCAACGATTATTTTGAGGAGTTGTTGACCCGACAAGCGTTTCTGTATTCTGGTCAAATACACTAGGCAGGCTGAGCACCTTCATGAAGCTGTAGGCAAGGTGGCAGCTTTTGTGTTTTATACCAGGCCCCCGATATCTTGTTGCCCTTACTGACCACTATTTGAGTGTATCTGCTTTTGCTCATCATCGCTGTGCTGCAGGTGTGCTCTCAGCTCTTCGTCCTGCTCCATCAGGTGCTGCAGTCGGGAACGGCTCAGGGTGTAAAGCCGAGTCGGCGTCTGCGCGACAACGGAAAGGTCTGGACGACCTTCGCCCAACAGGGCGGACTCGCCGAACGAGTCACCGGCGATCAGGGTACTGAATCGATGTTCTGCGCCGTCGCTGTGATACTCAAGGCGAAGGCTGCCACGGCTGACCATGTACAGGCTGTTGTTTTGACTGCCCTGGTGAATCAGGTGTTCGTGCTTTTCCAGCGTAATCGCTTCGCACTTCTGTGCAATCTGCTGGATCAGTCTTTGGGGCAGCTGTGCAAACAGAGGTACCCGGGCCAGCAACAATGCGGGATCATCGTTCAGTTTCTGGATCGGTTCACCGCGCAGTCTGTTTAGTCGTCGGTCCACATCCTTTTCGATCTCTTCCGCTACACCTTTGGGAATGGTGCCCAGCCGGGCTTGCTCACGTGTGGTTTCCAGTTCTGCCAGCAGGACCACGCGCTTGCTCAAGCGTTCCTGAGTGAGCAGCGCAAATTCGGGGAAGTCATTGTTCAGGCGGTGCAGTTTGTCCACCGCCAGTGTATTCCAGTGCTGATATTGAGCGACCACACGGTTCACGATGTCAGGGCGTGTGGATTCAAGACTGGCCAGATGTTCCAGAGAGTGGATGACGTGGCTGCTCCCCTGAAAATGACCCCAGACCATTTCGTAGTAGTGGCCGATGTGGGCAATTCGCAGTCGTTCGACCAGTCCGTGGAGCGGCGTATTGTCCCCCAGCAGTCTGAACAGCCAATGCTCAATGTACTCATAGTGACGGTGCTGGTTCACCTTATGTAAACCGTGGTCGTAGCGCAGGCTATCCGTCTGCTGTTCCAGAATGCCCAGCAATCGGCGTGCGGTTGATTCACTGAGATGGCCCTGATCGTACATTTCGATGTAGTAGGCTTTCTCCTCGGCCAGCGCGCGCAGGAAGAAAAGGTTGAACTCCTGTTCGCGTGTCAGTTGCTCCTGACGCAGCTGGTTGATCTGTTGTCGAGCTTTGGCGATTGCATGGTGACTGCTCAGGCTCAGTCGATGCGCGATTCGGCTCGAGAACAATCCGCCCTTCTGCAATGCGGGCAGGCGCTGCAGAGCGCGCTGGTGCGCCATCAGGTCGCGTTCGATCAATGCCAGACGGTCAGCCAGAGGCGGCTGATCCAGTTTCATGGCACGCATGGCAGGCTTGATTGTCAGGCCCTGAACCAACAGGGTAAACAGGACCGATCCGGTGACCAGGGCAATAAACAGGTCCTTGAAGGGGTAGTCGGGCAGACTCAACACGATGGCCAGCGCGATTGCACCGCGCAATCCGCCCCAGAACATGATGAAGCGATAGCCCAGACCTATGGGGTCTTGTCCGGGTAAACGACCAACCAGTGGCAGGAGTCCGAAGATGACCAGTGCGCGAGAGGCCAGCAACGCCATTATCACCCAGATCAGCAGGTGCCAGGCCGAGGCCAGCTCCACCAGATTCACCTGCATGCCCAACAGCAGAAACAACAGGGCATTAGCCGTGAAGGCCAGAACCCCCCAGAACTGCTCAAGGTAGATGCGCACCGAGCTGGCGATACGCAGACGTCCCCAGGTGCCCAGCGTCAGACCTGCGCCCAATGTGGCCATGATGCCGCTTACATGGAGCAGCTCCTCTGCGATCAGAAAAGCGAGATAAGCCAGAACACTGGTCAGGCCGATTTCAAGAATGGGGTCTGAGTCGAGCCAGCCGATCAGTTGTCCGGTCAGGTATCCGGTCAGGACACCAAACAGCAGTCCTCCGGCAAAGAGGACAATAAAATCAATGACGCCATTGCCCAGCGCCTGGCTGGACAGCGTGCCGGCGGCCAATACACCCAGCAGAATCTTGGATAGCACCAGCGCGGTGGCATCATTGAGCAGGCTTTCGCCTTCGATCAGAGTGGAGAGCCGGCCGGGGGCTCCAATCTGTCTGAACAAGGCGATCACGGCCACCGGGTCAGTAGCACTGAGAATCGCTCCAATCAGCAGGGACGCCATCAAGTCGAGGTCCAGTGCCAGCCAAACGATGATGCCGATCAGCCCGGTGGATAACAGCAAGCCTGGAATTGCCAGCGACAGTATGGGGACGGCATTGCGGCGCAGTTGGCGCGCATCAAGGTTGTAGCTGGATTCGAAAATCAGCGCCGGCAAAAAGACAAACAGAATCAGGTCGGGCGAAATGCTCAGTGCTGCTTCGGCCTTTTGCAGGGCGGGGATGCTGTCGCCCAGGGCCGTTATGGCGATACCGGTCAGTACCAGTAAGACGGTAAACGGCAACTTCGTAGAGCGCGAAACCTGATAGATGCTCAGCGCGACCAGGAGCAGCGTGAAAATGATGCCAACCAGTTCAGCAACAGGATGGAGTGCGTCCAATGCCAGCTGTCCTCCGGAGGCAAAATTGGTTGCAATGGCCCCGTCAGATATTGGATTGAGGCTTGGGGCAAGTGAAATTTGGCACCAGAGCCTTATCTGCACTTTAGCACTTAGTCGAGTCGAAGGTCACCGCGAGGCTTGACGGAGTCGAGCGCTGCCCTGTCGGGAGGAGGGTGTGCCAGAACAGGAGCTGCTTACTCCTCCACCGTTTCCACCAGTCCCAGCGCAATGGCGATCTGGACCAGTTCGGCCAGAGAGTCCACCTTCATCTTGGTTATCATGTGGGCGCGATGGCCTTCTACGGTCTTGCGGTTGATCCCCAGTTCGTCGGCGGCTTCCTGGTTGGACAGGCCTTTGACAATCAGGCCCATCACCTGCCGTTCGCGGCGGGTCAGGCTGTCGTAGCGCTCCTGCAGGCGGGATTGGGCACTTTTGCGCGCCATGCGGATACGGTCTTTTTCCAGCGCGTTGTGCACATGGTCGATCAGCACCTGATCGTCGAACGGCTTTTCGATGAAGGTCAGCGCCCCTTGCGTCAGGGCGGTGACGGCCATGTCCACGTTGCCGTGGGCCGAGATCATGATCACCGGCAGGTCGATCGCCAGTTCGGCGAGTTTCTTCTGCGCGTTGATGCCGCTCAGGCCCGGCATGCGCACGTCCATCACGATGCAGCCGCTGGCGTCGCCCGGATAGCGGTCGATGAAGTCCAGCGCGTTCTCGAAGGTGTCCACGGTCAGTCCGACGGAC
Organism: Marinobacterium sediminicola; assembly: GCF_022343685.1. Lineage (GTDB taxonomy): Bacteria > Pseudomonadota > Gammaproteobacteria > Pseudomonadales > Balneatricaceae > Marinobacterium > Marinobacterium sediminicola. The sequence goes on along the minus strand of NZ_CP092123.1, from coordinate 2,736,749 downwards.
TCCAGCAGCCATTTCAGGGAGTCACGGACATCGGCGTCATCGTCGATGACGAATACCTTTTGAGCGTCTTGATCGGAGGTCATGCGTCTTCAGTTAACTGTGTTCACGGTGAATGAGAAGCGGCTGCCGGCGTGCGGCAGGTTTTCCGCCCATAACTCGCCGCCCAGATTCTCTACCAAAGAACGGCTGATGGCCAGACCCATGCCCAGGCCGGTGCCCTTGGTGGAGTAGAAACGCTCGAAGATATGCGGCAGGTCCTGCTCGCGGATGCCGGGGCCCTCGTCTTCGACGGTGATCAGCAGCTGGTTGCCCTCGGGCCTGACGGCGACGCGGACCGTCTTCAGTTCATGCTCGGCTTCGGTGTCGTAGGCTTCCAGGGCATTGACCAGCAGGTTGAGCAGGACCTGTTCCAGCTGGATCTGGTCGCCGCGTACGGCGGGCAGGTGGTCGTCCAGCTGGCAGAGAATACGTACATTATGGCGCTCGGCGGTAGACTCGCAGAACTCGCAGATGCCGTGGACCAGACTGGCGATATCCAGCTCGGTAACCTTGGGTTCCTGCTTGCGGGTGAAGTCCATCATCCGGTGGACAATTTCGCCAGCGCGCAGTGCGGTGCTGATGCTGCGGGTGATCGGCGTTTCGATATCCTGCCAAGTCAGTGATTCGGCACTGGCGAAGCGGCGCTCGATGCCGCGCAGGAAACTGACCATCGCCAGCAGCGGCTGGTTAAGTTCATGAGCAAGGCTGGAAGCCAGTTCCCCCATGGTGATCAGGCGGCTGGCGTGGTCGATCTCGGCCTGATACTGCTTCATCTGCGCCTCGGCGGCTTTCTTTTCGCTCAGGTCACGGGCGACCAGTGACAAGTATTCGATATCGCCGTGCAGCGAGCGATGTACCAGTAGCTCCAGCATCACCGGGATAGCGTTGCCTTCGCGGGTGTGCAGGTTCAGCTCGCCACGCCAGCTGCCTTTCTCCTTGGCGGTTGGCAGGCCATCAGCCAACAGCATCTGAAAACCTTTCTGCACCATCACATCCTGCAGTGACAGTCGGGTGTAGTCGATATGCTCCAGCGTGAGGCAGCGGCGTGCGGCTTCGTTCAGATGGGTGATCTGCAGATCCAGATCGGAAAAGATCACCAGGTCCTGGGTGCTCTCCAGTACTCGTGCCAGTCGCCGGTTGGCCTTGTCAGCCTTGATGCGATGCGAGGCATCACGAGAGACCACGAGGATCTCCTTGATCTCGTGAGTATCGGGATCACGGATGGTGCGGCTGGTGCTTTCCAGCCAGGTATAGTGACCGTCCTTGCAGCGGAAGCGGTAGGTGTGGGTATACAGGCCGCGATCATAGGTGACGCTGGGGGCGCGGTCCTGAAAATCCTTAACGTCATCGGGGTGGTAGAGGTCATAGGCCGACATGCCAACGATCTCCTCCACGGTAAAGCCCAGCAGGTGGGTCACGGCAGGGGAGGCGTAGATGAAGCGCCAGTCATCAGGGGTATGGCGCGAGATCATGTCAGTGGACTGCTCGGCCATCTCGGCGAGCAGGCGGTTGCGCTCGGCATCGTCGCTCAGGGCGGAGCGTCCTTGTTCGGGCGTCAGGGGTTTCATCGGCATTCCGGGCTCTGGGTGTGTCTGGCAGGATACAACACAGGCCAGCGGCATGGGGAGGGGAACGGGCCCCGGCGTCAGAGTGCCGGGGCTTAGTGCGTCATCGATCAGCGCAGGAACTCCATGCTGAAGGCCTTGAACTGGGCAACGTCGGAGCGACGCATCCATTCGAAGCCGACCATCTCGCGGGTGATCAGCTTGACCCCTTCCTTCTCCAGACGGCGCAGAGCGATCTCGGTGTCGAACGGGTTACGCGCCGAGATGGAGTCGGCGACCACGAACACTTCGTAGCCCTCTTCGAGCAGGCGCAACGCGGACTGCATGATGCAGGCCTGAGATTCCATACCGCACAGGACGGCCTGCTTGCGGTCAAGCTGACGGAAGGCGCTGCCAAAGTCGGGATCGTCAATGCAGGCGAAGTGGGCCTTGCCGTACAGGTTTTGGGCGCCCACCAGTTCACGCAGGCTCTCTTCGGTGTGACCCAGTCCCTGCGGGTACTGTTCGGAGCCGATGACCGGCACCTCCATCAGCTGGGCCAGTCGGGTCAGCCACTTGCAGTTGTCCACGAGCCGCTCCTGTTCGTGGACGCCCGGCAGCAGCTTGGCTTGCACGTCAACGACGATCAGTACGGACGTATTCTTATCCAACAGCATTCTCACTCACTCCTTAGCGCTTGTTTGGGATCAGGCCGGACGGCGATCAACCATGTTGGTGGCGATGCCTTCGGCGACCACCTTGTCGCCCACGCGGCAGATGGTTTCGAGTTTCACGCGACGACGCTCGGTGTTGATTTCCACCACGGTAGCGGTGGCGACAACCGTATCACCAATATGAACCGGAGCCTTGAACTTGAGCTGCTGGTCGACGTAGATGGCGCCCGGCCCCGGCAGGCGGGTGCCCAGTACGGCGGAGATCAGCGCGGCGCTGAACATGCCGTGGACGATGCGCTGTTCAAACATGGTGGTCTTGGCGTACTCGGCGTTGATGTGCACCGGGTTGTCATCACCGCTGATGCCGGCAAAGAGGATGACGTCCGCATCGGTGATGGTCTTGGCGTAGCTCGCCTGCATGCCGACTTCCAGATCTTCCAGGTAGTAGCCGTGTAGTGCCTGCATAGAATCCTGCATGTTTTTATTCCTGTTTTTATTTCATGATTCGAGACTTTGGATCTTCAGGTTAGTGGTATTTATTCAAATAGCCAAGGGTTTTTACTTGGTTTTTTAAAAAGGCTCTGCTAGCCTCGATGTACACAACGTCACCCAGCAAGCTCCGAGAGAGGACTTCGCGATGCAGACTCAGCCAGCCAATCTGTTTGAAAGAGCGTTCAAGAAGCTCGTGCCCTACAGGTTCGAAGCGGTGGCCGGCCGGCGGTCGGCGCCCGATATCATGGACCTGGATGCCGATCTGCCGGAGACCGATCTGGCCCATGTCAGGGAGTGGGTCGACAACTGTCTCGACGCCCATGCAGGACAGGTAGAGGCGCGTAATCGGGCGGCGATGCTGGGGCGCATGTACCTCAAGCTGTCGCGTACCGGCAAGGTACGGTTTCTGGGAATGCTGGCAGAGGAATATGGCATCGATGACGCCGGAGTGGAGCAGGCGATCAGTGGCTGGCAGCACGCGCAGAATGGTGAGCGTGCTCGCAAGGCTCACCAGTTGCGCAAGGCGCTGGAACCGAGCCATAACCGGCTGTTGAAACAGTTCACCGGCGTGCCGTCCGGGGTGAAGTTTCTGGTCGACATGCGCGAAGAGCTGCTGGAACTGGAAAAAGAGTACGCGACCCTCGAATCTCTGGAGGCAGATCTGAAAGAGCTGCTGGCGACCTGGTTCGATGTGGGCCTGCTGCAGCTGGAAGAGATCAGCTGGGACTCCAGCGCTGCTCTGCTGGAAAAGCTGATTGCCTATGAGGCGGTACATGAAATTCAGAGCTGGAGCGACCTGAAAAACCGGCTGGATTCCGACCGTCGCTGCTTTGCCTTCATCCATCCGAACATGCCGGATGAGCCGCTGATTTTTGTTGAGGTCGCACTGGTGAACGGGCTGGCCGGCAGCGTGCAGAAGCTGCTGGATGAGCATGCGCCCACGCAGGATATCGACACCGCCGACACGGCCATTTTTTATTCCATCTCCAATGCTCAGGCGGGTCTGGCGGGCATCAGTTTCGGCAACTTCCTGATCAAGGAAGTGGTGAAGAAACTGAGCAGTGAATTCCCGCAGCTCAAGCAGTTCGCCACTCTTTCGCCGATACCGGGCTTCGCCCGCTGGCTGGAGAACTGTACTCCCGCCACCCTTTGTGAACTCCCGGGCGGTGAACAGTGGCTGGGCCTGCCCGCACCGCGCGAGGTGTCCATGATCGAGGCCAGCGACACCCTTGAGATTCGTCAGGAGGCGCTGACCAAACTGGCCGCGGCCTATCTCTGCCTGAGCAAGAAGCACGGCAAGCGAGCGCTCGATCCGGTGGCTCATTTCCACCTGAGCAACGGCGCCCAGGTAGCGCGCCTGAACTGGATGGGCGACGTATCGCAGAAAGGCCTCAAGCAGTCTGCCGGCCTGATGGTGAACTACCTGTATGAGCTGCCCAGAATCGAGCAGCGCAGTGAAGCGTACACATCGGAGGGCGTGATCGCTCAGTCCTCTGCCATCAAGAAATTGCTTAAGTAAGTCATTAACAATAAGAAGGAGAACATCATGACCAATCGTATCGCAGTGGTAACCGGTGCTACCGGTGGTCTGGGCACCTCAATGTGTCAGGCGCTGGTGGATCAGGGACGCAAGGTGATCGGGACTCATCTGCCCAACGAGCAGGCCACGGCTCAGGCTCAGGATTGGCAGCAGACGATGAAAAGCCAGGGCTATTCGGTTGAACTCTACCCGTTGGACGTATCCGACTTCGATGGCTGCCAGGCGTTCGTGCAGCAGGTGGAAGCCGATCATGGCCCGATTGACATTCTGGTCAATAACGCCGGTATTACCAGCGATGCACCGCTGAAGCGGATGGAGCCCGGCCAGTGGAATCGTGTCATCGAGGTGAATCTGAACTCCATGTTCAACATGAGTCGTCAGGTGTTCGAGGGCATGTGTGAGCGCGGTTTCGGTCGTATCGTCAACATCTCCTCCTTGAACGGCGAAAAGGGCCAGTTCGGTCAGTGTAACTACGCTGCCACCAAAGCCGGTATCTACGGCTTCACCAAGTCCATCGCACTGGAAGGCGCGCGCAAGGGCGTGACTGTCAATGCCGTATCACCGGGCTATATCGATACCAAGATGGTACGTCAGGTACCGGAGAAGGTGCTGGAAAGCATCGTGGCCGGTATCCCGGTAGGGCGTCTGGGCCAGCCGGAAGAGATTGCACGAGCCGTAACCTTCCTGACGGCGGATGACGCAGGTTTTGTCACCGGTACCAACCTGTCCGTGAACGGCGGCCAGTACATGGACTAAGGGGACAGACAGCATGAGCGAGTACAGAGCACCCACCCGCGAAATGGAATTCGCGCTGAGACGTTTGGCCGGATTCGATGAAATGGCCAAGGCCTGCAATTACGAGGATGCCTCTCCTGATGTGGTAGCGGCGATCCTTGAAGAGGCAGCCAAGTTTGCCGGCAACGAAATCGCACCGCTCAATCGCAGCGGTGACGAGATCGGTGTGCGTCTTGATGAGGACCGCTGCGTCCAGACGCCGGACGGCTTCAAGCAGGCCTACCAGCAGTATATCGAAGGGGGCTGGGCCGGCCTGCAGTTTGACGCCGAACTGGGTGGCCAGGCGCTGCCATTCTCTCTGGCCATTCCGGTGCAGGAGATGATCCACGCCGCCAATATGGCCTGGGGGCTCTGCCCGCTGCTGTCACAGGGCGCCACCGAGGCGCTCAGTGAAAATGCCGATGAATCACTGAAACAACGGCTGCTGCCGAAGATGATCAGCGGCGAGTGGACCGGCACCATGAATTTGACCGAGCCGCAGTCCGGCTCGGATCTGGCGACCATCCGCACTCAGGCGCGGCCTGAAGGTGATCACTACCGGATTACCGGCCAGAAGATCTTCATCACCTGGGGGGAGCATGACATGGCCGAGAATATCGTCCATCTCGTGCTGGCACGGCTGCCGGACGCACCGCCGGGCGTAAAAGGGATTTCGCTGTTTGCGGTGCCCAAGTTTATCCCTGATGCCGATGGCAACCCCGGCGAACGCAACGACTGCTATGCCCTGTCGCTTGAACACAAGATGGGTATCCACGCCAGCCCTACCTGCGTCATGAGCTATGGCGAAAACGGGGGTGCGCTGGGGTATCTGGTGGGCGAGGAAAACAAGGGGCTGGCGTGCATGTTCACCATGATGAACAACGCCCGACTCACCGTTGGCCTGCAGGGGGTGGCGATCTCCGAACGTGCGCTGCAGATGGCGCGCAGCTACGTGGCCGAGCGTGTTCAAGGGACTGCACCGGGTGATCAGGGGCTTTCGCCCATCGTGCGTCATCCCGATGTACGCCGCATGATGATGACCATGAAAGCGCTGACCGAAGCCGGTCGTGGGCTGGCCTATTCCGGTTGTGTCGCGGTCGACTACGCCAAGCATGCGCAGCTCGATGCCGAGCGTCGTGCCTACTTCCAGCGCCGTGCCGACCTGCTGACGCCGCTGGTGAAAGGCTGGTGTACCGAGATCGCTCAGGAAGTGACGTCGCTGGCGGTGCAGTGCCACGGAGGCATGGGCTTTATCGAGGAAACCGGTGTTGCCCAGCTGTACCGCGATGCTCGCATCCTGCCGATCTACGAAGGCACCAACGGCATTCAGGCGCTTGATCTGATCGGTCGCAAGACCATTCGTGATCGCGGGCTGGCACTGCAGGAATTGCTGGCAGAAATGCGTGCGACAGCTGCAGATGCGCGTGCGGCGGGAGTACTGGAAAGTCAGCGTCTTGACGCTTTCGAGCAATCGATCGCTCAGCTGGAAAGTGCACTTCAGCAGGTGCTGGACAGCAGTGCCAACGAGCATTTTGTCGGTTCTGTGGCCTTCAGCTTCCTGATGCTGACCTCTACCGTCACCGCTGGCTGGCTGATGGTGAAGTCGGCGCTGCTGGCCGCGGACGACAGCGAAGGGGAACTCCTGCCAGCCAGGCAGGCAACCGCCCGGTTCTTTGTCGATCATGTTTTGCCGCGTAGCACCGGCTATCTGGCGTCTGTTCTGGCCGGTGAGGATTCCATCATGGCACTGCCGGAAACGGCACTCTGAGTCAGGCGTTAACGGAGGAAGTATGTATATCAATGGACAATGGGTGACCGAGCGGAGCCACTTTGCAGTCACCAACCCCGCTAACGGAGACGTCATCGGTGAAGTGCCCGACTGTACTGCTGACGATATCGAGGCAGCGATTGCGGCCGCCAGCGAAGCGCTGAAAAGCTGGAAGCAGACTACCGCCTATGAGCGTGCAGGTCTGCTCCACCGCGCCTGGGAAATCATGCTCAGCCGCAAGCAGGCGCTGGCCGAGCTGATGACACGGGAGCAGGGTAAACCCCTCAAGGCCTCGCTGAACGAGGTGCAGTACGGAGCCGATTTCCTGCTCTGGTTTGCCGAAGAAGCCAAGCGCATACATGGTCAGAGCATTCCCTCTTCGCGGGGCAATCAACGTTTCATGACCCAGAAGGTACCGGTCGGCGTGGTCGGGGCGATTACGCCCTGGAATTACCCGATCTCGATGATTACCCGCAAGCTGGCACCGGCGCTGGCGGCCGGCTGCACGCTGGTGCTCAAGCCCGCCGAGCATACCCCGCTGTGCGCCAAGGCGATGGCCGAGGTATTCGAGGAGGCCGGCTTCCCGGCCGGCGTGATCAATGTGATCACCAGTCTAGACCCTGCGCCGGTAGGGGAAGCCTTCTGCACCGATCCGCGTATCCGCAAGCTGACCTTTACCGGTTCTACCGCCGTGGGCAAGCACCTCAATGCACGTGCCGCCGCGCACATGAAACGGGTGTCGATGGAGTTGGGTGGCCATGCGCCCGCCATCGTGTTTCCGGATGCCGATCCTGTGCATGCAGCCAAAGGGCTGTCACTGGTGAAGTTTCTCAACACAGGACAGGCCTGCATCAGTCCTAACCGTATCTTCGTCCATGAGGCGCATGCCGAAGCCTTCCTCGCCGAACTGACCGCACGGGCCAGTCGGCTTCGCGCCGGCAACGGGCTGGATGCCGGCAGCAGCATCGGCCCCCTGATCAACGAGGCGGCACTCGAGAAGGTCGACAGCCAGGTACAGGATGCATTGGCCAAGGGCGCGACCCTGCATACCGGTGGTCAGCGCTTGATGGATGCCGACTTGAGTGGCGGTTGCTTCTATGCGCCTACGGTGCTGTCCGGTGTGACGCCGGAGATGAAAATCTATCGCGAAGAGACCTTTGGTCCCGTGGCTCCGGTGATCCTCTACAAGGATGACGACGATGTGCTCGCCATGGCCAATGATACCGAGTACGGATTGGCGGCCTATGTTTACAGCAATGACCTGTCCACGGCGTTCAAGGCATTTGAAGCACTGGAGTTCGGCATCATCGGCATCAACGATATCAACCCCACCAGCGCCGCAGCCCCCTTCGGAGGCATGAAAAACAGCGGCCTGGGTCGTGAAGGTGCGGAAGAGGGGATCGAGGAGTACCTGGAAACCAAACTGGGCGGCTTCACCCTCTGAGGTGGCCGCTAAACCCGTTCCAAACACCGTGATCTTGATAATAAGGATAAGAAAATGGAAAACATGTTTGAGCATGATCTGGACCCCGTCGAGGCCAATTCACCGGCCCTGACCCCGACCATCTTCATCAAGCGGGCCGCGCTGGCCCACCCTAACCGGACGGCGGTCATCCACGGCGACATCAAGCGGACCTGGCATGAAACCTACCAGCGTTGCCTGAAGCTGGCTTCAGCGCTGCGCAAACTGGGGGTCAAAAAGGGCGATACCGTCGCGGCGCTGCTGCCCAATATTCCCGAAATGCTGGAGTTGCACTTCGCTGTGCCGATGTTGGGGGCTGTGCTCAATGCACAGAATACGCGTCTTGATGCCAAGACCATGACGTTCATGCTCAATCACGGCAATGCTAGTGTGTTCTTCACCGATCGAGAATACAGCGAGCGTGCCCGCGAGGCGCTGGCCGGTTGTGATGCCAAGCCAAAGGTGATCGATGTGGACGACCCTCTGTTTGAGGGGGGCGAGCTGATCGGTGACATGACCTACGATACGCTCTTGCAGACCGGTGATGATGATTTCGAATGGGAGTTGCCGGACAGTGAGCTGCAATCGATCGCGTTGAACTATACCTCTGGCACCACCGGCAATCCCAAGGGAGTCGTGTATGACCACCGTGGCGCTTTTCTCAGTGCGCTGAGCAACGTGATCGGTTTTGGTCTGCCGAATGGGGCGGTGTACCTCTGGACCCTGCCGATGTTCCACTGCAACGGCTGGTGCTATCCCTGGGCGGTAACAGCCGTAGCCGGTACCCATGTCTGTCTGCGCCAGCCGCATCCGAAACCGGTGTTCGAGGCACTGTCCCGGCATGGCGTTACCCATTTCTGTGCCGCGCCCATCGTGCTGAACATGCTGATCAATGCACCTGATGAAGTGAAGCTGCCGTTCAGTCAACAGGTCACGGCCGCGACCGGTGGTGCGGCACCACCGGCCGCCACCATCGAGGCGATGGAGGAAATGGGCATCAAGGTGGTGCATCTCTATGGTCTGACCGAGACCTACGGTCCCAGCGTGGTCTGTGATTTTCAGGATGAGTGGCACCAGCTGAATCCGAAGGAGAAAGCACAGAAGATGTCCCGCCAGGGGATCCCGTTTTTGACCATGTCCGACATGATGGTGGCGGACCCGGCGACGCTGAAACCGGTCCGGCAGGATGGTCTGACCATCGGTGAGGTGTTCCTGCGCGGCAACTCGGTAATGAAAGGCTATCTCAATAACCCCGATGAATCCCGGAAGGCATTCGCCGGCGGCTGGTTCCATACCGGTGACCTGGGGGTTTGGCATCCGGATGGCTATGTCGAAATCAAGGACCGCTCCAAGGACATCATCATCTCCGGTGGTGAGAACATCTCGACGCTGGAGGTGGAAAGCGCCCTTTACCATCACCCGGCTGTGCTCGAGGCCGCCGTGGTGGCCGCGCCGGACGAACACTGGGGTGAGATTCCCTGTGCCTTCATCACCCTCAAGGCCGGAGTCGACCCCGTATCCGAAGAGGATGTGATCGCACATTGCCGGGAACATCTGGCCGGCTTCAAGATCCCCAAGAAGATCGTCTTCACGCCGGAGCTGCCGAAGACATCGACCGGGAAACTGCAGAAGCATGTGCTCAGGGCACAGCTGGGCAGTTAAAACGCCTTGGCCAGGAGTGATCATATGACAGGTCGCTCCTGTGCCAGCGCCGGTTTTCAGGATGGTCCAGTCGGTCTACGGAACCTGTCATGGAGATTACATCTATGTAATCCGGCCGGTTTTTACTTGAGTCCCCCGGCTCAACGCTTTAGATTAAAAGGCGAAATTGACAGAAACTCTTCTGGATGAACAATCGGTGCGTATACGTTCATACACAGCCCTGCTTTTGTACCTGACGACTTTCCTGTTGTCGGTCGTTGCGCGTGCTGACCAGATGCTGCCCATTCCAGTGGATGCACCGTCCCCGGGGTTCGGTCACACCTCGACAATGGCAGAGCATGCCGGGCATTTGATGCCAGACAGGCCGCCGGGATGTTCCGATCATCAACGCATGTCCGATGATGGGCTGCCTCCCAATGGTAGCTGCCAGAGTATGCCTGATTGCTCACCGGATCACTGCTTTTCCTCTCAGGGACTGCTCAATCAGGTCATCGGTGTCATCCCTCATACTGGCCGTGAGTACTTTGTCTCAGGCGGTTACCAACTCCTTTCTCTCGTACTCTCGCCACCCGGCCGCCCTCCACGCTTCGCTTGACGCTTCTGATTTATCGGCCCGGTAGGCCGATTTACACATGTTCCATGGCTTGTCCCCAGTGGGGCAGTCATATGATTGCGTTCAGACGAGGAAGTTATGACGACAGATATCAAGGCCCACCTGCGATGTTGGGGAGTGGTGGCTGGACTGCTGCTGAGCAGCTCGATCCATGCCACCGGTCTTACCCTTGAAGAGGCTGTTGACCGGGCGCTGGCTAATGACATTTGGCTGACGTCCAGCCACTACAATGAAACCGCCAAGCGTGCCATGGCCGATGCGGCCGGGGCGCTGCCTGATCCCAAAATCAGTCTTGCGCTGGCGAACGTGCCCACGGATAGCCTGAACTTTGGACAGGAGGGGATGACCCAGTTTGCAGTTGGGATTTCCCAAATGCTTCCGCGCGGCGATACCCTTGAGCTTAAAGAGCAGCGTTTCAGTCAGGAGTCGCGTTTACAGCCGCTGATGCGTCAGCAGCGCCGTGCACAAGTGCGCATGCAGATCAGTCAGTTGTGGATCGATGCCTGGCAGGCACGTGAGAGCCTTGAGCTGATCCGGCTCAACCGGAGGCTGTTCAAGCAATTGGAGAGTGTCGCAACCTCAAGTTACAGGGTGGCTTTGGGTAAAACACAACAGCAGGATGTGGTGCGTGCCCAGCTTGAATTGACCCAGCTAGAGGACAAGATCAATCGTCTTGAACTGCAGTATGACACCCTGCGTGCTCGTCTTTCCGAGTGGGTGGCCATGCCTCTGGAAAGCTCTGCCGAGGCAGCCGTAATCGCCATCTCGTCACAGCAGCCCGATATGGAGCTGGTGCGTCAGGTGCCGGCCGAGGTCGGCGACGATGGACGCGCACGTTTCTTCCTGCAGCACCCCGCTGTGGTATTGCTCGATCGGCAGGTTGAGGTGGCACAGACGGATATTCGTCTGGCCGAACAGAGCTACAAGCCCGCCTGGGGCGTCAGTGCCAGCTATGGCTACAGAGGCGAAGATCCCATGGGGCGTGACAGGGCAGACCTCTTTAGTCTTGGCGTCAGCATGGAAATGCCCCTGTTTTCCACTCGGCGACAGGATGGTGAACTGGCATCGGCTTCAACTCGGGTAGAAGTAATACGTACCGAGCGGCTGTTAAAACTGCGTCAACTTCTGGCTGCCTATGACACATCACTGGCGGCATGGACGCGTCTGAACGAACGGCTTTCTCTGTATCGCAAACAACTGCTGCCGCAGACCGCACAGGCGGCTGAGGCGGCACTCAATGCCTATACCCGTGATGCGGGGGATTTTGCCGAGGTGGTCAGGGCGCGTATTGCCGAACTGAATGCCCGTCTGGCAGAGATCGAAATCGTGGCCGAGCAGCAGAAGCAGGTCGCCCAGCTCAATTATCTGATGACCCAGGTAAGCCAGAAGGAGGAGTAAACATGAGTGGAACAGTCAAATTCCTGGGTGCCCTGGTGTTGGGCAGTGTCGTGGGCGGTGGTGCGGTTTATGTACTGAATCAGGGGGCGAGCTCCGAGGCCGGCAAAACTTCTGTTGCTTCGTCTGAACCCGAACCCCTGTATTGGGTTGCGCCCATGGATCCCAACTACCGGCGTGACAAGCCGGGCAAGTCGCCAATGGGCATGGACCTGATTCCGGTCTATGAGGAAGATGCGGCCTCCGGGGCCGATGAGGGGCCTGGAACGATCCGTATTTCGCCCGAAGTGGTGAATAATCTTGGTGTGCGTACAGCCAGCGTCGAGCACAGTGCCCTGAGTTTCGAGGTCAGCACGGTCGGTTATGTGCAGTACGATCAGGACAGAATCGTTCATCTGCATCCCCGTGTAGAAGGCTGGGTGGAACGGATTCATGTTCAGGCCGCCGGGGAACCGGTCGAGCAGGGGCAACCGCTGTACGAATTGTATTCGCCGGCATTGGTCAATGCTCAGGAGGAGATGCTGTTTGCGCTGGGCCGAGGTGATACACGCCTGGCACAGGCAGCGGAGTCTCGCTTGCGCTCCCTGAACGTGTCGGATGAAGTGATCCAGACGTTGCGTCGAGAGCGCAAGGTATCACAGACAGTCACCTTCTATGCGCCCGCGACGGGCGTGGTAGACGATTTTACGTTGCGTGAGGGGTTGTTTGTGCAGCCCGGCATGACGCTGATGTCCATTGGCAGCCTGGACGAAGTATGGGTTGAGGCCGAGGTATTTGAGCGTCAGGCCAGCCTGATTCGAACCGGCTTGCCGGTTAGCATGGAGCTGGACTATCTGCCGGGGCGCGAATGGCAGGGCAGTGTGGATTACATCTACCCGACCCTGGACCCGAATACTCGCACCCTGAGGGTGCGTATGCGTTTCGACAACAGTGATCACCTGCTCAAGCCCAACATGTTTGCACAGGTACGCATTCATAATGATACCGATATCGATGTGCTCAGCGTGCCCCGCGAGGCCGTGATCCGTGGGGGAGACAACAATCGCGTGGTGCTGGCGCTGGGCGAGGGCCGCTTCAAGTCTGTACATGTCAAGATCGGGCGCAGTGACGGCAGCAGGGTCGAAGTGCTGGAGGGCATCCGTGAAGGAGAGCAGGTAGTCACGTCTGCCCAGTTCCTGCTCGACTCCGAATCCAGCAAGACCTCTGATTTCAGTCGCATGTACTACGGTGATGCCGATGACAACAGCCCCACCGCTATGGCTGGTGGGAGCCTGACCACACCTGGGCGTGTTTGGGTCGATGCGACCGTCAATGCGGTGATGCCTGAACAGGGCAAGATCAATGTCAGCCATGCGGCTATTCCCGACTGGGGCTGGCCTGAGATGCGTATGGACTTCAGTGTCTCCGAGTTTGTTGATATGTCCGAGTTGGTGCCCGGTGCCCAGGGGCAGATCGAAGTGCTCAAGCTGGATAGCGGCGGTTACGAGGTTGCTGATGTGTTCTTGTCGAATGCAGAGACTGTCAGTGGGGATACTCAGGCAGAAGGCAGCTCGCCCACAGGCACGCCATCCCGTGTCTGGGTTGATGCCACCGTGCATGAGGTGATGCATCAGCACGGCAAGATCAACGTGAGCCATGCTGCAATTCCCGCTTGGGGCTGGCCGGAGATGCGCATGGATTTCAGTGTCTCCGAGTTTGTCGATATGGCGGAACTGGCGCCGGGTGCCAAGGGCCAGATCGAAGTGAGCAAGCTCGACGGTGGTGGATATGAGGTGATTGATGTCTTCATTACCGAGCCGGGAGAAGGCGCTTCGGCTTCGTCCGCAATGGAAAGCATGGATCACAGCATGCACTCCATGGAGCAGGATGTGTCCGGTAACGGCAAGGAGGCGAAATGATTGAGTCTGTCATTCGCTGGTCGGTCTGCAACCGCTTCTTCGTGCTGCTTGCAACCCTGTTGTTGCTGGGTTGGGGCGGCTGGTCACTGAAGAACACTCCCATCGATGCAATACCGGACCTGTCTGATGTTCAGGTGATCATCAAGACCAGTTACCCCGGACAGGCACCGCAAGTGGTCGAGGATCAGGTGACCTATCCGCTCACCACCGCCATGATGTCGGTGCCTGGTGCGGAAACTGTCCGCGGCTTTTCCTTCTTCGGTGATTCCTACGTATATGTAATCTTTGACGAAGATACCGATATCTATTGGGCGCGCAGTCGAGTGCTGGAGTACCTTTCTCAGGTCGCACCATCGCTGCCGGAAAATGCTCGTCCCCAGCTGGGGCCTGATGCAACCGGGGTTGGTTGGGTGTATCTGTATGCACTTCAGGATACCAGCGGCAAGCATGATATCGGCGAGTTGCGCTCGCTGCAGGACTGGTTCCTCAAATACGAGCTGCAAACAGTCCCCGGTGTCTCCGAAGTCGCGGCGATCGGAGGCATGGTCAAGCAATATCAGGTGCAGGTGAATCCTGAAAAGCTGAGAGCCCTCAATATTCCCTTGGCCCAGGTGAAGAACGCGATCCGCCAGGGTAACCAGGAGGTGGGCGCGTCAGTGGTGGAGTTGGCCGAGGCTGAGTACATGGTGCGTGCCAGCGGTTATATCCAGAGCGTGGAGGATCTGAAAAGTATCCCGCTTGGTGTCAACGTCAAGGGTACCCCCCTGCTGCTGAAGGACGTGGCTGAAATCGGTATCGGGCCGCAAATGCGTCGTGGCATTGCAGAACTGAACGGTGAAGGTGAAGTGGTTGGTGGCGTGGTCGTCATGCGCTTTGGCGAAAACGCTCAGCAAACCATAGAAGGGGTAAAGGCGAAACTGGAATCCCTGAAAGCCGGATTGCCCGAAGGGGTGGAGATCATCACCGTCTACGATCGTTCAGGCCTGATCGGTCGCGCTGTCGAGAACCTCTGGCACAAGTTGCTGGAGGAGTTCGTGGTTGTTGCGCTGGTGTGTATGTTGTTCCTGTTTCACGTTCGTTCATCGCTGGTGGCTATTGTCAGTCTTCCGGTCGGCATTCTGGCGGCTTTTGGGGTCATGCATCTGCAGGGCATCAACGCCAATATCATGTCCCTTGGCGGTATCGCTATCGCCATCGGTGCGATGATCGATGGCGCCATCGTGATGATCGAGAACATGCACAAGCATATGGAGCGTACTCCGCTGACGCGGGAAAACCGCTGGAAAGTGGTGGCAGACTCCGCTTGTGAAGTGGGGCCTGCACTCTTTTTCAGCCTGTTGATCATCACGGTCAGCTTTGTCCCGGTGTTTACACTGGAGTCTCAGGAAGGGCGGATGTTCACGCCGCTGGCATTCACCAAGACGTATGCCATGGCCTCTGCTGCGGCTCTGGCGATCACGCTTGTGCCCGTGCTGATGGGATACTTCATTCGCGGCAAGGTATTGCCCGAGCACAAGAACCCGATCAACCGGCTGCTGACCGCCGTTTATTTGCCAACCTTGAAGGGGGTTCTGCGCTATCCAAAGACGACCCTTCTGGGCGCACTTGCGGTACTGGCGCTGGGCTTTTGGCCAGTGGATAAGATCGGCAGCGAGTTCATCCCCAACCTGGATGAAGGTGATCTTATGTATATGCCGACAACCTATCCCGGTATTTCCATCGGGCAGGCAAGGCAGGTACTGCAGCAGACCGACAAGCTGATCGCGACGGTACCGGAAGTCGAAAGCGTTTTCGGTAAGGTGGGTCGTGCCGAGTCGGCCACTGATCCGGCTCCCTTAACCATGATTGAAACCTTCATCCAGCTGAAACCGCGAGAGGAATGGCGAGAGGGCGTCACCACGGAAAGCCTCAAGCAGGAGCTGGATGCTTTGGTCAAGCTCCCGGGAGTGACCAATGCGTGGGTGATGCCGATCAAAACCCGTATCGATATGCTGGCGACCGGAATCAAAACGCCGGTGGGCATCAAGATCGCGGGACCTGAGCTGTCCCAAATACAGGCCATCGGACAACAGCTGGAGACGATTCTGAAGGAGGTTCCGGGGACCGCATCGGTCTATTCCGAGCGTGTGGCAGGCGGTCGTTACATCAAGGTCGATATTCAGCGGGGTGATGCCGCCCGTTATGGCTTGAACATCGCCGACATTCAACAGATTGTAGCCAGTGCCGTGGGAGGAATGAACGTCTCTCAGACCGTCGAGGGACTGGAGCGTTATCCGATAAACGTACGTTATCCACAGGAGTACAGGGATTCGCCTGAACAGTTGGCGTTGTTGCCGATTGTAACCCCCTCTGGCCAGCGGATCGCTTTGGGCGATGTCGCTCATATCTACATTGAAGATGGTCCTCCAGGCATCAAGAGTGAAAACGCACGCCTGAATGGCTGGACCTTTATCGACATTGAAGGGGTAGACCTCGGTAGCTATGTTTCCCGTGCTCAGGCGGTGGTCGCCGATGAACTGGAACTGCCTGCAGGCTATTCGATCAGTTGGTCGGGGCAATACGAGTACATGCTCAGGGCGAAGGAGAAACTGACATATGTAATACCCCTGACACTGGCGATCATTGTGGTGCTGCTGTATATCAACTTCCGCAACCTGACAGAAGTGGCCATCATCATGGGTACGCTGCCACTGGCGATGGTGGGTAGCGTCTGGTTGATGTACTGGCAGGGCTTTAACTTTTCAATCGCGGTGGGCGTCGGCTTTATCGCCCTGGCGGGCGTGGCGGTCGAGATCGGAGTCATCATGCTGGTCTATCTTAATCAGGCGTGGCGGGAGATGCTGCAGCGATGTGCCGCGCACCAGGTATTACCTCGAGAGGAAACACTGCGTCATGCGGTTCTGCATGGTGCCGGTCTGAGGGTGCGTCCCGTTATGATGACGGCCGCTGCAATCATCGTCGGTCTGCTGCCCATCCTTTACGGTAGCGGGACAGGCTCCGAAGTGATGAGCCGTATCGCTGCACCGATGGTGGGCGGGATGGTCAGTGCTGTAGTGCTGACCCTGCTGGTCTTGCCTGTGGTCTATTACCTGTGGCGCCTGCGTTCATTGCATACCCTGACACCTGAATCACTGGCAGAGGCTTTTCCGGTGACCCAATCCAATAAAACCAACGAAAAGGAAACATCCTGATGCGCATGTTCAAATCCCTTTTGGCCGCAGGCCTGATTGCACTTGCTACTCCGGCTCTGGCACACACTGACATGATGGGCAGTCACCCAATGGACGGGGCGATGATGATGGAGCAAGTAGGAGAGCTTAAGCTGAACTTCGGCAAGCCGGTTCGTCTTGTCAATGTAAAACTGATCAGCTCGGACAACCGACCCGTCGCAATCGATTTCAGCCCGATTATGGAACCCGGTACAGATTTCAGCGTGCCCGTGCCTGTATTGAAGCCTGACAACTACACCGTGCATTGGACGACGATGGGAGATGATGGACACAGGATGAAAGGTTCCTTCGGTTTCATGCAGCACTGATCAAACCGGGCTGCCTGTAACTCTGGTTGCAGGCCCCGCCCGGTCAATTAACAGAGGAGAACTCACTATGTGGGGTGATTATCAGGCCCATGGCTGGGGCTGGATGCTGTTTGGCGGCATTCATATGCTGTTGTTCTGGCTGTTGATGGTGTTGCTGATCCTGGCCTTGGTTAAATGGCTGAAAGGGTCGAGTGACTCCGAGAAGCGTGATTCTCGTGAGGCTCTGGCGATTCTTGACGAGCGTTTGGCGCGAGGAGAGATCGATATGGAAACCTACCGCAAGCTCAAACAGGAGCTGCAGCAACGGTAGCCGCGAGGATAATGGGCGTCGGCGGGTGACCGCGGGATTGTTGCCCCGGCTGCGTTCGAAGACTGATGGGTTGAAGGAGGTGCTGTGAGCGGTTGGGAATGGCTGACACTGGCTTCACGCTGGGGGCTTTACCTGGGAATGGTCATCGCAGTGGGGGGAATCGCCAGCGAATGGTTGCTGCAACGTTATCGTGCTTTGGTTCCAACACTAAACCGCTATACGTCGCTAGGCATTTTGGTGGCCCTCCTTGCCTTGGGTGTTCATTTCTTAAGTCGTGCAGGCGCATTGGCGGAAGCCGGTATCGGCGGAATGTTTGACCCTTTGATGCTTCAATTCATATGGCACTCTACGGTGGGCGACGCATTGCTGATAACAGCACTGGGTTTGCTGTTACTGGGGGGCTCCCATCTTGTCAGTATACGCTCCGCGGCTACCGGCATCCTGCGCTGGATACAGCTGGGGACGGCCATAGGCGGGATGGCGATTCTGGCTTTTTCGTACACGCTCAGTGGGCATGTGCAGAGCGAAGGGCTCATTGGTGCGTTGACGCTAACGGTACACGTACTGTTGATATCCTGGTGGATGGGGTCATTGTATCCGCTCTGGTTGGCAACCCATCGTCTCGATTCTGATAGCAGTCATGCGGTACTGGAGGTATTTGGCAGGCTGGCTCTTCCCGCTGTCGTTATGGTGTTAGCCGCGGGCATGTTGTTGAGTTACCGTTTGACCGGTTGGTCAAGCGAGGTGCTGGGCAGTCGGTATGGTTTTTGGCTGATACTTAAAGTGGCGTTGGTGGCAATCATTCTGCTTCTGGCCGCCTTTCACAAGTTCTATCTGGTTCCTGCCCTCAAGCAGGCAGGAGATGCCCGCTCAATGAAGCGTTCGCTGCTTCTGGAAAAGCTTGTTGGTATGGCGATTCTTGCTGTTACTACAGTGCTGGCCGTGCTGGTGGGACCGGGGCATTAGGCTTCAGGAGCGCTCTTCCAGTACATAACCCATGCCTCTGACGGTGTGGATCAGCTTGGTGTCGAAAGGGTCGTCCACCTTACCTCGCAGGCGTCGAACGGCCACTTCGATGACGTTGGTATCACTATCAAAATTCATGTCCCAGACCTGGGAGGCAATCAGTGATCGAGGCAGGATTTCCCCCTGGCGGCGCATCAGCAATTCGAGTAAGGCAAACTCCTTGGCCGTCAGATCGATACGCTGCTGTTGTCGGCTCACTTTCCTCTTGATCAAGTCAAGTTGGAGGTCCGCAACCTTCAGCAGAGTGGATTCGGCGGGAGTGCGGCCGCGGCGCAGCAGGGTTCGTACCCTTGCCAGCAGTTCGGAAAAAGCGAATGGCTTGACGAGATAGTCATCCGCTCCCAGTTCCAGTCCCTTAACCCGGTCATCCACATCGTCCAGCGCCGTCAGAAACAGGACGGGTGTGGCGTTTCCATGTGTGCGAACCGACTGTATGACTTGCCAGCCATCCAGTTCCGGCAGGAGCACATCGAGTATGATTAGGTCATAATGTTCCGTCGTCGCCAATGTCAGGCCTTCAAGACCGGTACGAGCCAAGTCGACACTAAAGCCTGCTTCGCCCAATCCCTGGCGAAGATAATCTCCGGTTTTGATCTCATCTTCTACGATTAACAGCTTCAACGTGATTTCCTCAAGAGTGTGCGGTTGCCTTTTGAATTGAGCCGGTTTCGTACTCGAGCGGCAGTAACAGCATAAAACAGGTTTCTTTGATCGTTGAAGTGACTGAAACATCGCCACCGTGTGCGCGAGCGATGGCACGCGTAATGGGCAGGCCCAGTCCGGTTCCCTCGTTTGATCCATGGAGACGTGAAGGATCGCAGCGATAGAAACGGTCGAAGATATAGCGCATGTCCTGATCGCTGATGGGAGAACCCGGATTACAGACCATGACTTTGCAGTAGGGGGGATGTGTTTCGATCTCTATCCGGATCGCTCCTCCGGGGGGAGTATGGCGTACGGCATTGGAAATCAGATTGCCAAGGGCGCGTTCGATCATCAGGCGGTCGCCGTGCACCCAGCCAAGCCCTTGCCGTTTGAGTTTGACTTGCCGATCTTCTGCTAAAGCTTCATAGAAATCACAGAGCTTGTTGACCTCTTGCGCCATATCCACCTTGTCAGTGGATGGAAGCTGAAGGCCGTTGTCTGCCTTTGCCAGAAAAAGCATATCGGAGATCATGCGCGAGAGTCGTTCAAACTCCTCAAGGTTCGAAGCAAGGATGTCGGAATACTCTTCGCAACTGCGTGCCTGCGACAGTGATACCTGGGTTTGGGTCATCAAGTTGCTCAAAGGTGTACGCAATTCATGGGCGATGTCAGAGGAGAAGTGGATAAGCCGACTGAACGACTCTTCCAGGCGGTCCAGCATGAGGTTCAGCTCACCTCCCAGTTCGGCAATTTCAGCCGGGACGGATTCTATCGGCAGACGCTGGTCAAGCCGTTTGGCAGTAACGGACTGAGCTCGGGCCTTGATGACCCTTAGCGGCGCCAGTCCTTTACGAACCGCCAGCCAGCCAAACAAGGTGCTGAGGAGGGTTGCCAGCAGCATGAAAGTCATCAGTTGGGCAACGAAGGTTTGCATGAACAAGGTATGACGAGTCGTCTCGATACCGCCGCGGATCACCACCGCTGATTCGGTATCATGATTTAACTGATGAAGCAGGGTAATGCCGCGATAACCGGTTCCTTCCTGAGACCACTCTGATCGGTGACGCTTGCCAGGTTGCAGCTGCTGTTCGTGTGCGGGTGGTAATGACAGCGGTGCAGACTCAAACAGCATCTTGCCGGTGCTCGATTCGATGTTCATCACCAGATAGCTATGACTAAGCACGATTTCGCTGAGCATGAGTGCGAGATCACCGCTGTTTATCGGGTCAGGCGTCTGCTCAAGCATGCTGATCACCTGGTCCAGCTTGTCGTCAATCTCAGCAAAATCCTCAGCTGCAAAATGCTGCTCAACCGAGCGTTGTATGAGGAAACCCAGCCCGGCCAGAATGCAGACGGATACCAGTGAAAAAAGCAATGTCAGGCGAAGCGTCAGGGACATCATAAGGGTTCACCCGGTTGGAAATCGGTTCGGTTGTTGAATCAGCCATCGGGCTCGTGCAAGTGTGCCATCCTGCACGCGAAAAAGCCGGATTATGACGAAATTGTAATGTGCCGGTCAGTACGTCGTCGGCACGATGGTCCATACTGTTTGATGAAAACCAGACAAGGAGTATCCGATGGATTCAGAACATCAATCTGCCCAAGGGAAACCCTGTCATCAGCATGGCAGCTCAGCGCAGGCCGCTGCAGTGCCTCAACAGGTACTGATGATTGAGGGGGCTGGCTGTGCCAGCTGTGTTGGCAAGATAGAGTCGGCTATACACCGTGTTCCGGGCGTGCAAGAGGCGAGCATGAACTTTGTCGAACGCACGGTGACGGTAACCGGTGAGGTGTCGGCTGATGTCTTGATTCAGGCGGTGGAGCAGGCCGGCTACGGTGCCAGGGTCACTTCTGAAGAAAGCAGTGCAGAGCTGTTGGATGAAAAGGAACAGGCTGATCGGGAGTACTACAAGCGTTTACTGCGCGAGATGAGCATTGCGCTTGGATTGGGTATTCCTCTGATGATCTATGGCCTTGTCATTGGTGAAATGACAGTAACCACCACCATGGAACGCGTTGCCTGGGGGCTGGTTGGCCTGGCGACTTTGGCGGTGATGCTGGTATCAGGGCGGCATTTTTATGTGGGAGCCTGGAAGTCGGTCCGCAACCATAGTGCCAATATGGATACCCTGATCGCGCTGGGTACAGGAACCGCCTGGCTCTATTCCATGGTGGTCGTGATGGTACCGGATGTGGTCCCCTTGATGGCACGTCATGTCTATTTTGAAGCCACAGCGATGATCATAGGCCTCATCAATCTGGGCTTGGCCCTGGAAGTACGAGCCAGGGGGCGTACATCCGAGGCGATCAAGCGTCTGATCGGATTGCAGGCGAGAACCGCCAGAGTCTTTCGTGACGGGCGAGAAGTCGATGTTCCGATTGAACAAGTGCAAAAGGGTGATCAGGTCAGGGTCAGGCCGGGTGAAAAAATTCCGGTTGATGGCGTGGTATCGGATGGGCATTCGTCGGTGGATGAATCCATGTTAACCGGTGAGCCCATGCCGGTAGAGAAGACCGTTGGCGACGAGATTGTTGGCGGGACACTCAATAAGTCGGGCTCCCTGCTCTTCAAAGCGACCAGAGTCGGCAAAGATACGGCTCTGGCGCGTATCATTTCCATGGTCAAGCAAGCACAAAACTCCAAGCCTCCCATTGGAAGGCTGGCTGATGTCATTTCAGGCTATTTCGTTCCAGCCATCATGATCATTGCGGTCATCAGTGCCTTGATCTGGTTGAACGTTGGACCTGAACCGACGGTTGCCTTTGCCGTGGTTTCGGCCACTACGGTTCTGATTATCGCATGCCCTTGTGCGCTGGGTCTGGCGACGCCGATGTCGGTAATGGTCGGGGTCGGCAAGGCCGCAGAGGCTGGTGTGTTGATTCGAAATGGTCAGGCTTTGCAAACAGCCTCCAAAATTACCGCCATGATTCTGGATAAGACCGGAACCATCACAGAGGGGGCTCCCAGAGTAACCGAGGTGGTCCCGGTCGGTGATATGGATGAGGCGAGTGTTCTGCGATTGGCGGCGACACTGGAGCAGGGCTCCGAGCATCCTTTGGCTCAGGCAATTGTCGAGTCTGCACAGGATCGCGATATTGAGTTGGGAGAAGTCGACGGGTTCAACTCCATCGCTGGCCACGGCGTAGAAGGTCGAGTGGATGACTGCTCATTGCTGTTTGGCAATGAAAAACTGATGCGCGACCGGGAAATCTCAATCGACGCTTATCTGGAGCAAGCGCAGAGTATGGCGGCTCAGGCCCGCACTCCAATGTATTTGGCATCAGGTGAGCGATTGATTGCCCTGATTGCCGTTGCCGACCCGATCAAGGAAGACTCGGTTGAAGCGATTAAGCGGCTACAGAACGATGGTATTCGCGTGGTTATGCTGACTGGAGATAACCGTGACACCGCAAAAGCTGTTGCCGAGCAGTTGGGTATTGAAGAGTTCTTCGCGGAAGTGTTGCCGGAAGACAAGTCAAGCAAGGTTGCCGAGCTCCAGCAGCAGGGTGAAATCGTGGGTATGACAGGTGATGGGATCAATGATGCTCCCGCCCTGGCCCTGGCGGATGTGGGCTTCGCAATAGGCACGGGTACTGATGTGGCTATTGAGAGTGCCGACGTCACCCTTATGAGAGGTTCACTGCACGGCCTTGCTGATGCAATTGCCGTGAGCCGAGCGACCCTGAGGAATATACGGCAGAACCTGTTTGGCGCGTTTATCTATAACGTGGCCGGGGTGCCCGTGGCCGCAGGTGTGCTTTATCCGTTCTTTGGCATGCTGTTAAGCCCTGTTATTGCGGGAGCCGCGATGGCCTTTTCGTCGTTGACAGTGGTGACCAATGCCAATCGCCTGCGTTTATTCAAGCCGGAAGACCACTGAAAGGGAGTCAGTATCATGATGGTGATTAATATACTGGGTGTGCTGTTGATAGCCCTGATCGTCTGGTGGTTTTGGCTTTACCGGGAACCCGCAGCAGCCATGGAAGCCGGGGAGGTGACGATTGAGGTAAAGGACGGTATTTATTCACCGGCGCACATCCGCCTAAAGGCCGGGCAGTCTCTGAGCCTCAAATTCATTCGCAGGGACCCTTCGCCCTGCGCGAGCGTGGTTGTTTTCGAAGATTTTGATGTCAGTGAGGAGCTGCCCTTGAACAAGGCCCGAAAAGTGGAATTACCGCCGATGCAGCCGGGTCGCTATCCCTTTACATGCCAGATGCAGATGTACAAAGGAGAACTCATTGTGGAAAAGGCTGCTGATGCTCATGGGTGACTTCGAGCACAAACCCGGTGTGAAAGAAGTGAACCTGGTCAGCCGTAAAATGAGGTTGGTTGATGTTAAGGCTCAGGCTGAAAACGCATTGGTCGAGGCGGTCAGACAACTGTTCGGGATGGATCGAGTGGTGTTTGATGCCCCTAACGCCACTCTGTATTTCGATTACGATGCGACCCATTGCAGCCTGGATAAGGTAGAGGGCGTTATCCGAAACATGGGTGCGAAGTTCGACACTGGCTGGTGGAGTCGGTTCAAGCGCAGCTACTATCGGTTCGTCGATCAGAATATGAAGGATAACGAGGCGCACGAACCTCACTGCTGTAATAAGGTGCCACGCAAGTAGCGACTATCTCGGTCATCATCACCGAGTTGGAGGAGCGAATGGAGGATGCCAGCAACCACCAGAATCGTCTCACCGCGACTCGGGTTGGTATTGATACCAGTCAGGAGTCGGTGGCCTACATGCGTGATGATTGCCTCATTTGCCGTGCAGAAGGCTTTGGTGGTCAGTCACGGGTTGAAGTTTCAGCCGGAGACAAGAACATCATCGCGCGGTTGAATGTAGTGGAATCGGGAACAGGAATATTATCGCCGGGGTATATCGGTCTCTCGAAGGTCGCATGGGAGCGCTTGGCACTGGAGGAGGAGCGGGAGGTGAGCGTCAGCCACCCGGCATGGGTCAGCTCCTTGAGTCATGTACGCCGAAAAATCTTCGATTTACCACTGAGTCAGAAACAGTTCAATGAGATCGTTCGTGATATCCAGGCTGGCCGATATACCGATGTGCACATTGCCAGCTTTCTAACGGCCTGTGCCAACCGCCTGGATATCAATGAGATCGCATACCTGAGCCGGGCCATGGTTGATATCGGAGCGCGGATGACCTGGCCAGATGCCGGCATCGTGGTAGACAAGCATTGTATCGGTGGCTTGCCCGGCAATAGAACGACTCCGATTCTGGTATCGATAGTGACGGCTGCGGGGCTGGTCATGCCAAAGACATCTTCACGCTCGATTACTTCACCAGCCGGTACCGCTGACACCATGGAGGTTCTCACTCGCGTGGATCTGGATATGGAGACGATCCGGCGTGTAGTGCAGGAGCAGGGTGGCTGCCTTGCCTGGGGCGGTAATGCAAACTTGAGTCCCGTTGACGACATCCTGATTCGGGTCGAAAAAGCGATGGACCTGGATAGCGAGGGCCAGCTGGTTGCCTCGGTGATGTCGAAGAAAATAGCGGCAGGGTCTACCCATATTCTGATTGATATTCCCGTCGGGCCAACTGCCAAAGTGCGTTCCATGTCAGCGGCCAAAGCTCTGAAACAGGTTTTCGAGCGGGTTGGCGCGTGCCTCGGAGTTGTTGTAATGCCCGTCATCACTGACGGTCAACAGCCAATTGGTCGCGGGATAGGTCCGGTTTTCGAAGCTGGAGATGTTCTGGCTGTTCTGCAGAATCGAGAGGATGCGCCGGCAGACTTGCGTGAGCGAAGTATCATGCTGGCCGGTCTGGTGCTCGAAATGGTTGGGCGTTGTGAAGCAGGCCATGGCAAGGCGCTGGCTCAGCAGTTACTCACATCCGGGGCTGCCTGGGACAAGTTCCGAGGGATCTGTGAAGCCCAGGGGGGCCTGAGATCATTGCCACCTGTATATTTTCGATACCCCTTGAGAGCGAAGAGCAGTGGAACAGTTACGGCTATCGACAACCGGAAATTGGCAAATCTGGCCAAGTTGGCTGGAGCGCCTAATGCCAAATCAGCCGGTATTCGATTGTTGGCCAAGGTTGGGGACAGGGTATGCAGTGGAGAAACCCTGCTGGAGATCTGGGCGGAAACGCAAGGTGAGCTTCGTTATGCACAATCCTATTTGGTTCAGGTGCAAGACATGATTCAGCTGGAATAGTGCCTTTGGTCATTACAAGTTAATCACCCGTACCTGAGGGGCACTGTTGCTTAAAGGGCTCCCGCAAGGGGAGCCCTTCGTGAGGCAGGAATTAAAGTCGTTCGAAGATCACGGCGATGCCCTGACCACCGCCGATGCACATGGTCACCAGGGCGTAACGGCCTTCAATACGCTGAAGTTCATAGAGCGCCTTGGTGGCGATATAGGCACCGGAGCAGCCGACCGGATGGCCCAGTGCGATAGCACCGCCGTTGGGGTTGGTCTTGTCGAGATCCAGCCCCAGTCCCTTGGCTACGGCCAGTGCCTGAGCTGCAAAGGCTTCGTTGGATTCGATCACATCCATCTGGTCCAGGGTCAGGCCGGCTTTTTCCAGCGCCAGACGTGATGCCGGGATCGGGCCTTCGCCCATGATTTCGTTGGAGACTCCAGCCAGCGCATAGGAGACCAGTCGTGCGATTGGCTTGTGGCCATCACGTGCGGCGGCTTCCGCAGAGGCCAGTACCAGATAGGAAGCACCATCGTTGATGCCGGAGGCGTTACCGGCGGTGACGGTGCCGTCCTTCTTGAATGCAGGACGCATACCAGACAGTGACTCTGCCGTCGTGCCCGGCTTCACATGTTCATCGGTATCGACGATCTGCTCACCCTTGCGTGTCTTGATGCTGATCGGCACGATCTGGTCCTTGAAACGACCTTCTTCGATGGCGGCGGCGGCACGACGGTGGGACTCGGCAGCAAATGCATCCTGCTCTTCACGGGAGATGTCCCATTTTTCGGCCAGGTTTTCGGCCGTGATGCCCATGTGCCCGGCTCCGAAGGGGTCGCTCAGAGTGGCAACCATCATGTCGACCATGCTGGTATCGCCCATGCGGGCACCGCTGCGCATGGCGGTTGACAGGTAGCCGGAGCGGGACATGACTTCGACGCCACCGCCGATACCGTATTCGTAATCACCCAGCATGATGGTCTGGGCGGTTGAAACCACGGCCTGCAGACCTGAACTGCACAGGCGGTTAACCGCCATGGCGACCGAGTTCATCGGCAGACCCGCCTGAATGGACGCCACGCGGGCGACATAGGCAAAGCGGGAGTCGGTGGGGATGCAGTGACCGGAGGTGACGTAGTTGATCGATTGAGGATCAACGCCCGAGCGCTCGATGGCCGCCTTCATGACCTGCCCGGCCAGTTCTGCCGGCTCCAGCTGGCTCAAGCCACCACCGAATGATCCGATCGGAGAGCGGGCGGCGCTGAGTACAACCACTTCGTTATTCTTGTGCATCTTGGTCTCCATCATGTAGCGGAATAGTCGCGTTAGATATTCGATCCTCCGATCGGGCACCACAAGGTCTGAAGGGACTAGATTACTGTTCCTCCGGGAGCCGGATTGGAGGGTTTTCCCTGAACAACTCAGTACTCTTATACGTGAAAAGCGTGCAAGATATAAGCGCTTGAGCCCTTGTCTGCGCGGATTATCGGCATCTTGTGAACAGAATACCGGCGTCAGGTCTTCCTTCCGGCAGGGGTTGTGCTGAAACATCTCCCATATACCGGGTGACCACCTTGTTGGCCCAGCGCCACACATTTAACTGTTACAGGCACACGTGCATCATGAATATGTTTTCTGCCAGAGGCATCGTTATCGCCACGGTTCTCTATCTGGGCATCCTCGCCGGAGTGATCGTCAATGGCAGCGGCTGGGCAGCACTGGCTGATGCCAAGATCGTGTGGGGCTTTCTTGCATATGGCTGGCCATTCCTGCTGCCGATGGCACTTGTGTTGATCCCTCTGGTTGCCCTGTTGGCCGAGGGCTGTTGTACCTTGTTTGAGCAGGAGGAGACGTCGTAAAAAGCACTCATGGCTGAATGTCTGGCAGCCCTGAAACTGTTGCATGCACCTGCTCCGATGCTTCAGAGGCAGCCTGTAGCATCGGAGCCTTAAGTACCTTCAATGCCCTGACTGCGTTTCAGTAACTCTTGTAGGGCAAAAACTTGCCCGACATCACCATGTTGACCCGGTCACCGTTCGGGTTTTCTTCGCGCTGGATATCCAGAGAGAAATCGATGGCACTCATGATGCCGTCACCAAACTCTTCGTGAATCAGCTCCTTCATGGCGCCACCGTAGACGCTGACGATCTCGTACAAACGATAGAGCAGTGGATCGGTGGGGATACCACCATCGCCCTTGTGTGGCACGATTTGTAGCCAGGCGATGGCTTCATCACTGAGTTCGAACAGCCGACCGATGGTTTCAGCCTGCTCCTTGTTGAAGGTCATCTGGCCGAGGCAGGCGGCGGTAGTCCATTCCTTGGACAGGCCCAGTTCGGCGGCAACGACCTCCCAGCGCAGGCCTTTGCTGACCTTGGTGGCGAGGATCATACGGGTCACGTCTTCTCTGCTGCTGATCATAAGTAACTCCTTGCGTTTTGCTTGCTTAGGGTGTGTGCGTGAGCAGGTAAACCACGGTCAGCGCCAGTCCAAGGGAAATACCCTGCCAGAACCGCACCGGGCTGCGTTCGATCAGCGGCGGTTTGGTGCGGTTAAGGAATCGCTGGCTGGGGTGGCGCAGGTCGTAAATGAATTCCGACAGGTCCTGGTAACGCCTGTCCGGGTCCGGGTGCAGGGCCTGTTTCAGGGTGTCATCGATCCAGGCCGGGATCTCGCGGTCTTCGTCCAGAACCGAGTCATATGACAGACGTTGTTGCGCGGCCCGGGTTCGGGTGCGGGCGACCTGGTTGCCGTAGGGGAAACGCCCGGACAGCATCTGATAGGTGATGACGGCCAGAGAATAGAGGTCGGCACGCCAGTCACCGTATTCGCCGATGAAGTATTCCGGTGCCGAGTAGAGAGCGGTGCCCAGCAAGTGGGGCTGCTCCAATGAATGGGCCGATTCAACGATACCGGCTACACGGGTGGCGCCAAAGTCGATGATGCGCACGGTACCCGCGCTGTCGATCATTACGTTGTCGGGCTTCAGGTCCTGATGCACCATTTCACGGCGATGAAACGCCAGTAGTCCGCGAGCGAGCTGATCGATGATGTTGCGTACACTTTCCAGATCGGGCCAGGGGTGATCACTGATCCACTGGGATAGTGTTTGTCCATCAATATATTCGGTTACGGTATACAGGTAATGACGCGGTCGGTTGGGAGGCATCGCCTTGAGGACATGGGGACTGTTGATGCGCCGGGCGATCCACTCTTCCATCATGAAGCGTTCCAGGTAGGCCGGGTCTTCTCCCAGATCGATGGAGGGCGTCTTGATCACCACCTGCTGCCCAGACTCCATATCCTGCGCCAGAAACACATGGCTGCGGCTGGTCGCATGGAGTTCACGCTGTATGCGGTAGCCTTCAAACACCATCCCGGGTTCCAGTGCGGGGGGAAGAGGCAACTGTTCCACCTGTTGTTGCAACACTTGATGACCCAATGACGGCAGATCATCGACACGCAGAATCTGCAGGGTCAGGTTGTCGGGACTGCCCTGTGCAAAGGCGGTTTCGACAATCGCCCGAGCGGCGTCGTTGAGGTTGTCGGTATGGGTGTCGAGCAGGGCAAGGATGTCAGCGTTATCCACATGCTCGTAGACGCCATCGGTGGCAAGCAGATAAAGGTCTCCGGGTTCAAGAGACAGAATCTGGTAGTCCAGTTCCAGTGAGTCGTCGATGCCCAGAGCACGGCTGAGGTAGCTTTCATGACCGGATATCCACAGGCGGTGGTCCTTGGTCAGCTGTTCCAGTGTGCGGTTGCGGACGCGATAGATTCGCGTATCTCCAACGTGGAACAGGTGAGCACTGCAGGCCTTCAGAATCAAGGCACTGAACGTACAGACATACCCCCGGTTGTGGTCCTGACGGTATTCACTGCTGGCGGTTTGGGCGTAGAGCCAGGAGTTCGTGGCCGAGAGTACCTTTTCGGCGGATGTTTTGACTGACCAGGTTTCTGACGTACAGAAATAGTCATCGAGAAAGGACTTTACGGCGGCGGCGCTGGCGATCTGGCTGACGTCGCTGGAACTGATTCCATCGGCCAGTGCCAGAGCCGCTCCCTTGAGACTGAGCTGGGGCTCTGAAGGGATCAGCGCGCCGTGAAAATCCTGATTGCCGGGCTTGCGTCCCTTGTCAGTGAACTGTCCCAGGCTGAGTTTCAGTCCTGAATTCATGATCTGTGCTCTCCCGGTGGGTTGCTGGGTTGCGCAGAGTAGGGGCAGCGTCCCTCAGGAGACGCTGCGGCTGGAGGATGATGAAATCAGGCAGAGGTGGTCGCCGGTTTGGTGCCTGCAGTGGTTGCCACTTTTCGCTTGGCGCCGGTACGTACATGGGTGGTGTAGAGGGTCAGACCGGTAAAGGCGAGGCCACCGACCAGGTTACCCAGTGCGGTTGGAATCTCGTTCCAGATCAGGTAGTCCGCGACAGAGAAGTCGCCGCCCATGATCATGGCGAACGGGAACAGGAACATGTTGACCACAGAATGCTCGAAGCCCATGAAGAAGAACAGCATGATCGGCATCCACATTGCCAGCACCTTGCCGCTGACATGGGTTGAAATCATGGCGCCGACCACACCCATGGACACCATCCAGTTACACAGCATGCCGCGGATGAAGATGGCAAGCCAGCCATCCGCACCATAGGCGGCATAGCCGACGGTACGCGCTTCACCGATGCTGGCGACTTTCTCGGCGATGGCACCGCCGTCGGTGTTATATCCCATGGTGAAGATGTAGGACATCATGACGGCGACGGTAAATGCCCCCGCGAAGTTGCCCACGAATACCAGCCCCCAGTTGCGCAGGATCTGTGATGGCGTAACGCCCGGGCGCTTGTCGAGCCAGGCCAGCGGCGTGAGCATGAATACCCCGGTGAGCAGGTCAAAACCCATCAGGTAAAGCATGATGAAACCGACTGGGAACAGCAGAGCGCCGATCAGAAATACGCCGGTTTGAACGGCCACGGTCACGGCAAACACAGCGGCCAAGGCCAGTATGGCCCCGGCCATATAGGCTCGGATCAGGGTATCGCGGGTGGACATGTGAATCTTGGCTTCGCCAGCATCCACCATTTTGGTTACAAACTCGGTTGGCATCAGATAGGCCATGGTGATCACCTCTTGTAGAGACAGTCGTTCAGGAGTGCGCGAGAGCCATAAAAAAACGGCGCTCAGACACCACCGGCCGTTGCGGGTGGGGTCTGAACGCCGTTGTCCAATGACACTCAATTTTCTCTGAAGCCTGCGTTGGCTTCATCTACGCTGAACGTTGCAGAGTGTGTGCCAAAATGAAAAAGATTTTTTAAGTGTTTGTTTATGAATCCTTTTTATGTATTGGGTCTTTAGAATTACCAAGCGAGGCGCTGCGCGCAAATGGTGCGTGGCCATACGTTTGTGCGCTGCAATAGCGCACGTTGATCCTTGCCGGGAGTGTTAAAATGCAAGCTACCATCCATTTGATGCACAGGAGTGTCCATGCCTTCCTCTATCAGTCAGCCTTTGCCATTGGCGTTCTTGTTGCAACAGGTCGAAGCCATTGCACGTGAAGCCGGTGCCGCGATCCTTGATATCTACGGTGAAGATGACTTTGGTGTAGAGCATAAGGCCGACGAATCTCCCCTGACGCGGGCTGATCTGGCGGCCAACAGGGTGATCGTGGAGGGCTTGAGTGCTTTGGTGCCGACTCTGCCGATCCTGACCGAAGAGGCAGTGGAGGACTTTACCGGTCCTGATGATCAGGGCCGTTACTGGCTGGTGGACCCGCTGGATGGCACCAAGGAGTTCATCAAGCGTAATGGAGAGTTTACCGTCAATATTGCCCTCATCGAGCAGGGGCGTCCGGTGCTGGGGGTGGTGCTGGCGCCGGTACTGGATACTCTCTGGCTGGCGGCCGAAGATCTGGGCGCCTTCCGCATTGATGGCGAGGGCGAGCGTCAGGCCATCAAGGTCAGTACCCACACACCCGATGCGCCTTGGAAAGTCTACGGCAGTCGTTCACATCTGGGGCCGCATACGCTGGCCTGGATGGAGGCGTTGGGCTCGTATGAACTGATTCGCATGGGCAGTTCGATCAAGCTCTGTCTGGTGGCCGAAGGCAAGGGGGATCTGTATCCCCGGCTGGGGCCGACCTGCCTCTGGGATACGGCCGCCGCGCATGCGGTGATCAGCGCTGCGGGCGGGCAGTTGCTGACCCCGGAAGGGGATGAGCTGAGTTATGCCGACACAACTGAAACCCTGAACCCGCATTTTATCGTGTATGGTGGTTCGAAGCCGGAGTAAGCGCTTGCATGGCTCGAAAGCGAGCTATGCAAGCCAGCCAAACTGCCCCTTGATCCATACTGCCAATCGGCTCAGGAGCCAAACACGGTTTTCAACAGATCAGTGGTGCGTGCCACCGGATTTTCACGGATTTTCTTTTCTTCCTGTGCCAAGCGCAGGAAAAGCCCATCCAGGGCTGCTTCTGTTACGTGATTACCCAGGTTCGGACTCATGCCCTGCAGCATGGGGACCTGCTCTTCAGCCTGTGAGACCAGCAGCTGATATGCCTGAATGACGCCGGTACTGGCCATTGCCTGCTCAATCAGAGGTTTCAGTTTTGCACTGAGTGGATCATGAGTCTTGTCGCGAAAATAGTCGGTGGCGGCGGTGTCACCACCTGAATAGATGCGGCGAGCGTCGTCCAGTGTCATGTTTTCCAGCGTATCCATGAAAATGGGAGTGGCTTCGCTGATCGCCTGTTCGGCGGCAGAGTTCATGCTGGCCTCGAAAGCATCTACCTGTGCGCCCAGACCATAGTTGCGCATCAGTCCGCCAACGGATTCGAGCATGCCGGGCATGGGGATACGGACATCGGCGTGGTTGGCGAAGCCACCATTGGCTGCCAAACGGTCAATGGCTCGTTCACCTCCGACCCGCAAGGCTTCCTTCAAGCCCTTGGCAAGGGTGGCAGTGTCCACACCCTCAGGAACGGCAGTGGAGCTGCTTTCAGAGGAGGTTTGCTGTTGCAGGATCTTTTCTCCCTGTTTCAGCGGGTCATCCCAGCCGGCCTGAGCCGGGGATAGAAGCGTCAGCGACAGGGCAAGGCCGGTGACAATGGATACTCGAGTGTTCATGGTGGAATTCTCCTGAGGGGCGAGCGCCCTGTCAGTATAGTCGGCAGTTCGATCAGTGATGTTTAAGCCATGCTCGCACGGCGGGCCAGCGATTGACCAGCATGGCGAGGAAAATCAGCGCACAGCCGCTGAACTGCAGAGTGGTCATCGACTCGCCTAGCCAAAGCGCAGCCAGTAGTGCGGTCCAGACCGGCTCCAGGGTCATAATGATGGCCGTATGGCTGGGGGGAGCCAGGCTTTGAGCATGGGTCTGCACCAGAAAGCGCAGGCTGGTAGCGATGAGGGCACTGGCGATCAGCCAGCCCCAGATTGCCGGAGGCTGATTGAAGTTCCAGTCCTCAATCAACAGCGAGATGGTGCCGGTTATCAGGCCGGTGATCAGCAGCTGAACTGCTGTGAGAGGCAGTGCTGGCAGGCGCGTGGCGGCGCGGCTGTTGAGTATGAACGTGAACGAGAACAGCAGGGCCGAGAGCAGGAAAAACAGCTCAGCCAGGCCAAGATGGAACTCGCTGTCCAGTGACAGACAGGCGAGCCCTGTAATGACAAAGGGAATCGACAGATAGACGTAGGGGCCTGAGCGGTCACCAAAAAACAGACTGATCAGGGGAACCAGAACCACGCCCAGTCCGGTCAGGAAGGCACCTATGCCGACATGGCTGGTCATCTCCAGTGCCAGAATCCAGAAGGTCAGGGCGGTCCCGAAAAAAGAGCCAACCAGACAGGCACTTTTCCATTGCTGGCCATTGAACATGCGCATGGCAGACCAGCCAATGGCAGCCAGAATCAGGCCCGCGCTGACAAAGCGCAGTGCCATGAACAGAAGTGGGGCGAGGCCCTGAACGGCTTCACGGGAGAAAATCCAGCCGGCTGCTGCCAGTATCGTGGTGAGCAGTAACAGCAGATCGGCTTTATGGTGTGTGGACAAGATCAGCATCCTTTGCGTTGTCATCGGGCAGGGGGCAGAGCCAGGGCAGCATTTTAACAGATCGCATGCTGGTGATGAGGACAGAACAAGTCAGATATGAAAGTCGCTTTGAAGCGGGCCCTCGGGAAGGCAGAAGGTTCAGCCGGCCCTGGCCTCGGTATCAGGCATCAGGAAGTGACCGGTTGAGAGCATTTCTACAATCTTGTCCAGTCGCTCGGGACGGCTGAAGTAGTAACCCTGAAAACGTTGGCAGCCCATTTTGACCAGAGCGGTCACCTGTTTTTCCAGCTCAACGCCTTCCACAACAACATGCATGTTGTGGCTACGAGCGATATAGATGATGCTCTGAATCATGTTGGCGGCTCGTTCGTCGTCGAGCATGCTGTCCACGAAGCTCTTGTCAATCTTGAGCTCGTCGATCGGCAATTTGCGTAACAGGCTCAGCGACGAATAGCCCGTACCAAAGTCATCCATGGAGATACGAATGCCCTCCCTTCGCAGATGTTTGACGGTGCTGAGAACCTGATCGAAATTGTGCATGACAAGGGTTTCCGTGACCTCAAGAACGAGTTCCTGAGGGGGAATGCCCCAGGTATTAAGAGCGTGTAAAACGCTTTGAACAAAGTCGGGTTGTTCAAACTGTATTACGGAGATATTGATGCCGAGATCCAGTGTGATACCGCAGTCTCTGCGCAGTTTGGCGTATTCCGACAGGCTGGTATCCATAACAAAGCGGCCGAGGCTGATCATCAGGCCTGTTTGCTCGGCGACTTCAACAAATTCGGCGGGCGATACGAACCCAAGTTCTTCATCATGCCAGCGCACCAGTGCTTCAAGGCCTACCATATGCCCCTTTTCATCCAATTGCGGCTGGTACACCATGTTCAGCAAGTCGCGGCTCAAGGCATATTTCAAACGTTGTTCAATGGTCAGCCGTCTGAGGTAAGCCATCTCCATTTCGCTACGATAGATACAGAAGGAGTTGCGGCTTTGTTTGGACTTGTACAGCGCCAAGTGAGCACTACGTAACAGGTTGCTGTTGGACTTTCCGTGTTCGGGATAAATGGCCAGTCCCACGCTTGCGGTCAGCTGAATTCGAAAATGTCCGACATCGAAACTCTTGGCCAGTTTTTCGACCAGTGTTTGGCAGGATGTCTGCAAATGCATCAAGTCGGTGTTGTAGGTCGTGATAACAAATTCATCGCCACCGAGTCGGGCAAGCAGATCACCGGAATCCAGCATTGTTTGCAGCCGTCGGGCGAGTTCGATCAGGGCTTGGTCCCCGGCTTCCTGTCCGTAGCGGTCGTTAATGCCTTTGAAGTTGTCGACGTTGATCACGACAACGGTGAAAGGCTTCTGGGCAGCCAGCAGCTCATTCATTTTACCGAGCAGGCCAGCCCGATTGAGGATCCTTGTCAGGTCATCATGGGTGGAGTGGTAAAAAAGCTCCTGGTTGCGCTTCTTGGCGGCGTTATCAATGATGCGGAACAGGAACAGCAAGACTGCTGAGATGCCCAGATAAATCAGCAGGTACTGGACGAATGCGGCAAAGAAATCCTGCCAGATCGGCTTGAAGCGCGTTTCAGAAACAATCCAGAGTTGATAGCGTGGATTGAAGATGGCGGCTGTCAGCGTACGCTGGCCATTCAGTTCGGTGGTGAGTGTGAAGGCCTTATCGAGCTGTTTGATTTCAGCTTCCGTCATCCCCAGTTGAGCTTCATACTTCAGGCGTTTTTC
The DNA here is from genome assembly GCF_022343685.1 of Marinobacterium sediminicola. Classification (GTDB taxonomy): domain Bacteria; phylum Pseudomonadota; class Gammaproteobacteria; order Pseudomonadales; family Balneatricaceae; genus Marinobacterium; species Marinobacterium sediminicola. Next base: position 2,701,436 of record NZ_CP092123.1, on the reverse strand, counting down.
ACGTCGCTCTTCCATGGTCGTCAAGGCACGTGAATACCAACTTGTGTGGCTGTCTTCACGTGATATGTATTGCACGTAGCCATCGACTTCCCGGAACAGCATCACGCTATCGTCCGGACCATTATGCAATTGTTTGTCGAAAACGCCGCCACCGGATCCGAGCCGCAACCCGGCTGTCATTACGGCTACGACTTCACCCCTGTCGTTACGCAGTGCCTTGCGTATCGGAATAGTCCAGGTATCACGGGGTTCAGAATAGTAGGTCCTGCCGAGCACCATGGTGTCAGTTTCCAGTGTTTGTGCAAAACTTTCGGCAGTCGCAGGGTAGGTTCGCAGATTGGGCAGTTTCGAAAGATCAAGGTTGGAGCTGACGCGCACCAGCTTTCCGTCCGGTCGAGCAAGGCCAAAACCGATCAGGGCATTGTCGACTTTGAGAACGTTATCCAGCAACGGAACGGCTTCACTGGTATCGAATACATCACCTGTTCTCATCAGTTCTCGACCGATGACATCCAACACCAGCTCTTGGGTTCTCAATACGCTGTCTACCGCCTGAGAAACCAGCTGTGCTCTGCTCATGTGATAGGTTTGATAGCCGATATAGATGGATTGCCAGCGGTTGTACAGGATGACCGAGAGTAAAAGAGCGCCTCCCAGCAGGATCAGCCAGCAGAGCGTCCAGAGATTGCGTTTTAAAACAGCCATGGCACTTGTCCGGAGTGGCACTTGATGAATAATGTCATGGCGCTCTCTGCCCAGGCTAGCGGTGACAATTTGGCTTCAGTATCGTTACTGCAATATATGCCAACACTATAGTAAAGAATACGTTACAACGAGATGTTTCGGTTCACTGGGTCTGGATCAAAATCAGCGTAAAATCATTGGCAAAGTGCAAACAGCTGAGCACGGCTTGAGATACCCAGTTTTTCATAGGCGCGCTTGCGGTAAGTGATCACACTGCTGACGGCTACATCCAGTTCGGCCGCAATGGCTTCGTTCTTCTTGCCACGCAGCACGGCGCGACAGACCTGCTGCTCACGCTCTGATAAAAACGCCAAGGGGCCCTCCAGCCGAAGTCGTTCATTCAGCTCGAAGTGTTTACTGATAAGGATGCTGATCAGGGCGCACACACTCTGGCTGAAGTCTTTGCTGTCGAAACGGGCATCGAAGCCGGGGTCTCTGCGGTAGAGGTTTATATAGTAATTGCCCTGGTCTGTACCGCGAATGATCGAAATCTTGTCGGAAAAGCCGGGTGTCTCGAAGAACGCTTTCCGGTAATGAAGCCCCATGTCACCACTGACCGAGTTGAAACGTACGACTTCCACCGCGCCGGACATGATGGTCTTGAGCGTCTTGAAATTGGGATCCTGCAAATAGTGTCGATCGCTGACGTAAGCTTCTGCCAGACGTTTGCCGGAGGCTTCGCGTGCATAGTCCTTATAGATCAGCGTTGATACCTGTTTGCCGTCCGCACAATAGAACACCATACACTGTTCGGTACCGAACTCGCGCTGGAGCCAATCCAGGAATGCATCATAAAAACCGGTGGTGCCCAGCTGTTCCAGAACATTGAGAATATCCCCGGACGGTATCCAGCCTGGCGTCAGGTTACAGGCAGTATCAGTGGCGGGAAGCGGATCTGGCATCAGCAGTCTCCGTCAGGAAGGTGATTACAGCTTAGTGTATAACGGCGAAGGATATTATGGAGCGGATGGCGTGTAGGGGAAAGCCGGGGGAGGGATACCTGTATCCCAGCACCGCCGTCTCTTTCGGTACTGGAGGTATCCCGAGTGACCGGCCCGGGGGCCGGTCTAGTTGGAAAAGCAGGGATGCCGATTAGAGACCGGCAAGACCCTTGAGTACCTTCTTGAAGGTTGCCAGCTCTTCTTCGCTGAACTGACCAAACATTTTGTCCTGTTCCTGCAGAGAAAGTTTCCACAGAGCCTCTGCCTGATCATGGCCTGCTTCGGTAATGGTGAAGCAATTCTCATTGCAGGTTACCAGGCCTTTGCTCTTCAGGATCTCGATGGCGTTATCCACTTCCTGATCCGGCATGTTGACTTCCTTCAACAGCTCATCACGGCTCAGCTTGGGCGTTTCCTGCAACACCATCAGCATGCGTGCTTCGCTGGTCCGCAGACCGGAAGACAGCTGCAGCGGGGTGTAATCGGCCTGGTAGGCACGTGTGGCCTGCAGCATCAGGTAGTAGTAGTTGTTCTCGAAGCGTGACTTCAGACGCTCGACAGCCGCAGGCTGGTCGTCCTGCTTGGCCGGGAAGCGGGAGTGCGGCATGACCACGGAGTAGCTGCCCTGATGGTACAGCAGGGGGGCGCGGCCTGCGTCTTCGAAAGCGACAACCTTGCCGATCAGGATCCAGTGGTCACCACCGTCTACGGTTTCGTAGGACTCACACTGGAAGCAGGCAGAGGTGTGCGGCAGCAAAGGCGCACCACCGAAACCTTCGGTGTACTCAACGCCGGCGAACTTGTCTTCGCTGGGACGGGCAAAGTGATTGGAAATTTCAATCTGGTCGGCCGCCAGGATGTTCACGGCGAAGTGGGTGGCCTTTTCAAAGATCTCGCAGCTGCCGGAGCGCTTGTCGATGCTCCACAGAATCAGTGCCGGTTCCAGAGAAACGGAATTGAAGCTGTTGGCAGTTACACCGGTCTTGACGCCATCGGGTGTCTGGGCGGTAACAACGGTAATGCCGGTGGCAAAGTTGCCCAGCGCACGACGAAAGGCTTTGGGATCGAATTCAGTGACTTGATTGCTCATATCAGCACCTGGATGTTGGGTTCTTATGTTGGGCTGCAGCACCGCAGTGACATGGGGTGGTTACAGGCACAGATATGCCTGCCGGATTAGCAGCCTGTCCCGTGAAAACAGGGACAGGGCGCACAACTTGCGTGTGCGCCCGGTTATATGCCTTGTAGCGGCTGGATCAGAGCAGGGTGGGATCCGGCTCAAGACCCAGAATTTCACGACCGATGATCTGGGCGCATACATCGTAGTCAGTGTAGGCATGAGCCGCAGTCATGTTGGACTCGCGCCACAGGCGCTGACCTTCACGGTCGGTGTACCAGTTGGAGGCGCCCATCACGGCCCACAGACGGTTAACGGCTTCGACGCACATCTTGATGGCATAGGCCTGGTTGGTACGCCAGTGCGCCAGTGTGTAGCGATCCGGGTACTCGTGACGCTCACCGTATTCCTTGTGCTCGTTCCAGGTCTTCTCCAGGTAAGCACGTGCAGCACAGACCTGCTGATAGGATTCGGCGATACGCAGGATCGGCGGAATGGATTCTTTAACCTGTGCACCGGTGTAGGCACGTACACGGTTCTGGGTGATTTCCTTGTACACGTCGATCATGCGCTCGGCCACACCCAGGCTCATGGCGGCGAAACCACAAGCGAAGTACGGACGGTACGGAGTGTGATAAATCTTGCTGTCCGGGTACAGGGAACGGCCCTTGTGACGGCCTTCCATCATATCCTTGGCTGCCTGGATACGGTGCTCAGGTACAAACACGCCCTTGATGCTGGCGGTTTTGGTACCACTGCCCTGCATGCCGGCTGAGTGCCAGTCATCAATGATGGTGAACTCGCTCTTGGGAATCACGGCAAAGCTGTAGATTTTCTCGCCTGCGTCGTCAAATCGGTTGAAACCAACGATGATCCACTGGGCGTGATCGACACCGGAGCTCCACTTCATGTCGCCGGTGAAGAGAATGCCGCCTTCCACTTCTTCATGCTTGCCGAAAGGTGCGATGGAGCTGGATGCAACAGCGTCCGGGTTTTCACCCCAGAACTCGTCCTGGGCTTCCTTCGGGAACATGGCCATCTGGTGGTTGTGGGTGCACAGCAGGCTGTAGGCCCAGGCTGTGGAGCAGCAGGCACCAGCCAGAGCTGCGATGCAGTCGGTGAATTCTGGCAGGCTAATTTCCAGACCCCCGTAAGCTTTCGGCAGGAAAGCACGGTTCAGACCGATGCCGTGCAGCATATCAATGTTTTCCTGCGGCACCATGCGCAGCTCTTCAGCCTTGCTGGCATTTGCGCGAATGGCCGGAAGGATCTCTTTGAGTTTCTCAAGCATCGGATTGTGCATAGTCATCTGGATCTTCTCTCTTCTAATAGTCTGAAACTGCTGCAACCGCGTTGGGCATTTGGGGAACCGGTTAGCAGCGAAATAGGGATCCGCTAGGATTTACCGATTATGCGGAGCTATGCCGATACAGGAAATGTAAAAAACTGGTTAGTTGTTGTATTTTTCTGTATTCACCCCTGCGTGACGCAGGGGGACCACTTCAGTATAGACAAGCGGAAATGCAGGCAATTCAATCATGATTGCGGGTGAGTGCCAGGGCGGCCAGTGAGCCAACTCCGGTGAGGCCAATAATCAGGGTCATTGGCAGCGGTGAGCCATCATGCAGTGCACCGGTGGTTGAACTGGCCAGAGCGCCCAATCCGAACTGACAGGCGACGGCCAGACCTGCTGCGGCACCGGCCTGTTGAGGATAACGAGACAACAGGCTGGCCATGCAGTTCGAGCCCAGTACACCTGTCACGCTGACGAAGCCCAGCAGGCCCGCCACAATAAGCGGCAAGCCACCCAGCCCCGTCGTGCCTGCAAAGATCAGAACCAGACCAGACAGGGCGGCCAGTCCAGCGCCGGCTACCAGCAGTTTCTGGGTACCGAAGCGGCCGACATAGCGGGCGTTAAGACTGACCAGTACGATAATGCCGCCGATATTGAGGCTGAAAAACCAGGCGTAATGCTGGGGGCTGACGCCAAAATATTCGATATACACGAACGGAGATGCCGTGATGTAGGAAAACATGCCGGCAAAGGTCAGGCCCATGCAGAGAATGTAACCGATCGCGACAGGCTGCATGCCGATCTGAAGATAGGCCTTGAACACCGCCAGAATGCTGGCGTTGCGAGAGTCACCGTGATGTGTCTCGGGAATCTTCCAGGCGCTGAAAACCAGCATCAGCGCCGCGAAGGCAAAGAGCACCATGAACAGCGAACGCCAGCCGGATATCAGAATCAGGTAGCCGCCGATCAGGGGGGCGATCAATGTCGCAATCATGGTGACCAGGTGCATCAGTGACAGCACGCGAGCGGCTTCATTGAGCGGGAAAAGGTCGCGAACGATGGCGCGTGCCAGTACCGATGCAGCAGCACCGCCCAGCGCCTGCATGAAACGCGCCGCAATGAGCCATTCGGCACTGTCAGCCAGGATGCAGCCGATAGTGGCGACCAGATAGAGGCCGATGCCACCCAGCAGCAGACCACGGCGACCGAATTTGTCCGAAAGGGGCCCATAAAACAGCATGCCAATGAACAACCCGATCAGGAAGGCGCTGATGGTCAGCTGAATGCTGGACTCCGGGGCCTGAAGGTCCTCGGCAATGAGAGGCAGGCTGGGCAGGTACATGTCGATCGACAGTGGACCGAAAGCGACGAGCGCGGCCAGCAGTACGATCAGGCGTTTGGGGTTGGCTACCGATGACATCATGGACTCCGGTGTTGTGTCGGGGTTGGCGTCAGAGTTTTGATGAAGCAAATCTTACCACTGTCGGGCATGTATTTAATATATTAACTAGATTGCGGTGTCGAATGTACAGGTCCCATAACAGTCTAGACCTGAAACGAAAACGGCCTGCAAAGGCAGGCCGTTAAGTGCAGGGTGATCAGTCTGGCGCTTAAACGCGGCTTGAACCCGGTTCGAAGCTCTTGGTCACGGAAGCCTGAGGGCCTGGTACCTTGTCGCCGCTGACGGCTGAGACCGGGAAGATGGCATTGATCTGGCCGGTGCCGGAGCTGCCGAAGTAAGGGGTCACCACTTCGGCCTTCTGGTCGTACTCGGACCAGCCCAGAGCGCCCAGCAGCATGGCGGTGTCATGCATGAAGCCTTCGCCGTGACCTTTCACCGCATACTCCGGCAGCATTTCGCAGAAGTCTTCCCATTCGGCATTTTCCCACATGCGCACAACTTCATGATCCAGGCGCTCAAGGAACGGAGACCAGGTCTTGGTGGCAAAGTCCGGAGCCTGGCCGTTCTGAGCAAAGCGGTGCGACAGAGAGCCGGAGGCGAGGATCGCAACCGTACCCTCGTACTTCTCTTCGATCGCCTTGCGCAGTGCCCAGCCCAGGCGTGCACTGTCGTTCAGGTAATGCACGGTGCACATGGCGGAGATGGAGACTACCTTGAAGTGGCGATCTTCGTTCATGTAGCGCATCGGTACCAGAGTACCGTATTCCGGATCCAGGGAGGTGGAATCATGGGCCAGGGTTTCGACACCCTGAGCGTTGCACTCTTCGGCGATCAGGCGACCCAGTTCCGGGTTGCCGTCATATTCAAACTCCATGTTGGAGATGAAGTGCGGCAGCTCGTTGCTGGTGTAGGTACCGGCCCAGTGAGCGGCGCAATTGATATGGTAATTGGCATTCACCAGCCAGTGGGTGTCGAACACCACGATAGTGTCAACGCCCAGTTCGCGACAGCGGCGGCTGATCTCTTTATGGCCATCAATGGCAGCCTGACGGAAGCCTTTCTGAGGACCGTCCAGTTCCGACAGGTACATGGACGGAACGTGTGTGATTTTTGCAGCTAATGCGAGTTTACCCATGAGGCTATCCTCTTCTATTTGTATCGGGCATACACCCGGTCAAGCATTGGGCATCAGGACTGTGGAGTCGATGCCGAATCCGTTGTTAGGCGGCCTGCTCGCCATGCCTGCCAGTGCGCAAGCAGAGCAATACAGGGGGCCAGCAATATGCAGCTGAACAGGGTGGTGATGCCTAGCTCCAGCAGCCAGGGTACCAGCTGAGCGATGGCGGCTCCGGTCAGCAGCTGGATGAAGCCCATCAGCCCTGAAGCCGTTCCGGCCGAGCCGGTCGCGCAGCTGATCGCTGCGGACTGTGCATTGGGCTGGCTCAGCCCGCGGCCAAAGGTAACCAGTGCCATCGGCAAAAACAGGGAAGCGAACGTCAATGCCCCTGACAAAGCGAACAGCAGCAGTATGGCTGCGCCGATCAGCGACAATACGTTGCCCAGCAGGACCATCTGGTCGATGCTGAAGTGGCGTGCCAGCTGAGTTGAGCTGAAACTGCCGAGCATGAAGGCCAGCGATACCGCCAGGAACCAGAGACCGAAGTCTGCGGAATCGCCCTGTAGCTGGTCCACGACCAGGTAGGGGCTGCTGCCGACAAACAGGTAAAAGGCCGAGGCGATTGCCGTGGTGGAAACCGCATAGCCCAAGTATTGACCTGATTGCAGCACTTCGCCATAACGGCCAACCAGACTGCCCAGCCGCAGGTTTGGACTGCGTTCAGTGCAGGTTTCAGGCAGCTGAATCAAAGCGAACAGCCAGACCAGTGCTCCCATCACGATCGACACGTAAAAGACCGACTGCCAGCCACTCCAGAGGTTGAGGTAACCGCCAAGAGTCGGAGCAATCGACTGCGCGATGGCAATTGCCATGACCACGTAACCCATGCGTCCGGCAGCGCCGGCACGGCCATGGACATCCAGAATGATGGTACGTGCCAGCACCATGGCCGTGCTGCCGCCCAACGCCTGGAGCACGCGTCCGGCAATCAGCCATTCCACACCTGTGGCCTGTGCAGCCAACAGGCTGCCGGCGACATGAAGGCCCAGCCCGGTCAGCAGAATAGGTCGGCGGCCAAAAAAGTCGGCCAGCGGTCCTGAAATCAGCTGACCAAAAGCCAACGTCAGCAGGTAGGCGGTGAACGTGAGCTGGATGGTGCCGATATCCGCATGCAGCGCCTGCGCCGCATCCGGCATGGCCGGGACGAAGGCGTTCAGCGCCAATGGACTGGCCATGGCGATGAAAATCAGCAGGATAAGGGAAGGCGGTTGTCTCAACGATTGACCTGTTCAGCTTGAAGGCAGGGGCCGAAGCCCCTGACCTGATCCCTATTTCGGATCGCGAATGACCAGCAGACGCAGTTCGGTCATGTCTTCGATGGCGTAGCGAACGCCTTCACGACCCAGACCACTATCCTTCACGCCGCCGTAAGGCATGTGGTCAACACGCCAGGACGGTACGTCACCGATGACCACACCGCCGACTTCCAGTTCGTTCCAGGCTTTCTGGATCTTGTAGATGTCGCGGGTAAAGATGCCTGCCTGCAGACCGAAGTCTGAGTTGTTGACCTCTTTCAGAGCGGCATCGAAGTCAGTGAACTTGGACAGGATCGCAACCGGACCGAAGGCTTCCTGAGTGTTCACGTTCTGTTCCGGATCCACGTTTTCCAGCAGGGTGGCCTGCAGCATCGCACCCTCACGCTCGCCACCGGCCAGTACCGTGGCGCCGGCTTCTTTGGCTTCCAGAACCCAGTTATGCAGTCGGGTCGCTTCCTTCTCGGAGATCATCGGGCCGATAAAGGTGCTTTCGTCTTTCGGGTCACCGTGTACCAGACCGTTGACTGCGGCGGACAGCTTGTCACGCACTTCATCATAGTGCTTCTCGTGCACCATGATGCGCTGCACGCTGATGCAGCTCTGGCCGGACTGGTAGTAAGCGCCGAAGACGATACGGGCAACGGCATCATCGATATCGGTACCTTCGTCAACGATGCAGGCCGCATTGCCGCCCAGTTCCAGTACCACCGGCTTCTTGCCGGCCTTGGCCTTCAGCTGCCAGCCCACATCCGGAGAACCGGTGAAGCTCAGCAGCTTCAGGCGGTCGTCGGTGGTGAACAGATCGGCACCGTCACGGTGGCAAGGCAGAATGGAGAAGGCACCTTTCGGCAGGTCGGTTTCCGCCAGGATTTCACCGATGATGATCGCACCAATCGGCGTCAGGCTTGCAGGCTTCAGGATGAACGGGCAGCCTGCCGCAATCGCCGGAGCAACCTTGTGCGCGGCCAGGTTCAGCGGGAAATTGAACGGGGAGATGAAGGAGCAGGGACCGATCGGTACACGCTTCCACATGCCGGTGTAGCCTTCGGCACGGGGGCTGATGTCCATCGGCACCACCTCGCCACCGATGCGGGTGGCTTCTTCCGCCGCGATACGGAAGGTGTCGATCAGACGGGTCACTTCACCACGAGCATCCTTGATCGGCTTGCCGGCTTCGATGCACAGGGCAACGGCCAGTTCTTCGGCACGTTCTTCAAAACGCTTGACGCAGTAGTTCAGGATATCCTGACGCTTGTATGCCGGCAGCTTGCTCATTGCTTCGGCGGCAGCATCGGCAGCGGCAATCGCCTGATCGATGGCAGCAGCGTCAGCCATGGCAACGCGAGTGGCCACTTCACCGGTGAACTTGTCGTACACCGCCAGGTCCTGGTTAGGAGCCTGGGCTTCATTGGCCAAGTAGTAAGGGTAGGATGCTTGCAGCATGGGATGGGTCTCCGTCTGCTTAATTTATGTTGGGTTATCGTGTATTCGTTATCGGCCTCCGGCTTGCGCCAGAGGCATCAGGCTTTAGTTAACTTAGTCGATCGGGAAGATCACGTTGGCCTGACCGGTGCCGGAGCTCGGGAAGTATTCGCCAATCAGCTCACCCTTGCCGGTGTACTTGTCCCAGCCCAGTGCACCGAACAGCATGGCTGTATCGTGCATGCCGCCTTCACCGCAGCAGTACTGAGCATATTCGGGCAGCATTTTCAGGAAGGTGTCGATCTCGCCGTTCTGCCACAGTTCCAGCACGCGCAGATCGACCTGCCGGTTGAACTCGCGAGAGATGGTGAACGTGCCGTTGTTGGCTTCATACAGGTCGTTTTCCCAGATCTTGTGCGACAGGGAACCTGAGGCCAGCAACAGTACCTTGCAGTCGCTTTCCTTTACCGCTTCGGTGATAGCCTCTCCCAGCTTGCGTGAGGCTTCCAGGCTGTGCACCGTGCACCAGGCCGCGATGGAAACGATGGGCATGTCGCCCGGTTCCATGAAGTGCATGGGGACCAGGGTGCCGTATTCCAGATCCAGCGTTTCCACCTGGTGAGACAGGGTAAAGACACCTTTCTCGGTCGCCTTGGCTGCGATGGCATCACCCAGAGCCGGGTTGCCGCGGTAGTCATATTCCAGGTTCTGGATGAAGTGCGGGAACTCGTGGCTGGTAAAGCAGCCTTTGAAGCGGGCATTGCTGTTGATGTGGTAGCCGGCGTTGACCAGCCAGTGGGTGTCCAGAACGATCACGGTATCGGCACCGGCCTCACGCGCTCGGCGCATGATCTCGCGCTGACCATCGATTGCCTGTTGGCGGCAACCCTGCAGTTTACCCGGCTGCTCTGACAGCAGCATGGTCGGGACATGTGTAATTTTTGCAGCTAGTACGATTTCGCCCATGGTCACACCTTTTTATTTTGGCGGGTCGACAGATCTGGTCGGTGAGGCAAGGGACTGCCCGGGGGCAAACAGATCAATCCTGAGAATGTCCGCACTTTGTTAACATGTTAAGTAATGCTAGTTAACATGTTATCTAATGTCAACGGCTCCCCGAAAGGGGCGCCGCTAAACAACAGAAAGGATTATTGACAGGGGTCAGGGTTTGATCTGGCAGAGCATGTTGAGCAGTTTGTCCAGCTGCTCCATGTTCTCGCGTGAGAACTGATCGGTGATCTCCTGGTAGCGTGCTTCCAGCGTCGGTCTTACCTTATCGAACATTTCCTTGGCCTTGTCGGTCAGGCTGATCAGCACACGGCGCTGATCTTCTGGAGAGCGACGGCGCTGAATGTAATCCTGCTGCTCCAGGCGGCTGATGATGCCAGTCAGACTGGGACTGAGAATGCAGCAGAGCTCGGCCAGTTGTTTGGATTCCAGTTCGCCATGCTCGTCCAGTGCACGGATGATACGCCACTGCTGCTCGGTCAGGGGGATCTCCTGAAGGATGGGACGAAAGAAGCCCATGGTGACCTCACGGGCCTTGAGCAGCTTGAGCGGTATGGAGTCTTCGTATTTGCGCATGAGAGAGATATTACCCGTTAACTGGCGCTGGCTCGGTTGCATCAATAGATTCCCATAAACGGCAGCATATAGATCAGAACCGAGGCTGCGGTCAGCATCAGCACCGAGTAGGCCAGATTGTTTCTTAGAATGGTGCGGCCGGAACAGTTGAAGCGGGCCTGCAGAATGAAGTTTACACCACTGAACAGGCTACCGGACATCGACACCGAAGTTGCAATTATATAAGCGATCGCCATCAGTGTCGGGGCTGTGGTGACATCCGCCAGCAGTCCTGCGCACGTGGCCACCAGCGCAAACTGGTGAATCCCCAGAAAGGCGAAACCAACGATGCTCCACATCACCAGAATCGCCACGGTGGCATCGGTTTGAGCAAAGGGCAGGCTGAACAGATCAGCGCCGATACAGGCTTTGACCCCGGCCGCCAGGAAGCCGGCACTGAGGAAGAGAGTCACTTCTCCACGGGTATCAGCCAGCCGCTGCAGCACATGGCCACAAACATGGCTGGCCGCTTCGGCGGGTCCTTGTCGCAGTGTCAGCAGCAGGACAGGCGTCAGTACGGCCAGCACCGCCACGACCCCGACCGTGGGCAGCTCTGGCCACACACCACTGACCAGCAGGATAGCTGCGATCAGACATGCCGGCATCATCAGGCTACGGCCTGTCATCGGGTAGCCCTGGTAGTGGTCAAATTCAGGTGTGTAGCGATGACGGGCTTCAATCAGCGTATAAATCAGACCCAATAACGCCAGCGCGAGGGTATAGGGATAGATTGCATAAAGCTCCGTACCGGGCACCTGTTCCAGCACCAGTGGCAGAATGCTGAGAAATGGAGACCAGAGAATGGCTAGACTGAAGCCTCGGGCGAGAATGATCTGTGACAGTGACGACAGCGTGCCCTTGCGTTTGAGCTGTTCGCCGACCAGCAACATCGATGAGAAGTTGGCGACCGAGGAGAGGACATGCATGCCTGCAAGGGTGGTGACAAAGCTGCGTGCGCCTGGCCTGTTGTCCACTGGCTCAAGGCGGGTGCTCAAACGGATGAAATTGACGGCTGCCAGCAGCATGGCCAGCTTCAGATGCTCGCCCAGAATGGCCAGAGGCTGGATGTGGGCGCCGCCATGCCAGGCCCAGGCGATGAACCCGCATCCTCCACCCAGCAACAGATAAATGGGCAGCCGCTGCTTGGGTGTCAGGCGGCTGAACTCCAGCGCGACAAATGTCCAGGCGCAAACCGTAGCAATCTCTGCGGTGTCAGCCAGCTGGAAGGTATCCAGCAGGGCGAGCAGCAGGGTCAGGAAGATCATCAGCCCCGAGAGTGCATCCCGGTAGCCGCTGAATGTGGATTTGGCGGTGGTAGAAACTGTCATACCGCCATTTTATTAATATGTTAATTAGTAGTCCAGTTGTCGTGCTTGTGCTCGTTTCGAAATCGCTGTGCCGTCATGCCGGTATGGCGTTTGAAAAAGCGCGAGAAGTACGCGGGGTCGGTGAAGCCCAGCTGGTAGCAGATGTCACTGCTGGACAGGTCGGTAAAAACCAGCAGACGCTTGGTTTCCTGCACGATACGGTCATGAATCAGCTTCTTGGGTGATCGGTTGGAGACGCGCTGGCAGATCTGATGCAGGCGACTTTCCGAAATTCCCAGCCGATGGGTGTAGTCGGGCAGGTGCATGTGATCACGAAAGTGTTCTTCCACCAGATCGGTAAAGCGGTGGAAAACACGCAAGTCGTCATTATTCACCGTCGTGCTTTCGGCTTCCTTGGGGGACAGTCGCGAAATCTGGATCAACAGCAGCCGCACCAGTGTATGCAGGGTCAGGCGCTTGGCTGAACGCTCGCGATACCACTCGACCTTCAGGTTACGGAAGGTCTGGGTGATCAGTGGCCATTGCAGGCGTTGCTCAGGGTCCAGTTCGTCCCGCACGATACACAGCCCGTGATTGAATTCGGTGTCCATCTCCTGTTGCAGTCCGTCCTTCAGCAACTGCCAGACGATGGATTGATGAATGGTAAGTACATGTCCGCAGGCTGCTCCTTCAGTCAGGAACGAGTGGGGCACGGATGCAGGGGTCAGTAACAGAGCCGGACCGCGGGCGTGGTAGATGCGGTCGTCGATATGGAAGCGAATCTCGCCACGGTCGATATAGTGGATCTGCAGGTACTGGGCGTGACGGTGAACCGGCATGTCGCGGCCATAAAAGGCGGCCAGGTTTTCCAGCACGTCATAGTGAATGGGCGCATCGAGATAGCGCCGGTCATAGTCCTGTCCCAGGATGATGTTGGGAATCCATTCGGTATGGGAGTGATCGCTCATGAGGCGACTATAGCAGAAGTGGGGCAGGGCCGGAGCGCCGTGCGAAAGGCACGGGCTCCGGAGAGGTCTGCGGACAGAACAGGATCAGTTCTTGCCCAGCTGAGGTACCTTGTGAGTACCGTGTGCGATGCAGACGTTCTTGGTTTCCATGTAGAAGTCGAAGCTCCAGTCACCGCCGTCGCGACCGATACCGGACATCTTGATACCACCGAACGGAGACGGCAGGTTACGGTTGTTTTCGGAGTTCACCCACAGCATGCCGGCTTCGACGTGCTTGGCCATGCGCATGGCGCGGCCGGTGTTCTCGGTCCAGATGTAGCCGGACAGACCGTATTCGGTATCGTTGGCGATGGCGATCGCTTCTTCTTCGGTGTCGAAGGAGATGGCGGTCAGAACCGGGCCAAAGATCTCTTCCTGAGCGATGCGCATCTTGTTGTTGGCACCGGTGAACAGCGTCGGCTCCAGGTAGTTACCCGCCGGGTTGATGTTGCCGCGTGCTTCGTCGATACGCTTGCCGCCAACCGCGATGTTGGCGCCATCTTCTTTGGCGATGTCGAAGTAGCTCAGTACCTTGTTGTAGTGCTCAACGTGTACCAGCGGGCCGACTTCAGTGTTCGGATCCAGAGAGTGACCAACCTTCAGGTTGCGTACACGCTGTTCCAGTGCCGCCATGAACTTGTCACGGATGCCGCTCTGAATCAGCAGACGGCTGGAAGAGGTGCAGCGCTGGCCGTTCAGGCTGTAAATCATGAACACAACGGCATCCAGCGCGCGCTCGAAGTCAGCATCGTCAAAGACGATTACCGGGTTCTTGCCGCCCAGCTCGAAGTGCATGCGCTTCAGCGTGTCGGCACCCTGACGCATTACGTGGGAACCGGTGGCGGATTCGCCGACCAGTGCAACGGCCTTGATGGCCGGGTGCTCGGTCATGCGCTTGCCAACGCTCTCACCGAAGCCGTTGACCATGTTCCAGACGCCCTTGGGCAGGACTTCGTCGGCGATCTCGGCCAGGATGTAGGCGCTCAGCGGCGTCAGTTCAGCCGGTTTGTGAACCACGGTGCAGCCTGCAGCCAGCGCCGGGGCGATTTTCCAGGTAGACAGCATGAACGGCGTGTTCCACGGCGTGATGATGCCAACCGGACCGATTGCCTTGCGGATGGTGTAGTTGGTGTGTTCTTCCTGATGCAGTGCCAGACCGTTCTGAGCTTCCGGTGCCTTGTCAGCGAAGAAGCGGAAGTTGGCGGCGCCACGGATAGCCGCCTGCTTCATGAAGCGGATGGCCTGACCGCAGTCCATGGACTCGACCAGCGCGATTTCGTCGGCGCGCTCAACCAGGCGGTCAGCGAACTTGTTCAGCAGACGCTTGCGCTCGGTACCCGGAGTGGCTGCCCAGGCTTCGAATGCATCTTCGGCAGCCTGGCAGGCAGCGTCCATGTCAGCGACAGAGCCGGCCATGATCTTGCCGATGGAGCTGTTGTCGGTAGGGGTTACGTTGTCGTATTCGGTACCGCCGTTACCCAGGGTGAATTCGCCGTTGATGTAGTGGCCGGTGGTGTTGTTCTTGAAGCGCTCCAGGTATTTCTGTGCGCGTTCGAGGTTGGTATCCAGAGTATCGCTCATGGTTCGTCTCCCGTTCAGTTCTATCCTGGAGCCGCTTCGGTCAGGGCTCCAGGACGGGTCTTATTCTCAGTATTTGTCGCCGTAGTATTCCTGCTCGCTGACCATGCGGGTCTCCAGTGAGCAGATGTCTTCGATGGTACAAACGATGGTGTCGCCCGGCTGGCAGTCAACGATTCCGTGTGGTGTGCCGGTGCAGATCATGTCACCCGGGTTCAGGGTCATGACCTTGCTCAGGTATTCGATCACGAAGGGCACGTCAAAGATCATGTCCTTGGTGCTGCCATCCTGAGTCAGCTTACCGTTGACCGTGGTGGTCAGTTTCAGTGCGTTGGCATTCGGGATGTCGGCAGTATCGACGATCCAGGGGCCCATCGGCAGCAGAGAGTCTCGGCTCTTCACGCGCAGGTTCGGGCGGTAGTAGTTTTCCAGGTAGTCGCGGATGGCAAAATCGTTGCAGACGGTGTAGCCAGCCACGTAATCCAGGGCATCTTCACGCTTGATGTTCTTGCCGCTCTTGCCAATCACTGCGACCAGTTCGCACTCGTAGTGCTGGTATTCGATGCCGTCGGGACGGTAGCTGACCTGCTTGTGACCGGTCAGCGTGTTGGCGTGCTTGATGAAAATCAGGGGCTCTTTCGGCGGCTCGAACGCCAGCTCGGTGGCGTGATCCGCATAGTTGATGCCTAGCGCAAAAATGGTACCCGGCTCTTTTACCGGCGGCAGCCAGGTGATCTGATCGGAGTCCAGCGCGACGTCCAGCACTTCACCTTCAGAGGTGGTGATGCGGTCGTTGGCGTCAATGTCGATGTCCAGCTCGCGGCCGTCAAAAATGATGCGTGCGTGTCTCATGGCTCAGGCACCTCCCAGAGTATTTGTCAGGGTGCCAACACCCTCAATGCTTGCTTCAACCTTGTCGCCCTTGGCAACGGCTACGCGGTCACCGGCAAAGCCGACGGCGATGATTTCGCCGGCCTGCAGGGTCATGATGCGTGAAATGATGCTGATCAATTCAGCAACGCTTCGTTCCATGTTGCCCAGCTCGAAAGTGCTCTTCAGCTCGCCATTGACGCTGATCGTTACTGTCAGGGCGTCCGGATTGGCGATCTTGTCGGCAGCAACGATTTCCGGACCCACTGGTGCAGAGGTGTCCAGGCACTTGCCCTTGATATCAGGGCGGTAGTAGCTTGCTTCCGGCAGGGAGAAATCGCCAACGATGGTGTAACCCGCAACGTAATTCAGGGCGTCTTCAGCGGAGACACGGCAGGTTTCCTTGCCGATCACCACGCCTAGGCTGGCACCCACGACCATCTCGGCTACATCGTTACCGTCGAAGTCCTTGGCCCACTCGACTTCAGCGCCATCAACACTCCAGGTGTTGCGTGGCTTGTAGTAGAGCACCGGCTGGGTCGGCGGCTTTTTGTACGGGGCTTCGTTGAATGTGGCATCCAGAGCAGCCAGCTGTGCCTTGTCGTTCAATGCGACACAGACCAGCTTGCTGTTGACCAGAGTGTTTGCAGTCATGATTAACCTTCTCGTGTTGGGACCGGCGATCAATAGCCGGCCTGAGGTTTTTCGTCTTCAACCGGAGCGCCCTGCTTGAAGCGCTGGGCCAGCTTGCGGGTTTCATTGGCCAGGATCATGGTGTCGACACCGACGCCTACGAAGTTGGCACCCTGCTGGACATAGTTCTCGGCCAGTGACGGATCGAGGCAGAGCAGGCCAGCATACTTGCCGGCATCACGAATCTTGTTCAAGCCGGTGTTGATCGCCTCGACGACCACCGGGTTGCCGGCATCGCCGATATAGCCCATGGACGCGGACAGATCGGAGGGGCCTATGAACACGCCATCCACACCTTCCACTTCAAGAATGGCATCGAGGTTTGCCATCGCGCTGGCGGTTTCAACCTGTACGATCAGGCAGATCTCGTCATTGGCTTTCTTCAGGTAACCCGGCACCTGATTCCAGCGTGCGGCACGGGCCAAAGAGGTACCCAGACCACGGATGCCCTGCGGCGGATAGCGCACTGCCTGGACAAGCTGGGCGGCCTGTTCAGCGGTTTCCACCATTGGAACCAGCAGGGTCTGAACGCCGATATCAAGCAGCTGCTTGATCAGTGCGGTGTTGCCTTCGACGCAACGTACGATCGGGGCTACGTCGTACGGAGCCATCGCCTGCAGGTGGGACATGATGGTACGCAGATCGAAAGGGGCATGCTCGCCGTCAATCAGCAGCCAATCGAAACCGGCAACAGCCGCGATTTCGGCAGCGCTGTTGTCCGGGAGACCCAGCCAGAGACCGTACTGGGTTTCGCCGCTGGCCAGCCCCTGTTTGAAGCGGTTTTTTGGCAGTTCCATTCGAGTTTCCCCAGTCGTCGATTAGGCGAAGTTCAGGGTGACGCCACCCAGAGAACCAAAGTCGGCGTGTACGGTGTCGCCGGCCTTGACCGGAACCGGACGCGTGAACGAACCGGACAGGATGATCTGGCCCGGTTCAAGACCAATGCCGTGCGGTGCAAAGCGTTTGCAGACCCAGGTGATGCCTTTCAGCGGGTTGCCCAGTACGCCACCTGCCAGACCGGTCTCTTCGATCTGGCCGTTCAGGTACAGCATGCAGCCAGCCCAGCGCAGGTCGATGTCCATCGGCTTGATCGGGCGACCGCCCATGACGATACCGGCATTGGCCGCGTTATCGGAGATGGTGTCGAATACCTTGCGGGTGTAACCGGTTTCCGGATCGGTGCGCAGGCAGCGAGCGGCAATCAGCTCCAGTGACGGAATCACGTAGTCAGTTGCATCGATGACGTCGAAGATGGTGACGTTTTCGCCGAACAGAGGCTTCTTGAGAATGAACGCCAATTCCACTTCGATGCGCGGATCGAGGAAGTCGGACGCCTTGATGGTCGCGCCGTCTTCAAACAGCATGTCGTCCAGCAGGACACCGTAGTCAGGCTGGTCGATATTGGAAGACATCTGCATGGCACGAGAGGTCAGGCCGATCTTGTAGCCGATTACCTTGCGACCTTCTTCGATCTTGCGGTCAACCCAGGCTTTCTGCACGGCATAGGCGTCAGCCATGTCCATTTCCGGATGCTCCAGGGTCAGTGCCGGAATCTGCTTGCGGTTCACTTCAGCTTCGTACAGGCGATCGGCGCAGGCCTTGATCTGCTCTTTGTTCAACATGCTCGACAACACCTTCTTGTTATCCATTGCGTTCACTGACTGTGCGCGGCAGGTACTGATCGGCGGCACAAACACCGACAGGCAGGCACAGACCATTTAATTGGCATTTTAGTTAACATCTTAACTAAGTCAATACCTCAATATGACAACTTTAACTACAGTTATAGTCAGGATTTACCCCGGTGATCTGGAAAATGTTGCAACTTCAACCTTATTGACAACAGTTAATATGTTAATTAGATTTCGCTCGTTTGCCTTGGCCCCTGTGTGCCTTCATTCGGGGGCAAAATGGCTCAAATCAACCCTTGAGGGAGAGTACCGAGATGCCGCATTTCATTGTCGAATATTCTGGTAATCTGCATGATCGCCTTGATTTTCAAGCGCTTTTTAAAGAGCTGCACGAGTATGTGGTCTCCACTGGTGCTTTCCCGATCGGGGGCGTTCGCAGCCGGGCGATCCGCTGTAACGACTTTCGCGTGGCAGATGGTCGGGAGGACTTTGCCTTCCTGAACCTGAATCTGAAAATCGGGCACGGGCGGGATATGGAGCTGAAAAAAGAGGTGGCGGAGCAAGTGTTCAAGATCCTCTGTGACTGGATGAAGCCCATCACCGATGAAAGTTATGTGCAGATCTCCTTCGAGATGACCGAGCTGGACCCGGTGTTGAAGTTCAACAAGAACAACATCCACCCACTGTTTGCCGACAAGGCATAAGTTCAGGCGAGCGGACACCATAAAGGGACAGCCCCTGATTAAAGGGGCTGCCGAACAATAAGCCGCTGATAGCGGCAAATTAGAAAGACCGTAGCAACAGACGAGAGACCGGGAGATACACCGTGAAGACATTTTTCAAATCCATGGCCAGTGCGGCAGCGCTGACACTTGGACTGAGCGCATCCGCGCTTGTGTCAGCGGAAACAACGCTGATCGTTGGCACCTGGCAGCCGCCGGGTAACCCGATGAATGCCGTTGTTTGGCCGACCTGGGCCGAATGGGTGGAGGAAGCCACGGAAGGGCGTGTCAAGGTCAAGATCGAGCAGGATGTCGGTCACCCGAAAACCTACTTCCAGCTGGTGGAAGATGGCGTAATCAATGCAGGCTGGAGCTACCACGGTTACGGCCCCGGTCGTTTCAAACTGCCGGTTGCCGTTGAGCTGCCGGGCCTTAATGTCAGTGGCGAAGCTGCGTCCGTTGCGCTCTGGCGCACACAGCAGAAATACTTTGCTGAGGCGGGTGAGTTTGAAGGTCTCACGCTGCTGGGTATGTTTACGCATGGCCCGGGTCAGTTGCATACCATCAACCCGATCGAAGACCTGGAAGACCTGAAAGGCAAGAAAATTCGCATTGGCGGTGGCGTTCAGACTGAGCTGGCTGAGCGTATGGAGATCACCGGTGTTGCGGCACCGGGATCCAAAGTATACGAAATGATGCAGCAGGGCGTGATCGACGGTGTTTTCATGCCTGTCACCGAGCAGAAATCTTTGCGCCTGCATGAAGTGGCCCCCAATGTGACCCTGTTCCCGGGTGGCATGTATCTGGGCAGCTTCTCCATGTTCATCGATCCCTATTTCCTGGAAGACCTGGACCCGAGAGATGCTGAAGCGATCCTGAGTGTTTCAGGTGAAAAACTCTCTGCGCTGGCGGGTCGCGCCTGGGATCAGGCCGATGTGGACGGTCTGGAAGCCGCGAAGGCGGCTGGCGTTAACATCAAGGAGCTGGGTGCCAACGATCCGATGACGCTGGAATTCCGTGAACTGATCAAAGGTATGGATGACGCCTGGATTGAAAGTGTTTCCGATCGTGGTGTTGATGCACGTGCTGCTCTGGAAGAGCTGCGCAGCATCGCACGCGAGTACGAAGCGCAGAAGCAGGAGTAATCCATGTCATTCAGTGCCTGGTTGAAAACGCACTATGACGAGAAGGGGCCGGTCCGTTGGCTGGCCTTCTTCCTCGAAGTGGTGTCGGCAAGCGTTCTCTTTATTCTGATGGCCCTGACCTGCGTCGATGTCATTGGGCGTTATCTGTTCAACAGCCCGTTGCATGGCGGCACCGAACTGACCGAGATCGGTCTGGCGGTGATGGTCTTCGCCGCGATGCCGGTCGTGACCTGGCGCGGCGGCCATATCGTCGTCGACCTGCTGGACCGTTTTCTCGGCTCCAGGGTGGTCAAGGTGCTGGCACTGCTGGCTGCGCTGGTGATGTCCTCGTCGCTGTACTTTCTGGCGCTGCGGATCTTCGAGCTGGGCGAGCGTTCCATCCGTCGTGGCGTGGTGACCGAATTCCTGGCCATGCCGTCCGGTTACGTCGTGCAGTACATCGCGATCATGAGCTGGGCCACTGCCTTCGGCATGATCACCTACGGCGTCTATCGCATTCTGTTTCAGAATAAAGCCTAACTTCACTCGGACACAGGTATCTCTTTATGTCAGTTGTACTGATCGGCTTTGCCGTCCTCCTGTTCCTGATCATTGTGGTAAGGATGCCGATCGCATTTGCCATGGGCCTGGTCGGCTTCTTTGGCTTTGCCTTTTTGCAGGGGCTTGAACTGAGCAATATCGCCAACTTCCGCTGGACAGGCGCCCTGTCCATGGCGTCCAACCGCGTGATCGACACCGTGCAGGAATACAGCCTGTCGGTGATTCCGCTGTTTATTCTCATGGGTAACCTGGTCACCCGCTCAGGCCTGTCCCATGAGCTTTACGCTGTTTCCAACGCTTTCCTCGGCCACCGCAAGGGCGGCCTGTCGATGGCAACAGTGGTGGCCTGTGGCGGCTTCTCCGCCATCTGCGGTTCCAGTCTGGCGACCTCTGCCACCATGTCCAAGGTGGCGATGCCGCCGATGCGCAAGTACGGTTACTCTGATGCGCTGGCGACCGCGTCCATCGCGGCCGGTGGTACCCTGGGTATCCTGATCCCGCCCAGCGTGATTCTGGTGATCTACGGTCTGCTGACCGAATCCTCCATCCGTGAACTCTTCGCGGCCGGTTTCATCCCGGGCATCCTGGGTATCCTGCTGTATCTGGTGGCCGTGCGTTATGTCGTCTGGCGTGATCCCAGTGCCGGTCCGGCGGGCGAAAAGACCGAATGGCCCGAGCGTCTGCAGGCGATGAAGGGTGTCTGGGGCGTACTGGTACTGTTCACCGTGGTGATGGGCGGTATCTACCTGGGCATTTTCACCCCGACCGAAGCGGCGGGTATCGGTGCCGGTGGTGCCTTCCTGATTACCCTGTTCCGTGGTCGTCTGACGCTGCGCAACCTGTTCGAGACGCTGACCGATACGGCGCGCACCTCGGCCATGCTGTTTGCGGTGGTGATCGGTGCACTGATCTTCTCCGACTTCATCAACCGTGCCGGTCTGCCGGACATGCTGCTGGAGTTCGTAACCGCGCTGGACGTCGCGCCGATCGTGGTCATTCTGGCGATACTGGGTATCTACATCGTGCTGGGCATGGTGTTTGAAAGCCTGTCGATGATGCTGCTGACGGTACCGGTGTTCTATCCGCTGGTGGCGAGCATGGGCTTTGATCTGGTGTGGTTCGGGATAGTCGTCGTAGTTGTGACCGAGATCAGTTTGATTACACCGCCGGTGGGTATGAACGTCTTCGTACTCAGTGCGGTGTTGAGAGATGTGAAAACGGGCACTATCTTCAAGGGTGTGACGCCGTTCTGGTGCGCCGACATCGTGCGCCTGGCGCTGATCGTATTCATTGCCCCGATCGCGCTCTTTTTGCCGGAGTTGCTTTACCGCTAAGGCGGTAAAGCAACAGCTTCATGTATCAAAAAATTGATGGTATAACGGCAAACAGGTGTACTGTTGTCACCGAAGGGGTGTATACCTTAGTAGATAAAAGCACGATCTACGCCTTGCTTGAAGCGACAAAGTGATACAATATTTATCGTTTAAGACGTTCTTGAGTATCGCAATACAATAATGAAATAAAAAACGCAGGAGCAACATGATGATTAAAACAATAAAGTCTGCCAGCACAGCCGCTATCCTGGCCGCAGGTCTGTCCTTCTCTTACAGCGCTGCCGCAGCAGATCACACTCTGATCGTGGGTACCTGGTTGCCGCCGACAGCTGCACAGAACGCTGTTGTTTGGCCGACTTGGGCGAAGTGGGTAGAAGAAGCGACTGAAGGCCGTGTCGAAGTTAAAATCGAATACGACATGGGTCACCCGAAGACCTACTTCCAGCTGGTTGAAGACGGCGTAATCGATGCTGGCTTCAGCTACCACGGTTATGTACCGGGTCGTTTCAAACTGCCGATCGCAGCTGAACAGCCGGGTATGGGCGTAAACGCAGAAGCGGCTTCCGTAGCTCTCTGGCGTGTGCATGAAAAGCATTTTGCCAAGGCAAACGAATATGCCGGTCTGGAGCTGCTGGGCCTGTTCACACATGGTCCGGGTCAGATCATGACCACTTTCCCGGTTAACAACCTGGAAGACCTCAAAGGCAAGAAGATCCGTATCGGTGGTGGCGTTCAGGCCGCAATCGGTGAGCGCATGGGCATCACCCCTGTGGCAGCTCCGGCGACCAAAGTATACGAAATGATGCAGCAGGGCGTTATCGATGGCGCATTCCTGCCGGTCGGCGAGCAGAAATCACTGCGTCTGGCTGAAGTAACCAAGGATCTGAACATGATCCCGGGTGGCATGTATCTGGGTACCTTCTCCATGTTTATCAACCCGGACTTCCTGGAAGACCTGGATCCGAAAGATCGTGAAGCGATCATGAGCGTATCCGGTGAAAAACTGTCTGCACTGGCAGGCAAGGCCTGGGAACAGGGTGATATCGATGGCCTGGCCTTCGCGCGTGAAAAGGGTGTGAACGTAGTTGAGCATGATGCTTCTTCTGCATTCGTACAGCAGTTCAATCAGCTGACTGAGGGCATGGATCAGGCCTGGATCGACAGCGTATCCGATCGCGATGTAGATGCTGCCGCTGCTCTGAAAGAGATGCGCGCTATCGCTCGCGAGTACGAAGCTCAAAAGCAGGAGTAATCCATGTCATTTAGTGCCTGGTTGAAAGCGCACTATGACGAGAAGGGGCCGGCCAAATGGCTGGCCTTTTTTCTCGAAGCGGTTTCCGCGCTGGTTCTTTTCTCTCTGATGGCGTTGACCTGTGTCGACGTTGTCGGTCGTTACCTGTTCAACAGCCCGCTGCATGGCGGTACCGAGATGACCGAGATCGGTCTGGCGGTGATGGTATTCGCAGCAATGCCGGTCGTGACCTGGCGCGGCGGCCATATCGTGGTCGATCTGCTGGATCGCTTCCTGGGTTCGAAGATCGTCAAGGCGCTGGCCCTGTTTGCCGCACTGGTAATGTCGTCTTCCTTGTACTTCCTGGCACTGCGCATCTTCGAGCTGGGCGAGCGTTCCATTCGTCGAGGCGTGGTCACCGAGTTCCTGGCGATGCCGACCGGTTACATCGTGCAGTACATCGCGATCATGAGCTGGGCAACCGCCCTCGGCATGATCACCTATGGTGTCTACCGTATCCTGTTCCAGGATAAAGACTAACCCGAGGGCAGGTAATATTATGTCAGTAGTATTGATCGGCTTTGCCGTTCTTCTGTTCCTGATCATCGTGGTGCGAATGCCGATCGCATTCGCCATGGGGATCGTCGGCTTCTTTGGTTTTGCCTTCCTGCAGGGCCTGGAGCTGAGCAACATTGCCAATTTCCGTTGGACGGGTGCCCTGTCCATGGCATCCAACCGCGTGATCGATACCGTGCAGGAATACAGCCTGTCGGTGATTCCGCTGTTTATTCTCATGGGTAACCTGGTGACCCGCTCAGGCCTGTCCCATGAACTCTATGCCGTTTCCAACGCTTTCCTTGGTCACCGTAAGGGCGGTTTGTCGATGGCGACTGTTGTCGCTTGTGGCGGCTTCTCTGCCATCTGCGGTTCCAGCCTGGCGACCTCTGCGACCATGTCCAAGGTGGCGATGCCGCCGATGCGCAAGTACGGTTACGCCGACTCTCTGGCCACGGCTTCCATTGCCGCAGGTGGTACTCTGGGTATCCTGATCCCGCCCAGCGTGATCCTGGTGATCTACGGTCTGCTGACCGAATCCTCCATCCGTGAACTCTTCGCGGCCGGTTTCATTCCGGGCATCCTCGGTATCCTGCTGTACCTGGTCGCGGTGCGTTACGTGGTCTGGCGTGATCCCAGTGCCGGTCCGGCGGGTGACAAGACCGAGTGGCCTGAGCGTCTGCAGGCAATGAAAGGTGTCTGGGGCGTGCTGGTACTGTTCACCGTGGTGATGGGCGGTATCTACCTGGGTATCTTCACCCCGACCGAAGCGGCGGGTATCGGTGCCGGCGGTGCCTTCCTGATCACTCTGTTCCGTGGTCGCATGACCCTGCGCAACCTGTTCGAGACATTGACCGACACGGCGCGCACCTCGGCCATGCTGTTCGCGGTGGTGATCGGTGCACTGATCTTCTCCGACTTCATCAACCGTGCCGGTCTGCCGGACATGCTGCTGGAGTTCGTGACCTCCCTCGACGTAGCCCCGATCGTCGTGATCCTTGCGATTCTGGGTATCTACATCGTACTGGGCATGGTGTTTGAGAGCCTGTCGATGATGCTGTTGACCGTACCGGTGTTCTATCCGCTGGTCGCCAATCTGGGCTTCGACCTGGTGTGGTTCGGGATAGTCGTCGTAGTTGTGACCGAGATCAGTCTGATTACACCGCCGGTAGGTATGAACGTCTTTGTTCTCAGTGCAGTATTAAGGGATGTGAAAACGGGTACGATCTTCAAGGGCGTGACCCCGTTCTGGTGTGCCGATATTGTGCGTCTGGCGTTGATTGTATTCATTGCCCCGATCGCACTCTTTCTGCCGGAGCTGCTGTACCGCTAAGCGGTACAGCCTTTCCTGTCCTGCAAGGATAGAGGAGTAGTTGTATGTTCCATGATGTAAAAAAGATTCTGTACGTCTCTGATCTTGAGAAAGGCTCTCGTCCGGCTTTCCGTGCTGCAGTCAGCCTGTGCGGTCACTATTCTGAATCTCAGATCACCTATCTGCATGTGATCGAATCGCTGTCGGGCACCACCCGCAGTGTGCTGAGCAACATGATGGAGAAGGAAGAGATCGACGAAATGCTGCAGAAGGGTGTCGAAGCCCTGAGCGTGAAGATCCGTGAGCGGATCGAACGCTTCTGTGCCGAAGAGCTGGAGGAACATGAAGTCCTCAGCCTCAAGAACATCGATGCGCGTGTGGAAGAGGGCACTCCCTGGCGCAAGATTCTTGAAGTGGCCGATGAAATCAAGGCCGACGTCATCGTTATGGGTACCCGTAAGCACAGCGCACTGGGCCAGATGCTGATGGGCTCCACGGCGACCAAGACGCTGACGCACTCCAAGCGTCCGGTGCTGATTGTGCCGTTGCCTGCTGCCTGATCCTCGCTGTATCCAAGCCCGGCTGTCCTGATGGCCGGGCTTTCCTCAAGACTTTCTACCTTCAATGACTTGCGGCCATGGCCACAACTTGCCAGTACTCCTGCTGCAGACAACAGACATGACTTTTTTGTCTTGGCGCACGTAAGCTGCCACTATATGGACTGTTTCAGTATTCGCCGTTCGGGTGTCAGCGGATGTCTTTTGGGTACTACAAATTTTTCCCCTTTCTGAAGTGGCGAGATCGAGTCACATCAGACAGTCTGAAAGCCGACCTGATGGCCGGGTTGACCGGGATGGTACTGGTGCTGCCCCAGGCAGTGGCTTATGCCTTTATCGCCGGATTGCCGCCGGAGTACGGTCTTTATACTGCGATGGTGTCGGCAGTCATTGCGTCTTTGTTCGGATCGTCCTGGCATCTCATTTCAGGCCCGACCGCGGCACTGTCGATTGTCGTGCTGAGCGTGATCAGCGGACTGGGTGAGTTTTCCACCGAGCAGTATATAGGACTGGTGATCAGTCTGACGCTGTTAACCGGGTTGATTCAGCTGGCTCTGGGACTGTTTCGTATGGGCAGTCTGGTCAACTTCATATCCCATACCGTCGTGATAGGCTTTACCGCGGGGGCTGCGATTCTGATTGCGGTCAGCCAGTTGAAGCACCTGCTGGGTATTGATGTCCCCAGTGGATTATCGATGATGTCTACGGTTGAGCATCTCATGCAGGGAGCCGATGGCTTGAACCAGGTGGCATTGCAAGCGGGACTGGTGACCCTGGGGGTGGCGGTACTGGTTAGAAAATTGAACCGCAAGTGGCCACACCTTCTCATCGGAATGGCCGCGGGCAGTTTGGCCTGTTATTTTCTCGACCCTGCCGGGGAAACAGTGGCATATGTGGGCAGCTTGCCCGGCCAGCTGCCGCAGCCGGTGTTGCCGGAATTCTCCTTTGCGACCTTACAGGCACTGGCGCCCGGAGCCTTGGCTGTCGCACTGTTGGGGCTGATCGAGGCGGTCTCCATTGCGCGGGCCATCGCGGTTCGTTCCAACCAGCAGATTGATGGCAATCAAGAGTTTCTGGGTCAGGGGTTGTCCAATGTGGTCGGCAGTTTCTTTGCATGTTATGCCAGTACCGGCTCTTTCACCCGCTCCGGTGCCAATTATGATGCTGGGGCGCGTACGCCGCTGGCTGCCGTGTTTGCCGCGCTCCTGCTGGCTATTGTGGTACTGGTCGCTCCTCAACTGACGGCCCGGCTGCCACTGGCCGTCATGGCCGGTTCCATTCTGCTGATCGCCTGGAACCTGATCGATTTCAGCGGTATTCGTCATATCCTGTCCAACAGTCGCTCAGAAGCCGCAATTCTGGTGGTGACCCTGTTCTCAACACTGCTGGTCGAGCTGGAATTCGCCATCTACATCGGTGTGATGCTGTCACTGGCGCTCTATCTGCGGCGGACATCACAGCCGCGGGTCACTCAGGTGGCGCCTTTACAGAAAAGCGAGCGTCGCCATATTCGCAATATTGAGCGCTATGATCTGGAAGAATGCCCGCAGCTGAAGATTATCCGCGTCGACGGCTCGCTGTTCTTTGGTGCTGTTGACCATGTCCAGCAGGAGATTCGGCGGCTCACAATGCCCGGCAGCGGAGTCAGGCACATTCTGCTGGTCGGCAAGGGGATCAACTTCATTGATGTGGCGGGTGTGGAGATGCTTCATCAGGAGATCAATCGCCTGCATATGATGAGCGGGGATATCCTGTTCAGTTCATTGAAGGGGACTGTCATGGATGAACTTGAGCGGACGGGCGCGCTCAAGCTGCTGGGGGAACAGCGTTTTCACGATACGCCGCGCTCGGCCATTGCAACACTGATTCCGCAACTGGATCAGGACCGATGTGCCACCTGTACCAAACGCATTTTTGGCGACTGCCCACCGCTCCGCGAGGAATAGCGGCCACAGCGTTATGCCGTGGCCGAGACGTCGCCACCTTGGTCAGTGCTGCAGGAAGTCCAGTACCATTCGGTTGAAGCGGTCGGCATGCTCCCACTGTGCCCAGTGTCCGCACTGGTTAAAGATGTGCAGCTGTGAATTGGGGATGCCGGCAATCAGACGCAGGCCGGTATCCATCGGCACGAAGCGGTCCTGACGCCCCCAGATCACCAGCGTATCCTGTTTGATTTCAGGCAGGCGCGGGCTGAAGTCCGGGAACTGCTTCGGGTTCGCTTCGAGGCTTTTGACGAAGTTTTCCAGGTGATCACGACGCTTGAGCATGTTGTCCAGACGCGCCTGAAACAGTTCTTCGGTCAGGTCACTGGTGTCGAACACGAATACCGACATCATTTTCTTCAGGTTTTCGATGGTGGGCTCACGGTAAAGGCCTTGCAGCAGCTTGATCCCTTCTGCGGGCATCGGCGTGAACAGGCTGGCACCACCGGTACCACCGCCCATCAGGACCAGTTTGCCAACGCGCTCGGGGTTGGCCAGCGTGAAAGCGACGGCGCTGTGTCCCCCCATGGAGTTCCCAAGAATATGGATCTTGTCCAAGTCCAGGGCATCAACCACTGCCTTCAGCGCACGGGCGTTCAGGTCGGAACGTGAACCTGTGCAGACGATGGAGTCGCTTTTGCTCCATCCGGGGCAATCCAGCAGGATGACACGGTAACCGGCCGTTACCAGGGGCTCGATATTGCGGTTAAAGTTGGCCCAGCCGCTGGCTCCGGGGCCTGAACCGTGCAGCATCACGACAGTTTCACCTCCTTCGCCGCAGTCGTTGTAGTGCAGCTTGACCGGCTGTCCGTCCAGGGTGATGTCGATGAAGCGGCTGCTGTCCGCTTCAGTAATGTTCATGCTCATGTCAAAAATCTCCTGTCTCTGAAAACAGTACACCCCGGCATGAGCCGGGGTGAAGGTAAAAGGCTTGCTGGCTTACTGTGGAATCTGTCGGAAGCCGCCATTCAGGTAGATCAGCGCTTCGCCATCATCCCGCTCGCGAGTGGCCAATACCTCACAGAGGAAGGCATGATGAGTACTCTCATCGAATACCTTGACTACGCGACAGTCAAAGTTGGCCAGTGCGTTCTGAAGTGCAGGTGCACCGGTTACCAGGGTGTCCCAGTGACCATACTCGAATCGGGACTCGCCCTGAACATCCTTTATCATGCCCGCGAATGCCTTGGCGATCTCCTCCTGGTCCCCGGCCATGATGTTGACACACAGGGCGCCGTTCTTGAGGATCAGTTCGCTGGCGTAAACCCCTTTATTGACAAAAACGACCAGTCGGGGAGGGTCGGCGGTGACGGAGCAGACAGCCGTTGCTGTCAGGCCGGCTCGAGCCTTGTCATCACCTGTGGTGATGGTGCTGACACCCATGGCGAAATGACGCATGCCGTTGCGATGCGCATCGGCACTGACCATTGGTTTGTCACTCAGGTCTGCATTGGGTGTCCAGTCAAGCAGCTGGTTGATGTGCTGATTCATGGCGCTTTCTCTTGCTATAGGGTCAGAATCCCCCGGCTGCAGGGCCGGGGGCTGCGGGATCAGGCCTTGACGCCAAACGGATTCGGTTGTGGCAGCGGGTTACCCAGCAGGTGGCCACCCAGCAGATCACCGATGTTGTCCTGGTTCTGGGTGATGTGGTTGGCACCCACCAGGATGTCGCGCATCTGGCGCTGCATCGGATTGTTCAGCCAAACGCCACGCGTGGAGGTCTTCTTGAAGATCATGTGTGCAGCCTCGAAGCAGTCACCACCGGTGAACTGGTTGGTGGCGAAGTGGCGGACGCGAACATCGGTCGGTACCAGTTCGCCACGAGACGCATAGCTCCAGGCTTCATCGGTGTTGCACAGCACACGTGCTTCGGCGCCGGTGATCTTGGCCAGTGCTTCACCCAGGCGAGACTTGATGAACGGATCGTTGACCGCAGCTCCGACTGCCTGGTTCAGGTTCTGGCGTGGCACCATATGCTCGACATAGAGATCCACCATGCCGCGGGCCATACCGATGATCACCGAAGAAACCGCTGCGTAGAACACGTAGAAGAACGGCATCTTGAACAGGTTTTCAACCTGGCCGTGGGACTCCTGGTCGTAGGCGCCGATGACGTGGCTGCGGTAGGCCGGTACGAAGACGTCCTTGATTACCAGCTTCTTGCTGCCCGTACCTGCCAGGCCGACCACATGCCAGTCATCAACGATCTCTTCGATCTGCTCACGCTGTACCCAGAAGGAACGGAACACCATCTCACCGTTTTCCTGAACGCGGCCACCCACAAAGGCACCGCCTGCGGCGTGGTCGCAACCGCTGGAGGTCAGCCACTCACCATTCAGACGGTAACCACCTTCAACGGCTTCTACGGTGCCGAAGGGGGCGTAGGAAGAAGAAACCAGCCTGGTATTGTCTTCGCCCCACAGTTCGTCGCCAACCTGTTCGGGCAGCAGTCCCACTTCAAACGGATGAACCCCCAGTACCATCACGTTCCACGCGCTGGATGGGCATCCGCGGGCCAGCTCGATCAGGACACGGTTAAGGACGTTCGGATTCATTTCGTAGCCACCCCAACGCTTTGGCTGCAGGATTTTGAAGAATCCGGCTTCCTGGAAGTCCTTAATGGTTTCCCGGGATACCATGCGAGCTTTTTCGCAGGCGTCGGCACGTTCGCGCAGAGTCGGGATCAGGTCACGTGCGCGCTGTACGATCTCTTCTTCGGTCGGGATCGGGGTAACGATTGCATTCATATCGGGCTCTCCAGATGAATTCGATTTATTGTTCAGCTGTGGTCAGCTCAGGCGGGGGTGGCGCTGACCACGCCGTAGCCCGCAATCCATTCGTTGATCGGACGGTAATAATCCTTGCGTGCCTGGTAAGGGCCGCAGGCAGCCATTGCGGCAAAGGCGGCGACCCAGGTGCGTACCTCGTGGGTAGAGCGTCCTGCCTCTGCAGAGATCTGCTGGATGTCAAAATCATCCACCTGTTCAAGCGCACCGCTCTGCAGCAATTCGATGAAGGCTTCATCCCACGCCGCATTCAGCGGAGTTTGCTGGCACAGTTCTGTGCCATAGATCTTGCCGGCGGCGATGGTGCGGGCTTCACGGGCCGCGCGGGCCTCCGGGGTCGGGTTACGGCCGCAGATCAGGAATTCCTTAACTTCCTCAGGGGAGTCTGCCAGCAGCGGAACGGGGGGCTCATGTGATAAGCCACCGGTACCCAGGATCAGGACACGCTTGTTCAGCCCGGCCAGGAAGCGGCCAACGGCCTCGCCCAGTTTGCGAATGCGACGGTAGGGCACAAACGGAGGTGCCACCGAGTTGATGATGATCGGAATCACCGGGTAGCGGCTCAGGCTGCCGGTCATCTCTTCCAGCGTCTGGGTGCACCCGTGATCGACCTGTAGTCGGTGGGAGAGCGCGATGTCCAGATCACTGTCCATCAGATGGCGGGTCAGCTCCAGTGCCAGTTCGGAGTCAACAGACAAAGACCCCGGTAGAGTGCCATAGTCACCCACCGACTCGGCTGCTGTGGCAACAACAAACGGAGGCATCAGGTCGTAGAACAGGCCGTTGTAGTGGTCAGGTGCGAACACCAGAATAAGCTCAGGATCGAACGCTTCCACTTCTGCACGTGCCGTATTCAAAACCGCGTCCACTTCGGTAACAACATCTGCGCCAGGATCATTTCGGCCACGCAGCGGGGTATGCGACAGGCATTTAAGCATGATGCTCATATCTCTACCTTCTTTTTATCTGTATGCAGGAGCGAGAGACATATTTATGCCAAGCTCCATGCGTATTTTCGGAATGAATAAATGCCGTTTCAGCAGCGATCTAAAATATGATGACCAGATACAATCGCCAGGGTTAATTGGGTTTGTGGAAACCCTTACGATTTATTTAGGATGGATTCTGGACAGAGGGAAAAATAACATCAAGGAAAAACAGACTCGAGGTGCACATAGTGCACAGCGGGTGTGGACAGTGTCAGCGAATCTGCGGAGAAAGGCTGCGCTCGATTCGATTGACGATTGATTGCATCGACTTGAGATAACGCTTTGCCGCTTCTTCAATGGTCATGGCGTCTGCGATGTACACCAGGTTGAGGCAACCCAGTACACGATCTTCATGGCGAATCGGCAGAGCAATGGCGGCGATACGGCCCTCTTCTCCCCAGTCACGGTAGTTGGAGCCGTAACCATCCTGACGGGTTTTGCGGATCAGCTTGTCAACATACTCCGTGTCACGGGCCAGGCGTCCCTGGCTGTCCTCCCGGCTGGCCAGAAGCTGAAGAATCTGATTGCGTTCCTGTTCCGGGCAGTTGGCGATATAGGCGCGACCGGCAGCGGTCAGCAGCATCGGCAGACGACGCCCGACCATGGATCGGTGAAATGAAAGGCGGCTGAAGCGGTGTGTGGTTTCCCGGATGACCATGGCGTCCACATCCAGCGTCGAGATGTCAGTGGGCCAGACGACTTCCTGCAGTAGCTGACCCAGCAAAGGCGCTGCAAACTGGGATACCCACTGTTCATCGCGAAAGCCCTCACTGAGTTCACGCACCTTGAGCGTCAACAGGTAACTGTCGTCGGATTCACTGCGGCGGACATAGCCTTCATGCTGCAGGGTTTCCAGCAGCCGTCGTACGGTGGTGCGATGCAGTCCGGTCTTCTGTGCCAGCTCGGTGATGCGTGCGCCGCCATCGCAGCGGTTGAGACAATGCAGCAGTGACAGTCCGCGCATCAGTCCCTGAACCAGCTTGTACTCGCCCTGTCCCGGAGGATTGTCCCGTTCAGACATGGATAACTCCTTGTGGAAAATTGTGCACATAGTGCACCCTACGTTCGATTTCTGTTGCTGTCCCTGACGCGCTGTTCCTATACTCCGGGACATAATAAAAACATGCCTTCTCGGAGTCCACAGATGATATTCGATGGATCAAGCAGTCACGCCTGTATAAAACTATATAAAGTCATTGGCTTAAATATAGTTAAAATCCGAAGCAAGAGTCGTGAATATATTTCTGTTTTGGCCATTGGTTTTATTCCCGATATCAATCTGTATATGCCTGCTCAGTGTGATATTGGCTTAAGCCAAGATATCAACGTCAGTTAATTCTCCGCATTGCCTGTTTTTATCAACCCGAAACTGCCCCGTCGCCTTACTGTGATGCACTGCCAGGGTATGGAGTCACATGTTGAACGAACAACAGCTAAACGAGATGGCTGAGCGCTTGCGCACAGCTGAAGAAACCAACGAAGCCACCGCACCGGTCCGGGATCTGCTGGATGCTCAGGATGCGGCCTTGGCCTATCGTATCCAGCAGATCAACACCGAGCATGCCGTTGCTCAGGGGCGCCGTATCGTCGGGCGCAAGATCGGCCTGACCAATCCACGCGTGCAGGCTCAGCTGGGTGTCGATCAGCCGGATTTCGGTACGCTCTTTGCCGACATGAGCTTCGGCGACAACGACATCATCCCCGTTAACCAGGTCATGCAGCCCAAGGTCGAGGCCGAGATCGCGTTCATCCTTGAGCGTGACCTCCCGCACCATGACTGTACCCATGCCGAGCTGATGCAGGCGATTGGCTGGGTGGTGCCGGCGCTGGAGATCGTTGGCAGCCGCATCCGCAACTGGGATATCCGTTTTGTCGACACCGTAGCGGACAACGCTTCCAGCGGCTGCTTCGTACTGGGTACACCGGCTCACCGGCTCGATGGCATCGATCTGCGCGGTGCCGAAATGCGCATGACCCGCAACGGTGAAACCGTCTCTACCGGCAGTGGCGCCGAGTGTCTGGGAAATCCACTCAACGCAGCCCTTTGGCTGGCACGGACCATGAGCCGTATGGGCACGCCGCTGAAAGCGGGTGATCTGGTCCTCAGTGGCGCGCTTGGGCCGATGGTGGAGTGTGCCCCGGGAGATCGTTTCGACGCCGAAATCAGTGGTGTCGGCCAGGTGGCCGTCCAGTTTGCGCAGGCAAGCGCCTGAAACTCTTGCAGCAGGAGTCAGAATGAAAAAGACCAAAGTAGCCATCATCGGTTCCGGTAACATCGGTACCGATCTGATGATCAAGATCATGCGCAACAGCGAGTGCCTGGAGATGGGCGCGATGGTGGGCATCGACCCTAATTCCGATGGCCTGGCCCGTGCTGCGCGCATGGGCGTTGCCACCACCCACGAAGGGGTGGAGGGACTGGCGAATATGCCGGTGTTCGAGGAGATCGATATCATTTTTGATGCGACCTCGGCCAAGGCGCATATGCACAACGAGGTGTACCTGCGCGGCAAAAAGGAATCGCTCAAGTTTATCGACCTGACCCCGGCGGCAATCGGTCCCTATTGTGTGCCGGTGGTTAACCTGGAGCAGCATATCAACGAGGGCAACGTGAACATGGTGACCTGCGGTGGCCAGGCGACCATCCCGATGGTGGCAGCCGTATCCCGCGTGGCCAAGGTGCACTATGCCGAGATCGTCGCTTCCATCTCCAGCAAGTCCGCAGGCCCCGGTACCCGTGCCAACATCGACGAGTTCACCGAGACCACCACCAAAGCAATCGAAGTGGTGGGGGGAGCCAGCAAGGGCAAGGCAGTGATCATCCTGAACCCTGCCGAGCCGCCCCTGTTGATGCGCGATACCGTGTACGTTCTGTCAGAGAAGGCCGATCAGGCGCAGGTGGAAGCGTCCGTTGAGGAGATGGCGGCTGCCGTACAAAGCTATGTGCCGGGCTACCGCCTGAAGCAGAAAGTGCAATTTGACGAGATCCCTGAGGATCAGCCGATCCACATTCCGGGTCATGGCCAGTTCAGTGGCCTGAAAACTTCCATCTTTCTGGAGGTGGAAGGTGCGGCCCACTACCTCCCGGCCTATGCCGGCAACCTCGACATCATGACGTCTGCTGCGCTGGGTACTGCCGAGCGCATCGCCAAGTCACTGGTTAACTGAGGACGACAAACATGACCTTCAATCCCGGCAAGAAACTCTATATCTCTGATGTGACGCTGCGCGACGGCAGCCATGCGGTGCGCCACCAGTACTCAATCAAGAACGTACAGAATATCGCCCGTGCGCTGGACAAGGCGAAAGTCGATTCCATCGAGGTCTCGCACGGCGATGGTTTGCAGGGCTCCAGTTTCAACTACGGCTTTGGCGCGCATACCGATCTTGAATGGATCGAAGCGGTCGCTGAAGTGGTCGAGCATGCCCAGATCGCCACGCTGTTGCTGCCCGGCATTGGTACCGTTCACGATCTGGAAAATGCTTACAAAGCGGGTGCCCGCATCGTGCGTGTCGCGACTCATTGCACCGAGGCGGATGTTTCCCGCCAGCATATCGAACATGCCCGCACGTTGGGCATGGATACGGTCGGCTTCCTGATGATGAGTCACATGCAGACCCCTCAGGGCCTGGCCGAGCAGGCCAAACTGATGGAGAGCTATGGTGCCAACTGTATCTACGTGGTCGATTCAGGCGGTGCCATGGGTATGCAGGATATCCGTGACCGTTTTCGTGCGGTGAAGGATGTTTTGGAGCCGTCGACCCAGACCGGTATTCATGCCCACCACAACCTCGCACTCGGTGTAGCCAACTCCATCGTTGCAGTGGAAGAGGGCTGTGACCGTGTCGATGCGTCCTTGGCCGGTCAGGGGGCCGGTGCCGGTAACGCACCGCTGGAAGTGTGCATTGCCGCTTTCGACAAGATGGGCTGGGAGCACGGCACCGACCTGTATGCGCTGATGGATGCGGCTGACGACATCGTGCGTCCGCTGCAGGACCGTCCGGTCCGCGTGGACCGCGAAACTCTGGCGCTGGGTTATGCCGGCGTTTACTCGAGCTTCCTGCGTCACTCCGAAGTGGCGGCTGAAAAATACGGCCTGAAGACCGTCGATATTCTGGTCGAGCTGGGCAAGCGCCGCATGGTCGGTGGTCAGGAAGACATGATCGTGGACGTGGCTCTGGATCTGCTCAAGCGTCAATAAAACCCGAAGGGCCGGCTTTTGCAGGCCCTTTGCTTATGACTTTTTCGACACACCAAGCAACAAGTAATAGCACTTGATAACCATAACAAGACAGGTACGACCCATGAAAAAGACGAAGTTTGCCGCCCTGGCACTGGCTGCTGCCGGTACCCTATTCTCTGCTTCAGCCTGGAGCCAGACCGTGATGCGTTTCGCCAGCTGGATGCCACCTACGCACCCGGTGAATGAAGTGGTGCTGCCCACCTGGAAGCAGTGGATCGAAGAGGCCACTGACAACCGCGTGACGTTGGTGGTCGAGTACAACCTGGGCCACCCGAAGACCATGTTCAACCTGGTGGAAGATGGTGTGGCCGATGCCAGCTGGGGCTACCACGGTTACGTGCCGGGCCGCTTCCGTACAACCCAGATCGTTGAACAACCGTTGCTGGGCGTATCGGCCGAGGCGGCTTCTGTCGCTCACTGGCGTGTGCACCAGAAATATTTCCAGAATACCTATGAGTTTGACGGCCTGGAGCTGGTCGCGCTGGTCACCCACGGACCGGGTCAGATCCACAGTACTTTCCCGGTCAACTCCATCTCTGATCTCCAGGGCAAGAAAATCCGTGTTGGTGGTGGCGTTCAGTCCGTGATTGGTGAAAAAGCGGGACTGGTGCCTGTCTCTGCGCCGGCACCCAAGGTTTACGAAATGCTGCAGCAGGGTGTCATCGACGGCGTGTTCCTGCCGGTCTGTGACGTCAAGAACCTGCGCCTGGATGAGGTGATCAGTGATACTACCCAGCTGCCGGGTGGCATGTATCTGGGCAGTTTCTCCTTCTTCATCAGCCCGGATTTCCTTGATGACCTCGACCCGAAAGATCGTGACGCGATCCTCAGTGTCTCAGGTGAAAAATTGTCTGCACTGGGCGGTTGGGCTCAGGATCAGTCGGACATCGCAGGTCTGGAGCAGGCGCGTGCCAGCGGAGTTAAGATCAATGTGGTTGGCGAGAACGACGCCTTGGCTCAGGAATACAAGGCGCTGGCTGAAGGCATCGATGAAGCCTGGATTGAAAGCGTAGCCGATCTGGCTGTGGATGCACGAAGCGCTCTTGAGGAACTGCGCCAGATTGCCCGTGAGTATGAAGCCCAGGTTGTTGCAAAAGTTCAGGAGTAAGCATGTCATTTGCCGCTTGGCTGAAAGCGCATTATGACGAGAAAGGGCCGGCCAGATGGCTGGCCTTTTTTCTCGAAGTGGTTTCCGCGCTGGTTCTTTTTTCTCTGATGGCCTTGACCTGCGTCGATGTCATTGGGCGTTATCTGTTCAACAGCCCGCTGCATGGCGGCACCGAACTGACCGAGATCGGTCTGGCGGTGATGGTCTTCGCCGCGATGCCGGTCGTGACCTGGCGCGGCGGCCATATCGTCGTCGACCTGCTGGACCGTTTTCTCGGCTCCAGGGTGGTCAAGGTGCTGGCACTGCTGGCTGCGCTGGTGATGTCCTCGTCGCTGTACTTTCTGGCGCTGCGGATCTTCGAGCTGGGCGAGCGTTCCATCCGTCGTGGCGTGGTGACCGAATTCCTGGCCATGCCGTCCGGTTACGTCGTGCAGTACATCGCGATCATGAGCTGGGCCACTGCCTTCGGCATGATCACCTACGGCGTCTATCGCATTCTGTTTCAGAATAAAGCCTAACTTCACTCGGACACAGGTATCTCTTTATGTCAGTTGTACTGATCGGCTTTGCCGTCCTCCTGTTCCTGATCATTGTGGTAAGGATGCCGATCGCATTTGCCATGGGCCTGGTCGGCTTCTTTGGCTTTGCCTTTTTGCAGGGGCTTGAACTGAGCAATATCGCCAACTTCCGCTGGACAGGCGCCCTGTCCATGGCGTCCAACCGCGTGATCGACACCGTGCAGGAATACAGCCTGTCGGTGATTCCGCTGTTTATTCTCATGGGTAACCTGGTCACCCGCTCAGGCCTGTCCCATGAGCTTTACGCTGTTTCCAACGCTTTCCTCGGCCACCGCAAGGGCGGCCTGTCGATGGCAACAGTGGTGGCCTGTGGCGGCTTCTCCGCCATCTGCGGTTCCAGTCTGGCGACCTCTGCCACCATGTCCAAGGTGGCGATGCCGCCGATGCGCAAGTACGGTTACTCTGATGCGCTGGCGACCGCGTCCATCGCGGCCGGTGGTACCCTGGGTATCCTGATCCCGCCCAGCGTGATTCTGGTGATCTACGGTCTGCTGACCGAATCCTCCATCCGTGAACTCTTCGCGGCCGGTTTCATCCCGGGCATCCTGGGTATCCTGCTGTATCTGGTGGCCGTGCGTTATGTCGTCTGGCGTGATCCCAGTGCCGGTCCGGCGGGCGAAAAGACCGAATGGCCCGAGCGTCTGCAGGCGATGAAGGGTGTCTGGGGCGTACTGGTACTGTTCACCGTGGTGATGGGCGGTATCTACCTGGGCATTTTCACCCCGACCGAAGCGGCGGGTATCGGTGCCGGTGGTGCCTTCCTGATTACCCTGTTCCGTGGTCGTCTGACGCTGCGCAACCTGTTCGAGACGCTGACCGATACGGCGCGCACCTCGGCCATGCTGTTTGCGGTGGTGATCGGTGCACTGATCTTCTCCGACTTCATCAACCGTGCCGGTCTGCCGGACATGCTGCTGGAGTTCGTAACCGCGCTGGACGTCGCGCCGATCGTGGTCATTCTGGCGATACTGGGTATCTACATCGTGCTGGGCATGGTGTTTGAAAGCCTGTCGATGATGCTGCTGACGGTACCGGTGTTTTATCCGCTGGTGGCGAGCATGGGCTTTGATCTGGTGTGGTTCGGGATAGTCGTCGTAGTTGTGACCGAGATCAGTTTGATTACACCGCCGGTGGGTATGAACGTCTTCGTACTCAGTGCGGTGTTGAGAGATGTGAAAACGGGCACTATCTTCAAGGGTGTGACGCCGTTCTGGTGCGCCGACATCGTGCGCCTGGCGCTGATCGTATTCATTGCCCCGATCGCGCTCTTTTTGCCGGAGTTGCTTTACCGCTGATTCCATTGCAGGGATCTGCCAGGGACCGGCAGGCCCATCCCTGTATCCTCAAGGTTCTACCATTTCTTCATGCCACACAGCCTGTAAACCCTGATTTACAGTCCTGTCAGAAACATCACGCGTTGCAAAAAATATACAGGCCGAGTGTCCAACGTCTGTTCGATTAGTGTCTATAGTATGGGATAGACGTTCCGTCCTGGCCGTAACAAAGGTCGTGCGTTCAGGGGGTACTGAAACAGGCACGTTGGTACCGCTTTCATGCTCTGAGTCTGCCACTGCAGGCGAGGAGGAATGAAATGAGTGAGTTAGCGGCCTCCCAGCAGCAGGATCCTGAGGAGGTGTTGGTCAATGAGCTGGTCAGCTCTGGTCTGATCAGTGGCAGTGACCTTGAGCGTGTCAGCCAGATGCGCCAGTCGCAGCCTGAGCCGGCTTCCTGGCCAACATTACTGGTGCGCCTTGGCCTGGTCGCGGAGCGCGACATGGCCAACGCCCTTTCCCGCCATCTGAACGAGCCTGTGCTGTCCCTTGCTGAGTTAAGCGCTGACTGTGACCCCGAACCCGGCCTGTCCGAGCGCTTCATGCGTGACAATCAGGTGCTGCCACTGCAGGTTGAAAATGGCCTGCTGACGCTGGCGATGGCCGATCCCTTCAACCATTTCCTGATCGATGCCGTTATCATGGCGCGAGACCAGCAAGTCAGGCCTCGTGTCGCGATTGGCTCGGAGATTGTTCAGGTGCTGGATCAGGTCTATGGCGAAGGCCAGAGCCAGATGGGGGATATCCTCGCCGATGTCACGCCGTCTGAAGATCAGCAGGAAAGCGTTGAAGAGCTGATGGATATAGCAAGCGGTGCGCCGGTAATTCGCCTCGTCAACCTGATCATTCAGCGCGCCGTGGATGCCCGAGCTTCAGATATCCATATCGAACCCTTCGAGAATCAGCTCAAGGTACGCTACCGCATCGACGGGGTGCTTCAAGAGGGGGAAGCGCCGCCGGTACAGCTCTCACCGGCGGTAATCTCGCGCGTTAAAATCATGGCTCGGCTCAACATTGCCGAGCGCCGGTTGCCGCAGGATGGTCGCATCGAGATGAGGGTGCAGGGCAAAGACCTGGACATGCGTGTTTCCACCGTTCCCACGATGCATGGCGAGAGCGTGGTGTTGCGCCTGCTCAATCGAGAAAGCATCTCTTTCGACTTTGAATCCCTTGGCTTTACCGAGGACTGCCACCGTCAGCTGAACGAGCTGTTGGCGATCCCGAACGGCATGATTCTGGTCACCGGTCCGACCGGCAGCGGTAAGACCACCACCCTGTATACCGCCTTGCATCAGCTCAATACCCCGGAGCGCAAACTGATCACGGTTGAGGACCCGGTGGAGTACCAGTTGGCCGGGATCAATCAGATTCAGGTGCAGTCCTCCATCGGGCTGACCTTTGCCAACGCGCTGCGTTCCATCGTGCGTCAGGACCCGGATGTCATCATGGTGGGCGAGATGCGTGACCTGGAAACGGCCCGTATCTGTGTCCAATCGGCGCTGACCGGGCATCTGGTGTTATCCACCCTGCACACCAATGATGCCGTATCCAGCATCACTCGTTTACTGGAGATGGGCGTGGAGGATTATCTGCTGACATCAACGCTGAATGCGGTTCTGGCCCAGCGTCTGGTTCGTGTGCTTTGTCCCCATTGTCGAGAGCCCTATGAGGTGCTCCCTGAAGTTGAGCGTGAATTGGGTCTGTCTCGATTTGCCAAGGCAGAGGGGCCGTTGCAATTATGGCGTGCCTCCGGTTGCTCTCATTGCCAGGGAACAGGGTTTTACGGGCGATTGGTCATCCATGAGCTGCTGCAGATGAATGAAGAGATCCGCCGTCTGGCGCTGGATCATGCTGATGCCGGACGGATGCAGGCAGCTGCCCGTGCGGCGGGGATGCGGACCATGTATGAAGATGGCTGTGCCAAGGCACTGCAGGGGCTCACCAACCTGGAAGAAGTGATCCGGGTGACGCAGGAGTGATTGATTATGCCCCAGTTTCTCTATCGTGCAGTGACCCAGGAGGGTGAAGAGTTCAAGGGTGAACTCGAAGCGCGTGACAGTGACAGCGTAGTGCGCCAGCTCCAGTCCAAAGGGTTGATACCGCTGCTGATTGAACCGGCTGCTCAGGGTAAAGACTTCTGGCATTGGTTGAAACTTGATAACCGTCGTCACACGCAGCTTCAGCAGGTGTATCAGTTCACTCAGGAGCTGTCGGAACTGATGCACGCGGGACTTTCCCTCGACCGCGCACTGACGATCATGTTGCAGGTCAGCCCTGATCCGGCGCAGCAGGCGCTGCTGAAGCGGGTCCAGGAGGGGGTTCAAAAGGGACGTTCACTGTCCAAAGCGCTGCAGGAACAGGACGGACTGTTTACTCCCTTCTATGTCAGCATGGTCCATGCCGCCGAGAGCGCGGGCAGTCTGGATACGGGGCTCGCCGATATGGCGGCCTATATGGAGCGCAGCAAGGCGCTCCGGGAAAAGGTTACCTCTGCACTGCTGTATCCGATGATTTTGCTCGTCGTCGCCATTCTGTCACTGATCATCATCCTGACCTACGTGATTCCCCAGTTCGAACAGCTTTTTGCCGACATGGGGCAGGCGTTGCCTTTGCCAACGCGTGTCGTGATGGCTGTTGCCGACTTTATTCAGGCATTCGGTCCCTGGGTACTCATTGGATTGGTCCTGGTCGGCATAGGGGCAAGGCGGTACCTGAAAGATCCCGAGGCGCGCTTGCGTCTGGATAGCCTGAAACTGGATTTGCCCCTGGTCGGGGGGCTCAATCAACGACTGGAGACCGCCCGCTTCAGTCGAAGTCTGGGGACGCTGCTGCGTGGAGGCGTTCCCATGGTCAGTGCCTTGCAGATTGCACGAGATACCCTGAGCAATGCGCAATTGATCGAGGTGGTGCGTCAAGCCACTGAAGAAGTCCGCGCCGGTCGCCGCCTGGCCGACCCCTTGCAGGCGAGCGGCCGTTTCCCGCTGTTGGCGATACAGATGATCCGGGTGGGCGAGGAGACCGGTGAGTTGGACGAAATGCTGCTGAAAATTGCGGACCTTTACGACCGTGAGGTGGGGGTCAGCATCCAGCGCATGCTGACCATACTGGAGCCGCTGATGATTGTCGGTCTTGGGCT
Organism: Marinobacterium sediminicola; assembly: GCF_022343685.1. Taxonomy (GTDB): domain Bacteria; phylum Pseudomonadota; class Gammaproteobacteria; order Pseudomonadales; family Balneatricaceae; genus Marinobacterium; species Marinobacterium sediminicola. The sequence goes on along the minus strand of NZ_CP092123.1, from coordinate 2,659,824 downwards.
GATGATTGCCGGCATCATCATGTCGATCCTCGTTGCCATCATGTCGATCAATGAGCTGCCGTTGTGACAACACTGGGGCAGCACGAAGAGGTGAAGTTATGAAACAGCGTTATCGCTCCCGATTCCTTGCCCACAGCGGTTTTACCTTGCTGGAACTGCTGGTGGTTCTGGTCATCCTCGGGTTGCTGGCCAGCCTCGTGGGACCTCAGGTATTGCGTCATGTGGGGTCTTCCAAGACTCAGACGGCAGCGCTGCAGATCGAAGAGCTCAGTGCCGCGCTGGATCTGTATCGTCTTGAAGTCGGCAACTACCCCAGCTCTCAACAGGGGCTGGATGCGCTGGTGAGCGCCCCCGGTGGCGTCAGTAACTGGAATGGTCCCTATCTGAAGAAAAAGGTCGTACGCAAGGACCCCTGGGGGAACGACTATCACTATCGCTTCCCCGGTGAGCACGGAGAGTATGACCTTTACTCGCTGGGTGCCGATGGTCGTGAGGGGGGAGATGGAGAGAATCAGGATGTGCGCAGCTGGGAGTAACCACAGAGCCGCTATCCACCACGCAGGCATGACGTTGCTGGAGCTGCTGGTGGTGCTGGTGATCGCGGCGCTGATGTTGGCACTGGTAGCACCGAATATCGGCAAGGTCCTCCCGGGGGCTGAATTCAAGGGCTTTGCACTGCAGAGTGCGGCCCTGCTCCGGGAACTCAGAAGCGAAGCCCTGACCCGTTCGGAGCGGCGTAGCCTTGAGCTCGTGGTCGATGAAGGGTGGTACAGCATTGATGGCTCCCCCCGACTGGCCTGGCCCGAGGATGTCGAGGTGGAGCTGGACGTGCGCGATTTGCCCGGAAGGGAGTCTTTGACGCCGGATAATCCTCAATTGATCTTTTACCCGGATGGCAGCAGTAACGGTGGCGTTTTATCGATGAGCCAGTCCGATGGCGACCAGTATCGAATCCGGGTCGAGGCCTTTACCGGCAGGGTGACGATCGATGGCTAGGTCGGAGACGCCGCAATCCGGATTCACCTTGCTGGAGGTGCTGGTGGCCTTCGTCATTCTGGCGGGCACGCTGGGCGTGATGATGCGCATCAATGCTCAGGCCCTGGATACCAGTATGCGTGCCGCTGAGCGGCAGCAAGCGTTGATGCTCGCCGAATCGCAACTGGACAGAGTGCTGGCGCGTTCTGACTTGTTGCCCGGGACTGAGCGGGGGGACTTTGAACTGGACGGCTTTCGCTGGCAGCTGGAAGTCAGTCCGTTCACGTTTCCGGGCCAGGAGGAACTGGTGATGGAGTCCAGAATCATTCCCTACCGCATTGATATTTCAGTGTATTGGGGGGCGGCATCGGAGCTGCAATTAACGACACTCAGGTTGGGAGTCGCACCATGATGTCCCGTCGCATAAACGGCTTTACGCTGGTTGAACTGCTGATTGCGCTGGTCCTGATGGGATTGGTGATGATGCTGCTGTTTGGTGGTTTGCGGTTGAGTACACGCAGCTGGGACAGCAACGACCGGTATCAGCAGCAGGTGGCGGAACAATTCCAGTTGCAGCAGCTGTTGCGCTATCTGGTGTCACAAGCGAGAAACCAGCGGGTACGTGGGCCGGGCGGAGAGGTTTCGCTGGCCTTCATGGGGGCTGCCGATGAGCTGGTTTTTGTGGCGCCCGGGCGTGCAAGTGAGCCGGATGATTCGCTCTACTGGTACCGATTGTTCATGAGCGATCAGCAGGAGCAAAGTGCGCTGGTGCTTCAGGCCCGTCCTTATGAAGAAGCGGAGTGGGTGGATTGGGAGATGCTGTTTTCCCCCGGTGAACTGACGGCAGAGGGGGAGGAAGTCCTGATCGAAGAGTATGCCCTGATGTCGCTGCCGACCGCTCAACTTGAGTTGAGCTACTGGGAGCAGCCGGATCAGTTTCTGGTGTCACAGGCCGACTGGATTGACCAGCTGCAGCTGCCCAGACTGGTTGAATTCAGGGTTCTGACCCCTGATGCCGAAGTGTCCGCCCGGTCCTGGCCTCCACTGGCCATCGTACTGGAGGAATACAGCCATGCCTTGCGTCAGCGCTAGTCGCGAGAAGGCGGTTAATCCCGTGCCCCGTGGAGTGATTCTGGTCACTGTCCTCTGGGTGCTGGTGTTGTTGAGCCTGATCGCAACGAACCTGTCTTTGGCAAGCCGCAGTTTCAGTCGTCAGACGTTGAATGTGGAGCAGGGAACCCGGGCAGGGCTGGCAGCGGATGCGGGTATCAGCTGGGCGATGTGGAACCTGCAGCAACCGCCCGCCGATGGTTGGCTGGCAGACGGAGCCGTGCACTGGTTGTGGCTGGATCAAACCCGTGTCGGCGTCAGACTGCAGGATGAAAGCGGCAAGCTGGACCTGAATGCGGCACCGGCCGAGCTGTTGGATGCTCTGCTCTTGCCGGTGATCGAGGACAGCCTGCAGCGTGCGCAGCTGGTGGCCGCCATCGAGGACTGGCGTGACAGCGATGATCTGGTGCGGCTGAACGGCGCAGAGGTTGCCGAATATCAGGCTGTGGGCCGTGAGGCTGGCCCGGCCAACCGACCCTTTGCCTCGCTGCAGGAGTTGAACCTGGTCCTGGGCATGAGCAACGAGATATACACCTACCTGTTGCCTCATCTGACGTTGATGACGCGGGTACGCACGGTCAACCCCAGGGTGGCCTCGTTCGAAGTGCTGATGGCGTTGCCCAACGCCAGTGAACAGGTTGTCAGAGACTTCATCGAGCAGCGCCGAGAAGCCTGGGAGCAGGGCCTGCCGTTTCCTGAACTGCCGTTTGATGCTGCTCCCTATACCGATGAACGGCGCAGCGGTTTGCATTTTCGCGTAGACGTTGAAGCCCGCCTGGGGGAAGAGGTTCGCTTGCGGCGTGCGGCTCGTCTGATGAGACAGGGCGCCCGCATACGGCTGACTCCCGAACGACCCTTGCCCGGTGACATACCCTGGGCAGGTCCAGAAGAGGAAGGCACATCATGAAGACACAAGCAGGCCAACTATTCCTGCTGGTCAGTCGAGTCAGAATGTTCTGGAACTGGTGGCTGACCGAGCTGCAAGCAGCCGTACCGGCTCGCTGGCGCAGGCAATTGAAAGCACGGGTGCGTCAGCTGACCTACACCGGCGATGCCTTTGAACTTGAACAGGGTGGCAAGCCCCTGCGGATCGACAGGGACCAGCTGAATGGCAACCCGGCATTAAAAGGTTGGCAGCATCAGGGCAGGGAGCGTAACCCCTTGCTGGTCGTGTTGCCACTGAAGCTGCTGCTGCACAAAGTGATCCAGTTGCCGGCAGCGACCGAGCCCCGGCTTTCGGCCGTGCTGGGATTCGAGCTGGATCGCCATACTCCATTCAGTGCCGATCAGGCCAGTTACAGTTTCAAGGTGCTTAAACGGGATCGGACACTTCAGCGCATTGAGGTTGATCTGTTTGTTTTACCCAATACTCGGCGTGAACAACTGTTGCAGACCCTTAACAATGCGGGCCTGAAACCTGACTGGATCCTGCCTCAGGGGCAGGAGGCTGATCCCCATTTGCGCAATCAGCTGAACCTGTTGCCGGAAAGCCAGCGTCCGCACAAGCAGATTCGCAACCGTTGGCCGTGGCTGGTGCTGGTGGCGGCAGCGTTCGTACTGGCCATCCTGTTCTACTATCAGGACAGGCACTTGCAGGCTTTGCAGGCCGAGGTCGGACCCCTGCAGCAGCAAGCGGAAGAGGCGCAAACGGTCAGGGGGGAGGCCAATACTCTGGAGCAGGGATGGCGCTTTCTTTACGAGCGCCGTATGGCGCAGCCTTCGCCGCTGGTGCTGCTGGATGAGGTGACGCGGCAGCTGCCGGATCACACCTGGATTAATCGGCTGGAACTGGAAGGAGGGGAGCTGCAGCTTCAGGGCGAATCGTCCAGTGCTTCCGATCTGATCAGTCAACTTGAAGGATCTGCGTTGCTGCGCAACGTCAGCTTTACGTCTCCTGTGACGATCAACCCCCGCTCAGGCCGCGAGCGCTTTGGTATTCGTGCCCAGGTGACCCAGGAGGTGCAGCCATGAACGCTTCGTCTTCTACTCGCAGCCGATGGCTGGCACTGGGGCTGTTGTTGCTGGTGGTGCTGTTGCTGGTGCGTGTACTCCTCGTGCCTCTGTGGCAGCACTGGTTTACGACGGCCGATGCGATTGATGCTCTGGAAACACGTATCGATGTCTACGAACGGTTGATCAGTGCCTTGCCTCAGGAGCAGGAACACCTGCGCGTGCTCAAGGCCAATACACCGGTAGCGGAGTGGCTGCTGGAGGAATCGACACCGGCACTGGCTGCGGCCAGGTTACAGCAGCTGCTGCACAGCCAGGCGAGCCGGAATGGGGTCCAGGTTATCAGTACCCAGATCGTCAATGTCGATGATTCAGGCGTGTTACAGCCGGTGGCCATTCAGGCTCACCTGAGAGCGGACCTGTCCGAGCTGGTCAGTTTGCTGTATCAGCTGGAGGCCGGACAGCCGCTGCTGTTTTTCGACAGCCTGGCACTGTTGGCCAACCCCAGGGCTCAGAACCGGACACGGCAGAGCCGCAGCGGCGCCAACGTCAACCAACTGGATGTACGGCTGAACCTGACCGGCTATACAGCAGGGGAGGCTGAGCTATGAACTATCCAATCGGTTTTTTGGTGGCTGTGTTGCTCCTGTTTGGGGTTCACACCTCAGCCAGCGCCGAAACCACGCCTGCTGACAGCGGTGAAGGCCTGCCGGCTTTGTCGTTGCCGCCATTTCCTCCACTGAGCCAATTCAATGAAATTCTGGAGCGCCCCCTGTTCAGCCCCAGCCGCAGACCCGCTGCTGACGACAACGCCATGCTTGGCATGGCAACCGCAGAAGAACTGAGAGAACAGTGGAAGCTCACGGGCATCATGCTGGTCGGAAGCGAATTCAAGGCGATGCTGAGGCAGCGAAATGGTGATCAGCATCGAATACTGGGGACCGGTATGCCGCTGGACGATACCTGGGTCCTGACCGAGATCCACGGCAACGACATCCTGTTGGAAGCCGGAGATGTACAGGTACTGATGCAATTACGAGAACCGAGGGACACCGAACCCAGAGAGGTTCCTGCCAATGAACGTACAGAAGCAAAGGATGAAGGTGCCGATGGTGCGGCATCTCAGCCAGACGAGCCACAACCCAAGGAGGTGTCCAATGAATAACTGCGTCTCTTCAGCTGTGGACCACCCGCGGGGGATCAAGCGCGCGGTGCGCCACCTGATCTTGCTCTTTGCAGTGATGGGGCTTAGCGCCTGTGCACTGGAAGGCACACAGAACCCGAATGCACTGGATAGCCCCTGGCGTCAGCCGGATGAAGGCCGTTACAGCTTCACCTCTACGTCCCGTACGACCAGTGAGGCCAGTGTTTCACCCACCAATGAGGGGGCTCGCTACAGTGTGGAAAGCTCCAGTACTCCCGGAGGGGAAAGCCCTCGCGCCGAGTACTTCACGGGAACGGGTACCTTCATCGACCTGAGCGCATCGCCCCCGGGCGAGCCCATCAACGGCGATATCACCTTCAATTTCCAGGATGCCGAGATCAGTGAAATCGTTCGCACCATTCTCGGCGATATTCTGCAGGTCAACTACATTCTGGATGATCGGGTGAGAGGGATTGCCAACATGCAGACGGTACGCCCGATCAACCGCGAGGCACTGATCCCAACACTGGAAAAGCTGTTGCAGGTGAACGGAGCGGCGTTGGTGGATCAGGGAGACTTCTATGAGGTGCTGCCCATCGACAGTATCAATGGCGGTACAGTGAGCCTCAAAGCCAATTTGAGTGCTGACCGAGGCTACCAGATGCTGGTTATTCCGCTGCAGTATATCGGTGCTCAGGAGATGGTGAAGATTCTGGAACCCATGAAACCGAGGCAGGGCTTGCTGGAAGCGGATGTGCGCCGAAACATGGTGACGCTGGCTGGCACTCAGGCAGAGTTGATTAACCTCAAGGAGACCATCAAGGCATTCGATGTGGATCAGTTACAGGGGATGTCCGTTGGCCTGTTCCGGTTGCAGGCCGTCGACCCTGAACTCTTGATGACCGAACTGGAGGTGATCTTCGGTGATGGCGCTGAAGGTCCCCTGGCGGGCGTCGTCAGCTTCCTGCCGATTGAGCGGTTGAACGCACTCTTGGTGATTACGCCGCAAAAGAAATACCTCAGAGATGCAGGCGCCTGGATTCGGCGGCTGGACCGCACGGAAGGTGCTCAGGGGCTGGGCATGTACGTGTATTACGTGCAGAACGGGCGGGCCGAGAACATGGCTGAAATGCTGGACGAGTTGTTCGCTGGGCAGCGCCGCAGCCGTGCCGACCGTGACAGCAATCAGCCGCGACCCGCGACACCGGCCAGTGAGGACGCAACCGGGGAAGGTGAGAGCGGAGCCGCGCAGAGAGCTGACACGGCGAAGATGAGGACGCAGACGCGAGCACGACGCCGCCAGCGAGCGCGCGAGAGCGGAACAGCGCGCACAGACGCGACGCGCACGCGCAGTGACGCAGGACAGCCAGACAGAGCGCGCGCGAACGCAGACGACAGCGAGACCGGCACGGCCGACAGACCGCAAGAGAGACGCCGAACGACGCACAACACCGACTAGCACATGCATGTCGGTGATGTGATCATTGCCGACAACGAGAACAACGCACGTTGATCATGGCCTCGCCAACTGACTACGACAAGGTTTATCGGGCGATCCAAAAGCTCGATGTACTGCCGTTGCAGGTGCTGGTTGAGGCCACCATCGTTGAAGTGTCGCTGGAAGATGAGCTGCGCTATGGCCTTAACTGGTTCTTCAAGAGTCACCTGAGTGGCTCCAGCAAAGGCGTGGGAACGCTTGGCAGTTTCTCACTGGCCGCTGCTGATGTGATCAACAGTGCCACCTTTGAAGTGTTCAAGGCTGGCGAGACACGTGCCTTGCTGAACCTGCTGGCTTCGGACTCGCGGCTTAACGTGATCTCCTCACCATCGCTGATGGTGCTGGACAACCGCACGGCAGAGATTCGGGTCGGAGATCAGGTGCCGATTCGTACCTCATCGACCACCAATACCGCCAGCGACAACCTCAACACCACGAGCACGATCCAATACCGCGATACCGGTGTGCTGCTGGAAGTGACTCCCAGAGTGAATGCCGGGGGGATGGTGGTGCTCGATATCACCCAGGAAGTGAACGATGTGGCTGAGGAAACCACCAGCTCCTCGATAGACTCACCCACGATCACTCAGCGTCGAATCAACACCAGCGTGGCTGTTCAAAGCGGCGAAACTCTGGTGTTGGGAGGCCTGATCAAGGAAAGTCGCAATAACGGCAGTGAAGGCGTGCCCTACCTGCGCCACATGCCGGTGATCGGCTGGGCCTTCGGCAGCCGTGGCAAAAGTGTATCGCGCACCGAACTGGTGGTCATGATCACGCCCACCGCCGTGACCGATACCGCCGATGCGCGTGAGGTGACCCGAGAATATCAAAACAAGCTGCGAGGACTGGAGTTGCCTGCGCGACCCATGGATAAGCGTTAATCTCCACTGTTAGTTCCCCCTCCTCAACAGGCCCGGCACTCGTCGGGCCTGTTTTATTGTTGGTACTCCTGTTTACTGCTCCTTACAGGCGGTTGAAGCTCTTCCAAGCTATTGATTATTAAGAGCCTGTATAGGCTGGCGTTTCAATTGGCTATCAAGTTGCTGAACATATCCCTCCCTCTTCTACACCATAAATATCTTTGAAAGTCCTTATAAATCATGGCCTTGAATGATTGGCACGTTCCTTGTACCAAACAGGGCACCATGCGGCTTTGGCGATTGAATGACGCCAGGCGTATTTCCCGATGCTGAAGGAGATGAGCCTGGTGGTAGAGGGGTGAGGCGAAGCCTCGATTCTCAACTATTCATCAAGCCATTGTGATGCTGACTGCTGTGGTACCCATACCGGGGCTGCAGTGGTATCGGAGCTGAGGAAAACCGAGCAGTGTGCCAAAGCCGCAATCAGCTACCGAGCGCAAGGGGAGATGGAGCAACTCGACACGGGTTCAACAATAACAAGGCCCATGTCGAAGGAGGTGGGACATGTCGTCCCGAAATTCATATGCCATCAGCTGGCGAAAGCTGCTCTGGATGCCTTTTGCATTGGCCATGTTGCTGATGTCCTGGGCTTCTCAGGCAACTGAACCGGTGCAGATTGGCTTTACTCTGGAAGGCTGTCGTCTGGAAACGGGCGCAACCTATGATCAAACGACCTTTACCTGTACCGATGAAGGCTACGTCACCGGTAACCTGGGTAAACAATGGAACGAGCTGGACTATGTGCCGCACAGGGTCACCCTGCATAACGGTAACGGAGCCCAGACGTTCGACTTCATCGTGGCCGGGGACTATACCCCGAACAGTGTCAGTACCGTGGGCTGGGATGATATCACCGAGCTGACGCTCAATACCGCCCTCTCAGACGGTACCTGTAACCCTGTTGTATCGGGTCCGGTTTCGATCACGCCTCCAGGCGATGGTGCCGGTGGGGCCTACGAGACCATCTATCGTGAGATCGAAGCCACCATGGCAGCCGGTGAAACCTGTGTGTATGACTATGCACAGCGTCTGTCGTTAGGGGCCAGTGAGTTCAGTGGTTCTTCGCTGCAATCCAACCTATGGAACGAGTTTTTCGCGAACTCCAACATCGGTCAGAAGCGTATCCAGTTGCCGGTGGCCGACATTCTGCCGCAGGACCTGAACAAGGATATGAATGCACAGCAGGATACCGTTTACATCTGGAACCTGACCAAAACCGCCACCCCGTCTGATCTGTCGTTCCAGAACAGCTGTGAACGCGACGATCCGATGACCGAAACCACCACCATTCGGATCGAGTGGCAGCGTTTGCCGGGTGAGTCCGGCATGGTCACCGTGGTCACCAACATCTACGCCTACAACCCGGCGCATCTGGATGTTCACGTCAGCGTGACCGACCGGATCTACGGTAATCTGGGCAGTGGCGAGGTGCTTCTGGGCACTGCCAGCGCAGATGATGTGCTGGTACCGGCCGGTGACACCGTCAAGTTGCTGACCCACACCATTCCGGATGTGGATCCTAATGTCTATGGCCTGAACGATATTGCCCATGCCACCTACAAGATCGGTGAAATTGAAGTACCCGGACAGACTGATGCTTTCGCCTCAGCCGAGGTACAGCCGAGCGGTAATGAAGTAGACGCAACTTCAGTCATTACGGATGTGGAAGGCCCGATCTCCGGTTTGGGCTACATGTTCTCGGTTGATTCCGTCGATGGCAGTGGCGACTTTACCGATGGCTACACGCTGGGCAGCATGACCGCTGGTTCGGTGAGCTGGGCATCCACAGAGCAGACAGGCGATGGCTATGTCGAATTCGTCAAAACCATCTACCTGGATGAGCCGCGAGATAGCCAGGGTGAACTGCCGGATACTGCAACCCTGCAGGCCTCCAATGGCTACAGCGTCAGCAAGAATGCCAGTGTAACCTTCGCGGACTACCCGCTGGTTGAACTGACCATTCACAAATCGATCGACCTGACACTGGATGATGGGGAAAGCGCAAGCTTCTTCTTCGATGTCTACCAGGTTGTTGAAGGTGACGACGATCTTCTGGTCGCCGAAAACGTCGAAATCGGCTTCGGCCCGGGTGAACTCAGCAACCATGTGGTTGTGGGTAACCTGGATCCGAATCAAACCTATCGCGTCGTAGAAGTCAGCGGCAGTGATGGTTTTACGCTGGATAGCGAGCAACAGGCTAGCATCCTGCTGCCGATCTGTGGCGGCGATGTCTACTTTGTTAACGAAGCTGAACCCGCCAAGGCCAAAGCGATCAAGGTCACCGTGCCTGCAAGCGAAAGTCCGGCTGGCTTTGAGTTCCTGTTGACCGGCCCGGGGCTGGGTGCTGGCGTTGCCGCAACCTCTGATGGCGATGGCAATGCGTTCTTCAGTGCCGACCTGTTCGAGGGTGAATACACCATCACCGAACTGCCGCGCGAGGGCTGGGAACTGACCGATGTCAGCGGTGGCGAGTCTAACAGTGTGGCAGGTGCTTACTGTACCTTTACGGTTAACCTGCCGGAGAGTGCAGATTACGAGTTCTACTGCACCTTTGAAAACACCAAGCTGGCGACCATCATCATCACCAAAGTCGTGGAGGGTAACAACGCGCTCAACCTGGCGGGTGATTTCTACTTCGACAGCAGTGTGGGCAGCTTCGATGCCTTGCTGGCCGCACAGAGCTGGCATTTCGACAGCAGCGCACTCTCAGGTGACAGTGTGTCCCATACCTTCACCAACCTGTCTCCGGGCAGTTATGACGTGACCGAGATGGACCCGACGCTGAGTCTGTTCAGTCTGACTGACATCAGTTGTACTGACCCGACTGCCGATAGCTCAACCGGCGGCTTTACCGCCAACATTGCGCTGGCAGCTGGTGAGACTGTTGAGTGTACCTTCACCAACACCAAGCTGGCGGCTCCGGGCAACCTGATCATCTACAAAACCACCATTGGTGATATCGGCAGCTTCGACTACGTCAGTGCTGATGGCAGCCTGCCGCCGTTCAGTCTGGCCACCTTGAGTGAAAACACCCCGACCACCGGGCCTCAGGCAACCTTCCTGAACCTGGAACCGGGTGTTTACAACCTCAACGAAGTGGTGCCGACAGGCTGGGATCTGACCGGGCTGTACTGTGTGGATGACCGGGAGATCTATGCCCCGACAACCTGGGATCAGGGTACGGCTGCTGTTAGCGTCAGTATCGATGATGCCGAAACCGTCGAGTGTTACTTCGAGAACACCAAGCGCGGTAAGGTCCTGGTGGATAAGGTGACTTACCCGTCCGGTGACGAGCAGTACTTCGACTTCACCTCCAGTTTCGGACCTTTCGAACTGCAGGATGCAAGTCCGCTGTTTGACTCTGGTCTGGTGGTTCCGGGCATCTACAACGTCGCAGAAGTAGGTGAAGCCGGTTGGGATCTGACCAACTACTACTGCAGCGATGGCAGCGATCCGAGTGCGATCGATCTGGCCCCGGGTGAAAACGTGACCTGTACGTTCGAGAACACCAAGCGCGGTAAGGTCCTGGTGGATAAGGTGACTTACCCGTCCGGTGACGAGCAGTACTTCGACTTCACCTCCAGTTTCGGACCTTTCGAACTGCAGGATGCAAGTCCGCTGTTTGACTCTGGTCTGGTGGTTCCGGGCATCTACAACGTCGCGGAAGTGGGTGAAGCCGGTTGGGATCTGACCAACTACTACTGCAGCGATGGCAGCGATCCGAGTGCGATCGATCTGGCCCCGGGTGAAACCGTGACCTGTACGTTCGAGAACACCAAGCGCGGCCAAATCATCATCACCAAAGTGGTGGAAGGTAACAATGCCCTCAACCTGGCGGGCGACTTCTACTACGACAGTGGTGTAGGCAGCTTCGACGCCATGCTGGCTGCACAGAGCTGGCACTTCGACAGCAGCGCCCTTTCCGGTGACAGTGTCTCCCATGCCTTCATGAACCTGCTCCCGGGCAGTTACGACGTGACCGAGATGGACCCGACGCTGAGTCTGTTCAGCCTGACTGACATCAGCTGTACCGACCCGACCGGTGACAGCTCAACCGGTGGCTTCACCGCCAACATCGAGCTGGCACCAGGCGAAACTGTTGAGTGTACCTTCACCAATACCAAGCTGGCGGCTCCGGGCAACCTGATCATCTACAAAACCACCATTGGTGATACAGGCAGCTTCGACTACATGAGTGCCGATGGCACCCTGCCGCCGTTCAGTCTGGCCACCTTGAGTGAAAACACCCCGACCACCGGGCCTCAGGCAACCTTCCTGAGTCTGGAACCGGGTGTGTACAGCCTCAATGAAATGGTACCGGCAGGCTGGGATCTGACCGATCTCTACTGTGTGGATGATCGCGAGATCTTTGCGCCGACAACCTGGGATCAGGGAACGGCTTCAGTCAGTGTCAGCATCGATGATGCCGAAACCGTCGAGTGTTACTTCGAGAACACCAAGCGCGGCTACATCATCGTCGATAAGGTGACCGATCCGGCAGGCGATCTGCAGGAGTTCGGCTTCAATCCGGACTATGCTGATCCGTTCTTCCTGGCTGATGCCAGCACACCGCACATGTCCGATGCGCTGGTATACGGTATCTACTCCGTAAGTGAAACCGTACCGGATGGCTGGGATCTGACCGACTCCTACTGCAGTGATGGCAGTGATCCAAGTGCCATTGATCTGCAGCCGGGCGAGACCGTGACCTGTACCTTCGAAAATACCAAGCGTGGTATGGCAGAAGTACTGAAAACCGTCTCCGGCATCGCGCCGAATGGTCTCTATCCGGTCTTCAACTTCCAGATTCTGTCTGGCGGTAGTGCGGTTGCCGAAGCGACCAGCGATGCAATCACCGGTTTTGCGACCTTCAGCTGTGTTGCTGGCGCAGACCCGAGCATCTGTGTCGACGTTGGCGGTATGGCCAAGCTGGTACCGGGGGACTACGAGTTCTGCGAACTCGATGTTCAGCCGGGCTGGACGCTGACCGGCAGCGGTAACGAAGGCCTGCTGACCTGGTACTCCTGGAGTATCGGCGAAGACTACATGGGTGAATGTGCCGCCTTCATGCTGAGTCCGGATGAAACCGAGCAGTTCGATGTGGACAATACACCGCCTCCGGGTGGCAAGGCCCACACCATCGGCTTCTGGAAAAACTGGACCAGCTGTGACGGCAAGGGTAACCAGTATGATCGCTGGCTGACCGATCCGGAATTCTACAACATTCTGGATGAGTTCCTGCCGATCTACCTGCACCCGGAAATGGAAGTCAACCTGTGTGCCGTAGGTGTCGATATCCTCGACAAGCGCGACTATGCGGACCCCGCAATGGTGGGTGATGGTAGTAAGAACGCCAGCGATGCCGCCTATGGCCTGGCTGCCCAGCTGATGGCTGTACAGCTGAACATTGCGGCTGAAGCGGCTGTCTGTCCGGAACTGATGGATGCCAAAGTAGCTGCCGAGCAGCTGCTGGTTGAGATCGGTTTCACCGGCACAGGCGACTACCTGAGCAAACCGAAGGGAACCGACCGGTTACTGGCTCAGGAAGCCAAGTACCTGGCCGGAATTCTGGATAGTTACAACAACAACCTGCTCTGCCCGTTCGTCAACGGTGACTGAACAGGGCCCTTCACGGGCATAAAAAAGCCGCAGCGGGGCAACCCGCTGCGGCTTTTCTCGTTGTCAGGAGGGTTACTTGTTATTGCCCTTGCCCTTACTGCCGGAAGTCGTACCGCCAGAGTCGCCAGCGATCAGCTGAATGTAGACAGTGGCCGTCGCTGACTTCTCCCCATCGGAAATGATGTAGCTGAAGCTGTCATCCTGCTTGAACGGCTTGCCCGGTGTATAGGTCAGAGTGCCGTTGGCATTGAGTCGAACTTCGCCCTTGCTGCCCTGGGTAAAGCCGGTGATGCGCAAGGCGCTGCCCTCGGGGTCATGATCATTACTCAGCACCGGAATGGTGACGCTGGTAATGCTGTTCAGCGTGACACTGTCATCAGTTGCGACGGGCGCCTTGTTAACGGTCGGTTCCGGCGTGGGCTCAGGGGCCGCGGCAACACTGATGCTGACAGTGGCTGAATCGGTCGCTCCCTGAGCGTCACGAATGGTGTAGCTCAGGCTGGTGGTGCCGCTGAAGCCGCTGGCAGGTGTGAAGGTCAGAGTCCCGTCTGCATTGATCGCGGCACTGCCCTGATTGGCGTTAACAGAGACCAGTGTGATTGCATCGCCTTCAGGGTCGTAGTCGTTGGCCAGAACTGCAATCTTCACGGCTGTTTCAAAAGCGGTACTGGCGCTGTCGTTGTTCGCGACCGGAGCGCGGTTGGGGGCAGGTGCAACTTCAATGCTGATATTGGCACTGTCACTGCCGCCACGTCCGTCACTGATGCTGTAGCTGAAACTGGTCAGCCCGCTGAAGCCGGTCGCCGGTACGTAGGTGATGCTGCCATCGGCATTAATGGCGGCAGAGCCGTTGGTCGCATTGACCGCGGTGACCTGCAGCGCATCGCCATCAGGATCGGAATCGTTGGCCAGAACCTTCACGGTGACCGGTGTTTCAAATGCGGTGCTGGCGGTGTCGCTCATGGCATTGGGAGCACTATTGGCGATCGGGTTGTCGATCACCAGAGAAACGCTGTCCTGAGCCTGCAGGCTGCCTGAAGTGGCGGTCGCATTCAGTGTGTAATAACCATCCGTCGCCGTATCGGCTGTGGTGATGGTCCAGCCGAGGCTGCGCGTTTCACCGGGTGCCAGTGTCAGACTGGTGCTGGCCAGCGCGTTGTTCCAGCCGGCAGGTACACCGGTGCTCAGGTTATAACTGCTGCTGGTACATGCGCTGCCGTCACGGTTGGTGAGCGTGAGCGTGTAGCTCTGACTGGCACCTGCCTGTGTCCAGACGGTTTCTCCCGGGGTGATGCTCAGAGCCGGTGCGACAGGGGCACAGCTTTCAGCGCTGCCATCCAGCTGGACATTCACGCCAGCGCGACTGCCGTCAACCCACTCTGTTGCCAGGGTGACCCCTGCATCGGTATCGGTGAACTGGCGACCCACTTCCAGAGCAGGATCACGCGTGTCCGTGTAATTGGACGCCGTGCTGCCCGGTGTCATATCCAGCATGAAGCTGCTGTTACCCTTGTTGCTGATGCCGGTATGCACGACCACACCGTTTTGTACGTTGGCGTTGCTGCTCAGGATACTGTCATAGCCGCTGCCCTGACGGTACTCAACATAGAGCCAGCTCTGCTCACCGGAGGCGGCGTCAATGCCGCGGGCAATTTTCAGTGCCTTGGGGCCAGAACCGGGCAGGGTTGCATAGGGCTCGAGTGCGTGCACGCCGCTGCTGGTGACCGTTTGAATGTGGCGGCTGTCGAGCCATCCCAGGCGCTCCTTCTGGAAAGCGGTGAAATGACCGCTGACGCGCCCCATGATGTCGACGCCGTCGCCGTACTCGTCATTGGTGCAGTTGCTGCCCATGACCTGTGAACCACACTCCAGAGCATGTGAGTGGAAGAGGCCCAGGTTGTGTCCCATTTCGTGGGCAATGGTGAACCAGTACATGGAGCCGTTGATCAACATGGTGGAGGTGGTACCACCCACAGAGCCGACACCGGAAAAGCCACAACCGGAGGTGCTGGGCATGGCGAAAATCAGACGGTTGTACTGCCCAAGGTCATAACCGGCATTTCGTGCAGCGGTGGTCGCTGCATCGACAATAGCGGTCGTGTTGCAGCCGGAACTGCTGATTGAGAGATTCAGCCAGGGTGTGACGTCACCGGTCAGCCAGGTCTGACCGAAAGAGTTTTCATGAATAAAGTCGCTGGCCTGATCGAACACGGTGCTGCGTGCCTGCTCGGGTGTCCAGGGCTCGGACCGGTTATCGGTGAAATTGACGTTGATGACCAGCGTGGTCTGGGCGCCCAAGGTCGCACTGGTCGCCTCGGCGGTTCCGCCGTTGCTGCCGCCGGTTGCATCACCGCCTGCGGCCAGCATCAGCTGGTCGGCATCGACCGCCATGTCGCCATCGACAGAAGCGGTGCGCTGATCGTTGAACAGGGCACCGGTCAGCTCCACCTTCTGTCCATGATGCAGCTCGGGACGGTTGCCGGCCACATGCATTTCAAAGCGTTCACCAAAGGGTGTTTTCAGGAAATGACGCAGTTTGTGAGAACCGTCTTCATAGTCTTCATAGAAGACTTCCAGCTCACCGGCCAACTCAACTTTCTGTTCCAGCTTGGCAAGCACATCGGCCGGCATGCCAACCTGTTTCTCTTCCGGAATGGCTGCGCTGAGCACGGCAGCAGGGTTCGAGGCCATCAATTCCAGTAAGAAAGCACGGCGTTGCTCCGCTTTTTCGACCATCTGCTCCGTCAGGCGCGCTTTCTCTGTCCCCTGAGCCTTGGCCCAGCGTTTTTGGATAGCCATCAGTCCCTGAGTGTGTTCAAACGCCTGCTGGCGTGCGGCTTCAGCTTTGGGGTTCGGAGCCGTGAGTGCTGCCTGACCGGGCTGAAGGGCGTGGCCGGGTGCCGCCTGTGCAGGCAGGGTGATGAATCCGAGCGTTGCGGTGATAGCGGTCGCCATCAATGAGCGAGCAAGCGTGGGTCGATCAAGGCGCATGGATCTCTCCTGAATAGTGATAATCGGAGTGATCCTCCAGCCGGGGCAGGGCACATCTCTACTTCGGTAGTCCGGCGGGCCTGATATAACCAGTGCTAAGGGCACATCAGGTTCCGTGACTTTGCGCCACCCGTTTTCACGGGGTTTGCCTTTTCGGTAGAGGATCAAAATTTAATAAAACGTTTATGCCCGGGCTGCCTGCGGATGGAATGTTAATGTTTCATTCAGAATACACTGTATTAACAACGTTACTTATCAGAGAAAATATTGTTATTTCAGTGATATAGCGTCTTTTTCCGCTTAGGCTTATGTATAGGGCATATAACATGTTTCTGTTCGGGATTGATAATAACAAGGAGCAATTGTCGAGTTAAGAGGAGGGTTTTGTGTTAAGTTTAAGTACATGTTTTAAAAGTGATTCGTATAGTTTACAAAAAACATTTTTCTTTTGTTATTTGTTTATTTGATGAAACATTTTTGCTGTGTTAAGTGCAATAAATCCTTGCTCTGTCTTATTTATAAGACGCTGAAAGCGCATAAGTGTTAACTATAATTTACACATTTTCTTAAAAACAGGGCTGGAAAAATTTATAGAATATTTTGTTATAAATGATTTCATAAGTATTCTCACGGCGCTGCTCCCCAGGCTGAGCTACGCTTAGGTTGCTCATCTGCATAAAAGTGAAGGCGGTGAGCTTCATGGCCCGTTTCGATCTCTCAAGCGTTTTCAGGAGGGGAAAGATGAGTCTGCCAGCGCGTTTCTCCGCTAGTGTCATCCATCTGTTGATTTGCCTGGTTGGAATCGGGGCTGTCCTTATGTCTCCGGTTTCTGCAGATGAAGTGTCGGAGCCGGATCCGGCAATGGTAGAACGGCTGAAAGCCGAGGTTATAAAGGAGATTAAAGAGAGCGGTGTGTTGCAGCAGGAGATAGAAGCCGGTATTGAAGCCTACATTGCCCGCGAAAGGGAATCTCGAGTGAAGGCTCAGCAGCAGGCACGTCTTGAGCAGGAGCAGCTGGCTTCACACAACCTTCAGAGCGTGCGCCGTTATACCCAAGGCAGGGATCATCTCTATGGTAACCCGGATGCAACCATCACGTTGGTCGAGTACTCGGACTTTGAGTGCCCCTATTGCAAGCGTTTCCATAACACACCCAAAGCACTGGTGGAGCAGTATCAGGGGCAGGTCAATTGGGTTTATCGACATTTTCCGTTGAGCTTTCACAACCCGGGTGCTCAAAAGCAGGCAGAAGCTTCCGAATGTGTGTTCGAGCAGGGAGGCGATGCGGCTTTCTGGACATTTGCCGACACGCTCTATCAGCAGACCCGGTCTGGCGGGAATGGCTTCCCGTTGGGAAAACTGGGTAGCCTGGTGGAGAAGCTGGGTCTTGATAGAGCCATGTTCCAGCAGTGTTTGGACAGCGGTAAATACGCTGATCGCGTAAAGGAGGATCTTGTAGAGGGCAAGCGTCTGGGGATCACCGGAACGCCGGGAAATGTGCTGATTAATAATGTGACTGGACAGGTGGTACTCAAGGTCGGTGCTCATCCGTCCGGAATTTTTGTCCGTGAAATAGACACGATGCTCTCCGAACCAAACGTCTCGTCCTCCGAATCGGCACAGTAATATTGGCCGATCAATCCTCCGTGCACACCGCTGTCGATGTCGGAACCGGCAGAAAATACAGTGGTGTAACACGGCATTAATAAAGATTTACTACGAAAACCTAAGGAAGCTGTGATTAAGTCCGGGATACCGGGCTGATCCTCTATTCTTATCTGAGCAGCCCCCTCAGGAGCGCGGATTGACCTGTCTTAGGTTGGTCATAACTGCCCTTTGAGGCAGTCCAGACGGATTAACCCTGTGCTCTCAACATCTGATCCACACGAACAACGTTGGCCAGCGCAAATAGCATCGCCAACTTGCCGTCGTTTTTCATCAGTCCGCGATAACGTGCTTTCACAAAGCCAAACTGGCACTTGATGATCCGGAAGGGATGTTCCACTTTTGCCCGCACACTCGCCTTGAGATATTCGGTGCGGATTCTGACTTTGTTGATGCGGGGATGCTTTTTCAGAGCTTGGAGCGTCCCCGGTCTTTCTGCGATGTGCCAATCAGCCCGAACATGCTTCAACTCATCCCGTTTCTCCGCGCCACGGTATCCCGCGTCCGCGAAGATAAAGGACTCATCACCATGCAGTACATGACCGGCCTGATTAAGATCGTGCTCATGAGCCGCTGTCGTCGTGAAACTGTGAGTTACTCCGGTTCGTGCATCAACACCGATATGCGCCTTCATTCCAAAGTGCCATTCATTGCCTTTCTTGGTCTGATGCATCTCCGGGTCACGCTCACCGGCTTTGTTTTTGGTCGAACTCGGAGCCTCAATAATGGTGGCATCAATCAGCGAGCCTTCTTTGAGCAGGACACCGGCTTCCGACAGCCACTGGTTCACCTCTTCAAAAATCTGGCGAGCTAAACCGTGCTGTTCCAGCAGGTGTCGAAACTTCAAAATAGTGGAGTGATCAGGTATCGCCTTGTCCAGTGACAGGCCCGCAAAGAGTCGCATGGATGCAATCTCGTACAGTGCATCTTCCATGGCGGGGTCACTCAGGTTGTACCACTGCTGCATACAGTGAATCCGAAGCATCGTGGACAACGGGTACGGTCGGCGACCGTTGCCTGCCTTGGGGTAATGAGGTTCGATAACCGCTTCGAGACGGGCCCATGGGATCAGCTTATCCATCCGCCCAAGAAACTTCTCTTTCCGGGTCTGGCGACGCTTGTTGCTGAACTCGCTATCAGCGAATGTGAGCTGCTGATCCATCCGAACGTCCTCAATGTGTTTGTACCGGGGATTGTCTCATGCTGGGGACTTGTTCACATGTTCCCTAATCAATTCAAAAGCTTATGTTTTGTGTAGCGGTTTGTTGTACCGCCTTGTATGGATAATTCCGTGTGTTTTCCGGGTAAATTGGGACCCACCCTCAACGGCCATTGAGGGCCTTCATGCAGCAGCTCGGTGTAGCGCCGGCTCCTCTTGCGAGAGACCGATAACAAGTGTGTAGCGCTGCATGACTCTTTAGCGATAACTCGAACAGTCATCGGGGCCCCGAGCCCGCATAGCAAGGCAGAGTCAGCTTATTACCATGAACACGGAAAGCCAAATCAGCATCAACGTCGGCGTAGACGTCGGCAAATCCAAACTCGATATCGTCCTGCATCCGCTGGACCTCCATTTTCAAATTCCGAACGACGAGGACAGCATTCTCAAGGTCGTTCACGTGCTGAAAAAGCGCAACATCGAACGCATCGTGGTCGAAGCCACAGGGCGCTATGAACACGCCTTCGTGTTTGCCTGCGACCAGGCGAATCTACCCATTGTCGTCGTCAACCCCATCAGTGTCAGACGTTATGCGCAGGCCATTGGGGTACTGGCCAAAACGGACAAGATTGACGCCGGTGTCATCGCTCGCTTCGCGGCCACCATACAGCCCGAGATCAAGCCGATTCCAGACAAACAATCCCGTCTTATTAAGGACTTGCTGATTCGACGCGGCCAGCTCCTTGAGATGCAGACGATGGAAAAAAACCGTCTCCAGATCCTACCCAAGGCGCTACACCGCTCCATCAAAACCTTGCTGCGCTCCTTACAAACTCAGATCAACACCATCACCAAACAGATCGATGAAGCGGTTATGCAGGTCAAGCACTGGCGTGTCAAAACCGAGATCCTGACCAGTGTACCCGGCGTTGGAAAAGTCCTCGCCTATACCCTGCTCAGCGAGCTGCCAGAACTCGGCAAACTCAACCGCAAAGAGATCGCTGCCCTGGTTGGTGTCGCCCCCATGAACCGCGAAAGCGGTACCTGGAATGGCAAGCGACGCATCCGGGGAGGTCGTCACCGTATCCGCACAGTCATGTTTATGGCGATGCTGTCATCAATCCAATGTAACCCTGTGTTCAAACGCTTCTACGAGCACCTGAAGGCGCAAGGTAAGCTGCCCAAAGTGGCCATCATTGCCTGCATGCGCAAGCTCATTGTCGTGCTCAATACCATGCTCAAAAACGAAGAGCTCTGGCGTCAAAAAACAGCCTGATTATTTATGCTGGACACCACAGTCACTTGTTAACGTTCGTTCCCCCAATAACGCCTTTTCTTTTCAAAAACTTTCTTAAATTCAGTAGCTTATATTATTGGCACGCCCCTTGCAGTTCAGTTGGCAGCAGTCTTGGGTGCGGGTGAGTGCCGCGTCTGATACTGGAGGGGAGCGCAGATCATTCGTAATGTCGTTTTGTGCTCCCGCTGAAGGTGGCTTCACTCTGGTCACTGCATGGTCGAGGGAGTGTCATGCGACAGGCAGCGTACGAGGGCAAGGGGACCTGTCGAATCCACCGGATACAGGGAGAGCAAAAACAACCACTAATGACTGGGATGGTGGGCGAGAGCGAGCCTTTGTGGTCATGGAGGTGGGAAATGAAATCTTTCAAATATCGATGTACAGCCTCGTTAACGCGATTGTTCAAATTGCTTGCGCTCAGTTTGCCTCTGGTTTTGGTACTGGCATTTAACCCCGGTGATGCATATGCCGTGTGCCAGGGGCCGGCCAGTACGACGCCGTCGCTGTTCGAAGATGATGACGGCGATCTGGCGTATACCGGAACCTGTGCCGATGGTGTGACCGATTCGGACCTGGACTGGAATGACTTCGATCCGGTGACCTGGATCGGAACAGCACCTGATCAGACCGGGTCATCGGAAGCAATGGGCTGGCGCTTCGTGGGTGTCGAAGATGCCCAGGTATCGTCTGATGATATCGGCTTCGTTGGTGGTACCAAACAGGATGATGAGTGTGCCATTGTGCGAAATGCCAAGTCGCTCAACAAGGGTGACCTCAAGCGTATCTATCTGTCTGATAATACGATCAACGGAGACATTTTCCTGAATCTGGCCTGGGTTCGAATTCCTCAGAACTCAACCACCGCTTCGGCCCACGTCGCCTTCGAATTCAACAAGGGCGAAACACCCTGTCCGAGCGGCTCGGATGGACTGGTCGAACGTTCACCGGGCGACATGTTGATCGTGTACGACTTCGAAGGTGGTGATGCTGCGCCGACCATCAAGCTGGCACGCTGGACTATCACTGCAGGCGATTCCTGTGATGTAGCCAGTCATGCACCGCCGTGCTGGGGGACCGCGACTGAACTGGTTTCCGTCGGTGCTGCCGAAGCCGCTGTTAATGTGGGTGGAAGTGTTCAGGACTTCCTTGGGCCTGATGGCGCAGAATGGCTGGGACCGGTTGAATTTGGTGAAGCCGGTATCAACCTGACCGCAGCCGGTGTCTTTGCACCGGGTGTGTGCGAAAGCTTCGGTTCGGCCTTTGCGGTCAGCCGCTCGTCCGGTAACTCGGGTACCGCACAGATGAAAGACCTGGTCGGTCCGACACCTTTCGAGCTGGATAACTGCGGTACCATCATTATCGAGAAAGAAACTATCGGTGGCGATGGCACCTTTGGCTTCTCGGTTTCCGGCCTTGATCTGACCGCGGTATCCACCTCCGGTGGTTCCAGTGTCACCAGTAACAGCTTCAACCTTGTGACCAGCAGCAACTATGACGCTATCACCATCACTGAGGTACCCGTGGGTGTGTACACGGTTGAAGAAATCAGTGCCGGTGCCGGGTTCTCCTTCAAGGATCTGGTGTGTGTGGATGACTCTGATGGTGGTTCCAATAATGTGAACACATCTTCACCGTCCTCCCTGCAGACCGGTGGCTCACCTGTCGCGACTATCCGGATGGATCTGAAGGAGCAGGTCACCTGTACCTTCCGTAACGAACAGGCCTACCTGACCGTTAACAAGGCCGTGGTTAACGCCTGTACCGGCAATAATAACGACGGTGGTGTGTTTGACCTGCTGATTGACGGCTTCGTTGAAGCAAACGATGTGGGTAACGGCGGTACAACCGGCTCGGTAACTGTCGGAGTCGGCAGCCACACTGTCAGTGAAACCAACGGTGACAGTTCAGCCGTCGACGAATACTACGTCGAGATCAGTGGTGACTGTGACAGCAGTGGCAATGTGTCGCTGGTGGGTGGTGACAGCAAGTCCTGCACCATCACCAATGTGCGCTTGCCGCATATCAAGGTGACCAAAGTGGTCAATGGACCGGCTGCCGCATTTGACCTCTATATCGATGGTCAGCTGGTGTTTGATGATGCCGGTAACGGCGATTCCGCTGAAGTGGCGGTTTCCCTCACCGGTCCTCATACCATCAGTGAAAAAGCCAGTGATGGCTCTGATGTAGATCCGGCAGCCTGGTTGACTGCCATAACCTGCAGTGATGGTACTTCTGTTCAGGCTGCTACCAGCCTGTCCGGAATTTCGGCCGGCTCGGGTGAGCTGGTGGAATGCACCATCTACAACAATGCGGTTTCAGCAGCGGCCGCCTGTGTCGAGCCGAACGGTTTGTAACGGCTTGACCTGATATAAACGATTAAAGGCGATGGGGGTGACCCCATCGCCTTTTGCGTTACTTGTTGGGCCCGCTTCCCTTGCCGTTACCCTTGCCGCCTGTGGTGCTTCCATCGGTGCTGCCACTGTCGGTACTGGTGCCGGGAGACACCAGGACGACAGCTGAAGTGGTATGAAGGCCGTCACTGATGGTGTAACTGAAACTGTCTGGACTGTTGAAATTCTTGGCAGCCGAGTAGGTCAGGGTGCCATCCGCGTTGAGGCTGACTCTGCCTTTGCTGCCCTGAGTCACCGCGATCACCTCGATCTTATCGCCATCCGGATCGTAATCGTTACCGAGTACGGCAATGGTGACCGAGCTGCCTTTTGACGTTGTGGCGCTGTCATCATTGGCGATCGGGGCAGTATTGGTTGCCGCGACCACTGTAACGATGACGCTGGCGCTGTCGCTGCCTCCCTTGCCATCAGTCACGGTATAGTCAAAGCGGTCGGTTCCGCTGAAGCCTGCTTTGGGCTGATAGCTGAGCGTACCGTTGGCATTTACGCTGACGCTGCTGTTACTGCTGGCATACACGGCCGCGATGCTGAGGCTGTCGCCATCAGGATCAGAGTCGTTGGCGAGGACGGCAATGGTCAGCGGGCTGTTCTCGGCTGTTTCAGCAGCGTCATTCTGGGCCGTCGGTGCACTGTTGGTGTCGGGTCTGCTGACCACGTAAGTGGCAGTGGTGGTTGCTCCATGGGTGGCGGTTGCAGCACTGATCACGACATCATAGTAGCCATCAATCGCCTCGCTGGCGGAGGTGACGCTCAGGTCCACAGATGCACTCGCACCCGGTGCCAGTTGCAACTGGTTGCTGCTGAAAGCCGCGGTCCAGGCAGAAGGAAGTACGGCTGAGAGGTTAACCGTGGCGTTGCTGCAATTGAGGCTATCGTTATTGGTGATGGCCAGTGTGTAGATGACGCTGCTGCCCGGGGCTACCCAGGGACCGACGCTCGGAGACAGTGACAGTGTCGGTGCTGCAGTCACACAAGGCTGGGGGCCCAGCGCGACATCGACGGCCACGCCATTGGTGTCATTCCACAGAGTGCTGATGGTCACACCGGCTGCAGAGTCGGTAAAGCTGTCGCCCGTCATCAGGGCCGGGTCAGCCCAATCGTCCCAGGGATCACTGGACGGAGTCATGTCGAGCAGGTGGCTGCTGTTGCCATCTGCATCCTTGGCGGTGTGTACGACCACACCATTCTGAACATTGGTATTGGTGGCGAGGAAATTATCGAAGCCAATGGCCTGGCGATACTCGATGTAGTACCAGCTTTTCTGGCCGGTTACCGGATCGACCTCTTTCAGTACACGCAACGCCTTGGGTTTGGTGCCGGGGGCTGTTTCGTAAGGCTCAAGCTCATAGGTGCCGTTGGTTTCGGCGGTGACCAGTCCGTTCAGCCAGCCCAGACGTGCTTTCTGGAAGGCATTGAAATGAGCGCCGTTGCGGTTGCCCATGGTATCGAGCAGGTCGCCATACTGAGAGACAGAACAGTTATCCCCGACAGCAGTGGCACCACAATCACTGGACTTGGAGTGATACAGGCCGAAGTTATGGCCCAGTTCGTGGGCCACGATATTGAGCCTGAAGCTGCCGTTGATCCACGCCGTGCCCGGGTTGCCTCCCATGGTACCCAGCCCGGCCCAGGAGCAGCTGTTCTTGGGGAATACATAGAGGTAGCGGTTATAGCCGGAGGTGTCGACGCCCGCCTGAGCGGCTGCCTCGTTGGCCAGGTTGGCAATGCTGACATAGTCACAGCTGGTGCTGCTCAGCGGCAGGGTATACCAGCCGGTGACGTCACCGCTCAACCAGGTCTGGTTGTTTGAGTTCTCACGGAGGAAGTCGCTGACCTGACCAAAGACCAGATCCTGGGCCTGCTGCCGGGTATACGGCTGATCGGTCTTGTCCTGGAAGTTGACCAGGAAGACGAGAGTACGCTTTTCACCGAAGGTGTTGGCCAGCTCCGCGGCAGGTGTGCCACCATTGCTGCCACCGTCCGGGCCGCCATCGGCAGCCAGGGTGAGAATGCTGTCGTCATCCGATGCCAGTGCCAAGTGACCATCGGTGTTCACATCGTCCAGTAACAGGCCATTGACCCGTACGCGAGCTCCGTTCAGCAGTTCTGGGCGCTTGCCGGCATAGTGCAGTTCGAATCGCTCACCAAAGGGTGTCTTGAGGAAATGGCGCAACCGGTGGCTGCCGTCTTCATAATCCTCGACGAGGGCCTCCAGTTCACCTTCGGTTTCCAGTCGCTGGGAAAGCAGGGACTGAACTTCCGCTGGCATCCCCAGCTGCTTCTGTTCAGGAATGGCGACTCGAATGACCTCAGCCGGATTGCTTTGCAGCAACTCCAGCAGAAAAGCATGGCGTGCTTCGGCCTGAGCCAGAAGCTGCTCCAGCGCTTGTGCCCTGTCACGCCCCTGCGCCTTCAGCCAGCGCTTCTGCAGCGCCAGCAGCGACTGAGTGTGATCGTAGGCTTGCTGTCGAGCTTCAGCAGAGGTCATGTTGGGGGCGGTTGCCGCTGCATGTGAATGAGCATGATCCTGCGCTGCAATTGCAGGCGCTGCTGTAAAGCTCAAGGCTGCGGTCAGGCCAGCGGTTAACAGAATGTTGGCAACAGAGGGACGTGCGCGGTGCATGGATCTCTCCTGAATAGTGATAATCGGAGTGATCCTCCAGCCGGGGCAGGGCACATCTCTACTTCGGTAGTCCGGCGGGCCTGATATGACCAGTGTCAATGGCACATCAGGTTCCGTGACTTTGCGCCACCCGCTTACACGGGTTTTGCCTTTTCGGTAGAGGATCAAATGTTCATTCAGCATCACCCGAGTGGCAGGTGATGGCTGTTCTTCAGCCTCGGTCAGCCGGCAACTGGTTAACCTCTGCAACATGTAAAGCTTTACAGATTTATACAGTTGATAAGTCTGAAAAGTGTTTACTTAATGCTCGGGGCAACCGTTTTTTCCAGCCGTATGTAAAGCCTTTATGACGATTGTTGTTGGTGGCCGATATTAACAGGGAGGGAATTTAAGGTTAAGAGGGGTATTTGCTGTTAAGTTTTTAAAGACTGAGTGTAAAATGGCTCAATAATCTTACAGTCTATAAATCGATAAGCTTAAATGTTAATTAAATGAAACACATTGGTTAGGTAATATTGTTAATTTATCTGTGTCTGTATTCAAGTGGGGACAGGGTTAATTAAAAAGTGTTTCACAAGATTTACATATTGCACTTGGCTGAATAGGGAAAACTTTTTAGATTTTTTTGCTATAAGACATGCGTGTTTACTACACGTGCCCGTCTTTAATGCGGTTGTTCTCATCCCAGAGCGTGATCATTCCAGGCACCGTATGCGTTTCTACAGAGGGGAAGGTGGGCTTGCGACGCCGCCAGGCGGTTGAGTATTCAGTGGCAGTCTCACGAGGCAGGTAGGCATGATCTTCGTCCGCCTGAGATAACAGGGCCTCCTGGGGGCTTTCCGGTTGGCTCCGGATGAGACGGTGATTGGTGAATGCCTTGCGCAAATGCTTCATGACAGCAGCCTCGCCTTGGTCCTGTGAATGCAGCAGTTTTCAGACCAGAAAACAGGGAGTCATTTTAATACAAGGAATTAGAAGAGATGAGGCGCCGCTTTTCGCGCATGAAAGAGTAAATCTGTAAGCCGTGAGCAACAGCAGACTGAGGGGGGCGCTCAGTCTCAGTGTTGTGGGGATTCCTTATGATGTTGCAGGTGATGTTTCTCCATCATTCGATAGAGCGTCACGCGTGAAACTTCGAGTACCTTGGCTGCCTTGGAAACGTTGTGATGGCACTGGGACAGGGTGTGCTCAATCACTACTCGTTCGGCCTCAGCACGGGCTTCTTCCAGTGTTTTAAGTGCTTCCTGAGAGGCGGCTTGAGGGAGCAGCATGCTGCTTTCCAGATTCAGGTCCTGCGGCGTGATCATCTGGTTATCGCTCATGATCATGCCGCGACGGACTCGGTTGATCATCTCACGCACGTTGCCCGGCCAGGCGTGACGGTTGATGGCGTCGATCGCTTCCTGAGTAAAACCTTTCAGCTGACCCTTCTGATCGCTGGCGAACTTGTTGAAAAAGAATCGGGCCAACAGTTCCTTGTCTTCGCCGCGGTCACGCAGTGGCGGCACCTTGATATTGAGTACGCTGAGTCGATAGAAGAGATCCTCTCGGAAGCGCCCCTCCTTGACCGCCTTTTCCAGGTCGATATTGGTGGCGGCGATTACCCGGGTATCAATTTCAAGGCTTTGATTGGAGCCCAAGCGTTCGATGGTGCCCTCCTGCAGGAAACGCAGCAAATGGGCCTGCAGGTTGGCAGCAAGGTCGCCGACTTCATCCAGAAACAACGAACCTTGATGAGCCGCCTCAATGCGGCCTAACCGGCGCTGGCTGGCGCCGGTAAAGGCGCCTTTTTCATAGCCGAAAAGCTCTGACTGAATCAGGCTTTCCGGCAAGGCACCGCAGTTGACGGCGATAAAGGGATGCTCCTGACGGTTCGAGCGCTGATGGATCGCGCGCGCGATCAGCTCCTTGCCGGTACCACTCTCGCCCGTAATCAGTACAGTGGCATCTGTTTGAGCCACCTTTCGGATCTGCTCGAAGATATCCAGCATCTGTGGGCTTGAGCCGACCATTTCGAAGGGGTTGTCATCGTCGAGCTTGCGGCTTTCCAGATGTTGCAGGTGGTAAAGACCATAGGCATGCCCGAGGATGATCGCCAGATGGTCAATGTTGTTCCCGAGGGGCAAAGAGCAGTAATCGTAAAAATTTTCGAACAGCATTCGGCGCAGGCTGACGTCCTGAAGCTGCTCAGGCCAGATAGCGGCTATCCAGGCAATCTGGTGATGTTGCTGGAAAAAATGAATCAAGGCTTCATTGTTCGACCTTTCGCTCCAGTCGAAGCAGGCCAGCCCGACGATAAACGGTTCCGCTTGAAGCAGGCTTTCCGCTTCCGACAGGCTTTCGGTTTTATACAAGCGCCAGCCCTGCAAACTGGCGGGTGACAATTCAGGGTGAGGTCGACTTGACAGGTCGATCAGTATGAGGGGGCGTTCCGTCTCTGGATATTTTCTCTCCTTGGTGTCGTGAGTATTCATCTGCGTCACCTTGCTGGTTTACAACCCAGTTCAGAGCTTGGACTAGACTATTAAAAATTGTAGTCACTCTTGGCAGAGTATGGCTGTATTAATAATCAACCAAATGTTTGAATGCCTGCATCATATTCATGTTGATTCATGTTTATTACAGCTGAATCCTCCCTCCGTCCTGAAAAAAAGCCACTATAGTTAATCCAGGTTGGCAGCCAACAGGCGGGCATGTATATGTACTGTGAATATTTTGGTCTGCGCGAGCCGCCTTTTTCAATCGCGCCCAATCCGCGCTATCTCTACATGAGTGAGCAGCATGAAGAGGCCTTGTCTCACCTGCTGTACGGTATTGATGCCGATGGCGGCTTCATTCTGCTGACGGGGGAGGTGGGTACCGGCAAGACGACCTTGTCACGGCGCCTGATTGAGCAACTGCCCGACACGACGGACTTTGCGCTCATTTTAAATCCTCACCTTCAGCCGGTGGAACTGTTGCAGGCGGTGTGTGACGAACTGCGCCTGACGCCTGATCCTGAGCGCCCCTTGTCGATGAAATCCCTGTGCGACTGTATTTATCGGTATCTGCTCCAGCAGCACGCCTGTGGTCGGAATACATTGCTCATTATTGATGAGGGGCAGCAACTCCCGTTTGAATCTCTGGAGCAACTGCGTCTGCTGACCAACCTTGAAACCAGTGATGCCAAGCTGCTCAAGGTTGTGCTGCTGGGACAACCCGAGCTGCTTCAGCGACTGGCGCAGGACGATCTGCGCCAGTTGTCTCAGCGGATCAGTGCCCGCTTCCACCTGGGGCCTCTGGCCGAGGCCGATCTGCCGCACTACATTCACCACCGGTTGCAGATCGCCGGCTTGAGTCGCCCCGTGTTTCCTCCGGCAACGCTCAAATACCTCTATCGCCTGTCTTCGGGCCTGCCGCGCATCATCAACCAGATCTGTGACCGCGCACTTTTGGGGACCTATGTGCAGACCCGCAATGAAGTCAGCGTAGAGACGCTGGAAAAGGCTGCCCGTGAGGTGCTGGGGAATGTCGAGCCGATGCCGGTTGCCGCCAGTGGACGTCGCCCGCTGTACTTATGGCTGTTGATCGCGTCGCTGGTCGGGCTCTTGGGATGGGGCGCGGGGCTTGCGGCCTCGATGGTGGTTTCAGGCCAGTGGGAGTGGCAACCCCTGGAGCAGGACGCGGAAGTGATAACAAAGATGACAGACGCGGAGCGCCTGGCGATGAGAGCACAGCTTTTTCCCTGGGAGAAAGTGGCCAATCATCAACCGGCTGATGTCGTGCCTCAGGAGGATGAACCTGACGACGAACCGGAAACGAGAGTGGCCGTTAGTCAGCCAGCTCTGATCCCGGTCGCTGCAGAAACGCTTGAGGGCAATCTTGCCGCAGCGCAGCCGCTGGAACAGGTCCAAAGCTGGGAGGATATGCGGCTCTGGACTCCACCGGATGATCCGGATCTGGCACAGGTGCAGGCGTTCAGGGGCTTGTTTCAGCGTTGGCAGTTCGACTATGACCCGCGAAAAGAGCCAGTCGTCTGTGATTTCGCCGAGCGTCAGAGGCTGGGCTGCCTGACGCTGGAAGGGGAGCTGCAGTTGCTGGAACGGCTGGATCGTCCGGCTGTCGTTACGCTGAAGTACCAGCAGCACACCTATGCGGCCCTGCTGATGTCGCTGACACAGGATGAGGCACAGTTGCGCGTCAACACCGAAGTTCGCAGGGTGTCACGAAGCCTGCTGCAGTCACTGTGGGGCGGACAGTTCACACTGCTCTGGCAGTATCCCCCCGGATACCATCAACCGCTCTGGCCCGGTGCCAGAGGGGACGAGGTGGCCTGGCTCAACC
The DNA here is from genome assembly GCF_022343685.1 of Marinobacterium sediminicola. GTDB lineage: Bacteria > Pseudomonadota > Gammaproteobacteria > Pseudomonadales > Balneatricaceae > Marinobacterium > Marinobacterium sediminicola. Next base: position 2,630,139 of record NZ_CP092123.1, on the reverse strand, counting down.
AGCAGCTCAGCCTGCAGCTGGATGGACGTGCTGATGCCCCTTTGAAGTCCCGCTATGACGCCGAACTCTATCTGCGAGTAAAGGCATTTCAGCAGCAGCAAGGGCTGGAAGTGGATGGTGTGGCGGGTCCCTTGACGCTGATTCAGCTTAACAGCCTGGTGCTGGCCGAGCTGCCAAGACTGCGCAGCTAGGAGGCGTTCATGTCCTATATTCATGATGCTCTCAAAGCCTCTTCCGAGCAGCGCAAGGCTGCTCAGGGAACACCAGAGCCTGCCTCCGAACCGGCACCGCTTGAGGTGACGCAGCGCCGACGTGGCTGGTCGCCGGGTCTTGTTCTGCTCATTCTGTTGCTTGGGCTGCTGCTGTACTGGTTCTGGCGCACGCCCGTGCAGCAACCGGAGGACTCGGTTGACAGGGTTCAGCCTGCGGCAGCGAAGACTGAACCGGTAGCGGCCGCGCAGGACGAGCCTGACTTGAGCGGTGTAAAGATCGCCATCCGCACGCCCGCGGTCACCGCCGCTCCCCGTCGAGCGGAGGCTCCGGCACGTGCGGAGAGTCCCGATACTGCCCCCTCAGGACCGCCGACAGCGGCGGCATCTGTTGAATCGCCCCCTGCAGCGTCCGACCCCGGACCCTACGCGGACCTGCCTTATTTGCGCCAGTTACCGGTCGATCAGCAGCGCGAGCTTCAGGAGATTCGCTTTACGGTGCATATCTATTCGGACGAACCCGGTTCAAGGCTGGTCAAGTATGATGGCAGGGTCTTGAGGGAGGGGGATTTTGTTCGTCCAGGACTGAGGATTGAGGCGATCATTCCGCGTGGTGTCGTGCTGCAGTTTCGGCAAACCCGCTTCAAGGTTCCCGCGCTTTGAAAACGGCATCAGCGGCTAGATCAGATGTCATCTGAGGCTGGTATACTCCGCGCCTGATTTCAGAGACAGGTAGTATCCGTATGTTTTCCACCATGATTTCCCCGGCGTTTTACGATACCGATGGGCTGGGGCATATCAACAACACCCGTGTTCCTCAGTGGTTCGAGGCGGCGCGTAACGAACTCTTCCGGATCTTTACCCCTGATCTCGATATGAAAAAATGGCAGTTGATCATGGCGCGCATCGAGGTGGATTACCTGGCTGAGCTGTTCTATGGACGCAATGTCGAAGTGCGTACCTTTGTCTGCAAGATAGGCAACAGTTCGTTCACCGTATTGCAGGAAGCCTGGCAGGGTGACAAGCTCGCAGCCCGAGGCAAGGCATTCATGGTACGGTATGATTTTGCCAATGGGCGAGCCATGAGCCTGACCGATGAGCAAAAGGCCAGCCTCGAGGTACATTTCAAGGCCGACACATGATGTACAACCCTGTTTGATAATGACTGGATCACAAGGAGCGTCCATGTCCGAGTCCAACCCCGTAAGTTTTTCAACCGGTTTCAAATGGCTGCTCGGACTGGCGTCGCTGGTGGTCATTCTGGGAGCGCTCAAAATCGCCGAGGCGGTGGTGGTGCCCATGCTGCTGGCGGTCTTTATCGCCATCATCTGCGCACCGCCGCTGGCGTGGATGACCTCCCATCGGGTCCCGCCCTGGCTGGCGATCATGCTGCTGGTGTTTGTCTTGATGATCTTCAGCTGGGTGCTGGTGCTCTTTGTCGGGTCGGCCATCGACACCTTTACCCTGAGACTGCCGACTTATCAGGCGAGGCTGCAGGATGAGGCGGTCAAGCTGCTGCCTTATCTGGAGCGGCTGGGTTTGCCCGTCACCCGTGAACAGCTCCTCAACCACTTCAACCCCGGCTCGGTGATGCGGTTGGCGGGCAATGCGCTGACCAATCTGGGCGGGCTGCTGACCGATCTCATGCTGATCGTGTTCGTAGTGATCTTCCTGCTGCTGGAAGCCACCCTGTTGGGTGACAAACTGCACAAGGCACTCCCCAATGCCGAGCATTCGTTGAATCAGGCCGGTGATTTCGTACGCAAGGTCAACAAATATCTAGTCATCAAAACCACGGTCAGTCTGGCGACTGGCTGCCTGATCACCCTGTGGCTATGGATTCTCGGTGTGGACTTTGCGCCTCTGTGGGGGCTGGTCGCCGCGCTGATGAACTTCATCCCCAATGTGGGTTCGATCATTGCTGCCGTACCCGCCATTCTGCTCTCGGTCGTACAGCTGGGCCTTGGCGATGCGGCGCTGGTCGCGGCCGGCTATATCGCGGTTAACGTGTTGATGGGCAACGTGCTTGAGCCGCGCTACATGGGGTCGGGACTGGGGCTTTCGCCACTGGTCGTGTTCCTGTCCTTGATGGTGTGGGGATGGCTGTTTGGCCCTGCCGGTATGTTCCTGTCGATCCCGCTGACCATGATTGCCAAGATTGCACTGGAACAGAACCCGTCGACCCGCTGGGTTGCCATCATGCTGGGTAACTGACATTTTTTGAATAAACCCTTAGGGCGATCATGGGGTGATCGCTCCGTCAGATGAAGGGGGCTGTGAAGGATTCACCCATGTTGCCAACCGAAAAAGTGCTGCTTGAAATCAAACGCTCGCCGCTGGCGCTGGGCGCAGGCCTGAGGGACCTGACCATTGCGCTGGCAATAGGCTGGCTGGGCTGGCGTGTAATGGCGCCAGTGCCGTTCTGGGACAGCTGGTGGCTGGTCACCGAGTATCGCAAGCTGGCAACTCGCTTCCTGTGGGAAGGAGCCGGTATTCCGGCCAGCTGGATCGCGGCTGCGCTGGGGCTGGTGGCGCTTTGGATCGGCCTGAGTGCCTTGCGCCAACTGGTGACCGAAGTGAGCCGTCGCTATCGGCTGACCGGCCAACGGGTGCTCGCGCACAGCGGAGTACTGGGGCGCAGGGTTGATCAGCTCTACCTGCTCAGTATCGACGGTGTCTCTCTGGAGCAGAGCCTGTTCGGACGTCTGTTCGGCCATGCCAGCCTGATCGTGGCCGGTCGCGGCAATAACCACATTCGCTTTGACTTTGTTCGTCGGCCTGATGAGGTCAGAGACAAGATCGACCGCTGTGTGCTGGCACGTCGCAACCGGACGAAGACATAAAAAAACCGCCCCGAAGGGCGGCAAAATCAGCGTGTCGATGAAGAGAGAGTTGAATCAGTTGCGGATCAGGTGATCGAACGCACCCAGCGCGGCGGTCGCGCCTGACCCCATCGAAATGATGATCTGCTTGTACGGCGTGTGGGTCACGTCGCCGGCGGCAAATACACCCGGCATGGAGGTGGCGCCGTGGCCGTCGATGACGATCTCGCCGCGCTCGGTCAGTTCCAGCGTGTCCTTGAGCCATTCGCTGTTCGGCACCAGACCGATCTGAACGAAGATACCGGCCACGTCCAGTACGTGTGTCTCGTCGGTACGGCGATCCTTGTACTTCAGTCCGATCACCTTGTTGCCGTCGCCCAGCACTTCAGTGGTCATCGCCTGCTTGATGATGGTCACGTTGGGCAGGGACTCGGCCTTCTTCACCAGTACATCGTCGGCGCGCAGGGTGTCCAGCTCCAATTCGATCAGCTCGCCTTTCCTCAGTTTGGCTGCGGACTGCTCGGTGATGACCTCAACCTCGTACGTCCTTGACGTGCTGCTCCTGCAGCTCGGCATCGGCCTTGGACGGGTGGCCACCGGCCTGCAACAGGGCCAGTACCAGCGAGGTGAATTCGTGGCCCATGGGGACACCGGCAAAACTGACGCGCGCAGCTTCACCGGTTCTGGCAATGGCCAGGCTCGGCTTGCTGCGGGCGTCGCCGGCGGGGTGAATCGGGTCTTAGATCTTGCCAACCAGATCCAGAGACGGTGCCAGAGTGGCTTCGCCTTCTTTCCACTTCGCCGGGCACACTTCACCCGGGTGAGAGGCCACGTACTGAGCGGCTTTCACCTTGCGCATCAGGTCGTCAGCGTCACGGCCAATACCTTCGGCCGTGATCTCAACCGCCTGGATGATGCCTTCCGGATCGATCAGGAAAGTCGCGCGGTCTGCCAGGCCCAGGCCTTCACGCATCACACCGAAGTTGTTGGTGATGGTGCCGGTCTGGTCGCCAACCATGTAGTAGTTGATCTTGCCGATGGTGTCGGACGTATCGTGCCATGCCTTGTGGGTGAAGTGCGTGTCGGTGGACACGGAGAAGACTTCAACGCCCAGCTTCTGCAGCTCTTCGTACTTGTCAGCCAGGTCACCCAGCTCGGTCGGGCAAACAAAAGTAAAGTCGGCCGGGTAGAAGAAGAAGACAGCCCACTTGCCTTTCACGTCTGCTTCGGTGATTTCAACGAACTCACCCTGTTTGAACGCAGTTGCTTTGAACGGTTTAATCTCGGTGTTAACGATACCCATTGTGATTTCTCCTGAACTCGATTGAGTGGAACGCTTGAAAACAGGACCCATACTAGCGCTGGCGCTGAAAGTCATGAAATTAATTAAACCTAATAATTTGATAGATTTAGTCAATGAATGTCCCGCCTGAACAATAATAGAAAGCCTTTATGACGTTGATAGGAGGATTCACTTGGAATCGACGCTGTGGTCTGAACTAAGCTGAAGGCTGAATTGGGCCACAACGTAGGAGGCAACACATGCAGACCAATCGCATCGGTTTGGATACGGAAAAATCCACACAGCTGGCAAAGCGCCTGAACGAGCTGCTCGCCAACTACCAGATCTTCTACATGAACGTGCGCGGTTATCACTGGAATGTGCGCGGCCCCGAGTTCTTCGAGTTACATGTCAAGTTCGAGGAACAGTACAACGATCTGCTGTTGAAAGTGGACGAAATCGCCGAGCGTATCCTGACTCTGAGTCAGCAGCCGGTTCATGCCTTCAGTGACTATCTGGAATACAGCTCCATTCGAGAGGCAAAGGATGTGCATGAAGGCAAGGCCTGTGTGCAGGGTTTGCTGGATGGCTACAAAACACTGATCGGTATGCAGCGTGAGATCATGGAACTGGCGGGTGATGCGGACGACGAGGGTACCGCGACGCTGATGAGTGACTACATCACCCAGCAGGAGAAAACCGTGTGGATGTTCAGCGCCTGGATGGGATAAGCCAGGATGCTTCGATGGATATGAAAAAGGCGCCCTGGGGCGCCTTTCTTGCGTTTGGATGATCAGCCTTCCAGCTTCCAGCGCAGCGTTTCACCGGCGCGCAGCGGCACGATGATGTCACTGCCAAACGGCATCTCCGCCGGAACCTGCCACTCCTGCTTCACCAGCGTGACCGTATCGGTGTTACGCGGCAGGCCATAGAAGTCGGCACCATAATGGCTGGCAAAGCCTTCCAGTTTGTCGAGAATGCCCAAGTCTTCGAAGATCTCGGCGTACAGCTCAATGGCGGCATAGGCGCTGTAGCAGCCGGCGCAACCACAGGCGTTTTCCTTGGCGCCTTTGGCGTGAGGGGCCGAGTCGGTACCCAGGAAGAACTTCTTGCTGCCGCTGACAACCGCATCCTGCAGCGCCTGCTGGTGTACGTTGCGCTTCAGAATCGGCAGGCAGAACAGGTGGGGGCGGATACCGCCGACCAGCATGTGGTTACGGTTGTACGCCAGGTGCTGAACCGTGATGGTCGCACCCACGTTGTCACCGTGGGCATTGACGAACTCGGCTGCATCCCTGGTGGTGATATGTTCAACCACCAGCTTCATGTTCGGGTGACGGCCTGCCAGCGGGGTCAGAATCTCATCTAGAAACTGCTTCTCACGATCAAAAATATCCACGTGGTTGTGGGTCACCTCACCGTGTACCAGCAGCGGCATACCCGCTTCGTCCAGGGCTTCACAGATCGCATCCAGCTTGCCCAGGTCCGTGACACCTGAATCGGAGTTGGTGGTCGCTCCGGCCGGATACAGCTTTACGGCTGCCACTTTGCCGGTGGCCTTGGCTGCTGCAATCATCTCCGGCGACGTGTTGTCCGTCAGGTAAAGCGTCATCAACGGATCAAAATCACAGCCTTCGGGCACCTCGGCCAGAATGCGCTCACGGTAGGCCAGAGCCTGCTCGGCATCGGTCACGGGCGGTCTGAGGTTTGGCATTACGATGGCGCGGCCCATCTGGCGGGCAGTGGCGGGTACAACATGCTGCAGCACCTCGCCATCACGCAGATGCAGGTGCCAGTCGTCGGGTCGGGTTATAGTCAGGCGTTCAGTCATCATAATGTCCAGATAGTACGATTTGATGCCGCCAGTATAGCGGATTCACCTGCTTCGTCCGAATGGTTCGTCCAAATGGAACAGGCCAGCAATACTGCTTGTGCGAAATAATCAGGTCGACCAGTGACACGAGATGGTCGGTGAGAAGGGTATTCCGGTGGATCAGAGCGACATCGGTATAGCGGTGAAACAGGGTATTTAAAACTCTGGCTTGATCTGTATTATGGTTGCCCTTGTCCGTAGGCACGGACACTGGGTAAAGCTGTTATCATAGCGCGGTTTTGGCCCTGTCACTGGCAGGGAATAAAAGGAAGGTAGGGATACTTTCCATCGAGAAAACAGAAGGGTTTTGAGGATCGCCCGAGGCAACCTCCGGGCGGTAGCGTGGTTAATCCGCACGAGGCAAAGGATATGCCCTATCAGCGAATCGAACACCACGGTGCACGCTCCGGCGTGACCGGTTCCTGTCACCAGTTACACATTGATGCCGATACCAGCCTGCTGATCGACTGCGGGTTGTTTCAGGGAGCGGAAGCGCAGCGTCAGTCACAGGCAGACCCGCACACCATCGACTTCGATATTAGAAGCGTACGCGCACTGGTGGCCACTCATGTACACATCGACCATGTGGGGCGCATCCCCTGGTTGCTGGCGGCGGGGTTCAAGGGGCCGATCATCTGTTCGCAACCTTCGGCACGCCTGTTGCCGCTGGTGCTGGAAGATGCCTTCAAACTGGGCATCAGCCGTGAAAGCGACAATGTCAAACGCTATCTGGCGAGGGTTGAGCAACAGATCATTGCGCTGCCTTACCGGCAGTGGTTCACGCTGGTCGATACTGCGGAAAACCGGATTAAGATCCGTTTGCAGCGAGCCGGGCATATCCTGGGCTCGGCTTACGTGGAGATCGACTGCAACGGTGAACGGATCGTCTTTTCCGGTGACCTGGGTGCCAGTCATACGCCGTTGCTGCCCGCACCCGAGCCACCAGAGCGAGCCGATGTGCTGGTGCTGGAAAGCACCTACGGTGACCGCAACCATGACGATCGCGAGACACGCAAGTATAGACTCAAGGGCGCGATAGACCGGGCGCTGCGCAACCAGGGCAGTGTGCTGATACCGGCATTCAGTATCGGCCGCACCCAGGAACTGTTATACGAGCTGGACGAGATCCTTGAGGGCCAGCTGCCGGTGATCCTCGATTCGCCCTTGGCCAGCCGCTTTACGGCCGCCTACCGCGAACTCAAACCCTTTTGGGACGAGGAGGCGCATGACCGGTTGCGGCAGGGCCACAAGCCCCTGGCATTCGATACCTTGATCACTGTCGATAGCCATGAGGAACACATCAAAATGGTGCGCCACCTGTCCGCTACAGGCCGCCCGGCCATTGTCATTGCCGGCAGCGGCATGTGCAACGCCGGACGTATCGTCAACTATCTCAAGACGATGCTGGGTGACGAGCGTCATGATGTGCTCTTTGTCGGTTATCAGGCAGAGGGTACGCCGGGGCGGGATATTCAGACCTATGGCCCACGCAAGGGATATGTCGAGCTGGAGGGTGAGCGCTATGACATTCGCGCGAACATCGACACCATCGGTGGATATTCAGCCCATGCCGATCAGCAGGGACTGGTGAGCTTCGTCAAGGGCATGCGGCACAAGCCGAGGGAGATTCGGCTGGTGCATGGGGACAAGGGCGCGAAGCAGGCGTTGAAAGAAGCGTTGGTAGTGGCAGATATGAGCAATACAGAGTTTAAAATATGACCGCGCAAGACATCCGCTGGCATCAGCGCTACCAACAGTAGTGCAACGCTTTCACACTGCTTGAACAGGCTATCCGCATCCAGCAGCCCAGCGTGGTCGAGCGTGCCGGCATTATCACTACACACACCTACAACGAAGCAACCGCCATCGTCGTTGAGCAGAAAATCCGCGATGACGACTATCCGCTGCTGGTGCAATTGCGTGATCGATTCGCAGGTATACTCAACTCATGAGCTTGGAACAGCAAACCGGCCTCACGGCACGCGACTTGGAACTGATCGCCCAGGCCGCCGCACGTGAGCCTGAAATCGAGCACCTGATTTTGTTTGGCTCCCGCGCCAAAGGCAACTATCGCAAAGGCTCAGACGTTGACCTGGCCGTGCAGGGCGCAGGTGTCACCTATGACAGCATCACAACCCTGGCCGAGCAGCTTAATGAAGTAGCACCGCTGCCCTACATGTTTAACGTACTGGACTACAACACCCTGGCAGAACCGGCAATCAAAGTACATATCGACCGCGTAGGGATCGAGATTTACACAAGGACCAACACATGACCCAACTCACCTGCTTCAAAGCCTACGACATTCGTGGCCAACTGGGCACCGAACTCAATGAAGGCATCGCCTACCGTATTGGCCGTGCCTATGCCCAATACCTGAATGCGAAAAAAGTTGTGGTCGGCGGTGATGTACGTGCCACCAGTGAAGCACTAAAGCAGGCCTTGGCACAGGGCATAATGGATGCCGGTTGTGACGTGATCGATCTGGGTATGACCGGCACTGAAGAAGTCTACTTTGCCGCATTCCATCTGGATGTAGACGGCGGCATCGAAGTTACCGCCAGCCACAACCCCGTCGACTTCAACGGCATGAAGCTGGTTAAACGCGATGCTCAGCCGATCAGTGGCGACAGCGGCTTGAAAGAGATTCAGCAGCTGGCTGAACAACAAGAGTTCACCAAGCCAGAGCATACCGGTCAAATCAGCAAGCTAAACCTGCGACAGGCGTACCTGCAGCACCTGCTGACCTACATTGATGTGCAGCAGCTCAAGCCATTGAAGCTGGTCGTCAATGCCGGTAACGGGGCCGCCGGGCCGGTGATCGATGCGCTTGAGGCTGAACTGAAACAGCGTGGTGTACCGATCACCTTTATCAAAGTACACCACCAGCCCGACCCGACCTTCCCCAACGGTATTCCAAACCCGCTACTGGTGGAAAACCGTGATGCCACCGCCCAAGCTGCTGTCGAACACAAGGCCGATATGGGTATCGCCTGGGATGGCGACTTTGACCGCTGCTTCCTGTTTGACGAACAGGGCCAATTCATCGAAGGCTACTACATCGTAGGCCTGCTGGCCGAGGCCTTCCTGAAAAAACACCCCGGCGAAAAGATCATTCACGACCCACGCCTGACATGGAACACCATCGACATCTGCCAACAATACGGTGGCCACGCGATTCAGAGCAAAACCGGCCATGCCTTCATTAAAGAGCGCATGCGCAAGGAAAACGCCATCTACGGCGGTGAAATGAGTGCTCACCACTACTTCCGCGACTTCGCCTATTGCGACAGCGGCATGATCCCCTGGTTACTGGTGGCCGAGCTAATCAGCACCGAGAACAAACCACTCTCGCAACTTATCCACCAGCGCCAGCAAGCCTACCCCTGTAGTGGCGAAATCAACTTCAAGGTGGCGGACGTTAAGGCCTGTATCCAGAAGGTTAAAGCTCACTTTGCGGCTCAAAACCCGTTAATCGATGAAACGGATGGTTTGAGTATGGAGTTTGCCAACTGGCGGATGAATATTCGTGGGTCGAATACTGAGCCGTTGTTGAGGTTGAATGTTGAGAGTTTAGTAAATGATGAAGTGATTAAAAGTGCCCTAAGTAATGTTAAAAAACTGATACTGGCATAAGCATGAGTCTCACTAGCAAGATACCGCTGTGGCCTCTTCAATGTTAGAAATGGGATATTGAGGCTCATCTACGCATGTTTGAAGCCTATCTGACTCTAGCTCTGGTGTTCGCAGTATTGGTACTACTGGCGACCACTCGGCTGCCTGCTGATGTGATCCTCGTTGCGGCTCTGGGCTGTTTAATGATTACTGGTATTCTGACGCCAGCGGAGGCGCTGAATGGCTTTTCCAATCCTGGTGTGATGACCATTGCCGTGCTGTATGTGATTGCGGCCGGGTTAAAGGATACCGGTGCCATTCAATACATTGCGCACGGACTGCTGGGGCAGCCGCGTACTACCCGTCAGGCGCAGGGGCGACTTTTGCTACCGGCTTCACTTCTGAGTGCGTTTATGAACAATACGGCCGTGGTAGCCATGCTGATACCAGCTGTTCAAGACTGGAGTCAGCGCATTCGCATCTCATCGTCAAAACTGCTATTGCCGCTGAGTTATGCCGCTATCATGGGTGGCACGCTTACGCTGATCGGCACCAGCACCAACCTGGTTGTGGATGGTTTGCTGCAACAACAGAAAGGCGTTGCGCTGGGCATGTTTGAGTTGGCGTGGCTGGGTGTACCGATTGTATTGGTCGGTGGCAGCTTCTTGATCCTGTTCGGTAATCGGTTGTTGCCCAGTCGCCAAGGCGCGGTTGAGCAATTGAGCCGGGCACGTGAATACGAGGTGGAGGTAGAGATTGCCCAGAATAGCCCGTTGATCGGTAAAACCATTGCAGAAGCGGGTTTGCGCAGTCTGACCTACACCTATTTGGCGGAAATAGAGCGCCGTGGCAAACGACTGCCAGCCGTAGATCCGGACACCTTGCTGGAAGCTGGCGACGTTTTATTCTTCATTGGTGCCTCAGAGGGCGCCAATGAGCTGCGCAAAATACACGGCTTGCAACCCGCCAGTGAAGCGGTGCAAAAACTGAATATGGCCCATCACCAGCGCCATCTGGTGGAAGCGGTGGTGGGGCCGGATTTCCCCGCACTGGGCAAAACCATCAGGGAATCAGCGTTCCGTACTCGTTACAAGGCAGTGATTCTGTCTGTCTCGCGGGGTGGATCACGACTGCAGGGCAAACTGGGTGATATCCACTTCAATGTTGGTGATACGTTGTTGATGGAAGCCGGTGAAAACTTTGTAGAGCAATACCGCTTCCGCCGGGATTTTTTGTTGGTTAGCTTGCTTAACAACTCGACACCCCCGGATTTTCGTAAGGCGCCGATAGCGCTTGGCTGGTTAGTGTTTTTGATCGGCGTAAGTACAACTGGGCTGCTTAGCATTCTTGAAGCCGCATTGATTGCGACGGGTGGCATGCTCTTGACACGCTGCGTGACAGCCAGTCGTGGTCGTGGGGCTATCGATCTGAGTGTCCTATTGGTCATAGCGGCATCCTTTGCACTGGGTATGGCCATGACCAAAACCGGTGCCGCACAAATACTGGCGGATCTTATTCTGGGTGGAGCAGGCACCACCATGTCACCCTGGGAGGTATTGGCGCTGGTGTATCTGATGACCGTTATATTTACAGAGATGATCACCAATAATGCAGCCGCAGTACTGATGTTTCCGGTTGCCATGGCAGTAGCCGATCAACTCGGCGCAAGTTTTATGCCCTTTGCCATTGCCGTGATGTTCGCAGCATCGGCCAGTTTTATTACGCCCTTGGGATACCAAACCAACTTAATGGTCTATGGTCCCGGTGGTTACAAAATGGTGGACTACCTGCGAATCGGTTTGCCATTAAGCCTGTTGACCGGTGCAACCGCTATTGGGCTGATACCTTTGATATGGAGCTTTTGATGTGTCGATAAATATCCAATCTGTCATTAGCCTGGCAAAACAAGCCGGGGACAACATCATGCGCATCTATCAACAGGACTTTGATATTTACGACAAGACTGACTCAAGCCCGCTGACCGAGGCAGACTTGACCTCTCATCACTGCATTGTACAGGGCCTGGCTGAGTTAACGCCGGATATCCCGGTATTATCAGAAGAGTCTACCGGCAATGAAAATACAGAACGGCTAAGTTGGTCGCGCTACTGGCTGATTGATCCATTGGACGGCACCAAAGAATTCATCAAGAAAAACGGTGAATTTACCGTCAATATCGCATTAATTTACAACCACCGCCCCGTGCTGGGCGTAGTCTACGTTCCAGCCAAACACATTACCTATTATGGCGAAGTCGGGCAGGGTGCATTCAAACAGACACGCACGGAAACCAGCCAGATCAGTCCGGCTGCAATCCCCGAAGATAATGGCACTTGGCGTATAGTGGGCAGCCGTTCACACCAATCTGATGCCTTTAAAGCGTTTGCCTCAGCGCTGCCCAACACCGAAATTGTCGCCATGGGTAGTTCGCTCAAGTTGTGTCTGGTGGCCGAAGGTGCTGCCGACTTGTATCCTCGCTTGGGGCCAACCAGCGAGTGGGATACGGCCGCCGCCCAAGCAGTGGTTGAAGCGGCGGGTGGCCAGGTACTGGAGTACCCCTCATTGCAGCCGTTAAGGTACAACACTCGGGCCGATACACTGTTGAACCCCTGGTTCATTGTCTGTACAGCACCCGCGCCACTTTGGGCTAAGCCATTAACAGCTGCAGCCAGCGCCTAAGCCCTGTCACAGTTTTAAAATCAGGAAAACACGATGTCACTGACTCACCTGCAACGGCTGGAAGCCGAAAGCATCCACATCATGCGTGAGGTTGTCGCTGAAGCGGAAAACCCCGTTATGCTGTATTCCATTGGCAAAGACAGTGCTGTCATGCTGCACTTGGCAATGAAAGCCTTTGCGCCCTCGGTACCGCCGTTTCCGCTGTTGCACGTTGATACCCGCTGGAAGTTTCGCGAGATGTACGAGTTTCGCGACCGCATGGCGAAAGAAGTGGGTATGGATTTGCTGGTGCATATCAATCCGGAAGCTATCGAAAAGGACATTAACCCCTTTACCCATGGCTCGGCTATTCACACCGACATCACCAAAACAGAGGGCCTGAAGCAGGCGTTGGATAAATATGGCTTTGATGCTGCTTTTGGCGGGGCCCGCCGTGACGAAGAAAAGTCTCGCGCCAAGGAGCGTATATTTTCGTTCCGCACGGCGCAGCATCGCTGGGACCCCAAAAGTCAGCGTCCTGAGCTGTGGAAGCTCTATAACGCCCGCAAGCATAAGGGCGAAAGCATCCGTGTGTTCCCACTTTCCAACTGGACCGAGCTGGATATCTGGCAGTACATCTTCCTGGAAAATATTCCCATCGTGCCTCTGTATTATGCTGCCGTGCGTCCTGTAGTAGAACGTGATGGCACCTTGATCATGGTAGATGACGACCGCATGCCGCTAAAACAGGGCGAGAAGCCTGAGCTGCGCAAGGTCCGTTTCCGTACATTGGGGTGCTACCCGCTGACTGGTGCCGTCGAATCTGAAGCCGATACTCTGCCGGCCATTATTCAGGAAATGCTGCTGACCAAAACGTCTGAACGCCAAGGGCGTGTCATCGACCACGATTCCGCCGCATCCATGGAGAAGAAAAAGCAGGAGGGCTATTTCTGATGGCACACGTATCCGAATTGATCAGTACCGATATCGAAGAGTACCTCAAGGCTCATGAAAACAAGGGACTGCTGCGCTTCATCACCTGTGGCAGCGTAGACGACGGCAAGAGTACCCTGATCGGCCGCTTGCTGTATGAATCCAAGATGCTGTTTGAAGACCAACTCAGCGCCATCGAAGCTGACTCGAAAAAATACGGCACCCAGGGCGATGAGATCGATTTTGCCCTGCTGGTTGATGGTTTGGCTGCAGAGCGCGAGCAGGGCATAACCATTGATGTGGCCTATCGCTTCTTTTCCACCGACCGCCGCAAGTTCATTGTGGCCGACACCCCGGGGCACGAACAATACACCCGCAACATGGTCACCGGTGCCTCTACCGCCGATGCTGCAATACTGATGGTGGATGCGCGTAAAGGCATCTTGACCCAGACGCGCCGCCACAGCTATCTGATGTCCCTGATCGGCATTCGTCACATTGTGGTCGCCATTAATAAGATGGATCTGGTGGGGTATTCTCAGGATACCTACAACGCGATCATTGCCGAGTACAGCGCTTTCGCTCGTGAGCTGGGGTTGGAGGATGTCACCTACATCCCAATGTCCGCGTTCAAGGGGGATAATATCGTCAACCATGGTGATAACATGCCCTGGTATCAGGGCACCACGCTGATGTCCTACCTGGAAAGCGTGGAGGTCGACGATGAACGTCTGCAGCGTGGTCCCTTCCGTATGCCCGTACAGTGGGTGAACCGTCCCAATCTGGATTTCCGTGGCTTTGCCGGCACCATCGCAAGCGGCGTGATTAAACCCGGCGATGCAGTCCGAGTACAGCCATCGGGTAAAACCAGTACGGTGGCCCGTATCGTTACTCATAACGGTGATTTGGGACAAGCTGTTGCTGGCCAATCGATTACTCTGACATTGGCAGACGAGATCGACATTTCCCGTGGTGATGTGATCTCGGCTGTTAATGCACCGGCACAAACCGCTGATCAGTTTGATGCCAATATTGTATGGATGCATGAGGAACCCATGCTGCCGGGCCGCCCCTATCTGATGAAAATCGGCACCCGCACCGTGACGGCACAGATCAGCGCTATTAAACACCAGCTCAATATCAACACACTGGAAAAGCAGCCCGCCAGGCAGTTGGAACTAAACGCCATTGGTGAATGTAACCTGAGTCTGGACCGTGCCATCGCCTTTGATGCCTATAAGGACAACCAGGACACAGGTGGCTTTATCCTGATCGACCGCCTGACCAATAATACCGTTGGGGCGGGCATGCTGAATTTCGCCCTGCGTCGCAGCCAGAATATCCATATGCAACATCTGGATGTGGACAAGGCTGTCCGAGCGGCTGCCAAGCGGCAGAAGCCTTGCGTGCTATGGTTTACCGGCCTATCCGGCGCAGGTAAATCCACAATTGCCAACTTGGTGGAAAAGAAACTTCACGCCATGGGCCACCATACCTATTTGCTGGATGGTGACAACGTCCGCCACGGCCTGAATAAAGACCTGGGCTTTACCGATGCCGACAGGGTGGAAAACATCCGCCGTGTGGCAGAAGTTGCGAAACTTATGGTGGATGCCGGGCTGATTGTGATTACCGCCTTTATCTCACCCTTCCGATCAGAACGCCGGATGGCACGTGATTTGTTTGGAGAAGGTGAGTTTATAGAAGTGTTCATCGATACGCCTTTGCAAGTAGCAGAACAGCGCGACCCTAAGGGGCTGTATAAAAAAGCCCGGCGCGGCGATTTGAAAAACTTTACCGGTGTTGATTCAGCCTATGAAGCGCCAGATAACGCAGAAGTAAAAATTGATACGGTTACAACGAGTCAAGAAGCTGCAGCCGATCACTTGGTAAATCTTCTTACTATGAATAATCTGGGATGATGGCTGTTTTTTGCTTTACAGAGAGAACTATCTGATATGAAACTCCTCGTCACCGGCGGTGCCGGCTTTATCGGCTCGGCGGTTATCCGTCATATCATCCAGAAGACTCAGGATAGCGCCGTCAACGTTGACAAGCTCACCTATGCAGGCAACCTGGAAAACCTGAGTGAAGTCGACAGCTCCGATCGCTACGCTTTCGAGCAGGTGGATATATGCAACCGTGCCGAGCTGGAGCGCGTATTTGCTGAGCATCAGCCGGATGCCATCATGCATTTGGCAGCTGAAAGCCATGTAGACCGCTCCATCGATGGACCAGCCGCCTTCATCGAAACCAACATCGTTGGCACCTACACACTGTTGGAAGTGGCGCGCAATTACTGGCAGGGGCTGGATGACGCCCGCAAGCAGGCGTTCCGCTTCCACCATATCAGCACCGATGAAGTCTACGGAGACCTCCCACACCCGGCTGATACCAATCCTGTAAGCGCAAGCTTACCAGCCCACGATACTAAAGTTTCTGTACGAGCGAGCTTATCAGCTCGCGATAATGACCTGCCGCTATTCATCGAAACCACCGCCTACGCACCCAGTAGCCCCTATTCAGCCAGCAAGGCCAGCTCAGACCACCTGGTACGTGCCTGGATGCGCACCTACGGCTTCCCGGTACTGGTGACCAACTGCTCCAACAACTACGGTCCCTACCACTTCCCGGAAAAGCTGGTGCCGTTGATGATCCTCAACGCACTGGAAGGCAAGCCGCTGCCGGTCTACGGCAAGGGCGACCAGATCCGCGACTGGCTCTATGTAGAAGACCACGCCCGGGCACTGTATAAGGTCGTTACCGAGGGTAAGGTGGGCGAAACCTACAACATTGGTGGCCATAACGAAAAGCAGAACATCGACGTGGTACACACCATCTGCGATATCCTGCAAGAACTGGCCCCGGCTGCAACCCACTACCGGGACCTGATCACACACGTACAAGACCGCCCCGGCCACGACCGCCGCTACGCCATCGACGCAAGCAAAATTCAGCACGAACTGGGCTGGCAACCTGAAGAAACCTTCGAGTCCGGCATTCGTAAAACTGTGCAGTGGTATCTCGACAACCTGGAATGGTGCCGCCGCGTACAGGATGGCTCCTACCAGCGTGAGCGCCTTGGGCAGCTCTGATAGCAACGCGTTCAGTTACAAGGACAGACCATGAAAGGCATTATCCTCGCCGGTGGCTCCGGCACCCGTTTGTATCCGATCACCAAGGGCGTGTCCAAGCAGTTGCTGCCCATCTACGACAAGCCGATGATCTATTACCCGCTCTCGGTACTGATGCTGGCGGGTATCCGTGACATTTTGATCATCTCCACCCCCGAAGACCTGCCCAACTTTGAAAAACTGCTGGGCGATGGCAGTAACTTCGGCATTCAATTCAGCTACGCCGAACAGCCAAGCCCGGATGGTCTTGCGCAGGCCTTTATCATCGGTGAAGACTTTATCGGTGATGACAGCGTGTGCCTGGTACTGGGCGACAACATCTTCTACGGTCAGGGCTTCTCGCCCAAGCTGAAACAGGCCGCTGCCCGCACCTCCGGCGCCACTGTATTCGGCTATCAGGTTAAAGACCCGGAGCGCTTTGGCGTGGTCGCCTTCGATGACAACAACAAAGCGATCTCCATTGAAGAAAAGCCCGAACAGCCCAAGTCCAACTATGCCGTGACCGGCCTCTACTTCTACGACAATGACGTGGTGGAAATCGCCAAGCAGGTGAAACCCTCGCACCGTGGCGAGCTGGAAATCACCAGCGTCAATCAGGCCTACCTTGAGCGTGGCGATCTGAATGTCGAATTGCTGGGCCGTGGTTTTGCCTGGCTCGATACCGGCACCCATGAAAGCCTGTTGGAAGCGAGTAGCTTCGTGCAGACCATTGAGCATCGCCAGGGGTTGAAAGTGGCGTGTTTGGAAGAGATCGCCTTCAACAATGGCTGGCTCAGTAAGGAAGCGTTAAAAGAGCAGGGGCAGGCATTAAGTAAAAATGGCTATGGTCAGTACCTGCTCAGGCTGGCGGGTGAATGCCGATGAGCAATTTGGTGAAGCTGATAGATTTACCGCCATTGGGGGATGATCGTGGGTCGCTGGTTGCCGTTGAAGCAAACAAAACAGTCCCTTTTGATATTAAGCGTGTGTACTACATCTTTGGTACCAAGCCAGGTGTCGCGCGCGGGTTTCATGCCCATAAGGCACTAAAGCAAGTAGCAGTGTGTGTGACTGGTAGTTGCCGCATGTTGCTGGATAATGGCCGAGAAAAAGAAGAATTATTGCTTGATTCACCAACGAAAGGACTCGTAATCGAAGATTTGGTTTGGCGGGAGATGCATGACTTCACTCCCGATTGCGTGTTACTGGTACTGGCCAGCGAGCACTATGACGAAGCAGATTATATTCGTAATTATGATGACTTCCTTAAGGTAGTGGGAGTATGAGCTTTATTCATCCACTGGCCGACGTAGCCACTTCATCCATCGGCGAAAGTACACGAATTTGGCAGTTTGTCGTGATCCTGAAAGGCGCTAAGATCGGTAAAGAGTGTAATATCTGCGCTCAAACCTTGATCGAAGGTGATGTCGTTATCGGCGACAGAGTGACATTGAAATCGGGTGTGCAACTGTGGGATGGCACACGTATTGAGGATGATGTATTCATTGGTCCCAATGTTACCTTCACCAATGATCCTTACCCCCGTTCCAAAGAATATCCTGAACAGTTCTCTGGCATCACGATCAAGCGCAATGCCAGCATAGGCGCCAACGCAACCCTGCTGCCCGGCACCACCATCGGTGAATATGCCATGATAGGCGCAGGCGCTGTAGTCACCAAGGATGTACCTGCATACGCTGTTGTGGTGGGTAATCCTGCAAAAGTCATCAGGTATGTAAACAAATGATCCCTTTTCTTGACCTCAAAGCCATTAACGCTCAATACCGCCATGACTTGATTGATGCCGCTACCCGTGTAATCGACTCCGGCTGGTACATTCAAGGGACAGAGCTGAAAGCGTTTGAGTCAGATTTTGCGGCCTACTGCGGCGCCCAGCATTGTATCGGTGTAGCAAACGGCCTGGACGCATTGACACTGACTCTGCGCGCCTGGAAAGAACTCGGCAAATTGAAGGAAGGCGATGAAATCATCGTCCCTGCCAATACCTATATTGCCAGCATCCTTGCGATCACTGAAAACCGACTGCAGCCGGTACTGGTTGAGCCTGACGAGCACACCTACAATCTATGCCCGACTAAAACAGCAGCTGTTATTACCGCCAACACCAAAGCCATCCTTGCAGTTCACTTATATGGTCAGTTGGCCCCCATGCCTGAACTGATGGCATTGGCTGATGAACATGGCCTATTGGTACTGGAAGATTCTGCTCAGGCGCACGGAGCTGCGATCAACGGTAAAAAGGCGGGCAGCTGGGGCCATGCCTCGGGTTTCAGTTTTTATCCCGGTAAAAACCTTGGTGCGCTTGGTGACGCGGGTGCGGTTACGACCAATGATGATGAACTGGCAACAATCATTCGTGCCTTGGGTAATTACGGTAGCCAAAAAAAATATGAAAACCTCTATCAGGGCGTCAACAGCCGCCTGGATGAGATGCAAGCGGCTATGCTGCGGGTGAAGCTACAACACCTTGATACAGAAACCCAACGGCGCAAAGAGATTGCACTGGCCTACGCCAAAGGCATCACACATCCCGCACTGTCACAGCCAATAACAGCGCACAGCACACTGACATCATTGGAAAATCACG
This sequence comes from Marinobacterium sediminicola, assembly GCF_022343685.1. Classification (GTDB taxonomy): domain Bacteria; phylum Pseudomonadota; class Gammaproteobacteria; order Pseudomonadales; family Balneatricaceae; genus Marinobacterium; species Marinobacterium sediminicola. The sequence continues at coordinate 2,611,026 of NZ_CP092123.1, read as the reverse complement.
TATTCCATCTATACGTTATCCGCACAGCAGAGCGTGAAGCTTTGCAGACGCACTTGGCTAACACAGGCGTCCAAACACTGATTCACTACCCGATCCCGCCGCATCAACAACAAGCCTACGCAAAGTGGAATGAGCAGTCTTGCCCGCTGACAGAAGCCATGCATCAGCAAGTGCTGAGCCTGCCGATCAGCCCGGTGATGACTGATGATCAGGTAGACGCTGTTATTGCCGCCTGTAACAGCTTCGAGATGCCGTAACGCATGACACTGATTAAAACCAGCCTGCTCAATGGCATAGCGGTTGTTATCAAGATGCTGACCTTGCTGGGCCTGAACAAGATACTGGCTATCTATGTCGGCCCATCGGGTTACGCTGCGTTGGGGCAGTTCCAAAATGCAGTGCAGATGATCACAACGCTGGCCAGCGGCGCGATCAATACTGGCGTTACCAAATATACGGCTGAATACCACGAAGACGAAGCCAAACAGCATGCCGTATGGCGAACAGCTGGCACTATCTCATTGGCTGGTTCGGTGTTGGTTGCATTAGCTGTTATTGCGCTCAACAAACCTCTGGCGGGTTGGTTCCTTAAAGATGAGAGCCTTGGCAGCGTTTTTATTTGGTTTGCGGCAACACTGGTGCTATTTGTGTTGAACACCCTCTTGCTTGCCATTCTCAATGGTAAAAAAGAGATACAGCGCTATGTAACCGCCAATATTGCCGGTAGCCTATTTGCTCTGGCGATAACGTCCGTCATGGCGATTCAGCTGGGCCTTTATGGTGCTCTGGTTGCGCTGGCTATTTACCAGTCTTTGACCTTCTTCGTGACACTGTTTCTCACCTACAAAGCCAGCTGGTTCAAACTACGCTACCTGCTAGGCGGTATTGATAAGCAATCTGCCAAGAACCTGGCCAAATTCACCGCCATGGCGCTTACCAGTGCCGCCTGCGTACCGCTCAGCCACATCCTGATCCGTAACCACCTGGGTGAAACCCTTGGCTGGGACGCGGCTGGTTACTGGGAAGCCATGTGGCGACTGAGTGCAGCCTATCTGATGTTGGTGACAACCACATTGAGTGTGTACTACCTGCCTAAGCTTTCAGAACTGCAAGAGCCTGCTGATATTAAAAAAGAAATACTGCAAGGATATAAAATTATATTACCAGTTACGGCTGCGTGTGGGTTGGTTATCTATCTGCTTAGGGATTATATAATACGTGTGCTGTTTACGGCTGAGTTTGTCGAAATGGAAGTGCTGTTTGGCTGGCAGATGGTAGGGGATGGGATTAAAATAGCTAGCCTATTGTTAGGTTATGTTATAATTTCAAAGGGAAAAGCCACCTTCTTTATATTAAAAGAACTGTTAATTAGTATTTTATTTTTATTGCTAGTAGTTTTGATTGTAGATCGCTATTATTTGCAAGGGGTTGTACATGCATATGCGTTGACATACACAGTCAACTTGATAGTGATGGGTATTTATTTACATAAGCAGCGGGTTTTTTGAATAATGTATAAGCTAGTCATCCACATGGGATTGCCAAAAACGGCAACCACATCACTTCAAAATCAGATATTTTTAAAACTTCATCAAGAAGGTAGAATTAACTTCTTGGGGCGTGCTTATACTAGCCATCATCATAATTATTTCAATCCTATAGGCGAAATCATTAATCTGATAAGTTCAGAAGATGAAGTTTATAATGAAGACTTGTTACGTGATCAGTTCAATAAGTTATTAAGCAAAAATAAAGTAAACTTGATTAGTGAAGAATCTTTAACAGTATCAAGTATTATTAAACTTGATACTGTTTATAAAAAGTTAGCAAGCCTATGTAAAGATTGTGAAGTTGAGATATTGCTGGCACTTAGAAATCCCGTTGACTTTATTTATAGTACTTATATTGAAATGCACCGCTGGAAATATCATAGAATTAAGGGGAAAGATACATTCTATAGTTTTTATGAATGTTTAAAGAAAGATCAGCTTAACCCAGAATACGACATGTTTTTTTTTGATAGGTTGTTTAGAAAGGTTAAGAATCAATTTAAAAATATTAATTTTTATTTCTTTGAGGAGTTCAAATTAGATAAAGAAAAATTAACGCATCTACTCTCACAACTACTCGAATTAAGGCAAGATGAGTTGTCATTCGCTGAAACCATGAGAGAAGAAAATAGCCGAATAAAAACTAAGACTGGAAAAGAAGGTGAGTCAATTTCATTAGATCAAATCATACAGCCTTTTATAATAAATCGATTGCCCAGAGTATTTGTTCGAAAAGCCAAAAAGATTAAATTGTTAAAAAAGATGCACCAGGCTTTAATGAGATTTTCTTCATCTATTAGTGTTTCAAATAGACCTGTTCATCCAATTTTAAGCAACACAATGATTATTGATATTAATTCAACATTATTTGTAGATAAGTTATCCTTTTCGGAGGAGTTTGGTGTAAAGCTTGAGGATTTGCACAGATTTCGCTATTGGGAAAATTATGAATAGGAATTATTATTCATTGTAATGCTCACAAAACAGTGTCGATAATCATTCTATGCTTTGAGTTATTAATATATTAATGGCTTTTAAAATCGATAGGTGGCATGTAATAGTGGAAAATGAAAAAAATCCTTTAGTAAGCATTGTAATACCTTGCTACAACCATGATAAATACGTACAAGAATGTATAAGAAGTGTTATCGCGCAAGACTATGAAAATATCGAGCTGATCATAATCGATGATGGGTCGAAAGATGAATCTGTAATTAAAATTCAAGAACTTGTGCCTCAGTGTGAGAAGCATTTTATTCGATTTGATTTCAGAACAAGACCAAATAAAGGTTTGTGTGTGACACTTAATGAGGCGTTGGAGTGGTGTGAAGGGAAGTATGTATCATTTATAGCAAGTGATGATGTCATGCGTCCGTACAAAACACGTGAGCAAGCTTATTATTTAGAAAATAATTTAAATTCAATAGGTGTTTTTGGTGGTGTAGAGGTTTTATACAAGAATAACTATAAAAAAGAAATTAAAAAGAATAAAAATAGCTATAACTTTGATGATATTTTATTGCATAAACATAATCTACCTGCTCCGACATCAATGTTAAGACTAGATAATGTGAGAGCAGTTAATGGCTTTAGAGAAGGTTTTATAATCGAAGACTGGATAATGTGGTTGGATTTAACTGAAGCCGGTGGAAAGTTAGATTATATTGATAAGGTATTTTCTTTATATAGAAGGCATGACAATAATTTATCCGCCAATTTAGAAAAGATGTATGCAGGTAGAATGCAGGTAGTTGAAGTATTCAAGAATAAAAAAAATTACAATAAAGCTAAGGCTCGTGTCAATTTAATACAGGCTAGGGATCTTCAAAATTACAATAAATATGAATCTATTAGGTTTGCATACAAATCAGTGTTGGCCGACTTTGGAATTCTATTTTCAATTTCTTTTATTAAGTTTTTAATAAAATTTTTTATTTTTAAGAGAGGAGGAGTCAACTGATTAATCTTTTTCAAATAAGCGCTATAAAACGGTTTATACCATATAATATATTTCTAGCGCAGAGTTAAATAAGTTAATAAACTTATGGTTTTCAACCTCTAAATATAACGATTAGAAGATCCTTTTATATCTTCGATATTATATTGTTTAATACCTAAGTGTTTGCTAAATTAAAAAATTCGTGGGGTGTTTGATTTGTCATTATCAGTAGGTATTACTATTAACTCAATAAGCTATACCCCTGAAGCATATGCTTATTCTAATTACTTAAAATCAAAGGGTTTAGATGTTCAGTTGGCAGAATCGCATTTACTAGACCCTTTGCACGATGTACATATATACTTCATGGGGCTTTTACCTTTTTGGAAAAAAAAAGGTGCTTGGCGAGAAATACATGAGTACCAGAGCCTTTCAACACCGCCTTTTGCGCGCACAAAAGACTTCACAAAAAAAATTCTTAATCGAAAGCCTGACGGTCGAATTTTTTTAAATCAGCTTGTACATAATCAGCTTGGTTTTCGAGGCGAAGCACCCTTTATTTATCGTGATATGGGGGTTGATGACGCGCTTTTCCAAAAACCAAGTGAAAATCCACTATATGATATTGTTTATTGTGGTTCTATTGGCGGACGTGTGGGGTTGCTTGATGAGCTAAAAAGGTTGTCAGAATTAGGTTTTAAAGTGCTTATGATTGGTAGTGTTGATAATGGTGTACGCCAAGATTTTTCAGGGAATAAAAATATATTCTTTACAGGTAGGGTTGAAAGAAAAGACTTGCCTGAACTCTATCGTAACTGTAGAGCAGGTTTAAACTATACGCCGGACATCTATCCTTTTAACATACAAACAAGCACTAAAACTCTGGAGTATTTGGCATCAGGGTTAAGTATTATTTCAAATAAATATCAATGGGCTGAAGATTTTTTTCTTGAAAATAATATATCAGTTACATGGCTTGACTGTATTCGCAATGTGAAGGATCTTAAAATAAACAATTCAAATCATACAAGTCTAAGTGATGAAGTATCATGGAGTGCAATATTGGATAAATCAAGATTTTATGAGTTTATATTAAATTCATAATAATTGTTAATTTATCAAAGCATTATATATTTCGGCCTTGGGGGTATTTTTGAATACTAAATTTTATTTTTATTTATTTTTATTTGTCCTTGGCTTTAAAGTTATAACATTGTTAGTTATATCTTATATAGGTAATGATTTTTTTGGTGGGGGGAATGACTCCAATTACTATCATGCTTATGCCGTTGGTGATGTGGATGTCGCTGTAAATCTTTGGCCTATCTTACTAAGGTATCTGAATGAATTAGGCTTCTACTCACGTGGCGGAGTCACTTTTCTATTAACTTTGCTTGGAGTATTCGTCATTCCATTCATGGTTGCTAATCTTTCAATAATAAAGTCAAGCTTACTCAAGAATCGCGTTTACTGGGCTGCTGTATTTGTTGTTAGTTGTTATCCTACCCTTACGTATTTGACAACAGATATGTATCGGGATGTTTCTATGGTATTTCTATGGCTGGCTGGTGTGTTTGTTTACAAAAAACTAACAGAAGTAAAAAAAGTATTTTTTAGGATTTGTTTGATTTTATTGGGATTGGTTATCGCATATATTTTATACCTTTTTAGGCCATATTTAGGCTTTGGTTATATAATTTCACTCCTTTTTTCTTCACTATATAGTTTTAAAAGGTACCCGTTTTGGCTTACGCTTGTTGCATTCGTAGTATTGCTTCAGGTGATGTTCTCTATAGGGGTGCTTGAACCGATTCTAAACTATAGATCAATTTTCCATGAGAACATGATTGGCGGGAGTAATATCGGCTTGACGTTTTCTTCTTCATTAACCTTTATAGCTGAGGTTTTGGCATCTTTTGTTTTTCAGATTCTCGGGCTTTACTTAATAAGTTTTTCTGCAGTGGTTGCATTCATACTCGAGTCAGCACCATTTATTTTTTTGCTGATTTATCTTGTTAGAAACCGAAAGTATTCGAATAATTTTATAGATTACCTTATTGTTTTCTTCGTCGTGTATACAACAATATGGTTAATTGGTAATGATAACCTTGGTACAGCCGCTCGACTGCGGATGTTTAGTTATATTTCTATTTTAATAGCATTTTTTATAGTCTATCAGAATAAGATGGCTTACGCTCTCAAGTATAAATAATCATTGGTTTATGTATTAATGAAAATTGTATTAATTTCCCAAAACGCATCACCTGGTCTTTTAATATTTCGTGTTGATTTTATCCGTTATATGGTTTTGTCAGGTCATAGCGTTTATTGCTTTGCATTAGATTACACGGATGAAAGCAAAGCCGTTGTAGAAAGCTTGGGGGCAATCCCTGTTGACTACAAACTTAATAAAACTGGTTTAAACCCAATAAAAGACTGTATTGATACTTTTTCTTTGTCAAAAAAGTTGAGAAAAATAAAGCCGAATGTGGTCTTCAGTTTTTTTGTCAAGCCATCCATTTACGGTACATTGGCAGCTTGGCTTGCAGGTGTGCCCAGGCGTATTGCTATGCTGGAGGGGCTGGGATATATACATACTCCTTCAAAAAACGGAATGAGCCTTAAAAAAAGAGCGCTACAGGCCGCTCATGGTGTGCTGTCGACACTTGGCTATTCAGTAGCAGATGAGGTGTTGTTCCTTAATCCTGATGATCCTAATGATTTGTCACGTAAAAGCTGGATTAACCAAAAAAAAATCAGAGTCATAGGCCCTATTGGGTTGGATTTAGAAAAGTACCCATTCAATCTTCTTGCAAAAAGTAAGCCTGTGCGATTTATATTTATCGCAAGACTTTTGGCTGAGAAAGGAATATTTGAATACCTTGCTGCTGCACGGATAGTAAAGAAAACATATGCTGATGCTGAGTTCATTATTCTCGGTGGGCTAGACTCTTTTAACCCTACTGCACTTTCTGAATCAGAGCTACAGGCTGTTATTGATGAAGGTCTTGTTATTTACCCTGGGCACGTCAGCAGCGTTCATGAATGGATTGCTAACTCACACGTTTTTGTATTGCCATCCTATCGAGAGGGCTTTCCTCGAAGTACACAAGAAGCAATGGCGACTGGTCGTGCCGTCATTACAACGGATGTTCCGGGGTGCCGAGAAACGGTCATTGATGGTGTCAATGGCTTCCTGGTTCCGCCTTGGAACCCAGATGCGCTGGCTCAAAAGATGATCTATCTAATTGAGCACCCTTTAGAGCTGAAAAGAATGGGAGAGGAAAGCCACCGCATTGCAGTCGAGCAGTATGATGTGCATAAGATTAACCCGGTTCTCGCATCGATAGTGACGGGAGAAACACAGTGATTCTGGTAACGGGGGGGGCAGGCTACATAGGTAGCCATACCTGTCTAGAGCTGCTGCAGGCGGGTAAGCCAGTGGTTGTTCTGGATAACTTATCCAATTCATCACCTGTGAGCTTGGCGCGAGTGCAAACGCTTACGGCTCAGGAAATCATCTTTATAGAAGGTGATATACGAGATGAAGTCTGTTTGCGCGCAGTGTTTCAGGCGTATCCGATCAGTGCTGTTATACATTTTGCAGGCCTGAAGGCGGTCGGTGAGTCAGTTGAACAGCCCTTGCGTTACTATGAAAATAACGTGGCCGGTACGGTTTGTTTGCTGCAGGTAATGGCTGAATTTGGATGCAAACAACTGGTGTTCAGCTCGTCTGCAACGGTGTATGGCGATCCTGCCAGTGTGCCGATTCGTGAAGACTTTCCACTTTCTACGACGAACCCCTATGGCAGTTCAAAGTTGATGGTTGAGAACATGCTGCGAGACCTGGCAACAAGCGATGCTGAGTGGTCCATTGCACTGCTACGGTATTTCAATCCGGTGGGGGCGCATGAATCAGGCCTTATTGGGGAGGATCCGGACGGTATCCCCAACAACTTAATGCCCTACATTGCACAGGTAGCGGTGGGCATGCATGAATCACTCAATGTCTTTGGCAGTGATTACCCTACAGCCGACGGCACGGGCGTTCGCGATTACATCCATGTGGTAGATCTTGCCAAAGGGCACCTTAAGGCGCTGGATGCACTGGTGTCTAATCAGGGGGTCTTAACCGTTAATTTGGGGACTGGTCGGGGTTATTCTGTATTGGAAGTCGTCGCAGCGTTTGAGCGCGCATCCGGGCGCAAAGTGCCTTACACTCTGGCTGATCGTCGGCCCGGAGATATAGCTCAATGCTATGCTGACCCAAGTCATGCCAAGCAAGTTCTTGGCTGGCAGGCAGAGTATGATCTCGAACGCATGTGTGAAGATGCATGGCGGTGGCAGAGCCAGAATCCTAATGGATACAAGGGCGAACATTAAATGGCAGTCAATATTCTCCTGACCGGTGCCACCGGTTTTCTCGGCAATCGACTTGCAACGGCCTTGCAGTCCAAATCTGATGTAAACCTGACCGCTGCCGTACGCCGACCTGTTGAAAGCCTCGCAGCGAACATCGTTGAAGTGCAAGGTCTTGATGTCAGTACCGACTGGTCCGCCGCCTTGATCAACCAACAAGTCGTCATCCACGCCGCCGCCCGTGCGCACATCATGAAAGACGAAGTGGCCGACCCGCTGGCAGAATACCGCCGAGTCAATGTGGAAGGCACGCTTAACCTTGCCCATCAGGCAGCAGCGACAGGCGTTCAGCGTTTTATCTTTATCAGTTCAATTGGTGTAAACGGCAATATAAACACGAAGCCGTTCACTGAAGATGATACGCCGAACCCCGCAGAGTTGTATGCCCAGTCGAAGTGGGAGGCGGAGCAGGGCTTGTGGGAAATCCAGCGTGAAACCGGCATGGAGCTGGTGATCATCCGTCCACCGCTGGTATATGGCCCCAACGCCCCCGGCAACTTTGGAAACTTGATGCGCTGGGTTGAAAAGGGGGTTCCGTTACCCTTGGGCGCCATCCACAACCAGCGCTCTTTCGTGGCGGTGGATAATCTGGTTGACCTGATCATCACCTGCATCGATCACCCGGCAGCGGCCAATCAGGTCTTTCTGGTGGGGGATGGGCAGGATCTGTCGACCACCGAGCTGTTGCGAGGCGTTGCAAAGGCAATGGGCAAGCCCTATCGGTTAATCCCGGTCCCGGCATCGATGCTCAAGCTGGGTGCTACAATGTTGGGTAAAAAGTCAGTCGCACAGCGATTATTGGGCTCGCTTCAGGTAGATATCAGCAAGGCGCGTAATCTGCTGGGGTGGGAGCCACCGGTGTCGGTGGAAGAAGGGTTGAAGAGGTGCTTTAAGTGATTCGACTATTTGATTTTGTATTTTCCTTGCTGGGGCTGGTGTGCGGCTTTCCGGTGCTGTTGTTGCTGGCGTTGATCGGCCTTTTTGATACCGGCTCGCCCATCTTTCGGCAGGAGCGAGTAGGGCGGCATAAGAAACCGTTTACGTTGGTGAAGTTTCGTACCATGCGTAAGGACACCGCTTCGGTGGCCAGCCATCTGGCCAGTGCCGATGCCATTACCCCCTTTGGCCGCTTTTTGCGCCGTACCAAGCTGGATGAACTGCCGCAGCTGTGGAACGTGCTCAAGGGTGAAATGAGCCTGGTCGGGCCACGTCCTTGCCTGTTCAATCAGCAAGAGTTGATCGCTGAACGAGAACAACGCGGTGTGCTCAATGCTCGCCCCGGCATTACCGGTCTTGCGCAGGTGAATGATATCGATATGTCCACACCTGAGCTGCTGGCCGAAACCGATCAGGCCATGCTGCAGACCCTGACCGTGGGCGCTTATTTCAAGTACATTTTTATGACCGTTGCCGGGAAGGGAGCGGGTGACAGAGTCAAGTCGTAAGGCTTCCCTGATCTTAATCATGGCGTAAATATCAAATTCAAAGGTTAACTCAAACGTTTGCGTGTTAAGGGATACTAAAATACTCCACGGACGGAGGTTATATGAAACTGATCGTGATCTGTTCGGATGGGACTTGGCAGTCCCCGGAATCCGATCATGCCACCCATATTCTGCGCATGGCACGCGGCATCGCCGCGGAGGATGTGCATGGCCACAAGCAGGTGGTGTTCTATGATGCCGGTGTCGGTACCGGCAGTGACAGGCTTTCCGGCGGCCTGACCGGCAAGGGCCTGGATCGCAACATCCTCGATTGCTACCGTTTTCTGGTTCACAACTACGAAGAGGGTGACCGTCTTTACCTGTTTGGCTTCAGTCGCGGTGCCTACACCGTGCGTTCCCTGGCGGGCTTGATCGCCAATGCCGGCATTGTTCGCCGTGAGCATGCGGCCAAAATAGCCAGTGCTTACTCACTCTATCGTCGCCGTGGTGCTGGCTCAGTGCCTGAGAGCCGCCGTGCGACTGTGTTCCGGCAGGCCTATGCGGTGGCGGATATGAGCCCTGTCCATTTTATCGGTGTGTTCGATACGGTTGGGGCCTTGGGCATACCCGCTCCCTTTTTGGGCACACTGGGTTCTTCCCGTTATCTGTTTCACGATACCGAGCCCGGCCGGGTCATCCATCACGCACGGCATGCGGTTGCCATTGACGAAAACCGCCAGGACTTTGAACCGGCCCTGTGGCGAACCCGTGGCGAGGTCGATCTTCAGCAGGTGTGGTTTGCCGGTGTTCACTCCGATATTGGTGGCGGTTATCCTGACCGCCGCTTGGGGGACCATGCCGCATGCTGGTTGATGCAGGAGGCCGAGCACCACGGGCTGTCATTCGCTCCACACTTTCACCGGGGCTTGATGCCTGACCATGCAGCTCCCCAACACGACGAGTACAAGGGACTTTATCGCGCCATGCGTCTGCAAGTGGTGCGCCATGTTGAGCCGGTCGTCCATGTCAGCGTGCAGCGGCGCTGGCAGGATCAGCAGGTGAAGTATTCCAGCCCGGCGTTGCATGGAATGTTGCAGCGCATCGGCCACGACTGGTCGCGGGTTCAATTGGTGCAATAGGTCTTGTTAGGCGGTCAGCTGGCTCCAGGGATGAATAACGCCGGCCAAGGTCTGTAACCTTCAACCCGGCCTTGCGTATAATCGATGTTCAATGGTGATAGCCTGTTGTACCCGGCCAGGAAAGGACATAGATGAAGAACGTGGAAGCCACCGATCAGCTGCATCAGCGTGCGGCTGAAATGCCAAGCCTGAGTACTCTGTTTGCATTTGATCCAGAGCGGGGCGGTACCTATCGCGTCAGCGGAGCGGGTATCCAGCTGGATTACAGCAAGCAGCGTGTGGATACGTCCGTATTGACGCTCTTGGCCCGGCTGGCCGAGCAGGCCGGTGTCGAGATTGAACGTGCACGTCTCCTGACTGGCGAGGTGGTAAATCGTACCGAGAACCGCGCCGCCTGGCATACAGCCCTGAGAGCTCCGGCAGAACAGCATTCAGAGCCCCAACGGTGTGTAGAAGAGCAGCTGCAGCGCATGACGCAGCTGGTGGATAAAATTCAGTCGGGTGTCTGGCGCGGTTTTTCCGGCAAGCGTATTACCGATGTGGTCAATCTGGGCGTTGGGGGGAGCGATCTTGGCCCGTTGATGGTCACCCATGCTCTGCGTGAATATGCCGAGCCTGCTGCACGTGCGCTCAAAGTGCATTTCGCTTCGACCATCGATGGCAGCCAGTTATTCGATCTGCTGGATCACCTGAATCCTGAAACCACGCTGTTCATCATTTCGTCCAAGTCCTTTACCACCATCGATACCCTCTCCAATGCCGATACGGTTCGTTCCTGGCTAGCCGGGCATTGTGATGATCACGCACTGGTGGTGCGCTGTCATTTTGTCGGTGTTTCTGCATCGGCCCAGCGCATGGCTGACTGGGGGTTGCCGCCGGAAAACCAGTTGCACTTTTGGGAGTGGGTTGGTGGGCGCTTTTCATTGTGGTCGACCATCGGTTTGCCAATCGCTCTGGCGCTGGGAATGAGCATATTCCGACAGCTGCTGGCCGGGGCTCATACCATGGATGAGCATTTCAGGACCGCACCACTGTTGCAGAACCTGCCGGTCATGCTGGCACTTCTGGGTATCTGGAATGTTAACTTCCTTGATATTAGAGCCCATGCCATTCTGCCCTATGATGGTCGATTGAAGTACTTCCCCCCCTATCTTGAGCAGCTGGAAATGGAGAGCAACGGCAAGTCCGTCAGCCAGGCGGGGGAGCCGCTGGATTACTCGACCTGCCCGGTCCTCTGGGGAGAGATCGGTGCCAATGCCCAGCACGCCTTTTACCAGCTTTTGCATCAGGGGACTCAGGCGGTCGCCTCGGACTTCATTCTGTCAGCACGTCGCTATGAGGCACTGGATCATTACGCCCACAGCGAACAGCTACAGGCGCAACATCAGCTGAATATTGCCAACTGCCTGGCGCAGTCCCGTGTGCTGGCGTTTGGAAGTGAAGCGGTTGAGCCCAGTGACAATCCCTGGCGGCAGTACCCGGGCAACCAGCCATCCTCGACGCTGCTGCTGGAGCGTTTGGACCCGCAATCCCTGGGGGCGCTGATCGCCTTGTATGAACACAAGGTGTTCACTCAGGCGGTCATTTGGGACATTAACCCTTTCGATCAGTGGGGTGTCGAGTTGGGCAAGCAGGTCGCCTTGCAGCTGCAGCCGTTGCTGGCGGAGTCTGCCGATATCAGTGGAACGACGCTCGACAGTTCAACCCGTGCGTTGGCGCTGAGTATTCGTGCTCATCGGCTGGCCTCACGCAATCATCAGGGAGACCCGTCATGAGAGTACATGTCCTCGGTGATAACCTGGAGGCCTGGACGCTGGCCGGCGCCCTGGCACAAACCGGCTGTCGTGTCAGTCTGAAGCAGACAGGACTTCCGCGGGCCGATTCCGACATGGGTGAACCGGATCTGCAGCAATTGCTTGAGCAGCAGCAGGCGGCCGGGCGGCTGCAATTGGGCCGTGAGCACGAAGCAGCGGACCTGTTGCTGGTGGCTGAACGACACGCTTCGCAGGAATCTCTGCAGGCTTCAGTTCAAGCGTTTTTGGGCGCTCTGGATGCCCAGGATCAAACCGGAATGCTGGTGGCGCTGGTTCAACCGGTCGCAATTGGTACCACCGAGCAGCTGCAGCAGTGGCTGGATGATCATGGGGCGGGACATGTGCGTGTGCTGTATTGGCCTGCCTTCATCCAATCAGGGCGCGCCCTTGAAAGCGTGACCCGGCCTGAGCGAATTCTGCTGGGCTGTGATGATGAGGCTGCTATCAGGGTGATACGGCGTTTGCTCACACCTTTTAACCGGCGCCGTGATACCTTGCTGGTGATGTCGCCCAAAGAGGCCGAATTAAGCAAGCTGGCAATCAACGGCATGCTGGCAACTCGTATCAGCTATATGAATGAACTGGCCCAGTTGGCGGCTGACAAGGGGATTGATATCGAGCGCGTGCGCCAGGGAATGGGGACTGACTCCCGTATCGGCTTTCAGTATCTTTACCCCGGTTGTGGCTTCGGTGGCGAGTCGTTTCTGGAAACCCTGGCCCAGTTGAATCGAGAGCTGGACAACAAGGAGGAACCCGGGTTGTTGAGCCGGGTGTTTGCCATTAACGAGCAGCAGAAGGACCTGTTGTTTCAGAAGTTCTGGCGTTATTTCAAGGCGGATATTCAGGGGCGCACCGTGGCGCTTTGGGGCTGTGCATTCAAGCCCAACACCTCTGGGGTGGAAGGCAGTCCTGCGTTGACACTGCTGCGTGCGCTGTTGGCCCATGACGTCAAGGTCAGGGTCTATGACCCCATGGCACTGCCAACCCTGCGCCGCACTCTGGGCGATCAGCCGGGGGTCAGCTATATGGACTCGGCCGAGCAGGCGGCAACGGGAGCCGATGCACTGATGCTGGTCACTGAATGGAAAGAGTTCTGGAACCTGGATATGGAAGCGGTGCTGGCCAGAATGAACACGCCGCTGCTGCTGGATGGTCGTAACCTGTTCGAACCTGAACGTATGGCCGAACTGGGGTGGCATTACTCTGGAGTAGGGCGCGGAGTGGCCATTTAAGTGGCCAGGGGTCATGAAGGGCGGGACTATGGTCCGTCGAAGTATTCATATGTATAGGATGAGCGGATGTTCTCGGGTGTGATACGCGCGTTTCTTAACGCATCACGGCGGCAGAAGCAGGTGGTGTTGATTCTGTCGGACCTGGTGATGCTGTTCTCTGCCTGCTGGATGGCCCTGTCGCTGCGGCTGGGTGAGATCTGGTTGCCGATCACCCAGTACTGGATCCCCTGCCTGCTGGTGCCGCTGATCTCGGTACCGGTGATGGCGAAGATGGGCCTCTATCGTGCCGTGATCCGGTACATGAGCCATACGACACTCTGGGTATCGGTCAAGGCCGTGACAATTTCGGTTCTTATTTGGACCGCGGTGATCATGCTGCTGCAGGTGCAGGTGCCGGTGCCGCGCTCCGTACTGTTCATCTACTGGTTTACGGCCGTGCCCCTGGTAGCCGGCAGCCGGTTATATGCTCGCTGGCTGATTCGTCATTGGTTGTCAGCCGGTCGACGTCGCTATGCAGAGGCACCGGCCGTAGTGCTCTTTGGTGCCGGCAGCGCCGGTACTCAGCTGGCATCGGCGTTGAGTCATTCAGTCGAGATGTCGCCCGTGGCCTTTATCGATGACGACCCGCAAAAGCAGGGGACCGAAATTGCCGGGCTGAGGGTCTATGCGCTGGATGCCTTGCCGGATTTGATCGAGCGTTATGGAGTGGAGTCCGTCCTGCTCTCCATTTCCAGCCTCAGTCGCAGTGAGCGCCGCATCATGGTGGAGCGCATCGATGCTTATCCGGTCTCGGTCAAGGTGGTACCCGGTGTGGCCGAGCTGGCCAGCGGCGAGATCGACGTCAGCGACATTCGAGACGTGGATGTAGTGGATCTGCTGGGCCGTGACGCGGTGGAACCGAACGAAGCCTTGCTGAGTGCCTGTATTGGCGGACAGGTGGTGATGGTCACCGGCGCGGGCGGTTCCATCGGCTCTGAGCTGTGCCGACAGATCATCCGGTTACAGCCTCGTGCGCTGGTGCTCTTTGAGCTTTCGGAATACGGCCTGTACGCCATTGAGGGCGAATTGCGCACGCAGGCCGAAGCGCTGGGCGTGCAGCTGTTGCCGGTATTGGGCTCGGTACAGGATCAGGCGCATCTGGAGCAGGTGATGCGTCACTATGGCGTGAACACGGTCTATCATGCGGCCGCCTACAAACATGTACCCATCGTGGAGTTCAACATGGCTGCGGGGCTGCGCAATAATGTGCTGGGCACGCTGCGCACGGCAGAAGCCGCCATCGCCAGCGGTGTCCGTAACTTCGTCTTGATCTCGACGGATAAGGCGGTTCGGCCCACCAACGTGATGGGGGCCAGTAAACGCCTGGCCGAAATGGTGCTCCAGGCTCTCAGTGAGCGTGAGCAACATGCTGGCCACCCTATCCGCTTTGCGATGGTGCGTTTTGGCAATGTATTGGGATCATCCGGTTCCGTGATCCCATTGTTCCGACGCCAGATCGAAGCGGGAGGCCCGGTGACGGTCACTCACCCCGAGATCACCCGCTACTTCATGACCATTCCTGAAGCGGCGGCCTTGGTGATCCAGGCAGGCTCGATGGGCAACAGTGGTGATGTGTTCGTGCTGGATATGGGGAAACCGGTAAAAATCGTCGATCTTGCCCGGGAAATGATCCGGCTGGCGGGGCTCAGGGTCAGGGATGAAACCTGTCCGGACGGCGATATTGAAATTCACTTTACCGGTCTGCGCCCCGGCGAGAAGCTCTATGAGGAATTGCTCATTGGGGGCGATGTGAAGGGCACCGATCATCCCATGATCATGCGTGCCTCCGAAGAGATGCTGTCCTGGCAGCAGCTGGTCCCGGTACTGGAACAGCTTGAGCATTGCACCGGGCGCTGGCAGCATGAAAAGATGCGTGAGCTGTTGCTGAGCACTGTTAATGGTTATCGGCCTGAGTCTGAAATCGTCGACCTGCTCTGCAAGGAGGAGTCTGTTGACAGCCTGGTTGAAAAAGCCGTCTAGGGCGGTGTTGCAAGCCGGGATCAGTTGCATGCTGCTGGTCATGCTGACTGTACCGGTCGCGGCAGCGTCTGATGAGCCTGGTCACAATACGGATCTGAGTCAAAAGCTCAGCGTTCAGGTATCACGCTGGCTTGAACAGGCCGAACAGAACGATGCTGCAGCGCTTTTCAATCTTGGACAGTTTTACCGCAAGGGCGTGGGCATGGCGCCTGATCTTAAGCAGGCTGAATTCTTCTATCGACGCGCCGCAGAACTGGGGCATCGTGCAGCCCAGTTGAACCTGGGTACCCTGTGCTATTTCGCGGACGATGAGCATGGCCGTGCTGACGAGGCGCAATACTGGTGGCAAAAAGCCGCCGAGCAGGGTGAGGCGCAGGCGGCTTTCCAATTGGGTCTGCTGTATTTGAACGGGGCTGGCAAGACGATTTCGGCTGACATTGAGCAGGCCCAGGTGTGGCTCGGGCGAGCCCGTGACAACGGCCACCCTCAAGCAAAAGAAGCGCTGGCACAGGTTGCGCGGCTTATGCAGGCGCGTGATCAGTCCCTGGGTGTCCGTTTTACCGTGCAGATGGGGTCGTTCTCCGATCTGGAGGGGGCGAAAGCGGGGGGGCTGCGGCTACAACAGCGGTTTGCTAGCCTCAAGGGGGTGCCCGTCGAGGTGCGGTCAGCACGACTGGATGACGGTCGAGTGATACACCGTGTGCATGCAGGACATTATGATCGGCGTGATCAGGCTCAGCAGCTCTGCAGATCCCTGCAGGAAGAGGGGCAGAGCTGCTTTGTCGTACAGGAGTAGTGCCGAAGTCAGTTTCTGTGTTTGGTCTTGCGATGGTAACGGGCCTGCAGGCCGATGGCGCAGATCACCACAAAGGTGGCGGCATTAGCCGGTATCTGCAGGTTGAAGTCGGCAAAGGAGTGGATCAGTAGCCCCAGCAGGGCCATGGACACGCCGAAGCCGAGTCCACTGCGGTACCAGGACTGGCGATGCCAGAGTGCACGCAGGGCATGGTTGAGCGCAAGAAGGACGAAGGCGGCCAGCGGCAGGGTGCCGATCAGTCCATACTCGATCAGGAACTGCAGGTAGTCATTGTGGGTATGGTCATAATGACCGCGGAGTTCCGGCCCCGGATATTGCTGGAAACTGCTTTCGAAGGCACCGGCGCCAAAGCCGGTCAGTGGCCGGTCTTCCAGCTGTTGGAGGGCATAGGCAAAGACATCCGTTCGCACGACATTTTTCTGCTGCACGACCACGCCATCTTCAATGCGGTCTTCGATCTGGGTTGTGACCAGACGATCCTTCAACTGCTCCAACCCGAAGAACTGACTGATCACCAGCACATCGATCACGATCAGGCTGGCCAGAATCAGGCCATTACGCAGACGATGTTCCTTGTTGAGCAGGATAAACAGTCCGCCGATGATCAGCAGCGCGGCAAAAAAGGCCGTATTGCCCATGCGTGAACGGGTCATGACCAGTGCGATGACCATGATGACCAGTGCCAGTCGCAGGCGGGCCTTGGGGCCCATCAGCATGTCCAGCAGGCTACGCCAGCGCAGGGGGGAACCGTCTCGCAGGGCCATCAGAAGCCCGATGCCGCAGCCCAGAGCCATGACCATATAGCCGGCCAGATGGTTGCGATTGACGAAGGTGCCGGTGACGACTCCCCGGTTATGAACTTTGGGCTCAAACAGAAGCCACTCGATCCCTGACAGGGTCATGAAGGTGCCATAAAAGGCCTGTAGCGTGGCGCTGATCACCAGAACGCTGACCAGTAACGTCAGGCGGCGACGGGTATGGAAGAGGCCGACGACGAGTATGAACAGGCAGCTGTACCCCAGTCCCAGCATCAGATAATAGAGCGTGCGGCCGACGTCGGTTGTCAGGCCCAGCAGCCACTGCAGCAGTACCCAGAGTTGGGTGAGCAGCAACAGCCCCAACAGGGGGAGAGCGGGCTTCAGGGCACGGTTATGGGACTCGTGCTTCTGCAGTTGCAGTAACCCCCAGCCGATGGTAAGGGCGGCGGCAACCAGGCAGAAAAGCGCACCGGCCCAGACGCGGTTACTACCCATGGGCAGCGGCAGCCACACCAGCAACGCCAGTGTGCCGAAAATCAGGCTGTTTTCCAGTAGTGAACGAGTCTGGCGCATGGCGTTCGGAGGTCCTTGATGCAGTGTGAACAGAAGCGGGGCTGCGTCCGGCAGCAAAACATGCGGCCCGATTTTAATGATCCGGCTCGGACAAGGCCAGCTCATACTTTTGTTTGAAAAAAACTGACAGAAACCTGACGGTTTATGGGGGGGTAAGGTAGAAAAAAAGCTTGTAAAGCAATACACTCCTAACCACTTATAGCTAATTTACTTTGGTGCCCTTTGCCGGACCCATGTCGTTCCGAGCTGGACGAGAAAACCGGTGCGCTCAGACATACAACTTGTGAGGACGTAATCATGCGCAAGACGCTTTCTACTCTTTCCCTGGCCGCTCTGCTGGCTTCCGGTAATGCGCTGGCTGATCAGGCAACCCTGACCGCACTTCAGAATGCCGGTATTCAGATGAGCCAGGCTGTTCAGGATCAGGTGCTGGCGGCATCCGCGACCGATGAAGCGGCGATCGAAGCAGCCATCAAAGCAGTCGTTCAGGGACTGGGCAGCGATACGGCTGCGATTGCCAATGCTGTCAAGGCAGCAGTAGCCGCCAACCCGAGCTTGGCCGCTAAAATCGCAGCGGCTGCGGCTTCTGTTGCGCCTGCGGCTGCGAAGGAATCAATCACAACCGCCGCCGTTGATGCTGCAGTTGAGGCGGGTGTCATGACGCAGGAACAAGCTGAGAGCACTATCACTGCCAGTGTGAATGAAGCGACCACGACACAGCAGACTGGTGGTGAAGGCGGTGGTGATACCCAGAATGTTGAAGGCGACACCACACCGGGTGAAGGCGGTAGCAGCAGCGGTAGCAACAGCCCTGCCTGATGGCCGGATTAAAATTCTGATACAAGCCTGACCGAGCTGTCAGGCTTTTCACCGGACCAATTAGAAAGGCTTTTAAGCATGCGTAAAACATTTACTCTTAACGCCCTGTCGGCTGCCATCCTGCTGGCAGGCAGCAGCAGCGCTCTGGCAATTGAAGCAGCGTCCATGAACCTGGGTGGCATGAAGTTCACCCCGACGCTGCAGCTGTCCGAGCGTTATGATGATAACTTCCGCGAGTCTGGCGATGACGAAGAGTCTTCCTGGATCACGGCCATCAATCCGACATTCGAGCTGGCGGCTCAGGATCGCTTGAATATCTACAAGCTGACCTACTCCTTCAACAGCGAAATTTTCCACTCCAGCCAGCACGACAACAACACGGATCATCACCTGGATCTGGATTCACACATGGAGTTCAGCGCGCGCAGCCGTCTCGATCTGAACGCCGGCTTCGACAGGATCGAAAACGTGGCTGACACCGAGGTGGCGGGTGTGAACGACAAGTTCCATACCTACAACATCGGCGGTACCTACGGTTACGGCGCCAAGTCGGCCACCATGCAGTTCGACCTGTCGGCCAACCAGGAATGGCTGCGTTACGACAATGAAGGCGGCATCAATGACGACCTGGAACGTGACACCACGACTCTTGGTGCGACCGCTTACTACCGTCTGGCACCGAAGACCCGTGCGCTGTTTGAGGTGCGTTACACCGATAATGACTACAAGCTGGCGACGTCTACACTGGACAGCGATTCCATGGCCTATCTGGTGGGTGTCACCTGGGACGCAACTGCCAAGACCAGCGGTACCGCCAAGATCGGTTACGAAGACAAGGAATTCGACAGCGCGACCCGTGAAGACACCAGCGGCAGCATGTGGGAAGTGGGTGTGACCTGGAAGCCGCGCTCCTACTCTGCGTTCACCCTGCAGACCAATCGCAGCCTGGATGAAGGTTCCGAAGGTGCTGAAGACTACATCGAAACCACACGTACCAGCCTGAACTGGAACCACCAGTGGTCTGATCGTATGTCGACTGACGTGAACTACAGCTTCACTGAGGAAGAGTACGAAACCAACCGTGAAGACGAGACCGATGCCTTCGGCGTAGGCGTGAACTACGAGCTGCGTCGCTGGTTGAGCGTGGGTGCCGGCTACAAGTTCAAGGATGTGGACTCTACCGTTGCTTCCGAGAGCTACGATCGTAACCTGTACCAGGTGAAACTGACCATGGGTCTGTAATGGTCCTCGATCTGTGAAAGAGGGGAGTTGATACTCCCCTTTTTTATGTTGGGCCACTTGAGAGGCAAAGCAAAATGATTCAGCGTTTACTCGCGCCCGTCTTACTCATCCTGTCCTTTCTGCTGCCGGCCGGACATGTATGGGCAGCAGGAGACAGCCAGTACAAGCTGGGATCCGGTGATGTCATTCGCATCAATGTCTTCGGTGAAGAGGACTTGAGCTTCGATCAGATACGCATGACCGATGCGGGGACCTTTTCCTACCCCTTCCTCGGGGAGGTGCGTGCACTCGGCAAAACCGTTGCCGAGCTGGAAAACATCATTACCCGTGGACTCAAGGGTGATTACCTGATCGACCCGCGAGTGTCGGTCAGTATCATTGAGTACCGTGATTTCTTTGTGAATGGCGAAGTCAAGAATCCAGGTGGCTATCCCTTCAAGCCGGGACTGACCCTGCGCAAGGCCGTGGCATTGGCCGGTGGTCTGACCGAGCGTGCCTCGGAAAGCAAGATGTCGGTGATTCGGGAGGTGGGCAGAGACAAGCAGACCTTCAAGGCGACCATGGACACGCCGATTCAGCCGGGTGACATCATTACTATCGAGCAGAGCTTCTTCTGATTATGGCAAACACGAACATTCAGCCGGAGAAGGCATCTCTGGCGCAGCGCCTGGCAGATGACGAGATTGATCTGCTGCAGCTCTGGCAGACCATTTGGCGGCGCAAATGGAGCATTATCACCCTGATGCTGGTGGTGATGATGCTGGCCACACTGGTCGTTCTGAGCCTTACCCCAATTTACAAGGCATCTGCCACCCTGCTGATCGAGCAGAAAACAGCCAAGGCCGTATCCATTGAGGATATCTATGGTCTGGAAGGTGGCAGCAGCGAATACCTGCAGACACAGTTCGAATTGTTGAAGTCGCGCGAACTGGCCGAGCGTGTGGTGCGTCAGTTGAATCTTACCCTGCACCCTGAGCTGGACCCGCGTCAGCAGCCGGAACCGCTGATCGACGTGCGTGGGCTTTTCAGCAAGTTCGATGTGCGTGATTGGCTGCCCATGACCACGCCTGATGATCTCGAAGAAACCGAAGAGATGACCGAAGCGCGCATTTTTGACCAGGTGGTCAAGTCATTCATGCAGCGCACGACGATCTCGCCGGTGATGAAAACTCAGCTGGTCAAGGTCGAAGTCGAGATGGCGGATCGCCGTCTGGCGGCTCAGGCGGCGAATGCACTGGCCAATGCCTACATCGAGAGCCAGTTGGAAGCCAAGCTGGATATGACCCAGACAGCGACCAACTGGATGAACGAGCGTCTGGCGGGCCTGAAGGAAAAACTGCAGGAATCCGAGCGCCGTTTGCAGGAGTTCCGTGAAGCGGAAAACCTGGTCGATCTGGAAGGTGTCACGACGGTTGCCGGTGGCGAGCTGTCTCAGACCGGTGATCGTCTGATCGATGCGCGTCGCAATCGTGCTGAAGCTGAAAGTCAGTACCGTCAGGTTGCGTCCATGAAAAGCAGTGGCTGGCAGCGCCTGGCGTCTGTTCCTGCCGTGATGAGCAACCCGCTGGTGCAGCAGTTCAAGGCCGAAGAGGGTCGGGCAAGCTCAAGGGTACAGGAACTGTCCCGTCGATACGGTCCCAAGCACCCGAAAATGATTTCGGCTCGAACCGAGCTGAATGCGGCTAGCGCCAACTTGAAGGCCCAGGTGGATCAGGTCGTTGCATCCATCGAACGTGAGTACCAGCTGGCCACGGCCAATGAGCGTTCGCTGCAGAGCTCGTTCAATCAGAACAAGGAGCAGATACAGGACATCAAACGCAAGGAGTTCAAACTGCGTGAACTTCAGCGTGAAGTGGACACCAACCGCTCCCTGTACGACACCTTCATGACTCGCTTGAAGGAAACCTCCGCAACGTCCGACTTTGAAGCGGTTAACGCGCGAGTGGTTGACCCCGCGGTGGTGCCGGACCTTCCGGTCAAGCCGAAGAAGAGCCTGATTGTGGCGCTGGCCGGTATTCTGGCGTTGATGGCAGGTGTTGCCATGGCGCTGTTGCAGGAATTCCTTAACAACACCTTCAAGAGCACCGAAGATGTCGAGAACAAGCTGAACCTTCCGGTACTCGGTATTCTGCCGATGCTGAAGGGCAAGGAGCGTCAGGACATCGCACGCATGTTCGTGAAGGATGAGGACAAGTCGTTTACTGAATCGATCAGAACCATCAGAACCGGTGTGGTGCTGTCCGGCCTGGATAATCCCCATAAGGTGCTGGTTGTGACCTCCTCCATTCCGGGTGAGGGCAAGAGTTCCGTTTCGGCCAACCTGGCGTTTGCTATGGGCCAGATGGAAAAGGTACTGCTGATCGATGCCGATATGCGTCGTCCAACGGTCGCCAAGAGCTTCGACTTCCCGGTTGGTACGCCCGGTCTTGCCAACCTGGTGGCCGGTACGGCACGTCTGGATGACTGTCTGCACGAACTGGGTGACGGTGTGGATGTGATGACGGCGGGTACGGTGCCGCCCAATCCGCTGGAGCTGCTGTCTTCTCAGCGCTTTGCCAAGGTGCTGGAAGTCCTTGAGAAACAGTATGACCGTATTATCATCGATTCACCTCCCACTCAGGCTGTGAGCGATGCACTGGTGCTGTCGACCCATGCCAATGCGCTGATTTACGTGATCAAGTCAGACGCCACGGCTGTGCCGCTTGCCAAGCGGGGTGTCGGCCAGCTGTTGCAGAACAATGCTCCGGTCACCGGTGTGGTGCTGAACCAGGTCGATATCAAGAAAGCGAAGAAGTACGGCTACAGCTACGGTGGTTACTACGACTACTACGGCTACAGCGGTAGCAAAGAGGCGTAATGTCATGGGCATGATCGATCTGCATAACCACCTTCTGCCCGGAATCGACGATGGCGCCGAAGATGTGAGCAAGTCGATCGAGCTGGCACGCATGGCCGTTGCGGACGGGATTACCCATCTTGTCTGCACGCCTCATATTCACCCAGGGCGTTATGAGAATTCCCCCGCGACTATCGAGCCCGCGTTGGAGCTATTTCGCTCGGCGCTGATTGAAGCCGGCATTACCCTGAAAGTCTCCTCTGCGGCTGAAGTCCGCTTTGGGCTGGAGCTGATGGAGGGCGTGGCGCGCCAGGCTGTTCCCTTCCTGGGGGAGCGGGAAGGGCGCAAGGTGATGTTGCTGGAGTTTCCTCACGGCGAGATTCCCTTCGGTGCCGAGAAGCTGACCCGCTGGCTGATGGATCGCAGGATCACGCCGATGATCGCGCATCCTGAGCGCAACAAGGCCGTGATGAAGTCCCCATCCAAGCTGAAACCTTTTCTGGATCAGGGCTGCCTGCTTCAGGTCACGGCGGCGTCGGTCGCAGGTCGTTTTGGTGAGTCTGCTCAGAGCATTGCTCATCAGCTGTTGGCAGAAGACAAGGTGTTCATTCTGGCGACAGATGCCCACAACAGTTCTCATCGTCCCCCTGTCTTGCGCGAGGGTTTACAGGCGGCAGCTGCCATCGTGGGTGATCGTCAGGCGGCGGCACTGGTAACCACCAACCCCTGGTCGATTGCCGAGGTGCATTTCTGATGCCGACCGCTTCAGATAGCCTTGCCCCTGTGTGGCGTAAGCCCCTGGCTTTGGTGATGCTGTTGCTGGGTGGCGTGCTGCTGGTGGTGGCTTTCCGTGTGCTGGTGGCGGATGTGGCCGCGGTGCAGGCGCAGATGTTTATCGATGACTGGATTGAGAAGCGCAAGGCTCCCCAGTCGCGTGCCTGGCACGTAGCGGATGCTGCAGCCGAGCGAGCCATTCGCTGGTACCCCAGTGAGAACGGCCTCTACCTCACGCGAAGGGCGCAGATCATGGAGTGGCAGCAGCTGAATGCACCTCGTGGTGCGCAAGAGGCGCGCAGTGCCCGTGAAGCGGCGATCAGTCTCTATCGCCAAGCGATTGAAACGCGTCCCCTTTGGCCGTACACCCACAATGAACTGGCTTACGCCAAGCTGCGCAATCTTCAGTTCGATGCCGAGTTCCATCAGGCACTGGCCGATTCTGCTCGCCTGGGGCCGGGTCGTATGCCTGCACATGCGATGAGGGTTGAAATTGGACTCATTGCCTGGCCGCAAATGGATGCCACTGAACGTCAGGGAATCTGGCAATCACTGGAAACGGTGCTGGAGTATGAACCTCGCCGAGCGCAATCGCTGAGGCGACTGGCGCAGCGGGCTCAGCTTGATGTTGAGCTCTGTCGTCAGCTTGACCCGGAACTGCTGCAACGCAGGCGGTGGTGTCAGGGGTAATCGACTTGAGGCTTGCCGATCAGCGCCCGTCTTATGACGGGCGTTTTTGTATTGGTTACAGCTGTGCAAGAAAGGCTTTCAGATCGTCGGCGGTTTCTGCGTGCTTCAATCCGAACGCGATGTTGGCCTGCAACAGTCCTGACTTGTTACCGCAATCGTAAAGATCACCGGTCATGGTGTAAGCGTTCAGCGAGCCCTGTTCAAGGTAGCTTTTGATGGCGTCCGTGAGCTGGATCTCGCCGCCAGCACCTGGCAGGGTAGTGGCCAGCAGCGACATCACACGGCCCGGCAGAATGTAGCGCCCTACAATTGCCAGATTGGAAGGTGCCTGCTCGCGGGGCGGCTTTTCGACGACATCGTACATCGGTGATGATGTTCCTGCCGCAGGGGCATTGCCTTGACAGTCCACCACACCGTAACGTTCGACGTGTTCTTCCGGCACGGCTTCTACCATGATCTGGCCGGTGCCCGACTCAAGGTAGGCGGACACCATGCCCTGCAGGTCACTGCAATCGGTGCGGGAGTCGATCAGCATGTCCGGCAGCATCACGGCGAAATCCTCTTCGCCGATCAGGCCGGCCGCACAGTGCACGGCATGGCCGAGCCCCAGGGCCTTGTCCTGGCGAACGCTAACCAGTTGAACACCTTCCGGCAGTACGTCACGGACGCTGGCCAGCAGCTGGTCCTTGCCCTTGGCTTCCAGAATCTGCTCCAGTTCCGCATTGTGATCGAAGTGGTCCTCAATCGCAGATTTGCCACTGCGGGTAACCAGAATAATCTGCGTAAACCCGGCCGCGATGGCTTCCTCAATGACATGCTGAATGACCGGCTTGTCGACTACTGGCAGCATCTCTTTCGGAATTGCCTTGCTGGCAGGCAGAACGCGGGTGCCCAGTCCGGCAACGGGTATAACGACTTTGCTGAGCATGAAGAATCCTTGGTCTTGAAAAGCTGCTGCGCAGTATACCTTTATTCGTTTATGAATGTGATGACAGCTGCCGGTTGGCCAGCCGCTCGGCGTTACGCAGTGCCAGCGCTTCAATGGTCAGGGAAGGGGCCTCGCCGTTGCCGCTGTTCGTGAACAGGCTGGCGTCGCTGATGTAGAGGTTATCGATGCCGTGAAATTGCCCCTCGGGACTGGTCACCGAGTCTTTGGGGCTTAATCCCATTCTGCAGGTTCCCAGCGTGTGTGTGCTGTTGAGGAAGTCGTAACTGCCATACTCTTCAATCATTCCTGAAGCGCCACACAGTTGAAGAACCTGGCGGCAGGAGGCTTGCATCTGGCCTAGCCGCTCAAGCTCGGTATCCGGTAAGTGGTGGTGAATTCGAGCCAGTGGTTTGCCGAAAGCATCTTTCTTTTCAGGGTCCAGGTCGACAAACGTTCTCGCGTTGGGCATGGCAGCTCCAATGGCGCTGATGCTGAGTGCCTTGCCGAATTGTTGCCGCATGGCCTGCTTGTGTTCTGCGCCCCAGCCAGCAATTGCGCGTTGGGCGTAGTTCACCGGGCCGCTCAGGCGAATTTCGGTTGTGCTGACGCCCAGTCGATACCCTTCGGAAGACGCTTTACAAGGGTCCCAACAGATCATGTCAGCCGGCAGTCCACGGTGAGTCAGAATATCGGCTGAAACCAGTCCGCTGCTTACCCAGTTCAGGTGCATCATCAGATGCTTGCCGATCTGGTCATTCAGCGCCGCTACGCCGGGCGAGTTAAGCAGCAGGCGAGGGGTTTCCATACTGCCCGCCGCAACGATCACCTGGTCACAGGCCTGTCGATGTTCAGTACCCTGTTTGTCTCGATAGAGTACATGAGTGATTTTTCTGTCTTCGCTCATGACCAGTTCCGTGGCCTGACACTCGGTGCGTAATTCCAGCAGCCCCGTTGATTGAGCTTGCTTAATGAAAGTGACATCCACCGAGCCCTTGTCTCCACGCGGGCAACCGAGCTGGCAGTTGGCACAGTAGTTACAAGCCGGGCGGCCGCTCAGGGCGCGGGAAAGTGCTGCACGGGTATTGGCAACCCAGTGAAATTGCTTGCCGCTGTGCTGCTTGACCCACTTTGAAGCTGCGCAGAAGGGGTGGGCCGGTTGAAGTGTCTGCTCACTTCTCCAGCGCGGGTCATTATCTGCTGGGGCATCCCCTGCAACGCCGATGATGGTTTCGGCCAGGCTGTACCAGGGTTCCAGGCTGTCATAATCAAGGGGCCAGACAGGTACCCCCGAGCCTGAAGTCGGTTTAAGGCTGAAAGGCATCATGCGATGAGCTTCACCGGTGAAGTGCAAAGTGCTGCCGCCTACGCCGCGGACATGCTGATGACCAGTCCCGTTGCTCAGCCGGGTGTTGCCTGTATTGATACGCCCACCGACGGCATTCCATGAACGCAGGTGATCCCAACGGGGCACCAGTGTCTGCAGAGGGGCGAAGCTGAAGCGTGACTGGCTGCCCTCCTTGTATGGGAAGCCCTTGAGTTCCCAATCGGGGCGATGGAGGCTGTATTCACTCGACGGGTTGAAAGAGGGGCCTGCCTCAAGGGCAATGACCGGGATCCCCTTTTGGGTCAGCATCCAGGCCGCTGCTCCACCTCCGGCGCCGGTTCCGATTACCACAACGGGAGCGGGCATGATCAGATTTCCTTGTAGCCGTGTGGTTGAGGTGGTTGACTGATCGCCAGGCCTTTCCAGCTGTCGGGGTGACTGTAATAAAAGCCCATGGCGTCATGCCTGAGGCGATTGAACAATTGGAAGGGATAGCTGGATTCCGGTTGTCGAGACATCCACTGCATGAGTGCCTGCTTCTGATGTGGAGGCAGACTCGTGAATTGGCCTCGTGATTGGCGGTCCAGCCAAAGACACCCTTTGCGAATGAAACGCTCCAGCAATGGCCTTTGTTCAGCCTGCTGCCAAATGCGCAGATGGACCTTCAGCGCGGACGCTGAAGGACTATACCCATCTGCAGGAATCAGGATGTCCACGAAGTCGGCGAGTGTGGCCAGGGCTTCGTCATGCTGTCCTGCGGCTACAGGGAGACCCCATGCCAGGCCTAATGAGCCCAGCATGGTGGTGAACTCTCGTCGTGTTATTCCGGCGACTGGGTCTGAATCGGGACGCCGAATGAGCATTCGCTACCGCCGTTGATTGGAATGGTTCCGCTTGGGCAGCGGCTGCGTGTTTCATAGTCGCTAACAGTGTTCACACCGCCATAAAACTGGAAGGGGGTTTCACCTCCAGTATACTGGACGCCAGCCGTCACATGGTTACCCTGTGCACCCAGACTGCCGGCAAAACTCCGATTCTGCAGGCTGTAACCAACACCCAGTTCGCCCTGAACATCTTCATCGCCGGCAATGCCTTTCAACTGAAGCAGGTCGAAGCCCTTGTTGAGGATGAACGAGGTAGACAGGCCGTAACCGGTCACATCACCGTCGACATCGACCTCAACGTTGCGGTAGCCAAGCTCAAGCTGGGGGACAAAGCCCTCACCGAAAACCCAGTTAAAACCAAGGTAGAGCTCGTCGTCATTATAGTCGGCTGGCACTGCCGGAAGTACTGCGTTGCCTGCAAAGCTGGTGGCTGGCAGGGCTGCGCAGGAACATAGCAAGAAGGATAGCAGGGCTTTTTTCATTTCGGTCTTTCCTTGTATTTGCCTTTTAGTGATGCGTTATAGCAACACACATTCTTTAAAAGACATTGGTTAAAAATCCATCAGCGCACTCTACGTGTAACACCTGTTTGAATCAAGCCCGAACGCTTTTGCTCAGTCAGAACTAGCGGAAGTGCTCTCTGAAGTTGCTTCCGCCTTTTCGGCAGCGGCCTTCTGTTGCTTCTGTTCTTCCTGCCACTGGCGCAGCTCTTCATAGTAGAGGTCCCAGACGCAAGGTTCGCAAGCGCTTTCACAGCACTCGCCATCAGCGGGAGGGGTCGGTTTTTCCATCATGATGTATAGGCTTTAACAGTGTTTAGGATAGTGTAACGGTCGCAGGACTCAGTGGCCATGCACCTTTTGGTGGATCATGGAGGCCAGTTTGCACACGCCGGGGCGAGCCAGTTCGCCATCGGTCAGAATCAGGTAAAGCTCTACACTGCGTTCAGTGCTGTTACCGAGTGGCAGGGGCTTTAGCAATCCGTCATCAAGCGCTTGCTGAATTCGTGTTACCGGGTACCAGGCGTAACCAATCCCTTTGCAGGCGGCCAGTACGGATGTGCCTATATCGCTCACTGTCCAGCGCTGCTCTGCCCCTAGCCAACCTGAATCTACGCTGCGACTCCCGGAGTCTCTAACGACCAGCTGACGATGCTGACGCAGGTCTTCCAGGGAAAGTGTGCGGTTCATCTGGTGTAGCGGATGGTCGGGGTGTGCACAGGCGATGAAGCGAACATCCATGAGCTTTTCGCCCAGAAAACCCGGGGGTACGCGACCGCTGATGGAGAGATCCACCTGCCGTTTGAGAACGGCCTCGTCGCTACCGCTGAGCACGGTTTCAAGCAGTTCAATGCGGGTGTGGGGGTGCTGTTCGGCGAACAGAGCCAGTACTTCCAGCATCCATGCGCTCGGGAAGATGGCATCCATGGCCAGGCGAATCTGGGCCTCGTAACCCTGGCTGAACTGCTGGGCAAGCTCTTCTGTTTGCTCTGCCTGTGCCAGCAGACGTTTGGCATGGCGATAGAGTGTCTGGCCCGCTTCGGTCAGGGTGGCCCTGCGGCCTGACAGCTTGAAAACACGCACGTTCAGGCTGCCTTCCAGTTTTTGAATGGCATAACTGACCGCTGACTGGCTTTTGCCGAGCAGTTCGGCTGCCTTGGCGTAGCCGCCGGCATCAACAACTGCCACCAGTGCCTGCCACTGTTCGAGGGTAACCTGCATGCAGTTATTTCCTTTAATTAACAATTGCTTATATCAGCCAATAGCGTAATTCTGGACGCTACTTTCGGCTGCGGATGATGTTACTACTTTGCCGCGGCAACAGGTTGTGGCAATCTGTAAAAAAAATAATAACACCTTAGGGATGAGAGTCATGGCACTTCCGGATTCTTACCTGCGGCCTTTCTGGTGGCGTCTGTTCACCGAGAAGTCTGAACCGTTGGAATGTTTGAGGAGGGCGGCCGAATCGATGTCGAGTGATGTGCTCGATGAGTTCGGGCTTCCACCTCGTTATCATGCGCTCGCAGGGGAGCTGCAACGCCTGATCACACATGTGGATGCTCAGGAGCGAGCCCTGCATCAGAAACGGCAAGCCCTGCAACAGCTGTCAGCAGTTCTGGAGCAGAGCCCCGCCTGTATCATCATTACCGGTCTTGATGGCCGTATTCTCTATGTTAATCCCGGGTTTAGCCGAGTAACCGGTTACACCGAGGATGAGGTGCGAGGCCGTCCGGTCAGCATGCTCAAATCCACACGTACCCATGCGGACACCTTCGGTCAGCTTTGGCGAGACCTTCAGGATAAGGGGGAGTGGCATGGTGAGCTGCTCAATCGCCGCAAGAACGGGGAGCACTATTGGGTGGCGGCCTCTATCTCGGTGTTGAGAGATGAGGCTGGAAGGCCTGAACGTTATTTGTCCATCCAAGACGACATCTCCCTTCGCAAGCAGTATGAAGCCCAGCTTTTCTACCGTTCCAACTATGACCTGTTGACGGATTTGCCCAATCGGCAGTTGATGCTTGATCGTCTCGAGCAGGCACTGGATATGGCGCGCCGCTCCAGGCATCGTTTGGCGACTTTCCTGATTAACCTGCGTCAGTTCCGTCGCGTCAATCAGGCCCATGGTCATGATGTGGGGGATAAGGTGCTCTGTCAGGTTGCCAGCCGGTTGGAGCAGGTGCTGTCACCGACCGAAAGTCTGGGACGCCTGGGTGCTGACGAATTTCTTGTGGTCATGCCCGAGGTCAGTCGATTACAGGCGGTAGAGTATCTGGGACGCTGTTTGCAGCGTCAGCTTGAAGAGCCGTTCTACCATAATGGCGTGGAACTTCGTCTGGGAGGCAGTATCGGCATCTGCCTGTATCCGGGAGATGGTGATACTGCCGAGGTGCTGTTAAGAAATGCTGAAACCGCCATGCAACAGGTGCCTCGTGACAGGGACGGGGGATGCTGCTTTTTCCGTGACGAAATGAACCATCAGGCCCGTCAGGCGCTGGAGATGGAGCGGGCCTTGCACCAGGCGCTGACGGAGGAGCAGTTTGAAGTCTGGTATCAGCCTCTCCTGAATCTGCAGACGAGGCAGGTGAGAGGTGTAGAGGCGTTGGTGCGTTGGAGGAAGCCTTCAGGCGAAATGGTGTCGCCGGATCGTTTTATTCCTCACGCAGAGGAAAGCGGCCAGATTATCGAGCTGGGCCGTTGGGTGTTGAAAAAGGCGGTCAGGCAGGTGGCAGGCTGGCAGCAGGTGTTGAGAAAGCCACTGGGGGTATCGGTTAATATTTCGCCTCGCCAGTTAACGCATCCCGGCTTTGTAGATGAAGTGGCACGGCTGCTTCGTGACTCAGGTTTGGCTGAAGGTACTCTGGAGCTGGAAATCACCGAGTCGATCTTTCTCGATATGAGCTCGGAAGAGGAAATAGTCAGCCTGATCGAGCAGCTGCAGCAGTTGGGAGTTCGCCTGGCGATCGACGATTTTGGAACCGGTTTCTCGGCGCTCGGATACCTGAAGCGTTTCCCTGTGAATACACTGAAAATTGACCGTGAGTTCGTTCGCGATATCCATCAGGACATGAATGCCGCAACTCTTTGCCAGGCCATTATCTGGATGGCACGCGGTCTGCAAATGGATGTGGTGGCAGAAGGAGTGGAGTGCGAAGCTCAACTGGAGATGTTGTCACAATCCGGCGCAGCGACTGCGCAAGGATTCTTTATTGCCAAGCCGATGCCTGCACAGGATGCCCTGGTCACGGTTGCACGAATGGAGGAGAAGGAGCCGGGTTGGTCCCGCATCTGAAGGAGGAGGTTATTAGACCGCTTCGCCCAGATACAAGGCTGAATACGCTGGATAAACTGAGGATAAAATCTGGAGCGGGAAACGAGACTCGAACTCGCGACCCCGACCTTGGCAAGGTCGTGCTCTACCAACTGAGCTATTCCCGCAATGGCATCCCGTAGGGGGTTCGAACCCCTGTTACCGCCGTGAAAGGGCGGTGTCCTAGACCACTAGACGAACGGGACACTTCAATCACTGTCGTTGCCCGACAGCGACGCGAATATTAATGGGGCAGAATTGGAGCGTCAAGCGTTTTTTGACACTTTTTGTTATAGAATCAACATCTTTGGTGTTCGAGTGAATAGGTGACAGGACATGAGTCCGACGCAGACGGGGTTGATCATCGTAGCCGTAATCGTGGTGATGGCAATGATCGCCTTTACCATCCAGACGGTCGAAAACCAGAGGCGTGAACGTCGCATGCGGTTGCTGCTATTGAAGGATCAGGTACGCCGGGCAACTCATTTGTTACACACCTTGCCGGAACACTATATCACCCGTGAAATCCGTGATGTGTTGGTAAGGTACGCGCAGCAGCGCTGGAAAAGCATTCTGGAACTCGAAAGCAGCAATGATAATCGGCAGAAACTCAATGAGTTGAACGAATTTGCCAGCCTGCCTCTGCCGGTCGTTGAGCACCCTGCAGGATCCATGACGCTGCACACTGATCGCAGTCATGCCGAGCGAACGGCATCCTTGTTGCGGGAGCTGTTCCAATTTCTGTCTGAACTGAAAGCCAGCGGCCTCCTGTCCGGTGTGCATGCGTCCGAAGTGATCTATCAGGTCAAGGAGGCCTATACCCGAACACGTATCGATGTTGAACTGATGGATGCGATCGAAGTTGAGGCCGGCCGTGGTGCGGCGGCTGCATTACCCCGTTTTCGGACCGCTTGCTCCAAGCTGCAGAGCCTCAATCAAACCCAGCAGCTGGACCGGCAGCTTTATGAGCTGGGTACACACATGGAAAAACTCCAGATACAAGTCGAGGAAGAGCGCAAGGCACGTGAAGCCGAACAAAAAAAACGGCTTGCAGAAGAAGCTGCAAAGCAGGACCGTTTCAAGCCGGGAGGTTTCAGGCATTAGCGTTAAAACAACTTCATCCTTAAGGGCTTTATCTCTACAATGCCCGCCCTAAGTGTGTTGGCAGGGCGCTTGTAAAAAAGCGGCCCTCTAATAAGTTGAGATTGCCCCCGTGCCCCCAGAACTTAACGCTATTTCGAGTGATCCGCTTGAACGGCTGAGCTTCATGCAAGCCAGTCTGGATCACCTGACCGACCTGGTCATCGTGACTGATGCGAGCTCAGACCCCGCCATCATCTATGTCAATCAGGCTGTCGTTGGCCGGACCGGTTATTCGCGACAGGAACTGATTGGACAAAGCCCGAGAATTTTTCAGGGAGAGGATTCCTGCCCTAAGGCGATTGCGCGAATGGGCAAGGCTATCCGTGCCTGTGTACCTGTAAGAGTGGAATTGCTCAACTATGATCGTGACGGGCATCCCTACTGGGTGGATCTGCATATAACCCCGCTGCGTGATCACTCGGGTACCGTTACCCATTTCGTCAGTACACAGTCCGATGTAACGGAGCGCAAGCGTACCGAAACTGAGTTGTTGATGTTCAGGACTGCGATCGACCAGAGCCCGTCCAGTGTCATCATTACAGATCGTTCGGGGCGTATTACCTACGTCAACAGGGGTTTTGAGCATAATTCGGGGTATAGCAGCGCTGAAGTTATGGGGCGCAATCCCGGTTTTCGTGCATGGAAACCCAAGACGGCAGAAGAAAAACGTCAATTCTGGGACTGTCTCTATGGGGGGCAGGCATGGCGAGGCGAGTTTATTAATCGTCATCAGAGAGGGCATCGCATGGTCAAGCGGGCCGTGGTGTCGCCAGTTGAAAACCCCGAAGGTGCGATTACACACTTTCTCTCGGTTGAGCAGGACATAACCGCCGAGAAGGAAGCTCAGGAGCAGTTGGAATTCCTGGCCTATCACGATCCGGTAACCGAGCTGCCTAACCGTCGACGCCTTTTCAGCCAGCTGAGCGAGTTACTGACGCTAATGCGCCATGACAGGGAGTTTGTGCTGGTACTGATGGATCTCGACGGCTTCAAGCGCATTAACGATGCCTATGGTCACCTGTTCGGTGATCAGTTGCTCAAGGCAATGGGGCAGAGGCTGCAACAGCATGCCATTCGTCACGAAAGTGAGCTGGTGGTTCATCTCGGAGGCGATGAATACTGTCTGCTGTGGCGCCTGGCGGAAGAGAATCCAGAGGCAGATCTGACCCGAAGGCTGGAATCAACACACCGTCTGTTAAGTCAGCAGATGATGATAGAGCGACAGACGTTGTCGATGACCGCTTGCATGGGGATCGCCTGGATTGACGATGCCAGTGAAACCGTCACCTCTATCCAGCGGCGGGCAGACCTGGCCTTATATCAGGCGAAGCAAGGGGGGAGGGGCAGTCACGCCTTTTTTGTCCCTGAACTCGACGCAGTTGCCCGCCGAAGAGTTCACCTTGAGGAAGGACTGCGTCTTGCCATTTTGCGCGATGAGCTGAGTATCGCGGTGCAGGCCCAATGGACGCCTTCAGGTCAGCTGCAGGCAGGAGAAGTGCTGGTGCGTTGGCTCAAGGGGCCTGATGGAAACCCTGTGTCACCGGGGGAGTTTATCCCCGTTGCTGAATCATCAGGCTTGATCAAACCTCTGACGCTGCTGGTGTTCAGCAAGGCGCTGGATCTGGCTGCTGAGCTGCAGGCGCTGGAGCTTGATATTCCGTTGTCGGTCAACTTCAGTACCGAGCTGTTTCGTGATGAGTCGATCATTAATGGTGTGCTGGAGTTGTTGGATGAATCAGGCGTTGCTGCGGATAGGGTGGTGCTGGAAATCACTGAAAGCCTGTTGATCGATACTCAGCCATGGGTGCAGGACAATATGGCCCGTCTGGCTGCTCGCGGACTGAGTTTCTCACTGGACGATTTCGGCACGGGTTATTCCAACCTGGCATATCTCAAGCGGATGCACCTGAGTGAACTCAAAATCGACAAGCGTTTTGTGGATAATCTCCCCGGGGACGAGGATAACAGGACCATCGTACGTTCTATCTTGTCCATCGCGCGTCAGTTTAAGTTGAGGGTTGTTGCGGAAGGAGTGGAGACAGAGGAGCAGATGGCATTTCTGGCTTCACATGGTTGTGACCTTTTGCAGGGCTACCTGCTGCACAAGCCCGAACCGGCCGAGGCCTGGGTTGCGAAACTGAGCAGGCAAAAAAATTAAGAAATTGTAAAAAAAGGGGTTGATCCCATCAGAGGCCATACGTAATATATGCGCCTCCTCGATGAGGAACGCAAAAGCGATTAAAGTAGTGTCCCGTTCGTCTAGTGGTCTAGGACACCGCCCTTTCACGGCGGTAACAGGGGTTCGAACCCCCTACGGGATGCCATGCGGGAATAGCTCAGTTGGTAGAGCACGACCTTGCCAAGGTCGGGGTCGCGAGTTCGAGTCTCGTTTCCCGCTCCAAACGCTTTTGCAAACAGGCTGCGTCCCGTTCGTCTAGTGGTCTAGGACACCGCCCTTTCACGGCGGTAACAGGGGTTCGAACCCCCTACGGGATGCCATCGCGGGAATAGCTCAGTTGGTAGAGCACGACCTTGCCAAGGTCGGGGTCGCGAGTTCGAGTCTCGTTTCCCGCTCCAAATGCCTGTCATTTTTCAGTGTGTCCCGTTCGTCTAGTGGTCTAGGACACCGCCCTTTCACGGCGGTAACAGGGGTTCGAACCCCCTACGGGATGCCATCGCGGGAATAGCTCAGTTGGTAGAGCACAACCTTGCCAAGGTTGGGGTCGCGAGTTCGAGTCTCGTTTCCCGCTCCAAATTTTCTCCTCCGTATTTCCAACGTCTACAGCCTTGAATCTGGGCGACCCATTTATTCTGATTGGGTTCACGACCGGAACGCCGGCCGGATCTAGTCTCGTTTTCCCATTTGAAATCTTCTCCTCGGTTTTTCCAGCTTCTATAGCCCTTAATCGGTGGATCCATTTTTTCTGGTTGAGTTCGAGGCCGTGGTGTCAGCTGGATTGAGTTTCCCTGCTCGGCTTCAAATTTTTCTTTGGGCATCAGGCCTTGTGTGGCTGGTCTTGCACGGATCATCTGTGATGATGTCCGGCAGTCGGCCTGTTGTTATGAATGCAACAGGCCGGTAGTGATCTGGCATCAGTGTCGGGTATCTGAACCCGGCTCGAAAATAGCCTGTCGCAGCTGCAGGTAGTCGATTTCGCCGTGCTGTGCCTCGGCTTCAGCCAGGGCTTCATCCAGTTGCTGGAACTGCTGGATCTCCTCATCACTCATGAAGTGCAGGCACTCACCGCCAAACAGCCAAAAAAGATCGCGCGCCACCAGGTGGACGTACTGCGGGTAAACGCGCACAAAACGCACCATCAGGTCCTGGCCCAGGTCGAAGGCTGCAGGCTGATGCGTATCATAAGCTTCCACCAGTTCGGCAAACTGATCCAGAAACTCCAGATTGACCGGATCGGCCTTGTCGCCCTTGAAAGTATCCTGTTGCATCAGGTTGTTGTAGGCGATCTTCAGCAGGTTGAGGTGAAATGCATGGGAATCGGTCACGCGTTGCTCCAGAGAGTTGCAGATATAAACAGGATCACCCGGGCAGGAAGCCGGGCTGCAGAACAGGTACAATGGAGGGCTTGGGTTGAATTTTCAAGTTCCGGCCCTATCTAGTAGTCCTTTCTAATATAGAAACCGGTTGTTTCTTCCAATACAGGCACAAAGGCAGGACATGACGACAGCTTTATCGATACAGGACCTGCGCAAGGTCTATGGTAATGGCTTCGAGGCGCTCAAGGGTATCTCGCTCGAAGTTCAGCGGGGAGATTTTTTTGCATTGTTGGGCCCCAATGGCGCCGGCAAGTCGACCACGCTGGGCATCGTTTCCTCGCTGGTGAACAAAAGTTCAGGCAAGGTCAGCGTCTTTGGTCATGATATCGATACCCGGCTGACGCAGGCCAAACAGTGTCTGGGGGTTGTGCCGCAGGAGTTTAATTTCAACCCCTTCGAAAAGGTGCTGGATATCGTGGTCACTCAGGCGGGTTACTACGGTATCGGGCGCAAACAGGCCACAGAGCGCGCTGAGCATTATCTGCGCAAGCTCGGCCTCTGGGAAAAGCGTAATGAACGTGCTCGCATGCTTTCTGGCGGTATGAAGCGCCGATTGATGATTGCGCGTGCCCTGATTCATGAACCCAAACTGCTGATTCTGGATGAGCCCACTGCAGGTGTGGATATCGAGCTGCGTCGCTCCATGTGGGATTTCCTGACCGAGATTAATGCGGCAGGCACCACGATCATCCTGACGACGCACTATCTGGAGGAAGCGGAAAGCCTGTGCCGCAATATCGCCATCATCGATCATGGCACCATCATTCAGAACACCAGCATGAAGGCCTTGCTGCAGCAGCTTGATACGGAAACGTTCATTCTCGACCTGAAAGAGGATCTGGATGAAGTGCCGACACTGGATGGATATGTCATTCGTTCGCGGGATGCGCATACGCTCGAGGTTGATGTGCCCAAGTCCGCTGGCCTGAACGCGTTGTTCCAGCATCTGGCCGCCAAGGGGCTGGAAGTCACCAGTATGCGAAACAAGGCGAACCGTCTGGAAGAGCTGTTTGTCTCGCTGGTCGATAAGAACCTGAAACAGGAGAGTGCATGAATACCCGGTTGCTTTGGACCGCCTTCGTTACCATTGTCGTCAAGGAGATCCGTCGTTTCACCCGCATCTGGGTGCAGACTCTGTTGCCGCCCGCGATCACCATGACGCTGTATTTCATCATCTTCGGTAACCTGATTGGCTCCCGCATCGGGGAGATG
Source organism: Marinobacterium sediminicola (assembly GCF_022343685.1). GTDB lineage: Bacteria > Pseudomonadota > Gammaproteobacteria > Pseudomonadales > Balneatricaceae > Marinobacterium > Marinobacterium sediminicola. The sequence goes on along the minus strand of NZ_CP092123.1, from coordinate 2,574,128 downwards.
GGTGGCTTCGATTACATGGAGTACATTGTGCCGGGTTTGATCATGATGTCGGTGATCACGAATTCCTACGGCAATGTGGTGTCCTCCTTCTTCGGTACCAAGTTTCAACGCAACATTGAGGAACTGCTGGTCTCACCGGTGCCCAACTGGATTATCCTGTCAGGTTATGTGATTGGAGGGGCGGCCCGGGGTCTCGGGGTCGGCTTTATCGTGACGCTTTTGTCGCTGTTCTTTACCGACCTGCAGATCCATCACCTGTTCATCACCATTGCGGTGGTGTTGCTGACCGCGATTCTGTTTTCGCTCGGGGGCTTTATCAATGCGGTTTATGCCAAGACCTTTGACGATATTGCGATCGTGCCCACCTTCATTCTGACGCCTTTGACCTATTTGGGCGGGGTGTTCTACAGCATTCAGCTGTTGCCCGAATTTTGGCAGGGCGTGTCCCAGCTCAATCCTATACTGTATATGGTGAACAGTTTCCGATACGGCATTCTGGGTGTCAGTGATATCGATATCGGTTTTGCTTTCGCCATGATCATTGGTTTTATTCTGCTGCTGGGCGGCTACGCTCTGCACCTGCTCAATACCGGCAAGGGGATTCGTGAATGAGCGAACATCATCAGGTCAAGGCGTCTCCGCTGGGGCAGGAGACCGTCTATGCCAACCAGTATGACCCTTCACTGCTGTACCCCATCGCACGCGATCTGAACTGGGAGGCGAAGGGGGTTAAGCGGGCATCCTTACCGTTTCGTGGCCTTGATATCTGGAACGCATATGAGGTGTCCTGGCTGGACCAGGGCGGCAAGCCCGTGGTGCGCATCGCGGAGTTCCGTATTCCGGCCAGCTCTCCAAACATTATCGAATCCAAGTCGTTCAAGCTCTATTTGAACTCGTTCAATCTGAGTCGCTTTGATAATGAAGCTCAGGTGAAAGAGCGCATGAAGCAGGACCTTTCCGCAGCAGCGGGTGGGCCGGTTGAAGTGATTCTGACACCATTGACGGCGCCGGTTGATGTTGTGCAGCTAAAAGGGCGCTGTCTCGACGAGCTTCCGCTTCAGGTGGAGCATTACACTCCTGAGCCCGAGTTGCTCAAGGCTGCGGGGGCAGTTCAGGAAGAAACGCTGGTCAGTCATCTGCTCAAGTCCAACTGTCCGGTGACCGGTCAGCCGGACTGGGCCAGTATCCAGATTCGCTACAAGGGGCCGCAGATCGACCATAAGGGGCTGCTGGCGTACCTGATCTCCTATCGGGAGCATGGTGACTTCCATGAGCAGTGTGTGGAAAACATCTTTATGGATATCTGGCAGCGTTGCCGGCCTCAGAAGCTGAGCGTCTATGCGCGTTATGTGCGTCGTGGTGGGCTGGATATCAACCCCTATCGCTCCAGTATCAATGATGTGCCGCAGAACCTTCGCCTGTCGCGCCAGTAATCTGAATGAGGAACACAATGGAAGCTCTTGACGCTCTGATTAACCGTGTCTCCAGTCCGCGGCTGGAGGGTCCTGCACCATCCAGTGAACAGCTGGAGCAGTTGCTCAAGGCCGCATTGCGGGCTCCTGACCACGGTGCGCTGCGCCCCTGGCGGTTCATCATCACCGAAGGTGAGGGGTTGGTAAAGCTGGGACGGCTGTATGCGGATGCCGCTCGGGCCGATGACCCTGAATTGGCTGATGCGCGCTATGAAAAATACTGCAACATGCCACTGCGTGCGCCCATGGTGATTACCGTCGTGGCGGTGACCAGTGATCATCCCAAGGTGCCGATCAGTGAACAATTGATATCGGCGGGTTGTGCTGCACATTCAATCACTCAGGTTGCTTACGCAATGGGTCTGGGGGCCATGTGGCGTACCGGCGAGATGGCCTATCATCCAAGGGTCAAGCAGGGGCTGGGCCTCCTCGAGGGTGAGGAGATTGTCGGCTATCTCTATCTCGGTCAGAAAAGCCGTGATCGTGAAGCGCCACAGCTGGCGATTGAGGAATTCGTCACCCGCTGGCAAGGTTGAGTCTCTTTTCTCGAATTTGGCATAACAAGGACAGGACCGTGCAGACCAATACCGCTGACTTCTTAAGCTGGCTGAAGACACAGATTCCGCTGCTGGAGCACTTGGGGATCGATCGCCTTGACTGGAATGGTACGGCGCTGGAAGTGCCAACACCTTTGGCGCCCAATGTGAATGACAAGGGGACCGGTTTTGGAGGCTCCCAGGCTGCGATCAGTACCGTAGCCGGCTGGTGTTTGACGACTCTTTGTCTCAAGGAGCGTGGGCTGGAGTGCGATGTCGTGATTGCAGACAGCCATCTGCAGTACCTCAAGCCGGTCACGGCAGACTTCGTTACCCGGGTGTCATTGGCGGACACCGCTGATGCGGATGCGCTGGCCGCCAGGGTGTCAGAGCGAGGCAGGGCCAAGCTCGAGCTGGTGGTGGAAGTGGTCTGCAACGATCAGGTGTGCATGCGGCTGCAAGGGGTCTACGTTGCCATTCGGCGTTAGCGGAATGGCATTACTGCAGGGCGGGTTCTTCAGCGCCTGAGCTTATTCACCCTGACGGGTAGAGGTGATGGTCCGGCTCAGCAGTATTACGGGCACGATGCCCACCAGCACGATCAACAGCGCCGCCAGTGCGCTGGTTTCCAGCATTTCATCAGACGCATACTGGTACACGTAGGTGGCCAGCGTATCGTAGTTGAACGGTCGCAGGATCAGGGTCGCCGGCAGCTCCTTCATCCCATCCACAAATACGACCAGCAGAGCCGTCAGCAGACCGCCCCTGATCAGCGGCAGGTGCACCTTGCGCAGGGTTTGCAAGGGATTCATGCCCAGTGAGCGTGAGGCCATGTCCATGCTGGGTGTCACCTTGGCCAGAGAAGACTCGACACTGCCTGAGGATACGGCGAGAAAACGTACGCAATAGGCAAAGACGATCGCGAAAGGAGTTCCGCTGAGCAGCAGGCCAGTGCCGAAACCGAAATGTTCGCGCATGAAGGCGTCGATGCTGTTATCGAAGGCTGCCAGCGGAATGATGACGCCGATCGCCAGCACAGCGCCGGGCAGGGCATAGCCCAGGCTGCTCAGTCGGGTGGCCAGAGCCAGAGACTTGAAGCCCGGGTAGAGGCGCTTGCTGTAGGCCAGAATGACAGCGACGGCCACTGTGAGCAGAGCGGCAAGTGCTGAAAGCGTGAAGCTATGGCTGGCATGGGCCAGAAAGTCGGCTTCGGTAAACTGATCAAGACGGGGCAGGGCATAGTTGCCCAGCACCATAAAGGGGATCAGGAAGCCCAAGAGTACCGGCAGGGCGCAGGCCAGTGTTGCCAGTGCGGATCTCACCGGTGACAGCGAATAGCGGTCAATGCTGCGGAAACGATCACTGGCGTTGAATTGCTTTTGCCGTGAGCGTGCGATGCGTTCCAGGCTGATCAGCATGATGACGAAGACCAGCATCAGGGTCGCGATTTGAGCAGCAGCCCCCAGGTTGCCCATGTTCAGCCAGGCATCATAAATACCGGCCGACAGGCTCTTGACGGCAAAGTAGTCCACGGTGCCGAAGTCGTTCAGTGTTTCCATGGACACCAGAGACAATCCGACAGCAACCGCTGGGCGTGCGACCGGCAGGGATACGCGGTAGAAGCTTTGCATTGGTGAACACCCGAAGATGCGACTGGCGTCACGGATGCTCATTGACTGTTCCAGAAAGCTGGCGCGAGAAAGCAGGTAGACGTAGGGGTAGAGTACCAGCGTCAGCATGCTGATGGCGCCACCCAGGCTTCGAATTTCGGGGAACCAGTAGTCCTGGGCAGTTTGCCAGCCAAACAACTCACGCAGGAAGCTCTGAACCGGGCCAGCATATTCCAGCAGGTCGGTGTACAGATAGGCAATGAGGTAGGCGGGCATGGCAAAGGGCAGCAACAGCGCCCATTCGAAAATGCGCCGACCGGGAAAGTTGCACATGGTGACCAGCCAGGCGGTACCGACGCCAATGATCACCGACAGGCTGCCAACACCTGCCAGCAGCAGCAGGGTCGTTTTGACATAGATCGGAAGAATGGTATCGACCAGGTGTGGCCAGATGTTTTCCGTCGGAAACAGGGCCAGCCAGAAAACGGCCAGCACCGGTAGCATCACCAGAATGGCACTGCCCCAGGCAACCGAATACCAGCCTGGCATGAAGCGGCGAGGCTTGCGGGTATCGATGAGCGGTGCAGCAGTAGCGGTGATATCGGTCATGATTCGGTAAGACGCACTGAAACGGTAGCCGGGAAGACTACCGTTTCAGCGAGAAAGTGTCGATTATTCAATGACAAATCAGTTGTCAAAACCGACCTTGTCCACCAGGCGGGATGCTTCTGCACGGTGTTTGACGACATCGCCCAGGTTGACTTCGTCAGCCTTGAATTCGCCCATATGCTCCTTCAGCAGGCCGGACCATTCGATACCCGGGCGTACCGGGAACTCGAAGTTGACTTCGGCGTACATCTTCTGAGCCTTTTCGCTGGTCAGGAACTCGATCAGCTTGATGGCCGCTTCCGGATGCGGAGCATGCTTGGCAAGCGCGGCACCGGAGATGCTCATGTGAGCGCCACGGTCATCCTGGTTCGGGAACACAAGGTTAACGGACTTTGCCCATTCAACCTGTTCCGGCTCTTTCTCGTTGGTCAGCATTTTGCCGTAGTAGTAGGTGTTACCCAGCGCCAGATCACACTGACCTTCCTTAACAGCCTTAACCTGCGCGCGGTCGTTACCCTGAGGGTTACGTGCCAGGTTGTCCTTCACGGCTGCCAGCCACTGCTCGGCCTGCTCGGCACCGTTATGCTCGATGAGTGAACCGATCAGAGACAGGTTGTAGGAGTGCTTGCCGCTACGCGTACAGATGCGACCTTTCCACTTAGGATCAGCCAGTTCTTCATACGTCTTGATTTCGCCTGGCTCAACACGGTCTTTGGAGGCGTAGATGATGCGGGAGCGAGCTGTCAGGCCAACCCACTTGTCTTCCTTGGAGCGGTAGTGAGCCGGTACGTTGGCATCGATCACATCGCTATCGATCGGAGCCACCAGGTCACGCTCGACAGCGTCATGCAGGGGGCCGATATCGGAGGTCAGGATGACGTCGGCAGGAGAATTGGCGCCTTCGTGTTCCAGTCGCTCAAGCAGGCCTTTCTTGGAAAAGATAACGTTAGCCTTGATACCGGTTTCAGCGGTAAACGCTTCCAGCAGCGGTTTGATCAAGAACTCCTGACGGTAGGAATAGATGTTCACTTCTTCCGCTGCCTGAGCAACGCTGCCCAGAGTAGAAAGAGCCAAACCTGCCAGTAATGCTTTTTTTGCAGTCATCGTTGTCTCCATAAAATCCGGGTGGGAGCTGTCCCGGTGTCGATACTAGGTAAAAACTTAATGCGAATTATTATCAGTCTTTGTCCTAGTGTCAATGGTATTGAGTATGATTCTTGTTTTCGGTCAATTTTGGAGATTATATAGGGCTTCTCTTACGCAGTGCCTTGCGCTGGATCAGGACTCCAGCGGGAACAGGCGGGACAGCAGAACAGGAACGGCGGTTTCGACTCTGAGAATGCGGCGACCCAGATGGATGGGGCTCAGGCCTGCCTCCTGCATCTTTTCGACTTCATAGGCGATAAAGCCGCCTTCGGGACCGATGGCCAGTGTGGTTGGTGTGTTCGTGGCTGCCGGGCAGGGCTGGGCTTGGTAGGGGTGAGCAACCAGGGCGCGAGTATCGTGCGCCAACGCGGGCAGTTCGTCCTCGACAAAAGGCTTGAAGCGCTTGCGCAGATGAACTCGCGGCAGCAGCGTATCGCCGGCTTGCTCCAGTCCCAGCAGCAGATGCTCTCGGATTTTTTCCGGGCGAAGAATGGGAGTTGACCAGTAGCTCTTGTCAACGCGGTAGGAGTTGATCAGCCAGAGGTCTTTAACCCCGAGTGTAGCGATCGTCTCTAGCGTCCTCTTGAGCATTTTCGGGCGCGGCAGGGCCATGATCAGCTGCAGCGGCAGCGGTTTGGGCGGCGCTTGATCGAAATGGACGCAAAGCTCAATCTGTCGATCACAGATCGCGATGACTTCGCCTTCCCCGATCATGCCGTTGAGTACACCGACTCGAAATTTCTCGCCGATCCGTGCCTGGTGTACGCTGCGCATGTGCTGAAAACGCCGGTCACGGATGCGGACATGATGCGGGTCGAGAAAGTCGGCGGTATAAAGCAGGATCAGGTTCACGAAGAATACCGGGTGGTGGAAAAGCGCCGATCATAGCATCCCTGCTTAATCGGTAAAGAGCTCAGGCAAGCTCCAGTTTTTTCAGGCGGTAGGCAAGTTGCGGGCGTGTCATCCCCAGCAGGCGGGCTGCCTGGGAGACATTGCCGTCAGAGCGGTCCATTGCCCGGCGGATCAGCTGTTCTTCCATCTGCTCCAGGCTGAATTCGTCATTGAGCAGCTGCTCGCACAGCTCCGATTGAGACAGTCCGGTCTCCGCCGAGTTACTGGCAATCTGCTGTGCCAACACGCCCTGACGATTGATACTGTTCAGCGGGTGGGTCGGTTCCGAGAGTGACGGGAAAAAGGCGTCAAGATCGATGGTGTGATTATTGTCGGTCAGAATCACGCCACGTTCGATCATGTTCTCAAGCTCACGGATATTGCCCGGCCACTTGTAATGCATCAGGGCCTGCATGGCCATATCGGAAACGCCCTGGGTCCGTTTGTTGTAGAGCGTGTGGTATTTTTCCAGGAAATGGCTGACCAGCAGCGGGATATCCTCGGTCCGCTCCCGCAGGGGCGGGATGTGAACCGGGTACACATTGAGACGGTAGAACAGGTCGGCTCTGAACTTGCCGTCACTGACGGCCTGTTCCAGGTCTTCGTTAGCCGCAGCCACGACTCGGACGTCGATACGACGGGTGCGGGTATCACCGACACGTTCCATTTCGCTTTCCTGGAGTACGCGCAGCAGACTGGCCTGGGCTCGCGGTGACAGCTCTACGACCTCATCGAGGAAAATGGTCCCGCCGTTGGCGCGTTCAAACTTGCCTTCTCGGGATTGGGTGGCCCCGGTAAACGCTCCCTTCTCGACCCCGAAAAGTTCCGCCTCGATCAGGTCCGGTGGGATACAGGCGCAGTTGACCGCCACGAACGGCTTGTCGGCTCGATCTGAGCTCTGGTGAAGGCCTCGTGCAACCACTTCCTTGCCGACACCGGTTTCACCTTGCAGCAATACCGTGACCTTGCTGGTCGAGGCCCGCCGAATCATCTGGCAGACATTTTTGAAAGCCCCGGATTGGCCCACCGAGTTGAACAGCAGGTCTTCGCTTTGATCACTGTTGCGGAAGTTGTCACGCAACTCGCTCAACTGGCTTTGCAGGCTGAACAGTTCGTCTGCGATACGGTCGGGTAGCAGGTAGCGCTCCAGTTCTTCCTGATCTTCCCACTCCTCGGCGGGCTTGCCCACGATGTGACAGTGGTCCGCACCCATTCCGGCGCAGGCGGTTTCCTTGAAGATGATGTTACGGCCCATAAAGAAGCTGGTGTAGCCGCTGGCGTAACCGATCAGAGTCCAGCAGATGGGTTCATCTGCCGGGCCAAAGTCGTGAAGGTGAACATCCGCTTCGTAGGAATCGAACCAGTCGAATTCTCCATTAAACGTGCCGGCATCTACGTCGAGTTGAAGCGTAACGGGCTTGGCGACAACCATCCCCTTGATGCCGTGAAGCTGGGGGCCGACGAAAAAGGCGGCTTCCTTGGACATGTTCGGGCGAACCTTGGCAACCAGTTCGGCATCTTTCCAGCCGGCATGGTAGCCAAAACGCATCAAGAAGCCTTTTGCACGATGGATACCAAGGGTTTCAATGAGTTCCTTGCGCAAAAGTCCCATGCCACTGGAATGAATCATCAGCATGCGCTGCTCATTCAACCAGATCTTGCCATGTTCACTGTCGAATCGTATCTGGGCCAGCAGGTCACTGATGCCTGTGGCTTCGAAGGTCTGGGTAATAGCCATAGTTGTTTTTATACCGGCTGATAGCGATTTGTGAGCCAAAAGTGGACTGCAGGTCCATTTTTATTGTTGGAGTAATTCGTCTCTTTTGGGAAGCGAAAGTCACGATACTACAACTAAAGTCTTACACTTTGGTAGCGGTTAAAAAACATCCATTCTGATCATTTGATTAAAAAAATCACCGGAATTTTGATCATTTGATCAGATCTGAAGTCAGCCCTGACCATCGGGTGCACGAGGCCATGACCACTGGTGTGATGAGTGAATGAATTCGTAACATGCTGTTTATTATATATTTTTTATCTCTCAGGTGTCTGTTTTTTTAAATTCGGTGATATTTGGCACGTCCATTGCTGTAGTGCTCTGTGAACACATGCGTTGATGAGCAGAGGATAACAATGACAAAACTCGAACTGCACACAAGCAACGATGATCTGCCCAAGCGGCAGGGCTTCGACCGCCTGACCAAGTACATCCGGGTTCGCAGTGAGCCGGATGCTCGCTTTATCGAATTTGATTTTGCCATTGGTGATCCCTCCCTGTTTGTCGAACTGGTGATGCCCAAGGGGGCCTTTGAGGCTTTCTGTGCCGCCAACGACGTTGTGCACATGACTGAAGATCAGATCCGCGAAGTCGACGCCGAAATGGAGAAATGGCGTTACGGCGAGGAAACGCTGATGTCGCATAACCACAACCGAGCTTCCGAATAACAACAACTGCAGCCTGGGAAGAGTTCCATGACCATAGAGATCAAAACCGCCACGCTGGAACCGGTCCGCAATACCTACGCCAATGTGGAGCGTCGCTTCGGTGACAAGCCGGCTACCCGCTATCAGGAGGCCACCTACGACCTCCAATCTGAGACCAACTTTCACTATCGACCGCTGTGGCAGCCCGATCTGGAGCTGAACGATCCGCGTCGCACGGCCATCGTCATGAGTGACTGGTATGCGTTCAAGGATCCACGCCAGTTCTACTACGGTGCCTATGTTCAGCAGCGTGCCAAGATGCAGGAAGTGGCCGAAAGCAACTACAGCTTCTTCGAGAATCGTGATCTTGCACGCTTCCTGAGTGACGACGCTCGGGCTGAAGTCATCCGATATCTGGTGCCGCTGCGCCATGTCGAGCACACCGCCAACCTGAACAACATGTATGGCACGGCATATGGCTACGGCACCGCGATCACTCAGGCGCAGTTGTTTAACGCCATGGATCGTCTGGGTATGGCGCAATATCTGTCGCGTATCGGCCTTATCCTGGATGGTAATAGCGGTGATGCCCTTGTCGAGGCCAAGCAGCAGTGGCTGGAGGCAGATATCTGGCAGGGGCTGCGTGCTCTGTGCGAGGAAACGCTGGTCACCGAAGACTGGTTCGAGGTGATGCTGGCGCAGAACCTGGTGCTCGACGCGCTGATCACCGATCTGGTTTACCGCCAGTTCGACCAGAAACTGAGCGATCAAGGTGCCCAGGATATCGGCATGCTGACAGAGTTCATGCAGTTGTGGAACAAGGACGCTACCCGCTGGATGGATGCCGTACTGAAGACAGCTGTTGCCGAGTCGAATGAGAACAAGGAGCTGCTGCAGCAGTGGATCGAAAAATGGCGTGGCAAGGCTGCCGAAGCATTGTCGCCACTGGCTGAAGCGATGCTGGGCGAAAGCGCCTTGGCCGAAGCTCTTGAGCAGCTGGACAAACGAGTCGCCAAAGCAGGTATCAAGTAACCATTCGGCATCAAATAACAACAAGGAATCCGAGCTATGTCCAAAGTTTATATCGCACTGCAGGATAACGACGAGTCCCGTTACATCGTTGAGGCGATTGAGGAAGACAACTCCGAGGCGACCGTGATCCACATGCCGGCCATGATCCGCATCGAGGCGGAAAACTTCCTCGCGGTGAAGCGTGAAACCGTTGAAGAGAAGATGGGGCGCGACTGGGACGTACAAGAACTGCACGTCAACCTGATCACCCTCGGTGGCAACGTGGATGAAGACGATGATCAGCTGACGCTGACCTGGAACGAATAAGAACAAGGTGAACCCGATGGCAGCCAAGAAACTCAACATCAAAGACAAGTACCGCCTGTTGACCCGTGATCTGGACTGGGAATTTTCCTACCAGGACCGCAACAAGGCGTTCCCGTTCGAGGAATTCGAAGGGATCAAGATCACTGACTGGTCGAAATGGGAAGACCCCTTCCGCCTGACCATGGACGCCTACTGGAAGTACCAGGCAGAAAAGGAGCGCAAGCTCTACGCGATCTTTGACGCTTTTGCCCAGAACAACGGCCAGCTGAACATCTCCGATCCGCGTTACGTTAATGCGCTGAAGATCTTCCTGACCGGCGTTTCACCGCTGGAATACCAAGCGTTCCAGGGCTTTGCCCATACGGGCCGTCAGTTCGGCGGCGTTGGTGCTCGTGTCGCCTGTCAGATGCAGTCGATCGACGAACTGCGTCATGTGCAGACGCAGGTTCACGCCATGAGCCACTACAACAAGTTCTTCGATGGCCTGCAGGACTGGTCGCACATGCACGACCGTGTTTGGTACCTGTCCGTGCCCAAGTCCTTCTTTAACGATGCCCGTGCAGCCGGCCCATTCGAATTCATGGTGGCAATCGGTTTCAGCTTCGAATATGTGCTGACCAACCTGCTGTTTGTTCCGTTCATGTCCGGTGCTGCCTATAACGGCGACATGGCAACCGTCACCTTCGGCTTCTCCGCCCAGTCGGACGAAGCACGTCACATGACCCTGGGTCTGGAAGTGATCAAGTTCCTGCTTGAGCAGCACGAAGATAACGTGCCGATCGTGCAGAAGTGGATCGACAAGTGGTTCTGGCGTGGCACTCGTCTGCTCACCATCGTCTCGATGATGATGGACTACATGCTGCCGAACAAGGTGATGAGCTGGAAAGAAGCCTGGGAAGTGTACTTCGAGGAAGCCGGTGGTGCTCTGTTCAAGGATCTGGCTCGCTATGGCATCCGCATGCCGAAGTACGCCGATATTATCGAGAAAGAAAAAGAGCATGTTTCGCACCAGGCCTGGTGGACCTTCTATACCCACGGTCATGCGGCTGGTTTCCATACCTGGATTCCGACTGACGAAGAAATGGACTGGCTGAGCGAGAAGTACCCGGAAACCTTCGACAAGTACTACCGCCCGCGCTGGGAGCTGGCGAAAGAGATGGAAGCCAAGGGTGAGCGTTTTTACACCAAGGCGCTGCCGCAGCTGTGCACAACCTGTCAGATCCCGATGCTGTTCACCGAGATGGATAACCCGACTCAGATCAGCTACCGCGACTCCATCTACAAGGGTGATCGCTATCACTTCTGTTCCGATGGCTGCAAGGACATCTTCGACGACGAGCCGGAGAAGTTCGTTCAGTCCTGGCTGCCGGTACACCAGATCTTCCAGGGCAACTGTGGTGGCCCTGGTGTCGAGGATATCCTGCGTGACTATTACCAGATGAACGTCGGTGTGGACAACATGGATATCAAAGGCTCTCCGGATGAAGAGCGGTGGAAAAAGTGGAAGGGCGTGGCCTGACAGGCAACTGAGAAGCTGGCTGCGTTGGCTGCGCGTCGTTAAATCAGGCTCAAGTCGGTTATTTCGAAACGTAAATTCCCCCGTTTCGCCGACTTTTGCCCTGCGCAGCCTGCTCCGCCCATGCTTTTCAGCTGCCTGTATATAAAGAACAAGCTGAGGATAAGAATAATGCCAGTACATGCGATTACGCCGGATTACACAGGCGACATCAAAGACCGTTTGGAAAACTTCCACGGCAACCAGATTGTTTATGTGGGCTGGGATCATCACCTGATGTTCTGTGCTGCCTTTGCCTACCCGCTGCCACCGGAAACGCCGTTCCGCACCCTGCGCGATGAAGTGATGCCGGAAGCTTTTTCACTGCATCCTGAGTGGAGCCAGATCGACTGGAACAAGACCGCCTGGCTGCTGGATGGCGAGCCCTTTGAGCCGCAGCTGGACGTGGCTCTGAAAGACCAGGGAGTTGGGCACAAGTCCCTGTTGCGCTTCCAGACCCCGGATCTCAAGGGTTACAAGAGCGCTGGAGTCTGAGGAGAGTCGTCATGAGTTACGAAGTGACCGTAGAGCCGACCGGCGATGTGATTGAAGTGGAAGAGGGGCAGACCATTCTGGATGCCGCTCTTCGCCAGGGTGTCTGGCTGCCTTTTGCCTGTGGTCATGGTACCTGTGCCACCTGCAAGGTGCAGGTGCTGGAAGGTGATGCCGATGTGGGCAATGCGTCCCCGTTTGCCTTGATGGATATGGAGCGTGATGAAGGCAAGGTGCTGGCCTGCTGTGCCATGCCTGAGTCTGACATGGTGATCGAAGCCGACATCGATGTGGATCCTGATTTCCAGGGCTATCCGGTGCGTGACTTTGTCGGCACAGTGACCGATATCGTTGATCTGTCACCGACCATCAAGGGAATTACCTTTGAACTGGACGATGACATGGAATTCCAGGCTGGGCAGTACATCAACCTCCGCATCCCGGGTGTTGAAGGGACTCGTGCCTTCTCCATCGCCAACAAGCCGTCCGACAGTCGTTCCCTGGAGCTTCACATTCGTCTGGTTCCGGGCGGGGCAGGGACAACCTGGCTGCATGAAACCCTGCAGGTGGGGGATACGCTTGATGTATCCGGTCCTTACGGTCAGTTCTTCGTACGCAAGTCGGATGATCAGGGGGCGATTTTCATCGCCGGCGGTTCCGGTCTGTCCAGTCCGCAGTCAATGATCCTTGACATGCTGGAAGAGGGCGACACTCGCCAGATCTACCTGTTCCAGGGCGCGCGCAATGTGGCTGAACTCTACAACCGTGAGTTGTTCGAGGCACTGGATCGCGACCATGACAACTTCCACTACATACCGGCTTTGAACGAACCGCAGGAAGAAGATCACTGGGAAGGCTTCAAGGGCTTTGTCCATGAGGCGGCAGCCAAATATTTCGACAACCGTTTCAGTGGGCACAAGGCTTATCTGTGTGGGCCTCCGCCGATGATCGACGCGGCGATTACCACCTTGATGCAGGGACGTCTGTTTGAGCGTGATATCCATATGGAGCGTTTCGTAACCGCGGCCGATGGTGCTCAGGAGCAGACCCGTTCGGCCTTGTTCAAACGCATATAGGCTCCAGCGTATCTGAGCCGGCGCTCTTGTGGTGGAGCATCCGCTTTCGGGATTACATGTTTCCACTGCAGGCGCTGGCAGGCTTTGTCAGAACATCCGATGATCGAGACAGAGTTGTTGCCCTGCTGGGCAGGAAACGAGGACGAACAATGCATAACAATAATGAAGCACGTCCCGACTCGGAGGTGCAGACAGTTCATCACATCGCCCTCAATGAAGAGGTTGAAAGCTTCAAGGCCAGTCCTGATATCAGTGTGCTGGTAGCGATGGAGCGTGCCGGGCAGCGCCTGATACCTGTGGGCTGTCGTGGTGGCGGTTGTGGCAAGTGCCGCATCCGTATTGTGCAGGGGGAGTATTTCAGCAAACGAATGAGCCGTGCCTGGATTTCACCAGAACAGGAAGCCGAAGGCACGGTGCTGGCTTGCCGGGTGTTTGCCCGAAGTGATCTTGTGATTGAACCGGATCCGCCTGAAATCGGCACCAGCTGTCATGCGGCGGACCAGTCTGGCCAATAGAACAATAAAAGGTGAAGAACATGAAGAAAGGTGTAATGCGTCCGGGACACGTTCAGATTCGAGTTCTGGATATGGATGAGGCTCTCAAGCACTATGTTGACCTCCTGGGCCTGATCGAAATGGATCGTGACGACCAGGGGCGTGTCTATCTCAAAGGCTGGACAGAGGTGGACAAGTATTCCGTAGTACTGCGTGAAGCTGACCGTGCGGGTATGGACTTCATGGGGTTCAAGTGCGTCAGTGAAGAGGCGCTGGATGAGTTGCACAAGGGGCTGACTGAGTTCGGTTGTGAAGTAGAAGTCGTGCCCGAAGGCGAGCTGAAGGACTGTGGCCGTCGCCTGCGCTTCCAGGCACCGAGTGGTCATAGTTTCGAACTTTATGCCACCAAGAAACAGACCGGCAAGTGGGGTTTGAGCAACAGAAATCCTGAAGCCTGGCCACGCGGCCTGCAAGGCATGAAGGCGACCCGCTTTGACCACTGCCTGCTGTACGGTACAGACCTTGATCGTACGCTGGAACTGTTCCGTGATGTGCTGGGATTCGATCTGGCCGAGCAGGTGCTGACGCCCGATGGCAAGCGCGTTGCGCAGTTCCTGACCGTTTCCATGAAGGCTCACGACGTGGCATTCATTGATCATCCAGAACCGGGCATGTTCCACCATGCGTCCTTCTTCCTCGATACCTGGGAAGATGTGCTGCGCGCCGCTGACCTGATCTCGATGACCGATACCTCCATCGATATCGGCCCGACCCGTCATGGCCTGACCCACGGCAAGACCATCTATTTCTTTGATCCGTCCGGTAACCGTACCGAGGTGTTCTGTGGTGGAGACTACCACTATCCGGACCATGAACCGGTGACCTGGGATGCCGGTGAGCTTGGCAAGGCGATTTTCTACCATGACCGTCAGCTCAATGAGCGCTTCCTGACCGCACTGACCTGATCCAGCAGGCGCTTAATCCAGTCTGCAAAAACGCCCCTCGTTCGAGGGGCGTTTTCATTTGGACCTCAGCTCAAGGCCGGATAGTCGGTATAGCCTTTTGCAGTGGAGGCATAGAAGGTGGCGGGATCCTGCTCATTCCAGTCGGCGCCTTGAGCGATGCGAACAGCAAGATCGGGATTGGCAATGTAGGGTTTGCCGAAGGCCACGGCATCTGCATGCCCGTCAGCGACATAATTCTGGGCAGATTCAGCGGTAAAGCTTTCGTTGGCGATGTATACCCCGCCAAACTTTTCCTTCAGCATCAGGCTGATGCTGTCGTCAGCCACGTGCTCACGGGTGCAGATGAAGGCCAGCCCGCGTTTGCCCAGGGCTTCGGCAACATAACCGTAAGTGAGTTCGCGATCACTGCAGCTGACATAGTGGGAATCGGCTCGTGGTGACAGGTGCATGCCGACGCGATCGGCACCCCAGACGGATATCACCGCATCGGTAACTTCCAGCATCAGGCGTGCCCGGTTCTCAAGAGAGCCGCCATACTGGTCGCTGCGATGATTGGTACCGTCCAGCAGGAACTGCTCCAGCAAATAGCCGTTGGCACCGTGGATCTCGACCCCGTCAAAGCCCGCTCGCTTGGCATTTTCGGCACCCTTGCGGTACGCCTCGATAATGGCCGGGATTTCATCGGTTTCCAGCGCGCGCGGCGTGACATAGGGGGTCTTGGGGCGGATCAGGCTGACATGGCCATCCGGGCGAATGGCGCTGGGCGCGACCGGTGTTTCACCGTTCAGGTAACTGGGGTGGGAGATGCGTCCCACATGCCAGAGCTGCAGGATGATCAGGCCACCTTCGGCATGCACGGCATCCGTCACTTTTTTCCAGCCTTCGACCTGTGCCTCGGACCAGATCCCTGGAGTGTCAGGGTAGCCGACGCCCATTGGCGTGATGGAAGTGGCCTCTGAAATGATCAGGCCAGCATTGGCGCGCTGGCGGTAGTACTCCACCATCAGTTCGCCGGGGACGCGATCGGCTTCGGCACGGCAGCGTGTCAATGGGGCCATGACGATTCGGTTGCGCAGGTTCAAGGCACCTGCACGGAGCGGATCAAACAGGGTTGGCATCGGTCACTCCACATGATCTGTAATATGTATTACAGATCATGTGGGTGTTACGCCGATTTTTCAAGCGACGATTAGGGTATCCCGGTTCATGCCTGTTGCAGGCGCTTGCCGGTGATATTGCCAATCACGCCGCCTGCGACCATGAATACCAGGAAGATCCAGCCTGACAGGGAGAAGTTGGCGATCGGGGTGAACAGGGCACCCACGTTGCAGCCGTTGGCAAAACGAGTGCCCAGCCCCATCGCCAGACCGGCGATGACAAGTAGCATGGCTTCCTTCAGGCTCAGGCGCATTTTCGACATGCCGCTGAAGAAACGTCCGGCCAGCAGCAGAGATACTACAGAGCCCAGCATGATACCGATGTTCTGTACATTTACCGGATGACTGAAGAACGGCATGGTGAATGCCTGTACCGGACGGTGAGTGAATTCGGCGATGGCTGCCGGATCGGCGCCGAAGGCAATCAGCAGGCGGCCAAACCACAAACCGAATGGAGTGGACGCACCCCAGCCGGCACCGGTCACCCCCATCAGCAGGACAAACAGGATCACAATAACGGCGATGCCGGTGGTCATCGACCAGCGGGAAACAAACAGTGCTTCATAGGTCTGACGACTGAAGAAAGGGTGCTCACCCAAATTATGGGGCTGCTGTACGGCCTGTGCGTGCTCGGCAGCCACGCCGATATAGGTATTGTTGCGGCGACGGCGTTGCTCATATCGATGCGCCAGCCAGCTGACGCTAGCCGCCAGCAGCGCGGTCAGAACGATCGCACCGAAATAGCCTTTCATTGGATCGCTGGGGAACAGGTCCGGCAGGTAGACGCCCTGATTGGCATAGGTCTGGGTCGAGATCAACGTGTCGGTGATCCAGGGCTGAGTCGCCTGCAGCGGGAAGCCCAGAAAAACGCCTGCACCGAAGCAGGTCAGGATCAGTGCCGGGCGTGTCAGGTTGCTGGAGAAATAGGTCAAGACGCCTGACGCACAGCAGCTGGCGAAGGACATGCCAAAACCGAACAGTAGGCCGCCCAGGATCAGTCCAGCGTTGATCGGGTTGACCCATAGATCAAGGTCGCGCGGGTTCTGATTGTAGAGGAAGGCAGTGGAGGCGATGGCGGTGGCGGTGAACATCAGCATCAGCGCGCGCATCAACTTGGTTGAGCCCGCGCGGTAGGCGCGGTTCACGCTGCCGGCAAAACCGAGGGCGGCACGCGTCAGGGCATAGCCCAAGCCCAGGCCGATCAGCAGGCGGAAGAAGATATCGGGCTCCAGTGCCGAGCCGCCGGCGATCAGAATGACTGTCAGGAGCAGAAATCCGCTCAGGTTTTCAACTTTGTTCATTGGTACTTCCAAAAGGGTAAAACGGCCGAGCCCTCGCTGTCGTGACAACGTGCCCGATTGAAGGGGGGCCATCCTAAGTCTTTTCAGCTATCGATCAATATTACGTAAAGACTAATATGTAATAAGCAAATAACCCTTTTGATTTTTATTCGCCTCCCGAGATCTGCAGTGCTCCCGGAATAGGGAGCGCGGTGACGGGTTAAGGTTTTTGTCTTCCGAAAAATACAGTTAACGATTTGCGCAATTATCCACAGACTCTTTGATGATTTGATCAATTGGAATTGATGATCTGAGCAGGCAGTGTTGAATTGAATGGTCGTGCTACTGGTTTTTGCTTTTCTAACATATTGTTTATAAAGGGATGTGTTTTGTTTTTGGCCTTGATGGTGAATTCTGGCACAGGGGTTGCTGTATCTGGTTGAAGCCGAACATTCGTGCCCATTCATCCAGAAGAACAACAAATGATGAAATCAGAAGCAGAAACCCATGTGGGCAGCCGTGTAGTCAAGCGTCTGCCACTCCAAAATGTCGCCCGGAAGAGAAGTCGTCTAATGCAGGCGCTGACGCTGGGTGGTTGTGCATTTCTTCTGTCCGCCTGTGAAGCCCCTCTCAACCTGTCAGGTGTCGAACAGGAACTGGACAAGTCCGTTCGCCGTACTGATCAGATTCAGTCGCTGGCCGCAACCGAAAAGGTTCAGGTCGCAGTGGGCAGTAATGGTCTGGTGCTGACCCGCCCGAATGCCGAATCTCCCTGGCAGCGTCAGGTGCTGGAAGGTGAACCCAATCTTATCGATGTGGAAGCCTGCCCCGATGGCAGCCTGATCGCGCTGAGTTTTGAGCGTCAGCTCTGGATGGCAGACGTCAACGCGCAGCAATGGCGCCGCTCCGATATTCCGACTCCCGAGAACATGCTGGATGCCGAGTGTGCCCTTGATGGCAGCTACTGGGCCGTGGGCAGTTTCTCCACGCTCATGGTCAGTCGTGACGGGGGGCAAAACTGGTCCGAGAACAGCTTGAACGAGGATGCGATGCTCAGCTCCATCCAGTTCCTGGATCGGTCAACCGGTTATGTCACCGGGGAGTTTGGTGTCGTTGCCCGCACGGATGATGGAGGTCAGAGCTGGGAGACACTCGATTATATTCCTGACGATTTCTACCCCCAGGCCGCGCATTTCAGTTCACGTGAAACCGGTTGGGTTGTGGGCCTGGACGGCATGATCCTGCATACCCGTGACGGAGGGCAGAGTTGGGAGGCCGAGAGTACCCCGGTTGTCGCTCCGCTCTATGGCATTGCTCAAACCGATTCCGGTCTGTTTGCAATGGGTGAGAACGGCACCTTGCTGATCCGTTCGGATGAGCAATGGCAGCGCCTCGGCGCACCGGCAATGCCGGTCTGGCTGCGTTCAGCCATCGAGCAGTCCAATGGCGAACTGCTGGTCGCTGGCGGAGCCGGCACCCTGCTGTCTCTGTCTGTCCAAAAATAACAATACGACGGTTCTATCATGGATAAACGATCTGCCAGTGCCCATAAGGCCACTCACTGGTTGCACAGCCTCGATCAGAAACTGTTCAACTACCCCAAAACCATCCTCACCCTGATTGTGCTGGCCACCATCTGGTTTGCAGCGCAGATTCCGGGCGTGAAGATGTATTCCGATTTTGCGGACCTTCTGCCTCAGACGCACCCGTATATTGAGCTGCATAACGAGATCAAGGAGTCGTTTGGCGGTGCCAACGTGATCATCGTCGGGGTCGAGTTCACCGAACACGATATCTTTGACAACGAAGCTCTGGCGCGCATTCACCGCATTACCCAGGCCGTGGACTCCCTGCCAGGAGTCGACCACAACCTGGTCACCAGCGTAACCCACCGCAATTCGCGCAAGGTCTGGCTGACACCCGAAGGCAACGTTAACTCGGAGCCCTACTACAACCCCGAGCATACTGATCTGAGTGATACTCAGCTGAATGATCTGCGCAAGGATGTGGCTGCGGACCCTCGCGTGCTCGGACCACTGGTCAGCCCTGATCTGCACATGGCGCTGGTCAAGGCGCAGCTGATCGAAGGGAAGCTGGATTATGCGGCCACCTATGAGCATATTCAGAAGATGCGCGAGCAGGAAGCGGCCAACGGCGTCAAGATCCACGTGACCGGTCAGCCAATGCTGGTGGGCTGGGCCTACCAGTATCTGGATCAGATCATAGAGATCTTCCTGTTTACCGCACTGATCATGTTGTCGCTGCTGGTGTTCTACTTCCGCAAGGCGTATGGCATTTTCATCCCGTTGGCGGGCGTCATCGTTTCCTCCATCTGGGGTATCGGCATCATTTCGCTGTTCGGATATAACCTGGATCCGCTCAGCCTGGTGATTCCCTTCCTGATTTCGGCACGTGCCATGTCTCACGGTATCCAGCTGGTCGAACGTTACTATCTGGAGCTGAACACTCACGACAACAACCATGTTGCTGCGCGCCTGACGTTCGAAAGCCTGTTTCGTCCGGGGAGCCTGGGAGTGGTATCCGATGCGATCGGTCTGCTGCTGATAGCCATCGGTTCGATTCCGCTCAACACCAAGCTGGCTCATTACGCATCCATCTGGGCGCTGAGCATCATCATTACGGTGCTGCTGGCGGTGCCGCTGCTGCTGTCTGTATTGCCGAAGCCGAAAAATACCGGCATCAAGCATAACCTGTTCCGTAACGTGGGATATGTCTGTGCCGATCTCATCAGCGGTGAGAAAGCGGCCCGGAAAGCGTTGGGAGTAGCCGCCCTGCTGTTGGCTGCGGGCTTCTATTTCTCGTCCCACGTGGTGATCGGAGAATCCGAGCCGGGCTCACCGATTCTGTACCAGGATCATGATTACAACCGCTCCTCCAAGGCCATCAATGACAGCTTCCCGGGCTCCGAGGAGATGTACATTGTTGCCGAAACCGACGAGCCGGGTGGTATCAAACGTCCCGAGGTGCTGAAGGCGCTGGCGGATCTTGAGCGCCACATGCTGCTGGATCCGGGAGTGGGCGGTGCCAAGGGTATTCCCGATCTGGTCAAGCAGGTGAACCGTCTGCTGCACAACAACGATCCGCGCTGGGCGCAGATTCCGGATGACCCCATGTACGTCGGCGGCCTGATGTTCACCTACATGATGTCCAACCCGATTCCGGGAGCGTTGAAAGAGTTCGTTGACAGTGATGAGCGTGTCGCCAACCTGGTGTTCTATTACAAGGATCACAAGGGTGAAACGCTGCGTCGTGCGGTTCATACCGCCAAACAGTGGATTGCCGAAAACGAAGGTAAGGTGGATGGCCTGACCATCCGTTTGGCCGGCGGCACTATCGGTGTTATCGCGTCCCAGAACGAAGCGGCTTTTGAGACCAATCTCTGGGTGCTGCCGCTGGTGTTCCTGCTCATCTTTGTCATGGTCACCGTTTTCTACACCTCCATCATGGCGGGAACCATGATGTTCGGTGCCATGCTGTTCGCAACCACGCTGACCTATGCCTACATGGGCTTGAGCGGAATGGGCATCAACTCCAATACCGTGCCGATCATCGCTGTTGGTGTCGGCATCGGTATCGATTATTCCATCTACATGATGGACCGCATCCGCTCCGAAATGGTGGCGCTGGGTGATCTGCACGCGGCCGTGCGCCGAGCGATCCGCACCACCGGTCTGGCTGTGAGCTTTACCGCTATCACATTGATTGCCGGCATCGTTATGTGGGTCGTGCTTTCCGATCTGCGTTTCCAGGCTGAAGCGGCCTTGCTGCTGATCGTCATGGTCGTCCTGAACGGCGCTGCGGCAATGTTGCTGGTACCCAGCTGGGTGCTGGTGTTCAAACCCAAGTTCATCTGCAAGGCCTATGCCGATGAGGATGGCGTCATTCACGCCGACACCTCGGAGACGCAGGCGACAGTGGAGGGGGCAGGCGAAGTCTCTCCACAGGAAAAGGAAGTTCCGGCTTCCCTTGTCATGACAACCAAGGCTTAAACCATAAGAGGCCAACACCCATGTCGAAAACAATAACAACGACATTTTCTCATCTCGCTCTGGGCGTAGCAGCAGCTTTGGGCACAGGAATTGCCCTGCCGGCTGCAGCCGCCGAAACCACCTGGGCCGGTTTTGTCGAGAATGCCACTTACTACCGTGATGGCGTCGGCATTTCCAAGTTCCGTAACACTGCGCAGGGGGAATTTGAAACTCGTTTCGAGTCCGATACTTTCCGCTCACTGAAACTGAACGGCGTTTTGCGTGGCACCTATGACGGTGTGTATGACCTGAATGACGACGAGTTTGGCAAGGATGCACAGCATGCCTACCTTGGCCAAAACTGGCATGGTCAGGATACTTCCACCGCAATCCTGACACCCGGTGTCTCCTTTCCGTGTGAGAATGATCCAACTCTGTGTGGCAACCTGGACGGCTACATGGATCATGATGAAAACGATGCCAGGTTCCCGGAATTCAACGACAAGCTGGACTTCATTCGTGAGCTATACGTCAGCGCCGACAAGGAGCTGAACAACGGCGATATTCTCTCGGTGAGACTGGGCAAGCAGCAGGTGGTATGGGGCAAGACCGACCTGTTCCGCGTGCTGGATGTGATCAACCCGGTGGATTACTCTCGCCACAATATCTATGACGAGCTCGAGGATATCCGTATTCCGCAGTGGATGCTGACGGCCGAGTGGCGCATGGGGCCCAACAGTGTTTTTGACGATTCCAACCTGTCGCTGGTGTGGAACTTCGACAAGTTCCGTCCCAATAATCTGGGTACCTGTGGTCAGTCCTACCGTATTCTGGATGCGGGCTGTTTCTTCTCTTCTTCAGCCAACCTTCAGCTGATCCCTGGTGGCCCCTATAGTCAGCCGGTACCCATCATTCATGATGTCGAGGAACCAAACTGGAGTCTCGCCAATACACAGTTAGGCATGAAGTGGGAAGGGGTTTATGGTGATGCAACCTTCTCTGTAAATGCTTTGACTTACCGCCAGCAGTTGCCGTCACTGCACTTCCGTCCTCTGGCGCCGGGTGCTCCTGTACCTGCTGCAGATGGCGTTTTCGATATCAAGTTCCCGCGGGTTAACCTGGTTGGTGGTTCTATCGATTACTACTCCATGGATATGGATGCCGTTTGGCGTCTGGAAATGGCGTACACCGAAGGCGAAGAGATGCCGCGTGATACCAACGGTCACAAGGAAACCGACATGCTTCGGTACGTAATCGGGTTTGATAAGAACATCATCATTCCGGAACTGGGCACCCGCAGTGCCTTCCTGCTGTCCACGCAGCTGTTCGGTGAGCACATCCTGGATCATGAGGCGGATATGCCGAATGACGAGGATAACTGGATCGCCACCGTGCTGTTCAAGGGCTTCTACATGAACAACCGCCTGAGCCCGCAGGTCATCGTTGCTCATGACTTTGCGGCCAAGTCCACGGTCTATGCGCCCAGTGTGTCCTGGACGCCGGACAACCACTGGATGTTTAACCTCGGCCTGAACTTCAAGACCGGCGGCAATGAAACCTTCCCGTGGAGCGTGGCTTCGGCTTTCGGTGATTCCTCAGCTCAGTTTGAACCTCTGGCCCGCTTTACCAACGGCCCGATCGGTGTCGCCAACGAAGAAGATGAAATTCAGCTGACCGTGCGATACAGCTTCTGATCAACGGACTCGATAATAAGGAAAAGAATTATGTTGAAGAAAACACTGCTCTCCGCCGCGATCGCCATGACAGTGGCGACCGGTGCTCAGGCGGCTGATGTATCCGAAGAGATCATTCAGCAATCTTTTTACCCTTACGCAAATGGCGCGCCCACTTTCGAAGGGCTTCAGGCAGGCATGACCATCAACCAGGGTAATGTCGAACAGTTCAAGGACGTGCTGGACCCGGGCATGTACCGGTTTATCAAGAACGGTGATACCGAGATCAAGGTGGGGGCAACGACCTCTTTCGATCTTCATCCGAGCTATGTGGAGGCTACCCGCAAGTACTCCGGTGATGTAGCACTGGGTGCCGGTCACGGTGAGATCTCACCGACAGTTGCCGGCCGTCCTTTCCCGGCTGAGCCTTCCACTGATGACCCGCGTGCGGGTGAGAAACTGGCCTGGAACTACAAGTATGGTTACAACTGGGGGGACTCCGCTGCCATCGCGCCGTTCTACTGGACCATGCGTGACATGGAAAGCGGTAAGAAGGAGCGTGTGCTGAAGTTCAACTTCCACTTCCTGAACTTTACTCACCGTACATCCCAGGAGCCTTATCCGAAGATCGAGCCCAACCCGTCCGAGCTCTTCCGCGGTATCTACGCACAGGTACTGGAACCGTTCGATGTGAAGAACACCCAGCTGTTGATCCACCGCTTCGAGGATGACACCAAGGTCGACAACGCCTACCTGTATCTGGGCTTCCAGCGTCGAGTGCGTCGCCTGTCTTCTGGTCAGACTACTGATGCCTTCCTCGGGACAGACGTCATGATCGAGGACTTTGAGGGCTACAACGGTCGCATCAGTGACATGAAGTGGAACTACCAGGGCACGCGCTACATGCTGATGCCGTTCTTCAACCATAACGAGCTTGCGCTGGACGCCGAGACTCATCAGGACGATGACGGCTATCAGGTTGTGGCTTTCGGCGGCAAGGGTGGCTGTTTCCCGAACATCACCTGGCAGCTGCGTAAGGTGTACGAAGTTGACTCCGTACCTGTCGACGAAAACCACCCGATCAGCAAGCGTACCCATTTCATGGACGCTCAGACGTTCACGATTCCGCGTACCGTGGTGTATGACCGCAAGGGTGACATGTGGAAGAACTGGGTGATCGGCCAGGCGCATCCGGATCATCACCTGCCGGTGAACAAGGGTACCGGTGTATCGATCGATGATGCTTTCACCATGATCGATATTCAGGCCAACCACTGCACTACCGGTCAGTTCAAGGGGATCGTGGATCCTGAAATGAGCCCGGTGGACAAGTTCAGCGTGCAGAACATGCGCGCCTCCGGTAACTGATCCGGAGTTCCCCTCTCATCAGCTCTTTTGGCCCGGGCAACGTCCCGGGCTTTTTTATGGCGCTTCAGTTCCAGTCGGCACCCTGAACCAGATTGTCGTAGATTTTGGCCAGCAGGGTGTTTGCACGGCTGATTTGAGCAGAGGTCAGTCCCTTGAAACTGCGTTTGAACAGCTGGCTGACAGAGCCGCGAATTTCTTCCAAACGATCCAGGCCCTTGTCTGTCAGTGAAACCAGCGTTACCCGCCCATCCTCGGGGGAGGTCTTCAATATGACCAGACCTTCATCCCGCATCCGGTAAAGAATCTTGGTGGTGGTCGGCAGTTTGGCGACGGCGTGATCGGCGATTTCCGAAATACTCAGTTCCGAGTGTTCCTTGAGAATCATGATGATACGCCAGCGCGGTACA
This sequence comes from Marinobacterium sediminicola, assembly GCF_022343685.1. Taxonomy (GTDB): domain Bacteria; phylum Pseudomonadota; class Gammaproteobacteria; order Pseudomonadales; family Balneatricaceae; genus Marinobacterium; species Marinobacterium sediminicola. Next base: position 2,549,646 of record NZ_CP092123.1, on the reverse strand, counting down.
TCCATATCGACCTTTTTCAACAGGCGCTCCATCTCCTGGGTGTAGCGCGCATTGAGCTGGGCAACCCAGTAAAACGGAAACTCCCGTCGTTTGAAGTTATCGCTTAGCGGGTCGTACATGTCGGCTTTGCGTTTATTGCTCATCGAGAAAAAGACTCTCCGGATCGGACACTGGAAACGCGGGTGTCGATAATAGTTGATTTAGAAAGTATATCCTGATTTGAAATGCAGTGAAATTTTTTGGTGCGTTTTCTTGTTTTTGCTCCATTTTCGAGCTTCATTGTCATCCGTTTTTGGGATCTATACATATCAAAAATGGTTTTTCTTGTATTTCGAGTTTAATCATGTGAAGGTTTTGTTATCGGTTTTTTGCTGTTTTTGTTGATTTTTGTGACTCTTTAATCGTTATTTTGGCGATTTTTTTCTTTTTGGCATGCGCTTTGCTTTTGTCGACTTATCAGTGTTTGAGCGGCCTGATGGGTTAGATTTGTGTCATCCAATTAGTTGACGAATCAAGTGATAGGTGAAATTCTTTGTGCAGCTATCGAGGCAAATGGCAGTCGCCAAAATTGCCTGGAACCGCAGGGAGTTCTTGGCCGGATGGCCTCAGGCGGTTGCGTGGCCGCCTAACAATAAAGACAACAAATACGGGAGCCGAGCGATATGCCTGGTTATCAGATTGATAAATCCCTTTGGGGTGGGGAAGCGGTATTCGATGCCCTGCTGAACGAGGTGCGTGAGCGCCGGCAGGAATTCGAAGATCAGAAGTACATCTCTCAGGACATCATTGAGTCCTTCAAGGATGTCGGTGTTTACCGTGCAATGGTCCCCAAGGCATTGGGAGGCGATGAGCGCACCCCGATGGAATTTCTGCAGATGGTCGAAGCGATGGCCGCTGCCGATGGGTCGGCCGGCTGGGTTGCCAGCTTCGGTATGAATCCCGCCTATCTGGCAGCATTGCCGCCGGAAACCATCGACAAGGTGTGGTCAGAGACCCCGAACATCGTGTTTGCCGGCGGTATCTTTCCGACCCAGCCCGCGAAAAAAGTGGATGGTGGTTACATTGTCAGCGGTCGCTGGAAGTTTGGTAGTGGCTGCATGGGGGCCTCCCTGATCGGCGTTGGCATTCAGCCTGAAGGTGGCGAGCCGTTGCCGCGGATGGCGGTGATGCCTGCCAGCCAGGTCAAGATCGAGCCCAATTGGGATGTGATCGGCATGGTCGCCACCGGCAGTCACGATCTGGTTGTGGAAGAGGTGTTCGTGCCGGAGGAGTGGACCTTCGTGCGCGGCGGCAAGCCCAATATCGATTCTGATTTCTTCCGCTATCCCTCGCTGGCCTTCGCAGCTCAGGTACTGTCCGTGACCACTGCCGGTCTGGCACGTGAAGCGCTGGATGTGGTTCAGGGTATGGCCGCAGGCCGCAAGTCTGTCACGGGCGCGCCGAATCTGGGTGAGCGTGAATATGTCCAGATCGAAATCGCCAAGGCTGAAGCCAAGGTTCGTGCTTCTCGTGCCTTCTTCTACGAAGCAACCGAAGAAGCATGGAACAGTATTCAGGCAGGCGGAACACCCTCGCGTGAGCAGATCAATCTGGTCCGCCTTGCGACCACCAACCTGACCCATGAATGTGCTGAAGCCATCCGCATCGCCTATCAGGTGGCCGGTATGACCAGCACCTACAACGATCATCCGCTGTCCCGCATTCTGCGTGACTCCATGATGGCGACACAGCATGCCTTCATGGGCGCGGTCACCCTTAAAAATGCCGGTGCCATGTTCTTTGGCCACGACCCGTTGCCGGGTTACCTGTAACTGAACAATAACAAGGAGACACACCATGAGTGACAAGAAACCCCTGCGCGTACTTTTTTGCATGGGCATCAACCAGAACTTCATGGATGCGCCCCGTGATGAGCAGCTCGATGTATGGGCGGCTTTCGGTGAAATGTGGAATGGCATCCATGACATGGATGGCGTTGAGGTGATCGGCAACATGGATGATGACCAGAGCATGGTCGGTCCCTCCAGTGGCTATCCCTGGACCACTTACCTGCTGGCAGACGTGCAGGATTACGACACCGTGGTGGCCTGCTGCAACCTGTTCCGCAGCACTGAAGTCGGCAAGGGCCCCTACAAGCTGTGGCGCTATGCCAAGGTTGAAGCGCGAATCGGCCGCGAACTGATTGTTCAGCGTGCCTGAGGACAAGCGAATGACCGAACTGGAGCAGCTGCGTCAGCGAGTCACTGCCCTGGAAGCCGCCCGTGACGTCAGTGCCTGCCTGCATGAATACATGCAGCTGTGCGACTACCTGGATGAAGGGTTCGACCTGGATCCGCTGATGGCCCTGTTTACCGAAGACGCCGTCTGGGAAGGGAAAGGCAAGCGTTATGCCGCGACCTTTGGTCGTCGAGAAGGGCGTGAAGCGGTCAGGGCGATGTTTGAGAAGTACACCCAGCCGCCGGCACATTTCGCACTTAACGTGCACTTTCTGACCTCCGAAAAGGTGAAGGTGCTGAGCGAAACCGAAGCCGAGGGGACCTGGGTGCTGCTGCAGACCGCAACCTTCACGGACGGTCGCTCACAGCTCAGCAGTGCGCTGCTCAATGTACGTTTTCGCAAGGAAGACGAGCGCTGGAAGATCGCTCATTTCTGTACCACCAGTCGCTTCAACCGCCCAGTGGAGACTCCCTGGGACAACCCAAAGCCACTGCCGGTACCTGAAGAATAAGCGCACGGCGGCAGAAACCGTCGAGCGAGCCTGATAAAGAGAAAAAGACCATGAGTGAACTGATCGAAATGCAGAATATCAGCCTGAAAGCGGCTGAGATGGTAGAAGAGGGTCGTGTACACAAGGACCTCTACTCCAACCCGGAGATCTTTGAAGAAGAACTGGACAAGGTGTTCAACAACACCTGGGTCTTTGTTGGTCATGAAAGCGAAGTGCCGGAGGCCGGCAGCTTCAAGACGGCTTACATCGGTCGTCAGCCGGTCATTCTCAGCCGTGACCGCAAGATGAACCTGCACGTGTTGCAGAACCGCTGCCGTCACCGTGGTGCCACGGTATGTGAGGCGCGCAAGGGCAAGACCAAGGCGTTCACCTGTCCTTACCACGGTTGGGGCTATGGCCTGGACGGCAGTCTGCGTGCACTGCCGAAGCCGGAAGAGTATGACGGTGTCTTCGACAAGAACGATATGCCGCTGGAAAGCCTGCGTGTCGAAACCTATCAGGGCATGGTGTTCGCCACGTTCAATGACGGTATCGAGCCGCTGGAAGATTTCCTGGGCGGAGCCAAGAAGTGGATCGATCTGTTCATGAAGCAGGGTGGCGGCTATCCGGTGAAGGTGCTGGGCGAACATCGCTTCAACTTCCCGGGCAACTGGAAGATCCAGCTGGAAAACACCACCGATGCCTATCACTTCCCGATCGTGCACAAGTCGTTTGTGAGCTCGCTGGATGAGGCGACCGCCGACATTTTCGACTTCCTTGATGGTGAAGGCTTTGTCGAAGACCTGGGCAATGGCCACAGCGTGATGGTGATGATTCCGCAGCTGGTCGACCTGGAAGAAGACCTGGATCAGCCGATTCCGGAGCGCTTTGCTTCTCTTGCTCAGGCGCTGCGCGATGAGGGCAAGTCTGAAGATGAGGTCAAGAAGCTGGTGCGCGCTGCACATGGCACCGGTTTCAACCTGAACCTGTTCCCGAATGTGTCCTGCTCGATGGCGTTCTTCCGTGTACTGCGTCCGGTCAGCGTCGGCGAAACCGAGATTCAGCACGTGGCACTGGGTGGTGAAGGTGCGCCCACTGCGTTCAACCGCAAGCGCATGCGTCTGCATGAGCACTTCCAGGGCCCGATGGGCTTCGGTACTCCGGATGATGGCGAAGCCTGGGAGCGTGTTCAGAAGGGCGCCATGGCTGGCACCGACGGCTGGATTCTGGTGAACCGCGGGATGAACAACCTGCATGAATCCAAGGATGGCAATGTGGCCGGTGCGGTGTGCTCCGAAACCGGCATGCGCGGTGCCTACCGCCAGTACAAGAAGATGATGGCCGCCGGAGAGGAGAAATAAGCGATGAAATCCAATACTGAACTGCTGGCACAGGTAACCGAATTCATCGGTTATGAAGCGGACCTGCTGGATCACAAGGGCTATCAGGAATGGCTGTCGCTGTGGACCGATTCCGGTCTCTACATCGTGCCGGCGGACCTGAATGAGACCGATTACCTGAACACGCTGAACCTGGCGCTGGACGATGCCGACATGCGTCGCATGCGTGTCGCCCGACTGGAAAACGGAGAATCCGTTTCGGCGCTGTCCGTGGGTAACACTGTTCGCATGATGTCACGAGTGCGCGTGCTGGAAGCCGGTGATGACGTTGTGATTGCGCGTTGCGCCATGACCCTGAACGAGCTGCGTCACGGCAAGCTGGTGACCTATCCGGCCAACGTGGAATACACCCTGAAGCCGACCTCTGATGGCTTCAAGCTGGAACAGAAAGTCGTCAAGCTGCTGCACGCTGACGGCTTCCTGCGCACTGTCAGCTTCATCTTCTAAGGAGGCCGTCATGTCGACACCCGCACAGTCTCAGGTGGCACTGGTCACCGGTGCCGCCCAGGGCCTGGGCAACCACATCGCCCGGCGTCTTCATGACGCCGGCTACCGGGTGGTGCTCAGCGATATCAATGCCGAAGCGGCACAGCAGGCGGCCGATGCGCTGGATGCCAGTGGCGAAACGGCTATGGCCGTCACCCTCAATGTGGCGCTGAAAAGCGATTTTGAGTCGGCACTGGATCAGGTCCTGAACCGCTGGGGTGCCCTCCATGTGCTGGTGAACAATGCGGCCGTGACCCGTGCGACTCCGGTCATGGAGATTTCGGCTGAAGAGTTCAACGACATCGTCAACATCAACCTGGGCGGCACCTTCGTGGGGTGTCAGGTGATGGGACGCTACATGGCTGATCAGGGCTACGGGCGCATTATCAATATGTCCTCCCTGGCCGGACAGAACGGCGGCACCTCGACCGGTGCTCACTATGCTGCTTCCAAGGGCGGCATCCTGACGCTGACCAAGGTGTTTGCCAAGGAGCTTGCCGCCCGTGGCGTGACGGTGAATGCCGTCGCTCCCGGTCCGATCGACTCACCGATGGTAAAAGCGCTGGTGCCCGAAGAACGGCTGCCCGCATTGCTGGGCGCCATCCCGGTTGGGCAACTGGGCGATGCCGATTTCATCGGCGACATGGTGGTGCAGCTGGCACGTCCCGAGGCCTATTTCACCACCGGTACAACTCTGGATATCAACGGCGGCTTGTTCATGCGCTGAGGCAAGACCTATGACTAGCAGTATCGATAACACACTTATCAACGTGACGGTAACCCGTCGCGATGACCAGACCGACGAAATTGCGGTGTTTGAACTGGCGGCGGCTGACGGCAGCGTGCTGCCGGCCTTTGAGGCCGGTGCCCACATCGATGTGGTGGTGGCCCCTGAGCTGATCCGACAGTATTCCCTGAGCAACGCGCCGGGTGAAACAACCTATCGTCTGGGCATTCTCAACGACCCCAATTCTCGCGGAGGTTCACGACAGATCCATGCCGAATTGCAGGCCGGTGCCCAGGTTCAGGTCAGCGCACCGCGCAATCATTTCCCACTGGAGATGGATGCGGAACACAGCCTGCTGATCGGCGGTGGTATCGGCATCACGCCGATGATTGCCATGGCCTATGCGCTGAAGGCGGCCGACAAGTCTTTCGAACTGCACTACTGCAGCCGCAGTGAAAGCAAGGCGGCGTTTCTGGATGAGCTTAAGCGCGAATTCGGCGACCGTCTGGTGCTGCATTTCGATGATGCCGGCGAAGAGAGTCGTATCGATCCCAAGGCGCTGGCCGAAGCACGCCCGGAATCACACCTGTATGTCTGTGGCCCAAGCGGCTTCATGGATTGGGTCATTGCGCAGGGCAAGGCGGCAGGTTTGCCGGAGAAGCAGATCCATTTCGAATACTTCAGTGCCGACGTCGACATCAGTGGCGAGGCGTTCGAGGTGTACGCCGAAGCCAGTGATGTCACCGTTCAGGTAGGACCCAACGAAAGCATCGCCACCGCGCTGAAAGCGGCGGGTGTAAAGGTTCAGATGTCCTGCGAAGAGGGCGTATGCGGCACCTGCATCTGCGATGTGATTGAGGGAACTCCTGATCACCGTGACCATTTCCTGACCGATGAGGAGAAAGAGGATAACGACCAGATCGCGCTTTGTTGCTCCAGAGCGAAGAGCAGCCGACTGGTTGTGGATATTTAGCCATTTGATGAACCCATGTCGTGACCCAGTCTCGGCAAAAACCGGTTTAACCGGAAACAAAACCCATAGGGGAGTGATAACAATGAAAACGATTCTCCGTGTTGCAGCATCTGCAACTCTTGCACTTCTGGCAACCACCGCTACTACGGCTAATGCTGAAACGCGACTGACCATGTCATCCTGGCTGCCGTCCGGCCACCCGTTGGTCAAGGACGTCATGAAGCCCTGGGCTGAAAGTGTCGAAGAAGCGACCGAAGGGCGCGTGAAGATCATCATGCTGCCTTCAGCGCTGGGTCACCCCAAGGTTCATTATGATATCGCCCGTGAAGGTCAGGCCGATATCACCTACAGCGCGCACGGCTACACGCCTGGCCGCTTCAAGCTCTACAAAATGGTTGAGTTTCCGTTCGGCGGTAACAGCGCCGTGGGCACTTCAGTGGCCTACTGGAATGTCTACAACGACTATCTGAAACAGGCTGGCGAACACAAGGACGTCAAACTGCTGGGTCTGTTCACCCACGGTCCGGGCCACATCCACAACAGCAAGCGCACTGTTAATGCTTCTTCTGACCTCGAAGGTCTGAAACTGCGTGTCGGTGGCGGCATCATGAACGACATCGCCACCGAGCTGGGTGCCGTGACGCTGCAGAAGCCTTCTTCCAGCACCTATGAGCTGGTGTCCAGTGGCGTTGCCGATGGCACCCTGTTCCCGCTGGAGTCTGTACCGGCTTTCAACATTCAGGACAAGACTACACACACCACACTGGTGCCGGGTGGTCTGTACAACTTCAGCTTCTTCCTGGTCATGAACCGCGACCGTTTCGCGGATCTGCCTGAAGAGGACCAGAAGGCGATCGAGTCTGTCTCCGGTGAGGCCTTCGCTCGTCTGGCTGGCCAGATGTGGGATACCCAGGATGCCAAGGGTCTGGAAGCAATCAAGGCCAATGGCAATGAAGTGGTCACCGCCAATGAAGCTTTCCTGACCGAAATCCGCAACGCCAGCGCACCGATGGAAGCCGAGTGGCTGAAAACAGCTGCAGAGCTGGGTGTTGATGGCAAGGCGGCACTGGAAGCGTTCCGCAAGCTGAGCCAAGAGCAGGCTGTGGCGCAAACACGCTGAGGGTAAACGATGAACTCAACTCGCACACAGAGCAATGGTTGGCTGGATCGTGGAGAGGGAGTGCTCAAGACGCTGCTGAATGGAACAGCTGCTCTCGTCATGTTTTTGATGATGGCGCTGACCCTGGTGGATGTCATGGGGCGTTACCTGTTCTCGGCTCCGGTGACCGGTGCCTTTGAGGTGACGGAGTTGATGCTGGCAGCGGTGATCTTTCTGGGATTGCCGCTGATTACCGCTGAGGGTGGCCACATCGCTGTGGACATCCTCGACTCGGCACTGAGTGACCGGGTCCGTGCGGTGCAGTACTGGTTGGTCGGTCTGATCAACGTGCTGGCATTCGGCATTTTCTCCTGGATGCTCTGGGAGCACGCCTTCAAGGTGCTGCGATATGAAGATACAACGGCGGTGCTCCAGATCCCCTATGCCTGGCTCGCCTTTCTGATGGCGGTCACCGCTTCGGTGTCCACCCTGATCCTGTTCATCAAGCTGCTGTTTGACCGAAACGGCAAGACCTCGAGAGGAGAGCAGTAATGGAGGCAAGTCTGATCGGCTTTGCGGCACTGATGGTGCTGATATTGGCCCGGGTGCCGCTGGGGATTGCGATGGGGGTTGTTGGTGTGGTCGGTTTCGCACTGGTCCAGCAACTGACCTATGGCAATCCGCGTGGCTGGGATACCGCGCTAAACATGATCGCATCCACTGCGTTCGATACCGGTCTGGCCTATGGCCTGTCGGTGGTTCCACTGTTCCTGCTGATGGGTAACCTGATTACGGAATCGGGGATGTCCAAGGAACTTTACCGTGCTGCCAACGCCTTCCTGGGACACTTCAAGGGTGGTCTGGCACTGGCAACCGTAGTCTCCTGCGGTGCATTTTCCGCTGTATGCGGCAGCTCCATGGCAACGGCTGCCACCATGTCCAAGGTGGCGATGCCCTCCATGCGTGAATACAAGTATGCCGACAGCCTGGCCACGGGTGCCATTGCGGCCGGTGGCACACTGGGTATTCTGATTCCGCCCAGCGTCATTCTGGTGATCTACGGTCTGATGACCGAAAGCGATATCGGCAAGCTGTTCATTGCTGGTCTGATCCCGGGGCTGATCGGTGTCATCCTGTACATGCTGGCGGTGGTCTTTGCAGTCCGCCTGAAGCCCGAGATTGGGCCGGCCGGCAAACGTTCGACCTGGAAAGAGCGCCTGATCTCGATGAAAGGCGTCTGGGGGATCAACCTGATCTTCATCATCGTCATGGGCGGTATCTATGCCGGTATCTTCACCCCCACCGAAGCGGCGGGTATCGGTGCTTCGGGAGCGTTCCTGATTGCACTGTTCAGCGGCAAGCTGAGTTTCAAGATGTTCCAGCGTTCGTTGACCAATGCCGCACGCACAACCGCGATGCTGTTCTTCCTGGTCATTGGCGCGGTGATCTTCTCCAACTTCATCAACCTGACCGGCATGCCGATGATGCTGAAGGACTGGGTGACCGAGTCCGGCTTCAGCCCTTTCATGGTCATCCTGATTCTGGTGGGCGTGTATCTGCTGCTCGGCTGCGTGCTGGAAAGCATGTCGATGATTCTGCTGACCGTACCCGTGTTCTATCCGATGGTGGAAGCGATGGGCTTCGACCTGATCTGGTTTGGCATTCTGGTCGTGGTGGTAACGGAAATCAGTCTGATCACACCACCGGTTGGCATGAACGTCTTTGTGCTTCGCGGAGTGGTGCCTGATGTAAAACTGTCCACCATCTTCCGCGGTGTGACGCCATTCTGGCTGGCTGACATCGTGCGTCTGGTGCTGATTATCACCATTCCGTCCCTGTCCCTGATGCTGCCGAATGCAGTGGGCTAGGACTCAAGCGACAACCTATAAGAATAATGATGAGGTAACCCAATGAAGAAAGGTGTAATGCGTCCAGGACACGTACAGATCCGCGTACTGGATCTGGATGAAGCGCTCCAGCACTACGTGGACCTGCTGGGCCTGATCGAAATGGACCGAGACGATCAGGGCCGTGTCTACCTTAAAGGCTGGACCGAAGTGGACAAGTATTCCGTTGTGCTGGTTGAGGCTGACCAGCCGGGTATGGATTTCATGGGCTTCAAGTGTCTCAACGAAGCCACCCTTGATGAACTGCAGCGAGCGTTGACCGACTACGGTGTTGAGGTTGACGAAATTCCTGCAGGCGAGCTCAAGGATTGTGGTCGCCGTATCCGTTTCCAGGCACCGACAGGCCACCAGTTCGAGCTGTTTGCCACCAAGGAGCAGACCGGCCGCTATGGCGTCGGTAATCACAACCCGGAAGCCTGGCCGCGTGACCTCAAGGGCATGAAGGCGCAGCGTTTCGATCACTGCCTGTTGTATGGCCCGAATCTGGATCAGACCTATGACCTGTTTCGCGAGGTGCTGGGCTTTGATCTCTGTGAGCAGGTGATGACGCCGGATGGCAAGCGGGTGGCACAGTTCCTGACCACCAGCATGAAGGCCCACGATATCGCCTTCATCGATCACCCTGAGTCGGGCAAGTTTCACCACGCCTCCTTCTTCCTGGAGACCTGGGAAGATGTGTTGCGCGCGGGCGACCTGATTTCGATGACCGATACCTCGATCGATATCGGCCCGACCCGTCACGGTATCACCCACGGCCAGACCATCTATTTCTTTGATCCGTCCGGCAACCGTAACGAAGTGTTCTGTGGCGGTGACTATTTCTACCCTGACCACGAACCGATTACCTGGGATGCGGACAAGCTGGGCAAGGCGATTTTCTATCATGACCGCCAGCTCAACGAGCGCTTCCTGACCGCCCTGACCTGATGCTGGAGAGAGCGTATGTCATTTGATCCCAAAGATTTTCGTCGGGCGCTGGGCAAGTTCCCGACCGGCGTAACTGTCATTACCACCCGAGATGCCGAGGGTAACCCGATCGGCATGACGGCCAGTAGCTTTAACACCCTGTCGATTGAGCCGGCGCTGGTGCTCTGGAGTATCGACAAGGGGGCCTGGAGCCTGGACGCCTTTACCAAGGGCAACGGCTTTGCCATCAATGTGCTGCGTAATGACCAGGTCGAGCTGTCAAACGGTTTTGCCCGTCGTGGCGAAGACAAGTTTGCTGGAGTGAAGACTACCGATTGCTCCAATGGCGCACCCTTGCTGCCTGACACGGCTGCCTGGTTTGCCTGCAAGACCTGGGAAGTGTACGAAGGCGGCGACCACTTCATCATCGTCGGAGAGGTCACTGAATACCACTACGAAGACAATGTCAGCTCGCTGGTGTTCCATAACGGCCGCTACGCCGTACCTGAGAGCCATCCGGCGATGCAGGCACCGACGGAGTCACTGGAAGCACGTGGTTTCCTGGGGGATTACCTGCTGTATCAGCTGCGCCAGACACTCAATGCCTACGCAGCGGATTTTTATCCGCAGCTCAGCCATTACGGTGTTACCGCCGAGGAGTGGCGAGTGCTCACGCTACTGGCAGATGGCCAGCCGATGGCGCAGGAGCAAATCAGCCGCTTCGTGTCCCAGCCGATGAAGGAATTGGCAGATACCGGGGAATGGCTGCAGGACAAGGGCTTGCTGCAGGTAACCGACCAGGGCTTCGCTTTGACCGACAAGGGACAGCAACTGGCGACTCAGCTGTTGGATAAGGCCATCGAGCATGAAAAGCAGGCCATGTCCTGCCTGAGTACAGATCAACAGCAGGTACTCAAAGAAAGCCTTCAACTGTTGCAGAAAGGTTTCGCAGGTTAGTCAGGGCTTCAATCAGGGAGAGAAACCATGAAGAAGATGCGAGTGCTAAGCGTAGCGGTCATGGCTGCCCTCTACGTAACAGGGGCGCAGGCGGCCAGGGTATCCATGGATGTTCAGAGTGCCTGGCCGCTGACGCTGCCGGCCAGTGGTCAGAATGCCGCTCACTTTGCCGAGCGGATCAATGCCAAGGGAGAAGGCAGTCTCAAGGTCAAGCTTTACTCGGCGGGCAAGCTGGTACCGCCGTTGCAGATCTTCGATGCGGTACAGCAGGGCAGTCTTGATGCCGGCTATACCTCGCCGCTTTACGTGGCGGGTCGCTTCCCGGCCGTGCAGCTCTTTGGCGGTGTCCCTTTTGGACCGGATGCCATGGATTATCTCGGCTGGCTCTACAATGGTGGCGGTCTGGATATCTGGCGTGAAATCTATGCCAGACAGGGTGTGGTGCCCGTGCCCTGTGGCCTGATGGACTCCGAGGCTGGGGGGTGGTACACCTTCGAGATCAATACGGCTGAAGACCTCAAGGGCAAGAAAATACGCTTCGCAGGGTTGGCTGGAGAGGTGATGAAAAAGGCCGGAGCCTCGGTTGTTCTGCTCAGCGGCGGTGACATCTATCCCAATCTGGAGCGTGGCGTGATCGATGGGACGGAGTTTTCCATGCCAGCCATCGACGCCGCCATGGGCTTTGAAAAGGTGGCCAAGTACTACTATCTGCCCGGTTGGCATCAGCCCGCGGCCATTAATGAGCTGATCATCAACAAGCGCAAATGGGATGCGATGGATGAAGCCCAGCGTGGGTTGATAGAAGATACCTGTCGCGAGACCCATATCTGGTCGATCACGTCTACCAGCATTCCGAACGCCGAAGCGATCGCCAAATTCAAGGCGGCAGGCACTGAAGTTCGGGCCTTCCCTGAAGAGGTGATGCAGGTGTTCCGCCAGGCAACCGAAGAGGTGATGGCAGAGCAGGCGGCAGCCGATGCCGACTTCAAGCGGGTATGGGATTCATTGCAGTCCTACCGTGAAAAAGTGTCCCTGTGGAGCACTCATAAATCCGACTGAGTCCTGACGGGGCGGGTGGTTGCCCGCCCCGTTATCGTCTTGGAGGTTGATCATGCCTATCCGAGCCTTGGCGGCAAGCCTTGAACGTCTTTCAGTGATCATTGGCAAGAGTGGGGCGCTGATCCTGCCGCTGCTGGTGCTGACCATTCTGGTCAACGTTATTCTGCGTTACGTCTTCGATATCGGCTTGATCGAGCTGGAGGAGTTGCAGTGGCACCTCAATGCCACCGTGGTGATGTGCTGTCTCGCCTTTGCACTTCAGGCGGATGAGCATGTGCGCGTCGACCTGTTGTACAACCGCCTGACATCTTCCGGCCGTGACTGGGTCAATCTGCTGGGGCTTGTCCTGCTGTTTCTGCCCTTCACCGGACTGGTGACCTGGCATGCCTGGAAGCTGGCGGCCTATTCCTGGGAGCTGAAGGAAGGCTCTCCGATGCCATCCGGCTTGCCGGCACGTTACATCATTAAGGGGATCATGGCGGCCGGCATGACGCTGCTGTTGCTGCAGGGGATTGCGCTGCTGCTGAACTGCCTCGTTCGTCTTGCAAGCCGTCGCGCCCACTAGGAGTTGCTGCCATGGATGCCCTTTTTGTCTTTCTGATTTTCGGCACCTTCATGCTGATCCTGTTTTCAGGATTCCCCGTTGCATTTGTGCTGGGTGGGGTCGGCGTTCTGTTTGCAGCACTGGGCAGCGTGCTGGAGCCACTCGAAATTGCCGAAGTGGCCGAGTTGCGCATGATCGGATTCGTCTCCAACCGTGTTTTCGATACCCTGTCGAGCTATTCACTGATCCCCATGTCGATGTTTATTTTCATGGGCTACATGCTTGACCGCTCAGGAATAGCCGAGCGGTTGATTCTGGCGATGCGACGGGTGCTGGGGCCTGCTCCGGGTGGACTGGCGATCGCCGTGGTCCTGATCGGTGTGGTACTGGCGGCCTCCACCGGTATCATCGGGGCTTCCGTGGTGCTGCTGGCGACCATCGCCTTGCCCACAATGGTGCAGTCGGGATATGCGCGTTGGCTCAGCGCCGGTACCGTCGGCGCGACAGGCTGCCTGGGCATTCTGGTGCCGCCATCGATCATGCTGGTGGTGATGGGGGATCAGCTTCGTATACCAGTGGGCGACCTGTTCATGGGCGCCATCCTGCCGGGGCTGTTGCTGGCAGGCTGTTTCATAGTGTTTCTGCTGGGATATGCCTTGCTGCGGCCTGCTGAGATGCCTGCAATGGACAGGACCGAGGAGACCGGCAGCCTCTGGGAACTGTTACGAGACATGGCCGGGGCGCTGCTGGCGCCTTTACTGCTGGTCATCGCTGTGCTGGGCTCGATTCTGGCAGGCATCGCATCACCCACAGAGGCCTCCGGAATCGGTGCTGCCGGCGCGACTCTGTTGGCCTTTTCGGCCAGGCGGCTAAGCTGGCATGACCTGCGCCAGGTCTGCTACCAAACCGGACGCACGGTGGCGTTTCTGTATGCCCTTATTTTTGGTGCGTCCTGTTTCTCAGTCGTGTTGCGCGGTTACGGTGGTGACGAAGTCATTGAAAATGCGCTCTATGCCTTGCCGTTCAGTCCCGAAGGGGTACTGGCACTGGTGATTCTGGTGGTTTTCCTGTTGGGTTTTTTTCTCGACTGGATGGAAATCGTCCTGATTGTGGCACCGCTGGTCATGCCGATTCTGACCGGGTTTGGCTTCGAGCCCGTTTGGGTGGCGATTCTGATAGCGCTTTGTCTGCAAACCTCATTTCTGACCCCTCCTGTGGGCATGGCCCTGTTCTATATTCGAAATGCCACGCGGGATATCAGCATGGTTGAAATCTACAAGGGCGCGATGCCCTTTGTCGCGCTTCAGGTGCTGACGCTTGTGCTGGTCGCGCTGTTTCCGTCGCTGGCGCTGTGGATGCTGAAATAGCGGAATCGCTGCTGGCGTTCTTCATCTACACTGGGTAAGGCCCCCAATAACCGAGGGAGGTCCTATGTACGCACGTCATTTAACCTTCAGGTCTACACCCGACAACAGGCCCGAGATTGAAGCCTTTGCCGGTGAAGTCTACGCGTTCTTTCAAACGCTGGACGGCTTCGTCAGTGTGGTGTTTGGGGTCTCGGAGGACGAAACCGAGTACGGCTCCTTTTCTTTGTGGGATACCCGAGAAGCTGCCGAGAATGCCGGTAGGCGCGCAGGAGAAGAGATTGCGACCAGACATAAGAGGGTCATGATGACCAAGGCGGAAGTGAAATACTTCGAGGCATTCTCCCCGGCACAACTGAACCGAAGAGATTGAGCCTGATCGAATATTGCCTGGTTCTGGCGGTCGTGAGCAGCGATGGCTCGGCCGATTTCCTTTTGGTGAGCTGACGAATGTGGCCAGGTATTTAAAAGGTCGTTGCAGCTGGCCTTGGACAAAATCTCAAAGCCTGACCGACAGGATGTCGATGCTTAATACATGAAGTGGATTTTAATCACGACCTCCGGCGACAAAGTGTCGAAAAGACCAAAAGATGACGAAAGTTGCACTTTGGTTGTACAATCGCGCGTTTAAATTTTATTGATGGTCGCTTGTTCGATCGGGTTGAACCCATGACCGAAAAAAATACCGCCCTTGAATTAATCGATATTCATAAATCCTACGGATCGCTGGAAGTGCTCAAAGGGGTATCCCTGAGTGCCGGTGATGGTGAAGTGATCTCGATTCTGGGCTCGAGTGGTTCCGGCAAGAGTACGCTGCTGCGATGCATCAACCTGCTGGAACGTCCAAGTCGTGGACAGATCAGGATTGCAGGCGAAGAACTGAATCTGGTGACGGGCAAGGACGGCGACTTGCGCGCTGCCAACATCCGTCAGCTCGAACGCATGCGTTCGCGTATCGGCTTCGTGTTCCAGAACTTCAATCTCTGGCCACATAAATCCATTATTGAGAACATCATCGAGGCTCCTACTCAGGTGCTCAAGCAGTCTCGCGACCAGGCGATCAGCCGTGCCGAGGAACTGCTTGATCGCGTCGGGCTGCTGAACAAGCGTGACGCCTATCCGGCCAACCTGTCGGGTGGGCAGCAGCAGCGAGTGGCCATTGCCCGTGCGTTGGCGATGGATCCTCAGGTGCTGCTGTTTGACGAACCCACCTCTGCTCTGGACCCCGAGCTGGTCAATGAAGTGTTGGCCGTGATGCGCTCGCTGGCAGAGGAAGGCCGCACTATGCTGATAGTGACCCACGAGATGCGCTTTGCGCGTGAGGTGTCCAGTCAGGTGGTGTTCCTGCATCAGGGACAGATCGAGGAATCCGGTACTCCGGAAGAAGTCTTTGACCGTCCGCGCTCACAACGAGTGCGAGACTTCATGGCCAGCCACGCCTGAATGACCTCACAAGGGTCTTTTAAGGCAGGCTAACTCCACAAACTCAACTGGTATAACGCTATGAAAATCAAAAAAATTCTGCAGACTGTTGCACTTGGCGCCCTGACTGTACTGGGTAGCACTGCGGCTATGGCTCAGGACAAGGTACGTATCGCCACTGAAGGTGCCTATGCTCCCTTTAATGCCATCAACGAACAGGGTGAGCTGATCGGTTTCGACGTTGAGATTGCCAGGGCACTCTGTGCGGAAATGAAGGTTGAGTGTGAAATTGTCGCACAGGACTGGGACGGTATCATTCCGGGTCTGATGGGACGTAAATATGACGCCATCATCGCGTCCATGTCCGTGACCAAGGAGCGCCAGCGTGTAGTTGATTTTACCGACCGCTACTACTCCAACGTGCTGGCGTTTGTAGGAGCCAAGGGCAAGGAACTGGATACCAGCGAGGCTGGACTCAAGGGGTTGACCGTTGGTGCTCAGCGCGCCACCCGTGCGGGACAGTATCTGGAAGATCACCTGGCAGACGTGGTTAACGTCAAGCTCTACGGTACCCAGAGCGAAGCCTATCTGGACATGGCCAATGGCCGTCTGGACGCCATGCTTTCCGACAAGTTCCCGGCCTATGACTGGCTGCGCAGCGCAGATGGCGAGAACTTTGAGTTCAAGGGTGCAGACATCGATATCAACGATGAAATCGCCATCGCGGTTCGCAAGCGTGATCCGCTGAAAGAGAAGTTCAATGCGGCGATCAAGGCCATCGTTGAAAACGGCACCTACGCCGAAATCAACGCGCGTTACTTCCCGTTCTCCATCTACTGATAACAGCGCGGGGTCGGCGGTTGTCGGCCCCGCAAGCGGATATTCTGATCAATGGATCTACTCGGCTTTGGTGATCTGCTGCTGTCCGGCACCTGGGTGACGGTCAAGCTGGCACTGACCAGTCTCGTCTTTGGCCTGATTCTGGGACTGCTCGGCGCGACAGCTAAGCTGTCCCGTTTCTGGCCTGCGCGTGCGCTGGCGACTCTCTATACCACTCTGATTCGCGGTATCCCTGAGCTGCTGCTGGTGCTGACCATCTACTTCGGTGGTTCGATGATTCTGATGGCGATCGCCGAGCAGTTCGGTTACACCGACTATATCGAAATCAGCGCCTTTGCAGCGGGTGTCGCGGCATTGTCGATCGCGTTTGGTGCCTATTCCACCGAGGTGTTCCGGGGCGCGATTCAGGCGATCCCCAAAGGGCAGTGGGAGTCGGCTCAGGCATTGGGCATGACGCCGCTGAAAACCTTTTTCCGCATTATCCTGCCGCAGGTCTGGCGGCTGGCGCTGCCGGGGTTGGGCAATCTGTTTCAAGTGCTGCTCAAGGACACCGCGCTGGTATCCGTCGTGGGTCTCAACGACCTGATGCGTCAGGCCTATGTGGCGACCGGCTCTACCAACCAGCCTTTCACCTTTTACATGGCGGCGGCACTGATCTATCTGGGGCTGACCGTACTGTCTACGGGCATGACCGCATGGCTTGAGCGTCGAGCCAATCCGGCCGATAGGAGGGCAGCCGCATGAGCTGGGACTGGAGTGTCATCGTTGAGTACTTTCCACGTCTGGTGGATGGCATCTGGGTAACGCTGGAGCTGGTGTTCCTGTCCGGTCTGTTGGGTTTGCTGCTGGCGGTTCCGCTAGCGCTGATGCGTGCGTCGCATAACCCCTGGCTGCGTGCGTTGCCGTTCGGTTATATCTTCTTCTTCCGCGGTACACCGCTGCTGGTGCAGATATTCCTGATCTACTACGGCGCGTCCCAGTTCGAAGCGGTGCGTGAGTCCGTGCTTTGGCCTGTTCTGCGTGAGCCCTACTGGTGCGCCATCATTGCCTTTACGCTGAACACGGCGGCATATTCTGCCGAGCTGATTCGTGGCGCTATCCATGCGATTCCCAAAGGTGAGCTGGAAGCGGCCGATGCCTTTGGCATGAGCAAGGCGATGAAGGTTCGTCGTATCGTGCTGCCGCGCGCTTTCGGTATCGTGCTGCCGGCCTATGGCAATGAGCTGATCCTGATGCTCAAGAGCAGCTCGCTGGCCTCGACCATTACTCTGCTCGATATCACCGGCGCTGCCCGCACCATCATTGCCCGGACCTATACGCCGCTGGAAATTTTCCTCGCAGCGGGCGTGCTCTACCTGATCATCACAGCGGTGATGATCGGCTGTTTCCGTCTGCTGGAGATGCGCCTCAACCGCCACCAGCACTACAAGATGCCCGCCGAACTGACGGCGGTCGATCCCCGTTTGAAGGACTGATCCTGACACCGGCACATCCGCATCAGGATGTGCCGGTTTTCTTTCAAGCGTCTCCTTGCGCTCTTCTTATTGCTGCCTGACTCCTGTGCCGCTGGCTACAGCCCGGATATCATGCCGAAGGCTTGCTGGTTGTTGCGGGGGCTACCGATCTGGCTGTCACAATATCCGCACGTGCATGACGGACCACACTGATACCGGCGGTTATCGCCAGCGCGCCCATCATTCCCGCGACGATCAGATCAGGCCAGGCTGAGCCGGTGCCGAATACACCCGCTGCCGCGATTATGACGGCGATATTGCCGATCGCATCGTTGCGGCTGCACAGCCAGACCGGGCGCATGTCAGCATCGCCGGATCTGAATCGAAACAGAGCGAGTGCAACGCTGACATTAGCCACCAGTGCCAGCAGGCCGACACTGCCCATGGTGATAGCTTCAGGCGTGGTGCCCGTCTGCAGGGTCCAGAGGCCTCGTGCCCAAACGGCGGCTCCGAACAAGGCCATGGTCAGTCCCTTGAACAGGGCAGCGTAACCCCGCCAGATCATGCCCATGGACAGCAAAGTCAGCGAGAGGATGTAGTTGACACTGTCGCCGAAGAAGTCGATCGCATCGGCGAGCAGTGAGACCGAGCCGGATTGCAGGCTGGCAACGCCTTCGATCAGAAACATCGCAAGGTTCACCCAAAGGGCAAGCCAGAGCGCCTTGCGAAAGCCTGGGGCGGGTGTTTTGGAAACGGGAACTGAACAGCTGCATGCCATGATGAGGTCTCCTTTTATTGAAGCGGGTTGAATCGCTTCATTGAAAACCCTGTGGCTGCTACAGAGTCAACCTCTGTCGACGATGACTTAATGCTTGTCCTGATTGGCCCCATGAATGCCGGGCACATGGCTGCCAGCTTCAATATCCTGTAGCTCCAGGTCTGTGTGCAGCCCAGCCAGAATGCCGCACTCCCTGATGGCTTTGCCTGATGCGCAGGCAGTCTGAAGCTGTACCAGCGTCTGTTCGAGCTGGGCCAGCTCCTGCAGGCGCTCGCGGACATGTTGCAGGTGATGAGCGACCAGTGCATCTACCTCACTGCAATCGGCTTCCTGTGTTTCACTCAGGTGAATCAGCTGGCGTATCTCGTCCTGGGACATGTCCAGGCTGCGGCAGCGCCGAATGAAGCGCAGCCGTTCAAGGTGAGAGTTGTTATAGCTGCGGTAGCCGTTGCTGTTACGCAGCGGGGCGTGCAAAAGCCCCATTTTTTCGTAATAGCGGATGGTATCGACAGGTATGCCGGTCTGCTTGGCGATTTTTCCGATCTTCATGAGGGCACGGGGTTTTGATTGGGTTGGGGGGAGTGTCAGAGGCCAACCTTAGGCTATTGTTGATGAATAACATAGGTCTGCTGGTACGAAGTGAACAGACTCGTTATCAGTATGGCTCGACAGATGGTGTCGCCTGGAGCCTGTGGCTTGGGTTCCTGGTCGCTGTCTGCATGCAGAATATTGTGAGGTACCAGCATGAATGGGCCGGATAATTGGCCACTGGCGCTTATCATCCTCGCCTTCGCTGCGGTCGCCGCCATCATTGGCGTGGCGGGTATCAAAATGACCAAAACCGCCCGAGACCTCGCCCAGGCTACAGGGCTGGGGCAAGCGCTTATGGGGGCCGTCTTCATCGGTGCATCAACCTCCTTGTCCGGAATAACAACATCTGTCACGGCGGCGGCAGAAGGTTATGCGCAGCTGGCTGTGAGTAATGGCTTGGGTGGGATCGCTGCGCAAACCGTATTTCTTGCTCTTGCGGATATCGTTTACCGCAGAGCGAACCTGGAACATGCGGCGGCATCCGCTGAGAACCTGTTCATGTCGGCCTTCCTGCTGACCTTGTTGGCTATCCATGCACTTGCACTCTCCTTGCCGAGTGCCAGTCTTTTCTCGGTCCATCCAGCTTCATTCATTCTGGTTGCTGCTTATGTTTTTGGCGTTCACTTGTTGGCAAGAACGCATGATATGCCGATGTGGCTGCCGAGAAAGACCCGAGATACACCGGCAGAACCCGTGGGCCGTCGCTCTCGAGGCCGTCTGCAGATTGGGCGGTTATGGCTGCATTTTGTTGGTTATGCGATGGTCGTGGCATTGGCCGGCTGGTCACTTGCGGAGTTGGCGGTCCCTCTCGGAGCCAAAACAGGGCTGTCTCATGGGGTTGTCGGGGGGATTTTTACGGCCGTTTCGACATCCATACCCGAACTGGTGGTTGCCATCACGGCCGTTCGAATGGGGGCGCTGAACCTGGCGGTTGGCGACATTATCGGGGGCAATGCCTTCGACACCCTGTTCGTAGCCGCCTCGGACTTTGCCTATCGAGACGGCCCCATCTATGCCGCCATCTCAAGTGCGGAGCAGTTCTGGCTTGCCAACGCCATGCTGATGACCGGAGTGTTGCTGATGGGGCTGATCTATCGGCAACGGCATGGGCCGGGGAACATCGGCCTGGAGAGCGTGATCCTGCTCGTGCTGTATTTCGGTGGAGTGGCCGTGCTGTCCTTATGGCACTAGGCCTTCAGGGCTGACAGCAGTGCCTTCCCGGTTGCATAGTAATCTGAACGCTCCTGCTCGGGCACCATATTGCCACCGGTCGCCCAGGCGATATGGGTCGCCTGATCCAGTTTGTCTGCCAGACCTTTTTGTACCAGATACGGCTGGCCTACTTCAGAAAGCAACTTGACCATGCCGGGTAAGCCAGCCAGCGCCGAGGGTTCAAGTGCTATATCTTCGCTGTCCTTCAACAATGCCAGCAGGCGATACAGGCTATCGTCTTCGAGTGTGTAGATGCCGTCCAGAAGGGGCGTCATCAACCGGCCGACGAAAGCCGAAGGGCGTCCCACGGCCAGGCCATCGGCGCAGGTTTTGTTGTCGATGCCCAGTTCCTGCACGCTGACCTGATCATGCAGTCCCGTGTACATCCCCACCAGCATGCAGGGGGAGTGAGTCGGCTCGGCAAAGAAACAGTGCACGTCATCACCGAAAATCTGTTTCAGGCCAAAGGCCACGCCGCCGGGACCGCCACCGACGCCGCAGGGCAGGTAGACGAACAGCGGGTGTTCTGCATCGACGATGACGCCCTGTTGGTTCAGTTGCTGTTGCAGGCGCTGGGCCGCCACGCTGTAGCCGAGAAAGAGATCCTGAGAGTTTTCGTCATCGATGAAATGGCAGCGGGGTGTCTGCTGCGCCTCCAATCGGCCCTGTTCCACGGCCTTGCTGTAGTCATCCGGGTGTTCGACGACGATAACTCCCTTGCTTTTGAGCAGGTCCTTCTTCCACTGGCGGGCGTCTGCAGACATGTGCACGCAGACCTTGAAGCCCAGCTGGGCACCCATGATGCCGATGCTGAGCCCCAGGTTGCCGGTGGAACCGACCACGATACTGTGTTCGGCAAAGAAATCCCGACAGGCCGGGGTGGCGAGCACCCGGTAATCATCGTCAAGTGACAGCAGGCCGGCGTCCAAGGCGAGAGTTTCGGCATGTTTGAGCACTTCATAGATCCCGCCGCGCGCCTTGATTGAGCCGGAGATGGGCAGGTGACTGTCACACTTGAGCATCAGCGAGCCCGGCAGTGACAGGCCATACAGGGCTTCCAGCGCCTGCTGAACAGTGGGTATTTTCACCAATGGTGATTCGATCAGGCCGCCGTTTTCAGCTGTGTCCGGGAATGCCTGGACGATATAGGGGGCGAAGCGCTGTAAGCGGTCGGCTGCGTCCCGGATATCGGCCGTGCCCAACGGCAGGGTCTCAACGATCTCGGCAAACTGGCGCAGTTTGGGGTTGAACCAGCACAGCTCCTGATGGGCGATGATCGGATTCAGAAGCGGGTGTGATTGCAGCCACTGTGTCAGGGGCTTTTGTTGAAAAACATGCATGCTGATGATCAACCATTGGCTTGAATGAGAAACGGGGCAAAGCTGCAGGGTGGCGCAGTTCAATGTTGCTCGCTGCGCAAGTGTGATTTAAACGGATAGCGGCACCCTGAACAAATGAAAAGTCCGCAAGGCCTGCCTGATCAGTAAACAACAGGCGCCGGTGTCATTGGGTGCAGAAGAGGGTGCCCGGACCCTGGGGGAGAGTTCTGGCCCGGGCTGAAGTGGGCGCTTGCCGTTATCGGATCAAGACCTCGGCCAGGCGCTCGTAGCTGCGCAGGCGGTGGGCATAATCATGGGTCACGGTGACGATACCGACCTCATCGGATTGATAACGGTCGGCTACTTGAGCGATCTGCTCGGCGCACTCGCCAGCGCTGCCAAGAATCATCGAATCCAGAACCGCATCAAAGAATGCCTGGTCAGAGGGGCTCAACTGTTCCTTGAGTCGCAAGGCTTCATCGGGCGACTTGACCACCTCGCGGATGCCCTGTCGAAACGCTTTTACTTTCCAGTAGACCGCCGGTGCCGCCAGGTATGCCGCTTCCTCACGGCTGTCAGCGCAAAGTGCGGCCACGGCAATGCTAGCCTCAGGGGCTCCCTCGTGTCCGGCATTCTGCCATGCCTGCTTGTACTCGGTGATGACACTGGGGGGCGCAGGGTCCGGGCTGATGAACAGGGCAAGACACATCTTCATGCCGACCTGGCCGGCAAGACCGGCACTGCCACCACTTGAACCGAGCATCCAGGTTTGCGGAATGGCAGGTTTGCCCGGCATCACCTGCAGGCTCTTGTAGGCGTGGTTCTCAGGCAGGCTGCCGTGGAGAAAGTGCTGCAGCAGCCAGGCCTGCTCGGCGTAGTCTTCCAGTCCCGGTTGCGCGGGGTATGCCAGCGCATGTGACGCCAGCGCATCGCCACCCGGTGCGCGACCAATGCCCAGATCAATACGCCCGGGGTAAAGTGTTTCCAACATGCTGAACTGTTCTGCAACCTTGTAGGGGCTGTAATGAGTCAGCATGACGCCGCCGCTGCCGACACGAATTCGCTCGGTCTGGCTGGCGATATGGCCGATCAGAATCTCAGGGCAGGGGCCGGCAAAATTGACGCTGTTGTGGTGTTCGGCCACCCAGTAACGGTGGTAGCCCAGACGGTCACAGGCACGTGCCAGATCGACAGTAATGGCAACCGGTGATGTATCACTGGGCAGGCCCTGCACGGGGGATTGGTCGACGACGGTCAGTTTCAAACTCATGGGACTTCCTGAAGTTTAGGGCCGGGTTCAGCGCTCATTCTGTTCGTGTTTGGGGAACAGCCAAAAAGCGAACCAGCGGGTAAATCTTGGCATCAGCAGGTAGGACATGGCGACCATCACCACTGCGGTCACGATCAATGTGCGCAGCAGCAGCGGTATCTGTGCCAGCAGGTCACCGAACAGGAAAAAGATCAGCGTAACCGTAGGGTAAAGCGCCAGCCAGCTGACGAAAGTCATTCTGGCCTTGGGTGGTGGCTTGACCGGGTTGTGGCCGGGCAGGGTAAACCAGTTGACGATCCCTGACATCGTTTCAACTTTGCTGGGTGTGACTAGCAGCGGCTCGATCTGCTCCAGAATTTCTGCTCGCTCAGTGGAGGCTTGCCAGGCTGCAAGTGACGGCTCGTCGGCAAATTTGAAGATGATGCGATATTCGGGGTCGTTGGGGCTCGCTGGACGAAAAAGGTCAGCCCCCAGATATCCCGGGTAGCGCGACGCACGATAGGTCATCTCGCTGCTTAACTGCTCGAACTGGTCCTCCTGACCCTTGATCACCCGACGTGAGATGACCACGGTGACGGCTGTTTCTGCCGACGGTATAGATTCTGTTTCTGGCATCATGAAGGCCCTGAGCGTTATGCAGCATGGACAGAAAAGAACGGTTTGATCTGTTCGCAGCTGCCGAAAATAGCTGTGTTATGGTTGACCAATATAGGCCGGTGAGGATATTTATCTACAGGATACGCGGGAAGGCGTGATTTCATTTTTGAGAATAACAATATGAACTATCAGGATCTGTACTATTTCATCAAGGTGGTCGAGAAGGGGAGTCTGGTGTCCGCGGCTCGTTATCTCGACATTCCGACCTCAACCCTGTCACGTCGCCTGCAGGCCTTCGAGCAGCAGCTCGGATACAAGCTGGTGCATCGCAGCTCGAAAAAATTCGGTCTGACCGAGTCCGGTCAGCGTTTTTACAGCAGCCTGTCACCGGTCATGACGGAACTGGAGATGCGCTCGGAGGACGTCAACTCGGAGCTGTCGTCACTCTCCGGTGATATCAAGATCACTGCACCCTTGACCCTTGGGCACCATTTCGTCAAACCCTGGGTGTTCGAGTTCATGGAAATCAATCCACGTGTCAGCGTCGAAATGTTTCTCAGCAACGAGAACGTTGACCTGGTGAAAAACAGCATTGATATCGCCTTTCGCCTGGGCAAGGTAACCCTGAATGACTGGATCTCGCGCCCCCTGATGCAAACGGAGATGGTGGTGGTGGCGACCCCCGATCTGCTCAACCGTTATCCTCGTCCCAAACGGCCAGAGGAGCTTTCAGAGCTGCCACTGGTGGTGCTCAAGCGATCGGCTTTCTGGCGTTTTCATGATCAGGAGGGGCATGCCATCACCTTCACGCCTCACGCTCATCTGCGCACGGACGAGATTCGTTTTGCGGTGGATGCAGTGAAACGCGGGCTTGGTGCCTGCTGCATGCCGCGCTATGTGGTAGCCAAAGAGCTGGCACGGGGTGAGCTGATTCAACTGTTGCCCGAGTGGTCAATGGAAGGCCGCACCATGCACATGCTTTATCCGCACCGGGAGAACCTGCCGGTTAAAACCCGAGCATTGATCGAATTCGTGATGGACAAGGTGGCCCAGGCAGAGGGCAGTATCTGATCAGAAAACAGGCGTTGCATCCGGTTTCTGTTTACCTATAATGAATCCGTTAACAATAATTACAAAAAAACGGTGCCGCCAATGTTCACCAACGTGCTCAGTAATGCCGTGATCTTTGATCAGGCCCACCCGCTTGAGGTTTCCGCTTATGTGAACCGCCACGTCGGGCAACACCGGCTCGAGTTCAATGACCTGACCCGCAGCCGCCGTCCGGTATCACGCCTTCGCTATCGCGATTTTGCCGGTATTGGCCTGTCATCCATCAGCTATGGCGATGATGTTCAGGTCCGCTGCCCTGATCTTCAAGGCATCTATCATTTTCAGGTGGTGACGCAAGGGGAATGCCGCTGGCACTTCCCTGATCAGCGTGTGCGGCTGCAGCGCGGCCAGGCTCTGATGATGAACCCGGGGGAGAAAATCGACCTGACCTATTCGGCAGACTGTGAAAAGGTCATCGTCAAGGTGCCCGAAGAGCTGGTGCGCGAGACTTGTCTGGAACAAACGGGGCTGATACCCAGAGCGGGTGTTCGATTTGAGCGTAAAGTCATCGAGCTGGAGCAGTCACTGGGTTTCATGCGCCTGCTGGATGCACTCCTGCTCGAAGCCAACGAGACTGAACTGGACCTCAGTCATCTTCAGCTGCCATACCGTGATATCCTGATTCGAAAGCTGCTGCAGCAGTTCGACAGTAATGCCCGGTCCGGTCTGGACTTGCAGATTCATGATCGCAGTTTTTCTGTACTGTTGGCCTATATCGAAGCCCACATCCGTGACGATTTGAGTGTTGAGGAACTGGCGCAGGTCGGTAACGTCAGCGTGCGTACTGTGTATAACCTCTTTGCCAAGTACTTCAACGTGACCCCCAAGCTGTTTATCAAGCAGTCAAAACTGAAGAGTTTGCGGGAAGAACTGAAGCATAACGCGGCTATTCGCAATGTCACCGAAATTGCACTGGACTACGGTTTTACCCACCTGGGGCGTTTTTCTTCCGAGTACCGCAAGATGTTCGGTGAACTGCCGTCGGAAACCCTGCGACAGCGCTGAGGGGCTCCACTCTCGCAGGTAATGGAAGCCCGGTGTCTGTTCAGCTGGCGCCGGGCTCGTTTCGCTGACTGCGCCCGCAGATCTCCCCGGTAACTTGTGCCGCACAGGCTTTCACCATCTCGCTGTAGCGACTCCCGGGCCGCACGTCGGTATCCCCGTTGAGGCCCATCAGGCTGATCACTGACGAAATATTGCCGTTGATGTCGTGGATGGCACTGCCGACCACATTGATATCGGGCAGGAAGTCCCCGTAGAACGAACAGAGGTTCTCGTCCTTTACCTTTTGCAGATGCTCGATAAATGCGTCCCTGTCCAGAGATTTGCCGGCATAGCGGGGCAGAGCAGGTGGGTTGGCATAAAAACTGTCCAGAATCTGGTCGCGCCGGGCTTCAGGCAGGTGGGCCAGAAAGATGCGTCCTGAAACCGAGTAAAAGGGTGATAGCTCCATGCCCAGACGGACGTTGACCGCTACCGGCTGGCTGGCATCCAGCCATTTGATCACCAACGGAGCGTGACCGTTCCAGACCGTAACGGACACGGTCTTGTCGCTGCTGCGGTTGAGCTCATCAATGGCGGTAAAGGCTGACTGGATTGGATCAATCCGGCTCAGGGCTGCAACGCCCAGAGTCAGGCTGGACTTGCCGAGGATGTAGCCACTGCCGTTCTCCTGGGCGATATAGCCGGTGCGAACCAGGCTTACCATGTACTTATGCAGGCGGCTTGGAGAGAGCTCCAGCGTTTCCGAGAGAGACTTCAGTGTCAGTGGGCGTGAGGATTCGGCCAACGTATCGAGAATACGCAGGCCGATCTCCAGTGAGCCGATTCCCTGGCGTTGTATCTCTGGCGTTTTTTCTGTCTCGTCAGACATCGAGTGGCATCCATTAAAACTGAATCAGTAGGGGATTCTACCAATGAACAGGTGAAACCCCCAGTAGCCTAGTATGATGGCTGGCGAAATCAGGAAGGATCACACACCGAGATAGGATTCGACCTCTTCCAGACTTTGCATCAGCTGGCTGGAGCCGGCACTGAAGACGACCTGGCCTTTGACCAGCACGATATGCTGGTCGCACAGTTCCTTCAGAACCTGAATATTCTTGTCCACGATCAGGGTCGAAATTCCGCTGTCCTTGATGGTACGGATCACATCCCAGATCTCCTTGCGGATCAGCGGAGCCAAGCCTTCGGTGGCCTCGTCCAGAATCAGCAGCTCAGGATTGGTAACCAGTGCACGTCCGATCGCCAGCATCTGCTGCTCACCACCGGAAAGCTGGGTGCCCAGATTGTTCAGGCGCTCCTGCAGACGAGGGAACGTTTCCAGCACCCGGTCACAGGTCCAGTTCTGTTCGCCTCTGCGGTTGGCACGTGCCGCCATTTCCAGATGTTCTTTCACCGTCAGGTTATGGAACATGCCCCGGCCTTCGGGGACATAGGCGATATCCTTGCGCATGCGCTGCCAGGTCGGCAGATCGGTGATCTCCTCGCCATTGAACATTACGTGCCCGCTGCGAGGCGTGACCAGCCCGAGAATCGACCTGAGCGTAGTGGTTTTGCCCATGCCGTTGCGGCCCATCAGGCTGACCGCCTGACCGGGCTCAATATCAAAGCTGACCCCGTGCAGGATATGGCTTTCGTCGTAGTAGGTATGCAGGCCTTTTACTTCAAGCAGTTTCGTCATTGTCAGAATACCTCGTCGCCTTGTCCCAGATAGGCCTCTTTTACCCGTGTATCCTCACGGACCTGATCGACGGTACCGGTGGTCAGGTGCTGGCCGTCAACCATTACGGTGAGCTGGTCGGACAGCTCGAATACCGCATCCATGTCGTGCTCAACCAGCACGATGCAGTATTCCCGCCTGAGCTTCTTCAGCAGCTCTATGATCAACTGGGATTCCTCATGGCCCATGCCGGCCATCGGTTCGTCCAGCAGCAGCACCTCGGGTGCCGTTGCCAACACCATGGCGATCTCCAGTTGTCGCTGCTCGCCATAGCTGATCTGTGAAGCGATCACATCCCGACGATGACGCAGGCCGACCTTTTCCAGTGCTTCAGTCGCGATCTCATCCAATACTTTCTGGGTGTAACGTGAACGCAGGAAATTGAAATTGCCCCCCATGCGTCGTTGCACGGCCACGCAGCAGTTTTCCAGACAGGTTGCCCCAGAGTAGATGTTGGTTTTTTGGAAGCTGCGTCCGATTCCCCGGCGGGCAAACGCCCAGGGTCTGATTGATTCGATCGCTTCACCCTTGTGAAGAATGCTGCCGCGGGTCGGCTGATAGTGGCCGCAGAGCATATTCAGCAGGGTGCTTTTGCCGGCACCGTTCGGACCTACAATGCCGTGCAGTTGCTTGTCATAGAACTGCAGCGAAACATCGTCCAGTGCCTTAAGTCCGCCCCAGTACTTGCACAGGCCCTGAGTTTCCAGCATGACCTCGAGATCCAGTGAGACTTGGGTGTTCATGAGCGTTTCTCCAGCAGTTTTTCCATGTATCCAGCGATCCCGTTCTTGAACACCATCACCATGGCGATGATCAGGGCGCCCATGAACAGCATCCAGTGTTCGGTCAGGTGCTCGAGAGTGTAGTGGAGGCCCTCATAGACGAAGGTGCCCAGGATGGCGCCATAGATGGACCCCATGCCGCCGAGGATCGACATCACCAGCGCCGAACCGGACGTGGTCCAGGCCAGCATCGACGGGTTGACGAAACCGTACTGCAGTGTGAACAGGTAACCGGCATAGGCACCCAGTGCAGACGCGATCACGTAGCTCATCAGGCGGAACAGAAAAATGTTGTACCCCAGTGCCGTGGTGCGGCCCGGGTTTTCATGGATCGCATCGACGACACGCCCGAAACGGGAACGGATCAGCAGGCGGAAGAACACCAGGGTGTTGAACAGTGACAGCAGGCACAGGTAGTAGAAGTGAACGGGGTCATCCAGGTTGAAAAAGCTCAGCCCGAAAATGCTGGTTTCCGGCTTCACGTAGATGAACAGACCGTCGTTGCCACCGAACTCGATGGAGTCAGAGAAGAAATAGAACGCCATCTGCGCGAAGGCCAGGGTGATCATGATCATGTAGATGCCGCTGGTGCGGAGTACCAGAAAGCCGATTACCAGAGCGACGGCTGAAGCGATCATGCAGATATAAAAGGTGTAAACCCAGAAATTGACCGCCTCATACTCGGGCGCAATCATCCAGAACAGATACCCGCCGAGGCCATAGAACATGGCGTGACCGAGGGTAATCAGGCCACAGCGGCCCACCAGGTAATCCAGCGACATGACGAAAAGGGCAAAGATCATCACGCTGGTCATCTTGCTGATATAGAAAGCGTTCTCAGCGAGAAACAGTGGCATCAGCAGTGCCAGGGGGAAAAACACCCAGATGAAAATACGTTCGGTTCGTTTGTTGAAAAGCATGGCACGGACTCCGGATCAGGAAGAGAACAACCCCTGGGGCTTGAGCAGCAGGATGAAGGCCATCAGGATGTAGATCATCATGCTCGACAGTTGGGGCACCAGCACCGAGGCGAAGGTATCGACAAGCCCGACCAGAAGTGCCGCAACAAAGGCGCCCTTGATTGACCCCATACCCCCAATGACCACTACCACGAAGCATGTGATCAGGATGTGTTCACCCATACCGGGCACGATGGAGGACATGGGCGCTGCCGCTACGCCGGCCACTGCAGCCAGCATTACGCCAATGGCAAAGACGATGGTGTAAAGCTTCCGGATGTCGATACCCAGGCATTCCACCATCTCACGGTTGGATTCCCCGGCCCGGATCAGCATGCCAAGGCGGGTTTTGTTGATCATGAAGTACATCACTGCCGCGATGCCGATGCAGAGCAGGGCGACAAAAATGCGATAGACCGGATACTCCAGCACATCCGTGAGCGGGATGGCGCCCGCAAGTGACTCGGGTACAGATACGCCGAGAGGGTCGTTGCCCCACAGGATCCCCTGCAGCGCGTTAAAGACGAAAATCATGCCGATGGTGAGCAGCACCTGATCCAGGTGGTTGCGTCGGTACAGCTGGCGGATCAGGGTACGTTCTACGAAAATGCCGATCAGCAGGGCAATGATGGCCGAAATGATGGCGCTCACGCCAAAACTGCCGGTATGTTCGACGAAATACCAGGCCAGATAGGCACCGACCATATACATGGAGCCGTGTGCCAGATTAAGAATACCCATAACGCCGAACACCAGCGTCAGGCCCGAGGCGATCAGAAACAGCAGCAATCCATACTGCAGGCCGTTGATCAGCTGAACTAGAAAGAGAGAGGTGGTCATGACAGAACCCGGAGCGATCAGTTGGTTTGAAACTGCCGGGCAGCAGGCTGTCTGCCCGGCAAAGGCTTAGAGCTTGCAGCCGCGGGCCGGGTCGGCCAGGGCGGGTGCTGCGATCTCGACCACTTTGTTTTCGCCATTCTCCACAGTACGCAGATAGATGTTCTGCACCGGGTTATGGGCGGTCGAGAACGTGAAGTCACCACGTGGACTGCGTACGGTGGTGCTCTCCAGTGCCTTTATCAGGGCGTTCTGGTTGGAGATGTCGCCGCCCAGTTGGTTGACGGCTGAGGCGATCATCAGACCGGTGTCGTAACCCTGCACGGCATAGATGTCTGACGCCTTGCCAAACTGCTGCTTGTAAGCGGAACGGAACTGGGTGTTCAGTTCGTTATCAAGGCTATCGGCATAGTGCAGAGTGGTCAGGATTCCCTCGGCAGATTCTCCTTGAGCTTCCAGAGTCCCCTCGGTCAGGAAGCCTGAGCCGAGCAGCGGGATCTTGCCTTTCAGGCCAAGCGCATCGTAGTCCTTGACGAACTTGACGGCGCCACCACCGGCAAAGAAGACGAACACCGCATCCGGGTTAATCGAAGCGATCTCGGACAGATAAGCCTGGAACTCGGTTTTCGGGAAGGGCACCAGAATCTTCTTGACGATCTCACCACCGCCTGCCGTGAACGACTCTTCAAAGGCATCCAGACTTTCCTTGCCCATGCCGTAGTTCCAGCTCATCGTAACCACTTTCTTGTAGCCCTTTTCCAGTGCCACATGGCCCATCGGATAAGACGGCTGCCAGGACGAGAAAGAGGTACGGAATACGTTGGGCGAACAGAGAGGGCCCGTTACCGGGCCGGCACCGGCATTGGGTACAATCATCACCGTATCCTGGCCGCGCAGCACTTTCAGCATGCCCATGGCAACGCCGGAATGTACCGGGCCAATGATGAAGTCCGCTTCACTGTTGTTGAGCAGGGAGGAAGCGATTTCCGGTGCGCGTTCGGGACGGGCTTCGGTGTCGATCTCGATGTACTCGATCTTGCGACCGTGCAGATTGGAAGCCTGCTCCTGCAGGGCCATTTTCAGGCCGTTGCGTGTGGCATCTCCCAAAGCGCCATAGACGCCACTGAAGGGCAGCATCATGCCGACCTTGATCGGTTCATCGCTGGCCATAACGGAAGAGCTGAGTGATAGCGTTGCCAGGCTGGCAACCACGGCGTGACGCAGCGTTTTGGACTTGAACATGTTGGACCTCTCTATGGAGTGCGTTATTTTTATGGTCCACTGATTAGAAAGAACCCTGATCTGCATCAATAGCCGCCTGGTGCAGACCACTGTCCAAAAACTGCAATGCGTCACCGTGCAGTGAATGGATAAAGCTTGCACCCATCGGATTTACCCTCGTCGCCTGCACTGCAATAGTCGTTTCAACACCGGCTGGAGTTGATCCGCCGCAGCAAATGAGAACAACAAGAGGTGGCTATGAAAAAGGGTGTAATGCGTCCCGGACATGTACAGATTCGCGTACTGGATCTGGATGAAGCGGTTAAGCACTACGTGGACCTGCTGGGTCTGATCGAGATGGATCGTGACGATCAGGGGCGTGTCTATTTGAAAGCCTGGACCGAAGTGGACAAGTTCTCGGTGGTGCTGCGCGAAGCTGATCAGCCGGGCATGGATTTCATGGGGTTCAAGTGTCTGAGCGAAGAAGTGGTGGATCAGCTGCGTACTGAACTGGTCGAGTTCGGCTGCCAAGTGGAAGATGTGCCTGCCGGTGAGCTGAACAGTTGCGGTCGTCGCGTTCGTTTCGTCGCACCCACCGGACATGCTTTCGAACTCTTTGCGACCAAGGAGCAGACCGGTAAATGGGGCGTTGGCAACCATAACCCTGAAGCCTGGCCGCGTGACCTTAAGGGCATGAAAGCGACCCGTTTTGACCACTGCCTGCTCTACGGCCCGAATCTGGACCGCACTTGGGATCTGTTTCGGGACGTGCTCGGGTTTGACCTGGCGGAACAGGTGGTGACACCGGATGGCAAGCGTGTGGCTCAGTTCCTGACGGCCAGTATGAAGGCGCATGACGTGGCGTTTATCGACCACCCGGAACCGGGCAGGTTTCACCATGCATCCTTCTATCTGGAAACCTGGGAGAACGTGTTGCGCGCCGCTGATCTGATCTCGATGACCGACACTTCGATTGATATTGGCCCGACCCGACACGGTCTGACACATGGCCAGACCATCTATTTCTTCGATCCATCAGGTAACCGCAACGAAGTTTTTGCAGGGGGGGACTACCATTATCCCGATCATGAACCCGTTACCTGGGATGCCGACAAGCTGGGCAAGGCGATCTTTTATCATGATTGTCAGCTCAACGAACGCTTCCTGACGGCGTTGACCTGATTACATTCCTGTTGTTGTGCTGCACTCGACTGTTTGAGTTCCACAGTCGATTTTTTCACGCCGTCATCTGACGGCGTTTTTTGTGTTCTCCAAAGTGTTGGTAACAGGATACAGAGTATGATGTAAAATAAAGAAAGCGTTTGTTTGTGCTGCCAGGATCGCGCTCAGGAACGAGCACAAAGTGGATTATTTACGTTATGAAGCTCTATCGTGTAGGTTTTGCATTGGTGACAGCCTTCGGGTTATCAGCCTGCGGCAATGATGCTCCGTCAGCCAGTGCCAGTGGCGCCAAGCTCTACAACTATTACTGTGCGGACTGTCATCATGCCGACGGTGCCGGATCTTTTCTTGAAGGTGTACCGGCCAACCGCACCACGAATCTGAACGAAGCTCAGCTGGTTCGGTTGATCCTTCATGGGCATGAGGGCAGCAAGATGCCCGTCTTCAGTCAATTGCAGGAAGAACAGGCCGAGCGCATTGCTCAGTACCTGTTGCAGGAGTTGCATCGATAAACCCACCGGCCTAAAGGCTGAGCATCTGTTTTAAACCCGCTTCTGGCCCCCACTTCAGAACGTCGCTCCGATCCCCCCTCTCTCCCCGCCATTGGATATGGCATTAAATCCGTGAAAACACCTTCTGCAAATATGGGATAAAGAATGGCAAAGGCTGGATAGTGAGCCTTGGGCATGCCCTCTACTCTGAGATCAAACAATAAGGAGGGCATAGCAATGCAAAATAACCTGATCGCCAAAGTGGGTGGCATGATGGAGGTCGATAAAGAGCAAGGGCTCTATCGTGGCCGTCGTGACATGTTCACCGATCCCGAGCTGTTCGAACTGGAGATGGAGCACATCTTCGAGGGCAACTGGATCTATCTGGCTCATGAAAGCCAGCTTGCCAATAAGAACGACTACTTCACCACATACATCGGCCGCCAGCCGGTGGTCATTACGCGCAACAAGGATGATGAGCTGAACTGCTTCATCAATGCCTGCAGCCACCGTGGTGCTGTGCTCTGCCGCAAGAAAAAAGACAACAAAGCTGTTTTCACCTGTCCGTTTCACGGTTGGAGTTTCAATAACTCCGGCAAGCTGGTCAAGGTCAAGGACCCCGCCGATGCCGGCTATCCCTCCTCGTTTGACTGTGATGGTTCCCACAACCTGAAAAAGGTGCGCATGGAGAACTATCGCGGCTTTCTGTTTGGCTCACTGAATGATGACGTCAAGCCTCTGGTCGAACATCTGGGTGAAGCCGCCAAGATCATCGATATGATCGTCGATCAGTCGCCGGAAGGACTGGAAGTGATTCGCGGATCCTCCACTTATATATACGACGGCAACTGGAAGCTGCAGGCTGAAAACGGAGCCGATGGCTATCACGTATCCGCGACCCACTGGAACTATGTGGCAACGACGGCGCGCCGCAAGGCAGGCATGTCCGACGATGCGGTGAAGGCTATGGATGCCTCCACCTGGAACAAGCAGAAGGGCGGCTTCTACGCCTTCGAGCACGGCCATATCCTGCTGTGGATGCGCTGGCCCAACCCGCAGGACCGTCCGCTCTACGAGCGCCGTGATGAACTGGTGGCGAAGTTCGGTGAGGACCGTGCCGACTGGATGATCGGCAACCTGCGTAATCTCTGTCTCTACCCGAATGTTTTCCTGATGGATCAGTTCAGCTCCCAGATCCGTCATTTCCGTCCGATCTCCGTGGACAAGACGGAAGTCACCATCTACTGCATCGCGCCCAAGGGCGAGAGTGCCGAGGCACGTGCACATCGTATCCGTCAGTACGAGGATTTCTTCAACGCTTCAGGTATGGCGACACCGGACGATCTGGAAGAGTTTCGTGCCTGCCAGGAAGGCTTCAAGGGAATTAAGCTGCCTTGGAACGACATGTGTCGTGGTGCCGAACACTGGATCGATGGCCAGGACGAAGACGCCAGGAAACTGGATATCTACCCGGTCATGAGTGGTGAGAAGACTGAAGATGAAGGCCTCTACATCGTTCAGCACCACTATTGGCAAAAAGTGCTGGAGCAGGCAGCGCGCAAGCAACAGAAAGAGAAAGGGGAGTAAGCCATGACTATCCGTTACGAAGAGATCCGCGACTTTCTGCACTCCGAACAGCGCGCGCTGGATGACAAGGATTACGACAGCTGGCTTGAGCACTACGACAAGGAAGCCGAGTACTGGGTACCCAGCTGGGATGTGGATGGCGAGCTGACCGTTGATCCCCAATCCGAGATTTCGCTGATCTACTACGCCCGCCGTGACGGCCTGGAAGATCGTGTGTTCCGTATCAAGACCGATCGCTCCAGCGCCAGCTCTCTGCCGGAGCCGCGTACCCAGCACATGCTGAGCAATCTGGAAGTGTTCGCCGCTTCTGACAATGACGCCGAGGTGCGGTACAGCTGGATGACCAACAGCGTGCGTTACAACAGCGTAGACACCTACTTCGGGACCGCCTTTGTCACACTGATCCGTGGCGAAGAGGGCAAGTTGAAGATCAAGCGCAAGAAGATCGTCCTGAAGAACGACTACATCCATCACGTGGTAGACATCTACCACCTCTGATTGAACCACACCAATAACAAGTGTCCCCGGGGGTATCGCTGATACCCCCGTGTAAGGGACCGAGGTAGCACGCAATGTATAAAGTAGCTCTGAATTTTGAAGATGGGGTGACCCGATTCATCACCACCCTGCCAATGGAAACGGTCGCGGATGCGGCCTACCGTTCCGGCTTGAATATTCCGCTTGATTGCCGTGATGGTGCCTGTGGCACCTGCAAATGCCACTGTGAGTCCGGACAATACGAGATGGATGGTTACATCGATGATGCCCTGTCCGAGCAGGAAGCGGAACAGCATTACGTACTGACCTGTTGCATGGTGCCTGAGTCTGATTGTGTGGTGACTGTGCCGGCTTCATCTGAAGTCTGCGTGCGCAGCCAGCAGGCCGATGTCCATGCCAGACTGACTGAAATCAATCGCCTGTCTGAGTCCACGCTGTCGTTTACCCTGGCCAGCGATCAGGTGCGAGCCATGCACTTCCTCCCGGGGCAATACGTCAATGTACAGGTACCTGGAACTGACCAATCCCGTGCCTATTCCTTCAGCTCAATGGTCAATGAAACAGCTGAGTCCGTCTCCTTCCTGATCCGTGTCGTGCCGGAAGGCCTGATGAGCACCTTCATGGCGGGTAAGGCCCAGATCGGAGACGAGCTGGTGCTGCGAGGTCCTTTTGGCAGCTTCTATTTGCGCGATATCAAGCGTCCCGTATTGATGCTTGCAGGCGGCACCGGGCTGGCGCCGTTCCTGGCGATGCTGGAAAAAATCCGGCAAGAGGGCAGTGAGCACCCGGTTCATCTTATTTACGGTGTCACGCACGATGCTGACCTGGTTGAACTGGACAAGCTGGAGGCTTTTGCCAACGCCATCGACAAGTTCACCTTCAGTGCCTGTGTCGCGTCAGAAGAGAGTAGCTGGCCGCTGAAAGGCTATGTGACCAATCACATGGAGCCAGGCCACCTGCACGATGGTGATGTGGATATCTACCTTTGTGGCCCGCCGCCGATGGTCGAGGCGGTCAATGCGTTCATGCAGGAGAAGGGGATCCAGCCGGTAAGCTTCCATTACGAGAAGTTTGCAGCCAGCAAATAAGGAGAGTGCCGTGAGAGCCAACCGTTTTGAAAACAAGGTTGCAGTGGTGACCGGTGCCGCTCAGGGGATCGGTCGAGCCGTGGCCTTGCAGATGGCCGCAGAAAAGGCCACTTTGCTGCTGGTGGATCGCTCGGAGATCGTCGAAGAGGTGGCTGAAGAGGCGCGCGCAGCCGGTGCCACTGAAGTGCATACGGCGCTGGCGGACCTGGAACAGTATGCCGGTGCCTGCAAGGCGATGGATGCCGCCATTACCTGCTTTGGTTGCATCGATATTCTGGTGAACAACGTGGGCGGTACGATCTGGGCCAAGCCTTATGAGGCTTATGAAGAAGACCAGATCGAAGCGGAGATACGCCGTTCGCTGTTCCCGACACTCTGGTGCTGTCATGCGGTACTGGCACAGATGCAGAAGCAGCAGCGGGGCGTTATTGTGAATGTATCTTCCATCGCAACGCGCGGCCTGAACCGTGTGCCCTATGCGGCCGCCAAGGGAGGCGTCAACGCGATGACCGTGTGCATGGCCTTTGAAAATGCGCAGCACGGCATCCGTGTGAATGCGGTAGCACCGGGCGGCACCGATGTGGGAGAACGTCGCATTCCGCGCAACAGCGCAACCATGAGTGAGCAGGAAAAGGCCTGGTACCAGACAATCGTTGACCAGACCATCGACTCCACCTTCATGAAGCGCTACAGCTCACCGGATGAGCAGGCCAGCGCCATTCTTTTTCTGGCTTCGGACGAGGCATCCTATATCACCGGAACGGTGCTGCCGGTAGGAGGCGGTGATCTGGGTTAACACAGGTATTCACAGCAAGCAGGGCATTGCCCTGCTTTTTTGCGTTTGGAATCCCCCTGTCCAGCCGCTTTGAGCGGCGGCTGAGACATCTACCTATGCTGAGGAACACATCATGGCCACAAAAACAATAATCGTGCCTGAAGGAATGGAATTTATCCGTGACGAGATTGGCTATGCCCCGGCGGTACTGGCTGATACGCGGCTCTATATCGCTGGACAGATCGGCCGTAACGAACGCCGTGAACTGGTGGCTGACAAGGAAGCCCAGTTTGTGCAGGTATTTGAAAATCTTAAGCGAGTTCTGGAGGCAG
Organism: Marinobacterium sediminicola; assembly: GCF_022343685.1. GTDB lineage: Bacteria > Pseudomonadota > Gammaproteobacteria > Pseudomonadales > Balneatricaceae > Marinobacterium > Marinobacterium sediminicola. Next base: position 2,512,450 of record NZ_CP092123.1, on the reverse strand, counting down.
CCGGTAGCCGCTTCACCGATCTGGTAGAGGTCACCAGCTATCACACCGACATGCGTGATCTGCCGTTGTATATGGAGGTGCGCGATCGATACATGAAGGGATGCTATCCTGCCTGGACGGCTATCGGCGCGGCTTCCCTGTGCGGCGCGCCGGGCTACTTCCTGGAAGTCAAAGGTATCGCCGAACTTGGTTGAGAGGAGGGAAACATGCTTAAGGATATTTCGGTTTCCACAATCATTGCCGGATTGATGGCGGTGCTGGTGTCCTACTCGGGTCCACTGGCAATCTTCTTTCAGGCTGCCCATAACGCAGGCATCTCCACTGAGATGATGACCTCATGGGTGTGGGCGATCTCCATCGGTGCGGCGGTTACCGGTATTGTGCTCAGCGTCTGGTTCCGTATTCCGGTGATCACGGCCTGGTCGGCACCGGGGACGGTGCTGCTGGTGACACTGTTTCCTGAACTGTCGATCAACGAGGCGGTTGCCGCTTATATTACCGCCGCGGTGATCATTTTCCTGATCGGTATTACCGGGCTTTTTGACCGGGTCGTGCATCTGATCCCTCGCGGGGTAGCGGCAGCCATGATGGCCGGCATTCTGTTCGACTTCGGTCTGGGCGCTTTTCGTGCGCTGGAGTCCGTGCCGCTGGTGACCACCGTGATGATTCTCGGTTTTGTGCTGTTCAAGCATCTCAGCAGAGCCTACTTTCTGGTGTTAATGGTGGGGCTGGGCATCGTGCTGTCAATGACCATGATGGATACGCATCTGGGCCAGCTGGAGTGGAGACTGGCATCACCTGTATTGATCGTGCCGGAGTGGAGCTGGAGCTCGACGCTGGGGCTGGCACTGCCGCTGGTGATTGTCAGCCTGACCGGGCAGTTCCTGCCCGGCTTTGCCATTCTCAAGGCGTCCGGTTACGCCTTTTCCTCGCGACCGATCATCACGCTGCTGTCGCTGATCTCTATCCCGACAGCCTTTTTCGGTGGCATTACCACCGTGATTGCGGCGATCACCGCATCCATCTGTACCAGCGCCGATGCCCATGAAAATCCGGACAAACGTTATATTGCCGGGGTGGCCAACGGGCTGTTCTATCTCATAGGCGGGATCTTTGCGGGCAGTATCGTACTGTTCTTCACGAGCTTTCCGACCGACATGATCGCGATTATTGCCGGGCTCGCTTTGTTGGGGGCTATCTGCAACAGCCTGAGTGCAGCACTGGATGACAGGGAGCACCTTGATGCGTCATTGGTCACCTTCATGGCGACTGCTTCAGGGATCAGTATCTGGGGAGTTGGGGCTGCTTTCTGGGGTGTTGTGCTTGGTTCTGCGGTATACGCGCTTAATGAAGGGTTGAAACACCGCATGCGGCGTGCCCAGGGAGCAAACGTCAGAAGCTGACCATATTGAGCCTTTTTGTCAGAGCAGTCGTTAGAGGCAGTGCCGAATGATCGGGGCTGCCTTTTTTATAAGGTCTTGCGGATTATATTGAAACTCTGACAAAAAGTTCTGAGAAACTTTAAATAGTTCGTCCCTTTGCAAGATGGGGATAATGTTTGCGATATATGTATATCAGTGAATATCCCGACGCTGCGATATTTTTACTTCCTTTAAAACGATAATAAATAAGGATGTAAATAATGGTATTAAAATCCAGATTGGCAGTTGCTGTGATTGCCGTCGGTATGGCTTCCGGGGTGAGTGCCCTGGAGCTGGGAGAGTTCAAGGGTACCACCTTCAGCGTCGGTGGGTATGTCAAGGCAGAGGGGCGCTTTACCGATGCGGATACCGGAGGTACGGACTTCGACGGTACCGCCCGCCAATCCCGAATCAACTTCAGCGCCAAGCGAGAAGTTGAAGGGCATCAGGTGATGGGATTCGTGGAAGGCGACTTCTATGGCGGCAATGCGACCGAGTCCACCTATGATTGGCGACTGCGCCATGCCTACGTCAAAGTGGATAACCTGACGCTTGGGCAAACCTGGAGTGGTCAGTTCCTGGCATCCGTCCCTTATGACGTGCCTCATCTGGATTTCTTCAATGCCGGCAAGGGTAATGCAGGTGGTAATGGTGGTGTGGTTCGCCCTGATATGGTGCTGCATTACCAGTTGGGGAATGTGCGCCTGACATTACAAGACCCGATTAACGCCGATGCGGATTATCCTGACTTCGTTATTGATTATGCCAGGAAGTTTGAAGGAGGCCATGCGATCAGTGTTGCCTTGGCCGGTCGTGATGTTGCCAGAAGCAACACGACCAATTCCAGTGAAGATTCCGAGTTTGGTGCTGCATTGATTTATGCAGGTAAATACTCTCTGGGTGCGACCTCGCTTCATTTGAATGGATATACCGGTGAAGGCCAGGGTGTATATTCCGGTTTTGGCTATGGTGGCGCCTGGCATCCCACTCTGAGGCCAGCGGTTGATGCAAACGCGGATGGTGATCTGATCAAGACGACGGGGGTAGTTGTCGGAGTATCACACACGTTTAACGATAAACTCCGTGGGGCTTTGCGCTACGCTCAAATTGAAGCGGATGAGACGACAGCAACCGCAGAAGACAAGCTGGAGATTACTCACGCGAATCTGATCTACACCTATCTCCCGGGTCTGGATTTCGGTATTGAATGGCGCGACCAGAATGTGGCCACACATGGTACACGTCCAGTAGGACAGCAACTGGAGCTGATGGCGATGTACAAGTTCTGATTCCAGTTCAGGCATAAAGCACAAGATAACCCGGGTCCCCTTCCCCGGGTTATTTTTTATGTAGCACCTGTTACCGGTGTTCACCAGCAGGGCGGCTGCTCTTGTGTGTGGTCGAGGGGGCAAAAAGCAAGTTGGCAGCAGGGATCATTAACGGCGGAATGTGAGTTGTCTGATGAGGTCATTTCCGTTTTTGGAATCTCCAACCCCCGCTTTTGCGTGTTTTATCCCGTTTTTGCAACGCTATACTGGATTTCAACCTGGCTGGCAGCCCTCGCGGCTAGGGCTGTTGCAGTGTGATCCAACAATAAAACGATCGGCCTGACATTGCTATTGGCCGAAACTGATCAAGGTGAGCCATGAAAGAGTTCAAGCATTTTATCAACGGCGAGTACGTGGCCTCTGCCAGTGGCAAGACGTTCGAAAACCGTTGCCCTGTGGACAACAGCCTGATTGGCATGGTCCACGAAGCGGGACAGGCCGAAGTGGATGCGGCTGTTCGCGCTGCAAAAGCTGCACTGAAAGGCCCCTGGGGCAAAATGACCCAGACTCAGCGTACTGCTCTGCTGAACAAGGTAGCGGACCGTATCAACGAGCGCTTTGAAGAGTTTCTGGAAGCCGAGTGTCGTGATACCGGCAAGCCCCGTTCCATTGCCAGCCATATCGATATTCCTCGTGGTGCCGCCAACTTCAAGGCGTTCTCCGAAACCCTCGCGAACCATCCGACTGAAGGCTTCCGTATGGATACGCCGGACGGCAAGGGTGCGTTGAACGTCGGTCACCGTACGCCTAAGGGTGTGATTGCGGTCATTTCACCCTGGAATCTGCCGTTGCTGCTGATGACCTGGAAAGTCGGTCCGGCGCTGGCCTGCGGTAACACCGTTGTGGTCAAGCCGTCCGAAGAAACTCCGGCGACCACCACCCTGTTGGGCGAAGTGATGAACGAGTGTGGCGTACCGGAAGGTGTATTCAACGTGGTTCATGGCTTTGGTCCTGACTCCGCTGGCGAATTCCTCACCACTCATCCGCTGGTTGATGCCATCACTTTTACCGGTGAAACCCGTACCGGTGAGGCGATCATGAAGGCTGCGGCCGTTGGTTTGCGCAATATCTCTCTGGAGTGTGGTGGCAAGAACCCGGGCATCGTTTTTGCCGACTGCGACATCGAAAAAGCGGTTGAGGGCACCATGCGTTCCGCGTTCGTTAACTGTGGTCAGGTCTGCCTGGGCACTGAGCGTGTTTACGTCGAGCGTCCAATTTTCGAGAAATTCCTGTCCCGCATGAAGGAAGAAGTGGCCAAGCTGAAACTGGGTCGTCCGGAAGATCCTGAGGCCAACTTCGGTCCGCTGGTCAGCCTCGAGCACCGCGAAAAGGTCAAGTACTACTACGATCTGGCCCGCGAAGAGGGTGCGACGGTCGAAATTGGCGGTGGTATCCCGGACATGGGCGCCGAGCTGAACGACGGTGCCTGGATCGAACCGACCATCTGGACCGGTCTGTCTGATGATGCGCGTGTGATTCGTGAAGAGATCTTTGGTCCGTGCTGCCACATCCGTCCGTTCGATACCGAAGACGAAGTGATCGAATTGGCGAACGACACCAACTACGGTCTTGCCGCCGCTATCTGGACTGAAAACTCTGCCCGTGCCGTACGTGTCGCCGAGCAGATGGAAGCGGGGCTGGTCTGGGTTAACTCCTGGTTCCTGCGTGACCTGCGTACCGCCTTCGGTGGTGCCAAGCAGTCCGGTATTGGCCGCGAGGGTGGTGTACACGGTCTCGAGTTCTACACCGAAACCAAAAACATCTGCATCAAGCTTTGAGGACAGACGATGGATAAGCAACTGATTCAAGAATGTGGTGATGAACTCTATCAGGCCATGCTCGACCGAACTCCGGTACGCCCCCTGACCGAGCGTTTCAGCGACATCACCGTCGAAGATGCCTACAACATCTCTTTGCGCATGCTGGAACGTCGTCTGGAAGCCGGTGAAAAAATCATCGGTAAAAAGATCGGCGTTACCTCCAAGGCCGTGCAGAACATGCTGAACGTGCACCAGCCGGATTTCGGTTATCTGACCGACAAAATGGCATTCAGCCAGGGCGAGGAGATGCCGATCTCCGAACGTCTGATGCAGCCGAAAGCCGAAGGCGAGATCGCCTTCATCCTGAAAAAGGACCTGATGGGGCCTGGCGTGACCAATGCCGATGTCCTGGCTGCAACTGATTGCGTGATCCCCTGTTTTGAAGTGGTCGACTCCCGCATCGAGAACTGGCAGATCAAGATCCAGGATACCGTCGCTGACAATGCTTCCTGTGGCCTGTTCGTGCTGGGTGATCGTGCCGTCAATCCGCGTAAGGTAGACCTGGCAACCTGCGGCATGGTGGTCGAGAAAAACGGTTCCATCATCAGCACTGGTGCCGGTGCCGCGGCGCTGGGCAGCCCTGTCAACTGTGTGACCTGGCTGGCTAACACCTTGGGTCAGTTCGGTATCCCGCTGAAGGCCGGTGAAGTGATTTTGTCTGGCTCTCTGGTTCCGCTGGAGCCGGTTCAGGCTGGCGACTTCATGAGCGTCAGCATTGGTGGAATCGGCAGCGCGTCTGTTCGTTTTGTCTGACCGGCCAGAGTTGATTACAGGATAAGAAGAATGAGCAAGAAACTGAAAGCGGCCATTATCGGCCCGGGTAACATCGGCACAGACCTGCTGATGAAAATGCAGCGCTCCGAGTGGATCGAGCCGGTCTGGATGGTCGGGATCGACCCGACCTCCGAAGGCCTCAAGCGCGCCGAAGAGATGGGTATCAAGACCTGCGCCACCGGTGTCGATGGTCTGCTGCCGCACGTGATTGAAGACGATATCCGCGTCGCCTTTGACGCCACCTCGGCCTACGTCCATGCCGAGAACAGCCGCAAGCTGAACGAGCTGGGCGTGATCATGGTCGACCTGACCCCGGCCGCCATCGGTCCCTACTGCGTCCCGCCGGTGAATCTGGAAGCGCACGCCAAAAACCTGGAGATGAACGTCAACATGGTCACCTGCGGTGGCCAGGCGACCATCCCGATGGTCGCGGCGGTCAGCCGCGTGCAGCCGGTCGAGTACGGCGAAATCATCGCCACCGTCTCCTCCCGTTCTGTCGGTCCGGGCACGCGCCAGAACATCGACGAGTTCACCCGCACCACGGCCGGTGCCGTGGAGAAAGTTGGGGGTGCCAAGAAGGGCAAGGCGATCATCATCATCAACCCGGCCGAGCCGCCGCTGATCATGCGTGACACCATCCACTGCCTGACCGAAGGCGAGCCGGATCAGGCCGCCATCACCGAATCCGTGCACGCCATGGTGAAAGAGGTGCAGAAGTACGTACCGGGCTACCGCCTGGTCAATGGTCCGATCTTCGACGGCAAGCGCGTCTCCTGCTTCATGGAAGTGGAAGGTCTGGGCGACTTCCTGCCGAAGTACGCCGGCAACCTGGACATCATGACCGCGGCCGGTCTGCGCACCGCCGAGATGTTCGCCGAAGAGGTGTCCAATGGCACCATTACCTTGCCTGAGCGTGGCTAACGGAGGAAAGCAACATGAATCTGAACGGTAAGAAAGTCACGCTGCACGACATGTCTCTGCGTGACGGCATGCATGCCAAGCGTCACCAGATCAGTCTCGACGAGATGGTCAACATCGCCACCGGCCTGGATGAAGCGGGCATGCCACTGATCGAAGTCACCCACGGTGACGGTCTGGGTGGCGCCTCGGTGAACTACGGCTTCCCGGCGCACAGCGACGAGGAATACCTCAACGCCGTGGTGCCGAAGATGAAAAACGCCAAAGTCTCCGCCCTGCTGCTGCCGGGCATCGGTACCGTCGACCATCTGAAGATGGCAAAAGACTGCGGCGTCTCCACCATCCGTGTGGCGACTCACTGCACCGAAGCGGACGTGTCCGAACAGCACATCGGCATGGCCGCCAAGATGGAAATGGACACCGTCGGCTTCCTGATGATGGCGCACATGGTCAGCCCGGAGAAGATTCTGGAGCAGGCCAGGCTGATGGTCAGCTACGGCGCCAACTGCATCTATGCCACTGACTCCGCCGGTTACATGCTGCCGGATGAAGTGACCGCCAAGATCGGCCTGCTGCGCGCCGAACTGCCGAGCAGCGTTGAGGTGGGCTTCCACGGTCACCACAACATGGGCATGGCGATCGCCAACTCGCTGGCGGCGATCGAAGCGGGCGCGTCTCGTGTCGATGGCTCCGTCGCGGGCCTCGGTGCCGGTGCCGGCAACACGCCGCTGGAAGTGTTCTGCGCGGTGCTGGATCGCATGGGCGTCGAGACCGGTATTGATCTGTACAAGATCATGGACGTGGCCGAAGACCGGGTGTTCCCGATCATGGATCAGCCGATCCGCGTGGACCGCGATGCGTTGACTCTGGGCTACGCCGGCGTCTACTCCTCCTTCCTGCTGTTTGCCCAGCGCGCGGAGAAGAAGTATGGCATTCAGGCCCGTGACATTCTGGTAGAGCTTGGTCGCCGCGGTACCGTCGGTGGTCAGGAAGACATGATTGAAGACCTGGCACTGACCATGGCGAAAGAGAAGGGGCTGATCTAATGGCTGAAGCATACGAAAACAAGCTGACCCAATCCCAGATTGAAGAGCTGGCGATCCACTGCGAAAACGCCGAGCTGGAAGCCTACGAGATCACCAAGATCACTGACGACTTCCCGCAGATGACCTACAAGGATGCCTTCGACATCCAGTGGGAAATTCGTCGCCGCAAGGAAGAGCGTGGCCACAAGATTGTCGGCATGAAAATGGGCCTGACCTCCTGGGCCAAAATGGCTCAGATGGGTGTCGAGCATCCCTGCTACGGCTTTCTGGCAGACTATTTCAGCGTGCCAGAGGGTGGTGAGATCAAGCATGATGAGCTGATCCACCCGAAGATTGAAGCCGAGCTGGCCTTCGTGCTGAAGGATGAGCTCAAGGGGCCGGGTGTACACATCGGTGATGTGCTGCGTGCTACCGACTTTGTCATGCCAGCCGTAGAAGTGATCGACTCCCGTTACAAGGACTTCAAGTTCGATCTCAAGAGCGTGATAGCGGATAACTCGTCATCCAGCCGGTTCATGACCGGTGGCAACATGGCAGATATTGCCGACATCGACCTGAAGAACATCGGTGTGGTCATGGAGATCAATGGTGAAATCGTACAGACCGGCGCAGGTGCTGCCGTTCTGGGTCACCCGGCTGCCTCTGTTGCCATGCTGGCTAACATGATGGGCGAACGTGGTGAAAGCCTGCCGGCTGGCAGCTTCATCATGATCGGTGCGATCACCGCAGCCGTTCAGGTTAACAAGGGCGATGCCTTTACGGTCCGTTATCAGGGCCTGGGCAGCATCAGCGGCAAGTTCGTCTGAGGAGGCAACCCATGCCAATCGCACAGATCCATATCATGGAAGGACGCAGCGATGAGCAGAAGGAGCGTCTGATTGAGGAGGTGACCAAGGCCATCTCTCGATCACTGGATGCTCCTGAGGCCAACGTGCGTGTTCTGATTGATGAGATGCCCAAGCAGCATTTCGGCATTGGTGGCCAGTCTGCCAAAAAGCTTGGGCGTTAACCCCTCTGTTGATTGAAACATCGTTTCAATACTCGTTGTCAGTCTCCTTGCCCCGCCTTTTGGCGGGGCTTTTTTTTGCCACGGCGAAGCGATCTGAAGTGTTTCTTTTGATTTACATCTGCAGATGAATAAAAACTGAACATAAGTCAGAAAGTGTCAGCTTTGCTTGTCACTTTTGTGGTAAAACAAGCGTTGGTAAAAAATCCGGGTCGATCATTGGGTATTGGAGTCGAAATGAAATTTGCGTTTCTAGCTGATGGCAAGCGAGTGGTCAGGGGAATTCTGTCTGCGGTCGCTCTTGGGGGCGCTGCGATGGTGACACCTCAGCAGGTACTGGCTGAAACCTTTGGCGACTGGCGTGTGGATTGTCAGGAGCAGCAGTGTCAGGCCGTTCAGCAGCTGTTCGTCGGCGAGGGCGAAAAGCGTTCGAGGGTACTTTCCGCTTCGATTATCAAGCCCCAGGGAAAAATGTTGCTCCAGATGGTATTGCCACTGGGGGTTGATCTCAGACCTGGCATCGTGACCCGGATTGACGAGTCTGAAGAGCAGCACTTTGCCTTCACCACCTGTGTAACCGACGGCTGTGTTGCCCTGGTTGCGTTGAACGATGGCATGCTCGCCGGCATGAAGGCCGGGAAGACAATGAAAATAGGGTTCCGCCCTTTCAGTTCGGAGCAGACCCTGGTGGTTGAGCTCTCGCTGTCTGGTTTTACCAAAGCCAGTTCCAAAGTGCGTTAATCAGGCCGGCAGGCGAACTAAGGGGTCTTTGTGAGAACAAGAATGAGAACAGGATTTCCGGGATCAAAGCGCTTCAAGCCGCTGGCGCTGATGGTAAGTGGTGTCTTTGTATTGGGGCTGGGCAGTGGGCGTGACCTGGTGGCCGCCGAAGCGGTGCCCGGAACGGAAGCAGTTCAAGGCGACACTCAGAGAGAAGTCGCGACGGGTGAGCATCGGTTATTGATCGCAGCCACACCCGGTGAGTTGCTGGCCACACATCTGCAAGCCAATGGGCAGCGTCTGTTCGTGACCCTGTCCGCATCTGCAGACCTTGATCAATGGCGTAGCAAAGCGGAGCAGCTGCTTTCTCAGCCGTCCATCTTTCACAAGGCCTATGTTCAGACCATTGGTGAGCGCAATCACCTGGTCGTTGAGTTCATGCGCCCGGTGGATCTGATCGATGAGACCGTTGCGCTGAACGGTGACAATCGCCTGAGCTGGGAGTTGCTGCTGCGGGAGCGTCCTGTCGATGCCTCCCTGCGCCTGCTGGATCAGATCAAGGCCGAGAAGCGCGGGAACCTGTTTGACCTGTCGTTCGCCGGCCACACGGAAATGGTGGTTGAAGTCTCCCTGGCTGAACAGGGACAGAAACTGGTTGTTGAACTGCCGGGTGTTCCGACAGATTCGGTCCAGTTGCCGACCATGCCTGAGTTTCTTGGCGAGCCTGAAGTCACCTCGCGCAGCCGGGGCGGTTCCGTACTGACCTTTACCCCGCGCCTGCCGGTTGATCTGCTGGATGCGCAAATCGGTTCCGATGCCGAGAAAGAGGCCAGCTTCATTCACCTGCTGCTGGTTCCAGATGCCCCCGTGCAGGAAAAAACCGTGTTGCCGACCGCGATCGGCATGGCCAATCTGCGTTCCGGTTTTGGTATCGAGCTTCAGGGTGGCGAAAGTGTTCAGGCACAGGGCTACTATCTGACATCGCCGGGCCGTCTTGTGGTGGACTTCCCGGGAGTGCCGGCAGAGGCCCTGACGGGGCTTGTTGGTGCTTTCGAGGCTGACAGTCGCTTCATCCAGCAGGTTCGCTATGGTTCGACCAGTCTGGGTTCTGCGCGTGTAGAATTGACGCTGGAGCCTTCCTACGCGGAAGGTCTGGCGCGTAACGTCACACCTTTCCTTGATCGTTATTCCGGTGCGCTGACCGTGGCCATGCCTCAGGCAGCCATCCAGCCACAGAACGGTTTTCCTGATGATTTGCGCGGCATCGCGGGTTTCGAACTGGATACCCTGCGTCACGTGCCCGCCTTCGACTTTACCCGTCAACCGGTGCTGAGTATCGGCTCGGTGACGCTGGATGAAGCACATTATGCTTCGGAAACCCCAATTCCCACAGGTGAGCGTTTCAAACTGCTTGATCTGGTCGATCGGGCGCTTGAGCAGGATCCAACCTACCGTGCGGCCGAGGCCGAATTCCGTGCCCGCCGAGAGGTACTGCCTCAGGCCAAGGCTGACTACCTGCCTCAGGTCAGCTTCAGTTACCAGTATTCGAGCAAATATCAGACCGTACACGAGTCAGGTTCGATCCCGACCGGCAATTACGATGTGCCGGGCTATAACCTTTCACTGAACCTCACCCAGCCGGTCTACCGTCGTGCCAATCTGATTGCCATTGATCAGGCAGAAGTTGCCGTTGAGCAGGCCAAGCTGGCGCTGCTGGCGGCTGAGCAGGATCTGATCATGCGCCTGACGACGTCCTACCTGGATGTGCTGGCGGCGCGGGATGAGCGTGACCTGGCGCAGGCTGAGCACAACGCCGTCATGGCTCAGCTTGAGCAGGCGCAGATTCGTTTCAACAGCGGCCTGTTGAGTCGTGCCGATTACAACGAGTCACGCAGTCTGGAAGCTCTGACCCGTGCGCGCGTCATGAAGGCCGAGTTCAAGTACGAAGATGCGCGACTGGCGGTCAAGGAGGTCGTGGGACAAGAGGTTGAGAGCCTGCACGGGTTCAATGCTGATTTCCGCGCAGCACCACCGTTCCCGGAGCGGGTTGACCGTTGGGTAGGCGCCGCGCTTGATCAAAACCTTGCCCTGCAGGCACAAAGATTGTCGACGGCGATTGCGCAGAAAGAGATCAGCCGCCGCAACGCCGAACATCTGCCGACCGTGGATCTGTTCGTGTCAGCCGGTCAGCAGGTGTCCGAAAGTACGTTGTTCTCGGATTCGCGACAGGATGTCAGCGATTACGAAATCGGCTTGCGCCTGAGCGTGCCCATCTACAGCGGTGGCAGGACCTCATCGCTGGTTCGTGAGGCCACGGCACGTCTGGATAAGACGCAGCAGGAGATGGAGCGCGAATATCGCAAGACGGAAAGAGTGGTGCGCTCTGCGTATTCCAGTCTGGTGTCCAGTACCGCAATGCTGGCTGCCTTGCGTGAAGGCGTGTTGGCGCAGGAAATCCGTTTGGCCACCCGGCTGAAGGGGTTCGAGTCCGGTATCGAAACCTCGGTCTCCGTACTGGATGCCTATCAGAGCTATTACGCGGCGCGGCGTGACTTCATGCAGTCACGTTATGAATACCTGAAAAACCGTTTGACGCTCAAACAGGCGGTTGGCTCCCTGGCCCGCAATGATGTGGCCGATCTGGACATGATGCTGGAACCTAAATAAGCGATCTGACGAAATCGCACGGAGATAATTATGGGTAGTGCACTCAAGGGCTTTAGAAAGGGACATTTGCGTTCTCTGGCACTGAAACAGTGGCAGGGCATGATTCGCAAGTCTTTGGAGACTCAGGTCGTGGTGACGCAACGTACGCCGACCAGTGTCATCGAACCGATGGAGCCGCGCTACCTGCTTTCCGGTGATCTCATGGTGGTGCCACCTGCACATGAGCAGCAGGCTCAGGAGTCGATCATCGATCTGAGCCTGGAGGCAGAAAGAAGTCTGCAGATGGGCGCTGCAGTACAAAGCCCTGTTGATGAGGTTACCGCCGACTCGACTATCAATCAGGTGATTTTTGTCGATCCGCGGGTCGAGAGCGCTGAAATGCTCATCCAGCAGGCATTGTCCGGCTCTGCCCATGAAACCAGCCGTTACGAAGTGGTTTACCTGGATGGCGAAAGCGACGGTGTCGAACAGATCGCCCAGTGGCTGAGCCGCTACGATGAACTGGATGCCGTGCATCTGCTATCGCACGGTGCCGATGGCAAGGTCACGTTGGGCGATACTCAGCTCGAACTTGATTCGCTGGAGCAGTACCGTGACAGTCTGCTGGCCTGGGGCGAAGCGCTTTCCGAGCAGGGCGATATCCTGATCTATGGATGTTCTGTTGCCGGCGATGCAGAGGGAGAGGCTCTGGTACAGGCCCTGGCGGATATGACCGGTGCGGACGTGGCGGCATCCGAGGATGTGACCGGTAGCGAGGCACTGGGTGGAGACTGGAACCTGGAAGTACAGTCAGGCGTCATTGATGCTGCCATGCTGCTCAATGGCGGCGACTGGCAAGGCCTCTTGGCCGACTTTACCTCGGATGCGACCGATCAGACCTTTAGCGGAACGGCTGACGGGGACCGCTTTGTCTTCGTCGACGACTGGGGCATCGATACGGCCACCAGTGGTGGCGGACATGATACCCTCGATTTTTCTGCCATAACCCGTGACCTGGTGTTCACTATCAATGGTGACTCCGTGACGGTCAGCTATGCTGCTGGCAGTGAGACCGACAGTTTTACCTTTGATGCAACCGGTGGCACCTACACGCTGATTGGCGGCCAGGGCAACGATGAGTACCGCCTGGCAGACGGCACCCTTCTGGAGGCCGTGACCGACTCAGCAGGCACGGACAAGGCGGTGTTCCTGAACAGCGTGGCGCCCGTCACCGTGGTTCGCAATGCGGACCGCAGTACCACCGTGACCAACCAGGGCAGTTATACCCTGGCCGGAATCGAATCCATGACCGGCCACATTTCGCTGGGCAACAGCATGGTGGCTGAACTCACCGAGAGTCTGGGCAGCTGGAGCGATCTGGTATCCGGGTTGCTGGATGATTCCGTGTTGCTGGCAGAGCTGCCACTGTTGGGGCTGTCCGTGAGCGAAATGCTGGCTCAGGGATTCAGCGAAAATCCGCTGAGCACGGCCGAAGGTGCCGCGACGACCTTCCTCAATGACCTGTTGACCATCAGCAACGATACCCTTTCCGGCATCACTGACATGGGTGCGCTGGCGGATGCGGTCGCTGCCGAATTGAACGGCCTGGTTGCCGGTGACCTGTTCACCGTTGAGGCGGGCCTCCATGATTGGTCCGAGTTGCGTCTGGACCTGACCTTCGATGCCGAGCAAACCCTCACCGCCACCCCGGTGCTTGATGAAAGTCTCAAGCAGGAGCTGGCTCAGGCTGGGCTCGAGCTGACAGCCATTTCCAATGTCAATGTGACGGCGAGCCTTGAAGGTGCCGTTTCGGCTGGTATCAAACTGGATGAGTTTACATCGCTGAACCCTGCGGATGCCGCAGGCAGTGGCTTCCTGCGGATGCAGCCCCTGAACCTGGGGATCGAGGCCAGCGCCGACAGCCTGGATCTCAGTGTTGGCTTGAGCGAAGCCCTGTTTGGCTCAGCTGCCACCATCGGGGTGACGGAAGGTTCTTTGCGACTGGAGGCCGAGGCTGGCTTTGCCATCGACCAGTCCGTGCTGGATGCGGAGCAGCGTGCGGATATCGACAACACGCTGCAACTGGACAGCTGGAGCACTGGCTCACTCAATGTCGAGCTGCCGTTGAGTGCGACCCTCGGCAGCTATGACCTGTCTTCCCTGGGAACGCCGCGACTGGTACTGGAAACGGACCAGCTGTTCGTTTACCAGCAGGATATCCTGCTCGTCAATGTGCCCAATATCAGCTTCGATATCGAACTCAGCCAGTCACTGGCGGACGATATTCTGGCGGCACTGGACCGCCTTAAGGACAGCGGCGACTTCGTTCTCAACAACGACTTCTTTACCACTGAATTGCCCGGGCTGGGTGCTTCTCTTGCCGATCTTTTCTCTGTCGACGGCAGCAGTGTCAACACGCTGAGCCGTATCTTTGACTTGAAAACGGCAGCGCAGGCCTATTTCGACAGCACGACGCTGAGTACCGGCAGCGAAACGGCAACGGTGGGCGGACTGGTTGATGCCCTGAACAAGTATCTATTGTCCGCAGCGGCCATGCCCTTTGATCCGGCCCAGGCCGACTGGAACGGGGCCATGCTGGCCTATACCGACTTCAGCGGGCTTGATCTGAGTGGTTTCGATTTCAGTGGGGCCGATCTGCGCGGCGCCAGTTTCATCGGCGCTGACCTGAGCGGTGCCAATTTTGCCGGTGCCGATCTGACTGGTGCCGTCTTCAGTGATAGCAACAGCAAGGCAACGGCGCGTAATGCCAATTTCAGTGCTGCCAACCTGACGGGTGCGGTATTGGCTGGGTTGGACCTGCGTGGCGCCATCTTCAATGCGGCTGATCTGACCGGTGCCGACTTGACGGCGGCGTCCCTGATCGCGGCCAATTTCTCACGTTCACTGGTGAGCAGTACCACCAGGGTTCAGAGTGCGATTCTCAACGGTGCTATCGCTGAGCTGGAAGCTGCCGATGGCTTTCCCGATCTTGTAGACCTGGCCGCTGGTGCAGCCGATCTGAGCGGCTATGACCTGTCCGGCTTTGATCTGTCCGGGTTGGACCTGAACGATGCAATTCTAACCGGAGCCGACCTGACCGGTGCCAACCTGCAGGGGGCTGACCTGCAGGGGGCTGAGTTGACCAACGCGGTCCTGGCCAAGGCATTTGTGTATGGTGCCCAGTTTGATGCGGCACTGGGAGTTGCGGCTGATACGCTGGCGTTTGCGGCGACAGTTGATACTTCTGATCTTACGCTCAATGATTTGAGCAGTGCGCTGGTGCTGCTGGCTGAAGGCGCCAGCCTGGCCGGTTATGACCTGTCCGGTGCGGATCTGAGCAACCTCGACTTTACCGGTATTGACCTGAGCGGAACTTCACTGGCAGGCAGCAACCTCAATGGTGCCTCTTTGGCCGGTGCAATCCTGAGTGATACTACGGACTTTACCGGTGCCTCCCTGAGCGGCGTCGCGGACCTGCCCGCTGAACTCAAAGGCGTTTACGCCCGTGCGTCTCTGGCCGGTGTGGACCTGACCGACACCGTGCTGGACGGCCTGAATCTGGCCGGTGCTGATCTGACCGGTGCCGTATTGACCGGTGCCAGCCTGGTGGGCGCTGACCTGCGTGCTGCCATCATCAACGATGTTACCGCCGCCGGGGCCGATGCGGCCGCGATTCTCGATGCTGTGACATCGGCTTTGAGTGGTGCACTGTATGACAGCCTGACAGCCATGAATGAAGCCTCTCGTGCCGCCTATGAAGCGGCCATGGCGCCGTTCGCGCTGGACGAGGTCTTTACCGAAGGTGCTTCCGGTCCCCTGTTTGCCTTCCAGGGCGGCTTGAGTTTCTCGGCGGATGGTATGGGGCTGCTGTTCAACCTGCAGGTCAATATTGACAAGCAGGTGGCACAGGACTTCGCGCTGAATCACACAAACCTGCCGGTGGAAGCCGGTGAACTCGCGCCGGAGTTCGAGTTTGCCGCAACAGCCGTGGCACGTCTTGTTGCTGCGTTGAACACGGATCTCGGCGTCGACCTGATCGCGAATGGCGGCAGCTTTGACACCGAGTCATGGCTGCGTCTCAATCGCCTGGATGCGGGTGCACGCCTGGCGCTGACCGGTCTGGATGCCAGCCTGTCGCTTGCCGGTCTGGCCGATATCAAGGTACATGAAGGGATCATCGACCTGCGTGCAGCTGCACAGGTGGCCTTGGCTGACCCGAATAATGACGACGGTCTGAACCGACTGACGGCCACTGAAATCACCAATGCCGGTGGCTTGTCCGGACTGGCTGAGCTGACCGCGACTTCCAACCTGCGCGGCAGCCTGCTGCTGGATGCAGAGGGCGCGGGCTTCAATCTCAATGATTTCGGCTTGCCAACCCTGATCTTCAGGGCGCCTGAGCTGATCACGCAAAATGCGGATACCGGGGAGTGGGAGATAGCCACGCCCGAAATGTATCTGGACGTCCGCATTACCGACAACCTGAAACAGCAGATTCTCGACCTGTTGCAGACGGTTGATGAGTCCGGTAACTCCGCGTTGTCAGCCGATGCGTTGAACAGCAAGCTTCCGGGTCTGGACAAGAGCATTAACGAACTGCTGGGCTTCGACAGCGACAGCAGTGATGCCACCAGCATCGAAGTTTTCAAGCTTAAGCAGGCGGCTGAGGCCTACCTGAATGAAGCGCGCTTTACCCGAGAGATCAATCCCGAGTTTCCAACTCTGTCCGGGCTCGGCGAAGCCCTGCAGCAGCTGTTTGCCAAGGATTTCTCGATCCCCTTCGATACCAGCCGTCTGGACTGGAGCGGATTCGATTTCGCCGGCTATGATTTCAGCGGCTTTGGCCGAGACGCCCTGCGTAACTTCGATTTCAGCGGTGCCAATCTGGCGGGCGCGAACTTCCGTGGCCTCGACCTGTCGGGCGTAGACTTCAGCGGTGCCAATCTGACCGGTGCGCTGTTTGACGGAGCCAGCCTGTTGCGCAAGGCGATCTTCGACGGCGCCATCCTGACTGGCATTGACTGGAGCGGTATCGACCTGCGCGGCATCGACTTCTCCGGTGTGGACCTGAGCGGTACCGACTTCAGCGGCTTCGATCTGTCCCGCATCAACCTGCATGGCGCCAACCTGAGTGGCGTGAACTTCAGCGGCGCCAACCTGCGCTGGGCGGATCTGGTGGGCTCCAACCTGTCCGGAGCCAACCTGTCGAACGCGCTGGCACTGGATGTGAACTGGTCCAGCTGGTTCAGCAGCGACCTGCGTTTCGACCTCGACACCAACCTGACCGGCATGATCGTGGATGTTGATCTACGCAGCCTGTTCGGCTCAAAGGCGTCCAGCGCCAGTCGTTTGAGCAGCGGTCTTGATCTGTCCGGCTGGAGTGTGAAGGACTGGAGCGGCTGGGATCTGTCCGGTCTCGACTTCTCCGGCGTCAACCTGAGCGGCTTCGATCTGTCCGGTGTCAACCTGCGGGGTGTGGTATTCGACGGCAGCAACCTGACGGGCGTTAACCTGTCCAAGGCGCTGGCGCTGGATGTGGACTGGAGTAATGTCACCGGCACGCTGGCCAATATCACCGGCATGCTGTCTCGCATTTCGCTGGGTTCTCTGCCGAGCGCCACGACCGGAAGCGCAACCACCTGGGCCAGCGGTATCGACCTGAGCGGTTTCGACTTCTCCGGCTGGGACCTGAGTGGTCTGGATTTCAGCGGCATCAACCTGGGCAGCCTGAAGCTGGGCTGGTCGACCCTGAGCAACGTCAACTTCACCGGCGCGACCTTTGGCGCGGTGGACTGGACCGGTTCACGCTGGTCTGACGTGACGCTGCCGAGCGGCGTGCTGTCGGGTATTTTCCGCAATGTCGATTTCGGTAATTTCAGTTTCAACAGCAATATTACCTGGTCGCTGAGTGGGGCCGATTTTGTCGGTATCGACCTGACCGGTGTCAGCGGTGGCAGCAGCTTCTTTGCCAACCTGAAGTCGGCCTGGGACAGTCTGCCGGATGCGCCCAAACTCAGCTTTGACTGGGCCGATTTCTCCGGACTGGACTTGTCCGGCTGGTCTGGTGCCGAGAATGACACCTTCCAGTTCGGCAGCTTCAAGGGCGTGTCATTCAGCAACATGACGCTGCCGACTCTGCTGACGGGCAATTGGGACTTCACCGGCCTGGACCTGTCGCTGGGTGACTGGTCCGGTTTCAGCATCGGGGATGGCAGCAGCAGTACGAAGCTGGATTTCGGACTGTCGAACCTGTCCGGTGCCGATATCGCCGGCGCATTGAATCTGGTGGCATCGGCCGCCGGGGCTTTCTATAACGCGCTGACGGCTTTTGACGGTTTCAGCGCAAGTTTCCTGACCAGCCTGGGCATGAACGAAGTGGTGCTCGACGATGTGTTCGGCACACCGCTGTCAGGGCCGGCATTTGCCTTTACCCCGAGTTTTACACCCAATGGTACGGAGAGCGTCTCTTTGGGCTTCCGGATTCAGGTCAATCAGGACCTGATGTCGCGCCTGGAGTTTGCCATTGGCCTGGATGATCTGGGCATGGAAGCGCTGACGGCGCTCGGCAGCTTTGACGTGTCCGGTACTGCCATGGCTCGACTGGTTGTGGCACTGGATCTCGAAGCAATGGTCGAAGTGCCGCTGGTCAAGCAGGGAACGCTCGTGGGCGACCTGCCGGTTCCGGCTTTCAGCGATACCGAAGTGCTGGTGGGGCTGAACCGCTTTGATGTCGGGGCGAGTGCAGGGCTTTACGGCTTTACTGCGACACTGGAGGTCGTCAATCTGGGGACCGTATCGGTTCTGGATGGTGAGCTGGCGTTGTCCGTAGCCGGGCGCGTTGGACTGGCTGACCCCAATGGTGATGGCAAGCTGAGCCTGTCTGAAGTGTCGGCGCTCAAGGCGGCCGATCCGACCGGATGGTACAGGAATGTCATTACGCTGACACCTGCAGCCCGTTTCGATGCCGGTTTCCGGGTAGAGGTAGATCCCGGTATCACCATCGGTGGTTCCAGCTTCACCGACATGCTGGGCAATCTGATCGTCAATGTGAACTCCGATCAGTTGTTCATTACCGACGACAATGGCAATGCGCGTTTCAACTCGCCTGCCGTGACGCTGGATGTCGCTTTGACCACAACACAGCGTGATCAGCTGTTGTCCGTCTTGCAGCAGTTCAAGTCGGTGGGCGACAGTGCGCTTGACAGCGATTTCCTCAATACCGTGATTCCGGGGTTGAACAAGACCCTGTCTGAACTGTTCACCGTAAGCGGTGACCAGAGTGTGTTGTCGGCCTTGTTCAACCTGCAGACAGCGGCTGAGCAGTACTTCCAGAGCAGTACGCTGGGTTTTGGTGGTACCACAGGAACCGAAACTGCCACCATCAGAGGCCTGGCGGCCGCACTGAATGAAGCACTGGCGAAGGCCTCGGCAATGCCGTTCAGCCCGGTGCAATCGGACTGGTCCGGTGCCCAGCTGGCCTGGACCGACTTCAGCGGCATGGACCTGCGGGGCTTCAGTTTTGTCGGAGCGGACCTGCGTGGCGCCAACTTCACCGGTGCAGACCTGACCGGTGTTAACTTCGCCGGTGCCAACCTGACCGGAGCGACATTTGCCACCTATGGTGCCGATGGCAAGGTGACATCCGGTGCCGTATTGCGCGATGCCAACCTGAGGGGGGCAACGCTGTCCGGCCTGCTGTTGGCCGGACTGGACCTGCGCGGTGCCGTCTTCGCCGATACCGATCTCAGTGGTGTCGACCTCAGTGCTGCCTCACTGGTTGCGGCCAACTTCAGTCGTGCAACCGTCAGCAATACCACGCGCGTGGCCGGAGCCCTGTTTACCGGAGAGCTGGCCAAGGAGCTGAAAGCGGCGGGGGATTACCTGTCGGCGGTCCGTCTGGACCCGGCAAGCGGCCTGGCGGATCTGTCCGGTTATATGCTGGACGGCTTCGACCTGAGTGGACTCGACCTGTCGAAAGTCGACTTCACCAACGCCAGCCTGGCTGGCGCCAGCCTGCGTGAAGCTGTTCTGGATGTGACCCGTCTGGGGGGCGCGACGCTGGACCAGGCTTTGATCTACAAGGCGCAGTTCGAGAACGCTGCGGCTGATGTGCAGGCGCTGTTGGATGATGCCATTGCCTTCGGGACGGAACTGTCCGGTCTGGACTTCTCCGATCCGGCATCGCTGCTGGATCAGCTGAAGAGCATCGGTGCTTCAGCCGGCTCACTGAGTGCGGACCTGTCCGGATTTGATCTGTCCGGCTTTGACCTGTCCGGTATCGACTTCAGCAACCTGAACCTGGCCGGTGCGCGTCTGAACGGTGCCGAATTTGCAGGCGCCAATCTGGCAACCGCCATTCTGGATGACACGACCAGTTTCATTGCCGCCTCTCTGGCCGATGTGCAGGGGCTGCCTGATGTACTGAAAGGCAATTTTGAACGTGCGAATCTGGCAGGTGCCGACCTGACGGGCAAGGTGCTGGATAGCCTGAACATGGCGGGTGCAGATCTGACCGGGGCCATTCTGACCGATGCGAGCCTGACTCTGGCCAACCTGCGCGGAGCTGTGCTGGCCAATATTGAAGCGGCAGGAGCCGATGCGGCGGCCCAGCTTGATGCGCTGACCAGCGCACTGAACGGTGCCGTTTACGATGAGCTGACACGTTTCAATGCGGCTTCTGCGGAAACGCTGAAAGCGGCCATGGCACCGTTTGCGCTGGATGATGTATTCACTGAGGGGGCTGAAGGGCCGCTGTTCAGCTTCTTGGGTGGGCTGCAGATCAATGCTGATGGCATCACGCTGGGGCTGAACCTTCAGGTCAATATCGATACAGAAGTCAGCCGCGAGTTTATGCTCGACACGGCTGACCTGCCGGCTGAAGCACAGCAGCTGGCTCCCGAGTTCAACCTCTCGGCGATGGCCAGTGCACGTCTGGTCGCCGCACTCAATGCTGACCTGGGCGTCGATATCGCCAGTGGCAGCGAAGGCACGTTCAGCCTCGACTCCGAGAGCTGGCTGCGTCTGAACCGCTTTGATGCGGGGGTGCGTCTGGCGGTCAGCGAGCTGGATGCCAGTCTCTCCGTAGCCGGACTGGCGAATGTGTCGGTCAGCGAAGGCGTGATCGACCTGCGTGCAGCAGCACAGCTGACGCTGACAGATCCAAACAATGATGACGGCTTGAATCGTATTACCAGCACCGAAAGAGGCAGTACCGCCTGGGCGGATCTGGTTGAACTGCAGACCACCTCGAACCTGCGGGGCAGCTTGCTGCTCAACGCTGAAGGTGCCGGCTTCAACCTGAATGACTTTGGCCTGCCGACGCTGATTTTCCGTGCACCTGAACTGATCTCCCGCAATGCCGAAACCGGCGACTGGGAGGTGGCGTCACCTGATCTGTTCCTGGATGTTCGTATCACCGAAACCCTCAGAGACAGCATTCTTGAGCTGTTGGGCAGCATCGACGACAGCGGCAATTCAGCGCTGGATAATGCGGTTCTGAACGGCAAGATTCCGGGGTTGGACAAGAGTGTCAACGAACTGCTGGGCTTTGACAGCGACAGCAGTGAGGCGGCCAGCATCGATGTGTTCAATCTGCGTGATGCCGCAGCGGTGTACCTGAATGACTTCAGCTATACCACTGAATTCCCGTCTCTGTCCGGGCTGGTAGAAGCGCTGAATCTGGCGCTCTCCCGTGATCTGACCATTCCGTTTACAACCAGTCAGACGGACTGGAGCGGCTATGATCTGTCCGGCTTTGATTTCAGCAAGCTGGGCATTGACGCCCTGCGTAACTTCGATTTCAGCGGTGCCAATCTGGCGGGCGCGAACTTCCGTGGCCTCGACCTGTCGGGCGTAGACTTCAGCGGTGCCAATCTGACCGGTGCGCTGTTTGACGGAGCCAGCCTGTTGCGCAAGGCGATCTTCGACGGCGCCATCCTGACTGGCATTGACTGGAGCGGTATCGACCTGCGCGGCATCGACTTCTCCGGTGTGGACCTGAGCGGTACCGACTTCAGCGGCTTCGATCTGTCCCGCATCAACCTGCGTGGCGCCAACCTGAGTGGCGTGAACTTCAGCGGCGCCAACCTGCGCTGGGCGGATCTGGTGGGCTCCAACCTGTCCGGAGCCAACCTGTCGAACGCGCTGGCACTGGATGTGAACTGGTCCAGCTGGTTCAGCAGCGACCTGCGTTTCGACCTCGACACCAACCTGACCGGCATGATCGTGGATGTTGATCTACGCAGCCTGTTCGGCTCAAAGGCGTCCAGCGCCAGTCGTTTGAGCAGCGGTCTTGATCTGTCCGGCTGGAGTGTGAAGGACTGGAGCGGCTGGGATCTGTCCGGTCTCGACTTCTCCGGCGTCAACCTGAGCGGCTTCGATCTGTCCGGTGTCAACCTGCGGGGTGTGGTATTCGACGGCAGCAACCTGACGGGCGTTAACCTGTCCAAGGCGCTGGCGCTGGATGTGGACTGGAGTAATGTCACCGGCACGCTGGCCAATATCACCGGCATGCTGTCTCGCATTTCGCTGGGTTCTCTGCCGAGCGCCACGACCGGAAGCGCAACCACCTGGGCCAGCGGTATCGACCTGAGCGGTTTCGACTTCTCCGGCTGGGACCTGAGTGGTCTGGATTTCAGCGGCATCAACCTGGGCAGCCTGAAGCTGGGCTGGTCGACCCTGAGCAACGTCAACTTCACCGGCGCGACCTTTGGCGCGGTGGACTGGACCGGTTCACGCTGGTCTGACGTGACGCTGCCGAGCGGCGTGCTGTCGGGTATTTTCCGCAATGTCGATTTCGGTAATTTCAGTTTCAACAGCAATATTACCTGGTCGCTGAGTGGGGCCGATTTTGTCGGTATCGACCTGACCGGTGTCAGCGGTATCGGTAATTTCCTCACCAATATCAGGAGTGCCTGGACCTCTGGTGGCAGCTCCACGCCGCTGGATTTTGGCTGGGTCGATTTCTCTGGCCTGGATCTGTCCGCACTGACCAGTCTTAGCGCCGACCTGTTCCAGTTCGGCAGTTTCCGCGGTGCTGATTTCAGTGGCATGAAACTGCCCAATATCGGCATGGACTGGAATTTCTCGGGTCTGGATCTGTCCCTGGGCAACTGGGATGGATTGACCATTGACGGTACTTACAAGCTCAATCTGGACGGTGCCCGCCTGTTGGGGGCAGCGCTGGATATCGGCAGTTATATCGGATCTGCCGCCGGTGCCTTCTATGACGCGCTGACCAGCTTTGGCGCAGCAACTGCCGAGTTCATTACCAGCCTGAATATGGATCAGGCAGTCCTGGACAATGTGTTTGATGAGCCGTTGGATGGCCCGCGCATCGCCATCAGTCCGATGTTCGATACCAGCGGCAGCGAGGTGATTCTGGGCTTCAACCTGATCAGCAACATCGATCAGTTGTTCAACTTCGGTTTCGATTTTGCGCTGGGTGATGTGCTGACCCTGGGCGCGGACGGTCTGGGTCGCTTCGTTCTCGCACTGGACCTGGATGCCGGCATTGCTGTTGCCACCCGCACCGGCTCAACACCGGTGGGTGATATCCCGCTGCCGGAGCCGGGTGACTCGGATATCTTCTTCAACCTGAATCGCTTCGACACCGGTGTAGCGCTGGATCTGTTCAATATTGAGGCGATCCTCAGCGCGGCTGACTTTGCCAATGCCGGTATTACCGAAGGCGAGTTCAGTGTACGTGTCGCCGCCAGCATTACCGCGGAAGACCCGGATAACAGCGATGGCAAAGGGCGCATTACCCTCAGCGACCTGAGTGCTGCCGGATTCGACGGAGTTTTCGATCTGACCCCTGCTATGTCTCTGGCGGGGCGTTTTGTGCTGGGTGGAGATTTGGGCGGTTTCAATGTGAGTGACTGGGGTAACCCGGTCCTGACCATCACGTCCAACATCGTCAACGGCACCTTTGCGCCGGACTATTTCTTCGATGTCAGCATCGATGCGGCAACCGTACGTGCCAATCTTGAAGACCTGTTCGCCAAAGTGGCATCAGTCGGCAGTTCGCTGGACGGCTCCAGCTTCCTCGACTCGGTACTGCCTTTCCTGGACAAGAGCCTGGGCGACATGCTCAAGAGCGAGGACGGGCGTACCTTGGGGGATCTCCTGTCCTTCCAGCGTGTCTCCGTTGACGCCTCCGGCAACGAGGTTCGTACCAGCGTGCTGGATGACTAC
Source organism: Marinobacterium sediminicola (assembly GCF_022343685.1). Classification (GTDB taxonomy): domain Bacteria; phylum Pseudomonadota; class Gammaproteobacteria; order Pseudomonadales; family Balneatricaceae; genus Marinobacterium; species Marinobacterium sediminicola. The sequence goes on along the minus strand of NZ_CP092123.1, from coordinate 2,488,576 downwards.
TATGCCAGCGCGGGTGATCATACCTACAGCGGCCTGATCAATTGGCTGCGGGACTTCCTGGGCGCGACCGGTGTTTACTCCGATCTGGAGTCGCTGCTGCCGAACCAGTATGGAGAGTCCCAGCAGGGGCCGTTCACCATCGGTGGCGGCTTGTTCATCGATGACCAGAACGAAATTCAGCATCTCAGTGTTGATGCCGGTGCAACCGGAGGCTCGTTCAGCCTGAGCTTCTCTCAGGGGGGGGCCAGCTACAACACCGCGGCTATCAACTATGATCCGACCGATACAGCTGCGACGGCAACGGCCATTAAAAATGCGCTCTGGGCCGAGATGGGAGCGCTGTTCGACGCTGAAGCCGATCTGACGGTCGTCTACGATGCGGTGGCGGGTGCCTATGCCATCGCATTCGGAGGCAACTGGGCCGGCACCAATGTTTCCCAGTTGCGTGTTGACGGCAGCAACCTGACCGGTGGGCAGGCACGTATCACTACCGCTCAGCAGGGCGGAAGCCGCGGGTTGTCCCTGGACCTGGGGCTGAATCTGGGCAAGATGCTGTCACTGCCGTTCAATCTTGGCACAGGCCTTGAGGAGCTGGGCTTTGCGCTCAAGGGTGACGGTACTCTGGATCTGGATGCGCTGGTCAATCTTGACCTCTCCTTCGGTCTGGCCTTTGACAGCCTGGCGGATCTGACCACCGGCGACAGCTATTTCTTCCAGGCCCGTGATATTTCGGCGCAGGTTGTGGCCGGTACCGATAGCTTCAATGCCGGCGTTTCCCTCGGCGTACTGGATGCCGAAATCGATAACGGCAGTGTTCATTTCGTGGCCGATGCCAGTGTGAACGTCAAGGACAGTGTTGCCGCCGATGCGGTCGGGCAGCGTGTCTCGCTGGCGGACTTCCTGGCGGCCAGCAGCATGTCCGATCTGATCGATGCTCAGGCAACCATTTGGGCAGAGGCGGACTTCCCGCTGAAGGCGAACCTCTTTGGCGGTGACCTGACCAAACTGACCGGTGGTGAGAATCCGAGCATCGAGGTGTACTGGGGCAGCGAAGCGGTTCCGATCGATATGGAACTGATCAGCGGCACCGATCCGGTGATCGTCAAGAAGAACCTGACCAACCTGGCCAGCTTGACCAACATGACGCCGGCCATGATGGTGCAGATGCTGGTCAATATCGGGGACTTCCTCAACCAGTTCCGTGATTCGGAAGCCTTCCAGATTCCAATTCCGTTTACCGGCAGTGATCTGGGGGATGCCTTCGATTTTGCCTACGGCTGGACCAAGGTCCTGAACGAAAAGCTTCAGGGTGTGCTGAGCTTCGATCTGACCAGTGAGGAGCCCATTTCTCCCCGCTTGAGCGGCGATGTGGCGTTTGACCTGGTGTTGCAGCGTCCGGGGGATTTGGCGCCTAGTCTGTACACCGTGACCCTGTTGCAGGCTGAAACCAGCGGCTTTACCCACATTAATGAGCTGGCTGAATATATCAGTGGCCGTATCGCGGAAGCGACCAACGGTGCACTGCAGCTGCAGGACAGCCTGCCGCAGTGGGTCAGCGAGACGACCGAAACCGATACCACCAATACGGATTCCAGCAGCAACAGCAGTGCAGCGGTAACCGGAACGGCGGCCAATGTGACTGAAGGTCAGGCGGGTGGAGAGCCTGTCAACGCAGAGCTGCGTTTCGAACTTGGCACGGCAACCGGCACCCTGTCGCTGGCATACAAGGACAGAGCCGAGCAGAACCTGGCGATTACCGCCAGCATGAGCGATATCGAGATCGCCAATGCACTGGCTGAAACCTTTGCAACCGCTACCGGAACTGTGGCTGATAACATCCAGATCACAGGCAGTCGTGGCGAAGGCTTCCGCATTGAATTTGCCGGCGCGGTATCCGGCCGGGCCTTTACGGCTGATGACTTCACTTACAGCATGGACGTGCCCTCAACGGCTACGTCGTCTGTGACTGAAACCGTTGCAAGCTCAACTGGCAGCAGTGAAACCCAGGTACTGGCCATCAGCGGCTATGCTTCAGGCAAGTTCGAGCTGCAGTTGATGGGGCAGACGACGGATCCCATTCGCTATATTGCGGACCCGACCGGGAATCTTCAGGCCAAAATGATCCGTCAGGCTCTGGAGAAGATTGCCGGGGTAGGGAACGTTAAGGTTACCTTCCCGCAGAAAGACCCCCTGGATCCGACCGGCAAGAAGCTCAACTACGGCTCGGCACCCAAGTTCCTGATTGAGTTCCAGGGTGAGCTGGCCAACAAGGATGTCCCCAAGATGTCTGTCTATTACGGCAGCATGAAAGCGGGAACCTATGTACCTTCCGGTGAAACCCGTGGAGTTACCATTGTCGAACTGGAACAGGGACAAAATGCATCCGGTGAGGTTCAAACGCTCACCGTGAACGCTGATCCGTCCAACCCGGCCCGCTTTGACCTGAGCTGGAGCTATGGCGGCACCACCTGGTCAACCGGTGCATCCGGCACACTTTCCAGCGACATGAGTGCTTCTGCACTCAAGACGGCGCTGTTGAACGCAACGTCCGGCGGCAGCAAATTGGGTGATCTCACCGGTCTGGAGATCGGTGTTAAACAGGTTACCAGCGGCAGCTGGGAAATCAGCTTTGGTGGCGTTGCAGATGGCCAGAATTTGGCTCAACTGACCGTAACCAATCTGACCAACGCGACCACTCCGGATGTCTCTTTGGGTACCAGTCGCGAGGCGTACTTGCGCAACGAGGTACAGGATATTCTGCTGGGGGCGTCGGTAGGTGACTATCGTATCCAGTTGGGCAATGGTGGCACTCTATCAGAGAGCTTTGCCGCGACCGCATCCGCGGCTGAGCTGCAAGCGATTCTGGAAGCGCTGCCCGAGGTCGGTGTGGGCAATGTCAAGGTCACCGGTGATGCACAGCGTTGGAGTGTCGAGTTTACCGGTCGTCTGGCGGGGCAGAACCTGCCTGCCCTGCAGTTGACACCGCTACAGTCGATTGCACTTGAACCGGTTATGGCGGCGGTTGGTGAAACCGTCAGCCAGGTGGTCGAAATCAAGTTTGCCGACGAAAGTACCTACAGCGTCAGCGTCGATATCGCCAACATGAGCGTGGCTGATGCCCAGCAGGCTCTGCTGGGGGCGCTTGAACAGCTGGAGGGTGTAGGCGCGGGCAATGTCAGCCTGATCGCTGTCGATACACCTGAGGGTGAAGATCAGCGCTGGGATGTGATGTTTGTCGGTGATCTGGCGGGTAAAACAATCCAGGCTCTGAATCTGAATGTCACTTTGACTGTGACGGCCGGAGGCAGCACAGAGTCCACAAACAGCCAGATTGAAGGGCAAGAGATTCTTTCCAGCCTGATTCAGGTTGGCACCTCAGAGCTTCGACCCAAGAATGACGGTCTGACCTGGGGCAAGCTGAATATTCGCCCGGTCAATGTGGATGACTTCGTCTATGTGGGCATTATCCCCAGTGCTGGTGTTCTGATTGAGCCTGTTCTGGCGGGCGGTGAGGCAAGTGGCCTCAACGAAGTGCAGCGGCTGACCGTGAATGATGCCGTTTCTGGCAGCTATACTCTATCGCTGGCATTTAGTGGTGGGGAACCACTTCAGACAGGTCCGATCTCCGCCAATGCGGACGCGGCCACTATCCAGAGCGCACTGAATGCTGCTCTGGGAAGCAATGGCAGCGTAACCGTTGCGCTCGCCAACGATCAGCAGAATAACGTGTTTGAAATCACCTTCGGTGGAGCACTGGCGAAGACCGATGTGCCCTTGCTGGACGCTGAATTCAGTGAGCTGCGTGCATTTGCCGGGGCAGAAGCGGTTACCTATACCCTGCAGGATGGCCAGGCTCAAAGTGATGAGCGGGTTGCTCGGGATGAGGTGCAGCGCCTGACGTTCAATAACGTTACAGGTGGCCGTTACTCGCTGATGATGGAAGTGGACGGTAGCTACTACAACCTGCAGGAACCTCTCGAGGTATTGCCGGCTGAGGCTGATTTGGATGCCTGGCTGACCGAACAGGGTATTGATGCCACCGGTTTGAGTCTGCACGAAAAACGGGCCATGGAGCTGCAAAAAGCGCTGAAGCTGGCCTTCAGTTCAGGCACTCGCGCCATTGCGGATGTCGATGTGAGCGTGGTGGCAGTTCCGGGCGAGACCGCCAGTGCCTTCAGTTACGATATTCAGTTCTCGGGTGCGCTGGGCGATCGCAACCTGCCCACACTGCTGGTATTCCACGGCCTCCAGTCCGTTGATACGACCACAGATTACGGTAATGGCAGCCAGGCCCTTGGCTTTGGTGACTATGGCCGTAAAGCAGAAACTGAAATCGGGCCCAAGTTCAACACTCTGGAAGACTTTGCGACCGTTTTGGCCGACGCCATTAACGAGCTTCTGCCGAGTGGCGAGACGTTCAACATTGCGGCCCGCTTCGACCCGGTGGCGATGGACTTCATGTTCGATGTCAGTCTGTCACCTTCACTACCGGCACTGGAACTGCCGCTCGGTCTGAGTATTGATGATCTCGATCCGTTGGCTTCTCTGGATCTGTCCGGCCTGCTGGCGATCAATGGTGGGGTCGATTTGACCACGACCATTGGTTTGGACTTCAACCGTCCGCAAAACTTCCAGATCACCAGTGGTGTTCTCATGTCCGCCGAGCTCATGGGTAATGTCTCTGGCGGTGTGAATACTGGATTTGGCCAGTTCCTGCAGGATCCAGCCAAGGCATACGATCCCGAGCCCTATCAAAAAGATCCGGACACCGGTGATGTGATCCTCGACGGTAATGGTGACCCGGTTGCCAATAGCAACTACAACCCGACGGTTGATGCTTCTTTCAGTGTCCGATTCGATAACGACAGTTATACCGTCACCATCGCTGCTGCTGATCAGAAGGACAATACCAGCCTGGATCATCTGCTGGCGGACATCCGGGCGGCCTTGAGCGGTACATCGGTACATGCCAAGTCAGCGCTGTCTCTTCTGGGCTACCAGAATTTGGGGCAGGCCATCGACCTGTCGCTTGATACAGGCGCCAATCAGCTGGCTCTGACCTTTTACGGCAAAACGATCACTGAAGTGGCCATCGCTCCCGATCAAGGAGCTACGGTTTCTGCCTTTGAGTCGCTGTTTGGTACTGCAACGCTCAAGGCGCAGATTCAGATGTCTAAAGTGAGCCTGCCAGGCTCACTGACGCTGGACAACGGTAGTGCGTTTGACCTGATCATTGATGGTGCGGATGACCAGTCGACAGATGGCATAACAACCGCTACCCATGATAACCGGATCACGGTTGGCATTTTGCAAGGCACCTACACCCCCGAGGAGTTGAAGAGTGCACTGAATTCGGCTTTGGCGGCTATTTCAGGCAGTGCTCTTGGCCCGCTGGAGAGCAAGGTGGGTAACCTGGGTCAGGCGTTGAGCTTTGATCTTGGCACCGCTGCGGATGGTAAGCCGGTACTGATCCTGAACACCCTGGGTGAGCATATTGCGTCACTGAGGTTTGCTGCACAGGACCATGATCCTCTGGTACGACATTTCGGTTTCGTGGCAGATGCCCTGAACAAGGCCGGCGGCGTGTCCGTCTACCTTGAAGATACCCTTGTGGGTGCCCGCCTGGTGGCGGGTGTCGAACAGTTTGAGGGCAGCGCTTCCATCGGCTTTGTTGACCTGTCAATGGAAAACATGCTGGCTCAAATCGATGCCGGTGTGAATGTGCGCTTGCTGGATGGACCGGATGGCACTCCAGGTGGACGCGTATATCTCGACGAGCTGATCGATGCAGCGACTCTGAAAAACAGCCTTTTGGGCATGCGGGGCGATTTTAACCTGACGGCCGGTGGCACCAAGGCTTTGATCGCGGCACCCAGTGGCGGTGAAACGGGGGTTCTGTCTGAAGATGTGGGGCTGGCGATTACCCTGGAAAGCGAGAGCCTGAACGAAGGGCGCCCCATCGAGCTGCAAGTGAAACTGTTGGCGTCCGCTACGCTGGGCAACAGCAGTGTGGCTGATCTCGCCAATGACTTGAATACAGCCATCGACGCGGCCATTGACCGGTGGAGCAATGAAAACGCCGGTAAACTGACCAGTCAGCAAGTCGCTGATCTGAAGTCCCATACCTGGGTCAGTGCGGGCGACCTGCAGCGCTATGATTTCTTGGAAAAGGAAACCTTCGTCACTCCGAACGCCGCGCTTCATTTCGTGGCGCCAACGCTTGCCAGCATGCGTGTAGAAGGTCGTCGTCTGCTCAATGAGTATATAAGCCCAGTCACTTTCAGTGACAGCAATTACACGATCGGCAGCCAGCCGATGGCGAACCTGATCATCGATGGTATCAGCCTGGATGCAGGTGACCTGAGTTTGTTGCCGCCTGACGTTGACCCGCGCATCGAGATCAGTCTGCCGATCATTGATGTGTGGAATGGCGCCCTTTCGTTGTCGGAAGCAGTGGATGTTCGGGTGATCGGGGCTGACGCCCTGACCGGGTTCGGCGACCTGTCCTGGGTGCAGATCATCGAAGGCCTGCGCATGGCCTCGAACCTGCTCAGCCAGTTTGAAACCTTCAGTTTCCTTGACCAGGATATCCCGGTCATCGACCTGAGCGTCAATGACATGTTCGACATCGCGGTCGAACTGGCACGTGCGGTCGAAGAGGTTGGCAACAACCCGGCGACCGGCGTAGGGCAATTGCAGGAAGTTCTGGCCGACAGTTTCGGCCTGCCGATCTATGATCCCTCCCGTCCGGATGTATTCGGTGTCAGCCTTGAGTACGACGCCGCCTCCAATGCGGTGATGCTCAATATTCCGTACGAGATCGATCTGCTCGACAAGACCTATCCGATTGCACTTGATCTGGCGACACTGGGTGAACTGATTGGTGGCTCGGCACTGAAAGACCTGATGGGCTCTGTCGGCAGCATTGTGGATGTTGGCGGCGACGCATTGGTGAACTTGCAGTCAACCGCCATGATCAATATTGCGCTGGGTCTGGATCTGGCCTCCGGTGCGATGTTTGTCTACGACTACTTCGATGGCGGTACCACCGACAACCTGGATGACGATACCGGAACCTTTGCCCGTCTGGGCATGGAGGTTAACGGTACGGCGCTGGCGTTCAATGCATCGCTGGGCCTGTTCTCGCTGGATGTGAAAGACGGAACCGCCGACATTGTTGCCCAGGCCGGCGTCTATTTGGGAGACGATCCCAATGGTGCGGCAGGGCAAGGCGACGGACGTCATTATCTGGGGTCTGCCATCTCCATCCTCACCCTGCAGGACGGGGAAAGCGTGGCACTGATCTGGGATACCACCAGCACACCGACCGGTTTTACTCTGAGCGGGCAGGGTACAACGGCAGATGCCTGGACGGTCAAGGCGGATAAAGATGATGCCTTCAGGCTGCACTTCACTGTGGGTGGTGAGCATTACTATACCCAGTCGCTGGCGCGCAGTTTTGACGCCGAAACCGTTCAGGCCTACGTCGAAGAAGCTCTCCTGTTTGGCGGCAAGGCCCTGAAAGGCGCTGTCAGCGTCGAGCAGATCGATGCCGATGACCCCAGCATGGGCTGGAAGATCGTGGTCAGCGGCGCCGGCTTTGATGGCAAAACACTGGATCTGGGCGTTCAACAGCTGCGTTCGGAGGCCGATGGCGGTCCTCTGGGTGAGCTTAACGAAATGCAGTGGGTACGGATTCCGTCCGGTTCCGGTGGTACCTTCACCCTCAGCGCCACTGTGGATGGCAAGACCTACACCACCGGCAATATCGACTGGAATGCCGGCGCCACCGCCGTCGCTACTGCCTTGCGTACGGCTCTGACCACTGGTCCCAACGCCATTGCCGGGGCCGATGTCAGCGTCAGCCTGCATAATGCTGCCAAACCCCAGGACGGCTGGGAGATTGAATTTACCGGTACGCTGGCCGGCCGCGGCCTGCCGTTGCTGGAGGCAGACAGCGGAGCGTTGACGCATCAGGGAGCGGTAACAGCCATTCCTGTTGTTGTCAGCAACTCGGCCGGTGTCGTCAACCAGACCCGCCTGATGATGGTGGCGGCCACCGGTGGGACCTTCGACCTCAGCTTCACCTATGGCTCGACCACTCAAACGCTGACCAATCTGGCCTGGGATATTACGGCAGAGGAGCTCCAGAGCGCACTCAACACCAAGATGGGTGGCGGCTACACCGGCATTGTCGTCGCAAACGATAATGACAACGGTGGCTTCCTGATCAGCTTCGATGGTGCAGCGCTGGTCGGCAAGGGCGTGACCGTCAGTGTCGATGGCAGCAAGTTAACCTCCTCACCGTTCGGGGCGCTGTTCCGGGATGTTACCGTGGATTTCGAGGGCTCGGCGAATGTGATGTTGCCGGGTTATGTGACCCTGCCGAACGAGATCTTTATGCTTGGCCGTGAGCTGGGGCTGATTGATTCCAGCCTGAGTAATCCGATCTACCTCGGCGACATCGAGATTCAGATTAACAGCCTCAATGATCTGATGAACGGCCTGATCGCCGGCGAATCGGTCTCCTCGGTGCAGTTCACTACTGCCGGTGACTATGACACGGCCTACACCCTGAACTACCGCCTGCCGGATCTGGGTGGCATGTTTGATCTGTTCAAACTGAATAATCCCCTGATCCGCTTGATCCGTGATCCGTCGGTGATCGTGGATGGCATTGATTACGCACTGAAAGGCATCCAGCAGTCTCTGGATGCGATAGCGTCGTTGCCACTGCCGTTGATCGGTGATCAGCTGGCCAAGGGTGCCAAGTTCATTGCCGACTTCCGCGGTAGTGTCATTACCGAAATCCAGAACTTTATCGACAGTGCGCTGGAAGAATATGGCGGCATGGAAAATGCCCTGCGCATGACGCTGTACAGCGTATTCACCAATGACAGCAACAATGACGGCATCATCAACCCGCTGAGCATGGATCAGTGGATTGAAGCCGAAATCGATGGCACCGCCATTGCCGATCGCGGCGGTGACAACCCGTTCCTGAACTACCTCAAGGATTACAACGGCGATGGCGTGGTCACGGCTGACGATATCGTGGTCGAGTACCTGGCCTTTGGTTCCCTGTCTCCGGCAGGTGTTGCTGCCGGTACCCGTCTGGGCTATACCCTGGCCGGTCGCACCTCTGATGAGCGCGGCGACTATGTCGGTGGCGATATCGTGCCGGTGGGCACCTATGACCCTCTGGCTGAAGCCGGGGCGTTGCAGTTCCGTATGAATCTGGGGCAGAGCCTGCTCTCCCGTGAAGTTGATCTCTCCTTCGATATCGGTTTGCCGGGCCTGAGCCTGGATGTGGATGGCGGTATCGGTCTGGACCTGGGCTGGGATTTCTTCTTCGGCTTCGGCGTAAATGTCGAGGAAGGTCTCTACCTGATCTCCGAGATGCCTGGCAATGCTGGTCTGGATGATGCGGCACTGACCCAGAGCAGTTACGACCTGATCACGCAGAGCGGCAAGCAGCCATCTGACAGTCTGAAGGAAACCACCCTTATCAGTCTGGCACAGCCCGCGTCGGATGCCGGTACCTTCGATTTGACCTTCGGTGATGGCAGCACCAGTTGGACGGTCTCTGGCCTCGACAGCAGTACGCTGACGGCAACGACGCTGCAGCAGCAGCTCAACGCCAAAGTTGCGCCCGATTATACCGGCATCAGGGTCACGGAAAGCGGTGGCAACTGGATCATCGACTTCGGTGGCAGCTCATTGAGCGGTAAAACCGTGACGCTAAGCAACACTCTTGGGCAGACGCCTGAGACGCTTAGAGAACCGACCGATCCCGAGACCGTGTCTGCCGAAATGTTCGTAACCCGTCCGATTTCGTCTCAGGGTACATTCGACCTGAGCTTCTCGGACGGCTCCAAAAGCTGGAACCTGACCGCCGTCAGCAACAGCACGACGGCGGCTCTGCTGCAGACCTTGTTGAACGAGAAAGTGGCGGCTGACTATACCGGGATTACCGTGGTTGATCAGGGCGACAGCTGGAAGATTACCTTCGGTGGTACTTCCCTGCAGGGCAAGGATGTCGGTGTGTCCGGTACCTTCCAGGCGATTCAGGACCCGGCGCTCAACCCGCTGATAGACAATCCCTGGGATCTGCCGAGCACTAATCCGGCTGTCAACGAACTCAGCATTGTCTTCAATGCCTATCTGGCAGGTGTACCTGAAGACCCGGCTTCGATGTCGGCCAAGATCTTCTTTGTGGCCGGCAAGGTGACCGATTACCTGCCGAGTGACACCATTGTCGATCGGAACGGAGATGTTTACAGTAATTACTCGCCGTTCGGTGATGAGGTAGGAGCGCGTACATACTTCCGTGGTGAGTACGCCATCAACATGACCGACCGCAACTCGGACGGCCGCCTGACCTTTGCCGAAATGACCGCCGGCAAGTTCAGCGATAACTTCCGTTCGCAGTTCACCGGCGCAGCTCAGGCCAACTTCCACCTGGAGCTGACGATTCCGAATACCCCGCTGCCGCGGATCATCGGTGATTTCCATATGACCTGGGCCCTGAACAGTGCATCGGTGCCGGTTGGCTACGGTGATATGTTCTCCACCCAGCCACAGGTCTGGATTACTGACCTTGCACTGGATGTGGGCAGTCTGCTTTCGGACTTTCTGGGGCCGATAGTCAAGGAAATTCAGCAGGTCACTCAGCCGTTGCAGCCGATCATTGATGGTCTGCAGGAGCCAATTCCTGGATTGTCGGAGTTGGCGGGTAAGAATTATTCGCTGCTGGATCTGGCCACTGATCTGGGGAGTGGTAACAAGAACGTTGAGTTCATCGTGAACTTCATTTACATGTTGGACTTGTTCAATTCTATCCCCACCGATGCCGACGGTCTGATCATTCCTATTGGTCGCGTGTTCAGTTTTGGCGGCAACCTGAACGATAGCAGCAGTCGCAAGAGTGCTTCACTCAGCGGTTCTGTCAATAAGACTGACACTGCAATGAGCCAAAGCAGCGGGGGATCAACGACTGGCACTCAGTCGTTCATGGGTAAGCTGAAAGACCCGAACAATGCGTTCAAAATCCCGATTTTGAGCGACCTGTCGCTGGTGCTGGACCTGATCATGGGCAAGCCGGTGGATCTGGTGACCTTTACGCCGCCTGATCTGGGGGTCGATGTTGAAATCGATGTCGGTTCCTATGTTTATCCGGGGGTAAAAGCGGGTATTCGGGGCGGAATTGATGTCGACGTGGCGCTGACACTGGGCTTCGATACCTACGGCATTATCAAGTTCTTTGACAGTGATAACCCGCTGCATATTCTGGAAGGCTTCTATGTCAGTGATAATTTCGTCAATGGCGTCGATAAACCGGAAATCGTGCTGAATGTCTTCGCGGAAATCTACGCGGAGCTGAATATCGGTTTGGCACGTGCGGGTGCCTCAGGTGGTATTGAACTGACCGGAGAACTGGATTTCTGGGATGAAAATGGCCCTGGTGCCAACGACGGCAAGTTCCGTGCCCTGGAAATCCTCAACCAGTTGCAGTGTGAGCCGTTCAACCCGTTCAACCTGTTTGAAGCCAACCTGAGGGCCAGTGCATATGCCAAGGTCTATGTTGATATTCAATCGCTTGTTGCAGGTTGGCAGTCAGTCTACAACCAGAAGATTTTCGAGATTGAGCTGTTCGAACCCATTGTCTGGACGCCCAAACCCTGTATGCCGATTCTGGCATCTGATGATAATGGCGATGGCACCCTTGTGCTGCACATGGGTGACAACGCTCTGTTGCCGTCCGATGCGTCCGTGGACTTCAACATCGCGGCGATGATGGAAGGCAAGGGGGCAGTTGATCGTAAGTATCGGAACATCGAGGACGGCGACGAGAAATTTGTCCTCAAGCAGGTGGGCAACGGCGAGGTAGAAATTACCGCCACCCTGAATGGCACCGAATACACCGTGACCTATACCGGGGTGAAACGCATTGTTGGCTTCACCGGCCGTGGCAACGATACCGTGGATGCGTCCGGGCTGAATGATATCGATGTGGTGTTGCTGGCGGGTGACGGTACTGACACCCTGACCGGCAGTGTCATTGATGACGTGCTGATCGGTGGCAGTGGAACTTCCAGCCTGATCGGCGGTGACGGTGACGACCTGTTGATAGCGCGTTCCGGCAAGACTGCAATGGAGGGCAGCGACGGTGCCGATTCCTACCGCTTCATTGGGAATTGGGGCACAGCTACCATCAATGATAAGGATGTTGGCGGTACTGCAAACGTACTCGACTTCTCGGATCAGACCGGTGCGCTGGTGCTGGATACCTACAATGGCAAGGTGACTCAGGGCAGCAGCAAGGTTTCTTGGGACAGCAAGACCGAAATCGGCCTGATCGCGGGCGGTAGCGGTGATGACACCGTGGATATGTCCTACGAGTCGAACAAACTGCATATTCAGGTCGCAGATGTGTACCCGGCGATGGCGGCGATTGAAGCCAGCCTGAACACCAACGCTCAGACACGACTGACCGACACTGACAGCTCGGGCCTGAACGACGGTGTCATCACCGGCATCTCCAGTGGGGCGGTCAATAACGAGGATGCGCCTGTATCCTCCTATGGCGACCGCGTGCTGCGTTTTGTCGGTTTCGAAAACCTGATTGGTGGCGTGAAGAGCGATATCTTTGCCTTTGAAGACAAGGCCGCCATCAGCGGCAGCCTCTACGGCGGTGCAGCCAGCGGTGTGGGCCTGAACACCACGTTCGAGCGTGAAGGCGTTCGCAACACCATTGATTTCTCCGACTACACCACCGCGGTCAGCATCAATACCAGTGGCAGCGAATATACCCTGCCGGACGGCTTTACCACCGTCGCAGGCGCGGCGACCGTTGCTTCCGGCAGCCGTATCAACACCAGCGCAACCAACGTCACCATCCGTGGTTTCCATAACATCATCGGTGGCAAGGGCAACGACGTACTGGTGGGCGACAAGCGCCAGAACCAGATCTTCGGCATGCAGGGTAACGATACCCTGATCAGTACCCAGGGGGGTGACCTGCTGGTCGCTGATACGCTGGTGGTCGAGGATACCGGTAAAACCATCGAGTCTCTGACCACAGCGTTGGTGGATCGTCCGGCCTGGACGCAGTTGCCTTCACGCGAGTGGACCTGGTTCGACGCCACGATTCACAGCACCTCGCTTAATGGCACCGGCGAAGTTCTGATCGGTGGCCTGGGTGACGATGTGTTGCTGGGCTCACTGGGACTTGACCGCCTGTACACTGGTGACGGCAACGACATCCTGGCGGGCGACCTTGCACGCATGAGTTTTGATTCCACCGGGGCGCTGGTCAGTGCCGAGGTTGACGAAACCCTGGATGCCGGTTTCGGCGCCGCTGATTACATCGAAGGCCTGAACGGTGACCATGTGGTGATCGGCGGTGCCGGTGCGGATGTGATCAAGCTGGGCAACGGTGACAACCTTGTGCTGGCTGACGAAGGTTACCTGTCACTGGATCCGATCAGCGGTCGTGCGCTGGATGTACGCACCCTGACCAGTGGCTATGGTGATGCGGATACGGTCACTTTGGGCAGTGGCAGCAATATCGTACTGGGTGGTGCCGGTGGCGACAGCATTACGGCAACAGAGGGTGATGCCGAGCGCAATATCATCATCGGTGACCACGGCCGGATTCAGTTCTCGCTGGCTGAAGTGGATGATCACCGCCTGAGTGAACTGACCTCCCAGACCACCGTCACGACCGGTGGCAACGATATCATTACGCTCGGTACCGGCGATGCCGTCGTCGTCGGTGGCCGAGGTGCGGACAGCATCACCCTGGCTGTGACCGGCGGTGCTGCAACCGGCAACTCCGAGCGCCTGATCGCAGGTGATCACGCGGACATCCTGTTCGATACCTATGGCTTGATGACCGCTTTCCGTTCCACTGATACCACAGCGGCAACGGCGGGGGCTGATCAGATCCGTATCGGCAGCGGCAGCGATAATGCTGCACGCGATCTGGGTCGTAACTTCATCATCGGTGGTCTGGACAACGACCGCATTCTGGTTGCGGCACATGTGGATACCGATGGCCGTCTGGTGCGGTCCGAAGCCAGCAGCGAAGATGTGGTACTGGGGGATAACGGCGAGATTCTTCGCGTTGCCTCCACGGATACCCGTCCGAACGTCATGCTGGCGGTCAACAGCACTGAAACCGACAAGGGCGGCAATGACCAGATCGTTTCTGCCAACGGTAACAAACTGGTCGTTGGCGGCTTTGGGGCCGACACGGTTAACCTGTTCGACGGTACTCATCTGGTGATGGGTGATAACGCCAGTTTCCTGTTTGACTCGGTGGCCGAGAATGGTGTGCTGCGCTCGGCCACCAGCATCGACACCGTGCTGGGTGGGGCCGACACCATCACCCTGCGTGAAGGCTACAAGCTGGTGGCGGGCGGTATCGGTGCCGATACCATCCGTATCGATGCCACGACTACGGCAGACGCCAGTGGCGCAGGCTGGAGCACCGGTGGCGAATACCTGGGCGGTACCAGCTTGCTGTCTGGAGTGGTGGGTATTGCAGCGGTGCTGCCGTCGCCGACCACAACCTCGGCTCAGATCGAGAACCGCGGACGCAGCGGACGCTTTATTGCCGGTGACAACGCCGAATTCCTGTTCGATACCCGCGGTGGTCTGACGACCCAGCGTACCCTGGATCAGATTGCGGCCACTGGTGGTGATGACACCATTGTGATCGGTGCCGACAACACCACCGCCACATTAGGCTTCAACCTGGTGATGGCGGGTATGGGGTCGGATACCGTTGAAATCGAGCCGGGTTCCCTCAGTGAAAGCGTCGTCCTGGGCGATAACGGTGAGTATCTGCGTCAGCCGCAGAGTTACCTGCTGACAGCGGTGCGCTCGACGGTGACAGGCTCCGGCGGCAGCGATAGCATTCTGCTGGGCTCCGGCCGGCATATGGTGATCGGAGGGCAGGGAGCCGATACGGTTGATATCCGTTCAAGCGATGCGCGTGCGGCTGCGGATGGCAGCAGCAACCGTATGCTGGTGGCGGGTGATTCGGCCGAACTGATCTTCAGCTCCGATGCGCTGGTCAGCATGACCAGCCTGGCGACCAACAGTGGTGGTGACGATATCCTGACGGTTCAGGAGGGTGATCTGGCGCTGATCGGTGGTTTCGGTCGAGACCTGATCAGCATCAATGCCAACACCACGGCTGTCAGGGCATTGGCAGGCGACAATGCGCGCTTTGAGTTTGCACCGACGGACCAGCCTGAGGCTCAGGTTGAGAGTCTGACCCGCATGGTATCGACCGACCTTCAGGCCGCCACCGGTGGTGATGACCAGATCCGTGTCGGTCTGGCCGGTTCCATTACCGGCGTCATGGGTGAAGTACTGGCCATTGGCGGTATCGGTGCCGATCGCATCAACATCAATGGTGCCCGTGCTCGGGCTACTCTGATCGGTGACAACGGTGAAATCCGCCGTCAGGCCGGTCTGTTCGAGAATGGTGGCGCGCAGCGCGAATCTGTCAGCAGCTTCGATTTCACTCTGGGGGCCGATGACATCCTCACCACCGTTGCCGGAGATGCGGCGATCATTGGTGGCAGCGGCAGTGACCAGATCCGTGCAGGCCGCGGTGATACGCTGATTGCCGGTGATCATGCCCGTATGCTCTTCGGTGCCAATGGCGCCATCGAGCTGATGACCAGCCTGGGGACCAGTATCGGTGGCAACGACAGCATCCAGATGGGCGGTGGTGACCTGACGCTGAATGATGGTGACAAGGTTGTCATCGGTGGCTTTGGTGCCGATACCATTACGCTGAGTGCTGACGTGGCGACCGCAGGTGAAACCCGCGAGCGTACGATCGCGGGTGATAATGCCAATATCGCCTTCGACGTTCTGGGTCGCCTGCTGAACTTCGCGACCCTGGATGGTGATATCTCCACTGGCGGCAACGACAGCATCACGCTGACCCTGTCGGGTGATGACCAGAATGCCGGTGCAATTGCCGAATACCAGGTCATTGCCGGTGGTGTGGCAGATGACACTATCCGTGTTCAGACCGGTGTCAGAACTGAAGATGTGATTTCCGGTGATAACCTGGATTACCGTCGCCTTGTCGCCGCAGACGGCATGCGTCAGCACCTGTTTGCGGGCGTAATTCAGCCGACTTTGGGTGGTGCCGACCAGATCGTGACCGCCGGAGGTGACAAGCTGATCTTTGGTGGTGCCGGCAGCGACAGCTTGACGGCCTTTACCGGTGCATTGGATGAATCTGTCATCTTTGGCGATGCCGGTGATGCTGCCTTCGAGCAGTATATCGATGCGAATGGCTTCGATCGCACCCGCCTGCAGCAGCTGATGACGACTTCAGCCACCTCGGGTGCCGTTGACACCATCGTCCTGGGCAGTGGTGATGCGGCTGTCTTCGGTGGTGCAGGGGCCGATCAGATCCGTATCAGCTCGACCGATCAGAACCGTCGCCTGGTCGCAGGTGACGAGGCACAGGTCAACTATGATCTGGGAGTGCCGGTACTGATGCAGAGCACCGATAACAGCTCTGTGGCCACCGGCTTGCCGGGTAACCAGTTCATTCTGCCGGATGCGGGCACCAACTTCCTGATCGGAGGCCTGTCCATCGATACGCTGGTGGGCAGCATCGGTGACAGCCATCGTCTGTTGCCGGGTACGGGCTCCATCAACCTGCTGAGCAAGGTGGTGAGTGTCGTGGTCCTGGGCGAGGCCGGTGAAATGGGCATCTTCGCGGATCGAGAGTACGCCTCCGGTGCCAACGACGAGCTGCTGATTTCCGGTGCGACCCTGGTCAAGGGCGATACTGGAGGTGGTACGGGTGGTGGCGACAGCTACACCTACTACGGTGAAGGCAGTGTTACCGAGGACCGTGTCGACAGCGTGTCTGGCCGTATCGCTTACCCTGCGCTGACTGGGGGCTTTGCAACCTTCAATGCGGCGAGCAATAGCCAGCAGGGACAGTATGGTTATCTGACCGTGTTCGAGAATGGTGGCTGGCGCTATGACCTGGGCCATGATGCCAACGGCTTCAGCGAAGTGGTCAATGCGCAGGTTCAGGCGCTTAAGGATGGTGATCAGCGCGTTGAGTACTTCACCGTGACCACCACCGATGGCAGTACCACCACTGTAACCATCGATGTACTGGGGACCACGGACGCACCCGAGTCTGTATCCGCGTCGTTGACCGAAGATGATGCGCTGGTCGACACCGCATCCGGACGTCTGGTCGATGGTGCCGATGCGGAACTCAAGACGCGCTACTTTGAAATGGATACTCAAACCGCGTTTGGCCGCTTCACCCTGACCGCGGATGGCCAGTGGCAGTATCTGATCAACAACAGCGCCGCGGCTGTCCAGGCGTTGCGGGCGGGTGAGCGTGCTACCGATACTCTGGTGGTGACAACACTGGATGGCAGCACCGCCTCCGTTAACGTTGAGCTGGTCGGCACCAATGATGGCGCTGTCATCGACGGGACTGAGCCGACTCAGGTGACGGTTGTCGAAGTGGCCGATAATGCCGCGGCTGACCAATTGCTGAGCACCAGTGGCCAGTTGTCGGTCAGCGATGTGGATGCCGGTGAAGCCTTCTTCGATGCGGGTGTCAGCATCCTCTCAGCCAATGCGCTGGGTGAACTCAGCATTGCGGCAGACGGTAGCTGGAAATATGTCGTGCGTAACGGTGATATCCAGCACCTGAATGCCGGCGAAGTGCGTATCGAGCGCTTCCAGGTCAGCAGTGCGGATGGCAGTGCCAGCCGCACGCTGGAGATTCGGATTGAAGGCCGCAACAACACGGCTGTAATCGCTGATCCGGGCAATCCGCAGGTTGTCGAGGACCAGCTGACACAGCTAAGTGGTGTATTGAGCATCACCGATGCGGACGCCGGTCAGTCGCAGTTTGTGGCTCAGGACAGCAGCTCGGCCTATGGCCGCTTCGTAATTGATGCCAACGGCAACTGGACCTATAGCCTCGATAATGCGTCTGTTGCCGTACAGCAGCTGACCTCGGCTGATCAGCTCAATGACAGTTTCACGCTTGTCAGCGCAGACGGCACAACGCGTACGTTTACCCTGAGCATCCAGGGCAGTGACGACCAGCCGGTGATCACACCGGCCGCGAGTGATGGTGCCCTGGCGGTGCTGACTGAAGACCAGCAGCTGCTGGCCAGCGGTGTGCTGGCGATCAGTGATGCGGATGCCGGTCAGGCCCAGTTCGTGGCTCAGGACAGCACTTCAGCCTACGGTCGCTTCATCCTGAATGCCGACGGCAGCTGGAGCTACGCGCTGGATAACACCGGTGCGGCAGTGCAGGGGCTGATAACCGGTGAACAGGTGACCGACCAGTTCACGGTCGTGACCGCCGATGGCACCACCGAAACCTTCAGTTTCACCATCCAGGGCCAGGATGATCAGCCGGTGATCACTCCGGCAGCGGGTGATGGTGCGCTGGCGGTGCTGAGTGAAGACCAGCAGCTGCTGGCCAGCGGTGTGCTGGCGATCAGTGATGCAGATGCCGGTCAGGCCCAGTTCGTGGCGCAGGACAGCACTTCAGCCTACGGTCGCTTCATCCTGAATGCCGACGGCAGCTGGAGCTACGCGCTGGATAACACCGGTGCGGCAGTACAGGGGCTGGTAACCGGTGAACAGGTGACCGACCAGTTCACGGTTGTGACCGCCGATGGCACCACCGAAACCTTCAGTTTCACCATCCAGGGTCAGGATGATCAGCCGGTGATCACTCCGACAGCGGGTGATGGTGCGCTGGCGGTGCTGAGTGAAGACCAGCAGCTGCTGGCCAGCGGTGTGCTGGCGATCAGTGATGCAGATGCCGGTCAGGCCCAGTTCGTGGCGCAGGACAGCACTTCAGCCTACGGTCGCTTCATCCTGAATGCCGACGGCAGCTGGAGCTACGCACTGGATAACATCGGTGCGGCAGTGCAGGGGCTGATAACCGGTGAGCAGGTAACCGACCAGTTCACGGTCGTGACCGCCGATGGCACCACCGAAACCTTCAGTTTCACCATCCAGGGTCAGGATGATCAGCCGGTGGTCACTCCGGCAGCGGGTGACGGTGCCCTGGCGGTGCTGAGTGAAGACCAGCAACTGCTGGCCAGCGGTGTGCTGGCGATCAGCGATGTGGATGCCGGTCAGGCCCGGTTCGTGGCTCAGGACAGCACTTCAGCCTACGGTCGCTTCATCCTGAATGCCGACGGCAGCTGGAGCTACACACTGGATAACGCTTCTACTGCCGTTCAGGCGCTGGGTGCAGGGGTTAGCGTGACCGACAGCTTCATGATTGAAACGGCTGACGGTAGCGTTCAGCAGTTCAGCTTCAGAATCGATGGCCAGGATGATGCTCCTGTGGTGACACCTGATTCTGCGGCAGGCCCGATCGCAAGCCTCGTGGAAAGCCTGGTGATGTCACAGAGCGGGCGTCTTGAGGTTGCCGATGCCGATGCTGGCGAGTCGGCTTTCCAGCCCATGAGTCAGACGACGGCCTACGGTACGCTGACGCTCACCGCGTCCGGCAACTGGACCTACCAGCTGGATCCCGCCAGTCAGGCATTGGCTGATCTGGCCCGAGATGAGACCGTCGAGGAGCAGTTTATGCTGACAACTGCGGATGGCTCTGAGGTTGTAGTAAGGGTGCTCATCACCGGTTACCTGAATGTGGCTCAGAATCAGGCAGGCTTCGAACTGGATCAGGCCGAGGTGACGGACACGGCCACTACAACTCCGACCAGTGGCACCGTTAGCCCGACATCGGGCTCTGGAAACCTGCTGGAAGAGTTGCAGGATGGTGGCTCAACCATGACTTCGGACGGTACTTCTACAGAAATTCAAACAGTTGTATTTAGTGCGGCCACACTTGGTGATAGTCTCTTCATGCCGACACAGGGAAGCGTTCCGGTCATTTCCGGCTCTTCACTTGGCGACAGCGTAGATACAGCACCGGGTTTGCTGGACTCAGGCGTCAACCTGAGTTCCGGTTCTGCGGCCAGTAATCCGGTGCCGTCTGAGCAGCCGGCTGTCGATAGCACCGGCAGCAATGAAACCGTCAATGAGCCTGTGGCACCAGCTGTCCAGACCTCTGGCAGTCTGCCGGGTGAGCAGCCTATCGCTGCTGAAGCGGCTCAGGCAGCAACCGTTCTGACACCTCCGTCAACTGTGGTTGACGATGAAGATGATGAGGACAAGCGTAACCGGGCTCAGGACTCTGGTGAGGCTGACGGCGAGACGTCTGTACAGGATGAACTGCCTGAACAGGAAGGGGTCGCCGGTGGTGCAGCCGCTGAGTCGTCTGCGGATGAAACTGACGAGCCGCAGGAAGCTGAAGCTGAAACGGAAGAGCAGCCTGAGGGTGCACCGAACGAAGAGGCTCCCGCATCGCCTGATGACGCACAGCCGGAGAATGCCGGACTGACCGCTCTTGAGGGCGTGAGTCTTGCCTCAAGTCTGGCGGTAGCCAAATCAGGGGCTTTGGGTGGTAATGGACGAATCCGCTGGAGTTGGGAGCGGGCAGAGGCCTGATAACAAGCATGAATGTTGAAGTGATGTACACAATGGACAGGTACGACGCCTTGAAATCGAAAAACGTTACTCCTTTTGGTCAGGCCTGCGAGGTAATGCAATGAGTTCTTTTAGAACTGGCATTAAACCGCTTGTTTCTCTGACGGCAACGGTTCTGGCTGCAGCTCCCATGTTGCTGTTGGCGCAAGGGCCTGATTCCGAGCCTCAGTTGGTGAGCCTGTTTGCCCAGCCGGATGGCGTCAATGTCACCAACCCTGCCTCAGATCCAATGCGTATCCCTGATCGCATGAAGGGCAAGGTCGTACTTCGGGCGCCCGCAGCGGCACCGAAGATCGATCCGGCGATTGAACCGCCACCGGTTGACCTTACCCAGCGGAGCTTCGCGGTTGATACCATCCCGGTTCTTGATGGTGCCGACGTGAATGTGGACCACCTGGCTCAGGTTATGGAGCCCTGGAGTAACAAGGCACTGAGCTTCGCTGAGTTTCAGCTTGCGGCCAACGACCTGCTGAAGTTTCTGCGTGAAAATGGCCATCCGGATGCTGTGCTGCGTTTCTCCCAGATGCAGTTCATGGAAAACCAGCAGGTGGCGGTTGCCATCGAAGGTCTCAAGCCGGTTACGCCTTATCAGGATGCAACCCCTCGCATACAGGTCGCCGGATTCGAGATCAATGGCGTCACATTGCTGACCGAGGCCGAAGTGGCTGAGCATATGGCCCAATGGTCTGATCGCGAGCTGACCGTTGAAGAATTGGGTGAAGCGGCCGAGTCACTGGCGCGCCTGCTGCGTGATCGCGGTTATGCGCTTGCTCAGGCCTGGCTGCCACCGCAGGAGATTCGTGACGGCATCGTACGCGTCGATGTGCTGGAGGGTATTGTTGATGAGCAGTCCGGTGACAACGGCCTGACCGTAGCCGGTAATGATGCTCGTCTCAAGAACGATATTGCTGCTGCTTACCTGGCTGAAGCGGTCAAGCCGGGGGAACCTCTGGATGTGACGGCGCTGGAAGAACAGGTCCGTTTGCTTAACGACCTGCCGGGCGTCAAGCGCGTCCAGACCGATCTCAAGCCCGGCGCCCAACCGGGTACCACTCAGGTACTGGCTCAGGTTGAGGATGATGACCTCGTCAACGTGCTGGTGACCGCAGATAACCACGGCAGCACCTACTCCGGCGCCGAACGCCTGAGTGCCAATATCAACCTGAACAGTCCCAGTGGTCATGGCGAGCAGGTTTTCCTGAACGTGACCGAGTCCAGCGACTCCAGCAGCTTCAAGGTTGGCGGGCACTTCCCGGCGGGCCGTTCCGGCTTGCGTCTGGGTCTGTCCTATGCCGCCATGAATGTGGATTTCGATCTGGATCAGGGATTCTCGGTGCCGGTTAACATTGCCAGTGACTCTTCGGCCACTTCACTGTTCGCCAGCTATCCGCTCAAGCGAAGTGCACAGACGAATATGGATCTGTACGCGAGCCTGGATTTCAAGAATTATCAGAACTCGATTCTCTATGGTGCGGTTGAAAACGACCGTGACATCACATCGGCCAGCCTCGGTTTCAACGGTGATCACATTGACCGCTTCAGTGGCCAGACCCGCTGGGGCCTGACCCTGACGCAAGGCAGTGTCGGGTTGGAAGAGGGCAGCAGTTATCAGTTTAACGATGCCAACGGACCGCAGACCGAGGGCAGCTTCACCAAGTTGAACTACTCGCTGCAACGCTACCAGGCGCTGCCGCTGGACGGCCTCTTCTTCAACGCTGCACTGAATGGCCAATGGGCCAGTGGCAACCTGGATAGCGCCGAGAAGTTCCAGCTGGGTGGACCAGACGGGGTGCGCGCCTGGCCGGTGGGTGAAGGGATCGGCGATAACGGCTGGGTGGCCAATCTTGAATTGCGTCAGATTCTGGCGCAACCGGATTGGGGCCGAGTCGAGGCTTTCGGGTTTTATGATGTGGGTGGTATCACCCAGTACGCTGACCTGAATCCGGGGATTGTGTATACCGGCCCCAACAGTTACACGCTCAAGGGGTATGGTGCGGGTGTAAGTCTGACCTATGGCGAAAGTGGCAATGTGCAGCTGGTTTACGCTCACAAGGCGGGAGACAACCCGAACCCGACGCCTGAAGGTACCGATAGCGATGGCAAGAACGACCAGGGACGTCTCTGGTTGATCGGCAAGATTCTGTTTTAAGGGAGAGGTCCGGAATGACCAAGAACAACCTTCGGGCGAGTACATCACCCACTTTCAAGCCCAGACTTCTTTCCCTGGCCGTGGCATCCGTCTGCCTGTCAATGAAGCTGCAGGCGGCGCCCGCCGTGGATGAACTGCCCTCCGGTGCAGCGATTCAACAGGGGCAAGCCATCATCACGCAAACCGATAACGTGATGAATATCCAGCAGAACACCTCGCGGCTGGTAACGGACTGGAATACCTTCAACATCGGTTCAGATGCCATCGTCAATTTCCTGCAGCAGCGCTCCGATCTGGCGTTGAACCGGGTCCTTTCTGGCGATCCTTCCCAGATTCTGGGGCAGTTGAACGCGCAGGGGACCGTGATCATCGCGAACCCGGCCGGTGTACTGTTTGGCAGCAGCGCGCGTATTGATGTCGGCAGTCTGGCGGTGTTGGGCCAGATGCCTGACAGCGACGAATTCATCAATGGTCAGCTGCTGCTCGAAGATCTGGCGGCTGGCGGTAACGTCATCAACAAGGGGCAGATCACCACCCAGACCGGGGGCTTTGTCGTTCTGGCCGGTAAAACCGTCGAAAACAGCGGCAGCATCACTGCAGACGCGGGGCAGGTGGCCCTGCTGTCAGGTGACAAGGCACGGCTTGAGCTGACCGCCGATGGCCTGGTCGGCGTTGAAATGGATGGCGTCAGTGCAGAGGCGGCGATTGCCAACAGTGGTGCCATTATTGCCGACGGCGGCAAGGTGCTGATTCAAAGTCGCAACGCAGGCGGCGCCCTGTCTGCGGCAATCAACCAGACCGGCATCATTCGCGCCAACTCCCTGGCGGTTGCGGGGGATGGCAGTATCCATATCGATGCCGGTAATGGCGCAGCGATGATTGCGGGTACGGTTGAAGCGCGCGGTGACGATCCTGGGGAAACCGGCGGTCGTGTCATGATTACCGGGGGTGATGTAACCCTGTCCGGCACCGTCAATGTAGACGGTACAGCCGGTGGCGGCGCCATCCATGTCGGCGGCGGCTGGCAGGGGGATCAGAGCGAG
Organism: Marinobacterium sediminicola; assembly: GCF_022343685.1. Lineage (GTDB taxonomy): Bacteria > Pseudomonadota > Gammaproteobacteria > Pseudomonadales > Balneatricaceae > Marinobacterium > Marinobacterium sediminicola. The sequence continues at coordinate 2,464,786 of NZ_CP092123.1, read as the reverse complement.
ATTGCCGAGGCAGGCCGAGTTACCGTTTCTGAAAACGCTGATATCAGCGCCGATGCAACCGTTAATGGTGATGGTGGTGAAGTGGTGCTCTGGTCGGCTGATCAGACCCGTCATGACGGCACCATCTCCGCACGTGGTGCCGGAGAAGGCAGCGGCGGCCGGGTTGAAACTTCCAGCCGGGGTGCCCTGGGTGTCAGTGGCAGTGTCGATGTCTCCGCCGAGTCTGGTGAAGGCGGCAGCTGGCTGCTTGACCCGACTGACCTGACGGTCGATTCAGGCAGCGGTAACGCGGATACCGTCAGCAATACTTCGATTGAGAATTCGCTGAATGGTGGTGCAAATGTCACGTTGTCTGCGACCAATGATATTTATGTCACTGCGTCGATTGCCAAGACATCAGGTGATGCTGCGACGCTGACCTTTGACGCCGTTAACGATATCGTGCTGCAAACGGGAGTGGATATCACCTCCAGTGGCAACGGTAACGCGCTTAATCTGGTGTTTGGTGACTCTTCCACAGCTGGTACGGTTTCCATTTTCGGCCAGTTGGCGACTAACGGCGGTGATGTTACCTTCAACAAGGTGACGTACCTGCGTCATGAAACGCCGGTGAGTACCAAGGTGACCCAGAGTGTCGGCAACAATACCCCGTCCGGTGATGTCGTGTTCGTCAAAGATGTCTACCTGGCCGATGACGGCTACAGCGTCACCCTCAACACTCAGGGCTCTGATTCCGGCGGCGTCTATAACAACGTCGGCGGCAAAATCGAATTTCGTGGCCAGGTACTCAGTGCCGCACCGGTGATCTCCTCGACCAACCTGACCGCCCAGACGCAGTCGCCCCAGAACCTGGTACTGGACACCACAGGTCTGACCGGTGCTGATCCCAGCACCGCTGGCAAGATCATCTTTAACGGCAATATCGGCAGCCCTTTAAACCCGCTGCGCAGCCTAACCTTCAACGGCGCGACAAATATCGATTTCAATGCTACCAGCATTAACCTGAGCAATACTTCCGGCCCGGTCATCACGGCCAGTACCAACTTTGCCGATAACCCGGTGCTGAACCTGCTCAGCAATGATGTGACCATCAACATTACCGGTGGCGCAGTTCCTGGGTTGACGGCTGGCTATACCAGCTACCTGCAGGACAGTTTCGATATTTATGCCGCCGCAGTGGGCGATCAGACGCTGACCATCAACTCTGATCAGTCGATCAAACTCTCTGGTGTGAGTATTGATTCCAACGGCACCGATGCGTTCAATCTGCTGTTCAGTCCCAATGTCGCCACCGGCTCAGGCCAGGGCGCGGTGATCATGTCGGATGTGGCCATCACGACCACAGGTGGCAGTGTCAGCCTGGGCAGTGCCGGCAACTATGCCGAAGGTGTGGCGGGCGACACCGATGGCAGTGATGGCGTTCGTCTTCACAATACCCGAATTGAAACGGCGGGTGGCGACCTTTCGATCTATGGCCGTACCGCTGACAATACCCAGGCGTCAGACTCTTCCGGCGCGGGTGTACGTATTACCGGTGCCGCTACCTACCTGAGTACCGACAGCGGTCAGCTAAGCGTACGGGGGCAGGTGCTGAACCAGACCGATAGCGGCAACAAGGATGCCATCATCATCGGCGAGGGCGTTTCCGGCCAGGCCACGTTGACCACGACTACCGGCAATATCCTGATTGATGGTGACGCCAGCGCCGTGGGCGACAGCGTTACCGGTGGTAGCCGTTATATCGGTGTCCTGCTGGCCAACAGTGCGCTGGTGCAGAGCGGCAGTGGCGATATTCTGATCCGCGGCCAGGGCGGGGGCGGCAATGTGAACTCCGTGGAGCAGAACCACGGTATTCGCCTGCAGAACAACGACACCCGTATCCTCAGCAGCAGCGGCGATATCCTGCTACAGGGTACCTCCGGTGGACGTCTGGACGATGCCGGTGAGAACAGCTTCGGCATCTTTGCCACCGGCAACAGTATTTATGTGGGACGTGATTCGGACAAGAGTGCGGCTACCGGGGACATTATTTTCGTGGCCGACTCCATGGAGTTCGTCAACAGCTCCTCGTCTCGCCTGCAGGCGTCCAGCGATGGTCATCTGGTGATCCGTCCCGAAAACGCGGACACCCAGATCGTTTTCGGTAACGCAGGATCGCGTCCGGAAAACGGCATCAGCAAGATCCTGTATCTGGGTGAAGACTGGTTCAACGGCAGTGCCAATTCGGTGTTCCTGAGTGCGCCTCAGGTAACCGCCACGGCCGGTGCGCTGGACTCTCAACAGAATCTGCTCGTTAACGGCAATGCCGGCGGCACTTTCAAGCTGAACGTGGGTGGTGTCCTGACGGGAGATATTGCTTATTCGACAGACTCCCCAACCCTGGGTGCAAATATCCAGAGCGCGATCCAGGCCCTCGGTGACGGATACAGTAATACCACAGTCATCAATCAGGGCAGCGGCAGTTATCTGGTCACGTTCAGAGACGGGACCTCTACGCCAGTGGCTTTGGCGGATCTGGTCACGGCCGATACCGGTCGTACCGGTTTTGCCGATATTACCATCGGTCGAACTGATCTGAGCGGTAATATTACCGTGAGCGCACCGACCACCTTCCGTGATGACCTGACCCTGCTGGCGGGCGTTAACAACGATGCCTATGCGGCGAAAGTGATCATCAATTCCGCTCTCACCCTGGCTCGACAGCCGAATACATCGGATGCCGGCAGTCTGACCATCATCACGGACGGTGAATTGACCACATCCGAGGGGCTGGTGGCGAAGGGCGTGATCAGCGCCGATGAGCTGCGTCTGCAGGGCAGTGGCGATTTCGTCGCGACCGCCATCAATCGAATCGGTACGCTGGCGGCCGATGTGATCGGTGATCTGGTACTGACGACGGGTCAGGCCTTGAACATCGGCCAGATCAGCAGCACACGTGTGGAAGGGTATACCTCGAATACGACGACGGGCCAGGTTGATATCCTGCCAGCCGTGACTAACGCTACCGTTGGACTGACAGCCGATCAGATTGACCTGCGTGCGCTTAGCACCACTCCCGATGTGCTGGCTGATGTCACCCAGTCCGAGAATATTACAGCGGACATCCTGAGCGTCCAGGTTGAGAATGGCACCTATATCCAGACGGGTGGTGCCATGATTGCTGCCAGTGCCGGTGCAACAGACCTCTATTTGAGCACCGCTGACGGCACGGCCAAACTGCTCAATGCCAACGTAATCGGCACCTTTGCCGGTGCCTTCACGGCTGATTCCGGTCTTGAACTGAATAATACCGCGGCGCTGGAAATCGGTCGCGTCACCCTGTCCGGCAAGAGTGCCAATGCCGCCAGCGACCTCGGCCTGATCAGCCAGACGACCGTCAATCGAGACGGCATCCAGGCACCGGACGCGCAGGTTGTGCTGAAAACGGCCGGTGCTCTGACCCAGTCGGTGGCTGCTGGCCAGTCTCAGATCAACGCCGGCGTGCTGGCAGCTGACGTGACCGGTGGTGCAATACAGCTGGACAACCAGACCAACCAGATTGATCTGGCCGCGCTGTCGCTGAATACCGATGGTTTCGATGTCACGCTGCTCAATGCCGGTGATCTGACCATCGGTGAAGTGACCGGGATTGATACTGGCCTGATTGGCGCAGGTTCAGTCACTGGCGTGACGCCGGGGGCGAACGGCCATATCCGCATCGCTACCGGTAACGGCTCTCTGACACTGGATAAGGCCGTGACGGCAACAGGAACCGGTACCGTTGATCTGCGTGCCGGTGGGGTCGGCTCAGACCTGATCATCGACCAGGCTGCGCCTGAAACCACTCTGGTCACCAGTGAAAGCGGTGCAATCCAGCTACTGGCCGGTGGCAGCATTACCACCACCAAGGCAACCGATGGTGTAGCCCTGATCGACTCCACCGGCAGTACCGTTCTGCTGCAGGCGGGTGATGCGATCGGCAGCGACAGCAACCGAATTGAAGTCTCCGTTCCGTCCAGCCTGGCGGCGGAAGCCGGTGCCGGTGGTATCTGGCTGCGCCATCTGGACAGCACCGAGCTGCAGATTGGGCAGGCTATGGCGCTGAACACCGCCGAAACCTTCGGCGGCACCGTGAACCACACCGGTGGTGTCATGTCCGGTCTGAGTACCCTGGCGGGCAGTAACGGCAATATCAGCCTGACCAAGGTTGATGGCGACCTTGTCGTGCTGGATGCCATTGCTGCAGATGGCAGCGGCTACGTAGATCTGCGGACCGACGGTACGGGGTCCATTCGCATTCACGGTGGGCAGGTAAGCTCTGAAAGCGGCACCCTGCAGTTGCTGTCGGCAGCAGCAATCAGCACCAATACTGCCACCGACCTGACCAATGCCGGCATCGAACTGAGCACCGCCGGTGATGTGTTGCTGGTGGCGGCTGATGGCGCTATCGGCAGCCAGAGCAACCGTGTCGAGATCGAGAATGCCACCGGTGTGGCGACCCAGAGCAGCGGTGATCAGTTCCTGCGCCACAGCGGTGATATGACTGTTGCTGAGGTGACGGTGGTGAACGGCAATGCGCTGGATACGGCAGCGTCTCTGCTGGCCCTGCCCACGGGTTATTTCGGTCTGGTGGCAGGCACCAGTCAGGTGATTGACCTGCTGGTGACTGGTGCACTACAGCTGAATGAACAGGTGCAGGTCGCGGGCGGCACCATCCGCTTCAATGCAGCTTCGGTGGCACAGGATAACACCGATACCACCAAGGCCCTGACGGCACAGAATCTGAACATGCAGGCGACCGGCGATATTGCGCTGAACAATGCAGGTAACGCCATCGATACGCTGGCGGCTGACTCTAACCTTGGCAACATCAGCTATGTCGACAGCGATGGCCTGACTATTGGTACCGTTGATGCCGGTACGGCAGATGAGCTCAATGGTTTGAACGCGGCAAGTAATGTCGATGTCCAGACGCTGGGCGGTGACCTTGTCGTGGCGAAGGCGGTAGGTACTGGCACCGGCAACATCGATCTGCGTGCCTTGAATAGCGGCGCTTTGACCACCAACGATGTAGTGGTTGCCGGTAGCAATGGCAATATCGATCTGCGCACCACCAGCGGCGCTATCACGCTGAATGCCGATGTAACGGCTAACGGCACTGGCTGGATCGATGTGCGTGCCGGTGGGGCAACCTCCGATATCACGGTCGGCAATCTGGGCGCTGATTACGCCCAGATCAGTTCTAACAGCGGTAACATCCAGCTGCTGGCGGGTCAGAACCTGCTGACGACCCGTGCGACCGACGATGCCGGTCGTGCGACCCTCGCTACCAACGATGGAAGCGTCCTGTTGCAGGCGGGCGGCACTATTGGCAGTGACCTCTATCGTATCGAAATCGGGGGCGCAGCGGCCTTGGCGGCCAACGCAGCCAACGGTAGCATCTGGCTGCGCAAGCTGGGCATGACCGATGCTCTGAAGCTGGGTGACGTGGAAGCGTTCAACACCCTTGATAATGTTGGCGGCAGCTTCAATGGCAGCTTTGCCGGTTTGACCACCGGTAATGCAGGTAACATCACCCTGACCACTCAGGGCGGTGACCTGACGCTGGTCGAAAATGTATCGGCTGACTCTTCCGGTTATGTGGATCTGCGTACAGCCGGCACTGGCGCGATCGCGCTGAACAATGGTGCCCAGATCACTTCCGGCACTGGCACCCTGCAGATTCTGGCGGGTGGTGATATCACTACCGACAGAATCACCGGTACCACTACCGAGCTGGATACGAGCGGCGATGTGCTGCTGCAGAGCGGCGGCAATATCGGTAGCCAGGATTACCGTATCGAGCTGGCCAATGTGGATCAGCTGGCAGCCGTCAGCACCAGTAGTCAGTATCTGCACCACACTGGAAACATGACCGTGGATCAGGTGTTGGCAGTGAACACGGCCAACACGACCGATCATGTGGCGGCTGACCTGAACGGTCTGCTTGCGGGCGCCGGCGAAGTGATAGATCTGCTTGTTGACGGGGCATTGCAGCTGAATGACCGTATTCAGGTGTTGAGCGGTACTGTCAGAATGAATGTTGCAAATACGGTGCTCCAGAGCACCACGGCTGCTAACGAGGCCGTGACAGCATCTAACCTGAGCATTCGCGCGGGTGACAGCATTACGCTGAACAATATTTATAACGATGTAGACACGCTCGCGGCTGACTCTAACCTTGGCAACATCAGCTATGTCGACAGCGATGGCCTGACCATCGGTACCGTTGATGCCGGTACGGCAGATGAGCTGAATGGTTTGAACGCGGCAAGTAATATCGATGTCCAGACGCTGGGCGGTGACCTGATCGTGGCTCAGTCTGTCGGTACAGACAGCGGCAATATCGATCTGCGTGCCTTGAATAGCGGCGCTTTGACCACCAACGATGTAGTGGTTGCCGGTGGCAATGGCAATATCGATCTGCGCACCACCAGCGGCGCTATCACGCTGAATGCCGATGTAACGGCTAACGGCACTGGCTGGATCGATGTGCGTGCCGGTGGGGCAACCTCCGATATTACGGTCGGCAATCTGGGCGCTGATTACGCCCAGATCAGTTCTAACAGTGGCAACATACAGTTGTTGGCGGGTCAGAACCTGCTGACGACCCGTGCGACCGACGATGCCGGTCGTGCGACCCTCGCTACCAACGATGGAAGCGTCCTGTTGCAGGCGGGCGGCACTATTGGCAGTGACCTCTATCGTATCGAAATCGGGGGCGCAGCGGCCTTGGCGGCCAACGCAGCCAACGGTAGCATCTGGCTGCGCAAGCTGGGCATGACCGATGCTCTGAAGCTGGGTGACGTGGAAGCGTTCAACACCCTTGATAATGTTGGCGGCAGCTTCAATGGCAGCTTTGCCGGTTTGACCACCGGTAATGCAGGTAACATCACCCTGACCACTCAGGGCGGTGACCTGACGCTGGTCGAAAATGTATCGGCTGACTCTTCCGGTTATGTGGATCTGCGTACAGCCGGCACTGGCGCGATCGCGCTGAACAATGGTGCGCAGGTCACCTCCAGCAACGGCACCTTGCAGCTGCTGGCTGGGGGTGCGATAAGCACCGACCGTACAAGCGATCTGACCAATGCCGGTATCGAGTTGAGTACCAGTGGAGGTGTACTGCTGGTGTCGGCCACTAATGCCATCGGCAGTCAGGGCAACCGCATCGAGATCGAGAATGCCACCGGTGTTGCGACCCAGAGCAGCGGTGATCAGTTCCTGCGCCACAGCGGTGATATGACCGTTGCTGACGTGACGGTGGTGAACGGCAATCCGCTGGATACCGCAGCGTCTATGCTGGCATTGCCCACCGGTTATTTCGGTTTGGTGGCGGGTACCAGTCAGGTGATCGATCTACTGGTGACCGGTGCACTACAGCTGAATGAACAGGTGCAGGTCGCGGGCGGCACCATCCGCTTCAATGCGGCTTCGGTGGCACAGGATAACACCGATACCACCAAGGCCCTGACGGCACAGAATCTGAACGTGCAGGCGACCGGCAATATTGCGCTGAACAATGCAGGTAACGCCATCGATACGCTGGCGGCAAGCTCGACGAGCGGAAGCATCAGCTACGTGGACAGCGACGGTCTGATCGTCGGCACGGTCGATGGCCTCAGTGGCATGAACGCCGCCAGTAACATTGATGTCCAGACACTGGGGGGCGACCTGATCGTTGATCAGACGGTGGCTGCCACCAGTGGCAATATCGATCTGCGTGCACTGAACAACGGTGCATTAACGACCAACGCGGCCATTGAGGCCAGCACGGATGACCCCGACGGCAATGTAAACTTGCGCACCGAGCTGGGCGCGATTACGTTGAACGCTGATGTTACGGCTAACGGCGCAGGCCGGATCGATATCCGTTCCGGGAGTTCTGATTTGACCCTTGGCGCGGCGTCCTTGATCAGCTCGGCCACCGGTGACATCCAGCTGCTGGCCGGTAACAACCTGATCAGCGGCAAGGCCACCAACAACAGCGCTTCCATCAGGACCGATGGCAGCGTGTTGCTGCAGGCGGCTGGCAATATCGGCAGCGACAGCTATCGCATTGAGATCGGCGGTGCCGCGGCGCTGGCAGCTAACGCAGACAGCGGCAGTCTCTGGCTGCGCAAGTTGGGTACGGATGAGCTGCAGCTGGGCGGAGTTGAAGCTTTCAATGCTGGTGACAACGTCGGCGGCAGCTTCAACGGCACTTATGCGGGCCTGACAACCGGTGGTGTGGGCAGCATCACGCTGACGACTGCCGGTGGCAATCTGACGCTGGCTGAGAATGTTACAGCTTCGGGCAGTGGTGATGTGGATCTGCGTACGGCGGAAGCTGGCCTGGTTATCTTCGGCACTAATGCCCAGGTGACTTCGGGCAGCGGAAATCTGCAGATCCTTGCGGGTGGCGCTATCAACAGCGGCAGTACGTTCACTGAGCTGAGCACTACGGGTGGCAACGTCCTGTTGCAGAGCGGTGGCGACATTGGCAGCCTTGCCAATCGAATCGATATGACCGGTGTCAGTGGCTTGGCCGCACAGAGTGGCGGCAGCCAGTTCCTTGGGCAGGATGGCGCCATGACGGTGGCGGCCGTGACGGCCATTAACGCTGACAGCAACATCGATAGAGACGCCGAGAACCTGAATGGCCTGACCGCCAGTACTGACGAAACCGTTGACCTGGTGGCGACCGGTGCCCTGCAGCTGAACGACCGCGTTCAGATCAGTGGCACCAATGGTCTGATCCGCTTCGCGGCCGATAGCATCAATCAGGTGCTCGACAGCGCCAAGGCGGTCAGCGCCGGCTCGCTGAAAGCCCAGGCGAACAGTGATATTGCTCTGAACAACCCGGAAAATGCCATCGGCAGCCTGGCCGCCGAATCCGTCAATGGCACCATCAGCTATGTGGACAGCGATGGCCTGACGGTGGGTGCCGTGGACGGTCTGAACGGACTGGCAGCGGCAGGGGATATCAATGTGCAGGCATTGGCTGGTGATTTGATCCTGGCCCAGATGGTGAGCAGTGATGCGGGTAGCCTGACGCTGGGTGCGGATGCGGGTCAGATGCAGTTGAACGCCAATCTGGCAACCATCGATACGGCACAGATCCTGATCACTGCCGCCGAACTGTTGCAGACAGCAGGCACCAGTATCAACACCGGCACGCTGGTTGCGGGTGTTACCGGTGACCTGACCATGGCTGGCAACAACAGCGCCCGGACGGCCTCCCTCAGCGCGGATGGCGAGTTCAGTCATGCCGGTCTGCTGACTCTGGTCGACAGCGGTAGTCTGAGTGCTGGTGGCAATATGACGCTGGGGCCGGTGAACGGTGTGACAGCGGACCTTCTGGCTCAGGCTGATGGCCGTATCACGCTGCAGGGAGCAACAGATCTTTCCACCGCCTGGATTCGCAGTGGCAACGAACTGTTCCTCGACAGCCCCATGACCGTGCATGGCAATACCGCCAATGCGGCAGTACTGGCGGCGGGCACCTGGTTCTACAACCGTACCGGGCTGGGCAGCGATGCTATCGTGGCCAATGGCAGCAATTGGCTGGTCTATGACCGCACCGCCAACGACTACACTCAGCGCATGGCCGGTCTGGAGCCTGACTATATGGTGTTCAGCACGTTGTATAACGACATGCCGGCTGAGCAGGTAACGCGTCCGGGTAACGGCTACTATACCGGAACCACGATTCTGGAGCCGGATAACTACCTGCGCGTTGTGACGGGTATCAACCAGGAGTCTTCATCCGGCAGTGGCATCCCCAGCCAGAATGCGAGTGAACCCGTGATCGCCATATCCGAGACCGAGCAGGTGTTCCCGCCGGCACTGCTGAATACCCAGACTGATGTGGTGTTTGGTGAGCAGGTTATCACCGTTGCCGGTGAAGACGGTTATGCTCTGTTGACGACGGACCCGCTGACATCGGGTAATTTGAGTATCGAGATGCCGGTCATCAAGCTGAAAACCGGAGAGGAGTTCCGCATTCCTCTGGCTCAGTTGGTCGGCGAGTCTGAATTGGTAACTGTTGCTCTTGAGGGCGGAACGGTGCCGAACTGGATGGAAGTAATCGGTACTGGCCTGTCGGCACGTTTGTCCGGCATTATTCCGGAAGGATGGATGCCGTTCGTGATCCAGATTGAAACCAGGAACCCGTTGACGGGCGCTCTTCAGACCTTGAAGCTGTTGATCGTCCCAGTCGAATCAGAAGAATATGAGATCACACAGGAACCGACTCGTGTGTGACTTGAAACCAAGGAGTAAGAAATGTCTGAAGCTGCAGAACAGAAAACCATGAACGAACAGCCTTCACAGCAGCCGGTCATGCCGAAGATCAAGTGGAATGACACCAACATGCAGTCCACCTATGCCAATGTCTGCAATGTCATGGGCACCCGCGAGGAGATCATGGTACTGTTCGGTTCCAACAAAAGCTGGCAGGGTGGCCAGGAAGAAGTGGAAGTGATGCTGTCTCAGCGCATTCTGCTGACCCCTTATGCCGCCAAGCGCCTGCAGATCATGCTGGATATGGGACTGAAGGAATATGAAAAACGATTCGGTGAAATCAAGCTCTGATACGCCGAATCCGGAAAAATACATGCACTGGTTCAGGCTCCTCCATGAGGAGTCTGATCCGGTGTTTTTTTCGGCCTGGTTCAACCTGCTGAACGATGGACTGGGTGGCATTCAGGAAGGTGTATTGGTGCTGGGGCCTGCCAATACAGGGCCGTTTGAGCCCAAGGCATCCTGGCCCTACAAAACCCCCTGCAGCGCTGCACTGATGGCGGCTGCCGAGCAGGCTATGGAGCTGTGTCGCCCTGTGATGCAGCGTGCGGGTGCACACCTGCTGTTTGCGATGCCGGTCGTGCACAACAATGATCTGCTGGGTGTGCTGGCTATCTCCCCCAACTCTCCCGGGCTGTCTATCCAGCAGAAAAACTGGATTCAGTGGGGATTGGGCTGGTTGCTTGGCCATGGCTCTGTTCAGGCCGGGGCAAGCGACGGCGAACTTAACGAGCGTCTGATACTGCTGCTGGAACTGCTGATGTCGTCGCTGGACAGCGATGATCTGGAGCAAGCCGTACAAACCGTCTTGTCACAAGCCAGTGTCAGCCTAAACTGCGACCGTATTGCACTGGGTTTTGCTCATCGCCAGGGCGTCAAGCTTTTTAGCCTGGCGAATGTGGCAGAGTTTTCACGCAAGATCGACCTGGTTCAGGACCTCGAAGCTGCCATGGTCGAAGCCGTGGATCAGGGCGAGGCAGTTGCCTGGCCAGGGGACCAAGACAGTCTGGTCATTCGTGATGCGCACCGGGCCTTGGCCGAGCGTCAGGGTAATCACACTCTGCTGTCCATTCCCTTCATTCGTGACCGGGAACAGTACGGGGTGCTGACCTTTGAATGGGCAGAGGAACCGGAAACAGACAATATCGAGTTGGCAACGGCGGTTGCACCCATTCTTGGGCAGGTTTTGCTCAAGGGACGCAATCAGGATCATGGCTGGCTGGATCATACACGCCGCCTGTTGGCGACCCCTTTCAAGCGAGTGTTCGGGGCCGGCTATCTGGGCACCAAGATGCTCGCCATGGGCGCCTTGGCGCTGGTGTTGTTTTTCAGCCTGGCAGAAGGGGAGTTTCGCATCGACTCGGATGCTCGTCTTGAAGGAGCCCTTAACCGATCACTGGCGGCACCGTTTGATGCCTATCTGGAGCAGGCGATCCTGCGTGCCGGTCAGGTGGTGAAGGCTGGTGACCTGCTGGCCAAGCTGGATGACCGCGACATGCGGCTGGAACTGGCCAAACTGGAAAGTCAGGAAGCCCAGTATACCCGCCAGCTGCAGTTGGCTCAGGCCAGTTGGGACTCGGCGCAGGCCGGTGTGATTTCAGCTCAGCTGGCGCAGGTACAGGCGCAGTTGACGCTGGTGAGAACCATGCTGCAGCGTACCGAAATACGGGCGCCCTTCGATGCATTGATCACCAGTGGTGATTTGTCGCAGGACCTTGGGCTGCCGATTTCCAAGGGGCAGGTACTGTTTGAGCTGGCCCCGCTGGCTGATTACCGACTGGTGCTGGATGTTCCCGAAGCCGATATCGGCTATCTCCAGGTCGGGCAGCGTGGTGAACTGGTGCTGAAAGCTTTTCCGGATCAGCCTGCACATTTCGAGGTGTCCTTGATCACGCCGCTGGCAGAAGCTCGCGACGGGCAAAACCTGTTCCGTGTAGAAGCGCAGCTGGATGCCTTTACCGAGGGGATGAGACCCGGTTTGGAAGGTGTCGGCAAGGTCAGTGTGGACGAGCGCAAGCTGATCTGGATCTGGACCCGTGAATTGCGTCACTGGTTGAGCCTATCCCTCTGGAAGTGGTTTGGGGTCTAAGCATGTCGGCACTCTTTTCCGCATCCTGGTACCGTACGGCAGAGCTGGTTCCTCGGCTCAGAACCCAGGCACGTATCTACCGTCATGTATACCGGGGAGAAGTCTGGCGGGTGGTGCAGGATCAGAGCAGCGGCAAGTTCCTGCGTCTGAATGCACAGGCCTACCGTATCCTCGGCCTGATGGACGGCCAGCGTAATCTGGAACAGATTTGGCAGCTGGCCTGTGAAACCATGGGGGACGATGTTCCCGGGCAGGACGAGATTCTGCAGCTGATGACACAGCTGCATAATGCCGGTGTTCTGATCACCGGTCAGGTGCCGGATCTGGATGAGCTTCGGGAACGGACCCGCGAGTCCAGACGCAATCGCATCAAACAGTATCTGTCCAACCCGCTGGCACTGAGAATTCCGCTAATCGACCCGGATCGCTTTCTGCAGCGACTGGTGGGTTGGATTCCGGCCTGGATGCACTCCGTTATTCTGGCTTGCTGGGCCTTGCTGGTCGCCTTCGGTGGCTGGCTGGCTTTTACGCATTGGGAAGGGTTGACCAGTGATGTGGCCCAGCTGGTATTTACGCCTCAGTACGTAGTGACCCTGCTGCTGGTTTTCCCGTTGGTGAAAGCCGTACATGAGCTTGGGCATGGCATCGCCATCAAGCTGTTTGGCGGTCAATGCCATGAAATGGGGGTGATGCTGCTGGTCATGATGCCGGTACCCTATGTGGATGCCAGCCATGCGACCGGCTTTGTCAGCAAGTACCGGCGCATGATCGTCGGCGCGGCCGGCATGATGATCGAGCTGGCGCTGGCGGCAGTGGCGCTCTGGGTCTGGACCTGGACAGAGCCCGGCTTGCTGCGGGTGTTTCTGCATGATGTGGTGATTCTGGCGGGGGTGACCACGGTGATCTTCAACCTCAATCCGCTGCTGCGGTTTGACGGCTACTACATCCTTTCGGATTGGCTCGAAATCCCGGGGTTGGGGCAGAAAGCCAACCAGTATCTGGGCTACCTGTGCAAGCGTTACCTGTTGCGTATTCGCCGTGGCCTCCAACCACCCAGAACGACGCCGCGTGAGCCGGGCTGGCTGACAGCCTATGCCATTGGCTCCTTCTGCTACCGCATGGTCCTGGTGTTTACCATCGTCATGTTCGTCGCGACGCAATTCTTCATCATCGGTATCGTGCTGGCACTCTGGGCCATCTATATGATGCTGCTCCTGCCGTTGATCAAGCTGATCAAAAACGTGATGCATGACCCCTTGATCATGGAACGCAGGATGCGTCTGTACAGTCTGGTCGCTCTGGGCATCGGCGGGCTGGTCTGGTGTCTGGCACTGACACCGGTTCCCTCGGCCACACTGGTCGAAGGGGTGGTGTGGATGCCTGAGCAGTCACGTATACGCGCCCCGCAGAACTGCTTCGTACGCGAACTGCTGCAGGAACAGGGCATGGTCCGTCAGGGCCAACCCTTGATCCGGTGCGAGGATGACCTGTTGCCGACACGTCTCGCGGTGCTGGAGCAGCGCAGGAAGGAGGTGCTGGCTCGGCAGGTGATCGCACAGCGCACGGACAGGGTCGAGGCCCGGCTGCTGGAAGAGGAGCTGATCAGTATTCAGACTCAGGTCGACGACCTCAAACAGCGTATTGCCAATTTCACGTTGGTGGCGCCCATGGATGGCCGTTTCGTGGTGCCCGGTTCTGCCGATCTGGAAGGGCGCTGGTTCCAGCGTGGTGCAGTCGTTGGGCATATCATTGATCCTGAACGTTACACGGTGATGAGTGCCGTACCGCAGATGAGTATCGACCGGGTTCGAGCGGACAGTCGGCAGGTTCGATTGCGTCCGGTGGGTGATATCGAGCGTGAAGTGACGGCGCATGTGCTGCGGGCAGTGCCTTCTGCCACCAAGCGCCTGCCCAGCCTTGCGCTGGCGCTGCAGGGCGGCGGCACGATCGGCATCGAACCCGGTGAGCAGGAAGCGCTGGCGTTGGAACCTCTGTTCCTGCTGGAGCTGAAAGCCGAATCGGATCAGCCGATCAGCACCACCTTGGGGGGACGGGTGTATGCCCGTTTCGAGCACACTCCCGAGCCATTGGCGATGCAGTGGTATCGAGTGCTGCGCGACCTGTTTATCCGCAAGTTCGGGGTCTAAGCATGTTCTCGCTACTGACCTCGGCCGAACGTTATCCGCAGAAGCTGGACTGGATTGAGCTGCCATTTCTGGAACGGGTCTGGAACTGGATGGTACTGCACTGGACCCGTCACGTGCGCCTTTCACCCCGGCGGCAACTCAGGTTTGTGCAACAGGTGGAAGCGTTTGAAGAAGCGTTCAAGGCGCTGGACGAGGCCGCGCTCAAGGCTCGGCTGCAGTCCATTCGGCTCGGCTTGCGACGTGAAGGCATAGAGGATAACCAGGTAGCGCCGGCCTTCGCACTGATCCGTGTGGTGTCATCCCGGATCATGGGGATGCGGCACCACGATGTCCAGATTCGTGGCGGTTATGTGCTGGTGCATGGCTGCATCACCGAAATGGATACGGGGGAGGGTAAAACCCTGACTGCGACGCTGGCGGCCATCGTGATGGCATTGGCCGGACGTCAGGTTCACGTTGTGACGGTCAATGACTATCTGGCCGGTCGTGATGCCGAGGAGATGGCGCCTCTGTATGCCTGGTTTGGTTTGACCACGGCAACCGTAGCGGAGGATGCACCCCGTGAAGCGCGTGAGCAGGCCTATCGCCATCCGATCGTGTACTGCACCGGCAAAACACTGGTATTCGATTACCTTAAGGACCGTCTGGTGCTGGGGCAGCAACTGTCGCAGATGGGTATCCGCCTGAAGGACTTTATCCGGAACCGGCCCGGCGGAGAGCTGCTGTTACCGGGATTGCAGTTTGCCATCGTCGACGAGATCGACAGTGTACTGATCGATGAGGCGCGTACGCCATTGATCATCTCTGCCACTGATGACAGTGCACGGCATGAACAGTACTACGGCCATGCATTGGCACTGGCGCGAGAGATGGCGCTGTATACGGATTTCGTCATCGATGCCCGCAAACGGGTTGAACTGACACGTGCCGGGCGCGAGCGCCTGGATGAGTTGGCCCAGTCGCTGGAGCCGCTCTGGCACAATCAGTTCCGTCGCGAGGAAGCCGTGATTCAGGCTTTGACAGCGCTCTACAACTTTACACGGGATGAGCACTATATCGTTCGCGACGACAAAGTGATGATCGTCGATGAACATACCGGTCGCATCATGCCGGACCGCTCCTGGGAAAAGGGGCTGCATCAGTTGATCGAACTGAAGGAAGGTGTCCCGGTCACGCCGCCCCGTGTCACGCTGGCCAAAATCAGTTTTCAGCTGTTTTTCCGCCGTTATATGGGGCTGGCCGGCATGACGGGTACCGGACGTGAGGTGGCGGCTGAAATGGGACACGTCTATGACCTGCTCTCGGTGCGGATCCCTCCTCATCGCCCCAGCCGCCGGATCAGTCAAGGCAGCCGTGTCTTTGCCACTGCTGATCTCAAATGGCAGGCGTTGGTTGAAAAACTGGGGCAGATGCAGGAGCGAGGGCAGCCGGTGCTGGTCGGGACACGGACCATCAATGCTGCTGACGAACTGGCAGAGCGGTTGGCGGCAGCAGGAATCGAGCATCAGGTACTGCATGCCAACCAGGATGTGGAAGAAGCAGAGATCGTGTCGGAAGCGGGCAAACGCGGTCGTATTACCATTGCCACCAACATGGCCGGCAGGGGAACGGATATCAAGCTGGCAGACGGGGTGGATGCCCTGGGCGGCCTGCATGTGATCCTGACCGAGCTGCACGACAGCGCGCGGGTGGATCGGCAGCTTGTCGGACGTTCAGCCCGTCAGGGACAGCCGGGCAGCTGGGAAGAGATCCTGTCGCTGGAAGATGAACTGGTGCAGGTACTATCCGGGAAGTTGCTGGCGCCGTTGGTGAAAGCGCTGCAACGCTCACCCGAGAGCAGAGCCCTCCAGTGGGTTGCCCGCAAGGTCTATTGGCTGGCACAGAAAAAGCTCGAACGATACCACAAGCGGATCCGGCGCAGCCTGCTCAAGGCCGAATTCCAGACTCGCCGCTCCTTGTCATTTACCGGAAAATCGGAGTAGTCACTCAGATGTCAAAACAGAAGTATTCCCTGCTCGTGCTGCTGGCAGGCTGTCTATCGGGATGGGCTCAGGCTGAGCCGTTACAGGCTCTCAGCTGTTATCTGGAGCCATCGGCTGATGTCACCGTAGGCACGACGGCAGAAGGACGTCTGACCCGAATGCTGGTGGACCGCTCGGATCACGTCAAGGCAGGGCAACTGCTGGCCGAGCTTGAATCGGGGCTGGAAAAAGCCGCGATCAATACCAAATCGGCTCAGGCAGCCTATGCCTCCCGCCGTCTGGAGCGCATCCGTGACCTGACAGCCGCCAAGCTGATCACCGATCAGGAAGTGGACGATATCAAGACCGAGAAATCGATTGCCAACCTGGAATTGCGTGAGCGCCGAGAGCAACTCAAGCTGAAGTCTATTACCAGCCCTATCGATGGTGTGATCGTGGAGCGCATGGTGGCGGAAGGCGATCTGGTGACAGGGGGCGAAGTGGTTCGTATCGTCAGCCTAGATCCCCTCTATGTCGAGACGGTTATGCCGCTGGAGCGCTTCGGTACCCTGAAAAAGGGTGATGCCTATCAGGTACGATTGCAGCATCTGGAAACACTCCATCAGGCTCAGGTGATCAATGTCGATCCCATCATCGATGCTGCGAGCAGTACCTTCCGGGTGCGTTTGCAGATGGACAACCCGGAGTATCGGATTCCGTCAGGGCTGAAGTGCATGTTGTTGCCAGCAGATGCAGTAGCGGCTCAATAATAGCCAGCCCCCGGTGTTTTGTGTCTCTGCCAGGCCGAGCTGAAGTCGTTCACAGATTCAGCTTGGCTTTAGCCAGTGTTTCAGAAGGGGTTTCGCCAAATATATTTTTATAATCGGTGGAAAACCTTCCCAAGTGATTAAATCCCCAGTTTAGTGCGAGTGTTGAGATGCTTTCTTCGCCCATGGATTTAATAATGTCGGTGCGGACTCCACTCATTCTGATTCTTTTTAAATAGGCTGTCGGTGGCATGCCTATATATCGTTTAAAATCAGAATATAACTTGTTTCTTGAAACGCCAGAAATCCACTCAATATCATCCATGTGAATTTCATTTCTTGCATTTTCCTTCAGGTAGTCAATGGTTTTAATTAGATAGGATGGCAGATTGTTCCTGAGGGCGTTTTTTACATCATCGGAATAGTTGTGCGGCTGAGATGTCAGGATACCCTTGATCAGAGCCTGCTCGATATCCCGAATAAAGGCGGGACTGTTGTAGAGGCTGTCCGTGTTGCCCAGCTCTGTCTCGATGTACCTGATGGTGCGCCACCAGGCGCTGGAGGAGCCAACCTTGGCGTCCATTTTTGGATCGAAAATCAATGGCTTGTCGGCAGGTTTTCCAATCAGTGACTCCAGGCCGAGTTCCATCGCCTGGCGAGAGATGCGTACCAGCGTCTTGCGGCAGTTACCGCTGATATGAAGTTCATAGGGCGCTGCAGGTGAAATGATCACGCCATTGGTAATGTTGGACTGGACATTACCATCGCGACAGCTCAGTTCCTGGTATCCACTGAGCGGCAGACTGATGCTGTAGCTGTTACTCAAGTCCTCAACTTTAACGGTTACATCGGTGCCATATTCGATATAGCCAATGGCCGTTGTAGTTGAGTTTAAAATATTGCCGACATGTCTGAAATGTATTTTGCTGGGCTCGTGAACCTTCAGGTCATGAGGGCCGCATATATTTGACATCCAGGATACGGCTTCACCGGCATTATGAATGTCGGCAACTATTTTTTTGGATGGTTCGCCACCCAGAATGTTATCTGTTTCCAGCATGGAACAACCATTTTTTAATTATTATATATTTCAGGCCTGTTGGGTCTGGGCATAAGCCATATTTCAAGCTAGCACCTGTTGTAACCTTGGGTCAACGTTTCATCACCTCGATCGATGTGTGGCAGTTGAGAGGGAAAAACGGGATAGCGCTTCTGAAAAAAGCGGATAGCTGACGAACACATGGCTCTGGTCTCATGGACGACACGATAAGAGAGGAGGGCAAGGTGATCTGCCCGCCGCCAATGGAGACCCAACCATGAATAATAACAAACTGACTCTGGAACACTGGCGTGAGACGGTCGAAGCGGCACTCGACTTCCGCCCTGATGACAAAACCTACAAGGTGGCACGCGAGATCTTTACTGATCGTGAACTGTTCGATCTGGAGATGGAGCTGATCTTCGAGAATACCTGGATCTATGCCTGTCACGAAAGTCAGATCCCCAATCCGAATGACTTCTTCACCATGCAGGCCGGCCGTCAGCCGATGATCATCACCCGTGATGCCAAGGGCGAGCTGCATGCACTGCTGAATGCGTGTCAGCATCGAGGTGCGACCCTGACACGCGTCTGCAAGGGCAACCAGTCCACGTTCACCTGTCCCTTCCACGCCTGGTGCTACAAAACCGATGGCAAGCTGGTCAAGGTCAAGGCGCCGGATGAATACCCGGCCGACTTCGACAAGTCCACCCGTGGCCTGCGCAAGGCGCTGGTCAGCAGCTACAAGGGCTTCGTCTTTATCAACCTGAACACCGAATGTCCCCAGTCGCTGGAGGAGTTCCTTGGCGATGCCCGTATCGGCTTCGACATGATGGTGGCACAGTCCGAAACCGGCGAGCTGGAAGTCTTGCCGGGCTCATCCTCGTACACCTTTGACGGCAACTGGAAGCTGCAGAACGAGAACGGACTGGATGGCTATCACGTCAGTACCGTGCACTACAACTACGTGGCCACCGTGCAGCACCGCAAGCAGCAGGACGAGGCCAAGTCCGGCAAGTCCAGCAACACACTGGATTACAGCAAGCTGGGTGCGGGTGACAAGGAGACGGATGATGGCTGGTTCGCCTTCAAGAATGGTCACACCATCCTGTTCAGCGATATGCCCAACCCCGAGGTTCGCCCGGGCTATGCCTCGGTGATGCCGCGTCTGGTCGAGGAGTATGGGCAGCAGCGTGCCGAGTGGATGATGCATCGTCTGCGTAACCTGAATATCTACCCAAGCCTGTTCTTCATGGATCAGATCAGTTCACAGCTGCGCGTGGTGCGCCCGGTCGCCTGGAACAAGACCGAGATTCACAGCTTCTGTCTGGGGGTGAAAGGGGAGTCGGACGCTGATCGCGAGAACCGCATTCGTCAATTCGAGGACTTTTTCAACGTGTCCGGCATGGGGACACCGGACGATCTGGTGGAGTTTCGTGAGGCTCAGAAGGGCTTTGAGGGCCGGGCCGAACGCTGGAATGACATCTCGCGTGGCTGCGAAAACTGGGCTTATGGACCGACGGCCAACACGCGCGCCCTTGATATCGAACCGGTGATTACCGGTACCGAGTTCACCCAGGAGGGGCTGTATGTGAATCAGCACTCAACCTGGCAGCGTTATCTGCTCGAAGGTCTGGCAGCCAAAGCGAAGAAGGAGGGGTAAGTCATGAGCAACGTAATCCAGAGCATCGAGCAGTTTCTGTACCGCGCATCCGAATACTGTGACCGCCAGCAGTGGGATGAGTACCTGGGCATGTTTGACGAAGAGGCAGAGTTCCATATCCCGCAGTGGGACACGGAACATGTCTACACCACCAACCCCAAGCGTGAAATGTCACTGATCTATTATCCGAATCGCTCCGGCCTTGAGGATCGCGTATTCCGTATTCGGACGGGCAAAAGTGCGGCCTGCACGCCGATGCCGCGCACCATGCATCTGGTCGATAACGTCCAGGCAGAGCTGCAGGACGATGGCTTGTGGAAGGTCAAAGCCAACTGGGCGACGCATTTCTTTCGCTTCGGCGAATCCGAGTGCTTCTTTGGCTGGTCTGAGTACCTGATGCGGGCGGAAGGCGACAGCTGGAAGATCATGAGCAAGCGCGCCATCGTGTTGAATGACAAGATTCGACACGTGCTGGATTTCTACCATGTCTGAGCACCTTCGGGTGCTCATGTTTCACGAGAGTGGTGAGTAGTATGCATAAGGTAGCATTGAACTTCAGCGATGGACGCACGCATTTCATCGGTATCAATCCGGGGGAGGTGCTGATGGATGCCGCTCTGCGGCATGGCCTGACATTGCCGGTCGATTGCCGGGAAGGCGTCTGCGCCTCCTGCAAGGGCACCTGTCAGTCCGGGCAATATGATCTGGAGTATGTGGATGAAGATGCGCTGAGCGAAGATGACCTGTCAAAGGGGGGGATTCTGGCGTGTCAGATGCGGGTCAGCAGTGATTGTGCGGTGCGTTTCGACTTTGATTCTTCGCTGTGTACCAGTGCCGGCCCGGAAGAGGTCGAAGCCCTGGTGACCCGAGTCGAGGTGTTATCGGACTCAACGGCCGCCCTGCATCTGGATGCCAGCAGCCGCGAAGGGCAACTGGATTTCCTGCCCGGTCAGTATGCCCATGTGCAGGTGCCGGGCTCAGATGAGTGGCGCTCCTATTCCTTCGCCTGTCAGCCCAACGAAAACAACCAGCTGCAGCTGCTGATCCGTCTGCTGCCGGATGGTGTGATGAGCAACTACCTGCGCGATCGTGCGCAAGCGGGAGACCGCATCCGACTGAAGGCCCCTTTGGGCGCTTTCTACCTGCAGCAGGTTAAACGTCCACTGATCATGGTGGCAGGTGGAACCGGTCTGGCTGCTTTTCTTGGCATGCTGGATCAGATGGAATCCGATCCGGGCCGGATTGATCAGCCGGTCAGCCTGTTCTATGGCGTAACCAGGCCCGAAGACCTCTGTGAGCTGGAGCGACTGGACCGCTATCAGCGGTCTGTCCCCGGGTTCCGCTATCACAGCATCGTGATGCAGCCGGATGAGACCTGGCAGGGCGCACAGGGCGTCGTGACCGACCTGTTCGAGGAGCAACACTTCAACGGTGGCGAAGTGGATGCCTACCTTTGTGGGCCGCCGCCGATGGTAGAAGCCGTCAAGAACTGGCTTGACCAGCGGCAGATGGAAAATGCCAGTATCTATTTTGAGAAATTCTCTGCCAGTTGAGATAACACCCAACACAATAACAATAATGAGGACCGCACAATGAAAAAAGGCGTCATGCGTCCCGGACATGTACAGATCCGGGTGCTGGATATTGATGAAGCGTTGGTCCATTACCGCGACCTGCTGGGGCTGATTGAGGTGGATCGCGATGCCCAGGGCCGTGTCTACCTGAAGGGCTGGACCGAAGTGGACCGCTTTTCCGTGGTGCTGCGTGAAGCGGATCAGCCCGGTATGGACTTCATGGGTTTCAAGGTTTTGAGCGAAGCGGCGCTGGAACAGCTGCACGGTGAGCTGGTTGCCTATGGCGTTGATGTGGAACAGATCCCGGCCGGTGAATTGGAAGGCTGTGGCCGTCGCATCCGTTTCTGCGCACCGACGGGGCATCAGTTCGAACTCTTTGCCGATAAGGTGCAGTCCGGTCGTTATGGCGTCGGCAACCATAATCCGGAAGCCTGGCCACGTGACCTCAAGGGCATGAAGGCCCAGCGTTTCGATCACTGCCTGCTCTATGGCCCGAATCTGGATCAGACCTATGACCTGTTCCGGGAAGTGCTGGGTTTTGACCTTTGCGAACAGGTGATGACCCCGGATGGCAAGCGGGTGGCACAGTTCCTGACGACCAGTATGAAGGCCCACGACATCGCCTTCATCGATCATCCGGAGCCGGGCAAGTTTCACCATGCATCCTTCTATCTGGAGACCTGGGAAGACGTGTTACGGGCGGGTGACCTGATTTCGATGACCGACACTTCCATCGATATAGGACCTACGCGTCATGGTATTACGCATGGCCAGACGATATATTTCTTCGATCCTTCCGGTAATCGCAACGAAGTTTTCTGTGGTGGAGACTATTTCTACCCGGATCATGAGCCGATTACCTGGGATGCGGACAAGCTGGGCAAGGCGATCTTCTACCATGACCGACAGCTCAATGAGCGTTTCCTGACTGCGCTGACCTGAGGCAGAAGCTCCCGGACCTCGTCCGCACAATAAAAACTAATGGAGTTAGTCAATGTCTATCAAAAAGTTTGTGACCCCCGTAATGACCGGTGCGCTTGCGTTGATGATGGCGCTGCCTGCGCAGGCCCGAGATTTTCGCCTTGGCCTGATTACGCCGCCGCCACATAAATGGACCCAGGCAGCCTATGCCTTTGCCGAAGACGTGAAGGAAAAGTCCGGTGGTGAGCACAGCATCTCAGTCTTCCCGGCTCGACAGCTGGGTAATGAGGCGCAAATGGTTCAGCAGTTGCAGACCGGTGCTCTGGATATGGCATTCCTGACCATTGCCGAGGTGTCTAACCGCGTGCCTGATTTCGGCGCACTGTACGCGCCCTATCTGGTGGAAAATATCGATCAGGCAGCGGCTCTGCTGAGATCGGAAGCAGCCGGTGAATTGCTGAATCAGTTGCCCTCTGAAGCCGGTATCGTTGGAATCGGCTATGGTATGGCGGGCATGCGCCAGGTGATGAGCCGTGATGCCGCGCAAGGCCCGGAGGATCTGGTTGGCAAGAAACTGCGCATCACCCCGTTCGAGCCGATTCGTGATTTCTACAAGGCGGCCGGTTCTGCACCGACACCGCTGCCGCTGCCGGCCGTATATGATGCTCTGGCCAATGGTCAGATCGATGCCATCGACATGGATTTCGACTCCATTCTGATCTTCAAGTTTTATGATCACGCCGAGAACCTTCTGATCTCCAACCACATGATGTTCCCGATGGTGGGGGTGGTCTCCGGTCGCGTCTGGAAGGACCTGAGCAAGGAAGAGCGTCAATTGCTGCAGACCAGCATGCGCAAGCATCTGGACGGTGTGATCGATCACTTCCAGCAGCAGGAGAAACTGCAGGAGCAGCAGCTCAGAGCGCTGGACAAGGTCGTGATTCAGGAGGTCAGCAAGGACGACTTTGCTGCGGCGATCGCGGAATGGGAAAAGATCTGGTCGGAAAAAGCGAAGTCACTGCCGCGTCTGCGTCAGGCCGCTGCCGAGATCAAAGGCAGCTGAGGCTGATCGAGCGAAGACCCGCGAGCGCCCCCCTCGCGGGTTAAGGACGACACTATGCTGAATACCCTTTCCGACACGATCGTAAAGATCGAAACGGCTTTGGCGGCAATGCTTGCCGCTGCAGTAACCCTGCTGATCCTGTTGAACATCGTCAGCCGTGCGCTGGGAATGGCGATCTACTGGGTGGATGAGCTGGCCATCTACGCAATGGTCTGGACCACTTTTCTGGCGACTTCCGTCGTTTTGAAGAAGCGTCAGGTCGTCGCGGTAACGCTGTTGGTGGACCTCCTGGGCGAACGGACTCGAGCATGGATGCAGTGCTTCTCGGACCTGATGATTCTGGTTTTTTCAGCGGGATTGCTGGTGCTCTGTTGGCGTTGGCTGGACCCTGCGACGCTGGCATCGGTGGATTTTGATATTAAGGCATTTCAAGGAGATACCTTTAATTTCGTTTATTCCGAGAAAACCAATACCCTGGGGATAAAAAAAATATGGCCCTGGCTGATTTTGCCTTTTATTTCCATTTCCCTGTCCTTGCATGCATTAAATAACCTTGGCACGAGTTTGAAAAAGGCTATTTATTTTAAGGGGAAAGCAAAATGACATTTATAGTGTTTTTTCTGCTGCTATTTGCCGCTGTCCCCATTGCGCTTGTTTTGGCCCTGACCGCACTTTGGTACATCGCAACCTCGGGTAATTCGGTGTTGTTCGATTCATATCCCCAGCAGCTGTTCGGAGCAGTCGAAAGCTATGGTTTGCTGGCGATTCCTCTGTTCATGCTGGCAGGGGAGTTGATGAACGAGGGTGGCCTGACCTCCCGGTTGATCAACCTGGCGCGAATCTTCGTTGGCGGCTTCAAAGGCGGGCTGGCCTACATCAACCTGGTGGCGAACATGATGATGGCGGCCATTATGGGATCGGCCGCATCCCAGATTGCCATCATGTCGCGTGCCATGGTGCCGGCGATGGAAAAGGAGGGCTACTCCGGCTCCTATGCAGCGGCAATCACGGCTGCGGGCGGGCTCTTGTCCCCGATCATTCCGCCCTCGATGCTGTTCGTGCTATTCGGTGTGCTGGCGCAGGTGCCGATCGCGGACATGTTCATTGCCGGGATTATCCCGGGCCTGATCATGTCGGCTCTGTTCTTCGTGGTCATTGCCCTGATCGGGCTGGTACAGGAATATCCAAGGGGAGACTGGCCTGATCGTCAGCAGATCAAGTCATGGTTGTGGATGGGAATTCCGGCCGCTTCAATTCCTGTCGTGATCATCGGTGGCATCCTGACCGGTCTGGCGACGCCAACCGAGTCGGCGGCTTTGGCTTCACTGGCGGCGCTGCTGATCGGCAAGTATATCTACAAGGACCTGGACTTTTCCCATATGCCAGAGATCCTCATGCGTACAGCGTTGAACTCGGGCATGGTGATCATGCTGATCTCGGCGGCGGGCGTGTTTGGCTGGGTGGTTGTGTATGAAGAGATCCCACAGGCCGCGGCCAGCTGGATTGCCGATCAGACTTCCGATCCATTCGTCTTCCTGATGATGGTGGTCGCTGTATTGATTCTGGTAGGGATGCTGGTAGACGGGATTGCTGCGTTGATTCTGGTGGTACCGATCCTGCTGCCGATCGCCCAGCAGCAATTTGATATCAGTCCGTATCAGTTTGGCGTCGTGGTGTGTCTAACGCTGGTAATGGGGCTGTTGACGCCGCCGGTTGGCGCCGGGCTGTTCATCGGATCGGCGATGACGGGCATCGGGCCCATGCAGATCTTCCGTTCCCTGTTGCCATTTCTGGCGGCAACCCTGGTTACACTGGTTCTCCTCAGTGCTTTCCCCGAGCTGGTCCTGATGTTGATCTGATGATCGAAGGGTGTCGGCAGGCGCAAGCGCAGGCCCTCAGGCCTGCGCTTTGCGTTTGGTCTCACTGGGCTTTTCGCCGAACAGTTTCTGGTACTCCTGACTGAAGCGCCCCATATGCGTGAAGCCCCAGTGCATGGCGATATCCGTGACCGATTCATGGTTGTCCTGTCGGGACAGGGCTTCATGGATACGTTGCAGACGTACGTTGCGCAGAAATTCCATTGGACTCATGTGTCGAAACTCCCGAAACCCTGCATAGAGTGTGCGCACACTCACATCGGCGATTTCGGCCAGCATGGCGGGGGTCAGCGACTCCTGCGCGTGAGCCTCAATATACTCTTCCACCCGTTTCACATGGCGGGGAGCCAGTGGCCGATAGTCCCCCGACAGTTCCTCTGAATAGTTGTTTACTTGCTGGCTCAGAAGGGTGCTGATCACAAGCTCTTCCAGTTGCCGAGTAATCAGCGGCTGCTGCAGGCATTCGGGCAGGTCCCTTTGCATCTGTGTGATGTATTCCAGCATGTGTATCCAGGCCGGTGAGTCACGCCAGTTGAGGTGACAGTCAAACTGCACCGGTTGTTTCACGCTGTGGCCCAGATAGCGGCTGCAGATTCGCTCCAGTTCGCGGCGGTCAATGCGCAGCATCAGCTGATCACACTGGCTGTCATAATGCATCTTCAGCCGTTGTGTCGGATTCAACACCACTCCCTGATGGCAGCTGGTGATCAGGCTGCAGTCACCACAGCTGATCTCCGCCTGGCCGCTGACCGGCATCTGGATCAGGAAAAAATCCTCCAGACAGTCGGGATCTACTTCAACCGCTGCACCATATTTCAGGCGATGGAATGACACATGCCCCATGGAAAACTGGTGCAGTCTGGAGTCCAGTGAGCTGTTGCGCTGCGTGGGCGTCAGGCGGTGAGGCTTGAAAGCATCCCCGACCTTGCTGTGCACTTCGTCCACGTCACCGGATTTGAATACCCGGGTGTCGGGTTGCTCCAAAAGTGCATTCACCAGTAAAGGCGAAAAACGTTGTTTGGATTGCATTGGCTACTTCCCTTCTTATTTTTATCTTGCCGCATTAAGAGCCGCGGTTGCTCAGGGTCAGTTCATTATAAACAGGGGGAACTAATAGAGTAGATATCTGGATTTATTTTTCTGCACTATCCGGATAGTGGCTGCCGTTATCGGATCGTGCCGGTAAATCGATTTTAAATAGTATGGGCTCCGAGACGTAAAAATAATAACAAGGAGCCACTCATGGGAATCCAGATTCAAATTGATGCAAAAGATGGTTCGGGCACGTTCGGCGGTTATATGGCCGTGCCGGCTTCCGGGGAAGGTCCGGGCCTGGTGCTGCTGCAGGAGATTTTCGGTGTAAATGGCACCATGCGTCAGATCGCCGATTACTACGCCGAGGAAGGTTACGTGGTGCTGGTGCCTGATCTGTTCTGGCGTCAGGAGCCGGGAGTGGAGCTGGGGTACGATGCCGATTCCTGGCAGAAAGCCTTCGGCTTCTATCAGGGTTTTGATCAGGACAAGGGGGTCGAAGATATCGATGCAGCCCTGTCAGCACTGAAAAACCGTGATGAGTGCAATGGCGGGGTCGGTGTGCTGGGCTTCTGTCTGGGTGCACGCATGGCTTACCTGACGGCCTGTCGCTGTGATGTGGATGCAGCGATTGGCTACTACGGCATGGGCATGGAGAGCCACCTGGACGAAGCGGACAATATTCGCGGCCGCCTGGTTCTGCACTTTGCCGAAAATGACGAATACTGCCCGGCGGCAGCGCGCAATGATCTCTATGCGGCGCTGGAATCACGCGACAATGTTGAACTCTATACCTACCCGGGTGTGGATCATGCCTTTGCCCGTCCGGGGTCCGAGCACTACCACAAGCCATCGGCGCTGATGGCACACGAGCGCTCAGTGGCAGTGCTGCGTCGTACGATCGGTCCGCGTTACAACCTCTCTTACCTGTGGGACAAGCACTGCGAGTACGAATTTGATACCCGTAATGTGGATGACACCATGGCTACCATGGTGGCCGAGCCCTACGTGAACCATATTCCGACACTGACAGGCGGTGTGGGGTACAAGGATCTCTATCGCTTCTACAAGCATCATTTCGTTGACGTGAACCCGGACGATACTCGCCTGATTCCGATCTCGCGCACCATTGGCGATACCCAGATCGTGGATGAGCTGCTGTTTTGCTTTACGCATGACCGCGAAATCGACTGGCTTGTCCCGGGCATTGAGCCCACGGGCAAGTATGTCGAGATTCCACTGGTGGCCGTGGTGAAATTCCGCGGTGACAAGTTGTATCACGAACACATCTACTGGGATCAGGCCTCGGTTCTGGTTCAGCTGGGCGTGCTCGACCCTGAAGGCTTGCCGGTTGCTGGCCGTGAAACAGCGGCGAAGCTGCTGGATGAGAGCCTGGCATCCAACAAGTTGATGCCAACCTGGCCAAGCAGTGCCGGCAAGGACTGAAGGGGAGACGATCTCATGAGCGAATTGAGTAACCGCGTTGCCCTGATTACCGGCGGCGCAACCCTGATCGGGGCCGCAGTGGCTGAAGCCTTTGTTCGCAACGGAGCCAGGGTGGCCATTCTTGATATCGATGTCGACGCAGGTGCCCGATTGGCCGACAGGCTGGGGGCCGCAGCCCTGTTTATCGAGACCGACATCACCGATGACGCTCAGTTGACGGCGGCCGTTGAGAAAACGGAGCAGCACTTCGGTGCCTTGCACTACCTGATCAACCTGGCCTGCAGTTACCTCGATGAGGGCGCTGAGTCCTGTCGGGGCGACTGGCTCAAGGCTTTGGATATCAACGTTGTCAGCGCCGTGATGGCGGCTCGGGCCGTGCGGCCGCTGCTGGCACGGCAAGAGGGTGGCGCCATCGTCAATTTCACCAGCATTTCCGCGCAAGCTGCCCAGACCGGACGCTGGATCTATCCCGCAAGCAAAGCCGCTCTCAAGCATCTGACACGCAGCATGGCACTGGACTTTGCCAACGATGGCATTCGGGTTAACTCGGTGTCACCAGGCTGGACCTGGTCTCGCGTGATTGACGAAGTCAGCGGTGGTGATCGCGCCAAGGCTGATCGCGTGGCCGCGCCTTTCCACATGCTGGGGCGTCTGGGTGGGCCGGAAGAGGTCGCTGAAGTGGTGCTGTTCCTGTGCTCGCCACAGGCGAGCTTCGTCACCGGTGCCGATTACGCCGTCGATGGTGGCTACTCGGCTCTGGGGCCGGAGCAGCAGGAGCCTGCCATTCCCAAACTGGCGGAATAAAACATTCGCTGTAACCCAACAGCCGGTCGAGCCCCCACGACCGGCACATAACAATAAGATCGGAGTCTCTCCATGACACGCAAAATCGCAATCGTAGGTGCCGGCCAGTCCGGCCTGCAAACCGGTGTTGGTCTCCTCAAGGCCGGTTATGACGTTACCATTCTGTCCAACCGCACCGGTGATGACATCCGTGCAGGCAAGGTGATGTCCAGCCAGTGCATGTTTGACCAGGCACTGCAGACCGAACGTGATCTGGGCCTTAATTTCTGGGAGCACGACTGTCCGCCCGTCGAAGGAATCGGTGTCACGGTTCCCAATCCGGAACAGCCGGGCGAAAAACTGGTTGATTGGTCGGCCCGACTCGACAACAAGGCGCAGTCGGTGGATCAACGCGTCAAGATGCCGGTCTGGATGGATGAATTCGTTCGCCTGGGCGGCGATCTGAAAATCTGTGATGTGGGTATTGCCGAGCTGGAAGAATTGACCGCAGCCCATGATCTGGTGCTGCTGGCGGCGGGTAAGGGGGAGATCGTGCGCCTGTTCGAACGCGATGACCAGCGCTCACGCTTCGACAAGCCTCAGCGTGCACTGGCACTGACTTACGTGCATGGCATGACACCGAATGAGCCCTATTCACGGGTGGCATTCAACCTGATACCGGGCGTAGGCGAATACTTTGTTTTCCCGGCTCTGACGTTGAGCGGCCCCTGTGAAATCATGGTCTTCGAAGGCATTCCGGGAGGCCCCATGGACTGTTGGGGTGATGTCGCGACGCCGCAGGAACATCTGCAGCGAAGCCTGGAAATCATCCGTACCTATGCGCCCTGGGAAGCCGAACGCTGTCGCAATGTAGAACTGACCGACGAGGGCGGCATTCTGGCAGGTCGGTTCCCGCCAACCGTCCGCAAGCCGGTGGCCACGCTGCCATCAGGCCGCAAGGTGTTCGGCATGGCAGATGCGCTGGTGGTAAACGATCCGATTACCGGTCAGGGCTCCAACAATGGTGCCAAGTGCAGCCGCATTTACCTGAACGAAATCATCGCTCGCGGCGACCAGCCGTTTACCGAAGAATGGATGCAGCAGACCTTCGAAACCTACTGGGCGTATGCGTCTCAGGTGGTCGAGTGG
The DNA here is from genome assembly GCF_022343685.1 of Marinobacterium sediminicola. Classification (GTDB taxonomy): domain Bacteria; phylum Pseudomonadota; class Gammaproteobacteria; order Pseudomonadales; family Balneatricaceae; genus Marinobacterium; species Marinobacterium sediminicola. Next base: position 2,434,973 of record NZ_CP092123.1, on the reverse strand, counting down.
ACGAACAGCATGCTGTTGCCGCCGCCGCCTCATATTCTGGAATTGTTGGGTGCTGCACAGCAGTCTCCCTCGCTGGCTTCACGCATTGCCAATGGTTTCGATAATCCGCCGGACTACATGCCCTGGTGGATGGATGATGAAGCCTGTGGTGACGTCATACAAAGTCACTTGCAACAGGGAGCGGCCTGATATGACCAGCGTAAATACTGCCAATGTCGCGGTTGAAAAAGGGAGCACGGCTGCTAGTCTTGCGCCCGCCATTGATCCGCGCGAGCTGCGTGATGCTCTTGGCCTGTTTGCGACCGGTGTCACCGTCGTAACGGCGCCTGGAAACGGAGAGCAACCCGTCGGCATAACGGCCAACTCCTTTTCTTCACTGTCGCTGGAACCGCCGCTGGTACTTTGGAGCCTGGCCATGAGATCGCCAAACCTTGACGCCTTTGAAGAGGGCAAACCCTTTGCGATCAACATTCTTCAACGTGATCAGGAGGCGCTGGCGCTGCAGTTTGCTCGACCGATGGAAGACAAGTTCCATAACGTGGAATACGAGCTCAACAACCGCCAGGTGCCCCTTCTGCAGGGTGCGCAGGCGCAGCTGGAGTGCACGGTTGAGTTCACCCGCGTGCTGGGTGATCACCTGCTGATCGTCGGTCGAGTCGAGGCCATGCAGACCGAGCCGAGCGAGCCGCTGCTGTTTTATCGCGGCGCTTTCGCCCAGCTGGTGGGTTAAGCCCTTCCTTGGGGAGCAGGGCCGCAGGCCGCTCCCCGATAACAAGAACAAGACAGGATTTCATGCATGATGAATTTATGGAGTAAGCCGAGTCTGACGGTGGCTGTAGCGTTGGCCATGGTACTGCCCTTCGAGGCTCAGGCGACCGAAGGCGGTGGTTCCAACTATCCGATGGGAGCCGAGAACTACCTGATGGGAGCACTGCCGCCGCCTGGGGTGTATCCGCTGATCTATGCCAATCGCTATGCGGCCGACGACCTGATGGATGACTCGGGTGACAGCTTGCCGATCGACTTCCGCTTGCGTGCCAATGTGGTGGCACCGCGTCTGGTATGGGTCACAGACAAGACCATTCTCGGCGGCCAGCTGTTCCACGCTGCCCTGCTGCCGCTGGTGGACCTGGATGTCTCCGTCAATGGCATGGCAGACAGTAATCAGGGCGTCGGTGACCTGGATCTGACCGCCTTTGCGCTGGCGTATCACCACAGTCCCAATTTTCACTCTGTGGTCGGTATGGATATCTTCGTCCCCACAGGCGAGTACGATGCCGGTGAGATGGCCAACATCGGGCGCAACTATTGGGGTATACAGGCCGCGTATGCGGCATCCTGGGTCAATCCCACGGGTTGGAATGCCGACATCAAGGTGATGTACGACTACAACTTCGAAAATGACGATACCGATTACCAGTCAGGGCAGGAGCTGCACTTCGACTACTCTCTTGGCTATGGTGTCAGCCCGAACTGGGTGGCCGGTGTGGGTGGCTACGCTTACGAGCAGACCACGCCTGACAAAGTGAACGGCGTCGACATTGGCAACGAGGGACAGGCTTTTGCTATCGGCCCATCGATCAAGTATGACAACGGTCAGGGCTTCTTCTTCTCATTGAAGTACCAGAAGGAGTTTGCCGTCGAGAACCGTCCGGAAGGTGACGCCTTCTGGATCAAGACCATCATCCCCTTCTGATCGGTCTGGCCGGCCCTGACTTCAGGGCCGGCTTTCTGTGGTCAGGCCAATCTCTCTGATTAATACCTCGACCTGCAGGTTGTCAGGCGCAATCAACTCCAGTCGTGTGGCGATCTTTCGGGCCTTTGCAACCTGGCCCAGCCGCAGTAACGCCAGCGCATACCGATAGTTGAACAGCCAGTTTTCTTCCAACAGATCTGCCGCTTTCTCAAGATCGTCGAGTGCTCTCTCATATCTTTTAACCTGTAAGAGGGTCAGCCCCCGCAGATGCAAAAGGTTTGCGTTGAGGGGCAGGTAGTCCAGGCCGCGCGTCAGTAACACCACCGCTTCGTCGAAACGCTGCTGACTGCGAAGCAACTCCGTCAATAGCATGTAAGCAGGCAGATAGGCATGGTCCATTCGCAGTGCGACCTGAAAATCCTGTTCGGCAGATTCCTGGGCACCGGAAATAAGCCGGTAGCGTCCTCGCAGCGTGCGTCCGGCAGGTCGGTCCGACTGCTGGTCCAGATAAGCCTCGTATTCGACACGAGTACCTGTCTCCCCGCTGGGTAGCGCGTCAACCACCATCAGGGATTCAAATGCTGCCAGTCGTACACTCAGGCTTGGATCTCGCAGTCCTGTGCTGGCTTTATCATGCAAGGCAGAGGCTGGCAGTTTTGCGGCGGCTTTCCAGCCGCTCTCACGCATGAGAGGGTTGGAAGCGCTCAATTGATCCAGAATCAATTCGGGTGTGCTCTCTGCAATGGCTGCGGATTGCTGCTCCAGCAGGCTGGCGCGGTGAAGTGCCGCATTTTCCTGATCCGTGATAAAGCGCAGCATGGCAGGCAAATCTGCCTGCTGTATTTCGAACCAGTGCGAACGTTCTCTATAGTCAGGCCATAGCTCAATGACCTGTTTGATCGACCAGTCTCGGCTTTTGTCAGTATGACAGGCCAGACAAGGGTCGGGACTGCCAGCCCGTTGAGAGGTAATCGGGCTGGGAGTAGTGAAGTTATGTTCTCGTCGCGGGTCTACCTTCATGTAAGTGCGTTCGGGCATATGACAGCCGACGCATGCTGCCCCCGATGAGCCCTGCTGATGATGGTGATGTTGGGGATTGTCAAAATTGGCTGCCGCATGGCACTGGCCACAAAGCTCATTACCTTCAGCCACGGGCTTGCCACTGTGTGGGTTGTGGCAGTTACTGCAAACCACACCTGCGTGATGCATTCTGCTTTGCATGAATGAGCCCAGCACAAACACCTCTTCTCGGACACGGCCATCGGGATAATAGAGGGGGCTTTGCAAACGTGTCAGCCGGTACTGATCATTGATCTGACCTGCGGGAGACTGGTCCAGCCGGGTACGCAAAGCATGACAGCGGCCACAGGTTTCAACCTGTTCTGCCGATGATGTGGGTCCTGTGTGCTCAGGCTTGTGTTCAAGTGTACCGGTGAGCCAGGCACCATTGGCGCTCATATCTGCTCCCGCGGGCATACTTTCGCCATTGTGAGCTGCCTGAGCGTGCCTGGGGGCGTTGTGATGGCAGGCGCTGCAGCTCACGTTGACCTGGTCGAATCGGGACCGGTAGCGGTCTTCATCCGGCATGTAGTGCTTGCCGAATCCCGTACTGTGACAGTCGGCGCACATGCCATTCCAGTTTTGGTAAACCCCTTGCCAATGCAGCGGATCACCGGGTTGCGAGTGATCAGGATCATCCAGGCGAAACCAGCGCTGACCACCGGCATCGCTACTGCGACTGTCCCAGGCGATATTCAGCGCCTGCAGTTTGCCGTCGCCGCTGTCGATCAGATATTGCTGCAGGGGATAAACCCCCAAGGTATAGACCAGGGTCCAGATCCGTGTCTGATCCGCTTCTGTCAGCTTGACCTTGAAGGTACCGGCCTCTTGGTAGAATTCAGCTTTGATGCCTTTACTGACGAAAGGTGTATGGTCAAAGTCGCCCAGAACGTTGTCCTGATTGGCAGGTTGCAGCGAACGTGCGTGCTGGGAGGCTTGCCACTGAACCACTTCACGGGCATGGCACTGGATGCAACTGCTGGTTTCCTGTGCCACCGCTTCCGACAGCAATATCATCAGGAGCAAACTGGCATACGTGATCAAATGATTCATTTCTGGAATCCCCCTGTCGAAATATTTAACGAAAACAGCACATCAACCAGCCCTGCATGATTGTGGTGGAACTCCAAGATGCCGAAATTGCTGGTTTCGGAAAAAACAGAAATCCGGGTATGATCTTTGCTTAACAACAAGAACAAAAACAACAATTGCTGCGTACTCATGAACTGCGTATTGCCCTTTTCCTATAACATCTGTCTGGAGTCAGAAGATTTCGATGAAGCCCAGGCATTCTTGAACTCGCGTATTGATGAACGAGAGGTCACTCCGCTCACGGCACAAGGTGGCGGGACCAATCGAATTACCCTGCAACCCCTGCAACAAACACTTCTTTTCGGGGCTCATTGGGGAGAGCGGGTGCATATCCGTTCCGGTGCACTCAGTACTTGCCATTTGGTTTTCCCGCTATATCGTTCCATTGAGGTTCGCAATCTCAATCGCGTACTGGGCCCCAATGAGATGTTGTTGATGATGCCCGGATCCGAAGCGGATCTGATTTGGGATTCCGGCACTTCAGCCATCGTTATTTCATTTGACAGCGCGACGGTGCATACCTGGTCCAGTCTTGAGGGGGAAAGTCTGGTGTCCGGCGTGTTGCGGATTCTGCGGCCTGACAGTCTACAGGTCCGTTCCATGTACAGTTTGCTGCAGTGCGTGGCCAGCCAGCACCAGATTCACGAGGGCAGCATCCTGCCGGTGATGCAGCAACACTGGGAGTCATTGTTGATTGAGTCATTGGCCGATCAACTGACAGATCCCGCGCCTGCTCATATTGACATTCTGCCGTTGCACTTGCGTCACACCGTGGACTGGTTGAAAGCCCATATCGCGCAGCCTGTGAGTGTGTCCGATCTGGTAAAGGTCGCCGGTTGCAGTCGGCGTTCACTGGAAATCGGTTTTCAACAGTTTCTCGGCTGTTCACCGGCGCGATATGTGTTGCTGCAGAAACTGGAGTTGGCGCATCAACGTCTGCAGCAGTCACAGGGAACGGTCAGCGAGGTAGCTGATCAGTGCGGCTTTAACCATCTCAGTCATTTCACCCGTCTGTACAAGGATCATTTCGGCGAAACGCCGTCCCAAACATTGAAACAGCGTACGCTGGTTCCCCGGGGGTAACGGGGGCAGACACCGGCCGGGGAAGGGGAACCCAGCCAATGCCCATCCCATAACTATCCTCAGAAGCGCAGGTTTACGCCCAGCGCATAGTTGCTATCCGCTTGGTCATATTGACCGGTTTCCGCCCAGACCTTTACCTGGTCATCCAGTTGCTTTTCGAATTTCAGCATGTAAACCGACTCATCGGCAGCGTCATATTCGTGGTCTTTTTCCTTATAACCCACAGCCATGCCGAAGCCTTTGCCCAAATTAATGTTTGCTGAAATTCCAAAGGAGTCAGACTCGGCGCTGCCATCAGGAGCCAGGGGGTAGGGTTGATTATCACTGTGTTCCCAGACAGCTCCCAGCTGGATATTGCCGAAGTCGTAACCGGCGCTCAGGGCGGTCAGCAAGAGATCATCCTGAGTGAAGGCGGGCAACTGTTCCGACTGGATCAGGGTGGTTCCGGCGCCCAGGTGTAGTTTGCCGTCGTTATATACCACACGAATGGAAGCCGCATCCGCGTCTTCGTCGTTATCCTCCTGCAGGGTAATGGCCGCCATTACCAGACGGGTATTGGCAACGGCAGGTGATGCCCAGGCGAAGGTGCCGGACGTGCGATCCGGCTGAACGAATATACCGTCTGCATTCAGTGCCGCATGTGGCTCGTTGTACTCGTAGTGGTTTATCGGCCCGTAGAGCTGAGCCCACTGCCCGGATGTGCCTCGTGCCGCGAGTACGAAGGTGCCGTATTGTGTCGGCAGCCTCATGACGGCCTCCTTGACGTGGATGTCATCCTCGCCATCCTTGCCGGGATCACCACTGTCAGCACGGTTGGCTGCAGAAGCGAGATCCACTTCCAGCTGATAGAGCAGGTTGAGGTCCTGAACCTGGGCCTTGCCTTTGAGGCCCAGCTCGATTTCAAACGCCTCGGCTTCCAGGTCCTGGTTGTCGATTTTCAGTGCACCGGCACTGATAAAACCGTAAATTTCCGGTTTGCTGAATTCAGCTGCGTGGCTGCTGACCATCGGCAAGGTGGCCAGGGTGATGGCAAAAACCATTTTCTTCATTGCGAACATCGTCTCGTTATCTCCGACAAAGCCTGATGATGGGTGGCTTACTCGACACAGCGGCCAAAGACACAGGTGGTAAAGCTGTAACCGATCTTCTTCATTTTCTCCGGGTCGGAGGGGAAAACGCCGTTGTCACGGACATAGGCTTCCCAGTCGGTGAGCAGTTCTGCCAGCTTCTCCGGTTCCTGCCAGGCGAGGTTGTGACGTTCTGTCGGGTCATTTTTCAGATTGAACAGCTGCCATTCGCCATCACCGTAAGGGGGCTCCAGCAGGCGGATTTTCCAGTCGCCCTTGCGCACCGCGGACCGGCCGAACAGCTCCCAGCCAATCGCACGCTCTTCTGCCTGGTCGCCTTTCAGCAACGGCAGCATGGAGCGACCCTGTATCGGCAGAACCTCGCGTCCGTTGTAAGGGCTGCTGACATCCTTGATACCCGCCAGCTCCAGAAAAGTGGGCATAACGTCCTTGACGTGGATAAAGGACTGGTTGATCTGTCCAGCCGGTTGTTCACCGGGCAGGCGTACAATAGCCGGAGTCACCAGACCACCTTGAGAGGGGAATCCCTTGAACAGCGGGAAAGGTGTCGCACTGACCTGACCCCATTGAGCTCCGTACCAGACATAGGAATTGGGGCGTCCCAGGTTCTCAAAGCTGTTATCGTATTCGCTGGCGAACCAGGCCTTGTTGCCGGGAAGTACCTCGGGACTGTTGCCGTCGGCACCGTTATCGGACATGAACATGATCACGGTGTTGTCCAGTTCGCCTTTTGTATCGAGCCAGTCGATCAGGCGGCCGATGTTGTGATCCATGTTGTCGACCATGGCGGCGTAGATTTCCATCCGGCGAGCTTCAAACCTGCGCTGCTCGTCGGTCAGCTCTTCCCAGCGAGGCAGCTGTGTCAGCGGAGTGTGGGCTGTGACCGAAGCATCGATAATACCCATCGCCTGCATCCGCTTCAGTCGAGCCTGACGTACCTGCTCGTACCCCTGCTCGTACTTGCCTTCGTATTTCTTCAGATAGGCCTCAGGTGCCTGCAGTGGCCAATGTGGAGCGGTATAGGCGACATAGGCGAAGAAAGGCTTGTTTTCATCCAGATCTTCATCGATGTACTGCATCATCAGGTCGGTATAGTAGTCAGTCGAGAAGAAGCCTTTGGGCAGCTCCACGCTCTTGCCGTTATCGCGGTAAATCGCTTTGGGGTCCTTGCCGATGATGGCGCGTTGATCGTCAAAATGGCTGGCGCCACCCTGAATCAGCGCGAAGGACTTGTCGAAGCCTCTGGACGCTGGGCTCTTGTCTTCACTGCGGCCCAGATGCCATTTTCCGACCATATAGGTGTTGTAGCCGTTGTCGCGAAGGACTTCAGGCAAGGTTGCTACAGCCGTGTTCAAGTAGCCTTCGTAGCCGGGTTTGCCTTTCTGTTCGGGCTGCAGCAACTCGGCCATGTTACCCAGTCCGGCCTGGTGGCTGTCAGTGCCGGAGAGCAGCATGGAGCGTGTTGGTGAACAGGTGGGCGCGGTATGGAAGTCGGTTAGCCGGATACCCGAGGACGCCAATTCATCCAGATTCGGGGTCTCGATCTCGCCGCCGAAAGCGCCGATATCCGAGTAGCCCAGATCATCGGCCACAATGAGTAGAATATTCGGTTTCTCGGCAGCTGAAGCCAGAGAGGCGGAGGTTAACAAAGCCGCCGCAGCGGTTTTGCGCAAAATGGAAAGTCTGCTTTTCATGATGAACCCTTGATTATTGTTATGGGAACAGACTGCCGAAGCAGTAGGCGCAGTATGTTCAGGGCATCAGCAGGAGCGTTAACCGGTTTGCGCAAGGGGTTAAACATTTGCGCAACTAATTCCAGATGGCACAGCCGCGCAGGGGGGAAGTTTTCTGTTAAACTCTCGGACCTTTCTCCAACAACAGGAACAGCATGTCCCGGCGGCCCGATCTGCTCAACGCGCCCATTCGCCAGACTCTGGTGCGCATGACGATCCCGATGATGTTCGGCATCGTCAGCCTGATGTTGTTCAACCTGGCCGATATCTGGTTTGTCGCTCAGCTCGGTACTCAGCCGATGGCGGCGCTGGCCTTTACCTTTCCGGTTTCCTTCTCGGTCGTCAGTCTCGCGATAGGCCTGGGGATAGGTACCTCTGCGACCCTGGCACGCCTTATAGGCAGCGGTAATGGCGGTGGTGAAAAGGCGGCGCGATTGGCTACCGACAACTTGTTGCTGACGATACTGCTCATGACGGTAGTCGGCTTTGCCGGCCAGCATTTTGCCGATCCCATCTTTCGTTTGATGGGGGCAGATCCGGAGCTGATGCCCCTGATCGACGCCTATATGGAGGTCTGGTTTGCCGGCTCGGTGTTCCTGGTCATGAATATGGTGTGCAACAGTACTTTCAGGGCTTCGGGCGATACCCGACTGTCTGCGACGGTGATGCTGATCTCTTCATTGCTCAATGTCATTCTCGATCCTTTGCTGATTTTTGGCTGGGGGCCGATTCCGGCCATGGGCATTCGTGGTGCTGCCGTGGCCAGTGTGTTGGCCTGGTCCGCGACGACGTTGCTGGCGCTGCACCTGCTGTATCACCGAAAAGGGATGCTGCTGCTGGAGTTGCCTGATCTAAGGCTGATGCTGGAACACTGGCGCAAGGTGCTGTCGATCAGCCTGCCTGCGGCCCTGTCGAATATGATGACGCCCCTGGCGAACGGTATCCTGACGGCGCTCGTTGCCGTTCATGGTGCAGAAGCGGTTGCCGCTTTCGGAGCCGGTGCACGTATTGAATCGCTTTCGCTGCTGGTCTGTCTGGCACTGTCGATGACCTTGCCGCCCTTTATTAGCCAGAACTATGGGGCGCTCAAGGTCGATCGCGTCAGGGCTGCCTATCGTGGCGCCATTCGTTTTGCACTGCTGTGGCAGCTGGTGATTTTTGCCGTGCTCGTGCTGGCGTCCGGTGTCATTGCCAACCTGTTCAGTGATGACCCTGAAGTGGCGCGCTGGTTGCAGATGTGGGTACTGATTGTCCCGGCGGGCTTTGGCTTTCAGGCGATTACCTTCCTGAGCGCTTCTTCCTTCAATGCCCTGCATCAGCCGATGCGGGCGATGCGAATCAGCCTGTTCCGGCTGTTTCTGATGTATGTACCCCTGGGTTGGCTGGGCAACCATTTCTTTGGTTTGACCGGCATGTTCTCGGCCTTGGTCCTGGCGAATGCAATCACCGCTGTTGTGGCGTCCATTTGGGTCAAGCGCTACCTTAAAACCCTCGAAACCGAACCGGGTGTTTTACCTGCTTCCTGAAAGTCAGGGTATCTCCTGATGTACCAAGGTCATACTTCTGACATAGTTTAATTGGACTATGATCAGTACAGTTATGCGTTAACTGACAATCATAAAACGTCGTACTCAAAGCCTGACGGCCCCCATTCCTGCCAAAGGTCATGATAAGACCAGAGGGATGGAGCAGGCTTCAACATGGAAAGGGAAGCAAAGCATGAGCAAACGAGTAGCATTGGTCACCGGCGGAACCGGTGGTTTGGGGGAAGCAATCTGTCGCAAGCTGGTTGACGCGGGTTTTCATGTTGTCGCCGGTTACAACAGCGGCGGTAATCATGACAAGGCTAAAGCCTGGCAGGAAAAGCAGCGCGAGGCAGGATATGAGATCGATGTAGCCTACGGCGATGTCACTAATGCCGAATCATGTGCTGCATGCATCGCAACCGTGAAGGAACTCACTGGTCGTAACGTGGATGTGCTGGTGAACAACGCGGGCATTACCCGTGACGGTCAGTTCAAGAAAATGAGCTGGGAGCAGTGGAATGAAGTTCTCAGCGCCAACCTGGATTCCATGTTCCACATGACCCGACTGGTGATCAACCCGATGATCGATCAGGGCTTTGGTCGTGTCATCAACATCTCCTCCGTTAACGCGCAGAAAGGTCAGTTTGGCCAGACCAACTACTCCGCGGCCAAGGCCGGTATCCATGGTTTCACCAAGGCTCTGGCACAGGAAGTGGCTGCCAAGGGTGTGACCGTCAATACCGTATCACCGGGCTACGTTATGACGCCGATGGTCGCCAAGATCGATGATTCCGTGCTGGAAAAAATCGCCAAGTCCATCCCGGTAGGTCGCCTGGGCGAACCGGACGAAATCGGCCGTATCGTGACCTTCCTGGCGGAAGACGAATCCGCCTACATCACCGGTGCTGACTTCTCCATCAACGGTGGTCTGCACATGTTCTGATCCCTCTGGGAGTAATGAAAACAGAGGGCTGCCATTGGGCGGCCCTTTTTTAGGTTCTTCGCAGATCAGCTGGAAAGTAAGGAGTGCGGCAGCAAGAAGGGTTAAGGTTGTGTTCGCCAAAACTCGACCCATCATCCAACACCCTCTCCATTCGCCTACAACCGCGTACTTCACAAATGCCAGCCTGTGGTGGCTGAAAGCACTGATTCACGATATCAGCCGACGGCGGGTACGGGAGCGGGATCTGTTCGACTATCGCGTTTGGCTGGATGTGTTTCTACGCCACACATTCAAACCAATTGAAAGGGCTCTCTTGTGAGAGCCCTTTGTTGATTAAAGCGGCGGTGCAAGTTCGGGGGCGATTCTCGTGGCTCGATAAACGCCTTCTACGCCTTCCAATTGGCCACCGGCATCCTTGTGGGTAAATATGAACGCACCCCCGGTTTCCTCCGCGTTAGGGCCGTAGAAATGACCATACAAGGTGCCTTGAGATTCAGGGCCGTCGTCTATATGTAGAGCACCGCCATAGCTACCGGCTTCGTTAATAGCGTAATCAAACGTCAGGGCGCGCATGTTTTTTGTTATGCCACCGGAGTAGGTACGAAAGAGGGACACTATCCCTTGAATTTGATCGCTGTCGAAATTAGCAGTTAATTGAGCTCGGCCACCAATATAACCATCACCGTATGAGCCTCCTGAGTACGCTCCCACTACATCGCCTTTGTAGGTTGCGCTGCCGGTAGCATCGGGCAGATAGCTATCGGGTGTCGGTACTCCAAGAACGATATAACCTATTTCACTGTTGTAATATGGAAATTCGGGGTCATTTCCAGACCAGCGGCCCCACTCAGTATACTGGAATTCTTCAACGCCATAATGCACATTAGTGATATAGGTATTATCAACTTCACGCCAGGCTCCACCACCGGCTGCAACTTGAGCCGCAGGCTGCATGACATCGTTCTGCCGGTTACCACCGGCAGGATCAAGAGTCAAAATGTTGGTGGTTTCTAAATGAGTTGCTTGTCCAATGGTTGCAACATTCGATGCCTCTTCAAAATCGGTACTGGGAGACTCACCTGGAGTAGATTCGCCTGATGACGGTTGCTCGATGAAACCAGTCTTTAATTCTTCATTAAAATTATCATGGGCATTAAGCGTTAGCTGAGTATGATCTTGATATGGTTGTTCTAATATTTTTTGAATAGGAGGATAGCTAGGCTTTACCCACTGGGTAAAGTTAGCCATGCTGTGACCGCTGGCATCATCAATTGTGATCACTTCGCCATAAAGCAACGATCCCATCTTTTGATCGGGATCTATGCCCAGAATTCGCTTTGTCGACACTAAAAAATTGTTGAATTCATCAATTTTTGATTTTTCAGCTTCTGGCAAAATAATCTTAGTTGGCCCAATAGAAACCCATAGGCTTAAATCTTTTGAAAATTCGTTTAAACTTTTTGTGAAGTCATAAGTTGAGTATAGACTCTTCAGATCCGGCGATGACCTGATGTTATCATAAAGAGAATGTATCTCGAATTGTAGCTTAACTATATCCTCAGGGTTTGATGATTTGCTATTTATTTTGGTTTCAAGTTCCTCAATTTTTTCATGGAATAGCAGAAGTGTCGTCAACGGATCTTTTTCGGTACGAAGGTTTGTGATCAATCCTGTATTACTTTTCGGGTATTGTGGCAGTTGTGACAAGGCTTCTGCATTAATGGTCATAGGTGCGCTATTAAATGTGACTGCTGTTTTGCCTGTATAAAAGGATGCATACTGGGCAAGACCTCCACCTAATGAGTGTCCAGTTAGGGTAAAGTCTTTTTTGTAAAGAGCGGCGTTACCCAATAAAACTCTAAGAGTCTTGAATTGATCGTTCTCCGGGCCGCTGGATCTTAGAAGTGCCAAATCAGTTGCGATATCCTCAAATAAACCGTCTTCTTTGAACTTTCCAGCGTTATCTGCGTTGCTGGCGGTTGTACCACCTAATGATACTATAATTTCACCTTTGCTATTTTCATATATTCCGCCATTGAAACCTGAGTCATCTGATGTGTAAAAAATAAGCTGGTAATCTGTTCCTTTTATAGGTGTTTTTATCTGTGATCCAGATGTTTTATATATATGGGATGCCAGTATTGCCTCATCAGAATATTTATTAATTACTTCAGATGGGTTTGATTTCTGTTCTGATATAGAAATCCATCCATCTAGCGAAAGAGCTTGATATGAATCTGGTGTCTGCTGTGAAAATGGATCTTTATAAATTGGAGTCGTACTTCCAGCACCGTAAATTAACTCTTGGCTATTAGATGTTTCTGAAATACTCAAGCATATCGCAAGAGTTATAAAGTTTTTTTTGTGTGTTGAGAAATACATGTTTAATGCCCTCAAAACTTCTTGATGATTCTGGTATTTAGTATCTGCCGATCATATTCATACAGCTCGATGGTGGAGCGCTGGTCGGTGTGATTCAAACCAATATCAAGACGTGCATTCCACTGTGGCAGGGCACGATATAAAGAGGCCGACAGCTGCGTTTTTCGGTCGACGCGCTCAGTCCCCGACATGGGTTGAATGCCGTCATAGGCAATTCGCGAGTAGTCGGCCGACAGGCTGGTGCTCCACACGCTGTCAATGGTGTAGTCAGCAAAGGCGCGTGCTCCAAGGCGCTTGTTGCTGCGCGTGTCGGTTTCGGAGGATTCTCGCCCGATGTAAAGTCCGGCGCCTGCCGCCAGGCTTCTATTCGGCGCATATCGAATACTGGCGTCCAGTCGGGCCTGCGTGCTGTCAGGGTTATTGCTCCGTTTGTAATTCACGTCCTGCCAGGTCAGACGGCCGGAGGCACTCCACTCGCGGTTGATCTGATATCCAACCTGAGGGCTGATGCCGATGGAGGTCTGATAGTAGCTTTCCTCATGCCCCAGCCGAACCACACTGGTAACGGCTGGCAGGTACACATACAGGCGTCCCAGGTTAAAGCCCGGCCCGAACCAGGCGGAGCCAACCAGCGCATCGTAATCATCAAGGTCCGCGTAATCCGTGTAATTGAGGCTGGCACCACCGCGCAGCGATGTCTGCTGGTTCAGGCTGCGGTTGTAACCAACAGTCATCCCCAGGTCGGCAGCCCAGTCGCCGTTGCCCTGGGCCGCGTTGTTGAGCACAAAGGGAAGGTTGCCAATATAAACGGTGTCGGTATCGGGGCCGGCATTGACGTTGGAATCGTAAAACCCTCCGGCGGAAAGGCTGAAGCTCCACACATCAAGCCGCTGCTCGATGGCTGCCAGATATGACTCGATGCGGCGTGATACCGTCTCGGGCGGGTTGCCGGCCAACACTGTTTTCAGCTCGTTTTCCGCCAGTTGATAGCGTCCCAGTGCATACAGTGATTCAGCCATTTCAAGGCGTACGCGTGGGCTGTCCGGCTCCAGTTCAAGCAGTCTTTGAAAGTAATCGATGGCGCGAGGATGGTTGCCGGCGCGCTTTTCGGTCAGGCCCATCAGGAACAGGTCATTGGGTGCATGGGTGCCCTGTTCTATTTTGGCTTCCAGCAACTGCCTTACGGCATCAAAATCACCGGCGTGCAGAGCAGCGGCCGGGCTGGTATATCTGAACTCGTCAAGTTCTCGCGGATCCTGAGCCATGGCCGTTGAAGCGGTGGACATCATCCCGAGCCAGCAAAACAGAGCAGGTAATCCGGGGCGTTTGGTGCTGGCGGGGCACAATACGGAAGAAAGCACGCGCATGATAGGTCCTTTATAGTGCTTTTCTCGACTCGCGGAAGAGGGCGGGTTGAGTTGGAATAGCGGTTTGTTTAATCTCGACTGAACACTATCAATTCATGTGTTCACTGTGTTGGACACGCTTGTTACATCCACTGACCAAGGAGGTCTGCTTGAGCGCCATTGAGTTTTCGGATCATCTGAGTGCTCTCATTGCCGGCAGTGGCCTGAGCAAAAAGGAAGTTGCCCTGCGGGCAGGGATTTCCAGAGCCAATCTTTACAACCTTCTCAATGGGCAGGTCGCCGAGGCGAAACTGTCAACGCTCATCGCGATATCAGCCGCAGTCGGCGCCCACCCACTTGACCTGATCCGCATCTACTTCAAGGGGATGGGGGCGCCAAGATCGGCTTCCAGTTACAGGGGTATCGCAACAGGATTTGTTCAGGATGTGACCTTTCCAGACTACTCCGTCGTGTATGCCGGAGAGACTTTTGCCAAGGTGTGGGCGGTAACCAATACCGGTACCGAAGCCTGGGACAACATGTTTTTACAGTGTCAGGATCAGCCCATTGAAGTGGACGGGTTCCGGGTGGGGCTTGAGCCGCTTGAAAGCAGGGTGCCGGTTCCGACTGCCGAGCCCGGTGAAACGGTAGAGGTGACGGTCATGCTGAAGGCACCGCAGCTGCCCTGCACCGTCAAGAGCGAATGGAAATCGACGGACCAGGGCGGGAACCTGCTCTTTCCCGACAAGGCCCCGCTGTACTGTCTGGTTAAGGTGGCGGACATCAGTGTTTAGGCGGGGCGTAGTGTTTGGGGTTGGCTGTCTGCTCCCGCTTGCCAGTGCGCTGGCCGAAGAGCCCGTGCTTGTACTGGTAACAAACGGTCACTCACCTCCGGTCAGTACAAGCCACTCGCCCGACCGCTTCATGCAGACCTCACATCAACTCAGCGTACCCGATCCGGGGCTGTCCTCGATTGAGGACTGGTCATATCGTGTACCAGCCGTCCAGCCTTCCCGATTGGGAGCCGGAACCGGCAGTGACATCATGATCCGAGGCTTCAGCAGTGGTGGCCGCCTGTTGCTGGATGGCATGCTGGACAATCAGCACTATTTTGTCCGTGACCCGGCCACCATCGAATCAATTGAAATCATCAAGGGGCATAACAGTGTGCTGTATGGCTCCGGTGCGCCCGGTGGGAGTCTGAATTATCGCCTCGCTAAGCCACACTTTGAGCATCGTCGCACGGTCTGGGCAGGGGCGGGGGATTACGGTACCTACCAGGCAGGGCTTGATATCGAATCCCCCGTTACCAACCGCTACGCCTTTCGCAACATACTGTCGTGGCAGGCATCGAAGGGATGGAAAGCCAACACGGAAGACCAAGGCCTGGCCTGGCTTACAAGCCATGCGTGGCAACCCGGAGACCGCACCCTGCTCAGGTTTGACTGGGAATTTTCGCGTCAGACTTACCCCTACGACTTTGACAATGTATATGCCAATGGCAGTCCCGTGTATGGCAGCTCCTATGTACACCCTGCCAGCCGGGCGGATCGGCACTATCACCGGCTGGAGCTGTTTGCCGAACAGCAGCTCACGGACCGGGATCAACTTGAATTCAGTCTGCGCCATATTCGGGGGCGCCGTGATGAGCGGCAGATCGGTTTTTACTACATGATCAATGATCAGCTGCCGCTGATGGGGTTTGACCAGCAGGTGGATGACCGTTTCAGACAGACAACGGGACGGATTCAGTATGCCCGGATTCTGTCCTTTGGCAGCCTCAAGGCCGGGTTTGACTGGCATCAGACAGATAACGCCTATGACAACCGGCGCCAGATTGCCGGTTTTTGGCTGGATATATACAACCCGGACATGAGTTTTGCACCGGGGGACCCGGCCACCTACCAGCGCAGACCGGGCGGTCATGACTGGCGTGAACAGGCTCTGTTCATCAAGCAGGATGTACAGGTCTCGCAGCGGTTGACGCTGGCGGCAGGGTGGCGGCGCAGCCGATATCGCCTGAACAGCTGGCTTGATCCCGTGTACCGGACATCCGCTCAGGGTCTTCATGACAGCCTGGCAGTGGGGCTGGCCTATCAACTCAGCCCCTCGACCCGTCTTCTGGGCAGCTACAGCCAATCCTGGCTGCCCAATGCGGGAACGGATCGCAACGGGGAGGGGTTTGATTCCAGCCGTGGTGAACAGCTGGAGCTGGGTATCAACACAGAACTGGGGCGGGGGAAAAGCCTCAACCTCAGCCTGTTCAACATTGTACAAAGTGATGTGCTGGTGCGGGACCCGGATGATCCAGCCTACCGAATGACAGCAGGTGCAAAGCAGGTCAGAGGGCTGGAGTTGACATTGCACTATCCCCTGACGCGACAGCTGGACCTGTCTCTATCCGCCGGCCTGCTTGATGCGGTTTTAAGCCGTACTGGAGATGCCTATGAGGGCAATGACTTTCCTGGAGTACCCAAACGCACAGCCTCATTAATCCTGGATTATCGGCCGGTCACGGATGTACAGCTGCAGGCCAGTGTTTTGTATCAGGGGAAAAGGCCGGGGGACCGCGCCAATGGCTTTTATGTCGATGCCTTTACACGGCTGGATCTGGCCGCAAGCTGGCAGCTGTCACGCGATACAAGGCTGATGGCCTCAATCGAGAATGTAACCGATGAGCAGTACGTCAATTATGTTGCGGCCGCCGACTTTGTGCGCTTTGGTGCTCCGCGGAACCTGATGCTGGGGTTGCGTCATCACTGGTAAGTCGGAACCTCTTGACCCTGTATCCGACTTCAGGGTTTATCATTCAGTTATAGAAAACCTCGAAACAGTATTAGAG
Source organism: Marinobacterium sediminicola (assembly GCF_022343685.1). Lineage (GTDB taxonomy): Bacteria > Pseudomonadota > Gammaproteobacteria > Pseudomonadales > Balneatricaceae > Marinobacterium > Marinobacterium sediminicola. Next base: position 2,418,183 of record NZ_CP092123.1, on the reverse strand, counting down.
GGTCGTTATGGCTATTTATCAATTCGCTTTGCACAACGTACGCTGCGCTGGCTGTGTACGCAGTGTGGAAAAGTCCCTGAGACAAACTGAGGGGATTGACGACTTTGCGATCAATTTTGCTGATCGCACCGCATCGGTACAAACCGATGCTGATCCTCAGGTCGTGATTGAGGCGGTAGAAGCGGCTGGATATGGTGCTTCGCTGATGCAGGATCAGGATGATTACGAGCAGCGAGCTGAGCAGGAGCGACAGGCGTTCAAGACAACGCTGCGTAAAAGTCTCGTGGCACTGTTGGTGGGAGCGGTATTGATGCTGGCGATGCTGGCTGGGTGGATGCCGGACCTTCATAGCGGCAGTGGCATGTTTCAGGGCGTGACGCTTGGTGTGATTACCCTGGCGATCATGGCGTACAGTGCCGGGCACATCTACAAAGGCGCCTGGAAGGGACTCTTTCATGGTGACCTCAACATGGACACCCTGATTGCCCTGGGAACAGGGACCGCTTGGGTCTACTCCTCAGGCTTGTTAGTGGTGACGGCGGTGTCACCGGGTATCCTGCCTGATGCGGCCATGCATCTCTACTATGAAGCGGCGGTAATGATCCTGGGCTTCATTCTGTTGGGACAAGCGTTGGAAAGCCGCGCGCGGGGCAATACCAATGATGCGTTACGCAAACTGCTGGATCTCCAGCCACGGGAAGCCTTGCGTATACGTGATGGTGAAAGCAAATTGGTTCCGGTGGCAATGTTGCTGCCCGGTGATCGGGTACGCATCCGCCCCGGCGAGCGGGTACCGGTGGATGGTCAGGTCATCGAAGGCAGCAGTCATCTGGATGAGTCGATGCTGACGGGGGAGCCTTTGCCTGTGAAGCGCAAGGCGGGTGATCAGGTCACCGGCGGTACTGTCAACGGTCAGGGCAGCTTGTTGATCGAGGTGCTGGCAGTGGGCCAGAAAACTGTTTTGGCTCAGATTGTGGCGACCGTTCGAGAAGCACAAAACGCGAAACCTGCATTGGGACGTCTGGCGGATCGCATTGCCGCCATTTTTGTTCCCGTGGTGATAATCATCGCAATTTTAACTGCTATTCTGTGGTTATGGCTTGCACCGGCTCCGGCCTGGCCCTTCGCCATCGTCGCAGCGTTAACCGTGCTGATCGTCGCCTGCCCCTGTGCTCTCGGATTGGCGACCCCCATGTCAGTGATGGTCGGCGTTGGTCGAGCTGCCGAGCAGGGGGTATTGATCCGAAATGGGGATGCGCTGCAGCAGGCACAGGCGATTACGACGGTTGTGGTCGACAAGACCGGCACCTTGACCGAAGGTAAGCCGGTTGTGGTTGACCTGCATGCAGAGGGAGAAGTGGATCAATGGCTGCAACTGGCGGCCAGCGTTGAACAGCACTCGGAACACCCTCTGGCACAATCAGTGCTGAACTACACGCGTGAGCAAGGGCTGTCCCCTGTCGATGGTGAAGACTTTGATGCCACGGCTGGCAGCGGGGTGCGCGCACGTGTCGCTGAGAAGCTGGTGTTGCTGGGCAATCGGGACTGGATGCAGCAAAATTCTGTTGATACTGCCGACTTTGATCAGAAGGCCGACCACTTTAGTCGTGCAGGCCGGTCATTGATCTGGATGGCGGTGGACGGGCAGTTGAAATTGCTGATGGCCATCGCCGACCCGCTGCGCGAAGACAGTGCTGCAGCAGTGGCCAGATTGCATCGGCAGGGGCTTGAAGTCGTCATGTTGTCCGGGGATAACCGGGAAACAGCCAATGCCATTGCACGTGAGGCAGGTATCGATCGGGTGATTGCTGAAGTAAAACCCGAGGAGAAGCAGGCCGTGATTCGTGATCTTCAGGCTGAGGGCAAGGTGGTTGCAATGGTCGGTGACGGTATCAACGATGCACCGGCGCTGGCTCAGGCGGATATCGGTTATGCCATGGGGTCCGGAACGGACGTGGCAATCAGTTCAGCCGATGTCACCCTGATGCGTTCCAGCCTGACGTCGGTGGTGGATGCCATTGCGGTTTCCCGTGCGACGGTTCGCAATATCAAGCAGAACCTGTTCGGGGCGTTTATCTACAACAGTCTGGCAATCCCTGTAGCCGCCGGTTTGTTGTATCCCTGGACCGGCTTGTTGCTGAATCCGGCTATTGCCGGTGCCGCTATGGCGCTTTCTTCGGTGACTGTTGTGAGTAATGCTCGACGCTTGAAACGAGTGACGCTAAATTGAAACAACTGTTTCTCTATTGTTGTTAACAAAGGAGCTTTGTTTTACATAGAATATGCATTCTTCCTTGTATACAAGAAGGTAACGGACCCATGTCGGGAATGAAACTTAAAAGCAAACTGCTGCTTTTGTCATTGCTGCCGATGGCACTGGTGGTGGTTGCTATCATGCTAATCGTGCGCACCCAGATGGAAGCGATGGGTGACTCGGAGGTCCAGCGTATAAGGGAGAGCATGCTGGCCGCCAAACAGGCGGAACTCAAGAACTATGTCGAGCAGGCTGTAACCGCTATCAAGCCGGTTCAGGCGCGTGCCGACCTGACGACGACCGAACAAGAGCAGCAGGCCGTCGAAATCCTCAATGCCATGCGATTCGGCACAGACGGGTATATTTTCGGTTATAGCCCCGAAGGTGAAACCCTGGCCCATGGTGCCAAGCCCTCCCTGATCGGCAAGAACATGATCAGCCTGAAGGACGCCAACGGTGTACCTTTGGTGCAGGATCTGATCTCGGCGGGCCAGAACGGTGGTGGCTACGTCGAGTATGAGTGGGAAAAGCCGGGAACCGGTCAGTTGGCCCCGAAACTCAGCTATGCGGCTCAGGTGCCCCAGTGGGGCTGGATTCTGGGAACGGGGTTCTATATCGATGATATCGACACTGAAGTCGCCAAGGTTGAAGCCAGTATCCGTGATTCGGTAACGGCGACCCTGACACTGATTGCGATTTCCTCACTCGTGTTGTTGGGTGTTGTCAGTGCCATCAGTTTGGTAGCTTCCGGCAAAATCATCCGCCCGCTGCAGCAGATTGCTTCGGCGCTGCGTGATATTTCGCAAGGAGAGGGAGACCTCACTCGCCGTCTGCCGGTCGAGTCCAGAGATGAAGTCGGCGATGTGGCGCGCTGCTTCAACGAATTTGTCGAGAAAATCCAGTCGCTGGTCAGGGAAGTACACGTTGCCGTGAGCTCACTGAGTGCTTCGACGGAGTCGATGAAGCAGGTAGTCAGTCGCGCCCATGAGGACGCCCACGTTCAGAAGGGCGAAACCTCTCAGGCCGCAGCGGCCATTCATGAAATGGCAGCAGCTGTTCAGCAGGTGGCTGGCAGTGCCTCTCAGGCAGCTGAAGCGGCACGTGAGGCTGACAAGGAATCCGTCAATGGTGAGGGTGTTGTTGAGCAGACCATCGACTCGATCAACCGCTTGGCTGATGATGTGAACCGCTCTGCGGAAGTGATTGCCAGTCTGGATTCCGATGCCGACCAGATCGGAACCGTGATCAACGTGATTCGTGAAATTGCCGAACAGACGAACCTGTTGGCGTTGAACGCAGCGATTGAGGCGGCGCGTGCCGGTGAGCAGGGCCGAGGCTTCTCCGTGGTGGCCGACGAGGTGCGAACACTGGCTACAAGAACGCAGCAGAGTACTGATGAGATTCAGCGCATGATCGAAAGCCTGCAGAGCGGCGCTCGCCGTGCGGTGACCGAAATGCAGAACTCTCAGGCGCAGAGTCAGCAGACCATCGTTCAAGCGGATACTGCGCGGAGTTCGCTGCAGCAGATTACGCACTCGGTCAGCACCATCACCGAGATGAACACCCAGATCGCCAGTGCTGCCGAAGAGCAAACGGCCGTTGCCGACGAGATCAGCAAGAGCGTTCAGCAGATCGCCGACATTGCGGACAAGGCAACCCACAATGCCGAAGAGCTGGCCGGTACGGCAACCCGGATGAGCGAACTGGAGCGTCAGTTGAACGAACTGGTATCCCGCTTCAAGATCTGAGCCTTAAAGGCTTGAAATCCCCCTTGGTTGAACCAGCTCGGCTTGAGCTGCGTAAACAGCCAAGGGGGATTTTTTATGTCCAGATGGTTGCGTTTTCTCAGCGTTCATTCAGCCTTGTGCAGTCTGTTGATTGCACTGCCCGTCAACGCCGTTGAGCCACTTAAACTCTACGGTACCGAGTCCGTCTACCGCGTAGAGCGCAAGGGCGATCCTATCGGAGAGTATCGGCTTAGATTTCGGCCCAAGCCTGATGGCAGTTTTGCTGTTGAAGCATCCATGCAGCTTGAGCTTAAAGTATTGGGACTTTTCCGCTATGCCTTCAGCTATCGTGCCGAAGAGCTTTGGCAGGAGGCAAACCGGCTGAAGGCCATGACGGTGTTCATCGATGATGATGGTGATACGCGTGAGTGGCGTGTTGAACGGCGTGAGGATGGCCTCTACCGTTTGGAGGGCGATAAACAGGCCTTGCGCCTTGGCGATCAGCTTTTGACCACCAACCACTGGCACCCCGGTATGCCGCACCAGACCAGTGTGCTCAATACGCTGACCGGTGATGTGAGTCGTCTTGATGTCCAGTCGTTAGGTGAAGAGATGATACAGGTCGGGGAACGCAAGCTGACGGCTTTGGGTTACCGGCTGGGAGGCGATCTGGAGGATACGCTGACCTGGTATGACTCGACAGGTCGTTGGCTGGGCATGGAATTTACGGCACGTGATGGTAGCCGTATCCGTGTGCAGCTGCAGGCAGCGAATGAGTTGGCAGAGCGGGGAGCTTTATGAGCAGCGTTATGCCTCGTTTTCCCCTGGTCTGGATTACCGGAGCCGGTACCGGCATTGGACGTGCAACGGCCCTGTCTCTGGCTGCCAAGGGATCAGACGTCATTGTCAGTGGCCGCCGCGCCGATGTGTTGGAAGAGGTTAGTGCGCAGGCAGTTGGGGACTGTCTGGAGGGGCGCATTTTGCCTCTGGTGATGGACGTCACCCAGCCTGGGGCCTATCAACAGGCACTGGAACATATTGAGCAGCAGTGGAAATTGCCCGATCTGGTGATCCTGAATGCCGGTAACCATCAGCCAATGCCGTTGGCCAGTCTCAACCTCGATACCTGCCGTACGTTGATGGAGGTTAACTATTTTGCCGTGATGGCTGGCCTTGAGGTGCTGCTGCCCAGAATGAAAGCGCGGGGTTCGGGGCAAATTGCATGTACCGCATCCTTGGCCTCATACAGGGGGCTGCCTACAGCCGCTGCCTACGGAGCCAGCAAGGCTGCTTTGGTTAACGCCTGTGAAGCACTTCAGGTGGAACTTCAAGGCAGTGGTGTACGCTTGCAGGTCATTAACCCGGGGTTCGTCAAAACCCCGCTGACAGATCGCAACACCTTTGCCATGCCGCAGTTGATCTCGCCGGAAGAGGCTGCTGAAGCCTTGGTGAGGGGGCTCCACTCCAGCGGCTTCGAAATTCGCTTTCCTCGTGGATTCGCCTGGACGCTGGCACTGCTGCGGCGCTTGCCGTACCGTATCTATTTTAAATGGGTCAAAAAGGGGACAGGTTTTTGACTGTTCATCATCACGAGCTGGCCCTGCGTGAATACGCAGACGCTTTTGCCAGTTTAACCCCACATCGAATCGATGCCCTGTGCAAGCGCGTCAGCGTCGACATTCACTTCCGTGATCCGTTTAACGATCTCTATGGCCGAGATGCCTTGCGCGACCTGTTGGTCGATATGTTCGAGCGCGCAGGTCGTCCCGGTTTCAGTGTTGACGAGATCTGCTGGCATGCCGAAACCGGTGTTGGCTGGTTGCGTTGGCGTTTCGTGGCACTGCTGCCTGTTATTGGTGAACTGAAAGTCGAGGGAGCCAGCCGAGTGGTCATCGGTGAGGATGGACTGGTCAGCGAACATCTGGATTTTTGGGACAGTGCTCCGATCTATCTCAAGTTGCCATTCATAGGTGCCTTGCTGAGAAAGGTACGTCGGAAAATCTCAGTCCAGGAGTAATGGCCTCTGACATAGGCACAATCAGAGGCACGTGAATGATTTTTCACTTGGATCAGAGTGAAAAGGGCGGTTGCTTCAGTTGGTCGGCATGGATGAAAAACAGCGTCACGACGCCGAGTTGAACCCCCCACTTGCGTACCTCTGCCTTATTAACCAGCACATTTCCCGGTTGCAGGTACATCCAGTCGTCAAAGGTAACCCGCCAGCTGCCATCGCCGACCTTCAGGTCCATGCGGTAACGCCAGTTCAGTCGGTTGCCCTCACTGATACCTTCTGCGGTCCCGACAATGTCATCTGCCCGGCCTTCATATTGCCCGGGACCGGTCGGTCTAATGGTCCAGACTCGGTGATCTCTTTCACCGTCGCCGTACAGAAAGCGCTCGTCAAGAATCAGTCGCTCACCATTCCAGTCGCCGTCAATCTCAACCTGAAACTGGCGGCGCAGGTTGCCAAAACGGTCCTCGAAAATGCCCCAGGCATATACCTTGCCCTGAAAGAACTCTTCGATCTTGAGTGTTGGGCCTTGTTGGCTCAGAGATTCGGTCTTCATCGGCGAACATCCGGTTAGCAGAACAGCAAAGAACAGCAATAGAACCTGTTTAATCCGCATGGGGAGCTCCATCGGTGTTGATCAGGTGAGCAGTTTGATGGCTGGCGGCTGCCTGATTGGGTATGCGCGCAGCCAGATCACCGCTATGACCTTCAATACGCAGGGAACGCCGGCATAGATCAGAGCCAGCCATAGGTCACTGTGTTGCTCAAACAGGTAGTCGGTAAGTTCGAGCAAGCCCAGTCCCAACAGTGCCGACACTGCCAATGCCAGCTTGTTGGCTGCGTTCCAGCAGGCAAATAACAGCCCGCGTCGCTGCAGTCCGGTTTGCTGGTAATCCCAATCGCATACGTCAGCCTGAAGGGCGTGTGGCAGTGCAAGGTCTGCCCCCAGGGCAAGCCCGGTCAAAATGCACACAGGTATAAACAGCAGCATGTCACCCGGTCCCAGCAGTGTGGCGGGCAAAAAAGCGGCCACGGCAAACAGCATCGCCCCGCGCCAGATGGCAACTTTGGAGAAGTGGCGGCTTAACTGAAGCCACAGGGGCAGCGAGAGTACCGCTGCGCCAAAGTAGACAAGGATCAACAGGCCGCGGTCGCTTTCCTCTCCTCCCAGAGTACGGCTGATATACAGGGGGAAGAGCACGGCAGGCACGCCGTTGGCGATGCCGTTAAAAAACCAACTGCCCAGTAATTGGCGAACGGGCTGCTGTCGCAGCAGTTGTCGCCAATAACCCGTTGTGCCGGCGTCAGCCAGCTCGGGCAAGGGGGTTCGGTGAATCAGTACAAACAGGGCCGGAGCTCCCAGCAACAGTGTGCTCAGGGCGATCCAAAGCAAGACCTCAGAAGTGGTGGCGCCAAACCAGAGACCCAGAGCAGGCAGTAGTGCTGAAATCAGTAATCCGATCAGCCCAAGTCCTTCTCGCCAGCTGGCCGCACGGGCACGCTGGTGACTGTCGTGACTCAGGGCTGACAGCCAGGTTAAATAGGGCACCTGAACCAGTGTCCAGCCCAGATAGAGGATCATTGAACCGGCGAGTAATGACAGTGCTGGCGCCTCTCCAAGAGGACGTACCAATAGTGCCAGGCCGGGCAGGCAAAGCAGTGCTCCGATGATCATAAACCGGCGAAAACGCTGTGGCTTGCCTCTATCCAGCCAGATTCCAATGAGTGGATCGGTGATCAGGTCACTGAGTCGGGCCAGCATCAGCAGCAGACCGGTGAGCCACAGTGCCAGTCCCCACTCTTCGACATACCAGCTTGGCAAGAGTACGTAGAAGCCGACCGTTGGCAGTGCCAAGGGCAGGGCTGGCAGCGCGTACGCCAACAGCCGGGACTGAGGCAGGGAGGAAGACATCACTTCAGGCGGTAGAGGCCTACATCGATACTGCCGTTGCGGAAGCCCGCTTCGCAGTAGGCCAGATAGTAAAGCCACATGCGGCGAAACCGCTCGTCAAAGCCCTTATCGCCTGAAGCCAGTGCCTGGACTCTGGGCCACTGAGCGATAAAACTGTGTCGCCACTCGCGCAGGGTATCGGCATATCCGAGTGCAAAGGTCTGCTCCAGATCCAGTGTCAGCCCGGCGTCACTGATTGCGCTACGAAGGCGTTCGGGGCTGGGTAGCATGCCGCCCGGGAAAATATAGGTCTGGATGAAGTCGGCGCCGTTGCGGTAGCGTTCGAAACGCGCTTCCTCGATACTGATGATCTGGAGCACTGCCTGTCCACCGGGCTTGAGACAACGTTTGACCTGGTCAAAATAGGTGGGCCAGTGTTCTTCGCCGACCGCCTCGAACATCTCGATGGAAACGATGTGGTCGTAGCGGTCATCCAGATCGCGGTAATCGGTGAGGGTAAAGCGACAGAGTTCGTTCAGACCGGCAGCTTCGATCCGCTCACGGGCGTATTTCAACTGTTCGACCGAAAGAGTGACCCCGTGCACCTGGGCGCCGAACTCACGTGCCGCGACCTCGGCAAAGCCTCCCCAGCCACAACCGATTTCCAGAACGGTCTGTCCGGGCTGAAGCTCAAGCAGTTCACAAATACGGCGGTACTTGTTCAGCTGGGCCGCGTGCAGGGCTTCGGGGCCGTGATTCTCGGCCCCTTCAGGGTAGAGTGCGGCCGAATAGGTCATGCTCGGGTCGAGCCAGAGTGCGTAGAAATCGTTTCCCAGATCATAATGATAGGCGATGTTGCGCTTTGAACCGCGACGAGTGTTTGCCCTTAACAGGTGGCGCAAGCGGTTTAATCCGCGCAGCAGAGCGTTCCCCTTGGCCAGCGCCTCCAACTGTTGCTCGTTACCCAGCGCCCAGTCGAACAGCGATACGAGGTCCGGGCTGTCCCAGTCTCCTTCCATCCAGCCTTCGGCCCAACCGATGGCTCCGCCCCTTAGAAGGCGGCGCAGGGAACGATAGTGGCGCAGACGGACTTCGGCTCTGGGCTCGCCATCACGGGCGTGGCCAAACTGGAGTAACTGGCCCGAGGGTAGCTGCAGGTCGAGGGTGCCATATTTCAGTTCTGGCAGGTGAGCGAGCAGGGTGTTCAGACACCAGCGGTTGAACCAGCCGGTGGTCTGCGGCAGGTTGTCCAGCCGGGACAGTTGGCGATATTCAGACGGTTTCATGGCGTTTGTTCCCTTGGTCTAGCACCAATGTTGTTCGATGGACCGGCGGTGCCGGGCGAGGCTGTAGAGGCACCTTCTTGCGCCAGATCTGCAGGGCTTCCCAATGGATGCCGGCAATCACTTTTAAGGTCATCAGCGGGTAGCCGAAGAAGGTTCTTAAAAGACTGCGATCATTCAGTTCACGCCGTTGGCCGGTAAAGGTGGCATGAAGAACGGGGCCTTCTGCATCGGTCTGGCGGATGCAAACGGCGACCTGATTGGCAGGCGGCTGCATGCGAAAATGGTAACGGGTGGCCATGCTGATGAAAGGCGAGACATAGAATTCCTTGTCGCAGCTCTGGCGGATCTGCCCGGAATAGCCGTCCAGCACCGGTATCAGGTAGTTGTGCTTCTGATTAAAGGTATTGCTGACCTCGTAAAGAATGGCGGCCAGCTGGTCATCCTCGTTATAGCAGTAGAACACGCTGAGCGGGTTGAACACGTAACCTAGGATTCTCGGGTAGCAGAGCAGCTCGACGCGACCCTTGCCGAGGTCGAACCCCTGCTGGCTGAGGGTCTCGCGTACCTGTTCGACAAGTGGTCGGTCACTGCCGTCGCCGTGATCACGTTCATGGAAAGAGAACAGGTTGAATCGATTCAACGAGAACAGTTTCAATCTTTCTGCCAATGAGGGCAGCTCGTCAAGGTCGACCAGCATGGACGTGACCCGGTAGATAAACCGGTGACGCCGAGGCTTCATGCGGTGATGCATGACGTTGCCGGCATACAGGCAGGACTGATTCATGCCACTGCCCCCGGCAGCCAGACGACACGGGGGCGACTGTTCTCCTGAACGTGGATGCGGCTGCTGGGCTCATCGAGTGTCCAGGGGCGCTGTTGACCGCCCAGCTGCTCAGCAACCGCCAGACCGGCCTGCAAGCCATCTTCATGGAAGCCGTAACCGAAGTAGGCGCCACAGAACCAGGTATTCTGGCGACCCTGCAACGACCAGATCTCTTTCTGGGCGGCAATGGATTCAAGGCTGAACACCGGGTGGTCATACAGGAAGCTGCGCAGAATCTTGCCATCGGCGGGCTCTTCCAGCGGGTTCAAGGTCACGAATACGGGATGCTCATGTGGCAGGTGCTGAAGGTTGTTCATCCAGTAGGTCACCGAGATTGCGTCCGGGTGTTGTCCGGATGTGCCGCGGCTATCGGTCAGGTAGTTCCAGCTTGCCCAGGCGGCACGGCGGCGCGGCATGAGGCGCTCATCCGTGTGCAGCAGCGCACGGTTTCGCTGGTAGGGAAATGCACTTAGAAGGCGCTGCTCTTCAGCGGTGGGCTCGGCCAGAAGCCCGAGTGCCTGATCCGCATGACAGGCGAGAACGACATGATCGAAAGTCTCGCTGCCACCATGCAGGAATTCAACGATGACCTTGCCCTTGTTGCGATGGATCTTGTGGATACGACTGTTGAGGCGCACGCCATCACCAAGCTCGGAGCAGATTCGATTGACATACTCCCTGCTACCGCCGGTCACGGTGCGCCACTGAGGGCGGTCTTTCAACTGAACCAGACCGTGGTTCTGACAGAAACGCAGGAAAGTCACCGCCGGATAGTCCAGCATCTGATCGGCAGGCGTGGACCAGATTGCAGCCCCCATGGGGATCAGATGGCGATGAATGAACGCCTGGCCATATCCGCGGCTGGCCAGCATTTCCCCCAGGGTCTGAGTTTGAACTTCCGGAGCCGTAATCAGAGACGGCGCTTCCCGATAGAAGCGCAGCAAGTCAGTAATCATCTGCCAGTGGCCAAAGCGGAACAGATTGAGCTTCTGTGCAAACAAACCACCCAGACCGCAGCCGCTGTATTCAATCTGGCCCTGGTTTATGGAAACGCCGAAGGACATATCCGTTTTCTGGCTGGGGACACCCAGTGCGTGAAAAAACTCGACCAGATTGGGGTAATTGACAGGGTTGTATACGATAAATCCCGTGTCGACAGCCATCTCACCGTGAGGTGTGGAGACATTAACGGTGTTGGAGTGGCCACCGGGACGATCGTCTTTTTCGAACAGGGTTACCTGGTGCTGTTTATTCAACAGCCAGGCTGCGGAGAGCCCGGAAATACCGGATCCGATAACGGCAATTTTCAATGGCCTGATCACGTTGATGCTCATGAGGGGGCTATCCTGTATTCAGTCTGGTTGAACGTTGTTACGTCAGCAACGTTCCGGCTAGATCATCAGCATCAATAGTGTAATCTAATTGGAAATTGGGTGATCCAACTGATCCTTTGTCGCTTCAGATGCGTATGGAGAGCAAATGCAGGAAAACGATGCCGAAGGAGGCGATGTGAACGCTGCCGCCGTCACCCCGCAAGAGATGACAGCCGAGGAGAGGAGAAAGCAGGTGCGCGATGACTGGAGTGCCTGTCTCTCGGCCCTGGCCGAGACACGGGACAAGTCTGAATTTGCCCGTTTGTTTGCCTATTTCGCCCCTCGGGTCAAAGCCTACATACTGCGTCTGGGCATGCCGGAAGCCACTGCCGAGGAGGTCGCTCAGGAAGCGATGCTGCTGGTCTGGCGCAAGGCTCACCTGTTCAACGCAGCCAAAGCCAGTGCCAGTACCTGGATTTTTACGCTGGCTCGAAACCAGAGTATCGATCGTATGCGGCGGGACAAAATGCCGCTGTACGAGTTACCGGAGGAAGAGCCCGATCCGGAGCACCGTGATCTGGGCGAACACTCGGTGATCGAAGTGCGTATGAAAGAAGCGATTGCCACATTGCCGGAAAGCCAGGCTCAGGTGCTGCATCTTTCTTATTATGAAGGCAAAAGCCATTCGGAAATTGCTGACCAGCTGGGAATTCCGCTGGGCAGTGTCAAGTCGCGATTGAGGTTAGCATTCAGTAAGCTCAAGGCTTATTGGGGGGAAGATTCGTGAAGATCAGCCATCACTTTGACGATGCCACCCTGATGGCTTACTCGGCTGGAAGCCTGCCACAGGGTATGGCGCTATTGGTCGCCTGCCATTTGCACTGGTGCGAGCAGTGTCGTGAGCGTACCCGTGAAACGGATGCGGTTGGCGGTGCCATGCTGGACAGCCTGACACCGGCGATGCTGACAGATGATGCTTTGAATGCGGTTCTCGCCTGTCTGGATGAACCAGAGCAGGAGTTCAGTTTGAGCAAGGCGGAACCTTTGGCCGATGATCATCTGCCGGCCCCGCTTGCGCAAGTGCTTGGCAAGCCCATTGATGACCTGCCGTGGAAACGCATCGGTTACGGTGTTCGACAGCTTGACCTGGAGCTGGATGGGCCCGGAGCGACCCGTCTGCTGCGTATATCCCCCGGGGTATCGGTGCCGCATCATACCCACAGCGGAAATGAATTGACCCTGATCCTGCAAGGGTCCTACAGTGATGAGATGGGTCGCTTCTGCCGTGGTGATGTCGCAGATCTGGATGGTGAGGTGAGTCACCAGCCAATTGTCGATACCGACGAAGATTGCATCTGCCTTATCGCCACCGATGCACCGTTGAAATTTTCCGGCCTGATGGGGCGGCTGGTGCAGCCGTTCATTGGTCTCTGACAGGAGTCATTTCATGCCCGATCAAGTTCCGCTTGAACGCAAGATACCGGTTGGGATCAGTGCCTGCTTGACCGGGCAAAAGGTACGCTATAACGGCGGACACAAGCAGTCGCGTTACTGCCTCAATGTGCTGGAAGACTGCTTTGCATTCGAGCCGTTCTGCCCAGAGGTTGCCATTGGACTGGGCATTCCGCGTGATCCCATCCGTCTGGTCGGTATGGAGGGCGAGCACCCGCGTGCGGTCGGTACAACCGATCCGGATATGGATGTAACCGATGACTTGATGCGGGTGGGAGAGGAGTTCGTGTCTCGCCATCGCCATCTGCGCGGCTTTATTCTGATGAAAGGGTCACCCAGCTGCGGCATGGAAAGGGTTAAGGTCTATCACCCCAATGGGATTCCTCATCACGCTGATCGGGGGGTGTTCGTTCGTGCACTGCGTGAGTTCTATCCGGAACTTCCTCTGGAAGAAGAAGCTCGGATGAACGATGCCGTGCTGCGGGAGAATTTCATCGCGCGTGTCTTTGCCTATGATGACTGGATGACCAGCGTCGAGGTGGAGCCGTCTTATCACGCGATCCTGCAATTTCACAGTCGCCAGAAGTACCTGCTGATGGCACATCATTATGAAGGCTATCGTGAACTGGGGCGCTACCTCGCCGATGCACACGATTTGCCTCTCGATGAAGTCAAACAGCACTATCTGAGTCGTTTCATGGAGCATATGGCTCATAAGGCGACGCGCAAGACCCATACCAATGTGCTGCAGCACATTCTGGGTTACCTGAAGCGTGAGATCGACAGCGACTGCAAACAGGAGATGCTGGACAGTATCGAGCAATACCGGCTGGGGCATGTCCATCTTGTGGTGCCCCTGACGTTGCTCAAGCATTACGTCAAACGCTTCGGCAATGACTATGTCCGGCAGCAGACCTACCTGAACCCTCATCCGCATGAACTCGGACTGCGAAATTATATCTGATCAAGAGTCGTCTCCGGCTTGAGGGCACTGCGTCCCTCAAGCCGGACTCAATGGACGGGTGTTCTCCTCCTGTTGTTCGATATTCACCATTATTCGCAAAAGGTAGTCAGCGACGATGCAACTGGTTTGGTTTCGTAATGACCTGAGACTGGCAGACAATCCGGCCCTCAGTGCAGCCTGTGCGGCGGGGGAGCGGGTCAAGGCGCTGGTGTGCCTGACACCGGAACAGTGGACTGAGCATAACGAGTCCGAGGCTCGACAGAGGTATTGGCATGCTCGCCTTGACTGGCTGGAGCAGGCGTTGCTGAAAGGCGGTATTGAGCTGATCCGTTTGCCATTGCAACGCTTTTCCGATTGCCCTGACGCCATCCTGCAGGTGGCACAGCAGCAGGGAGCCTCAAAGTTGCATTTCAACTATGAATACCCATTGAACGAGCGCAACCGAGACCGTCTGACCTGCGAACGGCTGGAGAGCGAGGGGATTGCCGTTCAAGGTCATCATGGCGATCTGATTGTGCCTCCCGGGCAAGTCGTCACCGGGCAGGGAACAGCATTCAAGGTGTTTACCCCTTTCAGTAAGGCATGGCTACGCTGTTTGTTAAGGCTGGAACATGAGCCTTTGCCTTCACCGGTTCAGGGGGATGAATGCGCCCGTGATCAGAAAAGAGACACCGACAAGCCGTATCGAGCCGGTAAAAGAATTCAGCGTTTAGGGTCAAGGTACGCACCAGAGCCGGATACGGGTTACCCGGTCAATGACGATGACCTCCATGAAGTGCTGCAGCGTTTTGTCCATGAGCAGGAGCCTGACTATCAGCGGTTGCGTGACTTTCCTGCTCGCCATGCTACCTCCGGCCTTTCACCGGCGCTGACCATTGGTGCCCTGTCGGCGAGGCAGTGTCTGGCGAGACTCAAGCAGGCTCATGACGGCGACGGCTGGCAACAGAGTACCTGGTTGAATGAGTTGGTGTGGCGAGAGTTTTATCGCCATCTGCTGGTGAGCTTTCCTGAGCTCAACAGGCTGACCCCTTTCCGACCCGATGTGGAAGCCCGGATCACCTGGTTGGACAACGAAAAGGCTTTTGAAGCCTGGAAGGCAGGGGAAACCGGCTTTCCAATTGTTGATGCAGCGATGAAGCAGTTATTGGCCACCGGCTGGATGCATAACCGATTGCGCATGATTGTGGCGTCGTTCCTCACCAAACTGTTGCGCATCGACTGGCGGCGTGGAGAAGCCTTTTTCATGTCAAAGCTGATCGATGGGGACTTCGCGTCCAATCTGGGGGGCTGGCAGTGGAGCGCTTCAGTCGGTGCGGATGCGGCGCCTTACTTCCGTATCTTTAATCCACAGTTGCAGAGTGAAAAGTTCGACCCCAATGGCGAGTTTATCGCCGAGTGGTTGCCTGAACTTCGCCATCTGGAACCCAAGGCACGGCATAAACCGGGCGCGGGACAAGAATACGGGCGTCCGGGGCCAATCATCGACTATAAACAGGCGCGTCAGTCGGCACTGGATGACTACAACGGCGGCTAAATTGAATAGATTATGAGAGGGTGCAAGGTGATCATGCACCCATACGCAGAATGGCTACAGGGATAGCGGACTCAGTGGCGGGTCGGTGTGAACCCCATTTCGTCAGGTGTCATCCCTGAGCTGAAATCGTCCAGTGAGGGCTCGGCAGCAATCTGGTAGCTTTCACTGGCCCATTCGCCCAGATCAATCAGCCGGCAGCGTTCCGAGCAGAAGGGGCGCCATTTGTTGTTTTCGGTGTAGGGTGCAGGCTCACCGCACTGGGGGCATTTGACCATCTTGACGGGTGTATCATTCATCCTGCGCATCCTCCTCGGCAGCCAATGTCAGCAGCTGCGGGTGCAGAGCGCTTACGGCGTCGGCCAGGGCTTCTTCGTTGCCACTGTTGTCGAGGATGAAGTCAGCATGACTCAGGCGTTCATCACGATTCATCTGGGCAGCCAGAATCTGGCGGACCTGAGGTTCTTCGATGCCGTCGCGCTGCATGGTGCGTTCGATCTGAAGCGATTCAGGAACATCCACCACAATCACCTTACTGACCAGCAGGTGCTGATCCGTCTCCAGCAACAGTGGAGACGCCAGAACGGCATAAGCGTGACCGTCGGCATCGAACTGCTCAAGCGTATCCAGGATAGACTCACGAATCAGCGGGTGTAGCAGGGCTTCCAGCCAGTTGCGTTCGCGTTCCTTGTCGAACACGATACGACGCAGGGCTGCACGATCAAGATTGCCATCGGTCTTGATGACATCCTGGCCAAAGTGGGCCGCAATTTTTATCAGTGCTTCACTGCCCGGTTCTACGACCTGGCGGGCCACCAGGTCTGCATCGATGACCGGCACACCCAAAGCTGTAAAACATGCGGACGCAGCGCTTTTTCCACTGCCAATACCACCTGTAAGACCTGCAACCAGCATCAGAAACTCCCAAGATATGCAGAGATAATCGGTTCACCCCAGATCAAAGCGATCCAGCCAGCAATGGCCAGATAGGGGCCGAACGGCAAAGGATTCTGCGCCTGATGGCGGCGAAAAGCAATTAGCACAACCGCCAGCACGACACCCACGACAGAGGATAGCAGGACGACAAGCGGCAACACCTTGACGCCCCCCCAGGCACCGATTGCGGCCAGCAGTTTGAAATCACCATAGCCCATGCCTTCCTTGCCGGTCAGCAGTTTGAAGACCCAGTAGACGCTCCACAGAATCAGGTAACCGGCCGCTGCACCATAGACGGCGCTTTCCAGCGACGTGAAGACGCCCTGAGTATTGATCAGCAGACCCAGCCAGAGCAGGGGCAGGGTGATGGAATCCGGCAGCAGGTGATGATCCAGGTCGATAAACGTCAGGGTGATCAGCGCCCAGGTCAGTAACACCAGTGCTCCACCGGTCAGGGTCAAGCCAAATTGCCAGATAATCCAGGCAGAGGTCAGGCTGGTCAAAAGTTCCACAAAGGGATAGCGGAAGGCAATACGGGTGCCGCAACCGCTGCAGCGACCACGCAGTACCAGCCAGCTGATGACCGGAATATTTTCGAACCAGCGGATCTGGTGGCCGCATTCACCACAACGGGAGCGGGGAGTCATCAAATTGAAGGTCGGAAGCTGCTCAACCTGCTCGCCCGCTTCGGACTTCAGCATCGCATCCCACTCGCGCTGCATCATGACCGGCAATCGCAGGATGACCACATTCAGAAAGCTGCCCACGAGCAGGGACAGTACCAATGCAAAAAGAGCCGCCAGCAGCGGCTCTGCAACTAATAATTCAATCATGCTTAACCAACCACATTACCCAGCTGGAAGATTGGCAGGTACATGGCGATCACCAGGCCCCCGACGAGGACACCCAATATCGACATGATCATCGGTTCGATCAGGCTGGAGAGGTTGTCGACCGCGTTATCCACTTCTTCCTCATAAAAGCTGGCGACCTTGTCCAGCATCATGTCGAGTGAACCGGCTTCTTCACCAATTGAAACCATTTGAACAGCCATCGCAGGGAAGACGCCGGTCATATTAATCGCATTCTGTAGCGATTGGCCGGTTGAAACACCGTTTCGAATCTGAAGAATGGCGTCTTCGTATACCACGTTGCCTGCAGCCCCGGCAGCAGAGTCAAGTGCTTCAACTAATGGTACGCCAGCTGCGAATGTAGTCGCCAATGTGCGAGTAAAACGTGCAATGGCGGCTTTGTGTAAAATGGGGCCGAATATCGGCATTCGAAGAACCGCGCGGTCGACAAAGTCGGAAAATTGTTTTGAATTCGCACGCGCTTTAGTGAAGCCGAAGCCAATGGCCGCCATGCCGACCATCCCTACGAACCACCATTCCTGCATCCATTCCGATAGGCCTATGACCCATTGTGTAAATGCCGGCAGATCGGCACCAAAGCCTTGGAAAACGTGCTCAAACTGAGGGACGACCTTAACCAGCAGAATGGCTGAAACGATAATACCTACGATGATTACTGCTATGGGGTAGGTTAGGGCTTTCTTGATTTTTTTCTTAAGGGATTCCACTTTTTCTTTGTAAGTGGCAATACGGTCAAGAATGGTTTCCAAGGCACCTGACTGCTCCCCCGCATGAACCAGTGAACAGACCAGGTCGTCAAAGTGCTCGGGATGACGCTCGAGTGATTGTGACAGGTCTGAGCCGCTGTTGACGTCATCACGAATGGTGTAAATCATCTTCTTGAGTTTGTCTTTCTCTGTACCATTGGCCACGATCTCCATGGCCTGAAGCAGAGGAACACCGGCTTTCATCATGGTCGCAAGCTGGCGTATAAAGTAGCCAATATCCACGGGCTTGATCGGTTTGTTCTTGGCGCTGAAAAGACTGCTGCGCTCTTTTTGTACCTTGTTTGGCTTTATACCTTGCTTACGCAGCAGAGCTTTAGCAGTGGCCAAGCTATCTGCATCGATTTTGCCCTTGCTGGTATTACCGCTTTTGTCTTTACCTTGCCAGACAAAAGTAAACTTATTGGGTGTCTTTTTTGCTGCCGTAGCCATTTTCTATCCCTGTCAGGTTTTAATAACCCGGTTCAATTCTTCAAGACTGGTCACGCCCGCCGCCACTTTAAGCAGCCCTGATTGGCGCAGAGTCCTGAACCCTTGCTGCTGTGCTTCACGCAGGATATCAATGGAGTTACCGTTCTCCATGATGCACTGTGCGATTTCACCTGACATCTTCAACATTTCATAAATACCGACCCGTCCCTTGTAGCCTCGGTTGCAGTGGCCGCAGCCTTCATGGTTGGCTTCATACAGCTGCAGGCCAGGTATCTGCTCCGGGGTAAAGCCTTCTTCCAGCAAAGTGGCTTCCGGCAGGTCGGCCGGTTGTTTGCAATTCTCGCAAAGTCTTCGTCCCAAACGTTGTGCAATGATCAAGCTGACCGAGGTTGCGATATTGAAAGCCGGGACCCCCATGTTGCGTAAACGGGTCAGGGTCTCGGGGGCACTGTTGGTATGCAGGGTGGAGAGCACCATGTGACCTGTTTGTGCTGCCTTGATTGCAATCTCCGCCGTCTCCAGGTCTCGAATCTCACCCACCATCACCACGTCGGGGTCCTGACGCAGGAACGCACGTAGTGCTTCTGCAAAGGTCAAACCCACCTTGGGGTTCACATGGACCTGGTTGATCCCTTCAAGGTTGATTTCTACCGGGTCCTCAGCCGTCGAGATATTACGCTCTTCGGTATTGAGAATATTAAGACCGGTATAAAGCGAGACTGTCTTACCGGAGCCGGTGGGGCCGGTCACCAGAATCATTCCCTGTGGTTGCTGTAGTGTAGTGAGGTAGGCTTCCTTCTGATCCGGTTCAAAGCCGAGTGCTTCAACTCCCATCTTGGCACTACTGGGATCAAGGATACGTAACACGATCTTCTCGCCCCAAAGAGTCGGCAGGGTATTGACGCGGAAATCGATGGCACGCTTGGCCGAGACTTTCAGCTTGATACGGCCATCCTGGGGTACGCGCCGCTCGGAAATATCCATGCGCGACATCACCTTCAAACGTGCGGTCAGGCGGCTGGCGAGATTCAAGGGCGGCTTGTGGAATTCCTGCAGCATGCCGTCGATACGGCAGCGCACGCGATAACTTTTTTCGTAGGGCTCAAAGTGGATATCCGAGGCCCCTTTCTTGATCGCATCCAGCAGCACCTTGTTGATAAAACGAACGATGGGTGTCTCGTTGGCTGCATCTTCAGCGTCATCTTTTTCATCGACCGGCTTGTCTTCACCGAGTTCGATATTATCCAGGTCAGTATCTTCCAGCTCCTCCATGGCATCATTGGCATTGTCGAGAAAATGCTCAAGCTTTCGAGCAAGCTTATCCTCTTCAACGATGACCGCTTCGGTGGTTTTGCCGGTGCTGAACTTGATTTCATCCAGAGCCTGTATATTGGTGGGGTCTGCCAGTGCGACATAGAGACGATTTTCCCGCAGCATCAACGGCAGGGTCTGGTGCTTGGTAATCAGCGCTTCCGAAATGACGTCCCTGGGCAGGGCGTCATCGTTGATGGCGTCCAGATCGAACAATGGCAAGCCAAACTCTTCAGAAGCTGCCGTAGCCGCCCGGTGGGCGCTAACCAACCGATGACTGATGATGTAATGAATAAAGGGCTGGTTGGCTTCGCGGGCCTGGGTCACAGCATCCTGCGCGACCTCGGCTGAAAACACACCATCGTTGACCAGCCGTTTGGCCAGACCTGTAAGGGGTTGCATTCCTTGAGACACCGGAGCTCCTGTCGCCGTATCTATACAGATTACAGAGTGGATCTAAATCTGATTTATGGTACTGCAATCAAAGCACAGGCGCAGCCAAAGTGTAAACGGTGACTGGCAAAACACCGCTTTGTTGATCAGGCTCAACTGAATTTTACGTTCAGTTTCGGTTCAGGCTAGACAGCAGGGAGGTTCGCTGTCTACTATGTGAGGCAGCTGGTAGCCACAGGACGTCGGTCTGCTGGCTATTTACTAGGAAAGTTAACTCGCTGGAGAGATAACCCATGAAAAGCGAAATGATGAAGCATAACCAGCAGGGTTTCACCCTGATCGAATTGATGATCGTTGTGGCGATTATCGGTATTCTGGCCGCTATTGCGCTGCCTGCATACAATGACTACACGCAGCGTTCTGCCAACAGTGCTTGCCTGGCTGAAGCTAAAGCCTACATGAGCACGGCTGTAGCTGATGCGGCGAACAACATTGATCCGATTGCATTTGCTCCATCTGCTTGTGATGCTGCTACTGCGGTAGATATGTCAATTGACAACTACAACACCGGTGCACAGCTGACATTCAATGCCGCTGCACGTGGTAATGCTGCAATACTGCAGAACACTACCTGTAACGCAAACACTGGTAGCTGCGCATTGGTTGCTGCTGGTGCTGGTGGTGGTTAATAGCCAATTGATGATCAGAGTGGTAACAGTCTGATTTTTCGTAGAAGGGGAGAGCTTTTTGGCTCTCCCTTTTTATTTGCGCAAATGTCCGCAAAAGCCGGGGGTGGCTATGAACAGGGCAAAAGGATTTACATTGATCGAGATGATGATCGTGGTTGCGATCATTGGCATAGTGTCTTCAATCGCGCTGCCAGCTTACTTGGATTACACTCGCAGAGCCGCGAATAATGCATGTATGGGCGAAGTCAGGGGCTATGTTATGGCGGCACTGGCTGTCATGTCTGATCGCAATGGATCAATGCCTGCTCCGGTGGCTTCTGCCTGTTTATGGATAACCGATCTGACGGCTGATCCCAATCCATCTTTTAATACCCAAATACTCGCGTATCCGCAAAGTCCGGGTAATACCGGAATTCGGTGTAATTTGAATGCAGACATGGCCTGTCGGCTTGATACTACTGGTCAGATCGGCGCAACGCCTTAGGGTGGTCAATATAAAACGTATATGATTTTTCTTGGGTTAAAATATTATGGCTTGCCATGTATGAATACTTCCTCTTTTAGGGATGTGTGAAAAGCCGGTTTGGTCTAACGGTTTTAATTCAAGCACCCTTCCAAAGATTACCTGAAAGTCTTTTTATCTCTTCTTATTCTTAATGCTTTTTGCGGGTATGTGGAATATTCCTTTTACTCCGTTCGATCTTTGCCTGGATCTTTTGGCCTTGATCAGGCGAGGTAAATATTTTTACATTTTTGATGTGGATTAATCGAAGTGTGATGGGAAAAGCAGGTGTTATACCACCGCTATCCTGTTGTGTTGTTTAATACACTTTAAGGAAACGGTGGTTTGGGTATCGGGTTTGTCAGGCGGGGTGTGGCGCTTAATATAATGACAACAAATAAGCCGCCCTGACGGCATCTTGCTGCGCGATATAACTGGTCAGCTGTACTGTTTGCGTATCACCGTTGGTATCACTCCAGGTCACGGTAACCTGAACCTGTTTGCACATTTTGGGTATGGGTGTAGCGCCCGTGGGTGGATTATTGATATCGGGGCAGGCGGCAGGCTCGCTGACCTCCCACTTGCGCGTTAAGGTGGTATTGGTCGAGGCTGTCGTATCGGTGCCATTGCTGAAGTTACTGAACGCATCCTGTGTGCTGTAGGTGCGAAGTTCGTCTATTTTGTCGTTGGCATAATTTGACGCGTGAGTGAAGATTCTGCTTTCAGCGCTTTCTTTCAATACGCCGGTGAGTACTTGCATGATGGCAGAGATTGCCACGGCAAGAATCAGCGCCGAGATAATCACTTCAATCAAGAATACGCCATCCTGTCTTTTCAGGCTGGAATATTTATTCATAGTCCCTCCAGGTGCCAGGAATTGCATTGGCGTAATCAACGGGCAGGTTCAGCGTATTGCCGACAGAGTCTCCCCAGTCCATCTCGATGAACTCTGTACCGGATGTCAGCTTGGTGACTGGGCCTTCAAAAATCGCCGAGCCGTAGACCTTGGCGCCACCCCAGCCGGAAGCGTCGCATGCCGTTTCATTCTCGATGTAGAAGTAACCGTATATACTCAGACCGCCTGAAAAGGGGGGGCAGCCATAGCTCTCGGGAACGATGATGGCAACCGGTGCAGTCAAGGAGCCAATGATCTTAGAATCCTTGCACCCCGGGTTGCTGAGGTCAGCCGAACCAATGGGTCCAGTGTTCTTAAGAATATAAATCGCGGGCTTTGAGGGGTCGGGTGGGCCACAGGGCATATCATTGGTGAATACATTGCCGGCGGCTGTTGCATATTCAACAGCATCCTCAAAAGGCAGTTCGCCCTGGAAGGTGTGGTTCCAGGCGCAGTGAGAGGAATAGCTGCTGCAGTCAAAATCTCCCTTTTTGAAAGGTTCGACTTTGACTTTTATTTCCATGTTGTCGACTTCGCCATCACCGTCAAGGTCGGTCCAAATGCGCTGTTCCAGGTGGCCTTCGTTAATCTCGTCCGCACCTGCGCTGCTGGCAATCGCGGTGCTGGTGGAGGTGATAGTGAGTATGTCACCGCCACCCACGATCTCATCGCCGAAGGCTCCATCGACTACGACCGGAGTCGTTTCAGGTGAGCCCTGGCCCAGGGGGACTTGCTGCAAATAAACCTCAGCGTGTGCCACCGTACTTGCGTCAGCGGTGCTGTAGGCATCTGATTCGATCCTGACCAGCTTGGTGCCGGCTCCAGTGGTGACGGTGTAGGTCAGGGTGTACTGGTAAGTCTCATTGGTTGTTGAGCCTGTAATGGTGGTCAGGCTGGGAGGACAGCCATAGGGGTCATCGGTACCGCCATCGCATGTCAGCTGAGTGCTGCCAGGGACGCCAGGCAGTACCGGAACGTCCGGAATGCGGATGCTGTTGGCCCAGGCTACGGCATACTCCAGCCCCGCTTCGGCAGCTTCATGGGCCTCTCGTGCGCGTATGTCACTGCCGGTCGTGCGCTGATCCATGATGCCGCTGTTGGCAACGGTCAAGGCCATCACTGCCATGATGATGATCAGCGAAATCACCACAACGAGGGTGGCGACCCCTCTTTGTTTGTGTGTCACCGAGTGCTTATCGTCTCTGAACATCTTGTGCTCCGTGCCTTGCTTAAAATGCATCGATGTATTTGTCGTTACGTATGCGTACCGTGCGCTTCATGGATTGGGTCACCGTGTGATCGGCTGCCAGTCGAGCAGTCAGGGTAATGTCGACACTCCTGATCTGAATGCAGGGCTCTCCTGAGGTGCAGCTGGCGCAGGCGCTGCCGGCGGTGCAGCTGTTTTCCCCGGTCAGCACGCCTTCGCTGTCCAGTAAGGAGGTGGGGTTGACCCCGGATGTGCTGATACTGAATTTCAGTTCGGTGATGTCGACTTCAGGTTCGGTGATGGTTTCCCAGCTGCCGTCTGTGCAATTGCTGTTGTTGTCAGCCGACTTGCGCATCATGATTTTGCCTGATTCTCCATCGGCAGTAACGAGCTTGAATCCAAAACGGTCCGAGGTTGAAACGGAAACGGGATCAGTATCATGGCGGTTATAGGCGTACAAAAAGCACGTATTGTCGATTGCTTTGATGTCATTATCCGTACTGAAGAAAGGGTTTTGCTTCAGGTGTGTCGAGTTGCTGCTGAGATGGGGCTTGGAGGTCAAAAAACCACTGCGGCGTATGTCCTTGCTCATGATGTCCAGCAGGGTCCGCATATCCTGGTTGAGCCGGGTGAGCTGGAGGTTTTCGGTCTGGGTGTTCATCGCGCTGATGAAGGCGGCCCCTCCTGCGCCGAGCAGGAAGATGCCAATCGCCATCGCCACCATTACCTCTACCAGCGTCAGGCCTTGCTGGGACTTCCATGTATGGGTTAGCTGCATGCCGGATACCCTCCAAATCCACAAATTCGGACTCTGCCCAAAGCGCTTACGGTGACCGTGGCGGTGTTTCCGCGGCTGGTTTTAAAAACTACGCTGCCGTTATCGCCCACGGTTCCTCGGATGTAGTCAATTTCAAAGTCGTTTGAACCAAAGGTGGTTTGATTGACCGAGACGTTAACAAAATCGACGTTATTCACTGTGCGGAGTGTCTCTTTAGTACCATCCGCTTTGTTCGCCTGGATGGTGTAAGACCAGGAAGCACCGGTGGTAAAGGTGACAGTGATATTGGTGTTGCGTCTGGAGGATTCGGCTTTTGCCCAGCGCAAGTCTGCCGCCAGGGTTTCAGCGGCAGACTTGATGCGCTGACGGTCAATACTGTCAGAGTACGAAGGGATTGCGATCATCGCCAGAATGCCGATGATCGCAATCACGACCAGAACTTCGACAAGTGTAAAGCCCGACTGAATACACTTGCCCGCTTCCTGCTGTTGAGACAAAGTCTGTTCCATAACTATTTTTTCCAGCATGTCGAGGGTGACTTGGTCACGTCGCCTTTATCAACCTTTAAGGTGATATTCGTGCAGGCAGTGTCCGATGCCTGAGTGCCTGTTGCGGTCGCCGTTAGCGTGTAGCCGGTACTCGTTGCACCTGAGACTGACAGGGTGTAATGACCTTCTGAGGAGCTGCTGCCGACTCCCATGGCCGAAGCCGTACTCGCATAGGTTGCATTCGTCATTCGGTGCTTTTCTTGTGCGGCTTGCGCATTCAGGAGCGCATTGGTCGCGTCGAGACGTCGGCTTTCTCTGACGTAGTCAAGGTAGGAAGGGTAAGCGATAGATGCCAGAATCCCCAAAATGGCGACAACAATCAAAATCTCAATGATCGTAAAGCCTTTTTGTCCGCTGATGAGCTTGGTTTTTGTCTCCATCGGTTACTTTCCTTTTATCTGCCATAGTGTGTTGGATGATCCGAGGATCATCACGGTAAGCCCTGCCATCCATGATGAGGCGCTGACCGAAAATAGGCAATGCTGTTGGTTGATGTTGCTTTTTCGAGACGCTATTATTTCCGTGAGAAAATCTTCACCTCTCTCGGATATGCATTCTAATTTACTCTAGTCGGTGTCTCGAAGTTAAGCATTAGTGCGCATTTAAACTAGAAGCCGACTCTTTGTCTTGTGTCAATCGCTGCGTGATTTGTTGATCGCCGATCTGTTCTTAATGTTTACGTCTGTGCGTAATACACTCAAAAAGCATCGACTCGCACTTCCGGGCTGAATCTGGATTCGGGGCAAGCCCTGTACTGGCCGGTGGGCTGGGCCTTGGCTGCGTCGCCCTGTTATAGTCGGGAGATGTCAGCTTCAACGCAGGTAGATGTTCAGATGCACTGGCCCCAACTGCTCACCACTCACCGCTACGGACATGAGTCACTGACCCCTGATGAAGTGGGACGCAGTCACTTTCACAAGGATCACGATCGTATCGTCTTCTCCAGCGCTTTTCGTCGCCTTGGGCGCAAGACTCAGGTGCATCCTTTTGCGCTCAATGATCATATCCATACGCGTCTGACGCACTCCATGGAGGTTGGCAGCGTCGGTCGCAGCCTGGGTATCCGGGTTGGCGAGTTGATCGCCGACGAGTTGCCTGCCTGGGTAACACCCCATGATCTGGGGACGATCGTGCAGTCGGCCTGTCTGGCGCATGATATCGGTAACCCGCCTTTCGGTCATGCCGGTGAGTACGCCGTACGTGACTGGTTTGCCTGTCATGCCGATGACGTCCGCCTGGCATCCCTGTCGGAGCTTGAGCGACTGGATCTGCAGACCTTTGAAGGGAATGCGCAGGGGTTTCGTGTCGTGACCCGGATCGAGAATCACCTGTTCGATGGTGGCTTGCGCCTGACTTACCCGACACTGGGCACCTTATTGAAATATCCCTGGGGAGTGAAGCAGGCGGGGGTGAAAGGCAAGTTCAGCGCTTTTCAGTCCGAACTGGGGATTCTCAATGCACTGGGGCGTGATCTGGGCCTGGTGGCTCAGGGGCAGGACCACTGGTGTCGGCACCCGTTGGCCTTCCTGCTGGAGGCGGCAGACGACATCTGCTACGCCATTCTCGACCTTGAGGATGCCATCGAGCTGCAGATCCTGAGTTTTGATGACGTCAAGGTGATTCTGTTGCAACTCTGTGGTGACCTTGCATTTGATGATGCCATCTTTGCGACTCAGGCTTCGGCCCGGCGCAAGATATCGGCCCTCAGAGGCAAGGCGATGGAGAACATGGTTGACTCTGCCGTGGGCGTCTTCATGAAGCACTACCGCGAGATCATGTCGGGTGCCTACAGCGGCGAGTTGCTGCTGGATGGCGATCAGATGGTGCGAGAGGGCATACTGACCGCCAAGCGGGTCGCCAGAGAGCGGGTGTTTCCCAATACCCGCAAGGCCGAGCTGGAAGTCGGTGCTTACACCACCATCGGGGTACTGATGGAGGCCTTTTGTTACGCCGTTCATGAACAGCACTGCAAAGGTGCAGAAGGTGTCGGCTACCGTTCGGAAAAGATTCTGCGTTTGATGGGGATTCATGCCCCGGTGGCTGAAGAGCCTCTGTATAATGGCTATCGCCGTATGCTGGACTTCATCTCAGGCATGACCGATAACTATGCGTCCTACCTGGCGCGGCAAATTGGTGGTGTGGGGCTTTAGCTTCTGCGATGAAGCTCCTTTTAACGCATGCGGTGTCTTGAGCAGTGATTGACGCCCGATAAAGAGTGTTAGCAGTATGGCAAGTTTACGTGACCAGCTCAGTGGGCTGGTATATTCGACTGAATCCGGGCGGCATTGTCCGGACTGTGGCCAGGCGCTGGATGCCTGCCGTTGTGAGGAGCAGGCCGAGGCTGCCCGCGTGGCGGCGCTGGATGGCGTAGTGCGAATCCGCCGTGAGACCAGCGGTCGCAAGGGTAAGGGAGTGACCACTATCACGGGCGTACCGCTGATGGAAAAAGAGCTGAAGCAGCTTGCCAAAAAGCTTAAACAGCGTTGCGGAACCGGTGGGGCAGTCAAGGAGGGGGTGATCGAGATTCAGGGCGATCATCGTGACACGTTGAAAACAGCGTTGGAAGCGGAAGGCTACAAAGTCAAGCTGGCCGGCGGCTAAGCATCATAAGGAGACAGGGATGAGCAGGAATACTCTGGTGGCGGGTTTGTCGTTAGTGGTGTCGTTGGCAGGGGTGATGCCTGCCTCGGCAGAGGTGTACCACTATATCGATCATAAGGGCCGCAAGATCTATGTGGACCGTCAAAGTCAGATTCCGCCTGAGTTTCGCGGTCAGACAAAGCGACTTAAGGAAGAGTCTGAAACGCTGAGTCAGACAGAACGCGCCCGTCGCGCGCAGATTCTGCAGCGCCTGGAAGCCGAAAAGGGCGTACAGGGCGAGATCGCCGCGATTGAGGCCGAAATGGCAAGCCTGGAGCAGCGCGCCAAGGTTCAGGGGAACAGCGTGCAGATTCCGGTGGAGTTGCGCTATATCGGCAAACGCAAGACGGTCAACCTGATCGTGGATACGGGCGCTACACGAACGCTGCTGCACAAGTCAACGGTGACCAGTCTTGGCGCGATGCTGCGACCGGCAGGGTTCGCCCAGGTCGTCGGTGGTGCGCGGATTCCGACCAATCTGATGCCGGTGGACGGTATTTCCTTTGGTCCCGTGGATCAGGGGAAATCGGAGGTGCTGGTCATTGAACCGAGCCAGAACCCCGGTTTTGACGGTCTGCTGGGAATGGATATTCTGGGCAAGCTGAAATACGAAATCGACATGGACCGCCAGGTTGTCATCTGGCATGCGGATCGTTACCGGGAGCTGGCACGAACCAGGCAGGAACTGCTGGCCCGTGCCGACGGTAATCAGGCTCAGCCCTGATTCAGGTGTCGCTCTGCCAGGCGCAGGTCGAGGGTGGCCTTCAGCAGCTGATACAGCTGGATGGAGGCATCAATCTCGGCCTTGCGGTTGGTCAGGCTTTCGATATTAAGACCGATCGGCAGGCCCAGCGGCAGGCAGGCATCCAGAATCTGCTCCAGATTGCTCTGGCAGATACGGATTGACTCGGCCAGCGGCTTTTCCGCATCCAGAATGCGGTAGCGGGTGCCTTCCGGAACGGAGATGCCCAGCCACTGCATGAACTCCAGTGTTTTGGCGCTGCCGCAAGGGGTAAACGTCAGAATGACCCGCTTGGGCGTGACGCCCATCTCGCGGCAGCTGCGGGCATAGGACGTCAGCAGGTCGATGGTGGCCTGTGCGTTATACACCGCCTGAGACACAAAAAACTCACAGCCGTTTTCGACTTTGCTGATCAGGCGCTGGTGCTCATTGCCCTTTACCGCATGACGCTCGGCGATGGTGACGCCGCCGAGGTGGAAGGGTTGATGGTGCTCTTTCAGCGCGTTGTAGGCCTCATTCAGAGACAGCTTGATCTCGCCCTCGGACGATGGGTTGCCCACCAGCACCAGATTACGTACGCCATAGTCGTTCCAGGCCTCATCCAGCCAATGCTCAAAGTCGGCACGATCACGCTGGGCTACACTCTTGTAAGTGATGATCGGGCGCTGGCTGCGTTCGCTGAGCAGCTTGGAGTACTCGCGCGGGTCACGGGTTTCCATGTAAGGGAAGGGGCGAGGCGCGTCGATACGGCTGCTTTCGTCCTGAATGTCATAGACGATCAGGCCGTCGTACTCCAGTGTTTCCAGGCGCGCCAGAAGACGGTCGGCAATCTCTTGCATCTGCATATCCTCGGTGCTGGCCTTGGGCGGAGTAGTCCCGACAAAGCAGACGCTGCGGTGAGGATCGGCAAATTTTTGCTGCAGAGATTCACTCATGATGATATCCATCTTCTTTCATTGGTGTTTTGTTATGAGTGAATTATATTCATTTATCGAAGCAGCATGATGAAATCTTCTGTAGCCATTGTGAGGGCTACTCATGGTTGTTCAAAAGGATTCAAGGAGCCAGACATGAGCGGTAGTTTCGACCCGGCAGCACTGGGGCAGCAGTTAAAGGGACAGGAAGGCATTCCACCGCTGGAAAAATGGAACCCTGAGTTCTGTGGCGACATCGACATGCGGATTGCACGCGACGGGCGCTGGTACTACCAGGGGTCTCCGATTGGCCGCGAGGCGATGGTCAAAATGTTTTCCCGGGTGCTGTGGAAGGAGGGCGACCAATACTTTCTGAAAACGCCCGTGGAGAAAGTGGGTATTCAGGTGGATGATGTGCCCTTTCAGGTGGTCGATGTCGAGCATGCAAAGGGAGAGCAGGGGGTAGAGCTGATATTTACCACCTCAACCGGTGATCGGGTCCGTGCTGACGCGGAGCATCCGATCAGAGTTGAAATAGACCCTGAAACCAAAGAGCCCTCACCCTACCTGATGATTCGCTTTGGTATGGAAGGGCTGATTGGCCGCAACCTGTTCTATCAGCTGGTGGAGCTGGCGCGGATGGTCAAGCACAAGCATGGTACCGAGCTGGTGGTTGATAGCGCAGGGGAAACATTCAGTCTGGGCGAACTCTGACTAAACCAGCAGCAGCGTCCCCAGTCCCAAAAAGGCGACGAAGCCGACCACGTCGGTGACAGTGGTCAGAATCACCGACCCAGACAGTGCCGGGTCAATCTTCAGCCGCTCCAGCAGCACGGGTATCAGTACGCCGGACAGGGCGGCAGCGGCAATGTTGATCACAATCGCCATGCCAATCACCAGACCGATGGCGACGCTGTCGAACCACAGTGATGCGACAACCCCGATCACCAGCGCCCAGAGCACGCCATTAAGCCCGCCCACGCTGAGTTCCTTTTTCAGCAGTGGCATGATGTTGGCCGTCGTGATCTGGCCCAGTGCCAACCCGCGGATGATCAAGGTCAGCGTCTGGCTGCCGGCAATGCCTCCCATGGACGCCACGACCGGCATCAACACGGCCAGTGCCACGACCTGTTGCAGCGTGGCTTCAAACAGCCCTATGGCCCAGGATGCGAGAAAAGCGGTCAACAGGTTGATTCCCAGCCAGGTGGCGCGGCGCTGAGAGCTGCGCATCACCGGGGCAAAGAGGTCTTCGTCCTCGTCAAGGCCGGCGCTGGCCATCAGTTGGGATTCGTACTGTTCGTGCACCAGCTCGAAGGCCAGGCGCTGGCTCATGCGGCCCAGCAGGCGTCCCTCCGATGTGATCACCGGCAGAGCGGCCACTTCTGCCATCTCGAATTGTTCACAGGCGTCCTTCAACGTCAGCTCGGCACTGAGTGCCTCCAGCTCTTCGTCATAGAGTTCAGCCAGTGGCTGGTGCGATGCTGCGCCGAACAGGCGGTTGATCGCCACGGCGCCGGTGTACCGTCCGGTGCGATCCACCAGCCAGAGGTGCTCGCTGTATTCGGGCACCTTGCGACGCATCAGACGTTCGGCATCACGGACGCGACTGTTATGCGGCAGTACCAGCAGTTCGTGGTCAACGTAGCGGCCGAGCAGGTCCTCGGCGTAACTGGCGCTTTGCTCGTAGTGGGTGCGCTGGCGATCATCCATGCGCGCAAGCGCAATATCCACCACCTCATCCGGCAGGGAGTCGGCCAGCTCGATCAGGGTTTCGGCATCAAGGTCAGAGGTCAGCTGGTCCAGGGTTTGGCTGTCGAACTGACGCAGCAGGCTCTCTCGTGCCTCGGTGCGCATCGCCACCAAAACGTCGGCGTAGAGTTCCGCCGGTACCCGGCTCCAGGCATGACGACGCGCATCGAGCGGTAACGATTCAAGCAGCAGGGCGATCTGCTCAGGTTCCAGCTCGTCAAAGCTGTCAGGCAGGGAGTCGGGTGACTCGTCCTCGTCATGGCGGATCATCTGGTCGATATGCTGGCTGATCTCTTCGCTCATCGGTCTCGGGGGGCCTTGGTTTGTGTCGGTTGGAATAGCATGTTCAGTTTACACCCGATAGCGTGGAATTGAGATGTATTGAGGTTGCGACATAAAAATTGATCTGAAACAGGTGTTTTTTGTTCATCACCTGAGATATCAGCAAATGTCAGCTTTCAGGAACAGCTGTTTGATATAAGGGAATCCATTAATACCCGTTTGTGTTTATAACCGTTCCCCGTCAGAGAGTTGTCTCATGTACAAGAAGCCCCTACTTGCAACAGCTATCGCTGCCATCATCAGTGGCTGTTCCGTTACTCCTCAGACCATTACACAACAGTACATCAGTGCCGCCGCCCAGGCCGATATCCAGCTGTTGGCTCAGGAGCAGGCTCTTGAGTCTGCCGTTTCGCTGGACGAGGCCATTGCACGTGCTGTGCTGAACAACCGCGACAAGAAGCTCAAAGCGCTGGAAGCTGCGTTGGCGCAGGGACAGGTTGAGCTGGCTCAGCATGAGATGCTGCCCAATCTGACCGCTTCAGCCGGGTATTCCAAGCGTAGTGAGTATGCGGCTTCTGCCAGTGTAAGCTTTACCGATGGCGAGCCGGATGCTCTACCGCTGAATCCCTCTTACTCGGTGTCTCAGGACAAGGAACGTGATACCCAGGATATCGCGTTTACCTGGAATATCCTCGACTTTGGCCTCTCATACGTGCGTGCCAAACAGCATGCCGACCGCTACCTGATCACCAAGGAACGTGAGCGCAAGGTGGTGCACAACATCACTCAGGATGTGCGCGCGGCCTACTGGCGTGCCGTGTCGGCCGAGCGTTTGCTGACCAAAATCAATCCGCTGATCGACCAGGCGAGTGATGCGCTGAAAGACTCGCGTCAGGTTGAAACCAAGCGTCTGCAGTCACCACTGGAGGCTCTGTACTATCAGCGTGAGTTGCTGGATATTCTGCGTGCCTTGCAATCACTGCGTCAGGATCTGATGGGTGCCAAGACCGAGCTGGCGGCGCTGATGGGGCTTAAGCCGGGTACGGTATTTGCCCTGGCCGATGTCGATAGCCCTGCCTTCACCGTGCCGGAACTCTCCGTTGAGCTGGAACAGATGGAAGAGCTGGCGCTGCAGCAGCGCCCGGAACTGGTTGAAACCCATTACCAGAAGCGTATCTCTGCAGCCGAAACCAAAGCCGCAATGCTCGGACTGCTGCCGGGCATCAACCTGACGGCGGGCGCATACGAAGACAGCAATGAGTACCTGCTGAATCAGGACTGGACCAGCATGGGAGCCCAGATCAGCTGGAACCTGTTCGATGTATTTAAAATCGGTGCCGAGCGTCGCATGGCGAAAACCCGTGAGGTGCTGGCCAATGAACAGCGTCTGGCAGCCTCCATGGCAGTGCTGACGCAGGTGCACCTGTCCCGCATCCGCTACGAACAGGCCCGTAAAAGCTTTGATCTGGCCGGGGAATACCTGAGTGTGGCCGAGCGTATCAGCGAACAGACGCGCAACAGTGCCCGTCTCAAGCGGACTTCCAAGCTGGACTTGATCCGCGAGTCACTCAACACCGTGCTGGCCGAGCTGCGCCGCGATGTGGCCTATGCAGATTTGCAGAACAGCTATGGCCGCATTTACGTGACCATGGGCATGGATCTGCTGCCTGAAGACTACAACCAGGTCTCTCTGCAAGAGTTGAGTGAACGCATTGGTGAGCGCTTTGCTCAGTGGCAGAGCGGCCAGATGGAACAGGTGACTCAGCAGCAGGAAGAGCTGGAAACCGAACAGGCAGCCGCCGAAGCTGAAGTTGCAGCCGAAGCCGAGGTTGAAGGCGCTGTCGAAGCTGACGCCGAAGGTGAGGTCAGCTGATGTCCCGTCGGCTCCTGAGTTCGCTGGCAGTGGCGTTGCTGCTGCCGGCAACGGCTCTGGCTGAGTATGAAGCCAGAGCCGTCATCAAGGCGTTGGACCGGGCCGTCCTGTCCGGTGAGTTGGCTGCCAGGGTTGAACGTCTGCCGGTTCGTGCCGGTGAGGCCTTTGCCAAGGGGGACCCACTGGTCGAGCTTGATTGTGCGCTCTACAAGGCTCAGGCCGAGAAGGTATCAGCCGAAGTTCGTGCCGCCAAAATCAAGCGGGACAACGCACGAGAGCTTCGCTCCTTCAACTCCATCGGTGAGGTTGATGTGGCGCTGGCCCAGTCGGAATATGCCCAGTCCCTGGCAGAATTGAATATTGCCAGACTCAACACACAGCGTTGCACGATCAAGGCGCCCTGGGATGGCCGCGTAGTCGGCGTCAGAGTCAATGCGCATGAAAATATCCGTCAGCAACAGGAGCTGATCGAGATTGTCGGCGACCGCCAGCTTGAAGCTGAAATTGTGGTGCCTGCCGGCTGGTTGAGCTGGCTTGAAACTGGTCAGTCGTTGCAACTGCAAGTGGATGGGCACGATGAGGCAGCTGTCGCTCAGGTTAGTGCCATTATTCCGGCAATCGACGCTGTCAGCCAGACCGTCCTGCTGCGGGCAAGTTTGTCTCAGGATACACAACTGATACCCGGCATGAGCGCAACAGCGGTTTTTAACGCGCCCAATGCTCAGTAAACCTGCACCTTGTTCAGGGCTCAGGCCCCCGGTGTCTTAAAGGGATAAAAATGATGAAAAAACCGACCCCCACCTCCCCGATTCGTTTTCGTCGCAAGCCGCTGATTACGGCGTTGGAACCCCGTATCCTGCTGGATGGTGCCGCTGTTGCCACCACCGCTGAGATGACCACCGATGTGGCCTATCAGGATGAAGCGGTGCATACCGAGTCCGCGGATCAGAGCGTTCACTTTGCCGCGCCTGCGCCGACCGGAAACGAACCCGGCAACCGCCGCGAGGTTGCCTTTGTCGATACCTCGGTTGACGACTATCAGAGCCTGATCGATGGGCTGGGTGACAACGTCGAAGTCATCCTGATTGATGGCAGCGAAAACGGTCTGGAGCAGATCGTCGCAGCCTTGCAGGGGCAGACCGGCATTGATGCGATCCACCTGTTTTCGCATGGGGATGTGGGTGAGTTGAAGCTGGGTAGCCTGACGCTGAATGGTCAAAACCTGGATGCCAATGCTCAACTTTTGTCCGCGCTGGGTGAATCCCTGACGGAAGACGGCGACCTGATGCTCTACGGCTGCTACGTGGGGGCAGACAGTGAAGGCCAGAGTTTTATCGACTCTGTGGCTGAACTGACCCAGGCCGATGTGGCGGCTTCGGAAGACCTCACCGGTTCGGCGGGTCTGGGCGGTGACTGGGAGCTGGAGGCCGAAAGTGGCTTGATTGAGACCGATGAGCTGGCGGCGGTTAGTTTTGAAGGGGTGTTGGCAATAACGGTGAACGCATCCGTTTCAGAGGTGACCTATGTTGAAAATGGTCAGCCAATAGTGATCGACTCTGGTATCACCTTTTCTGGCGGTAATGACTATCGTGAAGGGTATATTAAGTTTGATGTGAGCGGCCGTACCTCGGCCGATAATTTCTTTCTCCAAGATGGGTAATCCTCCCCTTTTTAGCTGATGCCAAAAGTAGAGGCTAAGCCACTTTTAGTGGTGGCTGGCCACCATTGGCTTTGTGCGGCCGCTCATGATTGTAAAACCAGAGCCACTGCGTTGCATAATCCTGAACGTCCTCCAGTGTTTCGAATAGATGCTTACTGACCCAGCTGTAGCGGAGCGTTCGATTGTGACGCTCGATGTAAGCGTTCTGTTGAGGCTTGCCGGGTTGAATATACTCAATCCGGATGTCATGTTTACGAGCCCAGTTGGTGAATTCGTGACTGATGAATTCTGGGCCGTTGTCACAGCGAATGTGCGATGGTTTTCCCCTCCACTCAATCAACTGAGACAGGGTGCGTATCACTCGCATGGATGGCAGAGAGAAGCCTGCTTCTATTGCCAGTCCTTCTCGCCGGTAGTCATCGATCACATTGAGCAGCCGGTAGCTTCTGCCATCCGACAGCTGATCGTGCATGAAGTCGATCGACCACACCTGGTTGCGTCGCAGGGGCTGTTTCAACGGCTCCGGCTTATGGCGCTTTAGGCGCCGCCGAGGCCGTATGCGCAGATTCAATGCAAGTTCACAGTAGATACGGTATACGCGCTTATGGTTCCAGCCGAAGCCTTTCACATTACGCAGGTAGTCAAAGCAAATACCAAAGCCCCAGTCTGAATCCTGTTCAGTCAGGCGGATCAACCAATCTGCAATCTCAGCATTCTCCGATGACAGCTTGGGTTGGTACCGGTAGCAGGATTCGCTGATACCAAAGGCAGCACAGGCAAGCCGGATACTGACGCCACGGGAAGCAACATAGGTCTGTGCCATCTCCTTGCGCCGAGACGGCTTCACCACTTTTTTTGCAGTGCTTCCTGGACGATCTCGGCCTTCAGCCGCTCTTCAGCATACATTTTCTTCAGGCGGCGGTTTTCATCTTCAAGCTCTTTCAGCCGAGCCATCAACGAAGCATCCATGCCGCCGTATTTCGCCCGCCACTTATAAAATGTGGCGCTGCTCATCCCATGTTCACGACATAGTTCGGGAACTGGGGTACCTGCTTCCGCTTGTTTCAGTATCGCCATGATCTGGCTGTCGGTGTATCGGGACTTCTTCATGCAGAACCTCCTGCGTATACATTACGAGAAAATTCTACTTTTGAGCACTGCTACTTTTCGGGGGGATTACCGTTGGGTTGGTTGAGTTAGGGTCGTTTTATGACTTCACAACCTGGGATATGGATTCAGGTGGGGTGAAGTTTATCCCGAATGAGAATTTCAATGGCGAGGTTACGGTCAAATTTTTTGTAGACGATCGAAGTGTTTCTGGTCTTAGTTATATGCTCAGACCAGAGGAGTGGTGGCACTATGATCTGGCCAATCACTACCCGGAGAGTTTTTATGAACTGACCTTTCGGGTGACACCCGTCAATGATGCTCCTGAGCTGCTGGTTACCGCCGATGCCGGTGCCTCCATTGCCATGGACGAGGCCGCAAGCGGGGTGAGCAGCAGCGGAAAAATCAGCTTCAATGATGTCGATTTTGACTACGCTTCCGGCGATACCCTGTCGTTACAACGCTCTTCATCCAATGTTGTTTGGAGTGGTGGATCGTTGGACAGCGTTCAGGCCGCTCATTTGCTTAGCGGCTTCACCACCACTCTGCCGACGTCAGCGACGGCCGCTGGCACTGCCAACTGGCAGTACAATATGCAGGGGGCTGACCTCGATTTCCTTGCGGAGGGTGAGACCCTAACCCTCTCGTACGAGATCAGTGCAACAGACCTTGCCGGTGCCTCGACCTCCAAATTCCTCACCCTGACCATCACCGGCACCAACGATGCGCCGATTCTGGCGCTGGAGGCCGCCGACGGGATCACCGAAGTGGAGGGCGACTCCAGTGGCCAGGCCTTGAGTGACAGCGGCGTGGTGGTTTTCAACGACCTCGACACGACCGACCGCATTGACATCACCTTTGCCAGCGATGGCGCGGTGGACTGGAGCGGCGCCACTGCCGAGGAGCCGCTGAGCGGGGCGATTAACGACGCGCTGATTGCGGGTTTCTCCATTCCCGAAACGATTGATGCGCTGCCGGGCAGCAGTCTGGAGTGGTCCTTCGACGTGGCCAGTATCAATCTCGACTTTCTGGCCGCGGGCGAAACTCTCACCTTCGGCTACACCGTGACGGCTACCGACAGTGCCGACGCCACCGCCACCCAGCAGGTGACCTTCACCATCACCGGCACTAACGATGCACCGACCATCAGCGTTGAAGCCGCCGAGGCGTTGAGCGAAGTGGTCGGTGACTCCAGTGCACAGCCCCTGACAGAGAGTGGCACGGTTGAATTTGCGGATCTGGACACGACCGATCTGATCGATATCACGTTTGTGAGCAATGAGGATATCGACTGGAGTGGCGGTACTCTGGACACGGATCTCGCCGCCGCTCTGGTAGCGGGGCTATCGATTCCGACCACCAGCAGTGCGGCGGCACCGGGCACAATTGCCTGGAGTTACAGTGTCACCGATGCGAACCTCGATTTCCTGGCCAAGGGTGAGACCATCACCTTCAGCTACACCTTCACCCTGACCGACGAGCAGGGTGTTGAGAGCACGGATACCCTCCGCGTTACCCTCACCGGCACCAACGATGCGCCGACCCTCTCGGTAGAGGCCGCCGAGGCGATCACCGAAGTGGCGGGTGACTCCAGCACACAGGTGTTGAGTGACAGTGGTGTGGTCAACTTTGGGGATCTCGATACCAACGACCGGATCGATATCACCTTTGCCGATAACGGCGATATTAGCTGGAGTGGTGCCACCACTGCCGAGCCGCTGGATACGGGTGTAGCGGCCGCGCTGATCAATGGCTTCACCATTGCGGATACTCTTAACGCTGAGGCACCGGGAAGTGTGGATTGGTCTTACGATGTGGCCGGTATCGACCTCGACTTCCTCGCCAGCGGTGAAACCCTCACCTTCAGCTACACCGTTACCGCCACCGACAGTGCTGACGTCCCCGTGACTCAGCAGGTCCTGTTCACTATTACTGGCACTAATGATGCACCGACCATCACCGTAGAGGCCGCCGAAGCGTTGAGCGAAGTGGCGGGTGACTCCAGCGCGCAGGCGCTGACTGAAACCGGCGTGGTGGCGTTCCGAGATCTCGACACCACCGATCTGGTCGATATCACCTTTGCCTCAAATTCGGATATGGCGTGGAGTGGCGGCACTCTGGATGCAGCACTGGTCACCTTATTGGAGAGCGGTTTCTCGATTGCGACCACCCAGGATGCGGCGGCACCGAGCAGCGTCGATTGGCGTTACAACGTCACCGGAGCGGATCTCGACTTCCTCGCCAAGGGCGAGACCCTCACCTTCAGCTACACCGTCACCGCACGGGACAGTCAGGATGCCGCCGCAGATGCAGTGATCACCTTTACCATCAATGGCAGCAACGATACCCCAACGATTGCGGTCACGGCCGCGGAGCCGTTCAGTGAGGCGGTCGATGCGGCGGCGCAGAGTCTGGTGCAGATCGGCGTGGTGAGCTTTACCGATCACGACCTCAACAATACCCAGCAGATCACCTTTAGCGTCAATCAGGATCCGGTCTGGCGGCGCAACGACAACAGTGTCGTCGATGGCTTGGATGCGGGGCTGGCCAGTCGTCTGGTCGCGGCGTTCACGACCAGTGGTGCTGACTTGCCGCACAACGGGCAGGTGGCCTGGCACTATCAACTCGATGCTGCGGATCTCGACTTCCTCAACGCCGGCGACACCGTCACCTTCAGCTACACGGTCACGGTAGAGGACACCGATGGTGCCACCGCCTCCGAAGTGGTCACCATCACCTTGATTGGCAGCAACGATGCGCCGGAGGCGACCTCGGTCCAGCTCACCGATGACGAGACAATCACTCTGATGAGCAGCGACTATCGGCTGGATGTGTCGCCGCTGTTCAGCGATAAAGACAGCGTGTTGAGTCGGGAAGACCTCGACTTCACCATCACCGGCCTGCCCAAAGGGCTGATCTATGACCCTGAAACCGGCGTGATTGAAGGCAAGCCGTCTGAACCGGGCCGGTTTACGGTGACCCTCACCGCCACGGACAGCGAGGGTGCCAGTGTCACCCGCAGCTTCGTGCTGACGGTCAATGCGATGGTACAGGAAGAGGCCAACCCCGGTGGCGATACACCACCGCCCCCCCAGCCCCCCAGCAATGATCCCGGTACCGTCTCTGATGAGGGTGGCGGCGAGCTGCCGGAGGGGGTGATCGATGAAGGTGGCACCGGTGACCCCACCGATGGCAGTGGCTATATGGATGATGGCGGTGACGACAGCGGCACTGAAATCG
This sequence comes from Marinobacterium sediminicola, assembly GCF_022343685.1. Classification (GTDB taxonomy): domain Bacteria; phylum Pseudomonadota; class Gammaproteobacteria; order Pseudomonadales; family Balneatricaceae; genus Marinobacterium; species Marinobacterium sediminicola. Next base: position 2,379,397 of record NZ_CP092123.1, on the reverse strand, counting down.
ACACCAGCGGCAGCGGTGTTGAGAGTGAGAGCGACGGCGATACGGGCGGCAGCACGGGCGGCGATGAGATCATCATCATGGCCGAGCCGGGCGCGCTGGTGGTGCAGTCGGTCAACACCGATGGCAACACCACCACCCGCGCCTCGGTGGATGTGCAGGTCAACAGCGATGGCCAGGTACTGTTCAGTGACGACCAGCAGCAGGCGTTCAGCACGGTGTCGTTGCAGGTGGTAGGGATCGACCGAGTGGCGGCGGGCGAGGTGCTGGTAGTGGTGCAAGACACCAGCCTTGATGCCAATTCGCAGTTCTACACCGCCAGCCTTGGCAACGGTGAAGCACTGCCGGAGTGGATCACGCTCGATCCGGCCACCGGTTCGGTAAAACTGATCGAACCCCCGGCGGGTGAGCAGGAAGTGGTGATCCGCATCACCGCAATTGGCAGCGATGGCACTGTGCGCGTCCTTGAACTGAAACTTGATCTGCCCCAGCTGTTTAATCCGCAGACCGGTGATAACCTTAGCGATAACAATGCTCTGCAGCTGAAAGAGTCCGGGTTCAGACCTTTCGCGGAGCAGCTGGAGAACGAGTTGGCGAATCGCGACCAATATGGAACACGTCTGATGGCGATGTTGAAGTCCGCATAAGGAGTTTTTGTGAGCGAAACCGTTGCGGCCCTTTTGGGGCTGGAGCAACAACTGCGCAAGGCATCCAGCCTTGCGCAGTTGTTTTATACCCTGGTTAACCAGACACACAAGTGTCTGCCGTACACTCAGGCAATCCTCCTGGAAGGTGAAGCCCTCAATCAACTCAATGTGGTCGCCGTTTCCGACCTGCCGACGGTGGATTACACCTCTCCCTTCATCAGCTGGGCCGAACGGCTGGGCAAGGCAGTGGTTGCCGCAGACAATGCCGGCCAGCAATGCATAGGACCGGCCGACCTGCCCGCCGAGGTGGCGGCCGAGTGGCGAGCCCTGGAACTGCCCGACCAGCTGCTGTGGCAGCCTTTGGTGGTGGAAGCGCGTGATAACGAGGCAGTGGGCGTTCTGCTACTGCTTCGGGACAAGGCCTGGAGCGAGGCAGAGCGCGGCATTGCCCAGCACCTGTCGGCAACGGCCGGTCATGCCCTGTTTGCGTTGCGCAGGCATCAGCCGTTCAAGGGGCTGTGGTCGCGGCTCAGGCAGCGCAGAGTCCTGTGGGCGGCACTTGCGGCGCTGGTGGTGTTGATGGCATGGCCTGTTCGTCTGAGCACACTGGCTCCGGTGGAGGTCGTTGCCAAAAATCCGTTGGTGATTGCGGCGCCATTGGAGGGCGCGATCAAGCGCGTGGCGGTGCAGCCCAATGAAACCGTCAAGCCCGGCGATCCCCTGGCGTATCTTGAGGATAGTGAGCTGGCCAGCCGTGAAGCGGTGGCCCGGCAGATGCTGTCGGTGGCTCAGGCCGAATTGAAAACCGTGCAGCAGAGCGGTTTCATGGACCCCAAGCAAAAGGCGCGACTGGCCGAGCTGGAGGCACAGGTCAGGCTCAAGGAGGCTGAATGGCAACTGGCCCGTGAGCGTCTCGAACGGTCAACAATCAAGGCAGAACAGCCGGGAGTGGCCGTGCTGGACAACCCGGATGACTGGAAGGGGCGACCCGTGCGGGTCGGGGAGCGGATCATGCTGGTTGCCAACCCCGAGCAGGTGGAGTTCGAGGTGATGTTGCCGGTTAAGGACTCGATAACGCTATTGCCCGGTGCCGAGGTGAGGGTGTTTTTGGATAACGATCCCTTGAACGCCTGGTCGGCTATTCTCAGCCATGCAGGCTATACCCCAAGACCCACACCGGATCAGCAGTTCGCCTATCGGCTGATCGCCCAGCTGGACGAGCCCGGTGAACGGCTGTCGCCACGTATCGGCTTGCGGGGTACGGCAAAGGTGTATGGTGACCGGGTGAGCCTGTTCTTTTATCTGTTCCGTCGCCCGATCACGTCACTGAGGCAGTGGCTGGGATGGTAGAGGTTCGCTTACCGGCCATCCGTCAGGATCTGAAGCTGCTGCCGGGCTCGCATGATGAAGACGGCGCGCCACGGTGGCTGCTGCATGACCGCGTGCGCAATCGCTATTTTACCCTGGCCGAGGATGCGCTGGCTCTCATCCGTCATTGGCAGCCAGGGCACACACTGGAAGAGATGCAGGCCCATCTGGCGGGCCGGGATCTGGCGTACGAGGAGGCTGAGATCAAGGCTTTCATCGACTTTCTGATCGCCAACAACCTGGTACTGGCGCGATCAAAAGGGGCCTGTGATCACTTCCTGAGTCAACGCAAAGGGCAGCAAAAAAGCGTCTGGCAGTGGTTGCTGCACAACTATCTGTTCATTCGAATCCCGTTGTTACGCCCGGACCCCTGGCTGCAACGTGTCGGCCCGCGCCTGAACTGGTTGTTCAGCAACAGTGTGCATCGGTTGTTACTGCTGATGGGGCTGCTGGGTGGCGTGCTGGTCCTGCGGCAGTGGGACACGTTCAGCAGTACTTTTCTCTACTTTTTCAGTCTCGAAGGGATGTTGCTGTACGGCCTGACACTGGTGCTGGTGAAAAGCGCCCATGAGCTGGGCCACGCCCTGGTTTCACAGCGGTTGGGGTGCCGTGTTGCCTCAATGGGGGTCGCGTTTCTTGTCATGTTTCCGGTGCTCTACACGGATACAACGGATGCCTGGAAGCTGCGCTCGCGTCGGCAGCGTTTGCAGATCGTCACGGCCGGGGTAAAGACCGAGCTGTACCTTGCACTGGTGGCTACTTTTCTGTGGGGCATCCTGCCGGATGGCGCGCTGCGCAGTGCGGCGTTCTTTGTCGCCACGACCAGTTGGGTGACGTCGGTACTGGTCAATATCAGCCCCTTTCTGCGTTTTGACGGCTATTACGCCTTTTCCGACCTGTTGGGCGTCGAGAACCTGCAGCAGCGTGCATTTGCCCTGGGACGCTGGCGTTTGCGGCGTTGGCTATGGGGGTTGGATGATCCGCTGCCTGAACCCATGCCCCGCCGCCGAGCGCGTCTGTTGACGCTCTATGCCTGGGGCACCTGGCTGTACCGCTTTTTCCTGTTTCTGGGGATTGCGTTGCTGGTCTATCACCTGTTCTTCAAGGTGCTGGGCATTATTCTTTTTGTGGTTGAAATACTCTGGTTCATTGTGATGCCGATTTTCAAGGAACTGCAGGTCTGGCGAGAGCGCCGGGCTGATTTTAATTGGACACCTGCGCGTATTGCCTGCTGGTCTTTACCGGTGCTGGTTCTGCTTGGGTTGCTGTTGCCCTTTTCGACCAGCGTTCAAGTGCCTGCCGTCCTGCGGGCAGAATCCAGCCAGACGCTGTTTGCAACCGAAGACGGCCGCATCAAGGCCGTCTACGTACAGGCCGGCGACAGCGTGGAGGCCGGTCAGGTTCTGCTGGAGATGGCGTCGCCGGACCTGGAACAACAGCTGACACAGACCCGTGACCAGCTGCAGTTGGTCGAGCTGAAGTTGTCACGTCAGAGCGCGTCTCTGGAAGAAAAGGCCGCCCAGGCGGTGAACCAGGAGCGCAGACGACAGCTCAATGAGCAGTTACAGGGGCTGGAAAAACGTGCGCGCATGCTGGCCGTTCGAGCGCCATTCAGTGGCCGGGTCAGTGATCGTGAACTCCTGGCATCGGGGCAATGGATCGGCCGTGATCAGGCGTTGATGACATTGATCGCGCCCGAGCGAATGCTTTTTGAGGGGCTGGTGAACGAGCGCGACTTGAACCTGCTGGCCGTGGGGCAGCAGGGGATGTTCATTGCCATCAATGGCGAACATTCGGCTATTCCGGCCAGTGTTTCGCGAATCGACATCACCGCGGTGCCGGTATTGCCCTATCCCGAACTGGGCTCCGAGGCCGGCGGACCCGTGGCGGTCAGGCGTCAGGATGAACGGCTGGTTCCCGAGGCCGCTCACTACCGCATACAGCTGATGCCTGAGGAGCCGATCAGCGACTCACTGCAAGGAACACGCATGACGGGCATGATGGTGGTTGAAGGGGATTCCCGCAGCGCGCTGCTCTATCAGCTTGAGCGAGTGGTAGCACTGTTCATACGAGAGTCAGGGTTTTGATCGTCTCAGTGAAAAAAGCCGGCATCGGGCTGGTTGCCGTGCTGCTGTTGTTGATGGGGTCGCTTTCTGCTGCCGCAGCCACTCCGGTGTTATTGGATCAGAAGATGTTGGCTCTGGATAAAGGCCAGCTGAGCATACTGGAAGACCCCAATCATGAACTGACATGGGAAGAAGCGTTGGATGCGCAACGGGCCGGACGTTTCAAGCAGCTGTCCTATGGTGTGGGTGAGGGCTATTCAACTTCGGTGTTCTGGGTGTATGTGCAGCTGGAGCGTAGCCCGGCATCACCTGAGTTATGGGGTTTCTTCAGCAGTCCGGTCTATCTCGATCGTGTTGAGTATCACGTGATTCAGCAGGGTGAGCTGTTGCAGGTGTTGTCAGCCGGTGACCTGGTGGCAGATCCCGAGCATGACTTGCACCACCGCTTGCCTTTTGTGGGCACCCGTTTGCCGGAAGGCCCAGTCGAACTGCTGGTGAGGCTGGAGACCAGCAGTACCTCCGTGCTGTTGATACAGGCGGTCCCGGGGGACCGAATCGATGCCGCGATCGAGGGCCGTGTCATGAGCGAGGGTATTCTGATCGGAATCCTGCTCATGGTGTTGCTGATCAATCTGCTCAACGGTGTCTGGTTAAGGCGGTCGTTGTTCATATACTTCGTGACCTATGAAGCCTCCATGCTGGTGACGATATTGTTCAGCAATGGCTTCATGCGTGACCTGGTGCCCGGGATGACTGAGGCCGAGCAAAATCTGCTGATGCAGTTCAGCGTGCTGTTCACCGGCCTGTTGGCGTTTGTGTTTTTCCAGCGGATGTTGAACTTTCAATACATTGGATCGCGTTGGGTCAATGGGTTGTTTCTGATCGGGATCGGCCTGGCATTAACGGGGATGATATTTGCCTATCAGAACCAATATGCCGTTGCCATGTCGGTGGTTAACACCTATGTGTCGTCATTCCCGCTGGTTGTGTCAGTACCCCTGCTGTTGAGCTGGCGCCAGATGGATTCGGAACAGCGATTTCGTGCGGGAGGTTTCTTCATCTTCGGTATTTTTGTGGCGGTAAACTGCCTCTACACGATCGGCTATATGCCTGTTACGGTCGGAACGACCTATATTGCCCCCTTGATGATCCTGTCTTTTCAGTTGTCTCTCCACTTCATCCTGATGTTTTCCGTTCGTAAGTCCGAGGCACTCATACGGGCTGCAAAACGAGCGGCAGAGGAATCCAGAAAGGAGGCGGGTCTGGAACGGTCGTTACGTTTATCCCATGAGCTATTCATGGACATGTTCTCACACGAAGTGCGGACCCCTCTGGCGGTGATCGATACCTCGGCGCAGTCGCTGCAAAAGCTGGAGAGCAAACGCACGGATGGTGAGCAGCATGGCAAGCGTTATCAGCGCATTCGAGATGCCGTCACTCGAATCAATCTGCTGTTGCAGATGAGTATTTTGCGAAGCAGTGGTGAGTTTGAGTCATCCGGCACCAAGCCCCAGCAGTACGACGTGATTCCAGTGCTCGTTGACGTGTTGAACGAGTTTCCCTCAGCTGCACGTGAGCGTATCAAGATCCACGGGAGTGATCAGCCACTTGTCTTTAACGGTTTGATGCCGGCTGAGTTTCTGGGTGTGTTGATGCGCAACCTGATCGACAACGCACTCAAATACAGCCCGGGTGATACTGACGTTTCCGTTTACATATCCATAAGCGGGCATAATCTTGAACTAATAGTGCGAGACAAGGGGCCGGGAATGGATCAATATGTATGCGAACATATGTTTGATCGTCATTTCCGGGCGAATGAAAATGCCGCCGTTCCCGGCTTGGGTTTGGGGCTTTTTGTCGTTAAAGAAGCGGTAGAGCGTTTTAATGGCTGGATAGATGTTGAAACCGGCAAGTCCGGCACCGAGATTCGTGTTCGTTTGCAAGGATTTGGAAAATGAACAAATATCACCGCATCGCATTGGTGGAAGATAATGCGGATCTGCGAGAAGAGCTTAGCTTCCTGCTGGAAGAAGAAGGCTTCGAGCTGCAAGATTTCAGTGAAGCCGCACCTTTTCTCAATCAGCATAAACGCATACCTTTTGATGTCGTCATTCTTGATATCGGACTTCCGGACAGCGACGGCTTTAAGGTGGCGCAAGAGCTGGTGAGCGGTAAAAGCAACATAGGCATTATCATGCTGACCGCCAGGGCGAGTCTTGATAATCGTATCAATGGCCTCGACAAAGGGGCTGATGTATACCTGACGAAACCCTTTGAGTTTGCTGAGCTGCTTGCACACCTGAAGGCGTTGCTTCGAAGGCTCGATCTTTACAGTTCTGATAGAAGAGGCGAAAGCCAGACAGAGGATTATTGGCAGTTAGATCCCGTCAGGCAGCTGTTGCTGGTACCGGATGCCGATCACTCCATCCTGCTGACGCAGGCCGAGTGTAGTATTGTTCAACAACTCTTCCACTCTTATCCGGCCCATGCTCCGCGGAGCAGGCTGGTTGAAAGTTTGGGGGAGGACTACCTTCAGTATGATGAGCGTCGTCTTGAGCAGATCATGAGTCGCTTGCGCAAGAAAATCCAAAAGCACTCTCGTTCAAGCCCCATCAAGGCCGTGCGTGGCCGGGGCTATGTTTTTTGCGAACCGGCAGAAATGGCGTGACAAGCGGCTGGTGACGGCACGTCAATGATGAGATGATGCCGCACTTTGTCATTGTAATGTGAGCATTAACGACATGGCCCAAAACTCAACTGTCCATAAAGTGCATCTGCAATTGGCGGATATGGATCGTCATCATTACGCCGATTACAGCCACACCCTGGCGCAACATCCGTCTGAAACCGAAGAGCGGTTGATGATGCGTCTGCTGGCATTCATGCTGCGGGCAGACGAGCGGCTGGAGTTTACACGCGGGTTGTGTGTTGAGGATGAGCCGGACCTCTGGCTGAAAAACTATGGTGGCGAGATCGAGCTCTGGATTGATGTGGGCTTGCCCAGCGACAAGCGTATCCGCAAGGCCTGTGGTCGCTCAGAGCAAGTGTTGATCCTGGTGTATGGTTCCGAGCAGGCGGTAACGCCCTGGTGGGAAGGCATCAGGGGCCAGTTGCATCGTTTCAACAATCTGCAGGTGTTGCGGATTCCTGTCGATCAGAGTCAGCAGCTTACGGAACTGGTTAAACGCGGCATGCATTTTCAATGCACCATTGAAGATGGTCAGGTGTGGGTCAGCGATGCCGAAAATTCGCTGATGATCGAGCCGCAGTCTTTGTGGCCGGAGCACTGACTCAGTCGATTTTTTTCACCGCGCTGAGCGGCAGCGATAACCGTTGCCATTGCCCCAGCAATTCCAATAGCAGAAAGGCTCTTTTTTCGCCGTCGTATTCGGCGAATACCGCATTGAGGTTGGCGAAGGGGCCTTCTGTGATCCTGACCGGCTCGTTGGGTTTGAGCGATTGGAGCTCCCCCCTTTGACGGAGGTTGTCACGCAGCTGTTCAACCACATCGTCGGGTACTACGGCGGGTTTGTCACCAAAGGTGATCATCCTCGCGACTCCACGTGTGGAACGGATGGGGCGCCAGTTGCTGGCAACTTCAGACAGTTCGATAAACAGATAGCCTGGAAACAGGGGCTCTTCCAGCTCAACGCGCTTGCCACGTCTGAGCTTCTCCACCCGAACCTGGGGCAGAAACACTTCAAATCCCTGATTCTGTAACTCATGGGCAGCCTTTTCGGCCTGACCAGGCTTGGACTGCACTACATACCATCTGAAATCGGTCATACGGCTGACATGCTCTTGCTTGGGCGCGCAGTATAGCAGGGAAGGGGCAAGCGAACACGGCCCCGCATTGAGACGACAGACTAAGGGGCGTTGCCGCATCTGTCCATCCGGTACGGATGATGGGCTATAGGCGCAATTGTCACATTGCCGTTGCCCAGGCCTCTATAGTTGCTTTATTGTGATGACTGGGCGGTAAGAGCCTGAAGGAAAAGCATTTTCAGTAGCAGTTTTCGGGGGATGGCTTGGTTAGGAATAAGGTTCTGAGAGCAGGATGCGGACTCTTTTTTGGGATGGGTTTGATCTTTGCCGAGCCGCCTTTGGCGGGTGCGTCGGATGAACCGCACGTTACCCAGCTTGAGAGCTTGAGTCAGCGCGCCGAGCAGGGAGATGCTGAGGCGATGTTTCGTCTGGCTCAGGCTTACGCCAAGGGAACCGGCGTCGATAAGGATATGCAGCGCGCCGGCAAGTACTACCTCGAAGCGGCTGAACTGGGACACGCGCAGGCACAGCTGAAGCTGGGAACCCTGAAATATCTGGAAGCAGGTGGGCCTGACGCCACTCAAAGTGCTCACTGGTGGCTTCAGGCCGCACGTCAGGGGCTACCGGAAGCGCAGTATCGCCTGGCGATTCTCTATTTGAAGCAACAGGAACCCAATCCGCTGGATGCTCAGGCATGGATGTCGCTGGCTGCCCGTAGCGGTCATGCTCCTGCCATCAAGGCAGAAGCGCTGTTATCTGAAGAGATCGAACCGGTGAGCCCCGCTCGATTGGCTGAACGCATGCGCCAACTCATGTCGAGCGGCAATGCCGCCGCAGTCAGTGTCCTTCGCCCGGCTCCTGTTCCGTCTTCGGATGGTGACGCAGCCTCCTTGCCTCCGAGCAGTACTGAGCCTGAGGTATCCACTGCAGACAACCCCGAGCCGGTCGCTGACATGAATTCCGGGATTCAGTCCGAGCCTGAACCCGTTGCTACAGTTGAGCCTTCGCCTGAACCCATACCTGAGGTCGAGCAGGAGCCAATGCCTGCGGCTTCTCAGGAACCTGAAGCGCCAGTCGCATCGGAACCCGCCAGTGAGCCTGAATCTGAACCAACCTCAGAGCCTAAGGTTGAGCCGGGCCTGACTGAAGTCTCTGAGCCGGCCGCAGAGTCGAAGGTACAGGCACAGGATCAGCCTGAACTGCAACGTTCTCTTGCGACCCCAAAGTCGGATACGAGTGAACCGGTACAGCAGGATATAACCCTGCCTTCGCCTTTCAGCGTACAGATGGCATCGGTGCTGGAGGAAAACGCAGCGCAGGCACTGGCCTTACGCTTAGTGCGCAAGCATGAGTCTGTGCTGGATGGTCATAGTGTTGAGGTCAAACACCTGAGGGGAGCCTACAAGATACTGGCAACCGGGTTTGCCGATCGAGGGGCGGCCATTGAACTGTGCGAACAGCTTAAAGCACGGCAGCAGGGGTGTTTCGTCGTTAAACGCTGAGGTTTACAGCGTGAAAATTAAGGGAGTGCGCTTCATCTGAAGGCACTCCCGTTGCAAGCGTATGCTCAGTCTTCCGCGTAGGCGTCGACCGGAATGCAGCTGCAGAACAGGTTGCGGTCACCGTAGACGTTATCGATGCGGTTCACCGTTGGCCAAAGCTTGGACTGCTTCAGCCAGCTGGCCGGGAATGCCGCCTGCTCACGGCTGTAGGGACGGTTCCACTCCGGATCGATGATATCGGCCTGGGTGTGTGGTGCATTTTTCAGCGGGTTGTTGTCCGCATCCAGTTCACCCGCTTCTACCAGTGCGATCTCCTCGCGAATCTTCACCATCGCTTCGATGAAGCGATCCAGCTCGGCCTTGGACTCGGACTCGGTCGGTTCGATCATCAGCGTGCCCGGTACCGGGAAGGACATGGTCGGCGCATGGAAACCGAAATCCATCAGCCGCTTGGCCACGTCTTCCTCGGAAATGCCCGAGGCTTCCTTCAGCGGACGCAGGTCGATGATGCATTCATGTGCGACGCGGCCGTTACGGCCTGAGTAGAGCACCGGGTAGTGAGCGCCCAGCTTCTTGGCCAGGTAGTTGGCATTCAGGATCGCATGGCGAGTCGCCTGACGCAGACCTTCGCCGCCCATCAGGGCGATATACACCCAGCTGATTGGCAGAATGCTGGCGCTGCCCCAGGGCGCTGCGGAAACGGCGCCGTTTTCGGCGTTGGGTCCTTCAATACCGACCACCGGGTGGTTGGCGACGAACGGCGCCAGGTGTGCCTTGACGCCGATGGGGCCCATGCCCGGACCACCACCGCCGTGCGGGATGCAGAAGGTCTTGTGCAGGTTCATGTGCGACACGTCAGCACCGATATCGGCCGGACGCGTCAGCGCCACCTGAGCGTTCAGGTTGGCCCCGTCCATGTATACCTGACCACCATTGGCATGGACGATGTCGCAGATTTCGCGGATGCCTTCCTCGTACACACCGTGGGTGGACGGATACGTGATCATCAGGCAGGACAGGTCGTCGGCATGGGCTTCGGCCTTGCTGCGCAGGTCGGCGATATCCACGTTGCCCTGATCGTCACAGCCGACCAGTACGACTTTCATCCCGGCCAGGGCGGCTGACGCCGGGTTGGTGCCGTGTGCCGAAGTCGGGATCAGGCAGATGTTGCGGTGACCCTGGCCCTGAGACTGGTGGTAGTAGCGGATCGCCAGCAGGCCGGCGTATTCACCCTGAGCACCGGAGTTGGGCTGCATGCAGATGGCATCGAAGCCGGTGACCGCTTTCAGCATCGTCTCCAGTGAGTCGATCATCACCTTGTAGCCCTGTGCCTGTTCAACGGGCGCGAAGGGGTGCAGGGCACCGAACTCGGGCCAGGTGACCGGGATCATCTCGGCGGTGGCGTTGAGTTTCATGGTGCAGGAACCCAGCGCGATCATGCTGTGCGCCAGTGACAGGTCCTTGTTTTCCAGGCGCTTGAGGTAGCGCAGCATCTCGGTTTCGCTGTGGTACTCGTTGAACACCGGATGGGTCAGGAACGCGGACGTGCGTTTCAGCTCGGCCGGAATGCTGGTTGAACCCTTGGCGACAAGCTCGGCATCCAGAGCGGCAAGGTCGAGGCCGTGATCGGCGCCCAGCAGGGCAGTCCAGAGGGTTTCGATTTCGGCACGGTCGCTGCGCTCATCCAGGCTGATACCCAGTTGCTCGTCACCCAGCTTGCGCAGGTTGAAACCTGCATCCTGAGCCGCCTGGTAGAGGCGATCACGGTCGGCACCGGCATTCACGGTGAGGGTGTCAAACCAGGTGTCGTGCGCCAGTGTCAGGCCTTTCTGTTGCAGGCCCGCGGCCAGCAGGTCGGTCAGGCGGTGAATGCGACCGGCGATGGTCTTCAGACCTTCGGGGCCATGATAGATGGCATAGAACGCCGCCATGTTGGCGAGCAGGACCTGCGCGGTACAGATGTTGGAGGTCGCTTTCTCACGGCGGATGTGTTGCTCACGGGTCTGCATCGCCATGCGCAGGGCCGGGTTGCCGCGGGTATCGACGGAGACGCCGATGATTCGGCCCGGCACAGAGCGTTTGTAATCGTCACGGGTAGCGAAGAAGGCGGCGTGGGGGCCACCGTATCCCATGGGAACACCGAAGCGCTGGGCAGAACCGAACACGACGTCGGCGCCCATCTCGCCCGGAGACTTGAGCAGCACCAGACTGAGCAGGTCGGCCGCGGCACAGACCAGTGCTTTCTGCGCGTGGGCTTTTTCGATCAGCGGAGCGAAGTTGCGCAGCTCTCCACGGGTGCCGGGGTACTGAACAACAACACCGAAGGCTTCGTGCTGATCCAGCAGGGCGTCGACATCGCCAACGATGACGTCATACCCCAGCGGCTCGGCGCGTGTCTGGATGACGTTGATGGTTTGCGGGTGCAGCTGCTCATCCACCAGGAAAGCGTTCGCTTTCTTGGCCTTGCTCATGCGCTTGCACAGGGTCATGGCCTCAGCAGCGGCAGTTGCTTCGTCCAGCAATGAGGCGTTGGCCAGATCCAGACCGGTCAAATCGAGGACCATCTGCTGGTAATTCAGGATGGCCTCCAGGCGCCCCTGAGACACTTCCGGCTGGTAGGGGGTGTAGGCGGTGTACCAGCCCGGGTTTTCAAAAACGTTGCGCAGGATGACATTGGGTGTCAGGGTGTCGCTGTAGCCCATGCCGATCAGCGAGCGCTTGACCTGGTTCTGCTGAGCAATTGCTTTCAGCTCGGCCAGTACCTGTGCTTCGGTTTTGGGGGCGGCCAACGGGATCGGCTGCTCCACGCGGATGCTGCCCGGTACGGTTTCGTCGATCAGGGCATCAAGGCTGTCTACGCCCAGTTCTGCCAGCATGGCGCTGGCTTCCTCAGCAGAGGGGCCGATATGGCGACCGATAAAGGCGTCCTGCTGTTCCAGGGCATTCAGCGGGGGCAGGGTCTGTTCACTCATGGCGGATGGTCCCGGTTGTTCATCAAATGGCCGCTATGTTACCAGAATTGCCAGTCGGTGGTGATCAGCGAATGGTTGAAAAATAGCGGTACAGAGGGTCTGTTTTAAGCCTGACAGGGGTGGTGAAATTAATCCATGTCATTAATTTGATACATTTTAGTGCTTATGTTCGACTTTGAAGGGTAATTTTCCTTACACTTGTTTGTGGCCACTTTAAATCAGGGAGAGATTCAATGTCCCGCTCTATTCCATGGATCGCCTCTTTGCCCTTTCTGGCATCCATTCTCGTTCTTCTGCTTCTGTTGCTTGAACCCACTCTGACATTCTTCGGCGTTGCGGGCCTTGCTCTGTTGCTCGGAACCCTGTTTTCCTGGTTGCTGTGGCGTCACATCCAGCAAAATGAAGCAAAGCACGATGAACTTAAGGGACAGCTGGAGCAGCAGCAGTTTCAGGCGGAGCGTCATCTGAACAATCTGGATGGCATGCTGTCGATCTGGCTGCGCCTGGTGCCGGTCTGGAATCGACATATCACCTCATGCCGCGAGATCGGCAACGATGCGATCAATGCGCTTTCCGGTCGTTTTGCCGAACTGGTGCAGCTGATTGCCGAAACCCGTTCCTCATCTCAGTCCAGCTACGAGCACAGTGACCTGGATGCCATGTCTGAGGACAAGGCGCGGCTGCAGCTGCTGTTCGACAGGCTGAAAAGTTACGACCAGACCACCGATCTGCTGTTCGATCAAATTCAGCAGCTGGACGAGTTCGCCAATGATCTGGATCAGATGGCGGGTGCCGTGGGCGCCATTGCCGAACAGACCAACATGCTGGCGCTCAATGCCGCCATCGAAGCGGCGCGAGCCGGTGATGCCGGACGCGGCTTTGCGGTAGTGGCTCAGGAGGTACGTGCGCTGTCCACTCAGTCGGGAGAAACCGGTCGCCATATCGCCGAGAAAATCGCTATGGTCAAGGAAGCGATGCAGACCATTACCCGTTCGGCCGGTGAGACCCGCGAGCAGGAAGATCACACCCTGGATGAGGGTGAGCAGTATATCGGCGAGGTCGTACAGCATCTGGAGGCTCGGGCGATGCAGCTGGTCAATGAGGGTGAGCAGTTGCTGGCGACCAACCTTGAGGTCAGCAGCCAGATCGAGCAGGTTCTGATAGAGCTCCAGTTCCAGGACAGGGTCAGCCAGATTCTGGAACAGGTCGAAGGCAGCATGGGGCAGATGACTTCAGTGCTTCAGGCCGACGAGAGTGCTTACCGCAGCGGCGAGCGTCGTCTGTCGCTTGATATCGATCAGTTGCTGCAGGAGATGAAAACAACCTATACCACTGTGGAACAGCACCGGCAGCACCAGGTTGACCGTCGTAATGAAGACGAAGGCGAGACGGCAGAAGCCGGGTCTATCAGTTTCTTTTGACCATATTGATCGTTCGGGAAAGTAAGCAGAGATGGAAAAAACAATCATGGTAGTGGACGACTCGGCGTCAATTCGCCAGGTCGTTGGAATTGCGCTCAAGGGTGCCGGATATAAGGTGATTGAAGCCTGTGACGGGCGAGATGCTCTGTCCAAGCTGAACGGCGACAAGATTCATCTCGTGATCAGTGATGTGAACATGCCCAACATGGATGGCATCACCTTCGTCAAGGAGCTCAAGCAGAATCCGCGTTACAAGTTTACGCCGGTGATCATGCTGACCACGGAAGCCGGACGCGACAAGATGGCCGAAGGCAAGGCTGCAGGGGCCAAAGCATGGGTCGTCAAACCCTTTCAGCCGCCTCAGATGCTGGATGCAGTGGCCAAACTGATTATGTAAACGGGAACCTTCCAGTGGTGCGAGGGCGATATGGGATTAGAGATTAAGCAGGACGAGACCAGGGCCGTGGTCGATGTGCAGGACGAAATGACCATCTATACCGCCGCTCTGCACTGGGATGAGCTCAAGCCGCTGCTGGCCAAGGTCAAGGCGATCGAGATAAACCTGTCTGCGGTGTCCGAAATCGACAGTGCCGGTGTTCAGCTGTTGCTGGCGTTGATGCAGGAGTCCGAGCGCTTGCATAACCAGTTCCTGTTGCGAGACCCGGCCGATGAGGTACAGGCGCTGTTGAAGTTGCTGCACCTGGACCAGCAGCTGTTGCCTGCCAGACCCGATGCCACTCAGGAGGGGGTTCAGCATGGATGATATGACACAGACATTCATTCAGGAGTCAGAAGAGCTGTTGACCCAAATGGAGGACGCTCTGCTGGCACTGGAAGCCGAGCCGGGTGACAGCGAACAGATCAACAGCCTGTTCCGTGCCATGCACACCATCAAGGGGGCTGCCGGCATCTTCGGCTTTGACCCGGTCGTCGAGTTTACCCATCCGGTCGAGACCGTGCTCGATCAGGTGCGCAGTGGCGGGCGAGAGCTGGACGAAGCACTGGCCGGGCTGCTGCTGGAGTGCAAGGACCACACCGCCCGTTTGGTGGAGCAGGTAACCGGTGGCGACGGCGTTGACCCCGAGCTGGTTTCGGCCGGGCAGCAACTGCTGGAGCGGATGACCGGCCGGTCATTCGCCCGGGAAACCACAGAACCCGAGGCCGAGCCGGTAACGGAAGCCTCTGGTTCTCCTTTCTGGTTGATTACCCTGCAGTTTGGCAGTGATGCCCTGCGCAACGGTATCGACCCTGCATCTTTCATTCGTTATCTGGGCAATATTGGCGAGATTGTCGATCTGATGACTCACCATGACCACCTGCCCAAAGCCGATGGCTTCGATCCTGAAACCTGCTACCTCGGGTTCGATATCCTGTTCCGCAGTGATGCCAGCAAGCAGGAGATACAGGCTGTTTTCGAGTTCGCCGAAGATGACTGTGATATTCGGATTCTGCCGCCTGCGGAAATCGAATCGACCTTTGAAGCGATGATGGAAGAGCTCCCGGAAGATCATACCCAGCGTTTGGGCGAGATGTTGTTGGCGGTGGGCGCGATTACCGAGCATGAACTGTCGACTTCGCTGCAGCGACAGGTCGAGCAGGCCGCTTCACCGGAGGGCGACGCGGTGGTGCCGCCAGTGGGCGAGATTCTGGTGGAGCAGAAAGCGGTCAGCCGTGGCCTGGTAGACAAGGCGCTGGACAAGCAGCAGCGTGCCAAACAAAAGGCCAGCCAGGAAGCCAGTCTGATTCGGGTCGATTCTGCCAAGCTGGGGCGTCTGATCAACCTCGTCGGTGAGTTGGTCATCTCCAACGCCGCCGTCAAGCTGCGGGTTGAGCAACAGGGGCTGGGGGAGCTGAGCGAGCTGGTTGCGGCCAGTGAGCACCTGGTGGAAGAGATTCGCGACAATGCCCTGCAACTGCGAATGGTTCAGATCGGTGATACCTTTTCACGTTTTCGTCGTGTGGTGCGTGACGTCAGCCGGGAGCTGGAAAAGGAGATCGACCTGGTCATCACCGGCGGCGAGACCGAACTGGACAAGACGGTGGTCGAGAAAATGACCGATCCGCTGACCCATCTGGTCCGCAATTCCCTGGATCATGGTATTGAATTGCCGCAGCAGCGCCTCAGAGCAGGCAAGCCGGCCAAGGGAACGCTGAGTCTGAACGCCTTCCATGATTCCGGTCACATTGTCATTCAGATTCGCGATGACGGAGCGGGGCTGGATGCCGACAAGATTCGTGCAAAAGCCGAGGCTATCGGTCTGGTCAGGCCTGATCAGGTGATGACCGAAAAAGAGATCTATCAGCTGATTTTCGCGCCCGGGCTCAGCACCAAGGAAAAGGCCAGCAATTTGTCAGGACGAGGCGTTGGTATGGATGTCGTCCGACGCAATATCGATGCGCTGCGCGGGATTATCGATATCGACAGCGAATCCGGTGTGGGCACCACAGTAACTATTCATTTACCCCTCACGCTGGCCATTATTGACGGTTTCATGGTGGGCGCTTCCGGCGAGCGTTATGTCATTCCTTTATCCATGGTCGAGGAATGCGTGGAGATGGACAGCTCGGACTGGGAGCTGGATGAGGAGCGGCGCTATGTGAACTTGCGTGGTGAAGTCATGCCCTATCTGCGTTTGTCCGAGTTTCTGCAGATTCCCGATGATGGCGGACATAATCGGCGCGAAAGCCTGGTTATCGTGCGCATTGGGCAGCATAAGGCCGGTTTTGTCGTAGACACGCTGTATGGCGAACTGCAAACCGTGATTAAACCATTGGGGCGCATCTTCAGTGGTTTCAGGGGAATCAGTGGTTCTACCGTGCTGGGCAGTGGTGAAGTTGCGCTGATTCTGGATGTTCAGGGGCTGATCAATGCGGCCACCGTTCAGATGCAGTTGCACTGAGATGGGAGGCAAAGTGTTGGCACAACAGGCAATCCTGACCGATCACATGGGTGGTCAATTCCTGACGTTCATGTCAGGCAATGAGCTATACGCGGTCGATATCATGCGAGTCAGCGAAATCATTGAAATCAGTGCGTTGACGCGTGTTCCCAAGGCTCCCGAATTTATCCGGGGGGTAATCAACCTGCGCGGTGGTGTGGTACCTGTCATCGACTTGACCGCAAAGCTGGGAGCCGGGCTCAGTGATCTGACCAAACGCAGTTGTGTGGTACTGGTGACGATCGAACAGCCCGCGGGTGAGCAAACCCTTGGGCTGCTGGTTGATGAAGTGCGCGAGATCATCGATATCGCGCCCAGCGATATCAAACCGCCTCCTGCACTGGGTGACCAGGCGGATACGGGGTTTATACAGGGTATGGCGCAGGTAGAGGATCTGTTCATCATTCTGCTGGAGGTTTCAGAGGTGCTGACGCACCACGAGATCCAGCAGGCCGGTGCCATCAGCGAGCAATTGACCGGCAGTCTGCCGGATTCGGAACATATTCAATAATCGATTTAACCTCAGGGAAACAGGGCAAGACTATGTTCAATAAACTGAAACTGAGCATGCAGATCAGCATCGGCTATGCCGCCGTGCTGGCGCTTCTGCTGATCGTCTCCATCACTGCCTATCTGGGGCTTAGCGGTGCCGTGGGCGGCTTCAGCGAGTATCGAGGTTTGGCGCGGGACGCCAACCTGGCGGGCCGTGTACAGGCCAATATGCTCATGGTAGAGCTTGAGGCCAACCGTTTTATGGTTGAGCAGACGGAAGAAGCCATTGAGCTCTTTAATGAGCGTTTTGAATTGTTGCAGGAGCTGTCTGCAGAGGCTCAGCGAGAAATTCAGAAGCCGGAGCGTGCCAGCAAAGTGGCACTGGTGGCCAAGGAGCTGGGAAATTACGAAAAGGCGTTCGAGACTGTTGAACGTACGGTTGATAAGCGTAACGAGCTGCTGAACACGATCCTGAATGTCCACGGGCTCAAGATGCGCCAGCTGATGACCGAGTTTACCCAGCAAGCGGAGCAGAAAGGTGATGCCCGTGCCGTTTATCTGGCGGGCCGCGCTCAGGAGGCTCTTTTGCTGGCACGTCTGTCGGCGGTCAAGTACCTGAATACAGATGATCGCAAGGAAATCGAACGCGCTCACAAGGAACTGGATGAAAACGTTGTCTCCAGCCTGAATCAGCTTGAACGTTTGACGCTGGACAGCATGCAGCGTTCAGAACTGCGTGAATTCCGAGCTTCGCTTGAAGTATACGCCAGTGCCCTGGACGAGATCGACCGTGTAACCGAAGCGCGCAACGAAGCGCTGGGTGAGATGCGTCGTATCGGCCCGGTCATTGCTGATGCGACCGAAGAGGTGAAGTTGTCAGTTATTGCCGATCAGGATGCTCTGGGCCCACGCTTGCAGGCTGAGAATGAGCGCACCGTGCAAATGGTGATCTGGATCTCACTGGCAGCCGTCATTGCCGGTGTCTTCCTCTCCTGGTTGCTGGTGCGTGTCGTCAAGCGTCCGTTGGGTGGTGAGCCCGCCGAAATGGAAGTGATCGCCCAGCGTATTGCAAACGGTGATCTGCAGATCCAGTTCAACAATCCGGAGCAGGCGACCGGTGTGTACCGCGCCATGATCAACATGGTTGAAAACCTGACCAACACCATCGAACAGGTGCGTGGCGGTGCCGACAGCCTGGCCAGTGCTTCCAACGAGCTTAACGCTTCAGCTCAGTCGATCAGTCAGGCGGCTACCGAGCAGGCGGCCAGCGTAGAGGAAACCACGTCTTCGGTTGAGCAGCTGCATGCTTCTGTTCAGCAGAATACCGAAAATGCCCGCGTCACCGACCAGATGGCGACTCAGGCTTCCGGTGAAGCCGAACGGGGTGGCGAAGCGGTACAGCGTACTGTTGCCGCGATGAAAGAGATCGCCAACAAGATCGGCCTGATCGAAGACATTGCCTACAAGACCAACCTGCTGTCACTGAACGCGGCGATTGAGGCTGCCCGTGCCGGTGAGCATGGCAAGGGCTTTACTGTGGTGGCGGCTGAGGTACGCAAGCTGGCCGAGAACAGTCGCGTGACGGCTCAGGAGATCAACGAGCTGGCGACCAACAGCGTGTCCATCGCTGAAGATGCGGGCAAGTTGCTGGAACAGATCGTGCCGAGCATTCAGAAAACAGCGGATCTGGTGCAGGAAATTACGGCGTCCTCTGAAGAGCAGGCGGCCGGTATCGACCAGATCAACAGCGCCATGTCTCAGCTGGACAGTGTGACTCAGCAGAATGCTTCTTCCTCCGAGGAATTGGCCGCAACGGCTGAGGAACTGAGCAGTCAGGCAGAAGCTCTGCTGGATGCGGTTGCCTTCTTCCAGCTGGATTCTCAGGCACGCAAGCGTGGCGCTGCTGCAAGCCGCAAGCCACACGCAGTGAGTCATCGCAAAAGCGAGAGTCATTCAACTGTAGTGGATGACGAAGACTACAACGACAGCGAGTTCAAGCGTTACTGATGGTGATAGCGATGGACAACGCGGAACAGGCGGCTGATACAGCCGCCGGCAACGACCAGTACCTGACCTTTCGGGTGCTGGGCGAGCAGTACGCCGTCAATATCCTCGACATCAAGGAGATTATCGAGGTGACTCAGATGACGCGGGTGCCGATGGCGCTCGCGGCCGTCAGGGGTGTGATGAACCTGAGGGGTAACGTGGCACCAGTGATCGATCTGGCCGAACGTTTTCATGCTACGTCAACGCAAGTGGATCGTCGTACGGTGATCCTGGTCGTTCAGCTTGAGGTTGAAGGTGAGCGGCAGGTGATGGGCATGCTGGCAGAAGAGGTCAACGAGATTGTCGAGATCGAGGCTGATCACTTTCAGCCTGCGCCCGAGTTTGGTGCCGGAATTCGTCAGTCCTTCATCCGCAGCATGGCGCAGGTTGATGGCAAGTTCATTGTTCTGCTCGACCTGTCGCAGGTGCTGAACATCGATGAACTGTCGACGCATCATGAGGATGTCGAGTCGGCGACTGTTATGGAAGTGAGCGTTGACTGAATGGCATCCATTTCCGATGTCGAGTTTCAGCGTTTTGCTCGCCTGCTGTACGAACAGGCCGGCATCCATCTGAGCGAACGCAAGAAGGTGATGCTGGCAACGCGGTTGAATCGGCGTCTCCAGCATTACGGTCTGCGCAGTTTCGGCCAGTATTTCAAACTGGTGACAGGGGACGAGCACCCTGAAGAGATGCAGGTGATGATCGATCACCTGACCACCAATGAAACGCATTTTTTCCGAGAGCCGGCGCACTTCGACTTTCTGGCTGATTTGATCAAGCGAGAGGGGTATGACTTCTGCCGTGTCTGGTGTGCGGCTTCCTCATCCGGTGAAGAGGTGTACACACTGGCGATGGTACTGGACGATGCGCTGGGCATGGATGGCTGGGCGGTGCTGGGCTCGGATATCAGCAGTCGCATGCTCAAACAGGCCCGCCGAGGCGTCTACCCTGAGACGGACAATGTTTCGATTCCCGAGCGTTTGTTGCGGCGTTACTGCCTGCAGGGAGTTGGAGCACAGGCGGGCAACTTTGCCATTGATCGACGTCTGAAACGAAATATTGAACTGCGGCAGATTAATTTGACGACTCAACTGCCTTCGATTGGCAGCTTTGATCTTATCTTTATCCGCAACGTGATGATCTATTTTGATCAACCGACCAAACACCAGGTGGTCAAGCGCGCGATTGGGCACCTGAAGCCCGGCGGGTATATTCTGACCAGCCATTCGGAAACCCTGCATGGTATTACGCCTGAGCTGGAGATGATCAGACCTTCCATCTATCGCAAACTTGGCCATCGGGAGCGCTGAAATGAAGCGCATCAATCTGATGCCGGGTGGTGTGCAAGTCAGCCGTGACCCGGAGACGGTCATTTCGACGTTGCTGGGGTCCTGTGTGGCGGCCTGTCTGTACGACCCTGTTTCCGGCGCCTTTGGCATGAATCATTTTCTGCTGGCCAGCCGTAGCCTGCGCCATCAGTCACAGCCTCTGCTTAGCGAAGCCGGGCGCTATGGTGTTCATGCGATGGAATTGCTGATTAACAGCCTGCTCAAGCAGGGAGCCGAGCGCCATCGACTCAGGGCTAAAGTGTTTGGTGGCGCCAATGTATTGTCTACCCATGCTGGCGGGCAGTTTGCGGTTGGCGATGTGAACGCCCGATTTGTTCAGGAGTTCCTCGGCAACGAAGGCATTCCGCTGGTGGCATCGGATCTGGGAGGGCGGCTGGGTCGGCAGGTGCATTTCCATGGTGGCAGCTTTGCTGTCTATGTGAAAATGCTCGAGGGCAGCCAGAAGCGTGAGGTCCTGGCGAAAGAAGAGCGCTATCTGGACCGCAGGTTGAGCGAGCAGGCCCGAACAGAAGAGAGCAGCATCACGTTTTTCGATGACTGATGTGGTGGTACAGGAGAAGCGGTGGTTATGCCGATTAATGTTTTGATTGTTGACGACTCGGCAGTGGTGCGTCAGGTACT
Source organism: Marinobacterium sediminicola (assembly GCF_022343685.1). Classification (GTDB taxonomy): domain Bacteria; phylum Pseudomonadota; class Gammaproteobacteria; order Pseudomonadales; family Balneatricaceae; genus Marinobacterium; species Marinobacterium sediminicola. The sequence continues at coordinate 2,358,206 of NZ_CP092123.1, read as the reverse complement.
GGTATCCCAGCTGGATGGCGTGTCCGGTATCCGTGTGATCGGCACAGCATCAGACCCTATATTTGCCCGCCGCAAGATGGAACAGCAGTGGCCTGACGTCATTGTTCTGGATATCGAAATGCCTCGCATGGATGGAATCACCTTTCTCAAGCAGCTGATGGCAGAACGGCCCACACCGGTAGTGATCTGTTCCACTCTGACGGAGAGAGGGGCCGAAACCACCATGCAGGCGATGGCGGCCGGTGCGGTCGAGATTATTACCAAGCCCAAGGCCGGACTGAAACAGTTCCTGCAGGACTCACGCAGTCAGATGGTCGAGGCGATCAAGGCGGCCTCGGTCGCGCGGCTTTCGCACAGCAAAGTCAGCACAAAAGCCTCCGCAGCCCAGCCGCAGCCCAAGCTCAGTGCGGATTCGATATTGCCTAAAACACAAGCGGGCAAACTCTTTGCGACCACTGACCGGGTCGTGGCCATTGGTACTTCTACCGGCGGAACCCAGGCGCTGGAGCAGGTACTGACGCGACTTCCGGTGGATGCGCCCGGCATCATCGTGGTGCAACACATGCCGGCGCAGTTTACGCGTGCCTTTGCGGAACGTCTCGATTCTGTCTGCCGGATCAAGGTCAAGGAAGCGCAGAACAACGACCGGGTGATGCCCGGTCAGGCCCTGATCGCGCCTGGAGGCCTGCACATGATGCTCAGGCGAAGCGGCGCTCAGTATCGGGTTGAGGTGCGTGACGGGCCTGTTGTCAGCCGGCACAAGCCCTCGGTGGATGTGCTCTTTCGGTCCGTGGCGGGGGCCGCCGGCCCGAATGCACTGGGCATCATCATGACCGGTATGGGCGATGATGGTGCGCGCGGACTGCTGGAGATGCATCAGGCAGGGGCGTCCACCCTGGGGCAGAACGAAGCCAGCTGCGTGGTCTATGGCATGCCAAAGGAAGCGTTCAAGCTGGGGGGCGTTGAGCGCGAAGTTGACCTGCTTGATATTCCGCAACTGATCGTTCAGTCCACAAAAGCCTGAGCATGTCGCCCCCTTCTCAGGGCAGTCTGCGACATCATGTCACATTATCCCGGTTGGCCTTCCTCCCTAAAATGAGCGGCAAATGTTTTGCAGCTCATACAGGGAGAACGCATGAAGTTCAGCTATTCAGGATTGTCACTGGCGGTTGCTGCCGCACTTTCAACCTGTGCAATGGCGCAGGATATCCTCGAAGTGACCCGCCCGTTGCCGATATCGGCCGTAATCAGCTCGGATGATACCGAAGCACTGCAGGCTGCTCCCGCCAGTGACGGCGGTGATCTTTTGCGGACCATCACCGGTGTGTCAGGCTCCCGCATGGGAGGCCGTGGCATTGATCCGGTGGTTCGGGGACAAAAACAGAACCAGCTGAACATTATTCTCGATGGCGCCTATCTGTACGGTGGCTGCCCCAATCGCATGGACCCGCCGACCACTTATACCGCTGCCGAGAGTTATGATCGGGTGACTGTCATCAAGGGCAACCGCAGTGTGATCCATGGTCCGGGGGGGAGCGGTGGCACCCTGCTGTTTGAACGTGAACGCCCGGTATTCGATTCAGACAAGCCCTATCGAGGCCAGATATCAGCCGCCTATATCGGCAACAGTGATACTGCCAACCTGTCAGCAGATCTGGCGACCGGCAGTGAGCGAGGGTATGTACGCTTCATAACAGAGACAAGCGACGCCGGTAACTATGACGACGGTAATGGTGATGTAGTGCGTTCCTCCTACCAAACTGAAAGCAATGCTTTGCTGGCGGGCTTCAGACTGGCTGACCGAACCTGGCTGGAGGCGAGTTACGATCAGGTGAGCGAGGACGATGTGCTCTTCCCGGGCGCCGGCATGGACTCTCCCTACAGTGATTCCGATACCTGGCGTTTGAAACTCGATCACAGCACCAGCGGTGGCTTTGTCGAGCGAGTACGTGCAGAGGTATACCGCAGTGACGTGAATCACTTGATGGATAACTACTCCCTGCGGACGCCATCCATGATGATGATGGCAGCACCGACCAGTTCTGATACGACTGGGGGGCGTCTCTTGCTCGACAGCCGTATTACCGGTCATGAGCTGCAGTGGGGCATGGATCATCAGGAAAACAGCCGTGATGCATCGGCCATGATTGCCGGTGGCATGATGGCTGGTACAGTGGGCGGTATCCAGTGGCCGGATGTCACTATCAAGCAGACGGGATTGTTTGGAGAAATCAGCCATTACATGGCGAGCGGTGATCGTCTCAAGGTCGGAGCGCGCTATGACCTTGTGCGTGTGGATGCCGGGCGGACGGATGAGGTGTTCACGGGTGGGGGGCTGGCGGGTCAGACGCCCAACGATCGTTATGGTGCCAATGCCGATGACAGCACCCGCGAGCATAACCTGAGTGGCTTTGTCAGCTGGACTCATCGGATCAGCCCGCAGTATCGTCTTGAGTCTACGGTTTCCCGCAGTGTGCGCACGGCTGATGCGACCGAACGTTACATGGCCACCAGCACCTGGATTGGCAACCCCTCGCTGGATCCGGAACAACATCATCAGCTTGAACTTGTGTTGGCCTCTGAAACAGCTGATCTAAGCTGGTCTTTGGCTGGCTACTACAACCGGGTCGATGACTACATTAACCGTACAGCCAGCCTCAACGCCACGGGCAGTCATTACGAGAACATCGATGCTGACCTTTATGGCCTGGATTTTGAGTTGGTCTGGCAGATTAACGAGAACCTGCAGCTGAGTAACGGCATCGCCTGGGTCAAGGGCAGAAATCGCGATGATAATACTCATCTGTCACAGATTCCGCCGCTGACGGCAACGCTGGCACTGGATTATCGACGGGCAGCATTCAAGGCCGGTGTGGACTGGGAGATTGCGGCACAACAGAATGAGGTGTGCCTGGCAGGCGGCTGTAACGGGCTGGATGTTCGCAAAACGCCGGGCTACGGTGTGCTCAACCTGAATGCCGGCTACGACTTTAACGCGTCCGTATCCTTAGCCGCCGGCGTGAATAACCTGTTCGACAAGGCATATGCCTATCATCTGAACCGTGAAGATGCGCTGGGTAACAGTGCACAGGTCAACGAACCGGGACGAACCGGCTGGATGCGCCTGACCGCACGTTTCTGAGCCTGTGGCAGCCATGACTGACTCGGGGCCATCATGGCCCCGATTTTGTTTCCGGATTCATCGGAAAAGCCCGTCATCCGGGAATTCAGGTTACCCGGCTCCAGCAGTTTTTGCCGTTGGCCTTGGCCTGATACATGGCATCATCCGCGTGCGTCAAAAGGGCATCGGCGCTGGTACCGTCATGGGGGTAGAGGGCGATACCGATGGAGGCCGAGACCTGAAGGGTTTGCTGACCTCGCTGTACCGGTGTGCTCAGGCAGCGGAGGATTTTGGTCGCAACCAGACCTGCACTTTCGGGATTCTGGACGGTTTCCAGCATTACGACGAACTCGTCACCACCAATACGGGCACAGGTATCCGTTCCTCTCAGCTGCTGGGTCATGCGTCCCGCCAGCACCGACAGCAGGTCGTCCCCGGCATCGTGTCCATGTTGATCATTGATCTGTTTGAATCCATCCAGATCAATGAACATAAGTGCAAACTGCTGGCCTTCACGTTGAGCGCGGCGCAGGTTGCGGCCCAGGTGCTCGTTCAACAGGCTGCGGTTAGGCAGGCCGGTAAGGGGGTCATGCATGGCCAGAAAGCGAATTCGTTCCATGCGTCGGTGACGTTCAAGGGCAATGGCTGCCAGGTGCGCCATGCGTTGCAGCAGTTGACGGTCGGACTCGCTGGGAGAGCCGGGTGTCTGAGGGTAGCAGGCAAAAACCCCGACGACTTCGTCGTAGGCGGCAATGATCGGCTGCGCCCAGCAGGCGGCAATGTGCAACTCTCTGGCGGTATCGGACCAGTACTGCCAGCTGTCATCCTGTTGGACATCGGGTGTGACCGCCAGGCTTCGCAGCTGAACGGCTTGAGTGCAGGTGGTCGGTGTGCCGCTGAGCATCAAGCCTTTTTCTCGGCCATTGAAACTGGCCGGTAGACTGGGGGCACTCTTGATGGTCAGCAGGTTGCGCGTTTCATCCAGCAGCATGACGGCGGTTGCCGTATGAGGAATCAATTGCTCGACTGTACTGCAGATTTCGTCCAGTGCCATATCGAGCGAATCACCGGTCGCGATCAGCTCCAGAACGCGACGCTCCAGTTTCAAGATTCGTTCGCCAGCGCGCAGGTGCTGCTCTCGCTTGACCGCATTGGTGATATCCAGACACTGCACCAGCGTTAATTCGCTTTGGCTCAACGGCTTGATCAAAATGGATTGTCGCAGAGGCTGTAATTCACCACTGGGCGTACGCCGGTGCAAGGGCAGCAGGCGCTTGTGCAGCTGGTAGGACAGGATACGTCCCATCCGCTGATAACAGGCTGTTTCTATTGCGTCCAGAAGAGGAGCAGGCAGCTGTCCGGGGAACAACTGATTCAGGGTTTGCCCCAGCATCGAGCTTTCGGCAAAGCCTGTGTGGCGCGAGAACCAGCGGTTACAGAAAATGATACGGCACTCGGCATCAAGCAGCAGAACACCTCCATCGAGGCTGTGCAGCAGCTCTGTGCAGTCCAGGTTATCAAGGATTTCGGTCAGGCAGAAACCGGATGATTCAGAGGAGCTCAGCAAGATAGGACCTCAGGGCACTCACAAAGGTGTCGGCAGAATGCAAGTCGATGATAAAGGCAAGGTAGCCTCGCAGCGCACTGTTACGCAGGCTGAAGTCGATTTGTACCAGCATGACCAGGGTGTTTTCGGGATTTCCCTGGTTCAGGTTCAATGTGCCGGACAACTCTTCAGCACTGATGCTGAAGGCTCGGGGTATATCGGTCCTGATCTGCTCGTGCAGCTGGTTGGCCAGTGTCGCCAGGCAGTGGTTGAGCAGGATGTTGCCCAGCTCGGCGAGGGTTTCGTGTTCCAGTTCGGTGATTTCGTCAGCGGTAAGTTCTTCGCCGATCATGGCGTTGACCAGCTCCAGACTACGCGCTTCGGGAAACAGCAGCGCAGCTCGACCATTAATGAAGCCTTCAAAGCTTTGCATTACGCCGGCCAGAAACGGCGGCAAATCCTTGTGGAAAGCCTTCTGCGCCTCGGGTACCGAGATGAACTCCAATCTGGGTACTGAAAGCAGCACCTCGTCACTGACCAGCTGGGAGAGGGCATGGGCGGCGCGGCCGACACCCAGATTCATTAATTCGACAATCAGGTCGTGTTCGTCAGCGCTGAAAAGATCCATATTAATCCTGCTGAATAAAGGTGCCCAGCTGTTCGGCAGTGGTGGGTTTGGGCAGAAAGGCAAGCCCCATCTCTTTGGCGCGCTGGGCCAGTGCATCCTGGATATTGGCGGTAACCAGCGCCATGCGGACTTGCGGATAGCTCTGCTTGATACGTTCGGCCAGCTCAAGTCCATCACGGCCTGGCATGTTGAAGTCGATCAGGGCAAAGTCGGGCGTGTCATTGGATGCCAGCAACGCCTCTGCCGAGTCGGCCGAGTCCGCTTCCAGCAGCGTGATATCCAGTGCAAGTGACTGAATTTGGCGCTTGAGGCTCAAACGGGCGATACGGCTGTCATCAACCAGCAGCAGACTGAGGGAAGTCTTGATCATGGGATACAAGTAAAGTCGCAGATTTAAAACAGAAGTTTAGCAACCTGCGCTGCCGGCGTCAGCCGATTTTCGCGAAAAGCTTACATAGTGTATGAGATTGTCAGGGAACCGAACGTATGGCTGCCATCCTGCTGCTGGAATTGGCGAGTACGATAGATGCGAGCGTAAGACAGCTTCCAGCGGTCCCAGGTGGCGGCGACACCGAATGCGGCGTCTGCAACCCAGGGATTGCGGTCAACGCTGTGGCTGTCGCGAAAGGTGTTGCCGTCCAGAAAAATATCCTGCATGACATAGCGACCGTCGAGCGAAACAAAAGCATGGATGCCCCATTGGTGGCTGAAACGCGGGTCGCCTCTGCCAGGAACGCTGTTGTCGCCACCGGGTCTTAGCGCCGAGGTGCCAAAGTCCTGGGGCAGGTGTTTGCCGATGCGGTATTCGATGCCGGCGTTCAGGTAAGTGGCGACGTTCCCGAGGCTGCCACCGCCGTGCAAAATCGAGTCGTGTTCCCAGCCATGGATCAAGGGCTGGTTCATCCAGCGGTACTTGTGTTCATACACCAGTTGCAGGCCAAGCTCGTTTTCGAGCTGATTGTCCCAGCCCTTGAATTTCTCAAAACCGCGCAGATCATGAATAAAATCCTGCGCTTCTTGAGCCAGCGAGGCGGGTCCGATTACGCCCAGGTTGACCTCAAATGAGTTCATTCTGGAACGGGTCTGTGTATGGTAACCGAAACCGGCATACAGCCAGCCGGCATAGGGGCGGTCATTTGGGTCAAGTGTCGTACGGTCACGGTCATCGGGCGTCAGCATCTGCTGTCCCAGAGTGAAGATCAGTCGCCGACTGACGTCGTCGCCCAGGCTGACAGGTTCGGGGTCCAGTGGAGAGAGCAGACGGTTGGCCGAGCGAAGCCAGTCAGGCAGTAATGGGTCATCGATGAAGCTGTCAATCTCTGGCGATACCCAGGAAAGACGGATGCCGTTGGTGTACTGCTGGTCGGTATCACTGAACAGGTCGTTCTCAAAATAGAAGTTGGCGGTCCAGCTTTTATCGATCTCTTCCGCCTGTGCGGCAGGTGCCAGAGCCACCAGCAGCAACAGGCTGAGATAACCTGGAAGAGATCCTGGCTTCACTTGCGGACCCAGCGACCGTTGGCATCCTGAATGTATTCACCCGCAGGCGTCATTTGCTGCAGACGTTCACCGGTACGCAGTTCCATGATTTCCAGAGAAACTCCGGCCTTACCGGCTTTCTGCTGATAGAGCGCGCGGCGTTTGTTATTGACTTGCTGGACCAGTTGCTTGACGTCAGCGGAGGGTGAAGCGGTAACAATGCCAAGATATCCGGTGCTTCGTTCACCGACCAAACCCTGCGACTTGGCATCGTCCAGAGAGATCGCGTATGCAGGAAGGCTGAGCAGCAGTGTGAAAAGTGTTGCGACCAGAGTGCGAGAGGTCTTGAAAGTCATGTCGGGGCCTCAGAAAAGTTCGCTGTTTTCGTCAAGCATGTCGTCGATTTCCTTGTCGACCTTGACCAGGATCTCATGCTTGATTTTGACATTCAGATTGATGGTGATCGGCTCTGAGGGAGCCGCCACCTGAACCGTTGGAGTGCATCCGGCTGCCAGCAATGCCAGCGCACAGAGCAATGGAGAAAGTTGACGAGCGCGCATCGTTCTTCCTTATTCGGTTATGAGGTGAAATTCCAGCCTGTATTATTAGGACGCTGGCCAGGAGTCCAGGTTCCATTCAACCTCAGCTTAGCTGAACGCCAGTCGAACCAACAGTCCTGCGACAGCAAGCTGTCAGCGCTTGAAGCGGCGGTCAATGGCATCGGTAACATTATCCGTCAGGCGCAGCGTTCTCAGCAGATCGAGCAGGTTTTCTTCGATATTGAGGTTCAGGTCGACCGGGCGTCCCTGCTGCCATTCGGGGTTATAGCCCTTGAGCCTTGCCCGCATGATGGCATCTCCGCTGGGAGCATAGTCCAGTGTCAGGTCCAGCAGTTCGAAGCGGAGGTCGGTCAGTGCGTCCAGCGCCAGCTGAATGCCCGGATTCTGTTGCCCCATCAGGGTGACTTCCGGAGTGGGTTGATAGCGGATAACACCGCCTTCACCGCCACTGATCAGCTGGCCGTTGCGAATGGTCAAGCGGTTGCCTTCGATCTGGATCGGCAGAGCGCCGCCGAGCACGCCGCTGCCATAGAGCCCTTCCTGCGGATAGAGCTCAAGCATACGCTCGAGTTCCAGCGCGGATACGGCGATGCGAGCCTGGATCTCCGGGTGGAGTGGATTAAAGCTCAGCGGTGGCACCGCGATGATGCCATCCAGAGCCGAAAGACTGAATGAGGAAAGGCTGAGCCTGGGAGAGCCTTTGGTGGGAAGGCTAAAGTCGAAGTCGAGCCGAGGACCGAATACCCTGATGCCGCTGTCCGTATGATCGACCTCCAGTCGGCCGTTGCTGCGCAGTTGGCCTGTGGAACTCAGCCTCAGGTGCTGACTCAGGTCGACATCAATGACCCGGGTATGTTCATCCCAGATGAGATTCAACCGTCGAATGGCGGGTTTCGCCTCCAGCGACCAGCCGTTGTCAGAGAACTGTATGTTACCCCGGCCGCTGAGTGTCCCTTGCTGTATGCTCAAGGGAGAAAGGTCGCCGGGTAACCAGGGCTGAAGGGCCTTGTACAGTGCAGGTACTCGGGTTGTGGGCAGCTGAAACTCCATGCGCCCGGTCAAGTCGCGCTCGACTGAACCCTCCAGCGTCATGTGCAGCGGGAGCTGAAGACTATCCACACGGGCCTCTCCGCTGATCCGGTTCGCTGTTCGATCAAGCTTCAGCTCAGCCTGAAGTGCAAGGTCGAGAGCCGGTTGCTGCTCCGGCTTCAGGCTGATCCGGGGCAGGTTGACGTTGAACGGGTAGACGGGGCGAGCAACGTCGCCGCCGTCGATGCGGACCTGAAAGGGGGCCAGGTTCACGGCTGAAGGGGTAGGCAACGCTAATCCGTCGGGAGTCATCTCCAACGCCATTGCCGAGAATTTCCATGTGGCGGGAGTAAGCCAGTGGCCCTCAACCAGTAGTGGCTGAGTCAGACGAAGTGCCAGACTGTTCACTGACAGATTGGATGTCTCTATACCTGTGACTTTGATCTGGCTGTCTTTGTCAGCCATCAGAGAGACGATGCCGCTGTTCAAATGTGCTGATACCTGCAGCCGGCTTGTGCTGCTGGCAAATCCGGGACCGCTGGCTGTGTTCAGGCTGGCTTCGCCCTCCAGCTCGAGTTCCAGCGCATTTAACAGTGCTGACGGTTCAGTGGGCAGCGGGTTGGGCAGGTTAAGGCGAGTGCTGAGCCGCACTTGCCCCGAGGGCTCTGCTACCGGGTGATGCAGCTCGGGTGTCATCAGCTCCAGCCATTCCGGGAGATATTCCGTATCCACCAAGAGGTCCGAGCGCAGCCGCCAGGGCTGCAGCGGTGAAGGTGTAAGCCGGTGGGCGCTGCGCAACAGATAGCGATTGTCCCGGCTCAGGCTCAGGGCCAGATTAAGATCAGGGTCCAAACTCAGGTCAAGGTAGCCCAGTGTTGTTTGGTTGCGCTGCAGTTGCAGGCGTCCCTGCAGCAGCTCCGGCTCAAGGTCCAGGTTTCCCCGCGCTTGCCATTGCGGCTGTCCAGGGGCGCTGTAGCCTAACAACAATTGTGCAATGACCAGTCGCTTAGAGGGCGCATAATTGAACAGTTGAGCAGGCTGAAAGTGCTTCAGCGCAACAGGAGATGTCTGCTGAAGGGGGGGGCTGGGAGCCTGCCCAGAGGCGTTGGCCTCAATGCCCAGCTCTGCCTGCTCGATCCTGAGTTCTTCGATCTGGCCTCTCAACAGCGCGAGGGGATGGAAGCGGATCTCGATATTGTGTGCTTCAAGTTGCAGGCGGTGTCCGTCATTGCGCTGGCCGACACTGATATGATCGATGTGGAGTCTCTGCCAGGACGGGTATTGAATGACCAGCTGAGGGCGCTCGAAACCTTGCTGCTGCAGCCATTGCTGCAGCAGGTATTGAGCGGTCCAGGGCAAGGTGAGCCAGAGCACTACCGGCACAAGCAGCAGGAACAGCAGCCCGATCAGTCCCTTTCGCATTCAGCCTCCTCGAACTCGGCCCTGAGTCCCGGCTTCTTCCGCTAGCCGAGCTTGCGAACGACGTTAAGGCCGTCCCGAACGGTCAGGAACACATTCTCTACGTCAGGATCGGCGGCGATACGGCGGTTGGTTTCGACCAGGATATCATCGATTTCAGACTCGGGCTGAACCACTTTGCCGGACCAGAGCACATTGTCGAGCACAATCAAACCGCCAGGGCGGGTCATCTCTTTCACCCGTTCATAGTAGTTCAGGTAGTTACGCTTGTCGGCGTCGATGAATGTGAAGTCAAGCTCCATATCGAGGCTCTCGATCGTGTCGAGTGCTCGCCCGAAAATTACCTCGATCTTGTGGCCGTGCTCACTGCGATCGAAAAAGCCCTTGGCAAACTCGATTGCACGTGGATTGGTTTCGCAGCAGATCAGTTTTCCGTCTTCAGGCATGCCTTCCGCGATGGAGAGTGCCGAATAACCGGTGAACATGCCAATCTCGAGCGCATTTTTGGGCTGAGCCAGCGCCGTCAGCATTTTCAGTGTACGTCCAACCAGTCGGCCTGACAGTTTCTGCGGCCAGCCCATATTCTGGTTGGTCTGATCGATCAGCTCCTGCAGCAGCGGTGGTTCAGCACTGGTGTTTACGAATGCGTAGTCTTCAATGGTCTCGTCGACGAGAAATTCGGGCATTTGGGTACGACCTGAAACAAGCAATAAAAGACTGCATTCTACCACTTAAGGAGGTGTCTTTACCTCCCTGCCGTTGAGGTGTCGGTGTCTGGACCGACCAGAGAGGAATCTTTATGCGCTCCGAGAACATGGGTTCAGATTTGTGGATAACGAAACCACGGCGGATCTAGTACAATCGCGTTTCAGTCAACGGAGGGTAAGCATGTACGAAGCCTTGTATCTGTTTCTGGCCACAGGCCTGGTGTCAATGTCTGCAGCGCTGAGTGCCGGGGCACTGAATAAGCTGCCGGAAGATCAGCGTCCAGCTTTCATGAACAGTCGCAATGGTCTGGTGGCGGTGATCATGGCGGGTAACCTTGGGGCCTTGACCCTGATTGGGGCGTTGGCTTTCGGGGTGCGTCATCTGGACTGGTGGATTCCGGTCAGTTGTCTGTTCATTACCTTCCCGCTGATACATGTGGTTTTGTTTCAACGACTGTTGGGTGATTTCAAAACGCTGGTGCTGATGATGCCGCTGGTGATAGCCGCCATTGCCGCTCTTTACTACTACTGGTGACGCCATGATTTCTGTTGTCGGGTTCGGTTCGCTACTGTCGGAAGTTTCAGCCCGGGAGACGGTACCGGCACTGGAAAACTATCGTCTGGTGCGAGTGCCTGGCTATCGCCGGGTCTTCGACAAGGTGGGGATTGTTTTTATCAGCCGGCATGGCGAATCGCCTGACAGCCTTGAATTGGCATCCTGTTCAACAGAGCCTGACCCGGCCTGTGAGATTGTCGCTGCTCAGTTCGAGTGCTCTGAGGAGGATTTCCTTCAGTTGTATGAGCGTGAGCATCGCTATCGTTGGGTGGAAGTGGAAACCCGGCATTATCTCAACGGCGAGGTAACGGTCGGTCGAATGTGTACCGGCTACGCCGATCTGGACTATCGCCTCAACAAATGCGTCACCGAAGCCGAATATCATCGTCGGGTCGGGCAATACTATCAGGGGCCACTCTGGCGCAAGGATATTTTGCCCAACCCGCGATACCTCGGATTTTGTCTGCAGGCGGCCGCCAGCCAGGGGGCGGATGTACTCGACAACTTTCTCGACAGCAGCTTTACCGCCGATGGGCGCTCTCTGCGTGACTACCTTGCAGCCCGCCCAGAGCTGATGACAGAGTCGCCGGTCAGTTATTCCTATCGCTGATACAAGCCTTTACAAAACGTTACACCTTTAATCAGAAACTGTGTCACTTTTGGGTTGTCAGTGATCGTAATCAGCATTACTCTTTTTTGCTCAAGCATGGGCGACAGACCCGTTGCACGATAACAATAAAAGAGTGTGCCTTTATGACTCTCTACCGGCGTATTGAAAAAACCTTCTTTAATACACTGACCCGCAAAATACTCGGAAATGTCCTTTTCCTGATCTTTCCCAGCCTCGTGCTGATCGGGTTGAACTACTGGCTGTTCAGTTCAATGCAGGAACTCAACCGCCTGTTGAATACTATTCCTGAAGCGGAATTGCGCCTGACTGAGCTGGCAACGACCACGGGTTGGTTATCGGCCGTGATGCTGGTGATTACGCTTGCGGCGGCGTTATTCGCGCTCTTCTTTATGCGCCACCTGTTCCTTAAGCCAATCGACAGCATGACCCAGGTGCTCAGTGCTGTTAAGGACAAGGATGGTGACATCTCCGCCACTCTGCCGGCGCAAACCTATGATGAAATTGCTCAGATGGCACATAGCTACAACCACTTCTCCGGCAGTCTGAAGCAGATGATCGCCGATACCCGTCAGCGCAGTGTGCAGGTGTCATTGAATGCGAGCCGGTTGCAGCAGGTCGTGTTGAAAGCCGAGAACTCGGCCAAGGAACAGGTAGCCAAGGCGCAGGCGGTCTTCCAGGCGAGTCAGGAGTCCACGACCGCCATTGATGATATCGCCGGCCATACCCAGAACATCGCTGAGCGTAACTCACATAACCTGGATGAGATCCGCGAGTCCACGGCTGAATTGCAACGGGTCAGTGAGCAAGTGGCGACGATGGAAGCTCGCGTACGTGAGTTTCAGCAGGTGGTGGAACAGCTGGCAGACAACTCGGCCAGTATCATCAATATCCTGTCTCTGGTGCAGGGGTTCTCTGAACAGACCAACCTGCTGGCATTGAATGCTTCCGTTGAAGCGGCCCGTGCGGGTGAAGCCGGCCGAGGTTTTGCGGTTGTGGCCGATGAGGTGCGGAATCTGTCGCAGAAGGTCAGCACGGCAACGGTGGAGATCGATAACCGGGTCAATGAGATGGTGTCGCTGGTTGACAGTACTCGCACCGGCGCCGACGTTATCCTGCAGAATGTCAGCGACACGGATCGCTTCATTGCCGAAACCAGCAACCGCTTCAATACTCTGGTCACGGATTTCGAGGCACTCAATGGTCAGCTGAATGAAATCAGTGCGGCGATCGAGGAGCTTTCCTGTACCAACCAAAGCAGTCATGAACAGGTTTCTGACATCACGCGACTGGCCGATGATATTCGTGAAGAGATGGTTGTATCGACCGGCTACTCTCAGGAACTGGATAGTGCAACCGAAGAGATGCAGGAGCTGCTGTCTCGCTTCACGATCGGATATGGCGGCTTTGAACAGCTGATTCATGCAACCCAGGAGTGGGCCAAGCGTACGGAAACGGAACTTGAAGCCCTCGCCGCTGAGGGTGTGGACCTGTTTGACACTAAGTATGTGCGTACAAACCCGGGGCAGTTACCGGAAAAATATGATACTCGCTATGTAGACCGCTTCGAGCGTCGGTTGCAGCCTCTGTTTGATCGTTGTGAACAGGAGAACGAACCTTTCCTCTTTGCCTCGGCGTTTGACCTGAACAGCTATTGCCCGGCACACATCAGCCGTCTGTCCCGACCGATGACAGGGGAGTTCGCAACCGATAACGCAGTCAGCCGACATCGCCGCATTTATGATGGTACCCGGGCCGAGAAACGTCGTGCCAACCATGATTCGCCTTTCCTGCTGCAAACCTTTATCAGGGATACCGGTGAAATTCTGAATTCCCTGTCGGTACCGCTATTCGTCAACGGACGTCGCTGGGGAAGTTTTTGTGTCGCCTTTACGCCCGATCATCTGATGAAAGCCTCCAAGGACTGATTGGCTTTCACGCTGAACTCACGCCGCTGATGCCAGATTCGGGCTTTGCGTCCAGGGAGTTCAGATGTCAGATAATACTTGTGCCCCGTCAATTGGCGGGGCTCGCTCAATTATCCCTGTCCTGATAGCCGCTCTGCTCCTGCAGTGGCTGCTCGCCAGCTACCAGCTCGATTACCGGTGGGCAAAATGGCTGTTTAATCAGCAGGGTGGCCAATGGCTGCTGAAGGAGCATTGGCTGACGGCAGACCTGATACACACGGGAGGAAGGCGTTTCAGTATCCTGCTGGTGTCTGTCTTTATCCTGCTGTATCTCGTCAGTTTCTGGCTGCAGCGGCTGTTGTGCTGGAGGCGAGAGCTGGCCTATCTGTCGCTTGCACCTCTGCTGGCCAGTGCTGTGGTTCTGGTCAGTTTGTGCCTGGCTGGCAAGCTTGATGCTAAACCCTCATCCTGTGTTGCGGTTGAAGGCCAGGATATGATCGGGCACGAGTACCTCCGAGGAGAAAGTAGATGACAGCGCTGACCGTTCTTCTGGCAGAAGATGACCCTGGTGTTCAGGAAGGTATCGCTGACTTCCTTCAGTGGCGCGGGATTGAGGTAGATTGTGCCCGTGATGGCATTCAGGCTCTCAACCTGTGTCGTCAGCATCATTACGATGTGCTGGTGCTTGATATCATGATGCCGCGAATGAGTGGGTTGAATCTCTGTGAGCAACTGCGTCGAGAGGGCGTGACAACACCGGTCCTGATGCTGACGGCACTGGATACCCTGGATGATAAAATTCGGGGGTTTCAAGCCGGTACCGACGATTATCTGGTCAAGCCGTTTGCCATGGACGAACTGGTGTGTCGCGTTAAGGCGTTAAGTCAGAGAGTCTCTCGCCAACACGTCCGCCTGCTGCGTCACGGACCGGTTGAGCTCGACGTAGAATTGCAGCAGGCCCACCGTGATGGTCAGTTGTTGAACTTGACTCCGCAGGCCTTTCAATTGTTGCGCTACTTGTTGGCGCGAGCCCCGAGAGTGGTCAGCCGGAGTGAGTTGGAGCAGGCGATTTGGGGGGATGCTCTTCCCGACAGTGATGCTCTGAGAACACTGATATATCAGCTGAGGACGCAGCTGGATAAGCCCTTTTCTTCTGCACTGATACATACCCGCCGCGGGCAGGGGATCTGTCTGGCCCTGCCTGAGGAGCTGCAATGACGTTTTCCAGTCGAATAATCCTGACGGTCGATTTTTCCACTCTTGTACTCACCAGCCTCTATTGGCTGGTGGGTTGGCACTATGTCGAACAGATCGAAGATCAGCAGAGTGAGGCGTTACAGGGCTTTATAGGGCAACGTGCTGACCTTGTTGTGTCTGGCCAGCTGGATGCGGAGGTACTTCAGTTGATACCCGGCGTGGAGCTATATCGCGGAAATGTCTTGCCTGTTGAAGGTTGGCAAATACCGGATGCTCCTGGTGCTTACAGGGTGGGGCAGGGAGGAACGGTACTGGTGCGTGTTCAGCCGGAAACAGGTGAACGGTACGCGCTATATCTGCCAGTCCTGGAGCGGCTTGTGGCACCTGAAGAATCAGAGGCGGTTGAAGCCTTGGTGGTCGTCGGTGGTGTGCTGCTGTTTACGTTTGGTGCGATGGGATTGACGCTCTGGTTGATCTGGAAACAGACGGTGCCGGTTCGCCAATTGATGCAGGCCGTTGTCGGAGTCAGCCCCGAGTCGCCTCAATTGGAGCCGTTAGAGCGTAGCGATGAGTTGGGTGAGTTAAGTCGGCAGTTTGCAGCGCTTTTGCAACGGACTCAAAATTTCATCCAGCGTGAACAAAGCTTCACCCGTTTTGCCAGCCATGAGTTACGTACCCCTTTGATGACCTTGCGCAGCTCTCTGGGACTGCTGCAGGAAATGGGGGCATCTGATGCAGAACCAATGCAGCAGCGAGCCCTGGACCGAATGGCATACGCTCTGGAGCGTATGGAGAAACTGACGGACTCCTTCCTCTGGTTATCGAGAGAACAGAAGGCTGAGCATGGTGGGGTCAATCGGGCAGAGCTGGAACGGTTACTGCAACAGCAGAAAATACTGACGCCGGCGTTGGGTGATCAGCTGGTGCTGAGTATGGAGGGTGACTGGTTTTGGCCGATTCATCCTTTTGTGCTTTCGGTCGTACTGGATAACCTGGTGCGGAATGCGCAGGACCATGGGCAGGGAGCCATTGAGGTTCGAGCCTCGGGAAAGGGGCTGTCGGTGCGAAACCAGTTGCCGGAAAAAGAAGGAGCAGACGACTTCGATACTGACCACTTCGGTTATGGTCTGTCCATTGTTGAGCACTTGTGTACAAAAGCAGGTGCCCGTTTCCAGTCAGAGACGGCGAACGGGCATTTTCTGGCCGAAATCCGGTTTTAGCTGCCTTGGGTCGTGAGAGTCCCGGCATGTCCTGCCAGCCGGTTCTTGCCGGCTCTGCAATCTGCGAACAGATCCAGTTCCCGTTTATAAACGCTGGTGTTGACGTTCAGCAGCCCGAGCAGTGAGTGTGGCAGGTAGTCATGACTCAGCGGTTGTTCCTTATGCGACTGCAGGCAACTCACCGGTAGCTGATGTGACTGTTGGAAGTCATCCGACAGCCAGGTTATCAAGGGGATTTTTTTCTGCTCTTCCGGGGCAATCAACCAGGGCATGCCGTGCAGGTAAAGGTTGTTTTCACCCAGCGACTCTCCGTGATCCGAGATATACACCATCGCTGTGGTGTAGCGCTCCCCCTGATCCTGCAGCAAGTCGATGATCTGACTCAACAGGTGGTCGGTGTAACGGATACTGTTGTCATAAGCGTTGGTAATGGTTTCCTTCGAACAGCTTTGCAACTGATTACTGGTGCACACGGGAGTAAAGGTCTCATAACCCTTGGGTATGCGTTTGTAATAGGAAGGCCCGTGACTTCCTTTCTGGTGCAACACGACCATCGTGGAACCTGATTGCTGATCAAGCCACTTGTCGAGGCCTTCAAGAAGTTGTTCGTCGAAGCATTCTTCAGTATCACAGTCATGTTCGGGAATGAGTTGTTGGGTGCTTTCATGGGGGACCCGCTCACAAACGCCCTTGCAGCCGGAATTGTTGTCTCGCCAAAGCACGTTGATGCCCGCTTGCTGAAGTACATCCAGTACGTTGCTCTGATGGCTGGCCGTTTGTGCTTCATAGTGCGCGCGGCCCAGCAGTGAAAACATGCAGGGAACGGAGATGGCTGTGCTGGTGCCGCAGGCTTCGACGTTTCGGAAGCTGACCACGGAGCGCGCTTCCAGCTCCGGGTTGGTGGGGCGGGCATAACCGTTCAGGGAAAAGTTTTGGCTTCGAGCGGTTTCTCCCAGTACCACAATCAGCAGGTCGGGCTTCTGACGGCCTGTCTCAACGCGTTGGACGGCATCCATTCCCAGCGGCTGAAATGGTCGGCTAACAGGGTCATAAGCACCGGCGAGATAACGTGCGCTGTAATAAAGGTAGTTCGATGGTACTGCCAGGTTGCGAATTTCCCGATGGTTGCGAAACAGGGATGAGTAATCCTTGTACAGCAGAGCAGTATTGAGACCGATCAACGTGATGCAAAACAGCAGACTCAGGCCCTGAGCGGTGAGCTGGGATTTGAGGGTGGTTCGTCTGATCGGAACCAGCATTACGATCACGGCTGGCAAGAGTCCTTTGAACAGCAGATGGCTGACAAGCTCAGTGCTGATTAGATCAGAGGCTTCAGCAGCGTCGGTTTCGAACAGATTTTGTACCATGCTCTTGTCAATCAGGATGCCGTAGCTTTCCATGAAGTAATTGACAGCGGCAGCACTGAGCAGCAGAAAAATGGCCAGAGGTTTGACCAGCCTTGGCCAGGCCATAGACCCGATAAAAAGCTGTATCACGGCTGCGAGAAAGCTCAGGAAGGCAGTCGCAAAGAGCCAGCGGTCTGTTACCGATTCGTACGGTTGATCAAGGATCAACTGCCAGAGAGGCTCATTGTAGAACAGACAAAGCATCAAGGTGATGCAGACACTCATTGAAACAGGGTGCAGAGCAGTAGGCCATATACGGAGTGCGGGTGCTGAACATTTTTTTGTCATGGTTTTGTCCCGAAAAGCACGATCTGTACAGTTTCGGCCAGCCTGTGTGAGCGCAACGTGAAAGTTCAGAAAAACTAAAATCGATCGTTAAAATCAATATCTAATTTTGATTTATTCGCGTCTAATCAAAATAAAAAAATGATCAATCATCGTTATTCAGGATCTGGTCTTGCAGCATGAAAATGTACGGGACTGATTCTTTTGCTGCCGTGGGCGGCAAAAACATGCAGTCCTTGGCAAAATATCTGACTGAAAATTAAAGAAAAAAGCTAAATTGCGGCAAAAGGTTGCCGATATATACGGGTAATTGATTGTTGATTTTTTGACCATGTAGCGGCGATACTTAGTATTAATCAATATGCATTCCGGTGGGGAAATAATCTGGCCCGGTTTTTGCGTATAATCTGCATGGTATTTGCCCTTTTGCAGGCTCAGACAGGGATAACCGGTGACAACACATAACATGATCGTCGCACTCGATATCGGCACCTCTAAAGTGGTGTGCCTGGTCGGTGAACAGACGCCGCAGGGTACGATCGAAATAATCGGTGTCGGTTCTCACCCGTCGCGCGGGCTGAAGCGAGGGGTGGTGGTCAATATTGAGTCTACGGTGACCTCGATCCAGAGAGCGGTAGAAGAGGCCGAACTCATGGCCGGGTGCAAGATCCACGGTGTGACCGTGGGTATCGCCGGCAGTCACATCGGCAGCTACAACTCCCACGGCATTGTTGCGGTGCGTGATCGCGAAGTCTCTGACTATGACCTGGAGCGAGTGATTGATGCTGCGCGTGCTGTGGCCATTCCGGCTGACCAGAAAATACTGCACATTCTGCCTCAGGAATATGTGATCGATAATCAGGAGGGGATCAAGGAACCTCTTGGAATGTCCTGCGTTCGTCTCGAGGCACGCGCTCATCTGGTGACGGGAGCAACGAACGCGATCCAGAACCTGGAAAAATGTGTGCGTCGCTGCGGTTTGGAGGTCGATGCTGTTGTGCTTGAGCAGTTGGCATCAAGCTACGCCGTGCTGACTGAGGATGAAAAGGACCTGGGCGTCTGCATGGTCGATATCGGCGGCGGTACGACCGATATCGCCGTATTTACGGGTGGGGCGATTCGGCATACCGCGGTGATCCCGATTGCCGGTGATCAGGTGACCAGTGATATTGCGATGGCGTTGCGTACGCCTACGCAGCATGCCGAACAAATCAAGATGAAATACGCTTGCGCACTGGCCCAGCTTGCTCATGCGGATGAAATGATCAAGGTGCCCAGTGTGGGCGACCGTCCGGCGCGAAACCTGTCCCGCCAGGCGCTTGCTGAGGTGGTGGAGCCGCGTTACGAGGAACTGTTCTCTTTGGTGCAGGCCGAGTTGCGTCGAAGCGGTTTTGAGGACCTCGTGGCGGCGGGTATCGTGCTGACCGGTGGAACCTCCAAGATGGAAGGGGCGGTCGAGCTGGCCGAAGAGATCTTCCATATGCCGGTTCGCCTGGCCCGACCGCAGGGGGTGCGTGGCATGGAAGAACAGCTGAGTAATCCAATTTATGCGACCGGTATAGGGTTGCTGCATTATGCTCGGCAGGATCTTGAGCCTGTTGGATCAATCACTGAACGAAATGACTTTGTCGAGGCTGCGCCGGTAGCGGTGAGCCGAGATAACCTGCTGGTCAGATTCAAAAACTGGCTGCAGGGTAACTATTGAGTATTAAAGGATACCTGCCACCCAAGAGTGGGATCCTTGCAGGAGAGGGGCTAAAAATGTTTGAACTCGTCGATAGTGTACCGCAGAGCGCTGTAATTAAAGTCGTGGGTGTTGGTGGTGGCGGTGGTAATGCCGTTAATCACATGGTGAGCACGGATCTGGAGGGAGTCGAGTTCATCTGCGCCAATACGGACGCTCAGGCGCTTAACAACATGGTGGCCAAGACAGCTCTGCACATCGGTGGTGAGCTGACCAAAGGGCTGGGAGCAGGTGCCAATCCGGAAATTGGTCGTCAGGCGGCGATCGAGGACCGTGAGCGTATCGCTTCGGCGCTGTCGGGTGCTGATATGGTCTTCATTACTGCAGGCATGGGTGGTGGTACCGGTACAGGTGCGGCGCCTATCGTTGCAGAAGTGGCCAAGGAGCTGGGTATCCTGACCGTAGCGGTGGTGACCAAGCCGTTCCCGTTCGAAGGCCGTCGCCGCAAGAAGGTGGCTGAAGAGGGGATTCGTGAGCTGCAGGAGCATGTGGATTCGCTGATCATCATCCCGAACGAAAAACTGCTGCCCGTACTGGGCAAAAACTGCAGTCTGGTAAGTGCTTTCGGTACTGCCAATGACGTGCTTAAGGGTGCTGTTCAGGGTATCGCTGACCTGATTATCCGCCCGGGTATGATCAACGTTGACTTTGCTGACGTGCGTACCGTGATGTCCGAGATGGGCATGGCGATGATGGGCACAGGTGTTGCTCGTGGTGAGAACCGTGCTCGTGAAGCGGCCGAGGCGGCGATCAACAGCCCGCTGCTGGAAGACATCGATCTCAAGGGTGCCAGTGGTGTGCTGGTCAACATCACGGCAGGCCTGGACCTGAGCCTTGGTGAGTTCTCTGAAGTGGGTGATCTGGTTGAAGAGTATGCCCACGAAGATGCCACTGTGGTCGTGGGTACCGTTATTGATCCGGAACTGACCGATGAGCTGAAGGTGACCGTGGTCGCCACCGGTCTGGCACGTGCACATGCTGCCGAGTCTCGTGTGGTCAACGGTGGTACGACAGCTTCTGCTTCTCCGCGTCAGTCGGCTCCAACTACTGACTTCAGCCAGCTGGAACTGCCGACAGTACTGCGTAATCGTCAGCCTGAAGACAAGCCGCGTGCGGTTGCGGTAGAAGGTAAATCCGAACCGGTGGCCGAAGCCGCGGTGGTCAAGAAAACCGGAACCGATGATATGGACTTTCTGGACATCCCGGCGTTCCTGCGCCGTCAGGCCGACTGATATTTGCCCCGGGGTGACCGGGGACAACCTCCTGCTTTTTACCCGCCCGGCCTATGGCCCGGCGGGTTTTTTGCTGACCGCTCTAGAGTATTCCTGGTGGGGGCACAGCCCGGGAATGTCCCGATAAAGTTTGTTTCATAGCTCGTGACGCCATTTGAGCCGATACAGGTCTTTGCGTCGGTCCTTGAGGTTGGTGACAGAGCCTTCGTTCCGGATCACGCGGATTTGGTCCAGATCCAGGTCCGAGAACATGATCATCTCGGTGTTGGGTGTGGTTTCCGACATTACGGCGTCGTGCGGAAAGGCGAAGTCCGAAGGCGAAAAGACCGCGGACTGAGCATACTGTACATCCAGGCTCTCGACCGAAGGCAGGTTGCCGACGCTGCCGCAAATGACCGTGTAGCATTCATTTTCGATAGCGCGTGCCTGCGCGCAGTGACGCACTCGGAGGTAGCCGTTCTTGGTGTCTGTCCAGAACGGTACAAACAGAATGTCCATGTCCTGATCCGACAGCAGGCGTGCAAGTTCTGGAAATTCAACGTCGTAGCAGATCAGGATGCCGACTCGGCCAGCATCGGTTTCGAACACTCTAAGCTGGTTGCCTCCCTTGATCACCCAGTCGCGCCGTTCATGCGGAGTGATGTGGAGTTTTCGCTGCTCTTCAACCGTGCCATCGCGGCGGCACAGATAGCTGACGTTGAAGAGGTTATCGCCTTCGAGCAGCGGCATGGAACCGGTGACGATGTTGATGTTGTAGCTGACCGCAAAGTGGGACATTTCATTGCGGAAGCGCTCGGTAAAGCCGGCGAGGAAACGAATAGCACTGGTCTGGTTGGTCTGGTCGGTGAGCCCCATCAGTGGCGCGTTGAAAAACTCGGGGAAGAGGGCGAAGTCGCTCTGGTATTCAGACAGGGTGTCAACGAAGTACTCCACTTGCTTCAGAAGCTCTTCAACTGATTCTACTTCGCGCATTTGCCATTGAATGGCGCCTATTCTGACTCGGCTCGGGCGGCTGCTGATCACCGTTTCCTCAGGCTCGAACAGAATGTTGTTCCATTCCAGCAGGGTGGCGTAGCCCTTGGATTTAGCGTCTTCAGGGAGGTAGCTGCCCAGCAGGCGCTTAACCTGAAAGTTATTGGATAACTGGAAAGTCAGAATGGGGTCGTAGATTTCACGCTGGCGGACCTTGCCGATATATTCACTGGCGGTCAGCTCCTTGGCGTGCTTGTAGTAGTTGGGAATGCGTCCACCGGCCAGTATGGCTCTGAGGTTGTACTGTCGACACAGCTCCTTGCGGGCTTCGTACAGGCGGCGTCCCAAGCGGAAGCCACGGTAGTCCGGGTGAATGAGCACATCCAGGCCGTAGAGGGCATCGCCCTCGGGGTCATTAAGGATGGTCATGCGTTTGCCGATCAGGTCGTCGTAAGAGTGGGGGTTGCTGAAACGGTCATAGCGAACCTGGACGGTCAAGGCGATACCGGCCAGCTCTTCGCCGTCGAAGACGCAGATCTGACCTTCGGGGAAATCGTCAATCAGCTTGCTGACTGTGTGTTCTGGCCAGGCGCCACCGATGTCCTCGTAAACCTGATCCATCAATGCCTGGAGCCTTGGGTAATCATTATGCTCGAGGTTGCGGGTGACCAGATGCATATCTTCGATGCGCATTCTCAATCCTCTTCAAGAGATTCCGCTTTTCAGTGTGCTGGAGCAAAGAGTTTGGCGCAAGAAGATTACTGCGAGAGTATCAGGGTTGGCGTGCCCCCAGGAGAAATTCTCGGTTGCCGTCACCTCCCTTGATCGGGCTTTCGTCCCAGTAGAGTGGTTGTAGCCCCTGTTCCAGGCAGCAGGCTTCTATCGCTGTTCGAACCTGCTGATACAGCGCTTCATCGCGAACAATGCCTCCTTTGCCGATATGTTGCGGGCCGACCTCAAACTGGGGCTTGACCAGCGTCAGCAGCCAGCCGCCAGAGCGGATCAGTGGAGCCAGTGAGGGCAGAATAAGGCGCTGGGAGATAAAAGATACATCCATTACTGCCAGGTCAAAGCCTTGAGAATCAGGTGTGTAGTCTCGCAAATCGGCACCGAGCTCGCGAGCGTTGTAGCCCTCCAGGCAGATAACGCGCTCATTGCTTCGCAGAGAGGGGTGTAGCTGGTCATGGCCCACCTCTATGCCGACGACTCGTGAAGCGCCGGATTGCAGCAGACAGTCGGTGAAGCCGCCGGTGGACTGGCCGACATCAATGGCGGTCAGCCCTTCAGCGTTCAAGGACAGGGCCTTGATGATGTGCTGGAGTTTGAGGGCGCCACGAGAAACAAAGTGATCTTCTTCGCGAGATTCCACTTTTAATGGGGTGTCTTCAGCCAGCTTGAAGCCAGGTTTGTTGAGCGTTTGCCACTGACCGAGCCTGGCCTGAACGCGGCCATCCTTGATCAGTCGCTGGGCGCGTGTACGTGTATCGGCCAAACCCAGTTCGACCAGAAGAATATCCAAACGCTGCATCTGTCTTTCCCCGATGAATCCAGCGTCATTATACAGGACTGGCGCCATGCGCATATCAGCGCAACAAAAGCGGTGTAAACCCGTCTGGCAGTCCTTTGGTGCAAATGGCAACCGCATCATGAGCGTGAAGGCTTTCATGGTGCTCAACCCGAACCCAGAAGTCGTACCAATACTCATCGGCCAGCAGTGACTGCTTGAGGCGTCTGGCCGCATCCTCGCAGAACATCTGGTTGCTTCCGTTCAGAGCGGCAAATGCCTGTTCATCCTCGCGCTTTACAGCAGTTTGCACCGCGGTCTGTAAAGCGGTTTCGGCACTGTCGATCAGACTTTTCAGAGGAAGCTCAAGCCAGTTCTGAGGTTGCAGTCTGACCCTGATCCTTGCAGTGCTGCGCTGGCTGTGAGGAGTGGCCAGACTGCCATGCTGTTCAAGCCATTGACTTATCTGTTCAACAGAGAGCTCTGCCAGTGATGAGAAATCCTGCCTGAAGGCCTGTTGCAGCAACTGGCGTGAAAGTGCCGAAGAACAGGGGCAGGTCGAGGAGTAAGGAATGTCGACTGCCAGCTCAACAGTCAGCTGCTGTGAACGAAGTCGGGCATCAATAATGACGGGGTAAGACTTCCAGCCAGTGAAGCTGCTCTTAAGGGCGCGTCGCTGTATGGGAAGGTCAAATTGGATCCTGACAGCGGCGGTTCGGCTCGTGTCCTTGTGGCTGGTCAGTGCCTGGGTGAGAACCTTTTCAAGGCTCAAACGGTTGAGCAGGGCGCTGGAGAGCGTGTCCTGAAGTGCAAGATAGAGACGAGACATGTGAATGCCACGGTGATGGGGTTCACACAAATCCACATGAATATCGACCTTTGCAGTCACTGAGTGCAGTGTGTCAGTCTGGAACTGTAACGGCAGGTCGATGCCGCTCATGCCGACCCAGTCCAGTGTATGTGCTTGATCGGATTGGGTTTGATGGGCAATGTCAGGCAGGGTGTGGGCAGCGGTATTCATGATGTATGTAGACTCCTTTTGTTATTTTATAACATAATTAATATTATTCTGCCCCGTTGATTTCACTGGATTTTTCTTATTTACTGGTGGATTTGTCTTTTGCAAAAGTTGAGCGAAGGATTAACATAAGTGGCTGGAGCCAAGGAGAGTGTCGCAGGTGTCGAATCAAGATCTTTGTACCAGTCGCAAGGCCGCTGAGCTGTTGGGGGTGACGCCTCGTACCGTGCAGTTATGGGCTGACTCGGGCATTTTGCAAAGCTGGAAAACACCTGGTGGGCATCGTCGTTTCAGTCAGAGTGCCATTGAAGCCTTGGCTGCTGATATTCGAAGTGGCTCCTTGCGTCCGGGAGAACTCAAGAATCGCGATAACGTCTCATCCGGGGAGCGCATGCGCAGCTCCGATTCCGTGCTGGGGCTGACTCAGTCCTCTGAGGGTGTTGGTCAGCAGGCTGGAGTGGACGATACCCGTGTACGGGTGCAGGTGATTGAAGATGAGGCCAGTTTGCAGCGCCTCTATGCCATGACGTTTCGCAACTGGGGATTGCCCATTGAACTGAAGCAGGCAACGGACGGTTACCAGGGGTTGCTGGAACTGGGGCAGTTCGATCCGGAGCTGTTGGTGCTGGATATCAATCTCCCCAATATCGATGGTTTCAATATTGTTAAAGCACTGGAGCAGCAGGGTATGTTGGACCAGATGCATCTGATCGTTGTGACTGCCCTGAATCGGGACCAGGTGCAGCGCAGGCTTGATGGGTTCAGCTCCGGCATTGAGGTCTTGCCCAAACCAATTCCTTTCCAGCGCATCCGTGAGAGGATCGAAGAGATTCTGGTAGGAAGGGAAGTTTTTTCTTGATTTTCGATTTCCGGTTCCCTATATTCGGAAAAAGCGGAACTGATTGATTCCGTTTCTATGGCCTGAACGGCTATGTCAGTAAGGTGGGGGCCATCTGATGTAGCTTAATAGGGCCACTCCCTCCACGCTTTCTCTGTTCTCTGTTCTCTGTTCTCTGTTCTCTGTTCTCTGTTCTCTGTTCTCTGTTCTCTGTTCTCTGTTCTCTGTTCTCTGTTCTCTGTTCTCTGTTCCTGAATGCCTTCTCGCTCAGTCATGGCGCTGTTATGACGTCTGAATTCGTTTTGCGATTGGCGCGGTTTTCCGTCTAAAGACTATTTAATGCTTGCGGCAATCGTGCGCGGAGCTTCTGGTGTTTTCTGAAAATAAACAGAAATAATTACTAAATAAATATAAAAATACAGTAATTAATTTTGCATTTTTTGCATAAGAATAGCGTTATCTTTTGGATATGTCATGCAAGGTGCTGTTATGCGTATTGTCATTCTTGGAAGTGGTGTGATCGGGGTAACCTCCGCCTGGTACCTGGCGCAAGAGGGGCATGAAGTGGTGGTGGTTGATCGCCAGCCTGAGCCTGCGATGGAAACTAGTTTTGCGAATGCCGGTCAGATATCTCCGGGGTATTCTGCGCCCTGGGCTGCGCCAGGAGTGCCATTGAAAGCGATCAAGTGGATGATGCAGGATTTGGCTCCTTTGCGAGTGGCACCGAGACTGGATCCGGTCATGCTGGGCTGGTTGAGCAAGATGCTGGGTAACTGCACTCAAAAAGCCTATGCGCGCAATAAGTCACGCATGCTGCGAATCGCCGAATACAGCCGTGACTGCCTGATTGAGCTGCGTAAGGAAACCGGGATTGAATATGACAATCGTGCCAAAGGGCTGATTCAGCTGTTTCGTTCTGAAAAACAGTTGGAAGCATCGGCCGATGATATCCGTATCCTTGAGTCCTGCGGTGTTCGCTATGAATCGCTCAGTGTTGAGGAAATCATTCAGCATGAACCGGCGCTTCAGCATGTGCGCGATAAGCTGGTGGGTGGTTTGCGCCTGCCGGGGGATGAAACCGGTGACTGCTTCATGTTTACCCAGAGCCTGGCTGAGCGCTGTCGCAACCTGGGGGTGGAATTCCGTTTCAATACCGAAATTCGCAAGCTGAACGTTGAGCAGGACAGGATTGTTGGTGTCGAGACCGATACGGGGCTGATTCGCGGTGACGCCTACCTCGTTGCCCTTGGCAGCTACAGTCCTGAACTGCTGTCGCCTCTCGGTATCAAGGCCCCGATCTATCCGGTTAAAGGATTCTCTCTGACGATACCGATTACAGATGCCAGTCGTGCACCTGAGTCCACGGTCATGGACGAGACCTACAAGGTTGCGGTAAGCCGTCTGGGCGATCGTATACGTGTTGGTGGCACTGCCGAGCTGACCGGCTTTGATCTGTCGACACCGGAGAGTCGTCGTGCCAATGTGGAATTTGTGGTCAATGACCTGTTTCCCGGCAGCGGTGACCCCTCTGCAGTTGAACTGTGGACCGGTTTGCGCCCCATGACACCGGATGGTACGCCGATCCTGGGCGCTACGTCCTATAAGGGCCTGTACTTGAATACCGGTCACGGCACATTGGGCTGGACCATGTCGATGGGCTCAGCGCGCTACATCAGCGACATCATCTGTGGCAAGACACCTGCGATTGATACCGAAGGTCTGGCGATAAGCCGTTATAATCGCTGAGCAATATAGCGTTTTCTTGGCAAGGTGGTGGCACTGCACCATAGTGTGTCACCCAACATAAATTTGAGATCAGGAATAACAGAATGTCCAATCGAAGCATCATCAAAACCGACAAGGCTCCAGCGGCTATCGGTACCTACTCCCAGGCGGTCAAGGCTGGCAACACTGTATACATCTCTGGCCAGATTCCGCTGGACCCTGCCACCATGGAGATGGTAACCGTGTCCTTTGAAGCTCAGGCGGTGCGTGTTTTCGAAAACCTCAAGGCAATTGCCG
The DNA here is from genome assembly GCF_022343685.1 of Marinobacterium sediminicola. Taxonomy (GTDB): domain Bacteria; phylum Pseudomonadota; class Gammaproteobacteria; order Pseudomonadales; family Balneatricaceae; genus Marinobacterium; species Marinobacterium sediminicola. The sequence continues at coordinate 2,331,188 of NZ_CP092123.1, read as the reverse complement.
AAGAAGCAGGCGGTTCTTTGGGTGAGTGCGTCAAGTTGACCATCCTGCTGTCTGACATGGGGTTCTTCCCGCAGGTCAACGAAGTGATGGCACGCTACTTTGATGAGCCCTATCCGGCACGTGCGGCCTTCGCAGTCAAGGAGTTGCCCAAGGCCGCGGATATTGAAATTGACGCCATCATGGTCCTCAAGGACTGAGTACAGAGGTTAGTGCAACGCTATGAGTCGCAAGGTCCGTGCTGACATCCATCTGGATGCGATTGTTCATAACTACCGTCTGGCAAAAGCGCAGGCACCCGGTGCTCGGGCTGTTGCTGTCGTCAAGGCCAACGCCTATGGACATGGTGCTGTCCCCGTTGCGCGGAGACTTGCGGCTGAAGTCGATGCCTTTGGTGTGGCCTGTATCGAGGAAGCACTCGAGCTGCGCGCGGCGGGAATTACCCAGCCGGTTGTATTGCTTGAGGGTTTCTTCGATGCCGATGAGCTGCCGGTGATTGCCCGTGAGGGCTTTTGGCCGGCGCTGCATTCGGAGCATCAGCTCGAGTGGCTGGAACAGGCTTCTTTGCCTCAGGCGATTCCTGTCTGGCTGAAAGTAGATACCGGGATGCATCGACTGGGCTTTGAGCCGGAGGTCGTGCCGGCAATGGTGGCGCGATTGCGTGACTGCTCTTCGGTATCCGATGTGTTGCTAATGACTCATTTTGCCTGTTCCGATGAGCCGGAGCATGGCATGACCGAAGTCCAGTTGGCACGTTTCAGCAAGTTGATAGATGAACTGGGTCTGGCAGCAAGTTTGTCCAACTCTGCCGCGGTTATGGCCTGGCCAGAAGCTTATCGGCAGTGGCTGCGCCCGGGAGTCATGCTTTATGGTGCGACACCTTTCGAACAGTCGAACGCTGTGGCGGACCAGCTGCAACCGGCAATGACGTTAAGTTCAGAGATCATTGCTGTCCGTGAAGTGCCTGCTGGAGAAACCGTCGGCTATGGGGCGACCTATCGCTGCGATAAACCCAGCCGTATCGGCACCGTTGCCATGGGGTATGGAGACGGTTATCCACGTCACGCCCGTACGGGGACGCCCGTGGTGGTTGAAGGGCAGAGGACCGCTTTGGTCGGCCGTGTGTCCATGGATATGTTGACCGTGGACTTGACCGACTTGCCCCAGGCGGGTGTTGGCTCCCGGGTGGAACTCTGGGGAGGTCAGCTGCCTGTGTCCGACGTTGCTCGCTGGTGCGACACCATTCCGTACACGCTGCTGACGTGTCTGACCCCTCGCGTGCCTCGTTTCTATGACTGATCCAGCAGCTGGATCAGGATGCGTTTTACCGATTCCGGTTCGAAAGGTTTATCCGTCAGTGCGTTAACACCGGCATGAGCAACCTGGCTCAGGTGGGCTTCGTTGGCTTCCGATGTGACCATCAGGACCGGCAGGTGGGCGTGCAGCTCCGAATGGCGGATAAACTCGGTGAGCTCCAAGCCGTTGACCTCGGGCATATTATAATCGGTGATGACCAGGTCAACCGTTTCCTTTGCCAGTACCTGCATGGCATCTTTTCCGTCTTCTGCTTCCAGTACGTGGCGGATGCCCAGGTTCTCGATGACACGTCTTATCAGGTTTCGTGCCATCCGGCTGTCATCTACAATCAGGATTCTCAGGCTCTCGACATCATAATGCTCGAGTTCCAGATGGTCCTGATCAAGGATGTCCAGGGTAGCATTGAGTGCTGAGCCAAGGTGTTGGCGGTTGAAGGGTTTCGGCAGGATGGCAATGACCCCAGACTGCTTGAAAACCTCGAGCTGCTTCTTGCGTGTTTCGCTCGAAACCAGCATGAACGGGATCTCTGCCAGCTGTGGCAGGCGGCGCATGGCGCCCAGTAACTCAACTGCACTTCCATCGTCGAAATGAAGAGCACTGATGACAAGGTCCGGAGTAACTTTCAGCATTCTGTCCAGCGCTTCATGAATCGAGTCAGCGGTGTCGATGGCGGTAACCTGCTCATCGCGAAGCTGTTGAATCATGATCTTGCGCTGCAGTGCAGAGGGTTCCACAAGCAGTATATTGAGTTCGCTGATGCAGAGAGTACTCATGCGCTATCCTTGTAACCGAGAGTAGGGGCAGAGACTAGCAGGTGTCGGGTAGTGAGGACAGTCTCGGACCTGATCAGGATCAGGTCCGAGTGTTTTACCACATGAGGTCGTCTGGAATGACGTAGTCGGCGTAGGGATCGTCCTCGGCAGGAGTATCATCTTTCGGGCGTGGAAGGATCACATCGGCCTGACGCTGCTCGACACGCTCTACAATCTCTGTGGGCACAAGATGGTAGCTGCCATCAAGAAAAGCGATGCGTACCTGCCCGCGCGCGAGGCGATCGATCAGCTTCTGATCAAGATAGAGATGATGGATCTTGCTGCCATGCGCAAAGTTGTAACGCAGCTCAGCATCTTTAGGCAGTTCAATACGGTGAGCCTCAACCAGCTGACGTACTTCTGCCTGAGCTGCCTTTTGGGCTTGCTCCTGCTGTCGCTTCTGATTCAGTTCGCGGTCGCGTTCGGCTTTTTCCTTGCGGGCCGCTTCCAGGGCGATCTGTTGCTGCTGCTGTTCATCGACCGCCTGACCGGAACGTTTCTGTTTTGTCGTTTTACGTTTATGCTCTTTGGCTTGTTTGGCCTGTTTTTTGTTGGCCAGACCTGCCTTTAGAAGCTGGTCCTGCAGTGAGCCTGCCATCGTGGTTCCTCGAATCTGGTGCTCGGTATTTCGGAGCAGGACTATAGCACAATGCCTGCGGGTGAGCAGTGGGCCGATATTGAGCTGAAAGGAGTTGCCTGTGTCATTTATGTTGTGGATGTCGCTGTTACTGATATGTGTACTCGGAGCCATGTCGCCGGGGCCCAGCTTGGCGGTGGTCTTGAGGCAGACGGTCAGTAACGGCAGGGGGCATGGCATTCTTGCAGGCTGTGCTCATGCCTTGGGCGTAGGGCTTTGGGCTGCAATGACAGTTTGGGGGCTCGGTGTCCTGGTGAATGAGTACCATCTGCTCTATCAGGTGATCACCTGGCTGGGGGCTGCCTATCTCATTTGGCTGGGCATCAATGCCCTGCGCTTTGCGGCAGCGCCTGAGCTTGAGGCCGATGCGCGCACGAAGGAGACGCTTTGGCAGGCGGCTCGCTCGGGTGCGTTGATATCCCTGCTTAACCCAAAGCTGGCCGTGTTCTTTACTGCGCTGTTTTCCCAGTTTGTCACGGCCGGTCAGACGCTGAGTGATCAGATGATTCTGGTCTTGACCGCCACGCTGGTGGATGGTGCCTGGTATAGCCTGGTGGCCATACTGTTCTCTCAGCCGCGACTGCTGATATGGCTTCGTCGTCATCTCAAACGGGTGGAGCAATTGACCGGAGTGGTTTTGATCGGACTTGCGCTCAGGGTCGCAATGCCTTGATCCTGTTTGCATTTCACCAAGGCTATGCTTATACTGCGCGCCTGTCTTGTTGAGACAGGGCGCAATGCCACTTTATGGTGGCCCTGTTGGTCCTCTCGCAACGATAACTCGTGAACCTGGTCAGGCCCGGAAGGGAGCAGCCACAGCGAGCGACTCGTGTGCCGGGATGTGGCTGGCGGGGCTGCCTCCAATTTACTCACCCTCTAATCCATCTTTTTATCCCTTGCTGCTATCAGTTATTCGGTACGCTTTGGCTTGTGCCTGGCCTTTCAGAATGTCGACTCTCAGCAGAATGTAGCCGCCGGCAATAAACAGAACCAGCAGTGACAGGATGCCGACTCGATTGCTTTCCGACAGTATTGCAACCGCACCAATCAGTGCTGGGCCCAATACGGCCGCAAATTTCCCCATCATGTTGTAAAAACCGAAAAACTCGGCTGTGTACCCGGGGGGAACCAGGCGTGCGTACAGGGAGCGGCTTAATGCCTGTACTCCGCCCTGGACGAGGCCGATTACGATTGCCAGTACGTAGAATTGCCAGGCTGAATCCATAAAGGCACTGAAAATGGTCACCAAAATATAGGTGACAAGCGCGATCAGGATGCCGAGTCTGGCGCCCAGTCTGTTCCCTATACGACCGAACTGAATGGCCGCCGGGAAGCCGATGAATTGAGTAATCAGGAGTGCCAAAATCAGGTCTTTTGTGTCCAGTCCTATGGATAAGCCGTAGTCCAGAGCCATTCTGACGATGGAATCCACACCGTCGATGTAGAGCCAGTAGGCCAGCAGAAACTGAAAGGTCTGTGGCAGGAGAGATATCTTTTTCAGGGTCTGTCGCAGCTGATTAAAACTTGATTTCACCACACGAGAAAAGTGGATGCTTCGCGGCGTGGGTTCCCGTACATACAGCACCAGTGGCAGGGTGAAAATGATCCACCATAGTGCGGTCAATATAAACGCCAGCCTGATGGCAGAAGTGCTGTCGCTCAGCCCAAAGGATTCGGGGTGCAGGGTCATCCAGACGTTCAGGCTGAATAACAAGCCGCCGCCAAGATAACCCAGTGCAAACCCCAGAGCCGATACCCTGTCCAGATCCTTTTCGGGTGAGACAACGGTCAACAGGGCATCATAAAAAAGATTACCGCCTGAAAAACCGATGACAGCGGCTATATACAGGCAAGCGGCTTGTAGCCAGAAGCCCTGTTCGACCCAGTAAAGTCCGGCTGTCGAGATTGAGCCGAAACTGGCAAAGATGAGCAGCAGCCCCTTGCGCCGCCCCAATTGATCGGCGATGGCACCCAGAACCGGTGAGAGCAGGACAACGATGATGCTGGCGATGGAGTTTATGACGCCCAGGTAGAGGGTGCTATCAGTGGCGGCGGCTCCCGCTGCGTAGAACTCCTTGAAAAACAGTGGAAAAAAACCGGCCATCACGACAGTGGAAAATGCACTGTTGGCCCAGTCATAGAATGCCCACCCCCAGATTGATTTTTTGTTATCAGGGATCATTGTTGTCCTTTTGGCCCTTGTTCAACGGGACGGGAGCGCTTTGCCTTTCCTGGCATGCTTTCCTCTCGATATTGTGGTCCAAAGGGGCTTGTCTCGCTACCAGCCTGCAAAGGGGGCTTTGGGTCAGGTCCATCCGACCTCAATGTTGAACAGGTGTCTTCACACTCAGTCTTCGACCTCAGACAAAAAGTAGGCCGATACCGCACCCAGCATCCCCAGTAGTGAGAGTACGAGAATCAGAGCCGGTGCTGTCAGTCCACTCAGGGCACAGCCCAGCCCGATCAGCAGTAATACGACGCCAATAAAGGTATTACTGACTGATACATAGTCTGTGCGCCTGTTGCCCGTTGCCATGTTGACCAGATAGGTTTTTCGGCCGATGCGCACGCCTTCGTGTGAGATTGTGAGCAGAAAATAAAAGGCCGGAAGCAGCCACAGGCTTGATAGAAGCTCGGGAGTCCGGGCGGCGATCAGGTTGATTGTCAGTCCCAAGGTGGCTGCGATCAGCGCTGAAACGATCATGACCTGTCGGCTGGAACGGTCGGCAAACAGTCCCCAGAAGGGGCCGGATATCAGGCCGGCCAGTCCGCTGGTGATCACAAAAATGCCCAGTGTCAGAGTGACCGACTGGTAGTCACCTGACAGGATCACATAGTAGGGGGCGGAGAGTGCCGTACACAGCAGCAGTGAGCGGGTCAGTACAAAGTGGCGAAAGGGACGGTCTTCCTTCAACAGCTTCAACTTGCTGAAGGCATGCAGTAAACCGTTGATGCCCCCATCGGTTTCGCCGGGGCTCTCTTCAACACGTGCGAAAAGAGCAGATGCCATCAGCCAAAAGGTGCCACCCAGTGCAATGAAGGCAGCATAGAAGAGTGCGTCGGTATCGGTCTGACTGCTTTGGCCTCGAAGGTAAAGCATGAGTCCAGTCATCAGCGTAATGGCTCCGGCAAGGCTGGAGGCCAGGCCGCTGAGTCGGCCGCGTTTGGGTTTGGGGATGGTTTTGCCGATCACGTCCTTGGACGCTACCGAACACAGGCCTCTTGCCAGGCTGAAAGCGATCAGTAACACAATCACCGTCCAGCCGGCTGCAGCACCTTGGAGCCAGAACAGGCTCAAAGCGATAGCGAGCATGCAAACTGCTTGCACGACGGAGCCCAGTACCCAGACATGTTTGCGAATTGCCAGACGGCGGACATGGTTGGCGATCAGAAGCTGAGGGATCAGCGAGCCTGACTCACGGATCGGGACCAGAAAGCCGATCAGGTACAATGGGGCGCCTGCCTGCTGCAGTAGTGCCGGCAGAACGACTTTTGGGTTGGCAAAGGCATCGCCCAGCTTGGTCAGGAACTGACTGAACAGGATACGGGCAAAATTACCCGGAACCTCACGGCAGGCCTCAGGGCTTATATCCTTACAGGCGCGGGCATCTTCTTCATTGGCCAGTTTTGTATAGAGATTATCGACCAGCTTTTCCATCACGCGTCCTTGAGTCGTGCTAACGAACATCTATCCATACATTAACACAGACACCAGAAAAGCCTTTTACAGAAAGAAAAACGCCCCGGGAGAGTCACTTGCCGGGGCGTTTGTTTGTGGCGTTATGCTTAATGTTTGTTGAAGTATTCTCTGGTCAGTTTGAACACGACCGGGCTCAGCAGCGCCAGTGCAATCAGGTTGGGAATCGCCATCATGGCGTTCAGGGTGTCGGCGACCAGCCAGACAAAATCCAGGCTCAGTGTCGCGCCCAGCGGGATTGCGATGATCCAGAGGACACGATAGGGCGTCACGGCCTTGATGCCGAACAGGAACTCCACGCAACGCTCACCGTAGAAGGACCAGCCGATGATGGTGGTAAAGGCGAAGATGGCCAGGGCGATGGCGACAAGGTAGTTACCGACGGACGGCAGTGCGGTCGAGAACGCCTGACTGGTCAGGGCTGCACCGGACTCACCGCCGGTCCAGGCGCCTGAGCTGACGATGACCAGACCGGTGATGGTGCAGATGACCAGTGTATCCAGGAAGGTACCCAGCATGGCAACCAGGCCCTGACGAACAGGGTCGTGGGTCTGAGCGGCTGCGTGGGCGATCGGCGCTGAACCAAGGCCCGCTTCATTGGAGAAAACGCCGCGTGCTACACCGAAGCGAATGGCAGCCCATACGGCTGCGCCGGCAAAGCCGCCCTGGGCAGCAATCGGTGAGAAGGCGTGAGTGAAGATCAGGTCAAGCGCCTGAGGCAGCAGGTGTGCATTGATGCCCAGTACGACCAGGCCGGCGACCAGGTAGGAGATCGCCATGAAGGGAACCAGAGCGCCTGCGACGTGACCAATGCGCTTGATGCCGCCGATCAGCACAGCGCCGACGAGTACCGCCATGACCACGCCGCTGACCCATGTGGGAATTTCGAAGTTGGCATGCAATACATCGGCAACCGAGTTGGACTGCACGGTGTTACCGATGCCGAAGCCGGCGATGGCGCCAAAAATGGCAAAGAGTACCCCCATCCAGGCCCAGTTTTTGCCAAGGCCGTTCTTGATGTAATACATGGGGCCACCGACATGCTGGCCTTTCTCGTCGGTTTCACGGTAACGAACCGCCAGTACAGCCTCCGAATATTTGGTGGCCATGCCGATCAAGGCCGTAATCCACATCCAGAACAGGGCGCCGGGGCCGCCCAGGAAAATGGCGGTGGCCACGCCTGCGATATTGCCGGTACCTACAGTCGCCGACATGGCGGTCATCAAGGCTTGAAATGGCGGAATTTCACCTTCCTTCTCATCGCCGGATTCGGCGGTGCGACCGCTCCAAAGCAGTCTGAAGCCTGTGCCGATCTTGAGTATCGGCATCAGTTTGAGACCGATCGACAGGAACAGCCCGACGCCGAGTATCAAAACCAGCATCATCGGACCCCAGACAATTCCGTTGATCGCGCCAATCGCGGATTCAAGGGCTTCCATCAGTGTGTACCTCCATCAGGTGTTCTTGTTTACCGAACGCGAAGTTCGAGGCAGCGCCGGGTGCGTGCATCGAAAGGGAGCATATTCGCGTCGTATGGTTGACAGGGTTGTCGACCAGTATGCAGCAGAAAATATGCCAGCGAACGGTTTGTTGTTATTTTTTCCTGAATCGTTAGTGAAAAACAGGATTAAAGTCTATTCAAACAAAAAAAACAGATAAAAGAACCGATTGAAATCTCAATGTGTCTTTTACCGTGGGTGTGGCAGGGCCTTCAGGAATCCCGTATGGGTTCCGTATGGCGGCAACGAGCAGAATATGCACTAAAGCTGGGCATTGAGAGAGGCCAGAGCGGATGGGTCGTCATTAGCTTTATCCTCGTGTTTTTATTATGGGCTAGCCAGACCTTGCCTATACTAACGAGCATGACCCTGAGGTCAAAGTGGATATCTCTGTAATGAGTGTGAAATTTGGTTGATTTATCTGGTTATATCAACTGGTAGTACGCTTTCTTCTTTAACTTCTTCCATGACGATATAGGATTTCGAGTTTTTCACGCCGGGTAGGGTCAGCAGCATGTCCCCGAGCAGTTCTCGGTACTGTGACATGTCGTGAAGGCGAGCTTTCAGGAGATAATCGGCATCCCCGGACACCAGGTGACATTCCAGAATATAGGGCAACGTACGGACCGCACGGCTGAATCGCTCGAACGCATCCGGTGACTGGTAAGACAGTGCAATCTCCACGAAGACGAGCAAATTGTAATTCAACATTTCAGGATCGACGGTGGCGCGGTAGCCGGTGATGATGCCGTCACGCTCCAGGCGCTTGACGCGCTCCATGCAGGGGGTAGTGGACAGTCCGACCCGGTCGGCCAGCTCGGTATAGGAGATGCGACCTTCCTGCTGAAGAATGGTCAATATATTACGGTCAATACGATCGATCTTTTTGACTTTGTTGGTTTTCATCAACACTGCTTGCCTTGAAAATGCGCCTGCGTTCTAGTTTTAATCGAATTATGGGATAAAGCAATGAATCCGCTGACAGGGGGCGCAAGGTTGCTGTCAGCTGGTGCGGCGTCAGCGTACAAAGCATGTTAATATTCGCGCCCATGAACTGGTTCAGATTCGGCAACGAGGCAGCATGAGCTATCAGGTACTGGCACGAAAATGGCGGCCCAAACGCTTTGCGGAGATGGTCGGGCAGGAGCACGTCCTCAAGGCACTGGTTAACGCGTTGGATGACGACCGTCTACATCATGCCTATTTATTTACCGGTACCCGAGGGGTGGGCAAGACCTCTATTGCTCGCTTGTTTGCCAAGTCCTTGAATTGTGAGCAGGGCGTATCATCCGAGCCCTGTGGTCAGTGCAGTGCCTGCGTTGAAATCGCGGAAGGGCGTTTCGTCGATCTGATTGAAGTCGATGCGGCTTCACGCACCAAGGTTGAAGATACCCGAGAACTGCTTGAAAACGTTCAGTATGCGCCGACGCACGGACGGTTCAAGGTATACCTCATCGACGAGGTTCATATGCTCTCCAACAGCTCGTTCAACGCGCTGTTGAAGACCCTCGAAGAGCCGCCACCCCATGTGAAATTCCTGTTGGCAACAACGGATCCGCAGAAGTTGCCGATGACGGTGCTGTCACGCTGTCTGCAGTTCAATTTGAAAAACCTGACGGCCGAACGCATCCAGCAGCATCTTGATCATGTGCTTCAGGCAGAGTCCATTCCGTTTGAAACGGCAGCGCTCTGGTTGCTTGCACGCTCTGCCGACGGTTCCATGCGTGATGCGCTCAGCTTGACTGACCAGGCGATCGCCTTTGGTGCGGGTGCCGTTAACGAAGCTGACGTTCGTGCCATGCTGGGCACCATTGATCATCATCTGGTATACCGGATTGTCGAACAGGTGGCCTCTCAACAGCCGCAGGCAGTGCTGGAAGCCGTGCAGTCGCTGTCTGAGTTCTCGCCGGATTATCAGAGCGTGCTGGGGGATATTGTCAGCCTGCTGCATCGAATCGCACTGGCTCAGGTCGTGCCGGCAGCCGTTGACAACAGTCTGGGTGACCGTGATCAGGTGCTGGCGCTGGCGCAGCAGATGCGAGCAGAAGAAGTCCAGCTCTACTACCAGGTAGCGCTGATGGGACGTAAGGACCTGCCACTGGTGCCTGAACCTCGTGAAGGGCTGGAGATGACGCTGTTGCGTATGCTCGCCTTTCGTCCGGCGGGGCACTCTGCGGCGGGCGCCAAGCCGCTTGCGGCTCAAGCGCCGGTTGCGTCTGAGCAGCAGGCTCATGCAGTCACTGCAACGACAGCGGTTGCCCCGGCCTCTGTCGTGCCGGAGCCGACTGAGCCTGAACCTCAGGTCCAGGCACTTGATGCCCCCCGAGTTTCCATGCCGGAGCCACCGCCAGCACCTGTTCAGCCGGAAGAAGTCCCTCCGTGGGAAGACTTGCCTCCGGATCTGGCAGCCATGGGGGAAACAGAGTCAAAAAAGCCCCGTCCGGCTGACATGAACTCGGTGCAGCCGGTCGCGAAACCTCCCCAACAAAGCAGGACATTTGCAGATCGACCGGTTTTGGTGGCTGCCCATGATAATGGGGAGGCAGAGGTATCCCGACCCGAGATGCCAGCGCCTGTTGCGCCAGAGAACGAATCCTGGGCTGAACTTTTTGCCAGCCTCGGTTTGACCGGAATGGCCGAAAGCCTTGCACGAAATCTGTCGCTGGAGGTCGAAGAGGCACAACGGCTGTGCTTTCATTACACCCCGGAGCAGGAAGCGCTGCTCAGTGGCGAGCGTCGTGAGCGGATCATTGAAGCGATCCGGCAGGTGCGCGGGGCTGAGTGTGTGGTGGAGTTTGTCCAGGCGGCCCAAACCCTTGAAACCCCGGCACAGCGAGCCGAGCGCAAGCGTGCCGAGAGGCTGGCCGAGGCGGTTGTCGCGATTGAAACCGACGCGACCGTCCATTCGCTAATGGAACATTTTGGTGCCAGCATCGATTATGACTCGGTGCGGCCGATTGATTGATTTGACCGTTTTGAAAAGAGGAAAGACACCATGATGAAAGGTGGCATGGGGAACCTGATGAAACAGGCCCAGAAAATGCAGGAAGAGATGCAGAAAGCGCAGGAAGAGATTCAGCGCGCTGAAGTCACCGGTGAGTCCGGTGCAGGCCTGATCAAGATCACGATGAATGGCCGTCATGATGTCAAGGCTGTTCAGATCGATGAGAGCCTGATGGAAGAAGACAAGGAAATCCTGGAAGACCTGATCGCGGCAGCGGTTAATGATGCTGTACGCAAGGTCGAGCACAACACTCAGGAGCGCATGGCCAAGGTCACCAGCGGTATGGGTATGCCGCCGGGCTTTAAGATGCCGTTCTGATAATGAACCTGAGTCCTCTATTACAAGAACTGATCAGCGCGCTTCGCGCGCTGCCGGGCGTGGGGCCGAAGTCGGCTCAGCGCATGGCGTTGCATCTGCTTGAGCGAGATAGAACAGGCGCACTAACGCTGGCGTCTGCGCTTGAGCAGGCAGTAGAGCGGATCGGTGAGTGTCGGGTCTGTCGCAACCTCTCCGAGCATGAAGTGTGTGTCATTTGTGAGGATGGTACCCGTGACGCCAGCGTGGTCTGTGTGTTGGAGTCACCGGTTGATCTGATGGCCGTAGAACAAACCGGCGGATTTAATGGCGTCTACTTTGTGCTTAAGGGGCATCTCTCACCCATCGATGGCATTGGGCCGGACGAGCTTGGGCTGGAGCTGCTCTTCGAAAAGGTCGATCGTGGAGAGGTCAGTGAGCTGATTCTGGCCACCAATCCGACGGTTGAAGGCGAGGCAACGGCGCATTATATCGCCGAGCAGTTGCAAGCGAGCCCGGTGAGTATTACCCGTATCGCTCACGGTGTGCCTGTTGGCGGTGAGCTGGAATTTGTCGATGGCGGTACTCTTGCACATGCGTTTGCTGGGCGTCGTTCATTGAAACGGAGTGCCGATGACTGATCTGAGCCAACGATATGACTGGCGTCACCTTGAGCAACAGGCCGCGACACCGGTGCGGATCTGCGATGACGCCACTCTGGCGGAACATGCCCGGCGATGGTTGGAGCAGCCATTGCTTGCGCTGGATACTGAATTCATGCGCACTGAGACCTTCTATCCGATACCGGGTCTGATTCAGGTGGCTGACGAGCAGGGCTGTTACCTGATTGATCCGCTCAAAATTTCGGATATGTCGCCGTTGTCCCGTGTGCTGGCCTGCGCTGATGTGCTCAAAGTGGTCCATGCCGGGAGTGAGGATCTGGAACTGTTTCGCCACAGTTACGGCGTGATGCCCAGTCCCTTGTATGACACCCAGATTGGCGCCGCTTTCGTGGGCTGGGGCTTCAGCATGGGCTTGCAGCGTATGGTGTCGGAAATACTGGAAGTTGAACTCGGCAAGGGGGAAACAACTTCCGACTGGCTGCAGCGTCCGTTGACACCTGAACAGGAGCATTATGCGGCGCTGGATGTGGCCTACCTGCCGGCGTTGGCGTTGCTTCAGCGAGAGCAACTTGAAGAACAGGGGCGATTGAGCTGGGCAGAAGAGGAGTGTACGGCACTGACCGAAGCGGTTGCTGCCCAGGATGAGCAGGATCCTTTTGCCTATTTTCAACGATTCAGTCAGGCATGGCACTTTGATGAGCTTCATCGTGCTGCCCTGAGAGATCTGGCTGCCTGGCGAGAACGGACCTGTCGAGCGCGTGATTTGTCGCGCAATCGTCTGTTGCGAAACCAGGCGCTGTTGGAGATCGCCGAGAAATTGCCGACTACCGAAAACCAGCTGGACAAGATCATCCAGAGAGGTCGTGTAGTGCGAGAGTTCGGTGGCGAAATTCTGCAAGTGATTGCGCAAGCGGAAGTCTCTGCGCGGGAAACGCCTCCGGCTGAGATTGACCGTCCGCTCCATTATGTGTGGAACAAGCGGCTCAAGCAGTTGCGTGCCATTGGGCGGCAGACGGCTGAGCAGCACGACTTGATGCCGGAAGTGCTGTTGCGCAAGCGTGATCTGGATGCACTGATCCGTACCCGTGATGAATTTGGCCACTATTGTTTGCCGCCGAGCCTTTCCGGCTGGCGCAAGTCGCTGGTGGGAGATGCGCTGCTGGCGCGAATTGAACAGTTTGATAAGAGTTGAATGATGAAGATCATCAGTATTTTCAAGAGCTCCCGCAAGGACGAGATGTACCTCTACGTGGACAAGCGAGAGCAGCTGCAACGTGTGCCTGAGCAGTTGATGGAGCTGTTCGGCAATCCGATTCATGTGATGGATATGCCGCTAAAAGCGGATCGTAAACTGGCCCGTGTCGAGGATACTCAAAAGCTGATCGAGGATATCGAGAGTAAAGGCTATTACCTGCAAATGCCGCCGCCCAAGGAAGAGTACATGCTGGACCTGTTCAGGGACCGTCCTGAAACCGGAGTACGTTAAGCATGGCTCAGGAGGTGTTCTGGCGGCGCAAAACGCTGCGGGAGATGACGCGTGCCGAGTGGGAATCGCTCTGTGATGGCTGCGCTCTCTGTTGCCTTCACAAGGTGGAAGACGAAGACACTGAAGAAGTGTTCTACACGACGGTGGTTTGTCACCTCCTGGATATGGAGAACTGCCAGTGCACCGAATACGCGCGTCGCTGTGAGCTGGTGCCGACCTGCATTCGCCTGCAGCCGGAAGATGTCGAAAACTTCGACTGGCTGCCGCCAACCTGCAGCTATCGTCTTATTCACGAAGGTCAGGACCTGCCGGAATGGCATCCGCTGCTGACCGGGGATCGCAAGTCAGTGGTCGAAGCAAACGCCTCCGTTCTCAGTGTCTATGAAGTCAAGGATAACGAGATCAGCGAAGACCAGTTGATCGACTATGTGCTGGATGAAGATTACTGACCCGCCTCGGGTAAACCGGTGAGACTCTGTCAAAGAGTCTCGCCATAGACTTGCTGTTCCAGTCCTCCCATTGCCCTCTGAATATAATCCAGAAATGCCTGCATGACAGGTGTAGGGTGCTTGGCAGCCGGGTGCACCGTGCACCATGAGCGCCGCAGTGGAAAGCCTTCCAGGTCCAGACAGGCAAGCTCTCCCAGTTTCAGCTCGGCCCGAACGCTGAGCCTGGGAAGCACTGCGACTCCCAGCCCTGCCAGCACTCCATGCTTGATGGCTGCATTAGAGCCCAGCTCCATATGCGGGTTGAGAGAGAGTCTGTTTTGCTGACACCACTGTTCCAGAGCCTTTCGTGTACCAGAGCCGGGCTCACGGATCAGCAGCTTGGCGTCCAGAAACGTTTGCGCATCGAGCGATCGGCTATTCAGTAGCGGGTTGTCGACCCTGACTACCGGTATCATCACGTTGGTAAGAAAGGGGGTGCTGCGCAGTGCATTCGACTCCGGTGGCATCCCCATGATCACGAGGTCATCACGGTTCTCCGTGAGGCGCTGAGTCGCTCTGGCACGGTTAACGATTTCCAGTCGAACATCCACTTGCGGGAACTGTTCGAGAAAACCCTGCAGCAGGTAAGGAACGACATACTGGGCCGTACTGACCGCAGCGAGCCTGAGCTCGCCCCTGACCTGTCCCTCAATCTCGGCCAACTCCATTTGCAGCCGCTTCAAGTCCGAGAATATTGAAATGACCGCCTGTTCAAGTTGTTGGCCTGCCGCGGTGATATACAGTTGCTTGCCCACATACTCGAAAAGCGGTTGGCCAAGGGCATGCTCCAGCTGTCTAACCTGAGAGCTGACGGCAGGTTGGGTCAGGCCAAGCTCGTCAGCCGCGCGGCTATAACTCAGGTGCTGGCACACGGCATGGAATACCTGGAGCTGACGAAAAGAGAGGCGTGTCAGTAATCGGGCAAGTGAGTAGGGCATCTCGATTGGCTCTAAGTATCTGAAGTTTAGAAAGATGTCTAAGCTATAAGTAATAGCTTATGGCTGATAGAAAAAATATCAATTTTTTCTTCTTCTCTGTCTGTACTAGTTTGCAACGACTGATCGATGCACTCAGCAGGGAGAAGATCCATGCTCAAGAAAATTCTGATAGCCAACCGCGGCGAGATTGCGGTCCGTATCGTGCGGGCCTGTGCCGAAATGAATATTCGCTCCGTGGCTGTCTATACCGAACCGGATCGGCATGCCTTGCATGTGAAGCGTGCCGATGAAGCACACTGCCTCGGGGACGATCCCCTTGCGGGTTATCTGGATGCCCGTCGATTGGTGAATCTGGCGGTTGAAACCGGCTGCGATGCCATTCACCCGGGGTATGGTTTCCTGTCCGAAAACAGTGACTTTGCTCGCATCTGCGCTGAACGAGGGGTTACCTTCATCGGCCCCAAGGCTGATGTTATCGCCAAAATGGGTGACAAGACTGCCGCGCGTGCCAGCATGATTGCCGCCGGTGTGCCGGTGACACCCGGTTCCGATGGCAACCTGGTGAATCTGGATGAAGCGCTAAGAGTGGCCGGTGAGATCGGTTATCCGGTGATGCTCAAGGCCACTTCCGGTGGCGGTGGAAGAGGTATTCGTCGCTGTGATTCAGCTGATGAGCTCAAGGCACAGTACCCGCGCGTTATCTCGGAGGCGACCAAGGCATTCGGTTCTGCAGAAGTGTTTCTTGAGAAGTGCATCGTCGATCCCAAGCATATTGAAGTCCAGGTCCTGGCCGACAGTCAGGGCACAGCGATTCATCTGTATGAACGTGACTGTTCCATCCAGCGTCGTAACCAGAAGCTGATCGAAATTGCGCCCAGTCCGCAGTTGACACCAGAGCAGCGCAATCATGTTGGTGAGCTTGCTGTTCGTGCCGCCAAGGCTGTCGGTTATGAGAATGCCGGTACCGTTGAGTTTCTGGTGACGGGTAATGAAGTCTACTTCATGGAGATGAATACCCGCGTTCAGGTGGAGCATACCATTACCGAGCAGATCACCGGCGTTGATATCGTGCGTGAGCAGATTCGCATCGCTTCTGGGTTGCCGCTGAGTTACCGGCAGGACGATATCAGCTATCGAGGTTACGCGCTTCAGTTCCGCATCAATGCAGAGGACCCGAAGAACAACTTCCTGCCCAGCTTTGGGCGTATCACTCGCTACTATGCCCCGGGTGGACCCGGTGTTCGTACCGATACTGCGATTTACACCGGTTACACCATTCCCCCTTACTTCGACTCCATGTGTCTGAAGCTCGTGGTGTGGGCGCTCAACTGGGAGGACGCGCTGGATCGTGGTGCGCGTGCCCTTTCGGATATGCGGCTCCAGGGTGTGAAGACGACAGCGCGTTACTACCAGGAAATTCTGCAGAATCCTGACTTCCGCAGTGGCGAGTTCAATACCAGCTTCGTACCCAACCATCCCGAGCTGCTGAACTATTCGGACAAGCGAGACCCGAGTGAAGTCGCACTGGCGATTGCGACCGCGATAGCAGCTTATGCAGGCCTTTAATCGGCGGCAACGAGGAGAAATGAGATGAGCAAGATTAACGTGACCGATGTCGTACTGCGAGATGCCCACCAGTCGCTGATCGCGACCCGCATGCGCACCGAGGATATGCTGCCGATCTGTGACAAGCTAGATCGGGTCGGCTTCTGGTCGCTGGAGTGCTGGGGTGGCGCGACCTTTGATGCCTGTGTTCGTTTCCTGAAAGAGGATCCCTGGGAGCGTCTGCGCGCGCTGCGTAAGGCCTTGCCCAACACTCGTTTGCAGATGTTGCTGCGTGGCCAGAACCTGCTGGGTTACCGGCATTATGCCGACGATGTTGTGGAGGCTTTTGTTGCCAAGGCGGCCGAAAACGGAATTGACGTATTCCGCGTGTTCGATGCTCTCAATGACCTGCGCAACCTGGAAACCGCCATCAAGGCGGTGAAGAAGGCGGGCAAGCACGCTCAAGGTACCATTAGTTATACCACCAGTCCGGTGCATACGATCGATTTGTTCGTGGAGCAGGCAAGGGCCTTGCATCAGATGGGGGCTGACTCCATCGCAATCAAGGATATGGCGGGCTTGCTGACCCCTTACGCCACCTATGATCTGGTGAAGGCGATCAAGGAAGCGGTGATCCTGCCGGTGTTCATTCACAGCCACGCGACTGCCGGTCTGGCGGCGCAGTGTCAGCTGAAAGCGATTGAGGCGGGGGCTGAGCACATCGATACCGCGATTTCAGCCTTTGCCTGGGGTACCAGTCATCCAGCAACCGAGTCTCAGGTGGCGGCACTGCGGGGGACCGAATGGGATACGGGGCTGGATCTGGAGTTGCTCAACGAGATTGCCGATTACTTCCGTGAAGTACGGAAGAAATACCATCAATTTGAATCCGAGTTTACCCGCGAAGATGTATCGGTTCAGATCAATCAGGTACCTGGCGGCATGATGTCCAATCTGGCCAATCAGCTCAAGGAGCAAAATGCGCTTGGACGCATCCGCGAGGTGTTTGCCGAAATTCCACGCGTGCGCAAGGATCTGGGCTATCCGCCGCTGGTAACACCGACATCTCAGATTGTGGGTACTCAGGCCGTACTGAATGTACTGACCGGCGAGCGTTACAAGTCGATCACCAATGAGGTCAAACGTTATCTTCAGGGTGGTTACGGGCATCCACCCGCGGATGTGAATGCGGCTTTGCGGACTCAGGCAATTGGCCATGAGGCGTTGATCGAAGGCCGACCGGCTGATCTGTTGCAACCGGAGATGCAGCGGCTGCGTCAGGAGATCGGCGATCTTGCCAAGAGTGATGAGGACGTACTGACTTTCGCCATGTTCCAGGATGTGGGGCGTCAGTTCCTCGAAGAGCGCGAAGCCGGCACGCTGACGCCGGAGCTGCTGCTGCCTGTTGAAAAAGGTGGTCGTGCAGTGGATGAAGGCGTGGCAACCGAGTTCAAGATCGATGTTCACGGTGAAACCTATCAGGTAGCGATCACCGGCGTGGGTGGTCATGAAACTGGAAAGCGCCATATCTATCTGACGCTGGACGGTATGCCGGAAGAGGTGCTGTTTGAGCCTTTGAATGCCTATGTGGGCGCAGGGGCAAGCGGTCGCCGTCAGGCCAGTGCGCCGGGACATGTCACGACCAGTATGCCGGGGAACATTGTTGAAGTACTGGTCGCTGAAGGGGATCAGGTCAAGGCTGGTCAGCCAGTTCTGATCACTGAGGCAATGAAGATGGAAACCGAGGTTCAGGCATCAATTGCGGGTCGCGTGACGGGTGTGTATGTCGGCAAGGGTGACAGGGTAACCCCCGGGGAGGTGCTTATCGAAATCGAGTGACAAGGTTGCACAGTGTTTAATATGACGGATTGGCCGTCCATGTAAGTGGGCGGCTTTTTTTTGTGCCCTTTCTGGGGATGCTGGGAAATTGTTCGAGAGGTCGGCGCAAGCAACGAGGCCCAGGGGGAAGCCGGTGTGTCATTGGCTATTCAGGATGTCGGGCTGGGAAGGAGTTAAGGTGCAGGCGCATAAAAAAGGGGTGCCATCAGGCACCCCTTGGTAAAGCAACTGAAGAGGAAAATCAGTTGTTCTGGTTGGCCATCTGCTGCTTGATCAGATCGCCGATAGTGGTCGGACCCGGAACTTCGACTTCCTGGTTGCGAACCGCGTTCAGAGCCGCTTTTTCGTCAGCCTGGTCTTTCGCGCGGATAGACAGGTTGATGACGCGGTTGCGACGGTCAACACCAGTGATCTTGGCTTCAACGGACTCGCCCACTTTCAGAGCGGTGGTAGCGTCTTCGATGCGCTCAGCAGCGATCTCGGAAACCTTCAGAGTCGCTTCGATACCTTCAGCCAGCTCAATGATGGCGGCTTTCGGCTCAACGCTCTTAACGGTACCGGTTACGATGCTGCCCTTGTCGTTAGCGGCCAGGTATTCAGCGAACGGATCGCTTTCCAGCTGCTTGATGCCCAGAGAGATGCGCTCTTTCTCGGCGTCGATAGACAGGATAACGGCTTCAACTTCGTCGCCTTTCTTGAACTGACGCAGAGCGGTTTCCGGATCAGCGTCCCAAGAGATGTCGGACATGTGAACCAGGCCGTCCAGATCGTTGTCCAGACCTACGAAGATACCGAAGTCAGTGATGGTCTTGATAGTACCGCTGACTTTGTCGCCGGCAGCGTTCTGCTCGGAGAAGGATACCCACGGGTTGGCAGTGCACTGCTTGATACCCAGGGAGATACGACGACGCTCTTCGTCGACGTCCAGGATCATCACTTCCACTTCGTCGCCGATGTTTACAATCTTGGACGGGTGGATGTTCTTGTTGGTCCAGGACATTTCAGAAACGTGTACCAGACCTTCAACGCCATCTTCGATGGACGCGAAGCAGCCGTAGTCGGTCAGGTTAGTGACGCGAGCAGCGCACTTGGAGCCGGCCGGGTAACGATCTTTGATGTCATCCCACGGATCTTCGCTCAGCTGTTTCAGGCCGAGGGAGATGCGGTTGGTTTCTTTGTCGAACTTGATGATCTTGACGGAGATCTCGTCGCCCGGGTTCAGCATTTCGCTCGGGTGAGAGATGCGCTTCCACGCCATGTCAGTGATGTGCAGCAGGCCGTCAACGCCACCCAGATCGATGAACGCACCGTAGTTGGTGAGGTTCTTGACGTAGCCTTTAACAACCTGACCTTCTTCCAGAGTAGCCAGCAGCTCTTCACGCTGAGCGCTGTTAGCTTCCTGCAGGACGGCACGACGAGACACAACGATGTTGTTGCGCTTCGGATCCAGCTTGATCAGTTTGAAGTCAAGCTCTTTGCCTTCCAGGTGGTCAACGTCACGTACCGGACGTACATCAACCAGGGAACCCGGCAGGAAGCCCTGAATGTTGTTGATGCTGACGGTGAAACCGCCCTTGACCTTGCCAGAGATGTAGCCCTTGACAACTTCTTCAGCGTCGAATTTCGCCTGCAGAACTTCCCAGGCTTCAGCGCGCTTGGCTTTTTCACGGGACAGACGGGTTTCACCGAAACCGTCTTCTACCGCTTCCAGTGCGACCTTGACAGAATCACCAATCTGGATTTCCAGTTCGTTGTTGTCGTTCAGGAACTGAGAACGCGGGATAACCGCTTCAGATTTCAGGCCAGCATTGACGGTAACCCAGTCGCTGTCGATGTCGACAACTTCACCCATTACCAGGGTGCCCGGAGTCATGGCAATGTCTTGGAGGGATTCTTCAAACAGATCAGCAAAGCTTTCGCTCATGAAAGTATCCTATATTTTCGCCGATTTCCGAGTGGAAAGAGCGGCTTCCAGCCTGTATGCCAGCTATACAGGGTCGGTTGTCGATAACCACGGCTGCCTGCACTGGGCTGGCGATGTGCAGGCTGCGTGGGAAATATAAAGTTGCAAAATTATACAGGCGTATGCCGAACTGCGCCAGTGCGCAGGGTTGAAATTTAACCAGCAGCCATTGTAGGAAGGATTTTCTGCAACTGTTCTCTGAGGGGAAGCTGGCAGGCTGGGAGCAGCTTGTTCAAGTCCGTAGCCAGAGCCGCAGGCAGACGGGTTTTTTCCGGGTCTGTAAACCACTGGGTCAATAATTGTTCCTCAGACCGGGAATTGGCGGCCAGATCGACCGCATTGCCTACGCAAAACGCATAGACCGGGAGCAGTTCTTCGATGATTTGGGCACGATGAGGGCGGTCAAGCATCAATCGATTGGCACTGACAAATCGGCGATATTCATGTGTGCCGGCAGCAGCCATCACCTCAAGGCGCGTATTATCGAAAGGCTCTGATTCGGGCATGCGTGCCAGGGTGCTTTTGAGGACTGACTTGGTTTCGGCCAACTCCTCTTCAAAGGAGGCGGGTGCAAAATGCTGATTAAGTCGCTTGTAGTCTTCCAGTTCGGCAATCTGCTGCTCCAGCGCAGTAATCTGATCCTTGAGGGCTTGTTGCTCAGCCAGCAGATTTTCCTTGTCCTGCATCAGGCCCCGGATCACTCGTTCGGTGGGGGTCAGCTTTTTCTCACTGAACGTGGCGGGTAATTGCTCAGCACCCAGCTCTCCAACGGACTCGGTATACACATCGGTTGGCACCATTTGGTAGCCGAACTTTTCAAGCTCGGCCAGGTTCAGTTCGTGCTGCGATTGCATTTCCTTGTAGGCGAAAAAGCTGACAGTTCCACCGATGATCAGCAGTAGCGGGACAAGGACCAGGAGCAGAATCGCGACTTTTTTCAGCTTCACATGTTACTCCACTGGTAGAGGGGAGCGGCCAATAGGCTGAGCCGCGGCTGTGTGACTGATGGACAGGTCAATCAGGTCGATAAGGATCTGGCCGCTCTCGGCCAGAATCGCTTCAGCCTCAGGGTTGATCGGGCGCCCCTGTTCGTCCTTGGGCAAGTCGTCATCGGCCTCGCTGAGCTGGCTGACAGGTGGCAGGCCCAGACCGATACGACGCTCATTCTCAGCCTGCAGCATCCAGGCTTCATTCCGCTCCTGTTCTGCTCGCAATTTGGCTTCATTGAGCGTGAGCACGGAAGAGTCTTTCTGCTCGGCAAGGTGAGCGACCTGCTTGCGCATGAACACGAAATCCGGGTCTGCCTCTGTACGCTGCTGGTGACGTTCGATCAGCTGTTGCATGAATGGGCTGAGGCTGGGGAAGCGGCCGTGTCGAACCGGTCTGACCTGATCCCAGGGCAGTGCCTTGTCGAGAGCGCTCTCGCCAATCTCTTCAATGGTGTAGAGCGACGGGAAGTGGATGTCGGGCTCGACCCCGCGATGCTGGGTGCTGTCACCGGAAATGCGATAGAACTTGGCATGAGTCAGCTTTACCTGGCCATGATCAATCGGCTGCAGTGTCTGTACGGTTCCTTTGCCGAAGGTGCGATTGCCGACAATGATGCCACGGTTGTAGTCCTGAATCGCACCCGCAAAAATTTCGGATGCAGAAGCACTCAGGCGATTCACAATCACCGCCAGAGGTCCATCCCAGATAACCTTGGGATCGAAGTCGCCAAGGATATCCACGCGGCCTGAGGCATCGCGAATCTGTACGGTAGGACCGCGCTGAATAAACAGGCCGATCAGTTCGTTGGCCTCGCGCAGTGAGCCGCCGCCATTGTTGCGCAAGTCCATCACCAGGCCATCGATGTTTTCGCTGCGCAGCTCATTGATCAGGCGCTCAACATCGCGCGTTGTGCTTTTGTAGTTGGGGTCACCACTTTGCAGCGCGGTAAAGTCGATGTAAAAAGTAGGTACTTCGATGACACCCAAGCGGTAGGGCTTGCCGTCACGGGTGAGCTCCAGCACACGCTTGCGGGCTGCCTGCTCCTCAAGTTTCACCTTGTTGCGCTCGATGCTGATCACCTTGCGCTTCTGCCGGTCTGCGGCATCCGCAGGGATGATTTCCAGTCGAACAATGGTGCCCTTGGGGCCGCGAATCTTGCTGACGACGTCATCCAGACGCATGCCGACCACGTCTTCAATCGCACCTTCGGCTCCCTGGCCAACGCCTACGATGATATCGGCTGGCTGCAGTTGTCCACCCTTGTCGGCAGGTCCTGCCGGCACAAGGCGAACCACCTTGGTCTGGTCGTTTTCCGCTTGCAGTACCGCGCCGATGCCCTCAAGGGACAGGCTCATGTTGATTTCGAAGTTCTCTGAACCCTGGGGGGAAAAGTATTGGGTGTGCGGGTCAAACTCATGGGTCAGTGCGTTGACGAAGCTTTCAAAGACGTCATCGCCTTTGGCCTGTTCCATGCGTTGTTTCTGGTTCTGATAACGCTTGCGCAGGATGTCGCGAGCTTCGTCAATGGATTTGTCAGCCAACTTCAAACTGAGCACAGCGCTTTTCAGCCGTTTGCGCCAGAGTTCATTCATTTCTGCCTGATTGGCCGGCCAGGGGGCTTCACTGCGATCCCGGGACAGGCTTTCGTCCCGTGAAAAGTCCCACTCCGCGTGATCAAGCTGTGTCAGAATGTAGTCGATTCGCTCGCCCAAGCGTTGATGGTAGCGGTTGAATATGGTGAAAGCGGCCGCAGTTTTTCCATCCAGAATGTCATTGTCCAGCTGGTGGCGAAACGCTTCGAACTCGGCGATGTCACTGGCGTAGAAATAGCTGCGCTCCGGGTCCAGTGTCTCCAGATACTGATCAAGCACGGCGCTTGATAGGCTGTCATTGATCTCGACCTGGTTGTAATGCCCCTGCTGCAGTGCTGTAACCACATCCATCAATGTCTGGGAATGTACAGGGCTGGGGGCAAGAGTGGCATTGGCTACACTGATGCCCATTGACAGGGACAGGGTAATGGCAGCAACGAAGGGCTGGGCGAATCGCTTGGTCATGAGCAGCGGATCTCCGGATCGAATGGCTGGAGCTGATTTCCGTGGGTGTCAGGGTCCATTCCTGCTCCCGGTTCCTGTAATAGGACGGCGGTAAAAGGCATCAGTTCCATCAGCTATAGCCTTGTGAGTGTAGTCATCGGGCCTTGTAATGTAAAATCATCGGCTTATCACGGTAATCTACGGAGTCAACGACGATGCAGATCTGGAAAACAACTGCTCTGGCACTGGTCGCTGCGCTGCTGCTGGGCGGCTGCGGTGAAGACCCGGAACAGGAGCGCTTGCGTCTTGAACGTCTGGAGCGTGCGCTCAACGATGATACCCGCAAGGCAGGGGATGCCTTTCTGGCAGAAAATGCAAAAAGGGAAGGGGTTGAGGTGCTGGATAATGGTCTGCAGATCGAACATCTGGTCAAGGGGGCAGGTGCAAGCCCGACAGCTGCCGATACCGTCGTTGTTCACTACGAGGGCAAGCGTGTTGATGGTCATGTGTTTGACAGTTCCTATGAACGTGGCGAGCCGACACAATTTCCCCTTAAGCAGGTCGTGCGTGGCTGGCGTAATGGCCTGATTCGCATGCAGGAAGGTGGCACCGCCATGCTGTATTTGCCCCCGGAGCAGGCGTATGGCGCGACCAGCCCATCCCCGGAAATTCCGGCCAACTCCACACTGATCTTCAAGGTGGAGCTGGTTGAGGTGATCAAGAACGAGGACGCTCGATAATGATGAACACTAGTCTTGCACAGCCTGACTTCAACGAATCGCTAAAGGCATTTCTTGACGCCTCGCCAACCCCGTTTCATGCAGTAGTGTCCATGGCTCAGCGACTGGATGCAGCGGGCTACCGGGCGTTGCATGAGTCGGAAGACTGGGTGCTGGAACCGGGACAGGGGTATTACATCACCCGTAACGGCTCTTCCATCATCGCCTGGCGGCAACCGGCACTGGATGCGGCGGTCAATCTGGGCTGGCGGCTTATCGGTGCGCATACCGATTCACCCTGTCTGAAGGTCAAACCCAATCCCGAGCTGCACCGCCAGGGGTATTTCCAGCTGGGTGTCGAGGTGTATGGCGGGGTTTTGCTCAATCCCTGGTTTGACCGAGACCTGTCGCTGGCCGGGCGCGTCAGTTACCGTAACGAAGAAGGGCGCATTGTCAGTGCGCTGGTGGATTTCAAGCAGCCGGTAGCTGTCTTGCCCAGTCTGGCCATTCACCTGGATCGCGAGGCCAACTCCAGCCGTAGCATCAATGCTCAGACCTTTCTGCCAGTGGTGATGGGACAGACGGAAGAAAAACCGGATTTCCGGGCTCTGCTCAAGCAGCGTCTTCAGGCTCAGGGCACAGAGCAGATCGACAAGGTGCTCGATTACGAGCTGTGTTTCTACGACACCCAAGGGGCGGCGTTGGTTGGCCTGAATCAGGAGTTCCTTGCATCGGCACGACTGGACAACCTGCTGAGCTGCTTTATTGGTCTGCAGGCACTGATCGATGGTGGTGAAGCGGCTGCCGGGCAGGTATTAGTGTGCAACGACCATGAGGAAGTGGGTAGCATGAGTGCCTGTGGTGCTCAGGGTCCGATGCTGAGTCAGTGGCTGGAGCGTGTATTGCCTGATGTGGATCAGCGGAATCGGTCCCTGTCCCGTTCCATGCTGATCTCGGCAGACAATGCGCACGGCGTGCATCCCAATTTCAGTGACAAACACGATGGCAACCATGGCCCGCTGATCAATGGTGGGCCGGTGATCAAGATCAACGCCAACCAGCGTTATGCCAGCAACAGCGAAACCAGTGCGCTCTTCCGTCATTTGGCTGAACAGGCCGACGTGCCGGTGCAAAGCTTTGTCGTGCGGACCGATATGGCCTGCGGCAGCACCATCGGTCCGATTACGGCGGCTGAACTGGGGGTGAAAACGCTGGATATTGGTGTGCCACAGTTCGCCATGCATTCCATCCGTGAGTTGGCAGGCAGCCAGGATGCCCATGGGCTCTACAGGGTGCTGCAGCGTTTCTTGCAGACAGATCAGGTCTGAACCAACCAGACCAGATGACAGAGTACGACAACCGCCGTCAAGTGAAAGCGCAGACGGCGGTAGTCAGGTTGATCCAGCTGGCTTCGGTCCCACAACCACCAGCTCAGGTAACTGATCATCAGCACAATCAATGCGCCTTGCGTTGGCAGCAGCAGGGCCAGCCAGCCTAACAGGCTGGGCAGCATGCACAGGCCAATCCGTGTCGGGGTACTCCACTCGGGTCGGGTTAACGCGACACCCCAATGAATCCCGCCCAGAAATGACAGAATCACGGCACTGTAGGTGGTAAAGGCCACAGTGGTGAGCGGGTGCAGGTTCATGCCCAGGCTCAGAGCAACGAATGGGATCAGGCCAGCATAGCCCAGCCCCTGTGCGGTACGGGTCATAATGTTGTCTCTCCATGCGAACGGCGCTGACGACGGCAACGCTCGGAACAAAACCGAACCTCATCCCAGCAGTCGGCCCATTTGCGGCGCCAACTGAATGGACGCAGACAGGCAGGGCAGGTTTTTACGGGCAGGTCAGCTTTACGTCTCATACGTGGCATGGTGATTTCCGGATGCTGCTCAATTCCATAAACTCAGCTGAGGGGTGGAGGTCGTCGCTGCGTAGTCAGAATGACGGCGACTTCGACGACCTGCGCGACCGTTTCGTTTCCGACTCCCCAATTGCTGATATACCGCCCGGCTCAGCTCGTCAAAACGGGGATGGTGGTGAATGGCGGCCATTTTTTCTCGGGCGAGGCGGGCGGCAATCGTCAGGTCTGCCATCGGCCGCGGGTAGTCCGGGTGTCTGAGCATGCGCGGCTCATGCAGCGCAGACAGCGGTGCGCTGGCCAGTTCAGGTACCCAACGACGGATAAAGTGACCGTCCGAATCCAGGTCCAGCCCCTGCTTGAGCGGGTTGTAGATGCGGATGGCATTAATGCCGGTGGTACCGGACTGCATCTGAATCTGCGGCCAGTGTATGCCGGGCTCGTAGTCGATGAAGGCTCGAGCCAGCACCTGTCCGCTCGTTTGCCAGGGCAGCCAAAGATGATAACTGGCCACCGAAGTCAGCATGGCGCGCATGCGAAAGTTGATCCAGCCGCGAGCATTAAGTGCGCGCATGCAGGCGTCCACGAATGGCCACCCCGTCAGCCCATGGCTCCAGCGCTCCAGTCGCTCCTTGTCCAGGTGCCGGTCCAGGTCGGAAAAGAGCGGATGAATGGGCTCCCACTCCAGCGAAGGGCGATCTTCCAGCTTTTGCATGAAGTGACAGTGCCAGTACAGGCGGCTGATGAAACTGCGCAATGACCGTTTCCAACCGGTTGTCTCCGCATCTTCCAGTGCCTTATTGGCGGCCTGGTAAACCTCGCGTACCGACAGAGTTCCCCAGCAAAGGTGGGGGGATAGTCGTGAGCAGGCGGCATAAGCGGTGTTGGGACTGGACATGGCGAAACGATAGTCACGTCCTCGCTCGGTCAGGAACGTGTTCAGGCAGCGCAGGGCAGCGGTGCGCCCGCCTGGTTGCTGAGGCATAAAGGCGGGGAAATCACAGCCGTCAGGCACCTCGGGAATGCTCATCAAGGGCGGCAGTCGGGACGGTGAGCGCAACTGCGGGATGGGCAGCGGCTGGGCCTGCATGCGTCGTTGCCAGTGGTCAGTCCAGTGATCGCGGTTTCGCAGTCGTCGTATCACGCCATTCTGTGGGCGTTGTTGCCAGTCAATGTGATGGCTGCGGCACCAGGCATCAATCTTGAGGTCTCGCCGGTAGGTCCAGTCGTTACCGGTTTCTTCAGATGACCAGAGCGTGAAGCGGCCATATAAACGATAGAGCTCCGTCAGTACATCGTTCACCGAGCCCTGGCGAATCAATAGGGAATGGTGCTGTTGTGCCAGGCTGCTTTGCAGATCAAGAAGACTGTCACGGCAAAAATGCCAATGGCGTGCAGAGTGATCGGGCAGGCGCCAATACTCCGGTTCGATCACGAACAGAACGAGAACAGGTCCTTGATTTGCAGCTTCGTGCAAGGCCGGATGGTCGGCAAGGCGCAGGTCTCGTTTAAGCCAGACAAGCTGCAGCTGAGAAGAATTTATCATGCAGCTCATTACGTGCCGGCCATTGAGGTGGTTCAGTATGGCACTCGCTCCTGTTCATAGGTCAGCAGGCAGAGGTCTGTGCCATGAATCTTTCTGCGGTGCGAAATTGATGCGCCGATAAAGCCTCTATACTGATGGATGACCTTCTAAATCACGCAGGGCAGGGACTGTGTCATGTTGCGATTTCAAGCTGCGAGTGTGCTCAGGCTCTGCCTGGGGCTACTGTCAGTCATTGTGTTGACAGGGTGCAATGATGACCAGGGGACTGTCTCTCCGGCAGTCCACGAGATTGAGCGTCCGGCGCGCATTGAGCCGGTGACTTCTGCCAGTGCCACCGGACTGGTTTTCAATGGCACCGTTCGCGCAGCGCAGCGTGCTGAGATGGCGTTCAAAGTGGCGGGCAGGATTGACAAGCTTCTGGTCAACGAGGGCGATCGTGTTTCGCAAGGTGATCTCTTGGCTCAGTTGGATGATCGCCAGTTCCGCACAGCGCTGGCATCTGCTCAGGCCGAGTATGCCAGCGCCAATGCCGACTATCAGCGTGGGTTAACGATCTTCAAGCGCAGCCAGGCGATCTCGAAAAGTGATCTTGAGAAGCTGGCGACTCAGCAAAATCTCGCATCGAATCGGCTCAAGGAGGCGCAGTTAGCCTTGGATGAAGCCCGTCTGACTGCCCCCTTTGATGGTGTCATTGGACGCAAATTGGTGGAGGATTTTGCACGTGTCAATGCCAATCAAACGGTCCTGGTGTTACAGAATTTGCAGGATCTGGAAATCGTCATACAGGTGCCGGACCAAGTCATTTTGCGGCGTCAGCGAGAGCATCAACTGGTTGCTCGTGTGGCCGGGCTGGAGCGTGAGTTTCCGTTAAGTTTGCGTTTTTTTGCTACGGAGGCCGATGCGGTGACACAAACCTATCAGGTGGTCTTTGGGCTGGAACAGAAAGGCGATATACCGGTACTTCCGGGCATGTCTGCGCAGGTCTACGCCATTGGCAGCAGCTCGAATAATGAAGCTCGGGTAACGGTGCCGTTAAGTGCGATCATTCCCGATAATCAGGGCCAGCAGTCGGTATGGCTGGTGAATGACCAGGGACGAACGGAACGGCGTGGTGTCGAGGTGGGGCCTTTGTTGGGGGATCGCGCGGTGATTACGCAGGGGTTAGCGCTGGGGGATCGGATCATCACGGCAGGTGTGGCCAGTGTGCGTGAAGGCATGCCGGTACGTCCGCTGAACGAACAGGAGTAAGTGGACAATGGATATTGCCCGTTATTCCATCGCCAAACGCACCAGTCTGTGGGTTGTGGTCCTGTTGGTCTTGCTGGGTGGCTATATCAGCTATGGCAAGCTGGCGAGGTTTGAAGATCCGGAATTCATTATTCGTCAGGCGGTCATCGTGGCCAGCTATCCTGGTGCCAGTGCTCAGGAAGTTGCCGATGAGGTGACCGACAGGCTGGAGGCGGCCGTGCAGGCCTTGCAGGAGCTGGAACAAGTCAAGTCTGTCTCCAAACAGGGGTACTCCGAGGTCAGTGTCGAAATCAAGATGGAGTTTGCCCGTACGCACGCAGAGCTGCAGCAAGTGTGGGATAAACTGCGGCGCAAAGTGGTGGACGTTGAGCGTACCCTGCCGCCGGGGGTTGGCCCGGTGATCGTCAATGACGACTTCGCCGATGTATATGCTCTTTTCTACGCCATTACGGGAGAAGGCTATAGCGATCGCGAGCTGCAAACCTATGCTGATTGGCTCTCACGTGAGTTGGCACTGGTGCCGGGGGTGGCGCGCACGGCGTTGCTGGCCGATCGTGACGAGCGCATCTTCATTGAAATATCCCGTGAGCGTCTTGCCGGCTTTGGTCTGGAGGCTCAGCAGATTTACCAAGTGTTGCAGAAGCAGAATATGGTCACCGTTGCCGGCGAGATGGAGGCCGATGGCATGCGAGTGCCGGTGGTCCCCGTACGTGCGGTCAGTGATTTCTCCGACCTGCAGACACTGCAGGTAGGTCTTGGGCCGGATAATACCGTTCTGCGATTGTCCGACATTGCGGATGTCGTACGTGGCTATCAGGAACCTGTTGCCCTGAAGATGACCTATGACGGTCAGCGGGCCGTCGGTTTGGGTATCTCCAATGTTCTGGGTGGGAACGTCGTGGCAATGGGTGATGCGGTCAAGCAGCACCTGGCTGAACTGGAAGGGCAGCGACCCATAGGTATGGAGTTGCACCCGATTTCGCTGCAGTCCGATGCCGTAAGGGCATCAGTGTCGGCCTTTGTAAGCAATCTTGCGGCAGCCGTAGGCATCGTTTTCGTGGTGTTGTTGGTGTTCATGGGCTTGCGCATTGGGCTGATCATCGGCTTTGTGCTGTTGCTGACGGTTGCCGGCACCCTGATCATCATGCTGTTCGATAATATCGCCATGCAGCGCATCTCGCTGGGCGCGTTGATTATTGCACTGGGGATGCTGGTTGATAATGCCATTGTCGTCAGTGATGGGGTATTGGTGCGGTTGCAACAGGGAGAGGTGCGTGAAGCGGCGATTTCTGCAGTGGTTAAAAACACCATCTGGCCGCTGCTGGGGGGAACGCTGGTCGGGATTCTGGCATTCAGTGCCATCGGTCTGTCCCCCAGTGATATGGGTGAGTATGCCGGTACGCTGTTTTGGGTGATTCTATTCTCCATGCTGCTCAGCTGGGTCTTTGCCATCACGGTGACACCGCTGTTGTGCTATCAGTTTCTGAACGTTCAACCTCAGTCGGAACCACAGCCTCCGGGCAGGATGACGCGGGGATATGCGGCGATTCTGCGCTGGGTGCTGTCCCACCGTCTGGTAGCGGTCGTCATGCTGCTCGGGACGCTTGCGGCCGCGGTTCTGAGTGCGCGGCTGGTCCCGCCCGGATTCATGCCGGATTCGGAACGGCCTCAGTTTGTGGTCGATCTTTACCTGCCTCAAGGGACGGACATCGAAACGACTGCCGAGCGCATGGCCCGGGTTGAACAGGTGGTGGCCGCCAAAGATGGTGTCACCCATGTTACAGGGTTTGTTGGCGGCGGCGGGTTGCGCTTTATGCTGACCTACGCACCAGAGCCAAGGAATTCCAGTTATGCCCAGTTACTCGTCGATGTGGATGACTATCGCCGCATTGCCCCTTTGGTGGCCGAGTTGCAACAGGAGCTTTCAGAGCAGTTACCGGATACTTCGGTGAAGGTGTGGAAGTTCATGCTGGGGCGCGGCGGTGGCAAGAAGATCGAAGTAGCCTTTAGCGGTCCTGACGCTCGGGTGCTGAGGCGGCTTGCAGAAGAGGCCAAGGCGCTGATGGAACAGCAGCCCTCTCTGATTGCGATCCAGGACGACTGGCGTGATCAGGTGCCGGTCGCTCAGCCGGTATGGTTACAGGAGCCGTTGCAGCGGCTTGGTTTGACTGAATCCGAGGTCAACGCGGCGTTGGCGCAGACCCTCAACGGTCGTCAGGTTGGCGTGTATCGTGAAGGTGATGAGCTGATACCGTTAGTGGTCAGAGCCCCCGAGAGTGAACGTGAGCGTCTGCGAGCGATTGAGAACAGCTCAGTATTCAGTCCCAGTGCCGGCGTCACCGTGGCCATGAACCAGCTGCTGTCGTCGGTAAGCCTTGTGTGGCAGGACGCCTTGATCCGTCGTATCGATCGCCAGCCGACCATCATGGTACAAGCGGATCCGGCACCGGGTGTGGTGACCAATACCGCCTTTGCCCACATCAGACCGAAAATAGAGGCAATGGCGCTTCCTCCCGGCTACAGGCTGAAGTGGTATGGCGAGTATGAATCTTCTCGTGAGGCCAATGCCGGTCTTGCTGCGTCAGCTCCTTATGGCTTTGCCGCGATGATTTTGGCTGTGGTTTTCATGTTCAATGCGCTGCGTCAGCCGCTGGTCATCTGGATGACGGCACCCCTGGCACTCATTGGGGTCGTTGTTGGACTCATTCTGTTTCAGACACCGTTCGAATTCATGGCGATTCTGGGATTTCTCAGCCTGATCGGCATGATGGTCAAGAATGCCATCGTGCTGGTTGACGAGGCTGATCAGTATATTCTTGAGGGACAAGTTCCCTACAACGCCGTGGTCAATGCCTGTCTCAGTCGTGCTCGCCCAGTCGTACTGGGTGCCCTGACGACCATATTGGGTGTCGTGCCCTTGCTGGTGGATCCTTTCTTCAAGAGCATGGCAGTGACGGTAATGTTCGGTCTTTTGTTTGCGACCGCACTGACGCTGGTCGTGCTGCCGCTGTTTTATGCGCTGGTGTTTCGCATCCCTGCGAAACCCGGCGCTGATAAAAGTCTGACCTGATTGATCACGTCAGCCAGGTGATCATCTGGTGATACAGCGGAATACCGATGATCACGTTGAACGGGAAGGTAAATCCCAGCGAGGCGAGCATGGCCAGGCCGATGTTCGCCTGGGGGATGGCCGCACGAATGGCCGCCGGTGCCGCAATGTAGGAAGCACTGGCGGTCAGGCTGGCGAGCACCAGGGTTGTGCCGATCGGCAGCTCCAGCAGTAGCCCCGCGCCGATACCGAAAAGGGCCAGCAGGCTGGGAACCGCAGTGGCGAATGCCAGCAGGCGCCAGTGCTGCCATGGAATGGGACGCAGGGTTTCAGCAGCCGTAAGACCCATCTCAAGCAGGAAAAGAGCCAAAACAGCCTTGAAAGCACCGGTGAACAGGTCGGTGACCGGAGCACCGTTCATCGGGCCATACAGGTAGCCGATCACAACACCACCGGCGAGCAGGACCACACCACGGTTGGTCAGAGTTTCATGCAGCAGGCTCAGCCGAGAGTGGGTGACACCGGTGCTGCGATCAAAGTGGCGGAACAGGGCGATACCGACCATGATGGCAGGCAGTTCAAGCAGTACCAGGTAGAGTGTCACTTCCGGCCCGGTGATGAGCTGGTTGCTTTCGGCATAGGCCAGGGCAACCGCAAATGTACCGGCACTGACCGATCCGTAGTGTGCACAGATACTGGCACTGTCGGCCAGTGAAAGATTGACCAGTTTGCGCAAGAGTGGGAACAGCAGCAGCGGAATGATGCCGCCCAGCGCCATGACCAGCAGCAGTTCGGGTACCAGACTCAGCGTCAAGTTGCCATGCAGTCCCATACCTCCCTTGAGACCGATGGTGAGCATCAGCAGCAGGCTGAGCGTGTCGTAGGCGGCCTTGGGAATATTCAGGTCCGATTTGACCAGTCCAGCCACAACCCCCAGCAAGAAAAACATCACAACGATATCCGGCATAGACTCCCCTTGGTGATCAGTTTATTGAGTGGCGAGGATTGTGCATGGATCTGGATATTGTCTCTAATTAATTGTATAGATGTTATGTATAGATAATAATCTATGTATCGAGGAACTCATGAATCTGCGCCATCTCACATTCAGGCTGCTGGAAGTATATGTCACCGTTGTCAGGACCGGGTCGGTGACGGCTGCTGCTAGACAGCTGCACCTGACGCAGCCAACGGTCTCCCAGCAGCTGAAACGATTGGCAGAAACGGTGGGTGAGCCTTTATTTGAAGCGCATTCTGCTGTTACTGAGCTGACGGATGCCGGGCGTGAGCTTTACCGTACGGCCCTCGATGTCACCGGGCGCTTTGCGGATTTTCAGGACTATCTGGCGGAGCTGCATGGTGGACAGCGCGGCCGCTTCAGTATTGCTTTGGTCAACACTGCGCAGTATGTATTGCCGAAGCTGTTGGGGCCCTATTCCCGGGCTTTTCCCGACGTGGATATGACCGTTGAGATTGGCAACCGACAGCAATTGATGGAGCGTTTTGAGCGACAGTTGGATGACATCTATGTATTCAGTCACCCACCGTCGCTTGAGCAGGCTCATGCGGCGCGTTTTCTGCGTAATCCGCTCGTCATGATTGCACCTGCCCAGCACCCGCTGGCTCAGCAGGATGTGGTCACGCTTGATGAGCTGCTTCAGGAGCGTCTGCTGTTGCGTGAGCCGGGCTCGGCAACGCGAATGCTGTTCGAGAGCTGGTTGCAGGGGCAAGGGGCGCAATGGTCACACGGCCTGCAGATGGCCAGTAATGGTGCCATTCGCGTAGGGGTTGCTTCGGGGATGGGGGTAGCGGTGGTGTCGCGCCATGTATTGCCTGCCAGCCATCCTGGCATTGCGATTCTGCCGGTGGAGGGTTTTCCGATCGAAAGCCACTGGCATTTCATCATCCGGCGGGATCGCCGCCTTCCCCATGCGGCAAGGGGATTTCTTGAATATGCAGCCGGGTCACTTGAGCAGTGTTTGCCGGCTGAATATCTCTGTAACGAGGTCTCTGAGCTGTTTAATCAAACGACGGCAGGTGTGCACTAAGCTTTTGGCCTCTGTGTGGAGATCAGTCGTGCCAGAGGCGATACCAGCCATTCCTTTGAGTGACTTTCAGAGGGGTTTCGTAGAGTGCTGAAAGGCAATCGTCGGTCAAAACGTCTCCCTTGGGGCCGTCTGCCAGTATCTGTCCCCGTTGCAGCAGTATGACTCGATCGACCTCGGGAATGATCTCATCAATGTGATGGGTTGCGATCAGCACCGACCCGCCCTGTTGGCAGAAGTGTCGCATCAGCTGCAACAGCTTCATGGATGCTCCCATATCAAGCCCACTGGCGGGCTCATCCAGAATCAGTGCATCCGGCTGGTGGATCAGAGCGCGGGCGAGCAGCAGGCGGCGCTTCTGGCCGGTAGAGAGGCGTTGATACATCTGCTGGCGATATTGGGTCAGTCCCATCTCATCCAGCAACGCTTCTGCCTTGAGCAACTGCTCATCGTTTGCCTGCAGGTGGTCATGTCGTCCGATGCTGCCGAAAAAGCCCGATACAATAACGTCCAGAGCGCTGGCGTATGGCGTGTAGTCATCCTGAAGGTCGCCGGAGACAAAGCCGATACGCCGGCGCAGATCCCATAGATTGACGGTTTCGCTGCCATAGAGGCGAACATGGCTGCCGTCCTTGACGACAGGGTACAGCTCACGGCTGATCAGTTTCAGCAGGGTACTTTTACCGGCCCCATTGGGCCCCAGTAGTGCCACCTTTTCGCCTGCACGAATCTTGAGGGTGAAGTTTTGCAGTACGGCGGTCTGCTGTTGATAAACCGTGACATCTTGAATATCGATCATGGTATGGCTTCACTTGCGATTTTTGGCTTCAATCCACTGCGCCATGTATTGGGTGCTCTTCATGCTGTGGTGTCTGAGCATGGCTCCCGTGAAATTGGCCAGACGGTGGCTG
This sequence comes from Marinobacterium sediminicola, assembly GCF_022343685.1. Lineage (GTDB taxonomy): Bacteria > Pseudomonadota > Gammaproteobacteria > Pseudomonadales > Balneatricaceae > Marinobacterium > Marinobacterium sediminicola. The sequence continues at coordinate 2,296,642 of NZ_CP092123.1, read as the reverse complement.
TCGAGCCTGGACTTAAGCTCTTCCAGGGACTCGATCAATTTATCGGCGTGATGCTCAAAGTCAAAGCGTCGGTTATGCAACTCGAAACCGGACGTCTGAGCAGTAAGCCAGAGCTCAGAGTCGGAATAGAGTTGCACGGCCCTCTCGGCAAAGGCATCAGGGGCATCAGTTACAGGTTGGGGCCAGGGGTATTCGCCACCCATGCCTTCAGCACCGACGCTGGTGGTGACTGACGGAGTTCCACAGGCAAGTGCATCGACAAGTTTGCCTTTCAGGCCAGCGCCAAAGCGGAGAGGTGCCAAGTTGATGCGGGCCTGTTGCATCACCTGATCCACATCTTCTGCCCAGCCCTTGATCATGAATCCCTGTTTGGGGTTATGCAATTGCGTGGCTTTGGGCGGTGGATAGGCGCCATAAATATGCAGTTCGGCTTCGGGCAAGCGTTGTCGGATCAAGGGCCAGATGGTCTGCTTCAACCAGAGTACGGCATCCCAGTTGGGCGCGTGGCGAAAATTGCCAATGACGATGAAATGCTGGCGTTCGTGGTAAGAAGGAAGTTGTTGCTGCTGTTCTGGTGGCACCTTAGCTTGCATGAATGGACAATCCAGTAACAGGGACCGGTCAACCTTGAACTGTTCAGTCAGGAGCTCGATTTCTGCTCCGGATATCATCAAGGTCATATCGCTGCGCAAAATGGCGGCTACCTCCCGTTTGGCGTGTTCTGAAAACAACAGTTCAGGGGCAACGCTCAGGTTGACTCTGTCATCCTGTTTGCAGGCCTGGTGGCGGGCGTGTCGCAGGCAGGACAGGTCTTCAGTGTCCAGTAGCCGGATGGCCTGAGGGCAGTGTTTCTCAACTCGCCAGCCAAACTGTTCCTCCATCATGAAGCGGTCGAACATGACGACGTCCGGTTGTAGCTCGCAGATAAAGTTATCGAAGCTGGAACAGTTCAAGGCAATGTTAATTTCCGTGATGCCCAGAGCGGGCAGGTCGGCGCGATGGATGCTCTTCTCGGCGGGACTGGCAAAAGTGACTTGCCAACCCTTGCGGCGAAAGGTTTTCAGCAAGGCCAGCATGCGATAGCCGGCCGCACTTGAGGCCGGCTCGGGCCAGACATAACCAATCACCAGAACCTGCGTAATATGCTGCACGATGTCTCGTTGCCTCTTGTGAACCGTTCAACGGGGCAAGGATCTTAACACCTGCAGCAAGGGGAGGGTACGTAAGTACTACCCCAGGATGGCGAGCAGGGATGTCAGGGTAACAAACGACAGCGCGGTCGTGGCCAGAAGCATGCCGGCACATGGGCGGCCGTAGCCAAAACTGCCGGCAATAACCGGGAACATGCTGAACATCGGCATGGCCGCGGCCAGTACCACCGCTTTTTGAAGTTGAGGGTCAAAGTCTCGCCACAGCATTACCAGTATAAACATGAAGAAAGGGTGCATAAGCAGCTTGCCTACAGCGACCAGGCCCGTACTGCCGAGGCTGTCACTGATGCGAATGCCCACAAGGGAACCTCCGATGATGAAAAGCGCCGTTCCGGCAGAGGTCATGGCCAGCATTTCCAGGCTGCGATCCAGGGTGTCGGGTAAGGGAATCTGCAATCCCGAAAAGATCAGGCCCGCAAGGATAGCGATGATCAGCGGGTTGCGGATGACCCTTGCGAGGATGCGGCGCCAGATTTTTAACAGGGAGCCATCCTCACTGCTGTCCTGCTTACCGTATTCAAGCAACACCAAAGCGATAGGTAAAATCAGGGCGGTTTCCACTATGATCGCCATGGTAAATGGCTGCGTGGGCGGCTCTCCAAACACCTGCATAAGCACCGGGTAGCCGATGAATGCGCTGTTGGAAACGGACATTCCCATGCCGTAAAGGCTTGCTGCAACAGAACGGGTACCGAACAAAAGTCGGTGCAGGATTATCCCCGTCAAGAGCGTTGCAAGTGACCCGATAGCATAAATTGCCAGGAAGTCGATCTGTATGACCTCACTCACCTGCATACTGGAAAGCGTGCCAAATATGAGGGCGGGAAGAGAAAAATAGAGAACGAAACGGCCAAGCAGTGGCATTGCATCCTGAGAGATCAATCCGCTTCGGACAGACAGGTAACCGACAGAAATGATGATGAAAATGGGCGCGGTGATCGAAAGTACTTCAAGCATGGTGCTGAATTCCCTGTGGACATGCATTCCGAAAGTCAGTCTGGGCTCAGAGTGTGACAAACCGCGTGGATTGTTTCACATGTTCAGGTAGAAATGCGCTGTAAGGCCCAATAAGTGTTAGCGCATGGATGCGCATGTACACAAAAGAACGTGTTCGGCGATCAGGACAAAGCGAGATATAAGAAGAAATGGATGTAGAGAAGATACTTCAGGGAGTTAAGTGGTCGGAGCAGAGGGATTCGAACCCCCGACCCTCTGGTCCCAAACCAGATGCGCTACCAGACTGCGCTATGCTCCGACACTTTAGAGTGGCTCCCCGAGCTGGACTCGAACCAGCGACCAATAGATTAACAGTCTACTGCTCTACCAACTGAGCTATCAGGGAAAACCGATTACGGTAAGGTTTGGCTCCTCGAGCTGGACTCGAACCAGCGACCAATAGATTAACAGTCTACTGCTCTACCAACTGAGCTATCGAGGAACACCTCAACCGTGGTGGCGTATATTAGTGATGCATCCTCTGCCCGTCAAGCATATTTTTGAAAAAATTTTCCTGTTGCATCAATCATGTAGTGATCAATTAATGCTCAGCCCATGAGGCATATTGTGTGGTTGAAGATTCATGATGGTGAATACTGTAAGGCAGGAACAAAACAGAGGCGCATTCTGTATCAACATTGAAACAGCGCTTTCAGGTGGAGTCCTTCAGTTCGGCTGTGCTGAAGGTTTAAAACTGATCTGAATCAATACATTCAGGAGCAGGTGTACCAGAGTACAGTTGTTGAAACACCTTCCAGAGTCTTTAGTTAACAGTAACAAAAACCAAAAACAGGATTGCGGCGATGAGCATGGTAATCGGTTCAGTTTCATTCGTAGAAGGACAAGTGGTTGCAGTAGCGCCGGACGGTACCGAGCGTGTGCTGGCGCTTGGTGACCAGGTAATGGCAGATGAAGTTATCCGCACAGGGCCTGATGCAAGCATCGAAATTACCATGATGAATGGCGAACCGGTTGCTCTGGCGTCAGGCCAAAGCTGGCTGGCAGCTGAAGCCGGAATGGCAACGGCTGGATTGGAAGGTGGTATTGGTGTGGTATCTGTCACTGCCGGACAGGTGGTTGCCGTGGCAGCAGATGGCAGTGAGCGTGTGCTCATGGCGGGTGATGTGATTTTTGCCGATGAAGTGATTCGCACTTCGCCTGATGGTCGAGCCGAAATTACCATGGAAAGCGGCAACGCGTTTACCCTCTCCGGTGGTCAAAGCTGGTTGGCCAGCGCTGATACCTACACTCCAGCAGATCAGTTTGATACCAGTGAGGCAACGGCCGACATCGCAGCGCTGCAGCAGGCAATTCTTGCCGGGCAGGACCCGACCGAGCTTCTTGAGCCTACTGCTGCTGGTGCACCTGCAGCTGGAGCACCTGCGACGGGTAACGAAGGGGCTGATTTTGTTCAGCTGGACCGGACTGCAAGTGAGACTACACCTGAAGCAGGCTATGACACCATTGGGCTGGACTACACAGTTGTGACGCCTGAAGGTGAGGAACCCTTTATTGAAGTACTGCCGGTCGTCAGCGTCTCTGTTGAAGTGGAAACACCGACTGATCCCGGTGACCCCACGGATCCGACCGATCCTACTGATCCGACCGATCCAGAACTTCCGGACACCCCGACCCCCGAGCATCCGGTTCTGGTGAGCGGTAACAGTGTCAGCATTCTGGAAGGTTCTGACGTCGAGAATGTCAAGGAAGTGACTTTCAATCTCGTACTGGACAAGGTATTTGATCAGGATGTTACTGTCACTTACAAGCTCAATGGCGGTAGCGCCATCTACGGTGAAGACTGGCTGGATGGCCCAAGTCCGGACCACACCTACACCGTCACGATTCCGGCCGGTGAGTCAACTATCCCTGTAACGGTATACATCATCCAGGACAAAATGGATGAAGCTGATACCGAGTCGTTGGGCATCCAGTTGCTGAGTGCCGAAAATGCGACAATCAACCCTGATTCCGATTCCGGCACCATCACTATTTACGATGATGACACCACGCCGATGGCAGAGGATGACATTGCAGTTATTGGGCCTCAGGATAATGCCGTCGAAGGTAATGTACTGGCAAATGATACCGACGAAGATGGTGACTCCCCCTTCGTTGTAATTCCAGACGGTCAGCAGAGCATTCAGTTGAGTCATCAATATGGCGATCTGACCATTAATAGTGATGGTAACTATTCGTTTGTGCTGAATCAGGCGGGTGTAGAGGCGCTGCAAGCACTCGGTGATGAGTCTTTAAGCATCACCTTTGATAACGCATATCAAGTTACTGATGGCTTCAACAATGGTAATTATGCAAACCTTATAGTTACTATCAACGGCACCAACGACGGTCCGGTGGCAACCGCGAACACGGCCGCCGTGACCGAAGACGGCCCGGTCAGTGACAGTGGCAACCTGATCACCGATGATGACGGCAATGGCGTGGATACAGATCTGGATGGCGACGTCCTGAGCGTGACCGCCGTGGACGGTGACACCAGTGGCAGCATCGCGGGTACCTACGGCACCCTGACCTGGAACAGCACCGGCGGCTACACCTACACGCTGTACACCGAACAGGAAAACGCCGAGGCCTATGCAGCGGTGCAGGCGCTGGACAGCGACGACACGCCGCTGACCGAGACCTTTACCTACACGCTGAGTGACGGTGACGCCACCGACACGGCGGATCTGGTGGTGACCATCAACGGCACCAACGACGGTCCGGTGGCGACCGCGAACACGGCCGCCGTGACCGAAGACGGCCCGGTCAGTGACAGTGGCAACCTGATCACCGATGATGACGGCAATGGCGTGGATACGGATCTGGACGGCGACGTCCTGAGCGTGACCGCCGTGGACGGTGACACCAGTGGCAGCATCGCGGGTACCTACGGCACCTTGACCTGGAACAGCACCGGCGGCTACACCTACACGCTGTACACCGAACAGGAAAACGCCGAGGCCTATGCGGCGGTCCAGGCATTGGACAGCGACGACACGCCGCTGACCGAGACCTTCACCTATACGCTGAGCGACGGTGACGCCACCGACACGGCGGATCTGGTGGTGACCATCAACGGCACCAACGACGGCCCGGTGGCGACCGCGAACACGGCCGCCGTGACCGAAGACGGCCCGGTCAGTGACAGTGGCAACCTGATCACCGATGATGACGGCAATGGCGTGGATACGGATCTGGACGGCGACGTCCTGAGCGTGACCGCCGTGGACGGTGACACCAGTGGCAGCATCGCGGGTACCTACGGCACCCTGACCTGGAACAGCACCGGCGGCTACACCTACACGCTGTACACCGAACAGGAAAACGCCGAGGCCTATGCAGCGGTGCAGGCGCTGGACAGCGACGACACGCCGCTGACCGAGACCTTCACCTATACGCTGAGCGACGGTGACGCCACCGACACGGCGGATCTGGTGGTGACCATCAACGGCACCAACGACGGCCCGGTGGCGACCGCGAACACGGCCGCCGTGACCGAAGACGGCCCGGTCAGTGACAGTGGCAACCTGATCACCGATGATGACGGCAATGGCGTGGATACGGATCTGGACGGCGACGTCCTGAGCGTGACCGCCGTGGACGGTGACACCAGTGGCAGCATCGCGGGTACCTACGGCACCCTGACCTGGAACAGCACCGGCGGCTACACCTACACGCTGTACACCGAACAGGAAAACGCCGAGGCCTATGCAGCGGTGCAGGCGCTGGACAGCGACGACACGCCGCTGACCGAGACCTTCACCTATACGCTGAGCGACGGTGACGCCACCGACACGGCGGATCTGGTGGTGACCATCAACGGCACCAACGACGGCCCGGTGGCGACCGCGAACACGGCCGCCGTGACCGAAGACGGCCCGGTCAGTGACAGTGGCAACCTGATCACCGATGATGACGGCAATGGCGTGGATACGGATCTGGACGGCGACGTCCTGAGCGTGACCGCCGTGGACGGTGACACCAGTGGCAGCATCGCGGGTACCTACGGCACCCTGACCTGGAACAGCACCGGCGGCTACACCTACACGCTGTACACCGAACAGGAAAACGCCGAGGCCTATGCAGCGGTCCAGGCATTGGACAGCGACGACACGCCGCTGACCGAGACCTTCACCTATACGCTGAGCGACGGTGACGCCACCGACACGGCGGATCTGGTGGTGACCATCAACGGCACCAACGACGGCCCGGTGGCGACCGCGAACACGGCCGCCGTGACCGAAGACGGCCCGGTCAGTGACAGTGGCAACCTGATCACCGATGATGACGGCAATGGCGTGGATACGGATCTGGACGGCGACGTCCTGAGCGTGACCGCCGTGGACGGTGACACCAGTGGCAGCATCGCGGGTACCTACGGCACCCTGACCTGGAACAGCACCGGCGGCTACACCTACACGCTGTACTCCGAACAGGAAAACGCCGAGGCCTATGCGGCGGTCCAGGCATTGGACAGCGACGACACGCCGCTGACCGAGACCTTCACCTATACGCTGAGCGACGGTGACGCCACCGACACGGCGGATCTGGTGGTGACCATCAACGGCACCAACGACGGCCCGGTGGCGACCGCGAACACGGCCGCCGTGACCGAAGACGGCCCGGTCAGTGACAGTGGCAACCTGATCACCGATGATGACGGCAATGGCGTGGATACGGATCTGGACGGCGACGTCCTGAGCGTGACCGCCGTGGACGGTGACACCAGTGGCAGCATCGCGGGTACCTACGGCACCCTGACCTGGAACAGCACCGGCGGCTACACCTACACGCTGTACACCGAACAGGAAAACGCCGAGGCCTATGCAGCGGTGCAGGCGCTGGACAGCGACGACACGCCGCTGACCGAGACCTTTACCTACACGCTGAGCGACGGTGACGCCACCGACACGGCGGATCTGGTGGTGACCATCAACGGCACCAACGACGGCCCGGTGGCGACCGCGAACACGGCCGCCGTGACCGAAGACGGCCCGGTCAGTGACAGTGGCAACCTGATCACCGATGATGACGGCAATGGCGTGGATACGGATCTGGATGGCGACGTCCTGAGCGTGACCGCCGTGGACGGTGACACCAGTGGCAGCATCGCGGGTACCTACGGCACCCTGACCTGGAACAGCACCGGCGGCTACACCTACACGCTGTACACCGAACAGGAAAACGCCGAGGCCTATGCGGCGGTCCAGGCATTGGACAGCGACGACACGCCGCTGACCGAGACCTTCACCTATACGCTGAGCGACGGTGACGCCACCGACACGGCGGATCTGGTGGTGACCATCAACGGCACCAACGACGGCCCGGTGGCGACCGCGAACACGGCCGCCGTGACCGAAGACGGCCCGGTCAGTGACAGTGGCAACCTGATCACCGATGATGACGGCAATGGCGTGGATACGGATCTGGACGGCGACGTCCTGAGCGTGACCGCCGTGGACGGTGACACCAGTGGCAGCATCGCGGGTACCTACGGCACCCTGACCTGGAACAGCACCGGCGGCTACACCTACACGCTGTACACCGAACAGGAAAACGCCGAGGCCTATGCAGCGGTCCAGGCATTGGACAGCGACGACACGCCGCTGACCGAGACCTTCACCTATACGCTGAGCGACGGTGACGCCACCGACACGGCGGATCTGGTGGTGACCATCAACGGCACCAACGACGGCCCGGTGGCGACCGCGAACACGGCCGCCGTGACCGAAGACGGCCCGGTCAGTGACAGTGGCAACCTGATCACCGATGATGACGGCAATGGCGTGGATACGGATCTGGACGGCGACGTCCTGAGCGTGACCGCCGTGGACGGTGACACCAGTGGCAGCATCGCGGGTACCTACGGCACCCTGACCTGGAACAGCACCGGCGGCTACACCTACACGCTGTACACCGAACAGGAAAACGCCGAGGCCTATGCAGCGGTCCAGGCATTGGACAGCGACGACACGCCGCTGACCGAGACCTTCACCTATACGCTGAGCGACGGTGACGCCACCGACACGGCGGATCTGGTGGTGACCATCAACGGCACCAACGACGGCCCGGTGGCGACCGCGAACACGGCCGCCGTGACCGAAGACGGCCCGGTCAGTGACAGTGGCAACCTGATCACCGATGATGACGGCAATGGCGTGGATACGGATCTGGACGGCGACGTCCTGAGCGTGACCGCCGTGGACGGTGACACCAGTGGCAGCATCGCGGGTACCTACGGCACCCTGACCTGGAACAGCACCGGCGGCTACACCTACACGCTGTACACCGAACAGGAAAACGCCGAGGCCTATGCAGCGGTGCAGGCGCTGGACAGCGACGACACGCCGCTGACTGAGACCTTCACCTATACGCTGAGTGACGGTGACGCCACCGACACGGCGGATCTGGTGGTGACCATCAATGGCACTAATGATACCCCAACATTAACCATTCAGGTCGGTGACAGTGAGGTACAGGAATCTGGTCTACTGTCTGGCTCGAGTCCAAGTGAAGCTGACCGTACCGATAGCGGTACTATCACCCTCAATGATACAGATGGGCTTGATGACCTTGACAGCGTGCGCTTCACAGTTAGCAGCGTTGAAACTGTATTCACTATGGATCAGTTGGAAGGCATCGATGCCAGCGATGCTGGTACTTATCTGACCTTTGATGGAGTGCATGGCACTATTACCCTGACGGGCTACAGCAACGGCGTGATCAGCTACACCTACGAGCTGACAGAAGCGACCACAGATGTGGTAAATGTGGCTGAAACCGACGGTTTCCTGGTTGCGGTATCAGATGACGGCAGCACCTTCTCCACTGATGAGTCGGTTGTGATTAACATCGTTGATGACTTGCCGGAATTAACTGTCGAGTCAATATCCGTTAATAGAACCTCTGGTGTCACTAGTGGTGACATTACCTATTCAAGTGGTGCCGATACCATTGAGTTTGTTGATGATGCTGTCACCGGTCTGGTGTGGACGAATATGCCGGCTGAGTATTCATTTGGCTTGAAGACTGGCACAACTGATACCTATGAAGCGACGTATTTGGACGGCGGCCAGACCAAGACCTTCTTTGAGGTCACCGTTAATGCTGATAGCACATACAGCTTTAACCTGGTGAATCCGCTGCCTTCGTTTACAACGGATTCTGGAGACCTCTTCAGTGCAATAGGAACACCTGTCGACACAGACAATGACGGTGATGCTGATACGGCTACGATTGATAGCGCGGTATTTAATGGGGTCTTTTCCGTTGTCATCACCGGTAAAGGTAGCGGGCTGGATTATGGTGACGCCAAACTGCATAAATCTTCCACCGACATGGGTGTCAACGGGAATACCTTGCAGTCCAACAAAGGCGATAGCATCAAATTTGATATCCAGCAGCAGCCGGGTTATCAGAATGCAACCTTGAAGTCGTTCACGGTTGTGTGCGCTACTCAGGGAAGCCTGGCGGTAGGTGATCAGGTCGTTTTGACTATTACTTATCTGACTGGGCAATCAGAGCAGGTGCTACATACGGTCACTGATGCCGATCTCAATACAGCGGGTGATTATGAAATTACCTTGGCTATCGATGGGGTAGTCGGTACTAGCACCGGATTGATCGTAGACTATGTGGAAATCGCCCCTGCAGTGCCAAATAGTGGTAACACAACCATGAAGATTGTCGGTGTTTCGATGGAATACACAGAGTCCATTGATCCATCCGACATGGCGCTTGAGTTCGATATGACAGCCAAAGATGCCGACAATGATGTGGATGTGGGTTCGTTTACTGTGGACCTGCTGTCGGGTACGGCCGGAAATGACACCATTGTTTCAGGTAACAGCGATGACACGCTGAGCGGGAATGATGGTAACGATACTCTTATTGCGGGGGGCGGTAATGACATCCTCATCGGTGGCGAAGGGGATGATATTTTGATTGGCGGCCTGGGAAGTGACAGCCTGTCCGGTGGTCTGGGGGCTGATAGCTTTGTATGGGCTGCCGGGGATGCTGATGGTGGTACGGATACTATTACGGACTTCAGCATTACGGAATCGGATGTGCTGGATCTTTCAGATCTGCTGGACCCAGACGGTATTTATGAAATCAACAGCAATAATCTTAGTGCTTATCTGAGCGCCAACTTCGACAGCAATACTGGGGAAACCACTATCCAGGTCTTCTCTGGAGGCAATGCTGGAGCGGCGGATGCTACTCCAGACCAGGTCATCATCGTTAATGGCGATTTGGAAAGTAATCTGACCACTCTTGTCAATAACGGCACCATCGTGGTCGACAACAGCTAAGGTAGATCCTTGCAAGCCAATCAAAGCCCGCCCTATGGCGGGCTTTTTGCTTCTGCTCAACTCTGCAGACCATTCCCCTTATCTCGCTCCCGGTTTTTCGCTAACATAACCCGCTTAAGCTAACCGATCACAACCGGACGACCCAGTGCTGTTCAACAAGCTTCCAGAAGACATATTTCTCCCGCTTTCGGGGCAGAACCGGCAGGTGTACCAGTCGGTCCTGTTGGAATTGGCCGATCTCTTCTTTGACGAGGACCTGATCGACCCCTTTATTCCTCGTGATCTGGTGCGTTCCACCATCGAGAATGCCGTGGTGCGTCTTGGCGTACGTCGCTGGGAACATGAGGTTGGGGAAGACGCGGCTGCCGAGTTGCCGCGATCGACCGCAGAATACACCAACCGCATCTACCGCCGTCTGGTTCAGACAGGTTGGTTGGAGGAAGAGCAGAAGGTTTACCGTACCTATGTGCTGCTGTCGCCAGCGGTGAGTCACCTGCTGCGCTCATTGGTCAGTATCGCCAAACTGGAGAAGCGCAGTTACGGCGGCGCTGTGCTCAACGTGCTCAGCTCGCTTGAGTCAGCGGTCAATGACCCCGAAGGACGCGGTATCACCTTGGCGGAAGCGGCGCAGACAGCGGCAGACTTCAGTGCACACCTGACTGACATGATGCTCAGTCTGCGTGAGCTCAAGATCAACCTGTCTGCCAGCAACAATCCTCAGGAAATCGTGCGCGGCTTCTTCGAGCGTTTTGTTGAACAGGTGCTGGTTTCCGACTACAAGACGCTTAAAACGCGCAACAACCCCTTCCGTTTCCGGCGTCAGATTTTGTCGATGTTGCGGGATTTGCAGTTTGATCCGCTCAAGCTGAAGCAGTTGGCTGATCATTACAGGCAGCAGCTGGATGTTTCCTATGACGTTGCAGAGGCGCAGGTCCATCAGCATATCAACCGGATCATCCGGATTTTTGAATCCGTTGATCAGCGTTTGGCAGCTATTGACGACTTCCGCTATCAGCTGGAAAAGCGTGTGGCTGATACCGTGCGCTACATGGACAAGACGACACCGGGTATGGCTGCGCGATTGTCGCGGGTGATCGCGGCGGCTGCCAAGTTGCCTGAACATGTGATTCCGCGGGTGGATACGCTGGAAGAGGTTGGTTTCATCTCTCCGGCCAGTGTGCGGGCGCCGGTGCGTCGCCGTATCGAGGCCAAGCCTCGGGTGATCACTCAGCAGGAGATTGATCCCAAGGTGCTGGAATTGCGTCGCCTTTTCAAGGAATGGAAGGAGCGTCGAGAGGTCAATGTAGACCGCATCGAAACCTATCTGGAAAGTCAACTGGCCGGTCGTGATCAGCTCAAGGCAACGGACTTCCGCATCACGACAGTGGAGGAGTACATCTGCTTCAGCTATGTCCGCCACATGAACTCGCTGGGCAAGAAGGCACAGCAGATGCGCAAACGTTTCCGAATTCAATTTGAAGACCACTACGTCAACGTCTCCAACATGGTGGAGTGTCGTGGTTTTACCATCCACAGGAATACCTAAATGCTTGGTGATCTGCAGAAAATCGTCTCCCGCAATGAACAGCACGACGCTGATGACTTCATCCGCGCCGCCGGTCTGTTGCTGAGCAGCCAGTTCCTTTATGCGGACCGCCCGGTACACCGTGACAGCTACTTCCTGATCGCGAGCAACCTGGACTACTTCCGTAACCTGTTTGAAGCAATCGGCTGGACGCTGGCATATCAGCCCGATGAAGCCTTTCTGGGCATCATCCCCCAGGGCGAAGAGCGGGTCATGAAGCTTAAGCTGGATGAGTCCCTGCTGATGCTTTGCCTGCGTCAGCAATATGAGCAGAAGCTGGAAAACTTCGAAGTCGAGAGTGGCAAGGCCTATACCAGCACTGACGAGCTGTTGCGCCTTTTCTCCAGCCTGACCGGCAAGGATATTCCTAACGAGACGCGACTGAAGGAGATTCTGTCCCTCTTTACGCGTCACGGTCTGGTAGAGCGGGGCAAGATTGAAGAGACCGACCCGAAAAATATCCCGCTGCGCATTAACCCCACCATTCGTCAGGTAGTGGTTGAAGATTACATCGGCCAGCTCGAAGCGCTCTGCGATATGGATATTCGTGACCGAGTCGAGACTGATGAAGAGGTCGAAGACGCCGGTGCCGATATCCAGGAACAGGCTGTTACCTCCAGTGATGACACATCGGATAGTGCTGCAGAGGACGAACCTGTAACGACTGTGGATGAGGACTCAGCCGTGCCCGCTGCATCGGATGAAGCCCCTGTCGCTGCCGATAATGAAGAAGATGAACAAGCCGCCGATAAAGCGGAGGACACCCCGTCATGAAACAGCTTAACCGCATCGTTCTGGTCAACTGGTATGTACTGGGTGCCGTTGAAATTCCGATCAAGGGAAATGTGGCTATCGTGGGCCCAAACGGCTCCGGTAAATCCTCCTTGCTGGATGCGATCCAGACCGTACTCATGGGCGGGCACAAGCGTCATCTGAGTTTTAACGCTTCTGCCGGCGAAAAGAGTGAGCGTTCGCTGCGCACCTACTGCTTGGGTTTCATGGACGACCAGGGCAAGAAAGCGACAGCGCGTGAAGACTCTCTGACCTATATGGCGCTGAGTTTCTTTGATACGGAAACCGCGAAGGAGAGCTGTATCGGCATCGCCATCAGCGCCTCCACGGCCAGTGCCGAGGAAGACGTGCTGGGTCGATTTATCCTGCCGGATTTCTCCGTATCCCTGGATGACTTTTCCGTAAAAGAAGGGGCGGGTCGCATGCCGCGCCCCTGGAACGAGGTGCGTGACAGCCTGCTCAAGCAGTGTCCGGACATGATTCTCGAGAAGCGGGCCAACCGATTCATCCGTGACATGGTGACCCATCTGAGTCACGACCCGCAGATGCCGAACGACGACGACAAGTTCATCAAGAATTTCAAGAACGCGTTGAAGTTCGTGCCGATCGATAGTCCGACTCGTTTTATCCGTGAATTCGTGCTGGATGAAAACATCGTTCATGTGGGGGCCTTCCGCAAGTCGCTGGATGAATACCGGGCGATGGAGCAGAAGACTCAGGAGGTTGCCAACCGCATTGGTGAGCTTGAAAAGGTTCAGGAGCTGTGTGGGGGCATCAGCCGTAACATCAAGAATGCGGTTGAGTATGAGTGGGTAGTACACGAAACTCGTTTCGAGAATGCTGACCTGCGCAAGGAAGATACCGCGGAACGACTGGAGGAAGCGGCTGAACAGGAAGAGTCGCTGCAGCAGCAGCTGGAAGAGAACAGCGCTCGCCTGAACCAGGCCATGCAGGATTTGGCAGATGCCCGTGCCGAGCTGAATACCAGCGATTCCGCTCACAAGATCAGCGCGCTGGAGTCCACCATCAAGGCGCGTCAGCATGAGCAGAGTGTCGTGCGTGACAAGATTCAACAGGCATATAACCTGCTGCGCACCACGGTGAGCTTTGCCAACTACAACGACCTGCTGCCCGATGACTTTCGCCCCCTTGTCGAGCGCTCGGTTGAACTCTGGCGTTCCGGCGAGAGCCTGAATGCAGACGAGTGGCCAGCGGAACCGGTCAGTGTCGACAAGGTAATCGAACAGCTCAAGGCTCAGGTGGATGATGTGCGCAAGTCAATTGCGCGCCGCTACGAAGAGTCGGTGATTCGCATCAACGACCTGCGCAGCCTGATTCAGAATCAGAAGAGTGCAGTGGAACAGCTGCAGCAGGGACGTGCGCCTATTCGCCACAACACCCGCGAGCTAATGGAGCTGCTCAATGAGTACGGCATCGAGTCGACGCCGATTTGTGAGTTGGCCGACATCAATGACGACAAGTGGCGTATCGCCATTGAATCCTTCCTGGGAGCCCGCCGAGAGGCGCTGGTGGTGTCGCCGGACCGGCTTAAGGAAGCGATTACTCTGTACCGTCGCAAGGGCCGTCACCTGAAAGGCTGCCGGATCATCAATACCACCAAATCCGGTGACTGGCTGCATCGCAGCAAGCGTGGCTCGCTGGCTGAGTTTATCGACACGGATAACGACCATGCGCGCGCGTATCTGAACCGTGCGCTGGGTGGCGTGATGGCGGTGGAGACCGAACACGAGTTGTTGCAGCAGGAGCGAGCACTGACGTATGACTGCATGCTGCAGACCGAGGGCTCTACGACCTCGATCAACGAGCTGAGCCCGATCATGGGTATCCGTCGTCGTCAGGATCAGCTGGAAGTTCAGGGACGTCAGGTAGACGAACTGATTGCCGAGTTCACCAGTCTTGGGCGCCGTCACGAGTCGCTGGAGAAATTGCGTGATGCGCTGATCAATATGACATCTGGCCTGACTCAGATGACAGAAAGCGTGTTCAATCTGGTCAACCAGCGTGAGCAGTTGGGTTCAGAGATCGCCGGTTACGAGCAGGCGGTTGTGGACCTGCGCAACCACGATGACAGTGGTATCCAGAATCGTATCGCCGATCTGGCCGAGCAGCAGAAACAGATTGATGCCAAGCAGAAATCGCTGATGGAGAAGCTGCAGAAAGTCCGCACCAGCATGATCAAGGATAACGCCAGCCTTGAAGTACTGGAGCAGGAGCTGGTTGAGCATGCACAGGCGCGTACTCTCTGTGAGGAAAAGCCGCATTTCGACGCGCAATCGGCTCAGGAAAAGCGTGACTACCTCGATGAAAGCTGCGGTGGTGAACTTGAGCGAGTCATTTTCGAGGCCGCCAAGCGGGCACAGTCCGAAATTCAGCTGCATGAGAAAAAGAAGAACGCCGTTCGTGATGCAGTGGCTCAGTACAAGGCTCGCTACCACGGCGGTGGCATGAGTCATCAGGAACTGGACAATATCAGTGCTGATTCCACCCACGAAGATCTGGAGTTCTACGTTAATCAGACGGTCCAGGCGCTGCGCGACTCCGAACTGGCCGAGTACACCAAGCGAGCCGAGCGTGCCCGTCTTGAGGCGGAAACAACCTTCCGTTCAGACTTCGTTGCGCACCTGAATGATCAGATCAACAAGATCAAGGACCTGATCCGCGAACTGAACAGTCACCTGAAGAACCGTCCGTTCCATCAGGAAATGTACAGTTTCGAAATGATGCCAAACCCGGAACTCAAGGATATTCTCGAGCTGGTAGAAGCATATACGCGTCTTGATCAGGCCAACGTGGGTACGCTGTTCGATATCCAGCATCAGGGTGACAACGACCACCGTGAAGCGCTGAACAAGATCCACGAGGTGCTCAGCGACGAAGGCGAAAGCAGTCTGCTGCAGGATTATCGTAACTTCTACAACTTCGAACTGGTGGTGAAGGACCTTGAGGGTAACCGCAAGACCACGTTGACGCAGCGTATCAAGACAGGCTCCGGTGGTGAGCACCAGGTGCCTTTCTACGTGGCGATGGCGGCGGCACTGGGTGCGACCTACCGTCTGAAAGAGAGTGGTGATGGTCGACCTGTAGGGGGCATGAGCCTGTCGGTATTTGACGAAGCGTTCAACAAGCTGGACTCCGAGAACACCGTAACCTCACTGGGCTTCATGTCGGATCTCGGTCTGCAGACCATTATCGCGGCACCGGATGAGAAGTACTCGTTGCTCTCGTCCTGCATGGATACCATCATCAACGTTTGCCGTGATGGTCGTGTGGTCGATCTTGACGTGGAGTTCCCGACGGAGCTGGGCAAGGAACTGCTGGCTTCTGACCATCCCTACAAGGTTCTGGCGGCAGAGGCTGAGGACGAATCCCTGTCAGTCTGATTTCAGCGTACCGGGGCCGGCAATGAGGTCGGTCCCGTTTTCTCCACTGGTGTGTGCATTCAGATCAGTGATCAAACTGGCCAGGACCTTGCCGCGATAGGCAAGCTGTAGTCGTGGGCCGAAAGGTTGTGCCTGCCAGTCTTCATTGTGATCCAGCAGATCCAGCAAAACCGCAACAGGCCCGAGTGGCATTTCTTCCTGTTCGCAGCGCCAGTCTCGATACTGGCGGTTGGCCAGCAGACGTTTCACGCTCTCACCGTCCCATTGAGTCGGGCATGTCTTTAGCGGCGCAAGATGCCTGCTGCTCGCAGGGGCATGCAAGTGTGGGTCGCGAGGACGTGAGCGGCGTGCACTGAGGTCGCTGTGAACACCCAGCAGTTCGTTATCTCTGACGTTGCCACCGAAGTCCAGTGTGTTCAATCCTTTGACGAGTGCGCTCAGGCTCCACTGACAGCGTTTGATCAGCTGCCAGGCAGGGTCCATGGAACTGCGTGAGCCAAGTGTATAGCGCACGGGATCTCCCTTGCCAAACAGGGTCAGCTGCAGAAAATGGCTTTGAAAATCGACCAGGCAGGCGGGCGTGTCTACCAGACAATAGGGCGTCTCGCGGCGACAAAAGGCGATCCATTCTTCACGGCTTTCCAGTTGTGGCAGAACACGGACAATCATAGGCAACTCTTACAGGTATAGGCCGCAAGTATAAGGCAAAGGCCGACGCATTGACGATCCATCAGGGGTGTTCATAAGCGAAACAATTATTTAAGGTTGGTTTTTTTGCCTGGACCCATTGATGAATATCCATCCGCTGCGATCACATCTGTACGATGAGCTGCATTCTCGCCCTTTCCAGGTCATCCCCAGTCCTGCGCGCATTACTCATATTGCGGTGCTGTGCTCGGAGGCCGAAAAACAGGCCCAATATGATCATCTTCAGGAGTTGCACGCCGTCTTCGGTTGCCCGGTCAACCATCATGACCAGAACTGCTATGAATACGACTGCGGCAACTTTCGTCTGCGCCGAGAGAAGCATACCGAATTCACGACCTATACCTTTATCAATCTCGAAATTCCTGAAGACAGTGAGCCTTTTGATGTAACCGGGCTGACCCCTTTGCCGGATGGCTGGATCGAATCCTTGCCGGGTGAAGTGGTGGGTGCTTTCCACGTCAGTATCGAAGATGCCCGTCAGTCCCCCGAGCCGAACCTGCCGGATGTCAAGCGGGCCTTTGAAGAGATGCGCCTGGTCGGCAGTAGCCCCCAGAACGGCGATGCACAGGTCTGGGCCAGTTTTCAGCTGCATTCGGACGGTTTTGGTCGGATGATGGTGGTCAATAAACAGATGAGTGACAGTCAGTTGGGTCGTCTGACACAGCGACTGATGGAGATCGAAACCTATCGTTTGATGGCTCTTCTCGCGTTGCCGTTGGCACGTTCGGTGTCACCCGAGCTGGTCCGAATGGATGACCGTCTGGCACAGCTGACTCAACAGCTGGCCGGAGAGGGTGAAGTGAATGAGCCCGAATTGCTTGCCGACCTGATTGACATGGCGGCGGACATTGAGTCCTGGCGCGCGCGTTTGACGTTCCGCTTCAGCGCTACCAAGGCCTATCACGCGCTGGTCTTGACGCGCCTTGAAGAGCTGCGAGAGGACGAAGTGTCGGGTCACTTGACGTTGACCGAGTTCATGACCCGTCGCCTGACCCCGGCAGTGAGAACCTGCCAGGCCAGCGGAGAGCGCCTGGAAGACCTCTCAAGGCGTGTTGACCGCGTTTCCGATATGATGAGAACCCGTGTTGAACTGGGCATTCATCAACAGAACCAGCAGCTTCTCAGCTCCATGGATCGGCGTTCCCGAATCCAGTTGATGATGCAGCATACGGTTGAAGGGTTGTCGGTCGTTGCGATCAGCTATTACCTGATCGGTCTGCTGAAATATGTGTTCGAAGCGTTGTATGATGCCGGCATCCCGATCGACAAGTCGCTGGCAACGGGAATCTCGGTACCGGTGGTGGCCATGACGGTCTGGCTGGCGACTCGGCGCATACATCACCATTTTATTCAGTTGGCGCGCAAGGATCAGATCCGAGACTGATCGTGCTTCAGGCTTTGGCGCCAGATGAGCGGAGTTTACATGAGCGTTGCAGAACAACTGGAAAACCTGCTTCAGGCGGGTCTGAATATCCAGCATATTCAGCTGGAGAACGAGAGTCATATGCACTCGGGACCGGCGACTGAAAGTCACTTCAAACTGGTGCTGGTCAGTGCGGACTTCGAAGGCAGGCGCCTGGTTCAGCGCCATCAGCAGGTCTATGGTCTGGTCGCTGAACTGATGCAGAACCCTATCCATGCGCTGGCGTTGCACCTTCATACGCCGGAGGAGTGGGTAGCGCGTAATGGAGAAGTGCCTTTGTCGCCGACCTGCAAGGGGGGCTCCAAGGTCGATAAGGGCTGATTTTTGCTCGTCAGAGCAACTTCCCGCGTGCGCAATTACCGGCGTACGCGGGAAGGGCAGGATCAGCGCGTGATCTGCGCGAACAGCTGGAAGTATTCCGGGAATGTCTTGCGCGTGCAGCCCGGGTCGTTGATGGTGATGGGAGCATCACCGAAAGCGGCCAGTGAGAAGCACATTGCCATGCGGTGATCATCGTAGGTATCGATGGCTGCACTCTGGAGGGTCTCAGGCGGCGTAATCTCGATGTAATCCTCGCCCTCGATTACCTCGGCACCGACCTTACGCAGTTCAGTCGCCATGGCGCTCAGACGATCAGTTTCCTTTACACGCCAGTTATACACGTTGCGAATCGCTGTAGGCCCCTCGGCAAACAGCGCTGTCGTGGCAATCGTCATCGCCGCATCCGGGATCGCGTTCAGGTCCAGATCAACGCCCTTAAGCTCACCCTTGCTGACCTCGATCCAGGTCGGGCCATAGCTGACATGGGCTCCCATCTTGCCCAGTACTTCGGCAAAGGCCTTGTCACCCTGTACGCTGTCGGCTCCAACGCCGTATACGCGAACAGTGCCCCCGGCGATGGCCGCTGCGGCCAGGAAGTAGGACGCGGATGAGGCGTCACCTTCCACCATAACCTCTCCCGGAGAGCAATACTGCTGGCCGGCCTTGACCACAAAGCGCTGATAGTTCTGGTTATCCACTTCAACGCCGAACAGTTTCATCGTATGCAGGGTAATGTCGATATAGGGTTTGGAAACCAGCTCTCCCTCGACGTTGATGATCAGATCACCACTGGCCAGGGGTGCCGCCATCAGCAGAGCGGTCAGGAACTGGCTTGAAATGTTACCCTTGATGCCGACTTCACCACCTTTGAGACCACTGGCCTGGATGCGCAGCGGGGGGTAGCCGGGCTCGCCGAGGTATTCGATGTTCGCACCCAACGGCAGCAGTGCATCCACCAGGTCTGCGATGGGGCGTTCGTACATCCTTGGCTCGCCGGTGAGGGTAAACTCGCCCTGGCTGGCACAAAGTGCAGCGCATAGCGGGCGCATGGCGGTACCGGCGTTGCCCAAAAACAGCTCCAGCGCCTGCTCAACATTGAATGCCTGTCCCAGTCCTTCCAGTTCGCAGCTGCGACGGTCTTCAGCCAACACGTAATGTACGCCAAGAGCCTGAAGCGCGTTGAGCATATGACGCACATCATCGCTATCAAGCAGGTTGGTGATGCGAGTCTTGCCCTGGGCAAGGGCCGCAAGCAGCAGAATTCGATTGGACAGGCTCTTGGAGCCCGGAATCTGAACTTCGCCATTGGCATGGGCCAGCGGCTGCAGGGTCAGGGTATCCATGGATGGCAGCTTCACTCTAAGCAGGGGGTGGGCTGCATAAGCTACCGTTTATCGGCGCCGAGGTCGAGTATCCGATGGTGTATTACTCGCAGGCATGACGCGGTAGCGCTCAAGAGTGTCGGCCTGCTTGAGGGGAACCTGTTCCAGTTCAAGCAGGCGGATCTTGGTTTCCAGACCGCCACCATATCCGGTCAGGGAGCCATTGGTGCCAACGACGCGGTGGCAAGGAATAATAATGGAGATCGGATTGCGATTGTTGGCCATCCCGACTGCTCGGCTTGCCTGCGGGCTGCCGATCGCTTTGGCGATATCAGCATAACTGCGCACTTCGCCATAGGGAATCGCTTGCAGGGCATCCCATACTTTGCCCTGAAAAGCGGTGCCGACCGGTGCAAGTGGAATATCGAAGGTCGTTCGTTCGCCACGGAAATAGGCTTCAAGCTCGTTCACGGCTTGATCGAGGACTGGGTGCCCGGAAGCATTGGCAGCAACCGTTGCTCTTTGTCCAAAGTCGACGCGGCAGAGTCCCCTGGTATCGGCTTGCAGGGTGAGTGAGCCGACAGGTGTGTTCTCCATCACATAGGTGTAGATCATTCGGCCTCCTCAATCAGGTCTTGATACGTATCAATGACGTCCTTGTATGGTTGCAGGATAGTGAATGTGCGACATGACAACAACTTCAGGAAGAAATGACGAATGACCATTGAACACCATGACCTGATTCACGAACTGCCAGAGTACCGCGAGCAGATCCATACTCTGAAAGTGGAAAATACACACTTCGCTCGACTGTTCGATGAATATCACGCGGTCACTAAAGAAGTTGAGCGCATGGAAGCAGAGATTCAGCCGGTTTCTACCAAAACCGAAGAGGAATATAAGCTCAAGCGACTGCAGCTCAAGGACCAGTTGTACGCAATGCTCAAGGAAGCAGGTAACTGAGCGCGACAGACCAGGTTCTGCAAGACACCCGCTTCTGCGGGTGTTTTTCTATCCGGGGCTGGCGTACATTGAACATCAGGTAGACGTGTTTCTGCGTATACAGCTGTGATGTTCTCGGTTGCAAGGAGCTTCGGGTGTCTTTGTCCACGCCTTCCAGTTATACCTGGCGTTATATTTTTAATATCGCGCTTGAACACAAGCGTGAGCTGATACTCGCCAACCTGATTGCGATTGCCGCAACGGTGATGAGTGTGCCTCTTCCGTTGTTGATGCCACTGCTGGTCGATGAAGTCCTGCTTGATCAGCCCGGTGTCGTGGTCGCGAGTGTTAATGCACTTTTCCCGACTTATTGGCAAGGTCCACCCTTGTACATTGGTGCCGTGCTTTTGTTGACGGTGGTGCTCAGGCTCCTGGCGCTTGGGCTCAACGTACTTCAGGCGCGCCAGTTCACGATTATCTCCAAGGACATTATCTACCGCATTCGCGGCGGACTGCTTGAGCGTCTGCAGCGAATCTCCATGGCTGAATATGAGACGCTGGGCAGCGGCAACGTGGCATCTCATTTCGTGACTGATCTGGATACGGTGGATCGCTTTGTCGGCAGTTCGGTCAGCCGTTTTCTGGTGGCCGTTCTGTCGATTTTCGGTACTGCTCTGATCCTGCTCTGGATGCATTGGCAACTGGCTCTGTTTATCCTTTTTTTAAACCCCTTTGTAATCTGGCTCACCATGGCCGTGGGTAAGAAGGTCAAGCACCTCAAGGCGCGCGAGAATTCAGCATACGAGCTTTTCCAGTCAGCCCTGACCGAGACCCTTGATGCCATTCAGCAAATCCGTGCCTCTAACCGTGAGAGACACTATCTGGTTCAGCTGACGGAGCGGGCTCGGGAAGTGCGGGATCACTCGACCAGCTATGAATGGCGTTCGGATGCAGCCAACCGCTTCAGTTTCATGCTGTTCATGATCGGTGTTGACCTGTTCCGCGCCGTTTCCATGTTGATGGTGGTGTTTTCGGATCTGACGGTAGGCCAGATGATGGCCGTGTTCGGCTATCTTTGGTTCATGATGGGGCCGGTTCAGGAAGTGCTGGGGATGCAGTACGCCTGGTTTGGCGCACGGGCGGCGCTGGAGCGGGTTAACCGTTTGCTGGCCTTGAACCTTGAGCCGCGTTACCCACAGCTGCAAGACCCTTTTGCGGGCAGAAAGACCGTCAGTATCAGCTTGCGTGATCTGCACTTCAGCTATTTTCCGGGTCAGGAAGTTCTCAGAGGCATCACGCTGGATATTCCGGCCGGGCAGAAAGTCGCCCTGGTCGGTGCCAGCGGCGGTGGCAAATCGACGCTGGTTCAGGTGCTGCTGGGGCTCTACCCCCCACAACAGGGAGAGGTTTTGTTTGATGGGGTGCCAGTACAGCGGATTGGGCTGGAGCGGGTGCGCGAACATGTCGCGACGGTATTGCAGCAGCCCGCGCTGTTTAATGGCAGCGTCCGCGATAACCTGGTGATGGGACGCTCTTTTTCCGATCAGCAGCTATGGGACGCTTTGGAAGTGGCGCAGCTGAAGAGCTTTGTCATGGCTCTGGAACAGGGACTGGATACCATGGTTGGACGGCAGGGCGTTCGCTTGTCGGGTGGGCAGCGTCAACGGCTGGCGATTGCGCGGATGGTGCTGTCAGATCCGGCCGTGGTCATATTGGATGAAGCGACCTCAGCGCTGGATACCCAGACCGAATACGCGCTGCATCGGGCAATGTCCGAGTTTCTGCAGGGACGAACCACTGTGATCGTTGCACACCGTCTCAGTGCGGTGAAGCAGGCGGACCGGGTTTACGTGTTCGAGGATGGCCAGATCATCGAACAGGGCAGTCATGACGAGCTGCTGGATCAACAGGGCCTTTATGCACGGCTCTACGGCCAGCGGCAGGTGTAGAGGGAAGCATCTGAAGTTATGCGACAGCATTTTAACTGGCACGGTGGAAACCGGGTCGAGCTGATGGTGGATGGGGAAAACTTTTTCCCGGTCATGCTGAAAGCGATTGAGCAGGCAGAGTCGAGCTTGCTGCTGGAATTCTATCTGGTGATTTCCGGCAAAATCATGAATCGTTTCTCACAGGCATTGGCTGATGCGACTCGCCGTGGCGTGACCGTGCGGTTGGTCATAGATGGTTTTGGGGGGCGTCACCTTAGCCGTGCCGATCGACAGCGCCTCCAGGCCGCAGGGGTGGAACTGGTGATCTACAACCCCCTGCAACTGAACAAGTTGACCCGTAATTTTGCCCGTGACCACCGCAAGCTGATGGTGGTGGATGAGCGTATCGCCTTCATCGGGGGAACAGGACTGGCGGATGAGTATTGGCTTTCCGAGCGACCCGGATGTCCCTGGCATGAAGTGATGTGCCGGGTTGAAGGCCCCGTTGTGGCTGACCTGGTTGGTTTGTACAACCGTCTCTGGTTGCGCTGTACCGCCCAGCAGTTGCCGCCACCCTCGCCACAGCCAGAGAAAGGCAACGCGCTGATGCGAGTGACCACCGTTCAGGGCCTTTATCAGCAGGATATCAAGGTTGCCTTCCTGAATCATGTCAACGGAGCCAATGACCGCATCTGGCTGGCGACCGCCTATTTCATGCCGTCCTTCTCGATTCGAGCCGCGTTGCGACGGGCGGCAAATCGAGGTGTCGATGTGCGCATGCTGGTTGCCGGTCCCTATACCGATCAGTTCTGGGTTTACCATGCCTCCAAGCGCTATTACCGTCGGTTGCTCAAGGCTGGAGTACGCATCTTTGAATACCAGCCTCGATTTCTGCATGCGAAGATCGGTCTGGTGGATGATTGGGTTTCGCTGGGGTCCTGCAATCTTGATCACTGGAATCTGCGCTGGAATCTGGAGGCCAATGTCGAGATCATTGAACCCGAGATGACACGACAGGTTGAACAATTGATGCTGGCAGATCTCGAACAGTGTGCTGAAATTACAGTTGAGGAGTGGTCAAAACGGCCTTGGCATCGCAAACTCAAGGAACTGGTGTGGGCTTTGATCAGTCAACTGGTATTGAAGATTAAATAGAGATACGGATATGAAGAGATTGGTAGCTGTGGTTGCCCTGTCGGCAGTCACTGTTCTTGGGGGCTGTGCGCAGCAGGGATTGTATGGCACCAGCTATAGCCGCAGTCAGGTTGGGCATGCTCAGACGGTTCAATACGGCACCGTAGAGTCGGTCACGCCGGTTCGCATCGAGGGCCGTACAGACGGCATCGTCGGCAGTGGTACCGGTGCAGTCGTGGGTGGTATCGCCGGTAACCAGGTAGGGGGAGGCAGTGGCCGGACGCTTGCAACGGTGGTGGGTGCCGTAGCCGGTGGCTTGATTGGTCAGCGGGTGGAACAGGCTGCCACTGAACGTCAGGGACAGGAGATCACCATTCGTCTCGATAATGGACAGGTGATGTCAGTGGTTCAGGAAGTGGAGAATGGACAGTTTTTCCGCCCGGGTGATCGTATTCGCGTTCTGGGACAGGGGCGATCCCTGAAAGTGACGTACTGACAGCTCCGCAGGCCGGTCAGGTCAGTACATGGCCTGACTGCATTGCGAAACGGGTGAGGCTGCCACTCTCGCCTCACCCAGGGGCTGCTGTTACTTGTCCGGGGCGTGGAAATGCAGGTAGAGGTCGACCAGGACCTCAGGGATTTGTACGCACATTTCTTCGCGCAAGGCGCGGTCCTGGCTGATCTCACGGACTTCCTCATCCTCGAACAGATCTGAAGCGACCATGATCGGCAGCAGCAGGCCGGCTACGGTTTCTTCATCCTGACCGAACCAGGCATCTTCCTTAAGGAAAACGCCTTCCATGAATGACTGCGCCCATATAGTGAGCTCAGTCATCTCTTCATCATCTTCCGGCTCAAGGCTCAGTTCGCAGGGCAGCAGGATTTCCTGATCGTTGTAGAGGTCATTACCAATGGTGCGATAGAGCTTGCGAATCAGCTCAATGATTTCGTGCTTTTCTGCTTCAGATGCCCATTTGGGTTCACCGTCGAACAGCTGCTCCAGCCATTCGGACTCGGCAACAGTCTCAGGACTGATATTCAGTGCGCAGAGAAAACCGTGGGCACCAATAAGGTCCAGCGCTTCGTCGGAAACCGCCGGCGAAAACAGGAATTCTTCCAGGCGATCCAGTTCTTCTTCAGTAATGAGGGCAATATTGGCAGTCATGGCAGCAAAATCCGCAACGAAGGAAACAGCGCTGATTCTACCCTGAAGCGGCTCAGAGGGATATGGTTGCAGGATGACTTCATGCGGGGGATCACGGATAATGCCGCGCATGATTGAACGCGCCCGACAAATACTCGCCGATGTATTCGGCTTCGAGTCCTTCCGTCACCCCCAGGATGAGGTTGTGGCCACCCTGATTGAAGGGCGTGATGCGTTGGTGATCATGCCGACCGGTGGCGGCAAGTCGCTCTGCTACCAACTGCCCGCTTTGGTCCGCGAAGGCTGTGGCATTGTGGTGTCGCCGCTTATCGCTCTGATGCAGGATCAGGTCAGTGCCCTGTCTCAGTTGGGGATCAGGGCCGGTTGTCTGAACTCCTCGATGACGCTGGAAGCCCTGCAGGAAACTGAACAGCTGCTGCGAAAGGGCGAGCTGGACCTGCTTTATGTCGCCCCGGAGCGGCTGCAACAGCCTCGTACCCAGCAACTGCTCAACCAGTGCACGCTGGCTCTGTTTGCGATTGATGAAGCGCACTGCGTATCCCAGTGGGGGCATGACTTCCGGCCGGAATACATGCAGTTGAACCAGCTGCGACACCTGTTTCCCGGAGTGCCGCGCATTGCATTGACGGCCACCGCCGATGCTCGTACCCGGCAGGAGATTCTGGACCGGTTGGAGCTTATCGATGCCCGTGCTTTCGTTTGCGGCTTTGATCGTCCCAACATTCGTTATCGCATTGGTCAGAAAAACCGTGCTCGTGAACAGTTGCTCCGGTTTATCCGTGAGGAGCATCCGCAGGATGTGGGCGTGGTTTACTGTCTATCGCGCAAACGGGTTGAAGAGACAGCGGCCTGGCTCTGCGAGCGTGGCTTTAACGCCTTGCCTTATCACGCCGGCCTCGATGCTCATTTGCGACAACACCATCAGCACCGCTTCCTGACTGAAGAGCCGGTGATCATGGTCGCAACCATCGCCTTCGGCATGGGGATCGATAAGCCCAATGTGCGATTTGTCGCCCACCTCGACCTGCCACGCTCTATCGAAGCCTATTATCAGGAAACCGGTCGCGCGGGGCGTGATGGTCTTCCGGCGGATGCGTGGATGGTGTATGGCCTGCAAGATGTGATTTTCCTGCGCCAGATGCTGGAAGGTTCGGGCGCAGAGGACGCACAGAAGCAGATAGAGCGACAAAAGCTGGAAGCGATGCTGGGGCTGTGCGAAATCACCAGTTGCCGTCGCCAGGCACTGCTGGAGTACTTTGGCGAGACGGAGCATCAGCCCTGCGGTAACTGTGATACCTGTCTGGAACCTGTGCCGATATGGGATGGCACCGAGTCAGCCCGAAAGGCCCTGTCGGCGGTGTACCGCAGCGGTCAGCAGTATGGTGTCAACTACATCATCGATATCCTGCGCGGAGAGTCCAGCGACAAGACACGCCAGCGTGGACATGAGCAGCTGTCAGTATGGGGCATCGGTAAGGCGCTGGATCAGCAACAGTGGCGTTCGGTGTTCCGCCAGCTGGTGGCTCGCGGTTACCTGAACGTTGATCCTCAGGGATTTGGTGTGCTGCACCTGAGTGAAAAGTGCCGTCCGCTGCTGAAGGGGGAGGAAACCCTTGAGTTACGTCGTGATCTGCGTCAGCAGGCGCCGTCAGCCGGCAGCGGCAAGGGACGCAGTGCCGCGTCACAGCAGCGGCTCGATGCTGATGAGTCCCGTCTTTGGGATGCGTTGCGAGCGCTGCGCAAGCAACTGGCGCAGGAGCAGGATGTCCCGCCTTATGTCATCTTTCATGATGCTACGCTGATGGAGATGGTGCTTTACCGGCCGCTGAGTGCCGAACAGCTGCGCCGTCTCAGTGGAGTCGGAGAACGCAAACTGGCCTTGTACGGTCAACCCTTCCTGGATCTGATCGCGGAACATGCCGAGGGGGCTGACAGTGGCAGCGATCAGGCGGAACAGTCGCTGCTCCTGTACCGCAGTGGCATGACGGTAGAGCAGGTTGCACGTCAGCAGAAACTGTCTCCCAACGTTATATACGGCCACCTTGCCCAGGGAATCCGCCAGGGGATGATCTCGGTTGAAGAAGTGGTTGAGCTGCCTGCCAGTGAGCGTGTCGAAATCGAGAACACCATCCGTTTCTGTCGTCAGCAGTTTGGAGATTCCCTGAAGTCGGTTCACGAAGCGCTGGAAGGTCGTTATGAGTACGGCCTGTTACGTTGCATCCGTCAGGGAATGGACATGTGAGCGACGCGCTGCAAGGGCCGCTGGGGCTGTTTTTCAGTGCGCTGATCTCGTCAACGTTGCTGCCGGGCGGGTCTGAAGTGATGCTGGCCTGGCTGGTATCCGAGGCTGACTATTCTGCCTGGCTGCTGTGGAGCAGCGCAACGGCGGGCAATGTGCTCGGTAGCATGCTGACCTGGGGGATGGGGTACTGGATCGCCGCTCGCTATCCTCTAAAGGCATTGGACCGACCGCAGCATCAGCGTGCTCGCCAGTGGCTGGAGCGCTATGGCCCTTTGGGCCTCCTTTTGGCGTGGCTGCCGATCATCGGTGATCCGCTTTGCCTGGTGGCCGGCTGGCTCAGGATTGGTTTTGTTGCCAGCCTGGTGATGATTACTCTCGGCAAGGGGCTGCGCTATGCTGTGGTTATCGGACTCTTCGGCTAAACCAGGTGGCGGCACAGCCTATGACCCGCACTTTGCTGCTCAGGATCATCCAGTTGATTCTGCTGATCATATTGATGTTATTGCTTGCCAATCTTTGGCTCGGGCGTGCCAGTGAAGTCTGGTGGCAGCGCCCCGTCGTGATGACAATCTACCCGATCAATGCCGACCGGCACCCGCTCACCCAGGCATTTATCGATCAGCTGCAACCCGAACACTTCAGCAGCATTGAAGCTTTCTTCGGCCGTGAGGCAGCGCGCTACAGGCTTGCTCTGACGGCTCCCGTTAAGGTTAAGCTTGCCTCTCAAGTACACGCTCTGCCTCCACAGGTGCCCGATGATCCAAGCATCCTCGACGCTATACTCTGGTCCATCAGAATGCGACTCTGGGTATGGCGATACGATACCGGGGAAGGGGAGGTGGATGCACGGATCTTTCTGAATTATCACTTGCCCGGCAATGACCTTGCCAGACCCCAGCACTCCCTGGGGTTGCAGCGTGGCATGATTGGCCTGGTCAATGCGTATGCCGGTGTCGATTATCAGGGACAAACCAGCCTGATTGCCGTCCATGAGTTTCTGCATACGATGGGTGCCAGCGACAAATACGACCCTGATACTCAGCAGCCGATCTGGCCGGATGGATTTGCCGACCCGACACAGGCTCCTTTGTTTCCCCAGACCCGTGCCGAGATCATGGGGGGGCGTGTGCAGGTCAGCCCCGGTTGGGCACTTTTGCCGCCCGATCTGAGGCAAGTCACTATCGGCTCGGCTACCGCGATCGAGATCAATTGGCTGGCTGCGCCCCCAGCACCCTGAAAGGTGCTTCCTTGACCCTTTACGCCGCCCTGTAGGACAATAATAGACATTGTCACTCAGTCTGATTGGAGGTTTTTAGCGGGTTATCGCGGTTTTTGCAGGGTTTATCCTGCTAGTTTGCTGCTTTTTTGCTGTACAGATCCATTGTGCAACCGCCCGTTACACTTGGACTCTCCTCTCGGCTGGTATTGCTTTTTCCAGCTTATCTGAGTGCCCCTTTCATCTGTTTTGAATACAGCGCCTCCATGCTGGGAGACGCTATTGCATTTTTCCTTAACCAAATTTTGCAAGGGAGCTCATGAACTCACACACCCCCATTGATGCCATTCAGATTGCCGACCTGGACATTCCTCCGTTCAAGGTTTACACCGCCCGCCACCTGCAGCAGATACCGCAGTTGCAACGACTTCCCTCCCAACTCAAGCATGAGATGGACGTGGTTGCATCCGTTTTGCCATTTCGGGTGAACAACTATGTGATTGAGCAACTCATCGACTGGGATGACCCGATCAATGATCCCATGTTTCAGCTGACCTTTCCGCAGCGCGGTATGCTCAAACCTGAGCATTACGATGCGGTTGAAGCGGCGCTTGCGACCGAGGACAAGGTCGAAATAAAGCGTGTGGTCAATGAAGTGCGTCAGGCATTGAATCCCCATCCGGCGGGTCAGATGGAGCACAACATCCCGCGTGTGAACGGTGAACCGGTCAACGGTATCCAGCACAAGTACAACGAAACGGTACTGTTTTTCCCCAGTTCCGGCCAGGTCTGTCACAGCTACTGTACTTTCTGCTTCCGATGGGCTCAGTTCGTGGGCGACCAGTCGCTGAAAATCGCGGCCAAGGAATCCGGGCAGCTATGTGATTACCTGCGCGAGCATCCTGAAGTAACCGATGTGCTGATCACCGGTGGTGACCCCATGGTGATGAAGACCAAGAACCTGCGTGCCTATCTGGAGCCGCTTCTGGAGCCTGAGTTCGACCATATTCGTACCATTCGCATCGGGTCCAAGGCACTGACTTTCTGGCCGTATCGTTTCGTGACCGATGAAGACAGCGATGATTTGATGGCACTCTTTCGCGAGATTATTGAGGCCGGCAAGCATCTGGCGTTCATGGCGCACTACAATCACTGGCGCGAGATGGAAACCGATATTCACCGTCAGGCAGTGGCGCGAATCCGTGAAACGGGCGCCCATATCCGCAGTCAGGGGCCACTGTTGAACCATATCAACACGAGTGCCGATGACTGGGCACGCTTGTGGCAGACTCAGGTCGAGCTGGGTATTCAGCCGTACTACATGTTCGTTGAGCGTGATACCGGTGCCCAGCACTACTTCGAAGTCCCCCTGGCGCAGGCCTGGCAAACCTACCGTGATGCCATGAAGCAGGTCAGCGGTATTGCGCGTACAGCCCGTGGCCCATCCATGTCGGCAACGCCGGGTAAGGTCGAGATTCAGGGTGTTACTGAAATCAATGGTGAAAAGGTGTTCGTGTTGCGCTTTATTCAGGGCCGGAACCCGGACTGGGTACAGCGTCCGTTCTTTGCTGCCTATGACGAACAGGCGACCTGGCTGCATCATCTGAAGCCCGCCTTCGGGGAAGAGAAGTTCTTCTTCGAAAGTTGATCAAAGCGGAACATTCTTGAAAAGGCTGCCTGCGGGCAGTCTTTTTTAAAGCCAAGTCCCCAAAAGTTGTGTGGGTCTGGCATAATTCGCCGCTTCAATCACAGGAGAGGCGATCATGACACTCGAACAGGCACTGCACACACGTAGCGAATCCAAATGCGAACTTTGTGGCGCAACTGACGCGCTGGGTGCTTTTTCGGTGCCGCCATCTGCCGATGACAGTGTTGACCGATCGGCTTTGCTATGTGACACCTGTCGTAGCCAGATCGAAAACCCTGATCAGGTCGATCCCAACCATTGGCGTTGCCTGAACGATAGCATGTGGAGCCAGGTGCCGGCGGTTCAGGTGCTGGCGTGGCGCATGCTTAATCGTCTGCGCGGAGAAGGTTGGCCACGGGACCTGCTCGACATGATGTACCTGGATGATGACACCCTGGTCTGGGCTCAGGCGACCGGTGATCACCTGTCAGACGATGAAGTCGTGCGTCACCTGGACAGCAACGGTGCTGTGCTGGAAGCCGGTGACACCGTTACCCTGATCAAGGATCTGAATGTGAAAGGTTCCAGCCTGACGGCCAAGCGAGGCACCGCGGTGCGCAACATCTCACTGGTGCTGGATAACCCGGAACAGATCGAGGGGCGTGTCGAAGGTCAACAGATTGTCATTCTGACCAAGTTCGTCAAGAAGCAGAAATAATCGAGGGGGCCAACAGGCCCCCTTTCTTGATTAAAGAGAGAAGCGGGTCAGCAGGCGCTGTTGTTCCTGAGCATATTCCAGTAACTGAAGGCTACTGGCTGATGCCTGATTGGCCCCTTGAGTGGTTTCCTGAGCCGTGTCGTTAAGACCGTTCAGCGTACGGCTGACTTCCTCGACAGCGTCGGTCTGTTGACGGGCAGCTTCGGTAATCTGAGTACTGAGGCTGCCGATGTGAGCGATGGCAGCATTCAGGGAATCCAGCGATTGCTGAGAGGCGTGAGCATGGTCAACGCATGTGCGGGTCTGGGCGTAACTGGACTGCATGACGTTGACGACCTGAGCAATGCTCGCCTGCATGTTTTCCACCATCTGCTGGATCTGCCCGGTAGAGTTTTGCGTCCGGCTCGCCAGTTCGCGAACCTCATCGGCGACGACAGCAAAACCACGGCCGTGCTCACCGGCACGTGCCGCCTCAATGGCCGCATTGAGCGCCAGCAAATTGGTTTGCTCGGCAATATCGCGAATGGTCGAAAGTATGCTGTCGATTTCGCTGCTGTAGCTGGCCAGCTGGTCGCTGACGCTGACCGCTTGCTGAATACCTTCTGCCTGGGTTTCGATGCTGCTGAGGGTCTCACGCACATTTTCGGTCAAGCTTACACTCAAGTCTTCGCACTGATGAACAGCGCTCAGGGTTGTCTGGCTGTGATCGGCGACTTCGGCAACGCTGCTGGAAATCTCAGTGGCTGCTGAGGCGGTTTGTTGCAGCTGATCACTCTGCTGCGACATTGCCTTGGTGGTTTGCTCACTGATCGCTGAGCTCGCACTGGCCAGACTGGCCAACTGGCCGGAGCCACGGGTAATGGTATCGACAATCTCACGCAGCCCTGCGACCACATCATTAAGCGCCTGTCCCAGTTCGCCAAATTCGTCACGGCGCTCCTGGTCAAAGCTGACCCTGAGGTCACCGTCGCGCAGCATGGTCAATTGGGTTCTGATGGTGGAGAGTGGCTTGCGCAATGCCTGAATGGTCAGCACCGCGATACCGGTGGCCAGCAGGATGGCTGTCAGAGTGACCGCAAGAATGATGGTGTTGCTCAGGGTAACGGCCTGCTGGCCCTGATCACGCGCCTGTCGAGCCTTGGCACGCACGCTCTCGACCAGCTGGGTAGAAGTGGCGGTGAAGCGATCAACCTGGGTCGAGAGGGCCGCCAGGGTTGAATTCATGTTAACCCTTGTTTCTTCGACCTGGTTGTATAACCGGATGATGCCGTTCTCGGCAAACAGACCGGAGTCCAGCTGTTCTACGAGCTTGTCGATCTGCTTGGCTTTGGCATCAACAGCGCTGAAATTGTCAAAGGCTTCTCGAAGACCATCTCGGTTGCTCTGAGCATCAGAGTTGAGTGCCTGCAGATTCTGGTTACGCTGATAGTTGAACAGCATGAATCTGTAGGTGTTGGCAACTCGAGTGATGGGGCGAATCAGCTGGATGCCCTCGGAGTTGTCAGTGGATGCCAAATAGTTTCGAGCCCAACTGGCGAGCGCGTCGTTCTGAGTAAAAAACAGGACCGACTTCTGAGAGACCTCTGTTTCCAGCTTGCGAGACTGGTGATAAAGCGTGAACAGTGTGGCGGATAGCTGCTCGAGCTCCGCGACCTGTTGCACAAGCTTCGAAGCTGTTGCTTGCTGGCTCTCATCAAGCTCGGGCTGCAAAGACAACTGTTTCAGTTGCTCGGTCAGGTTCTGGCGACTTGTGTCGAACTGACTGCGATACTGCTCGAACGAGTTTTCATCGCGTTGTGCCAGTGCACCATAAAGTTGGGTCGTGGCGGTGCTCACTGCCAGCGTCTGCTCGTAGCTGCGTTCCATCAGTGGAATCAGCGCTTCGGTCAGTGTCGAAACATTCTGGCCCAGGGTACGGCTTGCATAGAGTCCACTCGCCCCAACCAGAATAATGAAGAGTACCAGCACAGATAATCCCAGCGCGATACGCTGAGTAATGTAAAGTTTCATGTGAGACCCTACAGTTATTGTTATTAAAGGGTTTTGCTTAAGGGTATTTGCTTATTGCTCGGGTGTAAATAGATGTTTTCGCCCCCTTTAAAGCGCCCGAATTGAGTAATGATCAACACAATATCTGATGTCTCAGCACGTCGGTCAATGGCTATGGCCTTCGTTGTGCTGTCGAACTATGCTGTCACATCTCTCGCATCAGGATCAGGAAGGAATTGATGTTCAAGTATTTATCAGACAAAAAGTCCATTCGCTATCGGATAGGCAAGGCACTGGAACGTACGCTGGAAACGACAGGTCTGCGTTCACTCGATGCGCAGTTCATGTTTTCGTACATCCTGATCTTTTTGCTGACGGCGGTTATTGGTGTTTCGGTCTGGTTGGCCGGCAGCGACGATGCTACGGCAATAAATGTTGCCGGCAAACAGCGCATGTTGAGCCAGCGCCTTGCCAAGGAAGCTCTGCTGCTGCAACAGGGGGTTGTCGCAGCGGATGTGCCGGCTGCTACCATGCGAACCTTCGAAACAGCACACCGTGCTTTGCTGGATGGCAGCGAAGAAATGGGCATAAAGGCGACCTCCGACACCGAGACCCGCGCCCAGCTGGAACGTGTCGGTCAGCTATGGCGTCATTATCGCGGTCTTGTTGAACAATTGATTCAAGGACAGGGAGCACCGGAGTCGTTGGCACAACTGCAGTCCAGCTCACTTCAGGTCCTGACCGAAATGAACAAGGCCGTCGGCATGATGGAGCAGACATCCATCGCTGAGCAGACGTTGCTGAAAAATATTGCCTTGGCTGTAACCGCGGTAGTTCTGATACTGATTGTAATGGGACGAGCTTTTGGTCTGACGGTGATGTTTCGCCAGATCAAGAATTTGCGCGACCATCTCAGAATTCTGTCACAAGGCAACTTTTCGATTCCTATTGAGATTGATAACCCCAATAACGAAGTGGGTCAGAATTACACCGCGTATAACCAGATCATCCTCGAAATAGGCGATCTGCTGCACAAGGTGGCTCAGACATCCAGCCGCATCAGTACAGGGGTCAGTCAGGTTAATTCAGACCTTGCCGACACCGATCGTGGTGTTTCTTCTCAGCAGGCGCAGATTGAGATGGTTGCAGCTGCCGTCGCTGAAATGGCAGCGACCGTGCAGGAAGTGGCTCACAGTGCCTCCAATGCGGCGGCAGCGGCCGAGTCCGCCAACGATTCGGCCAAGGGCGGTCAGCATTTGATAGCGGAAGTGAGCGATCAGATAGGAGCCGTAGCCGATCAGGTGCGCAGCTCGGTAGGCGTTATTCATGATCTGGCAAAAGGCAGTGAAGAGGTTATCCAGATCCTTGAGGTCATCACATCGATTGCCGAGCAGACCAACCTGTTGGCTTTGAATGCGGCCATAGAAGCTGCCAGAGCGGGTGAGCAGGGGCGTGGCTTCGCCGTAGTCGCTGATGAGGTCCGCACGCTGGCGCAGCGAACACGACAGTCCACGGACAGCATTGCCCGCATCGTTGAACGCCTGCAGCGCCAGTCAGCTTCGGCGGTTGATTCGATCGGTACCAGTCAGCGACTGGCCGAGGAAAGTGTGGCCAATGCAGAGGAAGCCCGCAGCGTGATTTTGCGCATCGTTGACGCTGTAAGTGTCATATCCGATATGAACGCACAGATTGCAACGGCAGCAGAGGAGCAAAGCCAGGTTGCGCATGACATGGATCGGCATATCAATGAGATCGCTGTTCAGGCCAATAGAACAGCGGTCTACTCCAAACAGTCAGTTGGGGTGACACAGGCTATCAGTGGTTATGCCAATGACCTGATTGGCGAGGTCAATCGATTTGAAACCAATGTTCAAGGCATTGATCTGAGCGCAGCCAAGGCAGCGCACTTGTCCTGGAAAACACGCCTGCGCAGCTTCCTTGATGGGGAAGCGACGTTGACTCAAAAGGAAGCCGTTTCACACTTCGACTGCGCGTTTGGTAAATGGTACTACTCCGACGGCAAGCAGAAGTATGGCCAAATGCAGGAATTCACCGGTATCGAAGCGCCTCATGAGCAACTGCACGCGCTGGTCAAGGAGGCAATTCAGTTCAAGACGAAGGGAGATCTTGCCCGTGCCGAAGCCTGTTATGATCAGGTTGCCAGCATATCAGGTGAAATTGTTGCCAAGCTGACGGCATTGGAAGACAGGGTCGAAAAGATGGGTAAGCGGTGAAAGTAAGGAAGGGGGCGCTGAGCGCCCCTTTTTTGATATCAGGCTCTCAGGGACCAGAAATGGTCGGAGAGTTGCTTCAGGTTCAAGGACATTCTGCTCATCTGTTCAACGGAGGCTTCGGTTTCTCGACCGTTCTCCAGGTTGCTGCCAGCAACGTCCTTGATCAAATCCACGTTACGTTCCACTTCGCTGCTGACTGCCAACTGTTGCTCAACGGCAGATGCGATCTGAGTATTCATGTCACTGATGTGGGTGATGCCGTTGGCAATTTGCTGCAATGCTTCAGCGGCTTCAAGAGCGCGTTCAACCGTTGTTTCGGCTTTCTGACGGCTGAGCTGCATGGCGCTGGATGCTTCTTGTGAATCGTGATGAAGGCTTGCAAGCAGTTGCTGGATCTCGCTGACTGACGACTGGCTCTGCAGTGCCAGGTTCCGCACTTCTTCTGCCACGACGGCAAAGCCTCTACCCTGTTCGCCTGCTCGTGCGGCCTCTATGGCGGCATTCAGTGCCAGCAGATTGGTTTTCTCGGCAATGGCGGTGATGACATCCAGAATGCGGTGAATATTGTTGCTGCTGTCAGCCAGGTGGCTGATGACACAGGTTGTTTGTTCAATTTCATTACTGAGGACGTGCAGTGCTTCCCGAGCTTCTGACATCAGGGAACTGCCGTTCATGGCAACCTGGGTTGAGCCGTCTGCACTGTCTGCACTGAGCTGGGCGTGGCGTGCGACATCGCTGATGCTGGCAACCATCTCGGCCATGGCTGAGGCGATAGCAGCCGTTTCGGCCTGTTGGTGGTGCAGCCCCTCGCTGCTTCGTTGGGCTGCTTGAGACAGGCGCTCGGCATTTTCACTCAACTGTTGCGCTGAGTCGTTGATTCGACCGGCGATTGCACTGGCTTCTGAACGTAAAAGAAACAGAGCGTATTCCAGCTGTCCAGCTTCATCGTTTCGGCCTGTATAGATATGTCGGGCCACAGGGTCGTTTGATACCTGGTGGCGGGTGCTTTCAACGACCCGGTGAACAGGCATGACAACCAGCAGACACAGCAGGCTGGTCAGCAGTGCTGCAGCCAGAGCCGGTAGGGCGGATTCCAGAGAAATGATCCCCGATGCCAGCACGGCTGCGATAAGCAAGCTTGTCAGTACACCGGCGGCTATGCACTTGACCGGGAGGTTCGTGCGGGCAGCCAGGCTATCAGGGAGCTTCTTGCCAGCATTCAGCCTGCTGTAGAGCGACTCTGCGCGCGCAACCTGTTCCGGATTGGGACGGGTACGTACGGATTGATATTCTACGGTCTGCCCATGAGCCTGAATCGGCGTGACATAAGCGTTCACCCAATAATGGTCACCGTTCTTGCAGCGATTCTTGACCAACCCCATCCAGGAATGCCCACTTTGAATTCTGTCCCAGAGCATTTTGAAGGCTGCCGGGGGCATATCAGGATGTCGGACAACGTTGTGGCTTTTGCCAACCAGTTCTTCCTCTTCAAAACCTGAAATATTGATCAGGGCCTGATTGACGTATGTGATGCGTCCTTTGAGATCGGTAGTGGAAAGGATATTGGTATCGTCGGGGAAATCAACGGCACGTCCGGTTACCGGGAGATTTGTTTTCATGGGCATTTTATCCTTGTTGTCGCCATGGAAATCTGATTATCAAAACAATATAGACTACCTACAAAAATTGTGGAAATTATTTGATGTATAAAAAAGGCGACTCTGTAAAGTCGCCTTTAGGATAGTTTTGCTTCCAATAAGGGTCAGTCTTTGACCACGTCTACGAAGTAAGCGTCTTTCCCATTGACCTGCTCCCGTACCAGACCATGGACATCGGTCTCGAAGCCCGGGAAACGGGAGTTGAAGTCACGGGCGAATTGCAGGTAGCGCACAATGGTCTTGTTGAAGCGTTCACCCGGAACCAGCAGCGGGATGCCTGGCGGGTAGGGAGTCACCAGCATGGCGGTCACACGGCCTTCGAGGGCATCAATAGAGACACGCTCGACTTCACGGTGTGCCATCTTGGCCCAGGCGTCCGCAGGCGTCATCGCCGGTTCGATGTTGGACAGGTACATCTCGGTGGTGATGCGTGCAACATCGTACTGCTTGTAGACGTTGTGGATCTCGGTACACAGGTCACGCAGGCCAGTGCGCTCATACTGTGGGTGCTTCTTGGCAAACTCCGGCATCACACGCCACATGGGCAGGTTGCGGTCATAGTCGTCCTTGAACTGCTGCAGCTCGGTCACCATGGAGTTCCAGCGGCCCTTGGTGATACCGATGGTGAACATGATGAAGAACGAATAGAGACCGGTCTTCTCGATGATGATGCCATGCTCGGCCAGATACTTGCTGACGATGGCGGCAGGAATGCCAACGTCGTCAAACTCGCCCTTCAGGTTAAGTCCCGGGGTGATAATGGTGGACTTGATCGGGTCCAGCATATTGAAGCCGGAGTCGATCTTGCCGAAACCGTGCCAATCGTCATCGTCATGAATGATCCAGTTGTCGCGGTCACCCAGGCCTTCTTCAGCCTGAATATCCGGCCCCCAGACCTTGAACCACCAGTCGTGCTCACCGAACTCTTCGTCTACCTTGTGCATGGCGCGACGGAAATCGATGGCTTCCAGCAGTGACTCTTCAACCAGAGCTTTGCCGCCCGGGGGCTCCATCATCGCCGCGGCTACATCGCAGGACGCGATGATCGCGTACTGCGGGCTGGTGGAGGAGTGCATCAGGTATGACTCGTTGAAACGATGGGTGTCCAGCTTGCGGTTGTTGCCGTCCTGTACCAGGATCTGTGACGCCTGTGACAGGCCCGCCAGCAGCTTGTGCGTAGACTGGGTGGCGAACACCAGGGTTTCATCCGAGCGCGGACGTCCTTCACCGATGGCGTGCATGTTGTGGTAGAAGTCGTGGAAGGAAGCATGCGGCAACCAGGCTTCATCGAAATGCAGCGTATCAATGGTGTTGCCCAGCATTTCCTTGATCGTCTCAACGTTGTAGACGAT
Source organism: Marinobacterium sediminicola (assembly GCF_022343685.1). Taxonomy (GTDB): domain Bacteria; phylum Pseudomonadota; class Gammaproteobacteria; order Pseudomonadales; family Balneatricaceae; genus Marinobacterium; species Marinobacterium sediminicola. The sequence goes on along the minus strand of NZ_CP092123.1, from coordinate 2,258,363 downwards.
GCCGTCATAGGTACTCTGGGTGATGGTCAGAATACGCGGTTTCTTGTTCTTCGCTTCGCGAGCGAAGGGGTTGGCCTCGATCTTCTTGCGGATGGTTTCCGGATCGAACTCACTCTTCGGAATCGGACCAATGATGCCGTAGTTGTTGCGGGTCGGCATCAGGAACACGGGGATCGCGCCAGTCATGATGATCGAGTGCAGGATCGACTTGTGGCAGTTACGGTCGACCACCACGATGTCGCCCGGTGCCACGGTGGAGTGCCAGACCACCTTGTTGGAGGTGGAAGTACCGTTGGTGACGAAGAACAGGTGATCGGCATTGAAGATGCGTGCGGCGTTGGCCTCACTGGCGGATACCGGGCCGGTGTGGTCCAGCAGCTGGCCGAGCTCTTCCACCGCATTGCACACGTCGGCACGCAACATGTTTTCACCGAAAAACTGATGGAACATCTGGCCCACGGGGCTTTTCAGGAAAGCAACGCCGCCGGAGTGGCCCGGGCAGTGCCAGGAGTAAGAGCTGTCGCTGGCGTAATCCATCAGCGCACTGAAGAACGGCGGTGCCAGGCTTTCCAGGTACTTGGTGGCTTCACGGATGATGTGGCGTGCCACGAACTCCGGCGTATCCTCAAACATGTGAATGAAGCCATGCAGCTCGCGCAGGATGTCGTTGGAGATATGACGCGAAGTCCGTGTCTCACCATAGAGGAATATCGGAATGTCGGCATTGCGCTTGCGCACTTCGCCAATAAAGTCGCGGATCGACTCTAGAGCCTTGTCCACATCTTCATCGGAGCCTGAACCAAACTCTTCGTCGTCAATCGACAGGATAAAGCAGGAGGCACGGCTGGCCTGCTGTGCGAACGAAGTCAGATCACCGTAACTGGTGAAGCCGACCACTTCCATCCCCTGGCTGCTGATGGCTTCGGCCAGGTCACGAATGCCTGAGCCCGAGATGTTTTCGGAACGATAATCTTCATCGATAACGATGACCGGAAAACGAAATTTCATTCACACATCCTGCTGATTGAGTGCGGATTTCAAAGGCTGAACAGTTCGCAATTGTAGCAGTGGCGGGAGGCGTGTAAAGCGCAGTCCTGTCATTGGATCGTCATTGAGCAGCGCTAGGATGACGCGTATTGCAACTCCTGTCAGTAGAAATGAACAAGCCATGAATGCGCAGGTTTCGATTTTAAATACCAATGAGCAACGCGCACTGGAAAACGTCGTCGCGCCTAACCGTATACCGGTCAAGGTGGATGTGGCCGGTCGTGTCTGGCTGGAGGGCAAATTACTGACATGCCCGCCGCGGTTTCCCTGCTGCAGCCGGGGGGAACTGGTGTTCTCACCCTGTGACGTGACGCTGTTGTTGGGGCCCTGGGGGCCTGACCCTGACAATTACCTGACCCTTTCAGGGTGTTACTCAGCCCAGAGCGGTGACTCAGTAACCCTTGTGCTTGATAGTGGGCTGAAAATTCGCGCTTCCTTGCCGGGCGGTATTCGGTGTTCCTCAACATTGAAGCCGCTGCAGAAAGTCTGGCTGGCAATCCCTCTGGCCAAGCTTCAGTTTTGCCAGTGAGCCTTTTACAAGCCTTTATCTGGCATGATGGTATTCAGGGGCAGGCGTAAATGTATATGCTTCCCCAGTTTATCCTGTGAGCCCAGTTCCCAAAGCAGAGCCAGCCTGATGTCCCGTACCGATTATCCCGTATACCTTCAGCTTCGTGACCGCCTCTGGGAGTGGATCGAAGCCGAACAGTTGTCCAGCCAGCAGCGCCTGCCATCCGAGCGTGAGCTGTCCGAACGTTTCGGGACTACCAGGGTAACCGTGCGTCAGGCGCTGTCCCAGCTGGAGGCCGAAGGGTTGATTTTCAGGTCAAACCGGCGTGGCTGGTACATCACGCCGGAGCGCTTGCGTTATGATCCCAGTCGAGATCTTGGCTTCAACCGCTATGTCACCGAACAGGGCTTTTGTCCCCGTACCGAAACCCTGTTCAAGCAGCTGACGGAAGTGCCGCAATGGTTGAGCGAGATCAGTGGCCTTGAGGCAGGTACACCGGTCTATCATGTGTTCCGGCGCCGGTATGTGAATGAGCGCGGGCTGCTGGTGGAGCATAACTACATCAATCCGGCGCATTGTCCCGGCCTTCTCAGTGAGAGTACCAATCTCTCGATCTGGCAGCTGCTGCGCGATAAATACGACCTGCGTCCAGAGCATCGGGATATCGAGATCTACCCGCTGGCGCTGAAAGGGCTTGAAGCCGAGTCGCTTCATGTCAATCAGGGAACAGCTGGCCTTTATATTCAACGCCTGAGCTTTGATCAGCACGGTGATTTCCTGGAACTGGATCGGGAATACTGGCTTCATGACGCGCTGAAGATTTCCGTTCGTATTGGCGACCGTCATTAACTCTCACATCTGATACGCCACTCGCCGCAACATTACTGTCACGGGTCTGTCACCTTGCGTCTCGATAATCTGGTATATACCAGATTGGAGTTTGAAACATGCAAGACGCTTCGACCGACTTCCTGATCATAGGCGGTGGCATTCTTGGTGCCGCCACAGCCTGGTCTCTGGCGCAACGGGCGCCTGTGGGGACACGTATTCGTCTCATAGAGGCCGGCATGCTGGCATCGGCCACCACCAGTCAGGCAGCAGCTCTGCTGACACGGGTGCGTCCGGACCCGGCCATGGCAGCGCTGGTAGCAGAAACCTTTGTCGCCATAGAGCAGTTGAATGCGGTGCTGGATCAATCGCTGCCACTGCGACAGGTCGGCAGTTTGCATCTGGCCAGCCATGACGCAGGCAAGTCATATCTGCGTGAAACCTGGCATACGGCTCGGTCATTGGGTCTGAAAGCCGAATGGCTGGACGGCAAGGGTGCACAATCCCTGGCGCCGTGGTTGGCCCCCGGAGAAGGGAGCGAAGCACTCTTTGTGGCTGAGGATGGCTACATGGATCCGGTGCAATTGGCACAGGGCTATTTCTCCGCCGCGCGCAAACTGGGCGTGGAGGTCATGCAGAACTGCCGAGTTGAAGCGCTGATAAAGGACCAGGAGCGTGTGCTGGGGGCTCGCACCAGTAACGGAGACATTATCGCCGGCACGGTGATCTGTTGTGCCGGTCCCTGGTCTGTCAAGCTGCTGGCCGAGAGCGGCATTCAGCTGCCGATGGCACCGGTGCGCAGTCACTACTGGATTACCGAAGACAACACCGAGCTGTTTCTCGTCGAGTCACCCATGGTGATTCTGCCGGATGCCAATGCCTATGCGCGCCCCGAGGTAGGAGGGCTGCTCTTTGGTCTGCGTGATCAGCAGGCTGTTTACGGTGATCCTGCCGGATTGCCGGAAGATATTCATGGCTATCTGTTCAACTGCGATCCTGAGGGTTGGGAATGTCTTGAATCCGGCTGGACTGATCTGGCCGAGGTGTTTCCGGCGATTGAACACCTGGGCGTGGCACATTACCTGACCGGTGTCTCAAGCTACACGCCAGACGGCAAGCCTTTGTTGGGCAGGACCGCGCTTGCGGGGCTGCTGGTCGCAACCGGTTGTTCCGGCGGCGGTATTGCACTATCCGGTGGCATCGGGCGGTTACTGGCCGAACTGGCGCTCGAGCAATCATCTTATATCGACACCACGCCATTCGCGCCTGAACGCTTCGGTCCGGTGGACCCCTTCAGTGAAGCCTTTCGCATCCGCTGTGCGCTGGCTCGCAGTCAGAAACGTTCCGGTTAAAACCTGTGCAACCTTTTGTTCATCGTACTGCAATAAAGTGCTGCAAGAATTATCTGGTATATACCAGATTAAGCCCGCTTGCATTAACAGACTGAAAACGGATTCAAGGATCGCATCATGACACTGAGCCTGAACAAGACACTGCTTGCCGCTGCACTTGCCCTGACAGCTACGGCTACCCAGGCAGCCACTGAGTTGACCGTTTATACCGCTCTGGAAGCCGACCAGCTTAAGGCCTATGCCAAGGCTTTCGAGAGTGCCAACCCGGACGTGAAAATCCGCTGGGTGCGTGATTCCACCGGCATCATCACCGCGCGCCTGCTGGCTGAAAAGGAAAACCCCCAGGCGGATGCCATTCTGGGCGTTGCCGCGACCAGTCTGCTGGTGCTGAAAAACCAGCAGATGCTGGAGCCTTACAAGCCCAATGGTGTTGAAACGCTGAGTACCCAGTTTGTTGACAAGGATGAAGTGCCGTCCTGGGTTGGCATGAACGCCTGGGTGGCGTCCATCTGCTACAACCGGATTGAGGCCGAAAAGCATGGTCTGCCGATGCCGACCAGCTGGCAGGATCTGACCAAACCTGTATATCAGGGGCACCTGGTCATGCCGAACCCGAACTCCTCGGGTACCGGCTATCTGGATGTCAGCAGCTGGTTGCAGACCTTTGGTGAGGAGGGCGGCTGGGCCTTTATGGACAGCCTGCACCAGAACATCGACCGCTACACCCACTCCGGCTCCAAACCCTGCAAGATGGCGGCAGCCGGTGAAACCCCGATCGGCATCTCCTTTGCCTACCGTGGTGCCAAGCTGATCAACAAGGGCGCTCCGATCGATCTGGGTTTCCCCTCTGAAGGTCTGGGCTGGGATATGGAGGCCGCGGCTATCGTCAAGGGAACCGCCAAGCTGGCGGCAGCCCGGAAGCTGATGGACTGGGCCGTTACCCGTGAAGCCAACACGCTCTACAACGACAACTTTGCTGTCGTTGCCATGCCGGGGGTTGCCAAACCGGTGCCGAACTATCCGGCTGATATCGCGGACCGCATGATCGACAACGACTTCGAGTGGGCCGCCACCAACCGTGCGCGCATTCTCAAGGAATGGCAGCAGCGTTATGACGGCAAGAGCGAAGCCAAAAACTGAGCCTGAGCCGACGCTTAATCAGGAGGGTTGCAGCGGCAACCCTCCCTGCCTGTTTTACGGAGATTGATCATGAATACACCCACCCCTTATCTGCGGATTCAGCATCTGCGCAAATCCTTCGGCAGCTTTATCGCGCTGGATGATATCTCGCTGGAAATCAAGGAAGGCGAGTTTATCTGCTTCCTGGGTCCATCCGGTTGCGGCAAGACCACGTTGCTCAGAGCCATTGCCGGTCTGGAGCAGCAGGAGCAGGGGCGTATCGTGCAGGCAGGGCAGGATATCTCGACGTTGCCGCCGCAGCAGCGAGATTTCGGCATTGTGTTTCAGTCCTATGCGCTGTTTCCGAACCTCACGGTCAGCGAAAACATTGCCTATGGTCTGGCCAATATGAGGCTGCCGCGCCGTGAGCGCCGACAGCGAGTGGAGGCGCTGCTGGAGCAGATTCACCTGCCGGGGATCGGTGACAAGTTTCCCGGTCAGCTTTCAGGGGGGCAGCAGCAACGTGTTGCTCTGGCACGAGCGCTGGCAACGGAACCTGGCCTGTTGCTGCTGGATGAACCGCTTTCTGCGCTGGATGCTCGCGTTCGTCTGCACCTGCGCAATGAAATCTGTGCGCTGCAGCGCAAGTTTGGCATCACTACCATCATGGTCACCCATGATCAGGATGAGGCGCTGACCATGGCTGATCGTATCGTGGTCATGGATCACGGCCGTATCGCACAAGTGGGCACGCCGGAGGAAGTCTATCGTCAGCCCGCCACCGAGTTCGTTGCTCGCTTTGTCGGCAGCATGAACCTGATGCCTGCCGAGGTTCTGGATCATTGCAGTCTGATGCTGGGGAGCCGTGAGGTGAAAGTTCCGATGACACTGCCTGTCTGTGAACGCGGAACGCTGGGCTTTCGACCCGAATGCGCCCAACTGCAGTCAGCCCCCTTTGGCTTAAGCAGCGATCACAATCTGGTGCTGCAGGCTCGCCTGGATCACGTGCATTTCATGGGGGCGTTTGTTCGCCTGGAGATGATGCTGGATGAGGAGTTGCCGCCAATTCATATGGACCTGCCGGTGGAGCAAATGAGCAGTCTGAAACCCTCTGTTGGCGAGTCTTTGTGGTTGAGCGTGCCGCGTGAGGCGTTGAAATTTTACCCGGCTGAATCGCCGGGTCATGGGGAAGTATTGCCTCGATCCATTGAGGCGGATCTGCCGCAGGATATGGCGGCCATGCAGGTCACGGGAGCTTGATGATGCCTGCGACACTGTCCCTTACCTCGAGCCCGCGCGCCCTGAATACGGAAACCTGGTTACAGCGTCTGATTGTCGCCGGCGGCTTATGCTTCCTGCTGGCTGCGTTGTTGATGCCATTGCTGACCATGTTGGTCAAGAGTCTGCAGAATGCTGCCGGTGAATTTGCCGGCCTCAGTAACTTTATCGAGTATTTCAGCAATCCGGCGCTTACTCGATCGATTCTCAATTCGCTCAATATTGCTTTCTGGACCACTGTGATCGTGGTTTCAACCGCCTTTGTATTCGCCTATGCGCTGACCCGCAGTGGGATGGTGGCCAAAAGGGGATTCCGTCTGCTCAGCATGCTGCCGTTATTCGCCCCTTCGTTGCTGCCAGCGTTGAGCATGATCTACCTGTTCGGCAACCAGGGCATTCTCAGGGACTGGCTGCCGGTAGACAGCATTTACGGTCCGGTGGGTATCGTCATGGGGTTGAGCTTCTGGGCATTTCCGCATGCACTGATGATTCTGATCACTGCGTTCAGCAACAGTGATGCACGCTTGTATGAAGCGGCCCGGTCAATGAAAACACCATCCTGGCGCGTGTTTCTGACCGTAACGCTGCCATCGGTTCGCTATGGCCTGATCAACACCATCTTCGTGATTTTCACCCTCACCATTACTGACTTCGGCGTTGCCAAGGTGATCGGGGGGCAATACAACGTGCTGGCAACCGACATCTACAAGCAGGTGGTTGGACAGCAGAATTTCCAGATGGGAGCGGTCGTCAGTGTGATTCTGCTGTTGCCAGCGCTTATCTCCTTTGCTGTTGAACGCCGGGTTCAGCGCCAACAGTCGGCACAGCTGTCGTCCCGTGCCGTGCCGATGACACCGCAAAAATCACCGCTTCGTGATGCTTTGCTGGCGCTGTTCTGCGCGTTGGTGTGCGGTTTTCTGCTGCTGGTCATCGGCATGGCCGTGTATGCCTCTTTTATCACGTTCTGGCCGTACAACATGGCGCTGTCGTTCAACAACTACCGCTTCGACATGATGGATGGCGGTGGTTGGGCCTCCTATTTCAACTCGCTGCAGATGTCTGCCTGGACGGCCTTTATCGGCACGGCCATCGTCTTCCTGATTGCTTACATGAGCGAGAAGATCAAGCCAATGCCGCTGGCTCGCCGTCTGCTCCAGCTGTTGGCCATGCTGCCGATGGCGGTGCCCGGCATTGTGCTGGGTCTGGCCTACATTTTCTTCTTCAATCATCCCCAGAACCCGTTCAATGCGATCTACGGCACCATGTTCATTCTGGTGCTCAATACCCTGGTGCATTTCTACACCGTTTGCCACCTGACGGCGGTCACCAGTCTGAAGCAGATCGATAGCGAATTCGAAGCGGTGTCGGCGTCACTGAAGGTGCCGTTCTATACCACGCTGCGTCGCGTGACCCTGCCTTTGGCACTGCCGTCAGTGCTGGATATCTCGGTTTACCTGTTCGTTAACGCCATGACCACGGTTTCCGCGGTGGTGTTTCTGTACTCGTCGGAGACGACCCTGGCTTCGGTGGCGGTGATGCATATGGACGAAGCGGGTGACATCGCTCCAGCGGCAGCCATGGCGGTATTGCTGATGCTGACATCGCTGGTTGCCAAAGGTCTTCACTGGCTGATCAGCCATCAGATTCTGCAACGGACCCAGCGCTGGCGACAGCGCTGAAGCGGGATGGCATCGACCGGTGCCGCCTGGCGATGAAGCGGTGATTTTTTTTGCGTCGAAATACTGGTGTAGACCAGAAAGAGAGAGAAGTGATGAAAACAGAACAGCCCTATCTACTCACCCCCGGACCGATTACCACCACCCTGAGCGTCAAACAGGCGATGCTGCAGGATTGGGGCTCCTGGGATGCTGACTTCCGCGCCATGACGGCCCAGCTGTGTCAGAGTCTGGTGGAACTGGTGGACGGTGAAGGCAGTCACGTCTGTGTGCCGATGCAGGGGTCGGGTACCTTCGCCGTGGAGGCCACGCTGGCAACCCTGGTCCCGAAAACAGGCAAGCTGCTGATTCTGATGAACGGCGCCTATGGTCAGCGCATGGGCAAGATCATGGATTATCTGGGCCGTGCCTATGTCGCCCTGGACAAGGGCGACTACGAGCCACCGCGCGCTGAGGAAGTTGCAGCTCTGCTGGCTGCGGACCCTGAGATTACCCATGTGGCGGTGGTCCATTGCGAAACCAGCTCCGGCATTCTGAATCCGGTGGAAGAGATCGCCGAAGTCGTTGCACGCCAGGGACGCCGTTTGATTATCGATTCCATGAGTGCCTTCGGTGCGGTCGCGATCAGTGCCAAAAAAGTGGCTTTCGATGCACTGATCTCCTCGGCCAACAAGTGTTTTGAGGGTGTGCCGGGCTTTGGCTTTGTGTTGATTCGGCAGAGCGTGCTGGAAGCCGCCGCGGGCAATGCTCATTCATTGAGCATGGACCTGCTGGACCAGTGGCAGTATCTGGTCAAAACCGGGCAGTGGCGTTATACCCCGCCGACCCATGTGGTCGCGGCCTTTCTGCAGGCCTTGAAGGAGCATGCGGAAGAGGGCGGTGTCAGCGGTCGACACGCACGCTACCAGCGCAACCAGCAGCGACTGGTGGCAGGCATGCGTCAGCTTGGCTTTGAAACCCTGCTGAGTGATGAATGGTTGTCGCCAATCATCATAACTTTCTTCTCCCCGGGGCATGCCAATTTTGATTTTCAGACCTTTTACGATCGCATCAAGGCCCGTGGTTTCATCATCTATCCCGGCAAGCTGACCGAAGCGGACAGTTTCCGTCTGGGCTGTATTGGCCAGCTTTATGACACTCAGATCGATGCCGTTCTGGCCGCCGTGGCAGCGGTGCTGGATGAGATGAGCATTCCTGACGGTACCCCGGCACACGTATTGGACTCACTGGCAACCGCCTGAATTAAAGACAGATTATTGAATACAGGAGCAACCCCATGACCTTGAATTATCAATTTGAACGCCGCTACACAGGTCCGATCGAAGCTGTGATCATGGACTGGGCCGGCACTACCGTGGATTTCGGGTCCATGGCACCGATCCGTGCGTTCCAGCGTCTCTTTGCCGAAGAGGGAGTGCCTATCAGTGAAGCCGAGGCCCGTGGCCCGATGGGCACTGAGAAGCGTGAACATATCCGGCAATTGTGTGCCCATCCTCGTATTCGGGATGCCTGGCAGGAGGCAAAAGGGGCCCTGCCGAGTGAGGCGGATATTGACCGCATGTACGATGACTTCGTGCCGCTGCAGATCGATGCCATTGCCCAGACGGCTGACCTGATCCCGGGACTGATCGATGCGCTGGAGTGGATGCGAAGCAACCGCATCCGTATCGGTGGCAACACCGGCTATGCCGCCAGCATGATCGAAGGGTTGCTGGCGCGTGCAGCCGAGCAGGGTTATGCCCCGGACAGCAATGTCTGTGCTACCGAAGTGCCAAAAGGGCGTCCCTACCCGCATATGACCCTCAAAAACGCTATGGATCTGGGCGTCCAGCATCTCTGCGCCTGCGTCAAAATCGACGATACCCTGACCGGTATCGAAGAGGGCCTGAATGCCGGCATGTGGACCATCGGTGTGGCCGTCAGCGGTAACGAAGTGGGCATGAGTCTGGATGAGTGGCTGGCGCTCAGTGAAGCCGAACAGGAAGTGCGTCGCGCTGGCGCGTACCAGCGCATGGCCGCCAGTGGTGCACATTACGTGATCGACAGCATCGCGGATGTGGTGCCCTGTCTGGAGGAGATCGCCGCTCGTCTGGCCATGGGCGAAAAGCCGTGACGCCTGCCGCCATTGGTTTGATTCTGGTTTCAGCCCTGCTGCATGCAGGCTGGAACCTGATCGGCAAACGCACCGCTCAGACGGTGCGTTTTTATGCCTGGGCGATGGGGCTGGGCATGCTGATGTTCAGTCCGCTGCTGTTCCTCGTCTGGTCTGAGGTTGTCGAGCTGCCTGCTGAATTCTGGTGGCTGCTGCTGGGCTCGGGTTTATGCCAGACCCTTTATCTGACGGGGCTGGCCAAAGCATACCGTCATGGCAACCTGAATCTTGTCTATCCGCTGGCACGGGCGTTGCCGGTACTGATCGTCCCGGCCGTGGTGTTAATCACCTACGGACAGAGTCAGTTGCGGGTGCAGGATCTGTTCGGCATGGGGCTGATCATGTTTGGTTCGCTGGCCCTGCCATTGGGATGCTGGCGGGATTGGCACTGGCGTAACTACTGTACGCCAGCGATCGGCTGGGTCCTGCTGGCCGCAGGGGCAACCGCCGGCTATTCCGTGCTCGACAGTGCCGCCATTGGGCTGATGAAAGCACAGGGGATGTCGGCCTTCGGTGCCGGCAGCAGTTTTGTTGTCCTTCAGGCTGCCGCCTGTCTTCTGTGGATGCTGCCACTGGTGCGCTGGGGCTTTGGCGAGTCACTTCGGGCTTTGCCTGACCTTGGCTGGACGGTACTGGCGGGCGTCTTCATCATCGGCACCTACTTGCTCATTCTGGTCAGTATGTCGATGGTGGCTGAAGTCAGCTACGTGGTGGCACTGCGACAGGTCAGCATTCCGCTGGGCGTCCTGATCGGTGTGTTCTGGTTGCAGGAATCGATTAGCCTGCCGCGGTTGCAAGGGCTCTGCCTCATGGTGCTGGGGCTGGTGCTGGTCTCCCTCCAGGCGTGAGTGACTGACCGGATCAGGCAAGTTTCCGGTATCGGTGTCATGGCCTGTTCATGCCGGGACGCTAGCCTTGGTGTTTTGTGACCACCAAGAGGCTTCCTGTCGTGAAACAATTGTCTTTTGAACCGCTGCTGGAGCGCGAAGTGTTGATCAGTGATGTCAGCTTTGGTCGCTTCAACGAGATTGGCGCGCGCTGCAAGATCGTGAATACCTCTCTGGGTGACTACTCCTACATTGGTGACGATTCCGATGTCATCAACACCGAGATCGGTCGCTTCTGCTCCATTGCTGCCCATACCCGTCTGAATCCCGGAAATCACCCGGTCGAAAAAGCGGCGATGCATCATTTTACCTACCGCAGTTCACTGTACGGATTCGGTCAGGATGACAGCGAGTTCTTCCAATGGCGGCGAGATCAGCCGGTAACGCTGGGGCACGATGTCTGGGTTGGGCATGGAGCCGTGATTCTGGCGGGCGTGAGTGTCGGCAATGGGGCGGTGATAGCAGCAGGTGCAGTGGTATCCCGAGATGTAGCGCCCTACACCATTGTGGGCGGTGTTCCCGCCAGGCCGATTCGCAAGCGCTTCAGCGATGAGGTGATAGCAGGCTTCGAGCGCCTGGCCTGGTGGGAGTGGTCACATGAATTGCTGGCTGAACGCTTGGACGATTTTCGTCATTTGTCAGGAGAGGCTTTTCTGGCGAAGTACCTGGATTAATCGGGTCGTAAGAAAAGCGCAATCTACTGGTAAAGAAACCAACATGTATAGATAACCTCGGTGTCACATAGCCCCTCTAATCTGGTTCTACAGGATTCAAGAGGGGCCAGTCATGCCTGCTATCAAAATTACAGACCTTCATAAAACCTTCGGCGATGCCCGGGTGCTCAAGGCGATCTCGCTGGAAGTGGCCAAGGGCGAGATGGTTGCTCTGATCGGGTCGTCGGGATCAGGCAAGTCCACGCTGATGCGACACCTTTCCTGCCTGACCCTTGCGGACAGAAGCAGCAGTTCCTGCGTTGAGGTGCTGGGGATTCCGGTGCAGAAACAGGGGCGTGCTGCCAGGGATATTCGCAAGACCCGTGCCCGGATCGGCAACGTTTTTCAGCAGTTCAATCTGGTTAACCGTCTGAGCGTGCTCACCAACGTGTTGATTGGCGGCCTCAGTCGCGTGCCGGTCTGGCGCAGCATGCTGGGCTGGTTTACCCGTGAAGAAAAGCTTGAAGCGCTGAAGGCGCTGGAGCTGGTCGGGTTGCGTGAGCACGCGCTCAAGCGTGCATCTGAGCTGTCCGGGGGGCAGCAGCAGAGGGTCGCAATCGCACGAGCGCTGATGCAGAAAGCCGAAGTGATTCTTGCCGATGAACCTATCGCGTCACTGGACCCGGAGTCGTCCCGACTGGTGATGGAAACCCTGGAACGCATCAACCGGGAGTTGGGGATCACCGTCATTGTGACCCTGCATCAGGTCGATTACGCCCAGAAATACTGCCAGCGTGCCATTGCCTTGCAGGCAGGCGAAATCTTTTTTGACGGACCGATCGCTGCCATGGACGGGCAGATGCTCAGTCGCCTTTATGGCACTCAGGTGGGTGCGGAAAGTCCGGCCCACGTTGATGAAACACCCGCCCGAAATCCCGTTTACGAACTCACACCTGCTTGATAACCCAATATGGAGCCTTCCATGAAACTCAAGAAGTTGTTTTCCGGCCTGACCGCAGGCATTGCCATGACCGCTGCACTGATCGCACCTCAGGCGGCTCAGGCCGACGAGATGAAGACCCTGAACTTCGGCATCATCTCAACCGAGTCTTCGCAGAATCTGCGTACCGTATGGGAGCCGTTCCTGGCCGACATGTCTGAAGACCTGGGTATGGAAGTGAAGCCGTACTTCGCTTCCGACTATGCGGGCATCATTCAGGCGATGCGTTTCGACAAGGTTGATGTGGCCTGGTACGGCAACAAATCGGCCATGGAAGCGGTTGATCGCGCCGGTGGTGAAATCTTCGCTCAGACCGTCGACTCTTCAGGCAACCCGGGCTACTGGAGTCTGTTGATTGCGCACAAGGACAACGATGCCATCAACTCCGTTGAAGACATGCTCAAGCAGGCCGGCGAGCTGGCTTTCGGTAACGGTGACCCGAACTCTACTTCCGGTTTTCTGGTGCCGGGCTACTACGTCTTCGCCAAGAACGGTGTTGAACCCAAGCGTGTCTTCAAGCGCATGACCAATGCCAGCCATGAAGCCAACTTCCTGGCGGTGGCTAACGGTCAGGTGGATGTGGCGACCAACAACACCGAAAACCTGGCGCGTATCCAGGTGACCCATCCGGACAAGTATGACCAGGTCAAGGTGATCTGGAAATCTCCACTGATTCCGTCCGACCCGATCGTATGGCGCACCAGCCTGCCGGAAAGCGCCAAGTCCAAAATCTATGACTTCTTCATGAGCTACGGTGCGTCCGGCGACGCCAAAGAACTGGCCGTGCTTGAAGCTCTGCAGTGGGCACCGTTCAAATCTTCCAGCAATGACCAGCTGCTGCCGATCCGTCAGCTGTCGCTGTTCAAGGCTCGTGCCTCCATCGCCAACGATGACAAGCTGTCTGCTGAAGACAAGGAAGCCAAACTGCGTGAAATCGACGACCAGCTGGCTGCGCTGAACCGTCGTATGGATGCGCTGGAAGCCGCTTCTTCCAACTGATCTGCCCAAAGAGTCGGTGCCTTTGTGGCGCCGACCTTACCTCAACACACAATCGAGTTTACTCATGACCGAGTCAGCTGCTCAGAGAATCACACTTGAACACAAGCCGTTCAACTGGATTGCCGCATTAAGCTGGGTTGCTCTGTTTTCAGTTCTGTCCTGGGGATGGAGTGCTGCAGAGATCAATCCACTGTTGCTGATTACCGAAAGCGGCAATATGGCTGAATTTGCGGGTGATTTCTTTCCGCCGGATTTCAGTGATATTTCCCTCTACCTCGAAGAGATGGTCATCACCATCCATATCGCGCTCTGGGGCACGGTATTGGCCATCATCCTGTCCATTCCCTTTGGCATTCTCAGCTCCGAAAACCTGATGCCGGTGTGGATCTATCAGCCGGTGCGCCGCCTCATGGATGCGACTCGTGCCATCAACGAGATGGTGTTCGCCATGCTGTTTGTCGTTGCCGTGGGACTGGGACCCTTCGCCGGTGTGCTGGCGCTTTTCGTTCACACCACCGGTGTCCTTGCCAAGCTGTTTTCCGAGGCGGTCGAAGCCATTGACCCGCGCCCGGTCGAAGGTGTTCGTGCGACCGGCGCCAACATGCTGGAAGAGATCATCTATGGCGTGATTCCCCAGGTGCTGCCGCTCTGGATCTCCTATTCCCTTTATCGTCTCGAGTCCAATGTGCGTTCCGCGACCGTGGTGGGCATGGTCGGCGCGGGTGGTATCGGCGTGATCCTGTGGGAAAGCATTCGCGGTTTTCAGTTCCAGCAAACCTGTGCCGTGATGATCGTAATTATTGTCAGCGTGACCCTGACCGACCTGCTGTCACAGCGGCTGCGCAAGGCGTTTATTTGAGATAAATGCCGCCGAAAGGACTTGTATAGACAAATGACTCTGTATCGCAAAATCGCGACTCAGTTGCGTGATGAAATCATGTCCCAGTACAGCGCCGGTGACCTGTTGCCGGCAGAAAGCTCGCTGGCCGAGCGCTTTGAAGTCAATCGCCATACGGTGCGTCGTGCCATCGATGAACTGGTACAGGATGGACTGGTGCAGCGCTACCAGGGATTGGGGTGCAAGATCGTGCAAACCCCCATCGATTATGTGCTGCATGACCGCGCGGCCTTCTCACATAACCTCAACCAGATCGGTCTTGGTCTGGAAACTGAAATCCTGAGCTGCCAGGTCATTGAACTGCCGCAGACGCTGGCGGCGCAGCTGGACAAGCGTGCCGGTCTGCCGGTCTGTGAGCTGAAGACGCGTCGGTTGATTGAGCGGGAGCCGGTCTGCCTGATCCGTCATTACCTGTTCGATCTGCCAAAGGGTGCGCTGGACGCCTATCAGGGCGGTTCCTTGCACCAATACCTGCGTGACAACCATGACCTGGAACTGCGACGAGGGTCGACCCGTCTGCGCGCGCGTATGCCGACGCTTGAAGAGCGCAGCCTGTTGGAGATCAGTCGCGGTGTGCCGGTGATGGAGGTCCATACCCGCAACCGCTGCCGCCGGACCGGTGTGCTCCGAGAGTACTCCATCGCCCGCAGTCGCAGTGACCTTTTTGAATACAGCGTGGAGCCATGAGCATGAACAGTATTCAGCAACAGCGTCAGCACTGGATGTCGGTGTTGGCCAGAGCCCCCTCTGACCTGCTTTACCGCCTGTCGGACGAGGCCATCAAGGAGATCGGGTTCGAAATCATCCGAGCCCCAGAAATCGGCCTGACGCAGGTGCGTGCGCGCATGGGCAACCAGGGTGACAGGTTCAACCTGGGCGACATGACCCTGACGCGCTGCGTGGTGCGCTCCGAGATGGACACCCTCGGCTACAGCTATATCGCCGGTCGCAACCAGCAACATGCGCTCAGAGCCGCACAGCTCGATGCGTTGCTGCAGACGCCCTGCATGGGGGAAGCGCTGCAGGAGCGGGTGATCAAGCCGATTGAAGCGGCACTGGAGCAGGCTCGCAGCGCCAAACAACAGGAAACAGACGAGACCCGCGTGGATTTCTTCACGCTGGTTCGGGGAGAGGATTGAACATGACCACTGCCCAACTGCAACAGGGGTTTATGGAGCCGGTTCATGATGCCCAGCAGGCCTTTCGAACGCTGATGAAGGTGATGAGTGAGCCGGGTCTGCTGCGAACATTGAATCAGGCTGATGGCATAGCGCCAATGTCACCCGCTGCGGTGACCACCCTGCTGGCGCTGCTGGATCAGACGACGTCACTTTGGCTCAGCCGCTCGCTGAGCACCGCAGCGGTGTGCTCGAATCTGAGTTTTCATAGCGGTGCGCCGCTGATTGATGACCCTGCCATTGCCGACTTCGCGATCGCGGTGCCGGCTGAGCTGCCCGAACTGGACCGACTCCGCATCGGTGAGCCGGATTATCCCGATCGCAGCTGTACCCTGCTGGTACAGGTGGAGCAGCTTGCAACGGAAAAAAATACCGCAGCCTCCACCGGGTTACGGTTGTCCGGCCCCGGTATTCCGGGGCAGAGAACCTTGTATCTCTCCGATCCAGGGGCGTCCCTGCTGCGCTATCTGGTGGCAAGGCCTGATCCCTTTCCGCAGGGCATTGACCTGATTTTGCTCGCCGGTGATTGCGTCACGGCCATCCCGCGCACAACCCAAGTGGAGGTGATCTGATGTACGTCGCAGTCAAAGGCGGAGAGAAGGCGATTCAGGCAGCGCATGAGCTGCTGGCACGTCGTCGCCGCGGGAACCCTGAGCAGCCGGAAGTCGCGGTGGCACAAATACAGGATCAGCTTTCGCTGGCGGTGGATCGGGTGATGACCGAGGGTTCTGTTTACGACCCTGAACTGGCGGCGCTGGCCATCAAACAGTCTGCCGGTGATCTGGTTGAAGCCATCTTCCTGCTGCGGGCCTATCGCACCACGCTGAACCGCTTCTACTCGAGTGAGCCCATCGATACCGATGGCATGGCGATCGAACGGCGCATCTCGGCCACCTACAAGGATCTGCCGGGTGGTCAGGTACTGGGACCCACGTTCGACTATACCCATCGACTGCTGGATTTCACCCTGCTCGCGGAAGGGAACGCCGAGGCCGAACTCAGTGAACATGCAACAGCCGAGCGCATGGAAGAGGTGGTCGCCCGCGTTTCGTCACTGCTCGAGCAGGAGCAGCTGATGGTGAGAGAAGAGGATAGCGGAGCGGAACCTGCCGATATCACCCGTGATCCGCCGACCTATCCTGCCGACCGCAGCGCACGCTTGCAGGCGCTGGTTCGTGGCGATGAAGGCTTCCTGCTGGCGCTGGGGTACTCCACTCAGCGAGGCTACGGTCGCAATCACCCCTTTGCCGGTGAGATCCGCATCGGCGAGGTCGGCGTCAGCATCATTCCCGAGGAACTCGGCTTCGAAGTCGACATCGGCAGCATCCGCGTCAGTGAATGTGAAATGGTCAATGGCTTCAAGCGTCAGGCGGATGGTGATGTGAAGTTTACCCGCGGCTATGGGCTCGGTTTCGGCCAGTGTGAGCGCAAGGTGATGGCGATGGCACTGGTCGATCGCGCCTTGCAGGCAAGTGAGCATGACGAGGAGATTACTTCGCCAGCCCAGCAGGAAGAGTTTGTCCTGTCTCACTGTGACAACGTAGAAGCGGCCGGCTTCGTGTCGCACCTCAAATTACCGCATTACGTGGATTTCCAGTCGGAGCTGGAACTGCTCAGGCGCATCCGTGCTGCCGAATCCACACCGACAGAGGAGGAGCCGTCATGAGCGCTGACAACATTCGCGCGGGCTACAACTTCGCCTATCTCGATGAACAGACCAAACGGATGATCCGCAGAGCCCTGCTGAAAGCGGTGGCCATTCCCGGCTATCAGGTTCCCTTTGGCGGTCGCGAGATGCCGATGCCCTATGGCTGGGGGACGGGTGGCATGCAGGTAACGGCGGCCATCATCGGCGCCGACGACTGCTTGAAGGTGATCGATCAGGGCGCTGACGATACCACCAATGCGGTCAGTATCCGGGCCTTTTTCCGCGACTTGACCGGAGTAGCCACCACGGAACGCACCGAGGAGGCCAGCCTGATCCAGACCCGTCACCGCATACCCGAGAAAGCGCTGAAGGAAGACCAGATTCTGGTCTATCAGGTACCGATTCCCGAGCCGCTGCGCTTCATCGAGCCCAGTGAGGTTGAAACCCGCAAGATGCATGAGCTGGAAGACTATGGCGTCATGCATATCAAACTCTATGAAGATATCGCCCAGTTCGGTCATATCGCGACCTCCTATGCCTACCCGGTTCGGGTCAACGGCCGCTATGTGATGGACCCGTCGCCGATTCCAAAATTCGATAACCCCAAAATGCATCAGTCTCCGGCATTGCAGCTGTTCGGTGCCGGGCGCGAGAAGCGCATCTATGCGATTCCACCCTATACCGACGTGCGTAGCCTGGATTTCGAGGATCACCCGTTTGAAGTGCAACGCTGGGAGGCAAGCTGTGCAATCTGTGGTTCACGTGACAGCTTCCTGGATGAAGTGATCATGGATGACAAGGGCGGACACGAATTTATCTGTTCCGATACCGATTATTGCCGGACACGCATGGCTGAACAGGGGGAAATCGCATGACTGCCAAACCGTTACTGCAGGTCAGGGACGTGACCAAACTCTATGCCGCCGGGAAGGGCTGCGCCAATGTGAGTTTTGACCTCTATCCCGGTGAAGTGCTGGGCATCGTGGGTGAATCCGGTTCCGGCAAATCAACCCTGCTGAGCTGCCTCTCGGCCAGGCTGGCGCCTGATCAGGGTTCGATCCACTACGTGAACGCCGAAGGTGAGCAGCTTGATCTCTACGGTCTGAGCGAGTCCCGGCAGCGTCTGTTACAGCGAACCGAATGGGGCATCGTGCATCAGCATGCCCGTGATGGTCTGCGCATGGGGGTTTCGGGCGGTGCCAATATCGGCGAGCGTCTGATGGCGACCGGTGAGCGTCATTACGGAGACCTGCGTGCCACCGCCGAGCGCTGGATGGCTGATGTGGAGCTGGACATTGATCGCATCGACGACAAGCCGACGACTTACTCCGGTGGCATGCAGCAGCGCCTGCAGATTGCACGCAATCTGGTGACCCATCCACGGCTTGTCTTCATGGACGAGCCGGCGGGCGGGCTTGATGTCTCGGTGCAGGCACGCCTGCTGGACCTGTTGCGCAGGCTGGTCACCGAGCTGGGGCTGGCGGTCGTGATTGTTACCCATGACCTGGCTGTCGCGCGTCTTCTGGCCCAGCGCCTGATCGTGATGCGTCGTGGGCAGGTCGTGGAAACCGGGCTGACCGACCAGGTGCTCGACGACCCCCAGCATGCCTATACCCAGCTGCTCGTTTCTTCCGTGCTGACACCGTGATTTCAGGATTCTCAACATGCAAACCATGATCGAAGTACAGGGACTGACCAAGGTCTTTACCCTGCACAATCAGGGCGGCATTCAGTTGCCCGTATTCAGCGGCATCGACTTCAGCGCACGTCAACACGAGTGCACGGTCCTGTTTGGCGAAAGCGGCTCGGGCAAGAGTACCTTGCTGCGTTCGCTCTATGCCAATTACCTGCCCACCAGCGGCACCATTCGGGTTCGACATCGTGGTGAAATGGTCAACCTGACCGGTGCGCCGAGCCAGACGTTGCTGGAAATACGCCGCGAAACCATCGGCTACGTGAGCCAGTTTCTGCGTGTGATTCCGCGCGTTTCCACGCTGGATGTGGTATCTCAGCCGTTGCTGGAACGGGGCGTTGAGCAGGCTGAAGCCTACCGCAGGGCGGGAGAACTGCTGAATCGGCTGCACATTCCCGAACGCCTCTGGTCACTGGCGCCGGGTACTTTCTCCGGCGGTGAGCAGCAGCGGGTCAACATCGCACGCGGCTTCATCGTCGATTACCCCGTGTTGCTGCTGGATGAACCGACCGCGTCCCTGGATCAGCGCAATGCTGCTACGGTCGTCGAGCTGATTCGGCAGGCGCGTGATCGCGGTACCGCCATTGTCGGTATTTTCCATGACGCCGAGGTCCGTGATGCCGTGGCGGATCAGGTGTTCAAGATCAAACCCGAACAGGCTGTTGAAGTGGAGAGGGAAGCATCATGATTTTGACCAATGCGCATATCGTACTGGAAACTGAGGTGATTCACGGCTCTCTGGAGGTCAAGGACGGGCGAATCGAGGCTGTCGACACCGGTGTGATCACGCTGCCCGGTGCGGTGGACTGTGCGGGGGGCTTCCTGATGCCGGGCCTGGTCGAGCTGCATACCGACAACATGGAGAAGCACTTTACGCCGCGTCCCGGCGTCGCATGGCCGGGCATGCAGGCGTTCAAGGTGCATGATGCCCAGATGATCAGCGCCGGTATCACCACAGTATTCGATGCCATCTCAGTGGGCGATGTGGTCGAAGGCAGCGAACGGCTCAACAACCTGAGCCGGATGGCTGATGCCCTCAATGAGAGCCGTGCCCGAGGCCTGACCCGAGCCGACCATCTGCTGCATCTGCGCTGCGAGGTCAGCCACAAGGATACGCTGCACAACTTCCGCCAGCTGATGGAGGCGCACCCGCCGCAACTGGTCTCCATCATGGATCATTCGCCGGGGCAACGTCAGTTCGCCAACATCGACAAGTACCGACAGTACTACAAGGGCAAGTACAAGCTTTCCGACGCCGAGCTCGAAACGTTTATCGAGCGCCAGGTCGAAGCCAGCCGGTTGTACAGCCGCGGTTATCGGCGAGCCATTGCCGATATTTGTCTGGATAAGGGCATCCCCCTGGCCAGTCATGACGATGCCACACTTGAACACGTCGAGGAGTCTCTGGCGCACGGTATGGAAATCGCCGAGTTTCCAACCACGCGAGAGGCGGCGGCTGAAGCCCACCGGCGTGGAATGGCGGTGCTGATGGGTGCTCCGAATGTGGTGCGTGGCGGTTCGCATTCGGGCAACATCGCGGCTCATGAACTGGCGGCGGAAGGGCTGCTGGATGTGCTGTCCAGTGACTACTATCCCGCCAGCCTCATGGATGCGGTCTTCAAACTGGCTGCTGATGAGCGCAATGCCTATGGTCTGCCGGCTGCCGTGAAGCTGGTCAGTCAGCGGCCGGCACAGGCTGCCGGTCTGGATGACCGAGGTGCGATTGCAGTTGGCAAGAAGGCGGATCTGGTGTGGTGCGACAGACTGGACGATCACGCCCACATTCATCATGTCTGGAAAGATGGCAAGCGGGTATTCTGAGGTGAAAATGGCACGGGTGTTCTATTTGATGGGACCGTCCGGCAGCGGCAAGGATTCGCTGATCAACGGTTTGCGCGCGCGGTTTGGTGGGCAAAGTCCGATTCTGTTTGCTCACCGCTATATCACCCGCTGCTGGCGTTCCGGGGGGGAAAATCACTTCGAGCTTACCGAGGAGGAGTTTGATCAGCGTCTGAAGTGTGGCCTTTTTGCCCTGCACTGGGAAGCCAATGACTGTCGCTACGGTATCGGGCGCGAGGTTGAAAACTGGCTGGACTCCGGTTTCTCGGTGCTGGTAAACGGCTCCCGCGGGCACCTGCAGGAGGCTCAGGCCCTGTTTGGTGAGGCACTGGTTCCCGTGCTGGTGAGCGTTGACTCGGAGCAATTGCGTCAGCGCCTGCTGTTGCGCGGGCGGGAAGACCTGGCGCAAATTGAGCAGCGTCTTGAGCGCAATCGACGGTTCGAAAGTGCACTTGAGGGGCAGGCCCAAGTGCTCGATAACAGTGGCGATATTGAACAGGCGATCGAGAGCTTTGCCGAACTGCTTTACCAGTACAGCGGGGCCACGACTCATGTTTGAATTTCAATTCATGGGTACAGGCAATGCGGGCGGTGTTCCTCTGTGGGGGTGCGATTGCCCGGCCTGTGAAGCGGCGCGCTTGGACAGCAATCGCCAGCGCCGAAGCTGTTCGGCGCTGATCCGCACGGATGAGGGCATCACCCTGATCGATGCCGGTGTGGCGGAGCTTGGACAGCTGTTCCGTTTCGAGGAGGTTCGTCGGGTCTTGCTCACCCATTTTCACATGGACCATGTTCAGGGACTCTTCCCCCTGCGCTGGTCCGAATGTGAACAGCGCATTCCGGTCTTCCGGCCTGACGACCCCGAAGGGGCGGATGACCTGTACAAGCACCCGGGCGTATTCGAGTTTCGGCCTCCCAGTGCTGACTTTGAAACGATTGAATTACCCGGCTTCAGTCTGATGACGCTGCCGCTGATTCATTCCCGGGTCACCCAAGGGTTTCTGATTCGTCATGGCGATTGGCGTCTGGCTTATCTGACCGATACCCGTGGTGTGCCTGAGCAGACGATGAAACGGCTGCAAGATGAACCGGTGGATGAGCTGGTGCTGGATTGCAGTGAGCCGCCACGAGTGCCTGCGCCGCGAAATCACAACGACCTGACGCTGGCACTGGCGGTCTGGCGGCAGAGCGGGGCGAAACGACTCTGGCTGACCCATATCAGCCACCGGTTGGACCTGTGGCTGCAGCAGGGCGGGGAGTTGCCAGACGGTGTATACGTGGCTTCAGACAACCTGGTACTGAGCCCCGATGATGTCGCTTGATGCCCAGCTGGCCATCCTGATCTCGGTGGCCATGCATGTTACCTGGAATCTGATTGCCCGCCATCAGCCCGCCGCGGCGCTACCGCTGTGGTGGGTGTTGCTCGCACATCTCGTGCTGCTTGCTCCCTGGGGCTTCTGGTCATTGCTGACTCGGGTCAACTGGACCACGGAACTGGCACTGATGCTCTGTATTTCCGCCATTGCCAACACGGTGTACTTTCTGGGGCTGCGTCAGGCCTACCACCATGCATCGGCTGCGCTGGTCTACCCGCTGGTGAGGAGCTCACCCCTGCTGATCGCCCTGTGGAGCCTGTTGCTGCTGGATGAAAGACTGCCGGCAGGGGCCTGGTTGGGCATTGGTGTCAGTGTTGCGGGCTTGCTGCTTATGGCGTCCAGCACCGGAGGCAGTCGTGACAGGAGCGCCTTGCCCTGGGCATTTCTGGCCATGTTTGCCACCAGTGTCTATTCCATGAGCGACAAGGTGGCGGTTGCCCAGTTGCCCGATATGGGGGCTGTCGTCGGTTTTGTATCAGTGGGCTATCTGGCGTCCTGGTGTGCATTTACGCTGTTGCTGAAACGGGAGCAGGGCCGCTGGTGGCCAGCGCAGCGCATCGGCCTGCTGCCTATGCTGACGGGGGGGCTCTGTATCGGCCTGGCCTACGCTTTGGTGGTCTATGCGATGCGCACCTTGCCTTCTGCGGTGGTCGTCGCCTGTTCCAATGCCGGCATTGTGATCGCTGCACTGATCTCGATCGTTTGCTTCCATGAGCGTACCGCATGGCAACGTCGATTGTTCGGTGCTGTGGTGATTCTAACGGGAATTCTGGGCCTGCAATTGGCCTGAACAGGCCCCGCACAGCTGACTCAGCCGTGCGGGGGCTTTTGTTGCCCTTTACTGAACGGAGGGGCGCTGGGACATCTGTTGATGCCAGCGTTTGAGGTTTGACAGGGTATCATCCAGTTCAATGTCGAGTCTGCTCAGGAAACCACAGAGTATCCAGGCCGTGATGTCGGCAATGGAGTAGCGTTCGCCGGCAATCCATGGATGTTGGCTCAGCTGTCGATCCAGAGTCGGCAGGAAGGCGATCAGGCGCTTGCGAGACTCTTCCCCCCATTCCTTGATGCAGGTTTCGCGATCACTGAAAAAGCCTGAAATGTTGCGAAATGCCTGAAATGCCGGGACGACACCCTGGAACTCCAGAATGCGTTGCCACATCTCCACTTGCGCTTGTTCCAGCGGAGTATTGCCGAACAAGGCCAGTTCATTGGGGGTGATGGCGTCAAGATAACGACAGATGGCAACGCTTTCGCAGATCCAGGTACCATCATCCAGCTCCAGGACCGGAATCAGTCCATTGGGAGCCTTTTCCATAAAAGCTTCCGAGCGGTTTTCTGCTGCCCGAATATCCACATCAACGCGGTCAATATCGATACCCAGCTCGCGCATGAAAATATGTACGCGTTGGGCACTGGGAGTGGTTGCTTTCTCGTGGAGTTTCATAAAGGCCTCTTATTACTGTTATTGAATGCCTGGGCACAGTTAAGCATGCTCAGGCCTGCCCGGCCAGCCTTGTAGAAAGGCGTTGAACCACTGGCCCGAAGATGAACGAAATCACACCCGCTGCGGGCCAGGCCATACAAAAGGCACGGAACCACTTCTCCAGATAGAGTTCACTGAAGCCCAGATTCAGCCAGGTGACGTAACCGGTCATGAAAAACGTCAGCACAAGTGACATCAGAAAGGTAAACCAGAGTCTCAGTTTCATCTTTTTGGAATCCTGTGCGTTTGGAAAGCGGTGAGTGTATATACTTGCTGAAATATTCGAAATTGACGTTTATGTATTCTTGAATTGCATTTATGAAACCATCATTTGATGACCTTGCCCTGTTCGTGCAGGTGGCCAGGCGGCGAAGCCTGGCCGCTGCGGCTGAATATATGCAGTTACCAGCAGCCACCGTGACGCGACGGCTGAAGCGACTGGAAAGTGCGCTGGGATATCAACTGGTCCGACGCTCGGCACGTCACTTCAGCCTGACCAGTGAGGGAGAAATCTGCTATCAGCGTTATGCAGGACTCATGGACGAGCTGGAACTGACCCGTGCCCGATTGAGCAGGGATAACGAGGAGATGAGCGGGCTGTTGCGGGTATCGGCCCCGACCAATCTGGCCACCGGTCTGCTCAGACCCATGTGGACCGAGTTTATGCGCCAGCATCCCGGCATCCGACTGGAGTTGATGCTCAGTAACCGCACCGAGGATATGCTGGATAAGCGGATCGACATCGCCTTGCGCATCGGCCCCCAGGCGGACTCCGGGCTGTTTCAGAAAAAGCTTGGCTGGGTCAAAACCCGTCTGGTGGCGTCACCTGAGTATCTGCTTCGTGAGGGCATGCCTGAAAGGCTTGAGCAGCTGCAGCAGCACCAGACACTGGTATTCAAGCAATTCTCTCCCTGGCGTCTGCAGGAGCGTGACAACGGTCGTTTCACCGATGTTCATCTCACACCGGCTGCCTGGGCTGATGACCTGGCACTGGTGTGTCAGTTCGCCTGTGACGGTCTGGGGATCGCCCTGCTGCCCGACAACGAAACCCGGCAACCGCTGGCATCGGGAAAGCTGCAGATCATACTGCCTCAGTGGTCAGGCCCTCGCCGCGACATTTTTGCGGTCTGGCCTGACGGCAAATTACTCAATGCCCGAGCACGTTGTTTGAGAACGTTCATGCAGGGCTATATTGGTGAATTGGACGTTTTGCAGGGCGGTGATGCAAGAACAAGCGGGTAAAAAAAAACCGGCCCCAGAAGGGGCCGGTCGAAACTTGAACGCAGCAGACCCGAAGGGGTAGGCCCGCTGCGCCGTTCCAGTCCTTAGAACTTCACGCGCATACCGGCCAGGTAGCCCATGTCGGTGTTGGCAGCGTCATTGTCTGCAATTTCAGCAAACAGACTGACATTCTTCTGATTCGGGAACTTGTAAGTCACGTTCGCGTACCACTCGGTAACGTCAGCACCGACTTCAGATTCAACGTTTGTCATACCAATACCAATTTTTGTGGTCTTGGCAGCTTTGAATACTGCAGCAATGTTGTACTGGTCAGAGTGGTCTTCGCGGTCACTGTAATCAGCTGCGAAAGTGGCAAAGCCTGCGTCGTAAGAAGCGCTAACACCCCAAACATCATAGTCATCAGCACCGATGATGGGAGTAGCGTTCTGGTATGCAGCTGCCAGAGTCAGGTTAGCGAACTCGGTAGACGCGAACAGGTCGAAGTATTCGCCGTTTTCACTGCCCGCGCCTTCAGCTTCCATTTCGTAAGAAGCGGCGATATAGGCGTTTTCCAACTCGATATCCAAACGGATAGTGTCGTCACCAGCGGTTTCAGAGGCGTCGAAACGGTCTTCCTTCTGCCCCAGCTCAATGGCTTCTTCAATACCGAATTCGTCAGAAGCAAGATTCATCTTACCGAAAGAAACCGAGGTGTTACCGAAAGCCAAGCCGACATAGGCTTCTTCCAACGCAACATCTTCCTCGCCTTCTACATCAACGGAGTTGTTGGCTGCGTCCTTAAAGCCGAAATCCACACGACCGAAGGCTTTCATGTCGTCGCCCAAGTCGTAGCTGACGTAGTTTTTGATCTCAAGATCATCGAACTCAACGTCAGCTTCCTTGTCATCGCCGATTTTTTGACGAAGCTGAATCTGCAGATCACCGTTGATCTTGTAGGTGAGGCCGTTGCCCTCATAGATGGTCGCGGCGCTAGCAGAGCCGGCGGCAACGGATACTGCAACAGCCAGAAGAAGCTTTTTCATGTGCGAGACTCCAAGTATTAACAAAAAATAAAGTGAGATTTAAAGGCTGGTTTCAATCCAGCTCTTGAATTTATTCCTGGTTTCTTCATTTGCCTGCTCAAACCAGAACTGCAGCATCTTTCCAACCATTTTCTGGTCGGGATGTGAGTTGTCAGCAGGTTGATGAGAGGGGGTGTTGTTGTGGAAATTGTGAGTTTCCACGGTAAGTGAACCCAATGCCGCGTCGGCATTTGTTCGATTGAATACTTTCAGTTCTTTTTCAATGTCCCGATCAAGCTGGAAGCCTTCTTTTTCCAGTTTTCCGACATGGTAGGAAATACTTCTTCCCTGGTTATCCAGAAGCTGCCAATTCCCTTCTCGATTAAATGCTTTCAGGTCGTATTGGCTGGAAATTTCCGGTGCGCGAACAGTGACAGTAGTGTCCGATGCATCAAAGGTAATTACAAAAGTGTCACTTTTTTCAAGGATATAGTCATCAGCTGATTCAACGATCTCCGCAGTGTACTCAGCAACGATCTGGGCTTTGCCATTTGCAATCTTGAGCTGGGGTAAACCAGAAAAAAATGTTTCTGACTCCACTGGTTTTCCGTTGATGGCAATAATGTCCACCCCATTGGATGGGTTTATTTTGATTTCTGCGAGCGAAAGGGTTGGATAAAGCGCGCAGGCTGCCATAAATGATGTCAGATTTTTTTTCATGCATTACACCAAACGTGAAGCGTGTTTTAAAAGTGTGGTGCATGTTATTTTTCGATTATTACATTTCGGTTTATGTTCTGTTAAGGTTTTGTTTATTTCTATGTAGTGTTTCCTTAATAATCAATAGTTCTGCCACCATCATAATCCTGTCATTTAACTTTCTTAGTGTACGCGTCTCCATTTCATAACAGGATGCCAATCACCATGCAGTCTTTTGCTTCACGTCTTTCAGCCCTGGCGCTGGCGATCGCCGCAACCGGTGCTCAGGCGGATCAGTTCAACCGTATTGCCAGCTTCCCTGTCAGCCACAACCTGCCTGCAAACGAAATGAGTCAGGAAACTTCGGCGGAGATCATCACCGCCACAGCTGATGGCCAAATGTTGATCTACTCTGACAGCCCTCGTGGTGGTCTCGGATTCATCGACATTCGTCAGGCTAAACAGCCCAAGCCTGCGGGTTTTATGGCGCTTGATGGCGAACCGACGTCAGTCAGTGCGCTGGGCAATCAGGTAGTGACTGCGGTGAATACTTCGGGAAGCTATGTCGAGCCTGCCGGTTTCCTGGCGCTGGTGTCTCCGCAGAACAAGCAAATCCTGAGCCGCTGTGACCTGGGTGGGCAACCGGACTCTGTCGCCGTCTCTAAGGACAAGCGTTTTGTCGCGGTCGCAATCGAGAACGAGCGTGATGAAGATCTGAATGATGGTCAGATTCCCCAGTTGCCGGCAGGTGACCTGGTTATTGTGCCGGTGAAGGATCAGGGTCTGGATTGCAGTAACCTCAAGCGTGTTGACCTGACCGGTCTGGCCGAGATCGCACCGACCGACCCGGAACCCGAGTTCGTCGACTTCAATCGTCTTGGGGAAGTGGTTGTAACGCTGCAGGAGAACAACCACCTGGTGATCGTGGACGCTGCCAGTGGCAAGATCGTTAACCACTTCTCGGCCGGGAGCGTGGATCTGAACCGGATCGATACCGAAAAGGATGGTGCTCTGGTTTTCACCGAAAGCCAGCAGGGTGTGAAGCGCGAGCCGGATGCGGTGAAATGGCTCGATGATGATCGTTTCGTCATTGCCAACGAAGGCGACTACGAAGGCGGTGCACGCGGGTTCAGTATCTTCCACAAGGATGGGCGCCTGTTGTTCGAGTCGGCTGAGGCGTTTGAGCACGAAGTGATTCGTGCCGGTCATTATCCTGACAAGCGTTCCGGCAAAAAGGGCGGTGAACCTGAAGGTCTGGAAGTCGCTCGTTATGGCGATCAGACCTACATCTTTGTGATGTCAGAGCGAGGTTCAGTGATCGGTGTCTACCGTGACACGGGTGCTGAGCCGGAGTTTGTTCAGATTCTTCCGTCCGGCATCGCACCTGAGTCGGCCATTGCCATTCCTGAGCGTGGCTTGCTGGTAAGCGCCAACGAGAAAGACCTGATTGAAGATGGTGGTGTGCGTGCGCATGTGATGATGTTCCAGCTGTCCAAGGATGAAGCGCAGTATCCGCAGCTGGTATCGATGAATGATGAAGCTGGCGCACCGATCGGCTGGGGAGCTCTGTCGGGCCTGACTGCTGATCCGAAGCAACCGGGTATCCTCTATGCCGTGAATGACAGCTTCTACAAGAACCAGCCACGCATTTTTACCATCGATGCCAACCAGCATCCGGCCAAGATCATTGCGGCCACCGATGTAACCCGTGACGGTAAAGTGGCGAAGAAACTCGATCTTGAAGGTATCGTCGCCGATGGCAAGGGTGGCTTCTGGCTGGCCTCAGAAGGCAATGCCGACAAGGAAGTTCCGCATGCACTTCACCATGTGAATGCAGCAGGTGAGATCACTCGGACGATTGCTCTGCCGGAAGCTCTTTTGGCACACCAGACCCGTTTTGGTGCCGAGGGTATCGCACTGGTCGGTGATATGCTTTGGGTTGCCGTTCAGCGTCCCTGGGGGGATGACCCGGAGCATCATGCCAAACTGCTGGCCTACAACCTCAAAAGCGAGCAGTGGGGCGCGGTTCACTATCCGCTGGAGAAAGCAGCCGAAGGCTGGGTAGGTTTGTCCGATCTGGAATTGCACAGCGACCATCTTTACGTGATTGAGCGTGATAACCAGATCGGTGATAAGGCAGCGATCAAGCGTCTTTACAAGATCGCACTGTCCGATCTTGAGCCTAAGGCACTGGGGCAGACACTGCCGGTTGTCTCCAAGACGCTGGTCCAGGATCTGATACCACAGCTGAAGTCACTGAATGGTTATGTCACTGACAAGGTTGAAGGTTTTGCCATCGACGCGAAAGGCAACGGCTATCTGGTGACGGATAATGACGGTGTGGATGACAGCTCGGGTGAAACCTTCTGGCTGAAGCTCGGACAGCTGTAACACGCTCAATCCAATGCTTGGAAAAGGCTGCCCAATGGGCAGCCTTTTTTGTGGGCTGCAGGTCAGCCTCAGCGTTGTACATACCGGTGTCAGGACGAAAAAGGCATATCGGGCAGTGCCGGCTGCAAAAAAATTTAAAAATTCACATTTTGGCTTGTCGCCATTATTCAACGCTTTGGGTAAATAGTGTTCAGTTTGTATGACACACGCATAGCGGCCTGTGGTCAGGCGTCAGTTTGGGAGAGTTCTGTCTAAGATTTTGAAATTAAATGGTTTTAGTGATTTTTTCGCCTTGAATACCAGTTTTGTCTGCTTGAAGAGGGGGGGCTGAATGCCGGAATTGGCTGAATTCCAAGTGAACAAATCCGTTCGTAAGCACCAGAAAAGGGCGTTTTTGGGCTGTATGAAACGGGTGTTTCGGGCAAGGGGTGTTAATTGTCGCTTTTTGGAACACTGGTCAATATTTGATCTCAAAGCCAAAATCACACCAGCTTAAATTGTTCAATAAATGAACTGTGAGGTAGTGAGAAATGAGACCTAGCAAGCGCGAATCAGTCGCCGAGATCAAACGTCACCTGTTCAAGTACAACCTGATCTCCATGGCGGCGTCACTGGTTATCGCTGTTTGCATCTATGCACTGGCAACAGGAGAAGGAGCTTCTATCCACGCATGGCTGGGAGACCAGTCTAACGTGTTTGATCTGTTGATAGGAGCTGGTGTAATAGAATTGCTGGTGATGGCCCGCATATCCCGTTTGAACAAGCTGAAGCAGGGTGTCACGTCGCGTCGTCGAGTCATGTCCCGCGCCTGATTCCTTCCCTAACCCGGGCAGCTGTGACACACTTTGTGCCCTCCAGCTGCTCGGAGTATCTGTTTAATGATCGTTCGTAAACGCCCCGGTGCATTGGGGCTGATGCTGGCCTGGAAAGGGTCGGTCGTTCCCCATGTTCTTCCCCATATCATTCTGGCCGGTCTGTTTGCCTGTGCGGTGACCTGGGTCGCGCGTCATCACTATCTTGACGGCATTGTGGAATATACGCTGCTGCCGTTCACACTCCTGGGGATCGCCCTGTCGATTCTGCTCAGTGTGCGCAATACTGCCACCTATGATCGCTGGTGGGAGGCACGCAAGCAGTGGGGACAGATGGTTTACGAAGTGCGCAGCCTGGCACGTATCAGTGCGATTTATCTGACTCCGGAATCGCGTCGCGCGTTGCTGCTGAGGGTTCTTGCCCATACCCACCTGCTGCGCGGGCAGTTGCGTGGTGAAGATGTGCGATCAGAACTGCCATCCACATTACCCTCAGAGCTGGTGGAGGATGTCCTTGCCAAGCGTAACCCGGCCGAATTCATGCTGCAGCAGGCTGGACAGGTACTGGCTGGCGAGCGTCAGGCCGGTCGGCTGGACAGCGTTGGCGCCGCCGCGCTGGATAAACATCTGCATGCCCTGGCGGGTGTGCAGGCAGCTTCGGAGCGTATTGCTCATACGCCGCTGCCTTTCGCCTACACGCTGTTGGCACACCGTACCGCCTACATTTATTGCTACCTGCTGCCTTTCGGTCTCGTCGGCGCTGCAGGCTGGTTCACACCGGTGTTCACTGCCATCGTTGCCTATACCTTTTTCGGACTGGACCGCCTGTCGGAGCAGCTGGAGTTTCCCTTTGGCCGTGACAGCAATGACCTGCCGCTGGATGCGATCTGTCGTATCAACGAGATCAGCGTTGCCGAGGCTTTGGGTGAGCCCGCGCCTGAACTGTTGCAACCGGTGGAGTTCCAGCTGCAATGACTCTTGCGCGTTGCCCACTGTGCGGTGGGGAATCTCTGCGTCCAATCTTGTGCAAGGAGCGTCTGTACCATCGTTGTGAGCGCTGTGAACTGATTCATCTGGAACCCTCACAGCGGTTGTCCGAAGCGGATGAGAAGGCGGTCTACGACGATCACGAGAACGAGATCGATGATCCGGGCTATCGTCGTTTCCTCTCCCGTACCTTTGATGAGGTCTTGAAGCGCAAGCCGGCTCCGGCCCGAGGACTGGATTTCGGCTGTGGTCCCGGGCCTGCGCTGGTGGCGATGGCGCAGGAGGCGGGTTACCGGATGGCGCAATACGACAAGTATTTCCATCCGGATGAAGCCGCGTTGACCGGGCAGTACGACTTTATTACCAGCACTGAAGTGGTGGAGCATCTGTCGGAGCCGCTGCCGATACTGGATCGGTTGTGGTCATTGTTGGCGCCGGGCGGCCTCCTGGTGCTGCAGACCAAACGGGTGCTGGATGACGAGCGTTTTCGCAGCTGGCATTACCGTAACGATCCGACTCACATCACCTTTTTTGCCGAAGCCAGTTTCAACTGGCTGGGTGAGCGCTGGTCCAGCAACCCCAAGTACCCGCACGCCGACGTGGTCTGCTTTCAAAAGAACGCCTGAATCCCGGTTTGAGCCCGCCCAAGAATGAGGGCGTGAATATCCTGAGTGCCCTCGTAGGTATTCACCGTTTCCAGATTCATCAAGTGACGCATCACGCCGAAATCTTCCGTGATGCCATTGCCGCCGTGCATGTCTCGCGCCATACGGGCAACCTCCAGCGCCTTGCAGCAGTTGTTGCGCTTGATCAGCGAGACCATCTCCGGTGCCCAGTTGCCCGCGTCCATCAGGCGGCCCACCTGAAGCGCGGCCTGCAGGCCCAGGGTAATCTCGGTCTGCATGTTGGCCAGCTTCAACTGAATTAACTGGTTCGCGGCCAGCGGTCGATTGAATTGCTTGCGATCCAGCGTGTACTGGCGGGCGGCATGCCAACAGAATTCGGCGGCGCCCATACTGCCCCATGCGATGCCGAAGCGCGCCTTGTTCAGGCAACCGAATGGGCCAGCCAGTCCGGTGGCGTAGGGCAGGAGGTTTGCTTCGGCCACCAGGGCTTCATCCAACACGATTTCACCGGTAACCGAGGCTCTCAGGCTGAGCTTGCCCTCGATTTTCGGCGTCGAAAGACCTTTGGTACCCCGCTTGACGATAAAGCCGCGAATGGCGCCGCCGTGGGCATCGGACTTGGCCCAGACAATCGCGAGATCGGCGATGGGGCTATTGGTGATCCAGGTCTTTTGACCGCTGAGCAGGTAGCCTCCTTCAATCTTCCGAGCGCGGGATTTCATTGATCCCGGGTCGGATCCGTGGTCCGGCTCCGTCAGGCCAAAACAGCCTACCCATTCACCTCGGGCCAGTTTGGGCAGGTAACGTTGCTTTTGCTCTTCACTGCCATAGGTCTCGATGGCATGCATTACCAGCGATGATTGAACGCTCATGGCCGAGCGATAACCGGAATCGACCCGTTCCACCTCACGTGCAATCAGCCCATAGGCCACGTGACTGATGCCCGCGCCGCCGTATTTGGGAGAAATCGTCGGGCCAAGTAGACCCAGTTGGCCCATTTCCCTGTATATGTCGCGATCAAAACGCTCCTCGCGGAAGGCACTGATGATCCGGGGTTGCAGGGACTTTTGGCAGTACGCCCGCGTCGCATCACGGATCTGTCGCTCTTCGGCGGTGAGCTGTTGCTCCAGCAACAGAGGGTCTTCCCAATTGAATTGAACGGGGCTG
Organism: Marinobacterium sediminicola; assembly: GCF_022343685.1. Taxonomy (GTDB): domain Bacteria; phylum Pseudomonadota; class Gammaproteobacteria; order Pseudomonadales; family Balneatricaceae; genus Marinobacterium; species Marinobacterium sediminicola. The sequence continues at coordinate 2,225,818 of NZ_CP092123.1, read as the reverse complement.
GACATGCATGTACTCCCTTTCAAGGCTTCATCTGAACGGCCAAATGCCACCCGGGCCATACTCAACATTTAGCACCAATTGACCCATCCGACCCGCTTGGGTTGCTCATTTTTGCCAAATTTGCTGCCGAATATTGTCATGGCAGCGTTTTCGATCCTGAGACACACTAAGGTCATTCCCTTATATAGCACTGTTGCCAGGTGCAGCAGTCCAACGAATAAAACAAGGTGAGAGTGTTATGGATTTCAAGAATGTACCCGCAGTGGTAACCGGTGGCGCTTCAGGTCTGGGTGAGGGCGCTGCCCGTGCATTGGCTGCTGCCGGTGCCAAGGTTGCCATCTTCGACCTGCAGGAAGAGCGTGGTCGCCAGATCGCCGAAGAACTGGGTGGCATCTTTGTGCGTTGCGACGTTTCTTCTGCCGAAAGCGCTGAAGCGGCCTTTGCGGCAGCACGTGAAGTCCATGGTCCCTGTGGTATCGCCGTCAACTGTGCCGGTATCGCTCCGGCCTGCAAGATCGTCGGCAAGGAAGGCCCGATGCCGCTGGCCGACTTTGACAAGGTGATTCAGGTCAACCTGGTCGGCAGCTTCAACATCATGCGCCTGGCTGCGGCTGAAATGGCGACCCGTGAGCCGAATGCTGATGGCGAGCGCGGGGTCATCATCTCGACCGCATCCATCGCCGCGTACGAAGGCCAGATCGGTCAGGTCGCCTACAGCGCCTCCAAGGGCGGTGTTGTCGCGATGACGCTGCAGGCGGCTCGTGAGTTGGCGCGCAGCGGTATCCGCGTCAACACGATCGCTCCGGGCCTGTTCCTGACCCCGATGATGTCCGGCTTCCCGCAGGAAGTGCAGGACAGCCTGGCGGCCACGCTGCCGTTCCCGCAGCGACTGGGCCACCCGGATGAATACGGCATGCTGGTTGAGCAGATCGTGAAGAACCCGTTGTTGAACGGCGAAACCATCCGTCTGGATTGCGCACTGCGCATGGCTCCGAAGTAAGCAGACGTCAGGGGAGGTGAGCAAGATGAATGCAGTGGCTATCGACAACGAAGAACTGGAACTCTTTCGTGAAATGGTACTGCGCGCCCTCGAGCGTGAAGTGGCCCCGCACTATGAGCAGTGGGAACAGGACGGTATCACTCCGCGTGAACTCTGGCGCACGCTGGGTGAGGCGGGACTGCTGTGTGTTGACGCGCCTGAAGCGCATGGTGGCTGCGGCGTGCCATTTGAGTACTCCGTAATGCTGGTGACCGAGATGGCGCGCCTGGGCTACGGGGCCCTGGCTACCAACGTGATGGTTCATTCCGACATCGTGGCGCCTTACATCGCCCATATTGGTAACGACGAGCAGAAAGCCCGCTGGCTGCCGGGCATGGTGTCAGGTGATGTGGTGGGTGCGATCGCCATGACCGAGCCGGGTGCCGGCAGCGATCTGGCAGCCCTGCGTACCACGGCGGTACTGGACGGTGACGAGTACGTCATCAACGGTTCCAAGACTTTTATCACCAACGGCCAGCATGCCGACATGGTGATCGTGGCGGCGAAGACCGACCCGTCTGCCGGTGCCAAGGGTGTCAGCCTCTTCCTGGTCGATACCACGCTGCCGGGTTACAGCAAGGGCCGTAATCTGGAGAAGATCGGTCAGCACTCTGGTGACACATCGGAACTCTTCTTCGAGAACCTGCGCGTACCCAAGTCCGCGCTGCTGGGCGAAGAGGGCAAGGGCTTCATGTATCTGATGAAGGAGCTGCCCCGCGAGCGTCTGGTGATAGGCGCTATCGGTGTCGGTGCGGCCCGCGGCTCGCTGGATATGACCATCCAGTACGCTGACGAACGTACTCTGTTTGGCCAGAAACTGAAGCAGCTACAGAACACCCGTTTCCGTATCGCCGAAATGGAGACCGACTACCGCGTCAACAAGGCGTTCATCGACCAGTGCATCAGTGAGTACTCCCGTGGCGAACTGGATGCGGCGACCGCTTCCATGGCCAAGTATACCGCGACCGAGATGCAGTGCCGCGTAGCCGATGGATGTCTGCAGCTGTTTGGTGGCTATGGGTATACCACTGAGTATCCGATATCTCGCGCATTCATCGATGCCCGTGTCCAGCGTATTTACGGTGGTACGTCGGAAGTGATGAAAGAAGTGATCGCCCGCTCGGTCCTGGGCCGCGACTAAAGCGAACCTGAACGAATAACAACGACTTAACAGGAGCAAGAAGATGTCAGACAACAGCATTGTGATTCTGGGTGCGGCCCGTACGCCGATGGGCGGAATGATGGGCTCCCTCAGTGATGTCCGTTCACCGGATCTGGGTGCAGTCGCGATCGAAGCCGCCATCGAGCGTGCAGGTCTGCAACCGAGCGATATCGACGAAGTAATCATGGGCTGCGTACTGCCCGGTGCGCTGGGACAGGCTCCGGCCCGTCAGGCATCGCGCAAGGCCGGTATCCCCGATGCTGCCGGTGCAACGACCATCAACAAGATGTGTGGCTCCGGCATGAAAGCGGTCATGCAGGCGCACGACCAGATCAAGGCTGGCAGCGCTGACATCATGATCGCCGGTGGCATGGAAAACATGAGCCAGGCACCTTACATGCTGCCCAAGGCCCGCGCAGGCATGCGTATGGGCCACGGTCAGGTGATCGACTCCATGTTCTTCGACGGCCTTGAAGATGCCTACGAAGGCGGTCTGATGGGCGTGTTTGCGCAGCGCTCGGCTGATGAGTACAACATCACCCGCGAAGCGATGGACGAGTTTGCCATCGGCTCCCTGACCAAGGCGCTGGCCGCTATCGAGAATGGCTGGTTCAAGGACGAAATTGCTCCCGTCACCGTCAAGGGCCGTGGTGGCGATGTGGTTGTCGATACCGACGAGCAGCCGGGCAACGCCCGCCCCGACAAGATTCCGCAGCTGAAGCCGGCGTTCAAGAAAGACGGCACCGTGACCGCCGCCAACTCCAGTTCCATCAGCGATGGCGGTTCCGCATTGGTGCTGGCTACTCAGGCCGAAGCCGACAAGCGCGGCCTCAAGCCGCTGGCGCGTATTGTGGCGCATTCTACCCACGCCCAGCTGCCGGCTGAGTTTACCATCGCCCCGATCGGTGCCATCCAGAAGGTGCTCGACAAGGCGGGCTGGACCAAGGATGACGTGGATCTGTACGAGATCAACGAAGCCTTCGCCGTTGTCTCCCTGCTGGCAATCAACGAGCTGGGTCTGGATGCCGACAAGGTGAATGTCTACGGCGGCGCCTGCGCCCTGGGCCACCCGATCGGTTCCTCCGGTTCACGCATTCTCGTCACACTGCTTAATGCCCTTAAGCAGCGCGGCCTGAAGAAAGGGGTTGCATCCCTCTGTATCGGTGGTGGTGAAGCGACAGCCGTCGCAGTCGAGCTGCTCTGATACGCCTTAACTTGCACATCTCTGCCTTTGGCTCTTGGATTGGAGTAGGCCACCTTCGGGTGGCCTTTTTTCCCATGTCTTGAAGCAACCTTTTCACTGGCTGTTGGCTGTCAAAACCGTGTTAAGATGGCGACTATTGCCTTCTTGCTGGAGACGATCATGCCTGCGGTATTAATAGTTGAAGACTCTCAGGTCGTGATAAAGGTGCTGCGTTTCATTGCCCAGCGTACCTTGCTGACCTTTGACGTTGTCTTTGCAACCAACGCGACCGAGGCATGCCGGGCGATTGCCTCGCGTAATGACTGGTTTGCTGCCATTGTCGATTTGAATCTGCCGGATGCGCCCAATGGCGAGATGGTGGATTTCACGCTGGAAAACAAAATTCCGACCGTTGTGCTCACGGGCTCTATCGGCAATGACAAGCGTGATGCGCTGCATTGCCAGGGGATCGTGGATTATGTCCAGAAAGAAGGCCTGTACAGCTATCAGTATGCGGTTAACCTGATTAACCGGCTTTACCGAAACCGTAACATCAAGGTGATGGTGGCCGAGGATTCGTCGGTGACCCGCTCGTTTATTGTTTCACTGCTGCGCCGGCACCAGTTCCAGATCGTCGAAGCCGAAAACGGGCAGCAGGCACTGGACATGATTCTGGCGGATGATTCGATCGATATCCTGCTGACCGACTACAACATGCCGGAGATGGATGGCTTCAGCCTTATTCATGAACTGCGCCACCAGCATGAAAAGACTGAGCTGGTCATCATTGGCCTCTCGTCGGCCGATGACAAGTATTTGTCGGCCAAATTCATCAAGAACGGCGCAGATGACTTCCTTTACAAGCCGTTTTCCCATGAAGAATTTTTCTGCCGGATTAACCATGCGGTCGAGGCGATGGAGCGCAATAAGGAGCTTCACCGCATGGCGTATACCGATGCGCTGACCAACATCCATAACCGCCGGTATTTCATTGAGCAGGCACGCAAGCTGCTTCCCAAGGCCGAGAACACGCAGAAGCCTCTTAGCCTGGCTATTCTCGACATCGACTACTTCAAGCAGGTGAACGATGAATACGGCCATGATATTGGTGACCTTGTGCTGGTGTCATTCGCCAGTTCTCTTGCCAAGGCGTTTTCCCGCTTTGTCTTGGCCAGAACAGGAGGGGAAGAGTTCTGCATCCTGTTCTCGGGTTTGACGGTCGAGCGTGCAGCGCAATTGCTGGATGCGGTCAGGGAGCAGATCGAGAACAGCTCGGTGGAAATCGCTTCGGGCGCGCTGAGTTTTACCTTCAGTTGCGGTGTGGCCGAGCTGCCCGCTGACAGTCTTGAGTCACTGATGAAAGAAGCCGATCGGCGGCTCTATCATGCCAAGGATAGCGGTCGTAACTGCGTCGTATACCAGGGATAAAAGGTGCCGTCGGGGGGGACGGCACCCAGTGTTTCGTTTAGATCCCGAGGGCTGCGCTGCGGGCCTGATTGCGGCCAGAGTAGGAAAGGCGGGTCAGTTCCTTGGGCACGCTGATCAACAGCTCCGGGGCCGGCATGCCGATGAGTTCGCCTTGCGAGAAACTGATTCCCAGGCGCAATACTTCCATCTGCACCGCAGGCGAGTGCACGAACTCGGCTACCGTTTCGATCTTCATGCTGCGCGCAAGACCGACGATACCCCGTGCCACTCGGCGTGAGTTCGGGTCCTTGTCCAGGTTACGGATAAGGCTGCCATCGATCTTGATGAAGTCCACCTTCAGCTGCAGCAGGTGCTCAAAGTTGGAATAGCCGGTACCGAAGTCGTCGATGGCGATCCGGCAGCCACGTTTTTTCACTTCATCGACGAAGTGCCGTACCTGATCGTAGTTCTCGATATGGTCTGATTCCAGCAGCTCGAAAATCACCCGAGGGCCTACTCCGGTCTCATCAAGCCGCTGCAGGATAAAAGCGGTGAGTTCTTCCTGCTGTAGGTCGCTGTACGACAGGTTGATGGAAAACTGCATGGGCGAGTCTGCAAAACGTGTGAAGCACTTTTCCACCATGACACGGGTGATGTGGCCTTCCAGACGAAGCTTGCTTGCGACGCCGAGGAACTTGCCGGGGCTGACTACCTCACCGTTGGTGTCCAGCATGCGCACGAGGCATTCATATTTGTCGATGCGGCCGGTGGTATTGTTCAGAATCGGCTGGAACCAGGCAACGAGTCCCTCTTCATCCAGCGCGTCGCGCAGTTTGCCGGCCCATTTCTGGTTGTGCTCGAATTCCTGTTCAAGCGGCTCAGAGCCGTCAAAGACGCGGCAGTGAAGCCCTTTCATGCGTGCTTCGCGCAGTGCTTCGCGAGCATAAATGTACAGGCTGTGCTCTTTGGGTGAGTTAACCCAGGGGACGGCTGCCCCCGCTGTCGCGCTCAGTCCGATTTCGTGGTTGCGCCAGAACACCGGACTCTGGCGAACGCAGTTCAGAATAGCTTCCAGTTGCTGCAGTACCAGTTCGGGACGGCGGCGGGGCAGGGAGAGGGCAAATTCATCACCGGTGACTCGGTAGAGTCTGCCGCCACGGTTTTCATCCGAGGACATGAAAGACTCCAGGCGCAGAGCCACCTGTTTGAGAATCAGGTCGCCACATTCGTCCCCGAAAAGGCTGTTTACTTCACGGAAACGGTCCATGTTGACCAGAATAAGGCTCACTGAGCTGTCACGCTCAAGATCCTGCAACAAACGCAGACGGTTAGGCAGGCCGGTCAGCTTGTCATGGTCAGACAGGCGCATGTTGCGCAAGGAAGGCAACAACCGAATCAGGCCAAAGAGCGTCAATAGCAGCATCACGCCGCCGAGGACAATCAGGTAGGTGCTGCTGCGCTCCTGAAGGGATGCCAAGGGGGCGTCCAGCTCGTCCAGCGGAATGGCGACGGAAAGTTTCAGGCCGCTTTCTGCACGCGTGTAGTACAGCATGACCGGGTGTTCCGGCAGGTTCAGTGGTTGATACTCGAAGTCGCTGACAAAAATGGCCTGTGGGGTTGTTGCCTGAGCCTGAGTCATCACGGTATGAACCCGCTCGCGACGATGATCCTGATAGGGAGGGGCCAGTTGCAGGTTGCGGCTGTCAGTGAGCCAGACCAGCGTCCCCGGCGTTGCCTCCGCGTCCCTGGCCAGCTCGAGAATGGATGCTACCTGCCAGTCGAGACCCAGTAAGCCCTGCAGAACACCCTGTTCCGAGAGGATGGGCCGTACCAGTGTAATGACGGGCTCCTGACTGCCTGACATCCGGTGTACCGGACTCCACCAGACCGTATCCGCAGTGGGGTTGACCTTGAAGCTTTCCGGCAACTGCTGCAGCCATTCGGGAGCAGCGTTCGCATCGGTCTGATTGCCCTGAGGGCGCAGGGTCAGCAAGGGTGAGTGTTTGGTTTCTGCCGAATAGAGACCTGCGCCGATCAGGTCTGGTGCCATTGCCAGTGTCTGTTCAAGCAGCTGCTGTCTGGTGGACATGGACGTAAGGCGGTTGCTGAGCTGGCGCGCAAGCACCGACGCTTTATGCTCAATCTCGGCGGTACGGCGGTCCATGCTGATGAGGGCACTGTCGAAGCGGTCAAGAATGCGCTGCTGAAACTGGGCATTGACGGACTGCTTGGTGGTGTCAACGGTAATGTAGGTGTAGACCCAGAACGATGCCCAGGACAGCAGTGTGATCAGCAGAATGTTTATCAGAATCGTGTTTTGAGCGATGAAGTCCAGGTACTTGCGTTTCGGGGTGATCAAGGGGGCCGGCCTCCTGCCTGCATGTGTCCGCTACATGCTACAAAACTTAAATGTTTGTTTAATTATGCCTGAGCATCATGAGATTACTATTCCGTGACTATGACCCTGATCAGTCTCTGTGCTACAACTTGAAGCATTTGTCTTTTATTAGGGTGTGAAGGGGATAAGACAGACTGACGGCTGACTGTTACCAAATGGTTGCAGTCTATAAATCCGGCTTATAAACATAACCGCCGCTTTCTTTGTTTCATAAATCTATCTTCTCGGTGTAATCGTTTGATCATTCAGCGCTTCTAGCATCTGTATCCGAAATTACCACCGGCTGAGGCCGGAACCGGATGGATGCTGTATGAGTGCACAAAATTCCGTAATTCTGATCATCATCGATGGCCTGGCGGCCAGCACGGCACGGGACTGCATGGGTTATTTGCAGGCGCTGTGTGACCACAAGCTGGCGAGCCGCTATACCCTTGAGTCTGAGTTGCCGTCACTGTCTAGGCCCTTGTATGAAACCCTGCTGACCGGCACGACACCGATCGAAAGTGGGATTACTCACAATCGCAAGGTTCGCCTCTCTACCCAAAGCAGTGTGTTCAGCCTTGCGCAGCGTGCCGGACTGACCACCGCGGCGGCGGCCTATCACTGGTTCAGCGAACTCTATAATCGCGCACCCTATGAAGCCGAACGGGACCGCTTCACGCAGGATCCAGAATTGCCGATCCAGTTCGGCTGCTTTTACCACCTTGACCATTACCCGGACGAACATCTGCTGCTGGACGCGGATTGGCTCATGAGTACCCGTAACCCGGACTTCATGTTGATCCATCCGATGAATGTTGACGACGCCGGGCACAAGTTCGGCTTTGACAGCAGCCAGTACCGTAACGCCGCCCGCCGCATGGATGGCTATCTGTCGCAGCACCTGCCGCGCTGGATGGAGCAGGGATACCAGATTTTGATCACGTCGGATCATGGAATGAACAACGACCGCAGCCACGGCGGCACCTTGTCAGAAGAGCGCCAGGTGCCACTTTGGGTGATCGGTGATGCCTTCACCCATAGCCCTGCTTGCATGCCGCGCCAGGTTGAGGTCTGTGGTGTGGTCTGCACGTTGCTGGGCCTTGAAAATCACGGCAAGCCGGTGGCGGCCGAGATGCTGGAGGCGCTGCAATGAGGTTGGCGATCTTCGATCTGGATGACACTCTCATCGACGGCGATTCCGCGTCGCTGTTCTGCCGCTTTCTGGTGGAGCAGGGGCTGGCTGATGTGGAACTGTTGGCGCAGGAAGCGCGGCTGATGCGGGACTATGCCAATGGCTCCCTGGACATGGCCGCCTATATCCGGTTGATGACGGCACCGATCCGGCAAATGAAGCCGGATGAGCTTGAGGCGCTGACCCACCGCTTCGTCTGTAACCAGATTGTCCATCGACATTATCCGCAGGCCAGGCAGCGCCTGCAGGAGCACCGGGAGGCAGGCGATCTTTGCCTGATCGTTTCGGCAACCGCCGAGTTTATCGTGCGACCGGTGGCCGACACGCTGGCGGTGGAACATGTGCTGGCGATCGAGCTGGAGCGCGATGCGCAAGGCTGCCTCAGTGGCAAGATCAAAGGCATCCCGAGTTTCCGCGAAGGCAAGGTTCAGCGCCTGCAGGATTGGCTGTCCGAACTGGGACAGACGCCTGAAGAGCTGCTGTTTTACAGCGATTCCAGTAACGATCTGCCGTTGCTGGAGTGGGCGGATCGCCCCCATGTGGTGAACCCCGATCCGAAACTGAGCGCACTGGCCCGTCAGCGTGGCTGGCCGGTGTTGCACTGGATGCGTGCCAACGATTCCCAATCCCCCAAGACTCACTGACCAAGAGAGCATCTGTGATGAGCAAGCGTTTCCTGACCCTGAGCATTGCTGCACTGACGGCCATTCCTGTCTGGGCAACTTGCCCGGCCGTAACCGGACCTGATGCCGGTGGCGAATTTCTGCACCTGTTTGAGCGCTCTGCCTATGAGCAGCAGAACAGCTGTCGCCTGAGCTTCAGTGCCAACCCCGCCAGTGCGGAGCTGAACCGCCGTATTCTTGGCAACCCCGAGCTGCCTTCACTGGAGCAGCGCCTGCCGAAAGAACCCCTGATCATCGCCCCTTATGAGCGTATCGGTCAGTACGGCGGTGTGCTGGACGGGATCTCCAAGGCAACCGAATCCGGTACCTCCGACCTGCTGTCGGTGCGTCACGTGAACCTGGTGCGCTTCAGTGACGATCTGAGTACCATCGTGCCCAACGTCGCCAGGAGCTGGGAGTGGAACGACGACTTTACCGAACTGACCCTGCACTTGCGTGAAGGGCACAAATGGTCGGATGGCGAGCCGTTCACCGCCGAAGATATCGCATTCTGGTACAACCACTTGATCATGGATAAGGAGATCACCGGTGCACCGAAGGACCGTTTCCTGTCCGACGGCAAGCCGATGAAGGTGGAGGCCCTCAGCCCGACTCAGGTGCGTTTCACCACCAACGCCCCACGTCCGGGCCTGACCGCCATGTTTGCCACCGACTATGCCCAGCCGTTCCAGCCGAAGCACCTGCTGGGCCGCTTCCATCCGGCAATCAATCCTGAAGCGGACACGCTGGCGAAATCCCTTGGTTTCGACAATGGCTATGCAGCACTCAAGTTCTACTATGGCCAGTCCGACTGGAAAGATATCCCGACACCGCTGCTGAAGGACAAGGAGCAGGTGAAGCGTCTGCTGGCTGCCGGCTTCCCGGCGGTTGCCCCCACGCTTGAGTCCCACATCGTGGTCGAAGAGTCACTGGAAGGGCGCCGTCTGGTGGCCAATCCCTATTTCTTCCAGGTGGATACGGCCGGTAACCAGTTGCCTTACATCAACGAGATCAACGAGGTCTATATTGGTGACGAGGATATCCAGACCGCCAAGATGATCGCGGGCGAGGTGGATTACAAGGCTCAGGCGGTGAACCTGCCGTCGGCGCCGGTGCTGCTGGAAAACCGCCAGCAGGGCAACTACGAAGTGGCGTTGCGTCCAATGGTGCCGCTGCCCACGCTGGCGTTCAACCTGACCGACAAGGATGCGGAAAAGCGCGCCCTCTTCAACGAACTGGATTTCCGGCGCGCCATGTCGCTGGGCATCAACCGCGAACAGATCAATAAGGTCGCCTTCTTCGGTTTGGGCAAGCCGATGCAGTACACCGCCTTCGATCCGGATACCGCACCCTTTGTAACCGATGCCCAGAAAACGGCGTATATTGAACATGACCCCGAGCGTGCCAGGGCGCTGCTGGACAAGATTGGCCTCAAGGATCAGGACGGGGATGGCTGGCGCGATCTGCCGTCTGGCAAGCGCTTCGAGCTGGACATCCGTTATGCCACTCAGGGGATCGCCACCAAGGTGGTGGAGATCGTGGCGGCCAACTGGCGTGAGCTGAGCGTCCGTACTTCGATCAAGGAAGTGACCTCGGACGAATACCGCAGCTCTCAGACCGCGAACGATCTGAGCGTATTGAGCTGGGCCATGGGACGTCCTCAGCCGGTTCTGGCCAGCGACCCATCCTGGCTGACACCGCCTTACGGGACCTACTTCGACCTGCGTACCGGCATGGAATGGGCACGCTACCTGCAGACCGATGGTCAGGAAGGTTCCCGTCCACCGCAGACGGTCATGGACATGCTGTCGCTGGCAGAAGCCTTTACCCGGGCTGAGCTGGGCTCCGAGGAGTCTGCCGAGGTGGGGCGCAAGATTGCCCAGCTGACTGTCGATGACCTCTTCATCATCGGCACCGTCAAGGCCGTGTCTCCGGTGTACTACAGCAAGAAACTGAAGAACTTCGAACTGCCCAAGACCTCATCCTACGACTACTACCGCATGTATCCCTACCTGCCAACCCAGTGGTTCCTGGAAGAGTAAGACCCCCAGCCCCGGCCCAAGGCCGGGGCCTCGTACCAACCGGATAAAACATCATGCAAGCATTCCTGACCAACACCTGGCTGCTCTGGCTTCTGAGCGGGACCGCTGCCTTACTCTGGTGGCGGGGACGCAGCAGTCAGCTGTTTTATTACATCTTCAATCGCTATCTGCTGGCTCTGGGAACCTTGCTGCTGGTCAGCGGCATCGTCTTCAGCCTGATGGAAGTACTGCCGGGCGACTGTGCCGAGAAGATGATCGCGTACAAGAACACTCAGGGCGAGGTGATTACACAGGCCCAGATTGACGCCGAGCGGGCTCGCATGGGGCTGGACCAGCCACTGCCGGTACGCTGGGCGAGTTGGGTCGCCGACCTGACCCTTAAGGGTGATCTGGGGTTCAGTTGCGCCAAGCGCCAGTCGGTCAACATGGCACTGGGGGATCGCTTCTGGATGAGCCTCGGTTTCTGTATTGCCGGTCTTTTGTTTGCCTATCTGATCGCTGTGCCCTTCGGCATCCTGTCGGCCTGGTCTCTGAACAAGCCCTGGCTTGACCGCAAGCGTCATCACACACCCTTGCGCCGGCTGCGCAACAGTATCGGTCTGGTGATCGCCAAGCTGGTGGATCTGCAATTGCGCCTGATCAGCTATCTCGGGCTGGCATTGCCCAATTTTCTGCTCGCGCTGAGCATCATCCTGCTCTATGTCTTTGCCGGCGAACCGACGCCAACCGGCCTGTTTTCCGATGAGTGGCGGGGGCAGCCCTGGTTTGCCGAACAGGGCTTCCAGTGGGGCAAATTGAACGATTTCATGGGACATATCTGGCTGCCGATCCTGGTGATCGGCTGGGCGGCAACGGCGCTGCAGCTGCAGACCGTGCGTGCGCTGGTGGTGGATGAATCCAACAAGCTGTATGTGGAAGCCGCACGAGCCCGAGGCATCGATGGTTTCCGTCTCTGGTCCCGCTACCCGGTGCGCCACTCGATCAGTCCGCTGTTCAACTCGGTGGGATTCGACTTCCAGCGGATCTTCAACGACCTGCCGATCGTGGCCGTAGTCATCGGCTTGACCGATGCCGCTGCACTGCTGATCGAAGCACTGGCCATGACCAACGATCAGGAACTGGCGGCGGGCATTCTGTTTCTGGTGGCGCTGGTGGTGATCGGCATGAACTTCATTACCGATGTGATTCTGGCGGTGCTGGACCCACGGGTGCGCAACAGCGTCATGCAGGCAGGAGGACACTGAGATGAATGCATTGATTGCTCGTTGGCGAGGTCAGCCCAAGGCTCGGACTCCTGATGAATCCTACTATACGGCCGGGCAGTTCGCGCTGATCCGTGCCCGTTTCATGCGCAACACCACCGGCGTTATCGCCGGCGGCATTCTGTCGGTGTTGCTGCTGATGGGGCTGTTCGCACCGTTTTTCTCGCCCAACGCACCGGGCATTGAAGGCGCCAACCCCGATTACCGGCGCGGTGCGCCCCAGAGTATCCATTTTTGCGATGCGAACGGCTGCTCGTGGCGGCCTTTTACCTACACCTATACCCGTGAAGCTCCGGCATTCGACTTGAGTGCCTTGGCAGGCGGTGACCTGAGTGCCCTGGATGCCATCACCTCCGGTGACAGCCTGAATGCCTCAAGCCAGAACCGTTTTGTGGAACAGACCGACCAGCGCCGCTATCTGCACTTCTTCGTGTCAGGCTGGGAGTACAGCTTGCTCAAGATTGAGTGGCTGGGCATCGATATTCGCTCCGATCTGCACCTGTTCGGCGTTGATCAGGGACAAATCCACCTGTTCGGCACCGATGAAGACGGCAAGGATGTGTTCAGTCGCACCCTGCATGCGATCTGGGTCACCATCAGCATCGCGTTGGTGGCGCTGGCAGTGAAGCTCTTTGTTTCCCTGCTGGTAGGGGGTGTCAGTGGCTATTGCGGCGGCAGGGTCGATGCGGTGCTGATGGCGATTACCGAGGCGGTGCGCGTGATTCCGCCGATTCCGGTCTATCTGGCCTGTGCCGTGGCCCTTTCCCAGATCGACCTGACGCCGGTGCAGCGTTACTTTGCCATCGCGGTGGTGATCGGCGCGCTGGATTTTGCGGCGTTGGGCCGCCGGCTGCGCACCCATATCCTGACCGAGCGCAATCAGGACTATGTAATGGCGGCTAAGCTGTCGGGTGCAAGCAGCAGCCGGATCATCTGGCGTCATCTGGTGCCCAGTTTTTCCAGCTACATCATTGTCGATACGCTGATCAACTTTCCCTACGTGATCCTGGCCGAGACCAGTCTGAGCTTCCTTGGCCTCGGTCTGACCGAGCCGGTCAACAGTCTGGGTGTGTTGCTGCAGAAAGCGCAGGACCCGGATATTCAGCAAAACATGGTGTGGCAGTTCGCCCCTGTCGGCGTGTTCGTGCTGCTGATCATGGCCTTTGTCTTTGTCGGTGATGCCCTCAGGGATGCCGCCGACCCCTATTCGGAGCGCAAGCGATGAGCATCAACGAGAGAATTTCCGCCCCCTTGCTCGAGATTCGTGATCTGGGCATCGATTTCCACACGCCGGAAGGTGTGCACCGGGCCGTAAGCAATCTCAATCTGAGCCTGCAGCCCGGTGAGGTGATGGGGCTCGTCGGTGAGAGCGGGTCCGGCAAGTCGATTACGGCCAAGAGCATCATGCGCATGCTGCCCGGTAACGCCGAGCTGACACCCGAAAGCCGCATTCGTCTGCACGATGGCGAGCGCCCCGTGGATGTCATGGGGCTTCATGGCCGCGACCTGCGTCTGGTCCGTGGCGGTCAGGTATCGATGATCTTTCAGGAGCCGATGGCGAGCTTTGCACCGGCCATTCGTATCGGTGATCAGATTGTCGAGACGCTCCAGCTGCATACCGGCGTGGACTATGCCAGCGCTCGCCGGCAGGGGATCGAGCTGTTCGAGCGAGTGGGTATCCGGGAGCCGGAGCGGCGCTTCGACCAGTATGTGTTTGAACTCTCGGGGGGCATGCGTCAGCGGGCGATGATCGCCATGGCGCTGTCGACTCGGCCCCGGTTGCTGATCGCCGACGAACCGACGACTGCGCTGGATGTCACCGTGCAGGCACAGGTGCTGGAGCTGATGCTGGAGTTGCGTGAGCAGTTCGGCATGGCGATGCTGTTTATCACCCATGATCTTGGGGTGATTTCGCGCATCGCTGACAACCTGACGGTGATGAAACGGGGCGAAGTGGTTGAAGCCGGCAGCTGTGATCGTGTGCTGTTTGCCCCTCAGCATGAATACACCCGTCGCTTGCTGGATGCGCTGCCGCATCTGGAAGCGCTGCCACCGTCACCGGCGCACCGGCCTGAGCCGCTGGTCAGCATTCGTGACCTGTCGATCACCTATCCGGCCAGCGGTGCGGGGCAGTTGCCTTTCAAGGCAGTACCGCAGATGAATCTGGAGCTGCCGGCCGGGCAGATCATCGGTCTGGTCGGGGAGAGCGGGTCCGGTAAAACCTCGCTGGGCAAGGCGCTGCTGGGCGCAGCACCGGTGTCCGCGGGCGAAGTTCACTACCATCTTGAAACCCCAATCAGACTGGGGGCGGGACGCAAAATCAAGCGCAAAGAGCTGGCCAGAGTCGCGCAGCTGGTGTTTCAGGACCCCTACAGCTCTCTGAATCCGCGCATGACGGTGCGTGATATCATCGCAGAGCCCTTGCAGGCGCTGGGGCTGTGCCGTAATCGTGAGGAAATCGACCAGCGGGTGATCGAGGTGGCCAAACGCTGCCACATTGAAGTGAGCCATCTGCGTCGATTTCCGCATGCCTTTTCGGGGGGGCAGCGGCAGCGGATCAGTATTGCGCGTGCGCTGGTGGTCAACCCGCGTTTCCTCGTCGCCGATGAGGCGGTTGCGGCGCTGGACGTATCCATACAGGCCGAAATTCTGGGGCTGCTCAAGTCACTGCGCGACGAAATGGGGCTGACCATCCTGTTCATCTCCCATGATCTCAGTGTAGTTGCCAATCTCTGTGATCATGTCTGTGTGATGCAGCATGGCCGGCTTGTGGAAGAGGGCAGCGTACAGCAGATCTTCCTGCAGCCGCAGCAGCCCTACACCCGTGCCCTGATCGGCGCCATTCCAACACTGCGGCGTCCGGGACAGATGAACTCAGTGGTTTCGAATGAGGCTGGAGCCCATGCGTGACGCGGACCTTTCGCTGCCGGAGGTGCGCGCCTTTAATGCCGTGGTCTCAGCGGGCAACTTCACCCGTGCTGCTCAACAGTTGGGTGTTAGCCAGCCGGCGGTGACGGCGCAGATGCGTAAACTGGAAGCGCGTTTCAAGGGTCCCTTGCTGGAGCGGGTCAGTCATGGCGTGCGTCTGACGGAACTGGGCCAGCGACTGTACCGCATCACGGCTCAGTTTGCCGAGCTTGACCATAACGTACGTGCGCTGATCAAGCCCGGCAGTGCATCCAGTCTGGAAGAGATACGGCTGGCGACGGCTTCGCCACTGGTATTCATGCCGCTGATCGCACGTTTTGTGCGCGAGTACCCTGAGGTGTCGCTGAAGCTGCATACCGCCACGACAGACGAGTGCTTCAAGGTGCTGGCCAATCGCGAGGTGGATATCGGCCTGTTCCCGATGCACTGGGATGATCGACAACTCTCCAGGCTTGCCTATCGTGACCATCACCTGGTCGCGATATTGCCTAGCACGCATCCTCTGGCGGGGTTATCCCGCCTGTCGTTGCATCAACTCCAGGATGAGTCGCTGATCTTTTCTCGCCGCTATTCCTACACCCAACAGCTGCTTGATCGCCTGATCCAGCAGGAGGGTTTGGCGTTGAAATCCAGCATCTGGATCGATTCCAGAACCGATATTTGCGAAGCGGTGGCTCACGGCCTTGGGGTGGGCTTCGCTTTCAAGGGCGATATTCCTGCTCAGGGCGAGTACGCGGTGGTTCCCATCGCCGAGGCTGCCGAAGCGATTACCGAACACGTGGTTTGGCTGAAAAGTCGATCCGACCTGCCTGAAGTGCGCTGTTTTGTCGATCTCGCCCTGCGGGTACTAGGCGAGTCTCAGGCTTCCTGTTTGCGGTAGGCCAGGGGGCTGACACCGGTCCAGTGCTTGAATGCGCGCGAGAAGGCGCCGGGCTCGGCAAACCCCAGTTGGCTGGAGATGTCACTGATGCTCAGGTTTTGCCGTGTCAGCATGATGATGGCCTGGTCACGGCGCAGGTTGTCCTTGATTGCCTGATAGGACGTGCCTTCTGCCTTGAGTTTGCGGGACAGCGTGTAGGAGGTCGTGTGCAACTGGTCGGATACCCAGTCGAGGTTCGGCAGGCCACCTTCATCGAAGCTCTCGAGCAGGCCTCGCACTCGCGTGGTCAGGCTGTCATCTTCCACAGTCCAGATCAGCAGGTCACGTGGTGAGCTGAGAATGAACTCGTCCAGCTCGGCGGGCGTTCGCGTGACCGGCATGCTCAGGTAGTTCTTGCTGAAGAAGATACTGTTGCGAGGCTGCTCGAAGTGGCATTTGCAGGGGTAGATAAATCGGTACTCGTCAAAATGGGCCGGCAGGGGGTGGCTGAAATGAGCACGGCTGAGCACGATCTTGCGGCCGATCAGCCAGCCGATCAGACGGTGCCAGACCATCAGCAGCCACTCGGCCAGGAAGCTGTCCGGGTCCAGTTCGGGGTGGTGGTGGATCAGGCTCAGCTCTGCTTCCTCTCCCTCCAGATTCAGGCGAATCTCGATATCATCCGAAAACAGCCGGTAGCAGCGGATGCTCTGGCGGATCACTTCTTCGAGATTGGCACAGTGGACCACCAGCGATCCCATTAAATGAAAATGACCGATACGGACGGGTGCGGAGGTGCGGCCCATGAACTCGTCGTTCAACTCCCGCCAGATCAGTCGGAAGAGGTGAATGAACTGACCGGTACGAATTCGTGCCTTGGGCTGGCTGATGACGTCATGATCGATCTGGCAGGCGTCCAGCAGGGCGTCGATATCTAGACCTTGCGTCCGGGGGCCGTGCAGGAGGGCACGGGCGTAGTGGGATGAGAAGGTCAAATTTTTCATGGTTGCGATTGCCGGGCCTGAGAAGTTTGATGGGTTTAAATCAACGAATTAGTCGACGAATCCGAGTTGCAAAAAATGTCAATTTATCTGTCGGAAGTTGTCATTCTGTTGCCACCGACGATTGCATTAACCTGCGATCACAAGCGATGAATAAGGGAATTCCCTTGTTCGTTGTCCAGCTGCTGCGCGTGCCACATGTCAGGAAGATGGCAGCCCCATTAGAAAAATAAACAGGTTTCAGTATGGATAAAATCAGCTACAACGACTTCATCAAAGACTTCACGCCGGAGTCGATCATACAGAACTTCGTGGGTGATTTTAACGAAGGTCTTAACGTCTGTGAGGAGATCTGCGACCGTTGGGCGAATGATCCCGCCAAGGTAGCCCTGCGCTATGAGCTGGTAGATGGCACTTCGGGTGAAATGACCTTTGTCGAGCTGATGAAACGCTCGGCTCAGTTTGCCAACTTCCTCAAGTCTCAGGGTATCGGCAAGGGCGATCGCATTTCAGCGTTGCTGACGCGTACTCCGGAACTGATGGTCGCCGTACTGGGTGCTCTGCGTGCCGGTGCAGTCTATCAGCCGATGTTTACCGCCTTTGGTCCCGGTGCCATCGAGTATCGCGTACAGAAGGCCGATACCAAACTGATCATCACCAACCCGGAGCAGTGGTCCAAGCTGGCGGATGTGAATGGTCTGCCCAAGACCATGCTGGTCGCCGAAGACGGTCATGAGCTGGCGGGAGCCGCTGACTTCCTGTTCCATCAGACTCTGGATCAGCAGTCTGACCAGTTCGAGCCGGTCAAGATCGGCGCCGAAGATCCCTTCCTGCAGATGTTTACCTCTGGCACCACCGGCAAGTCCAAGGGCGTCACCGTACCGGCCAAGGCGCTGCCAGCATTTTATGTGTACATGCGCTATGCCATCGGCCTGCGCGACAGCGACAACTTCTGGAACGTGGCTGATCCGGGCTGGGCTTACGGACTGTACTATGCCGTGGTGGGTCCGCTGCTGCTGGGCTGCACGACGCACTTCAATGAAGCGGGCTTTACCGCTGACAACACCTTCGAGTTCCTGCGCAAGTACAAGATCACCAATCTGGCGGCTGCGCCAACCGCATACCGCATGCTGAAGGCCAATGATGCCCTGCTGAAGAACTATCCGGAGATCGATCTGCGTGTAGCCAACAGTGCCGGCGAACCGCTTAACCCGGAAATCGTGTCCTGGGTGCAGCGTGCCTTTGGCTGCCTCGTGTGTGACCAGTATGGTCAGACTGAAACCGGCATGACCTCGGCCAACTTCCACGAGCTGGATCATGAGTTCCGTGATGCCAGCATGGGATACCAGTTGCCGGGCTACCGTCTGGTCGCGCTGGACGCCGATTTCAACGAAGTGGGTCCGGGCGAGAGCGGTGAGCTGGCGATCGACATGGAGAATTCACCGCTGTACTTTTTCCAGGGGTACACCTGGGGCGAGAAGAGCCCGTATCACGGCAAGTACTACCTGACCGGTGACGTGGTGATCAGCAATGGTGACGGCTCTCACTCCTACACGGGACGTGATGACGACATTATTGCGTCTGCAGGCTACCGCATCGGCCCGGCGGACGTGGAAAGCACCCTGCTGGAGCACGAAGCTGTGGTTGAAAGTGCAGTCGTGGGCAAGCCGGATGATAAGCGTGGCGCCATCGTCAAGGCCTACGTGGTTGTTCACCCGCAGTTTGATGCCGATGAAAAGCTGGCTGAAGAGCTGCAGCAACATGTACGTAACCGTCTGTCGACTCATGCCTTCCCGCGTGAAATCGAATTTGTAACGGATCTGCCCAAAACCTCCAGTGGCAAGATCCAGCGTTTTCTCCTGCGCAAGCAGGCGGCTGAAGAAGTTGCCTCGGACTGAGCAATCAGGAACAGGTTCTCTGAGTGAGCCTTTAGGCCCGAAAGGGCCACCTTTTCCAGCCGAATAGATTAAAAAGGTAATAACGATGAAAGTACTGGTAGCCGTCAAGCGAGTGATCGACTACAACGTCAAGGTGCGCGTCAAGTCTGACCGCTCCGATGTCGATCTGGCCAATGTCAAAATGGCCCTGAACCCTTTCTGTGAGATCGCCGTTGAAGAAGCGGTGCGCCTGAAAGAAGCAGGTACCGCTTCTGAAGTGGTGGTTGTGTCCATCGGCAGCAAGTCCTGCCAGGAGCAACTGCGCACCGCACTGGCACTGGGCGCTGATCGCGCCATCCAGGTGGAAGCGGCGGATCAGCTCGACTCCCTGTCGGTCGCGCGTATCCTGCAGAAGATTGCCGAGGAAGAGTCCGCTGACCTGATCCTGCTGGGCAAGCAGGCGATCGATTCCGATAACAACCAGACCGGTCAGATGCTGGCGGCGTTGATGGATCGCCCGCAGGCGACCTTTGCCTCCGAAGTGGTTGTAGAGGGTGAAACCCTGAAGGTCACCCGTGAAGTTGACGGCGGCCTGCAGACCCTGAGCCTGAAACTGCCGGCTGTGGTCACCACCGACCTGCGTCTGAATGAGCCGCGTTACGCATCTTTGCCCAACATCATGAAAGCGAAGAAGAAACCGCTGGATGTGAAAACCCCGGAAGAGCTGGGTGCCCAGCTGGCTGCGGGTGTTGAACTGGTCAGCGTAGAACCGCCGGCCGAGCGTCAGGCGGGTATCAAGGTCAGCTCTGTTGAAGAGTTGGTGGACAAACTGCGTAACGAAGCAAAGGTGGTCGCATGAGCATTCTGATTATTACCGAACATGATAACCAGTCCCTGAAGCCGGTTACTTTGAATCTGGTGACCGCTGCTCAGCAGATCGGCGGTGATATCGACCTGCTGGTGGCCGGTGAAAATGCTCAGGGGGCTGCAGAGGCAGCAGCTACCATTGGCGGAGTTCGCAAGGTGATTCTGGCTGACAATGCGGCCTATGCACACCAGTTGGCCGAAAACGTCAGCAAGCTGGTCGTAGAGCTGGCTGACGGCTACAGCCACATCCTGGCACCGGGTACAACAACCGGTAAAAACATCGCCCCGCGTGTGGCGGCACTGCTGGGCGTGAATCAGCTGTCCGACATCATTTCGGTGGAAGCCGCGGATACCTTTAAGCGTCCGATCTATGCCGGTAACGCTATCGCAACCGTCAAGTCCGCAGACGCTGTAAAAGTGATGACCGTTCGTGGCACAGCCTTTGACGCGGCTGAAGCGGCTGGCGGCAGCGCGGTGATTGAAGCCTGTGGTGCTGTCCACCAGCATGCGGATGTGAGCTTCGTCGGTGAAGAGCTGGCCAAGTCGGATCGTCCCGAACTGACCGCAGCCTCTGTCGTGATTTCCGGTGGTCGCGGTATGGGTAACGGTGAAAACTTCGAGTTGCTGAACAAGGTGGCAGACAAGCTGGGCGCTGCGGTGGGGGCTTCTCGTGCCGCCGTTGACGCCGGCTTCGTGCCCAATGACATGCAGGTGGGACAGACCGGCAAGATGGTTGCACCTGAACTCTACATCGCCGTTGGTATTTCGGGTGCCATCCAGCATCTGGCCGGTATGAAGGACTCCAAGGTGATCGTGGCGATTAACAAGGATGAGGAGGCGCCGATCTTCCAGGTGGCTGACTACGGTCTGGTTGCAGACCTGTTCGAAGCGGTCCCCGAACTGGAAAACCGCCTCTAATGTGACTGGCCAGCCGGACACTAGTGTCCGGGCTGGCCTTTTCCTGTCTGACCTGCGTTGATGGCAGTCAGTGTCTCGTTAATGTCGAAGATGCGGCTGCGAATCTGTTCTGCACCCATCGCTTCCACTCGTTTCGAGTGCATCTCCAGATAGGCCTGCGCCGAGGCCCTGTCAGTAAAGTGATAGATACCGCCTGCTTCGCCGGTTGCTGCATTTTCGGTCCAGATCTTGGAGATGAATCCCGGTTCCTGATTGATCGACTCTGCCAGTTCGCGCGCTGCGTTGGTCAGGTTTTCACCGAGCATCTCGGCAGGCATGGTAAAATCGATCTGCAAGATAACAGCCATATTAGACTCCACTGATAATGCTTGCCCAAGCATAGTGATCTTCGGCTGTTGCGACAACAACAGGAGTGCACTCCTGCTCAGGCAGGAAGAGAGGGGAATCTATGGTTGCAGGTATGCTGAAACGAATCGGTTTGGTCACTTTGCTGTCGATGACTGCGGCGGGTTGCGCGGTATCACCCACTGGCCAGAAGACGCTGTTGCTCAACTCACCGGCACAGATGAACGCAATGGGGACCCAATCCTTTGAGCAGATGAAGGAGAAGCTCTCCGTCGAAGACGATACTCGGGTGAATCGTTATGTTCAGTGTGTGGCCGATGCCATCGTCATGGAGGTGCCCGGGGAGTATGGCTATGCGCCTCAAGACTGGGAGCTGGTTGTATTCAAGGATGAGGCGGTCAATGCCTTTGCGCTGCCCGGTGGCAAAATCGGTGTCTATACCGGTATGCTCAAGATGACGGATAACCAGCATCAGTTGGCGTCGGTGATCGGTCACGAGGTGTCACATGTGCTGGCGCAGCACGGCAATGCACGCATGAGCCAGCAGATGCTGACCCAGTTGGGCATGGCTGCAGCCACCATCGCCATGGCCGACCGGGTGGACTCCAAAACCCAGCAGGCGGCGATTCTGGCACTGGGCTTGGGGGCGCAGTATGGCATTCTGCTGCCATACAGCCGCCAGCATGAATCCGAGGCGGATACACTCGGGCAAGCGTTGATGGCGCAGGCAGGGTTTGATCCACGAGAGGCGACCACGCTTTGGCAAAAGATGGGACAAAAGGGCGGCGCAACGCCTCCTGAACTGCTGTCAACGCATCCCGCTCCCAATACCCGTATTCAGCAGCTGAATGCTCAGGTGGAGCAGTACATGCCAGTTTATCAGCAGGCGAGAGCGTCTGGACGCAAACCCGATTGCGACCGGCTGAAGCCGCGCTGAGTGTAAAGCTCCAATATACAAAGGGCCGCCGGTCGAATGGACAGGCGGCCCTTGTCATCTGTGGAACAGATCAGTCGATCAGGCCGTACTGGTCGCGCAGGATCTCAATGATTTCCGCTTTCGGGTTCTCCGACAACTCGATCCTGTGGCCAACGATCTTCTCGGCGATATCCAGATAGGTGCGGGACACGTCCATCAGAACCTCGGTCGGCAGGGCGTTGTCACGGGCCAGCGCTTCACGTTCCGGCATGCGATCCTTGTTGAGCAGGATGTCCGGATCCGGGAAGTGGTTGAGCAGCAACTGACGGAAACCTTCTTTCGACTTCTCGATAACCTTGCCATCACGATAGGCTGGGCCGTCCCAGATACGGGAGGAATCCGGTGTGCCGACTTCATCCATGTAGATCAGCTTTTCGTTGCCGGAAGCATCAGTGACGTAGCCGAACTCGAATTTGGTGTCGACGAAGACCTGATCCAGCTCGGCCAGAGCATCGCTGATCACGCCAAAGCCTTCCTTGAGCAGCTTCTCGTATTGAGCGATGTCATCAGCCGAGCGGAAGCCGAAAGCTGCGAAGTTGTCGGCGATATTGGCGCGGGTGATATTAACGTCATCCGCTTCAGGAACGCCCGGGATGCCGCGCAGAATGCCCTTGGTGGACGGCGTGATCAGCAGTTCGGGCAGCTTTTGGTCCTTCTGCAGACCTTCCGGCAGGGTGATGCCACAGAACTCACGCTCGCCCTTGCTGTAGGCACGCCACATGGAGCCGGTGATGTACTGGCGACAGATCGCCTCGATCATCACCGGGCGGGCCTTCTGTACGATCCAGACGAAGGGGTGCGGGATATCAACGATGTGGCTGTCGGCCAGGCCTTTCTCACGGAACAGGCCAAACCAGTGATTGGAGATCGCATTCAGTGCGGCCCCTTTGCCCGGTACGCCGTTGAGACCACCTTCACCGTGCCAGATGCAGTCGAACGCGGAAATGCGGTCGCTGATCACCATGATCGCCAGCGGCGCATCAAGGGCAACATCATAGCCCTTTTCTTCAATCAGACGACGGCTGTCCGCTTCGGTCAGCCAGTACACGGAACGTACCTTGCCGCTGTGAACGGGGCGGTCGGTACGGATCGGCAGGTCGTTGTTTACGGCCAGAACGGATTGCGCGAGGCTCATGGTGTTACAGGTCCTGTAGCTTGGATTGATCAGCCATCATGGGCAGACATGAATAGCGCGATTCTAGCACAAGGTTGGGTCATGGGCGGTAACGAAACAGGCCCCTTATTTGGCCGGGACCTGTTTTTTGATCAGCAGGCGAGCGGGTTACTTGAGCAGATGCTCATAACGCTGGTCGGTCAGTGTCTTGAGGAAGGCAACGAGCGCATCGACACGTTCATCGTCCAGTGCTGGCCCCTTTTCCAGTTCGTTCAGTGCAAGGTTGTCGGCCACTTCCGGCTTCGCCCAGGGCTTGCCTGTTTCAGGGTTAAGGGTTCGGGTCGGGTTGTTGTACTTGTCATAGAACAGCACGACGGTCCGTAGATCCTTGAATACCCCGTTATGCATGTAAGGTCCGGTCACAGCGACGTTGCGGAGGGTCGGTATCTTGAATTTGCCGGCCTGTGCGGGATCGTTTACGACCGGGTTGTTCAGCAGGCCCTGATCGATTGCATTTGCGCCTGAACCGTTGGCCAGTCGCAGTTCGGTATTCACCGGGGTGCCGATATTGCGGTATTCATAATTGGTAAAGGTTTCATCCCGCGCGCGGGCACTTTTGCGTAACTGATGACACTGGTTGCAGTTGGTGAATTGCTGCGAGAAGAACAGCAGACGTCCCAGTTCCTCCTGATCGCTCAGCCTGGCTTCACCACGCAGAAAGCGGTCATATTTGGAGTCGAAGGGCGCGAAGAAATCAGTCCTCTCAAAGGCTGCCAGGCTTTCAGCCATGGCGATATAGCCCTGCTCGGGGTTGTCGAGAATACCGTCACCAAAGAAAGCGTCAAACTGGCGGACATATTCCGGATTTTCCTTGAGACGGGCGATAACGCCAGCCTTGTCCGGCATGCCCATTTCAATCGGATTCAGGGGAGGGCCGCCGGCCTGGTCTGCGAGAGTCGCTGCACGTCCATCCCAGAACTGGCCGCCCACCCATTCACCACTGGCCTTGCGATGAAATTCGGGACTGAAAAGGGCATAACCGGCTGAAGGGGCATTTCGATCCCCGAGCGAGTGACCGTCATCACCCAGAGAGGCTCCCAGCTCGGTACCGTCTCGGTCGTCAGCAAACCCTCGGGCGGGCGAGTGGCAGGAAGCGCAGGATTGGCTGCGGTTTTGGGACAGGTTTACATCAAAAAACAGTTGCTGGCCCAGTTGTGCCTTGTCTGACGAGGAGGCGGTCAAGGGGGTGCCCGCATTGACCGCAAAAGACAGCAGGCTGATGGTGAAGGTCAGCGGCAGCAGGATTGCCTTCATATGGATATACCTGATTATTAGAAGCATTCTCATTAGCAGAAAATCTTAACATGCTGCTTCCATGACTGCAGCGTCTTTGAGCGCAAGAGTTTGACGCAGAGCAAAATCAGACCGGTGAGGTTATCTCATTGGTGAGATACAGCGAGGCATTTGACCGTAATGTGCTGCAAGAGAGTGTTATCCGTGGATAGGGCTTGAACCCTTATGGCTCAAGCCCCCTGTGCAGGGTGTGCACAGCAGTCCCCGCTCTTCATGCATTATTTTTCGAGGGGCGTTACTGGACAACGATCAACTTGCGCAGTTGCTCCAGTTCCTGAATACGTTTTTGGGTTTCCCTTATAAATGCCTGACCGGCTGCAAAACGTGCAACTTCGCCATCCTCATCATTGAGGAAGGCTCGGGTCATCGCTTCGGCGCGCTGGTCCAGCCAACGGTTCTGCAACTCGACTTCATGACGCTGTGCCTCTTCTGGCAGGTAGCCCAAAGTATCCTGAAACAGCAGGTAAAGCTGTGCATCCCACAGGTAGGCGATACTCGAGAGCGTATGGTTCTTGGCCAGCTGTGTCTCTTCAAGCGCCAATTGGGCCTCCAGCTGAGCGATAGGCTGATCCAGCTTGGGCTCCCAATTCAGGTCAGAGCTGGCGGGCAGGACCTCAACGGTCTCGGGTGCAAGAGGCTGAGGGTCTTCCGGCTGGGCAACCGGCTCAGGCGCTGGCTGAGGCTTGTTTGCAAAGGGCATAGGGATGGTCTGGCATCCTGCCAAAGTCAGGCTGAGCATCAGGCAAGCAACAGTTCCCAGTCGTGCAGTCATCGTAAACCCTTCATTTTTCATCATTGTGATATGCCGTCATTCTACCCGAGTCATTCTGACAGGCCAGTGTCGGGAGCAATTTGCCAGTGACAAACCCTGCTGCTATTATTGCGTCCGCTCTTGGGGGAGTAATCTTCTGTCCGACCACTGTCGGTAGAGTGGCTGTCAACATAATTGAGCCTCAAGCTCATGGCAGTCGCGTCCCATTTTGGGATTGATGAGACCTGAGACATGACGCACTGTCCTGGCGGGCCGGTGTGTGATGTCTTATGGAATCAACAAGCCCGCCGGAAATCGTTAAATGGACGCATTCTTGCCTTCGACCCTCGCGGTCGCCATCGCCGAAATCGGTGACAAAACCCAACTTCTGACGTTGTTCCTGACCGCTCGCTTTGCGCAGCGCAACGCGATCATTCTTGGCATCTTCGTAGCGACCCTCCTCAACCACGGCCTTTCTGCCTGGCTTGGGGCCTGGCTGGTGCAGTGGATTCCGGAAAACTGGGTGCCCTGGATCATTGGTCTCAGCTTTATTGCCGTTGGCCTCTGGGTGCTGATTCCGGACAAGGATGACGAGGATGACGCAGCCGTTCTTAAATACGGGGCTTTCATTGCAACCTGTGTGCTCTTTTTTATCGCCGAGATCGGTGACAAGACTCAAGTGGCGACTGTCATCCTGGCCGCTCGTTATGACAGTCTGTTCTGGGTCATCATGGGAACGACCATCGGCATGATGCTGGCCAACGTGCCTGTTGCCTATGCCGGTAACTGGCTGATGCAACGGATCCCTCTCAACCTGGCTCGCTGGTCGGCCTGTGGCCTTTTCGTGGTTTTGGGCGTACTCTCGATCGTGGCCATCTGATGGGTGGTTGTTCAGACAGTGCTCAGCTCCATCCCTTATACTGCGGAGCACTTGTCATGTTGAAATTCAAAAGGAGCGATGAATATGAGCCTGTATAAAATGCTGGGATCTGTTGCCTTGGCATCGACCGTGTTGCTGGTTGGATGTGGTGATGACCAGAAGGCAGCCGAGGACCAGCCTGCGGCTCCGGTGGTTGAAGAGTCCTCCTCCAAGCCTTCTGCAATGGATACCCTGAAAAAAGAAGCAGGTGAAACTCTGCAGGCGGCCGGTGAAGTGATGAAGGAGACCGAAGAAGGTCTTCGGGAGAAGGCGGACGAAGTGGTCGATAAGGCCGCAGAAGTAGGCGAGCAGGTTAAGCAAGACTCAATTGAGGCCTACCAGAAGGCAGAAGAGGGTGCTCGTGAGTTGGGCGAGAAAGCGTCTGAAGCGGCAAAAGAGCTGGAGCAGGATGCTCGTGAGCAGCTCGACTCCATGCAGCAGGAATCCGAGTCCGAAACAGCTAAATAACAGCGATTCCTCCCTCTTTGATACGCGGCCTTCGGGCCGCGTTTTTTGTCATATAAACGTCATGCATGGGTGTTAGCTTTGCTGTCGCCTTATGAATACAGTCGATCGAAAGTTCGAGCTTGAACAGGACGTTTGTTTGAATCCACCTTTGGAACGTAATCCCGCATCGCTGAATGCTCCTCAGTGGGGGGTAGCAGTATTCGCGCTGCTGCTGATTGGCATTGTCTGGCTATTCACCTTTATTCAACTCAGGGACAGTCGTGAGCAGGCACTGGCCATGCAGTCCACGGCTTTGGTCAACCTGTCCTTCATCGTGGCCGAAAATCTGGAGCAGGTTCTGGATCGTGCGAAAACTCTGCGTATTCTGGTGCAGGGCTTTCAGCAGGACGCGCAGCTGCGGGTCAACTCCGACATGTCAGCGGTGATATTGTCGGATCCGGTGTTCAACCGGCTCAGTTTGTACGATGATCTTGGCCATTTGCGTTACAGCACCTCGCCTGGAACGCTGACATACCTCGAGTCTGAATGGCGTTACCCCGATGCAAGGGGCTCCGGCGATTTATGGGTGTTGCCACGCAGCGCCTGGCAACACCCCTGGTCCATGCCTCTGCTGATGCCCTATACCGCGGATACGGGTAGCCAACATTCATTCCTCTTGCTTGAGCTGGACCTTGGTTATCTGCTCAGGCTTTATCAGAACCTCGATCTGGGCGCTCAAGCCAGTATCCATATTCTGACCTCCACGGGTGATGAGCTGTCGCAAGTGGATCAGAGTGGGTTGGTCATGGCAAAAGGGAACTTTGATAACAGTGTTATCCTGAGAACGCGCCTGCGGCATGGGCAGCTTACGGCTCTGGATCGTGAAAGGGGGCAGCCCTTTGCCAGTTTCTTTTATCACTTGGAGTCCTTCCCGTTCGTCGTAGTGGTGCGTCAGGCAGAGAGCGAAATACTGGCTCCCTACCGAGAGCAGCGTTCCATTTATATTTTTACCGTGCTGATGCTTAGCCTGGTGGTATTGATTGGGCTTGGCTGGCTGCTTTGGATGATGCACGGACGTGAAACGCATCTGAGGGCGCTGCAGCACTCGGAACAACGCAGTCAGGCGTTGCTGGAGAGGCTGCAGCGAGAGCATCGCAAGACACTGGAAGCAGCCTCGCGCGATGCCCTGACGGGGCTGTATAACCGTCGGCTTTTCCTTGAATTGGCGCACTCACATTTGCTCGGAGCCAAACGCCAGGGGCGTTTTGCCGCTGTGGTCTTTATCGATCTGGATCGGTTCAAATCGATCAATGACACACTGGGGCATAAGGTGGGGGATCAGCTATTGCAGTCGGTTTCCCGACGGCTCAACAATACGCTGCGTGAAAGTGACATTATCAGTCGTTTTGGGGGCGACGAATTCGTGCTCATGCTGACCGGTGTCCGGCGGCGTGAGGATATCGAGCACCGAGCCGGAGAACTGGTGTCGGCCCTCTCCGCACCATATGACGAATTGCAGGGATCGGGGCTCAGTACCAGCCCCAGCATTGGTATCGCGCTGTCGCCGCAGGATGGCATGGAAATCGACACTCTGGTCAAACATGCCGATATCGCAATGTATACGGCCAAACGTGCCGGGCGCGGGCGCTATGCCTTCTTTGATGCGGCCCTCAACCATCAGGAGCTGAATGCGGCTGATCTGGAGCAGCAGCTACCGGGTGTACTTGAACAGCAACTGCGCATTCATCTGCAACCCCGTTTGTCATTGCCCGGTTATCAGCTTTGTGGCTTTGAAGCGCTGGTACGCTGGGATCATCCGGAATTCGGACTCTTGCCCCCCTCGCAGCTGCTGCCGCTGACCGAGTCTCTGGGGCTCATGCCGGCACTGACGCGGCAGGTGCTGGAACAGGCATGCGAACAGTTGATGCAATGGTTGGCTGAGCAGGTGCCCATGGTGCCTGTTGCGCTCAACGTGAGCCTGTCCATGCTCAACGGGCCGGAATTGAGTCGTCAACTCAAGGCCGCCATTGAACGTTATGAGATCGACCCCGCCTGGCTGGAGCTGGAAGTCAACGAGCGTGACCTGAAACAGCTTGGAGCCGAACATCTTGGGCAGCTGCATGAGCTGCGCGAGTTTGGTATTGGGCTGACGCTCGATGACTTCGGGAGCAGTGGGCTTGATCCGGAGGAAATTCGCCGTCTGCCCTTCAGTCGCATCAAACTGGACCGTTCATTCATCCGTGATATTCGCAACAGTTTTGACGACAACGTCCTGTTGTCGGCCACGATCTCCGTGGCGCAGCGACTGGGTTTGAAGGTGGCTGCCAAGGGCGTAGAGACACCCGATCAGCTGGTTTATCTGAAACTGGCCGGCTGTGATGAGGTCCAGGGGCATCTGTTCAGTCGGGCGCTGAATGCTGAAGAGGTGCAGCAGTACCGCCAACAACCTGAACAGGAGCTGGTCGTATGAAACTGATTGTGCGGGTTTTGATCGTGATGTTGTTGTCTGGAGCAGGGTGGGCAATCGCCGAACCCGGATGCAAACAGCCGGAGGTGCTGCATTTTGCCACCATTCCAAAGAAGAGTCTGGTTCAGCAGTATCAGGAGTTCGAGCCCCTGCGCCTTGAGCTGCAGCGTGTGCTTGGCATCCCGGTCCAGACGGTTTCGGTTCACTCCTACCAGGCGGTGATTGAAGGCGTGTTGTCTGGGGCTGTTGATCTGGCTGAACTTGGGCCTGCTGCCTATATACAGACCAAGTCCAGAGACCCCGGGGTGCAGGCGTTGGCGGCATACAGCTTCAAAGGGGGAGCATTTACGCCAGAAGGCAGTTACTACCACTCGCTGCTGCTGACTGGAACCGGCGTCAACATCAAGTCCATCCACGATTTAGAGCATAGGTCTGTGGCGCTGACCGACCCCGGCAGTACCTCCGGGGCGTTGATTCCGATGACTGAGTTCAAGCGTGAAACCGGTGTGGTTCTGGCTGACTATGTTGGCAAGTTGATCTATGCCGGTTCCCATGATCGTGCGATTGAAGCCGTACTTTCCGGGGCGGTAGATGCGGCCTTCGTATCCAGCCGCAGAGCGGACGACTACATAGGCCGTGGAGAGGCGGCCAGCTCGGATCTGCGTGAGCTATGGCGCTCACGGCCAATCCATTATGATCCGTTCACGGTCAGCAGCCATCTGTGTCCCGAGGTTCAGGCACGGATTCGCCAGGTGCTGCTAACGCCCTCATCGGCCCGTCGAGTGCTGCTGGAAACAAAAGGGGCAGTAGGGATGCAGAGTGTCAGTGATGAGGACTACCGCTGGCTGGAACCTTTGGTTCGTCAGCTGGATTAGCGCCCAGGCCGTAACGCCGTTGCAGTTCGCTCAGACTCAGCCGGCAGAGCTGTTGCAACCTGTCCATCGTTTCCATGGATCGTGTGGGGCGTAGCTCCAGCTCCCGGCTCAGTTCAGCAGCTTGTTGCATACCGAAGTTGCTGAGCGTGCCTGCCAGCTTATGCAGTAACGGGGGCTGCTGGTCAGGAAGGGCTTCTCCCAATTGTTCCAGCAGTTCGAAGCATTGGGCCTGCATCTGTTGGCACAAACTATGGAACCGTTCATGTCCTAGCATGCCAAGGTGCTGGTCGAGCAGGGTTTGATTGAGCAGTGTGGCAGAGGTTTCAGACACCGGACTGGTCGTTTGATCCATCATCGGTTGCTGTCGGAGCAGGCGGTTGAGTTCGTCGAACTGCAACGGCTTGCTGACGACTGCATCCATCCCGGCTTCCTGATAGCGACGGATCTCTGTCGGCGTGACCGATGCGGTCAGGGCAATGATGCGAACAGCTGCCCGAGACGGGTCAGGGTGCTGACGCATGCGACGAGAGGTTTCGATCCCGTCCATGTCGGGCAAGTGAATATCCATCAGTACCAGATCGTAGTCATGATCGTTGTGCATCGAAAGCGCAGTGTAGCCATCGTCTGCAACGCTGACGCTGTGGCCTTCCGACTCCAGCAGACCTACCGTGACCTGCTGATTGATCGGGGTATCTTCCACCAGCAGAATATCCAGTCGCGGCTTGCCGCCTTCCTCGCGAAGATGCGAGACGGATGTGTGATTTTCTGCCTGTCTGGCAAGGGGGTATTGCAGCTCCACCCAGAAGCGGCTGCCTTTTCCCGGCTGGCTGTCAAAGCCGATCTCACCGTCCTGAAGCTCCACCAGCCGCTTGCAGATTGACAGGCCCAGGCCAGTGCCACCGAATCGGCGCGTGATGGAGCTGTCTGCCTGGCTGAAATGCATGAAAATGCGCGAGTGAGCCGATTCGGGAATGCCGATGCCGGTGTCTTCAACTTCAAAGTGAACACGGCACTGATCATCCCCCTCGGACATCAGCGGGCGAACTTTCACCAGTACATAGCCTTCATGGGTGAATTTGAGTGCATTGGTGCAGAGGTTCAGCAGGATCTGGTTCAGAGCCCGGGGATCACCGCAGACCCGATCGGGCAGCTCGGGGTCCAGTCGCAGGATCAGGTCCAGGTGTTTTTCCTGGGTCATCGGTGTCAGCAGCTGGCGCAGCTGTTCGAGTTGTTCATGCAGGCTGAACTCCACCTGCTCCAGCTCCATCTGACCGGCCTCGATCTTGGTAAAATCGAGCACGTCATTAAGAATGCTCAGCAGGGTCTGGCCGGAGCGGTAAATGGAATCCACCTGTTCCTGTTGTGCAGTGCTGAGTCCAGAGCGCATCAGCAGCTGAGCCATCCCCAGGATACCATTCATCGGGGTACGAATTTCGTGGCTCATGGTCGCCAGAAACTGACTTTTGGCCTCACTGGCGGCCTCGGCCTTTTCCCGTGCCAGCTCGGCCTGTTCCTTGGCTTTACGCTCACTGATATCCGTCAGCGAGCCTTCGTAGTAGCGAAGATTCTGTTGTTCATCGGTGATGCGATGAGCCGAGATCGAAATGCTGACCTCACTGCCGTTGCGGCGGCGCCAGCGGGTTTCAAATCCCAGTACGCGCTCATCTCGGTTAAGCCGTGCGAGGAATTGACGGCACTCTTCCCGATCCACGAAGCAGTCCCGGATGACATCGGTTACGGTGCTCAGAAACGCGTCAGCGCTGGGATAGCCCAGCAGCTTTACCAGTGCCGGATTTGCCGATATGAAGCGGCCACGGCGGTCGATGCGGAAGATCCCCTCGCTGGAGTTTTCAAACAGTGAGCGGTACTCCCGTTCGGACTGTTCCAGGCTTTGATAGAGCTTGGCGTTCTCGATCGAGATGGCAGCCTGAGAAGCGAGAATCTGCAGGGTCTTGAGTCGGTCTCGATTGAAGATGTCACGGCTTTCCGAGTGCTCGAGATAGAGAATGGCGGTGAGCTCGCCATGGTAGAGAATCGGGATCGCCAGCAGGGAGCGAGGCTGATGCTCACGGATGTAGCTATCCTGCTGGAACATTTGATGTTCCGTGGCATTGCCCAGTACCACGTCCTCTTTGGTGCGTGCCACGTAATTGATGATGCTCAGCGGCAGTAGTGCCTCGCTTTGCTCCAGCGGTTGGGCATTGAACAGACGAGGTGGCTGATTGAGACAGATCTCCGCTTCCAGAAAAAGGCCCTGATGACGGCGCAGGATGAGAATGGCACGCTGGGCCCCGGCGTTCTGCAGCGCCAGCTGCATGAGTCGTTCAAGCAGCCTTTCCAGCACGATCTCATCGGAGATGGCCTGAGACGAGTGGATTACCGAGTTGATGTCGAAGGCCTGGTTGTCCAGCGTCTGGCTCAGGGCCGGAGACTCTTTGGGCTGATTATCATCAAAGTGACGCAGAGGACGCTCCAGAGTGAACGGGTAGCGTTCCTGCATTTGTTCGAGTTTGGCTCGACCGCCCCAGTCTGCATAGCGCTCATAGGCGTCCTGCAGGTAGGTGCGGGCGATTCCGGGTTTGTCCCATTCCAGGTAGAACTGGCCTGCAAGCTCGGTGGCCATGGCTTCGTCCAGAATGAAACCCTGCTGGCGAGCCTGCTCGATCGCTTGCTCATAAAGGTCCATCGCCTTGGTGTGCTGGTGCTGACTGCGATAGAGCTCCGCTTCCAGAAGGTCGGCATGATGTCGGTGGTTTTCCGGTGAGTAACGTGCCAGCTTGCGCAAGGCGCGAAGGGTTTGACGGACCTTCTGCAGGCGTGCCGGTTGCTGCAGGATGCTGGTATGCGGCAGCTGAGCCAGAATGCTGAGTGCGTTGAGCTGTTGTAACCAGGGCACAGTGAGTGTACCGCTGATGGAAGCGCGCAGCTCCATGCCTGCATCACTGTGACGCAGTGCGCCGGCGTAGTCACCGAACAGATAGCAGAGCAGACTTTTATAGAAATGATGCAGGCTGATGGCGGTACGGTGGTTTTCCCGTTTCAATTCGGCCAGGTTGCGTTCTTCATGATAGAAGCGGCCGTCGAATCTGGTCGGGTCCGCGCTGTGACCGCGCAGATTTTCCATGGTTTGCAGGACGAACTGGGAGTACTGCAGTGACTGCTGTTGTCCAGATTCTTCCAGCAGTGCGGCATATTGCTCAAGTCTCGGCTGCAGCTCGTCCAGGTTGCGGCACAGCGGAAAGGCATACTGGATATAGGCCGCCAGTGCATAGGCACTCCATTCCATGTCACCGGCATCCAGCCCCAGTTGATGGGCGTTGAGCAGGGATTCCATGCAGTTACGCAGGGGTTCGCGATAATGGCGAATGTAACTGTTGAACAGGGACAGGGTGCGGTGATGGGTCAGCACCGAGGGCATCTGCTGGTCCAGTTGCAAAGCCAGCTTGCCCAGACGGTAGCCCTGCTCGATGGCGTTGAATTGACCGCAGAGAACACCACCATATCCCGCAAACGCCATGGCGGCAGAGGGGTTGAGCCCGTGTTTTAGCGTCAGTTCGACCTGGCGTGCCATCACCAGCGGGCGAAGCTCCGAGCTGGAAAACTTGATGGCACCGAACATGCTGGCGAGGATCGGCATTGCGGCCAGCAGCTCGGGGTCCTTCATTTTGGGCAGCTGAAGAATTTTTTCCGGTGTCATCCGGCGCAGCATCCACTGGGTACGGGCAAGTCCGTAGGCCAGTTGGCTGTCACGCGGCTTGGCCGGGATATTGACGCCCAGCTGCTGCAGTGCCAGTTGCGCTGTCTGCAACGCCTGGTGGAAAGCGTTGTTGGCTACCTGCGACTGGATCAGGATTTCATACACCCTGATACGGTCGAGCAGCTGGGACGCATGCGCTTCGACGGTGCGGATCAGCGTCAGCATGAGTTCATGCTGTCCCTTGATGTTGGCGATTTCCGCCGCAGTCGTGTGCAGTTCCAGTGCGAGGTTGTAGTCATGCAGCCAGCCGTTCGCCGGCAACAGACTCAGGCCCGTATTCAGGTATTCCATTGCAGAGTCAAATGCGGCTGACTCTTTCGCCTTTTGACCGGCACGAAGATTGAGCCGAGCCAGTTGCAGTCTCTCCTCGTCCGACGACAGGCGCTTCTGCGCCTGATTGAGATGGTTGCTGATCTCGAAGATACGGTTATCGATCTCATCTGGCTGCAGGCTTTGCTGCAACTGACGACCGATCTGCAAGTGCAGCTCTTCCAGCGTGTCATCTTCGATCAATGAGTAGGCTGCCTGCTGCACCCGGTCATGTACGAAGCGAAAACGGGTGCGCTCCGGTTCGAGGTTCTGAAACAGCCGGTAGCTGTCATCCTGAGGCACGATCAAGCCTTCGGTCAGTGCCGGCCAGAGCCGGTCGGTGGCCGCGCGTGGCTGCAGTTCGCTGACCACGGACAGGGTGCGCAGGTTGAAACTGCTGCCGATACAGGCGGCCAGCGGCAATACCTGCTGAGTGGCAGCAGGCAGGCGTTGAATCTTGCTGACCATCAACTCGATCACATTATCGGTGATCTCCTGATCACGTATTGCATCCTCATCCCACTGCCAGCGCTGCTCGCGGAAGGTGATAAGACCATCCTGATGCAGAGCATGCAGGAACTGATTCAGGAAGAAGGGGTTGCCCTGGGTCTTTTCCATACAGGCCTGTGCCAGAGACCGACAGGCCAGAGGCTCGACGCGCAGGGTGTCAGCGACCAGCTGGTTGACTTCGGGCAGTTGCAAGGGGTGGAGGCTGATCTCCAGCGGTGCCTGACCATTGTGCTGAAGGCGCTCCAGAGCGGTGCGCAGCGGATGGGTCGCGCTCAACTCATGATCACGATAACTGCCGATCAGCATCAACCCCGGTGGGGCACTGACACTGACCAGCGTTTCGATCAGGTGCAGCGAGGCGAGGTCGGCCCAGTGCAGGTCATCCAGAAACAGTACCAGCGGGCGATTCGGGGTCGCCAGCACACGCAGCATCTGGATGAAAATGCGTGAAAACCGATTCTGCTCTTCAGCCGGCGGCAAGGGGGGCAGTATGGGCTGATTGCCGATGATCAGCTCCAGTTCGGGAATCAGCTTGACCAGCACCTGAGCGTGACTGCCCAGGTTGTCGACCAGCCGCTTGCGCCAGCGGGCGATGCGTTCTTCAGGTTCGGTCAGCAGTTGGCGAACCAGTCCCTGGAGGGCCTGAACGATCGCGAAGTAGGGGCGACTGCGGCGAAACTGATCAAATTTGCCGGCGTTGAAGCTGCCCCCTTGTTCGTTGACGTACTGACGCAATTCGTTGACCAGGCTGGTCTTGCCGACACCGGCATAACCGGTGATCAACACCAGTGGCTGTCCGCCGCGGCCACAGCTGCGATATTGCTCGCGCAACTGTGCCAGCAGAGGCTGGCGACCGTAGAGTCGCTGCGGTATCTGGAAGCGAGCAGACAGGTCACGCTGGCCAGGTTGAAAACGCAGGTCATACTCCTGGCGTAGCTGCGCACGCAGGCATAGCTGCAGGTCATGGATCAGCCCGACGCTGGACTGGTAGCGCTGTGCCGCATCCTTGGAGAGCAGCTTGAGGATCACCAGTGACAGCATTTCCGGCAGTTGGGGGTTGATCAGGTGGGGGGCTTTGGGCTGTTTGGCAATCTGGTCATGCACCAGACTCATGCCATCATCACTGGTGAAGGGCGGGCGGCCGGTCATCAGCTCATACAGGGTGGCACCGAGGCTGTAATAATCGCTGCGGTAGTCGATGCTGCGGTTGATGCGCCCTGTCTGCTCCGGAGCGATATAGGCCAGCCCTTCACGGCCAAAGTCTGGCGTATGCCAGTTCGCCTGTTCACGACTCAGGCCGGTGCTGCGTGAAAAGCCGATGAGCTCGACCATCCCGGTATCGGGATTCAGCAACAGATGATCAGGGTTGATCTGCTTATGGGTAATACCCGCTTCGTGCAGACGGCCGAGCAGTTCACTGATACGGATGGCGATCGGCAGCCATTGGGGCCAGGAGAGCTGTTGTTCTGCGATCAGCTGACGCAGCGGACGGGAGCCTGAGTCCGAATAGATAATCGCGGGCCCAGTCTCCAGCTGGAGCAACTCAAAGGGTTCGATAACCCCACTGATGCGCAGGCGCGAAAGGATATCAAACTCGTGTTGAAAGCGGCTCAGCCGACCGCGGCTGCACTGACTGCGATCAAGCTGTTTGATGATGACGTCAGAGCCATCCTGCAGCCGCACGGCGCGGCTGATGCGACAGTCACCGGAGCGGTGCAGCTGGCGGTAAAGACGATAGCCTTCGGGGGCTTTCATGAGCCAGTGTTGCCGGCAAACATGTAGCCGGCGCCGTGGGCGGTCAGGATCAACTGGGGATTGGACGGGTTGTCACCCAGTTTGCGTCTCAGGCGGCCGATCAGTACGTCTACCGAGCGGTCGTTGGGCGTCCATTCACGGTCATGGATGGCATCCATCAGCTGATCGCGTGACAGCACCTGACCGGGATGGTTGACCAGCGTTTGCAGCAGCTTGAACTCGCCTTCCGGCAGGCGCTCGTGGTGGCCTTCCGGGCTGGTCAGCTGACGTTTGTAAGGGTCCAGTTGCCAGCCTTCAAAGGAGTAGATCATCTGGCTACGGCTTTCACCATTCCGCTTGGCGGTGTCGGCAATGAACATGCGCCAAAGCAGGTTCTTTGCCCGGACGAGCAGCTCGCGTGGATTGAAAGGCTTGGTGACGTAATCGTCGGCACCCAGCTCCAGCCCCACAATGCGGTCGATCTCGTCCCCCTTGCTGGTCACTAGAATGATGCCAACGGCCGAGTTGGCTCTGAGTTCACGGGTTACGGTGAGGCCGTCCTTGCCGGGCAGACTGATATCGAGCAGCACCAGATCCACCGCATCCTGATCGATTCGTTCGGCCAGATGGTCCGCGTTGTCCGTTTCCGAGACACGATAGCCTGCGTTCTCGAAGTAACTGACGAGCAGTGACCGTGAGGCCAGATCGTCTTCCACGATGAGGATGTGAATGTCAGCGGGTGTGGTCTTCATCGTAAAGCTCTCTACTGCGTGAAGCCGGGGCGGCTACCGGGACGGGTGAATCCAGGGGGCAATATCAACCGAGTGGCGGAAAAGTGAAAGTCCTTTTTACATTCTGTTACATCTGAGCACAACTTAGCACAAAAGGTGAGAAATTAATTTACATGCTAGGTTTAGCTTAGCGACAAGCACCGATTTGGGCTGAGCCATAGTGCCGTTTTGGCACTTGGGCGAACAACAAGATCCATCTCATCAGTGAGGGAGTGATGGCATTGAGTAATAATAATTCGAAGCGTGCAGCTCTGGGTACGGGCCTTCTGGCTCTGGCCGGGCTTGTCAGCACACCGGTGCTGGCTCAGGACGCACAACAGATCATCCGGGACCGCTGCCTGGCCTGTCATACCGAGACCGGTTCGGCCGAAGCGCCAAGCTTCTCACGCATCAGCGAGCAGCGTAAAACCCCTGAAGGCTGGTTGATGACGATCAACCGCATGACTCACCTGCGTGGCCTTGAACTGACCCGCGAAGAAAAACGCGCACTGGTCAAGCATCTGGCTGACACCCAGGGTCTGGCACCTGAAGAGACAGAAGGCTATCGCTATCTGCTCGAGCAGGATACCAACCTGGTTGAGAACAGCATTGATCAGGGGCTGGCTGAAACCTGTGGCCGCTGTCACTCCGAGGCGCGTTTTGCCTTGCAGCGCCGCACTGAGCAGGAATGGAAATACCTGGTCGACTTCCACATGGGGCAGTTCCCGACCACCGAACTGCACTCCCTGGCACGTGACCGCCAGTGGTACCAGATCGCCAGCAACGATACTGCCGCTGATCTTGGCAAGCGTTTCCCGCTGATTACTCAGGAATGGAACAACTGGCAGAAGGCCAGCAAAAGCGATCTGATGGGTCGCTGGCGCGTGACCGGCTTCGTTCCGGGCAAGGGCGAATTTGATGCCTGGATGACCGCCGCCAAGACCTCCGAAGGCCATTACGACGTAACGCTTGAAGGTCTGTATGCCGATGGAACCGCGCTCAACGGTGAAGGCAAGGCAACTGTATACACCGGCTATGAATGGCGAGCCAGCCTGACCATCGATGGTGTGAAAATGCGTCAGGTCATGGCAGCAGACAAGCAGGGCAACAGTCTGGAAGGCCGTATGTTTGTTGCGGCTGAGCGCGAAATCGGCGGTGAGCTGAGTGCTGTGCGTGATCAGGGTAAGGCTGCGGTGGTGGCGGTTCAGCCGTCCTATCTGCGTGCGGGTGAACCGGCAGAGCTGACCCTGATCGGACAGAATCTGAAAGGTGACATCAACCTTGGCGAAGGGGTTGTAGTCGAGAAGGTACTGTCTCGCGCCGATGATCGTATCACTGTGCTGGCCAAAGCCACCGGCAATGAAGGTCTGCGAACCGTCCGTGTTGGACAGGCCGCAAGCGAGTCTGCTTTGGCTGTATACAGCGAGCTGGCGCGTGTCGACGTGACGCCGGCCAATGCGGTGACCCGTATCGGTGGTGCCGGCGGTAATCTGCCGAAAGTTCGTGCCTCCTATCGTGCAGTAGGCTACAGCGCCGGTGCTGATGGCAAGCCGGGTACCGAGGACGATCTGCGTCTGGGTTACATGCCTGCCAGCTGGAGCATCAAGCCGGCTGACGAAGTGGCGGCTCATGACAAGGATGACAAGTACGCTGGCAGCTTCAATGCCGCAGGTATCTTCACACCTGGTGATGCGGGCCTTAACCCGGAACGCAAAATGTCGGCCAACAATGTCGGTCGTCTGACTGTTGTGGCAACCGTTGCTGACGGTAGTACCCAGGTCGAAGGCGAAGGCAGCATGCTGGTAGCGGTGCAGGATTTTGTCCGTCGCGTACTGGATTAAGCCCGAATCAAACCTGAACAAGTAGCCACCCAACAGAACAACAAAGAGGTGAATATGGGCGCCATGACGCTAGTGAAACCGAATCTGCACCGTGTCGATGTCGATGCACGGCAGATGCTGTTTCACATTCCCAGCAGCAGTATCTTTGAGCTCGATGAGCTGGGCCGTGAGCTGCTGCAGGTGTTCGATCGCCATGATCAGGTGTTGCCTGAGCATCTGGCCGAACTCCGGGCGCGCTATTCGCAGGATGCGGTTAACGAAGTGCTGGATGAGCTGCGAACCCTGGAGGTGATCTCCGACGCAGGGATCGTTGCTCGCATTAACCCGGACCCGCAGAAGGTGGAGAAGTTTCCGCTCAACACCGTTGTGCTGAACGTCAACACCGGCTGCAACCTCAGCTGCACCTACTGCTACAAGGAAGACCTGACGACGCCCTCAAAAGGGGAGAAGATGGCCTACGACACAGCCATCAAGTCGGTCGAGATGCTGCTGAAGGAGTCGCCGGGACAGCCTGCCTACAACGTGGTGTTTTTTGGCGGTGAGCCCCTGTCCAACATGCCCCTCATTCGTGAGGTTGTGGCGTACTGCGAAAAACGTTTCGCGGATCTGGAGGCAACCGTTGATTTCACCATGACCACCAACGCCACCCTGCTTACCGAGGAGCTGGTGGACTGGTTCAACGCGCACCGTTTCGGTCTGACCATCTCAATGGATGGGCCCAAGGCGATGCACGACAAGAACCGGATTACGGTGGGCGGCCAGGGCACCTACGATGTGGTCAAGCGTAAGGTGGACATGCTGCTCAAGCGCTATACCGCGCGTCCTGTCGGCTGTCGCGTGACCCTGACCCGGGGCATCACTGATGTAGAAACGATCTTTGATCACCTCTACAACGAGCTGGGCTTCTTTGAAGTCGGTTTCGGTCCGGTGACGTCCGGTGACATTGCCGAATTCAACCTCACTGGTGAAGAACTGGTCGAGGTGTTTGCAGGCATGAAGCGTCTGGGCAAGCGTTATCTGGAAGCCGCACTGCGCAATGCAAACTTCGGTTACGGCAACATGCACCAGCTGATCACCGACATGTACGAAGGCAACAAGAAACTGGTGCCTTGCGGTGCCGGTATCGGTCTGCTGGCGGTGGACAAGGATGGGGGGCTAAACCTCTGTCATCGTTTCACCGGCTCTGACCTGCCGACCTTCGGTGATGTGGAAAACGGCATCGACAAGGTCAGCCTGGGCCAGTTTGTCGAGAAGCGTCTGGACCGCAGTAACACCGGTTGTGAAACCTGCCGTATTCGAAATCTCTGTTCGGGTGGTTGCTACCACGAAAGTTACGCCAAATATGGAGATCCGACGCATCCTTCCTACCACTACTGTGACCTGATGCGAGACTGGGTCGATTTCGGCGTGGAAGTGTATTCGCGGATCATGCTCGAGAACCCCGGGTTCTTCGAAGCATACGTCTCTCCCAGGAGGAGTGCCTGATATGAAACATCTGAAGTCTCTGAACAAGAAAGCACAGCTGATCAACAAAGCGGTCAGCCCGGAAGAAGTTGAAGACGTGGTCGCCATGCAGACTGTGGTGGGCTGTACTGCCACCACTGACCCGGGTTGGGAACTGGACCCCTTCGGTGGTCTGGGCTCGCTCTGCCAGCCGATGGAATCCGACCTCTATGGTTGCGCCGATGCCTGCTGGTGGCCGGCACAGGTTCCGGACACCATGAACACCTATCCCGAGTGGGGTGACGGTGTGGCGAAGGCCGACAAGGACTGGCGCAAGCTGGATGGTATTTTCGAGGATGCTGAGTAACAGGAGTCTGGTAATGAAATTGAACAAGCTGTTTAAGTCAGCCGGACTCGTCGGCTCCCTGGCGCTGGGTAGCGCTTTGTCAGCAGTTGCACCCACGGCCATGGCCGACCAGGAGTACCTGCTGACGGTGACCCGTCCGAACCAGCTGCACGTGATCGACATGAGCACCAACAAGATCGCACGCACCTGTGATATCCCGGGACCGTTTGGCTCCGGCGCCATGGCCGTGTCCAAGGATGGTACTCATGCCTACGTGCTGGGTAACAACTGGGAAGATATTTACGGTTTCGATATCCGTAACTGCGAAATGACCTTCAGCGCCGTACAGTCGACGCCCACCATTCAGGTGAAGTCGTTCCAGTCGGTAGCGGTCAGCGCTGACGGCAAGGAACTGTACACCGTGCAGAACCCGATCAAGAAACATCGTGACCGTTTTGAGGTCATGGAACCGCGTCTGGCCGTGTTCAACATCGAAGATGGCCTGAATGCCAAGCCGGTACGCACTTTCCCGGTGGATCGTCGTATCACCAAGATTGCTGCGACCGAGAAGGGCGAAGTGATTCTGGGCGGTGCCGACGTCAAGGCAATCAACCCGCAGAATGGCGAAACCCGTGTTGTCACCAAGCTGGCCAACTGGGAAAAAGGTCCGCTGTGGTTGCCGCCTGATGCCTTTGCCATGCACTCCCAGGGTGAGCAGGCAAACGAGTACATCATGCCGTACATCACAGCCAAGTTCGATTCTGAAGAGTGGAACTTCGAAACCGCCGAGTGGTGGTGGGGCATGAGTCGCGTGGATCTGGCAACCGGTGAAGCTGAGCGCATGGAGACGATTCCGTTCGAATTCATCATCTTCAACTTCATCACTGACCCGCGTGATTCCAATATCCTGTACGGCAGCTTCAATACGCTGTCCAAGCACGATATCAGTGAGAACAAAACCCTCGCGGTCTATGAGATGCCGCACACCTACTACAACCTGAACATCTCGGGTGATGGCAAGACCATCTATGTAGGCGGCACCAGCAGCGATATCTCGATCCATGATTCCGATACGCTGGAGAAGATCGGCTCCATCCAGCTGACCGGTGACATGACCACATCCGACCTGCGTGTGGCCACCATCAGGGATTGATACCTGACTGAGTGCTCAATTCAGGTATAGTCAACGGGAGGTGCCGGCAG
Source organism: Marinobacterium sediminicola (assembly GCF_022343685.1). Lineage (GTDB taxonomy): Bacteria > Pseudomonadota > Gammaproteobacteria > Pseudomonadales > Balneatricaceae > Marinobacterium > Marinobacterium sediminicola. The sequence continues at coordinate 2,183,879 of NZ_CP092123.1, read as the reverse complement.
CGGCCCTCCCGTTTTTGTTTGCTGACTGGGCCTGCGTAACAGAAGGAAAATAGTATGTTGAACTGGCTGGTGCGCGCGATTCATGCTCCTGATCGCAGTCGTCTGGAGCAGGGATTTCGCTGGTTGTACAGCTTCGTCAAACCCCAGAAGAGAGCAATTGCCGGGCTGCTTGGCCTGTCATTTATCGGTTCGGCACTGGTGTTGCTGCAGCCCTGGCTGACCAAGTTGCTGATCGATGAAGGTTTGATCGCCAAGGATTATGGCATGCTGATACAGCTGGCCGTGGCGATGGTGCTGGTGGGTATTCTGGGGACGGCCCTTTCAGGGGTTAACCGTTATTTGCATACACGACTGTCCGGTCGCATTCTGTTTGCCCTGCGAACCGACCTCTACGCACATCTGCAACGCTTGTCACCGTCCTTCTTCGGTGGCCGCCGCATCGGCGATCTGCTGTCGCGCATCGATGGCGATGTGGCCGAAATCCAGCGTTTTGCCGTCGACAGCCTGTTTTCGGCGGTCAGCAGCATTATCGGCCTGGTGGGTGCGCTGGTACTGCTGGTGACGCTGTCCTGGAAACTGTCGCTGCTGGTGCTGGTACTGATTCCGCTGGAGGTGGTCTGGCTGCGCTGGATGCGGCGCAAGGTGGAGGTGCGTACCCGTGAAATGCGAGAACGTTCGGCGGACCTGTCCAGCTTTCTGGTTGAAACCCTGCCGGCGATGAAGTTCATCCAGTCCAGCGGTCAGGAGGGGCGTGAGCGCAAACGTCTGGGAGGGCTCAACGACAACTACCTGGATCAGCTACTGAAGCTTCAGGTGACCGAATTCTTTACCCATGCCATTCCCGGCACTCTGACCTCCATGACCCGTGCCACCGCCTTTCTGATCGGAGGCTGGTGGGTGATTCAGGGGCAATGGCAGCTGGGGTCGCTGATCGCCTTCTCTACCTATCTGGGCATGGCCACCGGGCCGGTCAACAGCCTGCTGGGGCTTTATGTCGCCATCCAGCGGATGAGTGTCAGTCTGAACCGGGTCAGCGATTTGCGCCTGACGGATGCCGATATTGACTCGCCGGCCGAACCCAGGCCTTTGCCGCAGCCTCTCAAGGGCGAGCTGCAACTGGAGGGTATCAGCTTCGCCTACGCGGACCGCGACCCCGTGCTGAACAGGGTCAGTGTCTTGCTGCCCGCCGGACAGAAGATTGCGTTGGCAGGGGCATCAGGAGCGGGCAAGTCGACCCTGATCGATCTGTTGCAGCGCCACTATGATCCCGCAGAGGGACGTGTGCTGCTGGATGGTGTGGATATCCGCGAGCTGGGGCTGTCTGATTTGCGTCGCAGCGTGGCAGTAGTGTCCCAAGAAATTACCCTGTTCCGAGGCTCACTGGCAGATAACCTGCGTTATGCCTGTCCTGAAGCGACCGATGAACAGGTGCGTGAGGCGGCACGTGAGGCTCAGCTGGAAGAGCTTATCGAGCGTATGCCCCAGGGTCTGGATACTCCGCTGGGTGAAAGGGGGCAGCAGCTCTCGGGTGGCCAGAAACAGCGAATTGCGATCGCCCGTGCCCTGTTGCAACAGCCGGCCGTACTGGTGCTCGATGAAGCCACGTCGGCGGTGGATGAAGCCACTGAACAGCAGGTGATCGCAGCGGTCGACAGGCTCTTTGCCGACCGAACCCGTATTCTGATCAGCCATCGCCCCTCCACGCTGGCCGGGGCCGATCTGCGCCTGCTGTTGCAGAATGGTCACTTGAGGGAGGTTGAGGAGGTGGCTGATGTCGGTTGAGACCATTCGCATTGGTGTCGTGGACTCTGGCTGCTCTGACGCGCAGCAGGTGAGCGAGAGCGCCGCTTTCGTGCTGGCCGACAGTCAGCTCTGGATGGCCGAGGCCGAACCCGACCGTATTGGGCACGGCAGCCGCATCATCGACATCATCCAGCAGCTCGCGCCCCAGGCCGAAGTGCTGTCGGCACAGGTCTTTCATGATCGCTTCACGACCACGGCGGCACAGGTGGCTGCAGCAATCGACTGGCTGGTTGATCAGGGGGCACAGGTGATCAACCTGAGTCTGGGGCTGCGCCATGACCGTGATTCCCTGCGCGAGGCCTGCGCACGTGCGCTGCAGAAGGGAGTCATTCTCTGTGCTGCCAGCCCGGCGCGAGGTGAGCCGGTGTTTCCCTCCGGTTACCCTGGTGTTTTTCGGATGACCGGCGATGCCCGCTGTGAGCGTGAACAGATCTCCCATCTCGAAACCGAGTTTGCCGATTTCGGTGCCTGCGTCCGACCGTTGGATGACAGTGTCGGACAGTCGGGTGCCAGCCTGGGATGTGCGCATCTGAGCGCTCATCTGGCACGTTATCTGAGCCAGACAGATGCCCCAAACCTGAGTTCAGCCCGGCAGTGGTTGATTGCTCAATCCCTTTATCATGGTCCTGAGCGCAGAGGAGGTGCTGATGATTGAGTCCGATGTTCTGGTTCTGGGGGGCGGTCCCGCCGGTGGCGCCGTTGCTATCGGGCTGCGCCGTCTTGGGTACAGCGTCACACTGATCGGAGAACCGCGTCCTTTCGATGCGGTTGAAGGCATTTCTGACCGTGTCATTCAGGGAATGAAGGGAGCCGGGTTCAATATCGCACTGAATGAAATGGCTGATCCGTCGCCGCGTCAGGTGACGTGGAACGGCGTGACCAGCGCAGCCAATACGGAGCGTCTGGTGCCCCGTCAGCGTTTCGATCAAGCCTTGCTTGTGGATCTTTCTGAGCAAGGCGTGCAGGTGATCCAGGGTCGGGTCAAGACTTGCCAGGCAGAAGGCAGCAGGCATATTGCCGAGGTGGCGCTGGCTGAAGGTGGTGAACAGCAGCTGTCTGCGAGCTTTCTGGTGGAAGCTCGAGGGCGAGCGGCCCCGGCGGCCGGGGTGCCCCGAGTCAAGGGTGCACAGACGGTATCCCTGCTGCAATATTGGCAAGGACCGCAGGCAGAGTCGCGTTCGGCCGTGCAGAGCTTTGAGGATGGCTGGGCCTGGATGGCGATGCGCAATGACGGTCGTCGTTACCTGCAGCTGACCTTGGACGTGGCCAGTGCCAACCTGCCGCCCAAGCGTGAACTGGGTGACTGGTGCCGCGCGCGGCTTGAACAGCTGGAGCAGGCACAGCCGTTCATCGAGGGGGCGGAACCGGCCGGTGACGTGTATGCGCGTACCAGTACCCCCGTACTCTGTGAACACAGTGCCGGTGACAGCTGGATTCGGGTGGGCGATGCCGCCATGGCAGTGGACCCGCTTTCCGGCAACGGTATTTTCCAGGCGCTGTCTTCGGCGCTGCAGGCCCCTGCCGTGGTGAACACCCTGATCAGGCACCCGGAACGTGCCGAACTGGCCAAGGCCTTTCACGAGGCGCGCATCGAGGGACTGTTCTACCGTTTTGCCCGTATCGGGCGCGACTTTTATGCCCAGGAAACCCAATGGCCGCTACGACCTTTCTGGCAGGAACGAAGCCAGTGGCCCGATAGCCAGCCGTTGCATCTTGAAGTCACACCGGATCAGGTCAGCATCGGTATGCGTCCCGTAGTGCAAGACGGAGTGATCACAGAGGCCCCGGTCGTGATTACGCCTGATCAGCCACTGGGCATCTGGCATCTGAATGGCCTGCCATTGGCTCCCTTGCTGGAGGCTGTGCGAGCCGAGTCGGACCGAACGGCTGATGAGGTGCTCGCGGACAGTCTCGGGGATGACAACGGCAGACGCCTGGCGCTCTGGATGCAAAATCAGGGATGGATCAAGGTCTGACCGGGTTTATGCCCTTGGTCAAGTAAGCACCTTCTATACTGTGAAAGATACTGAATCGGAGGGTGCTTGATGAAAGTGTTGGATAACGCTCAGGGTATGCTGATTGACCTTGATGGAGTGCTTTATGTAGGCAATCAGGCGATTGATGGGGCACAAGAGGCTCTGGCGCATATCCGCAAGCTGGCGTTGCCGGTTCGATTTCTGACCAACACAACCACCCAGTCACGTGGCAGTCTGTCCCGGAAACTCAAAGCCCTGGGCTTTTCCATCGAGCCTGAGGAAATACTGAGTACCCCCTCTGTCGCCGCCAACTATCTGCATCAGGCGGGTGTGCGTTCCTGCTTCCTTGCCATATCCGATGCCATTAAAAGTGAATTTGAGGCATTTGAACCTGTCGAAAATGCTCCTGATGCCGTGCTGATTGGAGACATCGGACGGGCCTGGAATTATGACCTGATCAATCGGCTTGCCCAAATGGTGATGTCAGGGGCCAGGCTGGTGGCGCTGCACAAGAACAGGTACTGGCAAACAGAGGAAGGTTTTAGGGTCGATATCGGTGCTTTTGTCGCGGCGATTGAATATGCCAGCGGTGTGGAAGCCACGATCATCGGCAAGCCTTCGGCCGCTTTCTTTCAGGCGGGGGCCCAGGCGCTGAAATGCCAACCTGAATATCTGGCCATGATCGGGGATGATATCGAGTCGGATGTGGGGGGCGCTCAACACTGTGGCATGAAAGGCGTTCTGGTGCGCACCGGGAAGTTTCGGCCAGAGCAGATGGTAAGCTCCTCAATTGTGCCGGATGTTGTGCTGGATTCCATTGCCCAGCTACCGGAACATCTTTGAAGTCTGAACAATATGGGACATGAAAGAGGCCTGACCGGGGCCTGACTGGAAAAACACCCGGTACGCGAGGCGTATCGGGTGTTCGAGAGTTTGTTCAGTGTTATGACTCAGTGATCAATCGACCAGTTCGGGCTCCATGATCTGTACCGCCTGTATATGCCGGGCGGGATTGTCAAAACGTTCCTCCAGCATTGCCCAGCGCTCTTTTGCCTGTGCAAGGTTTCTCTCCTTCACGTGACCAAAGCCCTTGATCTGCTGAGGTACGGCCGCTATCGCGATGGCTGTTTGCAGATTGTCGGTGCTGAGATTGACGATAAGCTTCTCGATCCGTTTGCGGTATTCAATGATCAGCGCGCGTTCCTGCTTGCGCTCTTCGCTGTAACCGAACAGGTCCAGTTTGGTACCACGCAGGCCCTTGAGGCGGCTCAGCAGCTTCAGGGCACCGTACATCCAGGGGCCGAACTCTCGTTTTTTCAGGTGGCCGGTTTCCGGATCACGCTTGGACAGCAGCGGTGGTGCCATGTGGAACTTCAACTTGAAGTCCCCCTGGAACTGGCGCTTGATGTTAGCCAGCCAGGCGCCGTCGGTATAGAGGCGCGCCACCTCATACTCGTCCTTGTAGGCCATGAGCTTGTACAGACTGCGGGTAACCGCTTCGGTCAACGCAATGCTGTCCTGCTGGATGGCGGTTTCGGCTCTGCGGACACGCTCAACCAGTTCGCGGAAGCTGGCGGCGTACTTCTTGTCCTGATAGGCGATCAAATCACGCTCTCGACGCTCGATCATCTGGTCAACGTTATCAGACAGAATGCGCCACTCCGGAGTGGGGAAGCCCTGCTCCATAAGCTTTTCGATCTGCTGCGGGTTATGCGCCATCAAACGCCCCAGCTTGAACGCACGCAGATTGTAGGGTACCGCTACGCCGTTCTTTGCGATTGCTGATTCCAGCGATTCGAGCTTGACCGGCAACCATCCCATCTGGCAGGCGTATCCAAGCAGCATTATATTGGCGCCGATGGTATCTCCGGTCAGGCGCAGGGCCACGTCGGTAGAGTCAAAGAAGTGTGCATTGCCCTTGCCAGTGAAACGTTCAATCGCTTCACGCATGGCCTTGACCGGAATATGAAAATCACCGTCGCGGGTGAACGCGCCGGTCACGGTTTCATGCTCGTTGACCACGGCCTGGGTAACATCGCGGCGCAAACGGGACAGGCCTTCATTGCTGGCGCTGGTGACGATGTCGGCACCGATCAGCAGGTTGGCCTTGCCGCGTGACAGGCGAGTGGCGTTGAGATCATCGACGGAGTCGCCGATCTTCAAGTGGCAATACACCGCTCCGAACTTCTGTGCCATGCCGGTCAGGTCGAGAACCTGAGAGGCCTTGCCTTCCGATTGGGCCGCTTCCCCCATCAGCGAGGAGATGGTGACAACCCCGGTACCACCGATACCGCAGACCAAAGCACCAAAAACACCCTCGGAGCTTGCAACGGCTGGTTGTGGCAGATCAGTGAACATGTCTTCGGCGATTTCGATCCCCTTGCCCTTGGCCAGATCGCCACCTTCTATGGTGACAAAGCTGGGGCAAAACCCGTTAACGCAGGAGAAGTCCTTGTTGCAGGCCGACTGGTCAATGATGCGTTTGCGGCCCAGTTCGGTTTCGACCGGTTGTACCGACAGGCAGTTGGATGCCTCACCGCAATCGCCGCAACCTTCACACAAACGGTAGTTGATGTAGGCGCGTTTGGCAGGATCTTCAGCCTGGCCGCTCTTGCGGCGCCGGCGCAGTTCGGTGGCACAGGTCTGCTCATAGATCAGAACAGTGACTCCGGGTGTCGCCTCGAGCTCTTTTTGTACCTTTATCAGGTCGTCACGGTGGTACAGGTCGGTCCCGGCGGCAAAGCGATGCTTGTCGAATTTGCCCGGGTCTGCACTGACGACGACGACACGCGTGGCGCCTTCCGCCTTCATCTCATGGGTGATCGCTTCGACACTCAGTGGGCCGTCGAAGGACTGGCCGCCGGTCATGGCGACGGCATCGTTGAACAGGATCTTGTAGGTGATGTTGATGTTGGACGCGATCGCCTGACGAATAGCAACGGAGCCGGAGTGGTAGTAGGTACCATCACCCAGGTTGACGAAAGCATGCTGCTGATCGACAAACGGGGCCGCACCCGCCCAAGTGGCACCTTCACCACCCATCTGGGTATAGCTGACGCCGTCACGCTCCATCAGGTGAACCAGATAGTGGCAACCGATACCGATCAGCTGATTGGCGCCCTCTGGCACTTTGGTTGAGCTGTTGTGCGGACAGCCGGAACAGAAATAGGGGGTGCGGTCCACGTTTTCACGCGGCACCGCGATCTCGGTATCGGTGTTATCCAGTACCTGCATCCACTGCTGCATGGATTCGGTGGCATTATCCTTGCCGAACCAGTTGACCAGCACGCGGGCGATCATGGATGGCGTCAGCTCGCCGTTGGATGGCAGCTGTTCCTTGCCGTCGTGATCACGTTTGCCCAGAACACGCGGACGCAGTTCGACAGGCATATCATACAGCACATCCTTGACCTGGGTTTCCAGGAACGGCCGGGACTCTTCCAGCACGATCAGCTCATCGACGGTCGCGGCGAATTCACGCAGCAGGCTCTCTTCCAATGGCCAGATGCAGGCCACCTTGAATACGGCCAGTCCCAGCGCGTCACGCTGCTGCTGGTCAATACCCAGGTCTTCGAGGGCCTCCAGAGTATCGAGATAGCTTTTCCCTGCCGAAACGATACCCAGACGGCGCTTGCTGGCGTCATGAGTCACCTTGTTCAGCCTGTTGGTACGGACGAATGCCTTGACTGCCGGAATGCGGGCCGCTGTCATGCGATAGTCCTGGTCCACGGACTTGTCCGGCCAGCGGATATGTACGCCGCAGTCGGGAATGTCGAAATCGTCTGGTAATACGGTTCGGGTACGGGCCGGATCAACATCGACCATATACCAGGACTCAGCGATGTCAGAGACCGATTTGACCGCAACCCAAACACCGGCATAGCGCGACAACTGATAACCGATGAGGCCGTAGTCGTAGATGTCCTGTACTGAAGAGGCGTGGAACACCGGGATGCACAGGCCGGACAGAACATGTTCGCTCTGTTGCTGGATACTGGAGGAACGGCTCATCGGGTCGTCACCGACAGCCATTACCACGCCACCGTTCTTGTGCGTACCCCAGAGGTTGCCATGGTGCAGGGCGTCAGCGGCGTGATCAACGCCTGGTCCCTTGCCGTACCAGAGACCGAACACGCCATCAAATTTGCTGGAATTGAAAAAGTCGATCTGCTGTGAGCCCCAGACTGCCGTGGCGGCCATCGCTTCGTTGACGCCGGGGTTGAATTTGATATTGCGTGCCGCGAGAGCCTTGCCGACTCTTTTGGCATCCTGATCGAAGTGGCCGAAAGGAGAACCTCGGTAGCCGGAAATGAAGCCGGCTGTGTTGAGTCCCGCTTCCCGGTCACGGCGGTGCTGTTCAAAAGTAAGACGAAGGTAGGCCTGGTTGCCGGACATGAATACCGGTCCATCCTGCTGAACGTAGGTCTGCTCTGGTGTTTTCTGGGGTGCGGACATGTTTTCTTTCCATTGAAATGCGCAAATTTTTTGACCGGCAGCTACGAAAGCGAGGCCGGTCCTGATGCAGGGGCCTGTTTGGAATCATTCCATTGCTTGCTTGACCTTCAGGGGAATCGGCTTGACCACGCCCTCACCCGTAATGATTTTCTCACCTTGCTCGTCAAAGCATTCGGTACTCAGCGTGACGGTGTTGGTGTCACTGTCGATCGCCTTGACGGTAACCACAGCGCGATAGAGTCGACCAAAAAAGGCAGGACGCAGGAACTCGACACTTTGCTTGAGCCAAAGAGTCCCAAGCCCCGGCATCTCCATGCCAAGCAGTCCGGAGAACTGCGCGACTGAAAACATGCCGTGTGCAACACGTTCCCGAAAGATACTGTTGGCAGCGTAAGCTTCGTCATGGTGGGCCGGGTTCCAGTCTCCCGAGATTTTTGAAAAGGTGACTGCATCGTCGTAATGGATGCTGTATTCCTTTTCGGCAGACATGCCAATCCTGAGATCGGCAACTGTCATGCAGGCTTTTGGCTGGGGTCGTTCCATTTGTTTTCCGTCCTTCGTCAGTTGCTGAACAGGAGTTGGCAAAGACTGAAGTGAGCAGTTGTTTGCGACTAAAGTCTTATCTCAATCCTATACAAGTTTCCTGACAGATAATGCGGAAAATCAGAGGTAACGACGGGAACTCAGGATGCCATTTTCAGGATCGATGTCGGTCGAATGTTGCTGAAACCCTCGGTATCGAAACACAGAGGGTTTTGGGGGCAGGAGTGTGAAAGATCGTCTCCAGAGCATTAAGCAGGGGAAGGGAGCATGGTTAGATTAGTGAAGAGTCAGTCGGTTAGGCTGAAATGATCACTGCGGTACGCAAGCCCTCCTTGCCGAAGCGGGCCATGCGCCAGAATCTGCTGCGAGGCACGGGTACATTCTGCGTATCCAGCAGGGTCTTCTCCTCATCCTCATCCACCTCAGGATCGTGCAGGTACACGTAATGTTCATCCATACCCGTGATGACAACCCAGTGTGGACTCTTCTGGCGGCTGAAACTCCAGCAGCTGATCAGCATCAGCGCATAGGCACCGGATGACAGTGCCTGTTCCAGCGCTTCCAGACTGATCTCTTCATCATGCTCCGGAATCCCGGCGGCCTCGACCTGCTCCTTGAAATCCTGATGGACCAGTTCCAGTACCTCTTTTTTGAGCTCGGTACGGACGCCATGGATGAACAGGGGGCCTTCACGGTTGATGTACAGTTCGACCTTGAAGCCACGTCGAGCAGCGGCCAGTGCCAGCCCTCGCGGACCGCAGCCGCCATGACCGGTGGTCATGAAAATGGAGGTGGCTTCTCGCCAGATCTGTAACTCGTGACGGCGGTCCATCTGAATATCGGGGTTGAGTGCTTTCATCGCCATCAGCAGTGAGGCCGGGCCACAGGTGAAGGGCAGCGTCTGACCATACCAGGGGACAACACCCGGCGCCTGGGTTCTGACCGCCAGTATGCGTTTCTGGAATCGCAGAGCCGGGGCATGATCGGCGTAGTAGTCGCTATACATGCCGAACTGACGGTAGCCGAGTTTGCGATACAGCCGTATGGCACTGTCATTGTCGGTGCGAACTTCCAGTCTCAATGCCAGGCAATCCTGTTCCAGCGCCGCAGTTTCAGCAGCATGCATCAGTCGCTGAGCTACACCAAGACCACGCATCTCCCCATTGACGGCCAGTGAATAGATTCGACCCAGTGAGGTGCCGCGATGGAACAGTACCAGAATATAGCCGGCCAACGCCGCTGCTTCGGCTTCGGCGACAATCAGTGCACAGTGCCCGCGCTTGAGCATCCAGCGAAACTGGCGTCGGCTGATCCGGTCTTCGGTAAAACATTGCTGCTCCAGGTGGAGCAGTGCAGGCAGATCGTTGAGAGTAGCGGGACGTAAACGGACACTTTCGGACATGGTGGTGATCCGCAGGGGTGAGAAGTACTAGGCTAATGCCAGAGCCCCTTGTCTGTCAGCAGAGCGAGAAAATATTTTTTCGCGCAGATTGCACGCCCGCTGAAACAGCTTGATAGTGGGCAAGAGTTAAACATAGCAGGATGCCGCATGACCAAGCTGATGATTATCGTTGACAGAAAAGAGGACTGGCAGGCGTTTTATCCTGCCGAGCAGTTGCTGAGTGCCCATGAATATCTGGCGCAGGGCAGCCGGAAATCCCGCACGCCGGTACAGATCATCAATCTCTGTCGTCATTACCGTTACCTGAGCTACGGTTACTATACCTCTTTGCTGGCCGAAGCGCGGGGCCACAAGGTAATCCCTTCGATTCAGACCATCAACGACCTGGGCCGCAAATCCATTTATGGTCTCAGCATGAAGGACCTGAACCTGACGCTGGGCAAACTGGTCAGCAAGCACAGCAGCCTGCGTGAACAGCTGGAGGCCGACCAGCGCCTCAAGGTGACGATCTGTTTCGGTCAGACGCTGTTTGCGCCGCTGCAGGATTTGGCACGCCAGCTTTTCGAGCAGTTTCCCTGCCCGATTCTGCATCTGACTTTCCGCAAGGGAGACGCCTGGGAAATTGAAACCGTTAAGGCCGGAGGCCTTAATCAGCTGCAGGAAGCGGAGGAAGATCTTTTCGCGTCCGCTATCGATGCCTTCAGTCGCAAGCTGTGGCGCAAGCCGGTGGCGCGCAAGAAGTATCGCTACGATCTGGCCATTCTGGTGGACCGTGAAGAACAGCAGCCACCCTCGGATGCACTGGCGATCAAGCGATTCATCCGCGCAGGGCGTCAGCTGGGCATCGACGTTAGCCTGATCGGCAAGAAGGATTTCGGTCACTTGGCCGAATATGATGGTTTGTTCATCCGTGAGACCACGTCGATCAGTAACCATACCTACCGTTTCGCCAAAAAGGCCGAACGTGAGGGGTTGGTCGTCTTCGATGATCCTACCTCCATTATGCGCTGCTGCAACAAGGTGTTTTTGTCGGACCTGTTGGCGACGAACGGGGTGGAGATGCCGGAAACGCACCTGTTGTACAAGGACGATCGCAAAGAGCTGAAGGCGCTGGCTCAGTCGCTGAGTTATCCGCGGGTGATGAAAATCCCCGATGGAGCCTTCTCCAAGGGGGTGGTCAAGGTCAATTCCGCTGAAGAGTTGATCAGTCAGGCAGAGACGTATTTCAAGCAATCGGCCATCGTGCTGGTTCAGGAGTTCATGTATACCGAGTACGACTGGCGTATCGGTATTCTGAACAACAAGCCGCTGTATGCCTGCAAGTACATGATGACGCGTGGACACTGGCAGATTTACAACTACAGCAGCGGTGATACCGAGTCCGGTGATTTTGAAACGCTGCCGATCCATGAAGTCCCGGCCAAAGTGGTCAAGACCGCATTGAAAGCCACAAAAATGATTGGTGATGGCCTTTACGGTGTGGATCTTAAGCAGTCGGGTGACCGGGTGGTAGTCATTGAAGTGAACGACAATCCCAGCATCGATTCCGGGGTGGAAGACCTGTACCTGAAGGACAGTCTGTACCGAATGATTATGGAAGAGTTCCTGCGTCGAATGGAGAGACGCAGGCTCGGTATTGGGCACTAGGGTTTTTGTGATAGCCACTTATGGTGTTGAATTGCTGAGATAAACCATGAAAAGAGGGTACGAAAACAGTACCCTCGGTGCCGAAATTCAGAAGCCCGGCCATTCGTCCTTGCTGCCCGGGCCAGATGACAAGGAATATGTGTGAAGTTTGATCCCCCACTGGAAACGGTCACTCTGCTGAAACGTTACAAGCGATTTATGGCTGACGTTCGGCATGAGGATGGCAGCGAGATGACGGTTCACTGCCCCAATACCGGCTCCATGAAAAACTGTGTTCTGCCCGGTGTGCTTCAGCCCGCATTGATCTCGGACAGCGGCAATCCCAAACGCAAGTATCGCCATACACTGGAAGCTGTGCAGGTTGCCCACGGGCATTGGGCCGGCGTCAATACCGGTCGTACCAATGCCCTGGTGGAAGAAGCCATACGGGCCGGCTTGATACATGAACTCTCGCCCGCTAGTGGCGTGGAACGCGAAGTTCAGTATGGCGATAGCCGGTTCGACCTCGCATTGGGTTCTCGCGCCGAGCCCCACACCTTTATCGAGGTCAAGAACGTGACGTTGGGCCCGGGTCCGGAGGATGAGGATGACGGCATCATTGCCTTTCCCGATTCGGTAACCGAGCGTGGGCAAAAGCATCTGCGCACTCTGATACAGGTGGCCGCTGAAGGCAGAACAGCCGTCCTGTTGTTCTGCGTGCAACACAGCGGCGCCCGAGCGGCAAGGCCAGCCGATGAAGTGGATGCTTGCTATGGTCAGCTGTTGCGACAGGCGGCGCAGGCTGGTGTGAAGGTGATGGCTTGGAAAGTACGCATAGGGCCAGATAGTTTCACGCTTGAAAAGCCAATCCCGGTTCTGCTCTGAGAGCATCATTTACGTTCATCACAGTGAAAGCATTTGCCCGCTTTGACCGTAATGAACTGATAATGTGATACAGAATGGCCGGGCTTTTGGTGATTTCCCGTATTCAGATCAATGGATATAGCTGATCTGCCTGCCTTAAGGTGTCTTTAAGTGTCAGGATTTGTCAGAATTACCATTAAGCCGACGTTCATTTCCGGTGCTCTGGATTGCCTTTGAACATCGGGAATACTCATCTTCGAGAAGCAGTCGCACATGAAGTACATTCTGATTCTCCTGTTGGCCTGGTTTTCCCTCCCGGTCAATGCTCAATCCGATCGTAACCGTCCTGTCTACACCGTCGGGGTTGTCCCGCAGTTTGCCCAGCGAAAGCTTTTTGATATCTGGCAGCCGATTCTGCAGGCACTTGAACATGAACTGGATTTCGATCTGGAACTGGTTGGAAGTCCCAAGATTCCCGTGTTCGAGAAGAAGTTTCTGGCGGGGGAGTACGACTTCGCCTACATGAACCCCTACCATATGCTCAAGGCTCATGACTCTCAGGGCTATGTGCCGCTGGTGCGTGATGGTTCGCGTCAACTCAAGGGCGTGCTCGTTGTTAAGCATGACAGTGCTTACCAGAGCGTTGCTGATCTGAACAAGAAAATCATCGCATTTCCTTCACCCAATGCTCTGGGGGCCTCGTTGTTGATGAGGGCCGATCTGGTCGGGTTGCATGATCTGGAGTTTTTCCCCCGCTACGTGCAGACGCACAGCTCGGTCTACCTGAATGTCGCGCTGGGCCAGACTGAGGCCGGCGGCGGGGTGTTGAGCACCTTGCAGAAACAGCCTCCTGAAGTACGAGAGCAGCTGCGCGTCATTTATGAAACCCGAGGTATACCGCCGCATCCACTGTCGGCGCATGCCCGTGTGCCTGAAGAAGACCGAGAAGCCATGCGGCAGGCGTGGCTTAAGCTGGCCAAGACCGAAGCGGGTCGTCAACTGATGGCCCGGATACCCATGTATCAACCGATTCATGCCGATTTGGATGAATACTTGCCCATGCGTGAGTGGGGGCTGGACAGGTTCTATATCGTTGAATAACGCCATGATTGGACAGTAAAGATGGGACTGCGCGCCAAGTTCACACTGCTGTTGGCCATTCTGGCCTGCCTTTTTCTTGCCTATGTGCATTTCTGGGTTGCTCCACAAATGAGCAATCGCGCGCTAGTGATTGAGGAAAATGCACATCGTGCACAGCTGAGCCTCACGGCGGAAGCAATTATTCCACCACTGCTCGAGAATGATCTGGCCAAGGTGTATGAACTGCTGGACGCTATTCGCTACGACAATCCGAGTTGGGTCGAACTGCAGCTGTTCTCCTCGGAAGGGGGCAGGCTGTATCCGCTGATGAAACCGTCCGTTGTTGATGGCCATTTCCCGCAGCTTTATCTTGAGCAAGCCGTCGGTTTTTTGCAGCCGCCCATTGCCAGGCTACAGCTGGCAGTGGACATGACCGAGAGCAGGCAGGCCGCCATCCAGTTTGAAACCTCCTTATGGACGGCTTTGCTCCCATTTATGGTGTTTCTGCTGGCAGTGATCTGGCTAAAGGTCGAGTGGATCATTCGACGTCCCATTGAACAGATGGTCCGGGCTTCGCGCCAGCTGGTCAGGGGCAGCTTTGACCACCCGGTTCCCAGTCACAAGCGTGATGAACTGGGTGAATTGGCACGTGCCTTTGATGACATGCGTGCATCCATTGAGCGTCACCATATCAATATTGCCGAAGAACTTGATCAGCAGCGCAAGCGTGCTTTGCTGCTGGAACAGGAAAAGCAACTGGCCGAATTTGATGCCATCCACGATGCGCTTACGGGGCTGCTGAACCGTCGTGAGCTTGAACGTCAGGTCAAAATTGCACTGGACGAGGTGCAGAGTCAGCACTGGAAACAGCATGTGTTGCTGTATATCGACCTGGATCACTTCAAGGCGGTCAATGACAACTGTGGGCATCAGGCGGGTGATCAGCTGCTCTGCGACATCAGTCGAGTCATGCGAGAGCGAATTCGTGAGAAAGATTTGCTTGCTCGTGTGGGAGGTGATGAGTTTGCGATCCTGTTGAAGGACTGCCCGCTAGAGGTTGGTGTTCGCATTGCCAACGATATTTGCAGTGCTGTGCATGACTATCGATATGTATGTGAAAAAGGCAGCTATCAAGTCGGCAGCAGTATCGGTGTGGCGCCCGTATTACCCGAAAATGCCAGTCTTGAGCATATGATAGCGGTTGTTGATTCAGCCTGTTATGCAGCCAAACGCAGGGGGCGCAATCGGGTGGAGGTTGCTGTGGGTGAAGTGCTGAAAAAAAGTGATCAGGTAGCGTGAAGCAGCCGGAGTGTTTCGCAAGGCTCCGGCTGCAGGCACGTTTATTGACGTGACAGCCACTGGTCCGTGCTGACAACTTCAGCATAGGCAAATGCCAGTGCGGCCATGAAGGCGGCATGGACCTGAGCAGCGGGAACATGTACGCCATTGAATTCAAGGTCCAGTGTGGCACAGGCATCATGGATCAGTGTGTTACTGTAGCCCAGGTCGGCTGCCGCACGTGTGATGGCGTCGATACAGATATGGCTCATCGCGCCCGCAATCACCAGCTGAGTGATCCCTTCGCGCTGGAGCAGCTCCCGCAACTCGGTGCCCTTGAAGCCGTTCACCTCGTGTTTCAGAATCTGGAACTCACCATCGGCCGGCGACAGGCTCTCATGGATGTGTGCCCCTTCGCTGCCGGGTGTAAAGAACGGAGCGTCGTTCGAGGCAAATTCATGACGGACGTGGATGACTGGCTGGCGACTTTCGCGGAATGACGTCAGCAGGCGGGCAGTATTGCCGGCGGCGGCCTCGATGCCCCTGAGTGTCCATTTGCCGTCGGGGAAATAGTCGTTCTGCATGTCGACGATAATCAGTGCGGTCTTGCTCATCATGTTGTCCCTGTTGATTGGCTGTCGCCCATCCTAGCGGTCCCTGTTAGGCTGTGCGGGTGTCACAACTGACAATAACAAGGCTGAAACTGACATGCCTCAGACAATCCATGTCGCTATCCTGACGATTCCCGGTACGGCCATGTCGGCCGTTTACGGCCTGATAGACCTCTTTCATACGGCAAACCGTATTCTTGCCGAGCTGCAGCAGGCACCAGAACTCAGCTTCCAAAGTGCATGCTGGCAGCTTAATCAGGGCCGGCTGTGTCCTCCTGAGGATGCGGATTCACGGCCGTCGCTGGTTATCGTGCCGCCAGTACTGGACGGGCACGTTTATCTGGACCCTCAGCCCGAGATCTGTGAACGACTGCAGGGGTGGCATCGACAGGGGGCCATCATCAGTTCTGCCTGTGCCGGCTCTTTTTTGCTGGCGCAGGCAGGGCTTTTGCAAGGGCGAAAGGCAACGACCCATTGGCAGCTGGAGGGGGCCTTTCGGTATGCCTATCCTGAGATCGAATTGGATACCGACGCCATGTTGCTGATGGATTCGGACCTGGTGACAGCCGGAGGTGTGATGTCATGGATGGATCTCGGGCTTCACCTGATAGGGCGTTACACGCCACCATCCGTCATTCAGGCGATGGGGCGTTTTCTGCTGGTCGATACCGGAGTGCGGCAGCAGAGTTATTACCGAAGTTTCATGCCGGTACTGGATCATAGTGATCGGGCGATACTTTCGGTTCAGCACCATATTCACCGTGACTTCGGCAAGCCGCTTTCAGTCAGCCAGATGGCGGCCCAGGCAAACCTGTCCGAGCGTACCTTCATTCGTCGCTTCTCTAAGGCCACTGGACTCAGGCCAGGCGAATATCTGCAGTTGCAACGGGTGCATAAGGCACGGGAGCTATTGGAAAATTCGGCAACGACCGTTGAGAGAGTGGCGTGGCAGGTCGGCTATGAGGATGTGGGAGCATTCAGGCGCATGTTTCAGAAGCAGACCGGCCTTACACCAAGCCATTACCGAGAGCGTTTCAGTCGTAATGGTGTCGGGCCAGGGGATTCCGTCAGTGTGCTGAGCTGAGCCTTAGTGCAGGCTCATCCTCATGACGCTATGATGAACTGACGAATGTTCTCATCAAAGGGACTGGCCATGTGGGCGGCACTCTGGCTGATTGTTTACCTGTCTGTATTCGTCTGGTCGGCATGGCAACCGGCTGATCTTGTCATCTGGTTTCTGGAAGTGCTGCCCGCGATTCTGGCGCTGCTGATTCTGGCGTTGACTCGGCAGCGATTTCCGCTGACACCGCTGGTATACCTGCTGTTACTCGCACACTGTGTCATTCTGATGGTGGGTGGGCACTACACCTATGCCGAGGTTCCCTTGTTCGACTATCTGCGGGACCTGACCGGGGGGATCCGCAACAACTACGACAAGCTTGGCCATTTTGCTCAGGGATTTGTTCCGGCCCTGGTTGCAAGAGAGCTGATTATTCGGTTGCAGCTGATTAATGGAAGGCTTTGGTCAAACTTCTTCATTCTCTGTTTCTGCCTGGCCGTGAGCGCCTTCTATGAATTGATCGAATGGTGGGTAGCGCTGCTGTCTGAAGAAGCGGCCGAATCTTTTCTGGGCACTCAGGGATATGTCTGGGATACCCAGTCTGATATGGGCTGGGCACTGTTCGGGGCGTTTCTGGCGCTTTTGCTGCTTGGACGCTGGCATGACCGGCAGATCCGGCAACTGAGCTCGGCAGGCAGGGCAGGGTAATCAGAGACTGATCTTGCCCTCAGCGCGCAGTGGCTTCAGTCAGGTCTTGGGTCCAGGTTTGTTGCGTTGCAAAGTAAAGAATATTAATCCTTGCCAACAGGACAACCAACCCGCTACCGTTCAATGTTGCCCAACCTGTCATGATACTGTTCTGAATCGGCGGTAACATACTGATTCAGAACTTGTACAACCTCACCCAAGGACATTGGCCCCATGTTGAATTTTCGAACAGTCGCTTCCGTCGCTTTGGCCGCTTCCCTGCTGTTTGGAGGTGCTTTTGCACATGCCGATACACTGGAAGAGGTAAAACGTCATGGGGACATACGCTGTGGAGTGTTTCCTGATGATCCCGGGCGCAGCGCCATTGACCTGAATGGCGAGTGGCAGGGTTTTTATGTGGACTTCTGTCGTGCGACGGCGGCCGCTTTGTTCGGGAATCCCGATCGTGTGCAGTATGTCGAGGTCGATGCGACGACCCGTTTCACCACTCTGCAACACCGGCAGACGGATGTGGTGATGTACAGCACGACCTGGACCATCGGGCGTGAGAACCGTTATCAGGTTGCTTTTCCGGCGATCTACCTGTTTGATGGTCAGGGTGTCATGGTGAGAGAACACTCAGGCATTGAGCAGCTGCAAGACCTGAGTGGCAAGACCGTTTGTGTTACTGAAAATACCTCGACCCATCAGAATCTGGTGAGTGTGTTGGCGCGTCACAAGATCGATGCGCAGATTCAGTTCAGTAATGGTGACAGCTTTTTTCGTGGACACTGCGATGCCTACAGTGCCGATCGCATGAACCTGGCCACCAACAGGGCCAATCGTGCGGACGATCCGAAAGCCTATCGCCTGCTGCCCGACAATCTGTCGCGTGAGCCCATAGGACCAATGGTGCGTAACGATGATCCCCGTTGGCAGCGAATCATACGGGCTGTGGTGGAAGGTCTGATTCTGGCAGATGAAAAAAGGATTTCCCGAGAAAATGTGGCCTATATGCGTGAGCGCAGTTCAGATCCTGAAGTGCAACACCTGTTGGGAGTAACCGGCGATTTTGGCTCACAGTTAGGACTGCGGGATGACTGGGCCTTTCAGATGCTGGCCAGCGTGGGCAACTATGGCGAGATCTATCAGCGACATTATGGCCCGGGAACGCCGATCAATGTGGAACCCGGGTTTAATCAACCCTGGTCACGCGGTGGCTTGCTCTTTGCTCCCTTGTTTAGATGAATCTACGAGTCTGGCTGAATGTTTGTACAGCGTCATAGCATAGGTACACGGCTGAATCTGATCATCGGTGTCATATTCGGTCTTTATCTGATCGTGGTATCGGCAGTGGGCTATGTCATGTACCGGCAATATGATGGCTTCAGCAATCTGGCCAGTACCCATTTCGGACGTGCGATGGCGGCGGCTGAACTGACACGGGATGCCGAAATCATCGCGGCTGAGGTTTTCGAGATCATGGTTGGCAGCCGTCGCTCTATCAGTGCCGGTAATCAGAGGACTGAAAACCTTGCGAGTCTTTACCAGACGGCTCGCGACCGGCTGGAACAGCTGGGGGCAACTGAGCAGCTCGATTCTCAAACGCGTGCTGAGCTGGAGCGTTGGCAGGAGCCATTTTTTGAGAGCCTCAGCCAGCTTGGTGACCAGCTGGACAGAGAGGAGTCATTGCGGGTGTTTCAGTTGCAGCGCTTTGATGAGCTGTTCCTTCTGCTGCAACAACTGCCGCTTGATAGTCTCAACAGCTTTTCGACGAATGAGCATCTTTTTGTCAGTCATGCTCTGGCCGCACTCACATCCGCCGCTGCTGGAATGAGTGCCGAGCGTCCAGGTCACATAGAGCAACTGGAGAAGAGCTGCAGGCAGTCTATCCAACGCATGCAAGCTTTACCGATGGACGACATTAAATGGAAAAGGCTGGCAGCCAAATTTGATCTTGTCCTGCCGGCAACGTTTGAAAGTCGGCAGCCTTTTTTGCAAAACGCCCGAGCGACCCTGGCAACCGCGCGCCATACTCGTGTATTGGCACAGAAACTGACCAGCGCAACTTACAACTATCACTTGCAACTGAAAGCTTCTGCACAAGAGGCTATTGCAGACTATCAGCGGTTGATTCGTCATTCGTTGCTGGGGTTGTTGTTGTCCTCCCTGGCTTTGATTGCCGTAACCATCGGTGCGATTCTGTATATTCGCCGCCACATTGTGAGCCGGATCAACCGTCTGAGCCACGCCATGCAAGATCATCTGAATGGCAACCCGGTGCCGATTCCTCAAAGTGGGCAGGATGAGATAAGTGTCATGGGAGCGACTTTCTCGGTGTTTGTGGATGCAAGACGAGAGGCAGAGCGTCAGCTGGAGACAGCCAATCAACACCTGCACCAGGTGAATCAGAACCTGAAGGAATTGAGCGTTACGGATGCACTCACAGGCGTTTATAACCGGCGCCAGTTTGATCAGAAATTGGAACAGGAGTGGCGACGTGCACGGCGGCAAGGTGAAAACCTGGCCCTGATCATGGCGGACGTGGATCTGTTCAAACGCTTCAACGATGCATTTGGGCACCAGCAAGGGGACAGCTGCCTGCGAAGGGTGGCTCAGGAGATGCTGTCCCAGCTTAACCGCAGCGGTGACATTATCGCCCGCTATGGGGGTGAGGAATTCATCATCCTGTTGCCGGGGCTGGACCTTCAGCAGGCCGCACAATTGGCTGAAAAGCTGCGTAGCGTCGTATATGCCCTGAATATTCCACATCATTCACCTTCCGGACGGGTGACGATCAGCCTGGGAGTTGCGGCAGAGGTCCCTTGTCAGGAGCGGCGAATGGAATCACTGGTTCATGATGCCGACCAGGCACTCTATTCAGCCAAGGATCAGGGACGTAATCGTGTCTGTCTGAGTGCCCCAGAAGTGTCCGAGTAAGCCAGGCGGTCAGTATGTTTGAAGCCCGGGGATTTGAATTTTTACGGCAGGCGATGGATGCCTATTCTCCCCTGTCGGATTCCACCTGGCAGGCATTGGTGAGTTTTTGTCGTTATCGACAGTTGGCACGCCATCAGATGTTGTGTCGGGCGGGGGAGATACCGCGCAGTTTTGCCTTTGTCTGCAAAGGGTTGTTCCGGGTATTTGCGCTGGATGACAAGGGGCATGAATACAACAAGAATTTCTTCACCGAAGGTCAGTTTCCGGGCTCGATGACGGCGCTTCTGCGTAATCTGCCATCACGGCACTCGCTGCAGGCGCTTGAAGATTCGGCCATTATCGAGATCGATTTTGGTCGTTTCCGCGAATTGCTGTACTGCTCTAAGGATCTAAAGCTCTTCCAGATTCATTATCTGGAAGCCAACTGGCTACTGGCCAAGGATGAGCGGGAGACCCAACTGGTTCAACAGGACGCCGCCGAACGCTATATGCGATTTCTGGTCGAGCGGCCGGACCTGGCTGAGCGTTTGCCGCAGTATCATATCGCATCCCACCTGGGGATTACGCCAACACAGTTGAGTCGTATCCGAAAAAAAGTCTGATTTCTCAACCTATGTAAATGAGCCTTGTGGCGCCGGTGCTTAATCTGGTTGCAGTTGGCAGCAGCATGCTGCCTGTGGCAGTCCGATTTCCAAGTACAGCACCGGAGCCGATGATGAAACTGCTTTCAGCCCTGAACAGACGCTATGCCGTCAAACGTTTTTCCGATACCTCCCTGGATGCCGAACGACTCGATACGCTGATGGAAGCGATTCGCCTGAGCCCGTCTGCGTTTGGCCTTCAGCCCTACAGGTTGCTCTTGATTAACAACCCGGTGGTGCGCGCTTCACTGGTTCATCATTCGATGGGGCAGGATAAGGTGCTTTACTCGTCACACCTGCTGGTGTTTGCGGCCTGTCGCTCGGTGGACTCAGTGATGGTGGATGAGCTGGTTGAGCTGTTGGCCACCCAGCGTGGAGAAAAGAAGGATGCCTTTGATAGTCTGTCACAGCATGTAAAAAGCTACCTGAACGACATGAATGCAGCGGAAAAGGCCGTCTGGGCAGAGCATCAGCTGTATATTGCGCTGGGCAACTGTCTGACCAGCGCAGCCCTGCTCGACATCGACTGCTGCCCGATGACGGGCATTGATCCCGAGGGCTATGATCGCGTCCTGCAGCTTCGGCCCGCAGGGTTGAGGACAGTAGCGGTGTGTGCATTGGGTCTGCGTCATCCTGAGGATACTGCTGCTACACAGTTGAAGGTTCGCCTGCCGAGCGGGGAGTTGATTCGGAGGTGGCCGTGACACATTTGTTGCCCTGGTTGGCGCTGTCTGCTGGTGCCGCCATTGCGGTTCAGGCCGGGATGAATGCCCGTCTGGGGGTGGTGCTTGGGAATACGATGCTGGGGACGAGTATCGCCTTTGCCGTTGCCTGCCTGGTATCGCTGCTGGTAGTGGTGCTGCAATTGGCTCGATTACCTGATTTTGACCGGGTTGGAGACGTGCCGAATTATCTTTGGTTGGGCGGGGTGATCAGCGCTTTTGGCGTCGGCATGTTCTATTTTCTGATTCCACGCATGGGGGTAGGGCCGATGATGGCGTTTGCCCTGACCGGACAGATCATTCTGGCCGTGATATGTAGCCATTTTGGCTGGTTTGACCAACCGGTACGGCCGATCAACACAATACGGCTGATCGGTTTACTGGTGCTGATTGCTGGCGTCAGTCTGATCTACTGGGAGTAAGGGACAATGAGCGTTTCAATCGACAAGGCCAATATCGACAACTTGACCAGCCTGTGGCGCCTGATGGGAGCGACCCAGATTACTGATGGCCTGCAGCAGTCAATCGGTTGGCCTCGCCGATGCTGGCTGGACTGGGACAACCGAAATGACTCGGTTCAATTTTCTCTCGTCGACAGAGTGCCTGAGGGCTACCTTTGCCCAATCTGGGCGGCCGGTGTGGAAACGGCCGAGCTGGAGGAGGGGCTGCTGGCGGCCGGGTTTGAAATGGGGTTGCAGCAGCGGGCTATGGTTTTGCCTTTGCTGGGGGCTGAAAGGATAGCGAATACCGGCAGGCTACAGCTGAGTACCCCTGGCAATGCAGATGAGGCAGCCGCCTGGTCTGAGCTCTGTGGTCGTGCCTTTGGCTATCAGATCGATGCTGAAATCATTGACCGGGTACGTCAGCAGCCAGACGTTGAGGTTTTATGGGGCGTCCGGGATGGGGTGCCTGTCGCGACCGCAATTGTCTATCACACAGGTTCGATCCTGGGCGTGCATCAGGTCGGAGTGTCACCTGAACAACAGGGGCGAGGGGTTGCTCGTGAACTGATGCAGATGCTTGTGGCCAGAGCGCAGGCTCGCAAAGCCCGGTATCTTTGCCTGCAGGCCTCGGCGGCGGGGGAACCCCTGTATCTCCGGATGGGGTTCCAGCCGCAGTTCACCATCCGCAGCTACCGTCGTGCCTGAGATGACTTGACAGCGGACTTGCCGCTGTCAGCTGATGGTTAGACTTTCATCAATACCGATTTGATTTCGGTATAGTGCTCGATACAGGCGGCTCCCATCTCGCGCCCCAATCCTGACTGCTTGAAGCCTCCAAACGGCAGGGAGGGGTCAAGCGCCGTATGACAGTTGACCCAGACGCTGCCGGACTTGATGCGAGGGACCATGCGGTGTACGGCCGAGAGGTTGTTGGACCAAATGCTGGCACCCAGCCCGTACTGGCTATCGTTCGCAATGCGTATGGCATCTTCGATGTCATCAAAGGGCATGGCTACCAGAACCGGGCCAAAAATTTCTTCCTGCACCAATGTTGACCGCTGATCCACATCGACAATGACGGTCGGTTGAACAAAAAAACCGGGTCCTTGAGTCCCACCGCCTGTCGTAATGCGTGCACCTTCCGCCAGACCTTTCTCGATAAAGCCATGAACTCGCTGCTGCTGAACGGCAGAGACCAGCGGACCCATCTCGGTGTCAGGGTCCAGACCATTGCCCAAACGAATATTGCTCGCTATATCGGTAATATCAGCCACCAGATTGTCGAACAATTTGCGCTGAACATAGAGTCGTGAGCCAGCACAGCAAACCTGACCCTGGTTGAAGAAGATGGCATTTGCCGCTCCGGCCGCCGCTTCCCGCGGGTCAGCATCGTCCAGCACGATGGTGGGTGACTTGCCGCCCAGTTCAAGGGTTACGCGTGTCATATGATCCATTGCTGCCTTGCCGATCATTTTGCCGACACCGGTGGAACCGGTGAACGTCAGCTTATCTACGTCGGGGTGAGCAGACAGGGCCGCGCCCGCATCATGACCAAGCCCGGGTACAACATTGAGTACGCCAGCCGGATACCCGGCCTCCAATGCCAGTTCACCCAGTCGAAGGGCTGTAAGCGGGGTATCTTCAGCCGGTTTCAGAACGACCGTACAGCCGGTGGCCAGCGCCGGTCCAAGCTTCCAGCAGGCCAGCAATAGTGGGAAGTTCCAGGCGACAATGGCCCCGACGACACCGACAGGCTCACGTGTGGTGTAACCATGAAACTGTGCACCCGGCATGAAGGGGACAGACGGCTTTACACTGCTGCCGTCGATTTTGGTAGCCCAGCCGGCCATATAACGCAGGAAGTTTACGGCAAGTTGAATATCCACGGCTTCAGCGATCGCGGCGCTTTTGCCATTATCGAGACATTCAATCTCCGCAAGAGACTGTGCATTGGCTTCAATCAGGTCAGCATATCGCCAGAGCAGGCGTTCACGCTCCACCGGAGTCATCCGGCTCCAGGCTGAGTCTTCGAAGGTCCGGCGGGCGGTCGCAACTGCCTTGTTGATGTCGGCCGCTGTGCCTCGAGCAACCTGAGTCAGTTTGTCGCCGGTTGCCGGGTTGATGACATCTATAGTGCCGCCATCACTGCCGCCAAGGCGCTGATCGCCAATCAACAGTGCGTGATTACGTTTGATAAACGCCTGAGTGTGAGGATGGAGGGAAAACTCAGTCATGGCATACCTCTTGTCTTTATCGTGATAGCTGTAGGCCATGGATCGCAATGGTTGTGCCAGTTTTGAATATCGATCTTAACCTTTTGAAAATAAATGTATTTCTTGTGGCGGGTTCGTGGTTGATGGCTACATATGGATGTCTCAGATTGAGACAGCTGTCTGCTTTTGATTCAACAACCGCTTACTGCGCAGGGAGCTGCAGGGCGCTGTGACGCAAGAGTGTTTCACGTTGATGTCGCAGATTGAAACGGATGTCTCGGAATAAGACAGAAACCGCACGGGGCAAATAGGGGTCGAAAGTCGTAAATAATCAAATAAGTTATTGTTTTGTAGCAATTAAAGCATTCTGGCACAGGCTGTGCTTCCTTCCCAGTGAGTCAACATGCCCCGGATCTCAACGGGTGTCTCGGCATTGAGAAACTCAGTTATGACCACTGAAGGAGGTCGGACCTTGAAAACAACAATACTAAAACCCTTTGGGGGAGGCTTGCTGGCGCTGGCCGTAGCGCTTGCAACCCAGAGTGCCCAGGCTGCTTCCGAAGCAGAGAAGATCATTCAGGACAACTGTCTGGCGTGTCATTCCGAGCAGGGAGAAAGTCAGTGGAGTCGCATCAGCCATCAGCGCAAAACCCCTGAAGGCTGGCTGATGACCATTGCGCGCATGCAGGTCATGCATGGGCTCAAGATCAGCGATGAAGACCGACGTACGCTGGTCAAGTATCTGGCAGACCGTCAGGGTCTGGCACCCTCGGAAACCGAAGGCGCGCGCTACGCTCTGGAACGTCGCCTTAATACTTCCGAATCCTTTGATTCCCAGAATTTCACTGAAATGTGTGCACGCTGTCACTCTGGTGCGCGGGTCATGCTGCAGCGACGCCCGGCATCCGAATGGGAGCACCTGGTTCACTTTCATCTGGGGCAGTGGCCGACAACCGAATTTCAGGCACTGGCTCGTGACCGTGACTGGCTGGATCTGGCCTTGAACAAAATGGTCCCTGAGCTGGCAGAAACCCTGCCGATGGACTCCGCGGCCTGGGAGCAATGGCAGCAGCAGGCTGAAGCGCCGGTGGCGGGTGAGTGGACCCTGGCGGGCCATATGCCTGGGAAGGGGGCTTTCAATGCCCGCATGAGTGTGACATCCGCACAAGGCGAGGATGAATATTCTCTGACGTTGACCGGACAGTATGCCGATGGCAGTGCGCTCAAGGGTAAAGGCCAGGCCGTGGTGTATACCGGCTATGAATGGCGCGCCAATGTCGAGATTGATGGTCAGGTAATGCGTCAGGTGTTTGCGCTCAAGGAAGGTCAGTTATCTGGCCGCATGTTCCTGCGTGACAAGGATGAAGTGGGTGCTGACGTAGTCGCGGCACGTGATGCTGCAGGAGTCAGCCACATTCTTGCGCTTCAGCCAGCGTATATCAAAGCCGGCAGTGAAGCCGACATCACCATCGTGGGTTCCGGTCTCAGTGGTCTGCCGGTGCTGGGTAAAGGTGTTGATGTCATTGAGGTCATCAGTGAAAGCTCCAGCCTGATCAAGGTGCGTGCCCGTGCAGCTGGCGATGCATCCGGTGTGATGACGCCAAGTGTGGGTAGTACCGAAGGTGGTCGTTTTGCCGTTTATGATCGCATTGCCAGCGTCAAAGTGGTGCCTGAGTTTGCCGTAGCGCGTGTGGGCGGAAACGGCGGCTCCACTCCGAAAGTGGAAGCCCGCTTCGAAGCAGAGGCCTGGGCGGCGGGTGCTGATGGCAAATCGGGTACAGCCGATGATTATCGTATCGGTATGGTACCGGCGACCTGGTCCGTGGCGCCGTTCGACGAAGTTGCAGAAGCCGACCGTGACGTGCATTTCTCAGGTCGAATGAACAGTGCAACCGGTGTGTTCACTCCGGCGGCAGCCGGTCCCAACCCTGAACGTCGCATGATGACCAACAATGCCGGTAACCTGAAAGTGCAGGCCACCGTGCAGGATGGTGCTGACACGCACAGTGCTGAAGGTCAGATGATTGTCACCGTACAGCGCTGGAACAATCCCCCGATCCCCTGATGAGAGGAGATGAAACAACTCAGGTGGGTGCCGTCAGGCACTTGATGTGAAATCTGAAAGGGGAGACCGGATATGGGTGCTGTACTCAATCTGGTGGAGCAAAACCTGCATGAGGTGCAGGTCGGGGAGACCCGGATGCTGTTCCATATTCCATCCAGCTCGTTGTTTGCGCTGGACAGCCTGACCTCGGGTATTCTGGACCGGCTTCGCAGCGGTTCCGAAACGGCCGAGTCGCTGGTTTCAGGCTTGAGCAGCCGCTTCTCGGCGCAGGAGATCACGGAAACGGTGCGTGAGCTGCTGGCGCTGGAACTGGTCAATGACGGTCGGCCGTTAACCGACGAGATCGGTGTGCGCCAGGTCGATCAGTTTCCGCTGACAACGGTGGTGCTGAACGTTAACACAGGCTGCAATCTCAGTTGCACCTACTGCTACAAGGAAGATCTCGATATTCCATCTGCGGGACGCAAGATGGAACTGCATACGGCCATCGACTCGGTGGAAATGCTGTTGCGTGAATCGCCAAATGAGGATCGCTATACGGTGGTGTTCTTTGGAGGCGAGCCGCTCAGCAATCGCTCGCTGATCGAAGCGATGGTGGAGTATTGCGAACGCCGCTTCGCCGAGCTCGGCAAGCAGGTGGAGTTCGTCATGACCACCAATGCCACGTTGCTCACCGATGAGATCATCGATTGGCTTAATGCACATAGGTTCGGTTTGTCGGTCAGTATGGATGGGCCCAAAGCGATCCATGACAAAAACCGGATCACGGTGGGTGGTCAGGGCACCTACGACGTCGTGCGCCGCAAGGCCCTGCGACTTCTGGAGCGCTATTACTCTCGTCCCGTCGGGGCTCGGGTTACGTTGACCCGCGGTACCACTGAAGTGGAGCGGATCTGGGACCACCTGTTCAATGAGATGGGGTTCTCCGAGGTCGGTTTTGCGCCAGTGACCTCCGGTGATATCAGCAGCTACAACCTCACTTCCGAGGAGCTGATCGAGGTGTTTGCCGGCATGAAGCGACTGGGACAGCGTTACCTGGAAGCCGCGCTGGAGCATCGCAATATTGGCTTCTCCAACATGCACCAGCTGATCACCGACCTGCATGAAGGGCATAAAAAAGCACTGCCATGCGGGGCCGGTCTCAAGATGCTGGCCGTGGATCACGAGGGCGGCCTCAATCTCTGTCACCGCTTTACCGGTTCCGACATGCCAACCTTCGGCAATGTGAAGAGTGGCGTACAGCAGGTGGAACTGGGCGATTTCCTGTCCAAACGGCTGGACCGTACCGACACCGGTTGTGCCAGCTGCCGGATTCGTAATCTCTGTTCAGGCGGCTGTTATCACGAGAGCTATGCCCGCTACGGAGACCCGACCCATCCGACCTACCACTACTGCGACCTGATGCGGGACTGGGTGGATTTCGGCATCGAAGTCTACAGCCGCATCATGGCGGCTAATCCCGCCTTCATTGACCAGTTCATCTCGCCTCGGAGGGCGCACTGATATGAAACATCTCAAAGCGATCAACAACAAGGCTCAGCTCTTGAGCCAGGCCGTGGCCGATGACAGCGTGGAAGAGGTCGTGGCCATGAGTTCTCTCGCGGGGTGCACCGCGACCACCGACCCGGGCTGGGAAATCGATGCTTTTGGTGGCGTGACCTCCCTGTGCCAGCCAATGGAAGCCGATCTCTATGGCTGCGCTGACCCTTGCTGGTGGCCAGCACAGGTGCCGGACATGATGAACACCTATCCGGACTGGAACAAGGACGCGATGAACTCGAAAGAGGACTGGCGCAACCTGGGGACCGTGTTCCCGAAAGACAAGAACTAAGCCGAAGGTGACCTGATAATGGATAAGAAACGACTCTCATCACTGATGCCCGCGGCCGCTCTGGTTCTGGGGACGGCACTGTCCGGCAGTGTGCTGGCCAAGGGGCCGGCGCTGGAAGAAGGCCATGAATACATGGTGGTGGCCAACTACCCCAACAACATGCACGTCATTGACCTGCAGAGCGACTCACTCTACAAGAGCTGCGAGCTGCCGGATGCCTTCGGTCCCGGTGTGACCCAGATGGCGCCGGATGGCAAAACCGCCTACATCCTCAATAACCACTACGAGGACATTTACGGCGTCAACCTGGACAACTGTGAAGTGACATTCCACGCAGCCATGTCCTTGCAGCAGAATGAGCGCACCAAGGCGATCTTCTCCTTTGCCATCAGTGCCGATGGCAAGGAACTCTATGCGGTGCAGAATCCGACCATGCTCAACCGGGACCACTACCGGGTCCAGCCGTCCCGACTGGCAGTCTATGACACCAGTGCGGGGTTGAACGCCAAGCCGGTTCGTACCTTCCCGTCACCGCGGCAGGTGACTGTCATGCAGACCGGTGAGGACGGCACGCTTTATATGGCCGGTGCCGAGATCTATAAGGTAGACGTCAAGACTGGCGATGTTGACGTGGCGATCCCGAGCCGCAGCTGGCAGCGCCCCTTGTACGCACCGCCGGATGTCCTGAACGCCTGGCCGATCCAGTCTCCCTCGAAGGATTTCACCATCCTGTACACAACAGCGAAGTTCCAGGATGAAACCTACAATCTGGATACCGCTGACTGGATCTACGGCTTCATGAACGTGAACCTTGAAACCGGTGAGACACAAACCACGGACTTCGGACCGATTACGGAGATCTATTTCTCCGGCATTCTCTCGCCCAAGGATCCCAACATCGTCTATGGCGTGCTCAACCGTCTTGCCAAATATGACATCGAGAAGAAGGAACTGGTGGCAGCTGCCGAGCTGGATCATTCCTACTATTGCATCGCCAGCAACCATGAAGGCAGCAAGATCTATCTGGCCGGTACCTTCAACGATGTGGCTGTCTACGATGCCGATACATTGGAAAAACTGGGCAATATTCCGCTGCCCGGCGGTGATATGGCGATCTCGACATCTCAGGTATTCATACGTTAATGGGTCCCCACAAACCTTTCATCATCCCCTGTCTGCACTCATAGCCTGACCGGGTTTGCCCGGACGATAAGTCCGGGCCCTTTTGACAGGGCCTAAGGAGAAACTTGATGCAAAAAATGATTCTGGCTGCCACCGTTGCAGCTCTAATGTCGGCGCAGGCATCGGCTTACAACCTTTACAGCGAACAGGGCACCGAGCTTAACCTCGATATCGAGGCGATACTGGGTGTCTTCACCAGTGAAGAAAACTATGGCCTGGGTGCCAAGACAGAAGCAGGCGGCTCCGATTGGCAGGAAGGCTATATCAAATATGGCCTGTCCGGCTCCCATACCTATGATTCGGGTGCCAGTGTCTATGCCGGCCTGAACCTGATCAGCTCGGCCACCTGGGGGGACGGTGATGCCGGCGGCTTTACGTCCGGTAACGAAAGTGACACCGACCTTGAAGATGCCTATCTGGGCTGGCGCTCAGGCAATCTGATACCGGCTCTGGGCGAGAATGGCCTGGACCTGTCATTTGGCCGTCAAAACTTCTCGATTGGTGACGGCTTCCTGATCAACGGTGATTCGTTGAACCTGGGTGATGCACTTAATGGTGGCGGCTACGACTTTGACCGGGGTGGTGCCTACTGGCTGGCCGCACGCAAGGCGTTCGATCGCACTGCGATCGCCCGTATCGGGGGTTCTGAAGGGCTGCGAGCCGACCTGTTCTGGATCGAATCCGATAACCCCGCTCAGGCGATGACCGAGCTGGCCGGTATCAATGCCGAGTATGTGATCCCTGAAGGCACCTTCGGACTTGCTTACATCAAAGGTCTGGATGTCGACGAAAAATATGCGGACCCAGACGTTATGGGGTTAACTCACCGTGACGGCCAGAAAACCCTGAGTCTGAGATATCAGGGTAATGCCGGGGTCGAGAATCTGTTCCTGTCCGGTGAGTTCGTGACTCAGGATCAGGGTGACAACAGCCGTGAAGATGGTGATGCCTGGTACGTCGAAGCGGGCTGGACCTTCGCCGATCTGCCCTGGTCACCCAGTGTGAACTATCGTTATGCCACTTTCGATGAGGGCTTCGATCCGCTGTTCTTCGGCTTCAGCCGTGGTTATGGCACCTGGTTCCAGGGCGAGGTGGCGGCCAACTACGCGGGTCCGTTCAACTCCGATGCTGACGTGCACCACATCGGCATTAAGGCCTCGCCAACCGAAATGCTGAGCCTGGGTGCCCTGTTCTTTGATTTCAGTGACACCGGTGCCGGCATTGGCGCACTGGACGGTCAGGAGATCGACCTTTATGCCGAGTGGGTGGTTACGCCGAACCTGATCATCAGCCCGCTGATCGGCTTTTACACGCCGGATAACAGCCTTGCTGACGAGGGCTCCCAGATCGGCAATAACGATACCAATGTTTACGGTCAGGTGATCGCAATTGTGCCTTTCTGAAACTGAAGGCTAGACCCTCTCCCTTTCACATTCGGGGCAGCCTTCGCTGCCCCTTTTTTCAGTTCCTGTTGGGCACCAGAATAATGGGCCGCATCATGAAGGGGCTGTGCAGGAAAGGATCACAATCGCAGCGTTCGGGCGGATCCTTGATTTCAGGCCACAGGTGAATTGTGCCGGTTTCCAGAACCGGAAAGGCATAAGGCTGTTCGCCAACCTTGTCTTGCTCGATGGCCGTAAATCTGCCCAGCGCTGTGACCAGTCGGCCGGGGGCATAGATCGCCGGGTCGATGAAGCCCGGTATCCTGATGCGAAAACGTCCTGTACTTATATCACTCTTCAGGGGACGACCACTGGTATTCAATGCAAACTGCACCACCTCCACCACGCTGCCGTCCGGCTGGTTGCGCACAGACGCAATTTCGCCACCCCAGCGCGCTTCAGCCGGAGGAGACATATGCAAGGCTTCGCTGAAGGGCAACAGAGCCTGCTCGTTGATCGGGCGCAGCTCATCCGGCAAGGACGCACAGCCTCCCAGCATCAAGAGCAAGATCAAAACACCGCATCGATTCCACATGAATCCTCCGTTTGATCAGTGAACTCTTTTCTCATCTTTTTGTGACAGCGACATACGCATTCGAGTTCGTTTAATCCTTGGTCCGGATATTGCTAAAGAATATTGCTAAGAGTGTAGGCAGACGCCGGGATATTTGCACCCGGGTAGTGTTTGACGTATACAGGAGTGAGCTTAATGTCCTTGCACTATCGGGAAAATAAAAATAAAGAGGCCGACATTATGGCACCCCGTTTACGTCAGGATCTCATCAGTGATCCTGTTCAGGCGGCACGCATTGCGCGTGAGCGTCTTCAAGCTGAAGGTGAGTTGCCCAGCGGTTACCTGCGCGATGAGATCGAGGCTTCCTGGCGCCGAAGCCTGGAGGCAGGGCTGGATTGTTCCGGCGACCACGGTGACATCATCGACGAAGTTCCGGATCTGAAGGCATTTAAAGAGCAGCATGAATTGCTGGTTCAGGTTGCGATGCCCGAAATCGAGCAGCTGACGCACCAGTTTGGTGACCAGGGACTTATCATGCTGGCCAACGCCGATGCGCGCATCCTGGCTTTGGAGGGAAGCGATCATCTGATAACCCCTTCACGGCAGCTTGCGTTGCGACAGGGAGTGTCCTGGAGCGAAGCGAATCGCGGCACCAACGCTGTAGGGACCGCCGTCATCGAGCACCGTCCGGTGCTGATCAATGAAGAGGAACACTTCCTCGATAAAGTTGCCCATTTCTCCTGTACGGCTTCTCCGCTGTTTGATGCCGATGGTCACCTGATGGGTGTGCTGGACCTGACTCGCGTAGGCCACAACAGTCAGCCGCAGGATACGCTGGGGGTTATCCAGTTGGCGGCACGCAACATAGAAGGACGACTCTTTACCAGCCAATACCAGAACCGGATCGTGCTGGCCTTCCATACTCGCCAGCAATATCTGCGCTCGGCCTGGCAGGGTTTGGTCGCACTGGATGAAGAGGGGCGTCTGCTGGCGATCAATGAGCAGGGGTGCCAACTGCTGGGTCGTGGACGCGAGCTGATAGTAGGCAAGACCATTGATGAGCTTGTCGGTCAAAGCGTAGGACTTCTGCTCAGTACCTGCATGCGTCAGCGTATTGCCTCGGTACAGACGCGAAGCGGTGAGCTTTACTGCGAACTGTTACAGTTTCCCAACCGACTGCTGCCGGTTGCTCCGGTTGTACGGCCTCCCTCTGTCTCTTCACCGTTACCGAATTCTGATCCCCTGGAACGTTTCGCAACGGGAGAACCCCGTTTGCAGCGCGCCATGCGTATGGCCGCAAAAGCGATGAAACAGGATATCCCGGTGCTCCTCAGTGGCGAGACCGGTAGTGGTAAGGAAGTCGCGGCCAAAGCGCTCCATGATGCCGGTGAACGTAAGGAAAAATCATTCGTCGCCGTTAACTGTGCCGCCATTCCTGAAGGCCTTATCGAATCCGAGCTGTTCGGGTATCGGGAAGGTGCCTTTACCGGTTCCCGCAAGGGTGGCATGGTCGGGCGTTTTCAGCAGGCGAATGGCGGAACCCTGTTTCTGGACGAGATCGGCGATATGCCGTTGTCTCTTCAGGCGCGGCTGCTGAGGGTTCTGCAGGAACGCAAGGTGGCGCCTCTCGGTGGCGGAGAGGAAGTGACGCTGGATATCGCGCTGATCGGGGCAACGCATCGGGATCTCAAGCAGATGGTGGCGGAAGGTCGTTTTCGAGAGGACCTCTATTATCGGCTTAACGGTGTGTGTGTACGTCTGCCTGCAGTGCGTGAGCGTCAGGATTTTGCCGGTTTGTGCGAACGGCTGCTCAAGCATCTGGGACGTGCCGATGTTGCCATAGAACCGGACCTGCAAATAAGGCTGGCCGACTACAGCTGGCCAGGCAACTTCCGCCAGTTGGAAACGGTGCTGAAAGTGGCACTGGCATTCATGGAAACGGATGAGTCCGTCTTGACTGAAGAGCACCTGAGTGATGATTTCCTTGACGAGCTGGACAGCCTTCCTGCTGGAAAAGGCACGTTGCAGGAAACTCAGGAAGCCCTCATCCGTGAGACTCTGAGTCAGCACGACGGCAAGGTGGCGGCAGCAGCCAAGGCTTTGGGCATCAGCCGTGCGACACTCTATCGCAGAATGAAAGTTCTCGGCATTGAATGACAAACCACCTGGTCCGCAGGTTGACTGGATTCGTTTAATCAATAAATCTCAAACAATATAGTTTATATGTTAACTATATCGCCGATGCTATCATCGACTTTCAGCATATCGTTGCTCTTGAATGAAAGGTTTGGTGCATGATCTCGGGTTATAAACCGCTGCTGTTGTTGCTGGGGTATCTGTTGGTGTCTTTGGTTCATGCTGAGGAGTCGACTCTGTGTATACAGTGTCACGCCAAGGAAACTGCGCAGTGGCAGCAGTCTCAGCATTCGGTTTCAATGCAAGTGGCTACAGCCGAGACGATACTGGGTAACTTCGTACAGGGTCATTTTACGGATGAAGGGTTGAAAGCCGACTTCTTCAGTGAAGACGGTGTTTACAAGATCAAATTGACCGAGGCTGATGACAGCCAGATCTGGCAGGTCAAATATGCTTTTGGCATTTATCCTCTGCAGCAATACCTGATTGATACAGGTGACGGGAAACTGCAGGCACTGAATATAGCCTGGGATACCAGGGATGCCGAAGAAGGGGGACAGCGCTGGTTTCGCCTGGATGACCCCGACCATCAGAGTCCCGGGAGCAGTTTGCACTGGCGTGGGGTTTACCAGAACTGGAACAGCATGTGCGCCGACTGTCACAGCACCGGTCTCATTAAGGGTTACCAGCCTGATACAGGCCGCTTTTCAACCCGTTTTGATCAGATCAGCGTCAGTTGCAGTGCCTGCCATAGTCGTGCACAGGCTCATGCTGCTGCGGCGGAGCAGGGGAAGAGTCTCCCCGCGGGTGAGGATCTTGCACCCAAGGGCAGCTGGGTACCCGGAACAAGGGACCGAAAGCCTCAGCATGTCGGCCCTGAATCATCCGCGGCGCAGATTGAAACCTGCGGGCGATGTCACTCGCTGCGTACCCGTTTGTCCGTGCAGCCGAATGGTCGTATGCATGACCAGTATGCGCTGACACGCCTGCATGCGCCTTTGTATTTCAATGATGGCCGCGTTCGTGACGAGGTTTTTGTGCTCGGCTCCTTCCTGCAGAGCAAAATGCACCGTGCCGGTGTTGTCTGTACCAACTGTCACAACCCGCATACCGCGAAGCCCATTCTAAAAGGCAACCAGCTCTGCAGTCAGTGCCACCAGAGCAGCGTTTTTGACAGTGCTGATCATCATCAACATGAGGAAGGTGGGCCCGGCAGTCAGTGTGTCGACTGTCATATGCCGGAACGTACCTACATGCAGGTCGATCCTCGCAGGGAACATAATTTTACCACCCCGAATCCTCGTGCAGCTCAGCGTGCGGAGAGTCCTGATCCCTGTCTGGCCTGTCATCAGGATGCTGATCGCCAATGGTCGATCAATCAGGTACAGCGCCTGTGGCCCGAACACGTTGAGCGGTCAGAATGGCTGGATGTGCAACAGGCTGAACTGCCGGCCATGGTTGCGTTTCTTGAGGATGGCCGTCAGGCAGACCTGCACCGCGCAACGTTGCTCGAGCAGCAGGGGGCGCGGTTGTCGGCCGCGGCGCCCAACGTAATTCTGCAGCATTTGCAGTCACCCAAAAGTCTTTTGCGAACCAGTGCCTGGAAAACGGCCGCCACTCTGGAGCCGACCTTACTGGTGCCCTATGCGGCTTTCGGCTTGGGGGATAGCTCACTGAGTGTTCGCCTGTCAGCCTTCGAAACCCTGCAGGGCATGAATGCTCTCCCGCGGGATGTGGGGGATGTACGTGAAGAGTATGAAGCCTATCTTGACCTGCAGGCCGATCGCCCCTCCGGGCGCACCTTGCGTGCACGTTATGCCATGTGGCAGGGGCAGATTGATTCGGCAGAGCGGGATTTGCGGCGGGCCATTGAGATGGATGACGCCTATGTTCCTGCATTCGTACTGCTGAGTGATATTTTACGAGGCCAGAGGCGCTTCGAGGAGGCCGTGATACTGCTCGGCAACGGTCTTGAAGCCCTGCCGGGCAACGCAACTCTACTGCACGTGAGAGGCCTTGCCCGGCTTCAACAGAAGCAGTTGCCCGAGGCATTGGGCGATCTCAAAGCGGCCTGGTCCGGCGCGCGAGACAATCCCGATTTCGGCTACCGTTATGGACTGGCTCTCTATCACACCGGGCATAAACAGCAGGCCCGCATCGTTTTTTCTGAACTCCAGCAGGCGTTTCCAGAGTATGCGGCAAGGGCCGGTTTGAGTGCTCTGATGAGAAACTAATCGGCTGTTTTGGCAGCGGATAGGGTTAATACTTAATATGTAAACCAAAAAGCGCATCCTGTTGCAACCTGTTACATCAATTAACATATTAACTAAATGTTTTTGTCTTTCTTGAGCTAGAGTTATCAGTGTTCGGGGGCGTTAGGCAGTGCTCCTGATGTAGCCCCCAACAATAATAAATGGCTGAGCCTCACGGCTGCATGGCAGTCGGTATGGCCCGGATAACAGTGGTAACCTGATGATGAATAGCAAGCTCCTTTCCCTTGCCATGGTGACGGCCGCTTCGGCCGCAAGCCTGACTTTCAGCCAGCAGCTGCAGGCTGCCTCCATTGACCCTCAAAAGCCCAATATCCTTGTTGTCGTTGCGGATGACCTGGGCTTTGCCGATCTTGGCAGTTTTGGTGGCGAGATTGAAACGCCAAATCTGGATGCTTTGGCACAATCCGGCGTACGAATGACCAACTTTCATACCGCACCCGCCTGCTCACCTACGCGTGCGGCCTTGCTGACCGGTGTCGATCCGCACAAGGCTGGTCTTGGCAATATGGCTGAAGAGATGGCGCCGAACCAGGAAGGTAAGCCAGGGTATGAGGGATATTTGAATAACCGTGTGGTTTCCCTGGCCACCTTGCTGAAGGACGCAGGGTACAACACCTACCTGAGTGGCAAGTGGCATCTGGGCAGAGGAGAGGGCAAGACCCCGGATGCCCGCGGCTTTGAACGCTCTTTCTCTCTGTTGGTGGGTGGTGCCAGCCATTGGCCTGATATGCGCCCGGCCTATGCGCCCACACCGGAGGCAAAAGCTCCCTACACAGAAGACGGGGTGCTGTTGACCCGCCTGCCGGACACTTTCAAGTATTCGTCCCAGTTTTACGCCGACAAGATGATCGAGTATATCGCGGCCGACAAGGATAACGGCGCGCCGTTCTTCGGCATGCTCAGCTTAACGGCTCCGCACTGGCCCCTGCAGGCTCCCGATGCTGCGATCGAGAAGTACAAGGGCCGTTATGACGCCGGTTTTGACGCACTTTTTGCCGAGCGTCTCCAAAAGCAGAAAGAAATGGGGCTGGTGCCGTCGAATGCCGAAGGTGCGCCTCGTCCGCCCAAAGGGCGAGCCTGGGACAGCCTGAGTGCGGAAGAGCAGAAGGTCGAAAAACGCGCAATGGAAGTGTATGCGGCGATGGTTGACGAGATGGATGTTCATACCGGCCGTGTATTTGACTACCTGAAACAGCACGGCCTTTACGAGAACACGGTCGTCGTGTTCCTGTCCGATAATGGTGCGGAAGGACATGATCTCGATGAAACCTGGCCTGCCGATCAGTTTCCGAAGATCCGCAAGACCATCGATGAGACAAACGACTTCAGTTACGAGCAGATGGGACGTCCCGGCTCCTATACCCTTTATGGACCCAACTGGGCTTGGGCTGGAGCTCCGGCCTTCAAGCTTCATAAGGGGTTCCCGACAGATGGTGGCACCCGCTCTATCGCAATTATCAAGGCCCCGGGTGTTCAAGCCAACGCGATCAACGACAGTCTTGCTGCGGTCGAGGATGTTACTCCTACTCTGTTGGAGCTGGCCGGGGTCAAACACCCGGGCGATGAGTACAAAGGCAGAGAAGTTGAGCCTGTTTCTGGGCTTTCGCTGATCCCGGTGCTGAACGGCAAAGCTGAAGCTGGCGAACGTGTGTTGGGTGGAGAACTCTTCGGCAAGCGTTTCATTCGTAAAGGGGACTGGAAGCTGGTGCATCTGTCCAAGCCCTGGGGAACGGACGAGTGGGCGCTTTACAACCTCAAGGATGATGTGGCTGAGCGCAACGATCTCAGTGCAGCAAACCCGCAGAAGCTTGCGGAGCTGAAACAGGTTTGGGAAGCCTATGCCGAGCAGAACAACGTGATTCTGCCGAGTTGGGTGAGCGGCTACTGATCCGGCTCATCGGGAGGGCGGAAGATCTGGCCTCCCGTTATTTCGGCCCCCTAACTGCAATCATTTCGAGTCGTTCAATATGAAAACAAAAATCATCAAAACAGCCGCTTTGGCGCCGGTCATTGGCACTCTTTTGGCGGCCCCGGCGGTCATGGCCCAGGATCACGATCTGTCCGTTACTTTCCGAACTCATTACGGGCAGGTTGATCGTCACTTTGGCCCCCAGGATAGTGAAGAGATGAGCCAGGCCATCCGTCTGGACTACCGTTCTCCCTATTTCAACGATCTCATTGGCTTCGATGGGTCCTTGTATGCCGTACTCAAATTGCATGCTGCCAAAAATACAGCCGGAATTCCTCTTCTGGATGAGGATGGGGACGGTTTCTCCAAGCTGGGTCAGGCGAATATCAAGTTGAAGCTGGGTGATGACTGGCATCTTCGTGCCGGGCGCATGCGCATCGTGTCCCCGTTGATGACGGATACAGATGGGCGTTCCGAGCCAAGCACGCGTCGTGCGATCAAGCTGGACGGTTCCATTGCCGGTGTGAGCCTGTACGGTATCTATTCGGATGAAGTGTCCACCACAGGCGAGAACACTTTCAAGGAATACACAGCGGACGGTGATGCAGTCTCCATTCTGGGTGGCTCCTATGAATTCGAAAACGGCCTGGCCCTGCACCTGTCACACGGTCATTTGGCGGACGCCAAGCGCCAGACGTTCATCAATGCCAGTTATGGCATGCCGTTGGGTGATGGCACGTTGCTGTTCGATGCCTACCACTACATGGCCAAGGAAGTCGGTGATGGTTCCAATCTGGCGGATGATCCCGGTGCAGATGGTGAACTGGATACCTACCTGAGCAACCTGGCGGTCGCTTACAAGCAGGGAGACCTGAAATATACCCTGTCCTGGCAGACGGTTGGGGATGACCTTTATGAACCCAGCTGGGATGGCTTCAATAATGATCGTTCCGTACTCTGGTCATGGAACTCGGTACAGATTCTGGACTTCTACAATGCCAACCAGGACTCCTGGCAGGCTCGAGTGGACTACAGCTCTTCTGCAGTACCCGGGTTGAGCATGATGGGACGCTACACCGAGGGCGACTACACCCAGGGTGGGGTTCGTTATGAGGACAGCGAATTCGACTTTGAGACCAAGTACGTTTTGCAGACCGGGCCGCTCAAGGATCTCAGTTTCCAGCTGCGCTATGCCGATGTCGAGATCGGTGGCGTGGGTGACCTGGAAGACATCCGCGTGATTGCCGAGTACACAAAAACCTTCTTCTAGAAAGGAGGGCTGTGCCCCGGCCAGCCGGGGCGCGGCTGTGTTACATGCTGTTACAAACTGCCACAAGTTCCTACATCCAGTGCGTAACTGGTTTACAGCCGTGTTCTATGCTTAGACAGATAGGAATAACAGCACTCAGGCAGTTTCAGGCATTCAGCTGATCGGCCTGCCATTCTTGAGGGATAATGCCCATGAAAAAACAGATCGTACGTCGTACTTCCGGATACCTGCTGAGCGCAGCTGTGGCAGCAGCCATTGCCGCTCCAGCCTCGGCTTACAACCTTTACTCTCAGGACGGCTCAGAGCTGAACCTGGATATCGAAGCTGTCTTTGGCGTGTTCTCCAGCGAGGAGAACTATCTGCTGGATGGCGATACAGGTGGTGCCGATTGGCGTGAAGGTTACATCAAATACGGTCTGTCGGGCAGCCATGCCTACGCTGAGTCCGGTGCCAGCGTATATGCAGGTCTGAACCTGATCAGCTCGGCTACCTGGGGTGATGGCGACGCCGGCGGTTTTACGTCCGGTAACGAGAGTGAAACCGACCTTGAAGATGCTTACGTCGGCTGGCGCTCCGGTAACCTGATTCCGGCACTGGGTCAGGATGGTCTGGATATCTCCTTTGGTCGTCAGCAGTTTGCCATCGGTGACGGCTTCCTGATCAACGGTGATTCTCTGAATGCTGGTCAGGGTATAAGTGATGTTTTGGGAGAAGATCTTGATCGCGGTGGTGCCTATTGGCTGGCGGCGCGCAAGGCCTTTGATCGTACCGCGATTGTCCGTCTGGGTGGTTCTGAAGGCCTGCGAGGCGACCTTTTCTGGCTTGAATCCGACAACAGGATTCAGGCTGAGATGGAGCTGGCGGGGATCAATGTCGAGTATGTGATGCCGGAAGGCACGATTGGGGCGACTTACATCGAAGGTTTGGAGGTTAATGACCAGCTGGCAAATCTTCTCGACTATACCTATCGTGACGGCCAGCAGACAGTCAGTCTGCGCTATCAGGGTAATGCAGGCGTCGAAAACCTGTTCCTGTCCGGTGAGTTCGTCACTCAGGATCAGGGCGACGCTACCGGTACTGACGCCGATGCCTGGTACGTTGAAGCCGGCTGGACCTTTGCTGATCTGCCCTGGTCACCGAGCGTGAACTATCGCTACTCAACCTTTGATGCCGGCTTCGATCCGCTGTTCTTCGGTTTCAGCCGTGGTTATGGCACCTGGTTCCAGGGTGAAGTCGCTGCCAACTATGCCGGTCCGTTCAACTCTGCTGCTGATGTGCACCACATTGGTATCAAGGCTTCTCCGACCGAAATGCTCAGCATTGGTGCGCTGTTCTTTGACTTCAGCGACGCGGCTAACCCGTTCACTGGCGATGCTGGCGGTGTTAACGGTCAGGAAATCGACCTCTATGCCGAGTGGGTCGTGACCCCGAACCTGATTGTCAGCCCGTTGATCGGTTTCTATTCGCCGGACAACAGCGCCGCTAATGGTGGTACTCAGGTTGGCAATGACGACACCAATGTCTACGCACAGATGATTGCCATCGTGCCGTTCTGATTTGACTAAGCGTTAACCCGGGGCTGTCGGCAGCGGACGCCGGCAGCACCCATTATGAACTAAGGATCCCGAGATGCAGACGGTATCGACTCTTTTTATCAATGGTCAGGCGGTCGCCGGTGAGCGTGAAGCCTTTCCGGTGATCAATCCGGCAACAGGCGACGCTTTTGCACACTGTCCTGCCGCTTCTCCGGAACAGGTGGATGCCGCCGTTGCTGCGGCTCGCGCCGCATTCAAAACCTTCCAGCATACCCCCGATGCTGAACTCAAGGCGATGTTGCATCGCATTGCGGATCTGATCGAGGCGAATGCGGACGAGCTGGCACAACTGGTCACTCTGGAGCAGGGTAAGCCGTTGGCACTGGCACAGATGGAAGTGGGTGGCGCTATCAACTGGACACGCTATACCGCCGATCTGGATATTCCGGTGAAAGTTATCGAAGACAGTGAGGCCCGCCTCGCCGAACTTCACCACAAGCCTCTGGGTGTCGTGGGCTCCATCACGCCCTGGAACTGGCCATTGATGATCGCGGTATGGCACATCATGCCGGCCATCCGTACGGGTAACACTGTTGTCTCCAAGCCGTCTTCGTTCACGCCGTTCAGCACCCTGAAACTGATTGAGCTGATCAATCAGGTCGTGCCGGCGGGCGTGATCAACATCGTGACGGGTGAGGGCGGTATTGGTCGTGCGATGACACAGCATATGGGTATCAACAAGATTGTCTTCACCGGCTCCACTCCGACCGGGCAGGACATCATGCGCAAGGCTGCCGATAACCTTAAACGCCTGACGCTGGAGCTTGGCGGCAATGATGCCGGTATCCTGCTGCCGGATGCCGATCTTGATCGTGCGCTTCCGGGCATTTTCCAGACCGCTTTCCTCAACATGGGACAGACGTGTGCCGCGCTCAAGCGTCTTTATGTGCACGAGTCTCAGTATGAAGAGGTGTGTCAGCGCTTGAGCGCCATCGCCAACGAACAGGTGGTCGGTAACGGCCTGGAAGCTGGCGTGACCTTTGGTCCGGTACAGAACAAGGCCCAGCTGGACCTGGTGATTGAGCTGGTTGAAGACGCCAAGGCCAACGGGGCACGTGTGCTCTGTGGTGGTGAGGCTCAGGCCGGTAACGGCTACTTCTACCCGCCGACCATTGTAGCAGGCGTCAGCAATGGCGTGCGTCTGGTCGACGAGGAGCAGTTTGGCCCCGTCTTGCCGGTAATTGTTTACAAGGATCTTGAAGACGCGATTGCCATGGCCAACGACAACGTCAACGGTCTTGGTGGATCCGTATGGGGATCGGATATTGAAAAGGCGCGTTCCGTGGCGACGCGTCTTGAGAGCGGTACTGCCTGGATCAACAACCACGCAGAAGTCCTGCCCCACTGCCCCTTCGGTGGATGCAAGATGTCGGGTGTGGGTGTTGAATTTGGCGAAGAAGGTCTGCTCGAGTACACCCAGCCACAATTGCTCAGCATCAGCCGCGGCTGATCACTGCATCATCTCACTTTCCAGTCTGTGCTACGGAAGTGCTTGCCGGGGCTTGTGCCCCGGCTTTTTTGTTACTGGCGTAACAGTTATTACACTTTTTTGCTGCACTCATTAGAATGTCCCTGTCACGCCAATAGAAACCGGGGGCCAGGATGACAACCGCTGATCCAAATGATGTCTACTCTTCAGCCTCCACACGCTGGTTGGCACTGATCAGTATCTGTGTTGCGACCTTCCTGATGCCGATGAGCATGTCGGCGGTTAATGTGGCCCTGCCAGCCATTGCGGCAGATCTGCGGGCCGACGCGGTACTGGTCAGTTGGATTCCGACCATGAACCTGCTGGGCGCTATCGCACTCCAGCTGCCGGCCGGTCGCATTGCCGACATGATCGGTCGCAAGAAGGTGTTTTTGTGCGGGCTGTTGCTGTTTGCACTGAGTTCTCTCGTCGTAATATGGGTCAGCCATATTGGCTGGCTGCTGTTGATGCGCCTGCTACAGGGCATTGGAGGTGCCATGGTGTTCGGCACCGGCATGGCAATTGTGTCCCAGGTGTTTGCCCAGCACGGGCGGGGGATGGCGCTTGGTTTGACCTCAACATCTGTTTACCTTGGATTGACCTGCGGTCCACCCATCGGAGGCTGGTTGACTGAGTGGTGGAACTGGCATGCCGTCTTTGTTGCCCCCTTGCCACTGACGGTGCTCTGCGCGGTGCTGGTGGCCATTCATGTTCGTGAAACCCAGCGGCAGCATGATCAAAAGCTGGACTGGGTTGGCAGCCTGCTGTTTATTGTCGCTTCGAGTCTCTTGTTTGTTGGGCTTTCTGAACTGCCCGGGCTGATGGGCGGTCTGCTGGCATTAACCGGATTACTGTTGCTGGCGGGTTTTATCTACCAGCAGGAACACTGCCCCTATCCGTTGATCCGGCCACGCAGAATGGTGCAGAACCTGACCTTCTTTCGCTCCATACAGGCCAGTTTTCTCATGTATGCAGCCAACTATCCCTTGCAGTTCCTGCTGAGCCTTTACCTGCAGTATATCCGCGGACTTTCTCCGGCGGAGGCCGGGCAGTTGATGCTGTTGCAGGCCATGATGATGGCAATACTGGCACCTTTGGCCGGGCGCTTGTCGGATCGTATGGAACCCCGTATCCCGGCCACCCTGGGGTGTGTGCTGTTTGCCATTGGATTTCTGATTCTTGCGCTGCTGGACCAGCAGAGTGGCCTGACCCAGGTTGTGATTGCGCTGCTGGTGATGGGAACCGGATTTGGGCTGTTTTCCTCGCCCAATAACAACGGTGCCCTGAGCGTCGTGCCTCATGACAAACTGAGTATTGCCTCCTCCTTGCTCAATATCTCGCGCACGCTTGGCAATATGCTGGGCATGGCGGTTGTGGTGTTCCTCTTTAACCTGCTGATCGGCAACGCTCAGCTGGTGCCGGAACAGTTTCCTGCGCTGATGCGCTTGCTGGAGATCGCCTTCATACTTTGTAGCGGCTACGCGCTGATCGCGGCCTGGAGATCCTGGTCAAGAGGCAAGGTGCGTTCGAGCTAAAGAAAGGCTTTACGGAGAGGGTTTTCATTGCGCCTGAAGTCATGACTGTTCCCGGTAAAGCCGGGAACAGTCATGCTTTGTGAGGCACCCGCAAAGGGGGGCGCAGGGGTATCAGAAATTGAAATTGATACCCACGTTCAGCTGGTTGGAGTCCTCAACGCCGTAGAGACTGCCGTCC
Organism: Marinobacterium sediminicola; assembly: GCF_022343685.1. Classification (GTDB taxonomy): domain Bacteria; phylum Pseudomonadota; class Gammaproteobacteria; order Pseudomonadales; family Balneatricaceae; genus Marinobacterium; species Marinobacterium sediminicola. The sequence goes on along the minus strand of NZ_CP092123.1, from coordinate 2,140,137 downwards.
CAGGCCATGAATTCAGCCCATACCAGCACTTTCTCGTGCAGGGTGCGCTGGTACGCCAGGATGGCAGCCGTAAAGTCCCCGCTATTGTCGTCGGCGGAGAATTCGGACAGGCCAAGGGTGTACAGGTTCTTGCCGGACGGGATGCCGAGGATCGCATCGATACCCTTGCCGGCGTTTTCTCGATCCAGGTAAGCGCCGTTGATATAGAATCCTTCACCCGAATAGTAGGCTGACAGACCATAGAGGTCATCGCCTCCCTCGGTGCCTGTGTATGCGGCTCCCAAAGTCAGGTTGCCGGTACTGTAGGTGGCACCCAGCTGAGTCTGTTCCTGATGGGTGTTGTCTTCGTCGTCGACCTGATACAGAGCTTTCAGCTTGACGCCATTCAGATCGGGGCTGCTGTAATAGACGGACTCACGGACTCTCAGAACGCCATCCAGTGTGTAGTAGACCGGTGCCGAATTCCACCACATGTAGTCGGCGGCGACGCCAACCGCTTCGTAGAAGGGAGAGTCGACCTTGCCCAGGGCAAGCGTGCCATAGCGGGTGTCGGTAAGACCGATATGCCCATAGCGCATGTCGCCAACGGTGTCGCCATCGTTACCCAGATCCAGTGCGACTTCATACTTGGCAAAGGCACTCAGATATTCGTCGAGCGCGTAAGCGCCCTTGATGCCAACACGTGAGGACGCATCCTTGTACTCGGTGTCGTCACTGTCTTTTTTCTGTTCCAGCATGATGCGCAGGCTGCCATAGACATCAATACCGGTGTCGGCGATGGGTACGGCGCAGGCAGGAGCAGCGGTTGCCAACAAAGTACATGCAGCGAGTAGTTTCTTCATTTGGTCATCTTTCCAATTGTTATTATGGTATTTCGGTGAGCGATTTCGCTCGCATGAGCTCTTGCAGGAAGGGGAGGCCGCAAGAACTCATGCGCGAGGCCGAATGCGGCCTCAGGTTGACTTCCGGGTCAGGCGCGAATGATGTCCGCAATTGCCTGGCCCAGTTCTTGAGTGCTGGCGTTGCCACCCATGTCGCGAGTCAGGGCGAGCTGGTCCCGAATGACGGTTTCGATGGCACCCATGATGGTGTCATGCATGTCATCGCATCCGAGGTGCTGCATCATCATGGCCGCGGCCCAGACGGTGCCGATCGGGTTGGCAATGTTCTGGCCGGCAATATCCGGTGCCGAACCGTGGACAGGTTCGAACATGGAGGGGAACTCTTTCTCCGGATTGATGTTGGCAGAGGGCGCAATGGCGATGGTCCCGGTACAGGCCGGACCAAGGTCGGACAGGATGTCACCGAACAGGTTGGAGCCCACAATCACGTCGTAGAATTCGGGCATGCGCACCAGATTGGCCGTGAAGATGTCGATATGGAACTGGTCCACCTTCACGTCTGGATAGCGTTCAGCCATTGCTTCCACGCGGCTGTCCCAGTAGGGCATGGAGTGGAACAGGCCGTTTGACTTGGTGGCCGAGCTCAGATGTTTCTTGTCACGTGACTGAGCAAGATCAAAGGCGTATTTCAGAATACGGTCTGTGCCCTTGCGGGTGAAAATGCTCTGCTGGGAGACCACTTCGTCGTCAGTACCTTCATACTGGATCCCGCCAATGTTGGAATATTCACCCTCGACATTCTCACGTACTACGTAGAAATCGATATCGCCGGCCTGCTTGTTGGCCAGGGGGGACTGCAAGCCTTCGAACAATCGCACTGGGCGCAGGTTGACGTACTGGTTGAAGGCGCGGCGGATCGGCAGCAGCAGGCCCCACAAAGAGATATGATCGGGTACACCGGGGAAGCCAACTGCCCCCAGGAAGATGGAATCGAACTGTTTCAGCTGATCCAGGCCATCTTCAGGCATCATACGGCCGGTGCGATGGTAGGTTTCGCAAGACCAGTCGAAATGGGTGAAGTTCAGCTCAACGCCGTGCTTGGCCGCCGCGGCTTCCAGCGCCTTGATACCTTCAGGGATGACTTCGGTGCCGATACCGTCTCCGGGAATGACGGCGATGTTGAATTGTGACATTGGCTACACCTTTTATTGTCTTAATGGGCAACTTGGTAAACCAGTTTAAGCATTACTCTGATAAGATGTAGGCACGAAGTGTAATCTGTGGGTTTACAGAACGTGGACAAGCTTCCTGCGCTTGAAGATATCAAGGTTTTCGTTACCGCGGCCCGTGTCATGAGCTTTGCAAGGGCGGCAGAACAGTTGATGGTTTCGCCGGCCTACATTTCGAAGCGTATTAAACTGCTCGAGGAAAACCTTGGGTTTACGCTTTTTTACCGTTCGGCCAGGTCGATTAACCTGACGCTCGAGGGTGAAATCGTGCTGCGTACAGGCACCCAGATGTTGCAGGATCTCGATGGCATGATGGATGAGCTGCTGGCCTGTCGTCAGGAAACCCGTGGTCTGCTCCGTATCAGCTGCAGTACCGGTTTCGGAACTGAATTCCTCAACCCGTTTATTCTCTCGCTGCGGGACCGTTACCCCTTGCTGGGAATCGACCTTCGACTGGTCGATCGCAGCGTGGACATCGTGACCGAGAATGTGGACCTTGATATCTGTCTGGGCGGCAACATTCCGGAACAGTTCATTGCCCGCAAGCTGGCACCCAATTATCGGGTGTTCTGTGCCTCGCCTCATTATCTCGAAAAGCATGGTTGCCCCTTACATCCCCGAGACCTCGAGCATGCACATGCCTGTATTTCAATTCGCGAGCGTAATCATAGCCCGGCCTCATGGAAGATCGAGCGAGGTCAGGAGCGGCTCACGGTGATCCCCAACAGTCAGCTGAGCGTCAACAACGGTAATGTCGCCAAAGAGTGGTGTCTCAAGGGAGAGGGTATCCTGCTGCGCTCGATTTGGAGCATTCGCAAAGAGTTGGCAGAAGGCAAGTTGATACAGGTCTTGCCTGAATGGCAGCAGCCCGCCGATGTCTTTGCCGTTTACACGCGGCAAATGGGGACGAGTGCCAACCTGAAAGTATTCATTGAGCAACTGGAGCTGTATCTGAAGCAGCAGATGGCTTGAGCCCCAAAGGAGAAAGAAAAAAGGATATGAGTGGAGAAGAGTTCGGCAAACGGTTGCTTGCGCTTCTGAAGGAGCGAAAGTTCAGTCAGATCAAGGTGGCCAAGGCGCTTGGAGTGTCACGCACGGCGGTCAACAAGTGGACCAAGGGCGGCATGATCGATGACAACAACCTGGAAAACCTGGCCGGCTTCCTGAACGTCGACAAGATTTGGCTCAAGTACGGGGAGTACGTTGGCGGTAACGGTGACTCGGGACGCGAAGGGCGGAATATCAACGAAGTACATATGCAGGAAAACGTTGAGATCGTGACCTGGGAATGGGATCTGTTGACTGGAGAAGTCACCTATTCCGACAACGTGGAATCGGTTTACGGCGTCAAGATCGCCAGCAACGACGATTTCTGGTCCTTGATGAGTGAGGAGTCCAGAGACAAGCTGACCAAGGGCTATGAGCAGATCATGCGTGAGGGCGGTGCCCATGAGATGGACTTCCGTGTCGGACATGATGGGCAGTATCGCTGGATTACATCGCGGGCGACCGGGGTAAAAGGGCCCAACGGCAAGGTGACCAAACTGGTCGGTATCAGTATGGACAACACCGAGCGCAAAACAGCAGAGTTGCACCTTCGGGGTATCAACCGCCTGTTTCGTGCACTTCTTGCACACATGGGGTGTCTGGTCGTGTTCACGGATGTGGCAGGCGAAATTCTGGCGACCAACCATGAAACCCGTGCGGAAAAGATCGGTTATCTCGAGCTTCAGTCACTGTTGTATCAATTCGTGCTGAAGAATGGGGAGCTGCTTGATCAGCTGAAGGCACAGGGGAGTGTTAAAACACGCTTTCAGGGCAGGAAAATGGCCGTGCATTATCATGAAGACGAGCAGGCACAGCCATTTCTGATGTTCGAGTTCGAGTAATCAGAGATCCAGTACCAGGCGTTTACCCTTGGCGCGGGATACACAGATCATCATGGTTTCCTGCGCTGCCTGCTCATCTTCGTCCAGATAGTGATCGCGGTGGTCGGCTTCACCTTCCAGAATGGTCGTTTCACAGGTGCCACAGACGCCGTTGCGGCACAGGCACTCGATGCTGACGCGCTTGTCTGCCTCGATTGCCTGAAGTATGGACTCGCCTTCTCCAACCTGAAGGCTGAAGCCTGAGCGATGGAAGTGCACCTCAAACGCATCACCGTTGCTGGCGACTTCGCCGAAGTTCTCAAAGTGTGTACGTGCCTCGCCCAGCACGCGGTTGCCGTTGGCGATAACGTCATCAATCAGAGGCTGAGGGCCGCACACGTAGACGTGGCTTTCGGCCGGCAGCTGCTCGATCAATGGGCCGACAGACAGGCGCTCTGATTTGACGTTATCGTAGGTGAACAGTCGGTCACCCAGGCGTTCCCGGAGTTCCTCGACAAACGCAGCGTTGGCACCATCTCTGAAGCTGTAGTGCAGTTCAAAGTCCAGTCCCTTTTCTTCCAGTTCATACAGGTATGAGAGGAAGGGGGTGATGCCGATACCACCGGCAATCAGGACATGCTTACTGGTGTCGTCATGAACCAGAGGGAAAAAATTCTCCGCCGGTGACAGCTGCAGCGTGTCGCCCTCAGATACACGCTGATGCATATAGGCCGAACCGCCACGGGAGTTCTCATCCAGCAGCACGGCGATGCTGTAGCGATCAGCCTGTTGAGGGTTACTGGTCAGCGAATAGGCCCGGCGGATACCGACCTCGTCCATGTGAACGCTGACGTGGCTGCCCGCAGTGAACGTCCCCAGATCATCATTCGGAGCGGTGAACTCGAACTGCTTGATGTTGGGTGTCAGTTGTTCGACGCGGCTGACTGTGACGGTAATTTTGTTCTGATTCATGACGCATTCTCACTCGTTGTAACTCAGGCGATGTCGACGCAGAGGTATTTCACCTTCAGGTAGTCTTCAATGCCGTAACGCGAACCTTCCTTGCCCAGACCTGACTGCTTGACGCCACCAAATGGAGCTACCTCGTTGGATATGATTCCGGTATTGATGCCGACCATGCCGCTTTCCAGTTTTTCGGCAACACGATAGACACGGCGCACATCATTGCTGAAGAAATAAGCGGCCAGGCCGTAGATGGTGTTGTTGGCATGGTGCAGGACTTCTTCTTCAGTCTCGAAACGGATCAGTGTCGCGATCGGGCCAAAGATCTCATCGTTGGCGATGTCCATGGAATGATCCACGCCGGTCAGTACTTTGGGGTTGAAGTACTGGCCGTGTTCCTCGATCTCGTTACCCAGGGTGATCAGCCTGGCACCTTTGGTCAGGGCGTCGTCAAGCAGGGCCTGCATGCCTTCGATGGCGCGGCCGGTAATCATGGGGCCGATGTCGGTATCGGCGTCCAGTCCGTTACCCACCTTCAGCTTGGCAACGGCAGCGGTGAATTTCTCCAGGAACTCGTCATAGACGGCGTTGTGGACATAGAAACGGTTGACGCAAACGCAGGTTTGGCCGCCGTTACGGAACTTGGCTATCACGCCACTGGCGACAGCCTTGTCGATATCCGCATCGTCAAACACGATGAACGGTGCGTTACCGCCCAGTTCAAGCGAGGTTTTCTTGATCGTAGGAGCGCACTGTTCGTACAGTGTGCGACCGACCGGAGTCGAGCCGGTAAAGGAAAACTTGCTGATCATCGGATGCTGGGTCAACTGCTCGCCCAATACACGGGACGCACCGGTCACGATATTGAAGACACCGGCAGGAATGCCTGCCTGATCGGCCAGCTCAGCCAGGGCCAGGGCCGTGAACGGTGTTTCTGAAGCGGGCTTGATGATGATGCTGCAGCCGGCGGCCAGTGCCGGAGCGGCCTTGCGGGTAATCATTGCAGCCGGGAAGTTCCAGGGTGTAATCGCACTGCAGACACCGACCGGTTGCTTGATGGTGGTCAGGCGGTTGGTGCTGACGGTCTGCGGGATGGTTTCACCGTAGATACGCTTACCTTCTTCGGCGAACCACTCGATAAAGGAAGCGGCATAACGAATCTCGCCCTTGGCTTCGTGCAGCGGTTTGCCCTGCTCCAGGGTCATGATGAGGCCAAGGTCATCAATGTTGGCTTCGATCAGATCAAACCAGCGACGCATAATCTGCGCGCGTTCCTTAGCGGTGCGTGCTGCCCAGGCCGGCATGGCGGCATGGGCCTGCTCGATAGCCGTCTCTACCTGTGCAACGCTCAGGCTGGGTACGGTGCCCAGACGTTCGCCGCTGGCCGGGTTGGTGACATCAATGTTGGTTTCCGCCTCTACCCACTGGCCGTTGATATAGCAGGCTTGGCGGAAGAGTGAAGGGGATGTGAGGGTGTTCATGGGGTACATCCTTTCGGCGGGGCACCGAAGTGCCCCGGATAAATGGGCTTAGCTCAGGTGATTCTTGGCGATCAGATGGTGGAAGTGGGCAACGCCGTGCTCACTGATGCCACTGCGCTGACGGTCGGCCATGATGCGGCCCTGACCACGGTAGCCGCGCGATTTCAAACCGCGCTGTACGCTTTCAACCAGACGCAGGTCCTCAGGGCGGAAGACATCGCGGTACCATTCAATCAGGTTCTTCTGGTATTCCGTCAGCTCTTCATTGAGGAAGTAGATGTCGTAGTGCTGCAGAGTCTCGTTGGCACTGACCGGGAATTCATAAATGACGGTCATGAAATCGCCGCCCGGCGGCATGTTGAACATGGTGCACGGCCATACCCAGAAACCAAAGAACTTGGGATCGGTGACCGACTCGTCGACCTGGAAGGAAGATTCGGAAGAGCGCGCTTCTCCGATCTGGACGGTCCAGTTACCGTTGAGCTGGTGCTCGTACACATCCACGTTAACCGAGCTGGCAAAGCTGACGTGGTTGGTCGGGCAGTGGTAACACTCGATGTAGTTGTCGACGATGGTCTTCCAGTTTGCCGGCGTGTGGCTGACGAAGCGTGCGGCCAGTTTGAGGTCTTTGATGACGCTGCACGCCTCGTTCATTTTGTCTGCCAGGCCCGGCAGCTGCTCTTCGATCGGCTGGGGTTCGCCTTCGCACAGGTTGATGAAGATGAAACCTGCATGCTCGACGACGTGGAAAGAGGTCAGACCCAGGGCGTCGGATTCAAAGTTGTTGACGTTTTCGCAGTTGGTGGCGAGAGCCAGTTTGCCATCGAGCTTGAAGGCCCATGCATGATAAGGGCAGGTGATTACATTTTTGGCCTTGCCTGCGGACTCGCTCATCAGCTGGTGTCCACGGTGCGGGCAGACATTATAGAAGCCGCGCAGAACACTATCGCGACCACGAACGATTACCAGGCTTTCACCGATGATTTCACGGGTGATATACGCGTTCTTCTCTGCAACTTCACTGCCGTGAGCAACACATACCCATGAGTTGGCAAAGAACTTTTCTTTTTCAGTCTCGAAGATCTCTTCGGACGTGTAGTACTGAGCAGGGATGGTCCACGCGTTATCGATGTCGGTGAAGTCATCCAGAGAGAGAGGGTGCTTTGTGTTCATCGCAGGCTCCATTCTTGTTTTGTAAACTAACAGTTAACATATAGCCGGATGCTATCCCCGCGATCAGCGATAGTCAACTACCGGTGACCAAAAAAAACATTAATAAAAGTCAATTCATGATAAGAAATGATCAATGAAACTCAGCTTTCATCGGCCTTGGATCAATAAATACAATTTTTTAGGCTTGATTTATTTGTTGTGTCACTATTGACAGGGGTGTTTGGGAGTCATTAGATTGTAAACCGCTAGTTTATTTGTCTCGGTTCTAATGCTGTCCTTTTCCTTCTGCACCCCGTGTAAGAAGCAGGAATAAGTGGCTTGCTCGCAAGAGCGGGTTCGGGTTGAGAAAAATACGCTTGCCACACTGATGTTGGCTGTTTGGGTGCGGGTCCCGCCCGGTCGGTAACAGCTGACTCAGAACTGAAAAAGAGGGTTGTGCAGCACTGGCTGCCCCTGCCAGATGCTGCCGATCTAATAATAATTAAATGATAGGTATCTCGAATGAGTACGAATCACAACAATAATAAGATGGCGATTGACCCCGCTATCCTCTGGCCTGCCGTCATGATGATTCTTGCTACCAGCATCCCGCTGGCCATCTACCCTGAAGCGGGTAAGGCTATTGTGGGAGATCTGCTGGGCTGGTTCACCGGTCAGTTTGGCTGGTTGTACCTGCTGTCCGGTATCGGTAGTTTTTTCTTCATGTGCTGGTTGGCTTATGGTCCGGTTGGCAAAATCAAACTGGGCGCACCGGAAGACAAGCCTGAATTCAACAAGGCTTCCTGGATCGCGATGCTGTTCTGTGCTGGTATCGGTATTTCCATTTGTAACTGGGCCTTTGTCGAGCCTCTTTACTTCCTTTCTTCTCCTCCTCTGGGTGTTGCGCCCAATACACATGCCGCGGCCGAATGGGCAGCCATGTACCCGATGTTTCACTGGGGGGTGGTGCCCTGGGCGCTGTATCTGATGCCGGCGCTGCCGATCGGCTACGCCCTGTATGTCCGCAAGGTTCATGTGTTGCGCCTGAGTGAGGCATGTCGTGGTGTGCTCGGTGACCTTGTGGATGGTCCTCTGGGTAAAATCATCGATATTGTGGTGATCTTCTCAATCGTCGGTGGTGTGGGCACCTCTCTGGGTCTGTCGGTCCCACTGGTATCGGAACTCTTTCAGGAGATGTTCGGTCTGGAAGATTCGTTCGGTTTGCAGATGTTCATCCTGGCGGCCTGGATTGCCATGATTGCCTGGAGTGTATACAACGGCCTTAACAAGGGCATCCAGACGCTTTCCAATATCAATGCTGTACTGGCGTTTCTTCTTCTCGCCTTTGTACTGGTGGCGGGTTCGACGGTCTTCCTGCTCAACCTGTGGTCCAACAGCTTTGGCCTGTTCATGGATAACTTCTTCCGTATCAATTTCTGGACTGATCCGATCGACAAGGGTGGCTTCCCGGAAGGCTGGACCATGTTCTACTGGGCCTGGTGGATTGCCTATGCGCCGATGATGGGGCTGTTCGTGGCACGTGTTTCCCGTGGTCGTACCATTAAGGAGCTGATCGTAAACGGTGTTGTCTGGGGCAGTATCGGCTGCTGGGCCTTCTTCGCCATCTGGGGCGGTTATGCCATCGATCTGAGCGTGAATAACGGTGTGGATCTCCAGGGCATCCTGAGCAGCCAGGGGATTCCTGCTACCGTTGTGGCGGTGCTTCAGCAGTTGCCGGGAACCGAGCTGCTGATTCCGGTATTCACACTGCTGTGTTTCGTCTTTCTGGCGACCACAGTGGACTCATCAGCCTACATGCTGGCTGCAATCTGCACCAAAGAGATCACCGGCTATCAGGAGCCTGCACGCTGGAACCGTATCCTGTGGACTCTGTTGCTGGCAATGGTGGGTATCGGGCTGCTGTCAGTCGGTGGACTCAAGGCTGTTCAAACCTCTACGATTCTGGTCGCACTGCCGATGATCCCTGTCCTGTTCATCATGGGCGCGTCACTGCTGCGCTGGGCGTATGAGGACTTCGGCGCAGACTTGGCTCCGCATGCGATTGCCCGCTGCCAGGTGAAGGGTGAGAACGTCAAGGTATGCACCTATGAGGGTGCTGTAAATAAGGCATCCAGCTAAGTACATTCAGGCAGCCCGGGGCTGCCTGGTTACTCTCCCGCGTTGATCTGGCGGCGAGAGTGTTGAACCCGATATCCGGTCTGCCGGTATCGGGTTTTTTATTGCCGCAGTTCTGAAAGGGACTGCGGCCTTGCAGCAGGTGAGGTTTGGGGGCGGGTGTGTTTTGTATCATTCGTCGAATGAGGCCTGCTGCAGGCTTCAACGGGCAGTGGCGGTGGTCGGGATGAGCTTCGTCAGGGCGGTTAAAGTAGGCGCGTTGTGTGCCCTCAGGGAGCTCGCGACGTGACAGGTATCGTTGGTGACAACAACAAAAAGCCCCCGGAGGAGGTTGCCGTCCGGGGGCTATTGGGCTTTGCGTTTAAGCTGAAGTCGTTACAGCAGGTTGTACAGGAAGACCACAGCGATACCTGCAGGAGTCAGGAAGCGCAATACGAACATGAAAGCTCGGTAAACCGCTCCCTGCAGACCAATCTCCTGATCCAGACCTTCGCGCTTCATGGCCCACCCGGCAAAGAGCGCGATAGCCAGGCCGCCCAGCGGCATCATCAGGTTGGAAACCAGGAAGTCCAGCAGATCGAATACGGTCTTGCCTTCAAAGAAGGGGATGAAAGCCAGCGGGTGGAATTCGGCCCAGTCGTTGAACGACAGCACGGTGCCGATACCGACCAGCCAGATTGCCAGGCCGCCGAAAAATGCGCTCTTGGCACGGCTGACGCCCTTGTGTTCTTCCAGCCATTCGACAACGGGTTCCAGCATGGAAATTGCGGAGGTCAGTGCCGCAACCAGCAGCAGTGCAAAGAACAGGGTGCCGAAAACCACGCCGCCGCCCATCTGGCCGAATGCCAGTGGCAGAGTAACAAAGATCAGCCCCGGGCCTGCGCCGGGCTCCAGGCCGTTGGCAAATACCAGCGGGAAGATCGCCAGACCCGCCAGCAGCGCCACGCCGGTATCCATGAACGCGATGGTCATGGCCGTGCGAGCAACGTTCACCTTCTGCGGCAGGTAGGAACCGTAGGCCATCATGACGCCGATACCGATGCTGAGGGTAAAGGCTGCATGACCCAGAGCAGTGAGGACGCCTTCAGTGGTCAGCTTGCTGAAGTCCGGGGAGAACATGAAACTGACCGCTTCGCCGAACTTGCCGGTTGTGGTGGCATACCCCACCATGATGAACAGCAGCAGGAACAGCAGGGGCATCAGGGTATTGATCGCTTTTTCCATGCCGGAGCGAATGCCGCGGCCGACAATCAGTACAACAATTGCCATGAACACGCTGTGCCAGAGCAGCAGGTCGCCCGGGCTGGCGAGCATACCGCCAAAGGCACCGCCGATGGTGTCGGCGTCAGCACCCGTGAACATGCCGGAAGCCGCCTTGCCCACGTAGGACAGGGACCATCCGCCAATAACAGAGTAGAAGGAAAGTACCAGGAAGGAGGCGATAATGCCGTTCCAGCCAATCAGGCGCCAGCCTTTGGAGGTGCCTTCAGAGGTGGTCAGTTCGCGCATGCTGGCGACCGGACTTTGGCCGCCGCGGCGACCGATCATGACCTCGGCGATGAGTACAGGAATACCAACGATGGCAATACAGGCCAGATAGACCAGAACGAATGCACCGCCGCCGTTTTCGCCGGTGATATAGGGGAACTTCCAGATGTTGCCCAGACCTACAGCGGAGCCAACGGCTGCCAGGATGAAGGCCATGCGTGAAGACCAGAGGTTTCCAGCCTGCTGGTGAGCTTTGGGTGTTGCTTGACTCATTATTAAGAGTTCTCCGGTATCGTTATTGTTATCGGTCAGTGCCGGTACTGAAAAGCCTCCACCGTCGGGGAACGGCAGAGGCTTGTTTCTGGCTACTCAGTACGTCCGAGCACATCCTGCAAGGCGTTGGCAACCTGTGGCAGGGTGGCAGCGGACAAACCGGCAATATTGATCCGACTGGAGTCCAGCATGTAGATGCCGAACTCGTCGCGCAGGATCTGTACCTGTTGCGGGGAGATTCCCAGGAAGGAGAACATCCCACGCTGCCGCTCGATAAAGCTGAAATCACCGGCAGGGGCCAGTGACTGGCTCAGGGCTGCACGAAGCTCGAGGATGCGAGAACACATCGCGCCGAGTTCGTGCTGCCATTGCTGCATCAGCTCGGGGGTGTCGAGGATCATCTCGACAACCGCTGCGCCATGCGAGGGAGGCATGGAATAGTGCGACCGGATTGCACTCAGCAGCTGGCTGGTGGCGGCCTGTCCCTGCTGGGCATTGGCTGCAATCAGCATCAGGGCACCGGTTCGTTCACGGTAGAGACCGAAGTTCTTGGAGCAGGAGGAAGCCACGATGACTTCCGGCAGGCGTTCTGCCATCAGACGAACGCCATGCGCATCCTGTTCCAGTCCTTCGCCCAGGCCCTGGTAAGCGATATCGATAAACGGCAGCAGTCCCTTGCGCTCAACCAGGTCCGTGATAGCGGACCATTGGTCGGCGTCCAGATCTGCGCCGGACGGATTATGACAGCAGCCGTGCAGGAGTACCACATCGCCAGCTTCGGCCTGTTCCAGGCAGGAGATCATGGCATCGAAGTCGACGCTGAGTGTTGCCTTGTCCAGATAGGGATACTCGCGAATGGTCAAACCGGCGCCGCCCAGCAACGGGATATGGTTGGCCCAGGTCGGGGTGCTGACCCAGACGGTTGTATCCGGCTTGCACAGCTTGAGGAACTCGGCAGCCATGCGCAGTGCGCCACATCCGCCCGGTGTCTGTACCACATTGACGCGGCCATCCTTCAGCACCGGGTGCTCGGCACCCAGCAGCAGCTGCGCCATCAGGCGGTTGAAGCCCTCTGCGCCGGCCGGGCCGATATAGGCCTTGGTGGTTTCGGTTTCCAGCAGGCGCTGCTGGGCAGCCTGCACCGCTGCCATGATCGGGGTCTGGCCGGCTTCGTCACGGTAAACGCCGACACCCAGATCCACTTTGTCGGTGCGTGGGTCTTCACGAAAGAGCTTCATCAGTCCCAGAATCGGGTCCTGGGGCAGGGTTTTCAGTTGTTCAAACATGTGCTTTCTCCTCTGCCTGGGCAACCTTGATCAGCGTGGCCTGTCCGGTCTCGAAGGCTTTCATCAGGAGTTTGCGTTTTTCCGCCACACCCTCAGCCGCCTGCTCACGAACCGGACCGTAGCCGCGGATTTCGGACGGCAGCTCGGCCAGTTCGACCGCAAACTCGTAGTTGCCGGTATTCAGGTCTTTGGCAATGCGGTTCAGCAACTCGCGGTAGTCTGCCAGCAATGTGCGATCCAGCTTGCGATCGGCAGAAAAACGGAAGGGGTCGAACGCAGTGTTACGGAGCCCCTTCAAAGGTGCCAGAACTTTCAATGCCTTCAGCATCCATGGGCCGAACTGACGCTTCACGGGGCGGCCTTTTGCATCCTTCTTGCCACCCAGAATCGGCGGTGCCAGGTTGAAGTTGATGCGGTAGTCGCCTTCGAAGGTCTGTTCAACCTCTTTCAGGAAGTCGGTCTGGGTGAACAGACGTGCAACTTCATATTCATCCTTATAGGACATCAGGCGGAACAGCTGTTGGGCAACGGCGCGAGTCAGTGCCATATCCTGCTTGCCCAGAGAGAGTTCAGCAGTACGGGTCTGTTCAACCAGTTGCTTGTACTGCGCAGCCCAGTCTGCATCCTGATAGTCGGTCAGGTGCTTCATGCGGCGCTCGATCAGCTGCTCCAGTGTCTCTTTTTCCGGGCTCACCGGCTTTTCGCGAGCCTCTTCACTCAGCAGAGACATGACGTAGTCACGGTCAGTGGCAGCAAGACGTCCCCAGCCAAAAGCCTGCTTGTTGCGATCGATGGCCACGCCGTTCAGCTCAATGGCGCGCATCAGTGCCTCAAGTGTCACCGGTACCAGGCCTTTCTGCCAGGCAAAACCAAGCATCATGACGTTGGAGAATACGGTGTCGCCCAGCAGCTTTTCGGCGATCAGGTTGGCATTCAGCTGGTCAAAAGCGTCCTGACCCACGGCATCCTGCAGCAGCTTCAGGCGCTTCTCGGCCTGCATGTCGGCATCGCGGTACAGTACGTAGTCGGCAGTGGCGAGTTCGGCTTCGTTCGCAACGATGCGGGTGTGGTTCGGGCGCAGAACGTTCAGCGCTTTCTGCGATGTGGCCACGACCATGTCGCAGGCGACCATGGCGTCGGCCTGACCGTTCTCGATACGCACCTGATGCAGGCTGTCCGGGGACGGGGCCAGACGCACGTAGCTCAGTACCGTGCCGCCTTTCTGGGCAAAGCCCATGAAATCGAGTACCGAAGCACCCTTGGACTCCAGGTGCGCGGCCATGGTGATCAGCTGGCCCACAGTGACCACACCGGTGCCGCCGACGCCGCCGACCAGCAGGTCATAGCTGCCGGACAGTGCCGGAATGGACGGTGCGCTGATTCGGCTCAGGCGCTGTTCCAGCTCGCTGCCCAGATCAAGGCCCTTGGACTTGCGCAGCTGGCCGCCCTCGATGGTCACGAAGCTCGGACAGAAACCGGTGACGCAGGAGAAGTCCTTGTTGCAGGAGGACTGGTCGATCTTGCGCTTGCGGCCCAGCTCGGTCTCACGCGGAATCACGGACAGGCAGTTGGACTGAGTGGAGCAGTCGCCACAGCCTTCACAGACGTGATGGTTGATGAAGGCGCGTTTGGCCGGGTCCGGGAACTGGCCGCGCTTGCGACGACGGCGCTTTTCGGCGGCACAGGTCTGATCATAGATCAGCACGGTACAGCCCGGGATTTCGCGCAACTCGCGCTGAACGGCATCCAGCTCGGAGCGATCATGGAAGGTCACGCCCTGCGGGAACAGGTGTTCGTTGCCTTTGTACTTCTCCGGCTCGTCACTGAGTACCACGACGCGCTTGGCGCCTTCGGCCGAGACCTGCTTGGCGATGGCATCTACGGTAATCTGGCCGTCAACCGGCTGGCCGCCGGTCATGGCTACGGCATCGTTGAACAGGATCTTGTAGGTGATGTTGATCCCGGCAGCGATCGCCTGGCGGATTGCCATGGAACCGGAGTGGAAATAGGTGCCTTCTCCCAGGTTCTGGAAGATGTGCGGATTACCGGTGTAACGGCTCTTGCCGATCCAGTTCACGCCTTCGCCACCCATCTGAATCAGGGACTCGGTGTCGCGTCCCATCCATGACGCCATGAAGTGACAGCCGATACCGGCCAGCGCCTTGCTGCCTTCCGGGACCTTGGTCGACGAGTTGTGCGGGCAGCCGGAGCAGAAGTACGGCATGCGACGCACGCCACCCGGGTCGGTAATGCCCAGTGAGCAGTTGATCTGCTCCAGGCCATCGGTGAATTTCACCCCGAAGAAGCGATCCAGTCGGGCAGCCAGGTAACCTGCCAGCAGTTTCGGGCTCAGCTCGCCAACGTAGGGAATCAGCGGCTCGCCGTTCTGATCCTGCTTGCCGGTGATCAGGACTTCGCCCGGACGGTCAGGTTCGGACATGTATTCCTTGATCTGGCTTTCGATGATGCCGCGCTTCTCTTCGATCACCAGCACTTCTTCCTTGCCGTGAACGAAATCAAGAATGCCCTTGCGCTCAAGCGGCCAGACCATACCGACTTTATAAATGTCGATACCCAGCTCCTTGGCGCGGGCTTCATCGATACCCAGCAGCTGCAGCGCTTCCATCAGGTCCAAATAACCCTTGCCGGTGGTTACGATACCGAAGCGCGCATCCGGGTGATTGAAAATGCGGCGATCGATAGGGTTGGCACGGGCAAAGGCCTGGACCGCGGCGAGCTTGTGCTCGATACGGGTTTCCAGCTGAGGACCAGGCAGATCCGGCCAACGGTAGTGCAGACCGTCAGCCGGCGGGGTGAAATCGGTAGGAGTTACAAATGTCGGCAGCGGCTTGAGTTCGACAGATGCCGCGCTTTCCACGGTTTCCGAGATTGCCTTGAAGCCGACCCAGCAGCCGGAGAAACGTGACAGGGCGTAGCCCCAGAGACCAAATTCCAGATACTCGGAGATGTTGGCCGGATTAATGGTTGGCATGAACCAGGCCATGAACGCCACATCGGATTGGTGAGGCATGGACGAAGACACGCAGCCATGGTCGTCACCGGCGACAACCAGTACACCACCATGGGGTGAGCTGCCGTAAGTCGTGCCATGCTTAAGGGCGTCACCGGCGCGGTCTACGCCCGGTCCCTTGCCGTACCAAAGGCCGAATACGCCATCGACCTGTTTGGCTTCATCGGTCTCGACCTGCTGGCTGCCCAGTATAATAGTGGCACCCAGGTCTTCGTTGATGGCCGGGACGAAATCGATCTTGTGCTCATCAAGCAGTTTCTTGGACTGCCAGAGTGCCTGGTCGTAGGCGCCCAGCGGCGATCCACGATAGCCACTGATCAGGCCGGCAGTGTTGAGGCCGTTCTGCTTGTCGAGGCGAGCCTGCATCAGGGGGATGCGTACCAGTGCTTGAGTACCGGTCAGGAAGACGCGACCTGTGTCGCGCAGATAGCGGTCCTCGAGACGATAGTCATCGAGCGCGGGTGTATTGGCAGACATACCCGGATACCTCTCTGTGTTGGATCTTGTTGTTATCGGGGCCGGCGCCGGATGGCAAAGCGACAACACCCGTATTCATGGAATGGAATTGTAGGGAGAAGGCCGATAAAGGTGCTTGCTATTTAGGGGGGGGAGGACGTTATTTTTGCAAGAAGCTTCCAAATTATAGTCAGATAGGAAAGAATGTTTTAAAAATCTGGAGTGTTACAAAATGAAACGGGTTGAGCTCGACGGTTATGACCGCAAGATTCTGCACCACCTGCAGCAGGATGGCCGCATCAGTAACCAGCAATTGGCCGAAAAGGTGGGGTTATCTCCGGCGGCCTGCTGGCGCCGTGTCAGGGCGCTGGAGGAGCAGGGCGTTATTGAGGGGTACAGTGCGCTGCTCAATGCTGAAGTGATGGGGCAAGCCATGAGTGTATTTGTACTCGTGTCCCTGCAGCGCCACAACCTCGACAGTACCGAAGAGTTCGAGCACCAGGTGATGACCTACCCCGAAGTGTTACAGTGTTTTGCCGTGACCGGGAATGCGGATTTTGTGCTCAGGGTCGTGGTACCCGATATGCGGTCCTATGACCGGTTCCTGAATGAAAAGATCTTTACCTTGCAGGGAATTGCTCAGGTGCATTCCAATTTCGCCCTGCGCGAGATCAAGAATACACAACATTTGCCGCTTTGAGATCGGTTATCGTTTGCGATACCTCTTTGCGTGGTGATATAAAACTGCAACTTGTATCTTCGTTCGGTGTGGCATGGATAGATCCGAACGAGAGCTGTTACATATCTGCAGAGACTTGAAGATGTCACTTATCATCAATGCAGACACCTTGCCACGCTACCAAACTCGAGTGATCCTCGGCATGGTCAGTGTGTTGATGCTGGCCGTGTCCGCCTTCTTTATTTTCAATGCCTACCGTTCCGGTCAGGCACACATTCAACAGCAGTGGCAAACACAGCTGGAACGAAGTCACCAAAGCCTGCGCGATCATGTCGATGCTACGCTGGACTACATCGAGTATGTGCGGCAGCAAACAGAGTCCGTACTTAAACGACAAGTCCGCGATGAAGTGCGTCAGGCCATGACGCTGGCCAGGTCCATCTATGCAGAAGAGCAAATTCGTAATCCTGATGATTCGGAGTCGACGGAGCGATTGATACGAGAGGCGCTGCGGGATCTGCGTTTCTTTGACGGTCGCGGTTATATCTTCATCGACACCCTGGAGGGTCAGTGTGTATTGCTGCCGACCTTGCCGAGCGTTGAAGGCCAGTCTCTCTATGATAACCAGGACGACACCGGCCATTACATCATGAGGGGGCTGATCGATGCGGCCCTGCAGCCAAGAGGGACAGGCTACTCGCGTTACCGCTGGTATGCCCCCGATTACCCGGACGAGATGCGGGAAAAAATCGCCTATGTTGAACTCTTTGAGCCGCTGAACTGGATCATTGGCAGCGGTGACTACCTGTATCAGGTTGAAAACGATCTGAAGCAACAGACGCTGTCACGACTGCAAACCCTCCGGCTCGACAATGAAGGCTACATCGCGGTGCTGAAGCGGGATGGTCAGGTTCTGCTGTCGCCCTCCAGGCCCGATACCGAGGGTCTGTCGCTGGACGAGCTGGATGAGGCCCATCAGCGAATGGTGAGTTGGCTGATTGCTCAGGCTTCTCCGGAGGGGCGGTTTGTCGAATACCAATGGTATGGCCCGAATAGCAATGAAACTGAAGACAAGCTGGCGCTGGTGCAACTGGTACCTGAATGGGACTGGGTACTGGTGGCGGGTGTTTATCAGAAGGAGTTGACCAGAAGTCTTGATGAGCAGAAGCGCCGTCTGGAGTCGGGTTTACATAAGGACTTGCAGGCACTGGTGATGTTGCTGGCATTGGCGCTGGTGGTTGCCATGGGCGTAACCCTTGTGATTACTCGCTGGCTACGTGTATTGATGAAGCGCTATCAGCGCCAGATAGATGATCAGCGTGAACAGCTGCAGGCCCGTTCCCGACAGTTGCAATTGGCTGGTCGGGTGTTCGAGTCGGCTGGCGAGGGCGCGATGATCAGCGATGCCAACAACCGCATCATGGCGGTGAACCCCGCGTTCTGTCGCATCACAGGCTACAGTGCAGATGAGGTCGTAGGGCAGACCCCTGCGTTGCTGGCATCCGGTCGTCACAGTCAGGCCTTCTTCAAGGAAATGTGGAAGAAACTGCATGAGGATCACCGTTGGCAGGGGGAAGTGTGGAATCGTCGCCGCAACGGTGAAATCTATCCCCAATGGCTGTCCATAACTCTGGTTGTCGATGAGGAGGGTCAGCCGAGCAATTATGTGGCGATGCTCAACGATATTACCGAGCGCAAAGCCGCCGAGGATCAGGTACGTTATCTGTCCGACTTCGATGCCCTGACCGATCTGCCCAACCGGCAATTACTGCGTGAGCGTACCCGGCAGGCGATCGACTGGGCGAGAAGCCGTGATCAAAAGGTTGCGCTGGTTATCTTCGATCTGGACCGCTTCAAGAACATCAATGACACCCTGGGCCATGGTGCCGGTGATTCCCTGCTGCAGATGGTTTCTCAGCGGTTATCGAATGAGCTGCGTGGTGGCGTGACGTTGAGTCGTATCGGAGGGGACGAGTTCGTGGCACTGCTGTCGAATACCACCGCTCTGAAGGACCTGAATGCGGTGGTAACCCACTGCCTGGCACAGGTCTCTCGTCCGCTGAATCTTGATGGTCACTCTCTGGTTGTAACCGCCAGTGCCGGGGTGGCGGTCTATCCCGATGATGGCGACAACTTTGAAACGCTCCTGAAAAATGCCGATACGGCACTCTATTACGCCAAGGGGCAGGGGCGAAACAATTTCCAGTGCTTTACTTCATCGATGAACGAGAAGGTATCTGAACGGTTGCTGTTGGAAACTGGACTCAGGGATGCGCTGTTACGGGATGAGTTTGAACTCTACTACCAGCCTCAATACGATTTTGCCCGCAATCGTCTGTCGGGCTGCGAAGCCTTGATTCGATGGAACAGCCCGAGCGGGATGGTGATGCCGGATCGATTCATCCCGCTGGCTGAAGAAACGGGGCTGATCATCTCGATCGGGGCCTGGGTTCTGGAAGAAGCCTGTCGTCAGGGGGAATTGTGGAACCGGGATTCAGTCGAGCCGCTGTCGGTTGCGGTTAATGTTTCCGCGGTGCAGTTCCGTCCCGAGCTGGTGGATGAAGTGCGTAATGTTCTGGATAGCACCGGTTTTGATCCTGAGTTGCTGGTACTCGAAGTCACCGAGAGTGTGCTGATGAGCGATGTCGACAGCTCCGTGCTGTTGCTGCAGCAGTTGCGTGATCTGGGTATTCGAATCGCACTGGATGATTTCGGTACCGGATATGCGAGTCTGGCATATCTGAAGCGATTCGTACTGGACAAGTTGAAGATCGACCGCGCCTTCATCATGGGCATTCCAGAAGACAGGGACGATGTCGCCATCACCTCATCGATCATCGATATCGCACGCCACCTGAATATCATGACCGTGGCTGAAGGGGTTGAGACGGAGGCGCACTGTGAGTTCCTGCGTGCCGCCGGCTGCAATCTGGCGCAGGGGTACTATTTCGATAAGCCATTGTCAGCCGACGAATTTACTCAACGGCTGAAATGAAAAGGGCTGGTTACAGCCAGCCCTTGTGCTTGAAAAACAGGTAAGGCGAGATCGCTGATACCACCATCAATCCCAGTGCCATCGGATACCCGAAGACCCAGTCAAGCTCCGGCATGGTATGGAAGTTCATTCCATAGACCGTGCCAACCAGCGTGGGGGGCAGAAACACCACGGCGGCGATTGAGAAGATCTTGATGATCTGGTTCTGGCGGATGTTGATGAAACCCTGGGCCGCGTTGAGCAAGAAGTTGATCTTCTCGAATACGAAGGTGGCGTGTGCCATCAGAGTATCCAGGTCGCGCAGGATCTCACGGCAGGTATCCACCCCGGCCGTATCTTGACGGATGTGGCGCAGCAGGAAGGACGTCGAACGCTGGGTATCCATCAGACAGAGTCTTATCTGGCCATTGCTGTCTTCCAGTTTGGCCAGCCGGTCCAGTTGCTCGCCCAGGTCGGCTTCCCGGTTTTCCAGTACCTCATTACTGACCTGCTCGAGGCTGCGATGCAGATCCTCCAGCTGGTCTGCCAGGTTGTCGACCTTCTGCTCAAACAGCGCAATCATGACCTGCAAGGGGGAGCTGGCTTCAATCCAGCCGCGTCGTGCCCTGAGGCGTGTCAGACGGAAGTCGGGCAGTTCCACATCACGGGTGCTGATCAGGCGATGCGGGTTCAGGGTGAACGCCACGGTCGCGGTACGGAATCGGCCTTCGCTCTGGTACAGGAAAAGTGAGTGCACGTGCAGGTCGTCGCCTTCAACGAAGTAGCGGGCACTGGACTCGATTTCCTCAACCTCGTTGGCATCGGGCAGGCTCTGCGGGAACAGACGTTCAATCGCCTGGCGCTCGTTCTGCTCTGCATCCTGCAGATCAATCCAGCTGGCGCTCTGGAGATCAACCTCAGAGGGCGGATCTGCCAGCTCCTGTTCACGCAGTTTGCCGCTTTCCAGTGCAAAGGTACGGATCAAAGGCGTTGCTCCTGTCGGACTTAGGCGTTTACGACACCGTATACCAGATAGCCGGTGTAGGCGACAAAGATGGCAAGCAGCAGTCCACCCTCGGCACGGTTGATACGGCTTTGTCCACGGAATCCGTAGCCGAGCACAAACAGTGACAGGGTCAGGCCTGCCATCACAACCCAGTCGCGGGTCAGCACTTCAGGGCTAACACTCATTGGATGAATGGCACCGGCAATACCTACGACCGCCAGGGTGTTGAACATGTTTGAGCCGATCACGTTGCCCAGCGCCAGGTCATGTTCGTTCTTGCGTACGGCAATGATCGAAGACGCCAGTTCCGGCAGAGAGGTACCGATCGCGACTACGGTCAGACCGATGATCAGATCACTGACACCCATGGCGCTGGCAATATCCACGGCACCCCATACCAGAATACGGGAGCTGGCAATCAGCAGTATCAGACCGATCAATAGCCAAATCAGGGCTTTTCCCAGCGGCATGATCACGTCACTGGCGAGTTCATGCTCGACGTCGCTTCCGAGTGTGTCGCCACGCTGACGCATGCCTTGAACGATTGACCAGCCCATCATCAGGAAGAAAACGCCCAGCAGAGTCCAGGCTTCTGTCGCGGTGATCTGACCGTCCATCAGCTGGTAGCCGGCCAGCAGGGTGATGACGGCCAGCAGTGGCAATTCCTTGCGCAGAATCTGTGAGTGCACGGCGATGGGGCTGAGCAGTGCGGTAATGCCCAGAATCAAGGCGATGTTGGTGATATTGGAACCATAGCCGTTACCCAGCGCCAGATTCGGGTTGCCCTGAAGGGACGCAAAAGCCGATACAACCATTTCCGGTGCGGAGGTGCCAAAGCCGATAATGACCATACCGATCAATAAGGGTGGCATACCGGCATGTCGAGCCGTTGCGGCAGCGCCATCAATGAACCGGTCAGCACTCCAGACCAGCAGAGCCAGTCCACCCACTACGGCTAAAATTGCCATCAACATTTGAATCAGAACTCCTCGTTGTTCACATCGTCAGTGCAGTTGCGCATCATACTCTGACACGGCCTCTGCGTCTGCGTTATGGCGAAAGTGAAAAAAAATTAGGGGAGGGGGTTGTGCTTTGAAAACAACGATCTATAATACGCGCCATCATTTGATGAGGCGCTGCCTACCGCGGTAACAAGACATCGAATGCAATATGGTCAGGTGTCCGAGTGGCCGAAGGAGCACGCCTGGAAAGTGTGTATGTCGAAAGGCATCGAGGGTTCGAATCCCTCCCTGACCGCCATTATTTATCAGAAAAGCCCGCTTAGCGCGGGCTTTTTTGTGCCTGTCACCATGCAGTCTTTCTTACAGCCTCCTCTCAAAAAACCGCCTGAGTTAATTCTCTTTCGATCCGTATTTCACTGCTTCTGCCGACGCAAGCTCTACAGGGGTTGCTATATTCAATGCAGGCCGGACGTTTTGGCAGGAGCCTTCAGGTAGCATGGGAAGGGCGCGTCCTTGATAGCGGGTATCGAGTTCGGGAGAGTTCCACCTGATCTCGAGGTCAAAAAAGGCATCCTGTCATGATCACGCGGCACCTTCTCCTGATCGTTTCGAGTGTTCTCCTGTTTCTAGTCACTATGACGTCGGCACAGTCGGCTTCTATCGCCGAGGCTGGAGCAAAAGCGGAGGCTTACAACTTGCCGCCGGACATGCGGCTTGAAAGGACGTTCAAGCTGCAGGGCGGGCTGTCCTTCGAGCGTTATCAGCAATACCACGGCAATGCCCGTGTATTGGGTGGACAGATTACCCTGTACCGTAATCCAAGCACCGAGGTCGAACCGGTGATCGGCGCGCATTACCCGAAAGTTCTCCCCGTCAATCGGGTCGGCATCAGCCGAGCGCAGGCGATGGCGGCGGTAGATCCTGATATCGGCCCGGATCTGGATCGGCGTGCAGAGCTGATGATTGACCCTGCCAGCGGTCGATATTTTTATCGTATTGAGAGCCGCCGGCCGAATAGCCGCTGGGTACACTGGATCGATGCTGGTTCGGCAGCAGTCCTGAATCGTTATGACGCTTTGATGACCGAGTGCGCAGGTCGCCTGTCAGCCCCCTGCGGTCAGGGTGCGCACTTTGATTTTCCCGGCGGCATCACAGCCGATATCAAGGACCTGGCCGGCCTGACGACGCCTTCCGGCAGCGGATATCTGCTCTTGAATGCGCGTGTGGTCACCCACGATCAGGGCTCTACCCGCCGTCCGTTTCTGGGTCCGGTCGCTGCGGACAGCAACGATGAGTGGATCACGGAAGGACGTGAGTCACCGGGACAGGGGGCTCTTGTCGATGCCCATTATTACGTCAATCTGGCTGATGACTACTTCCGTGACACTCACGGCTTCAATCTGGGCGTCTTTCACCCCATGCCGTTGGAGGTGCATGCCCACTACACCAAGAACTATGTCAATGCCTTCTGGAATGGCAGTTATCTGGCGTTTGGTGATGGTGACGGCGTTGACTATGACGAGCTGACATCCCTGGATGTGGCCGTGCATGAATTCACCCATGCGGTCACCGAGTACACCTCTGGCCTTATTTATCAGAACGAATCGGGGGCTCTAAACGAATCCTTTTCCGACATCATGGCAACCAGTGTTGAGCTGCTCTTCATCGAGCCGGGCGAGGGCGATTGCTCCGGCGTTGGTGACGTGTTGTGTCCGGACTGGCTGATTGGTGAGGATTTTGACCGCACCGGAGATGCCATGCCCGGATTCCGTAACATGGCTGATCCTGAAGAGGATGGCCTGAAGATTGACCATTACAGTGAGCGTTACACCGGAACCAGTGATAATGGCGGTGTGCACTGGAACAGTGCCATTCCCAACCATGCCTATTACTTATTGGCGCAACCGATGGGCACTCTGACCTTGAATGCCAGTTGCGCCAGTAAGGCTGATCATGCCTCTGCGCACTGTGATGATCTGCTGGATCGGCAGGACAATGACCGAACGGTTGCCGGGATTGGTCTTGCAGATGCAGAACAGGTTTTCTTTCTCGCTTTCATCGGTCTGAACGCTGATGCGGACATGTGTGAGGCCCGTGCCGCGACAGAAGCCATTGCATCGGCACGCTTTGGTAAAGACTCCCCGCAGAGAGTCTCTACGGCCGATGCCTGGATCGCAGTGGGCCTGACGGATATTGTCTGTGGGGGAGCAGGGTCAGGTCCCGCAGATAATCCACCCAGTGCATCCATTATCAATCCGTTGGACGGAGCAACTGTTACCGGGCTGGTCAGGGTGCAAGTCAGCGCAACTGACGATCTCGATCCTGTGAACACCCTGGATGTTGAATTGGTGATTGATGGGATCGCGCATGGCGCCACCTTCAATGCGCAGACGGGCTATTTCGAGTATGACTGGGATACGGCTCCACTGGCCGGTGGCAGTCTTCACTCACTGGTTGCCAGGGTGACTGACAGTGGTAACAACAGTAGCGACAGTCAGGAAGTTCAGGTTAGTGTTCAAGGCTCCACACCATCCGGTAATGGCAGTCATATTTCGGATCTTGATGCCTACGCCTCAAGTCAGGGGGGAACCTGGACAGCGGATGTGGAGGCTGAGGTACGTGATACCGGAGAGCTGGTTGCGGGCGCTGTCGTTGAAGGTACCTGGTCATTGGCCGGTGCCGTATCATCCGCCTGTACAACGGATACCTCAGGGCGCTGTCGAGTCAGTCATGCTGGAATTCGAAAGCGGGAGGGGCAGGTGACCTTTACCGTTACCCGTATCCGTGCAACCAGCTCGTATAATGCAGAACTGAATTTCGACCCGGATGCAGACAGTGATGGCACCCGCATAACGGTCTTAAAGCCCTGAAGCGGTTAATGAATGCACTGTCTGAACTTCGCCTGGAAGTGGGGGGTACCCCCCAATCGAACATTTATCCCGGATCGTCGTTAAAATGCACGGGCGGTATGACTTGGCGATTCACTTCAAGCTTGAACAGGTCGGGGCGGTTGTAATGCCCGCTGACATCAAGCGCTTTTCTTGCCGCCCGCGCCTCTTCCAGGTCGATATCGGCGTAAAGAATTGCCTTCTCCTGATGCAGAGGGCCGGCAATCACACCACCGAAGGGCTTGATCACCACGGCATCGCCAGGGTTGATCCATTCATCCGGTGTGAACAGTCGGTCACGTTCAGGGAAGCTCTCTGGAAGGTCGCTCCCCTGAACAGCGGTTGCCGTGCTGAGTACGTAGCAACCTCCCTCACGGGCAATATGATTCATCGAGGCCCGCCAGGTTTCGCCAGAATCCCAGGTAGGGGCCAGGTACAGCTCGATATTTTGCGCATAGAGGGCAAATCGGGCCAGCGGCATGTAACTTTCCCAACAGATCAAGCAACCGATCCGTCCGACCGCTGTGTCGACCACTTTCAGCCCTGATGCATCTCCCATGCCCCAGACCATGCGTTCAGGGTTGGTTGGCATCAGTTTTCGATGCACATTCAACAGCTTGCCATCACTGTCGATAACGGCCACAGAATTGAACAGGGTCGTACCGCTATAGTGTGAATCGAGTTCATGCATGCCAATGACGACTACGGTACCGGATGTCTTGACCGCTTCACGAAAGCTGTCCAGGTCTCCATGAGCCAGATCGACGGCATTCTGCCGCAGGCGACTATGCAGCTGATTGCCCAGCGCCATGTCGCCGCCCGGTTTGAGTCGCCATATCCACGTCGGGTAGCCGGTCAGGTAGGCTTCCGGGAACATGACCAGCTGCGCACCCTGATTAGCGGCTTCCTGCAAGGATTCAGTCGCTGCTGCCAGTGTCGCGGGGAGATCCAGCCAGACGGGGGGCTTTTGGACGATGGCAACCTTGATTGATGAGGCCATATTGAGCCTCCCCATACTTCTTAGATTAGAAGGGTGCAGCCAGGGAGAAACAGCATGAGGCTGTCCGAGAGTATGTTCTAAGCCTAGTGGATCATGATGGGCTGTCAAAGTCGCAGATGCGAAGACTTGCGATCATGCTTGTCGATAGAGGCTGGGTGACACGCCTGTCCATTGCTTGAAGGCGCGGGTGAACGCAGCTGGCTCGGAAAAGCCCAGTCGGCGCGATATCTGAGAAATCGGCAGTGACGATTGGCTGAGCAGGTGAATGGCGGTATCGCGGCGTACGCCGTCTTTAAGCTCCTGAAAACTGGTGCCCTCGTCGGTCAGCTTGCGCCTGAGGGTACGAGAGGTCATATGAAGCTCGGCCGAAACGACTTCCATGCAGGCTGCGGCAAGGTCATCGCTGCTCTCCAGGTAATCCATCACCCGCCGGGTATAGACCGAGTAGTAGGCCTGCCGCTTGAACCAGTCCAGCGGCAGTGAGCGCAGATACGCTCTCAGAGTGTGAGATGTCTGGACAACCGGCGCGTTAAGCAGGTCAGCATCGAACACGAAGCTGTTCGTTGGCTGGCGGTACAGCACTTCGCAGGGGTACATCAGCCGATGCTCTTCCCTGTGCGCAGGGGCTGGAAAGTCGAGAGTGACATAACGCAAGGGGATCTTCTGGCCGATGAGCCAGCTGGGGAAACGGTGCAGGAGCAACAGCATAAACTCACGTAAGGTAAAATCCGGGTCCTTATCCGGTTCAATTAACGTCAGCGAAAATGAAGCGGTATTTTCTTCAACTCTGAACTCCAGCCTGAACGCATCACCGACCAGGTTATAGAACCTGCTCATATTGTAGAGCACCGGTCGGAGCGTGCGGCAACGCACGACCTGTTTCGCCATCAGTGCAAACACGCCATGTCGGGAGGGCCGACTCCCCATACAAAGAAACTCGTCATCAGCCTGACGCCATATCCCCTGTGTCAGGCGGCTCAACTGTTCTGGTGTGATTCGAAGTCCCGGCGTGTTGATCAGCTGCTCAGTCAGCCCGGCGTCCTGCAGCAATGTGTCATGGTCCAGGTGATGCCGCTTCGCCGCCGCGATCATGGTACGAGCAAAGTGGGTTGAGACTGAATGACGGTCGTTGCGCATGTCCGTTTAGGGTAGTCCTTCGAGGCCAGAGTGTTGAGCAGGTATATAGAGTTTAGGCAAAGTGTCCGAAAATGTTAAGTATCGGGCTGAATTGGTTATTGTTGACCAGACCGCATATCGGGACACTGGCTGGACATTTTGATAGCGAGCTTTCAGGTACGGGAAACGAATGCCGGGCTCAGCATTTAATGGCCAGTTGTTCAACTCCAAGGCAGAGAGCACGCATGATGACAGAGGTTCCGAGCCTTGCGGAATCCAGGAGCAGAAGCGATGAGCGAATACAAGCATCCCCTGAAGGACACCGAGTTTGTGTTGAATGAGGTGGTCGGTCTCGATGATCTCTGTCATGAAAGCGGCTTCGAGGAGATCAATGCCGAATTGGCCTCGGCAATTCTGACGGAAGCGGGCAAGTTCGGATCGGCTGTCCTGTCACCGCTGAATGTGGTCGGTGATACTCAGGGCGTCAAACTGACTGAGAAAGGCGTTGAAGAGACGTCGGGTTTCAAGCAGGCCTACCGTCAATTTGCCGAAGGTGGCTGGAACTCGCTGATCGCTGATGAGGCGTTTGGCGGCCAGGGACTGCCTAACGTACTGGGAACGGCGGTGAATGAAATCTGGCAGTCCGCGAACCTCTCTTTCGGGCTCTGTCCGCTGCTGACTCAAGGTGCGGTAGAGGCGATCTCCCACCATGGGTCTGACGAACTGAAGCAGACCTGGCTGCCGAAGATGATCTCTGGCGAGTGGACCGGCACCATGAATCTTACCGAGCCGGATGCGGGTACCGATCTGGCTGCGATCAAGACCCGGGCCGTACCCGAAGAGGACCATTACCGAATCATCGGCCAGAAAATCTTCATCACCTGGGGTGATCATCAGATGACCGGAAATATTATCCATCTGGTACTGGCACGTTTGCCGGATGCACCGGCCGGAGTGAAAGGCATTTCCCTGTTTGTAGTACCCAAGTTCCTGCTGGACGAAAACGGCCACCCTGGTAAGCGCAACGATGTTCATTGTGTCTCCGTTGAACACAAGCTGGGCATTCATGGCAGCCCTACCTGTGTCATGAGCTACGGTGACAATGAAGGAGCGATCGGCTATCTGGTCGGCGAACCTCATAAGGGGCTGTCCTGCATGTTCACCATGATGAACTGTGCCCGCCAGGCTGTCGGGCTGCAGGGCGTAGCCATTGCCGAGCGTTCCTACCAGCAGGCATTGGCGTACGCCAAGGAGCGCCTGCAGGGTACAAACCGGGATGGCAGCCGTTTCTCGATCATCAAATTCCCCGATGTGCGTCGCATGCTGATGCAGATGAAGTCCTCCATTGAGGCGATGCGCTGCGTGGCATTGGTCGGCGCGGCTTCCGTGGATCGTGCCGGTCGCGCTCAGGATGAAGCGACTCGGCGCAAGGCGTTGGCAAGGCTGGAACTGCTGACCCCGATCGTCAAGGGGTGGTGTACTGAGCTGGCGCAGGAGGTGACTTATCTGGGTACCCAGATCAATGGCGGGATGGGCTTTATCGAGGAAACCGGTTCGGCCCAGCACTACCGAGATGCCCGCATCCTGACCATCTACGAAGGTACCACCGGTATTCAGGCGCTGGATCTGGTAGGGCGTAAAACCCTGCTGAACCGAGGCGAATCGCTGGCGGAACTCATGACCGAGATCGAACAGACTGTGATGGCGCTAGAAGATCAGGCGACCTTGGCCGCTCAGGGCCGTGCGCTGCGCAAGGCGCTGGACGCCGGTCAGGCTGCCCGTCGCTGGTTGCTGGACAATGCCTCCAGCGATCCTTCGGCTGCTGGCAGCGTGAGCGTCCAGTTCATGATGCTGTTTGGCTACCTCTGTGGGGGCTGGCTGATGGGGCACTCGGCCTTGCGTGCACAGACACTCCTCGGTGCGGGAAAGGGTGATCCTGAATACTTGAAGGCCAAGCTCGTCACAGCCCAATTCTTTTCCGAGCAGCTGTTGCCCCGCACTCAGGCCAGCCTTGAAGCGATTCAGGCCGGTAGCGGCAGCATTATGGCACTGAATGAAGACCAGTTCTGACCAAGCGTGTCCCCTGAATGTAGTGGTGGTCGACTTTCTCAGACCACTGCCGTCAATACCCTGAGCCAGCTCAGCTGGAAAGGCTGTTTTGCAGGGATAACAAGAACGAAATGAGCGATGGGTTTAAAGGCCCATCGGTAAGAGAGGTTGAGCATGAAAGTACTTGTCGCCGTCAAGCGCGTCATCGACTACAACGTCAAGG
Source organism: Marinobacterium sediminicola (assembly GCF_022343685.1). Classification (GTDB taxonomy): domain Bacteria; phylum Pseudomonadota; class Gammaproteobacteria; order Pseudomonadales; family Balneatricaceae; genus Marinobacterium; species Marinobacterium sediminicola. The sequence continues at coordinate 2,111,035 of NZ_CP092123.1, read as the reverse complement.
TGCGCGTCAAGTCGGACCACACCGACGTGGATCTGGCCAATGTCAAAATGGCCCTGAACCCCTTTTGTGAAATCGCCGTGGAGGAGGCCGTGCGCCTGAAGGAAGCTGGCACCGCTTCTGAAGTCGTGGTGGTATCCATCGGCCCCAAGGCGTGCCAGGAGCAGATCCGTACCGCGCTGGCGCTGGGCGCTGACCGAGGTATCCAGATCGAAACCGACACGATGCCGGAGTCCCTGAACGTGGCCAAACTGCTGGCCAAGGTGGTCGAGGCCGAGCAGCCGCAACTGGTGATTCTGGGCAAGCAGTCCATCGATGCCGACAACAACCAGACCGGACAGATGCTGGGCGCGCTGCTGGACCTGCCGCAGGGGACCTTTGCGTCTGACGTGAAGGTTGCCGGCGATAAGGTCAACGTCACCCGTGAAGTGGACGGCGGCCTGCAGACGCTGGCACTGAACCTGCCGGCGATCGTCACCACCGATCTGCGTTTGAATGAGCCGCGCTACGCCTCGCTGCCGAACATCATGAAAGCGAAGAAGAAGCCGCTGGAGGTGAAGACCCCGACCGATCTGGGCGTCGAGCTGAAGTCGCATACCCGACTGCTGAACGTGACGCCGCCAGCGGAGCGCCAGGCCGGGATCCGCGTCAGCAGCGTGGACGAGCTGGTCGATAAACTGAAAAACGAAGCCAAAGTACTCAGAGGGGGGTGAATCCATGGCCATTCTGATCGTTGCAGAACATGACAACCGCACCCTGAAGGGTGCCACGCTGAACGCCGTCAGCGCCGCGTCTCGGATCGGGGGCGAACTGCACCTGCTGGTCGCAGGCGAAGGCTGTGGCGCGGTGGCTGAAGCTGCTGCACAGGTCGCTGGTGTCAGCAAGGTACTGGTCGCGGATAACGCGGCCTACGGCCACCAACTGGCTGAAAACCTGTCTCGGTTGGTTGCAGAGCTGGGCAGAGACTACAGCCACCTCATCGCCCCAGCAACCACCACTGGCAAGAACGTCATGCCCCGTGTGGCCGCGCTGCTGGACGTGGCGCAGCTGTCCGATATCGTTGCGGTTGAGTCCGAGAACATCTTCAAGCGTCCGATCTATGCCGGTAATGCCATCGCCACCGTCGAGTCACTGGACCCGATCAAGGTGATCACCGTGCGTGGGACCGCCTTCGATGCCGCGGCTGAAACCGGTGGTTCCGCCCGCGTGGAAAACCTGAGCGCGGTTCATGATGCCGGTACGTCTGCCTTTGTCGGCGAGGAAGTGGCTCAGTCCGACCGTCCCGAGCTGACCGCTGCCAAGGTCGTTGTGTCCGGTGGCCGGGGCATGGGCAACGGCGAGAACTTTGCCCTCCTGGAACAGCTGGCCGACAAGCTGGGTGCGGCGGTTGGCGCGTCCCGTGCCGCGGTGGATGCCGGTTTCGTACCCAACGACATGCAGGTCGGCCAGACCGGCAAGATTGTCGCGCCGGAACTGTACATCGCCGTGGGTATCTCCGGTGCAATCCAGCATCTGGCCGGGATGAAAGAGTCCAAGATCATCGTGGCGATCAATAAGGATGAAGAAGCGCCGATTTTCCAGGTGGCCGACTACGGGTTGGTGGCGGACCTGTTCGAGGCGGTGCCGGAGCTTGAATCCCGGCTCTAATCCTCAGCACCTGCTCTACATCCGACGTGCCCTGGGCTCACTGTGAGAACAGGGCATTTTTGTTTTCTGACTGATCAGTCAACAGAGCCGTTGCCGGGGACATTACGTTTTCGATGCTGGGTGGAAGACCCAGCCACAACGTGTTTATGTCCTCGGTGCTGTGAATACACGTGCATTGAAGGTGAAGAGTGACAGTCTCAGAGCGCAAGCTGGTAGCGACGTTCGGGGCGCCCGACAGTACCGTAGCTGACGCCTGCCTTGAGCTCTCGGGTACTGACCAGATATTCCAGATAGCGTCTGGCGGTAGTGCGGCTGGCGCCGATGGCGTTGCCGACCTCTTCTGCGCTCAACGGCTCCTTCTCTCCGGTGAAAACGGCACGAATCTTTTCCAGCGTGAGGCTGTCGATACCCTTGGGTAGGCGGGATTCTTGACCGGGACCGGGACCGGGACCGGGACCGGGAGCGGGAGCGGGAGTGCTTGCTGTGCTGTCGGGCGAATTCGATGTGCGGCGTGGAAGCATGCTGTCCACGTCGGCCTGAGCCAAAGAGTCCAGCGCGTGCAGTCGGTTGAGATGATCGCGGTAGTGTTGCAGCGCTTCCTGCAGGCGTTCAAATACCAGAGGTTTGAGGATGTAGTCAAAAACACCGCCACGCAGGGCTTCTTTCAGGGTATCAACTTCCCGAGCGGCCGTGATCAGGATGACATCGGTTGCGCTGTTATCAATGCGCATCTCGCGCAGCAGCTCCAGTCCGGTGCCGGTGGGAAACTGGATGTCCAGCAGAAGCAGCTCCGGCTTGAGCACTTCCACCAGATCCCTTGCGGTATCAAGGCTGTGTGCGATACCGACCAGCTCGAAACCCTGAATGCGGTCAAGAAAGCGCTGCTGTATTTCGGCAATTTGAGGGTCATCTTCAGCGATCACAACTCGAATAAGCTCAACCATGCATGCCTCCCGGGTGTTTGGGGATATAGATGGTGATACGAGTACCGGCAGACGTTCCCGGTTCGATGGTCAGCGTCCCGCCAAGCTGTTCAAGCTGAGTACTTACCAGGTGCAGCCCCAGGCCGTGACCGGGCTCGCTCTTGCTGGTGACGCCCTTGGCGAAAATCTGTTGCTGGGTTTCGGCGGGGATGCCGGGGCCTTGATCCTCAATCTCGAAAATCAGGTCATCACCCAGGTCGGTCATGCTTAGTGTGATGACCGGTTGTGTGCTGCCATGACTCAGCGTGGCCTCGAATGCGTTGTCGAGCAGGTTGCCGATGATGCTGACCAGTTTCTCTCGTGGCAGCTCTGGTGGCAGGTCCCGCATCTGACTATCGGGATCGATAGTCAACATCAAACCCAGTTCACGTGCCCGGTTGTATTTGCCCAGCAGGCAACCGGCCAGAATAGGGTCCGGTACCGCTTCTACCAACAGGTGAATCAGAGCCTGATGATCACGGGTTTCCTGCCCGATGAGGTTGAGCGCCTCGTCGGTGGCACCGATCTGGATTAAACCGGCAATAGTGTGCAGCTTGTTGGAGTATTCATGGGCCTGACTGCGAAGACTGTCTGCGTACTGACGGATTCGGGTCAGCTTGCGACTGAGCAGATCCAGCTCATCCTTGCGCCGAAAACTGGACACAACCCCCGTGACTTTATTGCCCTGGTGCAATGGCAGCCGGTTGACAATGAGTTGAAGGTCGCCGACCCGCACCTCCTGATCAAACTGAGGGGTGTCACTGGTCAGTACCTCCAGCATGCGGGTATCGGGAAACAGCTGCTGGATCGGTGTGCCAATCAGAGCAGTGTGCTGTGGCAAGGAGAGCATGCGGCAGGCGGCCTGATTGACGGTGGTGATCTGCCCCTGTGAGTTAATGGCGATGATGCCTTCACGAACAGATTGGAGCGTGGCATCACGCTCCTGAAACAGACGCCCGATCTCTTCAGGTTCAAGTCCAAAGATTGCTTTTTTGAAGTGGCCGGCAAACCAGATAGCGGTCAGTACACTGAAAGCAAAGGCAGCCAGGATGACCAATGCCAGTGTCAAGCGGTAGCGATCGACGAGGGCTTCGACACTGTCCAACAGATAACCAACTGAGACAATGCCGATTATTCGGTTGCCATCAATGCTCCAGATGGGGGCCCGTGCGCGCATGGAACGCCCCAGACTTCCTTCGGCACGCGTCACCTGAGCCAGTCCCTGATGCAGGGTGGGGGAGAGGACATCATCGTCATCTTCAGACATGGACAGCCCCAGCCGTTCGGGCATTGGGTGGGCCAGACGCAGTCCATCCGCATCACCGATGACGACGAATCGTGCCTGGGACGTCCGTGCCAGGAGGCTGGCAAGAGGTTGTAGCTCAGAGGAGTCGCGCGCATCAACGGCATTGATGATTTGCGGCATGGCTGCAATGGTTTTGGCGACGTGAAGGGCGCGCTCGCCCATCTGCTCCTGAAGGGACTGGCTTAAATGGTGCAGAGCGAAGAGGCCCAGTGCGCCGGTCTGCAGCAGCGCAATCAGTCCCAGAATCAGAACCATGCGCGTTTTGAGCGGGTAGTGCCGGATGGAAAATCGCATAGGCGTTATTATCGTTATGGTTCCCCGGATGATACCTGAAGCTTATGTAAAAACCTCGTGAACAGTATGAACAAAATGTCGTTTAAACACTAAAAGATCTTTAGTTTCATAAGCTTTTTGCACAACACAAGGCTGCATACCCTTTCCTCAAGGCTCAGGCTGACACAACAATAAAAGAGGAAAAGCTATGCTCTCCAAAATGATTTCTCGTCGCCGCTCCACTCTGATGGCTACTGCACTGGTGGCCTGTCTTGGCACTGGGGTGGCACAGGCCGCCGTAGACAGTGTTCACTTCCTGATCCCCGGCGGGGCCGGTGGTGGCTGGGATGGTACTGCCCGTGGTACGGGTGAAGCGCTCTCCAAGTCCGGTCTTGTTGAGACTGTGTCCTACGAGAACCTCTCTGGTGGCGGCGGTGGCAAGGCGATCGCTCACCTGATCGAGATCGCCGACCAGTCTCACGATACGCTGATGGTCAACTCAACGCCCATCGTGATCCGGTCCCTGTCCAAGATGTTCCCGCAGTCCTTTCGTGATCTCACCCCGGTTGCGGCTACCGTTGGTGACTTTGGCGCATTTGTCGTTAAGTCCGATTCCCCATATACCAGCTTCAACCAACTTGCCGATGCCTACCTGGAGAACCCGCGCTCGGTAACCGTCGTGGGAGGGTCGGCACGTGGCAGCATGGATCATCTGGTGGCGGCTATGGCGTTCAAGGCGGCTGGCGGTGATCCGCGTCGAGTGAAATATCTGGCCTATGACGCAGGTGGTAAGGCAATGGCCGGCCTGCTTTCCGGTGAGGCGGATGTGCTCTCGACCGGATTCAGTGAAGCGCTGGTACTGGCTGAAGCCGGCGAGGTACGCATCCTGGCGATGACCGGCCACGAGCGCTCTTCAGCCGCGCCCGATGTGCCGACGCTGAAGGAGCTGGGCTATGACACCAGTTTCGTAAACTGGCGTGGTTTCTTTGGCGCTCCCGGCTTGCCGCAGAGCAAGCGTGATGAATTCATCGCTGTGCTCGAAAAAATGTATGACACCCCCGAATGGAAAGTCGTGCGTGATCGTAACGGCTGGGCCGAGGATTTTCGTCCGGGTGACGAGTTCGTCAGTTTCTTGGAGCAGCAGGAAGAGGAGATCGGTGCATTGATGCGTGAGCTTGGGTTCCTGAAGTAACCCGCAGTTTGGCCCGGGCGCGCACCCGGGCTTGCCAGGGAAGGGACGATGATCGTTGTCCCTTCCTGTTCCGTTTGAGGAGTTTCCCATGTCCATTACCAAAGACCATATCGGTGGCCTGGTTTTCCTCTGCCTCTCAGTGGCCTATGGCTACTATGCAGGTCAGATTCCGCTGCTGCCTGGGGATGAATATGAGCCGTTCAACGCTCAGTCGCTGCCCAGTGCATTGGCAATCATAGGCGGTGTGCTCTCGATCGCGCTGCTGGTAACCGCCGACCGTTCTGTTGAAGGGCGCCTGAAGCTGGCCGGATATGATTTCTGGCTGGTGGCCAAACTGTTGTTGCTGGTGTCCCTGTTTGCCATGGCGCTGCCCTGGATGGGTTTCACGCTGTCGACCATCCTGTTTCTGGTGGGTGGCTACTGGCTGCTGGGGGTTCGCAGCATTAAAACATTGTTGGTGGCCTCGGTGCCCTTTGCGGTCGTGCTCTGGTTCCTGTTGTCCCAATTGCTGGATATCTATTTGGCACCGGGGCGTTTTTTCACCCTAATGCTGGGAGTCTGAAGCCATGTGGGATGGAATTCTGACGGGGCTGACCACTGCGGTCATGCCTTTCAATCTGCTGATGGTTGTGGTTGGCTGTTTTGCGGGCACGTTCATCGGCATGCTGCCAGGGCTGGGCCCCATCTCTGCCGTTGCGTTGATGATCCCGATCACCTATGGGCTTGACCCTGCGTCCGGCATCATTCTGATGGCGGGGGTTTACTATGGCGCGGTGTTCGGTGGTTCCACGTCTTCAATCCTGATTAACGCACCGGGGTGTGCCAGTACCGTTGTCACGGCGTTTGATGGCTACCCTATGGCTCAGCAGAACAAAGCCGGCAAGGCGCTGGCATTGGCGGCCTATTCGTCGTTTACCGGCGGCACCATCGGCGCCATCATTCTGCTGTTTGCTGCACCGGCTCTGGCGTCAGTGTCCCTGAGCTTCCAGTCCGGCGATTATTTTGCCCTGATGCTGCTGGGCCTGACGGCGGTTGCGGCATTTTCCGGCAAGGGACAGGTCATCAAGGCGCTGCTGATGACCGTGTTTGGCCTCATGATTGCCACGGTCGGCACCGACATCACCTCGGGGACCACCCGTTTTACCTTTGGCAGCGTTGATCTGATCGATGGGGTCAGCTTCCTGTTGCTGGCGATGGCAACGTTTGCATTGACGGAAGTGGTTATGACGGTCATGCGTGGTCAGCACAACGAACAGGAACCCGAGATGGATATGGCGGCGCTCGGCAGCATGAAACTGAGTCGTGAAGAGGTGAAGGAGGTCGCACCGACCATTGGCCGCTCTTCGGTATTCGGCTTCATCGTGGGAGTGCTGCCGGGAGCTGGTGCCACCATTGCTTCCTTTCTGGCCTATGGACTGGAGCGCAATCTGGCTTCGGCCAAGGAGAAACTGAAATTTGGCAAAGGAGCACTGCGTGGTCTTGCGGCGCCGGAGTCTGCCAATAATGCGGCCTCTACCGGCTCATTCGTACCGCTTTTGACTCTGGGTATTCCAGGTTCAGGTACTACCGCTATCATGCTGGGGGCGCTGATCGCCTATGGTATTCAGCCGGGACCGCGTCTGTTCATGGATAACCCCGATGTGTTCTGGTCGGTTATCATTTCCATGTACATCGGCAACCTGGTGCTGCTGATCCTGAACCTGCCGCTGATTCCTTATATTTCGCGTCTGCTGGCCATTCCGCGGCCGATCCTGATCCCGCTGATTCTGTTCTTCTCGATCACCGGGGTGTATCTGGTCAGCTTTAATACCTTCGATATTCAGATGATGGTGCTGATCACGGTGATCGCCATCTTCCTGAAGCTGTTGGAGTTTCCGATGGCTCCCATGCTGCTGGGCTTTATTCTTGGGGGCATCATGGAAAAGAACCTGGGGCGTGCCCTGACTATGACCGATGGCAGCTTCTCCTTTCTCTGGGATCGGCCCCTGACGCTGACAATCACTCTGATAGCGGTGTTTGTACTGCTGTTCCCGCTGTTGTCCGCGATGATTGGCAAGGCACGTACCCGCGGGGCTGAAGTGGCTGTCAATGAAGGTGAGGGGTGAAGTTCTGATTGAAGTTGTGAGCGTGCTCGGTCAGCGACAGCCAGAAAATTAGCTGCGCTGACCATTTCAGATGCCGGCAGATGCCGGCATTTTTTTGCCAGTTGAAAGTCTGTGAGGTGGGGTCAGTTGAGAAAGCGAACCTGGCAAAGGCTGGCCATGATTCCCTGGTTGACGAAAAACGTCATCCAGAGTCGCTGGTGATCCTGCAGTCGGTCGTTGGGTCCTTTTACTTCAATCAACCTGTAGTGATGCTGTTCAGGGTCCAGCCAGATCAGATCTGGCATTCCACGGCGGTGATGCCTCAGATCGAGCAGCAGGTGTCGGAAAATGGCGTTTAAATCTCTGGCCGGAATACAGGCCAGAGCATTTTCAATCAGCGCGTCATCAAGCGTGGGCCAGTGGATCAGGCTACAGCGGATTCCCCGCTTTTGTTGCAGCGTATCCAGAATGGTATCGCGATAACGGCCATCCTCGAGTTGTTTGAACCCTTCGTCGATCAGAGCCTGTCGCTTACCCGCAAAATCAGGTCGATAGAGGTCTGCAGGCCCTGCCTGGAAGGGGTGGAAGAAGGCGCCTTTGACGGGGGCAAAAAGTGCGGGCCAAAAAAGCAGAGCAAAGAGCCCGGTAAACAACCGGTTCTCGACATGGTATGCCTGCCCCGATTCGGTTTGCAGATGTTGGATAACCAGCGCTTCCACACGTAATTCGCCGGATGGCTGCAGCTCGAGTGTCTGTTGCGGAATCACTGTTTGGGAGCTGGGTGTGAAGGGGCGCCCCGCTTTTTTTGCACTCCGCTGCAGAATGCGCTCGATACGGATACGCGCTTCCGGCTGTGTTATCTGCTCCATGGCCAGTTGGGCCGATGTGAAAGTCCGTTCCGGTGAAGCGGATTTCTCCATCAGACGCAGGAATCGAAGACGGGCTTCTCGGTGTGGGTTGTCCCGGTACATTGCAAGAGCGGCTCGGGTATCGCCTTCACGCTCGATGACCTGGGCGAGGGCAAATGCCAGTTTCTGACGGCGGTTTTCCAGCCAGCGGTTTTGGCATTCCCCCGGTAGCTGATCACACAGCTGTTTTGCATCGGCCCCCTCATCCAGATCCTGTTGCAGCCGGAACAGCTGAACGTAGAGGTCCACCTCGGATCTACAGCTGAAGGCACGGTTATCGGTAGCCAGCTGGACAGTCTCATAGCGTTGATGTCCCAACTCTGTCAGCACAAACTCTGACCAGTCCTGATGCAGGTTGCCGAAAAACATCAGTCGCATGCGATCCATCAGTGGCATGCAGGTCAGTCGAATCAGCCTGAAAGGTGCCAATGGCCACCAGTCGAGCAGAGCTTGCGCCGGGCGCTTCGGCTCGAGCAACATCTGCATCAACTCACGCTTGCGTGTCTGTCTGGGAAGCGGTTTGTCCGGCCAGAGGTACTGACACAGTTGCAGCAGCTCATCCTTGCGACAGAGCGCAGCAAGCGTCTCGGCCTCGCAGCAAGGGGCGGTGTCGATCAGGCCCGTCTGTTCCAGGGTATTCAAGGCCTCGTCGATTTCAGTCAACTCGCCGTATTTCAACTGGTCGCGGCGGAACCACTCACCCTTGCGCATGACCATTCTGAACAGCAGGCCCTGGGCCTCATCTGGTAAACTGAACAGCTGTTGTAACAACTGCGTCTCGTCGGTCTGCAGGAGGTCGCCGTGGGCCTGCATCACCCATGACAGCAGCGTGCGGGCGTTGTGCAGATAGTATAACGGGTCCGAAAGATCGGCCGGGCGCAGGGCAGAGAAAGATGGGTTCACCACGGATGATCGGGAAGTGCCTGAGCAACTGTTGGATGTTGGAAAGTCGGGAGCAAGTCATGACGATACAGAAAAAGGCATTCTATCGCCAGGGGCCGGATCACCGTCGGGGCCAGGCAGTGGATTTCGTCGATATCCGTCGTCGTTTTGATTTTCGTTCAATCGAGCTGGGACGCTGGGTGACTGCCGCCGAGCGGGAAAGAGCAGCCCTGCTGTTCTACGATGCGCTCTGCGATCTGATGCAGATCTTGCGTGGCCCTGAACCGCTGATTTCGCTGCGAGGTACTCTGGGGCTGCAGTATGGTACCGGAGGTCGGCCGGGTGTATCAGCACATTACGATCCGACACAGCGAACCTTTGCGCTGGCCAAGAACGCAGGGCCGGGCAGCATCGCTCATGAATGGTTTCATGCTCTGGACCACTATCTGGCCGATAAGGTGTTCAGTGATGTGCCGGCAGGCATGTTTGCATCTTCGGCCTGGTTGAAAGATGCAACGCCTGTCGTCCACCCATTGAATGACCGCTTCTTGCGGTGTCTTCAAGCTGTTTTGCTGGCGCCCGATGGAAAGGAGGCCAGTGATCTGTTTCGATGCTCGGCCGCGATGGATCGACGTTTGGGCGTGGTGTACTACAGTCGTCCAGAGGAGTTGTGTGCACGCGCTTTTGAAGCCTTTGTTCAGGACAGTGCAATCAAAAATCACTTTCTGGTTAAGGGTACGCTGCAATCTGAAGAAGCCAAAGCAGGTTTGTATCCTCGAGGCCTGCAACGGGATAGCGTCAATTCAACTTTTGCAGACTATTTTTCAGCACTGGGATCTGCCTTGAAAAAGGCGTCATCATAGGTGCAACACAATGTTGCCGTATTAGCCTAAATGTCCATTGTTATCTGATAGTTACGTACCTAGAATCGCGCGCTCTTTCCATCCGACAACATAGAGCGCATATGTCTAAGGCACACACTTCGAGCTACCAGGGACGGCGAAAACCACGTGCGGAATTTGCCACGCGTGCCGACTATCTGGATCACGAACTGCAGAGCATGGAGCCACGGCGCTGGCGCCCCAATCTTCCGTTCCGCGATTATCGCTTCGAAATAGAAGACTGGGTACCGGCCATGGCCGCCACCATCGGCAAGATCGTGATGGTGGCGGCGATTGTCGCTGCATTTGCAACGCAGTTGGGCTTGCCCGACGCGTTTGTGATCGAAAACGTCCGTTACGAGTTGCTGATTGCCGCCGTACTCTTTGTCATTCTGGTGTCGGGTTTCCTGAACCCGACGGCTAACCTTGCCGGTACTCACGGCCCTCTGATTCCCTTGATCCCGCTGATCGTTGCCTCAGGTGGCCACCCCATGGCTCTGGGACTTCTGGTCGGGGTGTTCGGGTTTATCCTGGGCATTACCAAAGGTGGAAGCCTGCTGGCTAAACTCACCAGTAATGGGGTGTGTGGCGGCCTGTTGTTGTATCTGGGTTTTATCGGCGTGACCGGCCAGATCAAGAAGCTTTTTGCCTGGGCTGAAGGGTTTGATATGGCCTATCTGGCCTTCATCGTTATTCTCGGCACCATCATCATGTATGCCTATCTGGAGCATATTCAGAAGCGCTGGTTGGCGGTACCGCTGGGTGCCTTGCTGGCTGCCGGGCTGTCCTTTGCTTTTGGCGCACCTTTCGAATTTACCACTGAACCCGGTATACCCAACCTGAATCCGATGTATTGGTGGGGTGATGAGACCGGCTGGCAGTTGGGCTTGCCGCAACTGCATCACTTTATCGCGGTGGCGCCGTTTGCCATTCTTGCTGTCGCCATGTGGTCTCCGGACTTTCTGGGGCATCGTGTGTTTCAGGAGATCAATTATCCTCCCAAAACCGAAAAAGTTTTGATGGATATCGACGATACGATGGTATCGGCATCGGCGCGGCAGGTCACCGGAAGCCTGCTGGGGGGCGGCAACATTACGTCCTCCTGGGGAACTTATATCGTACCGGCCGCCATTGCCCGCCGCCCAATTGCGGGAGGCGCCATCCTGACGGGGCTGCTGTGTATTGTGGCCGCCATTTGTGGCTACCCGATGGACCTGGCGATCTGGCAGCCGGTATTGAGTGTGGCACTGATTGTGGGAGTCTATTTGCCCTTGCTTGAGGCAGGCATGCAGATGACCCGTGAAGGCAAGACCACTCAGTCGGCTGCGGTGGTGATCTTCTCCTCGGCACTGGTGAACCCTGTGTTTGGCTGGTCTTTGACCGTATTGCTGGACAATCTGGGGCTGATCGGCTGCAAGGAGCGTGGCAAGGAGCTTGGCCATGTGGGCCGCTGGGTTGTGCCTGGCTGTGTCTTCGTAATCCTTTGTGCACTGATGGCCGCTATCGGCATGTTTCCTGGTTTGCCGCCACTGCTTGAATCTTTCCATACCTCGCAGTAATTGCTTGTCATGAGGAGGCCGGATAGATGCCGGTCTCCTGCTTTCGCTGAATATTCAGCACCATCCCGGCTCTTCTATTGTTTCAACCCTCTCCTAATCCGTTAAGATTGGATTAATGTGTCACAAATGTCGTTCTTTTACTAAAAGTCTTATGTTAGCATTATCTGTTAAAGCAACTATGTTTGTTTAAGATGAAAACGCTCTCACTCTGGTGGTGAATGAGAGTTGGAAGGGGGGCTTGCCTTGACGATAAAAGGCACGATCAGTGGTGCAAAAACTATCCTCATTGTGGACGATGTGCCCGAGAATCTGTTGTTGCTAGGGGAAGTCTTGCAGCCGGAGTACCGTGTGCTTGCAGCGAATTCTGGTCAGACCGCTTTAAAGGTTGCCGGCAGCGACCCTCGACCTGATCTGATATTGCTGGATGTCATGATGCCGGGCATGGATGGTTATCAGGTCCTGGAAAAGCTGCAGATGCAAAAGGATCTCCAGCACATCCCGGTCATTTTCATTACTGCATTGGGTGCAGCCGAAGATGAGGAAAAAGGGCTCGAATTGGGCGCAGTGGATTACATCAGCAAGCCATTCAGCCCTGCTGTCGTTAAAGCACGAGTTAAAACCCATCTTGAACTTAAAGCTTCACGTGATCGTCTGGCTTCCCACAATCGCTGGCTGGAGGGTGAAGTGAATCATCAGGTTCAGGAAAATCACCTGATTCGTGACCTGAGTGTGCGTGCTCTGGCCTGCCTGGCTGAAATTCGTGATCAGGAGACCGGTTTCCATATTGCACGAACACAAGCCTATGTTGAGATCCTGGCAAACCGCTTGTCCGATCACCCTCGTTTCAGAGAGGCCCTGAAGGGCAGTAAACTCGAAGAGATCGTACGCGCGGCACCATTGCATGATATCGGCAAAATAGGAATCCCGGATTCCATTTTGCTCAAACCGGGCAGCCTGACGTCCGAAGAATATGAAGTGATGAAAACTCACTCCGAGATTGGCAGTTATGCCATTGATAATGCGATTGAACAGGCTCTCGCCGGGGTGAAGGAATACAATTCGGAGCAGGCACAGGAAGCGGTCAGCTTTCTGCATATCGCCAGTGAAATCGCGCGATACCATCATGAAAAATGGGATGGTAGCGGCTATCCGGCAGGACTGTCTGGAAATGATATACCCGTGTCTGCTCGGCTGATGGCGTTGGCTGACGTATTCGATGCCCTGACCAGTCACCGTGTCTACAAGGATGCCATGGAGATTGATGAAACACTCCACATCATTGCGTCGGGCAGGGGGACTCACTTTGACCCGGATGTGGTGGATGCCTTCATGGCCTGCCGGGATCAATTCATCGCTATCTCACACACCTTACGCGAAAAGTGTTCCATTTAAGTGGTAGCCGCCTGACTGCGCGGAATGACAGTGTTCGTCCACGCTGGGTGATTCACGAACTCAGATCAGCGAATGGAGAACCCTGATGATCTGCTCATGGCTTAAAGCATCTATTTGGGTGTTGTTGGCTCTGGCAACAGTGGTAATGCTGTGCAGCAAACCGGCACGCGCTGACGCTGAGCGGCCACCTCTGCGCGTGGTGGTTGCCGACCGCCAACCACCTTTCGCATACAGAGATTCTAATGGTGAGTTGCGTGGGCTGATCATCGACCGCTGGGCCTTGTGGCAGCAAAAGACGGGGCGGATGGTTCAGCTTGAAGGCATGCCATGGGCTGAAGCCCTGCGTCGTGTACAGCACGGTGAGGCCGATGTGGTTGATGCAATCGCAACATCCCCTGAGAGAATGCAGACCTTCCTTTTTTCCGAGCCCTGGATCCAGGCTGATGTGGTGCTGTTTTTTCATGAGGAAATCAGAGGAATTACGGATGCAGCTTCTGCAGAGGGCTTCCTGATCGGGGCACGAAAGGGCGATCTGTGTTCTACCTATTTGCAACAACAGGGCTTGGGTAACCAGCTTCTCTTTGAAACTTATCCGGAGATGGTTGAGTCTGCCGCACAGGGCAATATCCATGTCTTTTGCGGGCATTCTCCGATTGCTCACTATTTTCTGGGGCAGAAGGGACTGGAATCGCAGTTCCGCCATACCGCTCCCCTATACACCGCCTCCGGCCGCTGGGCAGTCGGGATTGGTAATGAGCAGCTGAAAATCGAAGTGGAGCAGGGGTTTGGTCTGTTCTCCGCTGAAGAAGAGCAGGATTTATCGGACTATTGGCTTGGTATTGCGCTTAACCCAGCCAAAACACCGGCTTGGGTTTCCTGGGTCCTCTATACCTCTCTATTCCTGCTGTTGGCACTTCTGGCTGCGTTGGCATGGCTGAGAACCCTTAGCCGGGCAGTCGAGCAAAGGACAGCAGCACTGACCGATAGCGAAGAACGCTTTCGTATGCTGTTCGAGAATACACGTCAGGCAATCGCATTAATTGAGAACGGCCATTTCATAGCCGCGAACCAGGCAACACTGGATATGCTGCAGATGCAGAGTTTCAAGCAGTTGAAGGGATTGACGCCCCTGGATATCTCGCCTGAAGTGCAGCCTGACGGAGAGCGTTCAGCCGTTGCATTGCTCAAGATACTGGCGACGGCTGAAACAAAAGGCAGCGTCCGTACGGAGTGGCAAAGTCTTAGAGCCAGCGGACAGTCCTTTCCGGCCGAACTGATGATTACCGCCATTCGCCGCGACGAGAAGGACATTCTGCATGTGGTGTCGAATGACATTTCCGACCGCAAAAAAACCGAGGAAGAGCTGCAGCAACATCGTCTGCATCTCGAGGATCTGGTTGAAGCACGTACCCGAGAGCTTAGTGCATTGGCGCAAAGTCTTCAGGAGGCAAACAGCCAGCAGCAGGCTTTGTTTGACGCGGCCATGGCGGGCATTGTGTTTGTTCGTAATCGTGAGATTTTGCGCTGCAACCGCTGTCTTGAACAGATGATGGGCTACGAGGCCGGTGAACTCATAGGTCAGTCAACCCGATGCTGGTATCCAGACGAGTGTGCTTTTGTTGAGGTAGGCAAGCATGTCAAAACTGATATAGGGGATCGAGGCTTTTTCGCCGAAGAGCGAGAGCTGGTGCGTAAGGATGGATCACGTTTCTGGAGTCGAATGCAGGCACGAGCGGTAGACCCGGATGATATGAGCAAAGGCCTTGTCGGCATGCTGATTGATATATCGGCTGAGCGTCAGGCGATGGAGCGCATGGAGCAGGCCAGGCGTCTGGCAGAAGACGCTGCACAAACCAAGGCTGATTTTCTGGCGAATATGAGTCACGAAATACGCACGCCCATGAATGCCATTATTGGCATGACTCATTTACTGCAACAGACCGAGCTTGATGAACGTCAAAGCAATTATATGAGCAAGGTCGAACAGTCCAGCAGGCACCTCCTGAGCATCATTAATGACATTCTCGATTTTTCCAAAATTGAGGCCGGCAAGCTGAAGCTGGAGCGAGTGGAATTCAGCCTCGAAGAACTGGTCAGCGAAATGACCGACCTGTTGGCTCCAAAAATCGCAGAGAAGGGGGTAGAACTGATTGTCCATCTGGATGAGCAGCTGCCTGACCGGCTCATGGGTGACCCCCTGCGCTTGCAGCAGATTCTCCTTAATTTTGCCAATAATGCGGTCAAGTTCACTGACAAGGGTGAAATTGAAGTGCGTGCCGAGCTGAGTTGTCGTCAAGGCTCTGCAGGAGATCTTGAGCTGAGTGTACGTGACACGGGCATAGGTATTTCGGAACAACAGCAGAAAAAACTGTTTCACAGCTTTGCCCAAGCGGATGGTTCTACCACGCGCAAGTATGGTGGTAGTGGTCTGGGGTTGGCAATTTCCAGGCATCTGGTCGAGATCATGGGAGGTTGCATAGGGGTAGAAAGTGCGCTGGGCGAAGGCGCCCGATTCTGGTGCACCCTCCCGCTTGATCCCGCAACCGGGCAACGAGAGAACCGTTTCCAGCCCGGGCATGATCTCAGGGGACTTTCGGTGCTGGTTGTCGATGACAATGCGTGTGCCCGCGAGGCGATAGCCGCCATGTTGGCTCGGATGCAGTTCAACGCTGATATTGTGGCTTCGGCAGATGAAGCGATGGGGCAACTGGCTGCTTCCCGGTTGCAAGGACACGTCTATGACGTGGTTCTCCTGGACTTGCACATGCCCCATCAGGACGGAATATCGACAGCCAAACAGATTCGCAAAGTATATCCGACTGCGCTTCCTCGGGTGATTTTGATGACGCCTTTTGGTGAGGCGTTGACCGATCAAGTCAGTAACCTGCTGGATGCCATTCTGACCAAGCCGATACAGCCCTCGCTGTTATTTGATGTCCTGACTCAATCGCCCGGCAAGCATCATGCGGCTGATGCCCGCAAACAAGAGCGGTCGCGTTCTCTGGCCTGGCGGGTTGGGCTGCGAAATACTCTGCGAGGGTCGAATGTGCTGCTGGTAGAAGACAATCTGCTCAATCAGGAAGTAGCTGTTGAGCTGCTGAAGCAGGTGGGCGTGGAGGTCAACGTTGCCAATAACGGTGCTGAAGCCCTGCAGATGATCGGCAAAAACCGTTATGACCTGGTATTGATGGACATGCAGATGCCGATCATGGATGGCTTGACTGCGACCCGCAAACTGCGGGAGCTACACAACCATCAGACCCTTCCTGTTGTGGCGATGACAGCCAATGTGATGAGTGATGATCGTGAAGCTTGTCTGGCAGCAGGAATGAACGATTACCTGGCCAAACCGATTGATCCTGAGCGGCTCTGGGATGTCCTGTTGAAATGGATGAGGCCGGCTCAAAAGAATGCGATCAGATCACAGACCGGCCCGGAAACGCCCTCAGGGGACCTGACAGCACTCCAAATCGATGGTGTGGATACCTTGACGGGATTGCGCCTGGCGATGCATGACCACTCCCTCTACAGACGACTTCTGCAACGATTCATTGTCGGCCAGCAGGCGTGCATTGCGCTGGTAATCGGCGCCCTGCGAAGGGATGACAAGGAAGAAGCAAGACGATTGATACATTCCTTGAAGGGCAGTGCAGGGCAGATCGGTGCTTATAAGGTTGCGCAGCTTGCCGCAGAGTACGAGCAGCAGGTGAAAGACGTGCTGTCATCAGGGACAGGTGGGGTGCCACACCCGCCGGCTGAATTGAAAGAGAGCCTGCAGTGCTTGCTTGCCGCATTGAAACGACTGGATCTTACTGAAGCAGAAGCCCCTGAAGCCAGCCTTGATGTAACAAGAGATACCTTGGATTCGATCTGTGATGAGCTGGAGCAGTTGTTGGATGCGGCTGATTTTGAGGCTGTCCGGTTTTTACATGACCAGACTGCCGTGTTGAAGTTGGTATTGGGCAATCAGTTTGATGTTCTCTGCAAGGCAGTAGATGAATTCGACTATGAGCAGGCACAAGTTATCCTTCGGCAACAGCGGGGCGCTATTGACCAATGCAGGAATTAGTCTAAATTATCCAAATGTCTTAAATGTCACTTAAACGCTAAGCGCATATGGCCGTTACAATCGTCTCGGGCTGTAGCGAGGTACAGGATGAAAACACTCACCACCGGTGAAATTGCCAAGATGTGTGACGTTAACCTGCGGACTGTAATCCGTTGGATTGACCGTGGTGATTTGAAAGGCTTCAAACTGCCCGGGCGAGGGAATAACCGGGTTCAGATAGAGGACTTCGTCCATTTCCTGAATGAGCATGGTATGCCGATCCCGCCTGAGCTCGTCGGAGAGGGCAACCGCCGCATTCTGATCATTGATGACGAAGCGGCAGTGGCGCGCTCCATCGGTCGTGTGCTGAGAACTGCCGGTTATGACACCACTATCGCGACCGACGGTTTTCAGGGAGGCAGTTTGCTGATGAAGCAGCAGCCTGCGCTGGTGACCCTGGATCTTCGCATGCCGGGTATCAGCGGCTATGACGTACTCAAGTTCATACGCACCACTCCCGAAACCGCGGCTACCAAAGTTATCGTCATTTCAGCTCTGGATCAGCTCTCTTTACAGCGAGCTCTGGATGAGGGGGCTGATGCGGTTCTTGCCAAACCATTCGACAATCAGCAGTTAATGAATCTGGTCAAGAAGATGGTACCGCTGGCCAGTGAACATGTTACCCATTCGGTGGAATAAGCCCTAAAAGTCGGTGGAGAGCGGTTTGGATGGAAAACCCGTCAATTTTTTTTATTGATGACGAACCCAGGGTCCTGAATGCGGTGCGCAGAATGCTGCGGTTGAGCCATCGCGATTGGGAGATGCACTTTTTTAACTCGCCAGATCAAGCACTGGAAGCACTGAAGTCTATTTCGCCTTGGGTTGTCGTCGCAGACAAGCACCTGGCGCATATGGATGGCGTCGAGCTGTTGCAAAAAGTTGCTGAAGTGTTACCCGAAGCTCTGCGGATATTGCTGACGGGGGATGCTCGGTTGAACAGTGCGGTGCAGGCGACGGCCGCCGCCCATTTCATTATGCGTAAGCCCTTCGAGCAGGAAACGATCGAGAATGTGCTGACCAAAGCTCGGGTACTGCACCAATTGCCGATAAGCCTTCATCGTCGGCAGCAGATGGGGCAACTGAATGGCCTGCCTGTTTTACCTAAAGTTTACCAGCGCATCACACAGGAGCTTGAAAGCAAGGAACCGGATGTGGCAAATGTAGCGGCCTTGATTCGTGAGGATCAGAGCCTTTTGAGCAAGATACTGCAGCTGGTCAATTCACCATTCTTTGGCTTCAGTTCACGGACCCAGGAAATCGAAGTGGCGGTGATGCGTTTGGGATTGGAAACCATTCACAACCTGGTGCTGATAGCTGAACTCTATCATCAGGGCCCCTCACGCTTGCTGAAAGTGGGTGATCGACTGATGCGTGAGGCTTTGCTGTTGGCGGAGCAGGTGTGTGTCGTGTGTGATCTGCACAGAGTCAGCAAACCGGTCAAAAATCTGGCGATTATCAGTGCGCTGCTGCACAACGTTGGTCAGCTGGTCCTGGAACTGCATGTTGAAAAAAACTTGGCAGAGGCTCCCACTGACCTCCACGAAGCGTCAGTTGTCGGTGCTTACCTGCTTGAACTTTGGGGGTTTGATCCCGAAGTTGTCGAAGCGGTTCAGCACCAATGTGATGATGAGCTTCCAGGTGAGTGCGAGCCCGTTAGCGAGATGTTGAATCTCGCCCTGAAAATGAGGCACGGCGGGTTCGATAACGAGCAGATAGTGCAGATGGTTCCAAATGGTTGAAGACGGTAATGTCTCGACCGCAGGGGTATCCTCGCGGGCGGTGGCCGATGTTGAGCGGGATCAAAACGATGCGTCCGCGTTGCCGGGAGGCCGGACAGTGGATCACCGTATGTTGCAGTCTGAAAAACTGGCCACCCTGGGGAAACTGACCTCCGGGGTTGCGCATGAGCTTAATAATCCGGTCTGCTATGTCAAAACCAACCTGCAAACATTACAGCATTACACGGGCAATCTGGATCAGCTGCTGAGTGAAGTGCTGGAACTGGTCGGTACGACAGGTAATGCCGAAATGGTATCGGCTATCAAACAGCTCAAGCAAAAATTCGACTATGAATACCTCCATGATGAGTTGCCGATTCTGCTCAGCGAAACCTCTGATGGTTTAAACAGAGTCGAGGAGATCCTCTCAACACTGCGCGATTTTGTTCGCAATGATGCCGATGATGCACGGTGGGTTGAGTTGAACCCCCTGATCGATGCAGCGCTGAAACTGGTGCATCACGAGCTCAAGTACGTAGTAACCGCAGTACGGAAATGCTACGGCGACATTCCCCCGATCTGGGGACATCCTTCGCAGCTGTCTCAGGTCATCATTAATGTGCTCGTTAATGCGGCTCAGGCAATGCCCAAAGGCGGAGACATTGAGGTGAGTACGCGTCTTCTCGAAGCCGAGAACATGATTGAAATCTGTGTCTGCGACCAGGGAGAAGGGATAGCGGATGAGATCATGCCGTTGCTCTTTGAACCTTTCGTTACGTCGAAACCGTCTGGTGAAGGAACCGGGCTTGGACTGTCTGTCTCGCATCAGATTATCAAGCATCATCAGGGTTCAATTTCGGCGACCAACCGCGAAGGTGGTGGAGCCTGTTTCAGTATCCTGTTACCGGTTACCGCCGGAGATTAATCCTTCAATTCGAGAGCTGAACATGATCAAGCAAGGCCTTGGTAAGGGAAAAAGCGTTTTTCGAGTACTGTGGGGAACCTATATTCGGAACGCCCTGATTCCTATCATTTTTATCGAATTGGCCTTGATTGTCGCATATCTGGTGACGAACTATCTGGTTCGAGACCAGAACATAGCGACCATGCAGCGCAGCGCTCAGGAATCGTTGCTGGAGACTGCCCGGATCGAGTCAGACGTGATTACAGCCCAGTTGCAGGGCGTTGCCGAAATGACCGATCTTTTCGCTGCGCTTGTAACCCAGGCTTACGACCAGCCCTATGTGCCTGATGACGTTGAGCTTTCCCGCTATCTCCACAGTGACAGCGGGGTCTGGTATACCCGGCCTGAAACGCCTGGGGCTGCAATGTTTTATTCTTCGATCACAGATATTGGCGATGCCGAAAGAGCCAAGGCCTGGCAACTGGTTCAAATTGATCCGTTGATGAGACAGTTGGTCGAAAGCAGTGCGCTGGTGACTCAGGCTTATCTTAACACCCATGATTCCATGAACCGGATTTACCCCAGTTTCAATGTCCTGGAGCAGTATCCGGTTGACCTCAATGTAAGGGATTATAACTTCTACTACGAAGCAGATGCTGAGCATAACCCGGAGCGGCAAGTGGTCTGGACCGATGTCTACATCGATCCAGCGGGACAGGGCTGGATGGCTTCTGCCATTGCGCCGGTCTATCGCAAGGGGTCCGATTTTCTTGAAGGGGTGGTTGGGCTGGATATTCAGGTGTCAGAAATTATTCGACAGGTTCTGGCTCTGAAACTGCCCTGGGACAGTTACGCGCTGTTGGTGGACAGTACCGGTACGATCATGGCGATGCCGCAAAGCGCAGAGTATGACTGGCAGCTGAGAGAGTTAACCGACCACGATTATGCAACGGCGATAAAGCAGGATACGTTCAAACCGGAGGAGTTTAACCTCTTTCGTCGCATTGACAGCCGACCCCTGGCCCAGAACCTCGATCAATCCTCTTCGGGGGTGGTTGCGCTTGAACTGAACGGACAGCCGAAACTGGCTGCCTGGTCACGTATACCGGGAGCGGACTGGCATCTGTTAGTGGTGGCAGACCAGGCTCGTCTGTATGCGGATGCCAACGCGCTGAAAGATCGTGTCGATCAGATTGCGGTTGCCATGATTCTGGCTTTGTTGGCCTTCTATGTACTGTTTATGATCTATCTCTACCAGAAATCGGTGAGCGTCAGTTTGCGACTATCCGAGCCCATGCGAGCTCTGCGTCAGATGATTCGGCTCATTGGTCAAGGACAGTATCGTACTCAACCTGTGGAATCCGACATCCTGGAGCTGTCTGCAGTATCGGCAGGCTTGTCGGATATGGCCACGACACTTGAGCACAGTCGTAGCCAGCTGGATGAGGCTAATCGACGTCTTGAGGGTATGAACCAGGCCTTGGAGCTTCGAGTGGAGGAGCGTACCCAGAAACTCAAGCAAGCGAATAAGGAGTTGCGTCACGAACGTGAGGCTCATGCCGGATTGATTCGCAAGCTCAAGGAGACTCAGGCCCAGCTGGTTCAGTCCGAAAAAATGGCCTCTGTTGGCGTGTTGGCGACTGGTGTGGCCCATGAAATCAATAACCCTTTAGCCTTTGTCAGTGCCAACGTAGCGATCCTCAATGACTATGTTCCCGCCCTGGTACGTTTATATCAGGGAGCAGTTGAGCTGATAGACGAAGGGGAACGCACGGTTTTGAAGAAGATGGAGCAGCGGGAAAAGTTTGCCTATATGGAGGAAGACTTGCCCGACCTTCTTGCAGATTCGCTGGAAGGTATTCGTCGCATACGGCACATCACGGAAAGCCTGTTGGAGTTCTCGCATGCGGGTGATACCGCATGGCAGGAGTGCGATATCAATCATTGTGTCGAAACGACGCTGGTGATTTGTCGTCATGAGTACAAGAACAGGGCAGAAGTCATAACAGAACTGGATCCAAAGTTGCCAAAAATCCAGGCGGTACCTGCGCAAATCAACCAGGTCATCATGGCGTTGGTGGTCAACGCTGCACAAGCGCTTCAGCTTAACGGCTGCATTCGGATCTCAACTTCGCGAGAGGACGGTGAAATTCGTCTAGTGGTTGACGATAACGGCAGCGGTATCGCCCCGGAAGAGCTGAATCATATCTTCGAACCCTTTTATACCACCAAGGATGTGGGGCAGGGTACTGGACTGGGACTGGCGGTCACCTACGGCATCGTCAATGCTCATCATGGACGCATTGAAGTAGACAGCACTCCGGGTGAAGGCAGCCGCTTCACGGTCATCCTGCCGATAAATCAGGGAGCTCAGTCATTTACGTCTGACATGGAATGATAACTGCACCATCAGTTGCCGAATGGGGTACAGATACGCGTCGAGGTTTGCATCAATCCCGGGTAGAGGCAGCCGGCCGCGGCCGGGATTGATGTAGCGTGTTAACTGATTCATGTATAATCCGCGCATAGTTTTTAACCCGTGGATCTCACAGCGACCTATGCACATCGACAGCCTCGACAAACAGACCAAAACCCGCCTCAACAAGCTGCAGAAGCGTCTGCGTCGAGAGGTAGGCCAGGCCATTGAAGCCTTCAACATGATCGAAGAAGGCGACAAGGTGATGGTGTGCCTGTCGGGTGGCAAG
Source organism: Marinobacterium sediminicola (assembly GCF_022343685.1). Classification (GTDB taxonomy): domain Bacteria; phylum Pseudomonadota; class Gammaproteobacteria; order Pseudomonadales; family Balneatricaceae; genus Marinobacterium; species Marinobacterium sediminicola. Next base: position 2,088,517 of record NZ_CP092123.1, on the reverse strand, counting down.
GATTCCTATGCCATGCTCGATATACTGCTCAATCTGCAGAAGAGTGCGCCGATCCGCTTCGAACTGGTGGCAGTAAACCTCGATCAAAAACAGCCGGGCTTTCCCGAAGACGTTTTGCCCAATTACCTCGAGTCGATCGGGGTGCCTTTTCATATCGTCGAGCGCGATACCTACTCCATCGTCAAATCCGTAGTGCCGGAAGGCAAGACCACCTGTGCGCTGTGCTCACGTTTGCGTCGAGGCACCCTGTACGGGTTCGCTGACGAAATCGGCGCCAACAAGATTGCATTGGGCCATCACCGTGACGATATTCTGGAAACCTTTTTCCTCAACATGTTCTACGGTGGCAAGCTGAAGTCCATGCCGCCGAAGCTGGTGTCAGACGATGGCAAGAATATGGTGATCCGTCCGCTGGCTTACGCCCGTGAAAAGGATATCGCCGAATACGCCGAGCTTCGCGAATTCCCGATCATCCCCTGTAACCTCTGTGGTTCCCAGGAAAACCTGCAACGTCAGGTGATCAAGGAGATGTTGCAGGGCTGGGACAAGAGCCACCCCGGTCGTATCGAAACCATGTTCCGTGCCCTGTGCAACGTAGTACCTTCACATCTGGCCGATCATCAGCTGTTCGATTTCAAGGGCCTGCAGCTGGGCTTCCCACATGGCATTGCTCCGAATACTGGCAGTGTGCTTGGCCCTCTGGGGGATGATGAAGAGACTGGTGCCAATGGCTCCGGCGTTCAGGTGATGGAAAAGATCGATATCCTTTCGGTTTGACCGTTCGGTCAAAGCCAAATGCTTGACCTATGACTCCCTTTTGCGGATATTCGGGCTTACCCTAATAAATAAGCCGAATAACAACAAAAGGGAGTTCGCATGTCTCAGTCACTTCTGCAGCGGCAGGACCATGAGGGTGTCGCCACCCTGACGCTGTCTCGTCCTGATGCCTACAACAGTTTATCTTTGGAGCTGATGCAGGCTTTACACGCCGAACTGGACATCATCGCCGAGGATGTTGAGGTGCGTTGTGTCGTGGTACGCGGTGCCGGCAAGGGGTTCTGTGCTGGTCATGATCTCAAGCAGATGCTGGGAGAGGGCGAGGAAGACTATTACCGGTGTACCTTTGAAACCTGCTCCAAATTGATGCAGCGTATCGTCAGTCTGCCGGTACCGGTGATTGCACAGGTACACGGTGTCGCGACGGCGGCAGGGTGCCAGCTGGTTGCCAGCGCTGACTTGGCCGTGGCTGCTGACACTGCCCGCTTCGCAACGCCCGGGGTTAATATAGGACTTTTCTGCTCTACCCCGATGGTAGCACTTAGCCGTGCGGTACAGCCCAAGCATGCAATGGAGCTGTTGCTCACCGGAGAGTTGATCAATGCGCAACGTGCCTTTGATATCGGATTGATCAACCAGCAGGTTGCAGAAGAAGAGCTGGATCAGACGGTTAATGCTCTGGCTTCAAAGATCGCTTCAAAGTCTCGCAAGGCGCTGCAGATCGGCAAGCAGGCGTTTTATCGTCAGCGTGAAATGCCATTGGCCGACGCCTATGCGCTCTGCAGTGAAGTGATGGTCGGCAACATGCTGACCGATGATGCACAGGAAGGTATCGACGCATTCATCAATAAGCGCAAGCCGCAATGGAAGCACCGTTGATTTCCGGTGCCAATGCTTGGACGTAAATAGATAAAAAGGCGGCAATTGCCGCCTTTTTTAATGCAACTCCAGCTGGATATGGAAGGTGGTACCCACCTCAAGATCGGACGTAACCGCCATATGTCCCCGGTGCTGCTCGGTAATGACGAAGTAGGCAAACGAAAGCCGCCTGTCGGCCGCAGCTGAAGGCTGCTCCACGTTTGCGCTGTTCACATAGGGCTCGAACAGGTGCATCTGCTCCTCGTTGCTCAGGCCGGTACCGTTATGCTGGATACGGACCGACAGGGCATCATAGGACTGGCCGACATAGAGCTTGATGGTGGGTACGAAGTCCATGCCTTTTGCCTTGGCTTTTTCGGCCAGAGATTGATAGGCATGGCGGAACAGGCTCAGGAATACCTGTTGCAGCTCTGTGATATGGCAGGGGGCCAGCGGGATTTCCTTTTCAAAGTGGCGCTCAACGTTGATCTTGCCAAACGGAATGGCATCCGGCAGCGACAGAGCCTCGCTGGCTTGAGTCAGGGAGTGCTCCAGAATGTCGACAACGTTGGCCGGCTCGGCCGTTGCATTTCGGCCTCGTGCGAACTGCAGCAGGTTGCGAATGACGGATTCAACCTGGCGACCATTATCGGAGGCATGTTCCAAAAGACCTTCAAGGCGTTTGAATTCACTGTCCTGCTGGCTGTCCTTGGGCAGCAGTTGGCCGCTTTCAAGCGCTTTATGGAAACTGCGCAGGTCGAACAGAATGGCCTGCAGAGGGGTGTGAATGTCATTGGCCATGGCTGTAGCCAGCTCACCCATGGACGAGAGCTTGTCATGCTGAATCAGCATGTTCTCGGTAATCACCCGTCGGGTGACATCATCCACCAGCACCACTACGCCGGGTTCCACGTAGTTTTCCAGCGGATAAACGGTGATATCCATATGGTAACTGCCTGGCTGGCTGTATCTCAGTGTGACCGGTTTGCGCTTTGCCAACGCCTGCTTGATATGCTCGGGCGTGACCGTGATATCAGGGTAAATGGACCAAAGGTTCCGGCCGATAGCCGCTTCAGCCTTGGTGCCTGATACCTGCTCTGCACGACGGTTCCAGTGAGTGACCACACCATCCCCGTTGACACCTACCAATACCAGAGGCATGGAACTGAGGATGTTCTGGATGTATGACTCCGATGCCTGAAGTCTCTGTGTGGTGACGACATGTTCCGCCACCTCTTTTTCCAGTTTTGCCGTGCGGTCCTGAACCCGTTCCTCCAGGTGGCTGCGAATCTCTTCCAGTTCGAGGTTATAGCGTCGAGCACGACGCCAGGTGACGAACAGTACGACGGCCGCGATGGTCAGCAGGATGATCAACACGCCACTGGAAAAGTTGGCGACATATTGCCAACGTGTACTGCCGTCCTCATTGCGGAAAGGCGCCAGTAGACTGGCATGAGTCAGGGGAGCAGTCAGTAACAGCGTCGTCAGTAAAAGAAATCGAGTCATGATGGTGTAGGGGCAGAATGTCCGCGTGGCAAGGATGAATGAACGTTGACTGGAAGTATAACGGATAGCGGGGGGGCTTAGGTACGTTGTTGCCGATTTAACGTTGGCCGTGGACACGACAGGTGTGCACCTGACTGTAAGGACTTCCACTGAGACAGGTCTGAAGCGGTGTAGAAGATCTGTACCTGCGTTAATGGGGGTCGAAAGTGCTGGTCAAAACAGTCTTATCGTATAAGAGAAATGGATTGACAGAGTTGTAAGTATAAGAATTGGCACAAAGCGGGATACCCCATAAACAAAGCCGGAGGGATCGCATGCGCAGATTGAGGTCCACCCTGTGGGCAATGATGGCGTCCTGTGCCTTCTGTGGCCCTGTAACAGCGGTCACGCAGGAAGAGATGATACGGTTGGGGCGCGACATCTACCACGACAAGAGTCGGGGCAATTGTATTTCATGTCATAACATCAGCGACCCTGTAACCAATCTCCCTGGCAACCAGGGACCCATGATGATCGCCATGAAACAACGCTATCCCGACAGGCGCAAGTTGCGTGCCCAGGTTTGGGATGCAACGGCTGCAAACCCGTTGAGTATCATGCCTCCTGTTGGCAAGCACTGGATTTTGTCAGAGGACGAAATTGATGCGGTCGTGGAATATATCTACCAGTATTGAGGCCCCTGTCGGGGCAACGGGGGAGACCTCTAGATGACAATAAAGCGGCGAACTCTGGTCAAGGCCCTTGCAACGGGTGGTGGCCTGCTTGGATTGTGTGCGTTGGTGCCCCAGTGGGCAATGGCGGCCTGGATGCGAGAGGCCTTTGCGGCCGGAGAAACCAATGCTGCGATCAAGGCGCTTTACGGAGGCGATTTGCCTGTAGAAAGTGCCGAAGTAATGCTAGATGCGCCTGATATTGCGGAAAACGGCGCCGTTGTGCCGCTCACGATCAGTACCACTCTGCCTAATGTTGAGACGGTGAGTGTTTTTATCGCAGAGAATCCCTCTCCTTTGGCTGCACAGTTCATTATTCCGGAAGGGACGCTGGCTGAGGTTTCTACCCGTGTTCGTATGGGACAGACCACTCATGTCACAGCTGTGATTCAGTCGGATGGCAAGCTCTATAGTGCAACCAAAGAGGTCAAAGTCACGATTGGTGGCTGTGGCGGCTAGACAGGACAGAATTTCAAGAGGTACATCATGGGGATCATAAGAGTCAAGGCCAGGGCGATGAACGGCAAAACCGAAGTGAAGATGTTGATCAAGCACATCATGGAAACGGGGCGGCGCCGTGATACATCCGGCAATATCATCCCGGCAGAGTTTCTGTCTGAACTGGTGGTCAGGCATGCCGGGAAATTGGTCTTTGCCGCCAATCTTGGGCCTTCGGTTTCGAAAAATCCCTTTTTCTCATTCAGTTTCGCCGGTGGGGCTGTTGGCGATACCCTGGAGCTGAGCTGGAAGGAAAACACAGGCAAGTTCGGCATCGAGACTGCCGAAATCACATGAAATCCAGTTGCCGGGTTTTTATGCATGTACGAAGAGGCAGTTTGCTTGCACTCAGCTTGATGCTCGTGTCTCAGGTGATGTTGGCGGCAGAAACGGGGACTCAGCTTCAAAGGGTTGATCCTGAGGCAGACCGCCTCGCGCTTCAACAGTACTACCTGAAGCGGTTTCCGCATGTCCCAATGGATGAGTATGTGAACGGTATTTATGCTGTTGATGCGGACTCGCGCAAGCAGTGGGATGCGCTGATGGCGTTTCCACCCTATGAATTTGATCTGGAGGAGGGTGAGGCGCTGTTCAATACGCCCTTTGCCAACGGCAAAGGGTATGGAGACTGCTTTGAAAATGGCGGTATCGGCATACGCCATCAATATCCCTATTGGAATCGAGAGGAAGGCACCGTCAAAACCCTCGAGCAGGAGATTAACGAGTGTCGCGTTGAGAATGGCGAGGCACCCTTGCCGTGGAAAAGGGGGGATATCGCCAAAATCTCCGCTTACATGGCATTTACTTCCCGTGGAAAACGGTTCGCTATCCAGATCCCTGAGGATGACCCCAGAGCACTCCAGGCGTATCTCGACGGCAAGAAATTCTTCTATTCCAAGCGTGGCCAGTTGAATCTTTCCTGTGCCAACTGCCATTTGCAGGGTTCCCGGATACTCATACGTGCAGACTTGCCGGGGCCTGCTCTGGGCCATCCAACGCACTTTCCGGTTTTTCGCTCCAAATGGGGTGAAATCGGCACCTTGCATCGCCGCTACGAAGGTTGTCACCGTGATACACGCTCGGTCCCGTTGCCTCCCCAATCAGACGCGTTTCGCAAGCTCGAATACTTTCAGACATATATGAGTAACGGCTTGCCTGTGAACGGGCCCGGGGCTCGCAAGTAAGGAGGCAGTGTGATGAAGAGGAAGATGCTGGTTCCGGCTGTTGTCACCTTGTTGCATGCCCAGGGGCTTTATGCCGCTTCTTTTGAGCAGGTGTTCAATGAGCAGCGGGCGTTGTACGGCAAAGGGCACGAGTTCAGCTACGGGGGCAAGATCCACACAACCTTCCACCCGGAAGAGATCGAGGCGATGGCTGAGCCTAATGCCGCCAATGCCAGAGCGTTGATTGACGGCGCAGAAGCCCTCAGAGTGGAATCGGCAGCGGTGGGATACGAATGGCGAGGTCCTGCCATTTATATACGCCAGGCCCGTGAAGCCTTGGCAGCAGGCCGGTATCAATCTGCAATGGAGCTGGCAGCCCGCGCCAAATACCTGGCGCGTATGTCGCTCAAACAATACCGTAACGCAGAAGCCAACTGGCAGCGGGCCGTGCCGGAATAGACCTTTGCCAGTCACTCTTGCTCGTTAATCGAGTGAAAGCGTCCAGGCCCTTTCAGGGGAATGCCATGTCGATGACACGCCGTGAATTTGCAAAGATGCTGGGTATCGCCGGCATGGCTGGAGTACTGCCGTTAAAGACGGGAGCAGCCAGCAGGGAGGCTTCTGATCTATATGAAGTCCCCCGGTTCGGCAACGTGCGCCTGTTGCATATGACAGACTGCCATGCTCAGCTACTGCCGATCTACTTCCGAGAGCCCAGCGTTAACCTTGGAGTGGCGCAGGCGGCAGGCAGGGTTCCTCATTTGGTCGGTGACCGACTGCTGCAGCATTTTGGCATTCAGCCCGGCAGTCTCGAAGCCCATGCATTTACTCACCTCGATTACGCCGATGCCGCTTTGCAATATGGCAAGGTGGGCGGCTTTGCTCATCTGAAAACACTGGTTGAGCGCTTGAGAGAGGAATTTGGTCGCGAGAATACCCTGTTACTGGACGGAGGCGACAGTTGGCAGGGTTCGGGAACGGCATATAAAAGCCGTGGCATGGACATGGTGGAAGCCAGCAATTTGTTGGGCGTGGACATCATGACCGGTCATTGGGAGTTCACCTACCATCAGGCTGAAATTCTCAGCAACATCAAAGCTTTCAACGGTGAATTCCTGGCGCAGAATGTGTTCATCACTGAAGAAGCAATGTTCTCAAGTGATGTGGAGTACCTGTATGACGATTTTTCGGGGCGTGTTTTCAAGCCTTACACCATCCGTGAGCTTGGTGGTGTTCGTGTTGCAGTGATCGGCCAGGCTTTCCCGCGCACACGAATCACGAACCCGGCTCGCTTTATTCCCGACTGGACCTTCGACATCTACGATGACCGGTTGCAGATGCTCGTTGAGCAGTTGCGGGCCAAGGAAAAAGTGGATCTTGTGGTTCTGTTATCGCACAACGGCATGGATGTGGATCTGGCCATGGCCCGTCGGGTATCGGGCATCGACCTGATACTGGGCGGACACACTCATGATGCCGTGCCGGCACCGACTCTGGTCAAGAACAGCGGGGGGCAGACGCTGGTCTTCAATGCAGGTTCACACGGCAAGTTTCTCGGGGCTTTGGACCTGGATATCCGCAATGGCAGGCTTGAGGGCTACCGCTACTCACTGCTCCCGGTATTTTCCAAACTCATTCCGGCTGATGCAGGCATGCAGGCGCTGATTCACGAAAAACGTGCCCCCCATCTTGATTGGCTTAACGAAGAGTTGGCAATCGCGGGGGATCTGATGTTCCGCAGGGGCAACTTTAACGGCACTTTTGATCAGGTGATCTGTGATGCTCTGCGAGCGGTGGGGGATGCACAGATTGCACTTTCGCCCGGATTTCGCTGGGGCTCCACTGTACTCAAGGGGCAAATGATCACTATGGAGCGGGTGTTGGATCAGACCTGTCTGACCTATCCGGAAACCTATGTGCGTGACATGAAAGGTTCTGAATTGAAACTGATTCTGGAAGATGTGGCCGATAACCTATTCCATCCCGATCCCTACCTTCAATCCGGAGGAGACATGGTGCGCGTAGGCGGCTTCAATTATGTCTGCGAGCCGGGCCAGCGTATCGGGTCGCGCATCAGTGAAATGACCCTGGATAACGGCGACAGAATTGACGCAAACAAAACCTACAAGGTGGCCGGTTGGGCCACGGTCAGGGAGCCCTCGGCTGGCCCGGCTGCCTGGGACGTAGTGGCTGAGTACCTGCGTGACCGTAAAGAAGTTCACGTCAGTAAACTCAATACTCCTGTACTCAAGGGTGTCAGAGGCAATCCGGGATTGTCGGAATACCCGAACAATGTCACCGGTTAGGCTCCATGCAAAGGTTTCGATAGAATAGGCTTTTTCGACTCACAGAGGCCTGTGCATGTGCTTGATACGACCCTGTGTCGCCGTGTTGGCGATGTTGCTCGCTGGTTGTAATGCTGCCACTCCAACTCAGCCAGCATCTTCTTCTGCTCCTGAAACGACAGCGTCAGCTCAGGATCAACGGTTGCCTGACGCCAGCCAGTCCAATACAGCAGCTCCGTCACGGACGATTGATGCAGCTTCAAGTCAACGCCAGTCGCAGGCCAATCCAGTACAGAGTGGTTTTGATCAGCTCAGTGGTCGGTTGACGCTGTTGCAGGAGCAGGTACTGCAGCTGCGTACCGACAGCCAGCGATTGCTTGAACAGAATCAGATGTTGCTTAATCGTCTGCAATTGCTAAGCACTGAACCAGAGGCAACGAATGACCCGGACAGTGCAAAGCCGGCCACAGATGGTGCTGCATCCGAGCAGCTTGATGCCGCCATTGGACAGTTGATGCAGATGCTGAATCAGATGGAAATGCCGTCGGACGAGGGTGGGCAGTTTGGTATTGCGACTACCTATACTCGACAGGGTGGTTGGGTTCTGGTGCGCTTTGATCGACGCACCGGGGAAACCTGGCTGGCTGATGCCGGACGTTGGCAGCCCCTCGCGGATGTGGACTTCATGAATCTGTCATCCTACAGGGTGTTGGTACATCGTGCCGATCAGGATGCCAAGGGATATGTTGCCGTTCGTTTCGATGAGCAGACCGGCATGACCTGGTGGCTAAACGGAAATCGCTGGCAGGAGTACGAACAGTGAGCACGCCGGATTACCAAGTGCTGATTGAGATGTTCGATCGGCTTTTTTTGCCGACCTATAACACCGTGCTGGTGGCTGGCGATGATGAGCCCATCTACCTGCCCGCTGATGCCGAACATGCTCATCATCGGGTTATTTTTGCACATGGTTTCTATGCCAGTGCGCTGCATGAAATTGCCCACTGGTGTGTGGCGGGCCCACAGCGGCGATTGCTGGAGGACTTTGGCTACTGGTACAAGCCAGACGGGCGCAGTGCCGCCGAGCAGGCCGAGTTTGAACGGGTCGAAGTTCAGCCTCAGGCATACGAATGGATCTTCAATCAGGCGGCAGGGCGCAAGTTCCATTTCAGTGCCGACAATCTTTCGGCAGGACTGGGAGCGAGTGAAGAGTTCAAGCAAAACGTGCTGAACCGTGTACACCAGCTGCTTGCGGATGGGCTCCCGCCTCGCGTGCAGATGCTGGTGGATGCGCTCAGAGAGCATTATGACACGCCTGAACTTGTGCCCGAGCAGTTTGAGCTACAGCAAGAGTGGGCATGTCATGCGTAATCTCAGGGTTTTGGCCAGTGATTGGATTTCCTGTCTGCCCAGTGAGCCCTTCGTCATGCCAGAAGGTGAGGAGCTGCTGACGCTGGAAAGTTGTGGCTATGACGACTGGCACTACCAGCGCCTTGCTGTGAGCCGTTTGGAAGAACCGTTCCATTACCTCTATGCTTCTTCATCTGAAGGGGTATGGGTGCTGGGCGTCTTTGATACGCCGGGTCAGGCAGACGTTTTTCTTGCATTGCACAACGAAAATCCGCTGAAAGTGCCGGCATTGAAGCAAACGGGGCTTATGGGTGACGCTGTCAGGGTAGAGGAAGGCGTGCTGAGCTATCCGCGATATCAAGGACTGTATCGAGTTGGCTTCAAGTCCTATCAGGTGAACCCTGATCCGCTTGATGCACGTCAGAGGCTATTGACCTATGTGGATCGCTATAACAGTCAGGGATTGGGATCACTGCCGGAGAAAGAAGCCTGTCTGACAATATACAGCCACTTCGACGGGCGTCTTCGTGGCTGCAAGATGTGTTGACGGGATCAAACCTGGCCTAGTTGCGCTTGTCGTGTGACATCGACTGGCCATGCCCCATGCCTGCAGGCATCACGTGTTGAACCGGAACCATCAGCGCTTCTGATGTACCATCTGCGAACTCCAGCACCATGTCGATCTGGCTGCCAGCCTTGAGCGGGGACTCCAGCCCGATCAGCATGATATGAAGGCCTCCCGGTGCCAGTTCGATCTGGCTCTTTGCCGGCAATTCAATGGCATCTATTTTGCGCATGCGCATGACGCCTTGATCATGCAAGTGTGCATGCAGTTCAACCACTTGGGCTGCGTGGCTGCTGGCTCCCACCAGGCTGGTGGCATCTCCGCCGTTACCTATCTGCATGAAAACCGCACTGTTGGGCTGCCCGGGCGCGGTTGCGCGTGCATAGGCGCCTTCCACGGATATGTCGGCTGCCGTGGCCGCACTGCTGAGCAGCAGGCTGCTGGTGAAAAGAGTAAGCAGTTTCTTCATGGTGCTATCCCTGATTGGTAAGAATCGCTTTAAGGCTGTCAACAAGCGCTTGCGGTGAGCTGTTGTGCAGCAATGTTTTTTCCAGATGACCTTCCTGATTCACCAGATAAAGCCTTGATGAATGGTCCACTGCGTACCCCATGGCAGAATCTTTCAGCTCTACCTTGCGATAAAAAGCGCCGTATTGTCTTACGACCTTGTTAATCTGATCGGTAGTGCCTGTAACACCGATAATTCGAGGCGAAAAGAAGGCAGTATATTCGGCCAGTTTTTGCGGAGTATCCCGCTCAGGATCAACACTGATAAAAATGCCCTGTATCTGCTCGCGCTGGTCTTCGGGTAATTGTTTGATTGCCTGAGTCAGCACGGCTAGCCCCGTGGGACAGACGTCCGGGCAGGAGGCGTAGCCGATGAAAATCACGCTGACCTTACCGCGAAAATCGGACAGGGAAACGGGACCCTGTGCGGAGGTCAGGGTGAAGTCTCCACCGAGGTTGGTATCGCCCATGGCAAGCCTGGTATCCACCGGCTGGGGACGAAGCACAAATGCCAATGCAAGGCCTGCAAGCAGACAGGCAGTCAGTAAAAGCAAAATTCTGAGTGTTTTCAACTGCGTATTCATTGTGCTTCAAACTCGAAAAGATGTTGTTGCAGCCCCGCTGGAGTTTCTATCTTCAGAGTGAGCTGCCAGGTCATTCTCCCGGTTACGCAAACCGCCAGTTCGGTATGACCCCGCCAGCGCAGCGCTGAATCACGCTGAAATTCAAACTGGTTGACACCCATATACATGTCGGCACCTTGAAGATCGGCCCAGATGCGGCGTGCGTCCAGACCTTCCAGATTTAAAGTCAGATTCAGCTGGCTCAGCGAACGTATTGGCAGAGGTCCGGCTTCCAGCTCGAGGCGACTGTTGTTAAGCTCTATATAACAGAGGCCTTGCTGCAGGTCGCAATCGTGGCGAACCGTGCCATCCTGTGGAGCCAGCGTTTGCTGGTACCAGCTGGCGCCCGCCAGTACTGCCAGCAAGAGCATGCCAAGCAGGGCAAACTTGATCAAAGCGTCTTTTTTCTCAGGTTCCTGATTCTGGTGACGTTGCAAGGTCATTAGGGTCTCAGTCTAGATAGGCCGGGCTGGGAGTGGAAGTGACAGATTGTCGCACCTGTGTCACCAAAGAGTCGAGTTTGTCTGGCATGGTTGAACCGTATTCGCTATCGTGAGGCCTCAGCGACAGGCAATAACAGAGATTGAATTCGATGAGTGATAACACCACTATGCAGGCCGAAGGGGAAAACGCAGTATCCAGCCACAATCTGATGCAGCTGATGGATACCCTGGATGAGCTGGTGATGGTACTGAGTCTTGATGGAACCTGCTCCTGGTGCAACCTGGCGTTTGCCGAGCTGCTGGGTAAAACCCGTGAGGAGCTTCAGGGTAGGGCTTACCCGTTGTCCCAATTGCGTGAGCTGATGGTGGCCGAACCTCAGCAGTCAATTGAGGCCTGGATTGAGACCGCAGCAAAAGGGATGCGCCTGATCCGGTTCCGTGCGGTGACCGGCCAAGACGCCGAGGGCTGTGTCGAGTCTTTGCTGATTACTGGGCGCGATATGACGCCGCTTTATCGCCTGCAGCATCCATTGCATGTGAACGGAAACGCTGAACTTCTGCCCGTAACAGCTCCGCAGACGGCAGCACGAATTGAACATGCCCTGCAGCGTGCAAAGCGAGCAGAAGAGTATGTTGTCTTTCTGGCATTGCAGATCAGCGGTGCCGAACCTGCCGTTACCGAAAATGGTTACAGTGCGTCTCTGGAGAGAATGGCCACTGCTTTACAGCAGAAAATTCGTCAAGGCGACACCTTGGCACGTCTGGACTCGGGTGCATATCTGATCGTGCTGGAGCAGGTGGACTGTCCTGAAGCGATTGCGGCCGTTGTCGACAAGCTCTCATCGACGCTGAGTGAGAACCAGCCGGCTGACTTGCCTGCGCTGGCGGTTAACATCGGGGTTGCGATCAGCCCGGATGATGGTACTGAGGCGCTTGAACTGGTGGATCGCGCACATCAGGCGTTGCAGCGCGCCATCATGACTGACGAGCAGATCTGTTATTTCTGATCCGCTTTATATGCCAGGCTTGTGCGGTTATCGCACGGGATGCGTTAAACAGAAAAGGGAGGCCATGAGGCCTCCCTTTTGTTATGGGGTTCTGTAAGCTGGTTAAAGTCCCAGCTTCTGCGCCACGTAATCGGCGTCCTTGTCTCCACGACCGGACAGGTTAACCAGGATGGTCTGCTCCCTGGTCAGAGTGGGGGCGGTACGGATAGCCCAGGCAACTGCGTGGGAGCTTTCCAGAGCCGGGATGATGCCTTCAACACGAGACAGGGTCATGAAAGCATTTAGACACTCATCATCGGTGGCGGTGTCATACTGCACACGCCCCAGGTCCTTGAGGTAGCTGTGCTGCGGGCCAACGCCCGGGTAATCCAGGCCGGAAGCAATGGAGTGTACCGGCATCGGCGTGCCATCTTCCTGTTCGAGAACGTAGCATTTCATGCCGTGGATCTCGCCCGGTTTGCCCAGTGTCATGGTGGCAGAGTGCTTGTCGGTGTCCAGGCCGTAACCTGCCGGCTCGACACCGACCAGGCTGACATCCTCGTCATCCAGGAATGCGGTGAACATGCCAATGGCATTGGAACCACCGCCGACGCAGGCAGTGACATAATCCGGCAGTTTGCCTTCACGCTGCTCGAACTGCTTGCGCGCTTCGTTGCCGATGATGCTCTGGAAGTCGCGTACCATTTTCGGGAAAGGGTGTGGGCCGACGACTGAACCGATGGCGTAAATAAAATTCTTGGGGTCTTTAAGGTACTCTTCAAACGCACTGTCGACAGCGTCCTTGAGGGTAGCGGTGCCACGGGTCACGGATACCAGCTTACATCCCAGAATCCTCATCTTAACGACGTTGGGGTGCTCTTTCTCGATGTCGACCTGACCCATGTGGATCTCACAGGGAATACCGACGAGTGCACAGGCTGTAGCGAGCGCGACACCGTGCTGGCCGGCACCTGTCTCCGCGATCACCTTGGTTTTGCCCATGTACTTGGCCAGCAGGGCTTCGCCAAGGCAGTGGTTGATCTTGTGGGCTCCCGTGTGATTGAGGTCCTCGCGCTTGAGGAAGATGCGAGCACCGCCCAGCTGGTCGCTCAGTCGGCGGGCATAAAAAATGGGGCTGGGTCGGCCAACATAGTCTGCGAAGAGATCGGTCAGTTCCTGCTGGAACTCCGGCATCTGGCGGATCTCTTCGTAGGCTGTGTTGATTTCGTCCATCACGGTTTTCAGTTCAGGCGGGATCAGCTGGCCACCGTATTCGCCGAAATAACCGTCAGCATCAGGCATTGGGGAAAAATCGAATTTGCTCATACTCACTCCACGTGTACGGGCCGCTAGCAGTTGTCAGCTTCGTTTGGCTGGCTTTGCTATATCACAGCAACATTTGCTTAGGGTAAGTGACTATAAAGCGCTGTAGAGAGAGTGCCAAGCAGCAGTCGACAAAAACTCAACTGAAATCAAAGCCTAGCTGTTCTTCACGGCCTTGCTTGCGGCGGAAACCCAGCTGGCGCTGTTCACGTCCGATTTCGCGCAGCAGCTCGAGAGCATCGCTGTAGGAGTTAACCAATGTGTGGTTAAAGGAACTGGAACCCTGATTGTTGCCCCAGCACTGAGTGACCACCCAGTCGCCTACGAGGTCGCGATAAATCCTGACGACCAGGTAATCGTTTTTTTTCTGCCAGCGCACAACCAAGGAAGCGTTACCGTTCAATGACCCGGAGGGAGTATGTCTCTATAATGTGGCGCGTGATTGAGCCTGAATCCCCGGCGTTTGTAAAGCCCTGTGCATGAATAAAGGACATCTTCAGTGACAGCAGTACCCCATTTGACCATTGTGGCTGACGAGAATATACCCGCCCTGGTTCCCCTGTTTCAGCGCTTCGGGACTTTGCGTACCTGTGCCGGGCGAAGTATGACCGCTGAGGACCTCAAGGACGCCGATGTCCTGCTGGTGCGCTCCGTGACGCGAGTCAGCTCCGAGCTGCTGAAGGATACTCCGGTGCGCTTTGTAGGTACGGCGACCATCGGTACTGACCATGTTGATCAAGAGTGGTTACACCAGCAAGGCATCGGGTTCAGCAGCGCCCCGGGCTGCAATGCTGACTCGGTAGTGGAGTACGTGCTCAGCAGCCTGCTTCAGCTGGCGTTTGAACAGCGTTTCAGTCTCCTCGACAAAGCGGTTGGCATTGTGGGTGTCGGCAATGTGGGGGGGCGTCTGCAGCAGCGTTTGCAGGCGATGGGTATTCAAGTGCTGCTCTGTGATCCGCCCAGACAGGCAGTGGAAGGTGGTGATTTTGTTTCGCTTGACCATGTCCTGAAAGAGGCTGACATTCTGGCCTTGCATACGCCATTGACCCGAGAGGGCGACTGGCCCACCTATCATTTGCTTAACGCGAACAACCTGCCGCGTTTGAAGCAGAACGCTGTTCTGCTGAATGCGGGGCGTGGCCCTGTCATCGATAATGCTGCATTGCTGGCGGTGAGTCAGTCTCGTCCCGATCTGACACTGGTGCTGGATGTCTGGGAGCATGAGCCTGCTGTTGATGTCCGGCTTGCCGAGCGGTGCGCTATCGCGACACCACATATCGCCGGTTATTCCCTGGATGGCAAAATCCGGGGGACGTGGATGCTGTACAAGGCTCTCTGTGAGCACCTTCAGTTGCCGGCAGAGCTTGAGCTTGGCGAGGTGCTGCCGCCGTCTACGGTGCGCGAGTTGAGAGTCTCAGATGCTGAAGATCTGCTGACCCCGGCGCGGCTTGTCTTTGATCCTTACCGGGATGACCGGGCATTTCGCAAGACGCTGTATTTGCCTGCAGATGAGCAACGGCTCGCGTTTGACCGCTTGCGGCGCGAATATCCGGAACGAAGAGAATACTGCACGCTGAAACTGGTGATTGAAGGCGACCGGGTTTCCAGTCCACTGTGGGCTATGGGTTTTGACTGTGCCGGGGGAGGCGCATGACGGATATCGCTGCTTTGCTTAAAGGGCGCCGTGACGCCACCCTGGCTGAAATTGGTCCGCAGCCCGGTGAGAAGATTCGGCTTGAAGTACGCTCACCTCACCAGCGGTTGATGGTGCAACTGCTTGGTTTGAAGGAATTTCAGAGTGTGATGGTAAGCGCTCCCCGCCAACAGGGAACGGTATTGATGGAAGGGGTGAGGTTCACCGCACGGCTCATGAGTGGCAATTATTTATGCACCTTTGAGACGCGTCTGCTGCAGTCGCAGTCTCGTCCCTTCGCCTACTGGCATCTTGAGTATCCCGACAGGGTTGAGATGCATCGAATACGTGCCCATACACGGGTACCGATCATCCTCAGTGTTCGAGTCGAGCATGATGAACCCGGTATGCTGGTGTCGAACGGGTCACAATCCGCCATCTGCCGTGACATCAGTCTGCAGGGGGCACAGCTCGAATGCAGTCAGCCTCTGGCGCAGCCGGGTGAAAGTCTCTTTGTGACGGCTCGTGTACAAGTAGCGGGTATCGATCATCTGCTGTTGCTGCCAGCAGTCGTGCGTAACGTTCAGCAATTGGAGAGCGGTCTTATCAGTGCTTTCACTCATGGTGTTGAATTTGTGGATCTCGAAGAGGAAACGCGACTGGTACTGGCAGGTTTTGTCTATGAGCAGCAATTGATAAGTTTGGGTGAGCTGGAGGGGGTTGAGTCATGAGCTTTCGCCTGGGATTGATCGTGAATCCGTTTGCTGGGCTCGGGGGCAGCGTGGCGCTCAAGGGGAGTGATGGCGCCGAGGTGGCGCGTCAGGCGCTGGCGCTGGGAGCTGTGCCGCGTGCGCAAGAGCGCACTCGTGCAGCTCTGCAGCCTCTGCAGGGGCTGGACGTGGAGGTGCTGACCTGGGCAGGCGAGATGGGGGGCGATTTGGCCTCTGACATGGGCTTTGTGACCCACATACTTGGACAGGCTGAAGATGTGCCGAGTACAGCAGAGGATACCTGTCGCGCGGCTCAAGCGCTGTTGGAAGCGCGTGTCGATCTGGTGCTCTTTGCTGGCGGGGATGGCACTGCTCGCAATATTTGTGAGACGGTGGGCGAACGTATCCCGGTATTGGGAGTGCCGGCGGGGGTCAAGATCCATTCCGGCGTTTATGCTCTTACGCCACAGGCCGCTGGCCAGCTGGTGGCCATGTTGGTCCGGGGCGAACTGGTTTCCATAGATGAACAGGAAGTTCGTGACCTTGATGAAGAAGCCTTCAGGGAAGGTAAGGTACGGGCCCGCTTTTATGGCGAGATGCGTGTGCCTTCTGAGCATCGTTATTTGCAGCATGTCAAAAATTCCAGTAACCGAGAAGACGAGACCCTGGTACTGGATGAGATTGCTGCAGGCTTTGTAGAACAGATGGAACCGGAAGTGCTCTACCTGATGGGCTCGGGGTCGACTGTCGCGGCAATCATGGAGGCGCTGGGACTGAACAATACCCTGTTGGGTGTGGACGCTGTGCTGAATGGCGAAGTGATAGCGGCCGATTGTACCGCTCAAGAATTGCTGGCATTGAGCCAGGGGCGGGATGTGCGCATCGTGATTACCTTAATTGGTGGTCAAGGGCATATTATCGGGCGCGGTAACCAGCAACTCAGCGCTGAACTGCTCAAGCATGTCGGGCGTGAAAACCTGTACCTGGTGGCGACAAGAACCAAATTGAACGCGCTGGAAGGGCGCCCGCTGATCATCGACTCGGGAGAGCCTCAGCTGGATCACGACTGGAGTGGTCTGATAGAGGTTCATACGGGCTACCGTGATGCCGTGCTCTACCGTATCGCGGTTCCTTGATCGGAATGGCAAGCAGAAAAAAGGCACCCGAGGGTGCCTTTTTTGATCAAATCATCATCGCTGCTGCTTAAGTGCGGCGATGCGATCATCCAGCGGCGGGTGGCTGGAGAACAGCTCCATGAAACCTTGCTTGAGATGGCTGTTGATGCCGAAGGCTGTCATCTGTGACGGCATCTGGTCAGGGATGCCATACTCGGCTTTCAGGCGGGCCAGTGCGCCGATCATGGCGTGCGGGCTTGCAAGCTGAGCGCCGGCTTCGTCGGCACGGTACTCGCGACGGCGCGAGAACCAGGCCACGATCATGGACGCAATAACACCAAAAATGATTTCGAATATGAATGTTGTAATGTAGAAGCCGATGCCTACGCCACCCTGACCTTCTTCGTCACGGCGCAGAAAAGAGTCGACTGCGTAGCCGACGATGCGGGCGAAAAACATCACGAAGGTGTTTACCACGCCCTGAATCAGCGCCAGGGTGACCATGTCACCGTTGGCCACATGGCCGATCTCATGAGCCAGAACTGCTCGGATCTCTTCAGGACGAAAACGCTGCATCAGACCTGCACTGACAGCTACCAGGGCATCATTTTTGTTCCAGCCGGTGGCAAAGGCGTTGGCCTGCTGCGCCGGAAAAACACCGACCTGCGGCATTTTAATACCTGCCTGCTGTGAAAGCTCGGCAACGGTATCAAGCAGCCAGCGTTCCTCTTCGCTGCGCGGTTGCTCAATCAGCTGAGTACCCGTGGACATTTTTGCCATGGTTTTGGACATCAGCAGCGAGATAATCGAGCCGGCAAAACCAAATACGGCACAGAAGATCAGCAGTGACGTCAGGTTGAGGCCGGAACCACTCAAATAGTGGTCAACGCCCAGCAGGCTCAAAGTGACACTGGCAACCAGTATGACGGCCAGGTTGGTGGCTAGAAAGAGGATGATTCGCATCATGGTGGTTCATCGTTCCTTAAGTTGGGTTTGCTGATTAGATATGGGCGTCAGCGTAAAGTTTCAATGTGCGTTGTCTGTACTTTCCAGCAATGGTTATACTGCGCGACTTTTGTTAAGGAAATAGGCATGCAGTCGATCATCGAGTGGATGGAGCAGCAGCTGCGAAAAGCAGAAGGCGAAAGTCGTCGGCTATTCCATGGGCGGGGTGGCATGGTGCCCGGCTATGAGTGGCTGGTGGTCGACTGGTTGCCGCCTGTTGCCGTCATTCGGGTCTACAAGCAGCCTGCCGAGCCTGTCGAAATTGACAGGGTTATCTCCTGGCTATCATCACAGGTCGAGATCGAAGCAGTGGTATGGCAGGCACGAGGGGTGGGTGCTGAGGGTGATGTCAGGGTTCTTCAGGGTGAAGTGCCAGAAAGGCATGTTATCCGGGAGGCCGGGCTTCACTATCAGGTTGACGCTTTGGCACCTCAGAACTCCGGTCTGTTCTTGGATATGCGTCCTGGACGTCAATGGGTGCGTGATCATGCGCAGGGGGCTCGTGTACTTAACCTGTTTGCCTATACCTGCGCGTTTTCCGTTGCTGCAGTGGCAGGGGGCGCAGCCTGTGTGGTGAATGTCGATATGAGTTCGCGCGCACTTTCGGCGGGGCGACAGAATCACCGGCTGAATCAGCAGGAAAAGGCCGACGTGCGTTACCTGGCAGTCAACTTGCTCAAGTCGTGGAGCCGCGTGCGCAAGCCGGGGCCCTATGAGCTGGTAGTGATTGATCCACCCAGCTTTCAGCCGGGCAGTTTTGTGGCTGTAAAGGATTACATCAAGGTTTTGCGGCGCTTGCCGGAACTGACCGTTCCAGGCTCAAAAGTGGTTCTGTGCCATAATGACCCTAAGGAAACACGACAGTTTCTTGAGGTGCTGATGGAGGAAAACCTGCCGGATTTCACCTGCATTGAATGCTTTGGCGCCGGTGAGGATTTCCCCGAGTTGGGCACGCTGCAGGGGCTCAAGGTAACGGTCTATCAGCGAGAGGAGTTGACTGCTTGATCTGTATTGACCTGGAGGCCAGTGGTCTGGCACGTGAATCTTATCCGATCGAAATTGCCTGGAAATGTACTGAAACAGGTGCGTTCGACAGCTTCCTGATTAATCCCGAGAGTGTGCCTGACTGGCAATACTGGGATGAGTTTGCCGAGGAGCTTCACGGCATTGAGCCTGAGCTATTGCAGCAGGAAGGGATCAGCGCTGAGCAGGCTTGCATACGACTTAATCGTGCCCTGAAGGGACGTGAGGTGATCAGTGATGCACTGGAGTACGACGGCTTCTGGTTACGCCGCCTGTTTAATGCCTGTGACATACAACCGGGCTTTCACCTTGTTGGGCTGGAAGCGGTTCTGAGCGCCGAGGAGCGAATACAATACCAGTTCATTGCCCGTTCTCAGTTCAGGCGACACCGGGCGCTACAGGATGTTGAGGATCTAATCCTGGCCATCGCCGCAGCCCGCAGTGGTGTCGTCAGCTAATCATTTTTAGAGGTTGCCGACCTGCGCTTCGATCAGGTTGCGTAGCTCCTCGTAGGTATCCACGTTCTCGGGCGCAAAGTAGAGCTTGTAGTACTGGCGTTCGACCAGTCTTCCTTTGTTGCCGTTGATGGTTTCCTTGTAAGTTGCATAGAGGTAGGCCATTTGCAGATGAATCACTCGGCTCTGCAGCGGCAGTTCAAGCTCATGCCCTTCCAGATCAAGGCGCGTTTTGCGCTCTTTTATGGTGTAGAAAGAGACTTCTGCAACCTGATCCAGATTGAGTAGAAAGTTTGAGGTCACGGGCACCAGGCGGCCTTTTTCCAGACCATTGTGTTCCATCTGAATGCCGCTGTTTTTCTTGATCTTGATAAACATGGGAAGGCTCTCTGTCAGGGGTGGCTACTGACTAGAGTATATGTCGAACTGATGACATTTTGCTGACAGCCCTCCGAAAGGAAGAGGGCTGTACTCAGGGAGCGTTATTGCTCGTAGGTGCGCAGGAAGGTTTCCAGTCGCTCGATTGCGTCGCTGAGGATCTCTTTCGAAGGCAGGAAAACCAGACGGAAATGCTGAGTGTCAGGGTGGTTGAATCCGCTGCCCTGGACGATCAGCACCTTTTGCTGCTGAAGCAGGTCCAGGGCGAATTTCTCATCGTTACGGATTGTATAGCGAGCAGGGTCCAGTTTCGGGAACAGGTACATGGCCCCCTTGGGCTTGACGCAGGACACCCCTGGAATGCTGTTCAGCATCTCCCAGGCCAGAGTGCGCTGCTCGTGTAGCCGGCCTCCGGGCACGATCAATTCGTTAATGCTCTGGTAACCGCCCAGTGCGGTTTGAATGGCATGCTGGGAGGGAACATTCGAGCACAGACGCATGTTGGACAGCATTTCATAACCTTCAATCAGGTCGCGAGCCTTGTGCTTGGGCCCGCTAATGATCATCCAGCCGGAGCGAAACCCTGCCGCTCTGTAGGTTTTGGACAGGCCGTTGAAGGTGACGCAAAGCACATCATCTGCAAGTGAAGCCAAAGAGGTGTGTTCGCTGCCGTCATACAGAATCTTGTCGTAGATCTCGTCAGCAAACACAATCAGCTTGTGCTCGCGGGCCAGCTCCAGAATTTCCAGCAGCAGTGATTCGGGGTACAGGGCGCCCGTTGGATTGTTCGGGTTAATGACCACGATCCCACGGGTATTGGGCGTGATCTTGCTGCGGATATCATCTATGTCCGGGAACCAGTCCTGCTGCTCGTCACAGACGTAGTGGACCGGATTGCCACCGGCCAGACTGACTGCTGCTGTCCAGAGCGGATAGTCAGGGGCCGGAATGAGCATCTCGTCATTATCATTCAGCAGGCCTTGCATCGCCATCACGATCAGCTCGGACACGCCATTGCCAATATAGATGTCTTCAATGCCGACATTGCGGATATTCTTGCGTTGGCACTCCTGCATGACGGCTTTACGAGCGGAAAACAGCCCTTTAGAGTCGCAATAGCCTTGAGACGCAGGGAGATTGAGGATGACGTCCTGCACAATCTCTTCTGGTGCTTCAAATCCCCATGGCGCAGGATTGCCAATATTCAGCTTGAGGATGCGATGACCTTCCTCTTCGAGGCGCTTGGCCTCTTGCAGGACGGGGCCCCGAATGTCGTAGCAGACGTTTATCAGCTTGTTTGATTTGCGAATTACAGACATCTTCTCGTTCCTGAGAGCTCCAGGAGCGACGGACGGAGGTGGTAACAATAACCGGGCGTGGCTCTGACTGGACAGCAAATTTAAAGTGCCCAATCATACGCGCTCGGATGTGGCTGTGACAATGGCTGCACGGGCTCCTGCCGGTAAGGTCTGGGCAGGTAGTTACCGAAGGTCAGGCATCAAATTCAGATGAGAAGGAATCTATGAAAAGCTGGTCGGATTTATGTGCACAGGCGATGAATTTCCATCCCGAGAGTTCACTGGATGAGTTGCTGGGTCAGGCGCCTTTGCGGCGTGAAGAGCTGTTGGTGCTGGCTGATGATCGAATATTCTCGACACTGACGCGACGTATTTTCCGTGCCGGGCTAAAACACTCGCTGGTGGATGCCAAGTGGCCTGCATTTGAAGAGGCTTTCTATCATTTCAATCCTGAAGCTGTTCAGGAGATGAGTGACGAGATGCTCGAAGGGCTCATGCAGAACGATCAAATCATTCGTCATTTTGGCAAGATCAAGGCGACGCGAGCGAACGCCATGCTGATGGTGGATTTGGCGCAAGAATACGGCAGTGTGGCAAAAATGATCGCAGACTGGCCGGAAGAGGAAATTGTCGAGCTTTGGGCATTGCTGAAAAAGAGGGGTAAGCAGTTGGGGGGCAACTCCGCGGCCTATTTTTTGAGAATGTTAGGCAAGGATACTTTCATGCTGACGGATGATGTGGTGACGGCGCTCAAGGCTCAGGGGGTCATTGATAAAAAGCCGACAGCACATAGAGATCTTATACAGGTGCAGTCGGCGTTCAATCAGCTGCGAGAACAATCCGGCAAGCCTCTGTGTCAAATCAGTCGGCTGTTGGCGCACAGTATTGGTCAGGTTTGATCATCAATCGCCAGAGGCATCAGGGTAAGCAGAAAATCGGCCATTGAGTTGGCCAGCTTTTCTTCCGGTGCCTTGCCTGGGCGCTCAAGCCAAATACTGCCATCCTGATTGTCCAGGCTGAGGAAATAATCACTCTCGGGCTCAAGCGTGGCGAAAAACAGTGTAAGAGGGCGCTTTTGTTTATGCTTGCTGAGTGCGTGCCCGATAAGGTTGCTGCGAAGACGCTCCAGGTCCTCCGAATTCCAGGTTTGCAACAGGCAGATGCGGCGACCATCAGGAAGCTGGGCGGGCAGGGGGTCTGACCAGTAGCGACTGAAATACTCGACGATGGCCGGATGTATCCCAATCTCCAGGGCCTGTTCCAGCCGTTGAAACATGTCGGTGCCTTCAGTGTTCAGAACAGGGCGCCAGCCTACGGCGATGCCGTTATCCGCGGTTTGTAGATAGCAGTGACTTGGCCAGTCTGAATCATAGGGGAGGCGGGGCCAGCCGTTAGAGGCATGAAGCTGTTCCAGCTGTGACATAAAATGGTCCAGTGCTTTTGCTGTATTGGCGTCTATCATGTTCCTACCACTGTTTATGCGACTGGTGTGGACTCTGGCTGAACAGAGTCGTTACCGCAAGTGCTTGTTACAGATTGATTAATCTTTGTACTGCCCTGTAATGAAAAGAAATTTTTTGAATATAGTGATTGACAACTTTCAGAAACTCCTTAGAATGCGCACCTCATTCACGGGGTGTATTCGTAAGAGCATATCCTGCTGAATGATTTGTACGGAGCGGTAGTTCAGTTGGTTAGAATACCTGCCTGTCACGCAGGGGGTCGCGGGTTCGAGTCCCGTCCGTTCCGCCACTTCTTCTCGAAGCGCTGAGGAGTCGTAACAAGCCACCATGTTTTGGGCGAATAGCTCAGTTGGGAGAGCATCTGCCTTACAAGCAGAGGGTCGGGGGTTCGAACCCCTCTTCGCCCACCAAAGCACGGAGCGGTAGTTCAGTTGGTTAGAATACCTGCCTGTCACGCAGGGGGTCGCGGGTTCGAGTCCCGTCCGTTCCGCCACTTCTTCTCGAAGCGCTGAGGAGTCGTAACAAGCCACCATGTTTTGGGCGAATAGCTCAGTTGGGAGAGCATCTGCCTTACAAGCAGAGGGTCGGGGGTTCGAACCCCTCTTCGCCCACCAAAGCACGGAGCGGTAGTTCAGTTGGTTAGAATACCTGCCTGTCACGCAGGGGGTCGCGGGTTCGAGTCCCGTCCGTTCCGCCACTTCTTCTCGAAGCGCTGAGGAGTCGTAACAAGCCACCATGTTTTGGGCGAATAGCTCAGTTGGGAGAGCATCTGCCTTACAAGCAGAGGGTCGGGGGTTCGAACCCCTCTTCGCCCACCAAAGCACGGAGCGGTAGTTCAGTTGGTTAGAATACCTGCCTGTCACGCAGGGGGTCGCGGGTTCGAGTCCCGTCCGTTCCGCCACTTCTTCTCGAAGCGCTGAGGAGTCGTAACAAGCCACCATGTTTTGGGCGAATAGCTCAGTTGGGAGAGCATCTGCCTTACAAGCAGAGGGTCGGGGGTTCGAACCCCTCTTCGCCCACCAAAACGCGGAGCGGTAGTTCAGTTGGTTAGAATACCTGCCTGTCACGCAGGGGGTCGCGGGTTCGAGTCCCGTCCGTTCCGCCAATTTTGAGAGATGAGAGGTTAGAATACCTGCCTGTCAGCTCACGAGGAGTGTTCTGGGTCGCGAGTCCAGTCTATTCCGCCACTTCTTCTCAAAGCGCTGAGGAGTCGTAACAAGCCACCATGTTTTGGGCGAATAGCTCAGTTGGGAGAGCATCTGCCTTACAAGCAGAGGGTCGGGGGTTCGAACCCCTCTTCGCCCACCAAAACGCGGAGCGGTAGTTCAGTTGGTTAGAATACCTGCCTGTCACGCAGGGGGTCGCGGGTTCGAGTCCCGTCCGTTCCGCCAATTTTGAGAGATGAAGAGGTTAGATGCCAGCCTGTCAGCTCTCTATGGAATGTTCTGGGCCGCAAGTCCAGGGTTCCGTCAATTTCAAATTCAATGCCTATTTCTGGCAAGTCTTGCTGAAGTCGCGGGGCGTAACGTCCTGAGAACATCCGGTCTTTCAATTCCCCTTACTCGTATTCGTCTCGGTTAATTCGATGATGGCCTTCTTTCTGGCCGTTGGTGCGATAAAAAACATACCTTTGGACGATTCTGGTCGCGCCCCGCTTTGAGCTTGATGCTGTAGAATCAAACTTATTTGTCTGGCGTCTAGCATGTCTGCTTCCCCTTTTGCCTTATCTCCGTCTGAAATCGCTCTGGACAGAATTCCAAGCCGCTTTTTTGCCCGCCATGGAATTATTCTGTCCGTGTTGAGACTGGACCTCACTGATGCCGCGATCAGTGGCAATAAGTGGTTCAAGTTGATGCCTGTCCTTGAACAAGCTTGTCAGGAGGGTATGGCGTTGCTCAGCTTTGGTGGGGCCTGGTCAAATCATCTTCATGCCTTGGCATATGCCGGTCATTCTCTTGGTATCAAAACGATAGGGATAGTTCGCGGGGAGCCTGAATATGCAGCAAATGCCATGCTCTCTGATGCGCGTCGCTGGGGCATGCAATTGGAATTTGTAACCCGCGATGAATATCGGCGTCGATACGACTCCGATTATCATGACAGGCTTCGTGCACGGTATGGTGCTATCCGGGTAATACCCGAGGGAGGTACCAATGTCGCGGCTGTACACAGTGTTCAGGAGATCTGGGGTTTACCGGCCCTGAAGCATGCGGCGTGTGATTACATGGTGACAGCGGTCGGTACCGGAGGGACGCTTGCGGGTCTGGTGGCCGGGCGACCAGCTGGCGCGAAGGTGCTGGGCGTGCCTGTGCTCAAATACGGCGAAAGGCTGCTTCAGGATGTGAAACTGCTACTTGAGTCCACAGGTGTTGATCAGGATGCCGGCTGGTCGTTGATTCCGGATGGGCATTTGGGCGGATACGCACGTTTGTCACCCGAGTTGGCGCGTACGCTGGTCGAGATTGAGCAGCGTTATCAGTTGCCTCTTGATCCTGTTTACACTGTGAAAGCGTTTATGGCATTGGTTCGCCATGTTTTGCGAGGTGGCATAGGGCGGGGCAGTCATGTCATTCTGTTGCATACCGGTGGCCTTCAGGGGCGTAGAGGAATGGCGACCCGGTTGCAAGGTCTGACACCTGATTTTGTCGGCCCCCTGGCTTTATAATAGTGAAATCAAAATATACTCGGACTGGAGTCGTGGCTAGGAATGGATAACTTTCGAAATATTGGTTTGATCGGGCGGCTTGGCAGCAAATCCGTGATCGACACCCTGAAAGAACTGATCCGTTTTCTGGATGACAGGGGGTTGAACGTTATTTTGGATCAGACCATCGCTGAAGTGATGCCTGGCCATGGGCAGCAGGTTTGTAAGCAAAAGATGATGGGGGAGATCTGTGATCTGTGCATTGTCGTAGGAGGTGATGGGAGCCTTTTGGGGGCGGCGCGTTCACTGGCACAGAACAATATTCCGGTACTGGGTATCAATCGTGGCAACCTGGGATTTCTGACTGACCTGCCACCTCAGGACTTCGAGGATAAGTTAAGCCAGGTTCTGTCAGGGCGCTATACCGTTGACACCCGGTTCCTGCTGGATGTGGAGATCAAGCGTAATGGTGAGCCGGTTGGTGAGATGACGGCCTTGAACGACTGTGTGTTGCACCCGGGTAAGGCAACGCGAATGATCCAGTTCGAGTTGTACATTGAAGGCCAGTTTGTTTACACCCAGAAATCGGATGGCCTGATCGTTTCGACTCCAACTGGATCTACCGCTTATGCCTTGTCCGGGGGTGGTCCGATTATGCATCCGAAACTGGATGCTTTGGTGTTGGTGCCAATGTTCCCGCATACGCTTTCCAGCAGACCGATCGTCGTTGACGGTAACAGTGAGCTTAAGCTGGTGATCAGCGAAGAGAACAAAACCTATCCATCCATTTCCTGTGATGGCCAACTTAACCATAGCCTTGCGCCCGGGGATAGCGTGACCATTCGCAAGAAGTCGCACAAATTGAAGTTGCTCCATCCTCTGGATTACGACTTCTATCGTACCTGTCGAGAGAAATTGGGCTGGGGTACCAAACTGGGCGAACAGGAGTAAGTTGTGAGTTGCCAAGGATATGACCTGATCGGAGATATACATGGCTGTGCTCTTAGCCTGCGCATGCTGCTTGCGCGCATGGGTTACCGCCAGGTCAACGGAGTGTACCGACACCCTCAGCGGAAGGTGATATTCATTGGTGATGTGATTGATCGTGGTCCACACATCCGTGAGGCGCTGCAACTGGTTCGTGAAATGGTTGAGGCGGGTCAGGCTCACATCGTTATGGGCAATCACGAATACAACTACCTCTGCTACATGACCCCTCATCCTGACAAGCCGGGTGAGTACCTCAGGGCACATACTGCCCGACATCAGCGCATTCTTCAGCAGACTCTCGAGCAGCTCTCGCCTTATGAGGGTGAGCAGCAGGATTATCTCGACTGGTTTCAGCAGTTGCCCCTGTTCCTCGAGTTTGAACGTTTTCGAGTAGTGCATGCATGCTGGCATCAGGAACTGATTGATCGCTTTCGAAAGGAATATGGTGGCAACTGCATCGATAAGGCATTTCTTTATCGTTCAGCGGTCGAGGGCAGTTTTGAATGGGAGGTGATGGATCGGCTGTTGCGTGGTACGCATCTGCGCTTGCCCAACAATGAAGTCATGGTCAGCAAGGATGGTTTCAGGCGTCATTTTTTCAGAACCAAGTTTTGGATGCCTGATCCTCAGTATCTGGTTGATGTGGTGTTTCAGCCTGATCCCTTGCCTGCGCATTTGGCGCGTTTACCCATCACTGACGATCAGCGTCAGGATCTTCTGTGCTATGGAGCGGAAGAAAAGCCGCTGTTCATTGGCCATTACTGGCGTCAGGGAACCCCTCAGCCAGTGACATCCAATATCGCCTGTCTCGATTACAGCGCCGTTAAATTCGGCAAGCTGGTCGCTTATCGGCTTGATGACGAGAGCCGAATCCTGCCGGAAAAATTCGTTTGGGTGGATGTCGCGCGTGAAGTGCATTTGGCCAATGCCGAGGTTGGCGCTTCATGATTCCCGTTATTGAAGCGCCTCTGCAGGAAGATCTAACGGAATTCACCGCCTTTTTGTGGCAACACTCGATTCCACATCGGGTGTTGGAAGAAGGCGAGCGCCAAGTGCTTTGGGTTGCAGACACTCAGGATCCTGTCCAGCTTCAGGAGCTCTACCGTTATTGGCGAAATGGAGGTGACCTGGCGCGGGTTCAGGTCCAGGAAGAAGGTCGACGTCGTCGCATACGGCCCGTTGACTGGACGGAGTTGCCGGTTACCTTAAGCCTGATTGTGCTGAGCTTTGTGGTCAGTTTTTTTATCGGTTTCGGTGCCGACCTGGATCGGATGTCATGGTTCAGCTTTACGCCTTTTGAGGTCAGGGGTAATGCCATGCTCCATGCGCTGCTGGGCCAGACGCTGATGTCAGGAGAGGTCTGGCGACTGGTGACCCCGATCTTCATGCATTTCAGTCTGTTGCATATCCTGTTTAACCTCTTATGGGTCTGGATCGTTGGTACCCGTATGGAGCCTTCTCAAGGCAGTTTGTCTCTGTTGGCTTTGGCGCTGTTCAGTGGCATCGCTTCCAACCTTGCGCAATACCTGGTTAGTGGGCCCATGTTTGGAGGCATGTCTGGGGTGGTATTTGCGCTGTTGGCTTACAGCTGGCTATGGGACCGTCAGGGCGGACGGCCGCGTATCGGTTTGCCGCCGGCGCTGATGGGAATGCTGCTGCTTTGGTTGGCGCTCGGATTTACGGGTGTACTTGAGGGAGTTGGGCTTGGTTCGATCGCCAATACTGCCCATCTGGTTGGTCTTCTGGCAGGGTTGTGCTGGTTGCCCATCGGGCGTCTGCTGAACAGGCGCCAGGGTTAGTGGCTGTGCTAGAATCGAAGCCATTAGATCGAGAGAGTAGTGATCATGACATTCGACAAAATGATTGAGGCGATGACGCCTGACGTCTATCAGTCACTGAGACGCGCCGTTGAACTGGGTAAGTGGCCAAATGGTGAGCGCCTGACTCAGGAGCAGCGGGAAACCAGCCTGCGTGCGGTCATTGCCTATGAGCACAAGCACAATGTGGCTGAAGACCAGCGTGTCGGCTTTATTGACAGAACTCGGCCGGATGGCAGTCAGCATGGTACAGATCCCCTGCAGCCACAGGTTTTGAAGATCCTGACTGATGGCTGAAATGAATACCGGTCTGTGTGGCCCGCTTCGAAAAATGCACACTCGTCTGGATTCACCGGTTACGTATCAGTTGCCATTGGGAGATACCCTGGTTGACCTCAATGTTCATCTGGGTAAACCGATCAAACTGGTGCATACCGGTGATATCAACTGCCTTCACTGCGGCCGCAAGACCAAGAAAAGCTTCAATCAGGGCTATTGCTACCCCTGTTTTACGCGTCTGCCGCAATGTGACAGCTGCATCGTCAAACCTGAGAAGTGCCATTTTCAGGAAGGGACCTGCCGTGATCCCGCGTGGGGAGAGCGACACTGCTTTCAGCCGCACGTGGTATACCTCGCCAACTCATCCGGCGTCAAAGTGGGCATTACGCGTTGTGAGCAAGTGCCGACGCGATGGATGGATCAGGGTGCCATTCAGGCCCTGCCTATCCTTGAAGTGGACACCCGGCTGCATTCCGGCCTGATCGAGCAGATCATAGCCGCCCATGTCAGTGACAAGACCAACTGGCGGACCATGCTGAAAGGTCAGGTTGAGCCGATCGACCTGCTGAGCGAACGTGATCGTCTGCTCGACTTGTGTGCGTTGCAGCTGGATGCCCTGCGTGACCAGTACGGTCAAGCGGCCATCCGAGCCCTTGATGCTGATGTGGTTGATATTGATTATCCTGTCCTTGAGTATCCGACCAAAGTCGCCACGCATAATTTTGACAAGAATCCTGAAGTGGCCGGTGTACTTTTGGGCATCAAGGGGCAATATCTGATCCTTGATACGGGTGTGATCAATATTCGCAAGTTTGCGGCGTATAACGTGCAGCTAAGTTTTTAACCTGGAGTTGTAATGTCATCTAAGCAGCATGAAACCATTTATCTGGAAGACTATCAGCCGCCGGCCTGGTTGATCAGTCATACCGAGCTGCGGTTCGAACTGGAAGAAGAACAGACTCTGGTGCGTGCACAGCTCAGCGTCCAGGCCAATCCGCTGGTATCCGATAAACGCAGACCACTGGAGCTATTCGGCGACGTCGATATGGAGCTCTGTCGCCTTAGTATCGACGGTGAAATTCTTGAGGCCTGCGATTACCAGCGCAAGGGCGATCGGCTCCTGATAGAGAATGTGCCCGAGAGCTTCACGCTGGAGTGCGTGACACGACTTTTGCCGCATGAGAACACCGCACTGGAAGGGTTGTACAAGTCGGATGGCATGTTTTGTACTCAGTGTGAAGCGGAAGGTTTTCGTCGTATCACCTTTTTCCCGGATCGTCCTGATGTGATGTCAATTTTCAGGACGACGCTGGTTGCAGATAAAGCGCTGTACCCTGTACTGCTTTCCAACGGCAATCCGATCGAGTCGGGCGAAGATGGAGAAGGGCGTCACTGGGTGACCTGGGATGACCCCTGGCCCAAGCCCAGTTATCTTTTTGCCCTGGTTGCCGGCGATCTGGCCATGCTGGAAGATCGATATACCACGACATCAGGGCGAGAGGTCGCACTTCGCATCTATGCTGAGCCCAAGGACCTGGACAAGCTCGACTACGCCATGCAATCCCTCAAGAACGCCATGCGTTGGGATGAGGATGTATACGGACGTGAATATGACCTTGATATCTACATGATCGTTGCCGTTGACTTCTTCAACATGGGGGCGATGGAGAACAAGGGACTTAACATCTTTAACACTTCCTGTGTGTTGGCGCACCCTAAAACGACGACTGACCAGGGTTTCCAGCGAGTGGAAGGTGTGGTCGCGCATGAATACTTCCATAACTGGTCCGGAAACCGTGTGACCTGTCGTGACTGGTTCCAGCTGAGTTTGAAAGAAGGCTTCACGGTTTTCCGGGATGCCGAGTTTTCCGCAGACATGAACTCCCGAACCGTCAAGCGAATCGAGGATGTATCCCTGCTTCGCACAGCGCAGTTTGCCGAGGATGCGGGACCCATGGCGCATCCGGTGAGGCCTGAGTCTTACATGGAAATATCCAACTTCTACACCCTGACTGTCTATGAAAAGGGTGCTGAGGTGGTGCGCATGCTGCATACCCTGCTGGGGGCAGATTTGTTCCGCAAGGGCAGTGACCTGTACTTCGAGCGCCATGATGGCCAGGCTGTGACCACCGATGATTTCGTTGCCGCCATGGAAGCTGTATCCGGTCGGGATCTTGGCCAGTTCAAGCGCTGGTATTCCCAGGCAGGTACGCCGCGTCTGGAGGTCAGTGACAGCTACAATCCAGAGACTTGTGAGTATACCCTGACGGTGCGTCAGAGTTGCCCTCCGTCTCCTGGCCAGGATCATAAGCAGCCTTATCTGATTCCATTGAATATCGGGTTGCTGGCCGAGGACGGGCAGGAGCTCTACAGCGGCATGCTGGAGTTGACCAAGGAAATCCAGCAGTTCCGCTTTGACAACATCGCCAGTCGACCTGTGCCGTCCTTGCTTCGTGGTTTCTCCGCGCCGGTTAAGCTGGAGTATGACTACAGCGACGAACAGCTGTTGATGTTGCTGAGTAATGATCCTGATGGATTTAACCGTTGGGATGCGGGCCAGCGTCTCTGCATTCGACTTTTGCAACAGCAGATGCAGCGCTACCGAGACGGAGTGCCGATGACCTGCCCTGAGACATTGGTGACAGCCTGGCGACAGCTGCTGTTGGATGAATCTCTCGATCCTGCCATGGTTACCCAATGTTTGCGCCTGCCATCTGAAGCTCAACTCGCTGAGTTGGCTGGCGTGATTGACGTAGCAGCCATTCATGATGCAAGGGAGTTCATGCGAAAAGCGTTGGCCGAAGCGCTGGAGCAGGAATGGCTGATGGCTTATCAGCGTTGCGATACGGGTGAAGCCTACTCGCCAGATGCTGAATCGACAGGACGACGCAGTCTTAAAAATCTGGCACTGGCCTATTTGATGGCGACGGGGCGTGAACCCTGGCTTGAGTTGACTCGTCAGCAGTATGAGCAAAGCGACAATATGACCGACCAACTGGCTGCCTTGTCACTGGTTGCACATTCGGAGTTCCGTGAAACAGCGGAAGAGCTGTTGCAGGAGTTTTATCAGCAATGGCAGCATGAATCTCTGGTCATGAATCAATGGCTCGCCGTTCAGGCTTCTGACCCAACAGAAGGGGCGCTGGAACGAGTAAAAGAGCTTGCTCAGCATCCGATCTTTGATGCGCGTAACCCGAACAAGCTGCGCTCGCTGATAGGCTCATTTTGTGCGCAGAATCTGTCCAGCTTCCATGCCGAGGATGGATCAGGCTACATTTGGCTGGCAGACTGGATTTTGAAGCTGGATAAGCAGAATCCGCAGGTAGCAGCTCGCTTGCTGACCCCTTTGACTCGCTGGAAGCGCTACACAGCCGAGCGTGGCAGTCTGATGCGAGCTCAGCTTCAACGAATTATCGATACCAACGAACTCTCGGCTGATGTATACGAGGTTGTGAGTAAGAGCCTCATATGAAGACGGGTATTCATGCCCCGACATGTTTACGATCATCGGGCTGCAAGTGCGGCCCAACAACTTTTAGCTGTGAAGGATACGCAGATGGAACCCTATTTTGATGCGAGTGATAAGTTCGATCTTCAGCAGAACTACCGTCGTTACCTCAAATTTCATGATCAGAGCCTGGCGGCCAATGAAGTGCTCAAGGATGCCAGAGCCAGCCGGGTGTGGGTTGCAGGGATTGTGCTAATGGTGTTTGCCCTGGCGTCCGAGTTCTTTCTCGGTGCTGCAGCAGGTTTGTTTGGTCTGTATTTCTACCGTATTTTGGCAGCATGGTACCGAGTCAGTCAGGCTGAAGAAGGGCTGGAAGAAACGACTCGCTGGTTTGCGGGCAAGGGCCTCAAGTTTGAAGGCCGCATTCTGTACCCCCGCACTGATGAACAGCTGGAGCGCCCGCTGGATCCGTTCAATGAAGCGCTGTACCGCTGATTAGAGCGAAACCATGCAGCGTGAATATCGACGCTTAAGCCGCCGGACTCAGTACCTGCTATCGTTGCCCGAGGGCTTGAATGTCGATTTCAAACGCGAGACGCAGGCGGTCAAGAGTTCGGATCTGGTCGCCTTTGCCAACACCCCTCAGGGGGGCACCCTTCTTATCGGTATTGATGAGTACACGGCCGACAATGGTGTACAGCGCGGGCGTGTAGTGGGGTGCGACGTCGATGACAAGGCCCGTTTGACTCTGGTGAACAAGTCAACGGGCTGTATCCCCAACGTTGAAATTCTAATCTTCACGGAAAACCTGGCGGCATCCAAGCCGATATTCAGGGTCGAGATTCCTCCGGGCCTGCACAAGCCCTATTGCACCCAGCGTGGAGAATATGCGATTCGAACTGATGGTCGCAATCGTGCCCTGTTGCCAGAAGAGCTGTTGGCGATCTTCATGGAGCGTGAAGGTGAGCAGTTTCTGTCCCGTTTTCGTGATGCGGTTTACCAGCTGGAGAATCAGCTGGGAACAGTCAGTCATGCGCTGAGCGAGGGCATGCTAGGCGTCAGTGATCGCCTGTATGAACTCGATCATCAGTTGCAGCGCACCCTTGGTCGTATCGAACAGCTCACAGACAGTAACAAAAAGCGCTCGCGGAATTTAATGCAGGCATTACGGCAAAGTCAGGCCGGCATTGTGCAGTTGGAGAACAGTATTGCGCCGGTCATCAATGATCAGGGCCAACATCTGCTTCAGGATATCGAGCATAAATTGGGCATGCTGCTCGATTTGCTGGATATCGACAGCAGTAATGGTGGTCAAAGCCATTGAGAAGCTCATGTACTTCGCTTGATGCGCATCAAGAAGAGGTATACAGAGTCGTCTATAGTGAAGTGAAACTTCCTGATCCGGAGATAAGCGCTATGGATATACTGTCAGAACTGCACCAGGATCATGTTAACCTCAGCCGACTGCTTGAAATACTTGATCGGAAGGTCGACCGTTTAAGGGCGGGCAACCATCCCGATTTTTCCCTCATGGCCGAAGTGGTCAGTTATGTCGGCAGCTATGCCGATCAGCACCATCACCCTCGCGAAGACAAAATGTATGCTTTTTTCCAGGGGCGTGACGACGAGCTGGATAAGGCGCTCTCACGTTGTGAAGAAGAGCATAAGCAGCTGAAGCAGCTTTCCACGCATCTGGAGGAGTCCATTGACGGTATTCTCAATGATGTAGTAATGCCAATGGACAGGTTTACTGACCAGCTTGATGAGTTTGTGCAGGCTGAAAAACGCCACCTCGACTTTGAAGAGCAGGAGATTTTCAGGCTGCTGCGCAGTCATGCCAGTGAAGCAGACTGGCAGCAGTTGGATCAGCAGCTGCCGCGGTCAGAAGACCCTCTGTTTGGTGAGAAACAGGCTGATGAGTACCGTGCCCTGTACAAGGCACTGATGGAAGACATGAACCGCACCGACTCAGCGGGCTGATTCGTTCTGTAAAGCCATATACCGCTGAACGGTGTCGACTACCGCCTGGGTTTGGGGGTCGACTTCCAGGTTGACGCTATCACCGACCTGCAGTAGGCCAAAGGTGGTCTGTTTCAGTGTTTCCGGGATCAGGGAGATGCTGAAACTTTCAGTGTCGACTTCTGCCAGCGTCAGGCTGCAGCCGTTCAGGCCCACAAAGCCCTTGGGGAGCAGATAGGGGGCTGCCTCGGCTGGGGTGGCAAAACGAATCTTCCGATTGTTGCCGCTGGATCTGACTTCGACGATTTCGGCTCGGCAAAGAATGTGGCCGGACATCAGATGACCACCAATTTCGTCCCCGATTCTGGCGGCGCGTTCAAAATTGACCTTGTCACCTGCCGCGAGTGTACCCAGGTTGGTCAGTTGTAAAGTGGTATCTATGACATCGAAGCGAACACGATTTCCATTGTATTCTGTGATGGTCAGGCAGGTGCCGTTGACGGCGATGCTGGCACCAAGTGAGAGCTTGTCCGCATGGGTTTGCGGCAACTCAAGCTCAAGCTGCATGATGCCTGCATTCTGCTCGCAACCAGTAACGCTTGCCATACCCTGAACAATACCCGTAAACATGCTGTGCTAACCTCTAATTGTGCGATCCGAATCTTCATCCAAGACGTAATCTTACCCCAAAGGGCGAAGGAGAATGCAAAATGCGAGTGCTGATTACCGGAGGGAGCGGCTTTATCGGCCAGGCATTGACTCAGGCATTGCTGGGCAGGGGGGATCAGGTTGTTATCCTCAGTCGACGGCCTGATGGCATACCAATCAGGTCCGGCCAGGAATGTGTCGCCAGTCTGAATCAAATCAAGGGGCAAGTTCATGCCGTGGTCAATCTTGCGGGTGCTCCCATTGTCGATCGCAGGTGGAGTGATGCACGCAAGCAACTCTTGCGTGACAGCCGAATTAAAACAACTCGTGAACTGGTGAGCTGGATTGCCCGGCAGGAAAAACCGCCTGCCGTCTTGGTCAGTGGATCGGCAATTGGTTATTACGGCTCTCATCAGGATGAAGTGCTGGATGAGACGGGTGATATTGCACCAGGGTTTCCGCATGAGTTATGCCGCGACTGGGAACAGGAAGCACTGGAAGCTGTTTCTCAGGGGGTGCGGGTCTGTTTGATCAGGACAGGTGTAGTACTGGGCAAGGGGGGTGGTGCTCTTGCCAAAATGCTGCCGGCTTTCAGGCTAGGGCTGGGTGGCCCGATCAGCGACGGTCAGCAGTGGATGTCATGGGTGCATATGGATGATGAGATCGGAGCGATTCTCTATCTGCTGGATAATCCTTCGCTGCAGGGGCCTTTCAACCTGACGGCGCCGGAACCGGTGAGCAATGAGGTATTCACCCAGACCCTGGCCGGCGTGCTCGGGAGACCTGCTTTTATGCGTGTGCCTGGATTCATGATGCAGCTCTTGCTCGGGGAAGCCAGTGAGTTGCTGGTTGAAGGTCAAAGGGTGGTTCCGGCGAATTTGAATACCGCAGGTTACCAGTTCAAATACAAGAGCCTTGAGCCAGCATTGAAGGCATGCTTGAGGTAATCAACGTCATGATGCCATCTTGAGTGATGAGATTGGACTGTCGTCGTTGATTTCGTTATCGCTGCGCAACCGTCGGCTGCGCAGTTTTTCTATGGCTTCGAGCAACAAGTCCCCCTGCCACGTATAAGGGTCCTGGTGCAGGTGGTGGTCCAGATCGAGCACCAGGAAGTCAAGTGTTTGGCTGCGTCCTGCTTCGCAAAGGGCTTCCAGGCTATCAATGCTATGTTCAGGCCAGAAGTTCTGGCCCCATTCGACCAGGCGCAAGCGTGCGTTCTCTGCATCATTTTGTTGGCAGGCGATTGCGAGCGCCTGGAAGGTATTGCGTTCGGCACGTTGATGGGACAGCAGTAGTTTTTGCGCACGCCGCTGCTCTTCCTCTTCACCTTGCTGCTGGCTTTTGTTTTTGAGCTGGCGCAGCTGTAACCAGCTGTATGCCCAGCCGCCACTTGTAGTCAGGCATAGCAAAGCCAGAAGTCCAATAATGGCATAAAGACTATTAGAGTCTGAGCTGTTTGCAGTAGGCTGGACATCGTTGGCTGGAGACTGAGCGTCATAGGCCGCTTCCATAAGCGCGGGTGGCTGAACGTCCAGGGTGCGTGAGGGTAAGGTGGCCGTCGATGCGCGATCTGCCAGTGTGTTCCACCAGTTCAGATCAATAGAGGGAAGCGTCAGTAACCCTGGCCCAAGAGGTTCAATTCGTATGCGCTCGATTCGAGTGCTGATGAGCCCCTGAGGGGTAAGTTTCTCTGTCAGACTGACATCTTCCACTTGTGCGAAGAAACTGTCGCTATCGGTGCTGAACAGACTGGGTAATGCATCTGATGGCAGGCCCAGAGCCGTCAGCTTTATTTCACGAATGAAGCTGTCTCCTGGCTGAAGCACTGCAGGTGGTTGCCAGTTTTCCTCAAGGCTAAGACGCTCTGAAGGGAGCCAGTAACCTCGGCTGTTCTGGTGGGCGGCGGGTAGCACTTCGATCTCAAAGGTCTCACGCTTGTCACCGGCAATCACGGGCTCACCATCAACCAGCACGCTCGCTCCAATCAGAGTGTGTAGTCCTGTTGTGGACGGAAAGAGCGCGAACGTCTGCTCAAGCACGTCCCATTTATCGCCGTCACGCTCGGTCGTATAGCGGCGAGGCTCGTTAAGGGTCAGTACCAGTGCCCCGGGGAGCTGCGGCGCCCCGAAGGTGATGCTGTCCTCAAAAGGTTCTTGCTGGAACAGCCGAGCGGTGAATAGTAGCTGAGCGTGGGAGTAAAGCTGGTCCTGGCTGATCAGACTGTCCATGAAGCGGCCAGCGCCCTGTGCCTGCGCGGGCGTACGGCCGCTGACATGCACCTCAAGGGGAGCGCTCAGTTCACTGCCCAGCCGAATGGGAGGAATGACCAGTGTTCCAGTATTTCGGGGCTTGAGTTGCAGGTGCCATCGGGTCCAGACATCGCGATTGGCAGAGGTATGACTGGACACGATTATCTTTTGGCTGCTTTGCAGACGGAAATCCGTTTCAAGCACGCTCAGGTCCGGTCGCTGCTCCACCTGCTCCGAAACCTCAAGCGTCAGAGTCAGGGTGTCTGCAGCAGTCACAGCATAGCGATCAAGAGTTGTTCTGATCTCAGCAGAAAGAACCGGCGAAATAATAAACAGCAGCAGTGCCAGAAATGCACGCATGAGCGGTGCCCGTTTTGAAAATAAAACACGAATATACCGACTTATTATCAGTCATGAACCGAATCAGATCAATTTAAATACTGGACATTAACCCGTGTTTTTCTCATTGATAGCGACTGTAGCGGGTGACTTGAATAAGACTTTAACTATACTGCTGAAAAATGAACCATTAAATTCAAGCAGAGGATGCATATGTCCCGTCGAGCAGCTGAAAACAAGACCGAAATGCTCAAGCAATTGAAGGCGATGGTGGCAGAGCGGTTGCCGGATAAGCGTTCGGAGCCTCTGGTCCGTTTTATTGAAGGTTATTTTGCCCATGTGGCTGAAGCTGATTTACTGCAGTGGCGACTTGATGATCTATATGGTGCCACGTTGGCTGCCTGGCAATTTATGCAGGATCGGTCTTCCGATGAAACCCTAATCCGGGTTTTCAATCCCGATTATGAACGGCATGGCTGGCAGTCTACCCATACGGTCATTGAGGTTTTGCAAAGTGATATGCCGTTTATAGTCGATTCACTCAGAATGGAGTTGAATCGACGAAATCTCTCGATTCACGCCATTTTGAATACTGTATTCAGCACGCGTCGCGACAAGGACGGCAAGCTGGTAGAGCTGATGGAACGTGATGCTCGCGGTCGTGGTGTTCAGCAGGAGTCACTGGTAGCCATCGAGGTTGATCGTCACACCAATCCGCAACAGCTTGATGAATTGAAACAGGCATTGCTGGATGTTTTGAATGAAGTGAAAGCCGCTGTAAGTGATTTTGATGCCATGCTGGCCAAGGCAGATGAATTGCTGGAAGGTTACGCTCAGGTACCGCAGGGGTTTGATGAAGCCGATGTGCAGGAAACCCGGGATTTCATTCGTTGGCTAAAACAGCATTTCACTTTTCTGGGCTATGACGAGTATGCACTGAAGGCTCAGGACAAGCAGCAAGGGCTGGAACTGGTCAGTGGCAGTGGGCTGGGGTTGTTGAGGCATGACACCGTCCGCAGTGGGCAGGCGCGCCTTTCGACAGAAGCACAGGATGCCGGTGTGTTTACCCTGATTCCTGATCTGTTGTCTTTTACCAAGTCGTCTCGCAAATCCCGTGTTCATCGTCCTGCCTATCCTGACTACATCAGTATTCAGCGTTTCGATGGCCAGGGTAAGTTGATTGGCGAAGTGCGTTTCCTGGGGCTTTATACCTCAGCGGTATATCTGCATGGTGCAACTGAAATTCCGGTAGTTCGCCGCAAGATTGAAGAAGTTATGAAACGCTCCGGGTTGCATCGGCATGGTCATGACTGGAAGGAGCTGCAGCAGATTCTGGAGATATATCCACGCGATGACCTGTTTCAGTCCAGCATCAATGAGTTATTCGATATAGCGACCGGTATTCTTCATATTCATGAGCGTCGTCAGATCAGGTTGTTCCTGCGCAGGGATTATTATGGCCAGTTTTTCTCAGCTCTGGTCTATGTGCCCAGGGAGATCTACAGCACTGATTTTCGTCTTCGGGTCCAACAAATACTGCAGCAAGCCCTGGGGTGTGACCAGGCCGAATTCACGACCTATTTCTCCGAGTCGGTACTGGCGCGGACCCAGTTCCTGCTCCGGCGCAGTGATCATAAGAAGGTGACTGCCAAGTATCGTGTAGATGAGCTTGAGCAGCAGGTTAGTCACGCAGCCAGCAGCTGGAGTGAAGAGCTCTACGAGGCCCTGATCGACTCGCTTGGCGAAGAGCAGGGGATTCGAGCCTATAACCACTACCACTCGAGTTTCTCGGCGGGTTACCGTTCGGACTTTGCGCCACGCGCGGCAGTGGTCGACATTCAGCACATGGAAACGCTGGATAGCGAGCGCAAAATGGCTTTGAGTTTCTACGAAGCGCTGGAGCGAGAACCGGAAGAACTGAACTTCAAACTGTATCACCATGGCGAGGCATTGCCGCTGTCTGATGTGCTTCCCATCCTGGAGAATCTGGGGTTAAGAGTCATTGATGAACATCCCTATCAGGTCGAAGTCAACGGTGAGTGCATCTGGATTCATGACTTTAATCTGCGTTATACCGGCTCTCAACAGGTTACGACCAGCACGATGCAAAGTGTCTTCGAAGAGGCCTTTCTCAATGTCTGGTATGGCCGTGCAGGGAATGATGAATTCAACAAACTGGTGCTGGGAGCTCAGCTGCACTGGCGAGAAGTGGCCCTGTTACGAGCCTATGCCGGCTATATGAAGCAGATCCATTTTCCGATTGGGCAGGAAGCGATCAGTATCGCACTCAGACATCATGTCGACCTGACGCGGTTGTTGATAGAACTATTCGAAGCACGTTTCGACCCTAAGCAGGCTTCGGTCAAAAAGGAAGAGAAGGTCAAGGAGAGGATTCTTGAAGGGCTTGAGCACGTTGCCAGCCTGAACGAGGATCAGGCCATTCGACAGTATCTCACCCTTATCGAAGCGACCTTGCGCACGAATTTCTATCAGTTGGTGCAGGGGCGACCGAAAGAGTATTTTTCTTTAAAACTGTCGCCACGTGATATTCCCCAGGTGCCAGAGCCCAAACCCTTATATGAAATCTTCGTTCACTCTCCACGCGTCGAGGGGGTACATCTGAGAGGTGGCAAGGTGGCGCGTGGCGGACTTCGCTGGTCGGACCGTCTGGAAGACTTCCGTACAGAGGTTTTGGGGCTGGTGAAGGCGCAACAGGTCAAAAACGCCGTGATCGTTCCCGTTGGGGCCAAGGGTGGATTTGTTGCCCGTCAGCTTCATACCAATATGACTCGTGAGGAGTGGATGCAGGAAGGTATTGCATGCTATCGCACCTTCATCCGAGCGTTGCTGGATGTAACCGATAACCTGGTGGATGGCGAGGTTGCACCACCGGACCAGCTGGTCCGTCATGACGAAGATGATACCTATCTGGTCGTGGCTGCAGACAAGGGTACAGCGACTTTTTCCGATATCGCCAATGAGATTGCGGCCGAGTATGGTTTCTGGTTGGGCGATGCCTTCGCTTCAGGGGGCAGCCAGGGGTACGACCACAAGAAAATGGGGATTACCGCAAGAGGAGCCTGGGTTTCGGTTGAGCGGCATTTCCGTGAGCTTGGAATTAATACAGCCACTGATCCCTTTACGGTTATCGGTGTAGGCGATATGTCCGGAGATGTATTCGGCAATGGCATGTTGCGCTCGGACAAGATTCGCCTTGTGGCGGCATTCAACCATCAACATATCTTTATCGACCCCGATCCTGATCCGGCGACCTCTTTCGCTGAGCGCGAGCGACTTTTTGCTCTGCCTCGCTCCGGTTGGGCAGATTATGATGCCGAGTTGATTTCCCGGGGTGGCGGCGTATTTCAGCGCAGTGCCAAGTCCATTACGTTGACGCCTGAAATCAAGGAGATGACCGGGCTGAGCGGCAGCCGAGTCACTCCCACCGAGCTGATCTCTGCCCTGCTGTGTGCCAAGGTTGACCTGATCTGGAACGGCGGCATCGGCACCTACATCAAGGCCAGTGACGAGAGCCATGCCGAGGTGGGAGACAAGTCCAATGATAGCCTGAGGGTCAACGCAGGAGATGTTCGCGCCAAGGTGATTGGCGAAGGGGGGAATCTTGGTGTGACTCAGCGTGGTCGCATGGAATTGGCTGCCAAAGGCTGTCGTCTGAATACCGACTTCATTGATAACGCGGGTGGCGTGGATTGCTCAGACCATGAAGTGAATATCAAGATTTTGCTGAACACTGCGGTCAATAACGGAGACATGACCGCGAAGCAGCGAAATCGACTGCTCAGTGACATGACTGACGATGTGGCAGAGTTGGTGCTACAGAACAACTATCGTCAGGTACAGGCGATTTCGTTGGCTGAAGTGCGCTCAGCGGTCTCGATGGCAGAATATCGACGCTTTATAAATGCACTCGAGGCTCAGGGCAAACTGAACCGGGCATTGGAGTTTCTGCCAGGTGATGACCAATTGGCTGAACGTCAGAACGCGCGTGAAGGGTTCAACCGGCCGGAGCTGTCGGTGCTGGTTTCCTACAGCAAGGCCGATTTGAAGGAGCAGCTGCAGACGTCGTCGGTTGCCGATGAACCCTATTTGGCGAAGGAATTGATGACAGCCTTCCCCGCGCGGCTGCAGAAGTCTCACAGCGGCGAGCTGGAACAACATCGTCTGCGGCGTGAAATTATAGCGACTCAGATTGCCAACCAGATGGTCAATCTCATGGGCATTAATTTTGCCGAGCGTTTGCTGACATCGACCGGTGCCGAAATTGAACATGTCGTACGTGCGTATGTATTGGCCAGGGATGTGTTTTCGCTGCAGCCGATCTGGGAAGGGGTCGAGGCGCTGGATTACCGGGTGGATGCAGGGGTCCAGCTGGATATGATGCATGATCTGCAGCACCTGATCAGAAGAGCGACGCGCTGGTTTGTGCGTAACCGCCCCTCGTCACTTGACTGCCAGAGTGAGCGGGATCACTTTGCACCGCACCTTGAAGCCATTACACGTAATCTTGGCGAACTGTTGTGTGGCGAGCCCTTTGAAATCTGGCATTCTGCCTATAGTCGCTATACGGACGCAGGGGTACCTGCACGCCTTGCCCAAGTCGTTGCCGGGTCCAGGTCACTGTATTCTTCATTGAGTATCATTGAGGTTGCCAGCAAGCTGGAGGTCACGGTTGAGGCGGCTGCACAGGCCTTCTTTGGTCTCGGTGAACGCCTGGAGCTGCAGTGGTTCAGTTCCCAGTTGAACGAATTGAGCATCAGCAGTTATTGGCAGGCCCTGGCGCGCGATACCTTCAGGGATGATCTGGATGCGCAGCAGCGTGCACTCACCGCCTCAGTGTTGCGGGCGGCACAGCATGACAACAAGCCGGTGCCGGAGCAGTTGGCCAGTTGGCTGGAACAGAATCAGCCCCACATTGAACGCTGGTTGAATGTGCTGGCAGAGCTGAGAAACGCCACCACTCAAGACTATGCGATGTATACTGTCGCGGTTCGAGAGCTGGCCGATATGGCACGTTGCAGTGCGCAAATGGAATAACAATGTTGTATGAACGAAATAATCGTTGATCTCAGGATCAGCAGCGATGAATACCTGAAGCTTTATCGAGG
The DNA here is from genome assembly GCF_022343685.1 of Marinobacterium sediminicola. GTDB lineage: Bacteria > Pseudomonadota > Gammaproteobacteria > Pseudomonadales > Balneatricaceae > Marinobacterium > Marinobacterium sediminicola. Next base: position 2,046,341 of record NZ_CP092123.1, on the reverse strand, counting down.
GCATTCTTGCATGGTTTCAACCCGCGCCCGTGACGGGCGCCGGGTACATTTTCCTGCCAATATTCTGCGTCCCTGGGTGTTGCATGATGGCATCAGGGGCTGTTTTCGCATCCGTTTCACTGCCGATGGCAAATTTCAGGATATTCAGCGTTTGAGTTGAGCTGTGTTCATAATAGGCTGGCTCGCCTATAATGCGCGCATCCGAAAATTAACCATCAGTGAACATCATGCTATACGATCTTGCACGCGCACTAATGTTCAGGCTGGATGCCGAAACCTCGCATGAGCTGGCACTGGGCAGCATGAACTTTGCCGCCAATGTGGGGCTGCACAAGCTTTTGGGAGCGGGTACACCCTCGCTGCCGACCAAGGTGATGGGTATTCGTTTTCCCAACCCTGTCGGCCTTGCTGCCGGCTTGGACAAAAATGGCACCGCCGTTGATGGTCTGGCGGCCATGGGGTTCGGCTTCGTGGAGGTTGGTACGGTTACGCCTCGCCCGCAGTCCGGCAACCCTAAGCCACGGCTGTTCCGTATTCCGGAACATCAGGCGATCATCAATCGTATGGGGTTCAATAATGCGGGTGTGGATCAGTTGCTGAAGAACCTTGATCGCAGCAGCTATCAGGGTGTTCTCGGAATTAACATCGGCAAGAACAAGGATACCCCCAACGAGCAGGCACACCTTGATTACCTGCTTTGCCTGCGCAAGGTTTATGCTCGTGCCAGTTATATTACGGTTAATGTTTCATCGCCGAATACGCCGGGACTGCGGACGCTCCAGTTCGGTGAATCGCTGAACAGTCTGCTTGATGCCCTGAAAACCGAACAGGCCAAGCTGGCAAGCCTGCATGGGCGCTATGTTCCGATTGCAGTCAAAATCGCACCCGATATGACGGATGAAGAGCTCGGACTGGTGGCAGGGTCGCTTAAGACCTACGAAATTGACGGGGTAATCGCAACCAACACCACGCTCTCGCGCGAGGGAGTCGAGGACAGTCCCGTATCGGAAGAAGCGGGTGGGCTCAGTGGTGCGCCGGTACGTAATCGCTCGACAGCAACCATCCGCTCTTTGGCAGAGCATCTGGATGGTGCGCTGCCAATCATCGGTGTCGGAGGTATTACCGAAGGATTTGATGCAGCCGAGAAGATCGAGGCGGGCGCTAGCCTGGTGCAGATCTACACCGGTTTCATCTACCGGGGGCCGTCTTTGGTCCGTGATGCTGTTGCGGCGATCGCTGAACTGAAGCAGCAATCCTGACGCAGAAACGAAGACAGGCTCCTTTTGGGAGCCTGTCGATCAGTAAAAGGGATGTGTTATCAATGTAATGAAGGGTTGGCCTGAATTGCAGAAACACCGGACATTCCACCCCAATGCGCTTCACGTCCTTCGCGCCAGCCACTCATCCAGTGACTGCGCAGTTCAACTGTCTGGACTGGGCATTCTTCACGGGATCGCCCGTTGATGCCAGCCATGAATCCACGATTAAACAGAGTAGATGTACGATCCCGTTTCTGTTTCTTCATATTGCGCCTCACATATTCTGATTATACTCTCCCCGTCGGTTGAACTGCTGTCGATGGGGATGCGCTGTTCTATCGTTTCTCTGTGACGTCACCCCTCATTGATAACTGAAAACGCAGGCTGTGGCGATTTAAAAAAACTATACTGTTACACAAGTGTCATAAAGTTTGTCCGAGCGCATCTGCAGCATTTCATTGTGAAACAATGGCTTATTGGTCGATCGCCTTGTGTGCGATGGCGTTGAATTTTTTTCACCTTGCAATCCAGTCATGGCACTGTATTGCCAGGTGTTCCAGTATCGGAGTCTTCCTGCCTCATGAAATTGTTTATTACCTGCCCCAAAGGTCTGGAGAATCTCCTTCAGGATGAGATCGAGCGCCTTGGCGGGCAAAATACCCGTCAGACGGTAGCCGGTGTCTACACCGAGGGTGAGCTGGAGCTTGCCTACCGTATCTGTCTCTGGTCTCGATTGGGAAACCGTGTGCTGATGCCGGTAGCAGAGGGTGATGTTGAGGAAGCCGATGCACTTTATGCGCTGGTGCAGCAGGTGGACTGGTTGGCACACCTGCGGCCTTCAGGCACTTTGACTGTTGACTTTAACGGCCGTTCCCGAGCCATCAACAACACCCATTTTGGCGCGCTCAAGGTCAAGGATGCGATCGTGGACCAGATTCGCACTGCGACGGGACAGCGCCCTACGGTTGAACGGAATCAGCCTGATCTTCGGATCAATGTGCACCTGCATCGAGGTAAGGCCGTGGTTGCACTTGACCTGTCCGGCGAAAGTTTGCATCGACGTGGCTATCGTCTTAAAGCCGGTGCGGCTCCGATGAAGGAAAACCTGGCAGCGGCTGTTTTGGCCAGATCAGGCTGGCCTTTCGCCAGCAGCGAAGCCCCCTTGGTCGATCCCATGTGTGGTTCGGGTACTTTGCTGATTGAAGCTGCGCTTATGGCCGCGGATATTGCACCGGGTCTGTTCCGCCAGCGTTTCGGCTTCAGCCGCTGGCTGGGTCACGACGGACGAGTGTGGACTGCCTTGCTGGAAGAGGCCCGAGAGCGCAGAGAGCAGGGATTGGCGGATCTGTTGGCGGTCTATTTCGGCTTTGATGCCGATGAGACGGTACTGGAGCGTGCTCGTGAGAATGCCAGGCGTGCGGGTGTAGCCGATTACATCCGGTTTGTACGGCGCCCTCTGGAGCAGTTGGTGTCACCGGGCAATGATGTGCCCGGTTTGTTGGTGACCAATCCGCCCTACGGGGAACGTCTGGGGGAAGCGTCATCTCTGATGTTCCTGTATCGCACGTTGGGAGACAGGCTGAGAGTCGGTTTCACGGGTTGGGAGGCGGCTGTTTTCACCGCCAACCCGGAGTTGTGCAAGGTGATGAAGCTGCGAGCTGACAAGCAGTACCGCATGTTTAACGGCGCGCTTGATAGCAAGTTGTTGCTGTTCAAGGTGCATGAGCGTGACGAAAGCGAGCAGAAGGCTCCCGAGACCGAGGCCGCAACGGGGCTGAGTGAGCAGGCGCAGATGTTTGCTAACCGTTTGAAGAAAAATCTGAAGCAGCTGGCACGCTGGGTTAAACGGGAACAAATCAGCTGTTACCGTGTGTATGATGCCGACATGCCTGAATATGCCGTGGCGATCGATGTGTATCCCGGTCATGCAGTCGTGCAGGAGTATGCGCCGCCGGCCAAGGTTGATCCTGTAAAAGCCTTCTCACGACTGCAGGATGTGATGCAGGCGGTACCGGTTGTATTGGAGCTGCCGGCTGAGCGTGTCGTTCTCAAGCAGCGTAAGCGCCAGCAAGGGCAGCAGCAGTATGAACGTCAGGACCAGACTGGGCATTTTATGGAGATCATCGAGCATGGCTGCCGCCTGCAGGTGAATCTGCATGACTACCTGGACACCGGCCTGTTTCTGGATCATCGTCCGGTACGTCATCGTTTGCAGCAGCTGGCCCAGGGCAAGGATGTGCTCAATCTTTTCTGTTATACCGCCACTGCCAGTGTGCATGCAGGCGTGGGCGGTGCAGCAACCACGACCAGCGTCGATATGTCGGCAACCTACCTTGAATGGGCGCGTCGTAATATGGAATTGAACGGCTTACCCAAGGCGCGGCATAAGCTGGTGCAATCTGATTGCTTCAAGTGGTTGGAACAGCCGCATGCTGAGCGCTATGACCTGATCTTCATGGATCCACCGACATTCTCCAATTCCAAGCGCATGCAGGATGTACTGGATGTTCAGCGTGATCATGTGCGCCTGATCGAAGGTGCCATGCAGCTGTTGAGGAAGGATGGCCTGCTGATCTTTTCAAACAACTATCGGCGTTTTGTCATCGATCGTGAGGCCTTGTCGGCTTTCGATATCAAGGATATTACCCCGCAAACTCTTGATCCTGATTTCAAGCGCAACGCCAAGATTCACTGCTGTTTCGAGATTCGACACGGCAGTTAAAGCGGATTGTTACTGATTGCGCATCAGTCTGTTCCGTATTTGGCACGAATCCTGCTTAAGATACAGCCCAAGTGATGCCCAATTCTGGTGCGGCCCGTAATACGGCTGCACCAAAGCGGGCTCCGTCATTTTGAGCAGCAGGTGCTATGGTGAAAGTGCTGTATTTTGGTGCAGCCGCACTTTTTTGGAGCACCTGAAACCTTTACGGAGGGAAAAGCGTGGAATCGATCAGCAGTGCGATCAGTGAAATCTCGCAGAGCGCGAATACAATGTTTATCCTGCTGGGGGCGATCATGGTGTTTGCCATGCATGCAGGATTTGCCTTTCTTGAGGTCGGTACTGTCCGCCGCAAGAACCAGGTGAACGCCTTGGCCAAGATCATGAGTGACTTCGGCTTTTCGGCGTTGGCCTACATGATCGTCGGCTATTGGCTGGCGTATGGCATCACCTTCTATGACAGTGCCGAGGTGCTGTCAGAAGGCAATGGATACGAGCTGGTCAAGTTCTTCTTCCTGATGACGTTCGCTGCAGCCATCCCGGCGATCATCTCTGGCGGCATTGCGGAACGAGGGCGTTTCTGGCCGTTTCTGACAGCCTCTGCTTTGGTCGTTGGACTGGTCTACCCGCTGTTTGAAGGTATTGCCTGGAACGGCAACTATGGGGTTCAGAGCTGGTTGGAGAACCAGTTTGGTGCACCTTTCCATGACTTTGCCGGCTCCGTTGTGGTGCATGGCGTGGGTGGATGGCTGGCACTGGTTGCCGTTGTCTTCCTGGGTATCCGTAATGGTCGCTATAAAGGCGGTAAGCTGGTGGCTTTCCCGCCGTCCAACATTCCCTTCCTCGCCCTGGGCGCCTGGATTCTCTGCATTGGCTGGTTCGGTTTCAACGTGATGTCCGCACAGACACTTGATGGCATCTCGGGGCTGGTAGCCGTGAACAGTCTGATGGCCATGGTGGGAGGTATCATCAGTGCGCTGATTGCCGGTCGAAATGACCCGGGCTTTATTCACAACGGCCCGCTGGCCGGTCTGGTGGCAGTGTGTGCCGGTTCCGACGTTATGCACCCCTTTGGTTCCCTGCTGGTAGGTGCTGTGGCTGGTGTCCTGTTTGTCTGGACGTTCACCCTGGTACAGAACCGCTGGAAAATCGATGATGTGCTGGGTGTGTGGCCGCTGCACGGGCTCTGTGGCGTTTGGGGCGGTATTGCTGCCGGTATTTTCGGCAGTGAAGCGCTGGGAGGCCTGGGTGGTGTCAGCTTCATGTCACAGTTGTTGGGTACTGCACTGGGGGTGATCATTGCCCTTGTCGGTGGTGTGATCGTGTATGGCCTGATCAAGAAGCTCGTTGGGCTGAGACTGGACGCGGAAGACGAGTACAACGGTGCGGATTTGAGCATTCACCGTATTGAAGCGACTTCCGACGATCGCTGAATGCGAAGTGCCTCCTGTCCGCAGGCAGGAGGCTCAGTGGTCAAACAAAAAATCCGGCTCCTGATACAGGGCCGGATTTTTTTGATGCGTCACAGCCGCAGCGACATTCTGCCGCCGAGGTTACGGCTTAGTGGTGATGGCCACCCGCACCGTGAGCATGACCGTGCTCGAGTTCTTCCTCGGTAGCATCACGTACTTCAACAACTTCAACGTCGAAGGTCAGGGTCTGACCGGCCAACGGGTGGTTGCCGTCCAAAGTGATACTGTCTCCTTCGACCTTTACTACAGTAACCGGCTGCTCGCCCCAGGGAGTCTGCGCCATGAACTGCATGCCGATCTGGATGTCATCGATACCGGTGAAGGCGCTGCGGTCAACGTCCTGAACCAGTTCTTCACGCACCGGGCCGTAACCTTCTTCAGGCTCAACGGTCACTTTCAGGCTGTCACCAACGGATTTTCCGACCAGCGCATTTTCCAGACCAGGAATGATGTTGCTGGCACCCTGCAGGTAAGCCAGAGGCTCCTGACCATTGGAGCTGTCCAGTACGTTGCCTTCGGCATTGGTCAGTGTGTAGTGAATCGATACGACGGTTTTTTCGGCGATCTGCATCAGGTGTCTCCTGGTTGCAAGGAGATGCTTCGATGCTCAGGCTACCAGTGACATGGCCCCTGCCAGTGATGACACAGGGCTCAATGAGCCGGTAACAGGGCAGCTTGGCAGGGCTCCCGGTTGGTTTGAGAGACATGCTAACGGTCGTGTCCCAAGGGTGCAACCTGAAACCTGCCCGTGAGTGATCCCACCTTGTAAAAAATGCGTAATTGCGAAATTTGGACGGGAGAACACGATGTTCGCGGACGAACGAATTGCAGTGATCGGTGCCGGGCTTGCCGGGTGTCTGGTAGCGCGTCAGTTGGCTGACCGGGGGGGGATGCCAGAGGTCTTCGAAAAAAGCCGCGGAACCGGTGGCCGGCTTGCTGCAGCACGTTTGGGTGGTGCGTCGGCAGATCTGGGTGCTGCCCTGATCGATTCCAAGGCAGCCATGCACCTGCTCGATGCGAGGGCACAGCTGCCGTTGGAGCAATGGCCTCACAAACGATCAGATATGAAATTGATGACCTGTGCAGAAGAGGAAGGCTGGGTGCCAATGCCGCGTGCCAGTTCGTTGACGCGTGCTTTGTTGGAAGGTGTGCCGCTATACACTGAAACGCGCATCGTTGCTCTAGAAGAACATAATCAGGGTGGCTGGTGGCTACATACAGAGGCGGGTGAGACAAAAGGACCCTATACGCGTGTTGTACTCGCCGTGCCGGCTCCTCAGGCGGTGCCATTACTGGCGGCTTCTGACCCGTTGCAGCGAGCAGCCTCGAGTGCACGCATGACGCCATCCTGGGTGTCGCTGCTGGAACTGCCTGAAAGGCCAGTCAAGCTGGCTGAAGTGGATGTGCTTGAAGGTGACCATCCGATACTGGCGCGTATCTGTCGTGACAGTAGCAAGCCCGGTCGCTCAGGTGAAATTTGGCAGCTGCAGGCCAATACTCGATGGTCGGAGCAATATGTGGATGCCGACCCTGGTTGGGTGGGCCAGCAGTTGATCGGGGCGCTTTCGGCACTGCTGGGAGAATCCGTGAAGCCAGACGCTCTGCGTGTGCATAGGTGGCTCTATTCCAACGTTGAGTCGAGCCAGAAAATAAGGCCGGTTTCTTCTTGCGGCAGTCTGGCGGTATGTGGTGACTGGGTGTGTGGTCAGGGGATTCTGGCAGCGGTAGAGAGCGCTAATCTCTTGATCCGGGCACTGGAGACGAATGACTGAGCGCTGTTAGACTTGCGACCACATTAGGAGGGCGTGGTTGTGGTTGAAACACTAAGGACACATATTGATCAAGCACTGAAATCGCTGTCATCAGTGCTTCTGGGCAAGGAGCGGCAGGTAAGGCTGGCGCTGACCTGCCTGTTGGCCGAGGGGCATCTGCTGATCGAGGATTTGCCCGGCATGGGGAAGACGACGCTTGCTCACGCGCTGGCCCGAGTGCTGGGCCTGGATGACAAACGTATTCAGTTCACCAGTGATATGCTGCCGGCCGACATCATCGGTGTATCCATTTTCGAACCTCGAGAGAGTCAATTCCGCTTCCACCCGGGTCCGGTGTTCACCCAGCTGCTGCTGGCCGACGAAATCAATCGTGCAACACCGAAGACGCAGTCTGCCCTACTGGAAGCAATGGAGGAAGGGCAGGTCAGCGTGGAGGGAGAGTCTTACACCCTGCCCAGGCCTTTTTTCGTGATCGCCACTCAGAACCCTTCCAGCCAGTTCGGGACATTTCCGCTACCGGAATCCCAACTGGATCGTTTCTTGATGCGTGTCACCCTGGGTTATCCGGCGCCCGAAGTGGAGCGTGAGCTTTTGGCGGGCGGTGGTACACGTGAGCGCGCACAGCAGCTGGAACAGTGTTTGACGCCCCCGCAGCTGAAACAGGTGCAGGAGGGCTGTCGTCAGGTGCACGCCTCGGCAAGTCTGATCGACTATGTTCAACGATTGCTGCAATACACCCGTGAGTCCGAAGAGTTCAGCTATGGTGTGTCGCCCCGGGGCGGCTTGGCTTTGCTGCGTTGCGCACGCTGCTGGGCCTGGCTGGCAGGGCGTGACCATGTGGTTCCCGAAGATGTACAGGCTGTGCTGGGGGCCGTGGTAGCGCATCGTGTTCGCTCGGCAAGTGACCTGTCTGGGCATGAAGGTGAACGTTTGGTTGCAAGGCTGCTGGCTGAGGTTGATGTCATTGGCCACTGAGTTGCGTCGATACCTGCAGACAAAAATCAGGCAGTGGACACTTGCGCGTCAGCGGCGTGCGCCGTCACATACCCTGACTCAGAATCGTATCTTTATCCTGCCCACGAAAGCCGGTTGTGCCTGGTTGCTGTTGCTGCTCATGCTGCTGGTTATGGCGATCAACTACGAAAACAACCTGATCTATGCGGTGACGTTCCTGCTGTTGGGCGTTTTCCTGACGGCCATTTTCCACACCTATGCGAATCTGGCTGGTATTGAAGTAAAGGCGCTGCCCTCCCGACCCTGTTTTGCCGGACGACAGGCCGAGTTTGAACTGGAGCTGCAGCGTCACTCGACCCGCTGTTTTGAACAGCTTCACCTCAGGCTTGAGTCATCTGAGGAGACTCAGGTCGTTGATCTGCTGAATGACCGTCAAAGAGTGCGGCTGTATTGCCCGGCACCAAGGCGAGGCTGGCTGAGCCCTGGAGGGGTTAAGCTGGAAACCTGTTATCCGTTGGGGCTATTTCGTGCCTGGTCATGGCTGAATCTTGAGATTAAGACACTCGTCTATCCCGAGTTGTTGGTCACGCCTTTGCCAAGCTCGTTACAGGAGCCGTCAGCCAAAGGATGTGATCGCATGAGTACCCGAAGTGGTGACGATGACTTTGCCGGCCTCGAACGTTTTCAAGCGGGCATGTCTCCCCGTCAGGTCGACTGGAAGAGCTATGCGCGGGGCAGGGGGCTGCACGCCAAACACTTCGCAGGACACCAGGACCCGGATCTATGGCTCGATCTTGATGCAATGGGGGGCGAAGCGCTGGAACGGAGGCTGTCGCGGCTCGCGGCCTGGGTTGAGGCCTTGTCTGTACGCGAAGTGAGGTTCGGACTTCGTTTGGGTAGCTTTAGCCTGGCACCGGCCATGGGGGAGTCACATAGAAGCCGCTCGCTTGCCGCCTTGGCACTTTACGGTCTGGAGGATCGTGAATGAAAGGTGGGCTCATAAGCCGTACGGCGGTCGGTTGGCAGTTGCTTGTGGTGCTGTTATCGGTGTTACCCCATATGGAGTGGCTGCCATTATGGGTGCCTGCGCTGGTGGTCAGCACCGCTGGCGCAAGGTTGATGATTCACAGCGGGCGCTGGTCTTTCCCTCACTGGTCAGTCAAGACCGCATTGGTCATTGCTGCCTGTATGGGCCTGATTCTCAGTTTCAATCAAACGGCAGGACCTGAAACCATGGTGGCGCTGCTGGTTGTCGGCCAAGCGTTGAAACTGTTGGAGATTTATCATCGAAGAGATGCCCTTGTGGTGCTCTTTGTCACTCTGTTCGTGACGGCGACCACGTTTCTGTTCAATGAAACGGTTTGGATGGCCGCTTATGTTTTTCTGGTCGTGACGCTGGTACTGGCCGCGATGAACAGTATTCAGCAATCCGATCATAATAACCTGTATGCAGACCATCTCAGGAATGCGGTACGACTTTTGTTTCCGGCGATTCCCTTTATGCTGGTACTGTTTTTTCTGTTCCCCCGCCTGGAGCCCTTTTGGTCTGTAACGCTCGATACGGGGCAAGCCCAAACCGGTTTGTCTGACGAGCTGTCACCGGGTGATGTCAGTAAGCTGGCACAGTCAAGTGCGCTTGCCTTCCGTGCCTCATTCTCCGGGCCTGTGCCGCCTCCCGAGCAGCGTTATTGGCGCATGCTGGTTTTGAGTGAGTTCGATGGACGTCGCTGGACTCGACCGGCACTTCAAGTGCGCCGTCAGTTGAGGACCGAAAAACTGTATCCACTGGTTGAAGGGCAAAATTATGAAGTGATTATGGAAGCCAGTGGTCGACCCTGGTTGCCTGCATTGGATCAGCCCATGAAGGCCGAGGCTGGATTTTTCATGACACCTGTCAGGACGTTGCGTGCGAGTCAGGCAGTTGATCGTCGTCTTCAATACCGGCTCCAGTCGGTGCCTCTTTACCGGCTTCAGCCTTTGCTGACAGCTCAAGAGGAACAGCGTTATCTGCAGTTGCCGGCAAGGGGTAACTCGGACAGCCGGGAGTTGGCACGTCAACTGGTGGCAGACAGTGGCGGTGATACGAGCCGGGTGATTCGACAGTTGATGGAGCTTTTCAATCGGGAATTCATTTATACGCTGGAGCCCGGCCGGCTTGGGCGAGACAGTGTGGATCAGTTCTTATTCGAAGCCAAGCAGGGATACTGTGAGCATTTTGCCAGCGCGACTGTATTCGTCTTGCGCAGTGCCGGCATACCGGCCCGTGTAGTAACCGGGTATCAAGGAGGTGAGTGGAACCCCTATGAAGGGTATCTTCAGGTACGTCAGTATGATGCCCATGCCTGGGTTGAATACTGGACTCCCGGTTCAGGTTGGCAGCGACTCGATCCGACCGCAGCGGTTGCACCGGAACGCATTCGGTCCTCGGCGCAGGAGTATTTTCGTGCCTATGAAAACCGTTTCGCCGGGGCTGTCTCGAGATTGGGGGCTGGTTGGCTGCGCGATCTGGCGCAACGTTATGATGCCTTCAATTATGCCTGGCATCGATGGGTGCTGAATTATGAAGGGCAGCAGGCAGACCTGCTCCGTGATTGGCTGGGTGGTGGTGAGCAATGGCGGCAAGTGCTGGCATGGATAGTGCCGAGTGCTATGGTTTTTGGTGGCCTCGCCTGGTATCTGATGAGACCCCGTCGGGCATCACCCCGGGATCCTCTGGAGCGTGTGTTGCAACGTTTGCAGCAGCGCTTGTCTGTATTGGGTAATGAGCGCTTGCCGGCTGAGTCGCTGTCAATGTGGCTGCGGCGATCCGCTGATGACTGGCCGCGGCAGAAGGGTATGCTTCTGAAGCTGGCGCTGCTGGATGATCGACTGCGTTATGCGGAACAGGCAGACCCTGAGCAACGCGGTGAAATGATCCATTTGAGTCGACAATTATTGAGAGAGCTACCTCGCGGGAAAAGGCATGAATCCTGAATACCAGTTGCTGCTCAGCGCCAGGCGCAAGACTCTGTCCATTCAGGTACGCGATGGTCAGGTGATCGTGCGCGCGCCTGAGCGAGCCAGTCAGGCGGTGGTGGAGGCCTTTGTGCAAAGTCGCCGGGAATGGATCCACCGACATCAGCAGCGACAGCAGAATGAAATCGAAGCCTTGCGCATATGCCTTCACCAGGGAGGCGCTGTGCCCTGGAACGGCGAGATGCTTGCCCTGAACTGGAAACGTGGGTCTGCCAGCGGAGTCGAGCGGGGAGTTGGGAGCATTCATGTGACTCTGTCACACCGGGTACGTCGCAACGAAACAGATGCAGTGGCAGAACAGTTGAGGCGTTGGTTCTCCTCACAGGCGGAGGAACTGTTGATTGCACGAACTCACGAGATATCTGCCCGGACGGGTCTGGTCCCCACTGAAATAGGCATTGGCAACTGGCGAGGGCGCTGGGGGCAATGCTCAAGTCGTGGTGAGGTGAAGCTGAACTGGCGGCTGTTGCATCTGCCAGCAGAACTGCAGGACTATGTGATCCTGCATGAACTTTGCCACCTGCGGTATCTCAATCATGGCCCCTCATTTCATGCCTTAATGTTGCAGCATTGCAAGGAGCACAGAAACCTGTATCGAAAAATGCAACGTTATACGTCCTGGCTGAGGTGGTGAACGATACCTTCGGAGGATGGTGATTGATTGAAGGCTGTGGCAAAAATAACACACCTGTTACGTGGGGCCATTGGATTGGCGCAAATCCGTGATAACGATAATTAACGGGATGACCATGAGCCTTTACACTGCAATAGAAAAAGCGGCATTCAATACACTGACAAAGAAAATAGTAGGTAACGTGCTTTTCCTGCTATTGCCACATTTAATCCTTATTGTCCTTGGCAGCTATTTTGCGGCCGATATCCGTCAGGTGGTGGCTAATCTGGCGCTTAGCCCAGACCAGCAGCAGGCGATAGAAGGCAGCCTGTCCGCATTGCTGTGGACGACGGGTATCACTATCAGTGTGGCGTTGGTAGCAGGTATCGGAACCATCTTTTTCATGCGTCATCTGTTTTTGCGTCCGATCCGAGAAATCACCAATGTCTTAAGAGCGATCAAGGACAAGGATGGCGATATCTCAGGCACCTTGCCAGAGTATACCCACGACGAGATATCCGAGATGGCAGCGGCATATAACGAGTTTGCCGACAGCCTCAAGAAGATGATTGCTGAGAGCCAGCGTCGTTCAGTCAGCGTGGCGCTGTCCGCAACTCGTCTGCAGAAAGTCGTCATGCAGGCGCATGCCTCTGCCGAAAACCAGGAGCAGCAGGCACAGCTGGTGTTTCAGTCCAGCCAGGAATCCACTCAGGCGATTGATGAGATCGCCGGCAGCACTCTGACAATCAGCGAGCAGAATAACAGCAACATGCAAGAGGTTCATGCCTCACGAGATGAACTGCGTCGTGTACATGAGCAGGTCAGTGCTGTATGTGAACTGGCTGCCGGTTTCCAGCAGACGGTGGACAAGCTCAGTGAAAATTCCGGTAATATCACCAATATTCTGTCAATGGTTAAGGACTTTTCGGATCAGACTAACCTGCTTGCGTTGAATGCTTCCATTGAGGCCGCGCGTGCTGGAGAAGCTGGACGGGGCTTTGCCGTAGTGGCAGACGAGGTGAGAACGCTGTCACAGAAAGTCAGTATTGCGACTCAGGAGATTGATAAGAACATCAGTGAGATGTCTTCACTGGTGGACGATACCCGCTCCAGTGCGCATAACATTCTGGAATACGTCGAAAATACCGATCGCTTTATTACTTCTACCAACGAGCAGTTTGCGCGCATGGTTTCTGATTTCGAGGAGGTCAATGCCCAGTTGACCGGAATCAGTGCCGCAATTGATGAACTGTCTCATACCAACCGAGAGTCTCATGGACATGTGCAGTCGATCACAGAGCTGTCGACCGAGATTCGTGACGAAATGGCAGAATCCCGCAGTTACTCTGAACGACTGGAGATTTCCACCGAGGAAACCCAGGAGCTGCTGTCACGCTTTGTAATCGGTTATGGTGGCTTTGAACGCATGATTCAGACCGGCAAGCAATGGAGCCAGCAAACGGTCGCAGCCATGGAACAGCTGCAGGCGGAAGGGGTTAATCTGTTCGATCACAACTATCGCCGTACCAATGAGGGTCAGACCCCCGAGAAGTTTGACTGCAGTTACACGGATCGTTTTGAAAGGGTGCTGCAACCGATGTTCGATCGCTTCATTTCCGAGCGTCCGGAATTTATCTATGCGATTGCAGTTGATCGCAACGGCTATGCACCTGCGCATCATGCCAAGGTTTCCAAACCGATGACTGGCGATCCCAAGGTCGACAATCTTCAGAGCCGTCATCGCCGTATCTTTGCGGGCAACCGTGCTGAGAAGCGTCGTGCTTCACATACTTCACCGTTCCTGCTGCAGACCTTTATTCGTGATACGGGCGAGGTTTTGAATGACCTGTCGATTCCGCTTTACATCGACGGCAAGCACTGGGGGGCTTTGATCATGGGCTTCAATCCTGAACAGCTGCTCAAGGATGTAAACTGATCGAAAGGTAACTGTGGCACCGATCTACTGATCGGTGCCCGTGGTGAACTGACGAACCATCTGTTTCAGAGTGTCATAGTTAAGCGGTTTATTGCAGATGGCAGAGACCTCGGCGCTCTGAATGGCGGCCAAACGGCTCTCATTCTGTTCGGAAGTAACCATCATGACCGGAACTGTCGGCTGGTCGCTGTAGTGTCGAATGTGTTCGACCAGTTCAAGGCCGTCAATGTTCGGCATGTTGTAGTCTGAAATTACCAAATCGAAGCGACGCTGCTTCATGATCTGCAAGGCTTCAGCTCCATCCTTGGCTTCCAGAATATGCTCGATGCCGATGGCGTTCAGGCCCTTGCGGATGTACTTGCGTGACATGGAGCTGTCGTCAACGATCAGAATCTGCATGAACTCCAGGTCTGAGTGCTCTTCATTCTCAAGCTCATAGAGATCACGAATGTAATGCATGGTGTTGCGCAAAGCGGTTGCCAGCTCTTCCTTGCGGAACGGCTTGGGCAATATGGCGATGGCACCGGCCTGACGAATCGGTTCCAGGTAGCGGTAGTGCGTCTCCGAAGAGATCAGCAGGAAGGTAACATCCATCAGATCCGGACTCTTTCGCATCTGGGTAACCAGATCGGTGCCGGTCATGTCCGGAAGGTGCATGGACGAAACGACAATATCAGGCACCACCTGCTGCATACGTTCAAGTGCAGGCGCCGCCTCCTCAAAAGCCTCTATCTCTTTGAGGCCGATCTCACGCAGATAGTCAATGATGATCGTGCGTTGCAGCTTGGAAGGCTCAATCACCAGTACCAGCAGTTCATCGAGAGTCATATTCTGTTTCATCCAGTTAAGGCGGCAGATCAATACAGGTGGTAAACCCTGTATTGTGCAATATACAAAAACTGAGCCTCAGTGTCTCAAATTATGCACGCTAAATCTTCCTCTTCAGGTTTACGCGTTCTTGGTTCTGAGCGGTTCAATGGAGCCGCTGGCTTGCATAGGGACGCAGGAACGCCTTAAATGAGCGATCGTTTTATATGAGATTGTTATATGAATAGAGATGTTTGGCTGTTGGCGCTTTGTCAGGCGTTGCTCAATACCGGCAATGTGTTGCTGGTGTCAGTCAATGCTCTGATCGGGCAGCAGCTAGCCCCATCGGAAGCGCTGATTACCTTGCCTGTTGCTTTTCAGTTTGTCGGCTTGATGTTGGCAACGATTCCGGCATCACTGATCATGCAACGTATCGGTCGGCGCAATGGCTTCCTGCTGGGTAATTGCATAGGACTTGCGGGTGCAATCACCTGTTTGCTGGCGTTGCAGGTTGCTTCATTTTCGCTTTTCTGTCTCGGGACATCGCTCTTGGGCGTTGGCATAGGGTTTGGCATGCTCTACCGCTTTGCGGCGGTGGAGGTCTGCGAAAAGGGCTATGAGAGCCGTGCGATCTCAATGGTGATGCTGGGTGGCATCATCGCTGCAGTACTGGGACCCAACCTGGCCGTTTACAGCCGATCAGTGTTGTGGGAGGTCGATTTCAGTGGGGCTTTTGCCGTTTTGGCTGGGGTCTATTTGCTGGCGCTCATGCTGCTGATGTGGATTCGTATTCCACCCATGCCACGCGACATCCAGGGCAGCACGCGACCACTCAAAATAATCATGTTGCAGCCTCGTTTCCTGATGGCCGTGCTGGCTGGCATGGTCAGTTTTGCAGTCATGAATCTGCTGATGACCGCAACACCTTTGGCGATGGGACGGTGCGGCTATAGTTTTTCCAGTGCTGCCAATGTCATTGAATGGCATGTGCTGGGCATGTATTTACCATCATTTTTTACCGGTCACTTGATCCGCCGTTATGGTGAAGTACTGTTGATGAAAACCGGTGCCGTGATCATGCTGATCTGTATCGCCATCAACTTGCATGGACAGACTGAGTGGCACTTCTGGACCGCCTTGCTCCTTCTGGGCGTAGGCTGGAATTGGATGTTCATCTGTGCAACATCCTTCCTGACGAAGGCCTATGAGCCGGCAGAAAAGGCCAAGGCACAGGCTGCCAACGAATTTCTGGTGTTTGGCATGGTGACCTGTTCGGCTCTGGCGGCCGGTTGGCTGGAAGCCAGTGTCGGCTGGGCGACCATGAACGTGTTGATGATCCCTGTGGTGGCCATTACGCTGGTGGCATTGTTTATGCTGGAATCGGTAAGGCGCGACGCTGAAGCCGTTGTGCAGCCATTGAAGGTAAGTTGAACCATGTGTGAACTCCTGGCGATCACCACTTCAGAGCCCGTTGAGCTGTCTTTGTCACTGGCCCGTTTTGCTCGGCATGGAGGCCGGGATGGGCTTCATGGTGACGGCTGGGGCTTCGCCTGGTACGAACAGGGCGACGTTCAGCTGATTCGAGAGGCCGGAGCTTGTGCACATAGCGAAACAGCTCGTTGGTTGACCGAGCGTCACCGCCCATCTCAGTTGTTTCTTGGTCATATTCGCCATGCGACCCAGGGAGAAATTGCGCTGCGAAATACTCAGCCGTTCCAGCGAGAGACGGGTGGGGCGACACATCTTTTTGCGCATAATGGTGATCTGAACAGGTTTATTCATAATCCCAAGCGCTTTCCGAGCGGTCATTTTCGGCCTGTAGGAGAAACGGATTCTGAACGGGCTTTTTGCGTGTTGATGGCACGTATGGCCGCGGTTTGGCAGGAGGGGCGTCCTGAGTCGGATGTGCGGCTGGCAGTGGTGGCAGACTTTGCAGCCCGCCTGCGCCAGCTGGGGCCCGCAAACTTCCTCTATTCAGACGGTGAATTACTGTTCGCGCACAGCGATCGCCGGCGCCAGGCCAGTGGTGAGATCTCGGCCCCCGGGCTGCACTTGCTTCAGTGCGAAGCCAGTGGCAGTCGCGATATTGATGGCCTTCAGCTCGAGCAGCGTGAAGGCGTGTCAACGGTCATGCTGGCAAGCGTCCCGCTGGATGACCGTCCCTGGGAGCCCTTGCCCGAAGGTGAGGTGTTGATGTTCAGAGATGGTGTGCTACTGGAAACTTGCCCGCGGCTGACTCTCTGGCACGAAACCCTGGAAGCAATGACCGACTAGGGGGCTTCCTCACTGGTAATGGCGGCCGGGTCGTTGGCCGACAGGCGGCGTACAGCCTTCTGCAGAACAAGGTTGTTCGGGTAGTGAATGGTTTCCCCATTGTCACATTGAATGTGCAGGTGAAAGAGGCTTATCTCGGTGATCACACCGGTAATATCATCATCCTTGTCCAGGATCTTGATGCGATCACCGATACGGTAGGGAAAAGCAAAGAAAATGATGATGCTGCCGGTAATGTTGCTCAGGATTGACCATTGGGCAAAGAGCGCCACACCGATGACGGCGAAGGCCGACGAGAACAGAATCATCAGTTCGGCATAATCCACGCCCCAGATAATACAGATCAGCATCACCGTGATAATCAGTTGCAGCAGGCCGAAAAAGCGTTTGACCATCAGCAGGCGGCGGTTGGCAACCTGCTTCTGAAGACCGATACGGTCCAGAATCCGGCTGCTGATCCAGCGTGCGGCAAAGAGCGCGCCAATCGCAACCGCCGTCAAGGTGAGCTGTGTCTCCCACATGTTCAGACTCCTGTCCTGATTCAGCGAATGCAGTTCACCAGATACGTAATCTCCGGACTGCAGCTTTGAGGGTTTAACAGACTGTGCGGCAGGTAGGCAGGTGATTCAACGAGTCCACGTGCCAGCAGTTCATTGATCAATGGAAGGTAAGTGAACCCGGTCTTACCCACGTACAGACCAGTGATATCTCCTTCGCGCCATAGCTTCAGTGCCTGGCTGAAGCCGCTCAGATACAGGTGGTCCTTGGTAAATCCTCCGCCACGGTGAACGCGAGCCGTAATCTTGAACGCCTCCTCCTCCTGGCAGTGGTAATCCTCGACCAGCGTGCGCCAGGTCCGACAGAAGTCGTTGTAACGCAGCATCTGGTCAACCGCAATCACTCTAAGAGCAAGCGTTTTCAGTCGCTTCAGTGTCATATGGCCGCAGAGGTACTCGCTCAGGATTGCCAGCCCTTCTTGAGCATGGGTGTTGCCCGGCAGACCAAGGGTAAACACTTTCAGGGGCTGTGCTGCGGCATTGAGCGACGTTACCATGTGCACACCCAGTTCGTGGTGGGCCAGAGCATGCAGTTCAGACTCACTGGCACTGGTGCTGCGGCGAACCAGGAGGGCTTTTCGGCCATTGTTGACCATTGCTTGAGCCAGCAGCCGATCCGACAGTTCCACTCGACATTCGAGCCCCCACTCCTGAGCTTTCTGCTCAAAAAACGGGATCATTTCGTCGGCGCTATAGCGCCGTCCGTTGCTTTCCTCTGGCCTGTCCATGGCATGCAGCAGAAAACGCGCATTGGCCAGGTCTTCCGGTGTCGGCTCACCATAGTAACGCAGCGAATTGTAGAGGAAGCGATCACTGCCGATGCTGACCAATAGGTCGATACGCTCGGCAAGCGCATCGATCACCTCGCGATAGAGCTGGCGCAAGGCCGGATCGCGGATGCGGTCAACGGGAAGGCGATAGAGTTGCTCCCGGTGTACATAGGGGTCAATGCGCAATTGACGATAGCGAAACTGCGGCTGGTAGCGCCCCTTGCTGCGCATAAATTGGCGTTCTTCCCGAGCAATATTGATCGGGTTGATGTAGAGCAGAGTTTCCAGTCCTTTCGCCAGTTTCTTCAGCGCGCGGTCAACCCTGAGAACCTCTTTGGGCAGCTCACTGGGCATCAGGTCGTGCCCACTCAATGGGCGGTTGGACCCCTGGCGGGCCAAAGTTGCGGCCGCTTCATACAGACTGCTGTGCAGGCCATTACGCAATGCGTCGACAACCAGCGGGTACAGGTTGCCACTGCTATCCCTGAAGATAGGATCAATCTGTAAAGGGACTGTCAGCGTTTGTTCGTGTCGTGTGTTGACGTGGGCGCTGAGGTAGTCGCCCTGATAAGCAGACTCGCCACTGGATGTGCTGACTTCCTGATGAGGTAGCTCAATGGCCTGCAGTTGATCGCGCAGGCAGTTGATGACCGTCTCGCCCTCCGGCATCCGTACCTGGCTATCGATGATATGGAAGACGCCGCTGTCGCTGTCGAAGCTACGAGGCTGGCTGTTGAGGTCAACCAACAGACACTGGCCATGATCTTCCTCCAGTGCATCCAGAAGAGAATCCAGCAGATGATAGAAGCGCTGATGGCGTCGGTGGGCGTACTGCTGCATCGCCTTGGTTGGCGGTCGCCGCCAAAGGCTTCGACCGTCCAGCCGTTTCCGCATGCATTGAGTCAATGAGAAGTTCAAATCACAGGCCAGACGTGATTCTTCAGCGATCAATGTGATCGGCAGCAAGTCAGCCAGTTCTGCCGTCCCTGTAGACTCGAAAAGACGCCGCTGTTCACTACTGATCAGCAGTCGTTTCTCTACATCAGCCTTGAGCTGGGTGCCAGAGTGCAAAACGGTACAAACCAGCGGAACGTATTCATCGATTCTGATTACCAGGCCGCCATTACGAAGCCGTGCATGAACCGGTTCTCGATTCTGGATGCGGGCTAGAATGGCGGCTTCAGACAGCGTCTGCATCTTCGATCACCTTGCGGAAGGCACTCTTGCGTTGTTCAACCATGTTACGAGCCTCGATCACATTCTCGACAAAGTCGATTACCTGGCGCTGCAGGCGAACACGATTGAGCTTATTGATGCGTACGATGCCGCCCGGTGCCATGACGTTGACCTCAATCAGTTTGCCATTGATTACATCCAGACCGGTGAAGTAAAGGCCGTCGCGAACCAGTTTGGGACCGATGCTGCGACATAGTTCCAGCTCTTCTTTGCTCAGAGTATGTTTCACCACACGGCCACCGGCGTGAACATTGGAGCGGACGTCATTATCTGCAGGAATGCGGCGCATTGCGCCAATCGGCTCACCATTCAGCATCAGGATGCGAACGTCACCGTTTTCTGCGCCATCGACATATTCCTGAAGAATAACGTAGTTGCTGTTGCTGCCGCTACCAATGTAGAAATCCAGCAGGGAGCGGAAGCTCTGGCGTGCGCTTTTCTCGATCACGATCACGCCCTTGCCGCCAAAACCGTT
Organism: Marinobacterium sediminicola; assembly: GCF_022343685.1. Classification (GTDB taxonomy): domain Bacteria; phylum Pseudomonadota; class Gammaproteobacteria; order Pseudomonadales; family Balneatricaceae; genus Marinobacterium; species Marinobacterium sediminicola. Next base: position 2,026,482 of record NZ_CP092123.1, on the reverse strand, counting down.
CAGGGGTTTGAGGATCATGCGCTCGCCTGGTGACTCCTCGAGGGCTTTTTCCAGGTATTCCTTGTTCTTGGACACGTGGGTGACAGGCATGTACTTGGATGCGGGACCATTGAAGGCAGCGGTATAAAGTTTGTTGTTACCGATACGTAACCCGTCCAACCCATTCATGATGAAAACATCACCATGAATCGAATCAAGGAAGTTGAGCACAATCGTGTCCAATGGCGGGTTCAGGCGAACGATGATGGCATCAAAACCGGCCAGCGGAAGTCGGCTGCGGCGGAATTCGGCATGACGGTAGAATGACGGAATATTTTCCGATACCTTGCCCTTGCGCAATACGTTGCAGAAAGCGCTGCTGATGTTGTCACGGATGGTCAGGTTCGCCGGAGACGTGATGGCAACAGTGTGACCCCGTAAGGCGGCCTCATGGACCATGCGCAGGGTAGTGTCGGTATCCGGTTTAACCTGTTCCCAGGGGTACATCAGAAAGCAGATTTTCATCATCATTCTCCTGCAGACAGATGAGTGTAGCGGGCGACATGGCGTGCCCTTGGCAATGGCTGTCGGCGTTGGGTAATCAAATAGGAAATGTGCCAGGGCTCAGGGCTGAGCGACCTGTGGCAAGTGCGCGCATTGGACGCCATAACCCCGTGTTGGGCAAGCACTTTTGTGCCCGCAATACGTTATTTTTTTTCATCTATCGTTGGCAGTATAGTGCCTGATTTCACAATGATGGCGCAGATGCCATAAAGTGATAAAAATGCGCTGGTGCCAAAGCCCTGTGGAGCTTAATATCGCGCCATCTTTTTTCAGGAGTTGCATAACCGATGCTGGGCTGGATTCTGTACAAGTCCGATCATACTCTGGTCAAACAGGAAACTTACGAAATAGAGCGACTGGTCGCTCAAGCCAGTGCGCACGGCATTGATATCAAGGTCTATACCCCAGAGGCTTTCGACCTCACAGTCACCCGTGATGACCGTAACAGTGTCATGATTGATGGTGAGCCAACACCGCTGCCGGATTTCTTTCTGCCGCGTATGGGGGCCGGGACCAACTATTTTGCACTGGCCGTCATTCGGCACCTTGAGCGCCTGGGGGTGCACAGCTTCAATTCGGCCGAGAGTATCGATACGGTCAAGGACAAACTCTACAGTCATCAGATTCTGGCGCAGAATGGCTTGCCGGTGCCGAAAACGATGCTGGTCAAGTTCCCGGTTAATCCGGAACTGGTCAAGAAACAGATTGGCTTTCCCGTCGTGGTTAAAACCCTGTCGGGCTCTCAGGGCAGTGGCGTTTTCCTGTGTGAGACGCTGAGCCACTTCGAGGACCTGATGCAGTTGGTAGAAGTGACCAACCCCAAGGCGAACATCATTCTGCAGGAGTTCATTGCCGACAGTCGTGGGCGGGATCTGCGCGTCATCGTGATCGGCGGTCGTGCCGTGGCCTGTATGGAGCGAATAGCGGAAGAAGGCAGCTTCAAGGCCAACTTCTCAAGGGGCGCATCGGTTCGAGAATTTCCAATGACGCCTGAAGTGGAATGGCTGGCGATCGAGACAGCCAGAGTGCTCGGGTTGGAGATCGCCGGAGTAGACCTGCTGTTTGCCGGTGATCACTACAAGGTTTGTGAAGCCAACTCTTCACCTGGGTTCGAGGGTGTCGAAAGCTGCTGTGAAGTGGACGTTGTCAACGAAATCTACAACTTCCTCAGAATCCGGTTGGGGCACTTCCAGTAAGTTGAAGGCGCTCATTGAGCGCCTTCTGTTTCCTCGTCCGGCAGGTTGGGGCGTTTGTCCTGCCTCCACCCGACCTGCTCCAGTACCGGCGCAACCAATGCGCGCACTTCGGCTTCACTGCTGCACTGACGACTTTGCTCCAGCAGATCCGAAAGCGATTCGCGACTGATCGAGCGGATCAACAACTTTACTCGTGGGATGTTATAGGCGCTCAGACTCAGGCAGCGATACCCCATGGCCACCAGCAGAAGCACGGCTGCAGGGTCTGAGGCCATTTCTCCGCAGAGTGAAACCGGAAGCGAGAGCGCTTCACACTGCTGCTGGATTTGTTCCAGCGCAACCAGCACAGCCGGGTGCAAGTGGTCAAACAGGTTGGAAACCCGCGGGTTATTACGGTCGACGGCCAGCAGGTATTGGGTCAAGTCATTGGAGCCGATCGATACAAAGTCGATATAAGGTGCCAGTCTCGGCAGCAGCAGCATGGCAGATGGCACTTCGATCATCATGCCGATTTCCGGCATGCGAACGGCAAAGCCTTCTCGGGTCAGTGCATCAACCGACTTTTCCACGTAACGGCGAAAGCTCTGCATCTCGTCAACGCGGCTGACCATGGGGACCAGCAAGCGCAGGTTGTTGTTATCTACATCAGCACGCAGCATGGCGCGGATCTGGGCAATCAACAGCTGGGCGTTATCCAGACTGAAGCGGATGCCGCGCCAGCCCAAATAGGGATTGGTCTCTGTGATATCGAAGTAAGGGAGCTGTTTGTCACCACCGATATCCAGGGTGCGCATGCTGACTGGCCGCGGTGCATAGGCTTCCAGAACCTTGTGATAGAGCATGAATTGCTCATGCTCGGTCGGGAAGCTGTCATGAATCATGAACGGGATTTCGGATCGGTACAGCCCAACGCCTTCTGCACCCCGCTGCAAGCCAGGAGTCGCGTCGGCCAAGAGGCCTGTATTGGTCAGCAGGCTGACTGTGAAACCGTCCGTTGTCACTGCCGGCTGGTCACGAAGACGCTCAAGTCCCTGCATGAAGCGTTGTTCTTCGTCGATCATGCGACGATATTCGGTCAAAAGTGCCGCTGGAGGATTCAGCACGCATTCGGCTCGGTGACCGTCAGCGATCAGCATGGCGCCTTTATGTTGCTCCGGCTCAAACTGCTCGACGCCCATAACGGCGGGTATGCCCAGCGCATTGGCCAGAATGGCAGTATGAGAAAGTGTTGACCCCTGAGTGCAGATGATGCCGTGAATCTGGTGTAGCGGAAAATCAGCGAGATCGGCAATACTGATCAGCTCGCCTGCCAGTATGAGCGCTTCATCAGGGGTCTCCATGGATGGCCGCTCACGTGAAATCAACTGATTCAGAATACGCTGGCCAATATTGCAGATGTCCTCGGCACGGGCTTTAAGATAGGGATCATCGGCTTGTCTGAACTGCTCGGCCATGGCCGTGATGGTTTGCTTGAGCGCCCAGGGAGCATTGTCACCTGCATCAATACGTGCGGTGATCTGCTGGCTCAATTCAGGACTCTGCAGCATCATCTGATAGACATTGAAGAGGGCATGCAGGTCGCCCGGGAGGTGTTGGCCCAGATGGCCGGAGCCGGATTCCAGCTCCTCGCTGACCGCCGCGATCGCCTCGGTAATGGCAGTCTTATCCTTTTCCGGCTCAGCGGTGCAGGCGGCGCGTACCTGGTCAAGCGAAAGATGTGGCCGCACAAGCCAGAGCTTGCCCAGTCCCAGTCCCGGTGCACCCTTGAGACCATGAAACCGCCGGTATCCCCCCCGTGTGCTCTTTTTTTCATACCAGCCGCCTTTGCTTTGCAGCTGTGACAAGGTGCCGGCCAGCTGAGAAGCAACGGTAATCAGGAAGGCTTCGGCTTCCTGAGGGAAGGGCTCACGCTCTCGTCCCTGAATCACCAAAACGCCGATCAATTTCCGCAGGTGTAGCAGCGGGACACCCAGGAAACGGTGGTAAGGCATTTCATGGGTTTCGGGAATGAAGACAAAGCGATCATCTGCAGGGGCGTCGCCAAGGTTCAGGGTGCTAAGGGATGCGGCAATGTGACCTACCAGACCTTCGTCCAGCCCCAGTTTCGCCTTGCCAACAGACTGTGGAGACAGTCCTTCGGTAGCGGCAAGAATGAGATGCTGAAAGTCAGGTGTGCACAAGTACAGGCTGCAGACCTCAACGTGCATGATATCCCGCAGGCGCTGGACAATATTGCTCATCACCGTTCTGGGATCTCCGGTGCGGGCAATCTGTTCAACGATGGAGGTCAAGGCACTGAGAGAGGGTTGCTGCATCACCGTAATTCCGAGTCTTGCGGGGTAGGTGCTTGATGCTGGCACAGTGGGCGAATCAGGGCAATCCTTCTAAGAAAGTAAATGATTGGGAGCTGATCCTTATCTGCCCTCAAATTGAAACAGCTGTGATATTCTGCGTCAATGAACGATAACTCCCGACATACAACTCCACTGAAAGTGGCCTCTATCTGTCAGCCTGACATCATCAGCATCGAGCTGGGTGAGTCGCTGGCTCGAGCGCTGGAGCTCATGGTTGCGTACCATGTTGGCTCCGTTGTGGTTGAAGAGTTGGGTCTGGCTCAGGGGGTTCTCACTCGGCGGCAGGCGATAGGGATGGCGCTATCTGACCAAGGCGATGTGGCGATAACCCGAGAGGCGTTGCAGCCAATCCCGAAGGTCAATGCCGATCTGGAGCTTGGTGAGTTGGGACTTGAGCTGATCAGCAAGAACGTCAACCATGCGATGGTGTATTCAGCCGCGGGGGAGCGGCTGGGTATTGTCAGCCAGAGTGATATCGTCAATCACCAAGGGCTGGAGCATGACCTTTTCTTGAAGCCTCTGCAGGAAGTTACACATTACGAAGTGCTGCGTTTGAGCAAGCACTGCAGTTTCCGCAAGGCAATGGAGCGGATGCACGGAGTCAACTACTCCGCAGTTCTGGTTGGCGAAGAAGAGAGCGGGTGGCAAATCATGACGGAAACGGATGTTGTTCGTTTCCTGAGAGCAGGTGTGGACCCGGACTCGGCTTTGGAAGATCTCGAACTGCCACGCCTGATTTGTGTCGACAGTGACATGAGTCTCTTCAATGTGCGCAGCTATTTCAAACGTCATGAATTTCGCCATATCGGTGTCCGGGATGCCTCCGGGAAAGTGGTGGGGTTGGCTTCCTACGCCGACATTTTGCGCAGTGTTGAAATGGACTACGTGTACCGCTTACGCGAGTTGTTGAATGATCACAGTCGTGCTCTGAAACAGTCACAGCATGACCTGAGGCTCATTGAGAAAGTGATCAATGCCTCCCGAGAAGGAGTCGTCATCACCGATGCCGATGGCTGCATACAGAGTGTGAACCCTGCGTTTACGCTGATCACCGGTTATGAAGCCTGGGAAGCTCTGGGCAATAATCCGAGCATGCTCAGTTCGGGGCGTCATGATAAGCAATTTTACAGCGAACTTTGGCAGACACTGGTGGAAGACGGTAGCTGGCAAGGCGAGATCTGGAACCGGCGAAAAGACGGCAGTGTATATCCTGAGTGGCTCAGCATCACCGCGATTGAAAATGATCAGGGTCTGGTCTGCCAGTATGCCGCGATTTTCCACGACCTGACCGAATTAAAGCGGTCTCAGGCCAGAATGCAACAGCTGTCCTGGTTTGACGCGGTGACGGGGCTCGCCAACCGGCGCTTGTTCGAAGACCGCTTGCAGTTGGCATACAACTACAGTCGAGAACAAGGGCAAATGATGGCATTGCTTGCGCTTGATATTGACCTGTTCAAACAAATAAATGACCGCTTTGGTCATAAAGGCGGCGACTTGTTGTTGCAGCAGGTTGCCGAGCGAATTGGGGCGACCCTTGGCGATCGTGGAACCGCAGCACGTCCTGCGGGGGATGAGTTCAATATCATCCTGACAGAAGTGGCGGATACGAGCGAATTAACGGCCTTTCTGGATGAGTTGACCCGTGTATTGTCGATGCCTTTCTGGCTTGAACGCGATGAAGTTCGTGTGATGGTCAGTATCGGTGTGGCCGTTGCTCCAGGTGATGCGGGTTCCGGTGAAGCGCTTATTCGCTGTGCTGAAATTGCGTTACAGCATTCCAAGGAGCAGGGGCGAAACAGTATTTGCTTCTTCTCACCGGCCCAGCATGAAGCGACCCTAAGCCGCTATCGTATAGCCGGGCTATTGCAGCAAGCGCTTGATAATGATGAGTTCCACATGGTGTATCAGCCTCAGATCGAGGTCGACTCCGGAAAGCTGATCGGTGTGGAAGCCTTGATACGCTGGTATAGCCCTCAGCTTGGGCAGGTGTCACCGGAAGTCTTTATTCCGGTTGCGGAAGATGCCGGTCTGATCGAGGCCGTTGGCTACTGGGCGCTGGAACAGTCTATCGCTGAAACGATGAAGTGGCTTGAGAAGGGTCTTGAACTGAAAATTTCAGTGAACTTCTCTGCAAGGCAGTTTCAGCGTGGGGAAGTGGCCAGTCGATTGCTGGCTTTGCTGAACAAGTATCAGTTGCCAGCGGAGCTGTTTGTCGTTGAGTTGACCGAAACCTGCTTCGTGCATAGTGCCGAGGCAACCGAGTGCGAGCTGGTTCGGCTTCGTGAGCACGGCGTGCGCATTGCCATTGATGATTTTGGTACCGGCTTTTCGAGTCTGAGTTATATCCGCAATATGTCGCTGGACATGATCAAGATTGACCGCAGTTTCATCAGTCAGATTAATGCTGAGAATTCAGGTGGGCGGCTGGTACAAGCCATGATAGACATGAGTCATGCCATGGAGCTGGAGGTTGTTGCTGAAGGAGTGGAGTCTGCGCAAGATCTTGCGGTGCTTAAACAGCTTGGCTGTGACATGGCACAGGGATACCATATTGCGCGTCCCATGACAGCAAGCGACCTGGAGGGCTGGGCCATGAGTTATGAGCCTGGTCAGGCGAGCGGCTGAGGCATCTGATCCATGTATGAACGGAGTACGGATTGAAGAGCTATATCTTTGCCACTGATAATGACCGTGGCGGTGTTATTCTTTGCGATATCGAAACCCTGGAGGAGGCGGTTGGCTATCTTCAGCAACGCTTCAAAGGTGTGGTAAGGGTCGAGCAGGGACGCAAGTACTGGGCCGATGGAGAGGGCTACGGAGAACTCGAACCGCTGAAGCCTGAGGCGACTCACAGCGGTTGAGTGTTGAAGGCTGAAACCGTCGCGCTCTTTAGCGCCGACGTCGGCGAACAGGCGGGTGTTCAACCCGGATGCGCTGGGGGCGCATCGAGGAGCCTAGCACTTTGACTTCTCGGGCAAGCAATATGCCAGCCCCAACGGCAATCGCCAGTACCAGTGATGTGGTTAATAGTGTACTCAGCATGGTGTCATCTCCTGTTGTCTAAGGCTATGACCATCAAAACTCAGCCGGGTTTCCCTTTCTGGCTGTCGCCTGACTTGTCACTACCTTGCCGTAAGCCTATGCGAACCATTTAAGCGGTTCGGTCACAACAAAGCAAAGCTATCTCGACTAGGTTATCAAAGCTCCGTGAGGCTGCGGTCAGCAGCCCCGCATTACTCTGATATCAATGTAAAGTTACGCCAAACCGCAGGTTGTGCAACTTATTTTGCCGGTCTTGCCGAAACTCCAATTCTTTACGCAGGATGCATGCCTCGGGATCACTAGAACCAGTCGTCGCTGCGTTTACGTCTGCGCGGCAAATGGGGAACGATCAGGCCCAGAACGACACCCCCGAAAGCGATCAAGCCGCCATACGTCAGCCAACGCATCAGATTGCTTTGATCCATATTGGCAATTTGAGACTGCAGATCACGAATTTCTGTTTTCAAAGAGCGTATCTGGTCAGTGTAGGTGCTGCTTTCATTTTGCAGCTGTTCCAGACTGCTGTTGAGCTGCTCAATGGTGTCGGCTTGTTCACTGATAGTGCTGCGGCTTTGTGCCAGGGCGGCTTCAAGTTTGGGCAGCTCGATCAGTTTGCTCTCGCCTTGGCCAACCAGAGCGTCGGGCAGCCAGCCTGTTTTACCGTTGGACGTCCGAATCTGTACATACTCCGTCTGACTGTTGCGATCCAGAATGTCCACGGATTCGCCGCTGTTAACGCGTCCAATGATTCGGTACTGATTGCTTGGTCCGCTATGAAAAAACACATAGGCATCATCTGCAATATGACCTTTCGCGGCCCAGGCCGGCATGGAGGCGCAGAGTAGAGCGCCAATGAACAGAACTTTTTTCATACTGATTCCAACAACTGAAGCGACAAATACATGATTTTACACTACAAACACTTTATCGTTTAGGAGCTGTCCCGAATCTTAACGGCAGCCTGATTGATGCTTCCTAATTTGCATTCAAAGGGGAATTTACATGGAGTCCTTCTCTCAAGACTATATTTTGCCTTGGGTGATCAATATTGCCCTGGCCATTGCCATTTTTATGGTCGGTCGCTGGGTCGTCAAGTTGTTGATTAACCTGCTCGGACGAATGCTGCGCAAAACCAAAATGGACAACATGCTGATCAACTTTGTCAGCTCCATTGCGCATGCTCTGTTGCTGCTGTTTGTTGTGGTTGCGGCATTGGGTCAGCTGGGTGTCGACACGACCTCGCTGATTGCCCTGATTGGTGCCGCCGGTTTGGCAATCGGTCTATCGCTGCAGGATTCACTGAAGAACTTTGCGGCCGGTGTGATGTTGATTGTGTTTCGACCTTTCCGTGAGGGTGACTTCGTTGAGGCTGGCGGTGTCAGCGGGATTGTTGAACATATTACTATTTTCAATTCGGTGTTCCGCACCGGTGATAACCGCGAGATCATTTTGCCGAATGGCAAGATCTACAGCGACTGTATCATCAACTACTCCAAGCGCGACACGCGTCGAGTTGATATGGTGTTCGGTATTGGTTATGGCGATGATCTGCTGAAGGCCAAGCGCGTTCTGATGGAAATTCTGGAGCAGGACGAGCGAGTGCTCAAGGATCCGGCCCCGGTGGTGAGTGTGGCGGCACTTGGTGACAGCAGTGTCAACTTCAATGTCCGTCCCTGGGTGAAAACGTCTGACTACTGGGCCGTGCTTTGGGATACCACCGAGAAGGTCAAGCTGGAATTCGATCGCCAGGGTATCAGCATTCCTTTCCCGCAGATGGATGTGCACCTGCATACCGAGAAAACGGTCGAAGACTAAGTCTGCGACCGTGGCAGTACCGAGGTGTCGACCTGACCCTCGGTCAACAACTGCTGTCGCAGCGCCTCGTTCTCATGCCGCAGGCGCTGCGCTTCTACCCGATAGTCAAAGATCTCCTGATACTGCCGCTCCAGTTTGGCTTCCAGTTGTTCAAGTTCGCTGCCTTGCTGGTCTATCTTGAGCTGCATGTGCTCAAGCTGATCCTGCAGGTCGTCCAGCATTTCAAATCCACGGCTTTGCGGCTCGTTGGCCTTGTCAGGGTGGAAACGATAGGAGCCTTGTAGCTCGTTGACGATATGACTGTACAGCGCAGTCAGGTCCGAGCGCTCGCGATCGGTGTAGCGAATGTTTTCCTCAATGGCTGTGTGCGCACTGGCCGCGCCAATGGCTCCGGCCAGAATTTGCTCCAGCATGCGGTGAAACTCCATCAGTTCAACGACAGAGATATGGCTCTTGTCGTAAACCTGGAGGTCTTCAGCGATACGATTTACGCTTTGTTGTGCCTTCTCATCACCGAGGTAACGGCGCAGCAGTTGTTCAGCTTCAATAAGCTTGGGAGCCAGCTCTATGTAGGCATTGAGCCCGGTCGGGCGTGCTTTCTCCTGAGTGCGAAGTGCACGAGTGGTATAAAGAAACTCGGTGGTCAGTGTGCGTTCATGCTTCTGTGGATTATAGAACCAGGAGCCCAGCATGTAGGCCAGTACATTTAAAGTCAGTGACCAGAAAACGGCATGTGGAATCTTGGGCAGCTCAAGACCAAAAAGTGCCAATGGCGATAGCCAATGGATGCCGAAAGGTCCCTCCTGCAGCAGCTCAATGGGTAGCCAACCTTCTTCAACCCACGCGGGGACAATCAGCGTCCATGTCCAGATGCCGAATCCGGCCAGCAGGCCAAGCATGGCCCCCATGCTGTTGCCTCGATTCCAAAAAAGTCCGATGAAGGTTGCTGGAGCAAACTGAAGTGCAGCAACAAAGGAGATCATACCTACGGCAACCAGCATGTAGGTATCGGTCAGTAGACGAGCCAGCAGCAGGCTGCCAAACAGAATGCAGGCAACCAAAATCCATCGGACCTGCAGCAGCCAGGTTCTCATCCAGGCAAGCTGCTGGAACTTCTCGCACACTGGCAGCAGGAGGTGGTTCGAAACCATGGTGGCCAATGTCATGGTGGTAATGATCACCATACCGCTGGCAGCAGCGAAACCGCCCAGAAACGAAAGCAAGGCCAGATAAGGCTGATCGAGAGCCTGAGGAACCAGCAGCATGAAGAAATCTGCTGACTTCTCAGGCAGGCCCAGGATGCTGCCAGCTGCAGCTACCGGAACCACAAACATGACAATCAGAACGGTGTATACCGGGAGCACCCAAAGAGCACGTCCCAAGTGGTTGGGCGATACATTCTCAACAACACTGACGTGGAACTGACGTGGCAGCAGTTGCACGCCCACGAAGCTCAGAACGATCAGGGTGAGCCATTGTATTCCGCTATCCTCTCCACCCAGGCTGATCAGGTGCTGCAGGTTGTGCTCTTCAATTTTGTGGTAAATATCGATTGGGCCATCAAAGAACTGATAGCTGATGAAGAAGCCGATGATCAGATAGGCCAGCAGTTTGACGATACACTCGGCCACCAGCGCCAGAATCATGCCCTGATGGCGTTCGGTCGGATCTAGGCGTCGCACGCCGAAAATGATGGTGAAAACCGTCATCAACAGAGTGATCAGGATGCCGGAGGAACTCCAGTGAATATGTCCTGCGCCTTCGTGTGTTATCAGGCGTAGAGACCGAATGACCGCTTCGAGCTGGAGGCTTATATAGGGCAGCAGACCAAACAGTGCAATCAGGGTAACCAGCGCGGCAATACGCTGGGAGCGGCGATAGCGTGTCGAAATCAGGTCGGCAATGCTGGTAATGTGAAAGGTCTCTTTAACGGCAATCATCCGCCTGATGGTGAAACGCCAGAAAAACAGAGATAGTAAGGAACCAACATAGATCGCAAGATAAAGCAGGCCTGACTGAGAGGCGAAGCCAACACTGCCGTAGAAGGTCCATGTGGTGAAATAAACACACAGCGACAGCGCGTAAATGGTGGCTGAATTGATGGGGCGCCCGCGTCGGGTGCGGTGTTCGCCCCACTGCGCCAGGCCAAACAAGACTCCGGTATAAACAGTAATAACCAGCAGGACACTCAAGGGGGAAAACATCAGTACACCTCTAACTGGCGGATATTGCTTATTTATTCAGTGTAGTCGGTAGCGGTGGAATCATTTCGCTGGCCAGAATGTTGGCAGCGTGGCGGAACAGGATCGAGTCCGCCGTCAGAGTAGGGGTGGCAACGCAGAAGGCGGCGAGTGCCCAGGTACACACCTTTGAGTACGCCATGCAACTGGATCGCCTCGATCATGTAGCTGGAGCAGCTGGGATAAAACCGACAGTTGTTGCCAAGGAAGGGACTGATGGCGACCTGGTACAGCCTTACCAGCAAAATCAGAAAGTCAGTGACCAGGCGGTTGATCATATGCAGGCATCCCTAAAACGTCTGTTGCAGATGATAGCCGCTGGCACGTGAAGAGACCAGCTGTGAAACGAAACCGGGAGCCCTTGGGCTCCCGGTGGTAGATCAGGACTGTCGATCCAGTTCAAGAACGGACAGGGTCCGGGCGCGGACTTGTTGCATCAGCTCAGCATCTTCAGTCAGATTCTGGCCGTAGGAAGGAACCAGTTCACGGATTTTCTGTTTCCAGCTGTCTTCATTCATGCGGTCGGCGAAGCAGCGCTCAACGATGCTCAGCATCGCGCTGACGGCGGTAGAAGCACCCGGGGAAGCTCCCAGCAGGGCTGCGAGGCTGCCGTCCTGGGCCGTGATGACTTCGGTGCCGAATTCCAGTTTGCCGGCAGTTTCGGTGCCCGGCTTGATGATCTGAACACGCTGGCCGGCGTAGGACAGCTCCCAGTCATCATCCTTGGCTTCCGGGAAGAAGTTACGCAGGGAATCAACACGAGATGAGTGCGACTGCATCACTTCGCTGATCAGGTAACGTGTCAGGTCCATGTTGTTCTTGGCGACTGACAGCATCGGCTTGAGGTTGCTCATGCTGATGCTGCAGGGCAGGTCCATGAAAGAGCCCTGCTTGAGGAACTTGGTTGTGAAGCCGGCGAACGGACCAAACAGCAGCGACTTCTTGCCATCAATAATGCGCGTGTCCAGGTGCGGCACTGACATGGGAGGCGCACCGATAGGGGCCATGCCGTAAACCTTCGCCTGGTGCTGCTCGATGATCTCGGGGCGTTTACACACCAGCCACATGCCACTGACCGGGAAGCCGCCGTAGCCCTTGCCTTCAGGAATTCCTGACTTCTGCAACAGCGGGAGAGCGCCACCGCCGGCACCCAGAAACACAAAACGGGTGTTGATGACTTCACTGCCACCCTTCTCGGTATTTTTGAGCTTGACGTTCCAGGTGCCATCGGCCTGCTGGGTCAGATCATCAACGATTCGGCCAAGCAGCAGATCGAAGTTGTCCTGTTGCTCCAGATTCAGCACCATAGAACGCGCTAGAGCGCCGAAGTTGACATCTGAGCCGTAACGCACACGAGTGCCAGCCACTTTATCAGACGGGTCTCGGTCTTTCATGACCAATGGCATCCACTCACGCAGCGTCTCGTGGTCCTCGCTGTACTCCATGTCCTTGAAACAGTGATGCTGGCTCAGCGCCTGATAGCGCTTGCGCAGGAATTCAACATTCTTTTCACCCCAGACGAAACTGGAGTGAGGGGTCGGGTTGATGAATTCCTTGGGAGCGGGCAGGTTGCCCTGCTCGACCAGGTATGACCAGAACTGCAGGCTGACCTCAAAGGAGGTGTTGATCGCAAAGGCCTTGGTTGTGTTGATACTCCCATCAGGCTGCTCCGGAGTGTAGTTCAACTCACAGTAGGCAGCGTGGCCGGTACCGGCGTTGTTCCAGCCATCGGTACTTTCACGGGCAACATGGTCAAGACGTTCGACCATACAAATCTTCAGGCTCGGATCCAGTTGCTTGAGTATCATCCCGAGAGTGGTACTCATCGCGCCGGCACCGACTAGCAGCACATCTACAGTTTTAGTGGTCATATGAGTTCGCCATTTGATCGTAAACAATGGAGTTGGAGACAACGGAAGGTGGCTTTTGGCACGCCCCGGCCCGCATTCTATGCCTGGCCCTCAGGACTTCCGGGTCTCACTGCCGCTTGCATCATCCGATTGGGTGATGTGCGTGGCAGATTGCTAGATTATTTACGCTTAGTACTTAGGTGCGGTGCATTATATTCAACTGTCTACAGAATAAAACTCGAAGTGTCGGCAAAGATGAAGCACAGAGGCTGGTCACAAGGCTGTAACCCGCATGGTGTAAGGATTTAGTCCGATTTTTAGACTTTGGTCTGGCGAAAGGAAAAGCTGTGTTGCAGTGGGCAGCGCCCACTGCAGGAGGGGGTTCAGAGATGTTCTTCGGCGTACTCGGCCAGGCGAGAGCGGAAGATTCCCTCGAAATGAACGCTGGCAGAGCCTTCGAAGTCACGGAAACGCTCAACGATATAGGTAAGACCTGATGTGAGCGGAGTCAGGTAGTTGGAATCGATCTGAGCCAGGTTGCCCAGGCAGACCATTTTGGTGCCTTTGCCGCAGCGGGTGATGATGGTCTTGAGCTGCTGTGGCGTCAGGTTCTGAGCTTCATCGATCAGCACAATGGCGTTCTGAATGCTTCGGCCGCGGATGAAATTGAGTGATTTGAACTGGATATTGGCTTTTTCCAGCGCGTACTTCACGCTGCTTTGAGGGCGCTCATCCTGTGCGTGCATGGCTTCCAGGTTATCGTTGATTGAACTCATCCACGGTGTCATTTTCTCTTCTTCGGTGCCGGGCAGGAAGCCAATATCTTCAGCCACTGGCGGTGTGGAACGAGTGACGATGATCTTGTTGAAGCGCTGCTCCTCGATCACCATCTCCAAGGCACAGGCCAGTGCAATAAGAGTCTTGCCCGATCCCGCTGCACCCAAAAGAATACTGAGGTCAATCTCTGGATCCATCAATGATTGCATGGCAAATGCCTGCTGTACGTTGATAGGCTGAATGCCCCAGCAAATCTGATTCATCAGTCGCTCATAACCCAGATCGAGCAGAGTAACGCTGGTTTCGTCCATGGAGACAGTGCGAGCGGCAAAGTCCTTGCTGTCATCGTAGATGAATTCATTGGGGTAGGTTTCAGGCAGCAGGCTTCGATCCACCTTGTGGTAGGTTCTGCCCTCCTGCTGAAAACTGTCGACCTTATCGACGCCTTCCCAGAAAGGCGTTGCCAAGTGTTGGTGACCCGCAGGCAGCATCTCGATATCCGATACCAGCTGGTCGGTACGGTAGTCTTCTACGCGCTGTAATCCGGCACCCAGCGCCTTGAGGCGCATATTGATGTCCTTGGTGACGAGGATGATCTGGCGGTGCGGGAAGGTGGCCTGCAGGTGCAAGGCGCAGTTAATGATGCGGTTGTCCTTGTTGCTTTCGTCCGGCAAGAAACCCTGTCGGCTGGTCAGTTCATGGTCCGGGAAAATCGAGAGCTTGCCCAGCTTTTGTTCACGTTCCTTGCCTTCGATAAGAATCCGAACGCCCTTGGTAATCTGGCTGGCGCTGCTGGCAGAGGACAGGATATTGTCGATGACGCGAATGGCATGGCGGGCCTCGGCGGCCACGCTCTGTTTGCGATCCTTGATCGAGTCAAGCTCCTCCAGCACTGTCATAGGGATCGTGATGTCCTGTTCCTTGAACTGAAACAGACACTTGGGATCGTGCAACAGCACGTTGGTGTCGAGGATATACAGTTTTGATGCAGACATCGAAGGGCTTCCTTGTACAGCGGTTGTTGTATTCAAGCTAATTCAAGGTGGGCGCAATTACAATTGCCATCAGCGGGTTTCTGGCAGCGGCTTGAGCCTGGTGGCTGTCATCGGCTTGTCACGAGATGGTAGTAAATCTCATCGAGTGAGTTCATAGTTAAATAGACACGTACTTTCATGTGTTTAGCAGTATCCGCACGGAACAAGGAGGTCAGCATGATGACCGAGCACTACATTACGTCCAGCGTGACGCCGCTGGACAATCTCGATGTTCTTTCTCCCTACGAAGTGGCCAGACTGCAGGATAAAAGCCAGGGTGGGCTCTACAACCTTTTCCGCCAGTGTGCCCTGGCGGTGCTCAACTGCGGCAGTGAACTGGACAGCACTCGCAAGGTGCTTGACCGTTTTCGCGACTTCGATATTCAGATCAGTCAGAAGCATCGTGGAGTACAGCTGGATCTGATCAATGCCCCGGCAACCGCTTTTGTCGATGGTGAGTTGATACAGGGTATCAACGAGCACCTGTTCTCAGTGCTCAGAGACCTGTTGTATGTCGCCGATAAGGTCGAATACTGCTGTGAAGGGCTGGATCCATCGGCCATGATCACCAACCAGGTATTCAATCTGCTCAGGCATGCAGACGCTTTCAGGCCTCATGTGAAACCCAATATGGTGGTGTGCTGGGGTGGTCACTCGATTGGCCATGCAGAATACGAGTACACCAAGCACGTGGGGTATGAACTGGGGCTACGGGGAATGGACATCTGTACTGGCTGCGGGCCCGGCGCAATGAAGGGGCCGATGAAAGGGGCAACCATTGCGCATGCCAAGCAACGTCTCCTGGATGGCCGTTACGTCGGTATCTCCGAGCCGGGCATCATTGCGGCCGAGTCTCCCAATCCGATTGTCAATGAATTGATCATTATGCCTGATATCGAGCGCAGGCTTGAGGCGTTTGTTCGCCTGGGGCACGGCATTGTCGTATTCCCGGGGGGGGTGGGAACAGCAGAAGAGATTCTCTACATTCTTGGCATCCTGCTGCAGGAGCGAAACAGTGCTCATCCGTTTCCATTGATCTTTACCGGCCCTGCGGGCAGTGAAGAATACTTTGAAACAGTGGATCGTTTCATTCGCGCGACGTTGGGTGAGCGGGCAGCGCAGTGCTACCAGATCATCATTGATGATGCGCACGAAGTGGCGACGCGCATGCGAGATGGTCTTGCTGAAGTCACCACCCACCGCAAGGCAACCGGTGAGGCCTATCACTACAACTGGCAACTGCATATACCGCTGGTGTTGCAGCAGACGTTCGAGCCGACGCATGACGCCATGCGTGAGTTGTGCCTGTCACGCCGTCAGCCCGATCATGAACTGGCGGCACAGCTGCGTTGTGCGTTGTCCGGGATAGTGGCCGGTAACGTCAAGGAGCCGGGCATTCGAGCCATTGAAGAGCACGGGCCTTTTGAGCTGCATGGAGAGCCGGACGTGATCGAAGCGCTGGACAGGTTGTTGCAGGCCTTTGTCGATCAGCGTCGCATGAAAATAAATCACGAAGAGTATGAGCCTTGCTTCCGTCTGGCGAAAGCAAGCAGAACTTCCTAGCCTATTCCCGTCGGCAAGTGATGGCACGTTCGCGGACGAATGCCATCAGGTAGTTGGGCCCTCCATAAAGAGGGCCCGTCCCCGAGAAGCCGGAGCTGCCAGCCGGGTGGATGCTGGCACAGGTGTCGGACAACGGGCGGTTAACAAGCAGACGACTGGCCTGAAGTCCATCCACTGCCCGGTCAATCAGGGCATCATCGTTTGAGTAAATGCTGCATGCCTGACCCGGACAATAGCGATTTATCTCCGTAATGACCCTGCCCAAACCTTCTTGATCAAAACGAATCAAATGCAGCAGCGGGCCGGGGGTTGGTGTTGGCAGCTCATCAAGGCTGTATAGACGCAGCAAGGTAGGGGAAACATAGTACCCGTGATCATGCTCTTCCCCCGGTTCCAGTTGGGTAATGATTCTCTGACGCAGTCGGAAGCGCTCAATGTGCTCATGGCATTGTGTCATCAGGTTTCGATGGCTCATCGGGCCGATATCCGTCTCAAGTTGCAGCGGGTCTCCCATCTGCAGCAGCTGCAGACTGTCAGCTAATTGCTGCTCTATTTCGTCTGCAACGGTGCTTTCGATATATAGAATGCCAAGGTTGGTGCGTTTTTGGCCTGAATGGCTGAAGGCGCTTTGGAGAGTTTCACGTATTTCCAGTGTGGTCAGGCGACGCGTGATGATCTGGGTGCCCGGGATGCTGCTGTGTGATAACAAAGGCACCACCGGGGCGCCCTTGCGATTGCTGAGCACAGCATTCATCGCAATGGTTTGTCCCGGGTCCGTAAAGCAGATGGCGCCAGCGACGCGGTAATCTTCCAGCATCCACTGGTAGACCTGCTCGTCGCCAGGGAGCAGGGACACCAGCCCTGATGGCAATCCCGATTTCAAAAGGTGATCAATGACGAGATTCAGGCTGGCTGTACAGCAAGGATCAGGATTCAACAGTACCGCATTGCCACAGACCAATAGCGCCGAGAGTTGGCCTATGGCAGTAGCGAAGGGTTCATTATGATCGGTTACGGCAACGTATATGCCTCTGCCATGCAGCTCGAGTCGGTTGGCTTCCTGCTGATGACCGTGCAAGGGGCGAGAGGAAAGCTTGGTGAGTGCCTGATTACAGTAGTAATGGCAGAGGTTAATCGCAGTGCGCAGATCTGACGCGGCATCACGAATGCTTAAACCTGTCTCATGGATGCAGCAGGCGAGCAGTTCGTGCTGAGATTGTTGCAGGCGCTCGGTCCAGCGCTGAATGATCGCGATTCGGTGCTCAATGAGCAGTCGATTCCACTGCGGTTGAGCGTCGGAAGCCAGTGAAAAAGCGCGCCTGATCTGATCTTCGCTGGCGGGATGAAATTCACCGATTGTCCGTCTGACGTCAATGGGGCTTGAGCGTTCCAGATGCGTTTGGGAGCCCAGACTTTCGCCGTTCAACACGGGATAGGCGTTGAGCGGCTTTTCGCCATATGCTTGGAGGGTTCTTGCTAACGCGATATCGGCAAGGGTTTGACCCGCAGGTGCCATCGTTGCATTGCTGCGAATG
Source organism: Marinobacterium sediminicola (assembly GCF_022343685.1). GTDB lineage: Bacteria > Pseudomonadota > Gammaproteobacteria > Pseudomonadales > Balneatricaceae > Marinobacterium > Marinobacterium sediminicola. The sequence continues at coordinate 2,008,533 of NZ_CP092123.1, read as the reverse complement.
GGCAAAAAGATATCGGATGGCGGCGGGGGAGCCTGATAGTGTTTAGGTATCGGGCGGTGCAGCAAGCGACTTGCGCGCAGGCGTGAATTGTTGCTGCTAAGCAGAAACTGGTGACAGCATTCAAAGTTGCTTCGGCAATGGTCAGGATTGGTCAAAACCGGGTAACACACATGGCCTGCGTGTTGGGCTTCACGAATCTCTTCCCTGGTCGGCATGCCGCTGATCAGCTTGACGGGAATATTGGTATTCAGTGAGCGCCCCAGATGTTCCAGCCAGCCCAGAGTGGGAAGTGCGCGCTTGCTGCATGTCTGCAGACAGATGCCCAAATGACCCCAGTGTTCAAGGCCCGGCAAGGTCAGTGTGCACGCCAGAATCTCCAGCGTAAGTTCGACTGTAGCCTCATTGGGCGCTCTTAGCACAAGCTGGTGCATGTTCTCTCTGGCCTGCAGGGCCAGAACGTGCAGGCGGTTACAGATACCTTCCCGAATTCGGTTTCGATTCAGGGCTTCATATCGTGGATGAAGGTCGGCCGGGTTGATCACCAGAACGCAAGAAGTCACCTGTTCCAGTCGCTTCAGATATTCGTTGAACCGCTGGTTGGCTTCTACGGCATTTAAGGGGGGCTCTGAGTGAGGGGCATCTATATGGTGTGTCCCAGCTTCCATGATATCGCCGGCAGACAAAGAGGGCAGTGCGTCTTTTAATGTCTTCCATTCCAGCATCAGAGTCTGATCCGGCAGGACAAAGTATTGGCCGATGCCCTTTGCCAGCTGTTGGCGAGACAGCAGTCTATATTCGTCCGAGAAAAATATGCTGAGCGGTAACATCCCTCTACTCCGCAACGTTGCTGAAATCTGAGCCCAAGTCTAACGTAAAACCTGGCTCTGCTGTGGGAGTTCAGCGCATGAAGGTGTTGTCCTGCCAGATTTGTACGTAGAGCTGGTGTCGGTAATCGCTTATAGTTGCTCATTTTGATTTACAGGGTATCTCTTTTGCGACGCAAACTTGTCCTGACAATGACGACTCGCCATGGGTCGCGGCAAATTTTTCTGCACCAGCTTTTGGCTTATCTGCTGTTGACCTTTGTTCTGCTCTCAAGCCTCAGTTTTTTCGTTTCCAACTGGTTACTGGTCAAAACCCATGATGACCTGTCAGACCTGACACGAGACCATCAGGATCTCAATGAGCAATATCAGTTGTTGCTCGGGACGCAGCAGCTATACATCTCTGAGCTGGACGAATTGGGCAGCTCACTGTCTGAACTCAGCGCTGAGCGTGAGCGGTTATTGGAGGAAAATCAGGAGATTGGTGCGACACTCAGTACGCTGGAGAATCGATTGGGGCTATTGCAGGAGCCCAAGGGAATGAGTGTGGAGGAGCGGTTACAGTTGACACGTATGGCCGCACGGCAAAGGCTGTTCCTTCTGCACAGTATCCCTAACGGAGTGCCTATTTCAGCAGAGAGAGTGAATGACAGCTATGGGATGCGTTTGCACCCGGTTCTCAAGACACGAAAGATGCACAACGGCATGGATTTCAAGGCGGATATCGGCACCCCTGTATATGCCACTGCAGACGGAGTGGTTGAGTACGCCGGCTATCGCAAGGGGAGTGGTTTTGGCAACCTCGTGGTTTTACAGCATAATTTCGGCTTTAAAACCTATTACGCGCATTTGCAGAAGGTGTTGGTCAAAAGTGGCACCTTTGTACACAAGGGGCAGCAGATCGCGCTGAGTGGGAATAGTGGCCGTTCTACCGGTGCACATCTGCACTACGAAGTGCGATTCATGTATCGTCCCTTGAATCCTGAGCCGTTCCTGCAGTGGGGGCTGGACAGTTTTAATGCCCTGTTTACAGAAGTTGAGGAGGTACCTTGGGAATCCTTAAGCGCGATGTATCCGCTAAATCAGGCCGGAACGCAGTAACCATCATCGCTCGGGGGAACCATCTGTCGGGTGATATGCGTGTCAGTGGCAAGGTGCATGTCGATGGTGTTGTCGAGGGACGGCTTGAGGTGACAGATGATGTGACCATCGGGCGTCATGGTGTGGTGCGTGGTTTTCTGACCGCTCAGCATGTCAATGTCAGCGGTCTGATAGAAGGTGATGTTTTCTGTGATTCCCTGCACATAGAGCGAGGCGGCAAGGTCCGGGCCAGAGTGTGCAGCGAAAAATTGACCATTGATCCTCAAGGGTGCTTTCTCGGCGAGCGGCATTTGCAGAAAGCGACACCACGCCTGGAATATCACCCTGATCTGACTGCTGAAAAAGAGGCTACGGGTGAAGTGCTCGATTATGCGTTGATCGATACCTTGCCAGATCGAATTACCCTGAGCCGAGGGGAGGGCTGATAAATGTGCGAATTGCTCGGGATGAGCGCCAATGTGCCGACAGATATCTGTTTCAGTTTCACCGGGCTGATGCAGCGTGGTGGCCGCACAGGGCCGCACCGTGATGGCTGGGGGATCGCTTTCTATGAGGGCAAGGGTTTGCGCTGCTTTCATGATCCCGAGCCCAGTGCCGATTCGCGTATAGCCGGTTTGGTGGCTGAATATTCGATCAAAAGCCGTGTTGTGATCAGTCATATCCGGCAAGCCAATGTGGGTTCGGTATGCCTGGAGAACACGCATCCTTTCAGTCGAGAGCTTTGGGGCTATACCTGGACCTATGCCCACAACGGACAGTTGGACAAAACGCTTTTTGATTGGCCCTTGGACTTCTATCAGCCCGTCGGGACCACTGATAGTGAGTATGCATTTTGCTGGCTGCTAGGTCAGCTGCGCAGTCGTTTTCCAGAGCGGCCTGAAGACTTTGCCGAGTTACAGCGTTTCATCCACGAATGCTGTGAGCAATTGAGGACACTTGGGGTCTTCAATATGTTGCTCAGCGAGTCGACCCATCTGTTCTGCTATTGTACGACCAAGCTGGCATGGATTACGCGACGTTCACCCTTTGGTGAAGCCAGGCTTAAGGATTGTGAAGTCAGTGTTGATTTCGGTGCCGAGACAACACCCAATGATATAGTGACAGTCATCGCAACGGAGCCCTTGACCGATAATGAGCGTTGGCAGAAGCTCGAGACCGGCGAGCTGGTTGTGTTTGTTGATGGTGAGGTTGTGTCTCAGTTGAAGGAGTAGCCTGATGCAGGCTGTCAGCCCGGACGTTGCCAGTTTATCTGATTTGCTGATTCAGTTGGCGCGGCGCTTTGACGAACGGCCTGCCTTTGGTCATCTGGGGGCACGTATCAGCTTTGCTGATCTTGACCGTTTCTCCCGACGTTTTGCGGCCTGGGTGCAGCATGAAACCGACCTTCAGCCGGGTGACAGGATCGTACTTCAGTTGCCCAACCTGATGCAGTATCCGATACTGCTGTTTGGTGCTCGTCGTGCGGGGCTGGTGGTCGTGAACGCCAACCCCCTTCTTGGTGTCGAAGAAGCTACCCTGTTGCTGCGTGATTCGGGCGCGCGTGCGCTGGTCAGGCTGGCGCCGCTGCCGGTCGAGAGCCTGCAGGCACTGGTCAACTCTCCAGTCGAGTATCTGATTACGACAGAACCCGGTGATCTGCATCCTGTTGCGGGCCGTGTGCTGCTGAACCTGTTGTCAAGGTTCAAAAGTGGAGGTGTTGGCAGAGCGAGGTCCAATGGGCGAATTGGCCCAGCAATCGAACAGGTGTCTTTGAGTTCGATCATGCAAAAGGGGGCTGGTTTGGTTTGGTTGCCTCCTGAGCGATACCCAGAGCTGGCGTTGCTGCAGTACACAGGCGGGACTACGGGGCCAGCCAAGGGGGCCATGCTCAGTGAGCGAGCGTTGCTGAGTAATCTGGCGCAGCTTCAGGACCGGATGCAGCCTTTCGTCCTCCCCGGGCGCGAGCGCCTGCTGCAGCCGCTACCGTTTTACCATATTTATTCTTTCACTCTCACTCTGCTGATGTTGAGTATTGGTAGTTACATTGAGCTGGTTCCGGACCCGCGGCGCACCCGGTCTCTGGTGCGTTGCTGGGATAGGCTCAATCCGACCATTTTGGCTGGCATCAATCCTCTGTTTATCCATTTGTGCCAGCAGCCCGAATTTCAGCGACTGGATTTTTCAGCGCTGAAACTGACCGTTTCGGGAGGGATGGCACTGACGAGATCCGTTGCCTCACGGTGGAAGGAGGTTACAGGAGGTGAGATCTGTGAGGGGTATGGCCTGACGGAATGCTCTCCGGTCGTCAGCGTCAATCGCCCTGATGCCATTCGTTTGGGCACGGTTGGCAAACCTTTGAGTGGAACCGAAATACAAATCCTCGATGAGGAGCGCAAACCATTACCTCATGGTGAAGTCGGTGACATTTGGGTACGAGGTCCGCAATTGATGTCAGGCTATTGGCATCAGCGTGAAGCAACCGAAAGCGCCATGCCGGCTGGCTGGCTGGATACGGGTGATATTGGCCTGATTGATGGTGAAGGGTTTCTCAGAATCATCGACCGTCGTAAGGAAGTGATCAATGTGTCCGGCTTTAAAGTCTATCCCAGTGAGCTGGAGGATATCATCGCCTGTCATCCGGATATTCTGGAATGTGCCGTGGTGGGTTTGCCAGAGCACTGTGGTGGTGAGCAGATCAAGCTTTATGTGGTTCCTGCCAATCAGCAGCTCTCCATACGGCAGGTGCGCGACTATTGTCGAGAGCGGCTCACGGCCTATAAGGTGCCCCGATCGGTAGAGTTTTGTCGCTGGCTACCCCGAACCCCCGTGGGGAAAGTGTCCCGGAGGGATCTGCGCGAGATGGCGCTGCAAGGGCGTCGACCACATTAGTAATTGGATGTTCCATGATGGATAATGTGCGGTCGTTCCATTCATCCGCCACAGGGTCGTAGCAGTTTGTCCATCTCCATCAAGACACTCCAGCAGCAACTGATTCACTGCCGCATTGCCGATCGATTTTCTTTACGCCGAGAAATCGACAGATTAAAGCGCCAGTCTCCCCCGGATAACGAGAAGCTGGCGAGACTGGCCGAGCGTCTGGAGGCGTCCCGTCAGCGGGTCGAACGGCTTAAAGCCTTGTCGGCTCAGCCGGAATATCCGGACCTGCCGGTTTCGGAACGTCGACAAGAGTTGCTCAAGGTGATCGCTGACAATCAGGTGGTTGTTATTGCGGGCGAGACCGGTTCGGGCAAGACGACACAGATTCCCAAGCTGTGTCTTGAATTGGGGCTTGGTTGCTACGGTGTGATCGGTCATACCCAGCCCAGACGGCTTGCCGCTCGAACAGTTGCCTCGCGTATTGCCGAGGAATTGAAAACGCCTTTGGGCGAGCGTGTAGGCTATCAGGTCCGTTTTCATGACCAGGTGTCCGACAATACCCAGGTCAAGTTGATGACGGACGGTATTCTGTTGGCCGAAACCCAGCATGATCGTTTTCTGGAACAGTACGAAGTCCTGATCATCGATGAGGCGCATGAACGCAGCCTCAATATCGATTTCCTGCTGGGCTATATCAAACGCATTCTGCCACGACGCCCTGACCTCAAGGTGATTATTACCTCGGCAACCATCGATCTGGAGCGTTTTTCGCAGCACTTCGATAATGCGCCGGTCATTGAAGTGTCTGGGCGAACCTATCCGGTCGAAACCCTTTATCGTCCATTGCATGAAATGGAAGCAGAGGACGAAAAAGCCGTCGATCTGCAGCAGGGCATTCTGGCAGCGGTTGATGAATTGATCGAAATCGATCGTGCGAAACAGAGTGGCGGGCCGGGGGATATTCTCGTGTTCCTGCCCGGTGAGCGAGAGATCCGCGAAACAGCGGACTCCCTGCGCAAGGCGCAGCTGCGTGATACCGAGATTATCCCACTCTATGCCCGTTTGTCGCTCGCGGAGCAGAATCGCGTATTCCATGAAAACCGCAAGGCGGGTCGGCGTATCGTATTGTCGACCAATGTGGCCGAAACCTCGTTAACGGTGCCGGGTATTCGCTATGTCATTGATCCCGGTGTGGCGCGTATCTCGCGATACAGTTACCGCTCAAAGGTTCAGCGGTTGCCTGTCGAGGCGATCTCGCAAGCCAGTGCGAACCAGCGGGCAGGGCGGTGTGGTCGTGTGGCTCCGGGTGTTTGTATTCGCCTTTATTCGGAAGAAGACTTTCTGGCCAGGCCTGAGTTCACGGATGCCGAAATACGACGGACGAATCTGGCCGCCGTTATTCTGCAGATGCTGCAATTGAAACTTGGGGATATCCGCGAGTTTCCCTTTGTTGATCCACCCGATACGCGCCTTATTAACGATGGTTACAAGTTGCTGGAAGAGTTGGGTGCGGTCGATGATCGGCGAGGTATTACGCAAATCGGGCGACAGTTGGCGCGTTTGCCGGTCGATCCCAGAATTGCACGGATGGTGATTGAGGCTTCGAAGCAGGGCGCGTTGCGGGAAGTGCTGGTCATCGCCAGTGCGCTCAGCGTGCAGGACCCAAGGGAGAGGCCGCATGATAAGCGTCAGGCGGCAGATCAAAAGCATAAGGAATATGCAGACGAAGAGTCTGACTTCATGACCTTGCTTAATCTCTGGCAGTTGTGGCACGAACAGCGGGAAGAACTGAGCCAGAGTCAGTTGCGTCGTTGGTGTCAGAAACAGTTCCTGTCGTTCATGCGGCTGCGAGAGTGGCGAGATGTGCATCGACAGTTGCTGCTGAGCGTTCGAGACCTGGGCCTGAAAGAGAATACCGAGCCGGCCGAATATCCGGTGGTGCATAAGTCACTGTTGGCCGGTTTGCTTAGTCATATCGGTTTCAAGCAGGAAAAGGGGGAGTACCTCGGTGCTCGCAATCGTCGCTTCAAGATATTCCCGGCCTCGGGCGTGTTCAAGAAAGCGCCCAAGTGGGTGATGGCGGCTGAATTGCTGGAAACCAGTCAGTTGTTTGCACATCAAGTGGCGCGTATTGAACCGGAATGGATCGAGCCGCTAGCCAAGCATCTGGTCAAGCGCAGCTGGATGGAGCCGCACTGGGAAAAGAAAAGGGCTCAAGTGGTTGCGACTGAGCAGGTTAGCCTGTTCGGAGTGATCATTGTGCCACGTCGCCGAGTTAACTACGGTGGCATCGATCCAGTGGTATCACACGAAATCTTTATTCGCAGCGCACTGGTCGAAGGTGAATACCAGACTCAGGCGCCATTTTTTGCTCATAACCGACAGTTGCTCGAAAGTGTTGCTGCGCTGGAAGATAAATCCCGTCGGCGTGATCTTCTGGTCGACGAAGAGCAGCTTTACCGGTTCTATGCTGAGCGCCTCGATAAGCTGAATGGCTCCCATGTGGTCAATGGCAAGGGGTTCGAGCATTGGCGCAAGCAGGTTGAGCAAGATGATGCTGAGGCGCTGTTCATGCGTCAGGAAGATATCCTGCAGCGGGGGACCGAGCATGTCAGTGGTTCACTTTATCCCGATGTGCTGTCGATTGACGGGGTAGACCTGCCGTTGAGTTATCACTTCGAGCCTGGTGCCAAGGATGACGGCGTCACGCTTGAGCTGCCGCTGGCGTTGCTGCGCATAGCTCCCTTGCAGCGTTTGGAGTGGCTGGTGCCGGGAATGCTAGAGGAAAAGGTGGTTGCCATTCTCAAGGGGTTGCCTAAACAGTTGCGCAAGCATTTTGTACCTGTACCCAATTATGCCGAGGCATTCTGCAATGCGGTGGTGTTTGCCGAAGGTGATCTCTATGAGGCTCTATCACTTCAACTGTTGCGCATGACGGGCACAAAAGTGACCGTGGAGGCCCTGCGTGCGGTAGTTCTGGAAGAGCATCACCTGTTCAACCTGCGCCTGAGAGATGATCGAAACCAGGTCATCGGCAGTGGGCGTGATTGGGAATTGCTGAACCGACGTTTTGGCGTCCAGGCTGAGGAAGCATTGCAGTCGGGCCCGTCAGAGCAGTGGGGGCAAGCCAATTTGACTGATTGGAGCTTTGGAGAGCTGCCAGAATCGATTCATCTGCGTCAGGCAGGAGGGATTGAGGTCGAGGCATGGCCGGCGCTGATTGATCGCAAGGACAGCGTGGAGCTGAAAGTGCTGCCGTCCAGTGAAATGGCACACCATGAAACTCTGCGCGGGGTGGCTCGCCTGTTGTTGTTGTCATTGCCTGCGCAACAGGTCAAATACCTGCGTCGTGATATTCCCAGGCTTAATGAGAGCCTGATTCTTGCAGGAAAGCTTTTTGAGCGAAAAGCCCTTGAAGATGATGCCTTGGTGCTGGCAGCCCAGAGGGCTGCGTCATTGTCAGTCGATAACTTGCCACGTAATAAAGAAGCGTTTGAACAGCAGCGCGAACTGATGAGAGCGAATATAGCGGATGAGCTCGAAAAGTTGGGCCGCTTTATATATGCCTGTCATCAGTCAGTTCATAGAATCAATAAGCAGCTTAATGGTCGTATTAACTTGCAGGCCGTGCCGGTTTTGAATGATATCAAACAACAGTTGGCCGAGTTGATGCACAAGCATTATCTGGTTGAAAGTGATCAGGCTTGGCTGCAAGAGTTTCCGCGCTACCTGCAGGGGATTGAAATTCGGCTTGATAAATATCAGCGAGACTTGCGTCAGCAATGTCTCTGGTCGGAGCAGTTGGCGCAGTTTCGACAGCAGTATTTGAAAAAGCTGCAGGAGCATGTGGCGCGTAATGAGCGGCCGGAGGGGCTGGTACGCTTCCGCTGGTTGCTGGAAGAATACCGAGTCTCGCTGTTTGCCCAGCAACTGGGCACCCGGGAAAGTGTATCTGAAAAGCGCCTTAAGCAAGCATTAGAGTCATTTTGAACCTAAAGAATGCAGGTTGTTTAAGTTTTCTTGTTGATGGGTATCAAACAATGGTCTAGCACCGGCCATTAAAGGGATTCAGAGCTTGCGCCTCTGGTGGGTGTATGGTGTAATGCCGGCAATTTAGGTAGTTGCTCAGCCGCAGCGAGCCGAGTTCGTCGCTATGGAAAGCAGTTACCCGCTAGAATCGCAGGCAAAATGACACAAAATATAAAATCTTTTTGTCGTCATTGGTTTGCAATAATCTGGATTTATAGTATTTTTCTGGGAGCACTCCATGTGCTTAAGAAAAACTAGAATTCACTACTAGTATGTTGAATGAAGGGGAAATGTTGATGAAAAAGTCACTGATCGCTCTGGCTGTTGCTGGCGCAATGACTGCTCCGATCGTCGCTCAGGCTGACGCTACTCTGTACGGTTCTATCCGTGTAGGTCTGGCGAATGCTGATACTTCTGATAACGATGGCGACTGGCAGGTTACTGATGAAACCTCTCGCATCGGTATCAAAGGTGATGTTGACCTGGGTCTGGAAGGCACTACCGGTTATTTCCAGTTTGAAACGCGTCTGCGTGCTGATAATGGTGAATTTGCTGGTGTGGGCGAGAAGAACGCTCGTTTGGCACTGGTAGGTGCTAAGGGTGCATGGGGTGCTGCACAGGCCGGTCGTATGTACACTCCGCACTGGCTGTGGACTTCTTCAGTAGCTGACGCTGGTTGGAACCACGCTAACGCAGGTGTAATCCGTGAAGTGGGTCTGCGTCAGCCGAACACTGTTGCGTACATCTCTCCGGACATGAGCGGCTTCCAGATTGCTGGTGCGGCAATCATGGGGGGGGTCGCTGGTGATGCTGCCGGTGGTGATGAAAATGACAATGATATGGATGCTTACAACGTTGCAGCTAAGTTTTCTGCGGCCGGTGCGTTTGTAGGTCTGTCTTACATGTCTGTTGATAGCGATTACATTGGCGGCTCCGACTACGATATCCTGGGTGTTGCGGCTTCCTATACCGTAGATGCGTTCAAAGTCTACGCGCGCTACCAGGACGAAGAAAGTGTTCTGGGTACGGTTGGTGATGATATCGAAACCACTCAGGTTGGTGGCTCTTACACTATCGGCGACACCATTCTGCAGGCTCGTTGGACTAACATCGATAGCACTGCGGCAGGAACTGATGGTGATCAGTGGATGGTAGGTGTACAGCAGAATCTTGGCAAGCGTGCTCGTGTGTGGGTTGAATATGCTGATGTAGACGACGAACTCGTCGAAATCGGTGAAGACTTCACAAATGAAGCACGTGGTTTTGCTAACACCGGTGGTTTCGGTGATACTCTGTCCATCGGCTACCGTCTGGACTTCTAATATCCCTTGATATTAGTCTTGTCTACGAAAAGGCTCCTTCGGGAGCCTTTTTGCGTTGTGGGTAAATGTCATTGTTGGGGTAAAGGCTTCTTACAATGCTTTCATCCCGTTGCATGCCTCGCTAAAATAGCCTGACATGTGAATCGGCTTATCAAGGATAAATTATGCTGACTTCTTCTCTGCGTAGCGGTATTACGGCGGCGAGCTTGGGTGTGGTGCTGGTGGCTGCGCCTGTAATGGCGGAAACCGAGCAGGATCCCTGGGAGGGGTTTAATCGCTCAATCTACAGCTTTAATGAAACTGTTGATCGCTATGCGCTGAAGCCGCTGGCGCAGGGTTATCGTTATGTAACGCCTGATGTTGCCGAGAAAGGTGTCAGCAACTTTTTCGATAATATCGCCGATGTCGGTAACCTGTTTAATAACCTGTTGCAGTTTAAGTTCGAGGCAGCGGGTAAAACCTTTGCTCGCCTGACGTTTAACAGTACTTTTGGTCTTGCCGGTTTGATTGATGTTGCCACGCCGATGGGTATTGAAGCGCATGAAGAAGACTTCGGCCAGACTCTGGGGTACTGGGGGGTAGGTTCAGGTCCGTATCTCATGCTGCCGTTGCTGGGCCCGAGCACCGTGCGTGACGGGTTGGCCAAGCCGGTTGACTGGATGGTTGACCCTGTTGGTGATGTAGACCATGTGCCCACGCGAAATACTCTGTATGGCCTGCGACTGGTTGATACGCGCAGCCGTTTGCTGAAAGCGGAGCAGATTATCAGCGGTGACAAGTATGCCTTCATCCGTGATGCCTATCTGCAACGTCGTGAATACCAGATCAATGATGGGGCAGTTAAGGTCAAATACGACAGCGACTTCTAATCGACTTGCAACGTCAGTGGCTTGGGGATACTGTTGAGGTTCCTGCAGCAGTATCACATGAACGGCTGATCAATGGGTCCTATCACGCAAAGGGTGCTGCTATTATCGGCTTGCACCCACACGATCGATCGAGTTTTTGAGCTATGCGAGCAGTGCGATCATCAGCAACTTCGTCTGGTCGTGTGTTCGGATGCTGATGAAATTGATCAGCAGCTCGAGCATTTCGATACATCCCTGATAATCTTCGACTTGGCCACCATTGGCAGCAGTCTGTTGATGGATCGGCTGGCTCAAAGAATAAGTCCAAAGCCATTGTTGGCTCTTATTCGCGAAGGTACCGCAGAACAATTGGTTGCGGCCTTGCGCAGTGGTGCGGACGATGTGTATGTGGCGGGTGAGCTTGATCTTCATCCTGAGCTTTTTGTTCGATCCGTTGATCGCCAGCTGAGGCGCGCACGCTATATCGAAGAGGTGCACAGCCTCAGAGATAGCCTGGAGCGGAGTCTGGATGAGCTGCGTGAAGATCAGCATGCCGCCCAGCAGGTGCAGCAGAACCTGTTGCCGCCTGAGCACCAGCGCATCAATGGTATTGATTTCGACTATTGCCTCAAGCCTTCGCTGCTTTTAAGTGGCGACTTTGTGGATGCGCTGGCCATCAATGAAGAGTTGAGTCTTTTTTATCTGGCTGATGTTTCCGGTCATGGGACTTCATCCGCGCTGGTGACGGTGCTGTTGAAAAATATGACGCACCGTTTGCTGCGTAATTACCGCCGTAATTCCAGTTTCGATATCCTTTCACCCTCGGATACACTCCATCGCATCAATAAAGAGCTCCTTTTAACTTCGCTGGGCAAGCATCTGACCATGTTTGTGGGGCTTATTGATCACACAAAAAATACGCTGCGTTATGCGGTAGGCGGTCATCATCCGATGCCGATCCTGCAACAAGGTGGAGAGTTGCGCTATCTTGAAGGCAGGGGAATGCCGCTGGGTTTGTTTGAGGCTCCGGCATTCGATGAGTGTGAACTGGGTCTTGAGAATGACTTTACCCTGACGCTGTTTTCCGATGGCATTCTTGAGGTTTTGGCCGGGGATTCCCTGTTGGATAAAGAGCATCAATTATTGCAGCTTTGTCGAGACAATATGGGGTCGCCAGCGGCGTTTTTGCAGAGTATGATGCCTGCGGAGAGGGTTCATCCCGATGATGTGGCGATCATGACTGTACGCAGAGAATCTTTATGAGCGATGGCGCGATTTATTACGCGTGCTGTGACGGGCACTATGTCCTGAAATTTGTCGGTGATGTGCGTTTGACTTTGTGCTCAACGATTGAGCGGCATCTCGAGGCGGTATTACAGCGTGAAGATGTCACTGATACGCTGGTTGATTTGACCGAAACCGAAAATATCGATAGCACTTCACTGGGTTTGATTGCAAAGCTGGCAATCAAGGCGACCGAGAAAGGGATGCCTCAACCGACGTTGGTGTCCACTAATGAGGATATTACCCGCATCCTGTTAAGCATGGGCTTCGACCGGGTATTTGTGTTGCTTCAGCAATTGCCGACCAGTTGTTGTGACCTGAAACACGTGCCTTTTGTTCAAGAGTCCGAAGAAGAGGTAAGGTTGCGTATTCTGGATGCCCACAGGGTTCTCATTGGTCTCAATGAGAAGAACCGTGAGGCGTTCAAGGATCTGGTCGCCACCCTGGAAAACTGCCGCTGAGGGCGTTCAGGGTGGCGTGCCGGCAAGGTCGCTCTAATCAGGATTGACCCAGCAGGCTCTCCAGTTTGATTTGATCACTGGCGAAGTTGCGGATACCTTCTGCCAGTTTCTCCTGTGCCATTACATCTTCATTCATTGCCCAGCGAAAACCGCTCTCGTCCAGAACATCTTTGCTGTCATTGCTTTCCATGTCGGGTCGCAGGCGTTGTATCAGCGCACCGTCATTGTCTGCAAGCTCCTGCATCAGTGCCGGGCTGATGGTCAGCCGGTCACAGCCGGCCAAGGCCTGGATTTCACCTGTGTTTCGGAAGCTCGCACCCATGACAACGGTGTCATAGTTGTGTGCCTTGTAATAACGGTAGATGCGGCTGACTGACTGTACGCCGGGGTCCTTTTCAAAACTGAAATCAGCCTCAGGCTGGCGCTGCTTGTACCAGTCCAGAATGCGTCCAACAAAAGGCGAAATCAGGAAAATGCCGGCATCAGCGCAAGCCTGCGCCTGAGCGAAGCTGAAGAGCAGAGTCAGGTTGCAGTTGATGCCTTCGCGTTCAAGCTGACGGCCGGCCTCAATCCCTTCCCAGGTCGACGCGATCTTGATCAGCACGCGGTCGCGGCTAATACCCAGAGCTTCATACTGCTCAATCAACTGATGTGCCTTGGCAATGGTGGCCTGAGTGTCAAACGACAGGCGGGCATCCACTTCGGTGGAGATGCGGCCTGGTATAAGGCCTGAAATTTCCCGGCCGATTAATACACCAAAACGATCCGTCATGAGTGCAAGGCGGCTATGTGACGTATCTGTGTGCTGGCGGGCCCACTCGCGTGCTTCGGTCAGCAGGTGAGCGTATTTGGCATCCTGAGCGGCTTTTAGCAGCAAAGAGGGGTTGGTAGTGGCATCCACTGGCTGAAACTGACGAATGGCGTCGATGTCGCCGGTGTCTGCAACGACCGTGGTCATCTGCTTTAGCTGTTGTAACTGGTCCATCGTTTGGTGTCCTGTGCCCATTCCTGAAATTCTTAATGATCCTGTTGGGAAACGCATGCCAGTGCGGCTCTAAAGGTATCTTCCGCGGCGCCACGTTTGTGGCCGTTCTCGCTGAGGTAGCGTCGAAATTGCTTGCCGCCCCGCTGGCCGTGGAAAAGACCCAGCAGGTGTTTGGTAATTGCATAGAGTGGTGCGCCTTCAGCAAGGCGTTTCTCGAGATAAGGGATGAAAGCCAGAGCGACTTCCATCCGGCTCGGTATTGCGTGGCTGTCACCAAAGTATCGAGAGTCCACCTGGCTCAGCAGGGGCCAGGGATTCTGGTATGCCTCGCGTCCGATCATCACACCATCGACATGTTGCAGATGTGTGTCACACTCTTCGAGCGTTTTGATGCCCCCATTGATGATGACTTCCAGATCCGGGAATAGCTCCTTGATGCGGTAAACACGGTCGTACATCAGGGGGGGGATGTCACGATTCTCTTTAGGGCTCAGGCCATCAAGAATGGCCTTGCGCGCATGAATAGTGAAGCTACGGCAGCCGCTTGTGCGTACGATTTCGATGAATTGGTGCAGGTGCTCGAAGCTGTCAAGATCGTCAATGCCAAGGCGGTGTTTGACAGTAACCGGAATCCTGACCCCGGCCTGCATCTCGGCCAGGCAATCGGCAACACGCTGCGGATGTGCCATCAGACAGGCGCCGATCATGTTGTTCTGCACGCGGTCGCTGGGACAGCCCACGTTCAGGTTCACCTCATCGTAACCCCATTCCTCTGCCATACGGGTACAGCGCGCAAGCTCCTTCGGATCGCTGCCGCCCAGCTGCAGCGCAACAGGGTGTTCACTGTCATGATATTGCAGGTGCCGTGCGGCATCGCCATGAATAAGAGCGCCTGTAGTGACCATCTCGGTATAGAGCAGAGTATGCCTTGACATCAGTCGATGAAAGACACGGCAGTCACTGGTGGTCCAGTCCATCATCGGTGCAACTGAGAAGCGTCGACAGACAGTGTCTTGGGTGACTTCGGGTTTCTGGTGCAAGGGGGCTGGTGCTGCTGCGGGATGGTTTGAGCTCATCAATCGCCTGTGTACATGTTGTCGCGGCCTCTGCGGAGCAATGTATTGTCACGTTGGGCGCGAGATCATTGATTAATGGCGTAATGATACCATGTTGAGTAAAACTGAGGGGCAGCGGGATGAATTGGCAACAAAAAAAGCCGGCTGTAAAGCCGGCTTGTGGTGTCACAGTAGCATTTACATATTGGGATAGTTCGGGCCGCCTGCACCTTCAGGAACAACCCAAGTGATGTTTTGGGCTGGGTCCTTGATGTCACAGGTCTTGCAATGGACGCAGTTCTGGGAGTTGATCTGGAACTGGGGGCCATTGTCACCTTCTACGACTTCGTACACGCCAGCCGGGCAGTAACGTTGTGCCGGCTCAGCAAACTTCGGCAGATTCTGGCTGATCGGGATGCTCGCATCCTTCAGCTGCAGATGACAGGGTTGGTCCTCTTCGTGGTTGGTATTGGAGAGGAAAACTGACGACAGCTTGTCGAATGAGATCACCCCATCGGGTTTAGGATACTGAATTTCCTCACACTCGCTGGCAGGTTTGAGCTGCTCGTGATCCTTGTGGGTGTCATGCAAGGTGACCGGTATCTTGCCGCCAAACCAGTTCTGATCGATATAGTTGAATGCGCCACCCAGGTAGGGACCAAACTTGTGCATAGCCGGTCCGAAGTTGCGGGCGCGATATAGTTCGTCATACAGCCAGGAGGACTGATAGGCTGTAGTGAAGTTGCTCAGGTCCTTGCCGCCTTCGTCGCCGTTTTTAAGGGCTTCGACGATGGACTCAGCTGCCAGCATGCCGGACTTCATGGCCGTATGGATGCCCTTGATCTTGGAGAAGTTCAGGGTGCCGGCATCGCAGCCGACGAGCAGTGCGCCGGGCATGGTCATTTTGGGTAGAGTGTTGAAACCGCCCTTGGTGATTGCACGGGCACCGTAAGCGACCCGTTTACCACCCTCAAGATACTGTTTGATCTCGGGGTGATGCTTCATGCGCTGGAACTCATCAAACGGACTCAGGTAAGGGTTTGAGTAGTTCAGATCAATGATCAGACCCACGACTACCTGATTATCTTCGGCGTGATAGAGGAAGAAGCCGCCGCTGGCGCCGTCAGTCAAAGGCCAGCCTGAACCATGTACAACCAGGCCGGGTTTGTGCTTGGCAGGATCGATATCCCAGAGTTCCTTGATACCAATGCCGTAGTGCTGCGGATCGGCATCCTTGTCCAGAGCGAATTTTTCGATCAGCTGTTTGCCAAGGTGGCCGCGACAGCCTTCAGTGAAAATGGTGTATTTGGCGTGGAGTTCCATGCCGGGCATGTAGTTGGGACCCTGCTCGCCGTTGGCTGTGACGCCCATGTCACCGGTGGCAATACCTTTGACGCTGCCATCTTCATTAAAGAGTACTTCTGCAGCGGCGAAACCGGGGAAAACTTCAACGCCCAGTTGCTCTGCCTGCTCGGCAAGCCAGCGAGTTACATTGCCCAGGCTCACGATATAGTTGCCGTCGTTGTGCATGGTCTTGGGCACGAACGCATTGGGCAGCTTGGCGGCGCTGGTTGCGTTCTTCAGCATGAAGACCTGGTCCTCGGTTACCGCTGTTTTCAGCGGTGCGCCACGCTCTTTCCAGTCCGGAAAGAGTTCATCCAGTGCGCGGGTTTCCATCACGGCTCCGGAGAGTATATGTGCTCCGACTTCAGAGCCTTTTTCCACCACACAGACGGTCAGTTCCTGCTCGGCAGCCTGAGCCTCTTGCATCAAGCGACATGCAGCAGACAGTCCTGCCGGGCCTGCGCCGACGATTACTACATCAAATTCCATCGATTCACGATTCACGGTTGTTCCTCCATCGGTGTGGATGGTTGATTCTTCTAATTATTGAGTGCCACAGCGTATGCTATTAATGTATGCAGACATAATAAGTAAAAACCCTTATTTGTAAAGTTTGAGGCGCGGTAATTGACAGTTTTGAACTCGCCATTAGCCTGTGCTGCTTTTGTATAAGGGATATTGCTTATTTTCGTTCTGTGGTTATGATGCAGAACAACACCCATAAGAGGTGAGGCTGCCGAGCGCGGCTCATAACACAATCAAAGGGTATGACGATGAAGGTCCTGGTAACGGTAAAGCGAGTAATCGATTACAACGTCAAGGTGCGGGTCAAATCCGATAATACCGACGTTGATCTGAATAATGTCAAAATGGCGATCAACCCCTTCTGCGAAATTGCAGTCGAGGAGGCTGTTCGTCTGAAAGAGTCCGGCCAGGCCAGTGAAGTGGTAGTGGTTTCTCTGGGGCCCCAGGCGGCTCAGGAGCAGCTTCGTACAGCGCTCGCACTGGGCGCCGACCGAGCGATTCTGGTTCAGAGCGAAGACAATCTGGAATCTTTGTCCGTGGCCAAGCTGCTGGCCAAGATTGTCGAAAAGGAGCAGCCTGATCTGGTGTTGATGGGCAAGCAGGCGATCGATTCCGATAACAACCAGACCGGCCAGATGCTGGCGGCATTGACCGGCATGGGGCAGGGAACCTTTGCGTCCGAAGTGAAAATCGACGGTGATCAGATTCTGGTGACTCGAGAAGTGGACGGTGGTTTACAAACCGTTGCGTTGAACAAGCCGGCAGTCGTTACTACAGATTTGCGCTTGAACGAGCCGCGATATGCCTCTCTGCCGAATATCATGAAAGCCAAGCGCAAACCGCTTGAGACGTTGACTCCGTCAGATTTGGGCATCGAAATCAAGGCGCATACCAAGCTACTGAAAGTTGAGCCACCTGCTGAGCGCTCTGCGGGCATTAAAGTGGCTGATGTGGCTGAGCTGGTCGACAAACTGAAAAACGAGGCGAAGGTGATCTGATGAGTATTCTGGTAATTGCTGAACATGATAATCAGACGCTGAAGCCGTCTACCCTGAGCACTCTGGCCGCAGCAGCGCAAATCGGCGGTGATGTGACTCTGCTGGTGGCGGGTAATGGCTGCAGTGCAGCTGCTGAGGCCGCATCCAAAGCGGAAGGCGTAGCCAAGGTGCTGCTGGCCGACAACGCCGCGTATGACCACGAGATCGCTGAAAACATGTCAGCCTTGATCGTTGCTATCGCTGATGGTTACAGCCATATTCTGGCGCCGGCGACGGCCAACGGCAAAAACTTCATGCCGCGTGTGGCGGCTCTGCTGGATGTGGGGCAGATCTCAGACATCATTAAGGTCGAGTCGGCAGATACCTTTGCGCGTCCGATTTACGCGGGCAATGCTATTGCAACGGTCCAGTCCCTTGATGCAGTTAAAGTGATCACCGTACGTGGCACCGCGTTTGATGCGGTGAGTGCTGAAGGTGGCAGTGCTTCCATCGAATCCTTGGAGCAGGTTGAAGATACCGGCCTGAGCTGTTTTGTCAGTGAAGAAATGGCAAAGTCTGATCGTCCGGAACTGACGGCAGCCCGGGTAGTCATTTCCGGTGGTCGCGGCATGGCTGACAGTGAGCATTTTCATCTGCTTGAGAAAGTGGCGGACAAGTTGGGTGCTGCGGTCGGTGCCTCTCGTGCTGCCGTTGATGCCGGCTTTGCGCCGAACGATATGCAGGTCGGTCAGACGGGCAAGATCGTGGCGCCTGAGCTGTATATCGCCGTTGGCATTTCAGGTGCCATCCAGCACCTTGCGGGCATGAAAGATTCCAAGGTGATAGTGGCAATCAACAAGGACGAGGAGGCTCCGATCTTCCAGGTCGCTGATTATGGACTGGTAGCAGATCTGTTTGCGGCGTTGCCTGAGTTGGATAGCGCACTCTGATTGAAAACAGCCACAGCTTTGCTGTGGCTTGCATAACAAGACCGCGAAGCATGGCTGGCGCGGTCTTTTTGTTTTCAGGGACGAGTCGTTTATTGCAGGCGGGTACTGCTTGCATGCTGGGGGTGGTTGGCGACGAAATGGCGCAGGGCTCCATACAGAAGCGCCTGCTTATTACGATCACCGCAGCGCTTTGCTCGCTCGATATCATCAAGAATGAAGCGCTGAATCCTTTGTTCACCATCGTGGGTGATCAGGTAATGCCCAAGAGCGACTGCAATCATTGGGTCCATGTGTTCATGTTCGGCGATGGCGGAGATATCGTCAGACGTCAGGTCGCTCATCTCCAGACACTCTTCATAGGTCAACATACCGCTAATCCTCCTCGGTTCCTCTGCCAGGCATGAAGTAAAAGAGCAAGTTGTGCAGGGACTCTCAGTGTAGGCGGCTTTGAATGGAAAACGAGGAGAGGAGGGTGCGTTTTTTTCATCATGGTTCTTAAACACAATCATTCAGGCTCATGTTGCGGTTGCACATAATCTGAGTATGGCCCGGGGCAGGGGTGTTATGATTTGCGGCTAACTGAGAAAAGTGCGGAGCAGCAATGATATTTTCAGCACACACAATGGCCTCAACCGATATCTATCACACATTGACCCAGATCATAATTCCGCGACCGGTTGCCTGGGTTTTAAGCCCTAACGATGAAACCGGAAGCAGTCATAACCTGGCACCCTTTTCGTTTTTCAATGTCGTGTGCAGTGATCCGCCTGTGCTGATGCTGTCGATAGGTGTCAAATCGGACGGTACCATGAAGGACAGCTGCCGCAACCTGCTCGAGCGCAAGCGCTGTGTCATCCATATTGGATCGGACGATCAGGCACAAGCCATTTCGGATACGTCACGGGAGCTGGCATTTGGTGAGTCGGAGCTTGAAATGATCGGCAATGGGCTGGTTCCATTTGAAGGTACCGATATGCACCGTTTACAGGATGTGCCGATTGCGCTGGCATGCCGGTTGTATCAGCACATTGAAGTAGGCAACAAGCCACAGCATCTGTTGTTGGTCGAGGTGGAGCAGTTCTGGATCGATGATGCTGTGTGTTATGTCGACAGTAAGGGGCGAAGCCGTGTGGATGCCGATAAGTTGAGACCCTTGGCACGTTTGGGTGGCTCGGAATACGCCCGCCTTGGTGAAGTGTTTCGGATTGAGCGGCGCTAAGTTGGTTTGACAACACGGCAGTACTGCTGCAGAGTTCGCGCTTTTTTACCATTTGCCCCCTCAAATCCTTGGAGAAAAATTGATGAATGCTGTACTCGCAGCGGTGGTCGTGATGCTGGCGCTAAGCCTGTTGCGTACACCGGTTGTGGTCGCACTGGTATTGGGTGCGCTGACTGCCGGCTTGCTGGCGGGAATGGGACTTGAACAAACCATGGATGCGTTTACTGGCGGTATCGGTGGCGGTGCCGAAGTGGCGCTCAGTTATGCCATGCTGGGCGGTTTCGCCGTGGCGATCGCGCAGTCCGGTTTACCCC
This sequence comes from Marinobacterium sediminicola, assembly GCF_022343685.1. Lineage (GTDB taxonomy): Bacteria > Pseudomonadota > Gammaproteobacteria > Pseudomonadales > Balneatricaceae > Marinobacterium > Marinobacterium sediminicola. Next base: position 1,988,439 of record NZ_CP092123.1, on the reverse strand, counting down.
ATGCAATGGCTGATCTGGTGCAGCGTAAGCTGGGCAGTGGAGAAGGGCAGGCCAGCAAAATGGTCAAATACTCCCTGATCCTGGTGTTGGTGGCTGTTGCGATCTCTTCACAGAACCTGATTCCGATTCATATCGCTTTTATTCCATTGCTGGTGCCGCCCTTGCTGATGGTGATGGGCAAGATGCAGCTGGACAGGCGTCTGATCGCATGCGTTCTGACTTTTGGCCTGGTAACGCCTTACATGTTTCTGCCCGTCGGTTTTGGTGGCATTTTCCTGAATAATATTCTGCTGAAGAATGTCGCTGATAATGGTTTGGTCACTGAAGGTGTCAACGTGATGGCCGCCATGTGGATTCCTGCCGCAGGCATGTTGGTCGGTCTGTTGCTGGCGCTGTTCAATTACCGCAAACCGCGTCGCTACGACATGGAGCGCCTGCAGGCAGCAGAGCGGGTTGAAGTCAACTACAGTACGGCCCGTCTGGTGGCCGTGGTTGTCGCTATGCTGGCTGCCTTTGGTGTGCAGTTGTGGACCGGATCCATGGTTTTGGGTGCGCTGTCCGGCTATATGATCTGCACCCTGACCGGGATTATCCGCTGGAAACAGGCTGATGGTGTGCTGATTGATGGCATGAAGATGATGGCCATGATCGGGTTTATCATGATTACAGCAGCCGGTTTCGCTGAAGTTATGCGTCAAACGGGTGAGATTTCAACTCTGGTCAACAGCACAGCTGACTTGATTGGTGACAACAAAGGGCTGGCGGCGCTGTTGATGCTGATGGTGGGGCTGCTGGTCACCCTGGGTATCGGCTCTTCGTTTTCTACCATCCCCATCATCGCGGCAATTTACGTGCCCTTGGCTTTGTCGCTGGGGTTCAGTCCTTTGGCGATCGTGGCTTTGGTGGGTACCGCCGGTGCGTTGGGGGATGCCGGTTCGCCGGCTTCCGACTCAACACTGGGTCCAACCGCTGGCCTGAACGTGGATGGCCAGCATCACCATATCTGGGATACGGTGGTGCCGACTTTCTTGCACTACAACCTGCCGCTGCTGGTGGCCGGTTGGGTGGCTGCGATGATCCTTTGATAGGTCTCTATTGATCTGGCTGTTTGAACGGCAGCCAGGTTGTTAACTGCGTGATCTGTTGTTCCATCAGATCGCGCTCCTCCTCCAGGAATACTTCTACGGCCCGTTCAAACCTTGGGTCTGCCATGTGGTGAAGGGAAAAGGTCCGCACGGGCTCGAACCCGCGCTGGATTTTGTGTTCACCCTGAGCGCCGGGATCAAAGCGTTGAATACCCTTCTCGATGCAATATTCGATGCCCTGATAGTAGCAGGCCTCAAAATGCAGGCTGTCATGTTCTGAGTGGCAGCCCCAGTAACGACCGAATAAGGTGTTCTTGCCGATAAAATACAGGGCGGCCGCAATGGCGGTATTATCCCGGCAGGCCTGGACCAGCAAAAGCCGTTCCGGCATGACCTTGAGTAACTGGTCGAAAAACTCAGCTGACAGGTATCCTCTGCGGCCTCGTTTGAGATAGGTCGACTGGTAGAAATGATAAAAGGTTTGCATATCCCGGTTTTTAATCTGCCTGCCGGACAGGCGTTCAATAGTGATCCCCTGTTCCTGAATCTTGCGCCGCTCGCGTTTAACCGACTTGCGTTTGCGTGAATTGAACCTGCTTATAAAGTCATCGAAATCACGATATTCATGATTGAACCAGTGGTACTGGCAGCCGAGTCGAGTGAGGCAGGAGTCTGGTGCCTGCTGAATTTCGTTCGGGTCCGGGAAGAGGCAGTGCCATGAGGATGCCTTTATCTGAGTCATCACCTGATTCAGCAGTTGTGGGAGCAGAGCCCAGGCTTCATCTGCGGGCAGTGAGCTGCCAAACCTGGGACCGCTTGCGGGTGTAAACGGGACGGCATTGACCAGTTTGGGATAGTAATTCATGCCATTGCGTTCGTAGGCATCTGCCCACGCCCAGTCAAACACATATTCCCCCCAGGAGTGGGATTTGATGTACAGAGGCATGACCAAAATAGAGTTGTCCTGATCTGTCACCTCAATGTGAAGTGGTTGCCAGCCGGTATCGGCACCAACGGAACCCGAAGTTTCCAGTGCCTTGAGGAAGGCATGGCGAAGGAAAGGGTATTCGGGATCGCATAGTGTGTCCCAGCGGTCTGCCGGTATGCCATCGATACTGGTGTGTAGATTGACTTTATACATGCTGACCTATACTAATTCTGGTAACACTCGGATTAACAAGCATATTTTAAGGAGCAGGGCGATGGACGAACTGGAGCTGGAATTTGAACTTGACCCCAGGCTGGTGACGGACACCATAGCACTTGGAGACTTCCCGTTATGCCGCCTGCTGTTGATGAATGACAGTCAGTACCCTTGGTTGATTCTGGTGCCTCGCCGTGCCGGAGTCACAGAGCTTTATCATCTCCCCGCCAGTGAGCAACAGCAACTGATCCATGAAGTCAGTGAGTTGTCGGAGACGTTGGCTGACCTCTTTTTGGCGCGCAAAATGAATGTTGGTGCCCTTGGTAATATGGTGCCTCAGCTGCATGTGCATGTCATCGTACGAAAAGAGTCTGACCCGGCATGGCCTGGGCCTGTTTGGGGCAGGCATCCAGCCGTACCCTATACGGATGAAGAACTGGCGCGGGTGAGAGGGAAATTGGAGCGGCTGCTCGACGGCGAGTTGGCATTTGAACCTCACGACTGACCCCGGTCTATCAAACCCTGCTGCCGGGCCTGTCAGGCCCGGCCAAATCGGTTATAATTCCCGCCTTTGATTTCCATGTTGCATTCGGATACAGGAACAGGACACTATGCGCAGCCATTATTGCGGCGACCTCAGAGCAGATCATATTGGAGAAGACATCACCCTGACTGGCTGGGTTCACCGCCGTCGAGATCACGGTGGTGTCATCTTCCTTGACCTTCGTGACCGTGAAGGCATTGCCCAGGTTGTATTCGACCCGGACCGTGAAGAGAGCTTCAATCTGGCTGACAGCGTGCGTAATGAGTACGTGGTTGAAGTCCGTGGTACTGTCCGTGCGCGTCCTGAAGGTACTGCCAACAAGGAGATGGGTACCGGCGAGATCGAAGTACTGGGCAAAGAGCTCGTTATTCTGAACAAGGCCGAAACCCCTCCGTTCCAGCTGGATGAACACCAGCAGGTAGGCGAAGATGTTCGTCTGCGCAACCGTTTCATCGATCTGCGTCGCCCTGAAATCCAGCGCAAGCTGCGTTTCCGCTCCAAGATCACCCACAACATCCGTAACTATCTGGAAGAGAACGGCTTTCTCGATATCGAAACGCCGATTCTGACCCGTGCAACTCCGGAAGGCGCGCGTGACTACCTGGTGCCGAGCCGCACCCATGAAGGCAGTTTCTTTGCGCTGCCGCAGTCGCCGCAGCTGTTCAAGCAGCTTTTGATGGTGTCCGGCTTCGACCGTTACTACCAGATCGCCAAGTGCTTCCGTGACGAAGACCTGCGTGCCGATCGTCAGCCCGAATTTACCCAGATCGACCTTGAAACCTCGTTCATGGACGAGGAAGGCATCATGGGTCTGACCGAAGGGATGATCCGCAAGCTCTTTATCGAGCTGCTCGATGTGGATCTGGGTGAATTCCCGCGCATGCCTTACTCAGAAGCAATGCAGCGTTACGGTTCCGACAAGCCGGATCTGCGCATTCCTCTGGAGCTGGTGGATGTTGCTGACCTGCTGCAGGATATCGAATTCAAGGTGTTCGCTGGCCCAGCCAAGGATCCGAAGGGCCGCGTAGCTGCCCTGAAGGTGCCGGGTGGTGCTGAGTTGACCCGCAAGATTATCGATGAATACACCAAGTTCGTTGGTATCTACGGTGCCAAGGGGTTGGCTTGGATCAAGGTCAATGAACTGGAGAAAGGTGCTGAAGGCCTGCAGTCTCCAATCGTCAAGTTCCTCGGTGACGATGTGGCCATGAAAGTCATGGAGCGCCTGGAAGCCAAGAACGGCGATATCGTCTTCTTCGGTGCTGACAAGGCAACCATCGTCAATGAGGCGTTGGGTGCGCTGCGTATCAAGGTCGGTGAAGACATGAACCTGATTGAGCGTGAATGGGCGCCGCTGTGGGTTGTTGACTTCCCGATGTTTGAAGAGACTTCTGATGGTGGTTTGACCGCGCTGCATCACCCGTTTACTGCACCGAGCTGCACACCTGCTGAATTGCTGGAGCAGCCTGAGGGTAAACTGTCCCGTGCCTATGACATGGTGCTGAACGGTACCGAGCTGGGTGGTGGTTCTGTTCGTATCCACGATCAGGAAATGCAGCGAGCAGTATTCAAGGTGCTGGGTATCAATGATGAAGAAGCTGAAGAGAAGTTCGGCTTCCTGCTGAATGCACTGAAATTCGGTGCGCCGCCGCACGGTGGATTGGCATTTGGTCTGGATCGTCTGGTTATGCTGATGACTGGCTCATCTTCCATCCGTGAAGTGATTGCATTCCCGAAAACTCAGAGTGCAGCGTGCTTGCTGACCGACGCTCCTGGAGAGGTCAGCGCCGCACAGTTGCGCGAACTGAATATCAAGTTGCGCAAGACTCCCTGATTGCGCAACCGGGCGGCTACGAGTGCCGCCCCATTACAGTTAAGACACGCATTTGGATCACAGGGTCTTGCCAGGCCCTGCTATCAGTCGAGGATGTTTTATGGCAGGTCATTCCAAGTGGGCTAACATCAAGCACCGCAAGGCGGCTCAGGACGCCAAGCGAGGCAAGATTTTCACCAAACTTATTCGTGAACTGACAGTAGCCGCCAAAGAAGGTGGTGGCAGTGTGGAAGATAACCCGCGTCTGCGTGCGGCTGTCGACAAGGCGCTTGGCGCCAACATGAAGAAGGACACTATCGAGAAGGCGATCGCGCGTGGTGCCGGTGGTGGAGAAGGTGAAAACTACGATGAGCTGACCTACGAGGGTTATGGTCCCAATGGTGTAGCGATTCTCGTTGAGTGCATGACTGATAACGTCAACCGCACAGTGTCCCAGGTGCGTGCTGCTTTCAACAAGGCAGGTGGTAACCTGGGTACCAATGGCTCAGTGGCTTACCTGTTCGAAAAGAAAGGTCAGATCACCTTCGGTGAGGGTGCCGATGAAGACGCCATCATGGAAGCAGCCCTGGAAGCAGGTGCGGATGATGTGGTGACCAATGAAGATGGCTCCATTGATGTATTTGCACCTTGGCAGGACTTTATGGACGTTAAGCAGGCTTTGGTGGATGCTGGCCTGGAGCCGGTCTATGCCGAAGTGGGCATGATACCTGCCACAACTGTTGAGCTGGATGTGGAGACCGGTATCAAGGCCTATAAGCTGATTGATGCCCTGGAAGATCTGGACGACACCCAGAACGTCTACCACAACGCAGACATCCCTGAAGAAGCGATGGAGTGATCATCGCTTGGGAGCGTAAATCAGAAACCGGGGTCGCTCCCCGGTTTTTTTATGTTCAGGGCATTCAGAGGCTGAGGGCAGTCGTTCAGATGACCGGGATGTAAGGAGCTGCACATGTTGATACTGGGAATTGATCCTGGATCAAGAATTACCGGGTACGGCGTGATCAATGCCGTGGGCGCCCGAATCGAGTATGTGGCCAGTGGTTGTATCCGTATCAGTGGTGATATTCTGGCCGAGCGTCTGCAGCAGGTTTATGCAGGTGTTACCGAGGTGATCGAACGCTACCAGCCGCATGAAATGGCCATCGAACAGGTCTTTATGTCACGTAATGCGGATTCGGCCTTGAAGCTGGGACAGGCGCGTGGCGTTGCGATTGTCGCAGGAGCCAACCAGGCATTGCCTGTGGCAGAGTATGCCGCGCGGCGGGTAAAACAGTCCGTGGTGGGTAATGGGGGGGCCGACAAGGTCCAGGTTCAGCATATGGTAGCCCATTTGCTCAAGCTCCCGGGGCTGCCGCAGGCAGATGCTGCCGACGCTTTGGCAATAGCGCTCTGTCATGCCCATACCACTGCCGGTCAGGTACAGCAGGCTCGGAGCAGGGCGGCACGGCGCTGGCGTTATTGATTTTTTATGGAGACAGTTGATTCGTGATCGGACATCTCAGAGGTCGAATTCTGGAAAAACAGCCGCCCTGGCTATTGCTTGAGGTTAATGGTGTCGGCTACGAGGTTGAGGCCTCGATGAACACTTTCTACAAGCTGCCCGAGCTTGGTGCGGAAGTTGGGTTGCATACGCATTTCGTGGTACGTGAAGACGCCCAGCTGCTCTATGGCTTTGCGGATCAGAAGGAAAAGCAGCTGTTTCGATCCTTGATAAAGGTGAACGGTGTTGGGCCCAAGATGGCTTTGGCAATCCTCTCGGGTATCAGTGCAGAAGACTTTATTCGTACGGTTCACAGTGAAGATACAACTGCTTTGGTGCGTGTGCCTGGAGTGGGCAAGAAAACGGCTGAACGTTTGATTGTCGAAATGAAAGACCGTCTTGACAAGCTGCAGCTGCCAACGCTGACCGAGCTTGAGCTGAGCTCGGGCAATCTTCCGGTGGCTGAGGTGTCGAGGACAGATTATCGGGCTGAAGCCGAAAGTGCATTGATCGCCCTTGGATACAAGCCGCAACAGGCAACACGTGCGATCGAACAGGCGGCGAAAACCCTGGGAGAGGGGGCTGCGACCGAAGATTTGATTCGTCAGGCGCTCAAGACCATGGTGACCGGCTAGTGAGGGAGTAAGGCATGAAAATTGAAGCGGATCGTTTTATTACTCCTATGGCGTCACCGATAGAAGAGGTCAGTGATCGTGCGATCAGGCCTAAGCTGCTGGCTGACTATGAAGGCCAGCCTGCTGTACGTGAGCAGATGGAAATATTCATCGATGCGGCCCGGCGTCGTGAAGAGGCATTGGATCATACGTTGATATTTGGTCCTCCCGGCTTGGGCAAAACGACATTGGCGAACATCATCGCCCACGAGATGGGTTCGCAGATCAAGACAACTTCTGGTCCGGTGCTTGAGAAGGCGGGTGATCTGGCTGCGCTGCTCACGAATCTGGAGCCAGGTGATGTTCTGTTTATCGATGAAATTCATCGTTTGAGTCCTAACGTCGAAGAGGTGCTGTACCCGGCGATGGAGGACTATCAGCTGGATATCATGATCGGAGAAGGCCCCGCGGCTCGTTCCATCAAGCTTGATTTGCCGCCCTTTACCCTTGTCGGTGCAACCACGCGCGCCGGCTTGTTGACATCCCCGTTGAGGGATCGCTTCGGCATAGTACAACGGCTGGAATACTATTCGGTGGAGGATTTGACAGGGATTGTAATGCGTTCCGGTCAGTTGTCTGGAACAGAAGTGGATGTGGACGGTGCGCGCGAAATTGCCCAGCGTTCAAGGGGGACGCCTCGTATTGCAAACCGGTTGCTGCGTCGCGCGCGTGACTTCGCAGAAGTAAAGGGTGATGGCTGCATCACGAAACCCATTGCAGACCTGGCACTGAATATGCTCAACGTGGATGAGCGTGGTTTCGACCACATGGATCGCCGCCTGTTGCTGGCAATGATCGAGAAGTTTGGCGGGGGACCGGTCGGAATCGATAGTCTTGCAGCCGCAATAAGTGAAGAGCGGGACACCATCGAGGATGTGTTGGAGCCTTACTTGATTCAGCAGGGCTTTATCATGCGGACTCCGCGTGGACGAATTGTGACAGACCATGCCTATATTCACTTTGGTATCGAAAGACCTGACTGATATCAATCGTTTCGCACTCATGGAAGAGTGTGCGTGCTGCAGGTGATGAAGATCAACTTTTAACCACCTTGGGTCGCAGTAAGATCGGGCTTCGATAAAACGGAGGCCTGAATCATGGCAGCAGTACTGAGTCGCGATGAGTTGGAACACATGGCGGATACCCTGCACGAGTTGCTGGAAGCACTGCATGAAGAGCTTGCCGATGAGCTGAATGAGATTGAACACGTCCGGCATCTGCTCAAACGTCATGCTCATGGTCAGGGTGACCGGCAAGCGACGCTGGAGGTGGCGCGCAGGTTGAATCTGGAGCATATGCGTCACCACCTTGAGTCTATTGCATCCTGCAACCAGGCCCTTGAGCGGATCAACAGGGGGCGATTTGGTCGCTGTCGGTGTTGTGGCGAAGCGATAGAGCTGAACCGCCTTCGGGCAGACCCGTTGATCGATACCTGCCTTAGCTGTCAGAGCTGAGACTTTGTTTTAAAACCGGCTACTGTTATTGTTTGTGCCAATTTGCAACCTGATCAGGTTATTGGCATGTCGTTTCAGTGGCCGATACGAGTTTACATAGAAGATACCGACCTGGGCGGTATCGTGTATTACGTCAATTATTTGAAGTTCATGGAGAGGGCGCGTACCGAATTGCTCCGGCATTTCGGTTATTCTCAGCAATATCTGGCTGAGAATGATGTGCTGTTCGTGGTAACTCATGTTGAAGGTCGATATCTTAAGCCGGCCAAACTCGATGATGAACTTCTGGTCAGTGTCGCCGTCGAACGTGCATCCGGCGTGCGTGTGACCTTTCTTCAAAAAATCACCCGCGCTTCAGATTCTGTTCTGCTATGCCAGGCTAAAGTGGATGTCGCCTGTGTATCCGCTTCGCACTTAAAACCGCAACGCTGGCCGGCTAATATGCTGCAACAACTGACGTCAAGTTCCGTTCAACAGCTTACCCTTGAGGAGAAATGATGGAAGACAAGCTGTCTATCTGGAGTCTCGTGATGAACGCGAGCCTGGTCGTGCAACTGGTAATGCTGCTTTTGTTACTGGCTTCCTTTCTTTCCTGGGTAATGATCTTTCAGCGCAATCAGGTCATGCGCAAGGCGCGCCGTGCGCTGCGTCAGTTTGAAGACCGCTTCTGGTCAGGTGTGGACTTGGGTGAGCTTTTTCGTGAAGTGAATCAGATGCCCAACACCCACAGTGGTGCCGAAAATATCTTCAGGGCCGGTTTGCAGGAATACACGCGCCTGACCCAAAAAACAGGCAGCGACCCCGAGATGGTGATGAACGGAGTTCAGCGCGCAATGCGTGTCGCGATTGCGCGAGAAGAGGAGCGTCTTGAACGTCACCTTCCGTTTCTGGCGACAGTAGGTTCCACAAGTCCCTACGTGGGTCTGTTCGGTACTGTCTGGGGCATCATGAATGCCTTTCGTGGCTTGGCGAATGTTCACCAGGCAACTCTGGCATCTGTGGCTCCCGGTATATCCGAGGCGTTGGTGGCAACCGCCATTGGTCTTTTTGCGGCTATTCCGGCGGTCATAGCATTCAACCGGTTCTCCGCTCAATCGGAAGGATTGTTGAATGCCTACGACACCTTTGCAGATGAATTCTCCAGCATCCTCTATCGTCGCGTCCATCGTGCGGGCTGAGGCTGAGTCATGATTCGCAAAGAGCGTAAGAAGCGTAAGCTGAATTCGGACATCAACGTGGTCCCTTACATCGATGTGACACTGGTATTGCTGGTGATCTTCATGGTGACTGCTCCGATGTTGACACAGGGTGTCAACGTAGAGTTGCCGCAGGCGGCTGCTGAGCCTGTTGATGATCAGAATGAGGAACCTGTCATTCTGACCGTAGATGCTGAGGGTGCCTACTACATTAATGTGGGCGGCGATGAGAAGGCGCCTTTGAGTCGGGATGAAGTCGCTGACCGCGTCGGTAAAATTCTGGCGTCAGCTCCTGAAAAACTGCTGCTGGTTCGGGGCGACAAATCGGTCAACTACGATCAGGTGGTTCAGTTGATGGTTCTGCTGCAACAGGTAGGCGCCACCAGTGTTGGTCTGGTCACGGAATAGGGCTGATTGTGGAGATCAGAAGCTACATTGTTCCTTTTATACTGGCGTTCGCTGTACATGCCGTTGCGTTGTTGCTGCTGAGTGCTCACTGGATTGATCACTCGGAGCCCACGCATCAGGTGCCGCGTCATATAGAGGCTCAGATGATTGATCTCACGGCCCTGGCCAAGCGTGAGGCAGAAAAGGCACGCATTGCTGAAGAGCAGGCGCGAAAGGCGGAACAGCAGCGCCAGGCCGAACTGAGGAAGCAGGAACAGGCCGCGGCCGAGAAGCGCCGTCAGGAGCTGGCAAAACGTCAGGCAGAAGCAGAGGCAAAGCGAAAGACGCAGCAGGAAGCCGAGCGAAAGCGCCAACAGGAACTGGCACGACAGCGTGCGGCGGAACAGAAGCGTCAGGCTGAGCAGGAGGCCAAGCGTAAGGCTGAAGTTGCCGAGCGCAAGCGCAAGGCTGAAGAGCAGGCACGTCAGCAAGCCGCTGATGCGAAACGCAAGGCTGAAGCGGCTGCTAAGGCAGAAGCAGAGCGACAAAAACAGCAGGCATTGGCTGAAGCTGAGCTTCAGCAGGCCTTGAAGCGTGAACAACAGGCTCGAGAGGCGGCCGCCAGACAGGCTTCGCAGGCCGTTATCGGCGATATTCAATCCTATATTCAGGCGATGCTTCAGAACAGTTGGCGAATCCCAAGCACCGCGCGAAATGGTATGGAGGCAGTCGTGGCCATTCATTTCCTGCCCAGTGGTGAAGTGGACCAGGCTTACATCGATACAAGCAGTGGCAACGCGGCATTCGACAATTCCGCCATACAGGCCGTCTATCGTGTTCAGCGATTCCCGCGTGTGGCTGATATCGACCCGATACTGTTTGAGCGCCGCTTGCGGAAATTATTGGTTAAATTCAGGCCGGAGGGACTTAGGTGGTGAAATTCAGGCGTGTAACCGTATTGCTGTTAATGGTACTGGCGTCCGTTGCGGCCAGGGCAGAGCTGGTTGTTGAAGTCACTCAGGGGGTCGAGGCGCCGACAACGATTGCAGTTGTGCCTTTCTCGAACGAAACCGGCCGTGCGTTGCCAGAGGATGTGGCCGCCATCGTTCAGCAGGACCTTCAGCGCAGCGGCTTTTTCCAGCCGATGCAACGGGAAAACATGCTCGGATTCCCTGTGCAGCGATCTGAACTCTATTTCCGTGACTGGCGCATTGCGAAGATGGACTATGTGGTAATTGGCCGCGCAGTGCCTGTCGGGGCTGATGAGGTCAGTGTGCGCTTCGAGCTGTATGACGTCTTGCGTGAGCAGTCAATTTTGAGCGAACAAGTCACTACGGGGCGAGAAAATCTGCGTGATGGTGCTCATTTCATTGCGGACCGTCTTTTTGAGCGGCTGACAGGGCTTAAGGGAGCCTTCTCTACCCGTATTGTCTATGTAACAGCCGAACAGGTTTCAGCCGGTAAGCAACGCTTCAGGTTGCAGCTTGCAGACTGGGATGGGGCACGAGCACGGACAATACTGGAGTCCTCTGAGCCGATCCTCTCGCCCGTCTGGTCGATGGATGGAAGCAAGCTGGCATATGTTTCTTTCGAAACCGGGAAGCCGGCTATTTATGTCCAGTACCTGGCCACAGGGCGCCGAGAACGTATTCAGTCCTTTCCGGGGTTGAACGGTGCACCTGCCTGGTCTCCAGACGGCAGCCGCCTGGCATTGGTTTTGTCCCGTGATGGTAATCCTGAAGTTTATGTGCTCGACTTGCAGAGCCGTCAGTTGCAGAGAATCACCCGTCATTACGGCATCGATACTGAGCCAAGCTGGTCACCTGACGGGCAATCGCTGATCTTTACCTCCGATCGAGGTGGGCAGCCGCAGATTTACCGTCTGGATCTGGCCAGTCGTAATCTGGAGCGCCTGACCTTTGAGGGTAATTACAATGCCCGTGGTCGTCTGACGCAGGATGGACGATTCCTGGCAATGGTTCACCGAAGCAGTGGTGGTGGGAACGGTTTTGATATTGCTGTGCAGGATTTGAAAACGGGGCGACTGGATATTCTGACGCGCTCGGGGATGGTTGAATCACCCAGCATAGCGCCCAACGGCAGTGTTGTGATCTATGCGACCCAGGAAGGAACGCGGGGCGTACTGTCGGCTGTTTCGCTGGATGGGCGAGTTCAGTTCAGAATGCCGGCTGCCAGTGGCGATGTGCGTGAACCCGCCTGGTCGCCATACCTGCGTTAAATGAAATGGTAATGGCTGATTAGCATTACGGCATTACACTGAATTTCGGTTTGTGTAATTATTGTTTGAAATTTGATTCCAAGACTAAAACAGGGGAAACAACATGCAGGTAGGCAACCTGACCAAATCTGTCATCATCTCGGCGGCCATGATCTGGGCTGCGGGCTGTAGCACAACCAGTACCACGACTGACTCAGGTGCCGCGGGTGCCGGTACAGGTGATCAGGCCGGTGGTGCCAGCAGTTATGGTACTTCAGGTGGTAGCCTGAGCAGTGGGGCTGTGGTGACAGCCGAAGATCTTAAGCAGCTGCGTACAGTGTTCTACTTCGATTTCGATCAGTCGGTGGTGCGTCAGGAGGGCTTTGCTGATCTTGAAGCTCATGCGCGTTATCTGGCACAGAATCCGTCTGCTTCTGTACGTCTGGAAGGACACGCCGATGAGCGTGGCACTCGCGAGTACAATATCGCACTGGGTGAGCGTCGAGCGCAGTCGGTTGAGCGCTTGCTGGTCGTCAATGGTGCAGCTGCAAACCAGGTGGAAACAGTGAGCTTCGGTGAAGAAAAGCCTGCGGTACTGGGTCATGATGCTGAATCCTGGTCGCAGAATCGCCGTGTTGAGTTGAAATACCTGAGCAAGTAATCACATGATGATTAAAGGTTCTCGTTGGCTGTTCTTGCCTGCATTGGCGTTGTCTGCACTGGCTGTGCAGGCGGCGCCCGTGCCAGTGGTGGAAGTCTCCGAAGCCGGCTCGGCTGGCGCAGGTACTCATCAGCAGCGTTCGCTCTCAGGGCAGAACGAGATGTTCTTCATGCTGCAGCAACTGCAGGATGAGGTCCGTAGCTTGCGTGGAATCATTGAGCAGCAGCAATATCGTCTGGATCAGTTGGAGCGTCAGCAGCGTGACCGCTATCGCGACATGGATAAGCGGATCAGCCTGCTGTACCAGCAGTTGCCGCAGGGTTCAGCAGCTGTACCGCCTGTAGAGTCGACCGATGCAGGCTCTTCGGTTGTGCCTTCTGAGTCGGAGGTCGCCGAGGCTTCCTCGGTACAACCTGCTCAGCCTGCGCCGCCGAATGCTTCTGGTGAGGTGCAGCGTTACGAGGCCGCCTTTGCGAAGGTTCGGGCGCGTGATTTTGGTCCTGCCGAGGCTGAGTTCAAGGGGTTTATCGATCAGTATCAGGGCAGTGAGCTTGAGCCGAATGCCTGGTACTGGTTGGGAGAGGTGTATCTTGCTCAGCAAAAAACGAAAGAGGCTGAAGGCGCGTTCGATCATGTTGTGCAGCATTTTGGCCAGCATGGAAAAGCCGCAGATGCGCTCTATAAGCTGGGTGTGCTATCCGGGCGTGCCGGTGACACCGCCAAGGCTCGGCAGTTGATGCAGAAAGTGGTGCAAGATTATCCGCAGGCACCTGCGGCTGATCTGGCACGTGGTTACTTGAAGCCGTAAATAAGATTGGTATTGATGAAACAAGATGTTAAACGAGCGGTTGTTCTGCTCTCGGGTGGCCTGGATTCTGCTACAGCTCTGGCTATGGCGAAGGATCAGGGATATGACTGTTATGTACTCAGTTTTGATTACGGTCAGCGGTCGCTGACAGAGCTGAATGCAGCGCGCGCCATTGCGGCTCAACTTGGCGTGGTCGAACACCGGGTGCTGCGCTTGCATCTGGAAGATTTTGGTGGCTCTGCCTTGACGGATACCAGCATCGAAGTGCCGGAGGGCGAGTCCGAGGGTGTGCCTGTAACGTATGTGCCGGCCCGGAATACAGTGTTTCTGTCTTTGGCTCTTGGGTGGGCTGAAGTGCTGGATGCCGATGCCATCTTTATTGGTGTTAATGCGGTTGACTATTCCGGTTATCCTGACTGCCGTCCGGAGTTCATCGCTGCCTTTGAAACCATGGCAAACCTGGCAACGCGCCGGGGTATCAGTGGTAACCCCATCCATATCAAAACGCCTCTGATGGACCTGACCAAGGCAGATATTATTCGTCGAGGGGTGGCTCTTGGAATCGACTATGGTTTAACCCTGTCCTGTTACCAGGCGGATGATGATGGTAGGGCTTGTGGTCGTTGCGACAGCTGTCGTTTACGTGCAAACGGGTTCGCCGATGCAGGGGTGAAAGACCCTACTCGTTACGTCTAAAAAAGTGCAAAAAAGGGGTTGCCATCCTGCGGGATTAACGTAAAATGCGCAGCCCATCGGGTCGTTAGCTCAGTTGGTAGAGCAGTTGGCTTTTAACCAATTGGTCATAGGTTCGAGTCCTATACGACCCACCATCTTCCCTTCGCTTAATCAGGCTGTCTGTCTGATTCTTGTATGGGTCGTTAGCTCAGTTGGTAGAGCAGTTGGCTTTTAACCAATTGGTCATAGGTTCGAGTCCTATACGACCCACCATTTTCCCGCTTTTCTGTTACAGTTAAACGACTTCAGGGTACCCAAATACAAGTTGAAGGGTAAATCGTGCGTTAACCGTGGTCCAACTATGGTATAATCCACGCCCCTTTATTTTTGCCCTCAATGGCATCAACCCGCGGGATGATAAGAACCAGAACTATGTTGAGTAAGCAAGATATTGATGATCGCATCCTGGTGCAGGAGCACTTTGCGCAAGAGCACCTGCCGCCGCAGATGGGGTCAGCTGAAATCGAAGAGTACAAGAACAAGATTCGTCAACTGCTGGTTGAAAAGGATGCTTGTCTTGTTGCGCACTATTATACCGATGATCTGATCCAGCAGCTTGCGGATGAAACCGGTGGCTGTGTCGCGGATTCACTTGAAATGGCGCGCTTCGGCTCTCGTCACCCTGCATCTACCCTGATCGTGGCTGGTGTTCGCTTTATGGGTGAAACTGCCAAGATTCTGAATCCGGAAAAACGCATCCTGATGCCAACCCTGGAAGCGACCTGCTCCCTTGATATCGGTTGTCCTGCTGATGAGTTTGCGGCTTTCTGTGATCAGTACCCTGATCACGAAGTGGTTGTCTATGCCAACACATCGGCTGCAGTGAAGGCGCGTGCCGATTGGGTGGTAACTTCCAGCATTGCGCTCAAGGTGGTCGAGCACCTTGCGGATCAGGGCAAGAAAATCATTTGGGCTCCTGATAAGCATCTTGGTGAATACGTGCGTAAGGAAACCGGTGCCGAGATGATTCTCTGGGACGGCAGTTGCATCGTCCATGAGGAGTTCAAGGCGAAAGGTATTCTGGATCTTAAGCAGGTTTACCCGGATGCGGCTGTCCTGGTCCACCCTGAGTCACCTGATGCGGTTGTGGAAATTGCTGATGCGGTCGGTTCAACCAGTCAGTTGATCAAGGCTGCCCAGGAGTTGCCTAATGAGACCTTTATCGTTGCAACCGATCGTGGCATTTTCTACAAGATGCAGCAGGCTGCACCGGGCAAGCGTTTTCTTGAAGCGCCGACCGGAGGTTCAGGTGCGACCTGTCGCAGCTGTGCTCACTGTCCATGGATGGCGATGAACGGTCTGGATAATATTTTGTCTGCTCTGGAGCATGGAGCAGATGAGATTCATGTCGATGCGGATCTGAGGGAGAAGGCCCTCAAGCCGTTGCAGAGGATGCTGGACTTCTCGGCTAATTGATCGAACCGTTATCGAAAAAAGCCCGCTCACTGATCAGGTTAGCGGGCTTTTTTGTGTGCGGTGTCAGAACTGCTGTTTCATCTCCTGACGAAGAGCGCGCGCTTCCTGCTCGCGTTGATCGAGCCGCGCAATATCGGATGGCGTCAAGTCTTTGCCGCGTCGTGCATAAGTGATTTGCTTGAGCGCCTGGTCAAGCTGCGCTGTCAGCATGAAATATTCAATTCGTGCTTCGTGGACGCCAAGGGTATTGCCTGCAAGGCCTTCTGTCTCGGCCAGCTGAAACCAGAGTTGGGCGTCATTTGGGTAGTCACGGCTTAGAGACTTGTAAACCCTCAAGGCTTCTGCAAATTGGCCGCTATCGCGCAAAGCACGGGCATACAGTGTTCTCGTGGGTCGGCTGTCTGGATAGAGCGCCAATAATTGGCGAGACTGATCAAGCGCTTCCTGGTAGTTGGCCGATCGCATCAGCCCCTCAATATAGCCGAGCTGGACATAAAGGTGCTGTTTGAGCGTGACAGGCATTTGCTGATATACCTGTTTGGCCAATGCATAATCCCGGTTGGCAATTGAAGCAAGCATCAGGCCGTATCGGCTGTACGCATTGTCGTTCAGTTTCAACGCACTACGAAAATGCTCGACGGCTAGGGCGGGGGACTCAGAAAACTGCACTTCCATGCGTGCCTTAATCAAAGAAAATTCAACGCCATGTTGATGGCTCCTTACAACAGGCAGTTGGCTGGCCCTGTTCAGCGAGTCGGCGATGCGTGACTCGGTGACAGGGTGGGTGAGCAGAAATTCGGGAGGGCGTTGTCCGTAAAATTGATAGTTTCGTTGCAGGCGGCTAAACATCTCGGGCATGGTGTGAGGATCATAATTGGCTGAAACCAGTGTTTGCATGCCAACTCTGTCTGCTTCCTGTTCGTTACGGCGACTGAAGGCCAGCTGATTTTGCGCCGAGGCTCCCAGCGTTGAAGACATGACCGCTACACCGCCTTCCGTATCGGCAGCCGCGACCAGGATGCTGGCAAGTACACCGGCCAGCATCAGGGGGCGATTTCGGCGTTCATCTTCGAGTCGCTGAGCATAGTGGCGCTGGCTAAGATGGGCGAGCTCGTGTGCGATTACGGAGGCTAATTCTCCTTCACTCTCAGCTGCCAGAATCAGACCGCCATGTACGCCGATAACGCCGCCAGGCACAGCGAAGGCGTTGAAGCTCGGGTTGGCCAGCAGAAACAGTTCCAGTCGTCGATCCTGAACCTGACTGTGTGGCAGGAGTCGCCAAAGCAGGTCTTCGAGGTACTGATAGGTGATTGGGTCATCCAGCATCGGCGCCTGCCCTCGCAGTATGCGAGCCCAGTTCCTGCCGAGCCGGTATTCGGCTTCAAGACTGACAATGGACGAACTGCCATCATTAAGAAGGGGCAAATTGAAGGGTTCTTCGGCACGGCTTGGCTGAGTTGTAAGCAGCAAGGAGAGGAAAGTACAGATAAAAGTAACGCGATTGAGCATTGGAGATGGCCTTCCGAATTATTCTGGCATGGGTTTAATGATATAGTGATTGCCATTCATATGTGTCGCCAGTGTATCGCAGGAGTCGAGTAGATGAGACCTCCAGAACATGATGAGGAGCTTGATGCCAGTGGTTTGAGCTGTCCTATGCCGTTGCTCAAGGCTAAGCTTGCGCTGCATCAGCTATCGCCGGGGCAGGTGCTCAAGGTGATCGCCACTGACGCGGGTTCCGTTCGTGACTTTCCGGCCTACACCCAAGTATCAGACCATGAGTTGCTGCATACGTTCAGTGACGATAACCATTTCATTTATTGGATTCGGCGTGGCAAGGACGCCTGAGGTGCAACATGCGCAAGATTTTCAGTAAGTGGATCGACCGTTATTTTTCCGATGAAGAAGCATTGTTCCTGTTCCTGCTGTTGGGTGCAGCCCTGGTTATTATCTGGGTGCTGGGGCAACCGCTGGCACCGGTCATCGCCAGTGTAATTCTGGCATTCCTGATGCAGGGGGCTGTTGACTGGCTTCAGCGGCGTGGAGCAGGGCATCTACTTGCCGTGATCTCGGTGTTTCTGGTTTTTATCGGTTTTGTATCCGCGTTTCTGTTGTTCGTATTGCCGATCGTCTGGCAGCAGTTGGTCAACCTGTTCACTGAAGCACCGAGAATGGTCTCTGAGGTGCAGGCCCAGTTGCTGGTGTTGCCTCAGCGTTATCCCGAGCTGATATCGGAGGCACAGATACGTGACCTTTTTGCGGCAGCAGCAAGTGAACTGAGTCGGTTAGGGCAATGGGTATTGACCTTTTCGCTTAATTCCATCACCGGCATTGTCACAGTACTGATTTACGTGGTGCTGGTGCCCATACTGGTGTTTTTCTTCCTTAAGGATGGCCGCAAGCTGGTGGCGGGCTGGACTGCATTTCTGCCGGAAAAGCGTCAGATGATGACGCGGGTGTGGCATGAGATGGACGAGCAGATCGCCAACTATGTGCGTGGCAAGGCGATTGAAATTCTCATAGTGGGCGCGGTGAGTTACGTGACCTTCATCTTCTTCGGTATCAACTATGCGGCGTTGCTGGCGATTATGGTAGGTCTGTCAGTGGTGATCCCCTACATAGGGGCGACGTTGGTGACGCTGCCGGTAATGCTGATTGCGCTCTTTCAGTGGGGCTGGAGCAGCGAATTCATGTACGTGATGATCGCCTATGGGATTATCCAGGCTCTGGATGGCAATGTGCTTGTGCCATTGCTTTTCTCGGAAGCCGTGAATCTGCACCCAGTCTCCATTATCGTAGCAGTATTGGTATTTGGCAGTTTCTGGGGTTTCTGGGGTGTGTTTTTTGCCATTCCGCTGGCTACGCTGGTCAAGGCGATCGTAAGCGCCTGGCCGGGTTCAATCGAGCAGTCTGAGGCCTCGTCCGGCTGAGCGGAGAGGCCAAAGGCAGGGTCGGTTAGAGCGCCTTGGTTGCCTCCAGAACTTCAGCTGCATGGCCTTTGACCTTAACCTTGCGCCATTCCTGACGCAGTACACCTTCCTTGTCGATCAGGAAGGTGCTGCGCTCAAGGCCCATATATTCACGGCCATACATCTTTTTCAGCTTGATGACATCGAATAGCTGGCAGACCGCTTCATCCTTGTCGCTGATCAATTCGAACGGAAAGGACTGCTTGGTTTTGAAGTTTTCGTGGCTCCGCAGACTGTCTCGGGAGATGCCGAAGATTTCGGTGTCCAGCGCCTGGAATTCGTCATACAAGTCACGGAAATCCTGGCCTTCGGTGGTGCAGCCTGGAGTGCTGTCCTTGGGGTAGAAGAAGAAAACGACATTCTTGCCCTTGAGTTCACTCAGGGTGACTTGGGAATCGCTGGTTGCCGGAGCGGAAAAATCTTGAACCGGCTGGCCGATGGCGGGTGCTGTCATGTTGAAATGTCCTCAGTGACTAAAAAGTACTGCGTACTACTACGCGCAATACACATTATTCGTTTAGAATGCGGCCTTTACGATATCAAAAAAGTGTCTGCTGGTTGAGGGTAAGACCCGGCGCCGGTAGCATGTTGCAACAAGTTGAGAGTTCTCAGACAAATGGAGACAGAGATGATTCGCGGCAGTATTGTAGCGCTCGTGACCCCGATGACAGCCAATGGAGAGATCGATTGGGCTGCTCTGGACAAGATAGTGGATCTCCATATCGACAAGGGTACGGACTCAATTGTTGCCGTGGGGACGACAGGGGAGTCGCCGACACTGGATTATGATGAGCACCTGGAAGTGATCAAGGCGATCATCAAGCGTGTTGATGGTCGTATTCCGGTGATTGCCGGTACGGGTGCCAACTCGACGCGTGAAGCGATTGAGTTGACAGAGCGTGCTGCCAAGGCTGGCGCTGATGCGTGCCTGCTGGTTGCGCCCTATTACAACAAGCCAACGCAGGAAGGCCTGTACCAGCACTTCAAGGCAATTGCTGAAGCGGTCGCCATTCCGCAGATCCTGTACAACGTACCGGGTCGTACTTGCAGTGATATCAAGCCTGAAACCGTTTACCGTTTGGCTAAGATCGACAATATCGTCGGCATTAAGGAAGCGACGGGTGATCTGGATCGCGCACGTGAACTGATCGCCAACCTGCCGGCTGATTTCGCAGTTTACTCCGGTGATGATGCGACTGCGATCGAGCTCATCCTGATGGGTGGTCAGGGCAATATTTCCGTTACCGCTAACGTGGCTCCGGCTGAAATGGCTGAGCTGTGCCGTCTTGGGCTTGCAGGTGAGGCAGATGCCGCGCGCGCGCTGCAGCAAAAACTGATGCCCTTGCATACCAATCTGTTCGTGGAAGCCAATCCTATCCCGGTGAAGTGGGCGATGGCTGAAATGCAACTGATCGGTGAAGGCATCCGCTTGCCGCTTACTGTACTTTCCGAACAGTACCATGATCTGGTACGCACCTCTTTGCGCGAAGCTGGCATCATCTAACAGGACTTGGCATGACTACACTTCGGACCACCTACCTTCCGCTGGCCTTGGCTGTTAGCGTCGCCTTGACAGGCTGCAGCATGGTTGAGAACAACCCGATCTATGGAGACAACGGTGTTATTCGCGATCGTAGCCAGGATTATGAGCTGGCCAGCAAAAGCGAACGCCTCCAGCTGCCACCTCATTTGCGTGCCAAAGAGATGCAGGAGCAACTGGTGGTACCGGATGTCGGGGTGACCGCCACACGAAGCGAAGGTGAGTTCGAAGTGCCACGGCCTGAGTTCTTCTACGCTGAATCGGGTACTGACAGTGTCAACTTCCGTCGTATTGAAGGCGAGAAAGTGATTCTGGTGGATGAGCCGATTGCTGATGTCTGGATGAAGGCGCGTGATTTCTGGGCCTTCAATGACATCGATATCGTTCGTTTCGATCCGCGTCAGGGGGTAATGGAATCCGACTGGATTCTGTTGGATGGTCGTGATTACAGCTTTGTCGACTTGTGGGTCAAGCGATTGACCTTGCAGAATGTCGAAGGGCCTACGCGCAACAAGCTGCGTATGACGCTGCGCCCTGACCCGGATAACTACGGTCGTACTGCCGTTCGTATCAAGCATGTTCAGTACCCTGAAGATACGGATGTGGCAAGCATCGACTGGGATCAGCAGGCACGCGATATCAGCTACAAGTCGGATATGATGTTTGAGCTGTTGCGCTACCTGAGTAAGGCCAGTACTCAGCAGACGGCCAATACTCTCGTTTCGTTGCAGCAGCAGTCTGCCGAACGGCCACTGTTGGGGCGTGATTCTCGTGGCAACCCCGTTCTCAAGATCAGTGCTCCTATCGACACAGCCTGGGATCAGGTGAATGAAGCGCTGGATGCTGCACAGGTTGATGTGGGAACGCGTGATCAGGAGGCCGGTATTTTCTACCTGACCTATACCACTACGACGCCGTTCGATGATACCGAGAAGATGGGCTTCTTTGAGTGGTTGCACTCTGATCGTGGTGACATCAAGCTCGATACCAGCATTATCAGTGCCGCACTGGGTGGCGCTGAGGAAGAAAATGATGGTGTAAGCTACAGTTCAGTGGGAGCTGTACCTTCATCGGTTCGCGTTGAAGAAGACGGCGAACTGGCGACCGAATTGTCTGATCCCAATAATCCTGCAAACCAGAAGGGTTATAAAATCTGGTTTGGTGGCAAGGTTGTGTATGTCTTTGGTGGCGGAGAAAGCGGCAATTACAACGCGGAAACCGGCAATTACGAGCATACCGGTCGCTATCAGTTGAAGCTGAACAGAACCCGCTCCGGTGTGTTCCTGTCTGTGCAGGATGAGAGTGGTCTGGACGCACCTGCTATCGTGGCAGAGGAAGTGCTTTGGACGATTAAGGATCAGCTGCCTCAGGCTGAGTAACCGGAGCCTTCATCAATTCACATAAAAACGGGAGCCTTGGCTCCCGTTTTTATGTGTGACAATAGCGGGTACAAGAGACTGCCTAGAAAGGGCAGGAGCTGTCGAAATCCATCCATTCGCCGCTGATCGGATGCCGGACTCCCAAGTGTTCAGCGTGTAGCAATAGTCTGTCGCTTGCGCTGATGAAAGGTTCGCAGGCATAGAATTGATCGCCTACAATCGGATGACCCATCGCCTGCATGTGTACGCGCAATTGATGAGAGCGGCCGGTAATAGGGCTAAGGTGAACCCGTGACCGGTCCTGATAGGTCTCAATGCAGCTCCAATCCGTTATGGCGGGTTTGCCATCAATTGAATCAACGATCTGGCGGGGGCGGTTATCCCAATCGCAGCGCAAGGGTAGCTCTATCCGGCCCGAATCCTGTTGCGGCACTCCGGCGATAATGGCCTGATAGCGCTTGGTGGGTATGCGTTGCTGAAATTGAATGCTCAGGTTTCGATGTGTTTCAGCGCTCAACGCAAGGATCAGCAGGCCGGACGTGGCCTGATCAAGTCGGTGGACAATACGGGCTGTCGGGAAGCGCTGCTGTACGCGTCGCCAGAGGCAGTCCTGCTTGTCTTCACCCCGGCCGGGGACGCTCAGCAATCCTGCAGGCTTGCTGACCACTACAATGCTGTCGTCCGAATATATGTAGTCAGGCATCTGTTCGCTCAAGCAGTAGCATGGATTCAACGTGTGCGGTGTGGGGGAACATGTCCATGATGCCGAAACGGGTAACCCTGTACCCGGCCGCTGTCAGTAGCGGCAGGTCTGCCACCAGCGCGGACGGGTTACATGAGATATACAGAACCTTCGCGGCGCCATAATGTGAGAGCTGTTGAACGGCTTCTCGTGCGCCCGTGCGCGGTGGATCCAGCAGAATCAAATCGAACCCTTCACGGAACCATGTTGCATGACGGAAGCTTTCGCTAAGGTCAGCACGATAAAACTCCGCATTCTGAATCCCGGCGTTAGCAGCATTCTGGCGAGCACGACCAACCATCTCGGCAGATCCTTCGACGCCAACAATCTGAGCCGCCTTGCGGGCCAAGGGCAGGGTAAAGTTGCCAAGACCGCAAAACAGGTCGAGCACACGCTGGTCAGGCTGAGGTGCCAGCCAGGCAATGGCCTGATTGATCATGGCCTTGTTGACACCCGCATTGACCTGAATGAAGTCCGTACTGGAAAAGCCCAATTCAATATCAGCTTCCGGCAGGGTGTAATGGGCAAGACCTTCATCGATCGGCATGTCACCATCATTTAATCCGATGACAAGCTTCAGTTGCAGTTGCTGACTAACCGCTTTGAGCCGGCTCATAAGTGTTTCATTGGGTCTGCGTGTGCAGCGGAACCGGATAAAGCCATCATCGTCACCGCAACTGACATCGACATGAGTCAGGCTGCGGATGTCATTCAGGTCTTTAAGATGTTCCCGAAGCGTAGCAAAAACCGGTTGCAGTCGTACGTCGAGAACCGGGCAGGTATCAATATTCAGAAGTTTGTTGCTGCCGCGTCGGCGGAAGCCAACCAGTAGTTCACCGTCACGCTGACGCTGGTTGATACCAATGCGGGCTGCACGACGATAACCCCTGTCCGGGCCAAGGATCGGTTCTTCGATCTGTTCGGGAATTACAGAGGCAAAACGTGCCAGCTGATCAAGTACCTGTTGTTGCTTGTGCGCACGCTGCTGGTCAATGTTCAGGTGTTGAAGATCACAGCCGCCACACTGCTGAAAATGTGGGCAGAATGCTGGTGAACGGTCAGGGCTGGCGGTCTGAATTTCAACCAGTTCGGCCTCGTTATACCGCTTGTGTTGAGCGGTAATTCGCGCGGTAAGCGTTTCACCAGGAAGGCCTCCGGCGACAAATATTGTCTTGCCGTCAACTCTGGCGATACCCCGTCCTTCATGGCTCAAGCGCTCTATGTTTAATGTTAGAGGCGCCTGGGGCAGTGAAGGAGATTTGCGCACGCGTGACGGCGCACCGAACTGTATTCTGTTTTTACGGCTCATGTCATACTTTCCGTGATATCAACGCGCAATTGTAGCAAAGCGCTGTCCGACACGTTACTCCGTCGAAGATTGAGAAGAGGAAAAGCGATGAATCAGGAACACCCGTTTGCCCCCTTTGTGCGAGTGCTGGGGAAAGGCAAGAAGGGCAGTCGTTCACTGACAGCAGATGAAGCCGAAGTGGCGATGGGCATGATTCTGGATCAACAGGTGTTGCCGGAGCAGTTGGGTGCATTTCTGATGCTGATCAGAATGAAAGAAGAAGCGCCCGAGGAGCTAATGGGTTTTGCGCGAGCGGTCAAGGCACGATTGGCAGTGCCTGAAGGGATTGCCGTAGATCTTGACTGGTCGAGCTATGCGGGCAAAAAGCGCCGGTTGCCATGGTTCCTGCTGGCGGCATTGCTGCTTGCACAGAAGGGCACAAAGGTCTTCATGCATGGCGCACGTGGCCACACACCCGGTCGTCTCTACACTGAGGACATGTTAACGATCTTTGGGCTGCAGGCAGCACAAAACTGGGAACAGGTCGAACAGAGTGTTGCAAGTGACAACTTTGCCTTTATGTCGATCGATAACATGGTGCCACGCCTGGGTGAGATGATTGCCTTGCGTCCAATTCTGGGGCTTCGTTCACCCGTTCATACACTGTGTCGTTTGCTCAATCCGCTTGAGGCTCCCTGTTGTGTTGATGGGGTCTTTCATCCTCCCTATGCCCCTATGCATCAGAAAACTTCGCAGCTGTTGGGAACAGAGTTCAGCCTGACCATCAGAGGGGATGGGGGTGAAGCCGAAATGAAGCCCGACTCGGATTCAGAGCTGCATTGGGTGTGTAATGGTGAGCTGATGAAAGAGGAATGGCCGCGGATGCACAGGCAGCGGTTGGTGCGGGAGGATGACCTTGATCCCCTGGACTTGTTGCGATTGTGGCGTGGGGAAATTGGACATGAGTACGGTGAGGGTGCCGTCATCAGTACCTTGGCCGGTGTACTGCGCCTTTTGTCCAAAGGTGAGCACAAGCCCGTTGGCGAGTGGGTTGAGCAAGCAAATGCATTGTGGGGTCAGCGGGACAAGCAGGCATTCTGATTAATATCCGATCAATTTACTCGGGTTTGTTTTGGGTGTATCCTGAGTTCATCTGAGATACAGGATTTTCACAAGGTTTGGTTATGACAATTACAGTTACAAAATCCGCCGAGCGTTATCTGGCAGAGCTGCTTGAAAAACAGAATGTAGAAGGGATCGCCGTCCGTTTGTTCGTGACTCAGCCGGGTACAGCTTATGCCGAAACTTGTCTGGCTTATTGCCGCCCGGATGAAGTCAATCCGGAAGACGAGATTATGGACTTTGAGTTGCTGCGTTTTTATATGGAGCGCAACAGTCTTCCTTACCTGGAAGAGGCCTTTATTGATTTTGCCGAAGATCGAATGGGTGGCCAGTTGACCATCAAGGCACCCAATGCCAAGGTGCCCAAGGTTTCTCCGGACAGCCCCATGGATGAGCAGATCAACTACATTCTGTACTCGGATATCAATCCGGGCCTGGCTTCTCACGGTGGTGAAGTGAAGTTGGTTGAGCTGGTCGAGGAAGAAGCCGGCATGATTGCGATATTGCGTTTCGGTGGTGGCTGTCAGGGTTGCAGCGCGGTTGATATGACCCTCAAGGACGGTGTTGAAAAAACGTTGATCGAGCGTGTCCCGGGTCTGGTTGGTGTGCGTGATGCGACCGATCACAGTGTGCGCGAGAACGCTTATTTCAAGTAAGCGTTCCCTGTCATGCCTGCAGAGGTGGCTTCTGTCTGCCTCTGTTTTCCTCTCCAGCCAAATGAACATCGAAAAAACCTCTTTAAGCGGTTGTAATTGCTGGATCCACCCCCATTGAAAGACTAACCTGACATTACCCAAGTCGCGTCATTACCCGAATGGCGCCCTGTAAAGAGGCACTCCATCATGGATCAATTTGAAGCAAAAGATGACGCTGTGACCGTCGAGCTTCCGGTTCTGCCGCTGCGCGATGTGGTGGTTTATCCCAATATGGTGATTCCGCTGTTTGTCGGCCGCGAAAAGTCCATCCATGCGCTGGAGCTGGCGATGGCGAGTGACAAGCAGATCCTGTTGGTGGCGCAAAAGAGTGCCTCCGAGGATGAACCGAATGCAAACGACCTCTTTGCTGTCGGCTGTGTAGCCAATGTGCTGCAGATGTTGAAGCTGCCCGATGGCACGGTCAAGGTTCTCGTTGAAGGTGATTATCGTGCAAGTATCGAAGCCTTGTACGAACAGTCAGACTATTTCAGCGCGGCTGTCAGCGTGATGCCGGTTGAAACTGTTGGTGTTGCAGAAGCGGAAGTCTACAAGAAAACGGCACTGGATCAGTTTGAGCGGTTTGCTCAGGTGAACAAGAAAATTCCGTCTGAAGTGCTGGGTTCACTGCAGAATATTGATGAGATTGGTCGCCTGGCCGATACGATCGCCGCGCATATGTCTCTGAAGCTCGATGAGAAACAGAATATTCTGGAGATCCTCGGGGCTCGCCAGCGGCTTGAGCACCTGATGTCGTTGATGGAAGCCGAAATCGATTTGGTTGAGGTGGAAAAACGCATCCGCGGCCGTGTCAAAAAGCAGATGGAAAAGAGCCAGCGTGAGTACTATCTGAATGAGCAAATGAAGGCGATTCAGAAAGAGCTGGGTGATATGGATGAAACCGGTGCTTCCGATATGGAGGAGCTGAAAAACCGTATCGAAGCCGCTGGCATGCCTCAGGAAGCACTGGACAAAACCCTGAGTGAATTCAATAAGCTGAAAATGATGTCGCCGATGAGCGCCGAAGCCACTGTGGTAAGGGGCTATATCGATTGGATGCTGCAGATCCCCTGGGTCAAGCGTTCCCGCGTGCGTCTTGACATGAAGAATGCCGAAAAGATCCTCAATGAAGACCACTATGGTCTTGAAGAGGTCAAGGATCGCATTCTGGAGTATTTGGCTGTGCAGAAGCGCGTCAAGAAGCTCAAGGGGCCGATTCTCTGTTTGGTTGGGCCTCCCGGTGTGGGTAAAACATCGCTGGGGCGCTCCATTGCGCGTGCTACCAACCGCAAGTATGTGCGTATGGCCCTGGGGGGCGTGCGTGACGAGGCCGAAATTCGTGGCCACCGTCGTACCTATATTGGTTCCATGCCGGGTAAGCTGATCCAGAAAATGTCCCGTGTCGGGGTAAAAAACCCGCTCTTCCTGCTCGATGAAATCGACAAGATGGGCATGGATCATCGTGGTGACCCTGCATCGGCATTGCTCGAGGTGCTGGACCCGGAGCAGAACAGCAGCTTCAACGATCACTACCTTGAGGTGGATTATGATCTCTCCGATGTCATGTTTGTCTGCACATCCAACTCGATGAACATTCCGGGTCCGCTGCTGGACCGTATGGAGATCATCCGTATTCCGGGGTATACCGAGGATGAAAAACTCAACATTGCTCGCAAGTACTTGATTACAAAGCAGCTCAAGAATAACGGAATCAAGTCCAGTGAGCTGGAAATCACAGATGAAGCAGTGATCGGACTGATCCGCTACTACACGCGTGAGGCGGGTGTGCGTGGACTGGAGCGCGAGATTGCCAAGATAGCCCGTAAAGTGGTGCGTGAACTGGCGCTTGAAGACAAGAAAGGCTTGGTGCGCGTGACCGCGGATGAGCTGGAACACTATAACGGTGTGAAAAAATTCAAGTTTGGCATGGCCGAAGAGCAAGACCAGGTGGGTCAGGTGACAGGCCTTGCATGGACATCAGTCGGGGGGGATATCCTCACGATTGAGTCGGCTGTTGTGCCGGGTAAAGGGCGCCAGATTAATACAGGTTCGCTCGGTGATGTGATGAAAGAGTCCATTCAGGCGGCGATGACCGTTGTTCGCAATCGTGCGCGATCACTCGGTATTTCCCCTGATTTCCATGAGAAGCGTGATATTCACATTCACGTGCCTGAAGGCGCAACGCCGAAAGATGGTCCCAGTGCCGGTATTGGCATGTGTACCGCTGTTGTGTCTGCGCTGACTGGCATTCCGGTTCGCTCCGAGGTTGCCATGACAGGTGAAATTACGCTCCGGGGACAGGTGCTTGCGATTGGCGGGCTGAAGGAAAAACTGCTGGCCGCGCACCGTGGGGGGATTCAGACCGTGATCATCCCGGAGGAAAATACCCGTGATCTCAAGGAAATTCCCGACAATATCAAGGCTGATCTCGATATTCGTCCGGTGAAGTGGATCGATGAAGTGTTGGATATAGCACTGGCCTATCAGCCCAAGCCGCTTCCTGAACCGGAAGAGGGCAGTGCTTCGGCTGAGACAAACAACACACACAATGGCACAAGTCAGTTAAGTACGCATTAACGCAAAGCCGCGGCAGAAAAGGGCTGCAGCCAGTTGACACCGGTTTCGGGCAGTTGGTATAAAGTTGCAGACTATGCGCTGGGCAACGACAACGGATAGAAAAAGACAACGATTTTTACAAGGGGAACATTGTGAATAAATCTGAACTGATTGACGCTATTGCAGCATCAGCTGACATTCCTAAAGCAGCTGCTGGTCGTGCACTGGATGCGACTCTGGAAGCAGTGACCGAAGCGCTGCAGCGTGGTGAGTCTGTTGCTCTGGTCGGTTTTGGTACCTTCTCAACCAAGGAGCGCGCAGCACGTACTGGTCGTAACCCGCAGACTGGCAACCCGATCGAAATTGCTGCTGCTACCCTGCCGACTTTCAAGCCGGGTAAAGCGCTGAAAGACGCAGTAAACAAGTAAGCAGGATCTGAAGTCCTGATTGCGACGGAGCGGTAGTTCAGTTGGTTAGAATACCTGCCTGTCACGCAGGGGGTCGCGCGTTCGAGTCCCGTCCGTTCCGCCAACTTACGATCATGTTCGATTCAGTTTCGAATATTTAATGTGATCCGAAAAAGCGCATTCGTCAGAATGCGCTTTTTTTATAAATCAGAGTGTACGCAAACAATGCTTCAAACCATCAGGGAAAATTCACAGGGGATCATTGCCAAGGTGATCGTTGGTCTGATCATCGTCACCTTTGCTCTCTTTGGTGTCGAGTCGCTGATCGGCCTGGCCAATAGTGAAAGGGCGCCGGCAGAAGTCAACGGACAAGAGATCAGCAACATCGACCTGCAGCGTGAGGTCGAGCTGCAGCGCCGGCAGATTCTGTCTCAGATGGGTGAAGATGCCGATCCGGCCGCGATTGATGAAGTGGCCTTGCGCCGTGCTGTACTTGATCGCTTGATTGATCGAGAAATACTGCTTCAATCTGCCAAAGGTCAGGATCTGTATATTTCCGAGCAGATGATTGATCAGATCATCGTTGCGGACACCAGTTTCCAGGGTGAGGATGGTCGCTTTGACCGGAATCAGTTTGAAGCGGTCCTGCGCACCGTGGGTTTGACACCCCTGATGTATCGTGACCAGCTGCGTAAGGCGCTGCTGACAGCGCAGGAGCGAAACGCGTATGCGCTGTCTTCGTTTGCAACTCCTGCTCAGGCCGAGCAGTTGGCCAAACTGGCCGCACAGACAAGGGATATCGATTGGGTAACCTTCTCGCTTGAAGAGTCCCTGGCCAAGGTGGAAATTACCCAGGAGCAACTTCAGGCCCGCTATGATGAAAACCCGCAGCGTTTCATGACTGAAGCTCAGGTCGTGCTTTCGTACATCGAGCTGAACCAGTCTGACTTTGCTGATCCCGATAGCGTTACAGAGGCTGACATTCGAAGCGCATACGAGCAGGAGCTCGCTCGATTCCAGGCTGACGAAGAGCGTCAGGCTGCTCATATTCTGTTTGAGCTGGGTGAAGGCTCTGAAGGTGATGCGCGTGATGCGGCAGAAGCAGTGCGTGAGCGTATTCTTTCAGGCGAGCTGAGTTTTGCGGCTGCTGCTGCGGAGTTCTCGGCTGACCCTGGTTCAGCGACAGCTGGTGGTGATTTGGGCTTTAACGGTCGTGGTGTTTTTGTCGGTCCGTTTGAAGATACCCTTTTTGCCATGCAGGAGGGTGAGATTTCTGCACCGGTGCGTACCGAATTCGGTTATCACCTGATCCAGTTGAATGCTGTGCGCGCAACTGAGGCCCCGAGCTACGCTGAGCGTGCACCTGCACTCAAGGCTGAACTGGCAGCAGCCTCTGCTGAAGCTGACTATGTTGAGGCACTGGATCGTTTGGCTGATCTGAGCTTCTCCGCAGCTGACCTGCAGGTTCCTGCAGAAGAGCTTGGGCTGGAAATTCAGCAGACGGAGGCTTTCGGTCAGAGTGGTGGCAATACTGAGCTGACTGCCAATCCCAAGGTGCTGCGCGCGGCTTTCAGTAACGAGCTGCTGGATGAAGAACTCAACAGCTCACCGATTGAATTGAGCCGTGAACGTGCGGTTGTTATCCGTGTGCAGCAAGAAATCCCTGCGCGTCAGCAGACACTGGCAGAGGTTCAGGATCTGCTTGAGTCTGAGCTGCGCCAGGAGCAGGCGATGGCCAGTATGAAGGACCGTGCCGAACAGCTGGTCGAAGCGCTGAGTGCGGGGCAGACCCTTGAGCAGGTAGACCCAATGTTGGCATGGAATTCCGCCGAGGGTGTGGCGCGTGATGCCGGTAGTATGCCGCTGAATGTTAATCGAGCTGCTTTTGAATTGCCGCGTGCGGGGGAAGGCAAGCCCAGCCTCAAGGCGATTGAGTTGGTTGGCGGTGACTACGCTGTGGTTCGTGTGCGTGGAGTGCATGAGCCTGAGGAGATTGATGAACTGCTTGCTGAGCAGCTGAAACAGTCACTGGGGGCTCGTCAGGCTGACTCTTTCTTCAGCGCCCATGTTCAGGGGCTGAATGCCACAGCAGAGGTCGAAAGAAACTGATAACGCCTTGCGTTGAAGAAAAAGCCACCTTGGGGTGGCTTTTTTTGTGGAAATGGAAAGAGCGGCTTTAGTCAGTCGACGTCATCAAGTCCCGGTGTCAGGCTTTCAGCGAGGCGGCTTCCAGCAGGCGCTGGGTATAGGCCTGCTTCGGGCTGTTAAAGAGTTCATCGGTTGAGGCTGACTCAACCACGCGCCCTTGTTGCATGACCATGACACGATGGCTCATGGCTCTAACGACGGCAAGGTCATGGCTGATAAAAAGATAACTGAGACGATAGCGTTTTTGCAGGGTGCGCAATAATTCAATGATTTGTTTTTGCACCGTACGATCAAGTGCTGAAGTCGGCTCATCCAGAATAATCAATTCGGGCTTGAGTACCAATGCGCGAGCAATGGCTATGCGTTGGCGTTGTCCTCCAGAGAACTCATGAGGGTAGCGATGGCTAACCTCGGGTTCCAGGCCAACATCCTGAAGTGCCTGTGATACCAGAGCGTGTTGTTCATCGGGGTCCTTGCAGCCTTGCACCTCCAGTCCTTCCGCGATGATTTCGAATATACTCATGCGTGGGCTCAGGCTGCCAAAAGGGTCCTGAAATACGATCTGGAGCTGCTTGCGCAGGGGGGTAATCTGTTTTTGTTTCAGTGTTGAGATTGACTGCTGTTTGAACCGTATATCACCCTGGCTACGAATAAGTCGAAGTATCGCCAATGCCAACGTTGTCTTGCCGGAGCCTGATTCACCCACAATTCCCAGTGTTTCTCCGGCTCGCA
The DNA here is from genome assembly GCF_022343685.1 of Marinobacterium sediminicola. Lineage (GTDB taxonomy): Bacteria > Pseudomonadota > Gammaproteobacteria > Pseudomonadales > Balneatricaceae > Marinobacterium > Marinobacterium sediminicola. The sequence goes on along the minus strand of NZ_CP092123.1, from coordinate 1,957,228 downwards.
GTTGCAGGTCGATGCCGTCAACGGCACGGTGCTCGTCATGATTGCGCTTGAACAGGCCTTTGCGCTGCTGAAACGTGACCTTCAGCTGGTGTGTTCGCAAGAGGTCTTCAGCCCCGGAATCGACCGGAGCAGGCACTCCTTCTGGCTCTGCGGCCAGCAGCTTACGGGTATAGTCCTCGGCAGGGGCTGCAAACAGCTCCTCGCAGGGGCGATTTTCCAGCAGTCTGCCTTTGTGCATCACACAGATGCGGTCAGCGACTCTTCGAACTACGTTCAAATCGTGGGAAATGAGCAGAATGGCCATGTTGAACCGCTGCTGCAGGGATTGGAGTAACTCGAGAATCTGCTGTTGAATTGTGACGTCCAGGGCTGTGGTCGGCTCATCGGCGATCAGCAGTTCGGGCTCATTGGCCAGTGCCATGGCAATCATGACCCTCTGACGCTGCCCACCGGACAACTGGTGCGGGTACTGTCCCAGGCGTTGCTCAGGCTTGTCGATACCCACCAGATCCAGGAGTTCAATGACACGCTTTCGGCAGGCGGCCAGGCGAATGCCCTTGTGAAGGCGTATCGTTTCGCTGATCTGTTTCTCCAGCGTGTGCAGGGGGTTAAGTGAGGTCATCGGTTCCTGAAAAATGATACCGACACGATTACCCCTGATGAGCTGCATCTGCCCTTCATCAGCTTTGAGCAGGTCCTCTCCGTTATAGAGAACACTGCCGCTGGGATAGCTCACCTGGCGTTCCGACACCAACCGCATGAGCGACAGTGCCGTGACTGACTTGCCGGAACCTGACTCACCGACCAATGCCAGGGTTTTGCCGGCCTCAATGTCGAAGCTGACATCCTTGACGGCGGGGTTATCAGTACCACTGAACTGAACTGAAAGATGCTTGACCGAGATGAGAGGAGGGTTCATGTCAGACTTTCCTTGGGTCAAAGGCATCGCGTACCGCCTCGCCGATAAAGATCAACAGTGTCAGCATCAGCGCCAGAGAACAGAACGCGGTGATTCCGAGCCAGGGCGCGTGCAGGTTTTCCTTGCCCTGAGCGACCAGTTCACCCAATGAAGGTGAGCCCGGAGGCAGGCCAAAACCGAGGAAATCGAGCGCGGTCAGTGTGACGATGGCACCGTTGAAGACGAAAGGCATGAACGTCAGGGTTGCGATCATCGCGTTTGGCAATACGTGTCGATACATGATCCGCAAGTCGCTCAGGCCCAGTGCTTTGGCCGCACGAACATATTCCAGGTTACGCCCACGGAGAAACTCGGCTCTGACCACGTCGACCAGATTCATCCAGGAAAACAGCAACATGATCCCCAGCAGCCACCAGAAATTGGGCTGTACCAGACTGGCAAGAATGATCAGCAGGAAAAGCACCGGCAGGCCTGACCAGATTTCGATGAAACGTTGAAACAGCAAATCTATGCGGCCGCCATAATACCCCTGAATGGCTCCGGCGCAGACGCCGATCACAGAACTGGCAAGAGTGAGTGCGAGTGCAAACAGCACGGAGATGCGAAAACCATAGATGACCCGTGCCAACACATCACGCCCCTGGTCATCCGTGCCCAGCCAGTTGGTGGCCGATGGTGGCGAGGGGGCGGGCTGATCCAGGTCGTAGTTAATCGTGCTGTAGCTGAAGCGAATGAGCGGCCAAAGCATCCAGCCACCCTGGTCCTCCACCAGCTCTTGCAGGTAAGGATCTCGATAGTCGGCTGGAAGTGGGAATTCGCCGCCGAAATCGACTTCGGTGTAGTCATTTAACAGGGGCCAGTAAAGCTGTTGCTGGTGGCTAATAATCAATGGGCGATCATTGGCAATCAATTCAGCAAACAGGCTGGCCCCAAACAGCAGCAGGAAGATCCACAGTGACCAGTAGCCGCGACGGTTGCGTTTAAAGGTTTGCAGGCGGCGTCGCTGAATAGGAGTCAAGGTCATGCGTCAGACCTCCCGGCTGGCAAAATCTATACGTGGGTCAACCAGCGTATAGGTGATGTCACTGATCAGCTTCATCAGCAATCCAACCAGTGTAAAAATGTACAGCGTGCCGAAAATGACCGGATAATCACGGTTGATGACCGCTTCATAACCGAGCAGGCCCAAGCCGTCCAATGAAAAGATCACCTCGATCAACATGGAGCCGGTAAAAAAGATGCCGATCAGTGCCGCAGGCATCCCGGCGATGATCAGTAGCATGGCATTGCGAAACACATGCCGATACAAAACCGCATTCTCACTTAACCCTTTTGCTCTGGCGGTCAGCACATATTGTTTGTTGATTTCATCGAGAAAAGAGTTCTTGGTGAGCATGGTCAGTGTTGCGAAGCTGGAAATGACCGACGCCAGCACGGGAAGAGCGATATGCCAGAAATAGTCTCCAATCTGCTGCCACCAGGTCAGTTCATGAAAGTTTTGTGAGGTCAGTCCGCGCAAGGGGAACCATTCGAGGTAGGTGCCTCCAGCGAAAAGTACAATCAGCAGGATGGCAAAGAGAAAGTTGGGGATGGCATAGCCGATGATAATGGCACTGCTGGTCCAGACATCGAATGCTGATCCATCGCGAACCGCCTTGCGAATACCGAGAGGGACAGAGATCAGGTAGGTCAGTAATGTAGTCCACAGGCCCAGTGAGATCGATACGGGAAGCTTTTCGATGATCAATTCGGTTACGGTCTTATCGCTGTAGAAGCTCTTGCCGAAATCGAACTGGAGATAATTGACCAGCATCTGGTAAAAGCGTTCATGGGCAGGTTTGTCGAATCCGTACAGCCGCTCGATCTCCGCGACCAGAGCAGGGTCCAGACCCTGAGCGCCTCGGTAGCCTGATTCGGTCTGACTGCCTGCAGCAATATCTGACTGTGGACCGCTGCCAATTCGGTTGCCAGCGGTAACCCCCAGCCCCTGAAGTTGAGCCAGCGTCTGCTCAACCGGTCCGCCGGGAGCAAACTGAACCAATACGAAATTCAATAGCAGGATGCCGAACAGCGTAGGAATTATGAGCAGAAGTCGTCGGAAAATATAGGCGGCCATCAGGGCTTCATCCACCAGGTGTCAAGGCCAAGATCATAAGTTGGACTGATCTTGGGGTGTTCAAATTTATCCCAATAGGCAATTCGCCATGCGCTGATGTGGTAATGCGGGATCACAAAGTGATTCCATTGCAGCACTCTGTCGAGTGCTCGAGCACGATAGACCAGTTGTTCCCGGTCGGGCGCTGCAATCAGCTGCTCTACCAGGTAGTCGATCGCAGGGTCCTGAATGCCAATCAGATTACGGCTGCCCGGGAGCTGTGCTGCTTCTGAATGCCAGTAATCCCGCTGCTCGTTGCCCGGTGAACTGGACTGGCCGAAGCCATAAACCACCATGTCAAAATCGAATTGGCGCAATCGATTGATATACTGTGACACATCAACAATTCGAATATCGGCTGAGATGCCCAGGCGTTCAAGATTGCGGATGAAGGGCGAGACCACGCGTTCGAACTCCTTCTGTACCAGCAGAATCTCGAAATGGAAGGGTTCTCCTGCTGCATTGACCAGTTTGCCACCCTCGAGTGTCCAGCCTGCTTGCTGCAAAAGGCGCAGGGCAGTGCGCAGTTGTTGGCGGTTACGGCCGCTGCCATCGGTACTGGGAGCCTTGTACACCTGAGTGAACACCTCGGGAGGGACCTGATCACGCACAGGCTCAAGGATCGCAAGTTCTTCAGGGCTGGGCAGTTCGTTTGCAGCCATGTCCGAATTGGAAAAGTAACTGTTACTCCGGGTGTAGGCGCCGTAGAACAGATTTTTATTGGTCCATTCGAAGTCAAACGCGTAGGTCAGCGCTTCACGAACCCGCTTGTCCTCAAACTTGGTGCGGCGGGTATTCATGATGAATCCTTGCATTCCGCGCGGGTTTCCGTGCGTGATCTCTTCCTTGCGAATGCGCCCATCCTCGAAAGGGGCGCCGGTGTAACCGGTTGCCCAGGCTTTGGAAGCATGTTCGCTGCGGAAGTCATACTCGCCAGCTTTGAACGCTTCAAGGGCGACTGTGCTGTCCCGGTAATAATCGAACTGACGTTGGTCAAAATTGAAGCGACCGCGATTGACTGGCAGTTCAGATCCCCAATAGTCGGCACGCCTTTTGTAAATGATGGTGCGGCCCGGGTCGATATGACTGACTGCGTAGGGGCCAGAGCCTACAGGAACCTCCAGGGACGGTGACTCGAAATCACGGTTTTGCCAATAATGTCGAGGCAAAATGGGGATTTCACCCACAATGAGTGGCAATTCACGGTTTGTGCTGCCGCTGAATTCAAAGCGCACGCTACGATCTGACAGTGCCTTGATCTCGTTGATGCCGGCGTAATAGCTTTTGAAAAATGGACTGCCCTTTTCCAGCAGAGTGTTGAAGGTGAATACCACGTCCTGGGCGGTGACTGGCTGGCCATCACTGAAGCGGGCTTCAGGGCGCAAGTCGAACTCGATCCAGCTCCTGTCGTCAGCGACACGCAGGTGTTCAGCGAGCAGGCCATAGAGCGAGAAGGGTTCGTCCAGTGCCCGACCCAGCAAGGTATCGTAGATAAGGCTGGTGCCATCCGCGACCGTGCCTTTGATGATAAAGGGATTGAGGCTGTCAAAGGTACCAATGGAGGCTTCGCGCAGCTGGCCACCCTTGGGAGCTTCGGGGTTGACGTAGTCAAAGTGCTGAAAGTCGGCAGGGTATTTCAACGTGCCGTGCATGGCGATCCCGTGCCGGGATTCAGTCGCCATCGCCAGATTGGAAAGCAGTCCAATGAGTAGTGTACTAACTGCAAGAAGGTAGCGGTGGGTAGTGACTGAGCAGGACACGGTTTTCCCCTTCAGGTCATGCGTTTGATTTTTATAATGTTTTCAAAAGCCTGTGACAGTTCAATCCTGTGCCGGTTCGCTGTCGCGGGCAAATTCTTGCAGCCGCTCATGTAATTCTGAACGTTTTACACCCTGGGTCAGCAGTTGCTGATGGTGCTCGTGAAGTCGGTCCTTTAAAGCCTGGCTACCACCGGCAAGCTGGTTAATCAGGTCCTGATCCATCCAGTGCCGGATTTTTCGGATCAGAACCCACTTGAAGGCCACTGCCAGAATGACAGACAAGACTATGATGAAGATACTCAGTGCGTCCATGATTCAGCGTGCATCCGCTATGTTGACGTAAATCGTCAGGGGTTGTCCCGGGCGCAACAGGTCGTCAGCATCCAGACGGTTCCAGCTCAAAATGTCAGTGACACTAACACCAAAGCGACTGGCGATCAGCGACAACGAATCCCCTTTGCGGATACGGTAGCCGACTTTTCGTGTCATGTCGCGTGATTGCATAGCAGGCATAGCAGGCATAGCAGGCATAGCAGGCATGGCAGGCATGGCAGGCAATTCGATCTCGGCCTGTTCCTGACGGACATTCAACACCAGAAGTTTCTGACCGGGGCGCAGGGTGTCGCCTGGTGCCATCTGGTTCCAGCCCGCAAGCTCTCGAACGCCGACGCCGTATTTGCGCGCAATACTCCAGAAACTCTCTCCTGAGCCTACCTCATGGTAGAGCTTGCGGCTGTGTCGTTGTTCAAGCTGCTGCATGCGAGCACGCTTGCGCTGGGACTCACTGAGTGCGTAATCGCTGGCTTCTCGTGCGGGTTTAGGCACAACCAGGCTTTGGCCGATGCGGATATTGCTGCCTTTGAGGTTGTTACCCTGACGGATGACCGCGACTGAACTGTTGAAGCGTTTGGCGATGGCGCCCAGGGTGTCGCCGGCCTTGACAGTATAATGATGCCAGCTTACGCGTTGCTGGGGTGGGAGTTTGGCAAGCCTGGTGCGTAGCATATCTGCCTTCTCAATGGGAACCAGGAGCTGATGGGGGCCCTCGGGGTCTGTTGCCCAGCGGTTGAAGCCTGGGTTGAGCCGGTACAGTGCCTTGAGCTCCATGTCTGCCATCTCGGCAACCTGGGCCAAATCAATCTGGCCACCGGTTTCGACAATATCAAAATGCGGTTTGTTCTCGATAGGGGTCAGGGTCAAGCCGAGTTTGTCAGCATCACGGACCAGTCTGGCCACTGCGAGCAATTTAGGGACATAGGCTTCTGTTTCGCGAGGCAGGTCCAGTGACCAGAAGTCGGTCGGCTTGCCTTGCTCTCGATTACGGCGGATTGCACGGTTCACGTTGCCGCCACCGGCATTGTAAGCGGCCAGAGCCAACAGCCAGTCACCATCAAAACGTTTATGCAATTGCTCGAGATAGGTCAGGGCTGCATCGGTCGAAGCCAGAATGTCGCGGCGGCCGTCGTACCACCAGTTCGACTTCAATCCAAAGTGCCGAGCTGTGCCAGGTATAAACTGCCAGGGGCCTGCGGCTTGGCCATGGGAATAGGCAAAAGGATCATAGGCACTTTCAACCACTGGAAGCAGCGCGATTTCAGCCGGCATGCCGCGTTTGAGCACTTCGTTGAGAATGAAGTGGTAGTAGGGCTGGGCACGTTCAGAAACCCGCTTAAGGTAGGATGGGTGGCGTTGATACCAGTTTAGCTGGGTCTGGATGCGCGGGTGATCCAGATCCAGCGGCAACTGCATGTTCTGACGTGTCAGGGTCCACAGACTGAGTTCAGTCAGCGGTTTCTCAGGTGCTGAAGTGCGGACCTGGGACTTCTGTTCTGATCGCACCTCAGGGGAGGCTGGTTTCGGGCTGTTGGGCTTTACGGATTGAGTTTGACAGCCGGCGAGTAGTATCCCCAGTGTCGCAGCCATAACGGCAGCAGGCACAAGTCGCATCGAATTTCAGTCCTGAAATAACCTTAAAAAACATGATTCTATGGACCCTGATAAGGTGGGTCAATCAGAACTGGTTTTTCCATTCTCGCAATGCCGCCAGCACCTCTACTTCCGAGTGAAGCGGGTTGCCACAGAAGTGCTCAGCTGCAGAAGCCACGCTTGGGTGGTCGGTGCGCATAAACGGGTTGATACGCTTTTCCTGTCCGATGGACGATGGCAGGGTTGGCTGGTTGTTCAGGCGCAGTTGGTGGCATGTCTGTCGTGCCTCCTGAATGTCTGTGTTGCCTGGCTCGACATGGGCGGCAAATGCCAGGTTGGCAAGCGAATATTCATGGGTGCAATAGACCTCTGTATCATCGCTGAGGGATGAGAAGTACTGCATGGCCGTCAGCATCTGCCTGGCAGTACCTTCGAACAGTCGTCCGCATCCGGCCAGGAACAGAGTGTCACCGCAGAACAATTGAGGTGTCGTGTTGGGCTGCAAAAAGCTGATATGGTCGCGAGTATGGGCGGGTACCTCATGGATGATCAGCTCATGGTCCAGTAGAACAATGCGATCACCCGTTTTCATGGGGTGGGTAATGCCATCAAAGGGAGAGTTGGCCGGACCATAGACAGCCACATCAAACTGCTCGCGAAGTAACTTGACCCCGCCTGTATGATCATTATGGTGGTGCGTGACCAGAATCCCCTTGAGGGTTCGGTGCTCCTTTGTCAGCCACTGTTGAACCGGTTCCGCGTCACCAGGGTCTACCACTACGACAGACTCGAGGTCGGCTTCGGTGGTCAGTGCCCAGATATAATTATCGTTGAAGGCAGGAATTGGAGTGACGATAAACATGATGCTTTCCTGTTGGTTGCAGCATTGGACGGGGGTGTTTCGAGTTCAGAGCCCTTTGAGGGTACTGTATACTGAAACGTTTTTACATTCAGGCCGGATGGGGACTTAGCATGAAGTTTACTGAGCAACTGCCTTATTCGCAGCTGATCCCCTTGCTCAGCCACTGGTTTGACAGCCCGCTTGGCCAGGAGCTATTGCAGCGTGAGCATGAATTTGCTGAGGAAGTGTTGCCAACACTCTTCGGCTATCATCTGCTCCAGGTTGGCTGGGATCATCGTCAGCGTCTTTTTACGGCCAGTCCCGTATCACGCAAGGTCATGCTGATTCCTCAGATGCAATTGGGTGCTGATGCGCGCACACTGATTGCCAATCCGACCGAGTTGCCTGTTGTATCCAATGAAATTGATGTGGTGATCCTGCATCATGCCCTCGATTATGCCGATAATCCGCATCAGGTTTTACGGGAGGCTGCGAGGGTTTTAAGGCCTGGGGGGTACTTGTTGAGTTTCAGTTTTAACCCGGCCAGCTATTGGGGGCTCTGTCGATTGGTCAGACGCAGGGTGCCTCCGCTTTCCGGAGGGCATCTTATCCGGCAGGGGCGCCTGCATGACTGGCTGGGCTTGCTGGAGATGACGGAGTTGAAAACGCGCAGTGCCTGCCATCATTTGCCACTGGAGAGTGAGTCCTGGCGGCGTAGGTTGGGGGCGTTTGAGTGTTTCAGTCGGCGCTTGCCCATCAACAGCGGTGCTGTCTTGATGGTGTTGGCCAGAAAGGATGTAGTGGGCATGACACCTTTAAAGCCAGAATGGAAACAGAAACGATTACTGGGCATGCCGGTGGCCGAGCCGAAGCCGACCGCCAGAGGATGATTGATTTGAAAGCTGTAGAAATATTCACCGACGGTGCCTGTAAGGGCAATCCCGGGCCCGGGGGCTGGGGGGCTTTGCTGCGATATGGCGAGCAGGAAAAAGAATTATTCGGTGGCGAGCCGGAAACAACAAATAATCGCATGGAGCTGCAGGCTGCTATCTCAGCGCTGGCCAGCCTTAAGCGTCCCTGTAAGGTAATACTGACAACTGACTCACAGTACTTGCGTCAGGGGATTATGAGTTGGCTGGCGGGATGGAAGCGGAATGGCTGGAAAACAGCTTCCAGGCAACCCGTCAAGAATCAGGATCTGTGGCAGGCGCTTGATGAGCAGGTGGTTCGGCATGAAATTGATTGGCGTTGGGTCAAGGGGCACAGTGGGCATCCTGAAAATGAACGCGCTGACCAGTTGGCTAATCGAGGTGTAGAGGAGTTCGGCAAGTCATGAGTGCTCGACAGATTATTCTTGATACCGAAACGACCGGTATTGACCCTGAAGCCGGTCATAACATCATCGAGATCGGTTGTGTCGAAATGGTGCGCCGCAAGTTAACGGGCAATACCTGGCACAAATACCTGAAGCCGGATCGTGAAGTGGAAGCCGAGGCGATTGAAGTTCATGGCATCACCAATGAGTTCCTCGCAGACAAGCCAAAATTTGCCGAGTTGGGAGCTGAGTTCATAGAGTTTGTGCGCGGGGCCGAGCTGATCATTCATAACGCGGCCTTCGATATCGGCTTTCTTGACACAGAGTTGGCTCGTAACGGATTTGCCGAGCGCATGGAGCAGATCTGCACGGTGACGGATACGCTGGCGCTGGCACGGAAGAAGTACCCGGGGCAGCGCAACAGTCTTGATGCCTTGTGTCGCCGCTACGGCATCGATAATTCGCACCGTGAACTGCACGGCGCACTGCTGGACTCCGAGATTCTGGCTGATGTGTATCTTGCTCTGACAGGGGGGCAGACCACGTTACAGCTTGGACAGTCCGGGCAGGGTGATGACTCGGGTGATGAGCCTATTCGCCGTGTAAACGCCGCCGGACTGACACTTCGAGTTCTGCGGGCGTCAGCGGAAGAGCTTGCCGAACATGACGCTTTTCTGGATCTGCTTGACAAAAAAAGTGATGGTGCCGTTTGGCGTCGTATGGAGACGGAAGGGCAAGAGGCATGATGTCGCCAGTACGAGCTGAGCGCTTTTACCTGTGTTATGCCGGTAAGCTGGTTTGGTTTGCCGAGAAGCTGGAGTTTGATGCTTCCGAACTCTCCTGCTTTGACATGGAGGTAGAGAGCTGCCTGCAACTTGAAAAGGGGTATGCGCTCAAAGTGCTCAGGGATTGTCCCGCTGGCATGACGACCGAGATGAGTCTGCGCAAGGCCCTGGCGCAAGCTGAGGATGAGAGTGAATACAGTCGTCTTGCGCGCGCGGCCCAGCTTGCCACCTGGTTTGATCAGCATCGATTCTGCGGTCGCTGCGGTGGGACTCTGGAAGCGCATGAACAAGATCTCGCGCGTGAGTGTCGTGCCTGTGGGCTGGTGCAGTATCCACGCATATCTCCCTGTGTCATCGTGCTGGTGCGCCGTGGTCAGCAGTGTCTGCTGGGTCGCTCAGGGCGTTTTCCACCGGGGCGTTTCAGCACCCTGGCCGGTTTTATCGAGGCAGGCGAAACTGCAGAAGCCGCTGTCAGGCGTGAGGTACGTGAAGAGGTGGGTGTCGAGGTGGATAACCTGGAGTTCTTTGCCAGCCAGTCCTGGCCTTTTCCCCATCAGTTGATGTTGGGTTTTTTTGCCGATTATGCTGGCGGAGAGTTGGTGCCGGACGGTGAGGAGATACTTGAGGCGGGCTGGTTTTCCAGGGATGATCTTCCGGATTTGCCGCCTCCATTCAGTATTTCACGGCGCTTGATTGACCGTTTTTTTGCTGAGCAGGAAGCACTTAGCGACTGAACAGCTTACCCAGACGGGTTGCCAGCATGACGTTGCCTTCGGCTCGCAATTGACCCTTGAGGTACGCGCTCATGCCGTCCTGTTCGCCGGTGATCACACGGATCAGTGTGCTCTCGTCCAGGTGCAGAACCAGGTTGGGGTCCTCATGCTCACCAAAGCTGCTTTGGCAGTTCTGGTCATCGATGCTGATGAAGAAAGGCTCGGCATCCGAGATGCGGAACTGGAAGACCGCATTCAGGCCTTTAGCCTGGTCGGGGTTGAACTTTTCCGGCAGCTTGTTAACGATGCGTTCAAGCGTCAGAGGCGAATTCATGGTTGCTCGGTCCTGATGTACATATAGGCATGATCTGTATCGGGTTTATGTTACAGTACCCCGGACTTTGAAGCGAATCCCTGTGCTCTAGCGGAGAGATAGATTGACAGCTTTTTTTGTAGAATATGGACTCTTTTTGGCCAAGCTGATCACCCTGATCCTGGGTGTGTTTTTGCTGGTTGGCGGGATCGGCGCCTTGGTTGAGCGTCGTCGTGAGCACCGCGAAGGGCACATTGAGGTAAAAAGCCTTAATGATCACCTTGAGGATATGAAAACCGATATTGAAGCGGTTGTGGTTGACGAGGCCCTGGCTCGACAGCATGAAAAGGCTCGTCGTAAGCAGGAAAAAGCCGATGCGAAGGCGCTGAAAAAAGCGTTGAAGCAAGGCAAAGAGCCCGAGAAACCGCGTAAGCGAGTCTTCGTTCTCAGTTTTGATGGTGATATTCACGCTTCTGCGGTGGAATCCTTGCGTGAGGAAGTGACGGCTGTTCTCACCATGGCAGACAAGGAAGATGAAGTGGTGGTTCGGCTCGAAAGCCCCGGCGGCCTCGTTCATGCCTACGGTTTGGCAAGCTCTCAACTGGAAAGGATCAAGAGCAAGGGAATCCGTCTGACAGTATGTGTCGACAGGGTTGCGGCCAGCGGGGGGTATATGATGGCGTGTATTGCCGATCATCTGGTTGCGGCGCCCTTTGCGTTGATTGGCTCTATTGGCGTCGTGGCTCAGTTGCCCAACTTTCATCGATTGCTGCAGAAGCATGATGTGGACTATGAGGTGCTGACGGCTGGAGAATACAAGCGCACGCTGACGGTTTTTGGTGAAAATACCGACAAGGGTCGAGAGAAGTTCATTGAGGAGCTGGAAGATACCCATGACCTGTTCAAAACATTTGTCGCGGAATACCGGCCTCAGCTGGATGTTGAAAAAGTTGCGACGGGTGAAGTCTGGTTTGGTCGCAGGGCATTGAATGAGCAGCTGATTGATGCCATCTCAACCAGTGATGACTATCTGTTTGAATTGTGTCAGGAACATGACGTTTACGAGCTGCATTACGAAGTCAAAATGGGCTTGCAGGAGCGGCTGGGGCAGCTGGCGGTTAAAACCACTGATGGCTTGCTGTTACGGTGGTGGCAGCGTGTCATGAACAGTCGCCTGTTGTCACGTTAACTCTTAGACTGAATGGCTGAGATGCCTAGGCCCGAGTGGGGAAGTACCAATAATATGTCTGCAGATAACACCTTCATGTGCCCGACTGCCGATACGTCAACACGCATCGTTCAGGCAGCGGAAAAGCTCTTTGCCGAGCAGGGGTTTAAGGAAACGACGATGCGCCAGATTACGGCACTGGCAGACGTGAACCTTGCAGCTGTGAACTATCACTTCGGTTCCAAGAAGGGATTGATCCACTCAGTGGCTGAGCAGTCACTGAGCCCTTTGTGTGATGCCATTGATGAGGGATTGGAAAAGCTCGGATCCAAATCCTCAGCCCCTGGCTTGAAAGATCTTCTCCAGGTTCTCGCAGTCGCTCTGGTGCGAGTCCATCATCGTACCGATTATTCATTGGCTGTATTGATGCGTTTGCTTGATCAGGCTTATCGGCCTTCCCAGCAGGATTTGCAGGAGTTTATCCGTCAGAAATACGGCAAACGCATTGCCGTTTTCCTGCACTATCTGCGTGAAAATACACGTGAGTTGAGTGAGCGAGAATTTTTCTGGCGACTGCATTTTCTGATGGGGTCCGTCATTTTTACCTTGTCAAACATGCATGCCCTGGTGGCGCTGGATCAGCCGAATGAGCGCGAGGAGATCGAAGTCGAGACGATTTTGTTGAGAATGATCCCGGTCATTTGTGCCGGTATGCAAGCACCAGAACAGGGGCATTGATGCCTGCACGGATCCAGATTTCAATTTCGCGTCAAACCCTTGAGCTGATAATCGCGGAGAACGTCAGTTTACGTTACCCGGTGTCAACTGCGCTGGCGGGAGTAGGTGAAAAAGAGGGGTCCGGGTGCACGCCTCGCGGAAAGCACTATATTCGTGCCTGTATCGGCAGTAATCAGCCCAAAGGCGCTGTTTTTGTTGGTCGGCGCCCGACTGGCGAAGTCTATAGTTCCGAGCTCTCGGAGCAATTCCCTGAAAGGGACTGGATACTGACGCGAATACTCTGGCTTTGCGGGCTGGAGAAAGGTTTCAATCGTGGCGGCAAGGTGGATACCCAGCGCCGCTACATCTACATTCATGGAACACCAGACACTGAGCCTATGGGCACACCGCGTTCTCACGGCTGTATTCGGATGCGCAACGCAGATTTGATCGAATTGTTTAGCCAGGTGCAACCAGGAACGCCCGTTCTGATTGAAGAGTGATCACGTATGACTACAGGTGTATTGATGCTGGACCTGGAGGGGCTGGCGCTCACTCCTGATGAGGCCAATGTTCTGCAATCTCCGGAAGTGGGCGGTTTGATTCTGTTCAGCCGTAACTTCGAAGACCCGGAGCAGCTTCGTTCGCTGATGCAGTCCATTCGCAGTTTGCGACCGGATCTGCTCGTGGCGGTTGATCAGGAAGGTGGGCGTGTGCAGCGCTTCAGGGAAGGATTTACCCGCTTGCCCCCCATGTCGGTCCTGGGCAAACGCTGGCTGGAAAACCCTCATCGAGCAATTGCGCAGGCGCATGAAATTGGTTGGCTGATGGCGACCGAGTTGCGGGAATACGACATCGATATCAGCTTCGCTCCCGTGTTGGATCTTGACTGGGGGCGCAGTAGTGTCATCGGTGACCGTTCATTTGGTCAAAGCACCGACGCCGTGATCGAGCTGGCCGGAGGTCTGATGGCCGGGATGCACGAGGCCGGCATGGCTGCGACCGGCAAGCATTTTCCCGGGCATGGCTGGGTTGAAGCTGACTCCCATCACGAACTTCCAGTGGATGAGCGCAGTTTTGATGAAATCGAGCAGCAGGACCTTCGCCCCTTCGATGCATTGATTCGTCGTGGTCTGGATGGCTTGATGCCGGCGCATGTGGTCTATCGTCAAGCCTGCTCCGCTCCGGCAGGTTTTTCGACCTTTTGGTTGCAGCAGATCCTTCGCCAGCGATTGCATTTTGATGGCGTCATTTTCAGTGATGATTTGAGCATGGAAGGAGCCAGTCTGGCCGGCAGTTATGCTGAGCGCTGTGATCGTGCTCTGGCTGCCGGCTGCGATATGGTGTTGGTCTGTAATCATCCCGATGGGGCTCAGGAGGTGCTGAAACATCTGCAGCAACACCCTGTGGCGGTCTCCCATCGCTTGGCCCGGATGCGTGCTCGACCCGCCCGTATCCCTGATCAGGAACGTCTGCAACAAAGCCGATTGCTGGCTGCAGAGCTCATAGAGGAGGTCTGATGCTGGAGCAGTTTCTCGAACCTTTGCTGACGCCACTGTTCAACCGGTGGCCCGGTTTGGTGGACTATTCCTGGCAAGTCGCGGCCACCGTTGTGGTGGCGCTGGTCTGGATATTGACTGTCGGTTTCAACTGGATTACGGGTCGACTGATCAAGCGGCTGAGCAAAAAGGCCCCGGTATGGGATGAATTGTTTTTGAAGTCCATTCGGACGCCGCTTCGGCTATTGATCTGGGTAATCGGACTTTCGCTGCTGCTTGAAATCTTTAGCCGTAATGGACTTCCGGTCAGCACCGAGTTCGGTGCCGGCCTGCGTCGTTTTGGTGCCATTCTGCTAGTTGCCTGGGGGGTGCTGCGCTTTATCACGACGGCAGAGACCTATTTCACGACACCGGTCAAAGGGCGTAGACAGGTGGATCGCACCACGGCCGATGCAGTAGCCAAACTGTTGCGCCTTGTTGTGGCGGTTCTGGCAGGTTTGACCCTGCTGCAGTCCGCAGGGGTAAGCATTTCGGGCATTCTGGCCTTTGGGGGGATCGGCGGTATTGCGGTCGGTTTTGCCGCCAAGGATCTGCTGGCCAACTTTTTCGGTGGCCTCATGGTTTATATGGACCGGCCTTTCAGAGTGGGCGACTGGATACGCTCACCTGACAAGGATATCGAAGGGACAGTTGAGCATATCGGCTGGCGCTTGACGCGTATTCGGACGTTCGATCAGCGGCCCCTATATGTTCCTAATGCGACCTTTGCCAATATCTCGGTTGAGAACCCCTCCCGCATGCGTAACCGCAGAATCTACGAGCATGTCGGTGTGCGCTATGATGATGCAGCGAAAGTGAAGCAGATTGTTGACGATGTGCGCAGCATGCTGCAGGCGCATCCTGAAATCGATACGCGGCAAACCCTGATTGTACACCTGAACCGTTTTGGTCCCTCATCTCTTGATTTTATGGTGTACACCTTCACCAAAACGACTCAGTGGGTCAAGTATCATCAGGTGAAAGAGGATGTGATGCTGAGGATTGCCGATATCATTTTCAGTCATGGTGCCGAGTTCGCATTCCCGACTCAGACGGTGCATCTCGAAGGGCTGGAAGGGCCCGAACCCGCACCTGCACTGGTGTCCTCCGTTTCCAGCCAGTAGGGCAGGGAACAGGTTCGTCGCTCGGGTGGTGTGATGTAAATGGCAAATGCGCGCGAGCAGGTTTGATCTGCCGCGCGCTTTTTTGATCAGGAATCGACCGGTCGAATGCGAAGCAACACGCCAAAGCGCGGGTGGTCGATGTAGTGCGTTTCATTGGATCGCATGCGTCGCGACTGCTCCATTCTCCAGCGCTGGGTCAGGTCCAGCGGCTCACCCACCGGTGTGAGGGTCTTAATCCCTGAATCACCCACATTAGAGCCAGATACGTCGGGTTGCTCCTGATTCAACATGGGGCTTGCTGTCAGTTCGAGCGTGGGTTGCGCATGTAGAAAGCGGTTCTTGTAAACGCGGATATTGCCATCCAGTTGCAGGTCGTCGAAGTCCACCTTGATACGGATGGAGCGGGCGCTGGACTTGCCTCCAACGGGTTGTAGCCATCCGCGATGGTAGAGCAGTTTGTAATTGCCGCTTCGAGAAAGAGCAGCCGCCTGTCCGCCCAGTACCAGATCGTTTTGTGGCAGCTCCTCAAAGCTGCTCAGGGGGTAGCCATCCCAGGGTTGTGGAAACAGGCTGGCACTCAAGTCCAGCGGTGGCAGCTGTGGCCAATATTCCTGCTCGACGCTATTGGGGTTTTCATGGCTGAACACCACGACTTCCACCTTGAACAGGTCTGCAGCAAAAGCAGTGGCAGGCAGAGAGGTGAGCGCCGCCAGTGCCAGCGAGCGGGGCAAAAGGAAGGCCATGAGTTACGAATTCTCCTTGGGTGACAGTTGGGTCAGCAGGCGCTCGACCGCTTCAAAACGGGATGCGACTTTCTCCATTGGCTGAGTAAAACGCAATATGTTGCCTCCGTCCAGACGGAAGCGGTCCGGCTGGCGCTGAATCATGGTGATCAATGTCATGGGGTCTACGTTTGGTTCGGCTTCAAACTCGATGCGCCCGGATTTGTCACCGGCATCCAGTTTTACGATGCCAAGTGTTTCGGCACGCAGTTTGATGTGCGTGAGTCGAAGCAGGTTTTTAGTCGGCTCGGGCAGCAGGCCAAAACGATCAATCATTTCAACTTGAAGCTCGTCGAGCGCAGAGTCGTTTTCAGCGTTGGCTATGCGCTTATAGAGGATCAGCCGATTGTGCACATCCGGGATGTAGTCTTCAGGGATCAGTGCGGGCAGGTTGAGATTGATCTCGCAGCCATGATGCAGGGGCTTGTCCAGGTCTGGCGTTTTGCCTTCCTGGATGGACTTGATCGCCTGGTCCAGCATTTCCATGTAAAGACTGAAACCAACGCTTTGCATCTGACCGCTTTGTTCTTCACCAAGCAGTTCGCCGGCGCCGCGAATTTCGAGGTCGTGTGTGGCGAGTGTAAAGCCGGCACCAAGGGTGCTGGACTGACCAATGGCCTCCAGGCGTTTGAGTGCATCCTGTGTCATGGCTTTTGGCGGCGGTGTCAGTAAGTAGGCGTAGGCCTGGTGGTGTGAGCGGCCAACACGTCCGCGTAGCTGGTGCAGCTGAGCGAGGCCGAACTTATCTGCACGGTCAATAATGATGGTGTTGGCGCTGGGGACATCAATGCCGGTTTCAATAATGGTCGTGCAGACCAGAACATTAAAGCGCTTGTGATAAAAGTCACTCATCACTTGCTCAAGTTCGCGTTCACGCATTTGTCCGTGGCCGATGGCGACGCGGGCCTCTGGTACCAGATCACTGATCTCAGCGGCAACCTTGTCAATGGTCTTGACCTCATTGTGCAGGTAATAAACCTGACCGCCACGAAGAAGCTCACGCAGTATGGCTTCCTTGATCATCGGCCTTTCGCTTTGGCGGACAAAGGTTTTGATCGACAGCCGTCGCGCCGGTGGCGTGGCGATAATTGACAGATCTCGAATCCCCGACATGGCCATGTTGAGTGTACGGGGAATTGGCGTGGCGGTCAGGGTCAAGATATCGACTTCTGAGCGAAGTGACTTGAGTCGTTCTTTTTGCTGAACACCAAACCGGTGTTCTTCATCGATGATAAGCAGGCCCAGGTCGCTGAAACGAATATCACCCTGCAGCAGTTTGTGGGTGCCGATCAGTATATCCACCTTGCCTTCGCCCAGTGCCTCTATGGTGGACTGTTGCTGCTTGGCGCTCTTGAAGCGTGAGATCAACTCAACCTCAACAGGCCAGTCTGCGAAGCGGTCACGAAAGTTTTCAAAATGCTGCTGCGCCAGAAGGGTCGTGGGAACCAGAACGGCAACCTGTTTGCCACTCTGAATCGCGATGAAAGCTGCGCGCATGGCAACTTCGGTTTTGCCGAAGCCGACATCACCACAGACCAGTCGATCCATTGGGGAAGGTGCTCGCATGTCATTGACCACCGCATTGATGGCGTTGGCCTGATCAGGCGTTTCTTCAAATGGAAAGCTGGCGGAGAATCGAAGATATTCCTCTTCGGTACAATCGAAACTGAAGCCCTTGCGAGCCGCGCGACGGGCGTAGATATCCAGCAATTCGGCAGCGGAGTCGCGCACTTTTTCAGCCGCTTTGCGTCTGGCCTTGTTCCATTGTTCGGTACCAAGCTTGTGCAGGGGAGCGGATTCGTCGCTGGCCCCGGAATAGCGACCAATCAGGTGCAGTGATGAAACCGGGACGTACAGTTTGGCCTGGTCTGCATACTCCAGAACCAGAAATTCTGCAGCCTGATTGTCAACGTTGATGGTCTGTAGCCCCAGATAGCGGCCGACACCGTGATCGATATGAACAACAGGTGCGCCAATGCTCAGCTCGGAAAGATGCCGAATCGCCTGGTCGGCATCAATCTGCTCTTTCTCGCGCCGGCGACGCTGGAAGATCTGTCGGCCGAACAGCTGGCTTTCGGTAACAATGCGCAGCTCTCCATCGATCGTCAGGCCCAGCTCAAGTGGGAAGGTGGTGATGGCAAGAGAAGGGCGCTCGGTAACGAAATTGTCCCAGTCGGTGCACTCGGTGAGCTTGAGTCCGGCCTTGCGGGCGTGTTCAATCAATGCTTCCCTGCGACCGGCTGATTCAGCACAAATCAGTGTTGGCAGAGGATGTTCCTTGATGGCCCCTTGAAGTCCTGCCAGAGGAGACTGACTATCGTTGCTGCCAAGTTCTGCTGGCGCAAGGCAGGGCAGATTGTTTCGTCCGGGTTTCAGCTCCTCTGGGTCTTGGCTGAGGCGCATGACCGGATGGTTTTTCAACTGAGTAAACAGTTCCTCTGTCGACAGGAAAAGTTCATCAGGGCTAAGTACGGGGCGCTGAAGGTCCCCGCTGCGCTCATCGTACCGTGAGCGGGCATCTTTGCAGAATTGATCTGCAGCGGTTTTCAATGCCTGTTCATGGAGTACCAGAGTGCTGTCCGGCAGGTAGTCAAACAGGGTTGCAGTATCATCGAAAAACAAGGGGGCGTAGTACTCGACGCCCGGTGGTGTCAGGCCGCTGGAAACGTCTTGGTAGATTGGGCAGCGGGTATGATCGACATCAAAACGTTCACGCCAGCGCTGTTTGAAACGTGTAATGGCGTTCTGATCAAACGGAAATTCCCTGGCGGGCAGCAGGCGGATGCGCTCAACCTTGTCGATTGATCGTTGCGTTTCCGGATCAAAGGTTCGAATGGTGTCGATTTCGTCATCAAACAAGTCAATGCGTAGAGGCTGATCGGCTCCCATTGGGAAGAGATCAATGATGGCCCCGCGTATGGCAAATTCACCGTGCTCGTATACTGTGTCGACTGCGTGATAGCCAGCATCGGTAAAGCGTTGACGCAGAGCGATACTGTCGAGCCGTTGTCCTGTTTCAAGGAATAGTGCATTAGCACTGACGAAACTCACTGGCGGCAGTCTGTGCATCAGGGTAGAAGCAGGAACAACCAGTACACCACGCTGTTGGTCTGGCAGTTGATGTAAGGTTTGAATGCGGCTGGAAATAATGTCCTGGTGAGGGGAGAAGCTGTCGTAAGGCAGTGTTTCCCAGTCAGGCAGCAGTGTGGCGGGAAAGCGGTCGCCACAAAAAAAGCGAACCTCTTGCATGAGACGTTCGGCGCTTTCCATATCCTGGCTGATCAGCAGAATCATCCCGGTATGCTGTCGACTGATCTGTTCGATCAATAGTCCAGTCGAACTGCCGATAACCTGTCCAAGTCGCTTTTGATCACCCGGGCCTTTGGGGGTAGGGATGCTGAATACCGCAGACAACTCTGACTCCTTGATCCTGCAAAAAAGTAAAGTTTACCTGTTGAAGCGGTTGCGCGCAGCCGTTGTAAACAGATAGGGACCAAAGTCTACGATCATGGGTTTGCTCCGGATCGCCGAAAAGAGGATAATGCGCGCACCCAAATTGAGCGATGACAATTTCGGAGTTACCCCGTGAGCCAAGAACTGATTTTTGCAGACTGGAAAGCCCGCGAAGCGATTGCTGAAGCAATGGTCCCTCTGGTTGGCCGTCTGTACCGTGACCGTAATATTGAAATTTCTGTTTACGGTCGTCTGATCGTCAAGCGGTCTGTGATTGACATTCTGAAAGCACACCGTTTCGTGCGCCAGGTTGAAGGTGAAGAGATCTCTGTTGTAGATACTTTTCCCGTCCTGGAAGCAGTTGCTGAAATGGATGTAACCAATGCGCACATCGATATTGGCAAGCTGGCGGTAAAATTCCGCGCTGAAAGCAACGGCCGTACTCTGCAGGCGTTCCTGCAGGACGAGCTGGCAGGTGCTTCAACCGAGCCTGCTGAAGCTCACGAAAGCACTGATGTGGTCCTGTATGGCTTTGGTCGTATCGGTCGCCTTCTGGCGCGTCTGATGCTGGATCGTGCCGGTAGCGGTCACTCACTGCGTCTGCGTGCAATCGTAGTGCGCAAGGGTAAGGCGGAGAACGATCTGGAGAAGCGTGCGAGCCTGCTGCGTCGTGACTCCGTTCATGGTTCCTTCAAAGGCACCATCCAGGTTGACGAAGAAAACAACGCAATCATCGCCAATGGCAATTATATCCAGGTGATCTTTGCTGATGGTCCGGATCAGGTTGATTACACCCAATACGGCATCAAGAACGCACTGGTAATCGACAATACCGGTATCTGGCGTGACGAAGCGGGCCTGTCCCTGCATCTGAAGTCCAAGGGTGTTGCTCGTGCGCTGTTGACTGCGCCTGGTAAAGGCGTCAAGAACATCGTTATGGGTGTGAATCATAACGATATCTCTGACGATGATCGTGTGCTGTCTGCTGCTTCCTGCACCACCAACGCGATCGTGCCGGTACTGAAGGCTGTTAACGATCAGTTCGGCGTGGTGAATGGTCACGTTGAGACTGTGCATTCTTACACGAACGACCAGAACCTGATCGACAACTATCACAAGGGTGATCGTCGAGGTCGTGCAGCTGCGCTGAACATGGTTCTGACCGAAACCGGTGCTGCCAAGGCTGTTGCCAAGGCGTTGCCGGAGCTGGAAGGCAAGTTGACCGGTAACGCTATCCGTGTTCCGACACCGAACGTTTCCATGGCAATCCTGAACCTGAACCTGGGTAAGGAAACCACCAAGGACGAGCTGAACAACTATCTGCGTGATGCGGCTGTTCACTCTGACCTGCAGAAGCAGATTGATTACAGCAACTCTCCAGAGGCTGTTTCTTCTGACTTTGTCGGCTCTCGTGCCGCAGGTGTTGTAGATGCTTTGGCGACCATCGTCGATGGCAACCGCTGTGTCCTGTACGTATGGTACGACAACGAGTTCGGTTACAGCTGTCAGGTTATTCGCATGGCTCAGCATCTGGCGAAATGCACGCTGGATGCATTTCCTAAAGCCAAGCATTAATTATCGAAGCAACATGAAAAGGCCGCTATTTAGCGGCCTTTTTTGTGTTCGCAAGGCAATGGTTAAAAAGGTTATAAGCATATTCATATAAATTCTATTTCAGTTAATACAAACTATTAGCCATTCGCCTAAGTAAAACAGTGGTTTGTAGCAAAACGACAACCGACTCGGTTATACTTGCAGGGATTTTTTGGTGGGAAATCTTTCAGTTGGTCTGCAGCAGCGGGGCACGTTATGTGTGCTGCGTGGCTTCGCATGAGCAGCGGAAAGCCTCCTGAATTTTTTTGAAAGTTGGGTGAGACGAATGATCAAGATCAATAAGGGTCTGGATCTACCGATCGCAGGTGCGCCTGAACAGACCATCCAGGATGGTCCCAAGGTTCGCACTGTGGCCCTGCTTGGCCAGGATTACATCGGCATGAAGCCGACAATGATGGTCAAAGAGGGAGACCGGGTAAAACTCGGTCAGGTGATCTTTACCGATAAAAAAACAGAAGGGGTTCAGTATACGGCTCCGGGCGCTGGTACTGTACGTGCCATCAACCGTGGTGAACGTCGTGTCCTGCAATCCGTGGTCATTGAACTGGATGATCAGGAAGAGTCTGTCGAGTTCGCCAGCTACCCGGCGACCGAGTTGGGCAAGTTGACCCGTGAGCAGATTGAAGAGAATCTGCTGGCTTCGGGTTTGTGGACAGCGTTCCGTACACGCCCATTCAGCCGTGTGCCCCAGGTCGGTACTACTCCCAGCTCTATCTTCGTTACAGCAATCGACAGCAACCCGCTGGCAGCTAATCCCGAGCTGATCATCAATGAGCAGGCAGAAGCTTTCACGAACGGTCTGACGTTGCTGACCCGCATGGGCAGCAAGCAGGTGTTCCTGTGCAAGGCTGGCGGTGCCAACGTTCCTTCCGTGGACGGCGTTCGTGTTGAAGAGTTTGCCGGTAAGCACCCTGCAGGTAATGCAGGTACTCACATCCATTTCCTGGATCCGGTATCCGCTGAAAAGACCGTTTGGGCGATCGGCTATCAGGACGTGATTGCAATCGGCAAGCTGTTCGTTGAAGGTCGACTGCCGACTGACCGTGTTGTCGCTCTGGCTGG
Organism: Marinobacterium sediminicola; assembly: GCF_022343685.1. GTDB lineage: Bacteria > Pseudomonadota > Gammaproteobacteria > Pseudomonadales > Balneatricaceae > Marinobacterium > Marinobacterium sediminicola. The sequence goes on along the minus strand of NZ_CP092123.1, from coordinate 1,935,043 downwards.
TCCACAGGTTGAAAAACCACGTCTGCTGCGCACTCGTCTGGGTGCTTCTACAGAAGAGCTTTGTTCGGGTAGCCTGAAAGCCGGCAAGAATCGTGTCATCAGCGGTTCTGTATGGAATGGTCGTGCTGCTAACGGTCCCTATGCTTTCCTGGGTCGTTATGCCAACCAGGTAAGTGTGCTTCTGGAAGGTGATAGCCGTGATTTCATGGGCTGGATTGCACCGGGCAGCGACAAGTTCTCAGTGCTGAACATGTTTGCGTCCATTTTTACGCCCGGCAAGAAGTTCGATTTCACCACAACCACGAACGGATCCGAGCGGGCGATGATTCCCGTAGGTCAGTTCGAAGCGTTGATGCCGCTGGATATCCTGCCGACACAGTTGCTGCGTGCACTGGTGACCGGCGATATCGTGACCGCGATGCAGCTCGGCTGTCTTGAGCTGGATGAAGAGGACCTGGCCCTTTGCACGTTCGCGTGCCCGGGCAAATACGAGTACGGTCCGATTCTTCGCGACAACCTGACGCGCATCGAGAAAGAGGCGTAAGAGAGGCTGGTCATGAGTTTGAGAACCGTTCTGGATAAAATGGAGCCGCATTTCCACAAAGGCGGCAAATACGAAAACTGGTATGCGCTTTACGAAGCGGTCGATACCATTTTCTATACTCCGGGTCATGTGACCAAAACTGCTGCGCATGTGCGTGATGGCGTTGACCTTAAGCGCATCATGATTCTGGTGTGGCTGTGTACTTTCCCGGCAATTTTCTTCGGCATGTACAACGTTGGTCTGCAGGCCAACACTGCCATGGCCGAACTGGGCTTGGCTGAGTCCACTGGCTGGCGTGGCGCGCTTGCCGCTTCTTTGACCGGATTCAACCCGGACAGTATTTGGGACAACATCATTCATGGTGCTGTCTACTGGCTGCCGATCTATATCACTACATTTGTAGTGGGCGGTTTCTGGGAAGTGCTGTTCGCCATGAAGCGTGGACATGAAGTAAACGAAGGTTTCTTCGTCACTTCCGTGCTCTTTTCGCTGATCCTGCCGCCGACCATTCCGCTCTGGCAGGTTGCTTTGGGTATCAGTTTCGGCGTTGTCATCGGTAAGGAAGTTTTCGGTGGTACCGGCAAAAACTTCTTGAACCCGGCGCTGACGGGTCGTGCCTTCCTGTTCTTTGCCTATCCGGCGCAGATGTCCGGTGATGCGATCTGGACAGCTGTCGATGGATTCTCTGGCGCTACTCCGCTGGGCCTGGCGGCCATGGGTGGTGTGGAAGCGATCCTGAATGCCAATGTGACCTGGTTTGATGCCTTTATCGGCACCATTCAGGGCTCCGTCGGTGAGACCTCTACACTGGCAATCCTGATCGGCGGCGCGGTGATTCTGTTTGCCCGTATCGCTGCATGGCGCATTGTGGCAGGGGTGTTCCTTGGCATGGTTGCCATGTCGACACTGTTCAACCTGATCGGCTCCGAAACCAATCCGATGTTCAATATGCCGTTTTACTGGCATCTGGTACTGGGTGGTTTTGCCTTCGGCATGATCTTCATGGCCACAGACCCGGTTTCTGCGTCCATGACCAATACCGGCAAGTGGGTGTTTGGTGCGCTGATCGGTGTAATGGTGGTGCTGATCCGTGTTGCCAACCCGGCCTTCCCGGAAGGCATGATGCTGGCGATTCTGTTTGCCAACCTGTTTGCACCGCTGATCGACAACTTTGTTGTTCAGGCGAACATTAAGCGGAGGATGAAGCGTAATGTCGGCTAATAACGATACTATGGGCAAAACTCTGCTGGTGACCATCCTGCTGTGCGTAATCTGCTCAGTAGTGGTATCAGCGGCAGCAGTGATTCTGAAGCCCAAGCAGGTCGCGAACAAGGAACTCGACCGTAAGAGCAATATCCTTGCAGCCGCCGGCATCTCTGATCCGAGCAAGAGCATTGATGAACTGTTCCAGCAGATCACGACCAAGTACGTCGATTTGGACAGTGGCAAGTTTGTTGATGTGCCTGCCGGTTACGACGAAGCCAAGGCTGCTAAAGATCCTCAGCAGGGCACCAAGCTTGCTCGTGAAGACGATATTGCCGGTATCAAGTACCAGGCCAATATCAAACCGGTCTACCTGGTTCAGGGTGCTGATGGTTCTGTAGAAAAAGTGGTCCTGCCGGTTCATGGCAAGGGCCTGTGGTCTACCCTTTACGGTTTCCTGGCGCTGGAAGGTGACTTGAATACCGTTGTGGGGCTGGGCTTCTACTCTCACGCTGAAACCCCAGGTCTGGGTGGGGAAGTGGATAACCCTGCCTGGAAAGCGCTGTGGCCTGGCAAGAAGGTGTATGGCGAAGATACTACAGATCCCCAGATTGGCCTGATCAAGGGTGCTGTTGATGCTTCAACACCGAATGCCGAGTACAAGATTGATGGTCTGTCCGGTGCGACGCTGACCAGCAACGGCGTGACAAACCTGGTTCAGTTCTGGATGGGCGAGAATGGCTATGCGCCGTTCCTGAACAACCTGCGTGCAGGGGAGGCTTAATCCATGTCCAATACTAAAGACGTTCTGGTAACGCCAATTTTCAAGAACAACCCGATCGCTTTGCAGATCCTGGGTGTATGTTCTGCGCTGGCCGTTACCTCCAATATGGCGACCGCCCTGGTAATGACGTTGGCAGTAACCGCTGTTACGGCATTCTCCAACTTCTTCGTGTCGCTGATCCGTAACCACATCCCGGGCAATATCCGTATCATCGTGCAGATGACCATCATTGCGTCGCTGGTAATTGTGGTTGACCAGATTCTCAAGGCGTTCGCTTATGAGATCTCCAAGCAATTGTCGGTATTCGTTGGTCTGATTATTACCAACTGTATCGTGATGGGTCGTGCAGAAGCCTATGCTATGAAAAACCCGCCCATGGCCAGTTTCATGGACGGTATCGGCAACGGTTTGGGCTACGGTGTGGTACTGCTTTTCGTCGGTTTCTTCCGCGAACTCTTCGGTGCAGGCTCACTCTTCGGTGTCGAGATTCTGCCGTTGGTCAACAACGGGGGCTGGTACCAGGGTAATGGTCTGATGCTATTGCCGCCGAGCGCATTCTTCCTGATCGGTATCTTTATCTGGATCATCCGTACCTGGAAGCCGGAGCAGGTCGAGAAACCTGATTTCGAAATGGCGCCGAATACCAAGAAGGAGGCTGCGTAAATCATGGAACAGCTGATCAGCCTTGCTGTTAAGGCAATTTTTGTCGAAAACATGGCGCTGGCTTTCTTCCTCGGGATGTGTACCTTCCTGGCGATCTCGAAGAAGGTTCAGACAGCGATTGGTCTGGGTATTGCCGTAATCGTGGTGCTTGTTATCACGGTCCCGGTCAACAACCTGATCTTCAACTATCTGCTGCGTGAAGGTGCACTGGCCTGGGCCGGTTATCCTGAAGTCGACCTGAGCTTCTTGGGTTACATCTCCTACATCGGTGTAATTGCCGCGATCGTGCAGATTCTGGAGATGTTCCTGGACAAGTTCGTACCGTCGCTTTACAACGCGTTGGGTGTGTTCCTGCCGCTGATCACCGTGAACTGCGCCATCATGGGTGCTGCTCTGTTCATGGTAGAGCGTGATTACAGCTTCGGCGAAAGCGTTGTGTACGGTGCAGGTGCTGGTATCGGTTGGGCGCTGGCAATTGCTGCTCTTGCGGGTATCCGTGAGAAGCTCAAGTACAGCGACGTGCCGCACGGTCTGCGTGGCCTGGGCATCACCTTCATCACTGTGGGTCTGATGTCTCTTGGCTTCATGTCGTTCTCCGGCGTTCAGCTGTAAGCGGTCGGCACGGGAAGCTTAAAGGATAGGATAAACTGATGAATACAGAAGTCATTATCCTCGGTGTTGTGATGTTTACGGCGGTGGTGCTTGCACTGGTTGCCGTGATTCTCGCAGCTCGAGCCAAGATGGTCAGCTCCGGCAATGTGACCATCGAGATCAACGATGATCCGGAGAAGTCGATCACCGTTCCAGCGGGTGGCAAGCTGCTGCAGACCCTTGCTGACAAGGGTGTGTTTCTTGCCTCTGCCTGTGGTGGTGGTGGTACCTGTGCGCAGTGCAAGTGCCAGGTTTTCGAAGGTGGTGGCTCCATGCTGCCGACCGAAGAGTCGCACTTCACTTTGCGTGAGGGCAAGGAAGGCTGGCGTCTGTCCTGCCAGGTTGCTGTAAAACAGGACATGAAAATTCACGTTGAAGACGACGTTTTCGGCGTGAAGAAGTGGGAGTGTACCGTTGAGTCAAACCCGAACGTGGCGACCTTCATCAAGGAGCTGACCCTGCGTCTGCCGGAAGGCGAGAACGTGGACTTCCGTGCTGGGGGTTATGTTCAGCTGGAAGCGCCGCCGCACGTGGTGAACTACAAGGATTTCGATATCCAGCCCGAGTTCCGCGGCGACTGGGACAAGTTCGACATGTGGCAGTTTGTGTCCAAGGTGGATGAAACGGTTATCCGTGCGTACTCCATGGCAAACTACCCGGAAGAGCGTGGTCTGGTTAAGTTCAACATCCGTATCGCGTCACCGCCTCCGGGCAGCCAGGGCATCCCGCCAGGTCAGATGTCTTCTTACGTCTTCAGCCTTAAGCCGGGTGACAAGATCACTGTTTACGGACCCTTCGGTGAGTTCTTCGCCAAGGATACCGATAATGAGATGGTCTTCATCGGTGGTGGTGCCGGCATGGCGCCGATGCGTTCACACATCTTCGACCAGCTCAAGCGCTTGAAGTCCAAGCGCAAGATTTCCTTCTGGTACGGTGCTCGTTCCGTGCGCGAAGCCTTCTATGTCGAAGAGTTTGACAAGCTGGCGGAAGAGAACGAGAACTTCACATGGCATCTGGCGCTGTCCGATCCGCTGCCGGAAGATAACTGGACTGGTTACACCGGCTTTATCCATAACGTGCTGTATGAGCACTACCTGCGTGATCACGAAGCGCCGGAAGATTGCGAATACTACATGTGTGGTCCGCCCATGATGAACGCTTCTGTGATCAAGATGCTGGAGGATCTCGGTGTCGAGCCTGAAAATATCCTGCTGGATGATTTCGGTGGCTGATATCGATGGCTAATCAGATGCGTCTGACAAAATGGCTGGCAGCTTCGCTGCTGGCCGTTTTTGTTTTTGGGGTGCTGGGCTGTAGTCCTTCCCCCAGGGAGCAGGTTGTCAGCTTCCAGGGTTTGACCATGGGGACCAGTTTCAGCATGAAATGGGTGGCAGCTGATGACAGTCAGTTGGTTCCTGTTCGTCGTGAAGCGGGTGCACTACTGGCCCGAATTAATCAGCAGATGTCGACATACATCGACGACTCCGAACTGTCCAGGCTTAACCTGGCCGAGGCAGGGCAGTTACAGACCATCAGTCCAGAATTGCAGGAAGTGCTGCTGCTGGCCGCTGAAATCAGTGATCTGACCAGCGGTGCCTTCGATGTCACGGTTGGACCCTTGGTTAATCTGTGGGGGTTTGGTCCAGATGGGCGAATTACGCACCAGCCTGATCAGGCCGAGGTGGATCGCTTGCGCAGCAAGGTTGGTTATCAGTATGTTCACATCGATCCTGCGAACTCGATGTTGATGAAGGAACATGATCAATACATTGACCTGTCGGCTATTGCCAAGGGGTATGGTGTTGATCAGTTGGCAGAGTTGCTTGAGTCACACGGTATTCAGCGCTATCTGGTTGAAATCGGTGGAGAGCTGCGCGTCAAGGGTGTTAAACCTGGTGGTGAGCCTTGGCGTTTAGCCATTGAAGCGCCACATGCAGGTGCCCGTGAAGTGCAACAGGTTATCAGTATTGAACAGGGTGCTGTCGCGACATCAGGTGACTATCGGAATTACTTCGAGGAAGATGGTGTTCGCTATTCCCACACCATTGACCCGAGAACAGCCTATCCCATCCGGCATCGGCTGGCGTCTGTTACTGTTATCACGGATACCTGCGCAGAAGCGGATGCATTAGCAACGGCCCTGATGGTGATGGGCGAGGAACAAGGTTACAATTTTGCACTCGAACAGGGAATCAAAGCCCTGTTCATCAGTAAGGCGGACGAGGGTTTCGTTACTCGATTCACACCCGGGTTTGCGCCTTATCTGCAAGCGTCCATTGGGAGGTAATAATGGAAACGATGATTCTGACATTTGCGGCATTGTTGTTGATTGTAATTGCCATGTCAGTTGGTGTATTGCTGGGTCGTAAGCCGATTGCAGGGTCCTGTGGCGGCATGGCTTCATTGGGTATGGATACGGTTTGTGATATCTGCGGTGGTGATCCCAACAAGTGCGATGAAGAGCAGGAGCGTACTGCATCTAGCGCGCCTGCAGATCTTGCATATGAGATTAAATCTAAAGGTTAATTGTTGTTGTAACAGGGATCTTTAAGCTGGTGTTCGGCCGCGATTTACTTGGGTCAGCATTGGTTTTGATCAACTAAGGGGAAAGTAATGGCTGTATATGACTATGATGTCGTGGTGATCGGTTCCGGTCCCGCTGGTGAAGGGGCTGCTATCAATGCGGCCAAGCAGGGCCGACGGGTGGCAATTGTCGAGGAGCAGGATACCGTTGGCGGCAATTGCACCCATAAAGGAACCATCCCGTCTAAGGCACTGCGTCATTCTGTCAAACAGATCATAGAGTTCAATACCAACCCGATGTTTCGTGACATTGGTGAGCCTCGCTGGTTTTCTTTCCCGAAGGTGCTGAAGCGTGCCGAGAAGGTCATTTCCAACCAGGTCATGCTGCGTACGAACTTCTATGCACGTAACCGTATAGATGTTTTCTTCGGTCACGCAAACTTCCTCAAGCCGGGTGAGATCCAGGTTGAAGGTCGTAACAGTGGACGCGAAATTTTGCGGTCGAAAAACTTTGTGATCGCCACCGGTTCAACACCCTGGTGCCCACCGGATATCGATTTCAGTCACCCGCGTATCTACAACTCTGACACCATTCTCAAGCTGAGCCATACACCGCGCACACTGGTGATTTTTGGTGCAGGAGTCATTGGCTGTGAATATGCCTCAATCTTCAGTGGCCTGGGTGTTAAGGTTGACCTGATCGACATGCGAGATCGTCTGCTGTCATTCCTCGATGACGAAATTTCAGACGCGCTCAGTTACCACCTTCGTAACAATGCCGTGAAAATCCGTCATAACGAGGATTACGAGTCCGTTACCGGTGATGCGCATGGGGTCACCATCTCGCTGAAGTCCGGGAAGCGTATCCGTGCCGATGCCTTCCTGTGGTGTAACGGCCGTACCGGCAATACCGCGGGTATGGGGCTCGAGAATATCGGTTTGGAAGCCAACAGTCGCGGTCAGCTGACGGTGGACGAGCATTATCGTACCCAGGCAGAAGGTGTTTATGCTGTGGGCGATGTTATTGGCTGGCCGAGCCTTGCATCTGCTGCATTGGATCAGGGGCGCTCAGCTTCTGCGGACATGCTTTCTGCTGATGACTTCCGCTACATTAATGACGTGCCGACAGGTATTTATACGATTCCTGAAATCAGTTCTATCGGTAAGACCGAGGAAGAGTTGACCGCCGAGTGTATTCCTTATGAAGTGGGCCAGGCGTTCTTCAAGGACACCGCTCGTGCGCAGATTTCCGGTGAGCCAGTGGGCATGCTGAAGATTCTGTTCCATCGTGAGACGCTGCAGATTCTGGGTATCCACTGTTTCGGTGACCAGGCATCCGAGATCATCCATATCGGTCAGGCAATCATGCGTCAGGATGGTGAAGCCAATACACTGAAGTATTTCATCAACACCACTTTCAACTATCCGACTATGGCAGAGGCCTACCGAGTTGCGGCGATTTCCGGTCTCAACCGTATTGCCAATCTGTAAAGCGGCAGGCGCAATAAAAAAACCAGAGCGTTCAGCTCTGGTTTTTTTTATCCTTTTTTGGCGGTAAATAGACCTCATCTTCAAGAAAGCGTCCTTTGACCTTTAGTCTGGACTCAATCCAGCGATTATAGAATTTCCACAGCAAAAACCCTGGGGTCATCATCAACATGATCGCAATCATCAGTCCTGCACCAGCGTGAGATGCGGGGAAGAAATCAACGATCCATTGCAGTACTCCCAGCTCGCGACCGACATAAAACCAGACTATAAGGCCGACAAATCCGACAGCTGTTGCCAGCAGGTAAAGTCTGGGGTGGGGAGTATCGAGGGGCTTGAGGCTCATGTTTACTTTCTACGTGGTTATGGGGTGCTTGAAGTGCATCATAACAGCTGCGCTGATCGTTGCTAATAAGCATGATGTTGCTCTGTTGCAACAGCGATGGGGAAAGGGTCAGTAATTTTTCGAATCTGTTAGAGCTTGCACAATAACTGTGATTTAATCCTGCACCATGTTTAGACCATTATCGATATTTGTCGGCTTGCGCTATACCGCAGCGAAGCGCGGCAACCATTTCATTTCGTTTATATCTCTGGTGTCCATGCTTGGCTTGATGCTGGGTGTGGCGGCGTTGATTGTTGTGCTATCGGTCATGAATGGTTTTGACCGTGAGTTGCGGCAACGCATTCTGGGTATGGTGCCCCATGCGACTCTGGCCGGTTACGCCGAGAATGGACTTGAAGACTGGGGTACTCTACGTCAGCAGGTGTTGAATCAACCCGGTGTGGAAGGTGCTGCGCCTTATGTTCAGGCGCAGGGCATGCTGACCAGTCGCGGTCGGGTTCAGGGCGTCCTGGTAAACGGAATTGATCCCGAGCTTGAGTCCACTGTTTCCATCATCGACAGGCACATGCAGCAGGGCAAGCTGTCCGAGCTTGAGCTGGGTGGCTACGGTATCGTGCTGGGGGAACTGTTGGCGCGTCATCTGGGAGCAGGGGTTGGTGACAAGGTGACACTGGTGTTGCCTGAGGCATCGATCAGTGTCGCCGGTGTTATTCCAAGGCTAAAGCGCTTCGATGTGGTTGGAGTGTTCTCGGTGGGTGCCGAGCTGGATGCGAATCTCGCCTATATTCATCTGGCAGATGCGGCTCGAATCAAGCGTATGCCTGCTGGTCATGTCGATGGGTTGAGAGTCAAATTTGACGATCTATTTACGGCGCCCGCTCAGGCTCGTGCTATTGCTCAGACGCAGTCCCGACCTCTCTATGTCAACGACTGGACTCGCAGTCACGGTAATCTGTTTCAGGCAATCCAGATGGAAAAGCGGATGATTGCCTTGCTGTTGTTGTTGATCGTTTTCGTAGCGGCTTTCAATATTGTGTCAACATTGGTCATGGTTGTGACCGACAAGCAGTCCGACATTGCCATACTGAGAACAATGGGGGCTACTCCGGCGGTCATTCTTCGAATCTTTATGGTGCAGGGCATACTGATCGGTGTGATTGGCACCGCGCTTGGGGTACTGCTGGGTGTAACGCTTGCACTGACCGTGACAGACCTTGTGGCCTGGATAGAGCGAGCACTGGGAATCCAGTTCCTGTCCGCCGATGTGTATTTCATCAGCTACCTGCCATCCCAGTTGATCTGGTCCGATGTTGGCCTGATTACAAGTGCAGCCTTGGCCATCAGTTTTGTTGCAACACTGTATCCGGCCTGGCGCGCATCACGAACTCAACCGGCGGAGGCTTTGCGTTATGAATGAGGCCGTTTTGACCTGTCATGGTATTGATAAGAGCTATCAGGAAGCGGGTCAGCCGATTCATATTCTGAAATCCATCGAGCTTGCGGTGGCGCAGGGCGAGCGTTTGGCCATCGTTGGCAGTTCGGGCAGTGGCAAGAGTACATTGCTTAATATCCTGGGCGGGCTGGATAAGCCGGACGCCGGTGAAGTTGTCGTATCCGGGCAATCGCTGTACGGCGTTAGCGAACGTCAGCGTTCAAGTATTCGCAACCGAAAGCTGGGTTTCGTTTATCAGTTTCATCACCTGCTTCACGAATTTACTGCGCTGGAAAATGTGGCAATGCCATTGCTGATTGCAGGACACTCTAGCGCGGAGGCGGGTGAGCGGGCTGCTACGCTGCTGGCGCGGGTTGGTTTGCAGCATCGCGTGCGGCACAAACCGGCACAATTGAGTGGCGGTGAGCGACAGCGTGTGGCAATCGCGCGTGCATTGGTCAATGAGCCAGCCTGTGTCCTGATGGACGAGCCAACGGGAAACCTGGACCGTCACACGGCCGAAGATGTGCAAAGCTATCTCAATGAGCTCAACGAGACTTTGGATACCGCATTTGTCATTGTGACGCATGACATGCAGTTGGCAGGGCAGATGGGGCGTGCGCTCGAGCTGGTCGATGGGGAGTTGAGCGAGTTTCGGGGCTAGGTTAGCGGTTTTTGTTTTTGCGTTTATTGCGCAGCTGTACGCGTTTGCGCCAGGTTCTATTGACGTGCCAGATCCAGAAGCGGCTAATCGTTAAATAGCCGAGCAGGCTGAAAACCAGACCGCAAACCATGCTTCCCAGGAGTAAGGGCCACCAGATTGAAGCGAACTCTGCCTGAATGGTCTCCAGGTCCCAGGACCAGTTTTGCCCAAGACTGGACTCCATTCCGAGGATCCATATGCCGAGACGGTAGCAGGCATAAAATATGGGTGGCATGGTGAAGGGATTGGTGATCCAGACCAGTCCAACCGAAATTGGAAGGTTGCTCGACATAAGTAGTGCGAGTAAAGCTGCCACGATCATCTGCCCCGGGATGGGCATGAATGCACACAGTATCCCCACCAAAAAGGCACGCGCAACGGATTTGCGGGTCAGATGCCAAAGGTTGGGATCATGCAGGTGTCGGCCAAGCCAGCTGAGATGACGATGCGATCTAAGCATCTGTTCATCCGGCATGTATTTTTTAATCAGCTTGCGTGGCATTGAGACAGACTTACCAGTTCTGACAGGTGGGCTCATTATGCCGCCAGAACTTCATTAAGCCAACCGTAAGGATCAAGGATGATCGCTTATCTGTTTGGAATTCTGGCAGTTACCTTCGTACCTGCATTGTCATGGGCCTGGTTGCTGTTGGCACTTGCCCTACCAGTCCTTATGTCGAACGGCATTCGCCGGTTAGTACTCCCTTTCGTGATGGGGCTGCTGGTTGCGACCTTGTACGGTCATTGGCAACTTGCGCATCGTTTTGAGCACTCCCCAAGCGATTATGTTTTTACAGCAGAAATTGTCGACTTGCCCCGCTATCAAAATGGGCGTTATGTACTGCTGTTGAAGCCAATTAATTCCGCTGAGCTGGCTTCAGAAGTGAAATCTCTCAGACTTATTCGTGCAACCTACTATGGGCAGGAATACACCTTGTACGAGGGGGATGAGCTTGAAATGCTTATCCGCTTGAAGTCGCCGGGTGGTTTGCGCAACCCTTCCGCGTTTGATCTTGAACGCTATTACCTTGCCAATGGAATTGATGCCCGAGGTTACATAAAGGAGATCAGGTCTCATTTAAGTGTAAAGCCGGGGCTTGGGAATCTTAGGCAAAGACTTGCCTCATATTTTGAGGATGCTTTCCCGGCAGCCAGCGCAGTGATGTTCAGGGCGCTTGTACTGGGGGATCGCAGTCAGATCTCTCCCGATCAATGGCGGATTCTACAGGTTACTGGAACGGCTCACCTCTTTGTCGTCAGTGGTTTGCATGTGGCTGTGGTGGCCGCACTGGGCTGGGGGCTGGGACGGCTCTTGCAACTGCCGACATTGTTGCTTGGCTGGCGCCATGTTGGCTGGTACATGTTTCCATCAGCGACAGCCTTGCTGATTGCCGGCAGCTATGCATGGCTATCGGGTTGGGGGATACCTGTTCAGCGTGCCTGGTTGATGCTGGCTGTTTTTGTGATCGCCGGTTGGATGCTTCGGCCCTTGTCGGGGTGGGAAAGGTGGAAATTGGCTTTGGTCGTGATTGTCAGCCTGCATCCGCTGGCTGTTCTTGAAGCAGGCCTTTGGCTTTCATTTGGGGCGGTGGCGTTAATCCTGTTGATGCAAGGTGATTCAGAACTACCTCGTCCCTGGAGTCATGTTGAGCTAGGCGCCAGGCTTCAATTGATGCTGTTTGTCGGTATGTTGCCCTTGATGGCCAGTGTCTTTAATCAGTTCAGTCTGCTATCGATACCGGTCAACCTTGTCGCGGTTCCGATGCTGACCCTTGTCATCTGGTCGTTGCCGGTGGTGCTGTTATTGCCCTGGATTGATACTGGGCTGACCGCGGGTATAGAGCGTGTGGTTGAGGTGCTTTGGCAGTTGCTGTTCTGGTGTGGGGATGTATTGGGGCTACATGCTCAAGTCGCTGCACCTGGCGGTGTTGTGCTGATCATTGGCGGAGTGGCGGTGCTGCTGCTTTTGCTTCCAATACCGCTTTTATACCGTATGTTGGTAGTGCCTCTGCTCGTACCGTTGCTATCCGTGCAAGCAGCGAAGCCATCTGAGGGTCATTTTCGAGCCTGGCTGTTTGATGTGGGGCAGGGGCAGGCCGTGTTGGTTGAAACTGCAGGTGGAGCTGTGTTGTATGATACCGGTCCAGGTTACTCATCAGGTGGTGCGGCTTTTGGATATGCGGTTCAACCGATGCTGGTTGACAGGGGAATACGTGCCCTCCAGGCACTTATTGTCAGTCATGGTGACAGTGATCATGCCGGCGGTTATGAGGTCGTGAGACAGTATTTCAGCTATTCGATGGTCTATGCCGGTGAGCCCGAACTGACCCCTGGAGCAATGGACTGTTCCGATCAGCAATGGCAACTGGGGGGTGTCAGCTTCGGTTTTCTGCGTGCCTACGATAAGTCTGAAGGACTTAGCAGCAATAACCGTTCCTGCATTCTGCGTGTTGAAAATGGAACCTGCAGCCTGTTGATCACGGGGGATCTGGATATGAGTGGCGAATATAAGCTTTTATCCGGCGGTCATCATGCCCCTGTTACCTGGTTGGTTGCAGGTCATCATGGCAGCCGTGATTCGACCACAGGGGCAATACTGGATTTGCTTGCCCCTGAATGGGTATTGATAAGTGCGGGTAAATACAACCGTTTTGGCCACCCCCATAAAGAGGTGATCGCAAAACTGGAGGCGCGTGATATTCCGTGGATGGTGACGGCCAATGCCGGAGCAATTGAAATGGTTGCCGATATGGAACACTGCTCCACTCAGGCACTCCGAGAGCAGGAAAAGCGTTATTGGACAGCCGGTTAACGCCTTACTCCCGGTAAGGATGCTGTGATAAAGTGAACCCACTAACAGGAGGTGAGTTTAAGGTGTTTGAGATTATTGTTGCAGGTGGCTGGTTGATGCTGCCTATCGTGGCCTGCTCCATTGTTGCGCTAGCAATCTGCGCTAACCGTTTGCTGGTGCTCCGTCCTCAGCTGATCACACCATCTGGACTCTTGGCTGAAGTATGGGAGCTAACACGCAGCGGTCATATGACAGCCGAGCGCATGGGGGCCATTCGGGCCGGAAGCCCTCTTGGACGGATTATCGTTTCCGGACTGAACAACTCTCGCCATGGCCGCGAAATTATGAAGGAAAGTATTCAGGAGGAAGCCTCTCATGTGGTGCATGATCTTGAGCGATTCCTGAACCCGCTCGGAACTATTGCTGCCATCACCCCATTGCTGGGGCTTTTGGGGACTGTTATCGGCATGATCAAGGTATTTATGGAGATCATGATCCAGGGAACCGGGAATGCGAGCATTTTGGCCGGTGGTATTTCAGAGGCATTGATCACGACAGCCGCAGGGCTTTCAGTCGCAATCCCCGCCCTGGTGATGCATCGTTATTTCCAGCGCCGTATCGACAGTCTGGTGCTGACCATGGAGCAGGAGTCGATCAAACTGGTCGAAGCCATCCATGGTGACCGTGAAGTTGATATCCACTAATCCGGAGGTGGCGGTGAAATTTCAACGTCAGCGGCGTGAAGAGATCAGTATCAACCTGACCCCACTGATCGACGTGGTGTTCCTGTTGCTGATCTTTTTCATGATTACGACCACCTTTACGCGAGAATCACATCTAAGCATCAGTTTGCCTGAAGCCGCGACTGAGTCGGATCAAACCACGCCTGAGCTTGAGTCTGTAGATGTTGTTGTGGGGGCGGAAGGACAATATTCCGTCAATGGGCAGCCATTGGTGACCAGTGATGCCCTGACCCTCAAAAGGGCTGTCATCAAGCTCGTGGGTGATGAACGTGATTTGCCCTTTATTATTACCGCTGATGCCAACGCTCGACATCAGTCTGTTGTGACGGTTATGGATGTGGCGGGCCAGCTGGGCTTTTCCGGTCTGAGTATTGCAACGCGGAAATCCGACGACTGATGTCACTTGAGAAGTCCTGGTATTCATCCGCAACCTGGCTGAAGGGATTGCGGCCAATCTCTTCGCTCTTTCGCCTGCTGGTTTTGCGAAGGCTGGGCAAGCAGAGACGTCTGGGGGCATTGAAAGCAGGAATACCAGCCCCGGTTATCATTGTCGGCAATATCAGTGTTGGCGGCACTGGAAAGACACCGCTGGTTATTGCCTTGATCGAAATGCTCAGAGAAGAGGGCTATAGGCCGGGGGTTATCAGTCGCGGCTATGGCGCCAAGCCTCCGTCTTACCCTGCATTGGTAACGCATGAGACTCGGCCGACGGAAGGTGGGGATGAGCCTTGCCTGATTGTGCAGCGAACCGGGGTGCCCCTGATCATTGATCCGAATCGCCCGCGAGCGGCCCAGCGACTCCTGTCCAGTCATGACTGTAATGTGATCATCAGTGATGATGGTCTCCAGCATTATGCGTTGGCGCGTGATCTGGAAATTGCTGTTGTTGATGGCGTGCGTGGTTTGGGTAATGGGCGTTGCCTGCCCGAGGGGCCGCTGAGAGAACCCCCTGAACGGCTTTCACTGGTCGATTGGGTCGTCATTAATGGCGCTGAGGGTTGTTCAGGTCTGCCAAAGCTGGAAAATCCACCTGTCAGCATGCAGCTCGCACCTACAATGCTGACTTCTCTGGTATCAGGTTCAAGTATCAGTATTGAGCATTGGTCCCAGGGACGTAAGGTGCATGCTGTTGCCGGTATCGGTAATCCTGCGCGTTTCTTCGATACGCTGAGGGCGTTGGGGTTCGAGCCGATTGAGCATCCCTTGGCCGATCACGCCGAAATAACGCCTGAAATGCTCGACTTCGACTCGCCATTGCCTATTATCATGACGGAAAAGGATGCGGTGAAGTGCCGAGACTTCGCCAAGCAGGGTTGCTGGGCACTTCGAGTTGATGCGCAGTTGAATACACAGTTTCGAACACAATTCTTAAAGCGTCTGGCGCACGTGCCAGCGCAACAGACAGGACAACGTAATGGATCCTAAATTGCTTGATATTCTGGTATGTCCCGTTTCCAAGGCGCCGCTGGAGTGGAACAAAGAAAAGAATGAGCTGATCTGCCGTGCAAGTGGCCTGGCTTATCCAATACGCGACGATATTCCTGTGATGTTGGAGTCAGAAGCACGTACTCTGACGTCGGAAGAACGCTTGAAGGAGAGTCAGTAATCCCATGAGTTTCTCTGTTGTTATTCCTGCACGCTATGCTTCCAGCCGTTTTCCGGGTAAGCCCCTGGCTGATCTGGCTGGAAAACCCATGGTGCAACATGTGTATGAGCGTGCATGTGAGAGTGAAGCTACCCGTGTGATTATCGCAACAGACGATGAGCGTATCGCTGAAGTCGCGCTGGAGTTTGGTGCCGAGGTGTGTATGACTTCGGCTGAGCACCCATCGGGAACCGATCGTTTACAGGAAGTGGTGCACAAGCTTGGCTTTTATGCCGATGATATCGTGGTGAATGTTCAGGGTGATGAGCCGCTGATTCCACCGCGAATCATTAATCAGGTTGCTCATAATCTGATGGCCATGCCTACTGCCGGTATCGCAACGCTATCCGAGCCGATCGAAACCCTTGAAGCACTGTTGAACCCCAATGTCGTGAAGGTGGTGACTGATCATCAGGGTATGGCGCTTTACTTCAGCCGTGCTCCCATTCCCTGGCCGCGAGACGCCTTTATGCAGAGTCAGGACGTCATGCCTGAAGGATTTTCCTGGCAGCGGCATATAGGCATGTATGCCTATCGGGTCAAAATGCTGAATGACTTTGTTTGCTGGCCACCGGCTCCGCTGGAGCAAACCGAGTGTCTTGAGCAGTTGCGTGCGCTTTGGCATGGCGTTGGTATTCATGTGGATGCAGCGGATGAGGCACCGCCTGCCGGTGTTGATACCCCTGAAGACCTTGAGCGGGTTGCCACAATATTGTTGGCCAGATGAATGTTCGCCACAGACAATGACAGAGTAAGGTGCTGCCGTGACACAACAAACCTCTATCCTTTTTGTTTGCCTTGGGAATATATGCAGGTCGCCCACTGCACATGGCGTATTTGAACGCTTGATCGAACAGGAAGGATTGTCCGCGCGTTTTTACATCGATTCAGCTGGTACTGCTGCATATCATGTAGGCAAGGCTCCCGATCCGCGTACACAGGCAGCTGCAAAGCGTCGTGGTTATCCGCTTGAACACTTGCGGGCAAGAGCGGTTGATATGTCTGATTTCGAGCGCTTTGACTACATTTTGGCGATGGATGATGCCAACTTGCGTGAACTGCGCAGCTTATGCCCACGGGGTTTTCGTGGTCATTTGGGGCTCTTTCTTGATTTTGCTGAAGGAGTAAAACACAAGGAAGTCCCTGATCCTTACTACACATCGGGTGATCAGGGGTTCGAAGAGGTCTTGGATCTCGTTGAAAAGGCCAGTCAGGGGCTTTACCGCCATCTTCTGCAGGAAGCAGGGCGTTGACGGATTTGTATATAAAGCGAAAAGCATCGCTCAGTGAATGGAATACGTTCGGTTTTAATGTAACTGCCGATCAGCTGGTGATCATCACCGAAGCTGATCAGTTGATACAGCTGGAGAGTCTCCTGCAGGACAAGCCTCAACCGCTACTGGTGTTGGGAGGTGGCAGCAATCTGGTCTTGTCGGATCATTTGCCTGGTATCGTGGCACGGATGGCGATCAAGCGTTGGGAAGCGCGTGTTGAAGGTGATGATGTGTTGCTCTGGGCGGGTGCTGGTGAGTCCTGGCATCAAACGGTCGAGCGCAGTCTTAAGCAGGGGTGGTATGGTCTTGAAAACCTGGCGCTCATCCCAGGTACGGTTGGTGCCGCTCCGATTCAGAATATCGGTGCCTATGGCGTAGAGCTGAAAGATCGGCTGACACGGGTTGAAGTGTTTGACCGTGAGCAGCTTGGCTTCAGATTGCTGGACCGAGATGATTGCTGCTTCGGATATCGCGACAGCCTGTTTAAGTCGCAGATGCCGGGGCGTTATATCATTACAGCGGTCGAGTTTAGATTAAGCCGCAAGCCCAGTGTGCAAATAGGGTATGCAGGTTTGCAGGCCGAACTTGAAGAGCAGGTCAATCCGACTCCAGAACAGGTCTTTGATGCTGTTTGTAGAGTTCGTCGGCGTAAGCTTCCATCGCCTGACGTATTAGGTAACGCCGGCAGCTTTTTCAAAAATCCAGTGGTTACGGCTGAACAGTGCCAGAGCTTGCATCAGATGGAGCCTGGGCTTGTGTCCTTTCCGGATGCTTCGGGGGGATATAAGCTCGCGGCTGGATGGTTGATCGATCGCTGTGGTCTGAAAGGCTATCGTCAGGGCTCGGTCGGTACCTATTCGGAACAGGCGCTTGTTCTGGTGAATCTCGGAGGTGGAGATCGTCAGGCGGTCGAACACTTGGCTGCTCATATACAGCGGGAGGTCAGGGAGCGTTTTGGTGTAGAGCTGGAACCAGAGCCGCGTTTTTATCCCTGATTAAACGCTTTAAGCTGATAAAACTAAAAAGCCGCTGCGGTTTACTCTCCGCAGCGGCTTTTTTGTGGATCAATAACGGGTCAAGTTACTGATCGCTATCGCTTTTCTCAGTCTGAGCCTGCTGGCGGCGACGCACTTCGCGAGGATCATTTGGTGCGCGCCCAGCACGACGACGGCGAGGCTGTTCATCGGTTGATGATGCTACAGGCGTTGTTTCCTTGTCTTCAGCTTCGGTCTCGGTCGCCTGGGATTCGGTCGGCTGAGATGAAGTCTCAGGGGTTACAGGTGCCTCAGTATCAGCGATCTCTTCAGCTGATTGCTCGCTTTGTACATCAGAGACCAGAGAATGCTCAGTCTCGCTCTGAACAGTTGTTACGTCAGGAGTCTCTGACTCTTGATGAGTAACAGCATTCTCCGGAAGGCTGCTTTCATCGGACTCAGGCACCGCAGTCCCTGCTGTTTCAAGTGGCAACTCCTCCTGTTGCGTCTCCTCTGCTGCAGACGCCGGTTCTGACTCGCCCTCAGGTGCGGTTTGATCACCGGATACCTGATTTTCGGACTTGCCGCGCGAGCGCGGAGAGCGGCGACGACCGCGTGAGCCGCGTTTGGGCTTTTCGGATTCCTCAGCTTCTGCTTTGGACTCAGTGTTTTCGTCAGTATTGACCTCATCACTGCCAGAAGCATCTGTTGTTACCGTTTCAGTTGCATCAGACTTGGCCGTGCTGTCGGTCTCATCATTCAGCGTGCTGGTAACTGCTTCACTTTTAGCCTCAGCTGCAACCTCAACTTCAGCAGAGTGCTCTTCGGCCTGCTGTTGTGGCTGCTGTTCCTCGGTTTCATTGATTACAGAAACCTGTTCTTGGGTTGAAGAGGCCTCAGGGCTCAGGTTTTCATTGGTGATTTTCTGTTCACCCAGCAGTGCCTGAATCTCTTCTTCGGCTTTGGCGTCACGCATGTCATCAGGCAGCGGAGTGCGAGTTGATGTGCGTTCATCAGTATTGCGGCGGCGACGGCCACGACGACGTGAAGCACGGCTGCTATCGTCGTTGTTATCGGACTTATCCGCTTTTGCACCTTGCTGCACTTCATTGACAGCGATGTCACTGGTGCTTGCTTCCTGAGCCTGTGTGTCATCACGGCGGCTGCGACGACGGCGGCGACGACCCTCTTTCTTCTCGCCATTTCTTTCAGAGGATTCATTTTCTCCGATAGCCGGAAGATTCTGGTCGCGCTCTACGGTGATGATTTCATCACTGTCGCGCTTATCTCGACCACCGCGACGGCGATCGCCATCGCGACGGTTGCGGGCGCGGCGATCACGGCCACTTCTGGAATCGCCGCTACGACCTTCACGTCGGTCGGACTTGTTCTGGGCAGACGATTCCTGAGTATCGTTGCTGTCACGGGGCGCGGATTTCTTGCTGTCCTTGGCAGGCTTCTCGGCTTCGGTCTTGCCGCCGCCGAAGATGTTGCGCAGCACGCCAAGAATACGTTCACCAAAAGATAGTGTCTGTGTATTCGAGGGTTGTGCTTCACTGGATACGGATGGCTTTTGAGCCTGTGCTTTTTCCGCTTTAGGTGCTTTCTGCGCCTCGGCCTCATCCACAGCGGGTTGGGGCGCGCGCGTGGGCGGGACGACGGCCTTGACGGCGGCCTGTTCTCGTTTGACTACCGGCGTGCGGCTGGTCTCCTGTGAAACCGGCTCGGATTCAGGCTGCAGGTTGTAGCTCGGATCCTGAGTGGTGGTTACCGTATGATCTTCACGCAGGCGTACGACCTCGTAGTGCGGTGTTTCCATGTTCGGGTTCGGCACGATGACGACTCGAACCTGATGGCGCATCTCGATTCCATGTACTTCATGACGCTTCTCATTGAGCAGGTACGTCGCCACAGAAACCGGGAGGATGGCACGAATTTGGGCAGTGCGATCCTTGGAAGACTCCTCCTCAATGAGGCGAAGGATCGACAGTGCAAGTGATTCGGTATCACGGATAGTGCCTTGGCCGTGGCAGCGTGGGCAGACACTGCCACGAGATTCGGCCAGAGAGGGGCGCAGGCGCTGGCGAGACATCTCAAGCAGGCCAAAGCGTGAAATGCGACCCATCTGAACGCGGGCGCGATCCAGTTTCAAGGAGTCACGGAGACGATTTTCGACCTCGCGCTGGTTCTTGATCGGCGTCATGTCGATAAAGTCGATCACGATCAGGCCGCCAATATCACGCAAGCGAAGCTGGCGTGCAATCTCTTCAGCCGCCTCCAGGTTGGTCTGCAAAGCAGTTTCTTCGATGTCGCCGCCACGTGTCGCGCGTGCCGAGTTGATATCGATGGAGACCAGTGCTTCGGTCGGATCAATGACAATGGAGCCGCCGGAAGGAAGTTTGACCTCACGCTCGAACGCCGTCTCGATCTGACTCTCAATCTGGAATCGGTTGAACAGCGGAGTCTGTTCCTTGTAAAGCTTG
This sequence comes from Marinobacterium sediminicola, assembly GCF_022343685.1. Classification (GTDB taxonomy): domain Bacteria; phylum Pseudomonadota; class Gammaproteobacteria; order Pseudomonadales; family Balneatricaceae; genus Marinobacterium; species Marinobacterium sediminicola. The sequence goes on along the minus strand of NZ_CP092123.1, from coordinate 1,914,796 downwards.
ATGCGGTTTTCGTAGCTGGGCATCACCTGCTGTACGAACATCAGGGCCTGTTCGTAGACGCTGGGGTTGTCAATCAGAACCTCGCCGATATCAGCGCGCAGATAATCACGAACGGCACGGATAACGACATTGCTCTCCTGGTAAACCAGGAAAGGCGCAGGGCGTTCGTTAACTGCCTGAACGGCCTCCCACAGAGTGATCAGGTAGTCCAGATCCCACTGCAGCTCTTCCGAGCTGCGGCCAATACCGGCTGTGCGAACAATAGCGCCCATGCCATCGGGGATATTGACTCCGGACAGCGCTTCTTTGAGTTGGGCGCGATCATCACCTTCGATGCGTCGAGAGATGCCGCCAGCACGCGGGTTATTGGGCATCAGAACCAGGTAGCGACCGGCAAGGCTGATGAAAGTGGTCAGGGCTGCACCCTTGTTACCACGCTCTTCCTTGTCGACCTGAACGATGACTTCTGTGCCTTCCTTGACCATTTCCTTGATGTTCGGACGCTGGCCGCGTTCAGGCTGTTTGCAGAAGTATTCTCGGGAGATTTCTTTTAGTGGCAGGAAGCCATGACGTTCAGCGCCGAAGTCGACAAAGGCAGCTTCAAGGCTAGGCTCGACGCGTGTAATGCGGCCCTTGTAGATGTTTGCCTTTTTCTGTTCGCGGCTGTCGGATTCGATATCGAGATCGAAGAGACGTTGGCCATCAACCAGCGCAACGCGCAACTCTTCAGGCTGAGTTGCGTTGATCAGCATTCTTTTCATCTTATGTGCGTTCTCATAAACGCAACGCTTCTCGCCCTGTCTATGAGGGAGAATATTCTGTGTCCAGTCTTTGGATGTGGCTGCCAGTCATTCAGGCAGCCTGAGCAGCCACGCAATCGGCGGGCTGCCACGATCGTCAGTGAAGGAAACGCTAACCCATGTAGTTCTAGTAATGGGCTGTGGCTGCAACGGCGGCAAGCGCGTGCAGGTTCCTGGTTAGCGTACGTCTTCACCTCCAACTGAACCTTCCGTCCGCGAAGGTCGTGAAAGCGTTACGTGAAAGTGTTTTATTTCACGAAAAATCTTGTGTTCTGCCGTCGGTCGGGGTCTCAGCGGCCACTCGTCCAGGATAAATAGCGGGGCCTGCTGTATGGATTTGAAATTTACTAAAGCCAACCGCCCGCGGCATCGCTAGAATATACCAGCTAACACCCCAAGGCATCAATTAAGAGTCAATCCGTCGGTATGACGCATAAACAAGACCAGCAGCAACAAGTCCGCTTTATCGAAGTGGATTCAGACCAGGCAGGGCAGCGCATTGATAACTTTTTGCGCACAGCGCTCAAAGGTGCGCCCAAAAGCCTAATCTACCGAATTCTCCGCAAGGGTGAGATTCGAGTAAACAAGAAGCGAGTGAAGCCCGATACAAGGCTTAATGCCGGTGACCAGATCAGAATTCCCCCGGTTCGCGTTCCTGAGCGTGGAGAGAGTGCACCTGTAGGGACTGGTTTGGCAGAGCACCTTGAGAGTGTCGTTCTCTATGAAAGTGACAGCCTGATTATCATCAACAAGCCTGCGGGGCTGGCTGTGCATGGCGGCAGTGGCGTTTCGCTGGGGCTGATCGAAGCCTTGCGTCAAATCCGTCCAGACAGCCGTTTTCTGGAACTGGTGCATCGACTTGATCGTGACACATCCGGTTGCATCATGGTTGCCAAAAAACGCAGCATGCTGCGATATCTTCATGACGCCCTGCGCATGCGTAAGGTCAACAAGGTCTATCATGCACTTGTGGTTGGTCGATGGCCTGGCCGCCGTAATAAAGTCGATGCGCCCTTGCAGCGCTTTGAGCTCAAGTCAGGGGAGCGAATCGTTAAAGTGCATCCTGAAGGCAAGCCCTCTGTAACTGAATTCAAAGTGCTCAAGCGCTATCAGGATTTTGCAACGCTTGTTGAGGCAAGACCTCTAACCGGACGGACGCATCAGATTCGTGTGCACACTCAGTTTGCCGGGCATCCTATTGCAGGGGATGTCAAATATACGCCCGATGAGGACAATCGACATTTTCGCCAGGAGGGTATAAAGCGGCTGATGCTGCACGCAGCATGTCTGGAATTGACTTTGCCAGACGGTGAGCGCTTAAGAGTCGAGGCGCCTCTGGATGACGAAACAGAAAGTGCTTTGTCCCGGCTGGTGGAAAAAAAAGCTGAGTGAAGAATGGAAAGGATGGTCATGGATTCACGGCTGAAGAACGAATTTTTTGCATCTGCTGATCGCTACCTGATAACGGGTACGGCGCCTACGCCCGAGTTAATGAGGGAAAGCCAGACCGCGCTTGATTCGGCCCAAATCGAGTTGTTGTTGTCCGAGTGGTGGCAGGCTCTGCCGTCACGGATGCGCCTGCTGGAGCAGCCTCAAGCCAGCGTGCCTGAAATGCCTGACTCCATGCATCAGTTGTTTGTACGACTGTGGCAGCAGGCTGTCGCTGAGGCCGCTGTTGCCCTGGAGCATCAGGGACAGCAGGCCGAGCCTGTGGCTGATGTACAGCTGCGCTCCTGTGATGAATCATTGAAGCGCGCTCGAGATGAAGTGGCTGAGCTGGAACAGCGTTGCCGTGAGCAGGAGTACAAGCTGAGTCAGCTGTTGGAGCGTCAGGGGGAGCTGGAGGCCGAACTGCAGCAACTGCGCCACGACAAGGCGCTACAGTCTGATGAGCTGAACAAGGAAGGTCAAATCAGGGCAAATGTTGAGCAGGAGCTGGCGCAGCTTCGCAAGACATATGAAGATGCGCAGCGCGTGTTTGACCAGCGTGTTCGCGATGAGCAGTTGCATAATCTGGAGGCACTTGCCAAGGCTGATGTCGAGACACGGCATTTTCGTAATGCGCTTGAAAGGTTGCGTGACGAGAGTGGTCGGAAGGAAGCTGATCTGACCCGTGAGTTGCACGAATTGCGAAATCGTCTGGGCAAGAGTGAGGCCAAAGCTGAAGCCCTCGGTAACCAGGTTCGGGCGCATGAAGAGGCGATGCGTGAGTTTCAGTCACAGGACGCACAACAGCAACGACAGCAGGCTCAAATCAATGCTCAATTGCTTTCGGCTAGCAATCGAAGCAAGCGCAGTGAAGAGCAGGTTCGCCAGCTGGAAGAAAGGTTGCAGGTACTCAATCGCAAACAGGCTGAGGCCAGTAGTGAGAATGCGCGTCGAGAGGCCCAGTTGCGTGCTCAGCTGCAGCAGAGTGAGGATGAGGTGCAAAAAGTAAAAGTCAGGGCTCAGGTTGCAGAGAAGCGTGCTGAGGCACTTGAAGAAGAGATTCGACGACTTAAGCAGCGAGCCTGATAAGGCTTTGATACATCGGTGGAATTGACTGCATATTCCTTGGTGTTATATTAAAAAAATATTTATAACCTTGTTAGGATAAAGTCCATGAAGCTGCAGCAGTTGCGCTACATCTGGGAAGTGGCTCGCCATGACCTGAACGTGTCGGCCACCGCACAGAGTTTGTACACATCCCAGCCAGGTATCAGCAAGCAGATCCGACTGCTTGAAGATGAGTTGGGTGTAGAGGTGTTTGCACGTAGCGGCAAGCACCTGACACGTGTGACTCCGGCAGGGGAGGCGATTCTGGCGATCGCGGGCGAAGTGCTGCAGAAATGTGATGCCATTCGTCAGGTTGCCCAGGAGTTCAGCGATGAGCGCAAGGGTAAGCTGGAAGTGGCAACGACTCATACCCAGGCCCGTTATGCCCTCCCGTCCACCATTCATGATTTTATCAAGGTCTATCCTGACGTCTCGCTGCACATACATCAGGGTACTCCAATGCAGATTTCCGAGATGGCGGCTGATGGTACAGTTGACTTCGCAATAGCTACTGAAGCGATGTCACACTTCAGTGATCTGATCATGATGCCCTGTTATCGTTGGAATCGGTCAGTGGTCGTTCCTGAGGGACATCCGCTGACTGAACTGCCTGAGCTGACCCTTGAAGCCTTGGCAGAGTGGCCGATTATCACTTATGTATTCGGATTCACGGGACGCTCAAAGCTTGATGAGGCCTTTACCAATAAAGGCCTGGAACCCAAGGTGGTTTTGACCGCTGTGGACTCTGATGTCATCAAGACTTATGTCCGGCTTGGACTGGGTGTCGGCATCATCGCCACGATGGCCTTTGAAGAAGGTAAAGATGATGGTCTGGTTGCTCTTGATGCCAGTCACCTGTTTGAACCCAGCATTACTCGTATCGGCTTCCGTAAAGGCAGTTTCCTGCGTGGTTACATGTACGAGTTCATCCAGACCTTTGCGCCGCACCTGACGCCGGATGTCGTGCGTGAGGTTCAGGCCTGTGGCAACCGGCACGATGTCGAGGCGCTATTTGAAGGACTTGAACTCCCTGAGCATTGAAAGGGGATAGGTGACAGGGTAAATTGTGGCGCTATCTTTTAACTGACTGGAGGCGTCCCGCGTGGAACTGGCTTGTCTTGACCTGGAAGGTGTTCTCATCCCCGAAATCTGGATTGCATTTGCCGAGGAAACCGGCATCAAGGAGTTGAAGGCCACGACCCGGGATATTCCTGATTACGATGTTCTCATGAAACAGCGTCTGCGCATCCTGGATGAGCATGGTCTGACTCTGCCTCAGATTCAGGACACCATCAGTCGTTTGTCTCCACTGGAAGGTGCTCGTGAATTCGTGGATTGGCTGCGTGAGCGCTTTCAGGTTGTCATCCTGTCCGATACTTTCTACGAGTTCGCAGCTCCGTTAATGAAGCAGCTGGGCCATCCGACTCTGTTGTGCCACAAGCTGGAAGTCAACGAGCAAGGGCGAATTACGGACTACACGTTGCGTCAGCGTGATCCCAAGCGTCAGTCGGTTCGTGCGTTTCAGCTTTTGAACTACCGCGTGATTGCGACGGGTGATTCTTATAATGACACCACCATGCTGGAGCAGGCTGAAGCCGGTATTCTGTTCCATGCGCCGCAGAACGTGATCGAGGAGTTCCCGCAGTTCCCGGCCGTTCATAGCTATGAAGATCTCAAGGCCGAGTTTGTTAAGGCCAGTGTGCGTGATCTTGCGATCTAAGCTGTCGTGTTATTCCGCCTCGTGCTCATTTGTACAAGGCGTTTTGTTGGAGGTCTCGAAATGAAGAGATATTTGCGTAAGCCGTTGATGCTGGGTATCTACCTGCCCGCCGCAGCGCTGACTCTCGGGGCCTTTTCCTACCAGCCTCTGGAATACTCTCTGCCACTTGACCTGCCACAGCCCGTGGCGGCACAGACGCAGGCAGATGAGCCCCCTCAGTTGGCTGACCTCAATCTACCTGATTACGTTTACACGATTCAGCCAGGTGACACTCTAAGCACGATCTTTGAACGGCTGGGGGTTTCTCAGAAGGAAATGTATCAGGTGCTTGAGAGTGATGTGTCCATTCTTGCACTTGATACGCTCAAGCCGGGCGACAAGCTTGGCTTCTGGCTGGATCAGGGCCGGTTGGTTCAGCTTGAATTGAGTTTCGATATTTCCCATCAGGTGGTATTCACTCGTGCCTCTGAGGAAGAGTTTGAATACGCCGAAGTCCGCCTGGAAGGCGAGTGGCGTGAGCAGGTCATCGCCGGGGAAATCAATGGCAGTTTCTTTACCTCAGCCAAGCGCGCAGGTTTGAGTGCGGCCGAAGTGCAGAGTATTTCTTCACTGCTGCAGGACAAGATCAATTTCCGTCGTGACCTTCGAGCGGGTGACCGCTTTCAGGTGGTGAGATCCGAGCAGTATGTGGACGGGGAACCGACAGGTAAAACACGCCTTGAAGGCCTGCGTGTACTCAATCGCTCGCGCGAACTGACGGCCTTCATGTTTGATGGCAATTACTATGATCTGAATGGCGAAAGCCTGGCGCGGGCCTTTATGCGTTACCCGACCAAGCGTAGCTATCGTCTGAGTTCGCATTTCAACCCTAACCGCAAGCACCCGGTGACGGGTCGGGTCAGGCCGCATAACGGAACCGACTTTGCAACGCCGATCGGAACACCTGTGCTTGCCACCGGGGATGGTGTTGTTACACGTGTTACCAAGCATCCTTATGCCGGTTTGTATATCGTCATCGAGCATGGCGAAAAATACAAAACACGTTTTTTGCATTTGAGCAAAGCACTGGTGCGCAAGGGGCAGACGGTGAGTCGTGGCCAGAAAATCGCTTTATCCGGTAATTCCGGTCGTTCAACTGGGCCGCACCTGCACTATGAGCTGCATATTAATGGTCGCCCGGTTAATGCCATGAAAGCGCCGATACCGGTCGCGGATGCGGTCGGCAAGGATGATCGGATGGCGTTTAATCAAATCAGGGATCGCCTGCTTGACCAGATGAATGCCAGTCAGGGCTGAGCCTTGCTCAGGCCCTGCAGGCAGTTGATAAGGTTATTGACCTTGTTGAACGTCTCCTGATACTCCTCCTCAATATTTGAATCCGCCACAATCCCGCCGCCAGCCCAGCAATAGATGGAATCGTTCTGGCACAGCAGGGTGCGAATGGTGATGCTGGTATCCATGCGGCCACAACAGCTGATGTAACCTATAGAGCCGCAATAGATCGAGCGTCGCTGAGGCTCGAGCTCGTCTATGATTTCCATTGCTCTGATTTTGGGAGCGCCGGTAATGGATCCGCCGGGAAAGGCATCCCGCAGTAACTCCAGCGGGCTTGTGCTCTCCTTCAACTGCCCACACACCACGCTCACCATATGGTGAACGTTCGGGTAATGTTCAATGCTGAACAGGGCTGGCACTTCAATGCTGCCGGGCTTGCAGCTGCGGCTCAGGTCGTTACGCAGCAAGTCCACAATCATCAGGTTTTCAGCGCGATCCTTCGCTGAGTCAGACAATTCCTGTGCGAGCTGTTTGTCCCTTTCAGGCGTATTGCCCCGTGGGCGGGTCCCTTTGATCGGGCGAGTTTCAACCCGGCCATCAGCTTCACTGAGCAGAAAGCGTTCGGGTGAAAGCGAAAGAATGGCGCCCTCTGGCATGTCCATAAAAGCTGCAAAGGGGGTCGGTGCTACCTGTCTGAGGGCTTTATAAGCATGCCAGGGGTCACCCTGATAAGTCGCCTTGAACCGCTGTGCGAAATTAATCTGATAACAGTCGCCTGCATGGATGTAGTCATTGATGCGCTGAAGAGCATCCCGGTAATCGCTGGCGGAAAGGTTACTGTTGAAAGGCGACACCAGCTGGAAGGCTTCAGTGCTCGCGAGTTGCGTAGCTGAAATGAGATAAGTGACCTCAGCCAGCAGGGCAGGATCAGTCATTGGGTGGCTGACCAGTCGACAGGTGCCAAGCTGGTGATCAATCACAATAGCCCAAAGGTAGCGACCGACCAGCAGCCAGGGGAAGTCTATATCGGCTTCTGCCTGCTCAGGCAGGGTTTCCAGAGCTCTGCCCAGGTCATAACCGAAAATGCCGATCAGCCCTCCGCAGAAGGGTGTCTCATCATTCGGTTGTATTGTGCCTAGCTCAGCCAGACACTGGTCAAGGTAGTCGAATGGGAGCAGAGTATCTGCATCGAGTGGCTTCTGGTCACCATCAACAACGCTGAGTCCCTTTTGGGTAAAGCGGATCAGTCGATCGGGTGCTGCAGAGATAATATCAAAGCGACCGCTAACGGATGTCGGCTGGCTGCTGTCGAGCAGGATGGCATGACCCAGGGGGCGAATCCTCTCCAGCAATTCGTGCGCGCTCAGCCTGTTCTCGATGTACTGCTGCTGAATCAACCCGTAACCTCTATAAAAGCCGCTATTCTAGCATTCCTGTAAGTGTTGGCTACGCCCATTGCATACAGCACCTTATAATATGCATTGTCTACACAATGGATATGGAACATGAAGCACCCATTTGATATCGAGGAATCCACGTTATTGCTGCCTGATCAGCAGTTGCATTATCGCTTGTATCGAAATCGTCAGGTATCCAGCTCGCGTCGATTGCTATTGATACACGGAGCAGGGGTTGCCGGCGAAGATACCTGGCACATGTTGATCGCATTCCTGACACAATGGAGTGAAGTGCTGGTCCCGGATTTGCGAGGTGCCGGCAATAGCCACTACCCGGATCGCCAGGAGCATGGTTTTGATGTGCATGCGCTGGTAAATGATATGAGTGCGCTTGTTGATCATCTTGGATGGTGGCAGTTCGACCTGGGAGGTTACTCTCTCGGCGGGTTGGTGAGTATGCTTCTTAAGCAGCGTCAGCGTGATCGAATCGGGAAGCAGTATCTGCTGGAGTCAGCGGTGCTGGACCGCCCTGATTGGGACAGTACGGTCGAGCTGCGCCGGCGCTATTCCGAGGCGGCGGTTCATCTGCGTTCTGAGGATCGTGATCAGGGTATTCGTCAGTTTCTGGATACCATTTCCCCAAACCGTAAGGTATCCGCGCAGACTGAGTCAGTTGCTGTCAGTAGACTGGCTCGACGCCCGCTCGGGTTCGCGCATTCGCTGGATGCGGTGACTGCAGCGATAAATACCATTGATCGCGAAGAGCTGTTGTCTGCCCAGGGCGATGTCAGCAGTTTTATCGGTGGTCAAAGTGTGGAGCTGATGCATCAGCTACACTTGAGTCTGGCGGAACGAATGGCAAATTGGCACTACTTCATGGTGCCTGGAACCGACCATTCGCTGCCGTTTCAAAAGCCGCGCCAGATTGCGCGGATCATGAACGAGGAGCTTGAACGCTACCTCGAAAGTGTCTGAGGGAATCCCCCTAGACTTTTGTCTGATGTTGACAATTTTTCTGTTTGCTTGAGTTGACGCCCGGTTTAGGCATCGGTATTGTTGGTTCTGAAAATATTGTCGACAATCTTGATCAGGGTTGTGCAAAACGTGAGTGAGAAAAACGGAGAGCTGAAAGTGGTTCCATTGGAACCTGAAGCGAGAACACTGGCAGATCGTGTCTGTCGGCAGATCGTGACGGCCATCGTCAAGGGTGAAATCCCCCCTGGCCAGAAGATCAGTGAGCCGGAGCTGGCGCGTACCTACGGTATCAGTCGTGGTCCTTTGCGTGAGGCGATTCGTCGTCTTGAGGGATGGCGGTTGGTAGAGCGTAAGGCTCATGTCGGCGCTCGAGTGGTTCAGCTGTCGACACGTGAACTGATCGAGATTTACCGGGTCCGCGAGGCGCTTGAAGGCATGGCCTGTCGTCTGGCGGCGAAGAATATGACAGATGAAGAGATCGAAAGCCTTAAAAACCTGCTCGACGAACATGAAGCGTCCGTCGATCAGCGTGAAGGGCGTTCCTACTTCCAGAAAGAGGGCGATCTGGACTTTCATTACCGAATCGTACAGGGCAGCAAAAACTCCAAGTTATTGGAACTGCTGGGAGATGACCTGTACCACCTGGTACGCATGTACCGTTATCAATTCAGCGTATCCAGTTCACGTCCCAAGCGGGCACTCAAGGAGCATCGTCAGATCATCGATGCTATCGAGTCCAGGGATGAGGAACTGGCCGAGATGCTGATGCGTCGCCATATCAGTGCGGCACGTCGCAATATCGAAGCCAAACTGGATGCCGAGACCAAACCAGAAGGGGATAAACATGGCTGAGAAACTGACTGCGGGTGCGCGTTTCCGTAAGGCGCTGGCTGAGAACAAACCGCTGCAGATCGTGGGTACTGTTAACGCATACAACGCGATGATGGCGACCCGTGTTGGGCATCAGGCGATCTACCTGTCCGGTGGCGGCGTTGCTAACGCATCTTACGGTCTGCCGGATCTGGGCATGACGTCCATGAATGATGTTCTGGAAGACGTGCGCCGTATCACCAGCGCAGTTGATACCCCGCTGATGGTCGATATCGATACCGGGTGGGGTGGTGCGTTCAACATTGCACGTACTATTAAAGAGATGGAAAAAGGTGGTGCTGCCGCCGTTCACATCGAAGACCAGGTTGCTCAGAAACGCTGCGGTCATCGCCCGAACAAGGAAATTGTCTCTCTGGAAGAGATGGTTGATCGCGTCAAGGCTGCGGTTGACGCCAGGACCGATGATAACTTCTTCATCATGGCGCGTACCGATGCGTTCCAGATGGAAGGTCTGAATGCCGCCGTTGAGCGTGCCCAGGCATGTCTGGAAGCCGGCGCTGATGGCATCTTTGCAGAAGCCGTGCATACCCTGGATGACTACCGTGCCTTCTCGAACGGTATCAAGGGTGCACATCTGCTGGCTAACATTACTGAATTTGGTGCTACTCCGCTGTTCAATAAGGCTGAACTGGCCGAAGCGGGTGCGAGCATGGTGCTGTATCCGTTGTCCGCTTTCCGTGCGGCCAACAAGGCAGCCTTGAATGTATACGAGCATCTCCTGAAAGACGGTGACCAGAAGGCAGTTGTCGACACCATGCAGACCCGCATGGAGCTGTATGATTTCCTGAATTATCACGACTTCGAGCAGAAGCTGGACGCCCTCTTCAAAGAAGGCAAAAACAAATAACAATACGTCATCATCCGCTTGGCGGATCGAGATAACTGGTACAGGGAGGCGTGACCTCCCGACAACAGATTAAGGAGAGACAGATGGCAGAAGCAAAGAAACTCGGTGGTGCCGGTCTGCGTGGTCAGTCCGCAGGTGAAACCGCATTGTGTACTGTCGGCAAAACCGGTGCCGGCCTGACCTATCGTGGTTACGATATCAAAGAACTGGCTGATAAGGCCCAGTTTGAAGAAGTTGCTTACCTGCTGCTGTACGGCAAGCTCCCGAACCAGGCTGAGCTGGATGCCTACAAAGCCAAGCTGAAGGGCATGCGTGGCCTGCCTGAAGCTCTCAAGGTTGTATTGGAACAGATTCCGAAGAGCGCTCATCCGATGGATGTGATGCGTACCGGTTGTTCAATGCTGGGTAACCTGGAAACTGAAGAGGACTTCAGCGAGCAGCACGACAAGATTGATCGCATGCTTGCGGTTTTCCCGTCGATTATCAACTACTGGTACAACTTTGCTCATAACGGCAAGCGTATCGATACTGAAACCGACGCGGACTCTATTGGTGAGCACTTCCTGTGGACCCTGCATGACAAGAAGCCGGATCCGCTGCACGTCAAGGTGATGCACGCATCCCTGATCCTGTACGCCGAGCACGAGTTCAATGCGTCTACCTTTACTGCACGTGTTTGTGCTTCGACACTGTCTGACATCCACAGCTGCGTGACCGGTGCCATTGGCTCCCTGCGTGGTCCGCTTCACGGCGGTGCTAACGAAGCCGCCATGGCGATGATCGAAAACTGGAAATCTGCCGATGAAGCAGAAGAAGCGATCATGGGCATGCTGGCGCGGAAGGACAAGATCATGGGCTTCGGTCACGCGATCTATCGCGAGTCTGACCCGCGTAACGCCATCATCAAGGAATGGTCCAAGAAGCTGGCTGAGCAGGTAGGTGACACTGTTCTGTACCCGGTTTCCGAACGTGTTGAAGCCGTCATGTGGCGTGAGAAGAAGCTGTTCTGTAATGCCGACTTCTTCCATGCATCTGCCTATCACTTCATGGGTATTCCGACCGAGCTGTTCACGCCGATCTTTGTATGTTCGCGTGTTGCCGGCTGGACTGCTCACGTCATGGAACAGCGTGCCAACAACCGCATCATTCGTCCGTCTGCGGACTACACCGGCCCTGAATCGGCCCAGTGGGTGCCGATCGAAGAGCGCGCCTGATGCGTCGGGGTGTGTTCTCAGGGACGCACCCCTTCTTCAATCGGTATATGGCCGGATGCATTCGCATCCTCAAGGCCAGCGTCAATGAATACTACTCGATGGACTCCCGACGCCATGAATACAGAATTTCGCAAATCTCTTAACGGTACCGGCCTGGATTACTTTGACACCCGCGCGGCAGTCGAAGCCATTGAACCCGGTGCCTATGCCAAGCTGCCCTACACCTCGCGTGTACTGGCTGAGCAGCTGGTACGTCGCTGCGACCCTGCAGCGCTGACCGATTCCCTGAAGCAGTTGATCGAGCGCAAGCGCGATCTGGACTTCCCCTGGTATCCGGCGCGTGTGGTCTGTCACGATATCCTGGGTCAGACGGCACTGGTTGACCTGGCGGGGCTGCGTGATGCCATCGCCGAGCAGGGCGGTGACCCCTCCAAGGTTAACCCTGTTGTACCGACTCAGTTGATCGTTGACCATTCTCTGGCCGTTGAAGCGCCGGGCTTTGATCCGGATGCGTTCGAAAAGAACCGCGCCATTGAAGACCGTCGTAACGAAGACCGCTTCCATTTTATCGACTGGACCAAGACTGCATTCAAGAATGTGGATGTGATCCCGGCGGGTAACGGCATCATGCACCAGATCAACCTGGAGAAAATGTCTCCGGTGATCCAGGCGCGTGACGGTGTCGCTTACCCGGACACCTGTGTCGGTACCGACTCTCACACCCCGCACGTGGATGCTTTGGGTGTTATCGCCATCGGTGTCGGTGGCCTGGAAGCCGAAACCGTCATGCTGGGTCATCCGTCCATGATGCGTCTGCCGGATATCGTCGGCGTTAAACTGGTTGGCAAGCGTCAGCCGGGCATCACTGCAACTGATATTGTTCTGGCGCTGACCGAATTCCTGCGCCAGGAGCGTGTTGTGGGCGCCTATCTGGAGTTCTTTGGTGAGGGGGCCGATTCACTGTCCATCGGCGACCGTGCCACCATCTCCAACATGACTCCGGAATTCGGTGCCACCGCTGCGATGTTCTACATCGATGAGCAGACCATCGATTACCTGAAACTGACCGGCCGTGAACCGGAACAGGTTGCGCTGGTTGAACAGTACGCCAAGGAAACCGGCCTCTGGGCAACGGCTTTGGAAAACGCCGAATACGAGCGTGTACTGGAATTTGACCTCTCCACTGTCGTACGTAACATGGCTGGTCCCTCCAACCCGCACCGTCGTCTGCCGACCAGTGCTCTGCACGAGCGCGGCATTGCCGATGAAGCCAAGCTGGAAGCGGCACGTAAAGAGGAAGAAGAAGGTCTGCTGCCGGACGGTGCCGTCATCATTGCGGCGATCACGTCCTGCACAAACACCTCTAACCCGCGTAACGTGGTAGCGGCAGGTCTGCTGGCGAAAAAAGCCAACGAGCTCGGTCTGATCCGCAAGCCATGGGTGAAATCCTCCTTCGCTCCGGGTTCCAAAGTGGCGCGCCTGTACCTCGAAGAGGCAGGTCTGTTGCCAGAACTGGAAAAGCTGGGCTTCGGTATCGTGGCGTATGCTTGTACCACCTGTAACGGTATGTCAGGTGCTCTGGACCCGCAGATTCAGCAGGAAATCATCGATCGCGACCTGTATGCGACTGCGGTACTGTCTGGCAACCGTAACTTCGATGGCCGTATCCACCCGTATGCCAAGCAGGCGTTCCTGGCGTCTCCGCCACTAGTCGTTGCCTACGCTATCGCGGGTACCGTTCGCTTCGACATCGAAAAGGATGTGCTGGGTACCGACAAGAACGGTAACCCTGTCACCCTGAAGGATCTGTGGCCGTCCGATGAAGAGATCGATGCCATCGTTAAGGAAAGCGTGAAGCCGGAGCAGTTCAAGCAGGTCTACATCCCGATGTTCGACCTGGGTCAGGTCGAGGAAGCGGAAAGCCCGCTGTACGACTGGCGTCCGATGTCTACGTACATCCGTCGTCCGCCATACTGGGAAGGTGCTCTGGCCGGTGAGCGTACTCTGAGCGGCATGCGTCCGTTGGCGGTACTGGGTGATAACATCACCACTGACCACCTGTCGCCGTCGAATGCGATTCTGGCCAGCTCAGCTGCTGGTGAGTATCTCGCCAAGATGGGTCTGCCGGAAGAGGATTTCAACTCCTACGCTACCCACCGTGGTGACCACCTGACCGCTCAGCGCGCAACTTTCGCTAACCCGAAGCTGCTGAACGAGATGTGCCGTGATGCCAACGGCGAGATCATTCAGGGTTCTCTGGCGCGACTTGAGCCGGAAGGTCAGCAGATGCGCATGTGGGAAGTGATTGAAACCTACATGAATCGCAAGCAGAACCTGATCATCGTGGCCGGTGCCGACTACGGTCAGGGGTCTTCCCGTGACTGGGCAGCCAAGGGTGTGCGTCTTGCCGGTGTAGAAGCGATCGTTGCTGAAGGCTTCGAACGTATCCATCGTACCAACCTTGTGGGCATGGGTGTGTTGCCCCTGCAGTTCAAGGAAGGCGATACCCGTCATACCTACGGTATTGACGGTACCGAGACCTATGACGTTAAAGGCGATATTTCCCCGCGTTGTGAGCTGACGCTGGTGATCAATCGTCGTAACGGTGAAAGTGTTGAAGTGCCGGTAATCTGCCGTCTGGATACTGCTGCCGAAGTAGAAACCTACAAGGCTGGCGGTGTACTCCAGCGCTTTGCCAAGGAGTTCCTGGAAGCAGAAGGCGCCGCCTGATTTCCGAACTTCTGAGTCCCGAACCGTCTTTGACGGTTCGGGTGTTTCCCGGACCTGGAGCTGGTTCCGTGCCGGGATGTAACTGCATCAGGCACGCAGAAAACCTGTCATCATGACAGCGGTGCCGCTGCAGCCACACCCCGCTATTTCCTTAACCCTCCTGCAGTATTCTGCCCGTCCGGCAACCGACTTATTTTGGAGCATCTACATGTCCAGTGTTCCCCAGATTAAAGTACCGGCTACCTATATCCGTGGCGGTACCAGCAAGGGTGTTTTCTTCCGTCGTCAGGACCTGCCTGCAGCCTGTCAGGAACCCGGAGAGGCTCGCGACAAGTTGCTGATGCGTGTTATCGGCAGCCCTGATCCCTACGGTCAGCAGATTGATGGTATGGGTGGCGCGACTTCATCGACATCCAAGACCGTTATCCTGGACAAAAGCACTCAGCCTGATCATGACGTTGACTACCTGTTCGGTCAGGTTGCGATCAATAAGGCATTCGTTGACTGGTCAGGTAACTGCGGCAATCTGACGGCTGCGGTCGGTGCGTTTGCCATCAGTGGTGGACTGGTTGATCCCGAGCGCATTCCTGAAAACGGTATCTGCACCGTGCGCATCTGGCAGAAAAACATTCAGAAGACCATCATCGCTCATGTCCCAATCACCAATGGTGAGGTGCAGGAAACCGGTGATTTCGAGCTGGATGGCGTGACCTTCCCGGCCGCTGAAGTGGTCATTGAGTTCATGGACCCGGCCGATGGTGAAGGTTCCATGTTCCCGACCGGCAATCTGGTCGATGATCTGGAAGTGCCGGGCATCGGTACCTTCAAGGCGACCATGATCAATGCCGGTATCCCGACGATCTTCGTTAATGCCGCAGATATCGGTTACACCGGTACCGAGCTGCAGAAGGACATCAACGGCGATGCTGATGCGCTGGCACGTTTTGAAACCATGCGTGCCTACGGGGCGGTGAAGATGGGCCTGATCCAGGACATTGAAGAAGCAGTAGCCCGTCAGCATACGCCAAAAATCGCATTTGTTGCGCCAGCAACTGATTATGAAGCGTCCAGCGGAAAACAGATCAGTGCCAGCGATATCGATGTGTGCGTGCGCGCGCTTTCCATGGGCAAGCTGCATCATGCCATGATGGGCACCGCATCCGTCGCCATTGCCACGGCTGCTGCCGTGCCGGGCACGCTGGTGAATCTGGCCGCAGGGGGTGGTGCTCGTGAAGCGGTAACCTTCGGTCACCCATCCGGTACCCTGCGAGTGGGCGCGGCGGCGGAAGAAGTAAACGGTGAATGGACTGCCAAAAAGGCGGTTATGAGTCGAAGCGCTCGCGTATTGATGGAGGGATTTGTTCGCGTGCCTGGTGATACCTTCTAACCATCAATGTCTGACGGAATGAGCACATTCCGACACCCAGAGAAAAGCCTGATGAGTTTTCATCAGGCTTTTTTTGTTTTCTCGAATTCCCCGTGGATCTAAGCAGTAAATTAACCGTATCTAAAAGACATCATTCGATAAATTGCTTAAACTTATCGTAATAGTCCGAAAAGAGTAGATCCCTGTATGAAGCGCACATTTTTGCGTTCAGGTCTTGGGCCTGAAGGCATATACCTGATTGTTGCGCTGCTGTTAGTGGTTGGTGTTGTTCTGACGGAATATGTCGTCGGTATGGCCAAACAGCGGGCTGCCCAGATACGTAGTATGGAAGCTACAGCTTTGCTTGCCAGCATGAGAGCCCAGTTGGAAACTGAGGTTAATTCCGTACTTTACCTGTCTCGTGGATTGTTAAGCTTTGTATCAGCGTACCCGGAAAGCACATCTGACCGCTGGTACGAATTATCAAAAGAGATCGTTCGTGAAGCGCCATTGGTACGTAACATTGGACTGGCACCGGACAATGTGATGCGTTTTGTTTACCCGCTGAAGGGAAATGAGGCTGCAATTGGCCTGGATTACCGCCAAAACAAGAATCAGTGGCCTGCCGTTGAAGAAGCAATCATCAGTGGCAGGATGAAGATGGCGGGTCCTTTGAAACTTGTTCAGGGTGGTCTTGGGGTAATCGCTCGAGAGCCTATCTATTTTCGTCGCGATGGTGAAAAGCATTATTGGGGGCTTGCATCGATCGTTATCGACTATGACGCACTGATGCTGAAAGCCGGTATTGCTGAATCTACATCAGGTTTTGATATTTCTATTCGAGGTCGTGATGGTACCGGTGAAACTGGTGAGGTATTTTTTGGCGACCAGGCTGTTTTCGTGAATCCAGTTGCCAAGATGAATATGGTTTTTCCCGGTGGTAATTGGGTCATAGCTGCGACGCCTGTTAATGGTGCCAGTGCATCGGTCGTGTGGATGCGGCTCACTGCCTGGTTGCTGCTGGCCGCGCTGTCAGGCGTGATAATTCTTATCTATCGTCTGTATCGCCTTGCTTACTGGCAATCACTGACCGACACATTGACCGGTGAGGCCAATCGCCGCTGTTTGATGAATCGTACAGAGCATCTGGCTCAACTTTATCCAAGAACAGGTATCGGCTTTGCATTGTTGTTTATCGATCTGAATCACTTCAAGTCGGTCAATGACACCTTTGGCCATCAAATTGGTGACTTGTTGCTTATCGCGGCAGCTAAACGTCTACGCGAGAACTGTCGTGCCTCCGATACTCTGGCGCGTAATGGGGGAGACGAGTTCATTCTTTTGCAGCCCGGTGTGGGTCGAGAGGATGTACACAAGCTGGCCGCCAAGATCGAAGAACTGATGGTAGTGCCTTTCGAGATCGATGGGCAGGTGCTTAATATTTCGGCCAGTGTGGGTTATGCGGTTTTTCCTGAAGACTCCAGTGAGTGTGAAGCTGTAATCAGCCTTGCGGACAGTCGCATGTACACGCGCAAACGAAATAAGAAAGCGTTGGAGCGAGCAGAAAAGGAAGCTAACGAGCCCTTGGTCAGGGTTTAGTCGAGTGAAAAATAAGGGCGGCGTCAAGCCGCCCTGTTACCGATTAGCGCTGGTCAAGCACGCCTTTCAGTTTGGCATCCATCTCGCGCATGCATTTTTCTGTTGCGTTCCAATCGATACAGGCATCGGTGACCGATACGCCGTGCTTCAGTTGGGTCAGGTCTTCAGGAATAGACTGATTACCCCATTCCAGGTTGCTCTCGATCATCAAGCTGACGATAGAGGTATTACCTTCGAGAATCTGATTCGCAACATTCTCTGCTACCAGCGGCTGCAGTGCAGGGTCTTTGCTGGAGTTGGCGTGGCTGCAATCCACCATGATGTTGGCTTTCTGGCCCGCTTTTTCCAGTGCCTGCTCGCACAGCTTCACGCTTACGGAGTCATAGTTGGGCTTGCCGTTACCCCCGCGCAGCACTACATGGCCATAGCGGTTGCCGCGGGTACGAACGATCGATACCTGGCCATCGCCGTTCATGCCGAGGAAGCTGTGTGGATGCAGGACGGATTTCATGGCGTTGACGGCCACATCCAGACCGCCATCCGTGCCGTTCTTGAAGCCAACCGCGCAGGATAGACCGGACGACATCTCGCGGTGGGTTTGCGATTCGGTGGTGCGTGCACCTATGGCTGACCAGCTGATCAGGTCTTGAAGATACTGCGGTGTGTTGGGGTCAAGTGCTTCTGTAGCCAGCGGCAGGCCCATCTCGGACAGATCGATCAGCAGTTTGCGCGCAATGTGCAGACCCTCTTCAATATCAAAGGAGTCATTCATGTGCGGGTCATTGATCAGACCTTTCCAGCCAACAGTGGTGCGGGGCTTTTCAAAATAAACGCGCATGACCAGATACAGGGTGTCTTTTACTTCTTCAGCCAGGGCCTTGAGCTTGCGGCCATACTCAAGTGCTGCTTCGGGGTCGTGGATAGAGCAGGGGCCTACCACAACGAACAGTCGCTTGTCCTTACGATCAAGAATGTCCTTGATCACCTGGCGACCTTCCATCACGGTGGCAGCAGCAGCTTCGGTGATCGGCAGTTTTGCCTTGAGGGCTTCCGGCGTGATGAGCGGAATGTTGGATTCAATATTAAGGTCTTCTACGCGTGTATCGGTCATCTTATAGTCCTGGCAGCGGCTTAAATGCTGAATGTCGGCTTTATTGGGCTAGCCGATCATTCTGTTTTACCACATCGTTGCGGCGGTTATAAGTATCTGAAGGTTTGAGATTTAATGCTGGATACCGGTGATTGGAGGGTGAGTGTTAAACTTGTTGCAACTTCAGCTGTTGAAACGAACATTTTGTCGCCCTCAGGGTCAGATTGTGGGTAATGTGACTGGATAAGGAAGATGGTTTTGTTGAATCGTGTACTCTGGAAGCCATTGCTGGTTTGGGTGTTGGCACTGCTGGTGAGTGTGACGTCTGCTCACGCAAGTCTCTTCGGAACCGCTTCGAGTAATCAGCCGCTTGATGTAGAAGAGGCTTTCAAGCTCCGTGTTGAAGCGGCCTCCATGGGGGTCACCCGACTCGTCTGGGAAGTCGAGCCTGATTACTACCTGTATCGAGATCGGATCCAGATTGATGTCCCCGCGGGGGTTGAGCTTGTAGATCGACGTGATATCAGTGGCGACATGAAGGATGACCCTCTGTTTGGCAGAGTGGAGGTCTATCACAACCGTGCAGAGGTTGCGTTGCTGTTGGGGCACGTGCCTGGAGAGGGTGGGAGTGCTGATCTGGAGGTGACGTATCAGGGTTGTTGGGAAGGGGGGGTTTGCTACCCACCAGTGACCAAAACCGTCAGCGTCAGTAATTTACCGGCGGCTGCCGGGTTGAGTTGGCCTGTAGACACGAAGGATGGGGCGGTTTCAGCTGATGGCAGTGAGAGCGCGGATGCATTCGTAAGCGAGCAGGACCAGTTTGCTCGCCTTTTGTCCGGTGGAAACTGGCTATTGATGCTGGGTGGTTTTTTCCTGGCGGGGCTGGCGCTTTCCTTGACGCCCTGTGTATTGCCGATGATCCCAATCCTCTCAAGCATTATCGCGGGCCAAGGAACTCATCTGAGTACCCTGCGTGCCTTTATGCTTTCCCTCGTCTATGTGTTGGCGATGGCCGCCACGTACACAGTTGCAGGGATAATCGCGGGGCTTTTTGGTGCCAACCTGCAGGCTGCCTTCCAGAACCCTTGGGTGATCGGGAGTTTTAGTGCTGTCTTCGTATTGCTGGCGTTTTCAATGTTCGGTTTTTATGACTTGCAGCTGCCGTCAGCGCTACAGAGCCGATTAAGTGGTGTCAGCCATCGTCAACAGGGTGGAACCCTGAGCGGTGTGGCCATTATGGGGCTGTTATCTGCTTTGATCGTGGGGCCTTGTATGGCAGCCCCCTTGGCGGGGGCGCTGATCTACATTGGTCAGAGTGGAGATCCTGTGCTGGGTGGTGTTGCGCTGTTTACCCTGTCAATGGGGATGGGGGTGCCCCTGTTGCTGGTCGGTGCGTCGGCAGGCAAGTTGATTCCCCGTGCAGGGGCGTGGATGGAAGGCGTCAAGGCCGGTTTTGGTGTTGTGTTGCTGCTGATGGCGGTCTGGATGCTGGATCGACTGATGCCAACCATTATTACGATGTTGCTGGTCAGCCTGATTCTGATGGTCAGCGCGGTTTACCTGGGTGCGCTTGATCGTTTACATGATCGCGCGCGTGGCTGGCACCGTTTCTGGAAAGGGATCGGAGTCATTCTGCTGGTTTACGGTGCTGCGCTCATGATCGGCGTGCTGTCCGGTGGCAAAAGTCTCCTCTATCCCTTGCAGGGAGTGATGGGGGGTGTGTCTGCCCAGGCTGGGCAGACCGCTCGCTTGCCTTTTGAAATCGTCAGTCGTGAGAGTGATCTGGACAGGCTTTTGGTGCAGGCCAAACAGCAGGGGCAGCCAGTGATGCTGGATTTCTATGCAGACTGGTGTATCTCGTGCGTTGAGCTGGAATATGTGACGTTCAGCGATGCCTCTGTCCAGCAGTCATTGGCACCGTTCAAACTGATTAAGCTGGATGTGACGGCAAATGACGAGGAGGCCAAGGCCCTGTATCGCCGTTTCTCAATCATCGGTCCGCCTGCACTGATTTTCTATGATGCGAGTGGCCAGGTGCGTCCTGAATTGACGCTGATCGGTGTGATTGACCCGGCGGACTTTGTTGCTCAGGTGGGACGTGTGCGTTTCTGAACGGCTTTCAGTATTTGATTCAAAAAGGCCCCGCAGTATGCGGGGCCTTTTCGTTCATGATTGAAGTTCGGGCAGGTCCCGGAAGAGTTCAAGTGCTTCGGGGTTGGCCAGAGCGTCCTTGTTTTTAACCTCTTCACCCATGACGACTTTGCGCACGGCCAGTTCGACAATCTTGCCGCTGATCGTGCGCGGGATGTCGCTGACCTGAATAACACGAGCCGGAACGTGTCGCGGCGTGGTATTGGCGCGTATGGTATCCCGAATGGTTTTGATCAGCATGTCGTCAAGTTCAATACCATCCTGCAGGCGCACAAACAGCACCACACGTACATCATTATCCCAGGGTTGGCCAATGCACAGGCTTTCGAGAACGCCTTCAACCTTTTCTACCTGCCGGTAGATTTCGGCTGTACCAATTCGAACCCCACCGGGGTTGAGAACTGCATCAGAGCGGCCATGGATGATCAGACCATCATGTGCGGTGATCTCGCCATAGTCTCCATGCGCCCAGATATTCTCGAATTGTCTGAAATAGGCATCATGATATTTGCGCCCGTCCGGATCGTTCCAGAAACCGATCGGCATGGACGGGAAGGGTTGGGTGCACACGAGTTCGCCTTTTTCGCCACGGACAGGCTGGCCATCATCATTGAAGATGTCGACCGCCATACCCAGCCCTCGGCACTGGAGTTCACCTGCATAGACAGGGCGAATCGGGCAGCCCAGTGCGAAGCAGGAGATGATATCAGTGCCGCCCGAAATGGATGACAGCTGGAGGTCTGCTTTGATGTCCCGATAGACATATTCAAAGCTTTCATGCGCAAGGGGGGAGCCGGTCGATAATACAGCCTTCAGCGCTGTCAGGTCATGGCTTTCACGGGGTTTTACCTCCGCTTTTTCCAGTGCGGCGATATACTTTGCACTGGTGCCGAAAATGCTGATCTTTTCCTGTTCGGCTATATCCCAGAGCACACTTGGCTGAGGTGCGAAAGGCGAACCGTCAAAGAGGATGAGTGTACAGCCGGTGGCCAGGCCGCTTACCAGCCAGTTCCACATCATCCAGCCACAGGTCGTGTAGTAAAAGAGTCGGTCATCACGGCCCACATCCGTATGCAGCATATGCTCTTTCAGATGCTGGAGCAGAGTACCCCCAGCACTGTGTACGATGCACTTGGGGACTCCAGTGGTGCCAGAGGAGTACATGACATAGAGAGGGTGGTCGAATGGCAGTTGCTCAAAAACAATCTCTGCCGCATCCTGGTCAACAAAGTCATCCCAGAGCACTGCGCGCGGGATGTGGCTGACATCCGGGCGGGCTTCGATGAAAGGGATCACCAGTATCGTTTCAACGGAATTCAGCTTGTCTGCGATACCTTGTACGCGTTCGAGGCTGTTCAGTACCTTGCCGTTATATCGATATCCGTCGGTGGTCAGCATAACCTTGGGTTCTACCTGACCAAAGCGGTCCAGGACACCGTTAATGCCAAAATCCGGCGAGCAGGAGCTCCAGATAGCGCCGATTGAAGCCGTGGCAAGCATGCCGACCAACGTGGCCGGGATGTTGGGCATGAAGCCCGAGACACGATCGCCCTTGGTAACCCCCTGTTTGCGCAATGCGCTGGCCAGCTGTGCTACCTGGCGGTAAAGCTCAGCATGGCTTAATTCGATACGGGTATCATCTTCGCCACGGAAAATGACGGCTGGCTGCTCGTCGCGATAACGCAGCAGGTTCTGGGCAAAATTCAGCTGTGCTTCCGGGAACCAGCGTGCACCTGGCATTCGCTCAGGGTGCTCAAGTACCGTCGAACCGCGTTGAGAAGCAATGACATCGGCATAGTCCCAGAGCTCACTCCAAAAAGCGGTGCTGTGCTCGATGCTCCATTGGTGCAGGCTTTCATAAGTGTCCAGAGACAGGTTGTGCTTCCTGTTCAGCTGCTGCATGAACTGAAACATGCGTGTTTGTTCGCAACGGGACCGTTCCGGTGTCCAGAGTGGCGCTGTCATCGACCTCTCCTGATCTAATTTTTATGTGAGATATCGTAAAGCGATTAAGCAATGAAAGTTTACGTTAACGTAAACTTTCATTGATATGCGATGCGGAGTCAAGAGGGGCTAGGGAAAATACCTAGAGGGCAGTGTCTCAGCGGAGGTAGTTCTTGCTGATTTCTCTGAAGCTGTCGGTGCCTGCTCGGCGCATCCATTCGAAGGCGACCATCTCACGGCTGACGACATAAATTCCGCATTGGCGGAAGCGGGCGAGTGCTGCAGCCTTGTCAGCAGGAGAGCGCGAAGAGACACAATCCTCAACTACATAGACTTCTCGTGCCTGCTGCTTAAGCTCTAGAGCTGTTTGCAGAACGCATACATGTGATTCCATGCCTACCAGCACCACCTGATTGTATTTGCCAGCATTGATGACACGATTGGGGGTGGCATCTGACATCGCTGAAAAATGAATTTTTTCGATAATGTTTTCCGGCTTGATACGCTGGCGAATGCCAGAGAGCGTCACTCCAAGTCCCTGGGGATATTGTTCGGTCGCCAAAACGGGCACATTCAAGCGGTTGGCTATATCGATCAGCCACTCACAGTTGGCGACAGTCTGTTCAGCCTGGTGGATGACGGGGGCCATCTTTTCCTGAATATCGACTACCAGCAGGCAGGACTTGTCGGGATGAATCAGCATGGTTTCTTCCTCCTGTAATGCGTGCCTGCAGCATAGCCTGAACAGACGTTACAGTGAATTGCATGGCTCGATTTTAGAGTTTCAGGATTGAGAAAAAGTGGCAGACCTGAGTCTGCCATGTAAGGGCAAAGTATCATTGCTTGCTTCGGATGGATGGAGATCCGAAGGGAAGATGAGAGAGTTGCCTGACTGCTTAAAGGCAACATGCGGCTATATTAGCACAAAGGGTAAAGAGATACAGATTAATTATTTAAAATCTAAATAATGTATCGCTTTCGGTGTTGTCTGAAATAAGATCTTGCTGGAGCCTGCCCTGTTTGCATGTTAGAAATGATGCCCATAATGCTAAGTAAGTAGTCTAGGAGACCTCATGAAAGTCTATTCCATCGACGGTATTACCCCGGTTATCGACCCGACAGCTTTTGTTCACCCGAGCGCGGTACTCATTGGTGACGTGATCGTGGGGCCACGATGTTATGTTGGGCCTGCCGCCTGTCTGCGTGGAGATTTCGGTCGTCTGGTGCTGAAAGAGGGAGCCAATATTCAGGATACCTGTGTCATGCATGGTTTTCCCGGCACGGATACTGTCGTAGAGGAAGATGGGCATATTGGTCATGGTGCCGTTTTGCATGGATGTGTCATCAAGCGAAATGCTCTGGTGGGTATGAATGCGGTCGTCATGGATGGTGCTGTGGTAGGTGAGTCTTCAATTGTCGCCGCGATGGCGTTTGTTAAAGCCAAGTTTGAAGTGCCTGATCGTACGTTGGTTGCCGGCTCGCCGGCGCGCGTGGTGCGTGAGCTGGGTGAAAAGGAGATTGCGTGGAAGTCGGCGGGTACGCGCCAGTATCAGGATTTGGCCGTGCGCAGCCTGAATACGATGCAGGAAGTGGAAGCGCTCACAGAGGTTGAGCCGGATCGCAAAAGACTCAGTTTTGAAGAGGATGTGATTCCTCTGTATCAGGTCAAGGAAAAATCCGAATAAGCCGCCAGGTGGAGGCCGGCACCTCCACCCCCTGTCTTCATTTTTCTACCTTGTCATCACCTTGGTAAAAATCGGGCCAGTAGCGTGCGACCACCGGTCCGCGTACGTCGAAAGTATGGCAGGTGTTCAGCATGGGGGGAGGGTTGCCGCCCTTGGCGCCAAAATCTTCCCGTTTCTCGCGCTCATGATGGGTGGTCTGGTAGGCCGTAGTTGCCAGTACGCCCAGCATTTCCAGTAGATGAGTACAGCCCTGAGTGCCGCCAAGCAGTTCTCGTGTCAGCCGGGTAAAGCCGGGTGCAATACGGTGGCCAATCAGTTTTCGGAAGCTGTCTGCAATTTCAGGGCAATAACGGAACGGTGTGTAGTCCATGCTGGCTTCGACATCGAGAATGTTGAGGTCGTAGTCGATGGTCAGGCGCAATGACATTTTATGCAGCGGCTCGCCAGCCGGGATAATGCCATCATTGCGTTCAGCAACCTGCAGATCAAAGCTCTTGATGTCAATGAGCTCGCCTTCGATATCCCAGAGGCCATCCTTGCGCTTGTAACCGTTACAGGTGACATGACGTGTATGCACCGATTCTCGTTCGGCAGGCGTAGACAGTGGCATGGTGTATTACCTCAAAATATACGTAATCAGAGACCGCCAAAGCGCTTGTAGAAGCGAGGGGCTGGTTCTGGCAGAGGGCCGTCGGCCGTTTCCTGAGTTTCGGAAAGCCATTGGTCTGCCTGAGCATAGATCAGGCGGTAGATATTGCGACAAAGTACTCTCGCTGAAGTACCCGCCCAATCGGCAGGCAGGAGTTTTTCAGGTAGCAGTGGATCGCGCAGCAATAGTCGACGGTAGTTGTGAATCAGCAGTGTACGCAGCTGGAAGCACTGCTCTGGCTCAAGCTCATCAGCTGACTTAACCGCCCGCAGGATCGGGCGAAAGCGGTCGAGGAACTGCTGATAGTCTTCGGCCAGCTGCTGCAGGTTCCAGCATTCGTGCACAAGCTGCTTCAGCGCTTCGGAGGTGTGGGTGCCGACCATTTCGGCACGCATGTGAATCACTTCATTCTGGACACAGAGTTCTTGCAGGGTATTGTTCAGCTCTTGAGCGTCGGCCATGGGGTGCGCCATGATGCTGGGCGCGATATTACCGAAACCCTGCCACTCCAGCTCTTTCTTAAGGACCTTGCGCAGCTCATTGTCGAGCTGGTTGGCGAGTACCATGTCCCATTTGCCATCCCACTCAGGGTATAGCTCGGCATAAATGCGTCGGAAAGCGCTTTCGAAGCGGCGGCGCCCAGAGTCTGTCAGGCTGTAGTAGCTGCGGCGGCCAATCTGATTCGAGGTTAACCAGCCGTCCTTGGTCAGGCGGAAGATGGATGTGCGGACCAGGCGCTGATTCAGGCCCAGCGGCTCAAGCAGGTTGATCAGACTCCCCAGCCAGACGGTGCCGCCACGTGCGGCTATCGCATCACCGAATATGGTGATGATAAGTGAGCCACCACGAATGGGCCTTTGTTCCTGGAACTCCTGAACGAGCTCTTCTATACAGCGTATTTTGGTCATGCCTCGAATCTGTTTGGTCGGTACTGGCCGTGCTGCCAAGCTGACCTCTGGTCACTTGATAATACCGGGCAGTGGATTCTATGTCGCCCTGCACGGTTCATCAAGGATGGGTGTGAGCGTGTGCAGCAATGTGTATTAGATGATACATTCAAAATAGTTATTATAAATATAAAGTGTCATAACTTTTTGTCTAATGCAGGGTCAATGTGGCGGTTTACCAGGTGCCTGTTTCAGGCCTGAACGCTATTGATGACGATCGACTGATCGCAGGCAAGTCAAGGATGTGCTGCGGATTAAGTGCCAAGACCGGTTGCTCTGTTCATGAGATTCAGGCTTGGCTGTAGGCCTTTTATATCGAAAGGGCAGTCAAAGAATGGTGTCAGGGCAGTCTGGGCTGCCCTGACAGCTCATATCATGCACGTGACAGGAATTTACCGGTCTCGGTATTGATTTTGACTTTCTCACCGGCTTCCAGATATTCGGGAACCTGCAGTTCCAATCCGGTAGCGAACTTGGCCGGTTTGGTACGCCCGGTGGCGCTGGCGGCCTTCATGCCCGGAACGGTTTCAACAATTTCCATGATGACGGTAGAGGGCAGCTCAATAGTCAGAATGGTGCCATCAACCAGCAGTGCCATGATGCCTTCCATGCCATCCATCAAGAAGGGCAGTTGATCTTCGATCGCGTCCCCGTTAAGCATGTACTGTGAGTAATCTTCAGAGTCCATGAACGTGTAGAGATCCCCTTCCTTATACAGATAGGAGACCTTGCGTCGTTCCAGTGCGGCATCCTTGAGCATGTCGTCACCCGTAAAGGTTTCCTCGTATTTGCCACCACCCGGTAACTTGCTGAATCTCATGCGGTATAGGGTTTTGGCACCACGAGCAGTCGGACTGGAGATGTCGATCTGCTGCACCAGCATATACTGACCGTTGATTTCGACCAGATTGCCGCGTTTAACATCAGCCACTTTTGGCATGACTGGAACTCCACACAATGGGTT
The DNA here is from genome assembly GCF_022343685.1 of Marinobacterium sediminicola. Taxonomy (GTDB): domain Bacteria; phylum Pseudomonadota; class Gammaproteobacteria; order Pseudomonadales; family Balneatricaceae; genus Marinobacterium; species Marinobacterium sediminicola. Next base: position 1,888,017 of record NZ_CP092123.1, on the reverse strand, counting down.
GAATAGAAACAGGTCGCCATTTTATGAGAAAAGGCAGTCGTGGCACAGATAGCGCGGGTGGATTTGTTTAAGGTTCAAGAGGTACTTACACTTGTGTCCAGTCTCGATGTAAAAGGGAAATGCCTGAATGTCCGCAACGCCAGAGTTTTATCCGGTTAATTGTCACAAAGCCTATCATGCGCATATCTATTTTGATCAGCAAAGTGTTCAGCAGGTGACCGATATATGTATGCAGATTGAAGATCAGTTCGGTCTGAAAGTCGGGCGTATGCACCAGAAACTGGTCGGTCCGCATCGGCGCTGGAGTGTGCAGGTTCTTTTCAGCCACCGTGACTTCGATGTCTTTGTTCCATGGCTGGACAGTGCACGAGAAGGCCTGGATGTGCTGGTGCATGGCGTAACCGGTGATGAATACAAGGATCATACCGATTACGCCTATTGGCTGGGACAGCCGGTTGATCTGGATCTTTCGATCTTTACCGAACGTCTTTGATCAGCTGATTCGGCGAGTCAGACCTGCATCGTTGATGATGCGTGTTGCAATCTCTTCAATTGAAAAGTTGGTTGTATTGATGCAGTTCAGGCCTTCTTTCTGGAACAGGCGTTCCACGGTTCTGACCTCGAAATCGCACTGATCGAGGGATGCATATCGGCTGTTTGCGCGGCGCTCGTGTCGAATGGCTGCCAACTGAAACGGATCGATGGTCAGGCCGTACAGCTTGTGGCGGTGCTCCTGCAGGCAGTCAGGCAGGCGGTTCGCTTCCATGTCTTCCTCGGTGAGAGGGTAGTTGGCGGCGCGGATGCCGAACTGCAACGCCATGTAGAGGCACGTCGGCGTTTTGCCGCAACGTGACACCCCGACCAGGATAATGTCGGCCTGATTATACTGACGTGTGCGCGCGCCATCGTCGTTATCCAGCGCAAAATTGACCGAGTCGATTCGGTCCTTGTAGCGCTCCATCTCGTTAATGGCGTGAGATTTGCCTACGGAATAGGACGAGTGGGTTTCCAGTTCGGCTTCCAGAGGTTTAAGGAAAGTGGAGAACACGTCGATCTTGAAACCGTTACAGCTCGCCAGGAGGTCGCGTATCTCATCATTCACGATGGTGTCCAGCACAATTGGCGGCCTGCCATCTTCCTCTGCCTGGCGGTTGATGCGTTCTACAACCGAGCGCGCTTTTTCAATGGTGTCGACATAGGGCAGCGTGATCTTTTCGAACCGAATTGCCTCGAATTGCGAGAGCAGACTATGGCCGAGGGTTTCGGCGGTAATGCCGGTGCCATCAGAGATAAAGAAGGCAGTTCTTTTCATGTAGCGGTCCTGATTGTCGACAATGTTGCTGGGTTGTACTTTGCGTCAGGCTGCTACTTTAGCAGAAAATCAACCCTAAGGTTTTGTAAATAAATTACATTTGGCCGAAGCCAAGATTTTTTGCTTTTTCTGCAGTATCATCCGGCTTTCGGTGAAAATAATAATAATGATCCTTACGTCAAACGGCTCAGACTCAGGAGAATTGGCTTTGCAGGATTATGTACTTCGCCTGGAACAGGCGGGCATGGGAGATGTCGACAAAGTCGGCGGCAAGAATGCGTCTTTGGGTGAAATGATCCACCAGCTCAGCGATGCCGGTGTGCGTGTGCCCGGCGGTTTTGCCACCACCGCGCTTGCTTATCGCGATTTTCTGGCGCAAAGCGGTCTTGCTGATCGCATCAACGAAGCGCTGGATGCACTGGATGCAGATGATACACGTGCTCTGATCGAGACGGGCAGCAAGATTCGTCAGTGGATCATGGAAGCCGACTTTCAGCCGGAGCTTGAGCAAGCGATCGATGCTGCTTGGGCTGAAATGACCAACGGTGACGAGATTGCAGTTGCTGTGCGCTCCTCTGCTACAGCAGAAGACCTGCCGGACGCATCTTTCGCCGGTCAGCAGGAAACCTTCCTGAACATCCGCGGGCTGGACAACGTCAAACACGCCATCAAGGAAGTGTTTGCCTCCCTGTATAACGATCGAGCCATCTCCTATCGTGTACACAAGGGTTTTACCCACGCGGAAGTGGCCCTTTCAGCAGGCATCCAGCGCATGGTGCGTTCTGAAACCGGTTCTTCCGGCGTCATGTTTACCATGGATACCGAATCCGGCTTCAACCATGTTGTCTTCATCACCTCGGCCTATGGTCTGGGTGAAACCGTCGTTCAGGGTGCCGTTAACCCGGACGAGTTCTACGTGTACAAGCCAACCCTTGCACAGGGTGCGCCGGCGATTTTGCGTCGTACGTTGGGCTCCAAAGCGATCAAGATGGTGTACACAGACGAGGGCAGTGCCGGCAAGGCTGTTGAAACCGTTGATGTGCCCAAGGCAGACCGTAACAAGTTCTCGATCAATGATGCTGATGTGGAAGAGCTGGCGCGTATCGCCGTAATCATCGAGAAACACTATGGCCGTCCGATGGACATCGAGTGGGCCAAGGACGGTGATGACGGCAAGCTGTACGTGGTGCAGGCGCGTCCTGAAACCGTACAGAGCCAGAACAAGGGCACCGTGATTGAGCGTTACCTGCTGAAAGAAAAAGGCAAAGTGCTGGTTGAAGGTCGCTCCATCGGCCATCGTATCGGCTCAGGCCCCGTTCGCATCGTCAGCGGTCTGGAACAGATGCATGAAGTTCAGCCGGGCGATGTGCTGGTTACTGATATGACCGACCCGGATTGGGAGCCGGTAATGAAGCGTGCGGCAGCGATTGTCACCAATCGTGGTGGTCGCACCTGTCACGCCGCGATCATTGCCCGTGAGCTGGGGATTCCAGCGATCGTCGGCTGTGGTGATGCCACCGAAAAGCTGACGGATGGGCAGGACGTCACCGTGTCCTGTGCAGAAGGCGACACCGGCCGTGCCTACGAGGGTAAGCTGGCGTTTGAGCATCAGAGCAACAGCGTCGAGTCCATGCCGAACCTGCCGTTCGATATCATGATGAACGTGGGCAACCCGGATCGCGCGTTTGATTTCCAGTCCCTGCCCAACGCCGGTGTTGGTTTGGCGCGTCTGGAATTCATCATCAACCGCATGATTGGTGTTCACCCGAAAGCATTGCTCAACTTCGATGAGCAACCACGTGACGTCAAGCAGATCATTGAACGTCGCATCGGCGGCTATGCTTCGCCGGTCGATTTTTACGTCGATAAGCTGGTGGAGGGGATCTCAACCCTGGCGGCGGCCTTCTATCCGAAGAAGGTGATCGTGCGCATGTCCGACTTCAAGTCGAACGAATATGGCCATCTGATTGGCGGCGACCGTTACGAGCCGAGCGAAGAAAACCCGATGCTGGGCTTCCGTGGAGCGGCACGTTACATCTCTGACAACTTCCGCGACTGCTTTGAACTGGAATGTCGTGCGCTCAAGCGTGTGCGTGACGAAATGAAGCTGACGAACATTGAGATCATGCTGCCGTTCGTGCGTACCCCGGGTGAGGCCAAGCAGGTGGTTGAACTGCTGGCGGAAAATGGTCTTCAGCGAGGCAAGAATGGCCTGCGCCTGATCATGATGTGTGAGATCCCGTCCAACGCGCTGTTGGCCGATCAGTTCCTGGAATACTTCGATGGTTTCTCCATTGGTTCCAATGACCTGACTCAGTTGACCTTGGGTCTTGATCGTGACTCCGGCATCATTGCGCACCTGTTTGACGAGCGTAATGAAGCGGTCAAACGACTGCTGGGCATGGCTATTGAGGCCTGTCGCAAGCAGGGCAAGTACGTTGGTATCTGTGGTCAGGGGCCATCCGACCATCCGGATCTGGCGCGCTGGCTGATGGAGCAGGGAATCAGCAGTGTTTCCCTGAATCCGGACTCCGTGCTGGATACCTGGTTCTTCCTGGCCAATGAAAAAGCCTGATCATCCGTGACACCCCAGGGCCCCGACTTGTTCGGGGCCTTTCTGTTTATGGCTAAGGCCGCTGAAAAATACGCGTCAGTGAATTGGCTGAGAGTCGGTATCCAGTGAAATGCCCATAGCGATCAACTGGTCGGCAAGTGCCGGGTTACGTGTGCAAAGCCATCGCTGGTAAAGCGCCATGATCTCGCCTGCCGTGTACCTTCGTTCGCGGTGACAGATGCGGGCAATCAGTTCAAGTGCCTGTGCGAATCGTGCTGCCAGCTCGGCAAAGACGTGTTTCCAGTCACGGGCATGTCCGGCCAGATAGGAGTAGGCACCGCTACCCATGCCGATGAAATAGTCACGTTGTATTCCCTTGCGGGCATAGTGCTCAGGAAACAGTGCCCCCATGAAAAGGGCCTGGTCACCCAATTGGCGCAGCAGCAAACAGCGTTCTCGTTCGTTGTGGCATTGTTGAGCATCACCGTAAATCAGTGCCAGTGGGCGGATGCATATTTCCTCGCCCTCATAACTGAATAGCGCATCTTTACGCGTAAATCGTGCCAGTAAATTGCCCAGATACCAGCGGGTGTCCTCTCCTGTATGCTGATCAGCCTCTTCCTGAAGTCGGCGACGGAAAAATTCAGTCAACCCGTGACGGGCAGTGTAATCCAGTCCATGCATCGACCTGATCTCCTGTTGCTTTGTACACTTTCAAATTAGCAAAAGCTTACTCATGCAAAAGCAAAATTAAGTGAATTTTTTTCAATTATTGATGGGCTTGAAACCGGGTTTGTCCGCTCATATTTGTGTATCAGCGAAATCAATCGCACGTTCATGTTTTCTTTTTGTTGCCTGCTAGAGGCAGGTTGGAAGGAGGAAAAATTGGTATGAGCATTCGACCTCTTGATGATCGACTGGTGGTTCGGCGTGTAGAAGCGGAAACCACAACCAAAGGTGGAATCGTGATACCAGACAAGTCGGCTGAAAAGCCGAGTCAGGGTGAGGTGGTTGCTGTGGGCGAGGGTGCGGTCCTCGAAAACGGCGAACGCCGAAAGTTGGAAGTGAAGGTTGGTGACCGCGTGCTGTTTGCAAAATACGCGGGTAATGAAGTGAAGCTGGATGGCGAGAGCCTGCTGATCATGCGTGAATCAGATGTGCTGGCCATCATCGAAGACACCCCGGCTGAGGAGGAAGCTGCATGAGCGCAAAAACCGTTAAGTTTTCAACCGATGCCCGCGAACGCATGCTGGCGGGCGTGAACATCCTGGCAAACGCCGTTAAGGTTACTCTGGGTCCCAAAGGTCGCAACGTAGTGCTGGACAAGAGCTTTGGTGCGCCGCGTGTGACCAAGGATGGCGTCTCCGTCGCCAAGGAGATCACCCTGAAGGACAAGTTCCAGAACATGGGTGCCCAAATGGTCAAGGAGGTTGCATCCAAGACTGCAGATGTGGCTGGTGACGGCACCACCACGGCAACGGTGCTGGCCCAGGCGCTGGTGCGTGAAGGCCACAAGGCGATTGCATCCGGCATGAATCCAATGGACCTCAAGCGCGGCATCGATGCGGTCTGCAAGGCGGCTGTAGAGGAGCTTCAGGCACTGTCGACACCTTGCGCTGACAGCAAGGCGATTGGTCAGGTGGGTACCGTATCGGCTAACTGGAACAGTGACATTGGACAGATTCTGGCAGATGCGATGGACAAGGTCGGCCGTGATGGTGTGATCACGGTTGAAGAGGGTAAATCCCTTGAAAACGAACTGGAAGTCGTTGAAGGCATGCAGTTCGATCGCGGTTACCTGTCGCCGTACTTTGTCACCAACCAGGAAAAAATGCAGACCGAACTGGATAATCCCTACATTCTCCTGTTCGACAAGAAAATTACCAGCATTCGCGACCTGGTTCCGACGCTGGAAGCGGTTGCCAAGGCCAATAAGCCGTTGCTGATCATTGCCGAAGACATCGAGGGTGAGGCACTGGCGACGCTGGTGGTGAACAACCTGCGCGGCATCCTTAAGGCAGCTGCCGTCAAGGCGCCGGGCTTTGGTGATCGTCGCAAGGCGATGCTGGAAGATATCGCTATTCTGACTGGCGGTACCGTCATCTCTGAAGAGATCGGCCTGTCACTGGAGAAGGTTGAGCTGGAGCAGTTGGGTACTGCTCAACGTGTGGTAATCAGCAAGGAAAATACCACTATCGTCAACGGTTCCGGCACCAGACAGGCGATTGATGCCCGGGTCGAGCAGATCCGCAAGCAGATCGAAGAAACCAGCTCCGACTATGACCGTGAGAAGCTGCAGGAACGCGTTGCCAAGCTCTCTGGTGGTGTTGCCGTCATCAAGATTGGTGCGGCGACCGAAGTCGAAATGAAGGAGAAAAAAGATCTGGTGGATGATGCCCTCCATGCAACGCGTGCAGCCGTGGAAGAAGGTATTGTACCGGGTGGTGGTGTTGCGCTGGTGCGTACCGCTGCAAAATTGGCGGAAAAGCAAATTGAAACCGCCAATGCCGATCAGGATATGGGTGTGCGTATCGCGCTGCGTGCGATGGAAGAGCCTCTGCGCCAAATCGTTACCAATGCGGGTGAAGAAGCCAGTGTGGTGCTGAACAAGGTCCGTGCTGGCGAAGGGAACTTCGGTTACAACGCCCAGACCGGTGAATATGGCGACATGCTTGAAATGGGCATTATTGACCCGGCCAAGGTCACTCGTTCTGCACTGCAGAATGCGGCGTCTATCGCCAGCCTGATTCTGACCACCGAGGCGATGGTGGCCGACCTGCCGGAAGAGAAGTCAGCCTCTGCTCCTGCCGCTGGTATGGGCGACTGGGGCTGATTTCAGGCACATACTTTGGCTCTCCTCACTTCAACACCCGCCGGGGAAACTCGGCGGGTTTTTTTATGTTGACTCAAGCTAAGGGCCCGCTGATATAAAGTCGATCAGTAAAGCAGTATGAGGCCAAAACAGATGTGGGTGTAGACTCTTGACTGCAGGCCTGTACGGATTGCCACAGAGTGCCTGTCTCGAATGAGCAGGGCGTGCCTTGGGACGCCCTGTCAGGGGTGGGGTTAAAGATGGGTCAATATTTCGTTTTCCGGCAGTCGGGACTTAGGCAGTTTGGCATTAAAGTCGTCGACAGCACGGTAGCCCAAAGCAATGGCTGCTACAGCGGTGAAGCCTTTCTGCGGCAGCTCGAATTCCTCATTCAGTACGGCGGTATCGATACCTTCGAGGGGAACAGCATCAACCCCCAGCGCGGCTGCGCCCAGTAGCAGGGAGCCCATGTTCAGGTATACCTGTTTTTCCATCCATTGAGGTGCATCACCCAGATCGACGCGATGTAGATTAACGAAATGTGCACGAACACCTTTCGTCATCTCTTTCACCGAGTCGTCAGGAAAACGACCGTCGGCTTCTTCCGTTGCCAACAGATGATCCAGATAGTCGTCGTCGATCTCGGTTTTGGCGCAGAAGAGCACCACATGCGATGCATTGAGTACCTTGGCTTCGTTGGCCTTGAAAGCCCCCTGTGTCCCTTTGGCTAAACGCTGTTTGCCCTCATCAGTGTGGGCAATGATGAAATGCCAGGGCTGGGAATTGACGCTGGATGGGCTGTATCGCAGCAGTGACTGGATCTGGTCAAAGGCTTCTGGCGCAATTTTTCGGGACGGATCGAAGGCTTTGGTGGAATAACGTGTCAGTGCAATATCAGTCAGGTTCAAGGTGAGTCCCCTTGTTAATGAATGTGTCTGTCGTTGACCTATATTGGGTTGGTTTGAGACGAAACAAGTACATCAGTGCTGTGATTGCAGGATCTGTTGACAGGTGAAGCTCGACAACCCGATCAGGGTTACTCATCATACGGGTGAGCAATCAGTTTGAGAGGTCAGGCTATGTCGGATGAAAAGGTCGTGAATTTTGGTTCAGCAGCGGATCGACATCGGGAGCGCAAACAGCATGAACGCAAGGAAAGCCGTGTTGAGTCAATGCGTGAGCGATTTGCCGCCGCCTTGCCTGACAAGCCGACGCCGGTGAAGGACTATTTCAAAAAGAAACGGGCGAAGAAAAAACGCTAGTGACGTTTATGGAGAGGGTGAATTGTGATCGATCGAGACTGATCGACCTGCATCAATGAGAGTAAACTCGGGTATACTGTGCAAGGCACTCAGGTGAGTGCCTTTTTTGTTGTCACCGCACTGGTTGCATGTGTTGTGGTGAGTGTAAAGACAGGATCAGGGGTACTAAATGGCCGATACGGGGCAGTTCAACAAGCTGAAAGTCATCCGCGAAGTGGAATTCGGCGTTTATCTGGATGGCGGGAGTGCCGGCGGTATTCTGCTGCCCAAGTCTGAAGTCCCCGAAGGTGCTCGTCTGGGTGACCGGCTGCATGTATTCGTCTATCTGGATTCCAACGACGAGCCGATTGCAACGACACGGCGCCCCCGTGCCCAGGTGGGTCAGTTTGCCAACCTGAAAGTGGTCGAAGTGAATAAGGTGGGGGCATTCCTGGACTGGGGACTGCCGAAGGATCTGTTTCTTCCCTTCAATGAACAGGTTAAACCGCTCCAGGCGGGAGACTATGTCACCGTATTCCTGTATCTGGACAATACCAATCGTATTGCTGCGACAACAAAGCTGGAGAAGCACCTGGAGAGCGGAGAAGACTACAAGCAGGCGCAGCTTGTTGAGTTGTTGGTTGTTCGCCCTACTGATATTGGATATCAGGTGATCATCGATAACCGTGTCATGGGGTTGCTGCATCAACAGGATATCCATCGCCCCGTTCGTCCTGGACAGCGTATGTCCGGCTTCATCAAGCATGTACGCGAGGATGGCAAAATTGACGTCATGTTGGAGAAGCCGGGTTATGGGCGCGTGGACCCGCTGTCTCAGCAGGTTCTCAAGTACCTTGAAGCGCGCAGCGGCTTTTGCCCGCTGGGTGACAAGAGCGATCCTGATGCGATTCGTGAAACCTTCGGTGTCAGCAAGAAGGCCTACAAGATGGCACTGGGGAAGTTGATGAAGTCAGGCCGGATACGGCAGGATGAAAAGGGTATTTATCTTCAGAACTGACCAGACGGCCTGCTTTCTTTAAGTTTCATTTCATCCCGCCTCCCTAAACTGACTCCTGTTAACCAATACAGGAGTCAGTTACATGAAAACACTGCTTGCATCTCTGTTGATTTCATCAGCCATTATTTCCGCACCCGCGATAGCGGGGGACAAGTGCGATGTGCCCAAGGATGAATGGCAGAGCGAACAATCGTTTCGCGATGCAATACAGGCCAAAGGCTGGGAGATCAAAAAATTCAAAGTTGATGACGGCTGTTACGAAATCTACGGGTACGACGATAAGCAGCGCCGTATTGAAGCCTACTTCGATCCCAAAACTTTTGACACTGTGAAAATGAAAGTCGAGGACTGAGGAGGCGATGATGGTCACTGTGAAAGTGTGGGATCCCTTTGTACGTTTCTTTCACTGGGCACTGGTATTCTGCTTCACAGTGGCCTGGTTGAGTGCTGACGAGTGGCAGGACCTCCATGAGCTTGCTGGTTACACGGCAGCCATACTGGTGAGTTGTCGCGTCATCTGGGGTTTTGTTGGTCCTCGTTATGCTCGCTTCACGCAGTTTGTACACCACCCTGCAAAAGTACTGGAGTACCTCAAAACAATGTGGAGCGGCCATGAGCTGCGGTATATTGGCCATAATCCGGCAGGTGGATTGATGGTAGTGGTTTTGCTGTGCTCATTAGCGCTGCTGACATTCACTGGCTGGCTGGGCACTGACATCCTCTGGGGTGAATCCTGGGTAGAGGAGGTCCATGAATCGGTGGCCAATCTATTACTTATTCTGGTTCTGTTGCACCTGAGTGGAGTCGTGTTGGCAAGCCTCAGGCACCGTGAAAGCCTGATCAAGGCGATGCTGACCGGGCGCAAGCGTGGCCCCGGTCATGCTGACATAGAGTAATCATGCCTTTGATAGCCGTTGAACAAAGCCGGGGGACTGCGTGGTTCAGTTCAAGCATCTGTTTTCATTAACGATACTGTTGGTGGGGGGGCTGGCCTCTGCGACCAGCTTCGCTAGCCGTCATCTGGATCAGGATGAGGTGCTTGAGCTGGTGCGAGAAGGAAAAATCCGGCCTTTGAGTGAGCTGATGGCGTTGAATCCCGAACGCTTCCGGGGGCATCTGCTGGATGTGGAAATCGAGTATGAAGATGGCGTGCTCATTTACGAGATTGAACTTCTGGACAGCTCAGGTGTGGTACGTGAGTTTGAGCTGGATCCACTGACCGGGGACGTACTCAAGGAAGAAATCGAGGACTGATCATGAGGCTATTGCTGGTCGAAGATGATGCCGAACTGGTGGATCGTCTCAAAGCTTTTCTGAATAAAGCGGGTTATGTCGTGGAGACGGCTTCTGATGGAGTTGATGGGCAGTTTCTGGGCCTGGAAGAGTCCTTCGACGCGGTCATTCTGGATCTTGGTCTGCCCAAAAAATCCGGTATGGATGTGCTGAAGAGCTGGCGAAAAACCGGGCGGGACATGCCGGTACTGGTTCTGACCGCCCGTGATGCCTGGCATGAGCGGGTTGATGGCCTCAAGGCTGGTGCTGATGACTATCTTGGCAAACCCTTTCATCCTGAGGAACTTCTGGCACGCCTTGAAGCCTTGGTCAGGCGTAATCATGGTCATGCCAGTAGTCAGCTGGAAGTGGCAGGCATTCAGTTGGATATCAGCCGACAGATTGTTGCAGATGCGCAGGGGCGAAAGCATCAACTGACTGGAACGGAGTTCCGTCTATTGCGGTATATGATGTTGAATGCTGATCGTATTCTCTCCAAGACCGAATTAAGTGAACATGTGTACGAGGAAGAGCATCTGCGTGACAGCAATGTCATTGAAGTTTATATCAACCGGTTGCGGCAGCTTTTGGGTAAGGAGGTCATCCTGACACGTCGAGGTCAGGGGTATTGTCTGCCATCCTCATCCGGGCAGGTTATCTGAGATGCGTCGGGAAGAGGGATCGCTTGAGTGGCGAATCCGTCGGCAGCTTCTGTTTGGGTTGTTGGCGGTGATGGCATTATTGTTGGCTGTGGTTCATATCAGTGTGACCCATCTGACTCGAAACTTTATCGTCAACGGGCTGGATGCTGAGGCCGAGAATCTGATCGCAGTGCTGGAGCGCGATGCCCAGGGGGGCTGGCAGCTCAACAACGACGGGTTGGCACAGGCTTATCAGCGTGTTCACTCGGGTCACTATTTCAGGCTCGTATCCGAAACGGCCAGCTTCAGATCGCGCTCGCTTTGGGACTATGAGCCCGTCATTGAAGTACATTCCTCAGGGCAGAAAAGTGTACAGGTGATGTCGGGTATTGGTGATCAGCACTGGCTGGTGGTCCAGCGGGGGTTTATCAGGCAGGGGGAACTGTTTACGTTGTGGCTTGCAGAGGATATTGCTGAGCTGCGGCAGCGACAGTGGCGCTTCGAGTTTTCTTTGCTGGTCTTGTTTGGTTTGAGTATTCCGGCACTCCTGTTGTTGCAAAAACGTGTACTGAAACGAGGCTTTGCGCGTCTGGAGCCCTTGCGCAAGGTGCTGGCACAACAGCAAGCTGGTGAAACGGTTGACTTGCCAGGCGACGTGCCCGACGAGGTGGCGCCTTTGGTCGCCAGTATTACTCAGCTGTTACACCAGTCCGGCGAGCAGATTAGCCGTTCACGTATGGCTGTGGGTAATCTGGCGCACGAACTTAAACGCCCCCTGCAACAGTTGCAGTGGCTGGCCGATCAGCACCCTGACCCTGAGCAGGGCGAGCAATTGATGCTGCTTTACAGGGAATTGCATCAGAAAGTTGAGCGTGAACTGAGAAGAGCACGTATTGCCGGGACGCCGGGCCCGGGACGTCAGTTTGTACCGCGCGAGGAAGTGCCTCATATTGTCCGGCTTTTGCAGCGAATCGGTCGCAGCGATCTGGATTTATCAGCCGAATTGCCCGATGGTGCCATGCCGTTTGATCGTGATGACATGCTGGAGCTGGTCGGGAATCTTCTGGATAACGCATGGCGCCACGCATCCTCTCGCGTCCAGTTGCGTGTGAAGGCGCCCTCAGCTGACAATCCTTTGTGGTCTCTTTGTGTCGAAGATGACGGTCCAGGTGTAGAAGATCAGCATCTTGAGGTGCTCGCCGAACGAGGCATGCGTATCGACGAAACCAGTGGCGAGGGCAGCGGCCTTGGCCTGTCGCTGTGCAGGTCCATCGTCGAAAGCTACAACGGTCGCCTGGAGTTCAGGCATGCCGACGCCGGGGGGCTTCAGGTATGTGTGCTCCTGGCTCCACCGGCCTAGTGTCAGCAGTCGTACCCCTGGAGCAGCTGTTTTATGGTTTCTCCCTATTATTGCATGCTGAAGCGAGAAGGCGTGTTAACTCCCCGGCCGATACAGGCCTGCAGCCGGTGACATTTTGTCCGGCCCAGAGTGGTGTAAAGTCACCAGAGCCGAGGCTTTCAGCCCGAGACCGTAAGGGGGCAGACGCAGCCGTAGCCAGGGGGAAGGGGGGAGCTGCCGGATTGATCGGTCCCTGTTCACGAATCATGCGGTTTACAATCCCCCTTGCCAGACGCCCACTGAATACATTGGTCAACACCGTATGCCGTGCTGCATCACTTTGTAACACTTCACGATGGACAGGCGAGGTTTTGGCTTCGTGGCAGAGCAAGTAAGCCGTTCCGACTTGCACACCCGAAGCCCCTAATGACATGGCGTTTCGCACATCTTCGGCATCAGCGATGCCGCCGGCGGCGATTACAGGTACGTTGACGGCAGTAACGATCTGCGGCAGAAGCGCAAAGATGCTCGTCTGGCTGTCGGGGTCTTCTGTCAGGAACATGCCTCGATGTCCACCCGCCTCAATACCCTGAGCGATGATTGCATCCACCCCTTGCTGCTCCAGCCAGCAAGCCTCCTCAACTGTGGTGGCGGAAGAGATGATTTTGGCACCACTGTCTTTTACCTGCTGCAATAACACGGTGTCGGGTAGCCCGAAATGAAAGCTTACGATTTCAGGTTTTAACTCGCTGACCACCCGGGCCATTTCCTGATTGAACGGCTGTCGGCTCGCGCCAGAAGGGGCTGAGGCCATATCGACATCCAGCTCTGCATAGTAGGGACGGAACCGCTCGAGCCAGCGTCGCTGTTGTTCGTCTATCACAACAGGTTGGCGATGGCAGAAAAAGTTGAGATTGACGGGGTGAGATGTTCGCTCACGAAAATGGATGACTGACTCGCGCACATCCTGTGGTGTCAGCATGGCGCAGGGAATTGAACCCAGCCCTCCTGCAACAGAGACCGCGGCAGCGAGCTCCCAGTCCTGAACACCGGCCATGGGAGCCTGAATGATAGGGCGCTGAATGTTGAGTAGATCAGTCAATGGAAGCATGAGAGTTCCGTCATGGTAAGAGTGAGTTGCGCTCTTTATTAGACAGGAGTCGGATATAATTAAAAACTGAATTTTCGTATTGGATTGTTCAGCAAATGAGAACTATAACGCTCGAAGATCTGCACATTTTCCAGACAGTCGTACGTGAAGGGGGCATACACAAGGCGGCTGACGTGCTCAACCGTGTGCCTTCCAATATCACAACCCGAATCAAAAGGTTTGAAGAACGGTTGGGGTGTTTGCTGTTTCGCCGTCAGGGGCGGGGGCTGGTTCTGACGGAAGCAGGGAAGCGGTTGCTGGGTCATGCTGACAAGATGCTGCGCCTGGCTGACGAAGTGGCCCGGGATATGACTCAGGCTGGCGTGGCTGGAGTCTTGCAGCTGGGGTCACTGGAAAGCGCAGCAGCGGTTCGCTTGCCGGACCTGTTGTCGAGCTATCATGTCCGTTACCCGGAAGTCTCTGTACATCTCAAGACCGGAAGTACAGGTGCGCTTCTGTCCATGCTGAAGGATCACGAGATTGAGGCGGCACTGGTATCTGAGCCGTTCAATGCAGATCAGATGAACGCTCTGCCAGTCTTTCAGGAAGAATTGGTGTTGATTACCGCATTGGGGCATCCGAACATAAGGTCACCGAAAGATCTGCAGGTCGATGCAGTGGCAGCCTTTCCACACGGGTGTTCTTACCGTCGCTGCCTGTTGGAATGGCTGGGCGCGGCGGGGGTATCGCCCAAGCGCATCATGGATCTGGGGTCCTATCATGCAATTGTGGCATCTGTTGCTGCGGGTGCTGCCTTCGGCATCCTGCCGATATCGGTCTTGAACAATGCGGTTCAGGGCAGCAATGTGCAGCAGCATACATTACCGCAAGCACTGTCGGTCAATGTGACTCACCTTGTATGGCAGGGGCCGTCAAGCCTGGCGTTGCAAGGCCTCATTGATCTGCTGAGTGAGGCCAGGGCAGAGGGGGAGTAGGGTCAGCGGGCGTTTTCCGGGAGCTGCTTGAGATATTCGCTTGCGTCTATGCTGCCTTCATCTGCTGCGCGTTTTAGCCACTTGAGCCCTTCGGACTCGCTTTTTGCAGTCCCTATACCTTCATACAAGGCTCTGCCGTAATGATAACGCGCCAGTATTGAATAGCCTGCTTCGTCATCCAGTTCTGCGCCTTTTTTCATCAGAGCGGTTGCGTAGGCAAGATCCCGGGGAACGCCTATGCCGGATTCATAGATCTGGGCCAGCCAAATCATGGAGTAGACATCATTCCAGCGCTCAATACAGTCTTCAAAAATACGAATGGCAGCTGCATGGTTGCCTGTTTTGTCAGCAGCATAGCCATAGAGACACTTGATGCGTTTGTCTGACTCAATATAAGACTCGTAACTGAGGTCGCTGGTGGTGCCATCAGCGTGAGCAGAAAGTGAAAAAACTGAGGCCGCTATGGTGACAATGACTTTTCTTTTGAACATGACAGATTCCTTCTGGTTTGTTCGTAGGCCGTGAACAGGGCAGTCTCTGGATGAGAAAAACAGGCCGTCCACGCACTGTGGGTCAGGCCAAACATCCGCTATTGCTGTTGTAGGACTGAAGACAGGGCTATTCAAGGCGCGAATTAAAGAACAGGCCCAAAGTATGTGAAGCTGGCGAGACTAAAGCCTCAGGGTAACGGCCAGAGGGTGTACGTTCGATACCCGGGAGCTGGACATGTCATTGAACGATGATCGTCAAGTTGATGAAGCTTACGAGTAATGGGAAACGGCGCCAACAGGCGCCGTTTTGGATATTTCATGTTGCTTAATGGCTGATCCTGCCGTGGGGATACGCAGCCATCAGGTGAGCGAACGAAGACTTGTCCAGTCGCAGCAGGTCCATATGATCGCCGCATTCGAAATAGCAATCATCTTCCTCTGCCAAGGCATCATCCCAGATGACGGGCATATTGTAAGCCTGACCCAGTGAGGGTACGGCGCCCTGTTTGCAGTCACTGAAGAGGATATTGACGTCCTGTTGCGAAGCCGGCTCAAGCAAACGATTCATGCTGTGATTGATGGCCTCCAGATCGGCCATGCGGTCAGAGGGCACCATGGCCATAACAAAGCCTTCTTCGTCTTTGAGCACCACTCCCTTGGCGACTTTCCGTGCAGGCAACTGGGCAGCCATCGCAGAACTCATCATGGTTTCGGCATAGGTGTGGTGAAGCATGCGGTAAGCGACGTGCTGACCCTCGAGAAACCTTTGCACAGTGGGAGCAAGGGACATAATACTAACCTCCCCGAAAGAATCGGATTAAGGTTTATGCAGGAAGATCTGCACCCTTTAGCATAGTGCATTTTCCGATTTGGGCTATAGCCCATGCTGATGATTGTTACCGTTCAGCGCGGTGGCAGCTTGCAGCCTTGGTTGCACCGTTTTCGAAAACGCCAGCGCGCAAATGTGTGATAGAAAACATCCAGCGGACGCGCAAGGTGAAGTGCTCTTATCAGCCATGCCAGGTGGCGGTAATAGGGAAGGCTTTGCCAAACGATCAAGAATGCATATACGCCCTTGCATACAGAACCGTCTGAATCCACTGCATGGATTACACGCATGGCGTTCGTTGTGTCGATGCCATAGGTCCTAACCGTGCAGTCAGGGGCAAACAGGTCCTGCCAGTCGACCCTTTGATGATGATCCAGTCTCTGATAATGGGCAATTTCCCGGCGGCATAGGGGACATTGCCCATCATAAAAAAGGACAGGTCTACGCAATGGAATTCCTCACTTTTTACTGACGAACTATCGTACGAGCAGACTTCTCTTTCGGATTGCATAACCTCCATGAGATCCGGTGGATAGAACAGACTGAGCGAAGCACTCAACCAGAGGTGCAGACCCACTCGGGCAGGCTGATGTTCCCAAGATGCTGGCGCAGCGTGTTAAGTAAAGCCGCAGCAGCCGGGCTGAGTGCTCGACCCTGGCGCGTAATGATGCAGATTTCACGCTCGATGATGGGCTCATCCAGAGGGATAAACGTGAGGCCGGCAAATGAATGTACGTCTGCAGCCAGGGCGGGCAGCAACGTAATCCCGAGCCCCTGGCTGATCAGTGCGGCCATTCCGGCCGGATTTGAAACCTCGATCTGGGGCGAGTCAACTCGAATCGGAATCTTGCCGCTTTGACTGAACCGTTTCAGTTGGGCGCGAATGCCGGTGTCTGCGGACAACAGCAGGAGGTTGCTGTTGGGGACCTCCCGCCATTGCACTGAAGACCGGTCAGCTAGAGGATGGTCGCTGGGAACGACGAGACCATAGCGGTCACGTATGAGCGGGGCGTAATCCAGTTCTGACTGCTGAGAGTGGTTGCCGGCAATGGCGAAGTCGACTTCATTGTTGAGTACCCGCTGTTCAAGGCTGCCGGCACTTTCGTCTCGTATATTGATCTGAATGGATGGGTACTGGTTGCGGAACTGCGATAAAGCGCTGGGCAGCAGTCGGGTCACGACGGATGGAGAGCCTGCCACACTGACATGACCCTGCTGTAGTTGGGCGCGAGCCCGGAGATCGGCCAATGCGGCCGTAAAATCAGACACCAGACGCTCGGCCACCGGTAGAAAGCGCTCGCCCTCGGCGCTGAGGATCACGCGGCGTGTTGTCCGATCAAACAGTGTGAGGCCGGCGTCCTGCTCAAGCTGCTTGATGGTTGCCGTCAAGGCTGATTGAGTCAGATGGAGATGTCCCGCTGCTCGGGTAAAGCTGCCGCAGCGAGCCACTTCTATGAACGCCTGAAGATGGCGTACCCCGATAGGAGAGCTCATAATTAATAAATATAAGTGTCTAATTAATAGAATTTAATCGTTTGAATGATAAATCAGGATTCTGCATCATTACCCGCTATTGAACAATGGCTGTAACTGTTGGCAGCCATACTCGGCCCTGTAGGCCCGTGCGTACAGTATTTAGCCCCGGAGAGCACCATGATCCCTCGCATTGACAAGATCGATGACACCCAAAGCCTGTATCTGGACTTTATCGAAACCCTCAAGCAGCAGGGCTTCAAGGGGGACTTGAACCCGGACTATGCCAACCGAGTGGTATTGGCAACGGATAACAGTATTTATCAGGTACTGCCTCAAGGTGTGCTGTACCCGAAAAACACCGATGACCTGGTCATGATCGCCAGCCTGTCCAACGAGCCTCGCTTCCGTGAGGTGGTACTGAGCGCGCGAGGCGGTGGCACCGGCACCAACGGTCAGTCACTGACGGATGGTCTGATCGTGGATGTTTCCAAGCACATGAATCGCATCCTCGAGATCAACCCGGACGAGCGTTGGGTACGTGTTCAGGGCGGGGTGGTAAAGGATCAGCTCAATGCAGCACTGAAGCCCTATGGCCTTTTCTTTGCGCCAGAACTGTCGACCAGTAACCGCGCGACGGTCGGCGGGATGATCAATACGGATGCCAGCGGCCAGGGCTCAGTGCTGTATGGAAAGACCCGTGATCATGTGCTGGAACTGACCAGCGTATGGCTGGATGGCAACCTGTGGCAGTCAGGTCCAATCAGCGACGAGGAACTGGAGCAGATCAAGCAGCGAGAGGACCGTGTCGGTGAAGCTCACCGCCTGCTGGACTCAATCCAGAAAGACAAACAGGCCGAGATCGATGCCTGTTTCCCCAAACTCAACCGTTGCCTGACCGGTTACGATTTGGCACATATCCGTGATGAGTCCGGTCGTTTCAACCTGAACTCAATTTTATGCGGTGCAGAAGGCTCGTTGGCCTTCATTGCCGAGGCCAAGCTCAATGTGCTGCCCATCCCCAAACATGCGGCACTGGTCAATATCAAATATGACAGTTTCGAGTCTTCACTGCGTGACGCCAAGGCGTTGATGGAGTGGCAGCCGACCTCCATCGAAACCATCGATTCGAAGGTGCTGAATCTGGCAATGGGGGACATCGTATGGGATACGGTGCGTGATTACTTCCCGGAAAAGGAAGGGGACCCTGCGATTCAGGGCATCAATCTGGTTGAGTACACCGGTGATGACGAGGCCGAGCTGCGGGCGAAGGTGGAAAAACTGTGTCAGCACCTGGAAGCGGTCAGTGGCCAAGCGGGTAAAAGCTTTGGCTATACCGTGGTCTATGGTGCGGCCGAGATCAACAAAGTCTGGGGTATGCGCAAGAAAGCGGTGGGGTTGCTGGGCAATGCTCAGGGTCAGAAACGCCCGATTCCGTTTGTTGAAGATACCGCTGTTCCGCCTGAAAACCTGGCTGATTTCATTATGGCTTTCCGCAAGGTGCTGGATGACAGAGGGCTGGCCTACGGCATGTTCGGACATGTGGATGCCGGTGTGCTTCATGTTCGTCCGGCGATCGACATGAAAGATCCTGCACAGGAAACGCTGATCCGCGAGATCACCGATGAAGTGGTACGCCTGACCCAGGAGTACAAGGGACTGTTGTGGGGAGAGCACGGTAAAGGTGTGCGTTCCGAATATGCACCTGAATTCTTTGGCCCGCTGTATCCGGTATTGCAGCAGATCAAGGGCTGTTTCGATCCGCGAAACCAGCTCAACCCCGGCAAGATCGCCACACCCATGATTGAGGGTGCCGAGCTGTTGAAAGTCGACAATGTGGCCACTCGTGGACAGTTCGACCGCCAGATCGGTGAGGCGACGCGCAACCAGTTTGATTCGGCGATGAACTGTAATGGCAACGGCGCCTGCTATAACTACGATCCTAACGACGCCATGTGCCCGAGCTGGAAAGGAACGCGAGAGCGTATTCATTCTCCCAAAGGGCGTGCCTCCCTGATTCGCGAGTGGTTACGACTGATGGCAAACCGTGGCGTTGAAGTGACCGCGGAAGCGGAACAGGTGCGCCAGCGGGGGTTTGTCCGTTCCCTGCCGAGCCGTATTCGAAACACACTGGCCAAGCGGAGAGGGGATTATGATTTCTCCAATGAGGTCCATGAGGCAATGATGGGGTGCCTGGCCTGTAAATCCTGTGTGGGCCAGTGTCCGATCAAGGTCAATGTGCCGGATTTCCGCGCCCGTTTCCTGGAAGTGTATTACGGCCGATATCTGCGCCCGATGAAGGACTACCTGGTGGGCAGTCTGGAGTACATGATTCCGACGTTATCGAAATTCCCGGCACCCTACAACTGGGCAATGCGCAACACTCTGGTGCGCAGTTTCATGCGCCGTGTGGGCGGTATGGTCGACAGCCCGGTCATTTGTACCAACAGCCTTAAACAGGGGCTGGATGCGCGGGGGATCGACTGGGCGACGCCCGCAGTAATCGAAGGGCTGACCGAAGCACAACGCAAGCGCACTGTCGTGATTGTTCAGGATGCCTTTACCAGCTATTTCGAAACGCGCCTGGTGCTGGATTTGGTTGATCTGCTTGGCAAGCTGGGTTTCTTCGTGCTGGTGGCACCCTTCATGCCCAACGGCAAGCCGTTGCATGTTCACGGCTTCATGAAGGCCTTCGATAAGGCGGCCAGGCGCAATGCGCAGATGTTGCAACAGATTGCGGCTTATGAAGTACCGCTTATTGGTATTGACCCCTCAATGACCCTGACGTATCGCCAGGAATACAAGGATGTGATTGAAGGTGAACTGCCGCCTGTGCAGTTGATTCAGGAATGGCTGAGTGCCCGGCTTGATCAAATGGAACGGCCGGAAATGGTGCCCAGTGTGTACCGTCTGCTGGCGCATTGTACCGAAAAGACCTCCGCTGCACCCACAATTCGTCAATGGCAGTCGATCTTCGAAGCGCTGGGGCAGACATTGGAGGTAGTCTCCACGGGGTGCTGTGGCATGTCGGGTACCTTTGGTCACGAAAGCGACAATCTGCAACGCTCGAAGGATATCTATGAATTGAGCTGGCGCGGGATCGTCAACGAGCCCGAGAACAAGGGCAAGCTGGTGGCCACGGGCTATTCTTGCCGCTCGCAGGTGAAGCGCTTTGATGATCAGCAGTTGCCGCACCCGGTTCAGGCGCTTCTGGCTGCCATGCGGGACTAGAAAGGCATCTCTTGTGTGCCGATTCTACTGCATAAGTTGTAGTGCAAATGCGGCATGGATCGGCGATCATCCCCGGCAACATTATTCGAATTGAAGGAGCACCCGATGGAAGACCTGCTGCCCGATCTGTGTGATCACTTTGAAGACCTGGTTCAGGTAGTCGAGCCCATGTTCGGCAACTATGGCGGTCGCGAAACCTTTGGTGGTCAGATTGTTACCATCAAAGCGTTCGAAGATAACTCACTGGTGCGTGAGCAGGTCGCTCAGCCAGGTGAAGGCAAGGTGCTGGTCGTTGATGGTGGCGCCTCCATGCGTCGTGCCATGCTGGGCGATATGCTGGCAGAAAAAGCGCAGAAGAACGGATGGGAAGGTATTATCATCTACGGCTGTATCCGTGACGTGAATGCGATTTCCGAGCTCGAGCTGGGTGTACAGGCACTGGGCACGCATCCAATGAAAACCGAAAAGTTGGGTGTTGGCCAGCTGAATGTACCGGTTACCTTTGGTGGTGTGACTTTCCGTCCGGGCGAGTATGTCTACGCGGACAACAACGGTGTGCTGGTTTCAGCGCAAAAACTGGAACTGCCCCAGGGCTGATTCCCGCCGGGGCTGTCGCTCTGATAGTCCCCGTTTTTCCCTTGTTCCTGACACTTTTTCATGTACGACCTTAAGCAATGCATGTAAGCATATGCTTTTATTGCACTTGTAAAAAAGTATAAAAAATAGGCAGAATTTCTGCGCGAAAAATTTTCAACGCTGTCTATACTGGTATTTAACAGCGCACGGGAGGTGTGTTGGCCTGCCCAGACAGGAGAATATGGAAATATGTTGCACGCATTCGGGCTTCCCCTTCACCGAATGCGTGCCTTTTATCGTCTAAAGTATGGGGTTATTCGTACATCGCCTGCATGGACTCCTTGGTCCATTTAAGGCTGTGGCGGTAAGTGGCTTCGTACAGGGATACATCAAAGTTGCTTGGCAGCAGGTCCCAGTCGCCTGATTCGTAGGCCATGACCTGCTTGAGCATTTGCCCCATCTCTCCCTTGCCCTCACTCAGTGCCAGTTTGATGTCATCACCCAGTGGCAACTGCTCGAGCAGGGTTGGCTGGTCGATATCGAGCATGGCGTGCAAGCCGGACATCATGCCGACCATGAAAAAACCGGATGGATTGGGCAGGTTAAGGCTCTGAGCAATCATCTCACACATGTGGCCACGAGTGAGCAGAATACGGGTCAGCTCTTCAGGCTTGTCCTTGTTGGCAGACATGGCGATCAGGGTGGCCCACTTGCGAACCTGTTCCATGCCCAGCAGTACCACCGCTTCAGCGACGGACTCCACCTGTCGAACCAGAGAGTACGCAGCCGAGTTGACGATGCGCAGGAGTTTGTAGGTCAGGATCGGATCGCGGATGATCATGTCTTCCAGGGCTTCCGGTGTGGTGGAAGGTTTCTGCAGTTCCTGAATCAGCTGCATCAGTGCAATCTGGTTGGCACTGACCTTACGGCCCTTGACGACTTTCGGCTTGCTCAGGAAGCTTCCCTGAAACAGCTTGTATCCACTCTGAATGCAGTCTTCAAGCGCTTCGAAGCTGGAAATGTTGCTGGCCAGCAGGGTGGACTTGTATGGGGCCAGGTGCTTTGCCTGTTCGTCAATTTCGTCTGTGCTCAAGTCGCTGACGTCGATACGTACGATCTTGGCCAGTTTAAGGGCGGTATCGTAGGCCGGGCTGTAGCGGAAGTCATGCAGCGCAAAGCGGTATCCTTCCTTGACCATGGCGTGAATGGCCCGCAGCAGTTCCATGTTGTCAGGCTCCGTGATGCGCACGGAGATCACCACCTGCTTGGCAGGCAGAGCGGGCATGCTGCCATCCAGGATCATTTTCTGACTTACGCGGATAAAAGCGGGTACGCGCTTGATCTCGCCCTGATCGGAAATGCTGGTGTAGGCATGCAACAGCAGTTCAGAGCCCGACTCGGCCTCCGGATCGATTTCCAGCATGGCATTCAGATGGCCTGCGTCATTGGCAACCAGTTCATAAGCGATCACGCGTTGCTGATGATCGAAGATAGGTTGCCGCGCCAGCAGGGTCTGGCTCTGTTCCGATGTGCTTTCCATGGATCTCCCCGGGTAGAGCTGAATTTAAAAGAGGATTTTATCATCACTTTCGGGCTTGCAGGTATGGTTGAGTTCATATGGCAGGTATAATGTGCAGCCTTCCGAACACAAGCACTGGATAGAGCATGACCCGTATCAACTGGTTTCCCGGCCATATGCACAAGGCGCGCAAAGAAATTGCGCAGGTAATGGATGAGATCGATGTGGTGATCGAAGTCCTGGATGCACGCCTGCCGATGTCCAGCGAAAACCCGTTGGTTGATCAGCTGCGCAAGGGTAAGCCGGTTCTGAAATTGCTGAACAAGCAGGATCTGGCAGACCCCGAACGTACTCAGGAATGGCTGGATTTCCTCAATGCCAAAGAGGGAATCACCGCCATGGCGCTTGATACCCAACAGAAGTCGCTGATCAAGCGTATTCCGGACATCTGCAAGAAGATGGTACCGGCTCGAGTACGTCAGGATCGTCCTGTACGTGCCATGATCATGGGGATTCCCAATGTGGGCAAATCAACCCTGATCAATGCGCTGTTGGGGCGCAAGATTGCCAAGGTTGGTAACGAACCGGCGGTTACCAAGGCACAGAAAAAATACAGTGTTCACAACGGCATGGCGCTGTCGGATACCCCCGGTATTCTTTGGCCCAAGATCGAGGATGAGGATTCCGGTTATCGCCTGGCTGCCAGCGGTGCGATCAAGGATACGGCCATCGAACACGAGATGGTGGCAGCCTATGCGGCAGGGTTCCTGTTGCACGATTATCCGCAGCGATTGCAGGAGCGTTACAAGTTGAAATCCTTGCCACAGGGTCAGGATGAGCTTCTGGACGAAATAGGCCGTAAACGCGGCTGCCTGCGTCCGGGTGGGGTTGTGGATCGCCATAAGGCATCGGAAATTTTGTTGACCGAGATGCGTGCCGGCAAACTGGGTCAAATCACCTTCGAAACCGTCGAAGAGTGGGAGCGTAAACGTATTGAGGCCGAACTGGCTGCAGCCGAAGCGGCTGCAGCAGAAGCGGCCGCCGCCGAGGCGGAGGAGCAGAAGTCATGAGTCGTAACAAGAAATCACGCAAACTGGGCAGCCTGATGACCGTTCTTGAGCGTAAGCCCAAGAAGCAGGAACTTTTGGCCGATCCGACCAGTAAGGAAAGTCGTCGCAAGAAAGCACTGGAGCAACGCAAGAAGCACCAGGCAATTGCTGACCGCAATAAAGATGCCACCATGCCGGCCAAAGAGCGTGACATCAAGGCAGGCCGCAAGGGAACACGTCATGGCGGTCCCCTTGCAGACAAGATCCGTAAGCTGAACGCTGAAAAGCGTGAGCACGAACAGGCGGCAAACGAGTAACCCCGTACCGGGTGGCCCCGGTGGAGTCATATGTGAATTACGATGTTGTGATTATTGGTGGTGGCGCTTCGGGATTGATGTGTGCTGCCACCGCTGCTTATCGGGGCCGCAAGGTACTGTTGCTGGAACATACCAGGAAAATCGGGCGCAAGATTCTGATGTCCGGTGGTGGGCGGTGTAACTTTACCCATCTGCACAACTCGCCGGTCAACTTCCTTTCCGGTAATCCCCATTTCTGCAAATCAGCATTGAGCCGTTTCAGTGCCGCGGATTTTGTCGAATTGGTAGATCGGCATGGCATTGAATATCACGAGAAAACGCCGGGCCAGCTGTTTTGCAATGAGTCCAGCAAGGAAATTTTGCAACTGCTGCTGACCGAGTGTGAGTGGGCTGGCGTCGAGATAATGACCGAAACCAGCGTGTTCGAGATTCAGCCGGGAGAGCAGGGGTATCACCTTAAAACGTCCCGTGGCCAATTTGATGTTGAGTCCGTTGTCATTGCGACCGGAGGGCTGTCGATCCCCAATGGTGGCGCAACCGGCTTTGCCTATGATGTTGCAGAGCAGTTTGGTCTTAACGTGACGCCAAGGCAGGCCGCTCTGGTTCCGTTTACGCTTCAGCCTGACCTGCTTGAGCATTTAAAGCCCCTGTCGGGCGTCTCACAGCCGGTGACGGTGACCTGTAACGGCATGAGCTTTACCGAGAACCTGTTGCTGACCCACCGAGGCCTCAGCGGCCCCGCCATTCTGCAGATCTCCTCGTACTGGCATGCCGGGGATGAGATCGAAATTGATCTGTTGCCAAAGCTGGCGCTGTCGGAATGGCTTAGAGATCAACGTCAGCAGCGGCCAAAAGCTGAACTGCGAACATTAATAGCGCAGCATATGACCAAACGCCTCGCGCAAACCCTTTGTGACCTTTGGGGTTTCGAAGGCGAGATTGGGCAGTACAGCAATGCGCGTCTGCAAGCGGTAGAGCAGCAGTTCAAACACTGGAACATCAAACCATCCGGCACCGAGGGCTATCGAACGGCTGAGGTGACTCTGGGGGGAATCGACACCAATGAAGTGTCACAGAAAACCTTTGAAGCCAATAAAGCGAAGGGGCTGTACTTCATCGGTGAATGCCTCGACGTTACCGGCCATTTGGGCGGCCACAACTTCCAATGGGCCTGGGCATCGGGCTTTTGTGCCGGCCAGTTCGTATGATTTGGCCGCTTTCGCTCGACTGTATCTGCCAGATCAATTCAAATTTCTAATCCAGAAAGTGACGTAATGGAAATCAAGGTAAATTTTTTAGATAACCTCAGGCTCGAGGCCAAATTCGATGACTTCACCGTTACGGCGGATCAGCCGATCCGCTACAAGGGTGATGGCTCCGCGCCGAGTCCCTTTGATTACTTTCTGGCGTCATCAGCGCTGTGCGCGGCCTATTTTGTAAAGGTTTACTGCAAAGCGCGTGATATTCCCACAGACGATATCAGGCTGTCGCAGAACAACATTGTTGATCCCGAGAACCGCTACAATCAGATCTTTCAGATTCAGGTCGAGTTGCCGGATACCATTTCCGAGAAGGATCGGCAGGGCATTTTGCGTTCCATCGATCGTTGTACCGTGAAGAAAGTGGTGCAGGAAGGTCCTGAATTCAAGATTGAAGAAGTCAGCAGTCTGGATGAAGACTCGGCGCTGCTGTTTTCAGGTATGACCGAGGGTGAAGCCCGCACCTATATTCCGGGTAAAGACCTGCCACTGGAAGATACGATCACCAACATGACCAGAGTGCTGGAGCAGCTCGGCATGAAGATCGAAGTCTCGTCCTGGCGTAATATCGTACCCAATGTCTGGTCGTTGCATATTCGTGATGCGGCTTCACCCATGTGCTTCACCAATGGCAAGGGCGCCAGCAAGGAAAGTGCACTCTGCTCCGCGCTGGGCGAATTCATTGAGCGTGCGAGTTGCAACTTCTTCTACAACGATCATTTCTTTGGCGAAGAGATTGCGAACAGCGATTTTGTCCATTACCCGAACGAGAAATGGTTCCCGCTGACCGAAGATGATGACATTCCCGAAGGGCTGCTGGATGAACACTGTCTGTCCATTTACAACCCGGATGGGGAACTGCGTGGCTCCAACCTTATCGACACCAATTCAGGTCGTATTGACCGGGGTATCTGTGCCATTCCTTACGTACGCCAGTCCGATCAGGAAGTGGTTTACTTCCCGTCAAACCTGATCGAAAACCTGTTCGTCAGTAACGGCATGAGTGCCGGTAATACTCTGTATGAGGCACAGGTTCAGTGCCTGTCCGAGATTTTCGAACGTGCGGTTAAAAAGCAGATCATCGAAGAGGAGATCGCGCTTCCTGATGTTCCCATGAGTGTGCTGGAAAAGTACCCGCATATTCTCGATGGCATCAACGGGTTGGAGGAGCAGGGTTTTCCAGTGCTGGTTAAGGATGCGTCGCTGGGTGGCCAGTTCCCGGTGATGTGCGTCACGCTGATGAACCCGCGTACTGGAGGTGTTTTTGCTTCCTTCGGGGCTCACCCATGCTTTGAGGTAGCACTGGAGCGCAGTCTGACTGAATTGCTTCAGGGGCGCAGTTTTGAGGGCCTGAACGATGTGCCGCCGCCGACCTTCAACAGCCATGCGGTGACGGAACCCAACAATTTCGTTGAGCATTTCATTGATTCAACGGGTGTGGTCTCCTGGCGATTCTTCAGTGCGCGTTCCGATTACGAGTTCTGCGAGTGGGATTTCTCCGGCAGCAACGAGGAAGAAAACGCACGCCTGATGCAGATTCTTGAAGCGCTGGATAAAGAGGTCTACATCGCGGTCTTTGACGACTTGGGCGCGACGGCCTGCCGTATCCTGGTGCCCGGATATTCGGAAATATATCCGGCTGAAGATCTCATCTGGGACAACACCAACAAGGCTCTGGCTTTCCGTGAAGATATATTGAACATCCATTCACTGGATGAGGATGCGCTGGCAGATCTGGTTGAGCGCCTTGAGGAAAGTGAACTGGATCACTATACCGAGGTGCCGACACTGATCGGGATCGAGTTCGACGAAAATACCGTCTGGGGTCAGCTCTGTGTCGGTGAGTTGAAAGCATTGATCTATCTGGCCTTGCAGCAGTATGAAGAGGCCTATGATCTGGTCTGTGAGTTCCTCGATTACAACGACAATACCGTCGAACGAGGGCTCTTTTATCAGGCGCTCAGGGCGGTATTGGAAATCACCCTGGATGACGAGCTTGAGCTGGATGATTACCTGCCCAATCTGGTCCGCATGTTCGGTAACGAAACCATGCAGAATGTGGTGGGCTCAATCACCGGGGAAGTGCGTTTCCACGGCCTGACCAGAACCAGTATTGGGCTTGAAGGACTGGAGCGGCATCAGAAACTGATCGAGAGCTATAAGAAACTGCATCAGGCTCGGGCGGCACGAGCGGCCCTCTGAGCACAGGATGAGTCAGGCTGAAACATAAAAACCCGGATGCTTTGTCGGGCATCCGGGGTTTGCTTTTGCCGAATCGATGCAATTCTTACTTCAGGTCAAAGCGATCGGCATTCATCACTTTGGTCCATGCGTTCACGAAGTCCTTAACGAATTTCTCCTGATTGTCATCCTGAGCGTAGACCTCAGCGTAGGCACGAAGAATCGAGTTTGAACCGAACACCAGATCTACTCGGGTAGCCGTCCATCTCACTTCACCGCTTTTACGATCAACGATTTCGTACAGGTTTTTGCCAGCGGGCTTCCAGCGGTATGCCATATCTGTCAGGTTGACGAAGAAGTCATTCGTCAGCACGCCTTCTCGGTCTGTAAACACCCCATGTTTGGTGTCACCGTGATTGGTGCCAAGAACGCGCATGCCGCCTACCAGAACGGTCATTTCTGGTGCTGTCAGCCCCATGAGCTGGGTTCTATCCAGCATCATCTCCTCGGGTGTTACCACGTAGTCTTGCTTGACCCAGTTGCGATATCCATCGTGGAGGGGCTCCAGGTAGTCGAACGATGCGGCATCTGTCATCTCCTCTGTAGCATCCCCGCGGCCGGGCGCGAAAGGTACAGTAATGTTAACACCCGCATCACGGGCTGCTTTTTCGACAGCGGCGCTACCGCCAAGCACGATAAGATCCGCCAGACTCACCGGTTTGCTGAGACCTGACTGAATGCTCTCGAGCACACTCAAGACTTTCTTCAGGCGTTCAGGTTCATTGCCTGCCCAGTCTTTCTGCGGCGCGAAGCGGATGCGGGCTCCATTGGCGCCACCACGGAAGTCTGAGCCCCTGAAGGTGCGGGCGCTGTCCCAGGCAGTGGCTACCAGCTCGGAGATACTCAAGCCACTGGTCAGTATTCTGGCCTTGAGTTCTGTAATCTCCGACTCGTCCAGACTGTAGTCAACCGCAGGGATCGGGTCCTGCCATATCAGATCTTCCTGAGGCACATCAGGGCCGAGATAGCGGCTCTTCGGCCCCATGTCGCGGTGGGTCAACTTGAACCATGCGCGGGCGAAAACCTCATCAAAATAGGCCGGATCCTTGTGGAAGCGCTCGGAAATCTTGCGGTATTCCGGATCCATTTTCAGCGCCATATCGGCATCGGTCATGACCGGCATGCAGCGAATGGACGGATCTTCAACATCCACCGGCATGTCATCTTCCTTGATGTCTACCGGTTTCCACTGATTGGCACCGGCAGGACTCTTGGTCAGCTCCCACTCATGGTTGAGCAGCATGTCAAAATAGCCATAATCCCACTGGGTCGGGTTGCTGGTCCATGCACCTTCAACGCCACTGGTGACGGTATTGCGCCCAACACCTCGGGTCTTGTGATTCATCCATCCGAAACCCTGCTCTTCGATCGGTGCACCCTCAGGTTCAGGGCCAAGATTATTGGCATCACCGTTACCGTGTGCCTTGCCCACGGTGTGACCACCTGCGGTGAGCGCAACGGTTTCTTCGTCATTCATTGCCATGCGCTCGAAAGTGACACGCATGTCCTGGGCGGTTTTCAGCGGGTCCGGCTTGCCGTCAACCCCTTCTGGATTCACGTAAATCAAACCCATCATCACGGCTGCCAGCGGATTCTCCAGATCACGTTCGCCGGAATAGCGGCTGCCTTCGCTACCGCTTGGAGCAAGCCATTCGCGCTCTGAGCCCCAGTAGATATCCTTCTCGGGGTGCCAGATGTCCTCGCGGCCGCCCGCAAATCCGAAGGTCTTGAAGCCCATGGACTCATAGGCCATGTTCCCGGCCAGAATGATCAGGTCCGCCCAGGACAGCTTATTGCCGTATTTCTTCTTGATTGGCCATAGCAGTCGCCGAGCCTTGTCCAGGTTGCCGTTGTCCGGCCAGCTGTTGAGAGGGGCAAAGCGCTGATTGCCTGTGCCGGCGCCACCACGGCCGTCTGCTATACGATAGGAGCCTGCGGCATGCCATGCCATACGGATCATCAGGCCACCATAGTGACCCCAGTCGGCGGGCCACCATTCCTGACTATCGGTCATCAGTGTCTTGAGGTCATTCTTGACGGCATCAAGGTCAAGAGACTTGAATGCCTCAGCGTAATCGAAATCCTCGCCCAGAGGATCGGTCTTTTTGTCATGCTGATGAAGAATGTCCAGATTGAGTGACTTCGGCCACCAATCCATGGTGCCATTGCCTGTAGCCGTATTACCACCGTGCATCACAGGGCATTTGCCCGCAGGGCTGCTGTTGTTCTGGCTCACGTCAAAGTTCCTTATGTTGGTTGACTTGCTGCTGACCGTCATCGAACAGCTGCGAAATGTTCGATACTTCATGCTGTTCAAAAAAACGGTCAGTACTGAATGTCAAAATCCGATTACATTGAACGGATCAAAATGGTGACTGTGTCTTGAAGATAGTCGTGCTGATGGGAGTTTTAAAATTTCCATTTCCAATATGCATAATAGGGAAAGGCTATTTAAGTATCAGAGACCACCAGTAGAGGGCGCTGAGATGATGGGCAGGGTTGTGTGAAATTCTGTGTGCTGGTTGGTTCTCAGCGTGCATCATGAGAGTCTATGCGATTACCGCAGTGAAGGATCAAGGAGTGAGAGCGATGGAACATCGCGACAATATGGCCGTTCGTGTATTCAGTCTTACCAGCTTGGCAATGATTGCATTCGCTGGAAATTCCTTGCTCTGCCGTGCTGCCCTGCAGGACACCACTATTGATGCTGCAAGTTTTACTTCAATACGCATGATCTCAGGTGCCCTGGTACTCTGGCTGCTGATTCAGCTGCGCAATGGAGAGGCTGTTGGGCGTGGCAGCTGGCTATCCGCCCTGGCTCTGTTTGTCTATGCAGCCGGGTTTTCCTATGCCTACCTGTCGCTGGGCGCCGGGACAGGGGCCTTGCTGCTGTTTGGTGCCGTACAGGCTACCATGATTGGATATGGTCTTTGGCAGGGAGAGCGTTTCACCGCGGTACAAGTCATGGGTCTGTTGCTTGCGTTGTCAGGGTTGGCAGGGCTGCTGTTGCCCGGTATGTCAGCACCACCCCTGTCAGGGGCGGTGTTGATGCTGGCCGCCGGTTGCGCCTGGGGTGTTTATTCATTGCGAGGCAGGGGGGCGGGTGATCCGACGCGTGTTACCGCCGGTAATTTCATGCGCGCGGCTCCGTTGGCCCTGTTGCTGAGTATCGTAACCATGTCGCAGGCCAACCTTGATATCGCAGGCGTGGCGTATGCAATAGCCTCAGGTGCGCTGGCATCGGGCGTTGGGTACGCCATCTGGTATACCTCGTTGCCCATGCTGAAAGCGACCAGTGCAGCCACCGTTCAGCTCAGCGTGCCCGTGATCGCCTCGGTAGGCGGTATTCTGCTGTTGGGTGAAGCGCTGACGTTGCGGCTGGTGCTGGCATCTATCGCTATTCTGGGTGGTATCGCACTGGTGATATGGCAGAAGCGCTGAGTCACATAATCCCGCATGTAATATTGAGTGCAAAGGTTGATTAAATAGTCGAATGACAAATTGAAACAGGGACGCGTAAGCAGATGAGAAGACGGACGGGTATGGCGATGGTCTTCATCGTGACAGCACTCAGCGGATGTGCGGATAACATAGTTGAGGAGCATGCCTTTGAAGACAAGGCGCTGAAGGCTTGTATCGCGGATACCCTGAGGAAAAAGGGACTAAGCCGGGTCGAAGAGATCACTCAACTGAGCTGCCAGGATGAAGGTGTAAGAACACTGAGCGGACTGGACGCGCTGTCCGGCCTTGAAGCGCTTTATCTGCAGGACAACGAACTCACCAGTCTACAGGGACTGGGACAGTTACCCCGGCTCAAGGTGATTTCAGTAGCCGGGAATCGCGAACTGACGTCACTGGACGGTTTAGAAGGTGCCTCGGCACTGGAAGAGTTTCAGGCGAACAAGTGCAGCCAGCTATCGGACATCAGTGCTCTGGGCGAGTTGCCCAGGTTGAGGATTGTCGCAACGATGATGGCACAGGTCTCTGATATATCCGCCCTGTCATCGGCAAACGCCCTTGAAGAAGTGACTTTCAACTACAACCGGATCCGCACTATTGACGCTCTGGCAGACAAGCCAGCCTTGCGCGAAGTGATGTTGTATTCGAATCCGTTGGGAGATATCTCGCCGCTGCTTGGCAATGCTGCATTGGAAGCAGTGGGTATTGGCGGTGAAAATATGGGGCATTGCGATGTCATCGCGCAGCTGAAAGCCAATATGGGGCCGGACGCGATTCTTTATGGTCCGGAGCGTTGCCCAGAATAGTCTCACGGAAATGCGGGGCGGGCATGAGGCATGCCCCGCACTGCCAAGTTTCAGAGGTTCTTGGCCAGCAAACGATAACTGTCCATGCGATCATGATGGCTGTGGGTTACGGTAACAGTGGAAATCTCGTCACAGCCGAATGACGTGGCCAGTGCTTCAATTTCCTGCCAGCACTGATCCGGTGTGCCTACGGTATAGCCTTTCAGGATGTGATCGTAGTATGCCTGATCGGATTTCGACATGGCGTTATAACGGTCCTGCACTTCCGATGGCGTCAGGAAATCTTCACGCATCCCCATCTGGGCGGCCAGTTTGCGATACACGGCAGTACCGGCACGCAGTTTTGCTTCTTCCTCGGTATCAGCGCAGATGCAGGCGATAGCCAGCATCTTGTTCGGAGTGCCTTCGTGCCCGGCTTTTTTCCATTCCTCAGTGTAGGCGGCAAAGATCGACGGATGGCAGTTATCGGGATCAATGAAGCGCGCCAGAGCGATATTGTAGCCAAGGTGACCGGCCAGTCCGGCACTGCCACCACTTGAACCGAGCATCCATAACTCCGGTTTTGGGGAGTTGTCCGGCAGTACGTTGATCTGGCTGTAGGGGTTGTCAGCGGGAAGGGTTCCATTGACAAAACCTTCGAGCATCTGGGCCTGATGGGCATAGAGATCGCCATGGTGCGGCTCGTGCGGGAATGCCAGGGCATGGGACGTCAGGCCTGTTCCGCCCGGCGCGCGGCCTACACCAAGATCAATACGCTCAGGGTGCAGTGTCGCCATCATTTTAAAGCACTCAGCGACTTTTAACGGGCTGTAGTGTGACAGCATGACGCCGCCACTGCCGACACGAATGCGTTGGGTCTGGCTGGCAATGGTAGCGACCAGGATTTCGGGGCAGGGGTTGGCAAAATGAATGCTGTCGTGATGCTCTGCCACCCAGTAGCGATGGTAGCCCAGCTCGTCACAGAGTTTAGCGAGTTCCACAGTCAGCCGAGGTGCATCAATCTTGCTATGGGAGCCATGCACCGGTGACTGGTCAACAACAGACAGCTTTATGTTCATTCAAACCTCCTTCATAAGGTTAATATGTTAACTAATCAGGGAGGAGGCATCAATCGCTGTGATCTGATGAGCAAATAACGGCAGGCGAGAGCGGCTCAGACGTTATTGGGTAATGAGGTCGACCAGGGTTTCGGCAATTTCTTCCAAATCCGTGCGATCAAGATAGACGCCATCGATCAGCAAACGCGTAAGACCGTGCAGCGATGCCCAGCTGGCCTGAGCTGTTTTCAATGCGGGATGCTGGCACGAGAGTACCCCCTGTTGCTGCATATGATCGACGAGGTCGACCCAGAGGCGGAAACTGGCTCTGGAAACCTGTTGCAGTGATTCGGTTGGTTCGCCTCGTTTCCAGATTTCCCTGCCGTACATCAGGTCGTAGGTTTCTGGATTCTCATGGGCGAAGCGGATGTAGGCACGAACCCATCGCTTGAACCTTTGCCTGTTTTGGTCAGGTCCAAGTTTGTCCATCAGTTCTTGAACCATCGCGTCCTGATGCTCAAAGCCCTTCTCGGCGATAGCGCACAGCAAGGCGTTCTTGTCCTTGAAATGGTGATAGGGCGCCGTTCGAGAGACGCCAACCTGATCGGCAAGGCGGCGCATCGACAAGCCGTCAATACCGGACTCACAAATGATGCTGCTGGCAGCCTCGAGCAGTGCCGTCCGCAGGTCGCCATGGTGATAGGGCTTGTTGTCTGATCGTGTCATGTCTGAACATTAATCGCACAACTTGACGGCGTCAAGTTGGTGGTCTAACTTGACGCTGTAAAGATTGCCTAATAACGATAAAAACGGCTGATAAAAGGCCTCGAGGTTCCTGAAATGACAGCAAATGGTTATCCGCACCTTTTGGCGCCCCTGGATCTGGGATTTACCACACTGAAAAACAGAGTCTTGATGGGTTCGATGCATACCAATCTGGAGGAGGTGCCTGGAGGTTTCGAAAAGCTGGCCCGTTTCTATGCGGCCCGTGCACGAGGTGGTGTCGGAATGATCGTCACCGGCGGCATCTCACCAAACTCTGCAGGTGTGGTGTTTCATGGCGCGGCGCGGATGGATGATCCAGCGGAAATTCCGCATCATCGTCTGGTAACCGATGCAGTACATCAAGCGGGTGGCAAAATCTGCATGCAGATACTCCATGCGGGTCGTTATGCAGTCACTCCAGAAGCTGTGGCACCGTCCCCAATCCGGTCCCCGATCAGTCCATTCTCTCCGCATGAACTGACAGACGCTGAAGTAGAACAGCAAATTGAGGATTACGCGCGCGCTGCCGAACTGGCCCGGGAAGCGGGTTATGACGGCGTGGAAATCATGGGGTCAGAGGGGTATCTGATCAATCAGTTTATTGCCCCGCGCACCAATCAGCGTTCTGACCGCTGGGGAGGAAGCTTCGAGAACCGCATCCGTTTTCCGCTTGAAGTGGTCAGCCGTGTGCGGCAGCGTGTCGGCAGTGATTTCATCATCATCTATCGGTTGTCGATGCTTGACCTGGTTGAAGGAGGCAGTGACTGGGAAGAGGTTGTAACCCTGGCAAAGGCTATCGAAACCGTCGGTGCAACGATCATCAACACCGGTATTGGCTGGCATGAAGCACGTATTCCTACAATCGCTTCCAGTGTGCCAAGGGCGGCTTTTTCCGGTGTGACCGCCAAGTTGCGTAAAGAAATCAGGATACCGGTGATTGCCTGTAACCGAATTAACGCTCCCGAAATCGGCGAGCAGATCATTTCTTCAGGACAGGCGGACATGATCTCGATGGCGCGTCCCTTCCTTGCGGATCCGGACTTTGTGGTCAAATCAGCCGAGGGCCGCAGTGAAGAGATCAATACCTGTATTGGCTGCAATCAGGGCTGTCTGGACCATGTCTTTGAAGGCAAATTGACAACCTGTCTGGTCAACCCTTTGGCATGCCGTGAAGCCGAGTCCAGTGTGGAGATGGCCAAAGTCCCGCGGCGAATTGCCGTCGTGGGGGGCGGCCCGGCCGGCATGATGGTTGCGGCAGTGGCGGCTGAGCGGGGCCACCGGGTGACTATGTTCGAATCCCGAACGACTCTGGGAGGCGAATTTGAACTCGCGGCACGGATTCCCGGCAAGGAAGAGTTCTATGAAACCCTGCGTTACTACGAGTCACGTTTCAGAAAGGCAGGAGTCGAGGTGTGTCTGGGGCAGATGGCTGACAGGGAACAGCTACTGAAAGCCGGCTTTGACGATATTGTCGTGGCTACGGGCGTTCGTCCCTGGATGCCGCCAATTCCGGGTATCGAGACGGCACAGTGTCTTGATTACCTGGATGTACTTGAGCACGGCAAGCCGGTTGGCCAACGGGTGGCGATCATTGGTGCAGGTCCGGTAGGTTTTGATGTGGCCGAGTATCTGACCGAGTCGGATGAGCATGTGCATCAAGGCAAGGAAGGCTTCATGTCTGAATGGGGTATCGATGGCAGTTTTGAGGTACGCGGAGGTCTGATCGAGCCGCAACCGGTACCGGCAGTCGATCGCCAGGTTTATCTGCTCGAGGTAAGGGATATCAAGGTAGGCGCCGATTTAAGTAAAACGACCGGCTGGATTCGCCGTGAAGTGCTGAAGAAGCGCAATGTCGTGATGCTGGGCGGAGTGACATTCAATCAGGTTGAATCGGGTCGCATCCTTCTGGAGCATCGAGGCGAGCCGCAGACCTTGCAGGTGGATACGGTGATTGTCTGTGCGGGTCAGCGTTCACGTGCTGATCTGGCGGAGCAGCTTGAGGGGAGTGGAGTTCGGGTGCATAGAGTAGGGGCTGCACGGGAAGCTCGTGGCATGGATGCCAAGGTTGCCTTTGCGGAGGCGTTTGAACTGGCCAGAAACCTCTAGAGGGGTATTAAAGCTGTGCAGGGGCGATTCATATGTGGAAGTGCACCTGCACAGTCAGCTCTCATGGCGTTTAACGCAAAGCCTGCACCATCAGGCTCTCAAGAGGCCAGACGTTGAGCCTTCTCAGTTCAGTGCCTGAGCACCAGATACAGACCCGCACTGCCCATGATCGCACCGGCACTGCGATTCAGGCGTTTCATCGCACGCTCCGAGCTGAAAAAACCGCGTGCTCTGGCAGCAAAAACAGCGATCGACATCACGCCCAACATTAGAGCGACTACGGTCAGTGCTGATGCAAGCACAATATCACCTGTTCCCAGCACACTCAGGTCCATGAATGTCGGCAAAAAGGCGATATAAAACAGAATCACCTTTGGGTTCGATGCTGAAATCAGAAAACCCTGAAGAAAGCTGGTTGCCATATCTGAACGGCTGACGCGGCTATGTGTCATGTCTGAGGGTGAAGCGGGTGCTGTCCACATCCTGTATCCCAGGTAGAGCAGGTAGGCGGCGCCCAGGATTCGAATAATCGTAAACAATTCCGACCAGTGGGTGGCGATAGCGGCCAGTCCCAGGCACGCGGCGACAAGATAAACAATGTCACTGAGGATCATGCCTGATGCCAACAGGACACAACTGCCGGCGCCATTAACAAGGGCGCGGGCCAGAATGGCAAAAATACCGGGGCCTGGTGTAATACCGAAAATCAGTACGGCAAGGAAAAAAGAGAGTGCGCTTTCTGCAGTCATCTGAATCACGTGGGGGCTGATTAAAACGGGATTATGCGGTAGATCCTGCTGTCAGGCCAGTCTGGTGTCACTGTGTGGATTTACGGCCGTAACCTGGGTACAGATGGCTGTTGATCGCTTTGGCCGGTCAAGGGGCTGACTGCGATAAGTAAATAATATTTCAACTTTATTAATTTAAAGAAAGTTTATTCGAATAATTAAGATTTTGAGCCCCTAAATTCTAAGCACCTTTCCTTTACAAAGGGATAGACTCTCTAATCAGCTAAGACAGGTCATGCGGCAGTCCCCGTGTCCTGCATAACAATAAAAAAGTAGTGCTGAGGTGCGGAATGAACCGCAAAACTTTCCTTTCATATCGGTTGGTCAAACCTGGCTTTCGTGCCCAGTGTGCAAGGCTCACCGACGTTCTTGCTTCAGGCGACCAGCGTAAGCTGAACGGACCTTATATCGACTTCCTGCTGCCATCAGCTCGCCATTATCCCGCTCTTCCAGCCCGCGATCAGACATTACTGCTCAACCGATCACATCATCATTGGACAGTCGGCCACTTTGGCCAGGCTTTCGTGCTGGTTTGATCTGATGTGCAGAAAGAATCCGAGATGTAACCCATGACGACCTTAATGAAAACCACATCACACAGGGACAGATCCCTCCAGACTGCCACCTGTTCGCACAACCTGAATAAAGATAACGACTTGGAGTGCTAGCCATGAAACCTGCCATGACCCTGAAAAAACTGATGAGCACCGCCATCGCAGCTGCCGCTTTGACCATGACCACGGCCCATGCGGCACCGGTTTATGTGGCAACGACTGCAATTGTCGAACATCCCGCACTGGATTCAGTACGAGACGGCATCAAGCAAACCCTGGAAGAGAACGGGTATAACGAATCCAACCTGAAATTTACCTATGAAAGCGCACAGGGCAACCCGGCCATTGCGGCGCAGATTGCACGTAAACTGGTTGGCGAAGGGCCTGACGTTGTCGTGGGTATCTCTACGCCCTCGGCGCAGAGTCTGGTCAGTGCCACCCAGGATATTCCAGTGGTCTTTTCTGCTGTGACCGATCCCCTGTCTGCCAAGCTGGTTTCCAACTATGAAGCGCCGGGCGGCAATGTCACCGGTCTGTCCGACAAGACTCCGGTTGCTCAGCACCTTGATCTGCTGCGCGAATTTCTGCCTGACATGAAAAAACTGGGCGTTCCCTACAACCCGGGTGAGCCGAATGCAGTGGCAATCGTTGCACTGCTGAAGGAGGAAGCGGCCAAGAAGGGTATCGAGATTGTCGAAGCACCGGCTCCCAAGTCCTCCGATGTCATGATGGCCACTCAGAAGCTGATTGGCGATGTAGATGCAATTTACTGCCCAACCGATAACACCATACTGACAGCGCTTGAGTCAGTGGTAAAAGTAGGCATCGATGCTCGTATCCCGGTGTTCTCGGGTGATACCGGTTCAGTTGAGCGTGGTGCGGTTGCAGCGCTTGGTTTCAATTACCATGATATCGGTCGCCAGACAGGTGATGTGATTGTGCGCATCCTCAAGGGAGAAAAGGCAGGGGAGATCCCGGTACGCGTCGCGACTGGCTCTGACCTGTTCGTAAATACCAAAATGGCCGGTCTGATGGGGGTCGAAATTCCTCAGTCCGTGCTTGAGCGCGCTACAAAAGTGATTCAGTAAAAACCCTTTCCGGTGTTGCCTGGCACACGAGGCGCTCGTGATGACCAGGCTGCGCCGGACTGTGGCACCTGTCGAGGTATCTGCTATGTCTCTCTTCTCTTTTCTTGGCACACTGGAGATCGGTTTTATATTCGGTCTTGTGGCGGTCGGTGTTTACCTGACATTCCGCGTGCTTGATTTTCCCGATCTGACAGTTGATGGCAGCTTTACGATGGGGGCTGCATTGGCTGCGGCTCTGATCATTGCCGGGATAAACCCCTATGTTGCTACTGTCTGTGCCGTCATCGGCGGTGCTGCTGCCGGGCTGGTAACGGCCTGGCTGAACCTGCGTTTCAATATTCTGCACCTTCTGGCCAGTATCCTGACCATGACGGCGCTCTATACCATCAACCTGCGTATCATGGGCAAACCCAATCTGGCGCTGATTACTGAGCCCACCGTGCTTTCACCCTTTCAGTCGCTTGGCATTCCCAACATGTACCTGAAAGTGATCTTTGTCGCGGTGGTCGTGATTGCGATTGGACTGCTTCTGGCCTGGTTCCTGAAGACCCAGTACGGACTGGCCATGCGTGCAACCGGTGCCAATCCCCGAATGGCACAGGCTAATGGCATCGTCATCAATCAGAAAATTTTCGCGGGTCTGGCCCTGTCCAATGGTCTGGTGGCGCTTGCAGGTGCTCTATTTGCACAAACCAACGGTTTTGCCGATTCCACAATGGGTATCGGTACGATTGTGGTGGGCCTGGCGGCAGTCATTGTGGGTGAGAGCCTGTTTAACAGCCGCTCCATGCTGGTGATCGTCGTCAGCTGTATCGTCGGCTCCTTGCTCTATCGACTGGCAGTATCGGTCGCCCTGAATGCCGACTTTATCGGCTTCAACACATCTGACCTCAACCTGATTACTGCGGTACTGGTGGGTCTGGCACTCATCCTGCCGCATCTGCGTCGTGAGTGGAAAGCACGCAAGGCGGCGAATGGAGGTGAAGCATGATTCGTTGCGAACATCTTAAAGTGACCTTTAATGCGGGACAGGCAACCGAAAAGCGTGCTCTGCGAGGCGTCAACCTGACTATCCCCCAGGGCGAATTCGTGACCGTGATCGGTTCCAATGGCGCCGGCAAGTCGACGCTGCTTAACACCATCGCCGGGGACATTCGCAGCTCCTCGGGTCGACTGCACTTCGATGATCGTGACGTCACATCATTGTCGGCTGCTGCGCGGACCCGGGACGTGGCGCGTGTATTCCAGGATCCGCTGGCAGGCACCTGTGGAGACATGACCATCGAAGAGAACATGGCGCTTGCCTACGGTCGTGGTCAGAAAGGTGGTTTGAGACTGGCGCTGAATGAAGGCTTGCGCAAGCTGTTCCGCGAACAGTTGTCACGCCTGAACCTAGGGCTGGAAGATCGACTGGATGCCAAAATGGGGCTGTTGTCCGGTGGTCAGCGCCAGTCCGTAAGCCTGCTGATGTCCGCGTTGCAGCCGAGCAAGATCCTCCTGCTGGACGAGCATACGGCAGCACTGGATCCGAAAACGGCTGCATTGGTGATGGACATTACCGATCAGATCGTAGCGGAGAAAAAACTGACGGTCTTGATGGTGACGCACTCCATGCGCCAGGCGCTGGATCACGGCACAAGGACGATCATGATGCACGAAGGGCAGGTGGCGTTTGACCTTCAAGGTGATGAGCGCAGTAACTATGGCGTCAAGGACCTGTTGAACCTGTTTGCCCAGATCCGTCCCGATGGCGAGGAACTGGACGACGACAAACTCTTGCTGGGCACCTGAACAGCAACGGCCGATTGTATCGGTCAGACAAGGCTTCACTGACTTCACGTATCCGATCCTGGTCGTGGAGTCAGGGTTGACGAGCGGCACTCCCTCATTGACCGCTTTCCATGGAGGCCTCGGCCTCCATTTTTTGTGCCAGCTCCCTGGCAATGGCAGGCCCATGTTGGCACCTTGAATACGATCAGCGATGATGGGGTGTCCATTCCACTGAATCGGTTTTCCAATGAACGATGCTCAGATTGTCCTGTTAATGGTGCTGGTCTTTGTCATGTTGGTCATATGGCGAAAACAAAGACCCAGGCAACGCCCAGCCAGAACTTCTCGCAAAAATGGGAGAGGTTTTTCCAGACGACATAGACGTAATGGGGGCGGTGAACCGGGGTTCGGAGATGTCTCTGACAGGGATGCCGGAGGGGACGCGGGTGGTGATTAAGTCTGCCTCTTGCTAGCGGAAAAATGCCTGAAATTGACCGGGTGTCAGTGCCGTACGCTGGCGGAAATGGCGCTGGAAATGAGCCTGATCGGCAAAGCCAAGTTGCTGGGCAATATCACTCAGAGAGCTGTCGGGCTGCTTGAGTAGCTGGCGGGCTCGACGGATGCGCTGATCCAGCTGCCAGGCATGGGGCGGCAAACCATAATGTTTCCGAAAAAGGCGTATTAACTGATAACGGCTCAGTCCGCTGACAGCCCCCAATTCCTCCAGGGTCAGGTTGTCGTCCAGCCGATCCAGAATCAGCTCGCTCATGCGCTGCAGTTCGGGCAGGCATTTGTAGCGTTCATGCTCGATGGCGGTGTGGCCCTCAAACAACGGATACAGAAACTCGATAAGATCACTTTCTGCCGCCATGGCCAGCGAATGGTCTGACAGCTTTCGGTACAGCTGATCGAAGGCGTGATAGCCGCCATCCTGACTCATGTAGTCCGATTTGAACGGGCAATAGTCCAGGTTCTGTGTGCTGTATATTTCAGACTGCAACTCACCCAGCCAGCGGGTGTCGATAAACAGCATCCGGTATGACCAAATGCCCTTTTCAGGATTGCAGGAATGGATATCTCCGGGGTTGATAGTCACCAGCATGCCTCTATGAGCGTGATGCTGCTGTTGACGATTGCGATAGCTGGCGCATCCGGCATCAATTACACCAAGCGAAAATTCGTCATGAGCGTGAGCCTGATAGCAGGCTGACGACTGGTTCGCAGCACGCATCTCAACCCAGGGCAATGCGGGGCTCTGGGCGAGATACATGGTGTCGGTGCTCTGTCTTTCCTGCGCCATGATCAAACTCCCATTTGTTCTGTGAACATCGTCAGTACCGTGAGTGCAAGCAAGGCAGCAAGAAGTCGGTTGAAGGCAACCTGACGTTTTTGACTGTTCAGCCAGCCCTGGATTGCCTGCCCGGCAAATGCCCAAAACCCTACTCCCACAAAACACATGCTGAAAGAAATCGCACAAAATGCCAATAGCCACTGCATGCTGTCGGACTGATTGCTGACAAAAAGTGCAACACCAGACATTGAAACCATCCATGCCTTGGGGTTGAGTACCTGAACAAGTGCGCCCTCTATCAGGCTGGGCGGTTTGGCTATTGAGTTAACATCGGAGCTGCCAATCCGCTTCATCGAGCCTATGCGATAGGCCATGTAGAGCAGGAACAAACCCCCAATGTAGTAAAGGGGCAGGGTAAAGCCCGTGATGCGCTCACCCAGAAGGATCAGCAGAAGGCCCGCTGTCAGCACCACAGCAGTATAGCCAAGCGTTGCCCCCAGTACATGTGGGCAGGTTCGTGCCGCGCCGTAGGTCCCGCCGGAACTGGTGGCGATGATATTAACCGGACCGGGGGTGATGGCGCCTATGAGGGCAAATGCCGCCATGGAAAGGATAAGACTGATCATTGCTTGCCTCCGATTCTTAAGCTTGTGGCAGTCTAGATGCGGGGCAGGGATGGGTATTGAACAAAATTGCGAGCGATCACGTGGGTGTGAAAGCTCGCATCAAGGCAGAGTGTGGGCTAATTACCCTGAGGTCCAGCTGGCGGGGCTGCTGCGAGAAAGGTAGTCTTTTTGGTTGTTTCCACCCCATGGCCCCGGAAGTTGAAGGCCAGCTCAGAACGCGGATGGTTAATATCAGTGGCACACACTCGATAGGGCAGCCAGGCGGCTCCGGACTCATTCAGATCGATTTGACTGGGGCCAAAGAGCTCATAGTTTTGATTGCCGGTGACAGACACCTGAATCATATCTGCTTCAGCAAAGTTCTCGACCTTGACCCGGTAGGTATTGCAGAAGGTCGTTTCATCCAGCTGGATAAACAGTGCGTGCCGATCACGCCGGACTTCGACAAGCAGATGGGTGGTAGCGGTGAAACCATAGAGCACAGCAGCCACTGCAAAGATGAGGACGAAACCATAGCCCATCAGGCGTGGACGCATAAAGCGAGGTTTTTCTCCGGACAACTCGGTTTCCGAAGCAAAACGGATCAGCCCCGCGGGTTTGTCGAGCCGTTCCATGACCAGGTCACAGGCATCAATACAGGCAGCACAGTCGATGCAGGCCGCCTGCAGGCCATTACGAATATCAATTCCAGCCGGGCACACCTGAACGCACAGGCCGCAATCAACACAGTCGCCACTTTGAGGGTGTCTGTCATGCTTTTGTGCGCGTGGTTCGCCGCGGTTGATGTCATAACTGACCGTACGCGTGTCAGAGTCAAACATGACGCCCTGAAAACGGGAGTAGGGACAGGCGTGCAGGCAGATTTTTTCGCGAACCAGCCCCGCGTTGGCATAGGTCAGTCCGCTCATGATGATCAGCCATCCGGCCAGTGCCGGTGACATTTGCAATGTAATCAGGCTGTCGGCAATCTCGCGTACCGGTATGAAATAACCGGTAAAGGTGATGGCCGTTATCAGTGACAGCAATGACCAGAGCAGGTGCTTGGTAACGCGCCGCAAAACCAGCTCCGGCGTGAGGCCTTTTCGATCATGTCTGGCACGAATGCTGGCGCGTCCTTCGGTTACATCTTCAATGCGGATGAACAGCCAGGTCCAGATGCTTTGGGGACAGGCAAAGCCGCACCATACGCGCCCCCAGGCAACTGCCATGAAAAACAGCAGGCAGGCTCCGGCGATCATCAGTCCCGCCAGTAATGGCAAATCGTGCCATGACAGCGCTGAACCGAACAGCAGGATCCGCCGTTGCTCAAACGAGAACAGCAGCCAGGGGTTGCCATCAAACTGGACCCAAACAAGACCAAAAAACAGGGTGATCAACGGCCAGGTGGTCAGTCTGCGCAGATTTTGAAAACGTCCTTCAATCAAACGAACATGGAACTTTCCGTCTTTGACAAAAGCGGGAGTGTGCACCTGAACAACCGGTATCTTTTCCATCTTGAATATCCAATCGAAAACTTAATCGGCAGGTTACGCTTGTAATCTGGGTAGGTGCAGGTATAAAAAATATAATTTTTATAGGAACAGATGAGGGCGCTTTGACCTATCGCTACCAGCAATTGGAAAAATGGATTCTGCAGGGGATTCGGGATCAGCGATGGCCGCCGGGTGAGCGGCTGCCGTCCATACGAGAGCTGTGTGAGTACAAGCAGCTGTCGAAAGCAACTGTGATGCATGCACTGCAGCGCCTTGAAGCCCAGGGGATTTTGGAAGCTCGGCCAAAGTCCGGCTATTACGTGACGCATCCAGCCAATACTCCCAGTGTATCTTCCAGAATTGCACCGCCAAGGCCCGTGACGGTCAGTGATCTGTTACTGGATATCATGCAAAGAAGCGCCGCCTTCGACCTCTTGCCGATGCTGAACGCCGGTGACTTGCCAGTGGCAATGGTGTCATTAAATCGTTGTATAGGACGTGCCCTGCGGCGTCAGAAAGGAAGCGCTCATCAGTACTATGACCAGCCGGCGGGAGATGCAGAACTACGCAAGCAGCTTGCGCTTCATGCTGCCCGGCGCGGATGGTCGACAGGTCGGGATCAGCTCTGTATCACCTCCGGTTGCCAGCATGCACTTTTTCTTGCGCTTATGGCGTGCTGTGAGCCGGGCGATGTGATAGCGGTAGAGGCTCCCGGCTTTTATGGTGTGCTTCAACTCTTGCAGCAACTGGGCCTCAAG
This sequence comes from Marinobacterium sediminicola, assembly GCF_022343685.1. GTDB lineage: Bacteria > Pseudomonadota > Gammaproteobacteria > Pseudomonadales > Balneatricaceae > Marinobacterium > Marinobacterium sediminicola. The sequence continues at coordinate 1,844,238 of NZ_CP092123.1, read as the reverse complement.
GCTGTTGAGGTGCCGACGACCATCGATAGTGGCATGGACCCTGAGGCACTGGAGCAAGTATTGACGAAGTGGAAAGTCCGGGCCTGCGTGCTGTCCCCGGCCTTTTCCACGCCCAGTGGGGCGCTGATGCCGGAGCAAAGCAGGCGAAGGATACTTGAGTTGGCAAGTCGTCATGATATGGCAGTGATTGAGGATGATATCTATGCCGATACGGGGTTCACTGAGACACCGCCTCCAATCAAGGCACTGGATACTGAAGAAAGGGTCATCCTGTGCAGTTCGTTTTCAAAGTCATTGTCGAGAGATTTGCGGCTTGGCTGGATTTCAGGGGCTCGCTGGCATGAGCGCATCCAGCATTTGAAACTGGTGACTCAGCTCGCGAGCAGCCGTTATCTCCAACAGGGTGTGGCTGAATTCATGGCAGATGGCGGTTATGCGAGCCATCTGCGTCGACAGCGCAGTGTACTGTCTGCACGCCGAGACCAGCTAATGCGTGAGCTCAGTAGATGGCCTCATGTGCAATCGTTCAGTCGCCCTGCCGGTGGCCTGGCGTCTTGGGTTGAATTTTCGCCCGACGTTGATGTATTGGCGATGTACCATCAGGCTTTGAAACAAGGGGTCGTGCTGACACCGGGCCCTTTGTTTTCGGTGAGTGGACAGTATCGCAACTGTTTACGCATCAGTTTTGCCCATCCCTGGGACGAAAAGCGACTGGAAGCGTTGGCAAAAGTGCCCCAACTTATCAGGCATGCCAAAGCTGGACCTATACTTTGATAAGGTCGATAAAGGCTGAATTCAGTACAAAGGTAGTCAGTGATGAGCGTTCAAATGCAGCAGCGTGTCAGTGTGATCACGCTCGGTGTGGAGGATCTGGACAGGGCACGTGCTTTCTATGAGTTCATGGGGTGGAAAGCCGGTGTTTGCGAAGGGCAAATTGTATTTTTCCAGCTCAACGGACTCGTGCTTGCCCTTTATCCACGAGAGGCGCTGGCCGCAGATGCGGAAATGGAATGCGCTCCTCCCGGCTTTGCCGGTATTACACTGGCCTACAATACGGCCTCCATCGAAGAAACGGATGTGATTTTGTCTCGTGCAATCGAGGCGGGTGGGCAGCTTGTCAAGCCAGCACAAAAGGTGTTTTGGGGTGGCTATTCAGGCTATTTCCGTGATCCTGACGGTCACCTCTGGGAGGTGGCATTTAACCCGTTCTGGCGTTTGGATGAACAGGGAAACCTTCATCTGGGCTAGGGCATCAGCACGCTACCGGCTTGTGGTGCTTTATCGCCAGGTTCAATGTCGATAAAGCCGATGAGGCAGTCCTTTGCCGGTAGCGCTTGCCTGTTACTGCTTGAGGAACTCAAGCACTTCCTCATGGTTACCCCTGAAAATGACTCTGCCTGCGTTCCGTTCGCTTTGAAAGCGATACATAGGGTCGTAATACTCGTTCAGCAGGGCTGAAATCCAGTCACGGTGGCGGGCTGTATCTCCCGTTTGCATCTGAACAGCCAGGGCTTCGTCCATGATGCCAGCCAAGCGTTGATAGCGTTCGGCACCCAGGCGCTTGGTAATGTTTTTAAGGCTCTGTCGCAAGCGTTTCGCATAGGCGGAGTAGCCGTCGATTTCGCCTTCAAGCGCAATAAATTCAGCGGAGAGGTCAACGACATAGTCCTTGAGGATGCGCTCGACGCGGTTCTCGATACTGTCCTCCAGCCAGATCAGAGGTGAATCAACGAGTCGGCGATGCAGCTCGAGGGGGACATGACAGCTCCCGATGGCGCGATTTTCATCCTCGACCACAAAGTGGCTTACGCCTGCGTCGGCTTTTCGCAGAATATCGATTGCCAAAGCGTTTTCGAAATTGATCTGTGTAGGCTGAGGTCTGGCATGACGGCCAAAGCTGGACCCACGATGATTGGCGTGACCTTCCAGATCGAGTGCGTTTCCCAGCTGATGCAACAGTTCTGTTTTGCCGCAACCGGTCAGCCCGCCCAGCTGAGTAAAGCGGAACTGCACAGCCGCCTGATCAAGGGTATCGATAAGGAAACCACGCAGGGCCTTGTAACCACCGACAATCATTGGATAGTCGATACCGGCCTCATGCAGCCATTGCTGGGTGATGCGCGAACGCAAACCGCCACGGAAACAGTACAGAAAACCATTCGGGTTGGCCCGGGCGAACTCCACCCAGCCTTGGACCCTGGCTTCCTTGATCTCGCCATCGACCAGGCGATGCCCGAGCTTGATGGCTGCATCCTGTCCGTGCTGCTTATAGCATGTGCCCACTCGGTGGCGTTCATCATCCGTCATTAGCGGCAGGTTTTTGCTTTCAGGGAAGGCTCCCTTGGCAAACTCGATGGGTGCGCGCGTATCCAGAAGCGCAGCGCCGCTCAAAAAGATTTGGCGGTAATCTGCACAATTATCGCGCATCAGATCACCTCGACCGCATGCTCAGAGGCTGAGATCAACTCCCCAATGGGCGCAAGTGACAAGCCAAGTTCACAGGCGATGGAAAGAAAGGCATCTTCGGCATCCGGTTTGACAGCGACCAGCAAGCCACCACTGGTTTGAGGGTCGCAGAGAAGCTGTCGTTGTGCTTCGTTCAGATTAGCCACACGGTGACCATAACTCGCAAAGTTGCGGCCGGTTCCACCTGGAACGCATCCCTGACTCAAATAGTAATCGACGCTGCCAATCTTCGGGACGGCATCATAGTGCACGCGAGCACACAGGCCACTGCCATCGGCCATTTCGACCAGGTGTCCAAGAAGACCGAAACCGGTCACATCTGTCATGGCACATACGCCTTCAAGATAAGCAAAACGCTGTCCTGCGCTGTTGAGGGTGCACATGAGGTCCCGTGCGACACCCGCATCTTCAGCGCGGAGTTTGCCTTGCTTCTCGGCAGTGGTGAGAATGCCGATGCCCAGTGGTTTGGTGAGGTAGAGGCGGTTGCCAGCCTGGGCACTGTCATTTCGCTTCAACTGAGCCTTGTCGACACGGCCGGTTACGGCCAGACCGAAGATAGGTTCCGGAGCGTCGATGGAATGCCCTCCCGCCAGGGGCATGCCCGCCAGGTCACAGACTGACCGTGCTCCGCGGATCACCTCGCCGGCGATTTCAGCCGGAATCAGATTGATGGGCCAACCAAGGATCGCAATTGCCATCATCGGAGAACCGCCCATGGCATAGATATCACTGATTGCGTTGGTCGCGGCAATACGTCCGAAGTCGAAGGGGTCATCGACGATCGGCATGAAAAAATCCGTTGTGGAGACGATGCCAGTGTGTTCGTCAAACGCATAAACAGCCGCATCATCGCGGGAAGCGTTGCCCACCCAGAGATTCGGATCAAGTGTCTGGCTGCCACTGCCGGACAGGATGGTATCCAGAACGGCTGGAGAAATTTTGCAGCCACAACCTGCGCCGTGGCTGTACTGAGTAAGGCGAATGGGGTCTGTCATGTACCAACCTGTAATATCCATAGGTTTTGATCCCGCTATCTTACACGAAACACAGGATTGACCTTCAAGTTACAAATGGTAAATTACCTATCGTAACTTGCTGCCGGGCGGCCAATCTCCCGTATGTGCTTTCAATCGCATTTGAGGTGTCAAATGGCGGAGTCGACCTTTTGCCTGGCTTTGAGGAATCGCCGTTCAGCACGTTGGTGTGTGGACTCGTCATTTTAATTCAATGTGCTGCATGGAGCCTTTAATGCAGGGCGTCAAGCGTAAGTTCACCTATGTGTTTTTTTATGAAGCCATCAGTCTGGTGATGTTGAGTACAGCTTTTGTCATTTTTTCAGACAAGAACATGGCACATGCCGGTGCACTTGGGGTGATCACTGTGGTGTTGGCAGTTGTATGGAATTTTCTCTACAACCACGTATTTGAATGTTGGGAGAGCGGGCAGGTAAAACGGGGACGAAATCTTGCCAGACGCGTGACACATGCGGTTGGCTTTGAGCTTGGTTTGGTGGCGATGACACTGCCGCTTTTCGCCTGGTGGCTTGATTTGAGACTGCTGGATGCATTGATGCTGGATGCAGGATTGACGCTGACGTTCATGGTGTTCACATTCGTATACAACTGGTGCTTCGATCGCATATTTGGGCTGCCGTTGGCGGCTCAATAGGCGTTAAATGGATGACAGAAAGGGATCATTCGCAATGAGTCAGTCGCGCATGCCTGCCGCCAAACGGCGCGAACAATTGCTCAAGACAGCTGCTGCCATTGTGGCGACGGAAGGGGCTGATCGCCTGACGCTCCAGACACTTGCCGATAGAGCCGGCGTCAGTAAGCCGATCACGTATAACCATTTTGGAGACCGGAAAGGTCTGCTGCAACAGCTTTACCAGAGTTATGACGAACGGTTGGTCAGTCAACTTCGAGCTGTTGAGTCATCCCGGGTCAGAACGGTTGAGGAGTTGGCTGAAGTTTTGGCCGTTGCCTATTTCGACTGTGCTGAGCGAAATGGCGACATTTACGATGCTGTTGTGGCCGCATTGAGTGCCTATCCAGAGTACATGGATTTGAAAACCCGAATCTGTGTGTATTTCGTCGAGTTTTATCGTGACTTCTTTGGTCCTGTTGCCAATCTGAACGAGCCGGGGCAAAAGGCATCATTAATTGCGATTTACGGTGCCAGTGATGAGCTGGCGCGGGCCCTTACCGCTGGACACTTGAGCAAAGCGGATGCGGTCAGTGGATTGTCGCAGCTGATAAGCAGGATTCTTAAGGGATAATCGTGTGGGTCCTGAACAAAAGCCGCTTCATACACGATACAAGGGCTGTATGAGCGGCTTAATCGTCATCAGACCGAGCGTGTCGGCTTGAACCCCAGCATTCTTGCGACCTGAATGGCGGGACACCAGCCGGTGAAGGCCGATTGCATCAGGCTCACACCAATGATCAGAGTCGCGATCAGCAGTGTTTGTGGCCAGTAGCCCAGAATCACGGGCACAGTGGTCACCAGAATCAGCATGCCTGCAATGATATGTACCCCCTGGTTGATGTTCATTCCATGCCTGTCGCAAACCTCATCCTTGAGTCCCAGTACTCGAAAAATTGTCACAGCGGGACACCAGCGGGTAAAGGCTGACTGCAGCAGGTTCAGACCCACAAAAGCGGTCAACCAAAGCCATGCAGGGCCGAAAAAATGGCTCAAAACCAGGCTCAGTGTCACGACGGAACCTGCCATCAGGCGCAGAGCAGCGTTGAGTGTCATGATGATCTCCATAAATAAGAATGTTCTAATACTATATATTAGTATTATTTAAAGTAAACTCCTGATCATGTTGCGTGGCGGTGCATTTTTGGAACCTTTCGACGAGCCTTGCTAAGGTTCACATTCACTGAATTCTGTTGCGACTGAGGTGCTCATGGCTACCACACTGGCGTTTGATGTCTATGGAACCCTGATCGATACTCAGGGCGTCCTGGGATTGCTGCAGCAAATGATGGGCGAAACAGCAGTCCCGTTTTCACAAACCTGGCGTTCAAAACAGCTGGAATACAGTTTTAGGCGGGGTTTGATGCGGATGTACGCCGACTTTTCGGTGTGTACCCGTGAGGCGCTGGAGTATTGCTGCAAGCTCTATCAGCAACCATTGAATGACGAACAGAAGCACCAGTTGATGTCGATTTACGCCGAGTTGCCAGCATTCAATGATGTCGCTGAAAGCCTCAAAGTGCTCAAGCTGAAGGGATATCGTTTGTTCGCTTTTTCCAATGGCAGTGCATCCGCTGTTGAAGGCCTGCTGCAACAGGCCGGTATTTGTTCTTTTTTTGAAGGTGTGGTCAGTGTCGAGGAGCAGTGCTCTTTCAAACCGGACCCCGGTGTTTACAGCTTATTCCACCGCAAGGCCGAGACCGACGGAGGTCCTGTCTGGCTGATTTCAGGTAATCCGTTTGATGTGATCGGTGCCAAGGCCTCGGGTATGCGGGCGGCGTGGGTATGCCGTTCTCCCGAAGCGGTGTATGACCCCTGGGGGATAGAACCCGATGTAACCGTTGGTAGCCTCATGGAGCTGCCGACCGTTCTGCTCCCGTACACTGCAAGGGGATGATGCTGCCCCACGGATACGCCAAAGAGTGCTAAAGTGCTATCAAGATATTGATAAACAGCAGGAAATCCTTGATAGACACGGCAGAAAAGGGCTCTGAAGCGGGCTACAGAGTGCATGTTCGCGGCCACGTGCAGGGCGTCGGCTTTCGTCCCTGTGTCTGGCGTTTAGCTCAAGCAATGGGACTTTGCGGAGACGTGTGCAATACCAGCGCGGGCGTGGAGATCCGGCTGAGATGTTCGGCAGGCGAACTGGAGCGGTTTGAACGGGCACTTTCACGGAAGCTGCCGCCCCAGGCCAGAATCGAGAGCCTGTATGCCGAGCCGGTTTCGGCCGTTGATCTGGCCGGAGTCGGTCAAGACTTTGCTATTCGCTCTTCGAAGCCCGGTGAAGAATCGACCTGGGTACCTCAGGACACAGCGACCTGTCCAGAATGTCTTGCCGAACTATTTGACCCGCATAACCGCCGCTATCGCTATCCCTTCACCAATTGCACCCATTGTGGACCTCGTTTCAGCCTCATCGAGGCTTTGCCATACGATCGAAAACTCACAGGCATGTCATCATTCGACCTTTGTCGTGACTGCATTGAAGAGTACAGCGACCCTGAAGACCGTCGCTTTCATGCTCAGATTAACGCTTGTGAGAAGTGCGGGCCGAGGCTTTGGCTGGAATCTCCCGATGGCACTGTTCTGACTGTCGACGATCCTGTTGCCAAGGCAAGAGACCAGCTTCTCGAGGGCGGTATCCTCGCCCTGAAAGGGCTGGGGGGCTTTCACCTCTGCTGTGACGCAGGCAATGAGGCTGCCGTCATGCGGCTGCGGAGCTGCAAGCAGCGGCCAGCCAAAGCGCTTGCCGTGATGTTTCCAAGCCTTGCGCATATGGAAGAATTCGCACTGATTAGCCCGGAGGAGCGCCGGGTGCTGCTTTCCCCTCAGGCCCCCATCCTGCTGTTGCGGCCTCGCCCTCAGGGCAAAAGCCTGGCGTCATCGGTTGCCCCTGATTCGGCACGGCTAGGCTGCTTTCTGCCGTATACACCACTGCATCATCTGTTGTTGGATGCATTTTCAGGCCCGTTGGTAATGACCAGTGGCAACGGATCAGGCCTGCCTCAGGTGATTGATAATGATGCGGCACGTCAGCAATTGGCAGGCATGGCGGATCTCTTCCTGATGCACAATCGTCCGATCGTCTGCCGGGTTGATGATGCGGTAGTGCGTCTCCAGCGTGCTTCGGCACAGATGGAGGTATTGCGGCCAGGAAGAGGGCTGGCGCCCGTTAGCCTGCCTTTGCCTCCGGGTTTTGCGAACGACAGGAAAGTGATGGCTCTGGGTGCAGACTTGAAGAATACCTTTTGCCTTGCGGTAGACGGGCAAGCGGTCATGAGCCAGTATCAGGGCAATTTGCAGCAACTGGCGGTCAATGAAAGTGCGCTTTTGGCCAGGCAGCACTTTGCTGAACTTTATCGGTTCGAACCCAGGTTGATCGTCTGTGACCAGCATCCGGCATATGTCTCTACCCAAATGGCGCTTGCCAGCCCTGAGTGTCCGGTTCTTCAAGTACAGCATCATCATGCCCATTTAGCCTCCTGTCTGGGACAACATGGTTACCCGCTGCATGGCAGGCCCGTGCTGGGAATCTGCCTGGACGGTACTGGCTATGGAGACAACGGACAGCTTTGGGGCGGAGAGCTGCTTTACGGGGGGTATGCCGAAGTGAAACGTGTGGGCTGCCTGCAGCCTGTCGCACTGCCGGGAGGTGAGAATGCTATCCGTGAGCCCTGGCGTGTGCTGGTTGCGCAACTGCTGCATGCCGGCATCGACCCTGCAGCGACCTTGCATCTCTTTCCAATACTGGAGGATAAGCCGCTTGTGGTCATCAAGGGTATGATCGACCAGGGTTTCAATTCGCCACTTTCCAGTTCAGCCGGGCGTCTGTTTGATGCCGTTGCGGCCGCTTTGGGTTGCTATGCTGAAGGTATCAGTTATGAGGCGCAGGCCGCTGTAGCATTGGAAACACTGGCGCTGGACAGTTCATCTCAATTAATGGGGCGGGAGTATAGCTTCCCATTTGTGCAGGGGACGGCCTGCAGTCATCTGGATGTTCGCCAGCACTGGCATGAGCTGATCGCCGATTTGAAGAGTGGGCGGTCGAAAGAAGAGATTGCAAGGGCCTTTCATCTTGGACTGTCCAAGGGGATTGTGGACTTGGCTCTGCATGTCAGGCAGGAGTTCCCCTACTCAAGCGTTGTACTGAGTGGAGGGGTCATGCAGAACGAACTGATCGTTGAGCAGTTGGCAAAGCGGTTCGAGTCAGAACACATCGAAGTGCTCAGGCATCAAAAGGTACCCTGTAATGATTCGGGCGTGAGTCTGGGGCAGTTGCTCGTGGCTCTGGCACAGTGTCCACTGGAAGGTGGTCAACATGCATGAACTATCCCTGTGCCGAAGCTTGATAGAGCTGCTGCAGGAACAGGCTGAGCAACATCGCTTTACGCGAGTTAAACAGCTGTGGCTCGAAGTGGGGCCTCTTGCAGCAGTGGTGCCTGAGGCGATGCAGTTCGCCTTCGAGGCAGCCAGCCGGGGAAGTCTGGCCGAAGGCGCGCGACTGCATCTTGTTGAATTGCCGGGAGAGGCTCACTGTCAGGCATGTGGTTTTGAAACGAGTATATCCCAGTGGTATCAGGCCTGCCCGCGATGCGGTGAGTATCAACTGAAGGTGCTATCGGGCGATGAGCTGCAAATCAGGGAACTGGAGGTAGAGTGATGTGTGGTATTTGTGGTTGTGGGCAGCCTCATGGGCATCAAGGTCTGGATGAATCTGCACATGCTGAAGAGCAGGAATCAGGCCATCAGCGGCGGTTGCAGGTTGAGCTGGATCTTTTCAGCCAGAACAATCGTTATGCTCAGGCCAACCGGGAATTGTTCCAGCGGCGCAATCTGCTGGTGCTGAATCTGGTTTCAAGCCCGGGTTCGGGCAAGACGGCGCTGCTGACCCGGACGTTGCAGCATCAATTGGATAAGGTGCCGCTGGCGGTGATCGAAGGCGATCAGCAAACCTCTCATGATGCCGATCGAATCCGAGAGACTGGAGCCGAGGCAGTACAGCTGAATACCGGAAGGCTTTGTCATCTCGATGCACACATGGTGGGGCATGCGATGGAGCAATTGCCGCACCTGGAAAATGGCCTGCTTTATATCGAAAACGTGGGTAACCTGGTGTGTCCGGCTGGTTTTGATCTCGGGGAGGCCGCCAAAGTTGTGGTGCTGTCGGTAACCGAGGGTGACGACAAGCCCCTTAAGTACCCGGATATGTTCCATGCTGCCCGGTTGATGGTGTTGAACAAAGTCGATCTTCTGCCCTACGTGAACTTTGATGTTGAAGCCTGCATCGAATACGCACGTCGCATCAATCCTGAAATTGAAGTCATAACCCTGTCTGCACAAACCGGTGAAGGCATGGAAAACTGGCTCGAATGGATAGAACACCGGCGTCAAGGTCAGACCGCGGCACGTGTCGCGCAGCTTGAACGTGAACTGCTGGTCCTGAAATCGCAGCTTTAGTGCTTTTTAGTCATTTACTCAGCAGTATAAGGAGTCATCATGTGTTTGGGTGTGCCTGGTCAAATCATCGCCATAGATGACTCAGATCGTTCAGTGGCCATCGTCGAGGTTTCGAGTGTACGCAGACGCATCAATCTTGCCTGTGTGCTGAATGACGCGCAGCCGCCGGAATCTTTGGTGGGTGGCTGGGTGCTGGTGCACGTTGGGTTTGCCATGAACCTCATTGATGCGGATGAGGCGCGCAAGACACTGGAGCTTCTGTCCGAGCTGCAAAGCTTTGCCGATGAACAGGGTATGCAGGAGGCGGGAATCGATGAGATACGTTGATGAATTTCGCGATCCCTTGCTGGCTCGTCAACTGCTGGATCGCATTGCTCAGCGCATGCGGTCTCCCTCACTCAAAGCCCGGTTGCCGGTTCGAATCATGGAAGTCTGCGGTGGCCACACCCATTCAATTTTCCGTTACGGACTTGAATCGCTATTACCGGAAGGAATCGAGCTGATTCATGGGCCGGGCTGTCCCGTCTGTGTCTTGCCCAGAGAGCGCGTCGATGACTGTCTGGCGATTGCCGCTCAGCCTGATGTCATATTTGCCACCTTTGGCGACGCAATGCGTGTGCCGGGAACACAAAAAAGTCTGCAACAGGCCCGTTCCGAGGGGCTTGATATTCGCATGGTGTATTCCCCCCTGGATGCACTGGAACTTGCACGCAAGAACCCTTCCCGGCGAATCGTGTTCTTTGGGCTTGGTTTCGAGACCACCATGCCGAGCACCGCGTTGACGCTCAAGCAGGCAGCAGACGAAGGTGTGAGCAATTTTTTCCTGTTGTGTCACCACATTACTATCGTGCCTACATTGAAGGCTCTACTGGATGATGGTGATGTGGCGCTGGATGGTTTTATCGGACCAGGTCATGTCAGCATGGTGATTGGCCTTGAGCCCTATGCCTTCATTGCGCGCCAATTTCAAAAGCCGTTTATCGTCTCGGGTTTTGAGCCTCTGGATATTCTGCAATCAATACTGATTTTGCTTGAACAGCTGGCTAACACAGAGGCTCGTGTTGAAAATCAATACACCCGTGTAGTCCAGCCAGCTGGTAACCGGCAAGCCCAGGCCGCAGTAGCAGAGGTATTCGAGTTGCGTGAGCGTTTTGTCTGGCGAGGATTGGGGGAGATTGAACATTCAGGCGTCAGAATTCGACCCGCCTATGCGGCCTTTGATGCCGAACGGGTTTTCGATCTGCCGGCAGGGCGTGGCGAACAGGGGGAAGATGTTCATTGTGGCCAGGTTCTGAAAGGTCTGTTGCATCCTCATCAGTGTCCGCTGTTTGGTAAGGTCTGTACGCCTTCAACTCCCATAGGTGCGCTCATGGTTTCATCCGAAGGGGCTTGTTCAGCCTGTTACCAATACAAGAGGACTGAAGTTCTGTGACGCTTTCAATCAACGATCACACCCTGATCACCATGGCTCATGGTGCAGGCGGTCGCGCCATGCGCTGCCTGATCGAAGAGGTCTTTATCAATGTATTCGGTGGCGAGCAGTTATTGAGAATGGAAGATCAGGCTCGGCTCGATATGGCGCAGCTATCCTCTCTGGGAGACCGTCTCGCCTATACAACCGATAGCTATGTGATCGATCCGCTCGAATTTCCCGGGGGGAATATCGGTAGCCTGGCGGTCAATGGCACGGTCAATGATCTGGCGGTTGGCGGTGCCCGACCGCTCTATCTGTCCTGTGCCTTCATCATTGAGGAAGGGATCGAAGTCGGACTACTGCGTCGGATTGTCGAGGGCATGCGTGATGCTGCGTTGCGAGCCGGCGTTACTGTCGTTACAGGGGATACGAAGGTTGTGCCCAGAGGCAAGGGTGACAAGGTGTTCATAAACACCAGCGGTATCGGTGTCATTGAACACGGCGTTAATCTGCATGCCACCCAGTGCCAGCCGGGTGACAAAATTATTGTCAGTGGCAGCCTGGGCGATCATGGGGCGACGATTTTGCAGGCAAGGGGCGATCTGGCGTTGGAAGCGGATCTTCAAAGTGACTGCCAGCCGCTTCACGGGCTGGTGCAATTGATGTTGGCCGAGTGCCCCGATATCAGAGCAATGCGCGACGCTACCCGAGGGGGGATTGCTGCCGTTTTGCATGAATTTGCCACAGCCTCGGGGTTTGCGATGCGGCTTCATGAGGAGATGTTACCCGTTAAGCCCGAGGTACGTGGAGTCTGTGAGATTCTGGGCCTGGATGCGTTGCATTTTGCCAATGAGGGTAGGCTGGTCGCTGTGGTGCCGGCAAAGCACGCTGAAGCCTTACTGCGCTCCATGCGTCAGCATCCTGCTGGGCAGGATGCCAACATCATCGGTGAGGTGCTTGATAAAGCCGTCGCCCGGGTGCAGGTGGCTACCGCATTGGGCGGTGAACGTCTGCTGGAAATGCCGGATGGAGAGCTATTGCCGCGTATCTGTTAATGATGCGGGGTGTCTCAGTCCCTGGGACCAAAAAGGAACCACAGAATCAGTCCCAGCACCGGTAGCAGCAAAATAGCGACAACCCACATGACTTTTGCCCCTGTGCTTGCCCGACTCTGAACAGTTTTGATGATGGCCATGACGTCCAGCACCAGGATGATGAGACCAAACAACCCACTGACTTCCACGCTCAACATTTTCGAAATCTCCATTACGAAAGTGATTTGACTATAACACGGGTGATTAAGGGCAGTGTTACAGCAAGGGCGCAGGGATCGCGGGGGCATCATCCAGCAATGCACGTATTCGCTGGAGTCCTTCTGCCAGTGCATCGCGGCTGGCGGGAGGTGTCACACAAATGCGCACTGCCTGAGGCGCCGGTTGGCTGCCGACACAGAAGGGTTCAGATGCAATCAGCGTGACGCCGCGCCCGTCAGCCAAATGGACGAAATCAACAGCTCGCAACCCTTCGGGTAACCTGAGCCAGGCGTGAAAACCGCAAGGGTGAGCAGAAACTTCATAGGGTGACAATATCTCTTGAACCAACGCCTGGCGGGCACGGATCTCTTCCCATTGCCAATTCAACAGTGCATCGGCACCACCGTCGGCAAGCCAGTCACAAGTGACGGCTCCCATCAGCCCCGGTGATGACCAGCACTGTGCGCGCAACGCCACCCGAAGGTGCGCCATCAGGTTAACTGGCGCTCGAAGCGCACCGAATCGAAGTCCGCCCGCGAGCAGCTTGGACACACTGAAAATATAAAGCGCACGCTCCGGAGCGAGTTCGAACAAAGGTGTGCCCCGGTACTCGGCCGTGACGAACTGAACGCCATCCTCCAGCAATAAAAGGTCATGCCGTCGGGCAACTTCCACAATCGCCATGCGACGGCTATCGCTCATGCGCTGACCAGTAGGGTTATTGTACTCCGGCATCAAATACAGGAGACGAATACGCTGCTGCTGACAGAGGCGTTCCAGCAGGTCAGGCCGGATACCCTCGGAATCAGTGCCCACCGGCAGATGCTTCAGCCCCAGTTGTCGTGCGGCAGCGATCATTCCAGGATAGGTCAGGGCGGCGGAAGCAACCGCTTCGCCGGGCTTTACCAAGGCCTGCAAGGCAAGGAAGTCAGCGTGTTGCCCGCCCTCGGTCAGGATCAATTCATCGGGATCCATCTGCAATCCCTGAGTCGACAGCCACTGGCAGAGTTGTTCCCGCTGATTGGGGCAGCCCTGTTCAGGTTGATAAGCCAAAGCCTCATCAATTGCAGCGGGACGGGACGAAACACGTTGCAGGCTGGCTGCCAATTGCTGTTGGCGCAGCGGCGTGGGAATGGGAATGCTCAGTGAAAGGTCTATGCTGTCCTGTCCGGCGCGTGTCAGGTGATGGAAGTGGGGCAGGGACTCTGTTTTGCCTTTGACACGGGTTCCGCTGCCGACTCGCGCTTCGACAAGTCCTCTGCGTTCTGCCTCACGATAGGCGCGCGTAATGGTGCCTACGGTAACCCCAAGTGCATCGGCCAGCAGACGCTGGGGGGGCAGACGGACGCCGGGCTGTAGCTTGCCGGACGCAATATCGCTGGCAAGCTGGTCAACCAGTGCCTTGTACATGGGGCCTGCAGGCATGTTGTCTTCAGGTAGCCAGTGACAGCGTTTGCGAGCCTTTTGTTGCAGATCCATAGTCAAACCCATTGTCATGATTTGTAACGATTACAATTGATTGTAGCAGTCACAAAGTAACAATTGCTGTTATTTATTCGCCGTATTAACGTTAATTGTATCGATTGGCTCTGCCAGTTTGTATCGAATGAACCCCTACAATTAATGGAGAATCCCATGGATACGGCTACTGGAGAACTGGTAGCTCTGATTGCCCCGGTTATTCTGTTTGCATTCACAATGACCGCGACACCAGGCCCAAACAATATGATGCTCACGGCATCTGGCGCAAACTTCGGCTTTCGTAAAACCTTGCCTCACATTGTGGGCGTCATGCTGGGCTGTGTAGGACTGATGACTGCAGTTGCACTGGGCTTGGGCCATATCTTCACCACTTGGCCGATCTTGCAGTCTGTGTTGAAAGTGGTGGGTAGTGCCTATCTGCTTTGGCTGGCCTGGAAAATTGCTACGGCAGCGCCTCCCAGTGCAAAGTCGGCATCTGAAGCCAAGCCTTTATCAGTCATGCAGGCTGCCGCTTTTCAGTTTGCCAACCCCAAGGCATGGATCATGGCGATTTCGGGCGTGGCGTCATTTACTCTGGCAGGTGACGGCTACCTGCTGTCAGCGGCACTATTGATTGGGCTGATGGCGCTGGTGACAATTCCGGCCATATCAATGTGGGCCGGTTTTGGAGTGGCGGTAGGAAGAATGCTGAAAACAGCACGTCACTGGCGGGTTTTTAATCTATCGATGGGCGGCCTGACGGCCGCCTGTGTGGTGCTGATTCTGGTTTGAACTCAGCGTTTGAAGCCGGTTACCAGCTCGTGCATATCCGCCGCTACTGATTGCAGTTTACGGGTCATAGTGGCGGATTCCTCAGCCTGAGACATGCTCTGGGTGGAGAGGCTGGAGATGTTAACGATCTGACCGTTGATCTCCTCGGAAACCTGAGCCTGTTCCTCAATGGCAGCAGCCATCTGCAGCGACATGTTGGCGATGGTGCTCATCATTTCAGAGATGTTATTGAGCAGCTCACCTGCTTCATTCACCTGCTCCAGGCCCGCCTGTGCTTCAGACTGGCCTTCATGTGCGATGGCAACGGACGCCTCTGTGCGAGCGGTCAGGTCGCGAACAATATCATGAATCTCCTTGGTGGAATTCTGAGTGCGAAGCGCCAGCTGTCGAACTTCATCAGCGACAACGGCAAACCCGCGCCCATGTTCCCCGGCTCGGGCTGCTTCGATCGCGGCATTGAGTGCCAACAGGTTGGTCTGGTCGGCAATCTGTTCAATCATCTCCGCAGCTTTGGCGATCTGGTTGGTCTGTTCAGCCAGGCCCGTTACAGACTCCGCAATGTCATTGACGGTACGTCCCAGCTGGGCGATGGATTCACTGGTGGTCGATGCCAACTCACGCCCGCGGATTGCCGTATTGTTCGAGTTTTCAGCCTGATTGGCCGTTAGCTGTACGTGGCTGGAGACTTCAGCGATAGTGGCTGTCATTTCGTGCATGGCAGCTGCCACCTGGTCAGTCTCATGCTGCTGCTGGCGCATGGCGGCACAGGATTGCTCGGATACTTCCAGACTCATGCTCGCCTGATCAGAGACCATCTGCGCAGCATCATCAATTCGGGTCAGTACAGTCGTCAGGTGGGCCTGCTCGCTGAGAATTGCAACTTTCAGGGCAGCAAGATCGCCACTGTCATCCGTGTAGGTGGCCGCTGCCACTGGATGATGGAAAGCAGATGGCATCATCGCCAGAATATTCTGCTGCGCCTTGCGGCGTCTGACGTAACCGGCAATCTGCCCGAGCGCAGAAACCACCGCCAGCAACACCAGCGAGCCAAGCTCGAAGCCGCTACTGAACAGCCAGCCGCTCAACAGCAAAGCGACAGCCAGTGCGATCCATTCTGACTGAAGCGGTAAGCGTTGCTTGAGCGGTTTGCCCTTGTTAATCGCAGCATACACGCGTTCCGCACGCTCTACATCTGTGCGTGAGGGACAGACACGAACGGATTCATAGCCAACGGTTTTGCCGTGTTCGGTGATGGGCGTGACATAAGCATGCACCCAATAGAAGTCACCGTTTTTGCATCGGTTCTTAACCAACCCCATCCAGGGCTTGCCGGCTTTTAAATGTTCCCACATCACCTGAAAGGCCGCAGGGGGCATGTCGGGATGTCGAACGAGATTGTGTGGCTGGCCAATCAGCTCTTCACGGGTATAGCCGCTGACTTTGACAAAAACATCGTTGCAGTGGGTAATGATGCCTTTAAGGTCGGTTGTAGAAATCAGCTTTTGCTCTTCAGAAAAGCGTTTCTCTTTATCGGTTACAGGCAGATTTGTTTTCATGCTTGGTTAACTCGGCATCACTAAAAAAGGGGCCTATTGAATTCCTCAGACCGGCATGCTCCTTGCGAGCGGGGAGGGCGAATACATTATGAACACGCTCGTCCCATACAAGTCTCAAATGATTGCTCAAGGGCTGAGAAAGGAGCGCTGGCGCGAATTCTATGGGTATATAACCTAATGTCAATGCAACAGCTGTTTCATATGCGCGACATTGGGTTGCACGTAGACCATAAGCTTCGTGTCAAACCTAAAGTTAGACAATCGGCTGATATAGATCAAAATATTTTTCATTGTTAAGCAGGGCTTCAAGCCACTGCTGAGGCAGTCGTTGGAGGCGTTCAGGCTGCTCCGCAATCAAAAGCATCACGCTGATCATGCCGCGAGCACTGGAGTCTCCCCCTGCCAGAACATTCTCTTGCAGCATGGCTAATGGATCCTGGTAGCGATGAATCAGGTGCATGACTCCGGGCAGGCCATAGCGGGTATCACAGGCTATTCCGAACTGGCGCAAGACTGTGCGCGTGTCTTCCTGTGACGAGGCTATGCCGGCCCGTGCAACGCGCCTCAATGCCTCTGGCAGGCAGATCAGGTTAGCGGCGACTGATTCGGCGATCGATTTTCCATTGAGGCAGTCGAGCAGTACCGAGGCGAAGAAACGGCAGCTGGCGACGGCAACGTCCGAATCGTGCGTCAGCCGTGCCAGTTGCTCTACATCATCGAGGTAGCACTGGGATGATTTTGCATAGAGCAAAGGGCAGGCAACACGTGCGGTTACCGATAATTCGGTAGAGGGGGATCCTGAGGGCGTTATACCCTGGCAGATGTTAGCAAGCGTTGTCGCAGACGCCTTATCAAGAAAGCCATGATAGTTCGCCATGAATTTGGACCATTCACTTCGATAGTGGTCGATATCAAGGGTCTGGTGTTGCTGCAGATATTGATACAGGTGCCATAGTTGATCACCATAATGTGTCAGATCACCCGCCGCTTTTGTGCAGTGCCAGTGGCTCATGGGGGCATTCAGCTGATCGGTGGGCAGCGGTTGACTGTCAAGCAGATGGTGATCATAGATCCAGTGCAACCCCAGCGCAAAACTGTCTGCAACAAGCGCAGCCTGAATGAGCGAGGCAACACGAGCGGGTTCAATCATCGTTGGCATACTGGGTACTCCACACTGCATCAAGCTTAGCAGATGCGGATCAGTCTGCTTAGAACGTGGTTGCCGAGGGGTTGCATTAAAAAAACCGGCCTTGAGGGCCGGTAAGGCTCAGTGCTGCATACTCGGTTGTACCGAGGCTCCCGGTAGATCAGTGCAACTTGAGGCGGGGACGGATCACCTTGTTGATGCGGTCAACCAGGGTGATCAGAAAAGTCTTGGTGTAGCCGTACACGGCCAGTTGATGAAGCCGGTACAGGGATACATAGACCAGGCGAGCCAGTCGGCCTTCTACCATCATGCTGCCATTGGTCAGGTTGCCCATCAGACTGCCGACAGTACTGAACCGTGACAGTGATACCAGTGAACCGTAATCCTTGTACTCATAAGCAGGCAGAGGTTCTCCCTTCACGATACGGCGGAAATTCTTGAACAGGAAAGAAGCCATCTGGTGAGCCGCCTGGGCTCTGGGCGGTACGTTGCCATTGCCGTCCGCTCTGGCACAGGCAGCACAATCTCCCAATGCAAAGATCCGCTCGTCCTGAGTGGTGCGCAGATCAGGGCCGACAACCAATTGGTTAAGCCGGTTAAACTCAAGGCCATCCAGTCGGGTTATGAACTCGGGTGCGCGAATACCTGCGGCCCATACTTTCAGCTCGGCTTCAATCAGTTCGCCAGTGTCTGTCATGAGGCCTTCCTCATTGACAGAGGTGATGCGCGTGTCCTGTCGAACCTGTACACCCAGCTTCTCAAGCTCATGGCGTGCCGCTGATGAAATCCGATCAGGCAATGCGGGTAATATACGAGGACCTGCCTCAATCAGAATGACCTCAAGCCGATTTCGGTCCAGCTTCGAAATACCATAGGCAGCCAACTCCCGGGCGGTGTTGAATAGCTCAGCCGAAAGCTCGACGCCGGTGGCACCTGCGCCTACGATGGCGATACGCAAGCGCTGTTTTTCCGTATTGCTCGCTTTCAGGCAAGCCTCCAGCAGTGTTCGTCTGAACTGCTCGGCCTGCTTGCGGCTATCCAGAAAGGTGCAGTGCTCGGCGACACCATCCACCCCAAAATCATTGGTGACACTGCCAACGGCCATGACAAGATAGTCATAATAGAGTGTTCTGACCGGCAACAATGTCTGGCCATTTTGTCCCTTTACCGCCGCCAGATGAATACAGCGTTGCTCACGATCGATCGAGTCCATCTGTCCGACCTGGAATTTGAATCCGGCACTGCGTGCCTGAGCGCTGTAGCTGAGTTCATCAATGCCGGCATCAAGCGACCCTGTGGCGACTTCGTGCAGCAGGGGCTTCCAGATGTGTGTCGGCTCGCGGTCCACAAGCGTGACTTTCAAACCCTTGCGCCGGTACTTGCGTGCCAGCCGGGTAGCCAGTTCAAGGCCGCCAGCACCACCGCCGACGACGACCACATGTTGATAGAGAGGAGATGTCTGTTCCATAACAGCAATTATCCTGCAGTTTTGGCAGCGGGAATCTGCTGCCTTGGCGAGATTTATTGCCGTCTATGGTACCTAATACCAAAGTTGCAACCACATGACAGTTTGTGCAACTTTGTGGCTTTTTGTAGCCATTTGTACTCTGGCTGTTGCCTGATGCGTGGGTATAATGTGGGTTGTTAATAATAATTATCAAGCACCGGCCATGAATCGGTGCCGAAGAACAGGCCGTCCCCATGAGTGAAGTCTCTCGACTGCGCAAGTTTGTCTCTCCTGAAATCATTTTTGGCAGTGGAGCCCGCAAAACGGTTGCCAATTACGCATTGACCTTTGGTGCCCGCAAGGTTCTGATAGTGTCCGATCCCGGTGTTCAGCAGGCTGGCTGGGTTGCTGAAGTCGAACAGCTACTGGCAGATCAACAGATCCCCTCCGTTGTCTTTACCGATGTTTCGCCAAATCCGCGTGTCGAGCAGGTGATGAAAGGGGCTGAGCTCTATTCCGAGCAGGGATGTAACGTGATCGTGGCGGTGGGTGGTGGAAGTCCCATGGACTGTGCCAAGGGTATCGGGATCGTAAGCACTCATGGGCGAAGTATCCTCGAGTTCGAAGGGGTAGACCGTATTGAAATACCCATCCCTCCCATGATCTGTATCCCCACCACGGCCGGTACCTCCGCGGACGTGTCCCAGTTTGCGATCATTTCCAATCAGCATGAGAAACTGAAATTTTCGATTATCAGCAAATCCGTAGTGCCTGATGTAGCACTGATTGACCCGGATACCACGCGTACCATGGATTCCTTCCTGACGGCTTGTACAGGTGTCGATGCGCTTGTGCATGCAATAGAGGCATTTGTGTCAACCGCCAGTGGGCCTTTGACGGATATGCATGCTCTGGATGCAATCAGGTTAATCAATACCCATCTGGCGCTGCTGGTCGAGCAGCCCGACGACACTCACTTGCGTGAGCAGGTGATGTTGGGGTCCATGAAGGCAGGCTTGGCGTTTTCAAATGCCGTGCTGGGTGCAGTCCATGCCATGTCTCATAGCCTGGGGGGCTATCTGGACTTGCCACATGGTTTGTGTAACGCCATGTTGCTCGAGCATGTCATTGATTACAACTATGAGTCTGCCTCCGATCGTTTTCGTATCGTGGCTGAAACCATGGGCATTGATCCACGTGGATTGAGTCAGTCACAAATCAAGCGGCGTCTGATGCAGCATGTCATTTCACTGAAACGTGAAGTGGGCCTGTATCAGAAACTGGCAGAGCAGGGCGTTCATCTTACTGACATCCCTTACCTTAGTCAGAATGCCCTCAAGGATCCATGCATTCTGACCAACCCGAGAAAATCCAGCCGGCGCGATGTAGAGGCCGTGTATGAAGAAGCCCTCTGAAAACAGTGAACTGACGGTTGAGCATCTTATCGGACTGGGTGGCCAGTCTGCGCGTAAGAGCTATTACCCGGAACTGCTCAGCAAAATCGAAGAGCTGGAGTCTGAACGGAACCGCTACAAGTGGCTTTTCGATAATGCTCTGCATGGCATTTTTCAGGCTGATCTTACAGGACGGGTTGGCAAGGCAAACCGGGCCATGGCCCGTATCTGTGGCTTTCCTGATCACGAAAGCATGGTTCAGGGGGTGAATTTCGCCACGGATCTGTTGTTCAGTGAGCAGGAATTCCGCCTGATGATGGCCAGGCTGGTGAATGATGGTCAGCTGTTCCTGTATGAAACCCGCATGCGCAAGGCTTGCGGTGAGGCTATCGAAGTATCGATGAACATACTGCTGCGTCGAAAGGGTGATGAGCCTGACATCGTGGCGTTTGTGGCTGATATTACCGAGCGCAAAAAGGTTCAGCAGCGCATGCTCTCACTGAATGAAGAGCTTGAGCAACGTGTTGAAGAACGCACGCGTGAATTGGTGCAGCTCAATGATCGTCTATGGCGAGAAGTGCGAACCCGCCAGCAGGCAGAGCAGGAGATGCTTCAGGCCAAGGAAGCGGCAGAAGCCGCAAACCTGAGTAAGGATAAGTATCTGGCAGCGGCCAGTCATGATCTGCTCCAGCCGATGAATGCGGCGCGTTTGCTCGTCGCTGCATTGCAGGAGCGTAATTTGCCTGCGGCCGAAGCGGATCTGGTGGATCGGGTGCATGTGGCACTGGATGGGGCTGAGCATCTGCTGACCGACCTGCTCGAGATTTCCAAGCTGGATCAGAATGCGGTACAGCCCGAGTTGCAAAGTTTCCCGGTCAGTCGACTGGCTGAAACACTTCGAGCTGAATTTGAACCTGTGGCAGAAGCGGCAGAGTTGAGCTTTGCGGTACATTGCGGAAGTGACTGGGTTGCCAGTGACTTGCGCTTGTTGACCCGGATACTGCGCAACTTTCTCAGTAACGCTTTTCGCTATACCGATCAGGGTGGCGTACTGCTGGGCTTCCGGCGACGTGGAGATCGGATGAGCATTCAGGTCTGGGATACGGGCGGCGGCATCCCTGATGACAAGCAGGAAGCAATATTTCAGGAGTTTTGCCGGCTCAGTCAACATCACTCAAAAAAGGTGGGAGTTGGTCTTGGTTTGGCCATCGTCGAGCGTATCGCACGCATGCTGGATCACCCGATCAGCCTCCGCTCAGTTGTAGGAGCGGGGTCCTGCTTCGAAGTCAGCATTCCGCTCGCCGCTGCAACCTATCAAGTCCCTTCCAGTCAGGCTGCACAACCGGTGGTGAATACTGATCTGCTTGAGGGCCGAAAGGTCTTGGTTCTGGACAATGACCCGGCCATTTTGATCAGTATGCAGGCCCTGCTCGGTGGCTGGGGATGTGATGTACTGCTTGCGCATAACTTGAGTGAGGCAAAAGAGGCCTGTGCTGAAAATCCTGATCTGGTATTGGCAGACTACCATCTTGAAGATCATGATACGGGGCTGGAGCTGCGTGCCTGGCTCAATGACTCCGGTTTTGAGTCTGTGCCGATGGTCATGCTGACGGCTGATCGCAGCGACGAGACACGAAAGGCGTTTCGAGCACAAGGTGTGCAGGTGCTGAATAAACCCGTCAAACCCGGCAAATTGAGAGCGCTAATGACTCACCTTACAGCTGAAAAATCCGTTTAACCATCATCCCCAGCTGCATCATTATTAGCGGATTCTTAGGCGAGAGCGGCTAATTTTGCTCTCTGGGGTCAGAGATTCAAGAGCACGTACCATTTCAGCCATCTCCTCATAGCCTTCAAGCCTGAGTACCTGTCCCTCATCGGTCGTGATTTGAATACGCTCCACCTGGCTGAAACGATAATCCAGTTTCAGGTGGAGAATGCGGCTGATATCAATCTCGACCCTTGTATCGCCTTCTTTTATGGCCAGTTGCCTGGCCTCCATATCCAGATGAATCTCGGGATAGCCTTGACGACCCGCACGCAGATGCTGAAAAAGTTTAATGAAATAGGCAGAGCAGGCGCTCACTCCAAGAACCGGAAGCAGAAAGTCGACGACTTTCGATGCCTGCAACAGATAATGGAAGCTGGCAATGATCGCGACGATCAGGCCCAGCATCCACAGCAGGTGGCTGGCTGTTTGTCGGCGGTAATAGCGGTTTGAAATTCGAAAAAGCATAAAGCAAGCGGCCTGTTATTGCATAGCAGGCCGTGAGTGTAGCCATGGCGGGGGCCTTTGGGAAGGTGGCAGATTTGATCAGGACTTTCGGACTGCCTGCTCCGAATTGAACCCGAGCAAAGCCAGGACGGTAAAGACCAGAGTGGTCCCGGTGGTGACCAGTAGTGCTTCAAGGTTGAGCTCGGTGTAAAGAGCGAAACGGACCAGCTCTACCGCATGGGTAAAGGGATTGAGGCTACAGATCCAATACAGCCATTCACTGGACTCGCGCATCTTCCATAGCGGGTAGAGTGCCGAGGACATGAAAAACATAGGGAAAATAACAAAATTCATTACGCCAGCAAAATTCTCCAACTGGCGAATGCGGGAAGACAAAAACAGCCCTATCGCGCCCAGCATCAAAGCTGTCAGCACCAATGCCGGCAAAACGGTCAAAAGCCCTGTGAGCGGGGGTTCAACATTGACCAGAAAGCCCAGTCCGATAAAAGCATACACCTGAGCCAGAGATAAAAGCGCAATGGCAATCAGCTTGCAGAAAAGTAGCCAGGCGCGTGGCAGTGGACTCATGAGCAAGACTTTCATGCTGCCCATTTCCCGGTCATACACCATGGATAAAGAGCTTTGCATGCCGTTAAACAGCAGAATCATGCAACAAAGGCCCGGCAGAATGTAGGTCTCATAGGTGATGTAGGTTTCGTAGGGCGGAATGATGGAGACGCCCAATGCTGCTCTGAAGCCGGCAGCGAACACGACCAGCCACAAAAGCGGTCGTACAAGCGCGCTTAGAAAGCGAGTCCGCTGATGGATAAAGCGCAAAAATTCACGCTTCAGAATCCCCTTGAGGGCGATCAGGTAAGCGGTCATGCGCATTGGGTTGATTCCTTGAGTCCGGTGATCTGCTCGAAAGCTGCGGCAAGAGTGCGGGTTTGCTGCATATGGCAAATCTCATGTGCAAGTGCGTCTGCGTGCAGGCGCCCCTGGTGCAGGACGAGTACGGGATCGTCTGAATCGATCTCTTCAATAAGGTGGGTGGCCCACAGAACCGTAAGCGCCTGATCGCGGCAAAGATCACGGACATGGCGGTTGATGGACTGGCGTGCAGCCGTGTCCAGGCCTACGGTCGCTTCATCCAGCAGGAGAATCGACGGGCGATGCAGCAGGGCGCGGGCTATCTCGACACGGCGGCGGTGGCCACCGTTCAGGCTGCGGATGCTGTCATGAAGGCGATCGCCAAGCTCCAGGCGTTCAAGCAAGGCCGAGGCCTGATGTCGAACGTCTCTGGATGATAGACCGTGCAGTGCACCGTGATATTCCAGGTTTTGCAGTACGCTCAGGTCCAGATCAAGCGTGCTTTGCTGAAAGACCACCCCAAGTTGCTGCTTGAGTTTTCTGGACTGGCGGCTGATCGGGACTCCATTCAGCAGTATCTCGCCCTGTTGCAGATTGAAAAGCTGGGTCAGCAAGGCGTACAGGGTGCTTTTGCCGGCGCCGTTTGGGCCAAGCAGGGCATTGAGTTTACCATCCACCAGGCGGAAGCTGACGTCCTGCAGTGCCTGGCGTGTACCGTAACGAAAACAAAGGTTGCGCACTTCAATGCCCATACTGCTCTCCCGAATCAATCCAGGGTGACGACACCCCAGGGGTAACGACCTACCTTGATCGACTTGATGACCTTGAGTTTATCGACATCAATCACGGATACGTCACCGCTGACCCCATTGGTGGTCAGAAGATATTTTTGATCGGGAGTGAACTCCATGTGCCACACTCGGCGACCGACCAGCAGATAGTCCAGTACCTCATAGGTTTTGGCATCGACGACCGCGACATGGTTCGAAGGCCCAAGCGCCACGAAAGCGTAACGGCCATCAGCGGACAGTTTGACACCGACCGGCTGAATCTTGTCGGGGTGAATCCCGCGAATCTGGAATGTCAGCTTGTGAATGATCTGGCGAGTGGCAACATCCACGACGGATACCGTGCCACCGATTTCGGATGAGGCCCAGAGAATATCACCTTCCTTGGTAAATTCGACATGACGGGGGCGCTGATCCACCAGCGTATTGTCAATCAGGTCATGCGTTTCAGTGTCGATCCAATGCAGCATGCTGGTCGTTTCACTGGTGTTGACGGCCCATCGGCCATCGGGGCTCACTGCCATCCCTTCAGGTTCTACGCCCACTTCAATCTGAGCCAGCACCTCATGCGTTTCCGTGTCGACCACAGTCACCAGGGCGTCATCTTCATTGGAAATGTAGAGGCGACGGTTATCGGGGTGCAGGGAAAACTGCTCGGGGTCCTCACCGGAGGGGAGGTTGGCAATGATCTTGTGGGTTGCCAGATCCATGACTTGAACGGTATCGGAATCACTGGCACAGATATACAGTTTGGTGTGATCCTTGGACAGAGCAATACCGCGTGGGCGCTCACCCACTTCAATGGTCTTGGTAACCTCCATGGTATCCAGATCAATGACGGAGAGTGTGTTGTCTTTCTCATTGGAAACATAGGCTGTGGCCGCATGAGCTGCCGGGGTGGCCAGCATGGCGGCAATTAGCAATGATTTGAGAAAAGGGGGCTGGTACATCATGAGTCTCCTTTGACAGAACACTGGCTTTCACGTTGATCGAAGCCGAGGGTATCGAGATCGGTAACCGGGTGCAGGTAACCTGCCTGTGGTGATTGGGACACCAGTGCCCGTGGATGAGTGAGAGGTATCGGTTGACGCAGCTGTCCGCTCCAGTCTCGATAGGTCAGCTTGCGCCCTTTGAAGGCACCAAGCTGAAACTTGTCGGAAAGAATGAACTGCTTCAGTGCAGCGGGATCGGTTTCGCCAGTCTGAGTAACGGCTTCAGCCAGAGTGCGTACGCCAGCCCAGCTGGCATAATCACGGCCGTTCATCCATCGGTCAGCCAGTTTTTCGAACCGGCTTTGCAGCTGAGCAGCGCCCCAGGCTTCAACGACACGATGCCAGACCACAGGGCTCATACCCTGTGTGCCCACGACCGGACGCGGGTACCAGGTGTTGAAGGGTACGTACTCGCCGAAATCGCCACGCTCATCAGCTACGACTACGACATCGTACTCGTCGGTCTGGGTAAAGGGCGGCAGCTCTTTCTGAGCCGTTCGTCTCAGGTCAGTATCAAAACTCCATTGCTTGCGCTCAACAATAACGGCGCCCATGCGCTGGGCGCTCCGGGCTACGGAGTCTGCATAGGCACGATCTTCCGGGGTTTGGCCCTCAAGCAAGAGCCAGCGCTTCCAGCGCTTGGTCATCAGCCACTGGGCCAGAGCATCGGTCAACATCGCACGAGAGGGCATGCTGTGCAGCATTCCAGGAATGCATTGTTCAGTCCGCAGCGCATTATCCTGGCTACCAGCATTGATCAGTAAGACATCATCAGGAAGTTCTGCTTCGACGGCGACAAGCTGCTCTCTGGTCAGATTCAATACCATTAAGCGGATGCCCTGATCATAGAGTGCCTGGGTCATCGGCACGATCTGGTCCGGTTGATCAGTGCTTCGTGCATGAAGGGTGTAATGCTGTTTGAGGAAACGACCGGTGGTGTTGCTGTCGTTAATGGCCAGCTCGGCACCCTTGAGCCCAGCATCAGCCGGTTCAGGCAAAATATTGGACAAGACCGGTCCATGATCCGGTTCAAAACCGATATAGCCGATCTCGATCTCCAGGGGGGTAGTCGCGGCACTGGCAAGTAATGGAATGCTCAGGGTCGCCGCGCTCAGCAGTCGGGGCAGCTTGTTCATTGGGTTACACTCGGGTTTATCGTTGTTATCAGTGATGCATTGAGCTTAGGGATGATGGGGGCGGGATTAAATATTCAGAAAGTCTCAATCATTCAGTACCGAAGTAGTATGTTTTCGCGGGTGCTGGTCACTAGGATGTTGTGTGAAGAACTCAACAAGAACAGGAAAGTGACATGAAAACCCCCATTCGTACTCTGAGTTTGGCTCTTGCCCTGTCTGCAGGTGCCGTTGCATCCACGCCTGCACTGGCAGAAGGAGACCTGACAACGCGCCCTGAACGACTGCCTGACCTGGTGCTGGGCAGCGAGGTTACTGACTACGCCATGTCCCAGACCCGATACGAAATGGAGACCGGCAAGGCCTATCGTCTGAAAGTGATATCCAGCGGCCTGAAAGAATACGCCATGCAGGCTCCCGAGTTTTTCAGTTCCATTTATCTGCGTAAAGTCGAAGCCGGTGATATGGAAATCAAAGCGATTGCACTGACTGAGCTGGAATTTGAGCAGGAAGGCGAAGCCGAGATCTATTTCGTGCCGATCAAGCCGGGCGAGTATCGCTTTTACATGAGCGGCCTTGAGCAAAAGGGAATGGAGGGTGTGTTTAGCGTTCGTTAACAGCAAGGATTGCCAGACATGCGTGCTGTCGTGAGATTGAACGTAATGGTTGCGGCCGCATTCATGTTGGCCCTGATGCTCAGCCTGTTCGGGCTGATGCGTCAGGCCAAAACAGACATTGAACGTGAGCTGGCGTCCAGCATGGTTGTTGCCGACCTGCTGATCACGGGGGCAAGCAAGGATGAAGCCTTGCTGGAATCCTTGATTACAACGGACTGGCGTCATCTGACCATTATCAAGCTGCCCATCGGCATCTCTCCACCATCACCGTCCATCGAGCAGGTACCAACCTGGTTTGCCCGCTGGATCTGGCCTGAGATAACACCGCGAATCGAGCGACGAGTGCTGCTGGATGAAGAGGTTCTGGTGCTGATCGCCGATCCTGAAGATGAATTGGCCGAGGTTTGGGAGTCTGCACTTCAGGTGCTCGTCCTGTTTTGTGGAGGAGCATTACTGTCGATCGCCGCCATCAGTTGGGGCGTTGCAAAGGGGATGAGGCCCTTCGGCCAGGTATTGGCCGCCATCGACCAGATCCAACAGGGGCGATTTACCGCAAGGTTGCAGGCGTTCTCGGTACCTGAAGCCAACCGCTTGGCAAACCATTTCAACCGCATGGCACAGGCATTGGAACAGGAACAGGATGACAATCGTCGCCTGACGCGAGAATTGATGGCATTGCAAGAGAAGGAGAGAGCCTATCTTGCTCGGGAGCTGCATGACGACCTGGGTCAGTACCTGACCGGTATCCGGGCCCAGGCATACCTGATTGGACAAACTGCCAATCGTCCTGAGCTCGTGGCGACAACAGCCCCTCGCATTGTGCGTGATTGTGAAGCGATGCAGCAGGGGTTTCGCCGCCTTATCCGGAGCCTGCATCCCGTGATACTCGAGCCGTTGGGGCTTGAAGAATCTCTGCGTAGTCTGGTCGAACAATGGCAGCAAAGCAGCGGTATCAAGTGCCATCTCACGATCCAGGATTTGCCCGTTCTGAGTGATGAAACCTCGACCCATCTCTATCGCCTCCTGCAGGAGGCCCTGAACAACGTGGCACGCCATGCTTGCGCATCCCGCGTGGATATCGGCATTGAAGCCAAGGCCAGGCATCTTCTGGTACATGTGGCGGACGATGGTTTGGGGCTGGCAGACAATATTAGGCCGGGTGTTGGTATCCGCTCGATGCATGAGCGGGCACGGTATATGGATGCAAAGCTCAGCCTGTCATCCGCACCGGGTGGTGGCCTTAAACTGATGCTGGAGCTGCCCTTGGCGGTCAAAACATGAGGACTCAAACGTGAAAGTGTTATTGACGGACGATCATGCTGTTGTAAGGCAGGGCTATGCCAGTCTTCTTTCAACAATGCTGGACGGTTGCGAGATGATGGAGGCCTCAAGCGGGTGGGAATGCCTGACCCTTTGGCAGCAACATCGTCCCGATGTGTTGGTGCTGGATATTAATCTGACCGATATCAGCGGTATTGAGACCGCACGACGGATTCTTCAGCGGGACAGAGAGGCTCGTATCCTGTTTTTCAGTATGTACGATGAACTGCCCATGGTTCAGCAGGCGCTGGACGCGGGTGCCTTGGGTTATATCACCAAGAGCAGCAGTCCTGAAGTGCTGCTCGAAGCCGTGCGCAAAGTGATGATGGGTCAGCCCTATGTGGAACACGAGCTTGCAACGCGGTTGGCCATGCAGCGCAACACCGGCATGGACCCCAGGCTCGAAGGTATGACGCAGCGTGAATTTGAAATATTCGTCATGCTGGCGCGTGGACTCACGCCTAAGGCCATTGCCGAACAGCTTTGCATCAGTGCTAAGACTGTCTCCAACCACAGCACTTTGCTCAAGAACAAGCTTCAGGTTTCCTCGACCGCGGAGCTGGTCCATCTGGCCATTCAATGTGGGCTTTTGAAACTCGGGATCAGCGAATAAACCTGACTAACTTAGTCAACTAAGCTGACTATTGATATGCTTATATGTGATAAAAAATAGATTGTAACTTCAAAAAGAATATATAGCATGAAGGATCATATTGTCCGACAGGAGAGATCCGTCATGCGTAAACTCTTTTCCATCCTTGCCCTGTGTTTGTCTGGCTGGTCTTTAAACGCAGCGGCATCTGATCAAGTTGAGATTGGCTATATGCCAATCATTCCTGTTTCGCAGGCATTCCTGACCCTGGAGCAGGAACGGCTGGCTGCAACAGGGTTTGAGAATCCGGAACTGATTCAATTCCAGAATGGACCTGCAATGGTTCAGGCTCTGCTTGCAGGGCAACTTGATATTGCCTACCTGGGCATTGGGCCGGCGATGGTTGCTCGTGCCAAAGGCGCTGATATCAAGGTAGTCGCGTCTAATATTGTCGAGCAGATCAGCCTGGTTGCCTTGGGTGAGCTGGCGCCCTATTTTGAGTCCGGTGATCCTGCAACGGCATTCAGCCGCTTTGCTGCGGACAAGGGGCGCAAACCTGTCATTGCGACTTTTCCAGCAGGCTCTGTACCTGAAACAGTCCTGCAATACTGGCTGCGCAAGCAATTAGCGATCGATCCCTCACAAGTAGAAATTGTTTATCAGGGTGCCGCGCAGGTACAGCAGTCTCTGCTCACAGGTGCAGTGGACGGGGCGGCCATTCTTGAACCCATCGTCAGCATCAGCCTCGAGCGCATCCCGGAAGCCCGAGTGGTCGCATCCGGCTCTGAGATGTTCCCTAAGCAACCGGGAGCCGTGCTGGTGGTGCGTGAAGCACTGATCAATGAACAGCCAGAAAAGGTTCAGGCGCTGGTCAATGTGCATGCAGAAGTGTCGCGTGTACTCAGAGAGCAGCCAGAAACAGCTGTGGCGGCTGTCCAGCGTTATGTGGGCGGGGGGCGTCTGTCGATTGATGTTGTGCAGCGTGCACTGGAAAACTCACGTGAAAATTTTGTCGATGATCCTCGCCTGATTGTAGAAGGCGCTCGCAACATGCGTGATTTCCAGGCTGAAATCGGCACTCTGAAGGCTGACGTGGATCTGGACCAGTTGTTCGATACCCGCTTTTACCAGTCACTGACACAGTAACGGAGATCAGAATGCACAAGCATCGCTCATCCTTCTGGACGGGACATGCCGTTGGGCGCGCAGTGCTGGGATTCGTTGGGGTTATAGCCTTTGTCGCGATCTGGAAACTGGCTCAGTCCACCGGCTGGGCCAAGGCGGGTACTATCCCGGATCCCTTCCTGTTGCCGCAAACCTTAGTGGAAGAATGGCGTGCTGAGCGTCTGTTGCCAGCTGTTATGTCGAGTCTTGTTCATTATGTCTGGGGCTTGAGTCTGGGAACTTTGCTTGGATTTCTGGTCGGGGCGGTGGCTGCGTCCTCCCGTTGGGCGGACGCACTGCACGCCTGGTTGGCACGCATTCTCAGACCGATTCCGCCGTTGGCATGGGTTGTGTTCGCTATCGCATGGTTCAAAGTGAGTCATGCCGGTGCCGCATTCGTAATTGCCATTGGGGTATTCTGGGTCAACTATTTTGCTACCTGGTCAGCTGTACGCAATGTTGACCCCAAATATTATGAGTTGGCGAGGGCATTCGGCCAGCAGGGCGTGTTGAACCAGGCCGTCAACGTCACCCTGCCTGCTTCGGCACCGGGTATTCTGGCGGGCATGCGTACCGGAATAGGGCAGGCCTGGATGACGTTGATCGCGGCTGAACTGCTGGGCGTACCGGGTATGGGGCAGGAGATGAACGCTGCCGCGGGTGTCGGAGCCTATGAAGCCGTGGTGATCTATATGCTCGTGATATCGCTGGTGTACACCCTGAGCGATACCCTGTTTGCCCGATTTGAAAAGCGAGTGTTGCAATGGCGCCCATCCTGACAATCAAAGACCTGAGCTTTCACTATGGTGACAACTCGTCACCGGTATTTGAAAAACTGAACCTCGAGATCGACAAGGGCGAATTTGTCGCCGTCGTGGGCGGTTCTGGTGTGGGCAAATCAACGCTGCTCAAGTGTGTAGCCGATCTGGCTCACAGCAGTGGGGGGACGATTACGCTGGATATTCCGGAGCGACGTTCAACGCGCCGCCGGGCAACAGTTTTTCAGGATGGCCGCTTGTTACCGTGGAAGCGACTGAGACACAACATTGGCTATGGCCTGAAAGGGCTGGAACTCACGGCTGAGGAGCGCGAGTCTCGCATCGACGAAGTGCTGGTACTGACACGTTTGCAGGAGTTGGCGGATCGCTGGCCTCACCAGTTGTCGGGTGGTCAGGTACAGCGTGCGGGCATTGCCCGTGCACTGGCGGTTCATCCGGATCTGTTGCTGATGGATGAGCCCTTCAGTGCCGTCGATGCGATTACCCGTCAGCATCTGCAGGACGAATTGCTCAATATCTGGCAGAAGACCGGTGCTGCGGTCATGTTTATCACCCATGATATTGAAGAGGCAGTCTATTTGGCTGATCGTGTGGTGGTGTTGTCCGGAAGTCCCGCTCATGTGACCCATGATCAGCGTATAGACTTGCCTCGTCCTCGCGGACGAAATGAGGAAAACTTGCAGCAACTGGCCCACGATATTGCACAGGAGCTTTGAAAGTGGAAAGACTAAAGGTTTTGGTGCATGCACCGACACCCGAC
This sequence comes from Marinobacterium sediminicola, assembly GCF_022343685.1. Taxonomy (GTDB): domain Bacteria; phylum Pseudomonadota; class Gammaproteobacteria; order Pseudomonadales; family Balneatricaceae; genus Marinobacterium; species Marinobacterium sediminicola. Next base: position 1,812,917 of record NZ_CP092123.1, on the reverse strand, counting down.
GCATTGCAGCGCGCACAGGCAAATGTGCGCAACCTGCTAAAGCTGGAGCCGAATGCAGAGGTTGAGTTGGTCGTTAACGGTCCTGCAGCAGCTGCCGTGGAGATTGACGATGACGATCTGCTGACACGATTGGTGCTTTGCCGCAACAGTCTGGATAAGCAGAATCTCACGCCTCAATCAGAGGCGACGGTTGTTGCTGCTGCGGTTCAGCATCTGGCCCGTCGCCAGCAGCAGGGCTGGAGTTATATCCGGGCCTGAGTGCATGCTTTCCTGAGCACCCGGTTGAGTGGCCAGCCTATTCAACCGGGTGTTTGGGCACCATCCAGTCTGTCGGACAGTTCTGACATTCATTCATATGCGTACCCTGGAAGGTGGCGAACCTGATTTGGGCCCCCCTCAGATCGGCGCCTTGCAGATTGGCATAATTGAACTTGGCTTCCTGTAAATTGGCATTTCTGAGATTGCAGTTGATGAACCGGGTTTTGGTAGCCCAGACCATTTCAAGGTTGGCTGCATACAGAACCGCTGAGTCGAAGTCTGCATTGCTGAGCCTGGCGAAAGAAAGATCGGCTCCGTCCAGACGGGTCTCGCGAAACGATGCTCCCTGCGCATGCATGGCCCAGGCTGAAACTGCCACCATATTGGCATAATCCAGAATGGCACCTTTCAGGTTGGCCTTCTCCAGATTGGCTCGGCTCAGCAGGGCATAGCTGAGATCGGCCCCGCTCAAGTTGGCGCCGCGCAGGTCGGCATGCCTCAAATCCGCGTAGCGCAGGTCAGCACCGCTAAGATCAATTCGATCGAGCTCAAGCCCTGACAGGTCGCGCCCCATCAGATTCGCACCGCTACAAATGGACTCGATGCCCGGATTGCAGTCTGCAATGACGCTTGAGGACAGTAGAAGAGTCAATACTCCGCTGGGAATCAAAGCTGTTTTGGCCATCTTATGGTGTCCTGAGAAGAGGCCTGCCGTCAGGCAGGCCATGGGTGGAGGGTTAGGTCTACTTTTGTGTGATCTCAGATGCCCACTTCGGCAATTTGAAAGCCCAGAAAGAGCCGCCCTGAGGAACGGGTTTGGTCAGGTCAGCCATATCGCCCCCCCACAACGGAACCGCGCCGCCATAGCCGGAGGCAATACCGACATATTGCTCACCATCCATCTCCCAAGTGACAGGGCTGGACACAATTCCTGAACCTGTCTGGAACTTCCATAACTCCTCGCCCGTCCTGGCATCAAAGGCTTTCAGGTAGCCATCGCCGGTGCCCGTGAAGACCAGTCCTCCCTTGGTGGTCAGCACGCCTGCCCAGAGAGGCAGAGCTTCCTTATGTTCCCATTCGATCTCACCGGTCAGGGGGTTCATGGCTCTCAGGATGCCAACGTGATCGTCGTACATCTTGCGAATACGGAAACCCTGTCCCAGGTATGCGGCACCTTTCTGGTAAGTGACGTCTTCAGTCCAGTAGTCTTCCTTCCAGTGGTTGCCAGGCACATAGAACAGGCCGGTATCCTGACTGTAGGCCATGGGATTCCAGTTCTTGCCGCCAAGGAAGGGAGGTGAAACCTCAATTGACTCACCTTTTTTCTCGCCCGGTTTCGGGGGTGGTGGACGCTGACCTTCTACTTCAGCAGGGCGGCCGGTTTCAGGGTCGATGTGGGTTGCCCAGGTAATGTTGTCAACGAAGGGGAAGGCACGAATGAAGTCACCATTTTCGCGGTTAACCACATAGAAGAAACCGTTTCGGTCTGCATGGGCCGTCGCTTTGACCGTTTTACCATCCTCATCGTATTCAAACAGAACCAGTTCGTTGTTGCCGGAGAAGTCCCAGGCATCATTCGGGGTATGCTGGTAGAACCATTTTACTTCGCCTGTGGACGGGTCAACCGCTACCTGACCAGAGGTATAGAGGTTGTCATAATCGAGCGGGTTACCGCCTTTTGACGTTCTTTCCCATGTGTTCCAGGGGGCAGGATTGCCTGCACCGACGATGATGGTGTTGGTCTCAACATCAAAGCTGGCACTCTGCCAGGGAGCACCGCCACCATGGCTCCAGGCTTCAACTTTGCCTGTGGGGGAGTTGGGGTCATCGGGCCAACTCGGTGCACGAGGGTCACCGGTTGGAGTGCTTTCCTTGCCATTCAGGCGCCCCATGTGGCCTTCAACGAAGGGGCGCATCCAGATTTCTTCACCCGTATCAGGATCACGCGCAAACAGTTTTCCAACAACACCAAACTCGTCACCGGATGATCCGTGTATCAGCAACACTTTGCCGGTCTTCTGATCCTTGATCAGAGTAGGGGCCCCGGTCATGGTATAGCCGGCGGTGTGGTCACCAAATTTCTTCTTCCAGACGACTTTGCCGGTGTCCTTGTCCAGCGCGACGATTGCTGCGTCCAGGGTGCCAAAAAATATTTTGTCGCCAAATATGGCGGCGCCTCGATTGACTACATCGCAGCAGGGGCGGATGTCGTCAGGCAGGCGAGCGGCATAGCTCCAGAGCTTCTTGCCACTCTTTGCGTCTATGGCGAATACGCGAGAGTAGGAGCCGGTGATATAAATCACGCCGTCGTGAACAAGGGCCTGAGACTCCTGCCCGCGCTGCTTTTCATCCCCGAAGGAGAAAGACCAGGCGGGCGTGAGCATCTTTACGTTGTCAGTATTCAGTTGTGTCATCGGGCTGTAACGCTGTGCCTTGGGGCCGATGCCATAACCCAGAACGTCTTCAGTAGTCGCCTGGTCATTGAGAATATCTTCCCATGTAACGTCGGAAGACTTGGCCTGGACCATTGTGCTGCCAAGGCCGATGGCAGCCCCAAGGATGACGGCTTGTATCCGTTGGCTCAAAAGCGTACGACCAGGAGTCGTTATTGTTGTTTTCATCTTCTCAATACCCTTTTGGTGAAAGTCGTCAGCCAGGAAATGCTGGCTGTGTGCAAGGGCATTGTGCGAGGTGTTGTGTGGAGGAAGCGACGGAAAGCAGCCCCGACGGATGTGGGAGCCTGTAAGTGGATGATCGGGAAAGCAGACGGGTGTGTCGGGAAAAATTCCCATTTGAAACAATGGTTTATGCGTAAGTTTTACTACTTTCGTGCCGAAGGGTCAAACCATGGTCTTGTTGATGCGCAAAATTTACTACCAAGGGACCATATTTTGGGTGCCAAGGTGTAATTCTGGGCAAAGAGCGTCTGGTTCATCATGAGGCCATCAAAGTCGGGCGGTTGCGCTCGACATTCCGATTAGCCTGAAAAAAAATAATGGTGACCCCGCATGTCCAAGCTGAACAAGTTCACTGGCCTCATGGCCGCTGCCGCCATGGCTACTGCAGTATCCGGTACTGTTCTGGCCCATGGTGATGTCACGCCTCAGGCGGTTAATACAGAAGGTCTGGCTCAACTGGGTGAGGAATGGGCTGATACCAACCCTTACCGTGACAGTGATGACTTCGATCGTGCAGTAGAGATCGGTGCCTCTGCTTATAACCAGAACTGTGCCCGTTGTCACGGCCTGGATGGCATTTCCGGCGGTATTGCTCCTGACCTGCGTTTCCTGACGCCTGATTATGACGGTGACGAATGGTTCAAGTATCGCGTCATCAATGGTGCCGTGCGTGACGGTGCTGTCTACATGCCGCGTATGGCTGATACGTTGAGCCAGGAGGCGCTATGGGCAATTCGCAGCTGGCTGGAGACCAAGTATGTTGAGGAATAAGCTGAAATTACTGCTTATCCCCCTTCTGACAGGCCTGCTCGCGTGCGAGCAGGCTTTTGCACGTCTGTATGATGACGTCATGGCGTCCGGGTACATTCGTATCGGTGTATACAAGGACTTCCCGCCATACTCATTCGTGAAAGACGGGAATCCTTCCGGCGTTGATGTGGAAATCGCGCGCCGCATTGCGGAAGCATTTGATCTGGATCTTCAGTTGCACTGGATTACACCGGACGAGAATCTGGAAGACGACCTGCGTAACAACGTCTGGAAGGGGCATTACCTGGATAAGGACGAAGAAAACCCGCTGGCAATGAAACATCTGGCTGATGTCATGCTCAGGGTTCCCTATGACAAGGCTTATGCCTACAAGCAGGATTCTTTGGGCTACCTGATTAATGAACAGGTGGTGATGAAGGCGCCTTACCAGCAGGAGAGCTGGCAGGTGGCCTACGACAGCAACCGGCTGAACGCTGTTCGTACGGTGGCGGTATTTCAGTATGAACCCATTGGAGTGGAGGTTGATAGCGTTCCGGCTTTCTACTTTACCTCGGCCATGGGGGGGCGCATGCGCAATATGACACGCCATTATCCCACGCCAGGGCTGGCTTTTGAGGCCATGCAGAAGGGGGAGGTGGCAGCGGTAATGGCGATGCAATCTGAAATCGACTGGCTGCTGAAACAGGCCGGTGATCCCCAATACCGTCTGGCTGAAAACGGGTTTCCCACCATGGGGAAGCAGACCTGGGATATCGGTATTGCCATTCGCCAGTCTGATCGTCAATTGGGTTATGCCGTTGAGGAGGTCCTTGATGGAATGATCCGCAGCGGTGACATGGCTGAACTCTTTGCGTCCTATGGGCTTCGATACACCAAGCCCGAGTTTTATCAGGTGATGGCGGAGGTTGGTTCGGAAAATTGATCGCCCCTCCTGAACAATAAAAACAACTGAGGCGAAAATGATGACAGGGATATCTCGAATGCTGACAGGGCTTTTTGCCCTGTTCGCATTTTCGTATGCGCATGCAGCACAACCGGCAGATCCGCTTGAGTCGGTCATGTGGGACTACACCCGCGAGATCTTTATCGGTGATGCCGATTATCGCTTTGATACCTCCATTAAGGTTGAGGTTCCTTCATTTGCAGAGGATCCGACGCAGGTTCCGATAACCATTGATGCTCGCTCCCTGAAAGGGCGTATAGAACGTATCGTAGTCTGGGCTGATCTTAACCCTATCCAGCATATCTTCAATTACTACCCCGGCGACCGTGCCAGCCCTAAAGTGTCTCTGCGTATCAAAGTGCAACAAAGTACGGCAATACGTGCTGCAGTTCGAACACTGAACGGCGAGTGGCATATTGGCTATGCGCAGCTGGAAGCGGCCGGTGGAGGATGTACGACGCCCAGCATGGGGAATGCCGACCCTTACTGGCAAAGCCACCTGGGTGAAGTGAAGGCACGCCGCTTTGCAACCGATGATATGCAGGGCACACGCTTCAAATTTCGCGTGATCCATCCAATGGATACAGGGTTGGTGGATGCCATTCCTGAGTTCTACCTGCAACAGGTCGAGCTGAAGGGGCCTGATGGCGAAGCAGTGGTGCGTATGGAGCTGTCGCCGCCAGTATCCGAAAACCCGGTTATCAGTTTTGATCTGGATGATGAGCGTGAGGGCTACCGTCTGTGGATGCGTGATAACGGTGGCAATGAGTTCAGCCGGGTGCTTTAAGGAGGCGGCATGAGAATCTTGACCTTGTTGATGGTAATGACTTTAAGCATTCCAGTTATTGCTGCGCCGCTTGAGTACAACCTGAGTGCTGAAAAGGTAGCCCTCAATACCTGGTTTATTGAAGGCAAAACTGAAGACTTCAGTTTTGAAAACGGCGGAAATATTGTCAACACAGCGTTCATTGTGACAAATGAAGGGGTAGTGGTGCTCGATACCGGTGTCTCCCGACGCTATGGCGAGGCATTGCATTCATTGATCAGGAGTATCACTGACAAGCCAATCAAGCTGGTGGTGAATACGCATCAGCATCCGGATCATTTTCTGGGTAATCAGGCCTTTGACAGGGCAGTCATCGCTTCACTCGAGCATACGCGAGATCAGATTAGGCAGAATGGTGATGCGTTTGCCGAAAACATGTACCGCCTGGTGGGTGATTGGATGCGTGGTACCGAAGTCGTCGTGCCCGAAAAGGTTATCGAGCCCGGCATGATGGAGATGGGTGGACACCGGCTTGAATGGATCGAGCTGACGGGGCATAGCGGCTCCGACCTGGTACTCTACGACCATACCACAGGTGTGCTGTTTCCGTTTGATATGGTCTTTTATCAGCGTGCACTGACAACGCCTCATACCCCTGGGTTGAACCAGTGGCGGTCTGAAATTCAGCAGCTCAGGCAGATTCCCTTCAGGATTATGCTTCCAGGGCATGGCCCTAAAGTCACAGACCATCGAGCGCTGGACCAGATGAGTGACTATCTGAGCTGGCTGGACGAAACGCTGAAGTCGTCTGCGGAGGCAGGTATGAGCATGACCGAGGTGATGGCACTGCCCATACCTTCGCGTTTTGGTAGTGTTGCGCTCCGGCAAGCCGAATTCGAACGCAGTGTGGTTCATCTCTATCCCGAATATGAAGTTGCTGTCTTTGACCACTGAAATCTCCTTAACGCCCCGAAATACGGGGCTTTCCAAGGAGTATTACTACCAAGTGAGGATAAAACTGCTTCGCCGGTTCAATTGTTGGATCTCTGGTCAGATTCAAAAATGCCTAAACGAGTTGGGAAATTTTCCCGACTTCTCCTGGAAAACAAAAAAATCCTAAAAGGGGACAGCAATGAAGAAGATTGGCCGCAGCAAAGGCTTTGCCCTGACCGCTCTGGTTGCTGCCATGTCTTGTGCAGGTTTTGCACAGGCAGGCATCACTGACAAGGATATCCTTGCCGACCAGATGACCACTGATGACGTGGTATCCAATGGTCTGGGTCCGCGCGCTCAGCGCTACAGCCCGCTCGACAAGCTGAATGCTGAAACCGTCAAGGAACTGCGTCCTGTATGGTCGTTCTCCTTCGGCGGCGAAAAACAGCGTGGGCAGGAATCTCAGCCGATGGTGAAAGACGGTGTCATGTATGTCACCGGTTCCTACTCCCGCGTATTTGCGATTGATGCCAAAACCGGTGAAGAGCTTTGGGAATACAACGCTCGACTGCCCGACGGCATCATGCCCTGCTGTGACGTAATCAACCGTGGCGTTGCCCTGTATGACGACCTGGTGATTTTCGGCACTCTGGACGCCAAGCTGGTTGCCCTGAACAAGGACACCGGTAAGGTGGTTTGGAAGAAGACCGTTGCCGATTACAAGGAAGGTTACTCGCTGACGGCAGCTCCGCTGGTCGTTAAAGGCAAGATCATTACCGGTGTATCCGGTGGTGAATTTGGCGTTGTCGGCAAGGTCGAGGCTTATGACGCCAAGACCGGTGATCTGGTCTGGACTCGCCCGACCGTAGAAGGTCACATGGGTTACATCTGGAAAGATGGCAAGAAGATTGAGAATGGTATTTCCGGTGGCAAGCCGGGCGAAACCTGGCCGGGCGACCTGTGGAAGACCGGTGGCGCTGCGACCTGGTTGGGCGGTACCTATGACCCTGATACCGACCTGCTGTTCTTCGGTACTGGTAACCCGGCTCCGTGGAACTCCCATCTGCGTCCAGGCGACAACCTGTTCTCCTCATCTCGTCTTGCGATCGATCCGGATACCGGCAAAATCGCTTGGCACTTCCAGACCACGCCGCACGATGGCTGGGACTTTGACGGTGTTAACGAGCTGATCGCTTTTGATTACAAGGACGGCGGCAAAACCGTAAAAGCGGCTGCAACTGCAGACCGTAACGGTTTCTTCTACGTGCTTAACCGTGAAAACGGTGACTTCATCCGTGGCTTCCCGTTCGTCGACAAAATCACCTGGGCTGAAGGTCTGGATGAAAAAGGTCGTCCGATCTTCACCAAAGATGGTCGTCCGGGTAACCCCGCAGATGCCAAAGATGGTAAGAAAGGTGAGCCTGTAGTATCTGCACCGTCCTTCCTGGGTGGTAAGAACTGGATGCCAATGGCATACAGCCAGGATACCGGTTTGTTCTATGTGCCCTCTAACGAGTGGGCCATGGATATCTGGAACGAGCCAGTTTCCTACAAGAAAGGTGCCGCTTACCTGGGTGCAGGCTTTACCATCAAGCCGCTGAATGAAGAGTACATCGGTGTGCTGCGTGCAATAGATCCGAAATCCGGCAAGGAAGTATGGCGTTACAAGAACTTCGCACCTCTGTGGGGCGGCGTTCTGGCCACCAAGGGTAACCTGGTTTTCACCGGTAACCCTGAAGGTTACCTGATGGCGTTTGACGCCAAGACAGGTGAAATGCTGTACAAGTTCCAGACCGGTTCCGGCATCGTTGGTTCTCCGATCACCTGGGAAATGGATGGCGAACAGTACGTATCCGTTGTTTCCGGCTGGGGTGGTGCAGTACCGCTCTGGGGTGGTGAAGTGGCCAAGCGCGTGAAGCACCTGAACCAGGGTGGTTCCGTGTGGACCTTCAAGCTGCCAAAAGACAGCTGATCAACGCCTGAGTAAAGTGTTTTAAAAAGCCCTGCCGGGAAACCGGCAGGGCTTTTTTGTGTTGAACTTTTCAAGGTGTTTAATCTCAATAATTCAGTGTGTTACAGCATAAATCTAATGTTGCAGGTGCTTCTACTACCTTAGGGCAGGGGAGTACGACTGGTGCAGGAATACCGGTATTAATGCTGTGGGTTCGGCGCTAAAGTTTCAGTCCAACAATGCCTCTGCAGCATGGGTTTGTGTCCCTCAAATCGAGATCATCATGCCATCGTATTAACGATGTCATGACTGAAGTTTCAATCTGGGGGAAACCATGAAGAATAAAAAAATGACCACCAAACTCCTGCCTGCGATGATCGCGCTGGGTATGGCTGCTCAGGCGCAAGCCGGTATTACACTGTATGACCAGGAAGGCACAACCTTTTCTGCGGATGGTCTTCTGAATGCATTTTACACCTACCAGGACCAGGGAGATCAGCAGGTTTCTCGTGTCCGTATGGGCTTCCTGCCAAACTACATTGGTTTCAATGTCACCAAAGAAGCTGATGGCCTCAAGCTGGGCGGTCGTTCTTCTTTTTGGGTAACCATTAACGACTCAAATAATCTTAATGAAGATTCAACCAAAACCGATACAGGCATAGACGTTCGTCAATTTTATGCAACTGTAGACGGTGAATTCGGTCAGGTATTGTTTGGTAAGGATTTCGGCCTTTATGCTCGCAGCAATATCTTTAACGATGAGCTGCTGCTGGGCGTAGGCTTTGCACCTAAGGGAACTGCAGGAACAACCTTCGGTAACATCACCACTGGTTACCCCTATGCAAATCCCAATGCACAGATTACCTACCGTACTCCAGAAGTAAACGGTTTTAAACTGGCTGTCGGTATCCTTGATCCGAATTATGATTTTACCCCAGGTAATACTCGCTACAGCGAAGATCCGCGTCTGGAAGCTGAACTGACCTACGGTACCAAGTTTGACGGCGGGCACTTCAATGCTTGGATCAGTGCTGCTGTTGGTGAAACCACAACGGCAGCTACTGATACCACTGTAGATGCACATGGTGTCGCTTACGGTGCTCAGATTGGTTACGGTGGTCTTAAGTTGACCGTTTCAGGCTTCGATCAGCAGGGTATTCCGACCAGCTTCGCAAGCAACAACCTCTCAACTGAAGCCGAATCAGATGGCTATCTCGTCCAGACTTCATACACTTACAACTCAGTGCGTGGTGTCTTGTCTCATGGCAACGTTGATAACAATGGCACCGAGAGTGAGCTGAATGCAGCAGGGCTGTTCTACAGTATCAACGACAACCTGCAGTTGGTTGCAGAGTACAGCGTGTATGAGGCAGATGGCAATGATGATATCGATACTATCGCGATGGGTGCCGTTCTGACCTGGTAAACCGCGTTGTTGTGACACCTGACCGCACAACTGGACCCCTTCACCGGTTGTGCGGTTTTTTTTGCTTGATTTTGCCCTCAATATGCTCACATTGACGGTCATCTCGGTCCTGTAGTACAGAGTCGATCATGTGAATCCGCTTTCTTACATCTTTAGTAGTAGTTTTCGCGGCCTGGATTTTATAAAAGCGACTCCATAATTAATTGTTCTTTTATAACAATTAGTTAGGCTTGTTTATGCTTTGTTGAGAAAGTACTGAAGTAGCATTACCTGACTCTATGAGCAGGATTACAATTTAAATTGCCTTGTTTTTCAGCGCGAGTACCACTCCAATGAACGCGCCCTTGTTCAAAGATCCAATCCGCTCCTCGATGTCTTCGGCACAGGATCCACAGCTGGCCGCTTTTGAGCTGGCGGCTGAGCTTAATGATTCAGAGCTTGGATTCGTTCTCTTTTTCTGCTCGGCCGAGTATAACCTCCAGGCCTTGTCTGTTGCGTTGACGACCGCCTTTCCCGGAGTGCGTCTTGCCGGCTGTACCACCGCAGGTGAATTAACCCCCAGGGGTTACGATCAGGGTACAGTTACGGCAATTGGCTTCGACCGAAACCTCTTTTCAATTGAGGTTGGGTTGGTCGAGGCGCTGGATCAATTTACGCTGACTGAAGCGCAATCTTTGATTGATGCACTCGTCGCCGGTTGCCAGCAGAGACGGGTGGCCCCCATCAAGGGTCATACCTTTGCACTGACTCTACTTGATGGCTTGTCGAGTCAGGAAGAACTGGTGTTGCTGACTCTGGATTCCGTATTGGGCAGCATCCCTCATTTTGGTGGCTCAGCGGGGGACGATATTCACCTGACGGGTACACATGTTTACTATGATGGTGAGTTTCGCACACGGGCCGCCGTTGTCATCATGGTCAATACACCGTTGGATTTTGAAGTCTTTACGACACACCACATGCGCAGCCTTGAGCAGAAACTCGTTGTGACTCAGGCAGACCCGGCAACGCGCACGGTCTACGAATTGAATGCAGAACCTGCTGCAATTGAATATGCGCGCCAGCTTGGTCTTAATCCTGAAGAGCTGGATTACCGTGTATTTGCTTTGAATCCTCTCGCTGTTCGAATAGGGCAGGAGTATTACGTGAGGTCTATCCAGAAAGTAAACCCGGATATGAGCCTTACTTTCTACTGCGCAGTGGAGAACGGCATCGTCCTGACAGCCATGCAGCCCGAAGCCATGTTGCCGAATTTGGCTCAGCGCTTTGAGGCGATCGAACAGACGCTGGGTAAACCCCTGATCACGATTGGTTGTGATTGCTTCCTGCGGCGGCTGGAGGCGGAATACACCGAACATACCCAGGAGACTTCCGAATTCCTGGTCGATCATAACGTGATCGGTTTCAATACCTATGGCGAACAGTTTGACGGTATGCACCTCAACCAGACCTTTACCGGGGTCGTGATCGGCAGGACAGCGAATGAGTTCTGAGCCTACACGCGAACAGTTATTGGCAAGGATCGCCCAGCTTGAGCAGGAGAACGACAAGCTTACGCGCATGAAGGATGCGCTGATCGAGCGTGTGGAATCAAGCAGTACTGTGCGTACCGCTCCCTATGCGGCGTTCGAGCATTCAGTTGTGCTTGCTGAACAGGTTAGAGAGCGTACTGAGGCACTGAATACCGCTCTGGCAGAGCTTAAGCGTAGCAACTATGCGCTCAAGCAGGCCAATCAGGAGGCGGCGACTGCCCATCAGCGCCTCATTGATGCAATCGAGAGTATTTCGGATGCGTTTGTGCTGTTCGATGAGCAACGCAGAATCCTGCTGTTCAACAGTCGTTTTCGTGATTACTGGGAAGGCACCGGCACGGAGATTGAGCGTGGTGCAACGATTCAGGATGTCAGTCGACTTGCACTGGAGCGGGGCGTTGTTCTTGAAGAGCATGTTGGCAAAGGTGATGAAGCGACTGTCTACCGCCTGTCCAATGGTCGCTGGGTCCAGGTGAGTGAACGTCATACCGGTGAAGGCGGCCTGGTTATTCTCTACACCGACATCACCGACCTGAAAGCCAGTGAGGCGGCTCAGCGTGAGCAGGCGCTGGCGCAAAAAAGCAGGCTTCTGCAGAGTACGGTTGACAACCTTTCACAAGGGGTCGCGCTGGTTAACCCGGAGGGCTGTCTCGAAGTATGGAACCATCGTTTCGTCGAATTAACGCATATCCATGCTGCCGGAGGCATGCCGTTTGACCAGTTGATGGAGCAATCCGAGGTTGCGCTACTGACACCCGATGTTCAGGACAGCTCTGGCAGGCCATTGCAGGAAATGGAGCAGCGCCTTTCGGATGGCAGGGTTTTGGAGATTCGTACCCATCCCATGCCTTCGGGTGGCTTCGTAAACACCTACACCGATATTACCGAGCGTTATCAGTATGCCGAAACCCTTCGCGAGAATGAGCACTGGCTGCGTCTGATCACCGACCATGTGCCTGCGTTGATTGCCTACGTGGGTGAAAACGGCTGCTTCCAGTTCACCAGTCAGGTCTATGACGACTGGTACGGCTGGCCCCGGGGTTCACTTATTGGGCAGAGTATTCGCCAGGTACATGGCGATCAGTTGTACAGTCGCCTGGAACCTTATATCCAGCATGCATTGGGTGGGGAGAATACGACCTTTGAGATCGATGAGTACAATGCCGCCGGCGAGCCGCGACATATGCTCAAGTCCTATGTTCCCAACCTTGATGCAGAAGGACGTGCCGTTGGCTTCTTCGTATTGATTCGTGATATCACCGAACGTAAGCGTACGGCTATGGCGCTGCAGCAGGCCTACCAGAATCTTGAACAGCGTGTTCGTGAGCGTACGTCTGAATTGACCGAGGTTAACCAGCAGTTGCGCCAGGAAATTGAGGAGCGTCGTGAGATCGAAGCTCGTCTGCTGGATGCTAAGCAGGATGCTGAACAGGCCAATTTGTCTAAAACCAAATTCCTGGCTGCAGTGAGTCACGACCTCTTACAGCCGCTGAATGCAGCACGATTGTTCACCGGGGCATTGCAGGAACAGGCAATGCCTGAGCGTATCAGTTCTCTGGTTTACTCAGTCAGTAATTCCCTGCAGGACGTTGAAACACTTCTGGGGACGCTGGTTGATATTTCAAAGCTGGATGCCGGGGTTATCAAGCCGGATATCAGTGCCTTCAGACTGAACGAACTGCTCGATACCCTGGCCACTGAATACACGCAGATAGCCGCTGCAGAAGGGCTCAGGTTTCGTTTCCGTGGAAGCGATGCGGTAGTGGTCAGTGATGCTACCTTGCTGGCTCGTATCTTGCGGAATTTTCTCACCAATGCGTTGCGTTATACGCCTTCCGGAGGTGAAATCCTGCTGGGGTGCCGCAGACGGGGCGAAAAACTGCTGATTGAGGTCTGGGATACGGGGTCTGGCATACCGGCAGACAAGTTGACCGAGATCTTTCAGGAGTTTCGTCGCATCCCGAATGCCAATCATCAGCAGGATAAAGGGCTTGGTCTGGGTTTGGCGATCGTCGACAAAATCAGTCACATGCTTGAACATCCCGTTCGTGTTCGCTCACAGGAAGGTGTGGGCTCCGTATTCTCCGTCGAACTCCCGATCGGTCGTTTGAATCCTCAGTCCTTTACACCCAGATTCAAGGATCCGGGTATTGATAACCAGTTGCAGGGTGCTCGTATCTGGATGGTGGACAATGATGCCGCTATTTGTGCAGGCATGGCCACTTTGCTTGGTGGTTGGGGGTGTGAAGTCATTACCGCGCTGGGGCTTGAAGACTTGCAGCAGCACGTGTCGATAGGCAGTGAAGCTCTGGATCTTCTGATTGCAGACTACCATCTCGACGACGGTGCCACAGGCATTGAGCTTGTCAGGGATATTCTGCAGCAGCGTTCAGACACGCCTCCCGTGTTAATGATCACGGCCAACTACAGCAACGAGCTCAAGCAGGAAGTGAAGGAGCAGGGGTATCTCTTGATGAATAAGCCAATCCGGCCGCTGAAGCTCAAGGCCACGCTCGCGCACCTGCTCCAGGGGCGGCCCTGACCGCCCCTGGCTGCCTTCAGCGACGAAGATATTGCGCGAAGTCGATATCGCTTGCTGACAGAATCGCCTGTACCCGGTTGTGCACGCCCAGTTTACGCAAGATAGCCGAAACATGAGCCTTAACGGTCGTTTCTGCGATGTGCAGGTTGTAGGCAATCTGCTTGTTTGACTCACCCTTGGCCATTCTTTCCAGCACCAACAGCTGTCGTCGAGTCAAAGAGGACAGGAGTTCAGGGGCAATTTGTGGGTGCTCATTGCTGCGCCGGTTGCGACGATTGCTGTCCTGTTCAGTCTGGCGAATGATGTCAGAAGGCAGATAAACATTACCATCAAGAATTTGTTGCAGTGCTTCTGTCATTTGCGCTCTGGGTGAAGACTTGGAGATAAAGCCCACTGCGCCACAGGTGATCGCTTGCAACACAATCTGCTTGTCGTCTTCGGCAGATACGATAACGACTGGTATGGTCGGTGCTTCATTGCGCAATGAAATAAGGCCATTCAGGCCATTCATGCCAGGCATGTTCAGATCCAACAGAACAAGATCCAAGTCATCATGCTGTTGAGCCAATTCAAGCGCCGATTCAAGATCTTCAGTTTCGAAGGTTTCAGCTTCTGGAAAACCCGATTCGATCACATTGGTGATGGCTTCTCGAAACAGAGGATGGTCGTCGGCGATGAGAATTTTATACACGTTGTTATTCCCCATTTATCGTTATTATTCAGGCACTCAAGGACCATCCGTCTCAAATCTTATGTCTCAATTGCCAGGCTGTAGAGTAACCGGGAAAGGCAAGGGTGTCGCCTTCTCCAGTGCCAAATCAGCCTCTTTCCAGCCGTCAGTGCCTTCAGCGTACCAATACACCTGGGTGTAGCCCCAGACCGAGGCGCGCTTAACTGCATTCCATGACATCCAGCAATCGGCTGTGCAGTATATGACCAGTGGGTAATCCATTTTACCTGAACTGGCCTGACGCAAGCCTTTACTGAAGTAATCAGCCCACTCAGGTTCCAGCTCCCCCAGCCCCACGTTAGGCATCCAGATGCTGCCCGGGAGATTGAAGCGGGGCTTGCTTTGCAGGAAGATGCCATCCTGCCAGCGCACCGGCTGTACATCAATCAATGCAGGCTTGGGCTGCTGTTGGTTCATATCCTGAAGGGAGATTGTATCGATACGCTGACCGCCTTCGGCGAACTCAGGGGTTGGGCTACGATACTTGGTAACTCTGAAGCCTTCCCATGAGAACATGATGTCGATATCCGAACCTTCAGCATAAACCTGCCCAATGAAAGACCCTGAAAGGATCGCCACCACGAGTTGATGCAATATTCGATGCATAGGCGTTTCTCCGATGATGCTATTACACCTTGGTGTGCTTTTAGGCTGAATTCTACGTTGGCGGCAAACAACCGGTACTGAAGTAGTAAGGGTAAGCTCTTAGGGCAAGGTATTGATTATGAAGAACATGATTTCAGACATTGCTGTGCTTGCTACGCCTGCATATGATTATCTCCATTGTTTTGGTAACGGGTTCACACAATGTTTCAGGAAAGACGTATCTATCCCCGCATTCCGTGCAACGTGAATGCAGAGCTGGAAACTGCCGATGGTCGTATGGTGGATGTTCAGATCGTCAACATCAGTCGCAGTGGTTTTTATGTTGAAGGGGCAGACGATCTTTCTGACCTGCAACCTCCCGAAGGGCTTGGTGCAACCGAGGTGTGGCTACATTTTGGACTGCAAACCAGCGCGCTTCACTGTCACTGCCGAATCATCTATAAACGTCGAAATGCGGCTGACAGTATCGGTCTGGGGTTGCATATCATCTCTACTGACGAGTCGGCCCTTCACAGTATCGACCACTTTGTGACTGCACATCTGAATTGACCATCAGTTGGGGCTCGGTTTGTTAAGATCTTTCCATCTGTATCTGTTTGCAGCCCTCCTGATCGGCCTATGGCTGACAAACCCTTTTGAGGAACGTCAGCCACCCGTTTCAACGCCCGTGGTCAATCTACCCTTTGATCGTCACCAGCCAGTGCAGCTCAATCTGTCTTCGGCTCCTGAAGTTCGATTCAATGAGTATGACCTCACGCTGCTTGCCGAGTTTTCAATTGATGCTCGTGTGCTCGGTCGCGAGGATTATAGTCTGGGGCGAGAAGCTGAATTGTCGCCCTGGGATTTCGCGTTAGGCTGGGGCGAAATGGCTCAGCCTGAAGTTGCCAAACAGTTCGAGATACGTCAGTCCGGTCGTTGGTACTATTGGCGGGCAGATACGCTGCCGATTCCCAGACGTCAGATCGAAACCAGTAGCGCCAATATGCACCTTATCCCTGCCTCGCAGCAGGTAAGGGATCGCCTGGAGCAGATTAAAGAACATGACCAGCTGCGCCTGCGGGGGTTTCTGGTTGAGGCGCGTGGTGATGATGGCTGGCGTTGGCGCAGTTCATTAAGCCGTAACGATACGGGCAACGGCGCCTGTGAACTCATTCTGGTGACAGAGGTTCTCTGAGCGATTCATGTCGCAGCGGAGATTTGCGCCTTTCCGCATG
The DNA here is from genome assembly GCF_022343685.1 of Marinobacterium sediminicola. GTDB lineage: Bacteria > Pseudomonadota > Gammaproteobacteria > Pseudomonadales > Balneatricaceae > Marinobacterium > Marinobacterium sediminicola. The sequence goes on along the minus strand of NZ_CP092123.1, from coordinate 1,796,567 downwards.
AATGTTGATCAGGTTGCCTGCCAGCATGAGTCCTGCCCCTGCTGCAACAGGCCAGTCAATTACTTCTTCGTAAAAGAGATAGCCAACAACAGCAATCAATGGCAGACGCAAAAAGTCCATCGGCACGACGACCGTGGCATCTGCCAGCTTGAATGCCCGCGCCATGCAGTAATGTGCGCTCATCGCGGTTAATGCCACCACAAGAATCCAGGGAATTGAGTGCATCCCGGGCGTTTTCCAGTCCATCACCGAGGGGATGAGACCCAGCGGCAGCTGCATCACTGTCATGTAAAATAAAATACACAGGGGCGTATCGGTTGCTGACAGAGACTTTGTCTGGATGTAGGAAAGGGCATACCCCATGGCGCCTGCCAGCACCGCAAATGAAGCCGGGTGAAGTGATTCCATTCCTGGGCGCAGAATCAGCAACAGACCGCTAACACCGAAAATAAGAGCGATCAGCCGCGGCAGGGTAATCCGTTCCGACAGCAGAAGCCATGCCAGCAGAGCTGTCCAGATCGGCGTTGTGAACTCAATCGCAATCACTTCAGCCAGTGGGATAAAGGCCAGTCCATAAAACCAGCCATACTGACCGCCAAAGTGTGCAAGGTTTCGTATAAGGTGTCCTTTGGTCCGCCTCGTGGCTAACTGAGACCAGCCGTGCCGGCTTCTGGCTACCAGAAAGCCAATCAAAAATACTCCGATCAAACTGCGGAAAAACAGAATCTGAAAAGTGGACAAGTCCTGTGACAGCTCCCGTCCTGAAACCGCCATGGCCATAAAGGAAAAAAGTGCTCCGGTCATCCAGAATGCGGCAATGATTGAGGGGTGTTGATCCTTGCTCATGGTGGGGGCTCATCAAGTGGAGGGATTATGAACTTGCTGGATGGGTAGAACAGGGGCTATTGGGCCTGATCGACTTCAGTCGTTCTTGTCAGGCCGATTCGACGGCTATCAACTCATCACGCAGGGGCTTATGGGTCAGCAAATCTGCCAGGGTATATTTTGACAAGGTATCGAAAAACGCCTGACGCGCCTCTTCAAGAACGGTTTGAAGTGTACAGCTGGTGACCAGTCGGCATGGGCCCCGAAGACAATCCACCAACGGGGCAGCGCCTTCTGTCAGTAGAATCAGTGTGCCCAAATTAATACTTTCAGGCGCCAAAGCAAGACGAATGCCGCCATTCTTGCCACGAAAGGTCTCAAGGTGACCGCTCTTGCCCAGGGCATGAACAACTTTTCGCAGGTGTTCCAGCGAGATGTCATAGAACTGAGCAATCTCGCTCAGTGTGGCCAGCCGGTTAGAATTCAGGGTCACATAAAACAGTACACGAAGCGAGTAATCAGTGAAGCGACTCAATTGCATTACGAATGTCTCAAGTGATAGCTGTTAACGATGATACTAAATAACCACCTGAAATATAATCAAGGTAGAGCTGTGACACAGGTATTCAAAAGCGTGTTATATGCTTGCCTTTTCTCTTTGAAAGCGTTATCAATAGCGGAACATTTAATGAGTTCATAAGGCGCCTTTACCGGCGCCTTTTCATGTTTTTGAGCCCCATGTATAGCCCGTTCAGATCGAAAACGTATCAGGCCTGCAGTGTCACAGGCCCGTTTGCCCGCCTCTGAATCTGATCCTGCCTGCATCAGATCAGTGCAGGCTTTCGGGAACTTCACTTAACAACCTGTTTTTCATTTGCACCGCCAAACGGTGTGCAACTTTGTATATCAATGGAGTTATAAATGGCTGATATGCCCGGTATCAAGGTGTCCGAAAAGGATATCGATCAACTCGAAGCCATGCTGGAGCGTAAGGAATATCGTGATAATCCTGCTCTGGATGGTTTGCGGGCCGAACTGGATCGTGCCGAAGTGGTCTCAGCGGATGAACTGCCGGACAATGTTGTGAGAATGAACTCGACGGTGACTTTTGAAGTGGAAGAAAGTGGCCGTCAGTTTCACCGTACGCTCTATTATCCGCACCAGATGGCGGGTAAGGAAGACGCTATCTCCATCGTTGCGCCTATTGGCTCGGCTTTGCTTGGACTTGAGGTCGGTCAGAAAATCGACTGGCGTCTGCCCGATGGCAAGCACAGTCACGTAAAAATTATTGAAGTCAGCCACGCTTGAACTTTGGTTGATAAGAAAAAGGCCGGTCATGTGACCGGCCTTTTTTGTCATTGGCGAGGAGCGTTTATCAGCCTTTACGCTGGTCGAAAACGCGCTTGGCCTTGCCCTCTGAACGGGGGATACTACCCACTGGCACGATATTGATCTTGGTGCTGATGCCGATGTAGGACTTGATGTGGTGCTGCAGTTCCTTGATAACCGCAGTCTCATCAGTGCCGGTGGCTTCAGGCGACAGTTCAACCTTAACCTCAACCATGTCCAGGTTACCATTCTTGGTCACGAGGATTTCGTAGTGTGGTGCCAGAGCAGGCACTTTCAGAATCTGCTCCTCGATCTGGGTCGGGAATACGTTCACGCCACGAATAATCAGCATGTCATCGGAACGGCCAGTAATCTTGTCGATACGGCGCATCGGGCGTGCGGTACCCGGCAGCAGGCGAGTCAGGTCACGTGTGCGGTAACGAATGACCGGCATCGCTTCCTTGGTCAGTGAAGTGAACACAAGTTCACCGTATTCGCCGTCAGGCAGTACTTCACCGGTGTTCGGATCGATGATCTCAGGGTAGAAGTGGTCTTCCCAAATGGTGGGGCCGTCTTTGGTTTCGATACATTCCATCGCGACACCCGGGCCCATGACCTCTGACAGACCATAGATATCAACTGCATTGATGCCTGCGCGCTGCTCGATGTTCTTGCGCATCTCATCGGTCCAGGGCTCGGCACCAAAGATACCAGTACGCAGCGGCAATTCACGCGGGTCCACGCCCTGACGTTCCATCTCATCCAGAATGTTCAGGAAGTAGGATGGAGTAACCATGATGATGTCAGGTGCAAAGTCCTGAATCAGCTGTACCTGCTTCTCGGTCTGACCACCGGACATTGGAATCACGGTGCAACCCAGACGCTCGGCACCATAGTGCGCACCCAGACCACCGGTGAACAGGCCGTATCCGTAGGAAACATGTACCTTGTCGCCGCGATGGCCACCTGCTGCACGAATAGAGCGCGCTACCACGTTAGCCCAGGTATCGATATCACCCTGGGTATAGCCTACAACTGTGGGCTTGCCGGTAGTACCTGAAGAAGCGTGGATACGGACCACATCCTCCATCGGCACGGCGAACATCCCATACGGGTAGTTTTCACGCAGGTCCTGCTTGGTAGTGAACGGGAAGTGCTTCAGATCTTCAAGCGTTTTGAGCTCAAACGGATGAACACCTTTCTCGTCACACTTCTTCTTGAAATGGGGAACATTGTTGTAGCTGTGCACAAGACTCCAGCGCAAACGACGCAGCTGCAGCTGGCGCAGCTCATCAATGCTTGCAGTCTCGATTTCTTCAAGGGATCCGCGCATCAGAGGCTGTTGAATAGTCATGCTTTTTCTTATCCCGTTGTCTGTAATAATTATGTTGATTCTGGCACCTGAATGGGGATCAGACGCGTTCGATGATGGTTGCGATGCCCTGACCGACACCGATACACATCATGCACAGTGCATAGCGACCGCCGGTACGGTGCAGCTCATACATGGCAGTGGTGATCAGGCGCGCACCGCTCATGCCCAGCGGGTGACCAAGAGAAATGGCGCCGCCATTGGGGTTAACGTGCGCTGCATCGTCTGGCAGGCCGAGATCACGGGTAACGGCCAGCGCTTGAGCAGCAAACGCTTCGTTCAGCTCGATCACGTCCATATCGTCAAGCGTCAGACCAGCCTTGGCCAGTACCTTACGGGCGGCCGGAGCGGGACCAAAGCCCATGATGCGCGGCTCCACACCGGCTGTTGCCATGGCAACGATACGAGCTTTCGGCGTCAGACCATGCGCCTTGGCCGCTTCAGCAGAAGCGATCAGTAGGGCACAGGCACCGTCGTTGACGCCTGAAGCGTTACCGGCTGTTACAGAACCACCGGCACGGAAGGGCGCTTTCAGCTTGGCCAGGGTTTCCAGAGTAGTGCTGGCACGGGGGTGCTCGTCGGTATCAAAGATGATCGGATCACCCTTACGCTGCGGGATGGTGACGGGCACGATCTCTTCCGCCAGCTTGCCATTTTGCTGAGCTGCAGCGGTGCGCTGCTGGCTGCGTACGGCAAAGGCGTCCTGGTCTTCACGGCTGATGTTGAAGTCTTCAGCGACGTTTTCAGCCGTTTCAGGCATGGTGTCCACACCGTACTGGGATTTCATCAACGGGTTGATGAAGCGCCAGCCAATGGTGGTGTCATACAGGCCGTTCGGATCGCGGGAGAAGGCAGATTCAGCCTTGCCCATAACGAAAGGCGCACGTGACATGGACTCAACACCACCGGCAATCATCAGTTCAGTGTCGCCTGACTTGATGGAGCGAGCTGCCAGGCCCACAGCATCCATACCTGAGCCGCACAGGCGGTTGACGGTTGTGCCCGGTACGCTTGTGGGCAGGCCTGCCAGCAGTGAAGACATGCGCGCAACGTTGCGGTTATCTTCACCCGCCTGGTTGGCGCAACCGTAGATCACGTCATCGACCTGGCTCCAATCGACATCCGGATTACGCTCCATCAGCGCTTTCATCGGAATAGCGCCCAGGTCGTCAGCACGAACACTGGCCAGGGTGCCGGCATAACGACCGATCGGGGTGCGGATCGCATCGCAGATAAAGGCATCTTTCATTGGGTCTCTCCTCAGATGGCGGTCTCGTCTTCCGGCAGCAGTGTCCCCTTGATCTGGTAGGACTTGCCACGGAAGAAAGCCAGCTCTTCATTGTTCTGGTTGTAAACGGTGATGTCGTATACGCCTGTACGTCCCTTGCGCTGACGTTCCTGAGCAACTGCGGTCAGTGTGTCGTCAAGAAAGCCGGGAGCGACGTATTCAATACTGCATCCGCTCGCGACAGTAACCTTGTTGTAGCTGTTGCAGGCGTGCGCGAAAGCCGTATCGGACAGTGCAAAAATAAAACCGCCATGGCACATGCCATGCCCGTTGAGCATGTCCTTACGGACTTTCATGCTCAGTCGTGCGTAACCCGGCCGGGTTTCCTCGATCTCGATACACAGGCCTTGGGCGGCGTAATCCGTTTCATGCATGGCAGCGCTGCATGCTGTTGCCAGCTGCTCTGGTGTCATAGTCGATGTGCTCATGCCTGACGACCTCCGGCAACTTTGCGCAACAACAACGGAGAAGGGCGGTAGCGGTCTTCACCGTAGCTAGCACCCAGATTACGCAGTACGTTCAGAATGCGTGACAGACCGACTTCTGTAGCCCAGTTGATCGGGCCGCGCGGATAGTTGACACCGCCCTGCATGGCAATATCGACAGCTTCTTCGTTGCAGACCTGCTGGTTGACGGCGTCAAAGCCTTCATTGGCCAGCATGGCCAGCGTACGCATGACAATCATGCCAGGAATATCATCGATAATGCTGACAGCCTTGCCAGCCGCCTGGAAGAGACCAACGGCCAATTCGACAGCCTTGGTATCAGCCTTGTCTGCTGGGGCCAGGGCGATGCGTGTCGCCTGAGCGTAATCGAGGGCCAGGTCAAAATGGATCAGGTTGCGGTTGCTGATCTCTGCTGCGCGCACAGTGGAGAACTGCCCATTGGTCAGCATCAGAGTGGCATCGCCGACCTGAATGCGACCATCACCCTCGGTACGGATAACCTCGATACCGGCTGCTTCAAACTGAGCAACAAGCGGCTCAGCAACGCCCAGGTCACCTTCAATGGTTACACTGGAAGGCTTGGCGGCCGCTTCGGCGGTCTGAGGAACAGGTTTCTCGGCACCTTCACTGTAGTCGTAGAATCCCTTGCCGGTCTTGCGGCCGAAATGGCCTGCGTTCACCAGTTCCAGCTGAATCAGCGACGGCAAGAAACGCTGGTCGTTATAATAGGCGGCAAAAACGGATGAGGTGACGGCATAGTTTACGTCATGGCCGATGAGGTCCGTGAGTTCGAACGGGCCCATACGGAATCCGCCGGCTTCGCGAATAACAGCATCAATGGTGGCATTATCGGCACCGCCTTCCTGGAAGATGCGAAAGCCTTCCGCATAGAAGGGGCGGGCAACCCTGTTGACGATGAAGCCAGGAGTCGACTTGGCATGTACCGGTTTTTTGCCCCAGCTGACGGATAGATCATAGATTGCACTGGCGATCTCAGCCTTGGTGTCCAGGCCGCTGATGACCTCAACCAGCTTCATGATCGGTGCCGGGTTGAAGAAATGCATGCCGACCAGATTCTGTGGGCGCTTCAGCGTGCTGCCGATGGCGGTCACAGAAATCGATGAGGTGTTGGTCGCCAATACTGTTTGCTCGGAGCAGATGTCTTCAAGCTGGCCGAATACGCTCTGTTTGACGTCAAGACGCTCAACGATCGCTTCAATGACAAGAGCAGCAGGAGCCATGTCTTCGAGGGACTCGATGACCTGGATACGGCTCATCAGGGCCTCCACGTCTTCAGCCTTCATCTTGCCGCGGGCAACCAGCTTCTGCAGACCTTTATCTACGCCTTCGCGGCCGCGTGCAGCCGCACCTTCGGCAGCATCGAACAGCAGAACAGGGTGACCGGCATTGGCTGCAACCTGAGCGATGCCCGCGCCCATGGTGCCGGCGCCAATAACACCGATAACGGATTCAGTGGTAAACATGCTCATCATCACTTGCCTTTGAAGTTGGGCTGACGTTTTGCCATGAAAGCGGAAACGCCTTCACGATAATCTTCGGTGCGGCCAGCGAGGGTCTGCAGGTCGCGCTCAAGGTCGAGCTGCTCGTCAAAGCTGTTGTCCCAGCTGGCTTGAATGGCGCGCTTGATCAGTGCCAGGCCCTTGGTGGGCTGAGTTGCCAGCTGCTTGGCCATCGCCAGCGCTTCTTCTTTCAGATTTTCATCGTCAACACATTTCCAGATCATGCCCCAGGCCATTGCCTGTTCGGCACTGATCTTGTCGCCCAGCATGGAAAGAGCCATTGCGCGGGCATGGCCGACCAGGCGGGGAAGGGTCCAGGTACCACCGGAGTCCGGCACCAGGCCGATCTTGCAGAATGCCTGAATGAAGGACGCAGAACGGGCCGCCAGTACGATGTCACAGGCAAATGCGATATTGGCGCCTGCTCCGGCCGCAACACCGTTTACTGCACAGATGACAGGCATTTCGAGGCCCTGCAGGGTACGGATCAGAGGGTTGTAATTCTTTTCAATGGACTCGCCCAGGTTTGGCATCTCGGCATTAGGGTCTACATTGCGATCACTCAGATCCTGACCGGCACAGAAGCCGCGGCCATTGCCGGTGATGAGCAAGCAGCGAACCGCTTCGTCCTTCTTGGCCTGCTTCAGCGCATCACGAACTTCAGCATGCATCTGGGTATTGAAACTGTTCATCCGGTCCGGACGGTTGAGGGTCAATACCGCAACCCCGTCAGTAATCTCGAATTCAATCGTTTCGTAAGACATGTCTTATTTTCCTGTGAAGTTCGGTTTACGTTTTTCCATGAAAGCAGCAATGCCTTCGTTACGATCAGCTGTCGCCGCCAATAGCGTGAAAGCCTTGCGCTCCAGGCTCAAGCCGCTTTCAAGGGTGGTGTCATAGGCCTTGAGCAGAACCTCTTTCGCCTGTCGAACAGCAATCGGGGGTTTGGTTGCAATCTTGCGGGCCAGTTCGGTTGCACGGTCAAGAGTCCGCTCAGGGATTGTAACTTCGCTAATCAGGCCGAAATCACGAGCCTGTGCTGCCGAAATGAACTCACCAGACAATACCAGTTGCATGGCCATGGATTTGCCAACGGTACGCAGCAAGCGCTGAGTTCCACCTGCGCCCGGGATGATGCCGAGATTGATTTCAGGTTGACCGAATTGGGCATTGTCGCCAGCGATGACAATGTCTGCATGCATCACCAGTTCACATCCACCACCCAGTGCGAAGCCGTTAACAGCTGCAATCAAGGGTTTCGGGAACTGTGCAATAGTGCGCCAGTGGAGGACGCGTGGATCATTCAGCACGCCAACAGCATCCAGAGCTGCCATTTCCTTGATATCTGCGCCCGCCGCAAAGACTTTTTCATTGCCTGTGAGCACGACTGCACGCACTTCATCATTACCTGTTGCCCACTGAAGGACTTCAGCGATTTCACTGAGTAGCTGGGTGCGCAGGGCATTATAGGCTTCCGGGCGGTTGAGGGTGATGGTCAGTACACCATCAGAAACCGCGGAGACAAGAATGTCCTGATACTCATGTTGCATAGAAATACCGTCATCTGTGTTTTGTTATTCTGCCCGGTATGATCTTATTGGTGTCTACCGGACACATTTGGGTGCGCAGGCACGATTTCCGCGGCATGCAGCAATTTCTGGATCCGCTATAGTAGAGAGGCCATACTACACCCAGAGTTTTGGCAAGATTACCCCAAAAGCCAAAAGAGATACAATATTTAGAGACCATATTGTTCTTTTCGTATCACAATGATTGTTGTATCGTGTGGCCTACGATCATGAATACTATAGTCAGGATCATTTCGATACGCTGGGTTGTGGAGCCTGCAGGGCATTCATAACCTTGTTTGACTGCGTTTGATCCTGGTCTGGGACCAATAAACAGAACAAGTCAGCGCCGTATCATGTCGGCGCCGAGCACAATGGGAGATCCCTGATGAGCGAGAATCTTTTTGCCAAGCATAAAGCGACCCTGGATGGTGCGCTGGCAGCGATCCACAGCCGCGACTACTTCAGCCCCTGGTCTGAAAACCCCAGTCCCCGCGCCTATGGCGAGACTGCAGCGGCTGAAGGCGAGGCTGCATTCAAGTCTCATCTGAACAAGCCTTTCGAACTTGAGATGCCTGGCATCAGTGGTCGTGTGGGTGGCGAAGTCTCTCCTTATGGCATGGAGCTGAATGTACAGTACCCGACCGTCGACATGGACAAGCTGCTCCCGGCTATGGAAGATGCACGCAAGGTGTGGCGTGATCAGGGTGTAGAAGGTCGTACCGGCATCTGTCTGGAAATTCTGGATCGCCTGAACAAGCACAGCTTCGAGATTGCTCATGCCGTGATGCACACTTCCGGTCAGGGCTTCATGATGGCGTTTCAGGCAGGTGGTCCTCATGCGCAGGACCGCGGTCTGGAAGCGGTTGCCTACGGTTACGAAACCATGGCGAGCGTTCCTGCTCAGGCAACCTGGACCAAGCCGCAGGGCAAACATGACCCGCTGGTCATGGAGAAAAAATTTACAGCGTGCGGTCGTGGTGTCGGTCTTGTGATTGGCTGCTCCACCTTCCCGACCTGGAATACTTACCCGGGCATGTTTGCTTCACTGGTAACCGGTAACCCGGTTGTCGTGAAGGCGCACCCGGCAGCTGTACTGCCAGCTGCTATCAGCGTCAAGATCGCTCAGGAAGTACTCAAGGAGCAGGGGCTGCCCGCGCATATCGTTTCACTGTTCGTTGATGCCGATCCCGCGAAGCCCGAAACCATGACCCTGGCTCAGCGCCCGGAAGTCAAGGTGATCGATTTTACCGGTAATACCGCTTTCGGTGACTGGCTGGAACAGAACTGCAAGCAGGCGCTGGTATACACCGAGAAGGCCGGCGCCAACACCATCATCATTGACTCGACCGATGATTTCAAAGGCATGGTGCGAAACCTGGCCTTCACTCTGAGTCTTTACTCTGGCCAGATGTGTACCACGACTCAGGATATTTTTGTGCCGAAAGACGGTATCGAAACCGACCTCGGGCACAAGAGCTTTGACGAGGTTGCTGAAGCGATCGCTTCCGGTGTGACCAAGTTCCTGTCTGATCCTGACCGTGCCGCCATGGTTCTGGGTGCTATCCAGTCTGAAGCCACTGCTCAGCGTATCCTGGACAGCAAAGGTTTGGGTAAAGTCGTTCGTGATTCAGAGGTGTTGACGCACCCTGAGTTTGAAAACGCACGCGTGCGCAGCCCGCTGATCATGACCATCGACGCCGATAAGGAAGATGTATGGGGCCAGGAGCTGTTTGGTCCGATCAGCTTCATCATTGCGACCGATAGCCGCGATCACAGCATCGAACTGGCTCGTGATGTGGTCAAGAAGCATGGTGCCATCACCATGGGTTGCTACAGCAGTGACAATGCTCAGCTGGAGAAAATCGAAGAAGCTGCTCTGGATGCCTGCGTTGCTCTGAGTATCAACCTGACAGGTGGCGTGTTCGTCAACCAGAGCGCGGCTTTCAGTGACTTCCACGGTACCGGTGGCAACCCGGCTGCGAATGCTTCCCTGGCTGACCATGCGTTCGTTGCCAACCGTTTCCGCTTCGTTCAGAGCCGTCGTCACCCGAAGTGAGCGAGGATCGATTGATGGAATTCGAAACTGTACTGGTTGAAGTGCGCGATGGTGTCGGTATCGTCACGCTGAATCGACCGAAGGCAATGAATGCGCTTAACCTCCAGCTGACCTCCGAGTTGGGTCAGGCAATCGATGCTCTTGAGGCGGATAATAACGTCCGCTGCATTCTGCTGACCGGTGGTGAGCAGGTGTTTGCCGCAGGTGCCGATATCAAGGAGATGAAGGAACACAACTTCGCTTCTCTGTATGCGCTTAACTTTCCCTATGTGAAACGGGATTGCTGGCGTGCCATTGATGAAGCTCGCAAGCCTGTCATTGCTGCGGTTGCCGGTTTTGCGCTGGGTGGCGGTTGTGAAATGGCTATGGCGTGTGACTTCATCATTGCAGCCGAGACGGCCAAGTTCGGCCAGCCTGAGATCGGTATCGGCACCATGCCGGGGGCCGGTGGCACTCAGCGTCTGACCAAGGCTGTTGGAAAGGCAAAGGCTATGGAGATGTGCTTGACCGGTCGCATGATGGATGCGGAAGAGGCAGAGCGCAGTGGCTTGGTATCACGCATTGTTCCGGCCGAGGAGTTGCTGGAAGCGGCATTCAAGACTGCACGCAAGATTGCGTCCAACTCTGCTCCTGCTGTCAGCATGATCAAGCAGGCGGTCAATATGGCCGTGGATGCTCATCTGGCCGACGGGTTGCGTCATGAGCGTCATGCTTTCCAGTCAACCTTCGCCTTCGAAGATTGCGCAGAAGGCATGAATGCCTTTGCTGAAAAGCGTAAGCCGGAATTCAAGCATCGCTGATCCGCATTGCTTGGTCTGATTAAAACCGCTGCCGCTTGCGCCAGCGGTTTTTTCGTTAAGGGGCAGGTGGACGCCCCTTGGGGCTTGGTTCAGAATATGGTCTGGCCGGATTGTTGAAATTTGCTTAACTTGAATGGGTAACCTAATGAAATTCAAAGGAAAGCGCGCCTGGGTAACGGGTGCCAGCTCGGGTATTGGTCAGGCAACAGCAAAGGCCCTTGCGGCTGAAGGTGCAGAGCTGGTCCTGTCGGCACGTCGCGCTGACCGTTTGGAGGCGCTGGCACACGAACTTCGTCATAGCGGTGCACTGGTACATCTTGAGCCGTTGGACGTATCAGATCGGCAGGCAATTGAGGCTGCAGGTGAGCGTATGGCTGCTCTGGGTGGCATCGATATCCTGATCAATAATGCCGGTACCATGCCAATCAGTCCGATCATCAACGGTCGTGTTGATGAGTGGGAGCAGATGATTGATGTCAATATCAAGGGAGTGCTTTACGCCATTCATGCCGTTTATTCAGGCATGGCTGAACGCAAGCAGGGACACATCATCAATGTCAGCTCCATTGCGGCCCGAACAACCTATCCGAGCGCAGGCGTTTATGCCGGTACCAAGCATGCCGTGCGCGCCATTTCCGAAACGCTGCGTAAAGAAGCGATTCGCTTTGGCGTGCGTGTGACCGACATTCAGCCCGGCTCCGTTGATACCGAGCTGCCTGACAGCATCGGGCACGACAAAATTCGCGGCATAGTGAAGAGCAACATGTACGGTGATGCAGCCAGCATGCTCAAGCCGGAGGATATTGCCAACGCGATTATCTATGCGCTGGAGCAGCCGCAGCATGTGGATGTGGGCGAGCTGCTGATCTGGCCGACGCGCCAGGAAAACTGATTAAGCGATCACGCGTTAAAGGAGCTAAGCTTGTACAAGCTACTGATATTCGACTGGGATGGCACCATCATCGATTCCACTCAGCGTATTGCATCCAGTATTCGCGCATCTGCCCGTGATCTGGGACTGCCTGAGCCGAGTTGGGATGCGGCCAAGGATATTATCGGTCTGGGGCTGCCGGAGGCGATCAAGGCGCTGTTCCCTAATGAGGGCGATGTCATCATCGAGCCTCTGCGTCAGCGCTATGCGCATCATTATCTTGAGGCCGACGAAACGCCGACGGAATTGTTCCCCGGGGTTCAGCGTACTCTGGAGAGCCTGAAAGCAAAGGGCTATCGCCTGGCGGTTGCGACCGGAAAAAGTCGTACCGGTCTTGAGCATGTCTTTGCTCAGACCGGAATTGGTTCGCTGTTTGAGACCAGTCGCTGTGCAGATGAAACCACATCCAAGCCCGATCCGCATATGCTGCATGAGCTGCTGGAAGAAACCGGTGTGCCACGACAGCAAGCACTGATGATTGGTGATACGGAATATGATCTCGAAATGGGGCAGATGGCAGGAATGGATACGGTTGCTGTCAGTTATGGGGCTCATCATTTGGATAGACTCAGAGTGCTCCGGCCGGTGAAAGAGATTCACCATTTTGCGGAACTGGAATCCTGGCTGGATGGTCTGTCAGCGTAACTAGATCGAATGAGGGAATATTGTGAGCGATAATCATTGGGGTGAATCAGGAGCGTCCTCGACGCCGCAAGCAGCTTCTGACAGTACTAAAGGAACCGGGGATGGTCGTCCCGGCACCCAGAAAGAGTGGCGATTGATCGAAAAGATGGTCAACAGCTTGCACGTCGAGCACAGGCGCTCACGTCGCTGGGGGATTTTCTTCAAGCTGCTGACGTTCGTATATCTGTTTTCACTGCTGGCTATTTTCTATGTGGGCAAGGATCTGGATGCAGACAAGGTTGTGCCTCAGGATCATACTGCAATCGTAGAAGTGAAGGGTCCTATTATGGATGACGAGGAGGCCAGTGCCGATACGATCATCCATGCGCTTCGTGATGCTTTTAAAGCGGAACGCAGTCGAGCCATCATCCTGAGGATTAACAGCCCCGGCGGTAGTCCAGTTCAGGCCGGTTATGTATACGATGAGATCAAACGCCTGCGCGCACTTCATCCTGACAAAAAAGTTTATGCGGTCATTACCGACATCGGTGCTTCAGGTGCTTATTATATCGCCGCGGCCGCTGATGAAATTTATGCTGACAAGGCCAGTCTGGTTGGCTCTATTGGAGTGATTTCATCCAGCTTTGGTTTTGTAGAGCTGATTGACAAGCTTGGGGTGGAGCGTCGCACCCTGACAGCTGGTGAGAACAAGGCCTTCCTTGATCCCTTCACGCCCTTAAAGGATAAGGATCGTGAATTCTGGCAGTCGGTGCTTAATACAACACATCAGCAATTTATCGCCCAAGTAAAGCAGGGCAGAGGTGGCAGGCTCAAGGGTGGTGAGGAAATCTTCTCCGGACTGGTTTGGACCGGGGAGCAGGCTCTGGAGCTTGGTTTGATTGATGGTCTTGGCAGCAGCTCCATGGTGGCGCGCGACATTGTCGGGGCTGAAAAGCTCATCGATTATACCTCGCGACCCAAAGCGCTTGACCGAATTATCGAGCGCCTGGGTATCGGTGTGGCCAAGGAGCTGGCTTTGCAGATGGGGCTTAAAAGCGACTATCAGCTACGCTGAGTTTGAAACAGAACAACCCCTTCGGCCTCCAGCATTCGGACAAGTCGAATGAGCGGAAGGCCGATGAGGGTGTTTGGATCATCACCCTCAAGGCGCTCAAAGAGCGCGATTCCGGCACCTTCTGATCTAAAGCTACCGGCGCAGTTATAGGGCTGCTCGTGGGTCAGGTAGCCCTCAATCATGTCTTCGTTAAGGTCCCTGAAATGTACCTGATAAGGGATCACCTCGGTCTGGACTCGTCCGGTTTTGGTGTTAAGCAGGCACAGCCCGGTAAGAAAGGTGACTGACCGTCCTGAAAGGGAGCGCAGTTGATCCTTGGCGCGATCGTGGGTGCCAGGCTTGCCGATAATGACATCGTCAAGTACCGCTACCTGATCAGAGCCGATCACCAGTGCATCCGGAAAAGAGGGTGCTACAGCTCTGGCTTTTTCTTCAGCCAGGCGCGAGACTAGCGCCGCTGCTGTTTCAGCGCCCAGCGGTGTCTCGTCGATATCGGGGTGCTTGGTGCGATATGGCAGGCCCAATTTATCCAGGATTTCCCGTCGCCAGGGTGAGCTTGAGGCGAGTACCAGGGTGGGTAACATGATATTTCCTTTTGAGACCACAGGTTACAAATATTTCTGGTATCATAGTAACCCTAATTTTAATTGCTTAAACCCCTATTTTCTTTGACAGCAAGGGGTTCTAACCATAGAATTGCGCGCTTATGTCGTACGGTCCATTACCGAAAAAAGTTGACCCTCGCAAACTTGCCGAGCGGGAAGCGGTATTCCAAGGCCCAGCAGCTATTGCTGATATGCCTCGTCTTGCATCCTTCTTGGTAGATGACAGCGGCAGTATTGATGCTGAGGTTTCGTTTGCCAAGGATGAACAGGGCCTGCGTGTTCTGAGCGGCAAGATGCATGGCACTGTCAGCATGACATGTCAGCGATGCTTGGAACCGGTTGATGTTGAGATTGAAGCCACGCTCAATCTCGCGGTTGCATTGACTGAGCAGCAGGCGGAGAATTTGCCCCGTTACTATGATCCTCTGATCATGGAGACGGACGAGATTGAACTGCTGCCAGTTATCGAGGACGAGCTGATGCTGAGTCTGCCGCTTGTGCCGTATCACGATGACTGCAGTATTCAGACCTCGTTCGGTGACGTGGAAACGGCCCGGACGCAGGAAGAAAAACCCAACCCCTTTAGTGTATTGGCCCAGCTTAAAGAAAAGGCCGATAAGAGTTAAACCAGGAGCTACATACCATGGCAGTACAGCAGAACAAAAAGTCTCGTTCACGTCGCGACATGCGTCGTTCCCACGATGCCCTGAGCAACCCGACTCTGTCTGTAGACGCAACTACCGGTGAAACCCACCGTCGTCACCACGTCAGCGCTGACGGCTTTTACCGTGGCCGTCAGGTAGTTGCCAAAGGCGACGAGTAAGCTTGACAGCACAGTATTGCATCGCTGTTGATGCAATGGGCGGGGACTTCGGTCCCCGCGTTACAGTTCCTGCTGCACTGGACGCGCTTGAGCGTCATCCATCCCTGACCATTCTTCTGGTCGGTCATCAAGATCAAATCGCGTCTGTACTGAAACGTCTAGGTCATTCCGAACACCCTCGCATTGAGCTTTTGCATGCCGAAACTGTAGTGGCAATGGATGAGCGACCGACCTTTGCATTACGTCGCCGGAAAGATTCCTCCATGTATATTGCGCTGCAGGCTGTTGCCGCCGGTCAGGCTCAGGCGTGTGTCAGTGCCGGTAATACGGGGGCGTTGATGGTGATGGGGCGCGGCATCCTCCAGATGCTGCCCGGGATAGACCGCCCGGCAATCACGTCGGCCATCCCTACCATGAGAGGCTACAGCCACATGCTTGATCTCGGGGCAAACGTGGACTGTTCGGCAGAGCACTTGCTGCAGTTTGCCATCATGGGGTCCGTGATGCTTAAGGCTGTGGCACACATAGAGTCACCCACCGTGGCGCTGCTCAATATCGGGGCAGAAGAGATCAAGGGTAACGAGCAAGTCAAACTGGCCTCTCGCCTGTTGGCGGAGCAGCCGGATCTGAACTATATCGGCTTCGTTGAAGGGGATGGTGTGTTCTCTGGCAAGGCGGATCTGGTTGTGTGCGATGGTTTTGTTGGCAACATAGCGCTGAAGAGCAGTGAAGGTCTCGCGCGGCTGATCAGTCGCAAGGTGCGCAAAAGCTTCAGTCGCAATGTGTATCGTCGACTGCTGGCATTACTGGCACGTCCCGTCATTCACGAATTACAGCAGCAGCTCGATCCGGGCAAGCAGAATGGGGCCAGCTTGCTGGGCCTTCAAGGGATCGTAATCAAGAGTCATGGCGGTGCTAATCGCAACTGTTTTGCTCACGCGATTGATCAGGCTGTGTCTGAAGTTGAGATGAATATCCCTGGACGCATCAGTGAACACCTGGAACACTACCTGATCAATTCAAGCGACCCCGCATCAGCGGGGCGTTCTAATTACCCCTGAATGTTGTACACTAACGGCCTTTAAAGCCCTGTCTCTGCTCAAGAGGCAGGGTATTGAAGTCACTTGTACAGAATATGGGGAAACCATGTCGCAAACGCTTGCTTTCGTTTTTCCTGGTCAGGGCTCTCAGCAGCTGGGAATGCTCTCCGAGCTTGCTGCAGCACACCCGATTATAGAGCAGACCTTCGCTGAAGCCTCCGATGCACTTGGCTTTGATCTTTGGAAAATGACCCAGGAAGGCCCGGAAGAGGCTCTGAACAGCACTGAAAATACTCAGCCGGCGCTGCTGACAGCGGGCGTTGCTCTCTGGCGTCTGTGGCAGGAGCAGGGTGGTGCAAAGCCGTCCGTCATGGCAGGGCATAGCCTGGGTGAATATACTGCTCTGGTGTGTGCCGGTGCTCTTTCTCTGGCAGATGGCGTGCGTCTGGTTAAGCTGCGTGGCGAGTACATGCAGCAGGCTGTGCCTGCCGGTAGCGGTGCCATGGCTGCCATTCTGGGGCTGGACGACGATGCAATCGCCAAGGCCTGTGAGGACGCTGCTCAGGGTGGTGTGGTATCGCCGGTGAACTACAACTGTCCAGGGCAGGTTGTGATCGCGGGTGAAAAAGCAGCTGTTGAGCGCGGCATCGAAGCCTGTAAGGCGGCCGGCGCCAAGCGTGCAGTTCCTCTGCCTGTCAGCGTGCCTTCTCACTGTGCACTGATGAAGCCTGCCGCCGAAAAACTGGCTGAAGCTCTCGGTCAGATAGACCTCCAGCAGCCAGAAATCCCTGTGGTTCAAAACGTTGCTGCCAGCGTCGCTGATGATCTTGATATGCTGCGTGATAACCTTGTGGCTCAGCTGTACAGCCCGGTGCTTTGGACTGCATCAGTACAGAAAATTGCCTCTGAGGGTTCCGATACGCTGATCGAATGCGGTCCGGGCAAGGTCCTGACTGGCCTCATCAAGAAAATCGACCGCTCGTTGAATGGTGTGTCTATCAGCGATCCTGCCGGTCTTGAGAAAGCGCTGGGCTGAACATAAACGGATATTAGGAATACGATCATGAGTATTGAAGGTAAAGTTGCACTGGTGACCGGGGCGACTCGCGGTATTGGCAAGGCGATCGCTATCAACCTGGCATCGCAGGGCGCGGTAGTGATCGGGACGGCGACCAGTGAGAGTGGTGCCGAAACCATTTCTGCCTACTTGGCCGAGGCGGGTAACAAAGGCACCGGCCTGGTCCTGGATGTTTCTGATTCGGCCTCTATAGAAACAGTCCTGAAGAGCATTCAGGCTGATTTTGGCACTATCGAAATCCTGGTCAACAATGCCGGTATCACCAAAGACAACATCCTGATGCGCATGAAGGACGATGAATGGGATGGCGTGATTAACACCAACCTGAACTCCATCTATCGTCTTGTAAAAGGCTGCCTTCGCGGTATGACCAAGACGCGCTGGGGTCGTATTATCAACATCAGTTCGGTGGTTGCGTCCATGGGTAACGCCGGTCAGACCAACTATGCGGCTGCCAAATCCGGCATGGAAGGTTTTACCCGTGCTCTGGCCCGTGAAGTCGGCTCTCGTAACATTACAGTGAACTGCGTTGCTCCCGGCTTCATTGATACTGACATGACCGCAGGACTGGCTGACGAGCACAAGCAGCACCTGCAGGCACAGATTCCGATGAACCGTCTTGGGCGGCCAGAAGAGATCGCGGCTGTAGTCGGTTTCCTGGCTGGTAACGGCGGTGCCTATGTCACCGGTGATACCATCCATGTGAACGGCGGAATGTACATGTCCTGATTCGGAGCAATACCGACTACATAAAGATTTGTGTTTTCTTCGGATTTGTTGATAATTGGCCGTCAGTTGACGGATTATGAAATTCACACCGTCACGCTTGTTGCCAGAGCGTAATGGGTTTTCTAAAATTCCAAATCGCATCCTGCGATGTGATGGTATTGAGAAAAAATAGGAAGAGATATGAGTAACATTGAAGAGCGCGTAAAGAAAATCATCGCTGAACAGCTGGGCGTTAAAGAAGAAGAAGTTGTTAACTCTGCTTCCTTCGTCGAAGACCTGGGCGCTGACTCCCTGGACACTGTTGAGCTGGTTATGGCTCTGGAAGAGGAATTCGAGACCGAAATCCCTGACGAAGAAGCTGAAAAGATCACTACTGTTCAGCTGGCGATCGATTACATCAACGCTCATCAGTAATCAATCCCCACAGAATTAGTCGAAAAGCCGCATCTATATGCGAATATAGTGCGGCTTTTCTTTTGCAAGGCCTGGTAAGGCTGGAGGAGTAGGATGTCTCGCAGAAAAGTTGTTGTGACCGGAATCGGTTTGCTGACACCCGTAGGTAATACCGTCAAGGACACCTGGGACAATATCCTGGCCGGTAAAAGCGGTGCAGCGCCAATTGATTTTTTTGACGCTTCTCAGTTCGCAACTCGCTTCTCTGCATCGGTAAAGGATTTTTCCCTGGAGCCCTACATGAGCGCCAAGGAAGCGCGCAAGATGGATCTCTTTATTCAGTACGGAATGGTCGCTGCAGCCCAGGCCATCGAGGATTCCGGTATTGAGGCAAACGATAGCAATGCGCATCGCATCGGCTGTGCCATAGGCTCAGGCATCGGTGGCTTGCCGATGATCGAAAAGACCCATGATACGCTCAACACCAGTGGCGCTCGTCGTGTGTCACCGTTCTTTGTGCCGGGCAGTATCATCAACATGATCTCCGGTAACGTCGCGATCAAATATGGTTTTCGCGGTCCTAATATCGCAATTACTACCGCATGCACCAGCGGTACTCATAACATCGGTCATGCCATGCGCATGATCCAGTATGGCGATGCGGATGTTATGGTTGCGGGGGGGGCCGAAATGGCGACTACACCTTTGGGTGTTGCCGGCTTCTCTGCGGCTCGAGCTCTGTCTACTCGTAATGATGCTCCTGAGCAAGCAAGCCGTCC
Organism: Marinobacterium sediminicola; assembly: GCF_022343685.1. Classification (GTDB taxonomy): domain Bacteria; phylum Pseudomonadota; class Gammaproteobacteria; order Pseudomonadales; family Balneatricaceae; genus Marinobacterium; species Marinobacterium sediminicola. The sequence goes on along the minus strand of NZ_CP092123.1, from coordinate 1,777,283 downwards.
CTGGGATCGTGATCGTGACGGCTTTGTGCTCGGTGATGGCGCGGGCGTTCTTATTCTGGAAGAGTATGAACACGCGAAGGCACGTGGTGCTCATATCTACTGTGAGCTTTCAGGTTTTGGCATGTCTGACGACGCCTACCATATGACCGCGCCTCCTGAAAATGGGGCGGGTGCTGCTCTGTCCATGCAGAATGCCATCAATGATGCCGCCATGGCGGTTGAGAATATTCACTATATCAATGCGCACGGCACCTCGACTCCGGCAGGTGATATTGCAGAGTCCAACGCGGCAAAACGAGTGCTGGGCAGCGCTGCAGAACAGGTGCGCATGAGTTCCACGAAATCCATGATTGGTCACTTGCTGGGTGCTGCTGGAGCTGTAGAAGCGGCTTTCTGCGTGCTGGCACTGCGCGATCAGGTAGCGCCACCGACCATCAATCTGGACAATCCTTCTGATGGCTGCGACCTTAACTATGTCGCGCACACGGCTCAGGAATGCCAGATTGAAGCGGCGATGTCCAACTCATTCGGCTTCGGCGGTACCAACGGTACCCTGATTTTCAACCGCATCTAAGGAGCAGGGAGGGTGTTCACCCTCCCTCTGTTGATGCAGCCGCAGACACTGATCAATGGCCAGGCTTCCGATGCTATCGGTTTGAGCGACCGAGGTCTGGCATATGGTCATGGCCTGTTTGAAACCTTCCTGGTCATCGACGGCCAACCTGTTTTTTACCAAGAGCACCTTCAGCGTCTTTTCAGAGGGTGTAAAAGGCTTGGTATTCCGTCGGATTGTCTTGACTCTTTGATCCAGCAGGATCTTCAGAAACTCGTCTACCCGGCCGGTCGCTGTGTGCTCAAGCTGATTTTGACCTGTGGATCCGGTGGCAGGGGCTACCTGACTCCTGATCCTGCCTCGCCGGCCCGTATTCTTATTCTGACGTCAATGCCTGAGTATCCTGATTCACCCGAAGACGGCATACGCGTGCGCTGGTGTCAGACCCAGTTGGCCTGTCAGCCCTTATTGAGCGGCATCAAACATCTGAACCGCCTGGAGCAAGTGCTTGCGCGGAACGAATGGCACGGTACTGATATTCGCGAAGGGTTGGTATGTGACACCCGGGGCTTTGTCATCGAAGGTACAATGAGCAACCTCTGCTTTATCCATGAGGGACGCTTCTGTACACCGGCTCTTGATCAGAATGGGATTGAAGGCGTCATTCGAAACCAGTTGATGCAACTGGCCGTGCAGCAAGGTTTGAAGGTTGAAGTCAGTAACTATACACCGCAGGATGTGCTATCTGCGGACGAAATTTTTCTCTGTAACAGCCTGATCGGAGTCTGGCCTGTCGTGGCACTGGAAAACCATCAATATGCGGTGGGTCCACACACTCGATCCCTTCAGGCCGCTCTGACACAACGGATGGTTCAATGCTGAAAAGACTGTTCTGGTTTTCGGGTTTACTGGTCTTGATGGTGGTGGGCGCAAGTCTGTGGCTGTTTCAGCAGTTAGAGCGAACACTTGAGGCTCCGATTCCGCTCAATGAACCGCAAGTTCTGGAAATCGAGCAGGGTACCTGGTTCAGGAAATTTGCTGTGCAGCTTGAACAGCGAGGAATTGTACAATCTCACCTGTGGCTGCGCCTGGCAGCCCAGTTCAACCCGGAAGTAACAGCAATCAAGGCAGGCGAATATCAAATCGAACCGGGTATGTCCTTGCGTCAGCTCCTCGACAATGTCGTCAGCGGAAAGACGATCAGCTACACCTTTACCCTTATCGAAGGTACTACCTACAAGCAGCTGCGCCAGTCACTGCTTAGTAATGACCAGCTCAAACATGAGCTGGGCGATATGAGTGAAGCGCTATTGCTCGACCAGCTGGGAAGCGACGCCCCGTCCGTGGAGGGGCTTTTCCTGGCCGAGACCTATCATTTCACACGTGGCATGACCGACCTGCAATTGTTGCAACGTGCTCACGAAGACCTGAAACAGGTACTTGAGGAAGCATGGTCCCGGCGAGCAAAGGACCTGCCTTATAAGACGCCCTATGAAGCGCTAATCATGGCCTCCATCATCGAAAAGGAAACCGCCGTGCCGGCCGAACGTGGTCAGATATCAGGCGTTTTCGTGCGTCGTCTCAAACGAGGGATGCGCCTGCAAACCGATCCCACGGTTATCTATGGTATGGGTGAGCGCTACAAGGGCAACATCACCCGTGCCGACCTGAGGCGTCCGACACCCTGGAATACTTATGTCATTGACGGATTACCGCCGACTCCCATTGCGCTGGTAGGCCGGGACGCTGTTGAGGCCGCCCTTAATCCTGTTGATGGCAAGTCGCTGTATTTCGTTGCCAAAGGGGATGGTTCTCATCATTTCTCCAATACGCTTCAAGAGCACAACCGAGCTGTACGCCAGTATCAGCTCAAGCGCCGTGCTGATTATCGATCTTCACCTGAGAACTGATGCCAATGTCTCGAGGATGCTTTATCACCGTCGAAGGAACCGAAGGTGTCGGTAAAACAACCAATCTGGATTTCATTCAGCAGTGCCTTGAACAGCAAGGGATTGATGTTGTTCGTACCCGGGAGCCGGGTGGAACTCCATTGGCAGAAAATATCCGAGAATTATTACTGGCCCCCCGTGATGAGCCAGTATCTGAACTGACAGAGCTTCTTATGATGTTTGCTGCCCGTGCGCAGCACTTGAAGCAGGTGATATTGCCTGCTCTTGACGCCGGGCAGTGGGTCCTCTGCGATCGTTTTACTGATGCTACCTACGCCTATCAAGGTGGTGGTCGCGGCATGGACACCAGGCAGATTTCCACTTTGGAGCAGTTGGTTCAGGCAGACCTCAGACCTGACTTGACTCTCTTGCTGGACCTGCCGGTCAAAACCGGTCTGGCCCGTGCTCGGGCGCGCAGCACTCCGGATCGGTTTGAAGCGGAAAAAGTTAATTTCTTTGAAGCCGTACGCAGCCATTATCTGGAACGCGCCCGGCGTGAGCCTGAGCGTTTTGCCGTGATTGATGCGGAGCCAGCACTCAGTCAGGTACAGATGCAGATTAAAGGCGCGTTGCTGCGGCTGGGAGTTCGTGTGGATGTCTGACTTGCTGCACCCTTGGTTTATGCCTCAATGGCAGCGACTTTGTGCTCAGCACCAGTCAGATCGGCTCCCGCATGCGCTGTTACTGTCTGGACCGAATGGTGTAGGCAAGCGGGATTTTGCGCAGGCTCTGGCGAATCAACTCCTATGCCACCAACCGACAGCGCAGGGACCATGCAATCATTGCCATAGCTGCGACCTGCGGATAGCCGGACATCATCCTGACCTTGTCAGAGTTGCGCCTGAAGCCGAAGGCAAACCGATTAAGGTCGATCAGGTGCGTCTGTTGATTGACCACCTGCACAGTACTGCACAGCAGGGCGGTTACCGGGTTGTAATCATGGAGCCGGCTGAGGCCCTGAATACATCGTCTGCCAACGCACTGTTGAAGATACTGGAAGAGCCGGGCGAGAAGACACTGCTGATTCTGGTTTGCCATCAGCCAGGGCAGCTTATGCCGACCATTCGCAGCCGCTGTCAGCGTATTGATTTCACAACACCCTCAGCTGAACTGGCTTCTGAATGGCTAACATCCAAGCTTGGCTTGGATGCTGATCGATCCGCGCAGTTACTTCGCCTGTCACATGGTGCTCCCCTGAAGGCCTTTCATCTCTATCAAGGCGATTTGTTAGAGCAGCGCAAAAAATTGATGACTGGACTGGCTGATTTGCTGCGAGGTCGAGCTTCAGTGACTGATCTGGCGCTACAGTTTAACAAGTTTGACCTGTTACAATGCCTTGACTGGTTGAATAGCGTGCTCAGCGACATTGTACGCATGCAAATGACCGGGCAATCCAGCCCTCGCGTCAATCCGGATATGTCCAGCATGTTGCAGGCGGTTGCCAAGCAGGCGCACAGCGCTAAAATCTTTGCATTGGCTGACCGAATTCAGGAAGAACGAGTCAGCTTGATGCTGCGCCAGAATCCGAACCGTCAGCTGCTGCTTGAGCGACTTTTACTGCAATGGTCCGACTTGGCACGTAAAACATAGGAGTGTTGATTACATGTCCATCATACCGCGTATCAGCCACGGTATTCTTTCGCTGACAATCGACAACAAGGAGAGTCTTTACAAGGCATACATGCCCTTTATTACCAATGGCGGCCTCTTTATACCGACCACTCGCACTTATCAGCTTGGAGAAGAGGTCTTCATGCTGTTGATGTTGATGGATGAACCGGACAAGGTGCCGGTGACGGGCAAAGTTGTCTGGGTGACTCCCAAGGCCGCTCAGGGCGGTCGCACGCCCGGGATCGGTATTCAACTATCAGCGGATGATACTGCCTTGGTAAACAAGATCGAAACCTATCTGGCTGGTATGGCCGGTACGGGACGTCGCACCAATACTTTGTAAATTTTTCAGAGAAACGATGTTAATAGATTCGCACTGCCATCTCGATATGCTGGATCTCAGCCGGCATGACAACTCGCTGGACAACGTGATTGCGGCAGCAGGAGAGCGTGATGTCTCCAAAATGCTCTGCGTATGTGTTGACCTCAATAAATTTGACCATATGTATCAGGCGGCAAAGCGATTTGATAACGTCTGGTTTTCGGCAGGCGTTCACCCCCTTCATATTGAAGAATCTCCATTTGACCGAGATGAGCTGTCCCGACTCGCAGCAGATCCTCGTGTTGTCGCTTTGGGTGAAACCGGTCTGGACTACTACTATTCAACCGAGACGGTTGAGCAGCAGCAGGCCAGCTTTGCCGGGCATCTTGAGCTGGCGGGTGAGCTGGGGTTGCCGGTCATTGTTCATACACGTGAGGCTCGTGAAGATACCATTCGCCTGATCCGCGAGCATGGCAATACCGAATCTTCAGGTGTATTGCACTGTTTCACAGAATCGTTGGAGATGGCCAAGGCCGCACTTGATCTTGGATATATGATTTCCTTTTCCGGCATCATCAGTTTCCGGAATGCGGCCGAACTGCGTGAGGTCGTAAAAGCGGTTCCTCTGGAGCGTATGCTGGTTGAAACTGATTCTCCCTATCTGGCGCCTGTGCCTTATCGTGGCAAGCAGAACCAGCCGGCCTATGTCGCGGAGGTTGCTGCCTGCGTGGCTGAATTGAAAGGCATCAGTGTCGAGCAGGTTGCCGAGCAAACGACCGCCAATTTTCATCAGCTGTTCAAGCGCACCGCTAATCACTGATCACCATGTTCTATCAGCCACCTGTCGATTATATCGAACCCGTTTTTCGTCCACCCAGCGAAGCAGATTCTCTGATTTTGCAGGTCACAAACGGTTGCAGCTGGAACCGTTGCACCTTTTGCGACATGTATACGGACGAACATAAGAAGTTCCGCCCCAAATCTGAATCCGATGTGTTGGCAGAGATCGAGCGTTGCGGGCAAATGATGCCTTGGGTAAGACGCATCTTTCTGGCTGATGGAGATGCGATGGCACTCTCCATACGTCGCCTGACAGTGATTCTGGAGGCGATTCGAACGCATCTGCCGAATGTAAGCCGCGTTTCCGCATACTGCCTGCCATCAAACCTTCAGCGCAAGAGTGTTGATGAGCTGAAAGCACTGCGCGAGCTCGGGCTGACACTGATCTACATGGGGGCGGAAAGCGGCTGTAATGAAGTGCTCAAGGCTTTCGACAAGGGAGAAACCTTCGACAGTACTGCAGAAGCCTTGATCAAGGCCGGAGAGGCGGGTATCAAGCGTTCTGTTATGTTGATCAACGGTGCCGGCGGCCGTTCATACTCCGAACAGCATGCGCTTGAATCCGCGCGTTTGGTCAACCTGGTTCAGCCTGAGTATCTGGCGACTCTGGTGCTGTTTTTCCGTCGCGATGCTGAAGTGCGGGTGAGGGCGGGATTTAAAGGGCAGTTTGAGCCTCTGGATGCTCAAGGTCTTTTTCGCGAGATGCATCGCCTGATTGGAGCCACCGCGTTGAGGCAGACAATCTTTCGCAGCGATCATGTGTCCAATCGACTGGTACTCAAGGGTGTTCTTGGGAAGGATAGGGCACGAATGCTGGCTGAAATCGAAGCAGCGATTGACTATGCTGCAGGGCACGATATCCCGCTTTATCACGACAAGGGTTTTTGAAGCTGACCGGTTGGGCAGAATGGTTTCACGCCCAACCGAGTCCGTCCACTGTCAGCTATTTCCCATCAACTCTTCTTCCGTCAGAGGTGTGATGCTGAGCAGCATCTTGGTCAAATCAAGCAGAATGATCAGGATGTTGTTGTAGTAACACACGCCCTGAACAAAACGCTTGGTGGAGTCGTCACCGGAAACGCTCGGCGCGCGGTCCATATCGTTGTGCGGCAGATTGATCACCTCATCAACGCTATCGACGACCAGTCCGATCACTTCCTGTTCATTGAATTCGACCACGATCACTCGAGTGTCGTCATCATAGGGTGCCAGCGGCAGCCCGAACATCTGGCGGGTATCTATAACGGTCACGACATTGCCGCGCAGATTGATGATGCCCAGAATAGAGCTGTCTGCGCCCGGCACCGGCGTAATTTCGCTGAAACGCAGCACTTCCTTGACCTGCATGACGTCAATGCCATAAAGCTCGTTATCGACACGGAACGTGGCCCACTGGTGATAAACGACTTCTTCCTGTTGTGTACGGCGGGAGCGATCCGACTCGGCCACTTGCCCATCCTGCAATGTTTTCAAATATTCAGCCGCTGCATTCAAGCTCATTGCGTTCGTCCTGTGTCTTCCAAGTTTTCAACCACCCCAAACCCGCTTCTGTCTTGCACCGGGGGATATATTCCAGACTGATATACCCCTTGTATTCTTGAGACTCGAGCGCCTTGAACAGGTTGGTAAAGTTGATTTCGCCGGTGCCTGGTTCATGACGACCCGGGACATCGGCGATCTGTATATGCCCGATTTTGTCTGCATTCTGCTGCAAAGTCGAGATTAGATTACCTTCCATCATTTGCATATGATAGACATCATACTGCAGAGACGTAGCCGGTAACTCAAGTTTACGGATTAAATCGAGTACCTGATGGCTGTGATGTAGATAAAAGCCGGGAACATCCCGATTATTGATAGCTTCTATCATCAGCTCAATGCCGGCACCCTCGCATCTTTGTGCTGCCAGTTTCAAGTTGTGCGCCAATGTGGCGCTCACTCGTTCAGCCGGCACGTTCTCAGGAGGAACGCCTGCCAGGCAGTTGAGCCTCTCGACCCCAAGTGTTTTGGCCCATTCGATAGCCAAATCAACTGATTCCGCAAACTCGTCTTCCCGGCCGGGAAGGCAGGCCAGGCCGCGATCACCGGCTTCCCAGTTGCCGGCCGGCAGGTTGATTAACACCATTTTGAGCGCATGGTCTTGCAGTTCCTTCCTGACCGCTTCAGGTGTAAGGGTGTAGGGGAACTGGACTTCGACTGCGTCAAATCCGGCGGCCCGAGCAGCGCCAAAGCGTTGGATCAGCGGGTACTCAGTGAACAGCAGGCTCAGGTTTGCGGCAAATTTCAGCATACAGGTTACAGACAATTATCCGGTTTGGGTAAGCCAGCCAGGCGTGCAGCCACTTTGGCTGGGCTGCCCGGAAAAAGCTTCATCAGGTAGATGCTGCGTCCCTTTTCCTTGCCCAGCTTGGCAGCAACAGCCTTGACCAGCGGTCGCATGGCCGGTGAGAGCTGATATTGCTGGTAAAAATCACGGAGCAGGTAGATGACCTCCCAGTGCGCCTCGGTCAGGTCCAGTTGCTCCTCTTTTGCCAGTAACAGGGCCACCTCAGGTGACCACTGCTCAAGATCATACAGGTAGCCTTCATCATCCAGGGCTATCTGATGTTCATTTACGAGAAGTTGCATATCAGAACCAACTCACTATGCGATCATGCTGGACAGTCAGCTCAACAAAGCCGGCATCATCCACTTCTGTCATATTATCTACGACTACGCCCCGCGCAAGTCGATCCGGGGCCAGGGCCACCACGCGGGCCGGGACTCGCGCCAGCTCGCTTCTGTGCTGAGGCAGTAGCCAGTATGTGCCATCTTCAATCAGCAAAAGTGTATCGTCCTCCGCAAGTGCCAGGGCGCAGGTCAAAAACGTATTACGGTCACTGGGTGAAGTATTCAAAATATGAAGAGTCATACAGTCAGTACCACATCATGGCGTTTAATCAGGTCATGCAACTCAGTGGTATCCAGCGCGACAGGGCAGGGCTCAAGCCGCTGAGCCTCAAGTCCATGCAGCGCCAGACTCTGCAGGCTGGTGTAAACCTGATTGATGTCATACAGAGGTAATGCGCCCAGCATTGCATTCAGATTTTTCTCGCCTACCAGGCTGCTGTTCTGATCGGGGAGAAGCTGCAGAACAGCATCGTCGAGTAACAGTAGAGATACCGGGATATCGAATATTGTTCCACTCAGAGCGATGTCAAGCGCGTCACGGGCTGCTGAGGAACCGTAGGGCGCCTTGCGACAGATCACCAGGATAGACTTCTGGCTCATCGCTGTCCTCCGAAAGTAATCACTCGGTCAGAGTGCAGACTGGCTTCTGCCAGTTGACCGAGCCCTGAGAGTTCAAAGCCATCAGCCAGGTTGTGATGGAGCTTTTCATAACGCTTGGCTTCACCAGCGTCCAGAACACCGCGTCGAACCGCTGCGGCTATACAGACAACCATGTCAAGACCATGTTCCTGCGCCAGCTGCTGCCAGTGCGCAGGGATGTTTTGCTCATCACGAGGCGGAGAGGCCAGTGCGCTGGCGTTGTAAACGCCGTCACGATAGAAGAATACACGGTGAATGTCATGGCCGGCCGCAAGAGCTGCCTTGGCAAAGCGGAGAGCCGTTCCAGCAGCGGCGGACTGATAGGGGGCCGCATGTACGACAAGGGTATAAATCATCTGCCTTGACCCTGAAATAAAAAAGCCCCGCAATCTTAACAGATTTGCGGGGCTCTGGTGGTCACTGAAATGATCAGTCGTCGCTGAAAGCGCCAACCAGGCTCAGCAGGTGCACCAGCAGGTTATAGATACTCAGGTAGAGACCTACCGTTGCCATCACATAGTTAGTGTAACGACCGTTAACAATGTTGCTCGTATCGTAAAGAATAAAACTTGACATCAACAATACTACCGCAGCAGAGAAAGCGAGCTGAATGCCGGAGATATCCACGCCGAACAGCGGCAGCACGAAGAGTGCGATCATCGCCACGATCAGGATCATGGAGCCAGCTGCCAGGAAGCCACCCATGAAGCTGAAATCCTTACGAGAAGAAAGGACGTAGGCAGACAGGCCCAGGAATGTAATGGCGGTCATACCCATGGCAGTCATCACGATATGGCCACCGTTCGGCAGCGCCAGATAATGATTCAGAATGGGACCCAAGCCGAAGCCAAGAAGACCGGTAAAGGCGAACGTCAGTGGCAGCGCAGCCGCTGAGTTTTGCTTGCGGTTGATGACGAACAGCAGTACAAAACTAAGCAGCACGCTACCCAGATACACCATAAACGGCGGATTGATCGCCATTGAAATACCTGCAGTCACGGCGCTGAACACCAGCGTCATGGCCAAGAGCATATAGGTATTGCGGATGACCTTATTGGTCTCCAGCACCGCGTGCGACGAGCGGGTTTCGATTGTACGTACGTTATCCATCATGAACCTCGTTAGTTATTTCCTTCTGCCTGCAATGATGAGGGTTTATACCTTTTTTTCAACTTTTTTGGCTGTTTGACTTCAAAAAGATTCCCAGTAGAATTTCAACCCGTGCGGAGGGGTGGCTGAGTGGTCGAAAGCACCGGTCTTGAAAACCGACGAGTCGAGAGGCTCCCAGGGTTCGAATCCCTGCCCCTCCGCCAATCTTCCTTATATGACTGTGCTCATCCTTACGAGTTCCCCGTGTCCGAATCCCATCTGCTCGATATTCTGTACGAAGACGAACACCTTGTTGCGATCAATAAGCCGGCCGGCTTACTGGTTCATCCCAGCTGGATTGCCCCGGCACGAACCCCCAACCTGGTGTCATTGTTGAAACTCCGTTACCCGGGGGAAACCGTTCACACCGTGCATCGCCTGGATCGAGCAACCTCGGGGGTTATCTTGTTTGCCCGTAAGAAGGATGTGGGTCAGCATCTGCAGCAACAATTCATCGAGAGAAGCGTCAACAAGACCTACCTGTGTGTTGTGAGAGGCTGGACAGAAGAGGGCGGGATAATCGACTATGCTCTCAAGCCTATTCACGATAAGCGTGAAGACCCTCGCGCAAACCCTGACAAAGAACCTCAGGATGCAATTTCCAGCTATCGTCGTGTTGCCACCGTGAGTCTGCCCATCCCGGTGGGTCGATATCCGGAAGCACGGTACTCATTGGTGGAGGTCAAGCCTGCAACCGGCAGGAAGCACCAGATTCGCCGTCATATGAAGCACATTCTGCATCCCATCATCGGAGATACCAAACACGGGGAAGGGCGCCATAACCGTCTGTTTCGAGAACACTTCGACTTACATCGAATGCTGTTGATGGCGACGGAGATTGAGTTTGAGCACCCTGTAACCGGGCGCAGAATGCATATTGAAGCCAGTATTGCCGAGGATGTGAAGAGCCTGTTTGAACAGCTCGGCTGGCTGGAGGGCTATCCGGTTACTGACAGGGTATCTGGTCAGTAACCGGAGGTTGATCAGGACAACCAGTTGTCCGGGTCATTCTCATCTGCAAACACTTGTGGCCATTCATCACGGCGATTGAGCATCTCACGCGCGATTGCTTTGGCGCCTTCAAGATCATGACTGGCCGCCCAGCCACACTGCAGTTCGTTACAGGCCGGCACTTCGGTTGCTGCCAGCACATCTTCGAGTGTGCGAGCAAAAACGTCCAGAATCTCCTGGTAATTGTCGTGGTTGAGAACGGAAAGGTAGAAGCCTGTCTGGCAACCCATAGGGCTGAAATCAAGCACGCAATCCAGATGGTTACGAATCAGTTCGGCAATCATATGTTCCAGGGAGTGCAATGACGGCATGGGCATATGAGCCTGGTTGGGCTGGCAGAAGCGCACGTCGTATTTGTGGACTCGGTCTTTCTCGCCTTCGGTCACACCGACCAGGCGGACATATGGGGCCACAACTTTAGTGTGATTAAAGTTAAAACTCTCGACGTTCATTAAAAAGCCTTTGTTTGATAAATACTTAAGAGCATGTTCTCACCTGGTTTGCCAACAACTGACCGCCACTCTCAGGTGATGCTGATGCCATATCTTAGCAAAGCCCGTCAGGAAAAGCAGAGGCTTCGCGATAGTCATAGTCAACTTGGCCAGGTTACTGTAAGCTTGACGTCCTAACACCTCCAGCCTGGAAATCGCTTCCGGGCTCAGGCTGGCACCCAAGATGCTGCCATCCTTTCATAACCAAGAGATCACTGAATGAGTTTTGCCTCACTGGGGTTATCCGCTCCATTGCTTAAGGCTGTTGCCGAGCAGCAGTACACTATACCTTCACCGATTCAGCAACAGGCGATCCCTGCGGTATTATCCGGCCGCGACGTCATGGCCGCCGCGCAGACCGGCACCGGAAAGACCGCCGGCTTTACCTTGCCGATCCTCGAGCAGCTTAGCCAGGGCAAGCCGGCAAAAGGTAATCGGGCTCGCGTGTTGATCCTGACACCCACGCGTGAACTGGCCGCTCAGGTAGCGGAGAGCGTAGCCACCTATGGCAAATATCTCTCCCTGAAATCAGCCGTTGTCTTCGGTGGAGTGAAGATTAATCCTCAGATGATGAAGCTTAGAGGCGGCGTGGATGTGCTTGTCGCAACCCCTGGTCGTCTGCTCGACTTATATCAGCAAAATGCCATTCGATTCGACAGCATTGAAACGTTCGTGCTGGACGAGGCTGATCGCATGCTTGATATGGGGTTTATTCGTGATATTCGAAAGATCATTCAGTTATTGCCGTCGAAACGTCAAAACTTGATGTTTTCGGCAACATTCTCGGATCCAATTCGTAAACTCGCCAAGGAGTTGATCCACGATCCTGTGGAAGTCTCTGTTACTCCTAGCAACAGTACCGCCAAGACTGTTACCCAGTTCGTTTATCCGGTCGATAAGAAGCAAAAGCCAAAATTGCTGTTGAAGTTGATCGAAGATGGAAACTGGGAGCAGGTGCTTGTCTTCACCAAAACCAAGCATGGCGCCAATCGCCTGACTCGCTTTCTGGATGAGGCGGGGATTAGTGCCGCAGCCATCCATGGAAATAAAAGCCAGGGAGCTCGCACCAAGGCGTTGTCAGGCTTCAAGAATGGTGAGGTGCGAGCGCTTGTTGCCACTGATATTGCGGCTCGAGGGCTGGATATTGACCAGCTGCCGCAGGTTGTCAACTTTGAGCTGCCCAATGTAGCGGAAGATTACGTTCATCGTATAGGCCGTACGGGGCGAGCGGGCGCCAGTGGTCAGGCCATATCGCTTGTTTGCCTGGATGAAAGCGACCTGCTGGGTGGGATTGAGCGCCTCACACGACAAACCATCGAGCGGCGAATTGTAGAAGGCTTCGAGCCTGTTCATCCGCTGCCGGATGCATCAGCAAAGCCTGGTGCGCACAGCAAGCGCAGGCCTCATCATAAAAATCATAAATCCGCACGACCAGAGCATAAAGATGGGCAGCGTACTCCTGGTACGCCAAAGCCGGCGCGGCGCCGCCCACGTACTCAAAGCAAGGCAAAGGCAACCGTCTGAGACGGGCACAAAAAAAGCGATCCCTTCGGATCGCTTTTTTTGTCAGCTCAGTACATTACAGAGCGACGATGTTCTCAGCCTGAGGACCTTTCTGGCCCTGAGTCACAGTAAACTGAACTTTCTGGCCTTCCTGCAGGGTTTTGAAGCCGCTGCCCTGGATAGCGCTGAAGTGAGCAAAAACGTCCGGGCCGTTTTCCTGTTCGATGAAGCCGAAGCCTTTAGTTTCGTTGAACCATTTTACAGTGCCGGTAGTAGTAGACATGCTGTTCTTCCTAAAACTTGAATGTGCCGGGATTACCCGAAAAAAAATGCTCTAAAAGTGGTGTTCTATCTACTCTTTGAGGCTCAGGACGAGTCAACGACAAGGCGGGACTTCGAAATGGACGCGGGTAAATATCTTCTTACTTTTAAGCGTTATCCATTCTAATGGGTTGTTTGCAGGTGTCAAACATTAATACCTCCTCAGCATACACTCAAAGTATTAGATACATATTATGTATTAATAATACAAATGAATCTTGAGTGCCCCTATCTTAGTCTTGGCGGGGTGTAAAAAATTGCCAATTGACTCGAGCGTGGTAGCATGCGTTTTTGCATACAACCACGCCAAAAGTACACACAGCTAATGACAACAAATTCTTCCTTCGCAGAGCAACTCAAGGGTCTCGACCGACCGCCTCGCATAGCCCTCATCGGGGCAATGGATCAGGAAATCGAACTGCTGAAAAATAGTCTTGATGACCTCGAGTCTCGCTCAATATGCGGCTTTGACTTCTACACGGGCACAATGCACGGTGTAGAGGTGGTTCTCCTCAAGTCAGGTATCGGCAAGGTTAACGCAGCGATCGGCACTACGCTGCTACTGCAGGCCTTTTCACCTGACTGCGTAATCAATACTGGCTCTGCGGGCGGCTTTGACAGTCGTCTTAACGTGGGAGATGTCGTTATTTCTGATGAAGTGCGGCACCATGACGTTGATGTGACCGTGTTTGGCTATGAGCCTGGTCAGGTTCCAGGCTTACCGCCTGCATTTACGGCAGATCCCTTACTGGCTCGGATGGCAGAGGAGTGCATTTCACAACTGCCGCACACAAACACTGTTCGCGGCCTGATTGCCACCGGCGACAGCTTCATGAACTGCCCCGAGCGTGTTGCTCATACCCGCAAGATATTTCCTGCCATGCAGGCGGTTGAGATGGAGGCTGCTGCAATCGCTCAAACCTGCCACCAGTTCGAGACACCATTTATTGTCATTCGGGCACTTTCGGACATTGCCGGCAAGGAGTCCAATCTGTCATTCGAGCAATTTCTGGATACGGCTGCCAAGCACTCTGCAGAGATGGTAATGGCACTGGTGCAACGCATAGCCGAGTATCACTCAAAACATTAAATAAAAAACATAACTTACTGTTTTAAAGGAATAAACATGATCAAGTCCTTCTATCCGCCAATGCGAACACTCATGGGGCCAGGCCCTTCCGATGTGCATCCCCGAGTACTGGCGGCGATGGCCCGACCAACCATAGGGCATCTGGATCCTGCATTCGTCGGAATGATGGATGAGATCAAGCAGCTTTTGCAGTACGCCTTACGCACTGATAATCCCCTGACAATGCCGGTTTCCGCTCCAGGCTCTGCCGGCATGGAGGCTTGTTTTGTAAACCTGGTCGAGCCCGGTGACAAGATTATCGTCTGCCAGAACGGGGTTTTTGGTGGCCGCATGAAGGAAAACGTGGAGCGTTTTGGCGGCATTGCACTCATGGTGGAAGACGCTTGGGGTGATGCTGTCAGCGTTGAAAAAGTACGTGCTGTGATGGAGCAGCATGACGATATCAAGGCTCTGGCCTTTGTGCATGCCGAAACATCAACGGGTGTTCGATCTGATGCCCAGGCGCTGTGCCGCCTTGCACGAGACTATGGGTGTCTGACCATTGTGGATGCCGTGACATCCCTTGGCGGCATCGAACTGGAAGTGGATGCCTGGGGGATTGATGCACTTTATTCTGGGACTCAGAAGTGCCTGTCTGCGCCACCTGGCATTTCGCCGGTCACCTTCAGCGAGCGCGCGCTGGATAAAGTCAGTAAGCGCAATACTCGCATTCCAAGCTGGTTCCTCGATAAAACGCTGGTGATGGGCTATTGGGGTGGCGGACAGAAGCGTGCCTACCATCATACGGCGCCTGTGAATGCTCTTTATGGCCTTCATGAAGCTTTGGTAATGCTGCAGGAAGAGGGCATTGAAAACGCATGGAAGCGTCATGAAACACATCATGAGGCACTGCGTAACGGCTTGGAAGCGATGGGCCTTCAGATGTCGGTTGCAGCTGATATCCGCTTGCCACAGCTCAATTCTGTTGCCATACCCGAAGGTATTGATGATGCAAAAGCGCGTGGCCAAATGTTGGAAAATTATGGTCTGGAAATTGGTGCAGGGCTTGGCGCCTTGGCTGGAAAGGTGTGGCGCGTAGGCTTGATGGGCACCTCATGCACCCGTCGCCATGTCATGCTTTGTCTGGATGCACTTGAAAATACGCTGCTTGAGCAGGGCGCTGCCATTCATGCTGGTCGGGCAGCGGCGGCCGCGGCCGCAGTCTATGCTACCCAGAACAAATAACAACGCACAACAGGAGGCGTCGTATGGCTAAGATTGCATTTATCGGGCTCGGTGTGATGGGTTTCCCAATGGCTGGACACCTGGCCAATGCAGGGCATGACGTGTGCGTCTATAACAGAACCGCCCAGAAAGCGGAGCGCTGGGTAGAAAAGTACAAGGGCTCATCTGCTCCAACCCCGGCAAAAGCAGCCGAAGGTGCCGAGTTTGTATTTACCTGCGTCGGCAACGATGACGATTTGCTGGAGGTGACCACGGGTGCGCAGGGTGTCTTGAGCACCATGCAACCAGGCAGTCTTCTCATTGACCATACCACAGCCTCTGCTGAAGTGGCTCGCAAGCTGGACGGACTGACCCGTCAGCAATCTCTTGGCTTTCTGGATGCACCTGTTTCAGGTGGCCAGGCCGGAGCCGAGAATGGCGCATTGAGCGTCATGGTTGGCGGTACAGCAGCCGATTATGCACGCGCAGAGTCTGTACTTCAGGCCTACGCCCGCTCGCAGAAGCTGTTGGGACCAGCAGGGAGCGGCCAGCTGGCAAAAATGGTCAACCAGATAGCGATTGCCGGTCTTGTCCAGGGGCTTGCGGAAGCAGTCCATTTCGTTCATCAATCAGGGCTTGATGGTGAAGCTGTTTTTGACGTGATTCAACACGGAGCCGCTGGTTCCTGGCAGATGATCAATAGACATAAAACCATGCTCAAGGGGGAGTATGACTTCGGTTTTGCTGTCGACTGGATGCGCAAGGATCTCCAAATTGCATTGAGTGAGGCCAGGCGCAATGGAGCACGCTTACCGGTGACGGCTTTGGTTGATCAATTCTATGCCGACATCCAGGCGAATGGCGGTGGTAGGCTTGACACATCAAGCCTCCTGAAAAGGCTTGAGAAAGAGGGTTAAAGTCTCGATAATGCTGCGTTTTGTGTATCCCAACTAGAATGATTACAACAGAGGTAGTTCTATGTTCGATATCGACAAATACAGCATGATCTCTTTTGCTCCAAGCATTCTGATCGTCGCAGCGATGCTGGTAATCAGCTTTTTTGGCCTGCGCTTCATGAAGCGTGAAATTGCCAAAGACGCTGCACGCGCTCAGCAGCAGAAGTAAGTCTGCATATTGTGCCGGAGACAACTCCGGCACATGTTTTATCCCACCGCGCTCAAGGAGTTGTTATGACTGTCAACAGCCGATCCCGTCTGGATTCTGCCGCCCAGCAAAGTGATAAAGAGCGCCATCCGTTACTGTCCGATAACGATATAAACACCATTCTCGTCAATGGCGCGCAAATTTCACTAAGCAAACTCAAGCGCGCACGGTCCTTCGATGCTCGCCTGTATTATTACGCCGAAATTGGCGCCTATCTTGAGGTTTCACTGTCCCGAGGCGCCGGCATTCTGGATACCACTAGGGAGCAACTGCAGCGCATTCATACGGAAGCAACGCATCTGCACATGGATGCTAACAAAACCCTCAACGCCGTTGGCTGACACCACCGAAATACAGCCCAGTGACCGAGTTTGATAGCAAATCCTTTCTAAAGGGACTGACGCGCCGCCCAGGCATCTACCAGATGTATGACGAGGCGGATAAGATTCTGTATGTCGGCAAGGCCAAGAATCTGCGCAATCGCGTCAGTAGCTATTTTCGCACAACGGGTTTGAGTCCCAAGACACAGGCACTGGTGGCTCGCATCAGCCGAATAGAGGTGACCGTTACGGGGAGTGAGACGGAAGCGTTGCTCCTGGAACAAAACCTCATCAAGCAGCAACGCCCGCCTTACAATATCCTGCTGCGCGATGATAAATCCTATCCCTATATCTTCGTTTCAGATCGGGATCAATTTCCAGCAATTCGGTTTCGTCGCGGTACAGGGCGACAAAAAGGGCGCTATTTCGGCCCTTATCCAAGCTCTGGCGCAGTTCGCGAGAGCTTGAATCTGTTGCAGAAAGTGTTTCGCATACGGCAGTGTGAAGACAGCTTCTTTCGCAACCGCTCTCGTCCCTGTCTCCAGTATCAGATCAAGCGCTGTACTGCACCCTGTGTAGATCTGATCCCGGAGAGTGAATATCGACAGGACCTCAACAATGCCATGTTGTTTCTGGAAGGGCGAAATCACGAAATTATGCAAACGCTGGGCGAAGAAATGGATGCCGCAGCCCAGCGACTTGATTTTGAACGTGCTGCTCAACTGCGCGATCAGATCAGTGCGCTTCAGCAGGTACAAGAGCAACAGTATGTATCGGGCCAGTCTGGAGATGCTGATATTTTCGGATGCGCCATTCAGCCGGGAGGCGTTTCCATCCACGCGCTTTTTGTACGTGCAGGCCGCGTAATCGGCAGCAAGGCATACCACCCCAAAGTATCGATCGAGGACAGTGCTGATGAAGTGCTGTCTTCCTTTGTTGCTCAATTTTATCTGTCAGGTCCGCGTGAAATCCCCCCCCTGGTAATTACATCGGTAGCGATCACCGACGCTGAATGCGTTCAGCAGGCCCTGGAGCAGCGCCGCGGTCGCAAAGTAGCAGTTCAGCACAGCGTGAGAGGTGAGCGTGCAGGTTGGCAACGATTGGCTCAGACAAACGCTGAGCAACAACTCAGTAGCCATTTGGCCAGCAAGCAGAACGTTTACAACCGCTTCCTGAGTCTGCAGGACGCATTGTCACTGGATAGTATGCCCACGCGGCTGGAATGCTTTGATATCAGCCACAGCTCAGGTGAGGCCACCGTAGCCTCCTGCGTCGTATTTGACCGGGACGGACCCAAAAAGAGTGATTACCGTCGCTTCAATATCGACGGGATTACCCCGGGAGACGACTATGCCGCAATGCATCAGGCCCTGACCCGCCGATATACAAAGGTGAAAAAAGGAGAGGGTGCATTACCTGAACTGCTGATTATTGACGGCGGAAAGGGACAGGTGGCTCAGGCCATGGACGTACTTGAGAGTTTACAGATCAATGAAATTACCGTCGTAGGCATTGCCAAGGGGCCCACACGTAAAGCGGGTTTTGAGATTCTGATTCGGGGAGATACGGGTGAAGAAAGTCTTTTGGCGTCCGATTCACCGGCACTACACTTGCTTCAGCACATTCGAGATGAATCACATCGCTTTGCAATTGCAGGGCACCGAGCCCAGCGAGGAAAAGCACGAAAGCGATCGATGCTGGAAGAAATACCAGGAGTCGGCCCCAAACGACGGAGAGAGCTGCTTCGCCACTTTGGCGGAATCAAAGAGGTCGAGCGCGCCAGTATTGAAGAAATCGCTAAAGTCTCTAGTATAAGCCGGACGCTAGCACAGGAAATATATGCAGCGCTCCACCCCGAAAGTTGACCAGGATGTAACGGGATACTCTTTTGCTGACAATCAAAATACCTAATCTGCTTACGCTACTGCGTATTGTGTTGATACCGGTCTTCATACTGGTTTATTACCTGCCATATGGCTGGGCTCCTTGGCTTGCATCGGGGATATTTGGACTCGCGGCGGTGACGGACTGGTTCGATGGTTATCTGGCTCGTCGTTTGAACCAGAGCTCGCCTTTTGGCGCCTTCCTGGATCCGGTTGCGGATAAATTGATGGTCGCGGCAGCGCTGGTATTGCTGGTAGAGGCCTATGCCAATCCTATTGTAACCATTCCGGCTATTGTCATTATCGGACGCGAGATTGTGATTTCAGCCTTGAGAGAGTGGATGGCAGAGCTAGGACAGCGTGCCAGTGTTGCCGTCTCGATGATTGGCAAGATCAAGACGACCTTGCAGATGGTATCCATTCTGGTGCTGATCGCTGCTCCACTGGAATCACTACTGTCATTGCTCGGTATCTTGGCGCTTTATGGCGCTGCAGCTCTGACTCTCTGGTCCATGCTGGTTTATTTACGTGCAGCATGGCCGCATCTAAGTGAAGATATCTGAGTAAGTGGTTAATTTTTAAGCACTTTTCAAGTATTTTTTTTGTAAAACAGTTGACATGAAGGCGGAGCGCCTTATAATACGCTCCATTGTTGAGGCGCGGGAATAGCTCAGTTGGTAGAGCACAACCTTGCCAAGGTTGGGGTCGCGAGTTCGAGTCTCGTTTCCCGCTCCAATTCAACAATATGTGAGGCTGGATGGCAGAGTGGTCATGCAGCGGACTGCAACTCCGTGTACGCCGGTTCGATTCCGACTCCAGCCTCCATTCACTCCCTTGTTTTACGCTGTTAGAAATTTTCATACTGTCTTATAGAAGTTAAACCGACCGAGTGTCGGTGTTTTTGTTTTTAAAACCTCAACAAATTTTGTTTAAATTAACTTGTTGACAGTATCAATCAACTCTCTATAATACGCATCCACTGTTGAGACGCGGGAATAGCTCAGTTGGTAGAGCACAACCTTGCCAAGGTTGGGGTCGCGAGTTCGAGTCTCGTTTCCCGCTCCAATTCAACAGTATGAGGCTGGATGGCAGAGTGGTCATGCAGCGGACTGCAACTCCGTGTACGCCGGTTCGATTCCGACTCCAGCCTCCATTCACTCCCTTAGCGCCCTCAACAAAGCGCATCCGGTATTTCCCAAGCCCAAGCCGTCACGATCTCAAGTATTCGTTCAGGCTTTGTTTGACTTGTGTTCATGCTCACCGCATATAAAAAGGGCGCTTTTGAGCACCCCTGCGTTATTACTTCCAGCGATTCGGTTCGTATCTGAACGTCGGTAATGACCATCGCCAATAAAGTGCTGCTAACCTGATGGTTAGTCCGAATGCAAATGAGGCAATCAGATTTATATCTTCTTCAATGCCCATGGCATTAAGCTGCAAATAAAGAAGGGCAACCAGCAGAGAGACGCTCGCATAAAGCTCGTGGCGAAACACGACGGGGACACGCTGACATAGCACGTCACGAAGGATGCCGCCAAAAATGCCGGTAATCATGCCTGCCATTACGACGACTGCCAGGTTGTACTCCAGATTGAGGGCGACGTTGCAGCCTATAATCGTGAAGGCGATCAGTCCCATCGCATCCAGCAGCAGGAAAAGCTTATGCAGATGATGCATAAAGCGCGCAATAACAATGGTGAGAAGGCCGGCAGAAACTGTCAGGTAGATATAGGATGGATGCTGTGTCCACGAAACCGGGAAGTTACCCAGAAGGATGTCGCGGATCGTCCCGCCCCCAAGTGCCGTAATAAATGCAATGACACCCACGCCAAAGATATCCATGTTGCGTCTTCCGGCAGCAAGGGCGCCCGACATGCCTTCAGCGATAATCGCGATGATATAGATATAGGTGAGCACGAAAAAACCTCCCTCTTGGGAATGATTTTCGCCTCTCCCTCTGTCCGGTTACCTGAGAGTTTGAGCGGTCGATGCCGCATTGCCCCTTCGGTGGGCTGGTAGGATCCAGCCTCTCTCCAGTCGACGTGTTAGAACTGATGATCGCAGTACATGAGCCTGAGCGATTATGGGAGTTTGCGCCTTCGGCGGAATGACTAAGAAGCCACTCTCTCTCCTGCGATGGGGGGGATTATAAATGGATGGGATGGAAAGACCAATAGCCGCTCAGGTGCGACGCTTAATATCTTTGATGAGACCACTCAGATCAAGGCCTGTATTCGCGGCAAGCGTGTCCAGGTCGTGGAAAGTAGGGGGGAGTTTGGGGCGGTTAAGGTGTGCTTGCTGCTGTTTTTCTCTTTCTTCGTGTCTTTGCTTAATAAGCTTTTCCAGCTTCAGCTTGATACTTTCAAGCTGCTCAGGCTCGAGCCCCATAAGAAAAGCAGAAACATCACAGCTATCGGTCATAATGATCAAACCTGGCAGAAAAACTGCCGATCAAGAATAGATAAAGACATCAAATGTGAGAAAAAAGGCACAGGGCGTTTATCTTAGATTGGTGCCCGGAACCGGACTCGAACCGGTACAGCCAAAGGCCGAGGGATTTTAAATCCCTTGTGTCTACCAATTTCACCATCCGGGCTGGGGGAGACGCCATAAAAAAGCAGGTAGCCTTTTTAATCAATGCGTTAAGCGCGCATTGTGACTTCCCCAGTCTGGAAAGTCAATGACCAATACGCGCTCAATTCAATTAGAGGCGTGCCATGCACGCCGCAGTATCAAGCATCCGGTTAGAGAAGCCCCATTCATTGTCATACCAGGCAAAAACCTTAACCATTCTGCCGCTTACGTGTGTTTGAAGGCTGTCGAAAATACAAGAGGCACTGTGGTGGTTGAAATCAACTGAAACGAGGGGTGTTTCATTGTATTCAATAATGTCGCGTAGATCCGAAATTGACGCCTGACGCATCAAGTCATTGACTTCTTCAACCGAAGTTTCACGTTCAGCTGTAAATGTAAGATCAACCAAAGACACATTAGCTGTTGGTACGCGCACAGCCAGCCCGGACAGTTTGCCGTTCAACTCCGGCAGTACCAAACCAACCGCTTTCGCTGCGCCGGTTTTGGTCGGGATCATGGACAGGGCGGCTGCACGCGCACGATAGAGGTCGGTATGGTAGACATCAGTCAGATGTTGATCATTAGTGTAAGCGTGAATGGTTGTCATCAGGCCTTGAGTGATTCCCAAGCCATCATTGAGCACTTTAGCCATGGGGGCCAGACAATTCGTTGTGCATGATGCATTTGAGACAATGAGATCTGAGGCCGTCAAAGTGGATTCATTGACACCAAAGACAACAGTAGCATCTGCATCCTTGGCGGGAGCTGAAACCAGAACCTTTCGTGCACCCTGTTGAATATGAATCTCTGCCTGCTCTTTTGAAGTAAAGCGACCGGTGCACTCGAGTACGATATCAACATCCAGATCGCGCCAGGGCAGGGCATGGGGATCGGCCTGTTGCAGCATGGGGATGCGATAATCACCGACCAGCAAGTGATTATCAGATGTGCTTACAGGCCACATGAAACGGCCATGTACAGAATCAAACTGGGTCAGATGGGCGCTGATAGCTGCATCGCCAAGATCATTGATAGCAACGATCTGAAATTCTTCTTGTCGTCCACTTTCAAAGAGTGCGCGCAGAATATTTCGGCCGATACGGCCATAACCATTAATCGCAATTCTAATAGGCATCTGTCAGTCTCCTTTGCCGCCATAGTGACATCTTAGAATAAATCGCACCTTTGGGAACGTATTAAGACACAACTACTTGCGTGGGAACGGCAGAGGTCGTTAAATAAAGGCTGCATGGCAATACGTATTATCAATACATATCCGGTACTTTATGACCAGAAAAAATGACACCCACAGCAGAGCGATAGAAATTGCAGATAAGCTGCTTGAGGAGGGCATACGCCCCACGCAGCAGAATGTACGTGAACGCCTTGGTACCGGTAGCCTGACAACAATCAATCGCGCGTTGAATGATTGGTGGCATACTCTCGCTGAGCGTGTACAACGACGAAACGAGCACCCTGAACTCCCCGAGCCGGTGGTTCAACTGGCAAACCAGACATGGAATCGTGCTCTGGCGTACGCAGAACACCGCTTCAATCAGCAAAGAGCCGAAATCGAGCGGCAACAGGCTGAGTTGAAGCAGGCTGCCGAGACGCAGAGATCTGGCGGGGAAGCTGCATTGCTGGAGGCACAAAAGCAGAATGCGCGGTTACTGGAGCGTTGCGAACGTTTGGCTGATGAGAAACACATGCTTGAGAAACGTCTCCTGGAGGCAGAGGAACAGCACATCAGGCTCAGCATGGAAAGAGACCGGGCGCTGCATGAAATAAAGCAACTCAAGAAGCTAAGCAGCCATCAGGGCATGCACGATGAAGCCATTATCGAGCTAAAGGTACAGACGCGTATTCAGGAAGAGGAGCTTCAGCGACTGAGGCGTCAGAACGACCAGCTCAGTAAGGAAAATGCGGCATACAAGGCGCGCAACTGACTCTGCAACACTTAATAAACTGCCTTCCAATAAACCCGCAGGGTATTGTTTATATGGAGTTTTACCTAGAGCCTAGCACCAAGGTAAAAGACGTTACAGAACGCCTGAAAGCATGTCGCTATGGCGATGTAATCAGCTGTACTGATGCCGGTCTGTTCGAGGTTGCCAAGGCAATCCTGGTTCGTGAAAAGCTGCCAGGCCTGACTGTGCAATTATTGGACGACTCGGATTATGTTTTGCGTTCGGTAACCAGTCGAAAGCGGCGCGATAATCAAAAGACGGACCGGTTTAACGATCGACAGGAAGCTGTTCTCAAGGCACTGGAGAAGGTGCTTGCACATTGCGAGAAAGAGGGTATTAGATTGATCGGGTTCAGTGATGATCTGGTTGCTGTGCCCGCTCATCTTGATGACGGAAGTGGCTTGTCTGCAGAAGCCGTCGATCTGGATACATGTGGTGTGTATCGGGGTGCCGAATACAGAGGCAACTAGGCCAAAAGCAACTAGACCAAAAGGTAGTGCAGTCACAATGTCGCGTCAGTCCGAATCTGTTAATCTTTCCCGCGTGTGATGCAAGAGGCCCCGACATGAACAACAAGATCCGTATTCTGCTGGTAGATGACCACTCGATCGTAAGAGCAGGTTTTCAGCACATGCTGCTCAAAGAGGCAGATATGGAAATTGTGGCAGAAGCTGAAAATGGCAGTCAGGCAGTTGATCTGTACCGGCGCGTCAAGCCCGATGTCGTGGTAATGGATCTGGCAATGCCTGCTGATCAAGACACCCCGGAAGCATCTTCAACGACGGGGGGGCTTGATGCTATCAAACGCATCATGCTGGGAGATCCTGAGGCCCGCATACTGGTGCTGACCATCTGGGAGGCCAGTCCTTATCCCTTGCGAGTAGCCGAAGCCGGTGTAAAAGGTTATGTCACCAAGCGTTGCGCCCAGAATGAGCTGGTACACGCAGTTCGCGAGGTTTATGCCGGGCGCACGTACTTTTCTCCCTCAGTAAGCGAACAGATTTCACAGGATGCGGAAGGGGGTGTGGAGTCTTCTCCGATTTCCCAGCTGACACGACGTGAACTCGAAATCTTCACATTACTGGCCGAAGGTCGTAGCGTGAATACCATTGCCGAGACTGTCTTCCTGAGCCCAAAAACAGTGCATGCACACCGTGCAAACATCTTGCGCAAGCTCAAGCTCAACAACGGTTCCGAAATTATTCACCTGGCATTGCGCATCGGCATCATACAGGCCTGATTTTCGGCATGCGCTATACTGGATACAGACCCAGTAGCAGCAGGTGATCTTCCATGTGTTCACTCGGCCCCGAATTCATCGACATCGGGACAGAGATGGTGTTGGAATCCCATCAGCTATGGAAGGCAATCCCGATAGGCAGTTTGGTTCAGATTGAAGCCGATCTGATCGACCACAATCATAAAGTACTGACCCGAGGTCGCCTTTATGAGGTTCTTGCCAAGACTGATCAATCTCCATGTCACCAGATGTTCGTGGTGCAGTCGGAACTTACTCGAGAGTTGGTAGAACTGCACCCCGGACTGATTTGTAACTATCTGGACAGCCCTGTGGAAGTGTACAGGGCTTAGCCAAGCAGAGTCCCATATCACAGTACTGGCAGCCGAGAAAAATTCGATCGAGCTACTCAAGCAGATCGATGGGTTGCTTAGTTGTGTGGCGCGCATAAAAGAGCAAATGATTCATAGAAGAGGATGATGCAAGCAGTCCTGGGTGAGCTTGAACCTTATTGTCCGTTATCAAATTTAACATAATATACATTATACGAATATAGGTATAGGCGCTTCAGCGCCATTTATCAGAAGCAAGACACGTGTCAGTTCCGATTTAAAAGTGAATTAGTTCACACCAAATCGGAATTCGTAGAATGTGCTGTAGCCCTGATAGCCAGAGGCTTTGGCTATCATTGGGTCATTTCAGCTTTGAGGTCGATTCCGGTTTCGGGCTGAATTCTGCTTCATGGGTCTACACAGGCATATGCACGAAACCAGCGGTAAACGCAGATTGAACATACGAATTGTGATGCGCATATACAGGTATGCCGATAAATCACGTTATCGGCACTGAGACTGTACACTGACATTTTTTAAAAACTTGATTTCCCATAGTGTTGGCAGACTATAATCAGGTCAAAGAGCTCTCATTTGATAGCAAAGTCGAAAAGGCAAAAAATACCTAGGGAGTTCATGTTCCAGTAGTATGGTGTACAACGCCCTCCAAGGGATTGGTCAACACGACAAGGAAATATCTTTCCCATACAGCTCACGCTCCTTGATGCAAACTGACTTACCGAGAGCCATTTTTTCTAGCATCACGGATTAAGACCACTTTCCCATCCCATTGGATTTCAAAGAGGCCAATTGCCTCTACTAAATCACTTAGTTTCTTGTAACCATAGTTACGAGGATCAAAGTCAGGACTGGCCTTTGCAATGTAGTTACCTACAAAACCAAGGTGGGCCCAACCATTGTCATCAGACGCAGCGTCAATGCCAGTGCGAATCATTAGAAGAAGCTTCGTGTTCCCACGTAACTCTGACCTGCCCCCAACATTTAATCCAACCGGCTTCTAGTAATGTTGTTGGTTGTTGAGTCTATTTCCTGCTTCCGGAACGCAGATGCGAACTCCAACGGGGTCTGGTAGCCCAGTGATGAGTGCGGTCGTTGTTCATTATAATCGACTCGCCATTCACTGATGAGCCGCCGGGCCTGAGCCAAATCCCCAAACCAGTGCTCATTCAGACATTCATCCCGGAACTTGCCATTAAAGCTTTCGATATACCCGTTTTGCATCGGCTTTCCAGGCTGTATCAGCATCAGTTCCACCTTATTCTCATAGGCCCACTGATCCAGTGCTTTACCAGTAAACTCCGGCCCTTGGTCCGTTCTGACAGCGCTCGGATAGCCTCTGAACGCCGCTATAGCATCGAGTGAGCGACAGACCTGTTCACCTGATATGCCCAGTGCAACCGGTATGTCCAGGCACTCTTTCGTGAAGTCATCCACGATTGTCAGACACTTAATGCGTCGGCCATTCGAGAGTGAATCCATGACAAAATCCATAGACCAGGTCTGGTTGGGTCGATCGGGCAGCGTCAGTGGCTGACGTTCCAGCATTATGCCTTTGCGGCGTTTACGCTTGCGAACGGCTAACCCAGCCTGCCGGTATAACCGATAGACCTTCTTGTGGTTCACTTCGATGCCTTCCCGACGCAAGAGCTGATGGACGCGCCGATAGCCAAATCGGCGCCGCTCCAACGCGAGCTCCCGGATCCGTTCGGCTAACGCATCATTCTCGGCGGAGTAGCGAGGCTCATAGCGCTGTGTGGCGCGGCATAACCCGACGAGTGAACAGGCCCTGCGTTCCGATATTGCTGTTTCAGATCGCATCGTGTGCACGGCCTCGCGCTTGTTCCCGACGGTTAATACTTTCGGTTCAACGCCGCCTTCAAGGCCTCGGTATCGAGCATCGACTCCGCCAGAAGCTTCTTCAGTCGAGCATTCTCATCTTCTAGCGCCTTCAGCCGGCGGGCCTCTGAAACCTCCATGCCACCGTACTTTTTACGCCACGTATAAAACGTGGCGTCGGAGATACTGTACTTCCGACACAGCTCTTTGACTGGCAGGCCTGCTTCCGCTTCTTTCAGGATCGGGATGATCTGTTCTTCAGTGAATCGCTTCTTCATGTTCATCTTCCTTCTCTGTGATGAACATTACTAAGAGCTTGCTGGTTTAGAAAGTGGGGAGCAGGTCAACTCCTTTGATGTCTGTTTAGATAGTGCTGCTTCCGATGAAACCTCTTCGTTATCTGAGCCTGAGTGTTGAGGCGTAAATACCTCGGTGTAAATGAAACGATCACACGCGGCGACGAACGGCTTTGGTGTTTTCATCTCACCAAAGCCGTAAACAACCTTACCTGCTTCCCTTAGCCGGGAGGCTAAACGGGTAAAGTCACTATCACTGGATACAATGCAGAATCCTTTGAACGGCCCCGTGTACAGTAAGTCCATGGCGTCGATGATCATCGCGCTATCGGTCGCGTTTTTACCAGTCGTGTAGCGAAACTGTTGGATGGGTTGAATCGAATGCTCCAGGAGAACCAACTTCCAACCATTGAGGTTTGGTATTGTCCAATCCCCATAGATGCGCTTGACGCTTGCTACCCCCAGTTTTGCGATTTCGCTCAGCAGGCCATCGACTATGTTGGGGTTCGCATTGTCAGCATCAATCAATACAGCTAGAGGGTTTTCAGTTTCTGCTACTTTAAGTGTGCCATTAGCCATCACTTATCTCATCCTTGAAATTGAATCAGCCCAACGAGATACCATTGGTGCATGAGGGTCAGTCGTCCCTTCAGCTTTGTTAAGTGTCGAATTGGTGCTCTATGCACACCGAACATGGGACAGTCGTCTTTATACCCTGAAGTGAGTAAGCCAGGTATAACCAACGACAATACCATCGTTAAATTCCAACTTTAGAGCTTGCTAAAAAACTCGTCGATATCGCCTTTACTTTCCATTGGAATCAGCATATTGCGGGAGAGCGTACGCTTCCGCTCCAGCAGGTCATGCAGAATCGCGTCAAAGCTACCATCACCGTAAAGTGGATGTATTGCCCTTGGAATGTACACGTTGACCTCTCTCTCCTGCCCTATTCGATAAGCTCGGTCGGTACATTGATCCTCGACAGCCGGATTCCACCAACGGGAAAGGTGTATGACGTGCGTTGCAGCCGTAATAGTCAGTCCTACCCCCCCCGCTTTTGGGGACAACAACATAACTCCAAAGACATCTTTGCGTTCTTGAAAGCGATCAACGAGGCGCTTGCGTTCGGCGGATGGGGTCTCCCCATAAATCCTAGGTGGAAGACGTTTGAGCTTGTACCGCTGCTTGATCACAAACGATAGCCATTCCTGCATCGAAAGGGACTCAACAAAGATGAGCACTTTTTCATTTCTTGAAGCAACTTGGTCGAGGATCTTGAACACCGTACGAAGCCTGGCTGATTCAGCGATGTAATTATCAGCTTCGTTACTAGCAGCACTGTCAGGCGCATGAGGATGCAATGAAATGCCGCGCATATGGTGTAGTAGTTTAAGACCTTTCGCTACCTCTTCTCTTTTTACTTGCTTGATTAACGTGTCGTAGCATTCCGCCTGGTATCCGTGCATCGGTTCATCAAGTACATGCTGGGTTTTGGCTGGCAAGTCGGCCAAGATGTCGAGCTTTAACCTTCGTAGCATTGGGGCTGGTGTTTCTGTAGCTCGGTCCATCAAAGTGGCTCGTAGCTTACCAAGTGCTTCATGATCATCCTCAGGGTAATCGCTCATAAACGACTTCAAATCACCCATTAACCCTGGAAACAGCGTATCCAAAATGCACCAAAGATCTGCAAGACTGTTTTCGACTGGGGTACCCGTCAAGCCTAGTGTGAAGTCTGCATTTAGCGATTTTGAGGCATTAGTCGTCAGGGATTTCGGGTTTTTGACCCTTTGAATCTCGTCGAATACGACGCAGGCTAGTGGTAACATCCCTAACGAGATTTGATAGTCACGCAGCGTTTCGTAAGTGGTCAGGAGCCAGTCGCAAGATGCCAACGAGGCAAGCTTAAGCGTGTTTGTTCCTTCCTTTACGTCATTACTACCCTTCATCCCCTTGAACATCTTCAGTTCTTTGCCGAAAAGTAATCCTGGTTCACCAAGACCTGGCTCGTGTAGATGCATCGTCTCTTCGTCAAGCCAGTTATTAAGAAGACTAGTCGGTGCAACGATCAAGACAGGCTGCCTCGGTAGGCCTAACTGTTGACGCTTCTGCTGCAACCAAGAAATGAAGCCCAAGGTTTGGAATGTCTTACCCAACCCCATATCATCAGCTAATAAAGCTCCTGGAAACCCTTTGCACCAGCACTCTTGAAGCCAGCCTATACCCTCAACCTGGTGAGGTTTCGGTGGATTTTTCAGTAATTGAGGTATTTCGGGTGTTAAAAACGCGCAACGGTCCGCATAACTCTTCAGATATGAAACTTCTTCGACGTTTTCTTCTACGATGAGGACATGTTTGAGGGGCTTATGATCCGGTTCATCAGGCAGGACTTCCGGTTCGTCTAGTATGCCTGCTGCTGAAACCTCTGTTGTCCTGCGCTGAAGCTCAGCCCGGAGGGACTCCAAGGCTAATCTCGTGTCTTCAGAGGCTGGAACGGTGGTTCCATCAGGGAATACAGCTTCTGGCTGTTGGTTGGTTATAGCTTGATTAACCGACGCCAGGCAGTGATCTAAGTCTTTCTCGTCAACCTTAAAAAGCTTATCGCCGATTTTCAGTCCAAAACTTTCGGGTAACCAGCTATTCGGTTGACGTTGCAGCCAGGGAATAGCCTTGGGTACCCAAAGCCCTAACTCTCGTACTCGGTCAGAGAACCCTGTAGTTTCAACAAATAACTTCTCTAAAGCTTCGGTCAGTTCTGGATCATCAGCATTCTCGCCTAACAGTCGATCCTTAACGTATCCAGAGGGATTTTTTGCGAAATTTCGGCGGCTGGCAGCATCAGCCTGCTGTTGCTCTCTTACTATCTCGAGAGCCGGCCGTAACGATGGGTCAATGTAGAGATAGGTCCCGCGTTCAATTACATAGCTCGGTTTTGCCTTGTCGCTCTGCTTAAACAAACTGCTGGCAAACCGCTCCTGTTGCTTTTCGGTCAGCAGATGTGATGTGTCGCTAATCTGTTCACCCGTAATCTCTGCCTCTTCTATAACCTCTTGCCCAAAGAGCAGCGGATCGAAAGTAATCCCATCAGACCCGGGCTTTAAGTCCAGCCCAAACGCTGTAGCATGACTAATGCGCAAGTCTTTAAGTGTTTTTTCCAGATGTACAATGTCTCGCGCCTCACCATGGAAAAGCGCCGACATTCCCGCCAATGCTTCTAGACGGTCATCAACCGACTTTGCATCTGCTGTATTGAACTGCTCGATAGCATCTAAAGACGAAAACAGGGGCTCAGGTATACGGTAATGGGCGGGGCCGACTTCCAAAATCGCACCCACCTTCTCTGCCTGCACCTGACGCCCAGACGAATACCAGCGAGCTTTGATGTGAGTCGTTGGCTCAAGAAGAGGGCCGTTTGTCTCAATCCTAAGTTGGAAAGGAACTGACGAGGGTAGCCCTAAGGATAAAGCCTGAGCTTCGGTAAATTCAGCAACAATAGCGTGCGGAATAAAGTACCCATCACCGTCTGGCAGAACGGTGACGGCTTTCTCCTCATCAAGCGTTTTATCGGTGTGATCCACCGTTAAAGCGGCAAGCTTGGCAAGTCCACTGAGCGAATGTAGATCGTCGCAAATGTCCCACTTTTCGACATTGAGCCTTTCCGACACTTGCTTCAAAAGCAGCGTTCTTTTTTGCTCAGTGAGGTAAAGGTAGATACCTCCGGGCGCAGGGTCGTACTTCAGTTCATGTTTGGCCATGGTAAGTCGTTCTTAAATCGCTATTATTTTTTGGCGGAGCATTGCTTGCAGAAAACTGTCAGCTGCCCGGGCCTTTTTCGGGACAAATAAAACTCAGATGCAGGCTTAGTTTTGCCACACGATTTACAGGTGCCAGTAGTAGGCCCCCCGGAGATCGCCCCCCTATTGCCTGTCCGTCCTGAGGTGGTGCTGGGTACAGCATGATACTGAGCCGCCGAGGTCCGGTTCGTACTGGCAGAAGGCTTTTTGGACCCGGGATGCGTGGAGGTTTTAACCGCACCGTGTTTTATACCTGTTCGGGCTTGTATGAAGGCCGCAACCTTATTCTTCCAGCTACCATGTTGATCATGCCTGTGCTCATCTTGTGGTGGGTTACCTGCTGAGCCTCTCAATACTTCAGATTTATAAACAGAACGGTAGAAAGGCGGACTACCAGTACCCACCCTGTCCCACAGACGAACCATACCATTGTGGGTCCACTCGGCGATCACAACACTATCAATCCGCATGAGTAAAACAGAGTGATTAGCTTGAATCTGCCCTGCACCTTTTACTAACTGTGCAAAGGTCCCGGCCACAAAATCACTATCAAAACGAATCAGATCTGTCGCCTGCTGGTAGGCATTGGGTCCAAAAGCCACCCACGCTTCATCGACCAGATCGTTGTCCAGATAGTAATTCCAGAAGTCGTGTCTGGAGTCCCAGTGGTGGTCATCCGCCGTTTTATTTAGCACCTCGATCAACAAGCCCATGGCTTGCTTCGTAAGCCAACGTTTTAATAGCTCGACCAACTCAGTTGGAACCTGGCCCCACTTACCCGGGTTTACTCGAGGATCAGAGTATGCAGTCAACAAGAAATGCTGGATACGCCGCGTCAGTTGTTGGCTAACCCCTCCATCTAGGCAGGGCGTCAGTAAGGCACGGACTATCTTTACCTGGTTCTTGCTACCCAAAAACAAGAGTTTGTCTTGTGGTGCCAAGTAAAACAGAAAGCGGGCTAATAGCTCCTCTGCCTTTGCTTCAGTTAGCCACTCTCCTTGGCTCAACTCGTCACATATCGCGCTCAGTACGCATGCGCCGATACCATTTGTGTAGAGTGACCCAGTAACCCCAGCCTCATGCAATTGACGATCGAAATTTACGTCAACCGCCTTAAAGGAATAAACAAGCGACCGGCAGGGGGATTCATCAAGCAGCCCATAGTCTTCGCAACGCTGGCGCCAGCGTTCTGGCAGTTCGTCGCTATGTCTTTTGAGGAAACGTCTAATGGCACCGGTCCAGACATAGTCCAAGTCTGCGATTTGCAGATAACCATTCAATAGCGCTCTCAAAAGCGATCTCTTTGCGCGTTTTTCAACTTCTCCAAGAAGATTTTGAACCGCCCCTTTTGCTTCGCTAATGTCACAAAAACTGGCTAAGCCTGCAACACAGAACAGGCGAAGGGTCCGCTGTGGAATTCGGCTGGTCTGCCCCTCTGATACAAGAGATGCAGTCTCCTTGATGAGTTGATCAGGAATAGAAACACTCGTAGACTGCACATCAAGATCTCTCTCGAGCTTGATGGAGGCCTGCTTCAACCTGCTTTTCGATGGCAGGTGAATTGAGAAGCGTATCGATGGATCGAAAGTGTCTAACAGTTCTTTTACGCTCATTGCAGACGCTCTATCCTTGATTGCAGGCTAGCCCGGGCTGCTTCATCCTTTGGTAGATACATCACAAAACGCAAATCTATGCGGCGGTTCGCTGCTTTCGCAGCGGTTGAATATCCCTCTTTAATCGGGCGCTGCGAGCCGTACGCGGCGGTACTTAATGCCTGCTGGTCAAACGGGTTTACGATCTTCGTGAGTGATGGTGTAAAAGAGACCATCTGGGCATAGGTATTCGTTGCTCTTCGAGCACTCAGCTCTAAATTGTTGCGACTACCGTCTTTAAGCGTACCGCGTAGGCGGTCTGAATCAGAGTGTCCTTCTACATACACGGCTTCTATGAAGACCTGGTCCGGGTTGCAGGATTCGAAATCTTCAGGGAGTGATGGTTTTAGCCCCTCTTCTTTGTGAAGGCCGTAACACCTGATGCTATCGTACAGTGCCCCTGATAACTGATTAATGAGTTCAACGGCACCTACCCGCTCACTCAGGTTCGAGCTTGTCTGGTTAAACAGCCCGTCCCCTTCGAGCCTGATGACACCCACTTCCAAGTCTACATTGACCTTAATGCCCTGCTGCTCGAGCTTCTGCGAAATTGACTGAATGATTTCACTTCGTTTGTTATTTGCCGCTGCGGCATAGAGCTCCCAGGATTTTCGCTTAAGCTTTTCTATCTCTTCCTTTAGAAGGGCTATCTCTTTGTCTTTCCGCTCGACAATTCTTTCGTGCGCAGTTCGTGAGATAACGTCATTATTCTCGACCGTCTTTTGCAGCTCCATAACGAAATAAGACACGATAATGATGAAGACGAACAACACCCCCACCATCATGTCAGTCATCGAAATGAAGTAGTTGCCATCGTGCCCCTGCTGATCCATATCTACACACTCACTCAGTGACGAGGCCGCTGCGATTCACTCAGCTCTTCGACAAGTTCGCTGACTTCAAGAACGAATCCGCTGAGTTTGCCGACGCTTTCCGATAGATTGGTGTCGAGCTCGCTCGCAAAGGAACTGAGTTGGCTCAAACTATCACTTAGGTGTTTAGATACTTGGCGGAAAGCATTCTCCAGTTCAGTATCTACGTTTGTCAGGTGTTGGCCATTACGTTCCCATGCAGACTGAAGAGCGGCGACAGAGCCGGCCATGATTTTAATGTGCTCCTCCATTGCTGCTGATGCGGTACGTGTTTCGTTTAGTGTTGACTCTATTAGTCCAGACATCTGAGTCATGGATTGGTCCAGTTGGCGTGAAGCCTGGGTTAATGGGGCTGATGCCTCTTGTACTGCTCGCGCAGACTGCTGGAAGTTAAGACCAGATCGCCCTATTTGCTCATTTACATTAGAAATAGCACCAACCTGCTGCGCCAACTGACCTGAAATCGTTTCGAAACGTGTCGATATCTCGTTGAGGTGGGTGCGCCAGCCATTAATACTGGTGGTCAAACCTTCACTGGTATCATTGAGCTGCTGCTGTAATGAAGCAAATGAACTGGTAAACGAATTTTGTGCTGTCTTTGTCGCGGTGGTGACTCTTCCCTCAATGACATCACCAAGTGACCGCAAAGCGTTTTCAACCGTTTCAGACGTGCCCTTAACACTCCCCTTAATAGATTCACTTAGCTCAGTGCCTGAACGCTCTATGAGTTCTTCCACTGAACGCGACACCTTTGTGCTCATGTCGTTCAGGGCCTGGGTCATGGCGTGCATCTGCTCAACGCTAGCCTGCTGCTGGGCCCGCATTTCCGAAATCACCTCCTTGAGTCCAGAAGATGCCTCACCTGCGTCAGTTTTGAATTGATCGCCTGCCTGAGAAGTGGTTTCCTTCAGTTGCTTAGCAACCTCCATCATGGTCGAGTTGATACCAGCTATTGCTTGCTCGAGCCCAGTTGTTAGATTGTTTCCACCGCCGCTCAACTGTGATGCCGTTGACTCGAGTGTTTTTACTAACGCTTCCAGTTGGATGGTGACACTATTCATCGCTTCGCCGCTGGAGCCGGTTATCTTATTGGCAAAGCTATCTGTCATTTTCTCAATAGCAGAGAGGTTCTCGTTACCGAGTTTATCGGTCACTTTTGTAAGCTCTTCTGTAATGGGCTGCATCGTTTCCCCCAGTGAACTTGAAAGCATTGGGGGAAGCTCTGAGATTGCATCGCTGATTCGGTTACCGAGCGCAACGGTGATCTCGGTAGACATCTCTTCGAGACGTCGGGTCTGACGTTGGGAGTGACCATATTGGTCGACAGCAATCCGTTCATGGTTAGCGTAGAGCAGCCGTTCCTCTAACAAGTCACAAATGATATGTAGGCTCTTACGTATGCTGGCGCTAAAACCAGAAACAGCTGCGCCCACCAGAATCGAAGTAAGCAGGCCGCCCACGGATGCCCAGAATTTAGTTCCGGCTATTTCGAGAAGGCTTTTGAGTGCTTTTTGCAGCTCATCTGCATTTGCGTTCGCAAAGGCAGCGCCAGTCTCTGTGAGTGCGGCAACCAACCCTAGAAAAGTGAAAAGCAACCCGAGTCCGACAAAGGTATGCGGCTGAATAAGTGGCCGAAGCTGAAAATGGTGTATGGCTGTAGTGGAAAAATAGTCACTCGGGCGTTTGGTATTGCGGTAGACACGGTAGTTGGGATCATCAATGTCGTCTAAAGGGGGGATCAGGGTCTCTTCGAACTCCATCCAGGCATGGCGGACCCCTGGAATCTCAACGACTTTGCTCCGATAGGTTTCGTAGCCTTCCGTAAAGCTATGAGTGTCATTGCTCTCGCTAACAATCCCTTTGAACTGAGTTAATGCATTCCGGATGCGCCTGTAACGGGTAAACATCCAAAGAATGACAAGAACTCCGAGGCCGATAAGCGCAAAGGCTAGAAACAGACCAATATTCTCGAGGTGGAAAAAGCTAATTAGTGTGTCGTTAAAAATAGACATCTAAATTCTCAATGCAGTTAGTACGATTACTAGCCGTCAGTCGATCCAATCAACAGCTGACACAATGCCCCAATTACCCTTTTCATTAGGGCGCCGCCAACGTGCAATGGGCATCTCTCTTAGGTAGGCGAGTGCCTCGTGAAAGTCAGTGAAGCGCTTCTCGTCCCCTTTGTCTCCCACGGTATACACCCCATTTCTGGCACATTCTTCTGGGCAAAAGACGGTACCATCTCTCGATATCGGTACTAGAAGGTTTGCAGCTATAGAAGGTTGGTTGCTTTCTTCCAAGGTAGAGAAATCCATTTGTTGATTGAGCATACTAGCAATGGTTTTCTTGGCATTAACATCAAGCTCGGCCCAAATGACCGAGCCGTTTTTGTGAACGTAAGGCACGGGTGTTGGTAATTTGATCACCTCGCTCAAATGCCAAGCGTGAAACCACTTGTAATCGGGTGCGCGATAAATATCAGGCGGAATGCAGTGCAAAACCCGCGTGTTGCTCAATTGAGCCTGGCTTAATGGTCCCTGGCTTGCGGATAACTCGGCGACCGCGCACACCTGCTTGCTCCCTTTACGAATCAGGGCGATGGGCCCTCGACGGTGTGTATCTGTCGCCCTCATTTCCCAAGACTTTTGTCCGTCTAGAATCAAATCAATCCATGGTTGATCAATAATTAACCCATGGGTTACATCGCCAATTTCCATTGTTACTTCCTGTGCTGCTTAGCCCACGTGTTCAAACATGCTTAGGGCTAGATGTCTGTTATAACGGGGTAGAATGGCTCACCCCAAGCCTCATGCGGGTTATCCATCATGAGATCCAGAATGATTGGCACCGTTTTGCTTAAAAGGGCTTTACAGTCACGGACCTGCTGACGATTGACACTGCTTTGCCATGTTGCCCCGCCGTGCACGATTTGGTTCCTAAGCGTATAGATACGCCTGAAAACGATAGAAATAACCTGCCCAGTATCTTGCCTGGTTAGGCCTTGAGTCGCCCTAGCCTTGGACTGTCTGAACATGGACTCCCAATGCGCTTCATCTATCCTCCCATTTTGATAGTCCCAAAAGGGCTGAAAAATGAACTGGTTATTCAGAAGGCTTCGAATAGTGCTGGAGAATTGGCTCCATACCAAATCGTACAACTGGTTAGTGTGGTCTTGTGCAACTAACAGATCGAAGAAACTTTCAAACATTCCGCGTTCAGTCGTGCGATAAAGCTCATCAACATCAGCGGCATAAGCAGCATTGAAGGCAATCCAGAGAAAAATAAAGTGAGCATCAGGGTCGTCGTTTGAAAGCTCGGCCTTTTGCAACCAGCTTAAAGATCTATGGATGCGTAGCGAAAGATCCGAAGGGAAGCTATCTCTGAGACTGCGGTGTTTAGCTTTGAGCGTTGAATAATCCATCAAAAGGCATCCGTAGCAAATTTATACTTCTGAGGGTACTTTTGCTGCCGTCGACGATGCATTCCTAGCACGTCCCTTATCGACGACTAAATTGTAACGCGAGTTCTCTTTCAGCGCGATAGCTGAACATCGCACGCTTTTACGCAGAGCTAACGACCAGTTCAAGCTATCGTGAGCAATACGCATAACGACAATGGTTGTTAGTGCAATCATCAGATTTTAGTGCAAATTCAGCGTCGCAGTCCCCTCAGGCAAAATCGAGACTGGTTCGAGGACACAGTCTGTGTCATAACACGGCTTAAACGGCTAAGATTACAGCCATCTACGTTAAGGAAAGATGGTAATCATGGATTCAAGGACGCCTACTCCACCTCGCACTTCGCTCTCATCTTTACTCTTGAACGCCGACTGGCGCATCAGTCGTGCTATCTATTGGGTGTTTACGTGGCTCTGCCTGGTAGGCTTAATGGCACTGGGCGTTCATGCTTTAGCCTCATGTGACCTGCTCCCCACTTTCTAAACCAGCAAGCTCTTAGTAATGTTCATCACAGAGAAGGAAGATGAACATGAAGAAGCGATTCACTGAAGAACAGATCATCCCGATCCTGAAAGAAGCGGAAGCAGGCCTGCCAGTCA
The DNA here is from genome assembly GCF_022343685.1 of Marinobacterium sediminicola. Taxonomy (GTDB): domain Bacteria; phylum Pseudomonadota; class Gammaproteobacteria; order Pseudomonadales; family Balneatricaceae; genus Marinobacterium; species Marinobacterium sediminicola. The sequence goes on along the minus strand of NZ_CP092123.1, from coordinate 1,739,929 downwards.
AAGAGCTGTGTCGGAAGTACAGTATCTCCGACGCCACGTTTTATACGTGGCGTAAAAAGTACGGTGGCATGGAGGTTTCAGAGGCCCGCCGGCTGAAGGCGCTAGAAGATGAGAATGCTCGACTGAAGAAGCTTCTGGCGGAGTCGATGCTCGATACCGAGGCCTTGAAGGCGGCGTTGAACCGAAAGTATTAACCGTCGGGAACAAGCGCGAGGCCGTGCACACGATGCGATCTGAAACAGCAATATCGGAACGCAGGGCCTGTTCACTCGTCGGGTTATGCCGCGCCACACAGCGCTATGAGCCTCGCTACTCCGCCGAGAATGATGCGTTAGCCGAACGGATCCGGGAGCTCGCGTTGGAGCGGCGCCGATTTGGCTATCGGCGCGTCCATCAGCTCTTGCGTCGGGAAGGCATCGAAGTGAACCACAAGAAGGTCTATCGGTTATACCGGCAGGCTGGGTTAGCCGTTCGCAAGCGTAAACGCCGCAAAGGCATAATGCTGGAACGTCAGCCACTGACGCTGCCCGATCGACCCAACCAGACCTGGTCTATGGATTTTGTCATGGATTCACTCTCGAATGGCCGACGCATTAAGTGTCTGACAATCGTGGATGACTTCACGAAAGAGTGCCTGGACATACCGGTTGCACTGGGCATATCAGGTGAACAGGTCTGTCGCTCACTCGATGCTATAGCGGCGTTCAGAGGCTATCCGAGCGCTGTCAGAACGGACCAAGGGCCGGAGTTTACTGGTAAAGCACTGGATCAGTGGGCCTATGAGAATAAGGTGGAACTGATGCTGATACAGCCTGGAAAGCCGATGCAAAACGGGTATATCGAAAGCTTTAATGGCAAGTTCCGGGATGAATGTCTGAATGAGCACTGGTTTGGGGATTTGGCTCAGGCCCGGCGGCTCATCAGTGAATGGCGAGTCGATTATAATGAACAACGACCGCACTCATCACTGGGCTACCAGACCCCGTTGGAGTTCGCATCTGCGTTCCGGAAGCAGGAAATAGACTCAACAACCAACAACATTACTAGAAGCCGGTTGGATTAAATGTTGGGGGCAGGTCACATGCTACGAGGGAATTTTTGAATACCAAGATGCGTGGTATGACCTGTCCCTCGTTGAATGGTCATTTTTTGGCCTCGCTATCTTACTTGTTGTTCGCCTGATCAAGCTAACTCACCTCAGTGGCGCCTGCTGGTCGTACAGCCTGAATTCCCTGTTAAAAATATTAGGGCTTTTTGTGGTGATCAAAATGCTTCTGTTGGCCGTTGCAGCAATGGCCGATGAGGCTAAATCCATAGGTGCGTTGCAGCTCTATTTCCAACTCGATCAGCTCTACGGTGCCACCTTCTGGCTTGCTGTGGTTAGCCTGTCTTTGTACATGGCTGCCCCGCCCGTTAAGCCCACGCATCAAACAGCCGATGTGAACATGAGTGATGCTGCTGAGGATGTCATATCCGAGGCCAATCATGATGTTGATAATGTGAGGCACGAGCCTGTTTTGCCAGAACCTTCCGAACTCAACGTACTGGCCGCCCCTACAAACCAGAATCAAAACAAGGACGCCTCATGAACAGGAATGTCGCTATCGTCACACTGTTTGTGGCGGCTTTTACATGCCAAATGGCAGCAGCTGAATCACGTTTTTCGCTCATTGAGAGCTGCGGAGAGTTGGTCAGCATTTATAAATCACGAAACGAAAAGCGTTTGCTGGCCGCACAAACAACATCGCTGGCTGAAAGCCTGCGCGCCGGATATTGCATTGGGGTTTTGCAAGAAAATGCCCGACAGCGAAGGTACTGCCAACGTAACTGGTTTGAGCGTGCCACCCTTATCGCTCAGATGAAGGACTGGAAAGGCTTTTCTGAAGAGGAACTCTTGGAGCGTAGCTGTGAAGGATAGCTCTACGCCTTTACAGCTGGCAGATGCAATACATAACCTTTTTGGTATCAAGCTCTCCAGGCATAAACGCTTCAAGGAGCAGATGGAGTCGCTGATGCGCAGCGGTCTCATTGAATACACTGAAGTACCAATTGAGTACACGGTGAAACCGCGCAGTCATAAATACATTGCGCGAGACCAGCTCACCAAGCTTCACAATGCCGTCTTGCTGCATGCTTTCTTTCCGATGCCTAAAGTCATCAAAGGTATTTTCACCGACCCTAGTGCACGTCTGGAGCATGCAAAGATCGCGTCACTATTACTTACTGATCGGAACTCGGTCGCTGGCATCGGGCTGTTGAGGCAGGAGGTACTGCGTTTCCTGGACGTCTTGGCATCAGATGCCGACTTATCAATCCACACACTGCCGAACCCTTTTCAAGAGCTTCCCCAGCTTTCATTCAATGGTGTGAGTAATGTTATGCAAGCGTTGCTGCTTCAGAGCGCAAGCCTGTCAAACGCCGACAGCATGATTGCCCACTACCTGAGCGATGACCTTGAAAAAGCCTATGCTTTCGCGGTTGATGTCGAATCCAACAACGAAATCGTCAACATCTATAAGCAGCGCATCCTCCAAGCATACACCGCCGCGTCAGAGTTCGATCAATTATTGGATCAGATAATCGATCATTAATGCTTTTTAGTGCATTGCACTTAGCCAGACTGGCTCCATACACACAAGGAGCCTTTTATGGATACCGTTCAGACACTTTTATTCTCTACCCGCTACCCTATTCCTGCCTGCCATCAACAACGTGCGTGCGCCATAGAACGAGCCATCGCACACGGCACCCCCTTCACCCAGCTTGGGGGCCAACGTATTGCAGCCTGCCCAGAGCTCATTCGATTTCGTTTGGGCCGACAGTGGCGCCTCATCTTCCGTGATGCCCAGGGCCAACTTATTCCCCATCGTTTGATCTCGCGACAGGCCTTCGAGGCCGAACTGAAACGAAGGCGCTAATCCAGCGCACCCATTAATAGTCTGGAGACAAACATTATGAGTACTGTTACTTACCAACCGAAAACGGTGGATACACTACACCCTCTGGTCGCGGCGACTGACTTTGAGCGCCTGAAATATAAACATACTGCCAGTCATGAGGCTGAGATGACCCCGGAGGAATGGGATCTTGCGCAACGGGAGTATCAGCGTTTCCTCTCATTGAAACTGCTGTATCCCCAGGAAGTCTTAGTCCCAACCAAGCAAGTGGACACTATTTGGCATGCCCATATCCTGGATACACGTGCCTACCGTATGGACTGCGAACGTCTTTTTGGACGCTTCATTGACCACTATCCGTACTTCGGAATTTACGGTGACGACGACTACCAGGCGCTGCAAACCGCATTTGCCAAAACCTGTGAACTGTACACTCGCCATTTTGGTGAGTTACCTGACGAAATGGAGCATCAGGCGACCCGTTGCGCAGAACATGCGTGCCATGTACCCAGTTCATGTGCATGCCGTGTGCCCGGCGCCTGCAAATAATCTAGGAGAGAAAATCATGACCAAGAAGATTCGCCCCCAGGATAACTCAGCGAATATCAACAACCCCAACAAAGGCAGCTCTGGCACGAATCGCCAATATGACCAGAGCCAAGGTAATCGCGGCAAGCAATTGAATCCGAATAAAAAGCCTTAAAGTCCTCAGCAACGCCGGCCCTTCGGGGTCGGTTTTGCACTCATGAACTCCTGTTTACCATTTATCTTATAGCTATTTCTTCCAAGCCATTTACTTACTTTTTGGTACACCACATGGACCATGTGGCTTCTATGAATTGACCATGTCATCCACCATGGATTGCCGTAATGGCCTATCGGAAGCTTTTGCCGGTAGTTTCGTGGATATCTCGCAGGATTACTTGGCAATGAAAGACTGTTACGCTAGTGTCAAATTTGGTGCAGCGGACATGCCCAGAGCATGGCACCGAGCAACCCCTGTGGTCGAGGCAGTGCCCGGTGATGGCTTTCCGAACCAAGCAGCCCCAATGGCTGCTCGGCGGGGCTCCCTGATGGGAGCCTTTGTTATCTCTAGTATGTCTGTGGTAATACCACACCATCATTAAGCATATCTGCTCAGCATCCCAAATGGCGGCTTACTCTACCTTCTCATCAAAGTCCGGCTCATCAGTATCACCCTCTCCTTCACTTTTGTCGGATGGCATCAGCCGATGGAATTTCGTGACATCATCCGGACTATAGCCCTGCGCTAACATGTCGTAGGCCTGAACAAGGAAACGGTAGTGAGTACCGCTGCCTGTGACACGATAGATCGAGTTTCGGGTGTGAACGAGTGCCGAGCTGTTCGGCACCTCATCTTCATTTTGTCACCGGAGATGTCAGCTTGAATCGACCAGGCGGGCGGTTATCAGGCTCACCCCACACCAGCAAATCCACTAGGTGATGGGCTTCATCAAGCAGTTCGATGAGCGCCCAATTATGCAGGGTTTGCTTCACGCACATGCCCTCAACGGATGAATGTGTACCAGCCATTTCAGACGGCTGTTCTGGACGGAGTGAAGTCCCCTTTTCCTTGTCAGGATAGTCGTCAAATCGAGGCCCCTGCACCCTACGACCGTCTGTATAGACTGGCGGCTTGGCGGGCTCCAAAGTACAGGGCCATCGAGTTTATTCTTCTGACACCCGTTTCCGCCTGGCCTGCACAAGCTACTGCAAGTTTCTGAAAGAAATACAAGCTGGCCATCTAACAGCACAAAGACCTAATGGCGGTGGCCTCGAGTACGTAGTGATCAAGGAGAGTACATTTGAGCAATGGTGCCGAGATCAGCGTCAGCAATTTTACCTTTCCAATCCATCGATTCATGGCTTTGCTGTTGAACTCTGGCTCGGGCTACCGTTGAGAGCAGTACATGCTTTATTGAAACAACACATCATCACAATCATGAAGCGCCCATCTGGTCGAGGGGCTCCAGCAATAGAATCAAAAAGTGTCTGTCGATTTGTAGAACGCAACTATAAAGCTCTTCTGCGATAGACCCCGCGAAAGAGCACAGATAGAACAAAGCCTGCGGTTGATCCATAGGCTACCCTCACTACCTATCCCCACCCGCCTCGACTCCGCGTGCTGCGCAATCTCGCCAACAACCAGTCAGTTGACAGCAAAAGCTCCTTTTATATACTGAGTTCAGCCATAAGTTCCCCACATCGTCATGTGCTTCTTGGCATTTATCACTTAATTATAGGTAGTTTTCTGAAAATTCACTCTGAAATCGGAAAAGTAGCCAAAATTTACTTTTCAGCCGGAATAAAGCTGGAACTCAAAAAAGAAAAGCCTTCCTAACCTTTTGATTTCAAAAGACATCGGATTTACTTCTGAATCGGAACCGACACACGTTTCGGTATCGGCGTATTCATGAGGCAACCATCTCATTGCCGATAACCTGATTTATCGGCACCCCCTGGTAACGGTATTTCTGATGATCCAATTTGCGGCCATCCGTAACGGCTTTTGAAGCTCCATTATCCAGATCGGCAACGTATTCATGCTTCACGCTGAATCAAGCATCTATGTTTCGGTACTTCAGTAACTTTGCTGATGGGTCTTATGTCGATTTTAGTGACACAGGTTTTCATTCTGTGCTGCTCTAATCAGGTACCTGCAAGGCTCAATCCTGGCAGCATTTTAATCTTGCGATGCCTGGTACTTATCTTGGGCGTGTTGCAGTCGATCCAACTTCTTGCCGGCAGCGGACTCATGCCGCTCAACCCGACTTGTATGCAAGTAGCGTGATGTCGTATCAATGCTGTCATGTCCAGCATCGGCTTGAACGTGCGACAAGGGCCGCTGATTCAGGTTGATGTCATGCGTAATGCCGGTATGTCGGAGGCTATGCGGTGTCATTTCCCTGATGGCTGCCGCATCCTCATCAAAGCCGTCTTGTTCTGCCGCCAACGAAGCGCGCTCAAACAGTTCATCCAGTAGCTCCCGAATCTGACGGATGCCCAGGTTTGCGTTCTGTATACCAGCATCACGCCCCCTGCCTGCCGCTCGATGTCTGATAAATAACGGAGTTTCATCGCCAGGCGGTGGCAGATCACTCAAACCAAGATGCTTTCGGTAGCGCTTGAGTGCGCGCAATAAATCCTTTGATACCGCCACACTGCGCTGCTTACCGCCCTTACTTCGCGGTATGTGATAACTCCAAATGCCCGTTTGGCCGTCACGCCTGAACTGCCCCATGATCGGTGCGAATCCAGGTCGAGCCGCCACTTCCGATATTCGCAGATAACAGCCATACATCAAACTGACAAGAAATAACGTGCGCTCGTGCAACTGCGGATTATCTTTGGCGAGCTTATGAGCCATCCCCATTACATATGACCATTGCAACTCACTGAATGCCTTGATTTGCTCATACCCTTCACCCTCGGCAAGAAATTGCCCACCCGCTTTAATGGCACCGCTCTTCAGTATTTGTCGTGCCGGATTTCGTTCTGTCAGTTCTTCATCTATAAGGAAGCCGTAATAAGATGACAGGATTGCCAGCTTGGTTCTTAGCGCCTGCTCACTTAATCGATATGGCACCACGAGACCATCCTGCCGACGACCGAGGAAAGGCCTCCATGCCGGGTTGGGATATCGATCGCCCGTTTCCTTATCCGTCTTGAATTGAGCTGAATTGTAATAGGCAATCAACGTCTCCGGTGGATGACGGCAAAACTCCACATACCTGAATAGACTTCTTCGTGTTATATCCAGAGGGCTGCAGTGCTCGATCTCAAAACACCAGTAAAGGAAGGTCGTCAGTTCCGATCGGTAGGTTTTGAAGTTGTTCTCATTGCCACGCTGCTCCAGTAACCAGTCCACGGTGTATTCATAGACCACGGCCGCATCCTTCAGCCTGTGCAGGGTAAGTCCGGTGAGATATTCGTTGACCCGAGCATTTCCGTCCTCAAGCTCATCAACAGTATCAAACAACGGAATGGCAGCTGGTATTTCCATATTTACAATAACTTATGATTTAGTATTAATCCTTTACATTACCATTGTCCTTCCATGAAATGCCAGCACGTACAGCTGATCACCCTTGTCTATACTGATATGAATCTCTAATATATGAGCACAATCTAATAAAGAGTAAGCCTCAATGACAATCGTGAATTTTACTCCACTCCCCGCACTGCTCGGAGGCGCACTGATCGGCCTCTCTGCCGCCTTTCTACTTTATGCAAAAGGCCGAGTTGCGGGCATTTCCGGCATTGCTGGCGGCATCATTTATCCCGAGTCAAATGGTGATATCAGCTGGCGCCTTGTATTCGTACTTGGACTGATTCTAGGCGGCTTCATTTATCAGTTCTCTGGACTGGGTGCCGGTGTTGAGCACATCCAGGCCGTCGTCAGCAAACCCCTGCTGATTGCAGGCGGTTTATTGGTGGGTATAGGTACTCAAATAGGAACGGGCTGCACCAGCGGGCACGGCATTTGTGGACTTGCTCGGCGAAGCCCGCGCTCTCTGGTCGCTACGCTTTGTTTCATGGCAAGCGCAATTGTGACTGTGTACATCACTCGCCACTTGATCGGAGCCTGATATGCCCAATACTCTTCGTCTTCTGGCTGCGCTGTTTGCCGGTACACTATTTGGTCTGGGGTTGTCGGTTGCCCAGATGATTGACCCAGCCAAGGTGCTCAACTTTCTGGATCTGACTGGCAACTGGGACCCTTCCCTTGCGTTTGTCATGGCAGGCGGTCTGATTGTGAATGCAGTCATCACCCCGCTGATTCTAAAACGTGGCCGCCCTCTTCTTGCCGAGCATTTTCGCCTGCCATCCAAGACCGAGATTGATAAGCGCATCGTTATAGGCGGTGCGATTTTTGGCATTGGCTGGGGGTTGGCAGGCTATTGTCCTGGTCCGATGATTACCTCACTGAGCTTTGCGGACAGTGACATCATTACAGTGGTCGCGGCCTTTATCGTCGGCACTTTTGCCAGCCGATGGATTCTCGCACACCGCTCAAGCTGATGCGAAATCCGTACACGAAAAAGGCAGCCTAAGCTGCCTTTTTATTGCCATTACCTGCACCCTGCTCAGCCGCGCTGCACAAGGCCTCGTTCATCCATCAGTGCTTCAATTTCAGCAAGACTGCTTGGGTCATCAATGGTTGAAGGCACTGTATACTCTTGACCATCCGCGATCTGGCGCATCAGCTTCCGCAAAATTTTGCCGGAGCGAGTTTTTGGCAGGCGCTGAACCACCATTGCCTTGTTAAAGCAGGCGATCGGACCGATCTCCTTGCGAACCATGGCGATCAGCTCTTTCTCCAGCTGCTCTTCCTCAACATCAACTCCGTCCTTGAGCAGTACCAGCCCCACCGGAACCTGCCCTTTCAGGCTGTCGTTGATACCGATGACTGCACACTCAGCCACTGCCGGATGATCAGCAACTATCTCCTCCATCTCACCAGTAGAGAGGCGATGGCCTGCAACGTTTATCACATCATCGGTTCGGCCCATGATGAAAACATAGCCATCCTCATCTTTGTAACCGCCATCACCGGATGTGTAGTAGCCCGGGAAGTCAGACAGGTAGCCGCTGTTAAAGCGCTCATGGTTATTCCAGATGGTCGGCAGGCAGCTTGGCGGCAGCGGCAGCTTGATAGCGATGGAGCCCTGCTCGCCGGACGGAAGCTCATTACCATCAGAGTCCAGAATCTGGACATTAAAACCAGGAATCGGCAGAGTCGCTGATCCAGGCTTGGGTTCCTTGGGTTCGATACCCATCAAATTACCGCAAATTGCCCAGCCGGTTTCGGTCTGCCACCAGTGATCAATGACAGGCTTGCCAGTCTTTTCAACTGTCCAGTGATAGGTCGGTGGATCCAGGCGCTCCCCCGCCATGAAAATGATTTCAAGGTTGCTCAGGTCATATTTGCCGATCTCCAGGCCTTCCGGATCTTCCTTCTTGATGGCACGGAAAGCAGTCGGTGCGGCAAAGATCGCCTTAATCTTGTATTCATCACACAGGCGCCAGAATCCACCAGCATCAGGAGTGCGAACAGGCTTCCCTTCGTACACAATCGTTGTTGCTCCAGCCAGCAACGGCGCGTAAACAATGTAGGAATGCCCAACCACCCAACCAACATCCGAGGCCGCCAGGAAAACATCGCCGGCATCGATGTTGTAAATCGCTTTCATTGAGTACTTAAGCGCGACTGCATGGCCACCGTTGTCACGCACCACGCCTTTAGGCTTTCCGGTTGTGCCTGATGTATAGAGGATATACAGAGGGTCAGTACCCTTTACCGGCACGCAATCCGCCGGCTCTGCTGTCGCAACCGCCGCTTCCCAATCCAGATCACGTCCGTCGATCAGCTCTGCTTTCACCTGTGGGCGCTGCAGCACGATACACGCGTCCGGCTTATGAGCGGACTGTTCAATCGCCTCATCCAGCATCGGTTTATATTCGATAACTTTCGATACTTCGATGCCGCAGGATGCGGTCACAATTACTTTCGGCTCGGCATCTTCAATTCGAACGGCAAGCTCGTGCGGAGCAAAACCACCAAATACGACCGAATGAATCGCACCCAAACGCGCGACGGCGTACATGGCAATCAGTGCTTCAGGGACCATCGGCATATAGATAACGACTCGATCACCTTTCTCAACACCTTGTGCCTTGAGGACACCGGCAAAACTGGCAACCTGATCACGCATTTCGCGATAGGTCAGAACGCGTTTTGCATTCGCCACTGGCGAGTCATAAATCACAGCCGGCTGATCGGCGCGGCCATTTTCTACATGGTAATCCAGTGCCATAAAAGCCGTATTCATTTCACCATCTGCGAACCAGCGGTCGATACCGTTTTCATCCTTTGACAGGATCTGCTCCGGCGTTTTGAACCATGGCAGGTCGGCAGCCTTCTCTGCCCAGAAGGTTTCAGGGGCCTCTACAGACTGGGTGTATTCTGCATGATAGGTCATTGCAGCATCCTCTAACTCTCGGTACGTGGTCTTTTGGAATTATATTTTTATTGTCGACACTTAGGGTCGTTGATGACGAACTCTAACTAAAGTCAGGCCGCTGGAAACTACGACAAAAGGCTTATACACCGAGTGAAAAAGGCAACTTATTCATTAGAAACAATATGATAGGAGTTGAAATTCGATTTTTGACATGGCGCTTCATGACAACCCGAAGTGTCGGGATGTCATGCACTGTCAACATAAGAAGGTTAAGTAAGGGGATGTCTTAATGTCTCCTCATTAAAATTCAGACAACAAAAAACCCGCACAACCAAGGTTGTGCGGGTTTCATTACAGCTTGGGAGACAGCTGTTACATATCGCTGGTCTGCACCGGAATAGCGGACTTCATGCCGGTGAGTTTGTTACGCTGGCGCAGCTCATCATCGGAAACACCAACACCACTATCGGATTTGGCATTCTCGAAGTAGCAGAGTGTTGGCTGATAATTGTCAGCTTCCTTCTCATCCAGCTGGACGTAGGAGCAGATGATCAGCAAGTCACCCTTTTGCGCCTTGTGAGCCGCGGCGCCGTTAACAGAGATCACGCCACTACCATTTTCCGCCTTAATGGCATAGGTAGTGAATCGCTCACCATTGTTGATGTTGTAGATGTGAATCATCTCGTATTCACGGATGCCGGATTTCTCCAGCAGATCACCATCAATGGCACATGACCCTTCATAATGAAGCTCTGCATGAGTGACTGTCACTCGATGCAGTTTTGCTTTCAGGAATGTCTGCAGCATACTGAAAACCTGCGTCTTCTCTATCTGTATGACCGGCCTGCGCCGGTGCTCATTTACACCGCTCTGTCCATCCAAGATGGGGGACGTCCGTCCGCGGCTACCCCTTCACCTAATAGGCACAGTCATCCATCTGCTTCACGGGAAGCCAATAAATGTACATTCGGGAGTAATGGACGTCGAATGGTCCCAAGAGACAGCGTCTGAAAAAGTGGTCGCATTCTATCACGATTTATCAAAATGATAAGGTCACAACCATTAAAATTTCTGCAACGCAGCAATCTTTAAATATTTTCAATAGTGTATGACCAGCCCTCAGGCAAAACCCCCGCCATTTGGACTACAATGCGTGATCTCAAAAAAGGTCACTAATGGATGTACACGTGAACGACAATAATCTGCATGCGCAACTCAGTCACTCCCTGAACCAACGTATTTTGATGCTCGATGGCGGCATGGGCACCATGATCCAGGAGCGTCAGCTGACCGAAGCGGATTTTCGTGGTGAGCGTTTTGCCGACTGGCATGTCGACGTCAAGGGCAACAACGACATGCTGGTACTGACGCAGCCGGATTTGATTCGTGACATCCATACTGCCTATTTGGAAGGTGGCGCCGATATCATCGAGACCAACACCTTCAATGCAACCCGCATCGCCATGGCTGACTACGAGATGGAGGCGCTGAGTCGCGAGATCAACGTCGCTGCTGCTCGCCTCGCCCGCGAAGCCGCTGATGCCATGACAGCGCAAACACCTGAACGGCCACGCTATGTGGCCGGTGTGCTTGGCCCGACCAACCGCACCTGTTCCATCTCGCCGGATGTAAACGACCCCGGTTTCCGCAACGTCACCTTTGATGAACTGTTCGAAGCCTACACTGAATCGATTGATGGCCTGATTGAGGGCGGTGCTCAGATTTTGCTGATCGAAACCATCTTCGACACACTGAATGCCAAGGCAGCGATCTACGCCATCGAACACTATTTTGAACAACATGACATCCGCTTGCCGGTGATGATCTCCGGTACCATCACTGATGCTTCCGGCCGCACCCTGTCCGGCCAGACCACAGAGGCGTTCTGGAACTCAGTCCGTCACGCGCGACCAATCAGTATCGGCTTGAACTGTGCCTTGGGGCCAAAAGAGCTACGTCAATATGTGGAAGAACTCTCCCGCGTAGCCGATACCTACGTTTCCGTGCACCCCAACGCCGGCCTGCCCAATGCCTTTGGTGGTTACGATGAGACCCCCGAGCAAATGGCGGAGGAGATTCGCGAGTGGGCGCAGTCCGGCTTCGTCAATATCGTCGGCGGTTGCTGCGGCACCACACCAGACCATATCCGCGTGATACGCGAAGCCTTGCTCGATCAGGCGCCACGCCAGATTCCAGAAATTGCGGTTGAGTGTCGCCTGTCAGGTCTTGAGCCGATGAATATCGGAGCCGAGACCCTCTTCGTCAACGTAGGTGAGCGTACCAACGTAACCGGTTCCGCCAAGTTTCGTCGCCTGATCAAGGAAGGCGACTACGAAACCGCATTGGAAGTCGCCCGCCAGCAGGTGGAGAATGGTGCCCAGATCATCGATATCAACATGGACGAAGGCATGCTCGATGCGGAAGCGGCAATGATCCGCTTCCTCAACCTGATCGCCTCCGAGCCTGATATTTCCCGTGTGCCGATCATGCTCGACTCCTCCAAGTGGAATGTGATGGAGGAAGGTCTGAAGCGCATTCAGGGCAAGGGGGTGGTCAACTCCATCTCACTGAAGGAAGGCGAAGAAAACTTTATTGCCCAGGCGCGCAAGATTCGTCACTACGGGGCAGCTGTCGTGGTCATGGCCTTTGACGAAACCGGTCAGGCCGATACCTACGAGCGCAAGATCGAAATCTGTGAACGCTCCTACCGAGTACTGGTGGACAAGGTCGGCTTCCCGCCGGAAGACATCATTTTCGACCCCAACATCTTTGCCATCGCCACCGGTATCGAAGAGCACAATAACTACGCCAACGATTTCATCAACGCTACCGGCTGGATCAAACAGCACCTGCCCTACGCCAAGGTTTCCGGTGGTGTATCCAACGTATCTTTTTCCTTCCGCGGAAACGACAAGGTACGTGAGGCGATCCACTGCGTGTTCCTCTACCACGCTATCCAGAAAGGCATGGATATGGGTATCGTCAACGCCGGCCAGCTGGCAATTTATGACGACCTGCCGGCAGAACTGCGCGAACATGTTGAAGATATCGTGCTCAATCGCCGTGAAGACGGTACTGAACGCATGCTGGAGCTGGCGGAGAAATACCGTGGCGGCGCCTCTGAATCCTCGGTCAAACAGGATCTGGAATGGCGCACATGGGACGTGAACAAGCGTCTCGCTCATGCACTGGTCAAGGGCATTGCCGATTATGTCGATGAAGACGTGGAAGAATGCCGCCACAACTATGAGCGCCCGCTTCAGGTGATCGAAGGCCCACTGATGGATGGTATGGGCATCGTGGGTGACCTTTTCGGTGCCGGCAAGATGTTCCTGCCGCAGGTAGTAAAATCTGCCCGTGTCATGAAGAAAGCGGTAGCTTACCTGATGCCCTTCATTGAAGAGGAAAAACAGGGTAACGAGAGCAGTTCCGCTGGCAAGGTGGTCATGGCGACCGTCAAAGGTGATGTGCATGACATTGGCAAAAACATCGTCGGCGTGGTGCTCCAGTGCAATAACTTCGAGATCATCGATCTTGGCGTCATGGTGCCGGCGGAGAAGATCCTGCAGACCGCACGCGAAACCAATGCCGATATCATCGGCCTGTCCGGCCTGATCACCCCGTCACTGGATGAAATGGTGCACGTTGCCAAGGAGATGCAGCGCCAGGGCTTCGACATTCCGCTGCTGATCGGTGGTGCAACCACGTCCAAGGCTCACACGGCAGTGAAGATCGAACCGAACTACAAGAACAACCAGGTGGTACACGTCACTAATGCGTCCCGCTCTGTAGGCGTTGCCTCCGCCCTTCTCTCTGAAAGCAAAAAAGAGAGCTTTATCAAAGAGATAAAAGAAGAATATGAAGCTGTTCGTGAGCGTCATGCCGCTCGCCAGCACGACCAGCGTCGCGTAACGCTTGAGGCCGCTCGAGCCAATCGCCAGCCGATTGAATGGACCGACTACCAGGCGCCGATTCCCTTGCAGCCAGGCATCCATGTGCTGGATGACTACGATCTGGAAGAACTGGCACAGTGTATCGATTGGACACCCTTCTTCCAGTCCTGGGAACTGGCGGGTCGCTTCCCGCGTATTCTGGATGACGAGGTCGTCGGTGCCGAAGCTCGCAAGCTGTATGAAGATGCCAAGCTGATGCTTCGGGACATCATCGACAACAAAAAGCTGAAAGCAAGAGGCGTGTTTGGCCTGTTCCCGGCCAACAGCACGGGTTTTGACGACATCGAGATTTACACCGACGAAAATCGTGATCAGGTTCGCATGAGGGTTCACCACCTTCGCCAACAAACCCAAAAGGTCGAAGGCCGTTACAATCACTGTCTCAGCGATTACGTGGCACCGAAGGATAGCGGTGTACAGGATTACGTAGGTGCTTTTGCAGTTACGGCCGGGATCGGTATCGACAAACTTGTTGAGCAGTACGAAGCGGATCATGATGACTACAACAGCATCATGATCAAGGCGCTGGCAGACCGACTGGCGGAAGCTTTTGCCGAACGCCTGCACCAGCGCGTGCGTACCGAGTTCTGGGGTTATGCAGCAGGTGAAAATCTGGACAACGAAGCATTGATCCGCGAGCAGTATCAGGGCATTCGCCCCGCTCCGGGCTATCCGGCCTGCCCTGATCACACAGAGAAAGCGTTGCTGTGGGAGTTGCTGGACGTGGAACACAATGCCGGGATGAGGCTGACCGACAGTTTCGCCATGTTACCGACGGCAGCGGTTAGCGGCTGGTACTTCAGCCACCCGGAATCACGTTATTTTGGTGTCGCCAAGATCAGTGAAGACCAGGTCGAAAGCTATGCCAAGCGCAAGGGCATGAGCATGGAAGAAGCCGAGCGCTGGCTCGCGCCCAACCTGGGCTACGAGCCGGAACAGGGCTAACGATCCCGAATCAGGGGGATGTAACCACCCGGTTGCGTCCCTCTCGTTTGGCTCTATAGAGAGCGGCATCAGCCTCCAGCCAGGTCTGGTCGAAGCTTCTGCATGCCAGCATGGCAACCCCAAAACTGGCTGTAACGCCATGACCATCAGGCAAGACCGTCAATTCTGAAATCTTCTGACGCAACGCTTCAGCCACTGCATAGGCCTGCTCCTGAGAAATACCGCCCAGAACCAGAATAAACTCTTCTCCACCAATGCGTGCCACCAAATCGTCATGACGCACATGGCTTACCAGACAGCTGGCTACGGCCTTAAGCACCAGGTCACCACTCGAGTGACCATACTGGTCGTTGACATGCTTGAAGTGATCAACATCGAGCATAATCACCGCGGTAGCACTATCCAGAGCCTTTTCCGATAACCAGTCCTGCAACAGGAAGCGATTGCCAACACCGGTCAGAGCATCTCTCCTGGCTTGCAATGCCAGTTCCCGGTTGAGACTGGCAAGCTCAGCTGTGCGCTCGGCTACCTGCTGCTCCAGCATTTCGTTGTTAGCCTCGATGATTCGATTGGTTTCCGCCAGTCGACGCTCAGCTTCTTTACGCGCTGAGACATCACTGATGCTACCCACCATGCGCAGAGGCATACCCTCTTCCGAATATTCAACAACACGGCCTCGGTCATACACCCAGATTTCACGCCCGTCGGCACAAATCATACGGTGCTCATGGCTGTACTCACCGCCACCGGCAAGTGCAGCGTCGACAGCAGCCATCATGTCATCCCTGTCATCCGGGTGAATCAGTGTTTCCAAAATCGCCATATCATGTTCGGCCAACCGACCATCCAGACCCAGCATCGAACACCACTTGGGATTGTGCCTGACAAGGTTGTTGGAAATATCCCAATCCCAGATCCCCTCGCCTGCGGCCTCCATGGCATAGGCGTAGCGTTTTTCCTTCTCTTCAATCACTTGATAAGCGCGTTTGAGCTCTGTTACGTCATGTGCGATGACCAGAATGCGATCACTGCCATCAGGCCCCTTGAGCGGTTTTTTGATCGACTGGAAATAGCGCACTTCTCCGGTTTGAGCGTTGGTGGAGGCTTCCTCAACCACTTGAGCCTGCCCGCTCTGCATCACCGCTTGAATATTTTCCTGGTAAAAGCGCACTTGTTCAGCGTCAGGGTTATAGTCGGCGTCGGTTTTACCAACCATCTGCTCAGGCGTGGAGTTGTAGAGTCGTGCCAATGCCTGATTGCAAAGCAGAAAGCGCCCTTCCCAATCCTTGAGGATAATGATGTCCGGCGCTTCATCAATCACCGTTCTTAACAGGTTCTCGCTGCTGGACGGAATCTGAAGGGTCGCAGCAGAGGCATCATTGGCGGCAGGGCCACGCGCTCCGCATTGAATACAGCTCAGAAAGTATTGTCCCGAGTCGCTTTGCAACACACTCAGTTCCCGCGAGCTGCAATAGGGGCACTTTTGTCTGCTCAATTCCATGGCATTTTTCCTACAAGAAACACGCTGGCACTGCTGATTTCCGATATCAGGCAGCCTCTCCCTGTTATTGTACTACTACAGGGCACCGGAGCTCACCGAACTGAAATCAAACATTGTTATCCCTAAGTCGATACTTCCCGGGTATGAAATCACCCATTCAGGCATTATAATTTGTAGCCGTTTTACAAGCGCCGGGCTCTTTTTCTGGACAGCGCAGGGTGATTATCCATCGCCCGAACGAGCCTTTGGCAATCCAGCCATAAATCATTTCGGGGAAAAACATGCCTACAAAATCAAAAATCGTCTACACCCTAACTGATGAAGCGCCGGCACTCGCGACCGCTTCGCTGCTGCCGATCGTACGCACTTTCGCTTCTTCCGCTGACATTGAAGTTGATCTGAGCGACATCTCTCTGGCGGGTCGAATCCTGGCCGCCTTCCCCGAGCGCCTAAACGAAGATCAGCGCGTAGAAGATGGCCTGGCTGCACTAGGCGAACTGGCTAAAGATCCCAAAGCCAACATCATCAAGCTGCCGAACATCAGTGCTTCTGTACCCCAGCTGCGCGCTGCCATCAAAGAGCTGCAGACCCAGGGCTACGATGTACCCGAATACGTTGAGAACCCGCAGAACGAAGAAGAAAAAGACGCACATGCTCGTTATGCCAAGATTCTGGGCAGCGCAGTAAACCCGGTTCTTCGTCAGGGTAACTCCGACCGTCGTGCGCCGGCAGCCGTTAAGGCTTTCGCACGCAAGTTCCCGCACTCTATGGGCAAGTGGAGCAAGGCGTCTCGCTCTCATGCCGACTACATGCGTGGCGGTGACTTCTTCTCCAGCGAACAGTCCATCACTATGGAAGAAGCGGGCGACGTTCGCATCGAGTTCATCCCTAAAGGTGGCCAGCCGGAAGTCAAGAAAGAGCTCAGCCTGGAAAAGGGTGAAGTTCTGGACAGCATGTTCATGAGTGCCAAGGCGCTGGACGCTTTCTTCGAAGATACCCTGCAGGACTGCAAAGAATCCGGCGTGATGTGGTCTCTGCACGTTAAAGCGACCATGATGAAGGTATCTCACCCGATCGTATTCGGTCATGCGGTTCGCGTTTTCTACCGTGAAGTGTTCGATAAATACGGCGAGCTGTTTGCAGAACTGGGTGTTAACCCGAACAACGGCATGAGCAGCGTCTATGAGAAGATCAAGTCTCTGCCGCAGTCCAAGCAGGACGAGATCGAAGAAGCGATCCATGCCTGCTACGAGCACCGCCCGGAAATGGCAATGGTGGACTCCGTTAAGGGTATCACCAACCTGCACATCCCGTCTGACGTTATCGTTGACGCCTCCATGCCGGCAATGATTCGTAACTCTGGTCAGATGTGGGGCCGCGACGGCAAGACCAAAGACACCAAGGCGGTTATGCCGGAGTCCACGTATGCCCGCATCTACCAGGAGATGATCAACTTCTGCAAGACCAACGGTGCATTCGATCCGACGACCATGGGTAGCGTGCCGAACGTGGGCCTGATGGCGATGAAGGCCGAAGAGTACGGTTCTCACGACAAGACTTATGAAATCCAGGCCGATGGCACCATGCGTGTCGTAGACGCCAACGGCAACGTACTGATGCAGCACGAAGTCGAGAAAGGCGACATCTGGCGCGCCTGCCAGACCAAAGACGCTGCGGTACGCGACTGGGTCAAGCTGGCTGTTACCCGCTCTCGCCAGTCCGACACTCCGGCCGTATTCTGGCTGGATCAGGAACGTGCACACGATCTGGAACTGACCAAGAAGGTCAAAGAGTACCTGAAGGAACACGATACCGAGGGTCTGGAAATTCACATCATGTCCTACAACGAAGCGATCCGCTTCTCCATGGAACGTATGATCCGTGGTCTGGACACTATCTCCGTAACCGGTAACGTACTGCGCGACTACCTGACCGACCTGTTCCCGATCATGGAACTGGGCACCTCCGCCAAGATGCTGTCCATCGTTCCGATGCTGGCCGGCGGCGGCATGTACGAAACGGGTGCCGGCGGCTCTGCACCGAAGCACGTACAGCAGGTTGAGCAGGAAAACCACCTGCGCTGGGACTCACTGGGTGAATTCCTGGCGTTGGGCGTTTCCCTGGACGAGCTGGGCCTCAAGGAAGGCAACGCGCGTGCCCAGATCCTGGCCACCGCACTGGACAAGGCTACCGAGCGCCTGCTGGAGAACGGCAAGTCTCCGTCCCGTAAAGCGGGTGAGCTGGACAACCGTGGCAGCCACTTCTACCTGGCCATGTACTGGGCTCAGGAAGTTGCCGCTCAGACCGAAGACGCCGCACTGGCTGCTGAATTCAAGCCGCTGGCTGACGCTCTGACCGAAAACGAGCAGAAGATCATTGAAGAACTGAATGCGGTTCAGGGCAAACCGGCTGAACTGGATGGCTACTACCACGCCAACCTGGAGACCGTTGCCAAGGTTATGCGCCCGAGCGCAACCTTCAACCAGATCCTGGACAGCTTCAAGCAGTAATCCAGCCTCTCCTCCACCCGTCACATCAAGACGGGTGTGATGTGGATTGATAAAAAAGCCCGGTTTTCTCCGGGCTTTTTATTATCTACTATCAGTTCAATGACTGCGTTCCCGAAGTGCCAGCAGCCCTCCGCCTATCACCAGCCCCATACCCGCCAGGGTCCAAACAGCCAACGCTTCATCCCACAACCACCAACCGGCCAGGGCAGCAAACGGAATCGAGGCGTAGGTAAATGGCCCCAGCATACCCGCCCCTGCCAGACCGTAAGCACGACTCAACAACAATTGGGCCATTGTTGAGGCTGCGGCTAGCGCGAGCAACCAGAGCCAGTCCACACCCTCCGGCATCTGCCAACTCTGCCATGCAGGGATCGCCGCAAGCAAAGAGCCGAACAAAGCAAAATAGAACACAATCTGCTGTGGCGATTCCGTACTCCGCATCGCACGGATACACACCTTCGCCGTTGCACCCAGTGCGGCTCCGGCCAGCGCAACCAACATGGTCCACTGCAATTCATCGATTCCGGGACGCAGGATCAGCATCACCCCCAAAAATCCCACCAGGATGGCCCACCGGGTATGACGACCTATTCGCTCCTGTAGCCATATCAAAGCAATCAGCGGTACAAAAAAAGGCGATGTCTGTTTCAGCAAGGCGGCCTGCCCAAGTGGCAGGTGAGCCCAGGAGTAATACAGGCAGGACATGGCTGTTACACCAACCAGCGCCCGTAACAAATGCAGATGAATACGTTGCGTCGGCAGTTCGCGCCTTCCGCGACGGATAATCCAGGGCAATAACCATAACAGCCCAAGACTATTGCGCAAGAATACCAGCACTTCGGTCGGCAAATGGTCGCTCAGCTGCCGGATGATGATGCCACTGGCAACCAGCATCCACTCAGACAGCAGAATCAGCAGAGCCCCTTGCAGAAGAGGATTTGCAGTCAATCTTATCTCCAGACAGAAAAAAGGCCACCCGGAACACCGGGTGGCCGTCAGATGGACATGAGGCAGATCAGACTTCGATGCGCTCGAATATGTCGGGCAGCGACTCTGCGGTCTTCTGACTGGTAACAACCGCGATGCTGGCGCGTTCAGGCTGCAGGTAGGTTTGTGCTACACGCTTGAGATCATCCAGAGTCACCGACAGTATCCGCTCTCTGAATGCCTGGCGAATCTCAGGCGTACGGCCAAAGAGACTGCTGTGATAGGTTGACTTGGCCTCGCCAGCTGGCGATCCGGGTTTATCCATGGAGCTGATGACACCCAGAATCGCCTCCTGCAGACGCTGTTGCTCGTTCTCACAGCCAGCCAGCCAGTCCACCGCCTTAAGGAAGTCTTCCAGGGTGCCCTCAACACGCGGATCTCGATACGAGAAGAAACGGAATACGGCGTCACCGTTATCCTGCCCTGCACCGGAACCGTAGGCTCCCCCTTTTTCCCGAATGGCGCGGTGAAGATAACCGTTCCGCAGAAAATCCCCCAGCACGGTTAGAGCAGCGGCATCCGCATGACCGGTGGGTACCGTCGGGAAAGCACAGGCACAGAAGTTAACCTGGGTGTTGGTCAACCAAAGCTGCTTCACGCCTTCGCGAGTCGACGGTAGGGACAAAGGCGCAAAAGCCTCGGTTACCGGAATGCCGTCCCAATACTGCACCAGCTGTTCCAGCATGGCCTTCTGATGCTCCTCCTCAGCGACCATGAGGAAACGGCGTGGTGCAACCTTGATGCGCTCATGCAACGCAGCCAATTCAGCGGACAATGACGCCAGAGCTTCAGCGTCCTGCAGTTGCTTGTCCAGTGCTTTCACGCGTCGCACGCCTTCAAGTCCGCGTGTCAGATGACTGAAACGAGCAACGGGAGCAAACTGAGCGGTTGCGGCCATCATGGCCAGGGCATGGCCGGAGCCTGTGATGCCCTGCTCCCGCCGTGTACGCTGCTGAGCCACAATTTCACGGATGCGGGTCTGCTCATCGAACCGAGCCTGTGTCAGAGTCTCTGCCATCAGAGAAGTCAGACGTTCGCTATTCACGCTCAAGGCCTTGCCCGACATCACCAGATAGGCAGCCACCTGCTGTTCGTCGTTTACACCGCCTCGCAAACTGGTGTAAGCGTGAAGCCCGCCCGTATATTGGCTTTGATATGCCTGATTGGCACGGTAGTCACGCTCGCCGCAGCCAAGTTCAGTCAGACAGTATGTGAAAATTGGCAGCAGCGACTGCTCTCTTTCACTCAATTCCGGCAGATCGATGATCACCTGTTGGTAAACCAGGCCATTGGTGCCAGCGTTATACCAGGTCGTATTGGCAGGACCTTTTGCCAGTTCGGCAGCCGTCGGCAGATGCAGCGCTGCAGGTACATCTTCAAGCGTCACGCAGGGCAGGATACTGTCGTCATCGACTTGCTGCTGGCGCGCTTCGAGAGCCTCGGCCTGCTCGATGATGGCCTGTTTGCTGTTCTCGTCCAGAGCCGCTTTCATCTGCTCAAGGCGCGCGGCTTCAGCCGCCTCCCGACGATCAGCAAGCTCGGCATCCGGTCGCAACGTCAGACGCACACGGTGGGGATTGTCGAGCAGCCAGCGCTGAATGAGTCCCGGGATGAACTGAGGGTCGCGTACCTGAGCACGCAGCTTCTCAAGTGCCGGGTCGATATCCAGTACATCAATGGGGTTGCCTCGATGGATAGCCGCCGGCATGGAGGCCAGAATCAGCTGCAATCCGAACGGATAGCCATCACCCGTAATCTCACGCTGACTCAGCTCCAGCTGATGCAACTGAGCCTCGACCATCTCTTGAGACACGCCCTCCTCGACCACGCGTTCCAGCGTATCCAGCACCAACTGCTCGAAAGCGGCAGCGTGTTCAGGCTCGCTTCCTTCCAGTCCACACATGAAGCTCATTTCACGATTGGAGTCTTCCAGCCCGCACAACGGCGAGGGCGCACTGCCCAGTTCAGTAGACTCCAGCGCGGCACGCAAGGGGGAGCTGGAATTATC
Organism: Marinobacterium sediminicola; assembly: GCF_022343685.1. GTDB lineage: Bacteria > Pseudomonadota > Gammaproteobacteria > Pseudomonadales > Balneatricaceae > Marinobacterium > Marinobacterium sediminicola. The sequence continues at coordinate 1,718,142 of NZ_CP092123.1, read as the reverse complement.
CAACAGCACACGGCTAAGCAGGTGCGCCTGCATCAGATCATCCAGATCGATCGCGCGCGGCAACAGCCAGCCCATCACATGGTGGGTCGCTTGAGAGAGGTCTTCCTGTGACAGCGCATAGGCTTCTTCAACCCGAAGCGGAGCAAAGTAACGCTTTTCATCGCTGACGGCGATGACTTCATCCCGACGTTCGAAACGAGCAAGAGCCTTGTCCTCGAAACGCTGCTGGAGCTCAGTTACCGGCAGATTACCGAACGTCATAAAAACGGCATTGCTGGGATGATAATGGCTACGATAAAACTCCAGCAGGTCATCGTAGGTCAGGTCAGGAATGCAGTCAGGCTCACCACCACTGTTGTGATGATAGGTGGTGGTTGGAAACAGATATCGGGTCAGCGTCTGCCACAAGGTCGACACCGGCGAACTCATGGCACCCTTCATTTCATTGTACACCACACCCTTGTATACCAGGGGCGATTCAGGATTGTTCGCCTCGGCAAACTCTACCCGGTGACCTTCCTGCGCGAAGTCCAATGGGTCCAGACGTGAGAAAAATGTCGCGTCCAGATACACGTCCAACAGGTTGTAGAAGTCCTTGGTGTTCTGGCTGGCGAACGGATACGCCGTCCAGTCGCTGCTGGTGAAGGCGTTCATGAAGGTATTCAGCGAACGGCGTGTCATCATGAAGAAGGGATCACGCACCGGGAAACGTTCGCTGCCACACAGCGCCGTGTGTTCGAGAATATGAGCAACGCCTCGTGAATCACCGGGAACCGTTCGGAAAGCGACCAGGAATACGTTCTCATCGTGATCGGATGCGATATGGTAATGCCGGGCACCTGTGGCCAAATGCTCATACTCGGCCACTTCGATATTAAGCGCTTCCACTGTCCTGCTTTGCAGGAAGCGAAATGTGGGATGACAAAGTTCTGTGTGCATGAGAGGCCTTATCAATTGAATGTCGATAACTGTTTTATCTCATTGTAACGATTCCGGATCATCATTGCAGTGCAGCTCTGGTCAGGAAAAGGCTATTTTCACTGGGCTTCCAACGCTGTTCATTTTGGTTTGTCGCCAGATACATGCCTTGATCAGATGTCTTGGAAAGAGCCTGAACAATCTTTTGTGCAATGCACAAAAAGTGCTTGACAGTCGTTTTGCTGATCAATAAAGTGACCTCATGTTGCAATGCACAAAAGAGCAGTACAACCACAGCTAAAGTCATTGAGAGGTGACCCCATGTACGACAAGATGAAAGATTCCATGAAGCCGGTTATGGACATGGCCGAAATCAACAAGAAAACCACTGAAAAGCTGATTGCTCTGCAGTCTGCCTATGTTTCTGATTTCGTCAATGCCAGCCTGAATCAGATGAAGACCCTGTCTGAGGTGCGTGAACCGAAAGCGGCTGTAGAGCTGCAAGTTAAGTACCTGAAAGAAATCGAAGCCAAACTGACTGATGTCGCTGAAAAAGAGATGGCAGCACTGGTTGAGGCCCGTGAGCAGCTGACTGGCCTGATCGAAAAAAGCGTTGCCGAACTGGGTGACGTAAAAGAGATGCCATTCATGGCTGAGCTGCAGAAGTTCATGAAGCCGATGGATGCGGCTGCAAAAAGCGCCAAATAAGCGTTATTGACGCTGCCGGCCACGCCGGTAGCGCTCCCCGCTTCAAGACCACCCTGTGAAGGTCATACCTTGCAGACAGCAGGCCAGGCCTGACAGGGACACATACGAAGCATGATGCAGTTGCTTGGATTATGTGATTGTAATTTCTGGCGGGTACCATTCAGGACAATGATTGTTGCATCGCAATAATCACGGGAATTCTAGATACGTTTCAATCGCATGAATACAAGGTAAAAAATTATGTACGACAACATGCTGAAAGAGATGCAGGACAAACTGAAGCCGGTTGCCGATCTGGTTGAACTGAATCGCAAAGCCGCAGAAAAAATCTTCGCGCTGCAGTCCGAGCTGTTCACCGAATCTGTCAATGCTGGCTTGGCTCAAGTAAAGGCACTGTCTGAAGTCAAAGAGCCCAAAGAAGCCTTTGAGCTGCAGATGAGCTTTCTCAAGCAGCAGGAAGCCAAGTGGAGCAATACGGCTGAGCAGGAAATTGCCGCTCTCAACGAAGTCCGTGAAGAACTCACCGCATTGATGGAGCAGAGTCTCGAATCAATGAACGAGCTGCCCTACTTCGACATGAGCAAGTTTGAACTGCCAGGTTTCGACCTCAAGGGTTTTGACTTCAGCACTTTCATGCCGAAGACTGCAGGCGAAACTGCAACAGAAGAGAAAAAGCCCGTCGCCAAACCGGCTGCGCGCAAAGCCTCTTCCGCTGCTGCCAGCACCGCTGCATCAGCCTGATATACTGCACGCAACACATCTCTCAATGACCGCCCCTGGCGGTCATTATTTTTATCGGGCCAGATCAGGTACCGAGCCGCGTATACCCATCGCAAACTCCATCACTCGCTTACGAGCAGGCGTAACTCGACCGGCCAGACCCAACCCTACATTGCGTAAAAGCTTGAGCGGAGTAAGGTCATTACTGAAAACATGGTAGAAGCTATCCATCACCTGCATCATCAGCAGGTTGTGTCGACGACGCTGATCTTCATAACGCTTGAGTGTTCGTAATGACTCTATTGGCTCCCCTTGGGCATGCGCTTCCAGCAAAACCTCAGCCAGTGCAGCGGCGTCAAGCAAGCCAATATTAACCCCTTGCCCAGCCAATGGATGGATCATATGGGCGGCATCACCCACCAGCACCAACCCTTCAAGGGCATACTGCTGAGCGTGCTGGCGTCGCAACGGGAAGCTGCTGCGACCCTGGATCTCTGTAATCTGACCAAGCTCGGACGGGAAACAGGCATGTAGCTGTTCGAGAAAAACATCATCAGGCAATGCCCGCAAGCGTTTAACCTCATTGGGCGTGTTATACCAGACCAGCGAGGCGTTATGACCGCTTAAGGGCAAGAATGCAAGAGGGCCGGTCGGCGTGAACTGTTGCCAGGTAATGTCTTCCTGACCGTAAGCGGTCGTCACACCGGCTACCAGCGCATGCTGATGATAATCCCATTTGGTAACCCCAATGCCGGCGGCTTGACGCACCATGGAGTCACCACCATCCGCCGCGACGACGAGTCGGCCGACAACCTGATCGCCATTCTCAAGTTCAACCAGCGTAGCTCCGGGTGAGTAATCAATACGACGCGTGGGTGCCGGCGAAATCAGGTCCACATTGCTCAGCTGCCGAACACGCTCAAGCAATGCGATCTGTACGATACGATTTTCGACGATATGGCCAAGATGGCTATAACCACTGTCTGCAGCATCAAATTCGGTAGCGCCCACGCTGGAGTTGTTTTCCCAAACCTTCATCCGCTTGTAAGGACAGCTGCGTCGAGACTGAATCCCCTGCCAGGCACCAATATTTTGCATAAAGCGCTCCGAGGCAATGCTCAGCGCCGAAACCCGCAGATCATGGGGCTGCTCCGGCGAAAAGGATTCTGGCAGACTCCGCTCCAGCACTCCGACCGACAGTCCGCTTTCGCCCAGAGCACAGGCCAACGCTGAGCCCACCATGCCCCCGCCTACTATCAGAATATCGTAACGCGTTTTCATCGCAGCGCTCCTTAAAACCGATGATGCAACCCTTTGCGCGCCATTATACCCGATGGCCATGACAACCGCTTGCCCGAGGTCATTTCAGAAACGAAAAAGCCCCGCTGATGCGAGGCTTTTTTCTTCAGAAAAACCGATGCTTACAGTTCGGTCACACCACCCATGTAGGGTTGCAGCGCTTCAGGTACACGCACCTTGCCATCTGCAGTCTGGTAATTTTCCAAAACGGCAACGAGTGTACGGCCAACAGCCAGACCCGACCCATTCAAGGTATGCACCAGCTCCGGCTTGCCCGTTTCAGGATTACGCCAGCGGGCTTTCATGCGACGAGCCTGAAAATCCCCCATGTTGGAGCAGGAAGAAATCTCACGATATTTACCCTGCCCCGGCAGCCACACCTCAATGTCATAGGTCTTGGCAGCGCTGAAGCCAAGGTCGCCACCACAGAGTGCAACCACGCGATACGGCAGCTCCAGCTTCTGCAAAATCGCTTCAGCGTGACTCGTCAACGCCTCCAGAGCATCCCAGGATTTGCTCGGTTCAACCACATGCACCAACTCCACCTTGTCGAACTGGTGCTGACGAATCATGCCGCGAGTATCACGGCCGGATGCGCCCGCTTCGGAGCGGAAGCATGGAGTGTGGCAGGTATACCGCAGCGGCAGATTGGAGGCGTCGACGATTTCATCACGCACGGTGTTGGTTACCGGTACTTCTGCGGTCGGAATCAGATAGTAATCGCGGTCGCCGAACGGGATGCGGAACAGGTCTTCCTCAAATTTCGGCAGCTGACCAGTGCCCTGCAGAGAGTCGGCATTGACCATGTAGGGTACGTATATTTCTTCGTAGCCGTGCTCGCCAACGTGAGTATCCAGCATCAGCTGGGTCAGAGCGCGATGCAAACGTGCAACCTTGCCCTTCATGACGGCAAAGCGAGAGCCGGTCAGCTTGGCGGCGGTTTCAAAGTCCAGCTCGCCGTTCTTCTCGCCCAGCGCCACATGATCCAGCGGCTCGAAGTCGAACTGGGCCGGGCTTCCCCAGGTACGCACTTCAACATTGTCATTTTCATCAGCACCTTCAGGCACGGACTCATGCGGGATATTGGGTACGCCCAGCAGCAGGTCATCCAGCTGTGTCTGGATATCATTCAGGCGCTCCTTGGCAGCATCCAACTGGTCACCCAGGTTCTGGACTTCTGCCAGCAATGGCTGGATATCCTCGCCAGCAGCCTTGGCTTTGCCGATCCCTTTCGATCGGGTATTACGCTCGTTCTGCAGGGTCTCGGTTTCGGTCTGGATAGCCTTGCGCTGATTATCGAGCTCGACAAACTGCTCAACCGGAAACTCGTAGCCCTTCTTCTTTAGCAGATTGGCCACCTCTTCCGGGTTGGCACGTACATATTTGGGATCCAGCATGAGATCAAACTTACCTTGTTGTCAGAACAAACGGGTCAACCACAATCCGGCACCAAGTGCCGCGATGCACAATAAAACACTCAATGATATATAAATCAGCGCTGACATGACATGCCCCTCGCCGATCATCGCCACAGTTTCCAGCGAAAAAGTCGAGAAGGTCGTAAAGGCCCCGAGGAAGCCGACCATCAGTAGCGGCCTGAGCTCCGGCGACAAACGAGCACGCTCCAGAATCAGCACAAAACACACACCCATCAGGAAAGACCCCAGCACATTGACTGTCAAAGTGCCCAAAGGCAGACGGTAGTCGGCATTGTTCAGCACTCCACTGACCCAGTAACGCGCCAGAGCACCCAAAGCACCACCGAGGGCGACAGCCACCAAATGCATCATCATCGTCTCCTGTAACGCTGCCTTGGACTCAGCGCATCCTGCTGGCGCAAGCGCTGCAGTTTTTCACGAATCTTGATTTCAAGACCCCGAGGCTCGGGTTCGTACCAGTGCCGATCCGCAATCGCTTCCGGCAGATAGTTCTCGCCAGCCGCATAGGCATCCGGCTCGTCATGGGCGTAACGGTATTCAGCCCCATAACCCAAATCCTTCATCAAGCCGGTTGGTGCGTTGCGCAGGTGTTCCGGAACCGGAAGCGAGCCTTGCTGTCGCACCTCTGACCGGCACTGATTGAAGGCTCGATAGACCGCGTTGCTTTTGGGTGCGCAGGCACAATAGATAGCAGCCTGAGCGATGGCACGCTCACCCTCTGCGGGTCCTACACGTTCAAAGGCATCCCAGGCAGCAAGCACCACCTGCATGGCGCGTGGATCAGCATTACCAATATCTTCGGACGCAATGGCCACCAGTCGGCGTGCCACATATAAAGGATCGGCACCGCCATCCAGCATGCGACAGAACCAGTACAGCGCCCCATCCGGAGAGGAGCCCCGCACGGACTTGTGGAATGCCGAGATCATATCGTAGAAATGATCGCCACCCTTATCGAAACGACGCCCACCCGCCTGCAAAACCTCGCTAAGCACTTCGGTGGTCACCTGACGCGTTCCATCGGGCTGCTCCTGAGCAAGATCAGCCGCAATTTCCAGCAGATTCAGCGCCGTGCGTGCATCTCCATCGGCCGCTATCGCCAATTGCTCACGCATCTCTTGCGGTATCAGCAATGGCTGTGCGCCCAAGCCCTTATCATGATCCAGCAGCGCCTGCCCCACCACCTGCAGCAACTCTGATTGAGTCAGGGAGCGCAACAGGTAGACCCTTGCGCGCGACAATAAGGCGTTATTCAACTCGAAGGACGGGTTCTCAGTGGTCGCCCCGATAAAAATAACAGTGCCATCCTCCACATAAGGCAGAAAGGCATCCTGCTGCGACTTATTGAAGCGGTGCACCTCATCGACGAACAGGATCGTTTTGCGGCCACTCTGTGCCTTGACCTGTCGCGCTTCATCAACGGCTTGCCGAATCTCTTTAACACCTGCCAGCACTGCCGAGACGGTCATGAAATGTGCGTCGACCTGATGAGCGACCAGTTGCGCCAATGTGGTTTTGCCGACTCCGGGTGGCCCCCAGAGGATCATCGAATGGATTGCGCCCTGCTCAAGCGCCTGGCGCAAGGGCTTGCCCGGTGCCAGCAGATGGCTCTGCCCGATATACTGCTGCAGGCTGGTGGGACGCATCCTTGCGGCCAGAGGCTGGTAGCCTTGTGCCGGATCAGTGAAGAGATCCTGCATTACTGGCCTGGGTCCAGAATTACGTCAGCACCTTCCGGGGGCACAAACTCAAACACACCTTCAGGCAGCTCTGGATCGTACTCCAGGTCATGCAGCACCAGCATACTGCGCTGACCAAGACTGTCCTCCATCGACAGTTCACTGATCTGCTTCTGCTCAAACAGCAGGCGGATACGGGTAAAGGTGCTGTTTTCAGCATCAAGAGGCTTGAGTTCATACAAGGCTACACCGCTCTCATTCCAGTCAATGCGATCGATGCTGAAGCGTTCACTGAGCTGCTCAATCTGACCATTAAGAATCATGGCAGGTGCGCTGTTGTTCTGGCCTGAGGCGGGCTTGCGCGTCACCTGCTCCAGGTCCGGATCATGGATCCAGATATAGTCGCCATCACTCACGATCTCCTGCATGAACGGCTTTTCCGTCACCCAACGAAATCGATTGGGGCGAGCGACAATGAATCGCCCACTGGAGTCCTCGGCGCGATCACCGTCACTGCTCAATGCAAACTGGGTGAATTCGGCACTGGCGGCCTCATGACCCGAGAGCAGCTCACTCAACTCCTCCACCGGTCCGGCATGTGCCGCCGCCATTCCCATCGCAAACACGGCTGTTGCCAGCATATTCTTCAGAAAAAATTTTGACATCGCTTAATCCCTCGGTGGTGGCGGAGCCAACACTTCGCGCTGACCGTTACTGCCGGCTTCGGAAACGACACCTGCAGCCTCCATGGATTCAATCATGCGAGCGGCACGGTTGTAGCCGATCTTCAGCTTGCGCTGCACGCTGGAGATCGACGCCTTGCGTGACTCGGTCACGAATGCGACGGCCTCGTCATAGAGCGGGTCCTGCTCGTCATCGAAACCGGCGCCGGCGCTACTTGCCTCGCCTCCTCCATCGGACAGGTTTACGTCGATGTAGTTCGGCGTACCCAACAGTTTCCACTGCTCGACCACACGATGCACCTCATCGTCACTGACAAATGCACCGTGAACTCGGTTGGGGATGCTGGTGCCGGCAGGCACATACAGCATGTCACCATAGCCCAAGAGGCTCTCAGCCCCGCCCTGATCCAGAATGGTTCGAGAATCGATCTTCGAAGAAACCTGGAAGGCGATACGGGTCGGGATATTGGCCTTGATCAGGCCGGTGATCACATCCACAGAAGGGCGCTGAGTAGCGAGAATCAAGTGGATACCGGCAGCACGAGCCTTCTGTGCGATACGTGCGATCAGCTCTTCAACCTTCTTGCCGACCATCATCATCATGTCGGCAAATTCATCGATGACCACCACGATATAGGGCAGGGTCTCCAGTGCAGGTGCTGGCTCATCTTCCGGATAGCCATATTCCTGAGGGTTCCACAGGGGGTCGGGAATCGGTTGTCCGGCTTCCTGAGCGCTGATCACCTTGTCGTTGAAACCGGCGATGTTACGCACCCCCATCTTGGCCATCAAGCGGTAGCGGCGCTCCATCTCGGCCACACACCAGCGCAAGCCGCCGGCGGCTTCTTTCATATCCGTGATAACCGGCGTCAGCAGATGCGGAATACCCTCATAGATCGACAGTTCGAGCATTTTGGGGTCGACCAGGATGAGGCGCACTTCATCGGGTGTTGCCTTGAGCAGCAGGCTCAACAACATGGCATTCACCCCCACTGATTTACCCGAGCCGGTGGTACCGGCAACCAGCAGATGGGGCATTTTGGCCAGGTTCGCGACTACCGGGTTACCGGCAATATCGTTGCCCAGCGCCAGAGTCAGCCGTGATGATGCCTCCAGATAGGGTTTGGCGTTCAGTACTTCACTGAGCTGAACGGTCTGACGCACTTCGTTCGGAATCTCGACACCGACGACCGACTTCCCGGGAATGACTTCAACCACACGGACGCTGGTCACGGCCATGGAGCGAGCCAGGTCACGTGAAAGGTTGGATATCTTGCTTGCCTTGACGCCCGGTGCAGGCTGAAGCTCGAAACGTGTGATCACCGGCCCCGGGTTGACCTCAACCACTTCAGCCTTGACCCCGAAATCATTCAATTTGGTTTCGAGCAGGCGCGACATGCGCTCAAGATCGTCTTCGCTGTAACCCTGCTGCTGTTGCAGCGATGGCGGATCCAGCAGATCAAGCGATGGCAGTCGCGGCAGTTGCTTGCGCTTCTGAGCGGGCTCCTGATCGGCCTCTTCAGCCAATGGCGTGTGAGTTTGTGACAGAGGAACAATCTTCAGGCTCTTTTTGGCCAGTACCTCTTCCACTTTCGATACGACCGGTTGAACGACTGTTTCTGAACGGACATCACTGAATGATTCCTCAACAGAAGAGTTCTCTTTCTGGACGGGTTCGACGGTTACTGGCGCGTCCGCTAATGACTCAGGCTCAACCTCAGCGAATTCCTGTTCAAATGAGGGCTCTACCCTGTCATTCAAGACTGGCAGCTGACGCTCTTCTCTGACTGATCTTTCGAACTTGATCGTCTCGCTCGAACGTTCCAGGTGGTCCTCTTGCCAGCGAGGTTCGGTCTCTGCCACAGTGTCGGCAGACACATTGGTATAACGCTCCCGCAGACGATCCACCAGCCCCAGTATCCCCGCCCCCAGCTTCTCAAGCGCATCACGCCAGGAGATTTCAATAAAGAGCGTCAGTCCGAGCAACAGCAGTGTCCACAGCAGCACTGAACTGCCCGCCAGGCTGAACCAGCTGACACTCCAGTCAGACAGGGCTTCCCCCAGAATGCCGCCCACGGTGAAGGGATAATGCAAACCTTCATTGGAAAGATGAATGGACGCCAGCGCACACAGACTGAACAGAAACAGCAGTGCGCCACTGGTGCGCAACATGAGAAACGGCAAACTGTCGATCAAGCCATACTGAGGCCTGCGCAAAAAGCGCCAGGCCGGCATGAGTAGCAATATCGGCAACAAATAGGCACCAACACCCACGGCAGAAATGGCACCATCCGCGAGCCAGGCTCCAGCGGCACCGGTAAAATTCTCCACCTGAGGCTGATAACCAAGGTGGGACCAGCCGGGATCTCTCGGGTCATACCCGATCAGTGCCAGCAACAGGAACAGGTTGGCGCCCACCAGTATAATCAGACCACTCTCGCGCACGATACTGAGCAACTGTTCCGCCAGAGGGGGTGGGGTTTTGGGCTGCTTATCACTCAATCCGGTTTTCCTTACTCTCTACAGATCAACAAGCTACGGCAAAAATAACATAATCCGTCGAAAGACGCCGAATATTGGCTGCACTTGAAGCCAACATGGACAATCGACCGCTGCAGGTTTAGAGTCAGCTCCATTCTGCCGATGGTTCAGTATACTTGAACCAGCTTACGAACATCTTAATGTGGAATCTGAACACTCATGAGTGAAGTACAACACCATCGTCTGATCATTCTGGGTTCCGGTCCTGCCGGTTACACTGCCGCCGTTTATGCCGCCCGAGCCAACCTGAATCCGGTGGTTATTACCGGCATGCAGGCTGGCGGCCAGCTAACCACCACTACCGAAGTGGACAACTGGCCGGGTGATGTCGATGGCGTTCAGGGGCCTGAACTGATGCAGCGCATGCAGGCTCACGCTGAACGTTTCAATACACAGGTGATTTTCGACCACATCAATGAAGCCGATCTGCAGAACCGCCCCTTCCGCCTGAAAGGTGACATGGGCGAGTACACCTGTGACGCCTTGATCATTGCGACCGGCGCTTCTGCCCAGTACCTGGGTCTGGAGTCCGAGGAAGCCTTCATGGGCAAAGGCGTCAGTGCTTGCGCCACCTGCGACGGTTTCTTCTATCGTGGACAGAAAGTTGCGGTTATCGGCGGTGGTAATACGGCCGTAGAAGAGGCTCTCTATCTGTCCAATATCGCTGCAGAAGTCACCCTGATCCACCGTCGTGACAGCCTGCGCTCTGAGAAGATCCTGCAGGACAAGATTCTGGAACGTGCCGAAAACGGCAACATCAACATCCTGTGGAACCACCAGCTGGATGAAGTTTTGGGTGACGATTCAGGCGTTACCGGCATTCGCGTGCGCAGCACTCAGGACGATAGCACTCAGGAGCTTGAGCTTCAGGGCGTTTTCGTAGCCATTGGCCACAAGCCGAACACCGAGCTTTTCACCGGCCAGCTGGATATGAAGGACGGTTATCTAAAGATCCGCTCTGGCCTGGAGGGCAACGCCACTCAAACCAGCATCGAAGGCGTGTTTGCCGCCGGTGACGTTTGTGACCATATTTATCGCCAGGCGATCACCTCGGCAGGCTTTGGCTGCATGGCTGCACTCGACGCCGAGAAGTACCTGGATAATCTCGAGAAGTAATGATCCCCTGGCTGGCTGATGACAGCCTGGAATTCCCCCCGCTCGAGCATGCGCTGACCGACCCGGACGGCCTGCTCGCGGCGGGCGGCGACCTGAGCAAGCCTCGCCTGCTGAACGCCTATCGCAATGGCATCTTCCCCTGGTACAACCCCGGCGAGCCCATTCTGTGGTGGAGTCCGGATCCACGTTGCGTGCTTTACCCTCAGGACCTCTACCTGTCTCGCAGCATGCGCAAGCGACTGCGAAAATCCGACTACACCGTTACCTTTGATCGCGCCTTTGCCCATGTTGTCGCAGCTTGCGCCGCCCCACGGCGAAAACAGGAAGGCACATGGATCAGCGAAGACATTTTCAAAGCCTATCTGAATCTGCATCGCAGCGGCATTGCGCATTCAGTGGAGGTGTGGATGGATCAACAACTGGTCGGTGGACTCTACGGTCTGGGTATCGGTAAGGTATTTTTTGGCGAATCGATGTTCAGCCGTCAGCGCGACTGTTCCAAAATTGCCTTTGCCTGGCTGACGGCTCAGCTGCAATACTGGGGATATGAGCTGATCGACTGCCAGGTATACAACGATCATTTAGCCAGTCTTGGCGCCACCGAGATTCCCCGGAAGGTCTTTGCACAAGAGTTGGCCCGCCTGCGCGATCTGCCCAATGAGCACGACTGGGCCTTCTCGATCAGCCGTGAAGACCTCACAGGGGATACGCCATGAGCAATCTGCGTACATTGCGTTTTTATGCCACTCCGGAGCACGACTGCAGCTATTTGCCCGATCGACAGGCAAGAACCTTGTTCGTGGACCCGCGAGCGGCGATCGACCGCAATCTCTACAGCCAGCTTTCGGACCTGGGATTCCGCCGCAGCGGCAGTCACATATATCGTCCCCACTGCGAGAGCTGCCAGGCCTGTGTTTCAGTCCGCATTCCCGTCACGCAATTCCGCCCTTCCAAAACCCAGCGCCGAATCGCAAACCGCAATGCCGACCTGATTGTACGATCATCGCCCTGCATGTTGACGCAGGAGTACTATGATCTATATGAACGCTACATCTGTCAGCGACACGCTGATGGTGACATGTACCCTCCCAGTGAAGAGCAGTTCGTCAACTTTCTGGCCGAAGGTGGAACCGACAGCTGTTTTTATGAGTTTCGCACGACCGAAGATCGGCTTCTTGCTGTCGCCGTTTCCGACCGACTCGACCAGGGCCTGTCCGCGCTGTATACCTTCTATGACCCGGATGAGCACAGACGAAGCCTGGGTGTGTTTGCGATTTTGTGGCAGGTTCGCCAGGCACAACGGCTGCAATTGCCATTCCTGTATCTTGGATACTGGGTAAAAGACTGCCGCAAAATGAACTATAAAACCGCCTATTCACCAGTGGAAATGCTCCTCGATGGGGAGTGGCAAAGAGTGTAATCGGTTGTTGGTAAGGATAGATTTTGAATTCAGGCGCAATTTCAGGCAAAATACTGCGCTTTCCAAACAGGCAATCCAGCCTCAAAGGTAGGTAGTGAATGGCTAAAGAAGATTCATTTGAAATGGAAGGGACTGTTATCGATACCCTTCCGAACACCATGTTCCGTGTTGAGCTTGAAAACGGCCATGTTGTAACAGCCCACATTTCCGGCAAGATGCGCAAGAACTACATCCGCATCCTGACTGGCGACAAGGTCAAAGTCGAGCTGACTCCTTACGACCTGAGCAAAGGTCGCATCGTATACCGCGCCCGCTGATTTATCAGGCGCGGCTGCGGTGGATGGCAGCCATCAGGCTGCCACCGCTGCGACCTCCACACTGATCTCCCCGTCGTCCCCGACACAGATATCCACTTCCCCACCGGCTTCGGCCAGATCGCCAAACAGGATCATCTCGGCCAGCGGCTTCTTCAGTTTTTCCTGAATCAGACGCTGCATCGGGCGTGCCCCCATCTTCTCGTCGTAGCCGTGCTCAGCCAGCCACAAACGGGCTTCGTCACTGACATTCAGCACCACATGTTTCTCATCCAGCTGCGCCTGCAGCTCGGTCAGGAACTTGTCGACAACGCCCTTGACGATATCCAAGGTCAACGGTTTGAACTGGATAACCGCATCCAGACGGTTGCGGAATTCAGGGGTAAACAGGCGCTTCAAAGCTTCCATCGCATCACTGCTGTGATCCTGCTGGGTAAAACCGATTGACGGACGGCTCTGGGCTTCGGCACCCGCATTCGTGGTCATTACCAGGATGACGTTACGGAAGTCGGCCTTGCGACCGTTGTTATCCGTCAGCGTACCATTGTCCATGACCTGCAACAGCAGGTTGAAGACCTCCGGATGGGCCTTCTCGATCTCGTCCAACAGCAGCACGCAGTGGGGTGACTTGGTGATCGCCTCGGTCAACAGGCCACCCTGATCAAAGCCCACATAGCCCGGAGGCGCACCGATCAGGCGGGAAACCGTATGACGTTCCATATACTCGGACATATCGAAGCGTACCAGCTCTATACCCAGAATACGGGCCAGCTGCTGGGTCACCTCGGTCTTGCCCACCCCGGTGGGACCGGCAAACAGGAAGCTGCCCACCGGCTTGTTGGGCTCCTTGAGACCGGCTCTCGACAACTTGATCGCCGATGCCAGGGAATCGATCGCCTCATCCTGCCCCAGCACCACCATCTTCAGATTGCTTTCAAGCTTGCGCAGCTGATCCTTGTCTGAGGTCGAAACGCTTTTCGGTGGAATGCGCGCAATCTTGGCAACGACCGTTTCCACATCGGCAACATCTATGATTTTCTTGCGCTGTTCAGGGGCCAGCAGGCGCTGGTAGGCCCCAGCCTCATCGATGACATCGATCGCCTTGTCCGGCATATGCTTGTCATTGATATAACGCTCAGCCAGCTCTGATGCTGCCTTTAACGCAGCATCGGTGAACTCCACCTCGTGGTGCTCTTCAAATCGAGACCTGAGGCCACGCAGAATACGGTAGGTATCCTCGACACTGGGCTCCAGTACATCGATTTTCTGGAAACGGCGCGCCAGCGCCCTATCCTTTTCAAAAATACCGCGGAACTCCTGGAAAGTAGTCGAGCCGATACAGCGAATTTCACCTGAGCTCAACAGCGGTTTAAGCAGATTGGAAGCATCCATGGAGCCCCCAGAAGCGGCACCGGCCCCGATAATGGTATGGATTTCATCGATGAACAGGATGGCCTTGGGCTGCTGCTTGATCTCATTGAGCAGAGCCTTGAGACGTTTCTCGAAATCACCGCGATACTTTGTGCCGGCCAGAAGCGCTCCCAGATCCAGCGCGTAAACCACACTATCGGCAATAATGTCCGGCACCTTCTCTTCAATGATCAGTTTGGCCAGACCTTCTGCAATCGCCGTCTTGCCGACACCCGCTTCGCCAACCAGCAAGGGATTGTTCTTACGGCGGCGGGACAGAATCTGCACCACACGTTCCACTTCGGAGTCTCGCCCAACCAATGGATCGATGCGGCCCAGCGCAGCCTGCTGGTTCAGGTTCACAGAGTACTGTGCCAACGCACTTTTGCTGTTGTCGCGGCTCTCTTCGCCTTCAGTCTCAATCTCGTGGTCACTGGACTCGCTTTCATTGATACGCGAAATGCCATGAGAGATGAAATTCACCACATCCACACGCTCGATGCCCTGCTGTTGCAGCACAAAGACGGCATGACTTTCCTGCTCGCTGAAAATGGCAACCAGTACATTGGCGCCATTGACTTCACTCTTGCCGGATGACTGCACATGGAAGACCGCGCGCTGCAGTACACGCTGAAATCCCAGTGTCGGCTGGGTTTCCATATTGGGAATATTTTCCGGCAGCAGCGGTGTCGTTTCGTCGATGAACACAATCAACTGCTGGCGCAGCCGCTCAAGATCGGCTCCGCAGGCGTTCAGTACCTCCGCGGCCTGACGGTTGTCGAGCAGCGCCAGCAGCAGGTGCTCGACTGTCATGAACTCATGTCGCTTGTCCCGGGCAGACCGGAACGCAACGCTCAGGGTATCTTCAAGCTCTCGATTCAGCATGGCGATTGCCTCCGTCAGACCGTTTCAACTTCGCACAACAGCGGGTGCTTGTTTTCTCTGGCATATTGATTCACTTGAGCAGCTTTGGTTTCAGCCACATCGCGTGTGTATATGCCACAGACGCCTTTGCCTTGAGTATGGACGGCCAACATCACTTGTGTAGCCTTTTCCTGATCCATCCCAAAAAAAATCATCAGCACTTCGACGACAAAATCCATCGGTGTGTAATCATCATTCATCAGCACCACCCGATACATCGGTGGACGCTTCAACTGGGGTTTGGTTTCCGCGGTGGCGAGACCGCCTCCCCCTGGATGATCGTCATCAGTGTTATGATCAGAACTCATCAACCTGAACTCGCGCATCTGTTGCAGCAACATCTCTACCTTCGATATTAGTCTAAATCCCGCCGGAAAAGCCCTGCTCTCTCTAGTGTCATAGGCAGCAAATGCTATACTCGGCCTGTATATGAGGAGAGGTTAAAGGCAGCCCGTCGATAAGTCTACGCCGTTCGTAGGCAAGCCGATTCCCTGCCAGGCCTGTAGTCCCTGATCAGTCATAAATATCAAAGGAACACCATCTGTCGTTTCCAGATGGGTAATGACCTAAGAGCAAGGCTCTGAATGTCGCAGGAGGAAGTAGTGATGCAGGTAGGGACTGTGAAGTGGTTCAACAACGCCAAGGGTTATGGTTTCATCCTCTCGGATGAATGTGAAGACGAGCTCTTCGCCCACTTCTCGGCCATAGTTATGGACGGGTACAAAAGCCTTAAGGCCGGTCAGGCCGTCAAGTTCGAGATTCAGGAAGGCCCAAAAGGCCTGCATGCCGTTAACATTCAGCCGGCGGAGTAATTCACGCGCCAGATGTCGAAGATCCTTCTTTTCAACAAACCGTTCAGAGTTCTGACGCAATTCACTGATCAAGAGGATCGCTCGACACTCGCCGACTTCATCAAGGTTCCCGGAGTCTATGCCGCCGGTCGGCTCGATTATGACTCCGAGGGCCTGCTCATCCTGACCGATGACGGCCGCCTGCAACACCAGCTGGCCAACCCCGCCTTCAAAATGCCCAAAACCTACTTTGCCCAGGTGGAAGGTGAAATTTCCGATGAGGCTGTCGAGACATTACGCCGTGGCGTCAATCTGAAGGATGGGCCTACACGCCCGGCACAGGCGCAAAAGGTCAGCGAGCCTGACTGGCTCTGGCCGCGAAATCCCCCGGTGCGATACCGCAAGGAACAACCCACCAGCTGGCTACAGCTCACCATCACTGAAGGGCGTAATCGACAGGTGCGCAGGATGACGGCCGAAGTCGGTTTTCCCACTCTGCGGCTTATCCGCTGGTCGATCGGAAACTGGACGCTGGATCAGCTGGAGCCCGGTCATTGGCGGGAAGAAACCGTTCACCTGCCGAAAGCCACGTCACCCAAGGGCCCTAAAACAGGTCAGCGCCAAAGACCGCAACGCAATACACGTCGACCGCGCCGCTAGGGCTTCGACTGCCAACGTTCAGCCGCAGCTCGGTCTGAAGCTTTCTGTTCAACCCACTGCTCACTGGTCCGGGTACGCTCCTTCTTCCAGAAAGGCGCATCACGCTTGAGATAATCCATCAGGAACGTGGCCGCTTCAAAGCCTTCCGCACGATGAGGGCTGGCGACACCAACAAAGACGATATTATCGTTTGGCCGCAACCAGCCCACCCGATGACAGATCAGCACACGACCGAGCCCCCAGCGACGCCGAGCCTGGTGCACGATCTTCTCCAGGGCACGTTCGGTCATGCCGGGATAATGCTCCAGATAGAGCCCTTCAAGGCTGTTCTCGGCCAGGTCACGCACGATGCCGGTAAAGGTCACAATGGCGCCCGCTTCAGCCCCCCCCGTTTTGAGCCAGTCATGAAACTCGCCGGGGTTGAAATCTTCGGTTTGCACCCGTATTGAATCATTCACCCCTTTTGCCCTCCTACCAGGTACAACAGACAAGGGTTAAGCCAAACTGCTATCATTGGCCTCCAGTGAAGCAGAGTATCATGGAGTTGTAATGCGCTGGACACCCCACGCAACAGTCGCCTGCATTATCGAACAGGATGGACGCTTTTTGCTGGTCGAGGAAATGGCCAGTGGTCAGCGCGTCCTCAATCAGCCAGCAGGCCATCTGGAACAGGGCGAAAGCTTTATAGACGCCGCAAGACGGGAAACCCTCGAGGAAACCGGCTGGCTTGTAGAGCCTGAAGCCCTGCTCGGCCTCTATACTTATTATGCTCCATCCAATGGCGTGACCTATCACCGCTTTTGCTATATCGCTCGTGCGCTTGAGCAAGTCGACGGAGCCAAACTTGATGACGGTATCATCGGTCCGATCTGGCTGACCCGTGAAGAGATTGAAGACCGCCGTCCCGAGCTGCGCAGCGAGCTGGTTACCCGCTGTATTGACGACTACCTTCGCGGGGTTCGTTACCCGCTGGACTTTATTCAGGAAACCGCTTGAACATGACTGCACCCAAGCCCATTGACCAGACCAAAGTAATCGTCGGCATGTCCGGCGGCGTGGACTCTTCCGTCTCTGCCCTGTTGCTGTTGCAGCAGGGCTACCAGGTGGAAGGTCTGTTCATGAAGAACTGGGATGAAGATGACGGCACCGAATACTGCACCGCCAAGGAAGACATGGCGGACGCCCAGGCGGTTTGCGACAAGCTGGGAATCCACCTGCATACGGCCAACTTTGCCGCCGAGTACTGGGACAACGTGTTCGAACATTTTCTGGAAGAATACAAGGCTGGCCGCACCCCCAACCCGGATATTCTTTGTAACCGCGAAATCAAGTTCAAGGCTTTCCTCGAGTACGCCCAGATGCTGGGTGCTGACATGATCGCCACCGGCCACTATGTACGTCGAGGCGAACGGGATGGCCACACCGTGTTGCTGAAAGGACTGGACCCGAACAAGGACCAGAGTTACTTCCTGCACCAGGTTGGCGAAGATGAGCTGAAACTGACTCTGTTCCCGGTCGGCGAACTCGAGAAGCCCGCCGTACGTCATCTTGCCGAAGAACACGGCCTGATTACCCATGACAAAAAGGACAGCACAGGCATCTGCTTCATCGGAGAACGCCGTTTCAGCGACTTCCTCAAGCAGTATTTGCCGGCACAACCGGGCAAGATCGAGACCCCCGAAGGTGACGTCATTGGTGAGCATCAGGGACTGATGTATTACACCATCGGGCAACGTCAGGGACTGGGCATCGGTGGCCTCAAGGACTATCCTGAAGAACCCTGGTTTGCGGCTGCCAAGGATCTGGACCGCAACGTGCTGGTGGCTGTTCAGGGACAGCACCCTCTTCTGTTTGCCGATTGGCTCTATGCCGGGGATATTTTCTGGATCAACGGGGATGTACCGGAGCTGCCACTGCGTTGTAAGGCCAAGGTCCGTTACCGTCAATCGGATCAGGACTGCACGGTCGAAGCAGCAGGCGGTGGCTACAGGGTCGTGTTTGATCAGCCCCAGCGCGCTGTCACGCCTGGCCAGTCTGTCGTGCTTTATATGGATGATCTTTGCCTTGGAGGAGGTGTCATCGAATACACCTCCCGTCACTCGATTGCCGGCTCGGCTAAGGAGGCCTGATGTCACGCCAACATGATGAACAGACCATCGCACTGGCCGGCATGTTTCAGGCAGCCAGTCTGGTGGACCAGGTAGCTCACCGTGGCATGGTGCCTCAGAACAGCTATGAAGCCTGTATCGCCAGCCTTTTCGTCACATCACCCCAGCTGACCGAAGACGTTTACGGTGGTGTCAGCGAGGTTCCCTACACCCTGAGCCTCGGTTTGCGTCACCTGCAGGATATGGTCGACAAGAATGAAAGCGCCCAGAACAAGCAGATCATCCAGTATGTACTGGGCATGATCATGCTTCAGCGGCAGCTGGATAAACATCCGGATGTACTGGCTAAAATCGGTGAAGGTATCGACGCCATCGCAGCCAAGGCTCGTTACTTCAACGAACAGGACGAGTCATCTTCAGCGGTTCTTGAGCCGGTGGCCTATACCCACCGGAATGTGATTGCCGCGCTGGACAACCTGTACCAGGAAACGATCAGCCATTTCAGTTTCCGCATACAGGTCGGTGGCGATCCGCGACACCTGCAGAACACTGAAAATGCCGCCCGCATCCGCGCCCTTCTGCTGGCCGGTATCCGGGCCGCCCTGCTCTGGCGCCAGGTCGGAGGCAAGCGTTGGCACATGTTGTTTTTCCGCTCACGCCTCAAGCCGTCATTACGGCGTATCATTCGGGCCTGAGGCGCGAGAAGGTGCCAGAAGCTCCCGCTCAGGAGCTTTTGGCGTCTGCCTTGTAGGGATTTTCAGGCATCAGCTCGCGGGGCAGCGGTTCTCGTCGTGCCCCCTCTTTAACTCCGTACTGGGTCGACAGATAATCCAGTATCGTCTTCTCGGTTGCAGTATCGAATTGCCACAGGTTTTGAGTCGCCTGCATCCAACGAATCAGATTAAGCCAATAATTGCGTGAGCCACTGTTCTGCGTGACCAGGCCCGCCGAATGGCAGGCCGTACAGTTATTGCGAACAGTTTCCCACCCCTCCGCCATGATCAATCCCGTATTGGGATCTTTTTCAGCCGCCACAACCGGAAGCGGAACCAGCAGTGCCAACACAAGTCCCGCCAAGGGTAAGGTCTTCATAATCCCCCCTTATGCCACTTGTACCGCTATGCGGTGGCAGGCATTGTTCAGATAACCACGCGGATTCCAGCCCGGTACCACCATCGGCTGTGAATGTCCTTCAGTATCAACGGCACGTGCCCAGACTTCGTAGTAGCCTTTTTCCGGGAACTCGACCTGCAGCGACCAATGCTGCCACGCAAGACGATTTGCCGGTGCTTTAAGCTCGGCCTTCTGCCAGGTCGCACCGAAGTCGATCGAAACGTACACCTCCTCGACGGCCAAATCACCTGCCCAGGCGTGCCCCCTTACCTCAAGCGCCTGCCCCAGTGCATGCGTAATACCTGATTTCGGGAAGGTCACTATCGATTTCACCGGCATCGATCCGATGATTTCCATATCCGATTTTGGCACTTCCGTGCCGGGCGCGACCGGATACTTGGGCATGGCATAGGAAGGCGGTGACATCTTGGCACCATCATGCACCTTGTTGCGGATCACAATCTTTTTCAGCCACTTGCCGGACACAGACCCCGGCCAGCCACCACACACCAGGCGCAACGGATGACCATTCAGCAGAGGAATATCCTCGTCGTTCATCGCCCAGGCAATCAGTGATTCATCTTCCATTGCCTTGGCGATCGGTACGCCACGTGAAATCGCCTCCTTGTTTGGATCGCGACTCAAATGCTGATCAGCACCATAGTAGCCGATATAGACGGCATCTGATTTCACCCCGCAGGCCTCCAGTACATCGCGCAGACGCACGCCGGTGAACCGAGGACAGGCCACCGCACCTAACGTCCACTGGTTACCACTGGCAGACGGTACAAACTCGGATCGGCCATTACCACCACACTCGATTTGAAGTTGATAGGTATAGTGCTTGAACTTCTCTTTCAGCTCGGTGATGGTGAAGCTCATCGGCTTTTCACAGGACTCGCCGGCAATTTCCAGTGTCCAGGTTGCCGGGTCGATCGATGCCATTTCCGGTGGCAAACCATTGTTGCGTACAAACATTCGGCTGCCCGGTGTTACAGCATCATCCAACAGATGGGCAGGTGTTTCAGCGTTGATGGGGCGATCATTCAGTACGGTCAGCCCATCCTTGCCTTCCAGAGCAAAGGGCTCGGTAGTATTGGCCAGTGCAGCGGGTATCAGGCCACCGGGCATTTTGTCACCGAAAGGGATGGAACCCACACCTAACGCCGAGGCCATCGCGAAGAGGCTCGAGCGCTTCAGGAACCCTCGACGGGACTCCGGATCGACTTCACGCCCCCACAGCTTGCGGTCGGCCTGAACCGGGTCTTCAGCGTAGAGCTCATGAATACCACGTGTATCGAGATGCCCGGCAGAGTCGGGTGTTTTCTTGCTCATAACGAAAACTCCTCACGCCCGGCGGCTGCGCAGTCTCGATCTGCATCGAAGGATTCAGTCTGCCAGGCTGTTCTTATTAGTCTTTCCATTGAGACCAGCGCATGGGCTGGCCTAGGCAGTATCTCGAATTTGAGCGTAGCAGTTTTTTTAGCATTGACTAATTTTTGTCCGCACAACCCGCTTGCCGTAGCGGCCACCTTTGGCCTTCAGACATTCCAAGCCTGACCGACATGGCAAAAAAACCTCTATGCCAGCTTCTCAGGATGATCCGCGGCGTTACGGCATACCCAGCTGCGGCCGTTTTCCGTATAATCGCCCCTTTAATGACACAAGCTGATAAGTGAGACTGTGTAACATGGAGCTTTCTGCCCTTACCGCCGTATCCCCGGTTGATGGCCGCTATGGCAGCAAAACCGCTGACCTGCGCGCCGTATTCAGTGAATTCGGTCTGATCCGTTTCCGCGTCCAGGTTGAGATCCGCTGGCTGCAACAGCTGGCTGCCCACCCGCAGATTCAGGAAGTACCGGCTCTGAGCGCAGAAGCCAACGCGCTGCTGGATAACCTGGTCGATAACTTCAGTGTCGAGCACGCCGAGCGGATCAAGGAAATCGAACGTACTACCAACCACGACGTTAAAGCGGTTGAGTACTTCATCAAGGAGCAGATCGCCGACAATGCCGAGCTGATGGCGGTCAACGAATTCGTTCACTTCGCCTGCACCTCCGAAGACATCAATAACCTGTCTCACGCGCTTATGCTGCGCCACGGCGTTGAAGTTGCCCGCAATCAGATGCAGCAGGTCACTGATGCGATCGCTGCACTGGGCCGCGAACACGCCGACCAGCCGATGCTGTGCCGCACCCACGGTCAGACCGCCTCACCCAGCACCATGGGCAAGGAGATGGCCAACGTTGCCTACCGTCTGCAGCGTCAGCTGAAGCAGATCGACAACATCGAATACCTCGGCAAGATCAACGGTGCCGTGGGCAACTACAACGCTCACCTGTCCGCTTACGCCGATATCGACTGGGAAGCTAACGCCAAGTCCTTCGTCGAAAGCCTGGGCCTGACCTGGAACCCGTACACCACTCAGATCGAGCCGCACGACTACATTGCCGAGCTGTTCGATGCCGTGTGCCGTTTCAACACCATCCTGATCGATTTTGATCGTGATGTCTGGGGTTACATCTCTCTGGGCTACTTCAAGCAGAAGACTGTTGCCGGCGAAGTGGGCTCTTCCACCATGCCGCACAAGGTTAACCCGATCGACTTCGAGAACTCCGAAGGCAACCTGGGCATCGCCAACGCCATCATGCAGCATCTGGCAACCAAGCTGCCGATCTCTCGCTGGCAGCGCGACCTGACCGACTCCACCGTTCTGCGTAATCTGGGCGTTGGTTTTGGTCACAGCCTGATCGCCTATCAGGCCAGCCTGAAAGGCATCGGCAAGCTGGAAATCAATGCAGCACGTCTGGCAGAAGATCTGGACAACGCCTGGGAAGTCCTGGCAGAGCCGATCCAGACCGTCATGCGCCGTTACGGCATTGAAAAGCCGTACGAGAAGCTGAAGGATCTGACCCGCGGTAAAGCGATGAACCAGGAAACGATCCAGAACTTCATCGATACTCTGGAGATGCCCGAAGCGGCCAAGGCCGAGCTCAAGGCACTGACGCCATCCCTGTACATCGGCAACGCTGCCGATCAGGCAAAGCGCATCTGATCAAGTTCACGGGGCCTTTTGGCCCCGTTTTCATTTCTAACCCGGTGTGAGTTGCGCGCATGGAAACCCTGCTCAGTTCCGACCAACACCCGATTCGTTACGTCAGCCTCGGCCGTGGCCAGGCGGTTATCTTTCTTCACGGCTGGACCTCCGGTGCCCGTGAGTGGCTACCCTTTGCCACCGAATTAAGCGACAACCTGCATACGTTCTGCTGGGATGCACGCGGTCATGGCCAACACCCGCCTCCCCGACTGGAAAGCATGCAAATCAGTCAGATGGCCGATGATCTTGAACAATTACTTGAACATCATGGCATCCGTGATGCCGTACTTGTTGGCCACTCAATGGGCGCCCTGATCAGCTGGGAATACATCCGCAATTATGGGCTTGGACGCCTGGCCGGTATCTGCATCGTCGACCAGTCACCCAAGCTGGTAACCGACAGCGACTGGCCGCTGGGCATCTATGGCGACTTTGACTACGACCGTAACCAGGCCTTTATCCAGCGTCTTGGCGAAGATTTCGCCGAAGGTGTGCTGGAACTGGCGGCGAACGGACTGAACCCTCGCAGCCGCGAGAACTACGCTCAGAACAGCCGGGGCTTCCAGCAGATGCGCGACTATCTGCGTGGCCTGAATGGCCCGTCTCTGACACGCTGCTGGGACTCATTGACTCAGCAGGACTACCGTGAACTGCTGCCGACCATCGACCGCCCGGCCCTGATGATCTATGGCGATACCAGTCAGTTCTACACCCGCGAGGTACCGGAGTGGATCGAGGCTCATCTGCCTCATCCCGAGCTGCATATCTATCCCAAGGCTGACCATTCTCCTCATCTTTGGCATAAGGAGCAGTTTGCCCATCATTTGCGACAATGGATCCGCAGACTCTGACTCTCCAGTTCGGCGCAATGTGCAAAGGGTCAGTCGTCTGCTGTACGACTGACCGCCCGGTTTTCCAATAACGTTTTCCTGTCTCCGCTTGCCCCCTATAATGCGGCCATTCCAAATTGCGAGGCCGTTATGCTCGAAAACATTCGTATTGTCATGATCAACACCTTCCACCCCGGCAACATCGGCGCAGCGGCTCGGGCGTTGAAGAATATGGGGCTCAGCCAGCTGTGGCTGGTAGACCCTGTTGAGTATCCCCATGAAGAAGCCGAATCCCGCGCGGCCGGTGCCAAGGATCTGCTGGACCAGGCGGTCGTCGTCAAGACCGTAGAAGAAGCCATTGCCGACTGTCAGCTGGTGATCGGCACCAGCGCCCGTCAGCGCACCTTTGACCAGCCTCTGCTCGATGCGGAACAGGCGGCAGGCATGATGGTGGACGAAGCGCGCAATGGTCAGATCGCCATCCTGTTCGGTCGCGAGACTACAGGCCTGACCAATGAAGAGATGATGCTATGTCACCGTCATCTGTTTATTGATGCCAATGAGGACTATCCGGTGCTCAACATCGCCCAGGCGATCCAGCTGGTGTGCTATGAGCTGCGTCGAGCCTCCAAACAGGCCGACAAACTGCCGGAGCCCGCACCCTACCCTCGCCAACAGGAAATAGGGCTGTTTTATGAACATCTTGAGAAAGTGTTGCGGCGTACCGGCTTTATCATCCCGCAACACGAAGGCCGCGTCATGGATAAGCTGCGCCGCTATTTCAACCGTACCCGCCCTGAAAAAGCGGAACTGGGGATGCTGCGCGGCATTCTGACTTCGGTCGAAGAAGTGCTTGAGCGCGAAAAAGCTGACCGGGATTAAGTCAGCTGTGCTATCCGTACTGATAAAGTAAAAACAACGAACCTGATTGGAGAGTATCGGATGAGTCACGCACAATCCCTGCACACCCTGGCCGCCCAGGCAGAAGCTCTGCGCGACCAGCTCACTCGAACTGCCCGTGATTACGAGCAGTTCGAATTCAATGTTACCGGCGTCCACCAGTGCATGCGGCGGATTCAGAAATGTGTCCGTATGGTCGGCAACGACCGCAAGGCTGCCCTTTCACAGCGGGATACCCGCAAGGTGATGGCCGAACTGGAAGATGCCGTCACCCAAATGGCGGAGCTGTTGAATCTTGATGACTGAAATACATTGGGGAGACCTGAGCGCCGAGCAGTTTCTGCGCGACTACTGGCAGAAGAAGCCGTTGCTGATCCGTAATGCCTTCCCGGACTTCGAGCCCTGCATCAGCGCTGACGAGTTGGCCGGCCTTGCCTGCGAAGAAGATATTGAGTCGCGCCTGATCGAAACCGACCCGGCCAGCGGTGCCTGGTCACTTGAGCACGGGCCTTTCGATGAAGCGCGCTTTGCGACCCTGGGCAAGAAGCCCTGGACCCTGCTCGTTCAGGCGGTGGATCACTGGGTGCCCGACGTCGCCCCGCTGATGCAGGCATTCGACTTTATCCCTCAATGGCGCCGGGATGACCTGATGATCAGCTACGCCAGTGATGGAGGTGGCGTCGGTCCGCATTATGACAACTACGACGTTTTCCTGCTGCAGGCCGAAGGCACTCGACGCTGGGAGTTTGGTGGACTCTATGGCGAAGACGCTCCACGCCGGGAGGATACGCCGGTCATGATCCTGCCCGAATGGACAGCCGAACAGAGCTTCGACCTCAACCCCGGCGACATGCTCTATCTGCCTCCTCGTGTGGGACACAACGGCGTCGGCGTCGGTGATGGCTGCATGACCTGGTCGATCGGTTTCCGTGCCCCGTCACACAGCGAGATTTTGCAAGGACTGACCCAATCGGTCTGCGATGGGCTCAGCAGCGACCTCCGTTATGAAGACCCCGATCTGGCGCTCCCTGCCAATCCGGGTGAGATTGATACCCACGCGATCAACCGGGTCCAGCAGATCGTTCAGCAGTACCTGAATGACCCCGCACAGCTGACACGCTGGTTCGGGCAGTCGATGACGGAGCCCAAGTATCCCGAGCTGGCCGGCAACGAGGAGCCCTACTCACTCGACGAGCTGCATGAAGCGTTGGATCAGGGAGCGGAACTGCTGGCGAATGAAGGCTCCCGCTTCGCCTTTTTCAATCAGGACGATCAGGGACTGCTACTGTTTGCCGACGGTCACGCCTTTGATCTTTACGCACCTGCAGCAATTCGGTTTGCGCGTCAACTTTGCGCTAGATCCGAGCTTTCTTTCCAGGCCGATGAAGCGCTGGAATCGCTGGTTCTTGCCTTGCTGAATCAGGGCAGTCTTTACCTGGATTCCTAATCCAACCGCTCTCACAACGGCTTCCAAAAGCCACCCAATCACGGGTGGCTTTTGTTTTTATCTACTTTGGTCGTAAGGACTCTCAGGCATAACTCATTGAAATAGCGAATTTTTCGCAATCTGTAGTGAACATATTAATTATTATTTTGGAATAACAAAACGAATCCTAATAACTTTTTGTTTATGTAAAAACACACTTCCTTCACTACGACCAAAGTGGCTACAACTTAAGGTTTAGCCCCTCAAAACTGCATGGTTACTTGCCTTCAGCCCTTTCCCCCTCAAAACCGCCCTGTAGTGATTTTACAGTTTTGTCATGGCTCCGAGTGTAGTCTCACTACATCCTTTTTGCTCTGCACAAAATCGCTTTGACTCCTTGAAACGGGAGGATCATCATTCGCTTCAACACATCAGGGCTGACCCCAAACGGCGCTGATGCAAGATCAGGGGTAGACGCTAGACGCCAACTCCAACATTACCTAAACACAAACACTGTGAAGGAATGACCATGTCAGATTACAAAACTGAAATCGATGCGATCTCCAGCCTGCGTGCTGCCAACGGTGAAAAATGGGGCATCGAACCCGAATACGCCGCTCGCATGCGTCTGCAGAACCGTTTCAAGACCGGTCTGGATATCGCTCGTTACACCGCCAAGATCATGCGCCAGGACATGGCTGAGTACGATGCTGACAGCTCTCAGTACACTCAGTCTCTGGGCTGCTGGCATGGTTTCATCGGTCAGCAGAAACTGATCGCTATCAAGAAGCACTTCGGTACTACCAACAAGCGTTACCTGTACCTGTCTGGCTGGATGATCGCTGCACTGCGTTCCGAGTTCGGTCCGCTGCCTGACCAGTCCATGCACGAGAAGACTTCTGTACCGGCTCTGATCGAAGAACTGTACACCTTCCTGCGTCAGGCTGACGCTCGTGAACTGGGCGGTCTGTTCCGCGATCTGGATGCTGCCCGCGAAGCTGGCGACGCTGCCAAACAAGCTGAAGTACAGGCCAAGATCGACAACTTCCAGACTCACGTTGTGCCGATCATCGCTGACATCGACGCCGGTTTCGGTAACGAAGAAGCAACTTACCTGTTGGCCAAGAAGATGATCGAAGCTGGTGCCTGTGCGATCCAGATCGAAAACCAGGTATCTGACGAGAAGCAGTGTGGCCACCAGGACGGTAAAGTAACCGTTCCTCACGCTGACTTCCTGGCCAAGATCCGCGCTGTACGTTACGCGTTCCTGGAACTGGGTGTTGACGACGGTGTCATCGTTGCACGTACCGACTCTCTGGGTGCTGGCCTGACCAAGCAGATCGCTGTTACCAACGAACCGGGCGACCTGGGCGACCAGTACAACAGCTTCCTGGACGGCGACTACATCGAAAGCGCTGCCGACATCGACAACGGTGACGTGGTTGTTAAGGCTAACGGCAAACTGCTGAAGCCGAAGCGTCTGGCCTCTGGTCTGTTCCAGTTCAAGAAAGGTTCTGGCGAAGATCGCGTCGTTCTTGACTGCATCACTTCCCTGCAGAACGGTGCCGACCTACTGTGGATCGAAACCGAGAAGCCGCACGTTGGTCAGATCGCTGGCATGGTTAACCGCATCCGTGAAGCAGTGCCGAATGCCAAGCTGGTTTACAACAACAGCCCGTCCTTCAACTGGACTCTGAACTTCCGTCAGCAGGTATTCGATGCCTGGACTGAAGAAGGCAAGGACGTATCTGCATACGACCGCGCTAACCTGATGTCTGTTGAATACGACGAGACTGAACTGTCTGCTGAAGCTGATCGTCGCATCCAGAGCTTCCAGCGTGACGCTGCACGTGAAGCAGGTATCTTCCACCACCTGATCACTCTGCCGACTTACCACACTGCGGCCCTGTCTACCGACAACCTGGCCAAAGAGTACTTCGGTGAAGCGGGCATGCTGGGCTACGTGGCTGGCGTACAGCGTAAAGAGATCCGTCAGGGCATCGCATGTGTTAAGCACCAGAACATGGCTGGTTCTGACATGGGCGACGATCACAAAGAGTACTTCTCTGGTGACGCTGCACTGAAGGCTTCTGGTAAAGACAACACCATGAACCAGTTCGGCTAAGAACCGGTTCCCGGGTGCTCCGGCACCCGGACTGTGTTGAGAGACCGCACCATTCTTCCCCGAGATGGTGCGGTTTTTTTATACCCTTCCCCCGCTACTGCGATCGGTGATAGCCATACCCGCATGATTCGCTATAATACTGTTTATATATACAGTATATGGATTCATGCTTATGAACGCAGTCATTCTGGCCCGCGCCACAATACACGCCTCTCTGACGATTCCCCTTTTCCTTGATCGCGTTCCGGCCGGTTTTCCCTCCCCTGCCCAGGACTACATCGAAAAGACACTGGATCTGAACGATCTGTGCATCCGTCATCCGGCTGCGACCTACTTCGTACGCGCAGAGGGCGACTCCATGATCGAAGCCGGCATTTTCAGCGGCGACATTCTGGTCGTAGACCGCTCACTCACGGCAGAGCACGGCGACATCGTCATCGCCAGCATCAGCGGCGAAATGACCGTCAAGCAGCTGGAAACACGACCGCAGGTACGTTTGATGCCCTGCAATCCCAGGTATCGGGCGCTCAACGTGCCCGAAGGGTGCGACCTGGAGATCTTTGGCGTCGTCACCAATGTGGTTCACCGCTTCAGGCGCGGGAGCGAACGATGAGCTCCGTTTTTGCTCTCGTCGACTGCAACAACTTCTATGCCTCCTGTGAGCGCCTGTTCCGGCCAGACCTGGCAGGCAGACCCATTGTTGTGCTGTCCAACAACGATGGCTGTATCGTGGCACGTTCTGCCGAAGCCAAGGCGCTGGGCATCAAGATGGGCGTTCCGGTATATAAGGTTGAGCGTTATCTGCAGCAACATGATGTCGCCGTCTTTTCATCGAATTACGCCCTTTATGCCGACATGTCGGCACGCGTCATGAGCATTCTGGAGGAGCTGGCGCCACGGGTGGAGATCTATTCGATTGATGAAGCCTTTCTGGACCTGACCGGTATCGACTCCATCCAGTCACTGGACGCATTCGGTACTCGGATCAGGCAACAGGTAGGCCAGCATACCGGCATCCGCGTCTGTGTCGGCATTGCGCCGAGCAAGACGCTGGCCAAGCTGGCCAATCATGCGGCCAAGCAATACCCGGCCACGGGCGGCGTTGTCGACCTGACGAACCCCGAACGCCAGCGGCGCCTGCTGGCCCTGGTGCCCGTCAGCGAGGTTTGGGGCGTGGGCAGACGCTTGCGCCAACGCCTGGAAACCGATGGCATACGAACGGCACTGGACCTGGCCTCTGCCAATCCGAAAAGCATCCGCCAGCAGTACTCAGTGATACTGGAGCGAACCGTGCGAGAACTGAACGGCGAATCCTGCCTGTCACTGGAAGAGATCACCCCGGTCAAGCAGCAGATTATCTGCAGCCGTTCGTTCGGGCAACGGATCACCGGCTATCAGGAGATGCGTGAGGCGATATGCGCGTACGCCAGCCGGGCCGCCGAGAAACTGCGTCAGGAGCAGCGCATCGCCAAACGGTTGTCGATCTTCCTGAGGACCAACCGCTTTAATGCCGCCGAGCCCCAGTATATGCCCTCCCCGAGTGCCGAACTGCCGATTCCGACTGACGATACCCGCGAGCTGGTCGCAACTGCGGTGAAACTGCTGCGCGCGTGCTGGAAAGATGGATTCCGATACATGAAAGCGGGCGTGATGCTGACCGACTTCTACGAAACCGGCACCTTCCAGCCTGACCTGTTCAACAAGGGCGCGGAACACCCACGGTCAAAGGCACTGATGGCGGTTATGGACACTATCAACCAGAGTGGTCACGGACATGTTTTCCTGGCTGGCCAGGGTATCAATCAAGTGTGGAAAATGCAGCGCCGCAGCCTTTCTCCTGCCTACACAACACGATGGCAGGATATCCCCGTGGTGAAATAGAACAGCCAAGGCCAGGACAACAGGATCAAGTATTCAGCCCCGGTCAAAACCTGCAATAAAACGCCGATCGATCCAGTCTTTGAGCGTCCACACCCAGGCACCCGAGAACGCCAGGGGGCCATAGCTGCCGATCGCGGTCTGATTGGCACAGGACAGCAAATAGAGCGAATGGCGACGCGGATGAAAGGGGGTCATGGCATGACCGGCCAGTGACGCCCTGAGGTTAGCCGCCAACACGGGCCCTGCCCGCACCGCATGAACACCAGAGCGATTCAGTGCCCCGTCGACACGGCCGCAGGTATCACCCACAGCAAATACGTGCGGATGGGACAGACTGCGGTGATATTCATCCACGGCAATAAACCCCTGAGGGTTGAGCACTAGGCCGCTACGTTTCACGAAATCCGCCGGCCGCGCACCGGATGCGATGATCACGGCGTCCGTTTTCAAGCGTCTGCCATCTGCCAGCTGCAAGGACCCGTTGACAGCCGTTGCTCGCCCCGAGACCAGGGCAACTCCCTGCCGCGCCAGCTCCAGCTCGGCCAACCGGCGCACCCGGCCGGAAAAACCATCCAACAAACCGCCATCACCGGTTATCAGGGATAACGGTGAGCGGTCAAACGTTCGGGCCGTGGCGAGCGCCAGCTCAACTCCTGCCGCGCCTCCTCCAACCACCGCCAGACGCGGCGAGCGCCCCTTCACTGCCGATGCGTACAACTGATTCCAGTCCTGCAGGAATCGGTCAATGGGCCTGATACTCAGCCGCTGTCCGGAATAATCGGAGAACAGCTGAGTATCAACCTGCGAGCCGATGTCAATGGAGAGCAGGTCATACCCCACTGAACCGCCAGAGGCCAGCTCAACCTGCCGTTGTTGAGGTGACAGGCTGAATGCGCTGTCGAGCACCAGCTGCCCGCCCGCCGCCGCAATCAGCGCCGCCACATCGATGCGACACTGCTCAATGCCATAATGGCCCGCAATACACCCCGGAATCATACCGGAGTAATACTGCCAGCGATCCGGCGTAATCAGGGTAACCTCTGTGCCGGGCAAAGGGTGCCGGGCAAACTGACGCAGAGCGATCAGATGGGCATGACCCGCACCCAATAGAACCAGTCGTTTCATCCTGTCGTTCCCTGAATATTCAATCACTCTCTGGCGAAATGAACAGCCCCCGGGCGCGCTGAACCCAACATGAGCGGCAACTGTCTGATCAGATTAGCATTGATAATGACATGACCAAGAAAGAATTCGGGTACAGTCATGAAAAACGGATGCAGAAAATGTCCAAAAACATGTAATGAAAAACGGGTTCATACTGACTAAGGGATAACAAAAACTCACCGCATGGAGTCTGCGATGCTGTCGACGATAGAACTGCTGGAAGTGACCGACTTCCCCGCCATACGCCGCAACAGAACCGAAACCCTGCAGGTCAATCTGGGCTATCGGTGTAACCAGACCTGTGTACATTGCCACGTGAACGCCGGGCCCAACCGCACTGAAATGATGGATGCGGCACAGATAGACCTGATTCCACAGGTTCTCAAGGCACGCAATATCCGTACGCTGGACCTGACCGGCGGCGCACCGGAGCTGCATCCGCAATTCCGGCAACTGGTTGTCCAGGCCCGACGCCTTGGGGTTAAGGTTATCGACCGCTGCAACCTGACGATTCTGTTTGAGGAAGGTCAGTCCGATCTGGCGGAGTTTCTGGCTGAACAACAGGTTGAGGTGGTAGCCTCACTGCCCTGCTACTCATCGGACAATGTGGATCAACAGCGCGGCAAGGGCGTATTCGACCTGAGCATTGCGGGCTTGCAGACGCTCAACACCCTGGGCTACGGCCAGCCAGACAGTGGCCTGACTCTCAATCTGGTCTACAACCCGCAGGGGCCTTTCCTGCCACCACCGCAGCAGGCACTGGAACAGGACTACAAGCGCGAACTGGAACAGCACTTCGGCATACGCTTTAACCAGCTGTTTACCATCACCAACATGCCGATCAAGCGCTTCGGCTCCATGCTGCTGTCCAAGGGGCAATTCGAACCCTACATGCAACTGCTCAAGGACAACTTCAGCCCGGGCAACCTGAATAACCTGATGTGCCGCACGACCATTAGCGTGGACTGGCAGGGCCGCCTGTATGATTGCGACTTCAACCAGCAACTTGGAATGGCCGTGCCCGGCCGCGCGGGCACCCTGGAAGACCTGCTGAAAGCCGATCTTGACGGCAACCCCATCTGCACCGCCGATCATTGCTACGGCTGCACCGCCGGGCAAGGCAGCAGTTGCGGCGGGGCCATTGGAGAGACGGCATGAAGAAGCTGCTGACATTAGCGGCCATCGCCGTGGTCGCTACCGCCTTTTTCATGCTGGATCTGCACCACTGGCTGACCCTGGAGGGGCTCAAATCAGGCCTGAGCCAGTTCGAGCACTGGAGAACGCAGTCTCCGCTGCTGACCGCTGGCAGTTTCTTCCTGCTGTACATCCTCGTAACCGCGTTATCGCTGCCGGGCGCTGCCATCATGACTCTGGCCGGCGGCGCGCTGTTCGGGCTTTGGCAAGGCGTATTGCTGGTGTCCTTCGCCTCGACAATAGGGGCAACCCTGGCATTTCTGGTCTCGCGCTACCTGCTTAGAGACTGGGTACAGAGCCGCTTCGGAGCCCGGTTGGACGCCATTAATCGCGGTATCGAGCGAGATGGCGCCCTGTACCTGTTTACACTGCGTCTGGTGCCCGCGTTTCCCTTTTTCCTGATCAACCTGCTGATGGGTCTGACTCCGATCAAGGCCAGAACCTTCTACTGGGTCAGTCAGGTGGGGATGCTGGCAGGCACGCTGGTATATGTAAATGCCGGCACCCAGGTCGCCCAGCTTGAGGCCCTTGCAGGCATCCTCTCACCTGAGCTGCTCACATCCTTTGCCCTGCTGGGGCTGTTCCCGCTGCTGGCAAAGAAAGTAATGGGACTGATTCAGCGCCGACGCGTCTACGCACGCTGGCAGAAGCCCGCCCGTTTTGATCGTAACCTGATCGTCATTGGTGCAGGTGCCGGCGGCCTGGTTTCGGCCTATATCGCCGCGGCGGTAAAAGCGAAGGTGACCCTGATCGAGGCGCACAAGATGGGTGGCGACTGCCTGAACTATGGCTGCGTGCCCAGCAAGGCGTTGATCAAAAGCGCACGCATGGCGCAACAGATGCGGCAGGCAGAGCGATATGGCCTGAACGCAACCGAGCCCGGCTTCTCTTTTCGCACACTGATGTCACGCATCCACGAGGTGATCAGCCAAGTGGCTCCACATGACAGCATCGAACGCTATACCGAGCTGGGGGTAGACGTGCTACAGGGCCATGCCCGCCTGATCGACCCCTGGACGGTAGAAGTGCGCGTGCATGACGGCCAGATTCAACGCCTGACCGCCCGCAGTATCATTCTGGCCACCGGCGCCAGTCCCGCTGTTCCTCCGCTGCCCGGCCTGGATGAAACCGGATATGTCACCAGCGACACCCTCTGGGAAACATTTGCCAAGCGGGATACCCCTCCGCAGCATCTGGTGGTGCTGGGCGGCGGCCCTATCGGATGTGAGCTGGCACAAAGCTTCGGGCGACTGGGAAGCAAGGTGACACAGGTCGTGCATGGCGCACGACTGATGCCACGTGAAGACGAAGAGGTGTCCACATTGGTGCAGACCGCCCTGCAAGACGAGGGTGTACATGTCCTGACCGAACACACAGCCCTGCGAACGGAGCGACGGGATGGTCGCAACTACCTGATCTGCCGTGATCGTGAGCAGGAAGTAAGACTGGAATTCGATGAGCTGTTGATCGCCGTGGGCCGCAAACCTCGCCTGAGCGGCTATGGCCTTGAGACACTGGGGATCGAAACCGATCACACCGTGACAACCAATGCCTATCTGGAAACCCTCTATCCCAATATATATGCCGTTGGCGATGTGGCCGGTCCCTACCAGTTCACGCATACTGCGGCGCATCAGGCCTGGTATGCCGCCGTGAATGCGCTGTTCGGCCAGTTCAAGCGCTTTCGCGCTGACTACAACGTGATCCCCTGGACCACCTTCACCGCGCCGGAAGTGGCACGAGTCGGACTGAATGAGCAGGAGGCCATCGAACGGGGCATCGCCCACGAAGTCACGCGTTACGGGCTAGACGATCTGGATCGGGCCATTACCGAAAGCGAGCGTACAGGCTTTGTCAAAGTGCTGACCGAACCCGGCAAGGATCGGATTCTGGGAGCCTGCATCGTGGGAGAGCATGCGGGTGAACTTCTGGCCGAGTTCGTACTGGCCATGAAATACGGACTGGGGCTCAACAAGATTCTCGGCACCATCCATACCTACCCGACATGGGCAGAAGCCAACAAGTACGCTGCCGGAGAGTGGAAAAAGGCCCACGCACCGAAAGTAGCCATGAAGTGGCTGGCACGCTATCACGCCTGGAGGAGAGGATGACGGGCAATCAGGCCGACCTGGCGATCATTGTGCCGGTCCTGAATGAGATTGAGACCCTGCCCTCGCTGCTGAACCATCTGCAACACTGGCAACAACGGGGTGCCGAGATTGTGCTGGTGGACGGCGGCAGTCAGGACGCAACGGTTAAAACCGCGCGCAATCGAGGCTTCAGAGTGTTGCAAGCACCCCGTGGCCGAGCTCTGCAGATGAACGCCGGGGCTCGGTCCACCCGTGCCAGCATTCTAGTGTTCCTGCACGCCGATACCCGCCTGCCGGACGATGCCGATCAAAGAGTGCTCTCAACCCTGACCGGTGTCGCTCAGGGCTGGGGACGCTTTGATGTGCGGATCGAGGGCCGCTCACGCATGCTGCCGGTGATTGCCGGCATGATGAACTGGCGCTCGCGTCTGAGCGGCATCGCCACAGGCGATCAGGCCCTGTTCATGACCCGGGACCTGTTCGAGCGGATTGAAGGCTTTCCCGAGCAGCCGCTGATGGAGGATATCGAAATCAGCAAACGGCTGAAGCAGCTCTGCCAGCCGGTCTGCCTGCGCCAGAAAGTCATCACGTCAGGAAGACGCTGGGACACACGGGGTTGCTGGCCGACAATCCTGTTGATGTGGCAGCTGCGCTGGGCTTATTGGCGTGGTACTCCGCCAGAACAGCTGGCAGAGCGCTACCGATGAACTGCATCCGTATCATCATTATCGCCAAGGAGCCCAAACCCGGATTTGCCAAAACGCGGCTGATTCCGGCTCTGGGCGATCAGGGCGCCGCCGAGCTGGCAGACCGCCTGTTAAAGCACACCGTCTCACAGGCTCTGGCTGCCGCACTGGGGCCGGTCGAATTGTGCGTCACACCGGACGTGCAGGCCGAATACTGGCGTCACTGGGAGGACGAAGACAGCCTTGAGCTGACCCGGCAAACCGATGGCGACCTTGGCTTGCGCATGCTGACAGCCGCCGAACAGGGTATCGCCCGAGGCACCCCGGTCATGCTGATCGGCACCGACTGCCCTGCGCTCGACGCAACACGCCTGAGGCGCATGGCCAACGACCTGATGCAGCGGGATGCCTGCCTCTGCCCGGTCATCGACGGCGGCTACTCCCTGCTGGGGCTGTGCCAGATCGACCCTTCTCTATTCACGGACATCCCCTGGAGCACATCGAAGGTTGCCGCGCTCACCCGTGAGCGAATGAGGCAATTGCACTGGACATGGACCGAAAGCGAGCCGCTATGGGACGTGGATGAACCGGAGGACCTGCTGCGACTACAAGAACTCTCCCCCGTACTGGCCGTCAGCCCCCTGCATTCCGTCGCACACTGATGCACAACCGGTCTTGAAACACCTGCAACCAAACCAAACAAGACGACCGAACACGACCAATGAACGGTCGATCAGCTCAATGCGGCATCAATGCCCTGCAGCCTGCCTGACATCAGCGTCCACAAAAGGATTTCGATGCCCCTGAATCACGGCGATACGACGGGCACGCTGAAGCTCAGTCTGATCCACCGGGTCCTGTCTTGACCAGGCCTCGAACAACTGGCGTTGCTTGCGGCTGAGCCTGAGGCCATAGCGATCTTCCATGTAGAAATAGGTTCGGGCGATATCACCCCGTACCTGCTCGGCAGGCTCGGCGACGCGCTGCTTGAAATCCACTTCGAAGTCACATGCGCCATAGGCACGGGGCTCCCCCGGGATCATGCCAAAACGGAAATTGCTGCGATCACCGTTCAACTCACCCACGGCAGGCACCAGATTGTAGAGGTCGGCTTCCATCTGACGGAATCGGGTGTCCTTTTGACACGCCTTGCGCCCCCCTTCCTGCCAGCACTGCAATTGATGACCAAACTCCCAGGCCGGCACCACATGCTCCCACTCAATCCGTGCCGCCCGGTTGGCATTCTTGCGCGGCTGCAGACCGCAACTCTCCGCGTCCGGTGTCAATCGAGTACGATCAGGCTTATCGGGTACGGGCTGCTCGTCAAAGCGACAGCCGCAGTAAAAGGTGATGCGCTGCTCTGACCGGTAGAGATCAGCAGCGAGAATTTTCTTGGCGGAAGCAAAGGATGACGGCGGTTCAGCCGCAACGGGAGACAGGCACAACAAGGCCACCAGGCCAACAGCAAGGCGCATAGACACTACCGTATGCAAAGAGGTGAGCACACATCCCTGTACACACGAGCGATCCCTGCTGTGACGGCATCTTCGGTGGATTTTCGCCCGGAATCAACACCCTTTTTCAAATCACATCTGATATGCTGACTGCCAGCATAACGCTGTAATAGATAAGAAGAATGAAGGGGAACTAAAGACTATGGATAACACCCCCAAGCTGAGGGATGCCCGCCTGACACTGGAAGAGCGCGTTGCCGTGCTGACGCTGGATCGTGATGACCTGCGCAACGCCCTCACGGGTACAGCCCTGATTGATGACATTGTCGAGACTGTTCACTGGGCCAACCGCTCTTCAGATGTATCCGTACTGATCATCACCGGCAGCGGCAGCGCGTTCTGCGCAGGTGGCAATATCAAGGAAATGCAATACCGTGACGGTGACCATCGCACAGGGCCATTCGGTGGCACCGCGCTAGAGCTGGAACACAAGTACCGCCACGGCATTCAGCGTATTCCCCTGGCCATCCATCAGGCCGAAGTCCCCATCATTGCAGCGATTAACGGCCCGGCCATCGGCGCAGGCTGCGACCTTGCCTGCATGTGTGACATCCGCATCGGCTCCGAGCGGGCCACCTTCGGTGAAACCTTCGTCAATCTGGGCATCATTCCCGGTGATGGCGGCGCCTGGTTCCTGCAGCGCCTGATTGGCTATCAGCGCGCAGCCGAAATAACACTCACCGGCCGACTGGTTCACGCAGAAGAAGCCGTACAGCTTGGACTGATGATGGAACAGGTGCCGGCAGACCAGTTGATGCAGCGCGCCCTGACACTGGCCAGGCAGATGGCTTCCAAGCCGCCACACGCATTACGCATGAGCAAGCGGTTGATGAAACAGGCTCAGCGCCAGGAACTGCCCGACTTCCTTGAACTGTGCGCCGCCTGGCAAGGCATGCTGCACAACACCGACGACCACGCCGAAGCGGTTAATGCGTTTGTCGAAAAGCGTGAAGGCAACTACCGGGGTCGCTGAGGCTTGGAAGATACTATAAATACACATTACGTATAGTGTATTTAACCCCCCCTTCACCCCTATGTCGTTGAAGGGGTCCAATCCCTTGTGAGTTAACGCCGTTTCATAACCGTGAAATGGCATCTCATTCAGGATTATTAGCTTCTACTTGCCAGACCAAGTGAGCTAATTATTGACGATGTTTTCAATATGACCATCAATACCGGTATCAGGAAACTCGCCAAACTCCACCTTTTCTGGGCTATCAACGATATGTCTCTTTGAATCAGTATAGATGCTCGAAACCACTACACCACCCGAATCAACATCGAGCAGACCAACCGGCACCCAGAAATAATCCCTTCCACGCAATCGGTTAGTAGCACTTATAAATTATGAGATTTTCAATAGACAGCTTGAATAAAACTGTCCCACACATGCATTGCCCTTTCATAATATACTCCAACGCAACTCAGATATTTATTAACGGTATTCTCAGGCAGGTCCTCGCGACTGATTTCCTAGTACCGAAACGCTTATGTGTAGTGCTGGTACTCCTTCCTAGTCATCTTGCACTCCCTCGTCAGGGGTAAACCTAACTATAGAAGGTGTCTACTGTTCGTGGGTAACTCGGTTTATTAACGCCGCATTGCAGCGGCTCGTCCGCTGCAATGCGGCGTTAAATTTCAATCTGGAAAAAATTTAAGAAATCGATAAAAAAGTTCTCTTTCACCACACTCCAGATCAACTTCAAGAACATCATCCTCTAAACATTGCCGGGCTGAACCCACGATAGATCTAGCTAAATCAATAACTTTTTCTGGATTTATTAAAGTTGTATATTCAGGTTTGAAGTTTAGTATATTACCATCCCACGTTTCATCTGGATATTGGACGAGCACATCTATTTCCCGATCAAACTGGAAATAATAACTTGGCTTATTAGAATGAAGTGCTTTTGCCATTAAGCTTGCATTATGCAAGAAAGAATTTCTTAAGGCGTAAAGAGCTTTCACATCTTCGCTACCTTCTTCAAAGCCAGCAAAATAATATAATGCTTTATTTATGCTACTGGCATTTTGGTTTGAGTATTCTAGCTTGTCACTTCGCTTATATGTAAACCCAATCTGCTCAATCACACCGAAAGCACCTACAACTGGAACAAAGTTTTTTGAATACGCCATATGCCGTGCATGATTAACTTCTTGCAATGTAATTGGTAAGATTGATTTCAACCAACCATTCTTAAGCCGATAAGAACCAGCATTCCCTAGATGCGCATATGCCAACTCAAGAATACTCAGCTCATCGACATATTTTTCCTTCCAAATGGATATATCCATGCTTTACCTAATTTAACATTTAAATAATGCACATGCGCGTTTTTGCTCAAGACGTGAGCCGAATAAGGAAGTCTAGCTGACTGAAATGAAAGGATATGTGATGGGTCACAGCCATTCTCCTCCGTTGAAAACGAGCATGCGTGTTATTCTACTTTACCGTGCGCACCATCTCACAACGGTCAATCCCTAATGCCCTGATATTGTCCGATTTTCCCGCGCCTTGCCAGTCTCAAAAGATCACAATCAGGTTACAGATCCAGCATCGGTGGCATGCAGCAGTCACTACACGCTATGCAACCACAACACTGAACTTGCGCTATCGACCTGACCAGCACCACCCCCGCCTGGAGGGTTCGATTGAGCAGGAATGCTACTCTGCACACCTTGCCCGCCCTGTTACGCCATTCATCTGACCGAAAATGTCATTAAAAATGACGGCAGAATGACACCTATCCTATTGATAGCCTTACCTCTTGACCAAATGGCGGCATTTGTCATGAAAACTGGTCTCAATTGTCATTGGTCTTGTAGCAGGTTTGGACGATCCTTCAATACAAGAATGACAAGTGAAAGCTGGCCTGTCCCGCTGCTTGCAGCCCAACAATAATGACAATGAGGGTTCAATCATGCCCGAGTACAAAGCACCGCTGAAAGATATCCATTTCGTACTCAACGATCTGCTGGCATTTGATCTACACTACCGTGCACTGCCAGGCTGTGAAGATGCCACGCCCGATATGGTCAGCGCCATCATCGAGGAAGGCGCCCGTTTCGCCGAGCGGGTACTGGCTCCGCTGAACCAGACCGGCGACAAGGAAGGCTGCCAGTTCGACAATGGCAACGTTCGCACACCGACCGGCTTCCGTGAAGCCTATCAGCAGTATGTTGAAGGCGGCTGGCCTTCCCTGTCACATGACGCTGAATGGGGCGGTCAGGGGCTGCCGGACTCCCTCGGTATGGTGATCAATGAGCTGACCAGCACCGCCAACTGGTCATGGAGCATGTACCCCGGTCTTAGCCACGGTGCCATGAACACCCTGGAAGAGCATGGCACGGACGAGCAGAAACAGACCTATCTGACCAAGCTGGTATCCGGTGAGTGGACCGGCACCATGTGCTTGACCGAGCCGCACTGCGGTACCGATCTGGGCCTGCTGCGCACCCGCGCAGAACCCAATGCGGACGGCAGCTACGCCATCAGCGGCACCAAAATCTTCATATCGGCCGGCGAACACGACATGGCCGATAACATCGTGCATATCGTACTGGCGCGCCTGCCGGATGCCCCTGAAGGCACCAAAGGGATTTCGTTGTTCATCGTCCCCAAGCACCTTCCAGATGCCAATGGCGCAGCGGGTGAGCGTAACGCGGTCAGTTGCGGCTCCATTGAGCACAAGATGGGCATTCACGGGAATGCGACCTGTGTCATGAACTTCGACGGCGCGACCGGTTACCTGATCGGCCCTCCCAACAAGGGCCTGAACTGCATGTTCACCTTCATGAACACGGCACGATTGGGCACCGCGCTTCAGGGCCTGGCCCATTCCGAATGGGGGCTTCAGAACTCGCTGACCTATGCCCGCGAGCGCCTGCAGATGCGCGCCCTGAACGGCCCGGCGGCACCAGAGAAGTCTGCCGACCCGATCATCGTACACCCGGAAGTCCGCAAGATGCTGCTGACTCAGAAGGCCTTCGCCGAGGGCGGTCGCGCGCTGATTTACTACTGCTCGATGCTGGTGGATATGACCAAGCATGCCGATGGTGAAACCAGGGCCAATGCTGACACCCAGCTGGCGCTGCTGACACCGATCGCCAAGGCGTTCCTGACCGAAGTCGGCTTCGAAAGTGCCAACCACGCATTGCAGGTCTATGGTGGTCACGGCTATATCAGCGAATGGGGCATGGAGCAGAACGTGCGCGACTGTCGCATCTCCATGCTCTATGAAGGCACCACGCAGATTCAGGCACTGGACCTGCTGGGACGCAAGGTGTTGATGACCCAGGGCGAGACGCTGAAAAGCTTTACCAGGGTCGTTCATAAATTCTGTCAGGCCGCCGAGGAAGATCCCAAGCTGAGAGCCTTCACCGGGCCGCTGGCCAAACTGAACCGTGAATGGGGTGATCTCACCCAGCAGATCGGTATGAAGGCGATGATGAACCGCGAGGAAGTGGGTGCCGCTTCGGTGGATTACCTGATGTACTCCGGTTACGTCACCCTCGCCTACTTCTGGGCTCGCATGGCGCAGGCTGCGCAACTGAAGCTGGCAGCGGGCGAAGGCGATGCCGCCTTCTACCGGGCAAAGCTGACCACGGCGCGCTTCTATTTCGAGCGCATACTGCCACGCACACGTGGCCTGGTCGAAACCATGCTCTCCGGTGCCAGCAATTTGATGGAGTTACCTGAAGACCAATTCGTGCCTGAATAAGGAGATAGGCCATACTGAAAACAGAATGGCCAGGCACCTGAGAGTTCCGGCCGGCACTGCATGTCGGTCGGATATGTGGACCCTGAAACAACAATAAGCAGATGGGCACACCATGAATAGCGCAAAACAGAACGGTCAGTGGATACCCGAGAATCTCAACCCGGATGGTTATGACACCATTCCCGATTTCCTTGCTGATGTCTGTCGCAAACACACCGAAAAACCGGCATTCACCAGCCTGGGTCGCACCCTTAGCTATGCGGAACTGGATCGTCTTTCAGCGGCTTTTGCGGTCTATCTTCAGCGCGAAACCGGTCTTGAGCCCGGCGATCGCATCGCCATCCAGTTACCCAACCTGATCCAGTACCCGATCGTATTATTCGGGGCACTGAGAGCCGGGCTGGTGGTCGTCAACACCAACCCCCTGTACACCGCTGCCGAGATGGAACACCAGTTCTGCGACAGTGGCGCCAAGGCGCTGGTGATCCACAAGAGCATGGCTCATAACGCCGAGAAGATTCTGCACAGAACCGAGATTGAGCATGTCTTCGTGACTCAGGTCGGCGATCTGCACGGCTTCGTCAAGCGCCACCTGCTGAACGCAGCCGTCAAATACATCAAGAAAATGGAACCGCGTTACAATTTGCCCGGCGCTGTCGGTCTGCGTGACGCCCTGCTCCGTTATCTGGATCAGGAGCCTGCAGCCGTTGAGCGCAGCTGCTCCGATCTGGCGGTATTGCAGTACACCGGCGGCACGACGGGAGTGTCAAAGGGCGCCATGCTGACCCATGCGAACCTGCTCTCGAACATGTTGCAGGGGGTCGCCGTTATCCGTGAAGTGGGCAGCGACTGGGCCGATAACGTCTTGTCGCCGCTGCCCCTTTACCATATCTATGCCTTTACCGTCGCACAGATCATCCTGGCCGCCGGGGGACACAGCATTCTCATTCCCAATCCCCGAGATCTGCCCGGTCTGGTCAAGGAGATCAGCCACTGGAAAATCACCACCTTCCTGGGGCTTAACACGCTCTTTGTCGGTCTATGCAACAACGCCGAATTTCGTGCGCTGGATTTCAGTTCACTCAGAATGACCCTGTCGGGCGGGATGGCCCTGACGCATGCCGCGGCGGACCGCTGGAAAGAGGTGACCGGTTGTACTGTCCTTGAGGCCTACGGGTTGACTGAAACTTCCCCCGCCGTGTCGATTAACCCACCACACGCCATCCGAACCGGCACCATCGGCATTCCTGTGCCTGAAACCGAAGTCGCCATCATCGGGCCCCAGGGTGAACACCTGCCCGAAGGCATTCCCGGCGAACTCTGCGTGAAAGGCCCGCAGGTCATGCCAGGCTATTGGCATAACGAGGCGGCAACCCGGGCCAGTTTCACCGACGATGGCTACCTGATTACCGGCGATATCGCCGTCCTTGAGGAGGGGGGCTATCTGCGCATCGTTGACCGCGCCAAGGACCTGATCATCGTGTCCGGCTTCAACGTCTACCCTAACGAAGTCGAAGACGCAGCGACGGATCACCCCGGCGTTATCGAATGCGCCGCCATCGGCATACCCGACTCAATCTGTGGCGAGGTGGTCAAACTGATCGCCGTACGCAGCGACGACACCCTGTCGGAAGAGGAGCTTCGTGCCTGGTGCCAGGAACGGCTGACCCGTTACAAGGTTCCCAAGATCATCGAGTTTGTGCCTGAGCTGCCCAAATCCAATGTCGGCAAGATTCTGCGTAGGATGTTGAAGCAAGACACTCAGAACGTAGCCTGACGGGTAACCACATGCCATTGAATAAACCGGTACGGCGCGCACTTCATCACACCCGGCAGATCCAGTGTCAGGGTTTTGAGCGCGAGGATGGTCTCTGGGATATCGAAGCCCACATGACCGATGTCAAAACGCATAACGTCGACAATGCCGAACGCGGCGGGTATGTCGGTGCGGGTGAGCCTTTCCACGACATGTGGATGCGCCTGACCATCGACAGGTCGCTGAAGATTCATCAGGTTGAAGCCGAAATGGACGCCTCACCGTTCAGACATTGTCCGGGCATCGTCGGACGCTTTCGTCTACTTGAAGGTACCCGCATAGGGCCCGGCTGGCATCGTATGGCACGCGACATGTTCAGCGGTATCCAGGGGTGTACCCATTTGCATGAGCTGCTGACACCCCTGGCCACCACGGCGGTGCAGACGCTCTGGCCGCTGACAGAAGAGATCACGGTCGAAAAGGCAACCGAGCGCATGCTGGATACCTGTCACGGATGGTCAAGGCACAGCGACTTTGTCCGCAAATATGTTCCGCATCTCTATGTGGAAGAGGAAACACTTCAATACAACGACTCGGAGAGTTGATCAATGGGCATTGAGACCATCCACCACCCTCGCCTGCTGGAAGTCAGGCTGACACGCCCCGAGAAGAAGAACGCGCTGACACTGGACATGTACACCCTGCTGATCAACACGCTGGAGGATGCCGCCCGGTCTGATGACATTCGGGCCGTGCTGATCAGCGGTGCCGGCGAAAGCTTCTGTGCCGGCAACGACATCGCCGACTTTCTGGCGGGCGGCGACAACCTGGAGTCTTTGGCCCCCGTTGTCCGTTTCCTGCATACCCTGGTCGATTTTCCCAAGCCCTTGCTGGC
This sequence comes from Marinobacterium sediminicola, assembly GCF_022343685.1. GTDB lineage: Bacteria > Pseudomonadota > Gammaproteobacteria > Pseudomonadales > Balneatricaceae > Marinobacterium > Marinobacterium sediminicola. Next base: position 1,674,020 of record NZ_CP092123.1, on the reverse strand, counting down.
AGCTGTACAGGGGGATACCGTCGGCATCGGCACGACCCTGCTGCTACACTGCGATCTTGTCATTGCAGCCGACGATCTGCGCTGCTGCTTGCCCTTTACACGTCTGGGGCTGGTGCCGGAAGGCGGCAGTTCTTTTTTGCTGCCGCAGATGATCGGACAACGAAAGGCGTTTGAGCTGCTCATCGAGGGCGCTCCCTTTGATGCCCGAACCGCTCTGGACGCAGGACTGGTTAACCAGATTGTACCCAGACCGGAGCTTGAAGCCGTCTCGTTGCAGCGTGCGCAGGCGCTGACCGAACTGCCACCCGACGCTATGGCGCTCAGTAAACAGCTGCTCCGAGGGCATCAGAAGGAACAGTTGCATCGCGTGATTGACCAGGAAGTTGAGCATTTCGCAGCCCGCCTGTCATCCGCAGAAGCACGCGCGGCCTTTACGGCTTTTCTGAAGGCGGGCTGAGCCCCAGGCCTTGCCACCACCGGCGGCACGGGCCCCACTCGGGCTGAAGGCCATGAATGCCGCCCATGCACGAAAATGTCACTCAATTTAATGACCGGATGCGCCTTTAAACAGGCTCTTGAACGATAACGTCAAACAGCTTGGCGAATCCTGTCATTGTGGCGCAGGCACAGTTCACTAGACTGAATTAACAGAGTACATAACAACAAAAACCGGTCGACCCCACTCGACCGCGATTGCCTTGGAGTCTGACCATGCTGATGGAAGGAAAAACGATACAGGTTGCCGCAATCGAACCCGGGCTCTATGAGCTGATCTTTGCCAACCGGGATGACAGCGTCAACAAGCTGAACCAGGAAACCCTGGCGGAGCTCAAACAGGCGATCAGTACGCTGACCGCTCAGGATAATCTGCGTGGCGTGCTGATTCGAAGTGACAAGGACAGCTTCATTGTGGGTGCCGACATCACAGAGTTTATCGGTCTGTTCTCCGCTGGCCCGGATGAGATCCAGCAGGGCTTGCAGCAGATGAATGCCATTTTCAACAGCGTCGAAGACCTGCCCTGTCCTACCGTTGCAGCGATCAACGGTGTTGCGCTGGGCGGAGGCTTCGAGCTGTGTCTGGCCTGCGACTACCGTGTGATGACCCAGAGTGCCAAGGTGGGATTGCCGGAAGTCAAACTGGGCATTTACCCGGGCTGGGGCGGCACGGTTCGTCTGCCACGGCTGATCGGTGTCGATAATGCCAACGAATGGATCTGTACCGGCAGCGAACAGCGCGCCGACAAGGCGCTGCAAGCCGGTGCCGTCGATGCCGTGGTAGCACCTGAATTGCTGCGTGAAGCCGGACTTGAACTGCTGCGCGACTGTATCGCCGGTGACTTTGACTATCAGGCACGCCGAGCGGAAAAACAGAGCCCGATTCGACTCAACCAGATTGAACAGATGATGGCGTTCGAATCAGCCAAGGGCATGATCGGCGCCAAGGCAGGCCCTCATTACCCGGCGCCCATGACCGCGCTGAAAACGATTCAGGCCCACGCCAATTTGACCCGTGATGCGGCTCAGGCGGTTGAAGCCAAGGGCTTTGCCACCCTGGCCACCAACGCGGTCACACCGGCACTGGTGGGGCTTTTCCTCAAGGACCAACAGGTCAAGCGCATCAGCAAGCACTATGAAGCGGACGCTCAGCCTGTCCGTCAAGCCGCCGTGCTGGGTGCCGGCATCATGGGTGGCGGTATCGCCTACCAGAGCGCTTCGCGGGGCACGCCGATCCTGATGAAGGATATCAATGAGGACGCCTTGCAGCTTGGCCTGACCGAGGCCTCCAAACTTCTGAACAAGCAACTGGAACGCGGCAAACTGGACGGCACTAAAATGGCCGCCAGTCTTGCCCGCATCCGTCCGACACTCAGCTATGGTGATTTCGGCAATGTGGACCTGGTGGTCGAAGCCGTGGTGGAAAACCCGAAAATCAAACAGAGCGTGCTCGCCGAGGTGGAAGCTCAGCTGCCTGAGGGCGCCATCCTGACGTCGAATACCTCAACCATCTCCATCACAACGCTGGCCAAGTCACTGAAAAAACCTGAAAACTTCTGCGGCATGCACTTCTTCAACCCGGTACATCGCATGCCGCTGGTCGAGGTGATCCGCGGCGAGAAGAGTTCGGAACAGGCAATTGCGCGCACGGTTGCCTTCGCCAAGGCACTGGGCAAGACCCCCATCGTGGTCAACGACTGTCCGGGGTTCCTGGTCAACCGGGTGCTTTTCCCCTATTTCGCGGGCTTTACCGGGCTGGTGCGTGACGGCGCCGACTACCAGCAGATCGACAGGGTCATGGAGCGTTTCGGTTGGCCCATGGGGCCTGCACACCTGCTCGACGTGGTCGGCATTGATACCGCTTTCCACGCCGGGGCCGTGCTGGCCGAAGGCTTCCCCGACCGCATGGCGGCCGATGGTGAAACGGTTATCTCGCACCTGTTCCAGCAGCAGCGTCTCGGCCAGAAGAATGGCAAGGGCTTCTACCGTTATGAGCAGGACCGCAAGGGCAAACCGAAAAAGCTGGTAGACGAGGAACTGTCCGCACTGATCCAGGGTGTTTCGGCGGCTCCGCGTGACTTCAGCGATGAGGACATCATTGCCCGCATGATGATTCCGCTGTGCATTGAAGCCGTACGCTGCCTTGAAGATGGCATCGTCAATACAGCTGCCGAAGTGGATATGGGTCTTATCTACGGCATCGGTTTCCCGATGTTCCGTGGCGGCGCCCTCTTCTACATCGACCAGATGGGCTTGCAGGCCTTCTGTGATCTGGCCGATCGCCATGCCGATCTTGGCAAACTTTATCAGCCCACCGACAAGATGCGCGCCATGGCCGCCGCCGGTCAGACCTATTTTGGATAAGGAGAGCAAACGATGAGTCTTAAACCGAACGATATCGTCATCATCGACGGGGTCCGCAGCCCCATGGCCCAGTCCAAGGGCGGCTCTTTCCGCAATGTCCGTGCCGATGATTTATCTGCCGCGCTGATCAAGGGTCTGCTGGAGCGTAATGGTGCTCTCAATCCGAACAGTATCGACGATGTGATCTGGGGATGTGTCAACCAGACACTGGAACAGGGCTTCAATGTCGCCCGTACCGCGGCGTTGCTTGCCGGTCTGCCACACTCAGTGCCCGGCCAGACGGTCAACCGCCTGTGCGGTTCCTCCATGTCTGCACTGCATACGGCAGCCCAGGCGATCGCCAGTGGCAACGGTGATACCTTTGTGGTGGGCGGTGTCGAGCACATGGGGCATATTCCGATTCTGCATGGCATCGACATCAACCCGGCAGCCTCCAAGGAAATCGCCAAGGCCTCGATGATGATGGGCCTGACCGCCGAAATGCTGGGTAAAATGAACGCCATTTCGCGTGAGGAACAGGATGCCTTTGCGGCCCGTTCTCACCAGCTCGCGCATCAGGCAGCCCTGGAAGGACGTTGGGATCGGGAAATCCTGCCACTGCAGGGACACGACAAAAACGGCTTCAAGCGTCTGGTGACCCGTGACGAAGTGATTCGGCCGGAAACGACCGTCGAGACGCTTGCAGCCCTGAAACCGGCGTTCATGCCCAAAGGCGGCACGGTGACGGCCGGCTCGTCCTCCGCCTTCTCCGATGGTGCATCCGCGATGCTGATGATGTCGGCGGCACGCGCTCAGGAACTGGGGCTGAAACCACGCGCGCGTGTCATCGGCATGGGTGTCGCGGGCTGCGATCCTTCCATCATGGGTTACGGTCCTGTCCCCGCCAGTGAGAAAGCCTTGAAGGCTGCAGGCCTCACCATCGGTGATATCGACGTGGTAGAGCTGAACGAAGCCTTTGCCGCACAGGCTCTGGCCGTGCTCAGGGGCCTGCGCCTGTCCGATGTAATGGATGACAAGGTCAACCTCAACGGTGGCGCCATTGCCCTTGGCCATCCCCTTGGCTGTTCCGGTACCCGCATCTCCACCACCCTGATCAACGTCATGGAGCAACGGGATGCTTCACTGGGCCTGGCCACCATGTGCATCGGCATGGGTCAGGGTATCGCAACCGTATTCGAACGGCTGAACTGATCACGGCAGGCTGCTGCTCAGTTCCACCGCGCGCAGCCTGAAATCAAAGCCCCGGTCACGTTTCCGGGGCTTTTTGCATTCAGCGACCGGCGATTCCGGCTTGTCCTTCCCTCCACCCGGTAGGCTCAATCCTCGCCCTCGCCTGTGAGGGTGACTGATCCAAACAAACCACGGATCTCCAGCAATACCTCTTTCCAACCCTGAGCAACCGGCAACCCTTTGCCCATGATCGGCAAGCATTGGCTGCTTTACCGGCTCGAAACAACGGCACAACAGCCCTGAGCGGGGCTAATCGGTGATGGTCCGTATCTTGCTTCTGAAGATTGACTGAACCCTTATGGATAGCCACTCATGATCAATCTCGACCCCCATATGCGGAGTATAAACAGCCCCACCAGCAGCAGTCAGCGCCCGGCATCTCAGGACGATTTTGCTGCCATGCTGGCAGAGCAGGCCGCCAAAACCGCCGCAGAGGCCAAACGTGTACTGGAGCAGGACCACACGGCTAACGCTCTTGAGCAAATAGAGAAACGCAGTGAAGCAGACCTCAGGGAAGAACTGCTGCGACTGGCCGCCATGTGTCCCGCCGAGCGCATTCGCTATCAGATGCTCAAGGAGATGGGCCTCACCGAAGAGACACTCCAGGCCCTGCCCTTTGATGAGCGGATGAGAATTGAACAGATGATTCAGGATGAAATCGAGCGCCAGCTGGGTGGCAGTGCTTCAGCTGAGCCAAACGTACAGAAAAGCTAAAGGGCCGGAGCACCCGTCAGGCGATCCGGCCCTTTTCAGGGCATCATGTCCGGCTCAGAGAACTGTTTGCGCGACCTCACGGGGAGCACGGCGATAGTTCAGCAGGCAAGACAGCGCGGGCAGCAGAATCAACGCACCCAGCATGTTCAGCAGGAACATGAAGGTAAGCAGGATGCCCATATCGGCCTGGAAGCGAATGGGAGAAAACGTCCAAAGCACCACCCCGATCGCCAGGGTCAGGCCGGTAAAGGCCACTGACTTGCCTGTACTTCTTAAGGTTGCAAGATAGGCCTCCGGCAGCTCCAGCCCCTGTTGCAGATAGGTGTTCAGGCGTGAGTAGATGTAGATGCCGTAATCAACGCCGATGCCCACCCCAAGCGCAATGACCGGCAGTGTTGCTACCTTGACGCCAATGCCCAGCCTGGCCATGAGCGCCTGACAGAGCAATGAGGTCAGCGCCAGCGGCAGAATAATGCAGGCTACGGTGCGAATTGAACGGAACGTCAGCAGGCAGAGCAGGCTGACCACGCCGTAGACCCAGAGCAGCATTTCATACTGCGCATCAGCAATGACTTCATTGGTGGCCGCTTCAAATCCTGCATTTCCGGCTGCCATCAGAAAGCTGATCTCATCGGTGTTGTGCGTTGAGGCAAAGTGCTCAACCGCCGTTGAAACCGTCTGCAGTGTTGCCGCCTTGTGATCTTCAAGGAACAGGATTACGGGCAACAGTGAACAGTCAGAGTTCATCAGCCCTGAAGGCACATACCGCAGCGAGGAGTTGATGATGTACTGATTACGGCTGACACTGCGCCACTTCAGACTGCCTTCATTGAGACCGGCCGTCACACGCTCCGCCACATCAACCAGAGACAGGCTCGTCTGCACACCGGCCACATCACTCAGGAAATACTGGAAGCGATCTACCAGCTGCAGGGTCTCGAAGCGACTGCACTGATCGGGCGGCGTCTTCACCATCACCACAAACACATCACTGGAGTTACTGTAGTTGGAGGTGATGTAGGCATTATCCAGGTTATAGCGCGACTCGGCTCTCAGTTCCGGCGCACCGGCACTGAGGTCCCCGATCTGCAGGTCGCGGCTGGCCTCCAATCCGACCCAGGCCAGGAGCGCAGCCGCACCAAGGGCGATCATCGCGCCTCTGGGGCGAGAAAAGCGAACCAGCGCACGCCAGACAACTGCGCTGCGCTCTACACCGTGGCGGGCCTTGTGTATCGCCCTGTCACCTACACCGGTCCATGAAATCAGCAGCGGCAACAGCAGCAGATTAGTGACCACAATGACCAGAACCCCCAGTGAGGCGGCCACTGCCAGATCCTGAATCACCTGAATATCGATCACCATCAGCGTGACGAAACCCAGTCCATCAGACAGCAACGCCGTGAAACCGGCGATAAAAATGGTCCTGAACGCCTTGCGTGCAGCCGTCACCTTGTCCGCACCGGCTGCCGCTTCCAGACGGACATTGTTCACAACCTGAACGCCATGACTGACGCCGATAGCAAAGACCAGAAACGGCACCAGCATTGAATAGGGATCAAGGCCATATCCCAGAAGGTGCAGCAAACCCAGCTGCCATATCACCGCAATGACCGAGCACAGCAGCGGAATCAAGGTCCCGGCCAGACTGTGGGAGTAGAGGTACAGCAGGACCAGCGTCACCACAAACGCAATACCGAAAAAGGCCGCCACCTGTGCGGCGCCATCAATCAGATCACCCACCACCTTGGCAAAGCCCGTGATGTGAATATCGATCAGCGGCGACTGGTACTTGTCTCTGACGAGGCTTTCCAGGCGCTCGGAGAACTGGTGATAATCGAGCTTCTCCCCGGTTTCCGGAATCCGTTCAAACAGTGGGACCTGAATCAAGGCCGAGCGGAAATCATTGGCCACAAGGCGGCCCAGCTGCCCGGAACGCAAGATATTGACCTTCAGCTGCTCAAGCGCGCGACTCGAACCATCGTAGTCCTCGGGAATAACCGGGCCACCCACAAAGCCTTCTTCAGTCACTTCCGTCCAGCGGACGTTCGGTGTCCAGATCGACTTCAACGCCGAGCGATCAACACCGGGCAGAAAGAACAGCTCATCCGTTATCTCCTTGAGCTTTTGCTGAAAGTCGGCCTGGAGGATATCGCCCTCCCGCGCTGCCACTACCACACGAATACTATTGCCCAGCCCGGCAAGATCATCCCGGTGCTCCAGATAATTGGCCACGTAGGGATGTGAAGCCGGAATCATTTTGACGAAGCTGGCATCGGGACGAATCTGCAACGCCTGCCACCCCAGCAGGACCGTCAGCATCAGGAAGATCGATGCCACCGGCAGGCGATAGCCGAACAGCAGCTGTTCAATCAATTTTTCACTGCCTCTGATCGGTGCCAGAAGCAGGTTATCAAGACGACTCATTGTTCAGCTCCTTCTGCCACAGAGGTCAAATCGATCCTGTGAATGCCTCCCTCTCCTGCGAGCAGCAAACGATCATCCAGCAAGACGCCCGAGGTAAAGCTGTAGCGAGGCACCGGCTGCACGGGTACAAACCGATTGCCCTGCCGCTTCAACACGACGCCCCCTTGTCCCAGTAAGTACAGCTCCCCCTTTGCGGAGACGGCTCCGTTCAATGACGCCTGGGTCGGAACAGGCTCCATTTGCCAATCAATGCCATTTGATGAACGATACAGATGACCTCGCAGCCCCAGCAGAAACACCTGATCATGGTTCGCCAGCGCAAAGAAGGAACCTTCATAGGGTGTGTCTACTGACTGCCAGCTGCCCCCAAGATCATCACTCTTCATGAGCAGCCCCGCCTCACCTGCAACCAGAAGGCGATTACGACTATCCATCAGTATGGCGTTCAAATGCATGCGATCCGGGTTGGGCAGGCGATGACCCAGGCTGTGCCAGCTTTCGCCCCCGTCGATCGTGCCGAAAATAACGCCATAGGCACCGATGACAAAGCCGCGCTGACTGTCCACAAACAGAAGATCCATCAGGGTTGGCATGGCACCCTCTTCAAGTGACACCTGAAGATCGTCAAGTTGCCACTGAATCTCTTCCACGGCCTCGGTTTCTGCCAAACGGTCCTTTATCGCCAGCTCCTGCTCCAGAGCCTTTTCCTGTTGGCGCAGCAACTGTTGACCTGCCGCCTGTATTTGCCAACTTTCGCCTCCGTCCTCAGTGTGCAGAATGACTCCGTCGTGGCCGATGGCCCAGCCGCGAAAGGCCGTTACCATCTGGACCGCCGTCAGCAGAACCGACACCGGACTCTGGGCCTGATGCCAGGACTGCCCGCTGTCGTCGGAATAGAGAATACTGCCCTGCTCGCCAACGGCCAGCAGCCGCTCACGTTCCGGGACTTTTACAAGATCCAGCAGAAGCCCACGTGCGGCATTGATCGAGTGAAGTGCAGGCTGACTAAGCCGATCTGGAGCGGCAGCCAGCAGCGGCTGTCCGGGCGGTGCCAGAAGAGATGCCAGCACCAGGCTGGACAACAGGATTTTGCGCATGAAGCCCCCGTTTTTGTTGTCATTATCGGGAGGCCGGAAACGAAAGCTCCGGCATCTTGGTAGGCTACAGGATCAGGTTCAGCTGCTGCGACCGCAATGGCAAAACCCACCTGTATTACTGACATTAAACGTCAAAGAGCCAAAAGGCGCTGTTTACTCTCGTTTGGGCAGTTGCTCACCAGGTGCCAGCTACTGGCGATAGACGTCACTGCGGCGATACTCACCGGGAGTCATCCCCGTCCAGCGCTTGAAGGAACGGAAAAAGGCAGAGGGGTCATCAAACCCCATCAGTTCCGCCACATCGTTAATTGAAAGCTGGGGTGATCCCATGTAGTGGAGTGCAGCCCTCTTGCGGCATTCATCCTTGACCGTTTGGTAGGAGGTATTCTCTTCCAGCAGCCGTCGTCTCAGGGTGGATACCGACAGGTTCAATGACGAAGCGATCTCTTCGGCACTGGGCAAGGGACGACTGAAATCCTTGCCGATCAATGCTTCAACCTGAGACGTCAACGACGCATCATCATTGACCATGGCGATCAGCTGATAAGGCGCCGTCTTCAGGAAGCTGCGCAACGTCTGCTCGGTCTGCACCAGTGGCTGGTCAAGATATCTGGCGGCAAACACAAACGCATTATCGTGCTGATCAAAACGCACTTCTGAACGGAACAGCTTGTGGTAGACCTCAATATCCTGTTGTGGCGGAAAGGTGAAATACGCAGCCTTGAGCTCTACCTGAGCCCCCAGTAACCAGCTGATGAAATGATGCCACATGGAAAGTGAAGTCCGAATGCGCTCCGGAGTTTCCTGCTGAAGCAGGGTTTCGAGATCCAGCTCGGCATGATCAGTCGGCGCAAAGGAGACCTTGGCGTAGCGCCCCTTACGCACCAGCACAGGCTTGACCTGGGCGCCCCGACAGATTTCGTGGAAAGCACTGGCTCGATAAATCGCTTTCTCCAGCGTCGAGCAGTGAATGATCGCATGGCACATCATGCGGAAGGTCCCGTTCGGAACCTTGCCGCCACTGATCATGCCGAAATACTCGTCCTGAGCGACATACATGAGTCGCTGGTAGAGCGCTCCAAAACGTTCGGCACTGAACTCGGTCTGTGTGTCCAACTCCGCCGGATCGATGCCGACCGCCTGCAGCAACTCATCGGTATCAAAGCCCTGAGCCTGTGCATGTTGAAGTAGATTGACCACATAGCCCGATGGCACCATCACTGTGCGCTGTATCACCTTACCCACCTGTCTTTTTCTTGTTGTTGCAGTCGAATCTACTTCATCTGGACCACTTTTGTCAGTCATTCTGCACAGCATTGTCATTGAGAAGCCCCTCATCGCAGTGGATTATGAGCAACATGGATCAGCGGAGTTGTCTTCAGGCAGCCACAAAAACCAACGGTTTTTCAGAATATTACCCCGACTGACGTCCGCATGGCCGAATCAGGATAAAAATAAGAAGGTCTCGGTGAACGAAATGGAAATAAAAAACGGCACACTTTCACAAAGATTCAGACAGGTTCCGGGCACCCGTCCAGCACTGCTTTCACTGCTGGTAGCAGCCGCGCCCTTTGCCCAGGCGCTTCAGTTCAATCTGGGTGACGTCGAAGGACGATTCGATTCCCAGCTTTCCGTCGGTGCCAGCTGGCGTCTGAATGCACCTGACCCTGCGCTGATTTCCGCTCCGAATGGCGGCACCAGCAATGGCTCCGGCAGTTATGACGACGGCAATCAGAACTTCGAGCGGGGCGAAACCTTCTCCAAGGTCTTCAAGGGCATGCACGAGCTTGACCTGCGGTACGACAATATCGGTCTCTTCGCACGCGGCAAATACTGGTTCGACTTCGAACTGGAACAGGAGGGACGTCCACACGGGCATGCTGCCAACGGCTATCAGCCAGGTGCCGAACTGAATGACGACGAATTCAATGATTATGCGCAGTTTTCCGGCGCCGAGCTGCTGGATGCCTATCTCTATGGCGGCTTTGATCTGGGCAGCGAAGGCCAACACCCTCTGGATCTGCGTATCGGCCGCCAGGTCGTCAACTGGGGTGAAAGCGCTTTCATTCAGGGCGGCATCAACAGCATCAACACGATTGACGTCAGTGCCATTCGTCGCCCCGGCGCCGAAGTCAGGGACGCCCTGCTTCCGGCCAATCAGATTTTCGCCTCTCTTGGCCTCAACGAGAACCTGAGCGTTGAAGGCTTTTATCAACTCCAGTGGGAGCCGACCGCCATCGACGGTTGTGGCACCTATTTCTCCACCAATGACTTTGCTGCCGAGGGATGTAACGGGATACGCATCCCCTTGCCACTCACGGATCAGCAGTATTTCGATACGGCGTTCACCGCAGTTGCACTGGGCTTCGATCCGGTGGTCTACCGCCATGCCAACGGACGCCGGGAAGCGGATGATGATGGCCAGTTTGGTGTCGCCTTCAGATACTTCTCCGAAGCGCTGAACAACACCGAATTCGGCCTGTTCTACGCGCGTTATCACAGCCGCCTGCCTGTGACGAGCGGGGTCAACACACCGGTTTCGGCCTCGGATCTGGCCGCAATCGGCCAGGCAGCTGCTGAGCAATATATCTTGAACAATGCGGTTAATCCCGCCGCCCCCACTGCGGACGAGCTGGCCGCCGCGGCCACTGCAGGACAAACCGCCGCGGCTCAGGCCGGCGCTGCTGGCGTTTTTCAGAGCCGCTACTTCACCTCCTATCCGGAAGAGATCGACATGGTGGGGCTGAGTTTCAACACCAACTTGGGCAATCTGGCCTGGTCTGGTGAAGTCTCCCACAAGCGTGATGTCCCGGTACAGGTCAACGGCCCCCTGCTGGTGGGCGCCATCCTGACACAGTTCTCGGGCGGTATCGGCAATACGGCCGCTGACCAGCTGGTGGCAACGGCTGGCGCGGGGGGCGAAGTGAAAGGCTATGGGCTCTTTGACATCACTCAGGTTCAAACCAGCCTGGTCAGTTTCCACGACCGTGTTCTGGGCGCCAGCCGCCTTGCACTGATAGGGGAGCTGGGCTGGACACATGTTCATGGTCTGGATGAAGGCGTGAATGCGCTCAAATACGGACGCGCCGGCACCTACGGCTACAGCGCCGGGGATGATGAAGGCTTTGTGACTCAGGACTCACTGGGATATGTGGTACGCGCATCCCTGACCTACCCCAATGCCATTGCCGGTGCCAGCCTGACACCGGAGATCAGCTTCAAGCACGGCATTTACGGCAACGGCCCGGAGCCGGGCGCCGCTTTCCGTGAGGATGAAAAGGCCCTGGGTCTGACACTGACAGCCGATTACCTGAATCAGTATCGCCTTCAACTGGGGTATACCAACTTCTTTGGTGGTGACTTCAACGCCATCTCGGACCGGGACTTCCTTTCACTGAGTGCATCGGTATCCTTCTGATACAGGTTGAGGAGACAGAACAATGACAACACGCTTTCCGACCAAACCCTTACTGCTGGCACTGGCGGTCACCCTTCCGGTTCACGCCGCCGTATCCCCCGACCAGGCAGCCAAACTGGGACAGACACTGACACCTGTGGGTGCTGAGATGCAGGGCAATGCCGAGGGCACCATCCCTGCCTGGAAGGGTGGATTGACCCAGAGTAATGAACGTTATGCCAATCCTTTTGCAGACGAACAACCCCTGTTCGTGATCACCGCTGACAATGCGGACCAGTATGCAGACAGGCTCAGTCCCGGGCAGCAGGCACTGTTCCAGCGCTACCCGGACAGTTTCCGCATGCCGGTGTATCCAACCCATCGAACAGCGGCTTACCCGGCATCGGTGTACGAAAAAGCACGCAAAAACGCGCTTCAGACCGAGTTGACCGACGACGGTAACGGCCTGAACAATTTCGATGAAACCATCGCGTTTCCGATCCCTCAAAACGGGCTCGAAGTCATCTGGAATCACATCACCCGCTACCGTGGTGGTGCACTGGAACGCACCTTTGTACAGGTCCCCGTACAGGCCAACGGTGCCTTCACTCCCATACGGATCAATGAAAAGACCAGCTGGCCTGAGTACCTGAATGACAAGGCCGACTCGGATGAAAGCAATATCCTGCTTTACTTCGTACAGCAGGTTCAGGCCCCGGCACGCCTGACCGGTGAAGTACTGCTGGTGCATGAAACCCTGAATCAGGTACAGCAGGCGCGTCAGGCATGGACCTATAACGCCGGCCAGCGCCGCGTGCGACGTGCACCGCAGATCGCTTATGATGCCCCCGGCACCGCCTCGGATGGTCAGCGCACTACAGATAACCTCGACATCTTCAACGGGGCACCGGATCGCTATGACTGGAAGCTGATTGGCAAGCAGGAACTCTATATTCCTTATAACAGCTTCCGCCTCGCAGATCGTAGCCTCAAATATGATGATCTGCTGCAGCCGGGCCACCTCAACCCTGACCATACCCGTTATGAACTGCACCGTGTCTGGAAAGTGGAAGCAACGCTGAAAGATGGCGAGCGGCATATCTATGGCAAGCGGGTGTTCTATATCGACGAGGATAGCTGGCAGATCGCCATCGCAGATCATTACGATACCCGAGGCCAGTTATGGCGTGTCGCAGAAGGGCATTTCTTCCCTTACCGCGATGCGCTGGTCCCCTGGTACAGTGCAGAAGCGCTCTATGATCTTCAGTCCGGGCGTTATCTCGTCGGTAGCCTGACCAATGAAGAGGGGCAGGGCTTCGACTTCACCCAGCGCTTCAAATACAGCGACTTCACTCCTCAGGCCATTCGCCGCCTGGGACGCTGATCATACGCCCCATTGCCTGCCGGTCCGTTCCGGCAGGCATATTGGCATTCAGGAATGCCCGGATCAGCCAGGGCCCAGCTACAGGGTAAAGTCGGTGGTCTATTGTCGGTCAGCGGCTTTCAATGATGCTGCGATAGAATGCCAGCTCGCGCTCCAGAACCAGCGCCTGATTTTCGGGCTGACGAAATCCATGGGCTTCGTCGGCAAAGTAATGCGTTTCTACACGCACGCCATTGGCCCGCAGACGCTCAGCCATGACCTCTGTTTGTTGCGGCAGAACCACCCTGTCCTGTTCACCCTGAAAGAAGATCACCGGCACCCCAATGTGATGCGCCTGCTCCAGCGGCGAGCAAGCCGTATAGCGCTCAGGCTCCGTTTCAGGGTTGCCTATCAGCCAGTGCAGGTAACGTGATTCGAACTTGTGGGTCAGCTCGTTCAGCCGTGCCGGGTCGCTGACGCCATAGAGGCTGGCACCACCGCGGAACAACTCTGACCGGCAGAGTGCGCTAAGTGTCGTATAGCCCCCTGCACTGTTACCGCGAATGAAGACGGCTTCAGAATCAGCCAGTCCCTGAGCGATCAAGTCAGAGGCCACGGCCTCCACATCTTCAACATCACTTGTGCCCCACTTGCCTGCCAACTGGAGGCGGTAATCACGGCCATAACCGGTACTTCCCCGATAATTGACATCGGCAATCATGAAGCCACGTTGTGTCCAGAATTGGACCGCCGGTTTGAACACAGGCGCCGTGGCCGCGGTGGGACCTCCGTGGGTCCAGATAATCAGTGGCAGGGGTTGGCCGGAGGGAGCGCCGACCGGACGATAGAGAAAAAACGGGACCTCGAACTCTGCCACTGGCACGCTCAGGCTCAGCGGCAGGCTCGGAGTGTAGTGCGGCATTTCCCCACCACGGAGTAACTCGCACTGATCGGGGTCGTCAGGCGTCAATTCGCTGTCGATAGCGAGAATCCCCGACAAACGGTCACTGAACTCGGCAACACAGGCCAACCGCTTACCGTCAGCGATCAATGCGTGCAAACGGGCGGGCATCAGGCTCAGTTCAACTGGCTGCCAGTCATCACCTTCATGACGCCAGAGGCGCGAATACCCCTCACTCTGCCCCAGTGCCAGCAGATGCCCTTCTGCATCCCAGGCGTAGGTACTCAGGCCAAACTGCCACGGAGCGGTGGTGAATTCCGTGTGTTCAGGGCTGACGCCCGCAAGTGGTCGTATCCCCTGTTCGGTCACCATTTCGATCTGCCACCAGCCACGTCGGTCACCAACGACATGCAAAACGCCCTGAGGCGAAAAACGTGGCTGAGCCCAGGCAACGTCGCCCTTATCTGACAGCTGACGCGGCTGGATCAAGCGACCCTGTTGGTCCAGCTGCGCCAGCATGAGCCGTGTGCAGCGCCAGGGCTGCGACGGATGATCCCACTCGATCCAGGCCAGCTGATTGCCATCAGGGCGTATGACAGGCGAACTGTAAAAATCAGCACCTTTAACGAGAACCTCAACGTCACCTGTTTCAAGGTCAATCGACACCAGGGAGTTGATTGCCTCTTCACCGCTGTCATGAGCCTCGAAAACGGCGATCAAGCGGTTACGTATGGCATCATACTGAAGATCCGCGAAGCGATTTCCTTTGGAACGGGTCAAGGGTTCTGGCTGTGCAGACATGTCCAGGGGACTCAGCCACACCTGCTGATCACTGTCGTTGATAAAGCAGGCATGATCATTGACCAGACACCAGGCGCCGCCGCCATATTCATGTACTCGGCTGCGTACGCTGAAGGAATCCGGCAACAGACTGACGGCATTGGCCTGCGCGAATCGGCAGAGACGGTTGCGCCCACTGGCTGCATCGAAACTGATGCCGATGACATCCCCCCGGTAAAACCGGAGGGTGGAATAATCATGCAGGGCGGCAACAGCCGCATCAGCACTGAGCGGATGCTCAGCCTCGGGCGAATACACGTGAATTGCGCTCGTTGCGGAACGTAATCGGGGTGTCGTCAGCAACATGTTCAGCTGCTTCGCGGGCATCCAGAATTTTCTGGTGATGTGGCGATTTGCTGCAAACCGGATCGGCGGCATTCATGTCGCCGGCCAACAGGTAGGCCTGGCAACGACAACCCCCCAAATCATTTTCCTTCTCGTCACAGGAGCGACAAGGCTCCTGCATCCAGTCGTCACCACGAAAATGATTGAAGCCAAATGAATCGTGCCAGATATGTTGCAGACTGTTGTCTTTCACATTGGGAAATTCAATTGGCAGCATGCGGGCGCTGTGGCACGGCAGCGCAGTGCCATCCGGCGTCACGGTCAGGAAAATCTCACCCCAGCCGTTCATGCATTTTTTCGGCCGCTCCTCGTAATAATCTGGCGTTACGAAGATTAGCTTGATCGGGTTGCCTTCTTTTGCAAGCTTTTCACGGTACTCATTGGTGATCCGCTCGGCACGCTCAAGCTGGCCTTTGGTCGGCAGCAGCGCTTCGCGGTTCTCATGCGCCCAGCCATAGTACTGGCAGGTCGCCAACTCCACGTAATCTGCTTCCAGTTCGACGCAAAGCTCAATAATACGATCGATACGGTCAATGTTGTGGCGGTGAGTGACGAAGTTAAGCACCATCGGATAGCCTTGGGCCTTTACCTCGCGTGCCATTTTCAACTTCTGCTCAAACGCCTTGCTTGAACCGGCCAGCATGTTATTGACCGTTTCGTCAGAGGCCTGAAAGCTGATCTGGATATGATCCAGGCCTGCTTCACGAAAGGCCGCAATACGGTCGGCGTTGAGTCCAATACCGGACGTGATCAGATTGGTGTAATAACCCAGCTTGCGAGCTTCGGCGACCAGCTGCTCAAGGTCACGTCGTACCAGAGGTTCTCCACCGGAAAAACCAAGCTGCGCCGCACCCATTTTTCGCGCCTGACGAAAGACATCGATCCACTGGTCAGTGGTCAGTTCTTCGCCATGATCAGCGAAATCGAGCGGGTTGCTGCAGTAGGGGCACTGCAGCGGGCACTTATAGGTCAGCTCAGCCAACAGCCAGAGCGGAGGGCTCTGGCTTGGCATTGCATCAGTTGAAGCGGATCCAGTTTTGTTCACGAGCGACCTCCAGGAACTCCAGTACATCAGGCCCAAGCTCCCCTGCTTCAGGGAAACGAGCCTCCAGAGAGCGGATAATGGCTGCGCAGTCCTGCTCGCCGTCTACTTCTGCCAGAATGGCTCCGGCGCTGTCATTAAGCTTGATCATCCCCTCAGGGTAAAGCAAGACGTGGCAGTTTTGCGCCTCTTCCCACTGAAACCGGAACATGGCATTCAGACTGGGTGTCTGCTCCAATTCAGGTTTACTCATTGAACAGCCCCCGGTGATATACCTTGTCCCTGGTAACCGTGTGATAAGGCGGGCGCGCCAATTCATACGCCATGCTCATGGCATCCAGCATGCTCCAGAGCACATCCAGCTTGAACTGCAGGATTTCCAACATCCGATCCTGCTGCTCACGGGTCGTATAGTGATCCAGCGTGATCTGCAGCCCATGCTCAACATCACGCCGTGCTTCGGTCAGGCGGTTGCGGAAGTACTGATAGCCCTCTGCCTTGATCCACGGATAATGCGTGGGCCAGGTATCCAGACGGGACTGGTGGATATGCGGCGCAAACAGTTCGGTCAATGAAGAGCTGGCTGCTTCCTGCCAAGTCGCACGGCGAGCAAAGTTGACGTAGGCATCAACAGCGAAACGCACACCCGGCAGCACATGTTCCTGAGACAGGATTTCTTCTCGAGACAGTCCCACGGCTTCACCCAACTGCAGCCAGGCTTCAATACCCCCTACGGCGCCGTCATAACCATCATGGTCCATGATCCGCTGCATCCACTGACGACGCACGTCACGGTGGGGGCAGTTCGCCAGAATGGCGGCATCCTTGAGCGGAATGTTGACCTGATAGTAGAAGCGGTTGGCCACCCAGCCGCGGATCTGTTCGGGAGTAGACTCCCCTGCGTACATGGCAATGTGGTAAGGGTGGTGGATGTGATAAAGGTCGCCTTTGGCGCGCAACGCCTGTTCAAACTCACTGCGACTCATCGGTTCTTTGTTGCTCATCTCAGGTATCCTCAGAGTTCAATGCTCATGCCGTCAAAAGCGACCTCGATGCCATGCTCGGCCAGTACACCCCGCTCGGGCGAATCTTCGATCAGGATCGGGTTGGTATTGTTGATATGGATGAGTATCTTGCGTGGCTTCTTCAGGGTATCCAGATAAGCGATCATGCCGTCCTCACCGGACTGCGGCAGGTGTCCCATGTGAACACCCAGCTTGTCGCCTACGCCAGCATGGATCATTTCATCCTCACGCCAAAGCGTTCCATCGACCAAAAGACAATCAGCCTGCTCCATTATCGGATGCAAGTGATCCTCAATCTGCCCCAGCCCCGGTGCGTAAAACAGTGAACGCCCGGTTTCATCATCCTTCAGCAGGATGCCAATGTTGTCACCCGGGTGCGGATCATTACGGTGCGGCGAGTAAGGCGGCGCACTGGAGCGCAGCGGCACGGCCGTCAGGGTAATACCGGGCACCTCGGGGATGGTGAATTCGTTATAGGTGTCACTGCTGGGAATCTGGTTCCAGACCAGGCCGCCATTCCAGTGCTCGAGCATATTGAAGACCGGAAAACCGGTACTCAGGTCCTGTTTAACCATATCGGTGCAGTAGACTTGATGCGGGCAACCTTCACGAAGCATCAGCAACCCGGTGGTATGATCGATCTGACTGTCCATCAGAACGACGGCAGCAATGCCGGTATCACGCTTGCCCTGCTTGGGCTGCAGAGGCTCAAAGCTTTCCAGCTGAGCACGGATATCCGGTGAGGCGTTGAAGAGAATCCAGTCACGGCCGTTCATGCTGACCGCAATAGAAGACTGGGTACGTGCTTTGGCATTCAGGGTGCCGTTGCGCAAGCCTTTGCAGTTATCGCAGTTACAGTTCCACTGCGGAAAGCCGCCCCCGGCCGCTGAGCCTAAAATCTGTATTTTCATTATTCTGATGTCCGCTGGGGGTAGGAATTGCCTGTAGGCAGAAAAAAGGCAGCCCAAGGGACTGCCCGGTTTGCTTAGCGGTTAGCGAAGTACATGGTTACTTCGAAGCCGATACGCAGGTCAGTGTAGGCAGGTTTAGTCCACATGATGCTTTCCTCTTTTTTGTTATCGATTTG
The DNA here is from genome assembly GCF_022343685.1 of Marinobacterium sediminicola. Taxonomy (GTDB): domain Bacteria; phylum Pseudomonadota; class Gammaproteobacteria; order Pseudomonadales; family Balneatricaceae; genus Marinobacterium; species Marinobacterium sediminicola. The sequence goes on along the minus strand of NZ_CP092123.1, from coordinate 1,655,696 downwards.
TCACTTTAGACACCCTGATAGTAGGCAAGAGCCCCCCTGCCCCAACATGGTACTTTGGAACGAATTCAGGGCTGATTTGGTATAGTGACTGGCGGCACCATTGATGACCGAATCTTCTGGTACCGGGCCGCTCCACAGACAGAGGCGCAAACGCTCCTCCATCCACACATAAAAAAACGGCCCGAAGGCCGTTAAAATATTGCTGCAGAGCAAATGCTGCCAGGGTAAAGCAGCCGTGAATTGCACATCCTTGTGCTGAGCTTCAGAGAAAGCGCGCGACTTAGAAGAAGCCGAGCGGGTTGATGTCGTAGCTCACCAGCATGTTCTTGGTCTGCTGGTAATGATCGAGCATCATTTTGTGAGTCTCGCGACCTACGCCGGACTTCTTGTAGCCACCGAAGGCTGCATGAGCCGGGTACTGGTGGTAGCAGTTGGTCCAAACACGGCCAGCCTGGATACCACGACCCATACGGTAAGAACGGTTCATGTCACGGCTCCAAACGCCCGCACCCAGACCGAATTCGGTATCGTTGGCGATGGCCAGTGCTTCAGCTTCATCTTTGAACGTGGTTACAGACACAACCGGGCCAAAGATCTCTTCCTGGAAGACACGCATGTCGTTGGTGCCCTTCAGCAGAGTCGGCTGGATGTAGTAGCCGTTGCCCAGGCTGCCGTCCAGTTGCTCCTTGTCACCACCGATCAGCACTTCAGCGCCTTCGTTACGACCGATGTCGAGGTAGCCCAGAATCTTGTCGAACTGCTCCTGAGAAGCCTGAGCACCGACCATGGTTTCGGTATCCAGCGGGTTACCACGCTTGATCTTCTTGATGCGGTCAATAACACGCTCAATGAAGCGGTCGTAGATGGTTTCCTGAACCAGCAGTCGTGACGGGCAGGTGCAGACTTCACCCTGGTTGAAGAACGCCAGTACGGTACCTTCGACACACTTGTCGATGAAAGCATCTTCATGATCCATGATGTCTTCGAAGTAGATGTTCGGAGACTTGCCGCCCAGCTCGACGGTAGACGGAATGATGTTTTCAGCAGCGCATTTCAGGATGTGAGAACCGACCGGGGTAGAACCGGTGAATGCGATCTTGGCGATACGAGTGCTGGTTGCCAGAGCCTGGCCAGCTTCAGCACCGAAACCGTTCACCACGTTCAGCACACCTGCCGGCAGCAGGTCTTCGATTGCTTCAATCAGCTTGAGGATTGACCAGGGAGTCTGCTCGGCCGGCTTCATCACGATGCAGTTACCTGCCGCCAGGGCCGGAGCGATCTTCCAGGCGGCCATCAGCAGCGGGAAGTTCCACGGAATGATCTGTCCAACAACGCCCAACGGCTCGTGGAAGTGGTAAGCTACAGTGTTTTCGTCGATTTCGCCGATAGAGCCTTCCTGAGCACGGATACAACCGGCAAAGTAACGGAAGTGGTCAACGGCCAGCGGCACGTCAGCAGCCAGCGTTTCACGAACGGCTTTACCGTTATCCCAGGTTTCTGCGACAGCGATCTGCTCCAGGTTGGCTTCCAGACGGTCAGCAATTTTCAACAGCAGGTTAGAGCGTTCGGTAACAGAGGTACGTGCCCAGGCATCCTTGGCAGCGTGAGCCGCATCCAGAGCCAGTTCGATATCTTCAGCAGTGGAACGCGGGATTTCACAGAAGGCTTCGCCTGTCACCGGAGAGATGTTCTGGAAGTACTCACCCTTGACCGGAGCTTTCCACTCGCCGCCGATAAAGTTGCCGTAACGCGGCTTCAGAGTGACAATGGAATCTGCCTGTCCTGGCTGTGCGTAGATCATATTCTTGGCCTCTTGTTGTTATTCGCATCACGCTCGAAGAGCAGTAACGATTGACGATTCAATCTTAGCTACCGCCAACGATATCCGAGTATAGTGCCTTGGGCCTGAGAATGTGGCTCTTTAGTAGTAAACAGGATGAAGTTTCTGAAGGGGCAGAATGGGCAGGAGTAGCCCCCTGCCCGGTGTAAGTCACGTCACCAGCTGCCGACAACGTAACCGAGTTTTTCCGGTAACCAGAGCGCAATGCCTGGCACCAGCATCACCAGCAACAGGCTACAGGCCATTGCGGCGATAAATATCAATGCCCACCCCATGGTGTGCTCCAGACGAATCTGTGCAATACGTGTAGTGACCATCAGGTTCACAGCAACCGGAGGGGTAAACTGACCGATGGCAATGTTCATCGCCAACAAAATACCAAACCAGACCGGATTCCAGCCAAAGTGATTCATCAGTGGCAACAGAATCGGGATCAGGATCAGATAGATCGACACGGCGTCGAGCAACATCCCCGCCAACAGCACCAACAACATCACCAGCAGCAACAGCACCCAGCCATTGTCGGACAGTGACAGCAACCCTTCTGCCAGATGCTGGAAGGTTCCCAATGTTGTCCCCGCCCAGGCGAAGATACCTGCCAGTGCGATAATCAACATCACGACCCCGGAGGTTACCGCCGCCTCAGTGACCAGATTAAACAAATCTTTAATGCCGAGATTACGGTAGATCAGGCTACCGACTACAACACCATAGGTTACCGCTACGACCGCAGCTTCCGTCGGAGTGAACAACCCTGAGCGTAAGCCACCCAGAATGATCACCGGTGCAAGCAGCGCCGGAATTGCAGCCTTGAAACTGGCCCATAGCGGTGGGCGCTCAGATGCTTCCGGGTCTTCCCAGCCATATTTTCGCGCCAGCAGCAGCGCAGGCACCAACAACGAAAGACCGGCCAGAATGCCGGGGAACAACCCGGCCGCAAACAGCGCACGCAAATCCACGCCCGGCACCACGATGGAGTAAAGAATCAGCGCAATCGACGGTGGAATCAGAATCGCTGTAGATGAAGAGGCCGCAATGAGCGTTGCTGAGAATGGCTGAGGATAACCGGCCTTTCGCATGCTCGGCAGCATCACCATCGCCACAGCTGCCGCATCAGCCGGCCCTGAACCACTCATCCCGCCCATGATCAGACAGACCAGAACAGCCACGACAGCCAGGCCTCCGTGACGCGGGCCGATGATAGCCTGAGCAAAACGTACCAGACTCGCAGCCACCCCAGCTCTTTCGAAGATCAGACCCGTGAGTATAAACAGCGGAATCGCAATCAGCGGATACTTGGCAACACTGTTGTAGGTATTGGTACCGAGCGTTGCCAGCATATCCGGTGACAGACCTGTGAGAATGCCAACGACACCGCCAAGCCCAAGCGCGATGGCAACCGGCACCCCCAACAATAGAGCCAGCAGAAAACTGCCAATCATCAACAGATCAGGACTCATGTATCACCTCCTCGTCCTGTTGACCACGCAAGCGATCCAGGAGGTTCTGCGTCATGCGAATGATGATCGCCGCCGCCATCAATGGCAGCCAGATTACGTAAATCCAGTTGGGAAGACCCAGCCCCGGCGATAAGGACTCCCATTGATACTCTTCAAGGGCAAACAATGATCCGTACCAGGTAGTAATGCCCAGCACCACCACTCCGGCCAGCCACTGCAACACATAGACCAGCTTAAGCATCCCCTTCGGCAAGTGGTGTTCAATAAGCTCTATGCGGATATGCTGGTTATGCCGTGCTGCCACTGCAGCCCCGGCAAATGTCAGCAGAACCAGGAAGAAAACCGAAAACTCTTCGGTGAAGGCAAAAGATGCATCGGTCGCATAGCGCACGATGACATTGCCAAGACTGATCAAACAGATCGCGATCAGCGCCAGACTGGCTAGCCAGGCCTCCGGCCTGAACTTGGGGCGTCGAGTAGACATTTCAGCTCCGTTCAAGACAACAACGCCCGCACAATAGGCGGGCGTTCAGGCGGTTCAGGGAGGTTAATTGCGATTGGCAACCGCTTCCTGAGCCTGTTTCACCAGGTCTTCACCAATACGCGGTACCCATTTCTCATAGACGGATTGGGTCGCTTCAACAAAAGCAGCATGCTGCTCCGGCGTCAGATCCGTTACTTCTACACCACGCTCTTTGATTTTGGCCAGCGTTTCATCCAGTTCGGCACGGGACTTTTCGATTTCCCACTTGCCGGCATCAATCGCAGCCTGCTGGAGCAACTGCTGATCTTCCGGTGAGAACTGTTGCCAAACACGTGTACTGACAGCGAATACCAGAGGATCGGCCATATAGCCCCAACGAGTCAGGTACTTCTGACCAACCTGATCGATACGCGCAACGTCAAAAACGGAAAGCGGGTTTTCCTGACCATCAACCGCACCGGTTGTCAGTGCCGGCTTCGCATCAGCCCAGCTCATCTGGGTCGGGTTGGCACCCAGCGCAGAGAAGGTATCCTGGAACAGCGGCGAACCGACTACGCGAATTTTCAGCCCTTGCAGATCGGCTGGCTCGTCAACGGTCAGTTTAGAGTTCGACAGCTGACGGAAACCGTTTTCACCCCAGGCCAGCGGGGTCACTCCACGTTTCTCAATTGCGGCAAAAACGGCTTTACCTGCCTCACCTTGCGTAATCGCATCAATGGCAGCATGGTCCGGCATCAAGAATGGCAGCGAGAACAGATTCAGTTCAGGCACCTGCGGCGACCAGTTGATGGTTGAGCCCACCGCCATGTCGATCAGGCCGGAACGCATGGCCGAGAATTCCTTGGTCTGGTCACCTGACACCAGCTGTGCGCTGCTGTAGATCTTCATGTTGATACGCCCTTCTGAGCGCTCCTTGACCAGCTCGACCCATTTGTCCGCAGCCTGTCCCCAGGGGAAGGCAGACGGCAATACAGTGGATACGGTGTATTCAGCCTTGTATTCGGCATGGGCGATGGGGCTCATCAGCATGCAGGCAGCTGCTGCAGCCATGAATGTACGACGTTTGAGCATCTATCAGTCCTTTATCAATATGATCCAGCAGGCAGGGTTCATTTCAGCTCCAAAACCGCATGGAGCAAAACAGCCTCTCAGGGATTATAAGGTCGTGATTGAAGCTGGCGCAAAATGAATTGTTTCAAATTTGAAACAAGAAACGAAAAATCCCCGCTGTTGCGGGGATTTGAGAAGGTGCGTTAGACCAAGGTTTAATGATCAGGAGCAACCTTGGGCGCATCCTGATTCTCATAAATGAGGATCGGTTCGGATGTACCATTGATCACGCCTTCATCAATCACAACCTTGGCCACATTCTCAAGTGACGGCAGTTGATACATGATTTCGAGCAAGGTCGCCTCAAGGATTGAACGCAGACCACGAGCACCCGTACGACGCTCAAGCGCCTTGGATGCAACAGCCTTGAGCGCTTCCTCTCGGAAGTCGACCTCAACGCCTTCCATTTCAAACAGAGCCTGGTACTGCTTGACCAGACTGTTCTTCGGTTCGGTCAGTATCTGGATCAGGGCTGATTCATCCAGCTCGGACAACGTAGCCACCATCGGCAGACGACCGACAAATTCGGGGATGAGCCCGAACTTGACCAGATCTTCCGCTTCAACGTCGTGCAGTACTTCACTCAGACGGCTCTCGTCCTTGCTCTTCACCACAGCACTGAAACCGATGGAACTGCGTTCGCTGCGATCACGGATGATCTTTTCCAGTCCTGCGAAGGCACCGCCGCAAATAAACAGGATATTGGATGTATCCACCTGCAGGAACTCCTGCTGCGGATGCTTACGCCCACCCTGCGGCGGAACCGAGGCAACAGTGCCCTCGATCAGCTTCAGCAGTGCCTGCTGTACGCCTTCACCGGACACATCACGCGTGATTGAAGGATTGTCCGACTTGCGGGAAATCTTGTCGATCTCGTCAATGTAGACAATGCCCAGCTGGGCTTTCTCAACATCGTAATCGCACTTCTGCAGCAGCTTCTGGATGATGTTTTCCACATCCTCACCCACATAACCGGCTTCGGTCAGCGTGGTTGCATCTGCAATCGTGAATGGCACGTTCAGCAGTCGTGCCATGGTTTCAGCCAGCAAGGTTTTACCACTGCCGGTAGGACCGATCAGCAGTATGTTGCTCTTGCCAAGTTCTACATCGCCCTTCTGCTGGAAACGCAGACGCTTGTAATGGTTGTATACAGCAACTGCCAATACTTTCTTGGCGCGCTCCTGACCAATTACATAGTCATCCAGGGTTGCCTTGATCTCTGCCGGTGTCGGCAGGGTTTCGCGCGGCTCTTGCTCGTCGCTCTCCTGAATCTCCTCACGGATAATATCGTTACAGAGATCGACACACTCATCACAGATAAAGACAGAGGGACCTGCGATCAATTTACGCACTTCGTCCTGGCTTTTGCCACAGAAGGAACAGAACAGCTTGCTGCCCTCGCCTCCCTTGCCGGTCGTCTCGTCTGCCATCTTATTACCTCAAAAAACCGTTTACTCTTTGTATGCGCCCGATACCGGGAAATTTCAACCCCGAAACCCTAATCGTTGTTTCGGCCTGACTCTCCCGGTACCGGTGATGACATCAGTCGGTGCCCAGACGGCGTTCCAGAACCGAGTCAATCAGGCCGTATTCGGCTGCGGTCTTCGAATCCATGAAGTTGTCGCGATCAGTATCACGCACGATGGTTTCGAGCTCCTGGCCAGTATGCTCTGCCAGCAGGCGATTCAGCTTCTCACGGATGGTCAGGATTTCGCGGGTGTGGATTTCGATATCCGTCGCCTGCCCCTGATACCCACCCAGTGGTTGATGAATCATCATGCGTGCATTAGGCAACGCAAAACGCTTGCCCTTGGCACCGCCAGCCAGCAGGAAAGCCCCCATACTGCAAGCCTGGCCGATACACATGGTGCTCACATCAGGCTTGATGAACTGCATGGTATCGTAGATCGCCATACCCGCCGTGACGGAGCCACCAGGGGAGTTGATATACAGGTGAATGTCCTTATCGGGGTTCTCGGCCTCCAGGAACAGAAGCTGAGCCACGATCAGGTTAGCCATGTGGTCTTCGACCTGGCCCACCATAAAAATTACCCGCTCCTTGAGCAGGCGTGAGTAGATATCATAGGCACGTTCGCCGCGTGAACTCTGCTCGACAACCATCGGCACCAGGCCGGAGTTGGTAATTTCGCTGGAGCGCCCAGTGTAGATATCTGCCATGCACAAATTCTCCTTACCCTGATAAGCGAAAAAACGACAGTCAGCCAAGCCAACTGTCGTTTTCCTTATGGCTTACGCCCTGACCGGGAATCCGGATCAGGCTTCGCTTTCTTCTGCTTCAGCAGCTTCTGCCTGCTGCTGTGCCGGCTGAATGGCTTCCTCATAAGGAACTACCTTTTCAGTGACTTTAGCAGATGCAACAAGATGATCAACTACCTGATCTTCCAGTACCAGGCTCTTGATCTGGTTCAGGATCTGGTCGTTACCGTAGTACCAGTCGATGACCTGCTGGGCATCCTGGTAAGTAGAAGCCATTTCTTCAATAGTTTCACGAACGCGATCTTCGTCGGCTTTCAGCTCAGCAGTTTTAACCACTTCCTGCACCAGCAGACCGACGCTAACACGACGCTTGGCCTGATCTTCGAACATTTCCTTCGGCAGCATGTTCGGATCGATGTTGGCGTTCGGACCACCGAACTGCTGGATCGCCTGGCGACGCAGGTTGTCGATTTCGCTGTCGATCAGAGCAGACGGTACTTCGATGTCGTTTACTTTCAGCAGCTGCGTGAAGACCTGATCCTTCAGCTTCATCTTAAGAGCCTGCTTCAGTTCACGTTCCATATTCTTGCGAACTTCACCTTTGAAGCCGTCCAGATCCTTCTCTTCGATACCGAAACGAGAGAAGAACTCTTCATTCAGTTCCGGCAGCTCCTGAGCAGATACGGACTGTACCTTGGTTTTGAATACGGCTGCTTTACCTTTCAGGTTTTCAGCGTGGTAGTCTTCTGGGAAGCTAACTTCCAGATCGAACTCTTCGCCCGCCTTTTTACCTTCCAGACCGGCTTCGAAACCCGGAATCATTGCGCCGGAGCCCAGTACCAGATCGTGGCCTTCAGCCTTGCCGCCTTCAAACGCTTCACCATCGATGAAACCTTCAAAATCGATCTTGATGCGATCGCCATCAGCAGCAGCGCGGTCAACTTCAACCCAGTTGGCCTGCTGCTTCTGCAGAGTTTCGATCATTTTGTCCAGATCAGCGTCAGCGATTTCGGCAGTCTGCTTTTCAAGCTCAACACCGCTGAGATCCTTGAGTTCGATCTCCGGGTACACTTCGAAAGTAGCGACGTACTGCAGATCTTCGCCTTCTTTGTCGTTCTTGAATTCGATGCTCGGGCCACCAGCCGGCTGCAGTTTTTCCTGCTCAACAGCGGTGTAGAAGGTTTCCTGAACTACCTGACCCAGGACGTCCTGACGGATCGCGCTGCCAAACATGCGCTTGATCACCTTGGGCGGTACTTTACCCGGACGGAAGCCATCCAGACGGCGAGTGCGTGCCTGCTGAGCAACCAGTTTGTCGACGTCCTGGTCGATGCGCTCAGCCGGAACAGTGATGGTCATCTGACGCTCAAGGCCGGAAGTCGTTTCAACAGAAACTTGCATGGAGATCCTCACAAATAGTTTTGCAGCATGATGTAGCGACCTGCAGGCTCGTCTTAATATAGAACGACCGACCAGCAGAGCCAAAAATTCTAAAGCGCGAAATTTTCATGCAAGCGCAGCCATTAGTCAAGCAAAACGCCGCATAACAGAACGCAAAAACAGCGCACAATAGCGCCGAAATTGGAATTGAAACAATAAGATAGGATACAAGGAGGAGATACACTGGGGTGGACGATGGGGCTCGAACCCACGACCACCGGAATCACAATCCGGGGCTCTACCAACTGAGCTACGCCCACCACATTAGTGTATCGGGTGTTCATGGTGCGGACGGAGAGACTCGAACTCTCACACCTTGCGGCACTGGAACCTAAATCCAGCGTGTCTACCAATTCCACCACGTCCGCATCAGCAAACGCCGATGATGTTGCCTGAGGTAATGGGGTGGACGATGGGGCTCGAACCCACGACCACCGGAATCACAATCCGGGGCTCTACCAACTGAGCTACGCCCACCACAACCTCTTTTTACTCAACCATCCAGACGACCTGGCACGCCCGGCAGGACTCGAACCTGCAACCTACGGCTTAGAAGGCCGTTGCTCTATCCGGTTGAGCTACGAGCGCATAACACGCCGCCTCGCCTTGAGTAAGTCCCCGTGTCGAGGAGGTGCGTATATTAGACACGCTTCTTTTGAGCGTCAACACCTTTTTTTAATTTTTTTAACAATAACAACACCCTGTAACCAAAAGAGCGATAAAAGTCCATTGGCTCCCAGACGATAAAGATGAGAAAATCAGCGCATTCTCTGCATCTACAATGTACTTAAAGGAAAAGACCTCACTCATGAGCGCTCAGATCATTGATGGCAAACAGATCGCTGCCCAAGTCCGTCAACAGGTTCGCGCAGGTATTGACGCCCGCCTGGAGGCTGGCAAGCGCGCGCCCTGCCTGGCTGTAGTTCTGGTTGGCAGCGACCCTGCCTCCCAAGTATATGTTCGCAACAAAAAGAACGCCTGTACCGAGGTAGGCATTACATCAAAAGCGTATGACCTGCCCGCCGAGACAGCTCGCGAAGAACTGCTGCAGCTGGTCGATGACCTGAACAACGATTCCGAAGTGGATGGCATTCTGGTCCAGCTTCCACTGCCTGCCCACCTGGATTCCACCGAAGTACTGGAGCGAATCCGCCCTGACAAGGATGTAGATGGCTTTCATGCTTTCAACCTGGGACGACTGGCACAGCGCATCCCTGTACTCCGCCCGTGCACTCCTAAAGGTGTCATGACCCTGCTGGCGTCCACCGGAGTTGACCTTCATGGTCAGGAAGCAGTCATTGTTGGTGCATCGAATATCGTCGGACGCCCAATGACACTTGAGCTCTTGCTGGCCGGCTGTACGACCACCACAACTCACCGCTTCACTCGCGACCTCGAAGCGCATGTACGCCGCGCTGACATTGTTGTAGTGGGTGTCGGAATCCCCGGACTGGTCAAAGGTGACTGGATCAAACCGGGTGCAATCGTCATTGATGTAGGCATTAATCGTCTGGATGACGGACGTCTGGTCGGTGATGTTGAGTATGAACCTGCTGCCGCACGTGCAGGCTGGATCACACCTGTACCTGGCGGCGTCGGCCCCATGACCGTCGCAAGCTTGATGGAAAACACGCTTGAAGCCGCCAATCGACTGGATGACTGATCATTACGCCCGACTTGCCACACTCAAGTCGGGCATTTCTTACTACGCTATCTTTCGGCGGCCTGACTGAGCCAACAGACCTCACAGCCCCACAAAAAGCAGGACCTGCAGGATGCAAATTGACGCCAAGCTTGATGAAAGCTCCAGGGATAGCCGTCGTCACCTTCAATTTTGGCAAAGCCCGGTACTTGCATTACTGATTCTCGTCTCGGGACTGGCGCTCAGTTTTTACCTGTCATCCCATTTCGCCAAACAGTCTCGGGAACGCCTCCAGGATCGCTTTCAAGCCACGGTACAGCAGACCACACGCGTTATTCAGGAAAAAGTCGACCGATTTTCCCTGTTAATGATGGCTGGGCGCGGACTGGTTCTGAACAACCCATCGCTCAACTCTGCCGAGCTGAATGTACGCTGGCATCGCATGTTCGATTCATTCAACGTGAATTACGGTGATATTGGCGTCGTTGGCCTCAGCTTCACACGCTTCATCGCGGCACATAGCCGTGAGACATTTATAGATGAGTTCAACCGGAACAACTCCCGTAAACTGACGATTTTTCCACCACCGGCTGACAATCAACCCAGTCTGGTGGTTATGCATCTTGTACCCAAAAGCATTGAAGATCGCGTACTCGGCTACGATATCATGAGCGAGGAAAAACGCCGTCAGGCTGTACTGGAAACCCTGCGCACGGGCAAGATGGTTTTGAGCCGGCCCTTATCCCTGCTGCCGACTGATATCAATTCCCTGGATTACCTCCAGATGCTGCCTGTTCGATCAGTACTGAGTGACGGTGAAACGCATTTTCTTGGCGTCGTGACCATTGGGTTCAGCATGAGCATGCTGATCAATTCCAGCCTTGAGGACTTGCCTACTCCCATGCGTATCCAGCTGATCGATACGCGCGAGTCTTTGGAAACTCCCGGTTTCGATACTCATCCCGATCTCGGCAATACCCCCCCCTTGCTCAGCATGACCCGTATTATCACTATCGGCAAACACTCGCTGACTCTGCGCATTTCCAGTCTGGATCCGAGCGCCATCTCAGCCTTTAGTCGTCACTATGATACCGCTACCCTGATGTCAGGCATCTCGATCACGCTGATGCTCACACTGATTTCAATGTTCTTTATTGTCACTCGACAACAAGCCCTTCAGCTCAGCCGAAACATGGCAGCACAGGCTGAAGAGATGTATCAACGCTATGAATCCCTTTTCGCCCAGTCTCCTGAAGCGATTGTTGTACATGTAAATGGCAAGGTAGAACTTGCGAATCAGCACGCTGCTCGCCTTTTTGGCTGCGGGTCCCCTGATGAACTTTATCAGCGTGACATTACTGAGCTAGTTCATCCCACGAGCATTGAATTTGTTGAGCGACGACGCGAAATCCTGAGCAGCGGCTCACCGCTTGAACCCGCCGAGCAGCTCCTTTTGCGCTGCAATGGCCAGCCATTCATGGCAGAAGTATCAAGCTCACTGATCAACTATCAGGGCCAGGAGGGCATACAGGTCGTATTCAGGGATATCACTGCAGCCAAGCAGCAGCGGCTTGAGCACAGAATGGCAAGCACCCTGTTTGAACATAGCGCGGACTCGATCATGGTTACGGATAACCGAGGCAAGATCGAGATGGCAAACCCTTCGTTTCAACGCCTTACCGGTTACAGCAGCAAAAGCGTCATCGGGCGCACTCCCGATCTGCTCAATGCAGGGCATCACAGCAGTGAGTTTTTCTACAAGCTCTGGTCATCCGCAAAAGGGAATGGTTTCTGGCGCGGTGACATTGTCAATCGGCGCAAGAATGGACAACTTTATATTCAGGAAACCGAAATACATTCATTGCGCAACGAGACACAGGATATAACCCATTTCGTCTGCTTTATGCGTGATGTAACCCAACAACGCGATGGCCTCGAAATAGATGTCAGCTCCACGACTGCGCAACAGCCGTCCAAACTGCCTAATCGCCTTCATTTCCATGCCAGTGCCGAGAGCGATCTGCGCAGAGCCAAAGAGACAAATACACCCTTTGAGGTTGGCATCATCCGAATCGGACACCCAAGCACGCCTGTTGATGGGACCGACAAAAATCATGATCAACTTGAGCGACTTTCACTGGTTGCACAGATACTGGAATCAGCGACCAACAACATCAGGGTTGCACTCCTGAGCGATCATGAACTGGCCATAGCCAAGGACGGAACAGCATCGGTCTGCGATGGCGCCCAATTGAGAAAATACATTCTCAAGCACCTGCCTCCTGCGAGCGAGAGCAGAACCGATATCACTGTTGCCATCGCTCGCTATCCGGAGGACGGCTGCGACCTTGAGAGCCTGATGCTGGTAGCAAAAAATCGCGCAGATCAGGCATAAAAAAGCGCCACCCAAAGGCGGCGCCCCAATGAAAACGACACCGTTACCGATTATTGTTCCCGGTACCAGCTGGTTCCCTCGCGACCATCCTTGAGCACGATTCCCTTTTCAGCAAGCAGGTCACGTACACGGTCAGCCTCTGCAAAATCCTTGTCCTTGCGTGCCTGATTACGCTGTTCAATCAGAGCCTCTACCTCATCGGAGGTCAGATCACCTTCTCCAGCCTCTCCCTGAAGGAAAGCCCTGGGAGACTGCTCTAGCAAACCGATCATACCCGCAAGCTGTTTAAGCTGTGCAGCCAGAGCCGGAGCATCAGCATGCCCCTCACGAACAGACTTGTTAAGTTCACTCACCAGCTCGAACAAGACTGCCAATGCACGCGGAGTATTGAAGTCATCATCCATCGCCTCAAAAAAGCGTGATTCAAAGTCATTATCAAGCCCTTCAGAAGTCTCTGCAGCCTCGACTGAAGCAAGGGCCTGATAGAAACGCTCAAGCGCACTCTGGGCTTCTTTCAAGCCGTCTTGTGAGTAGTCGATATAACTACGGTAGTGCACACTTGCAAGGAAGTAGCGTACCACCTCGGCGTTATAGTGCTTCAGCACTTCGCGAATGGTGAAGAAGTTGCCAAGCGACTTGGACATTTTTTCCTTGCCCATTCGCACAGGACCTGCATGCATCCAAAAGTTTGCGTAGGTACAGCCGTTGGCAGCCTCAGACTGGGCAATTTCGTTCTCGTGATGTGGAAACGGCAAATCAGGCCCACCACCATGAATATCAAAGCTGTCTCCCAGGCAGCACTTGGACATCGCGGAGCATTCAATATGCCAACCCGGGCGCCCTGCTCCCCATGGAGACTCCCAGCTCACCTCACCCGCCTTGGCTGCTTTCCAAAGCACGAAGTCCAGCGGGCTTTCCTTGGCTTCCCCAACCTCAACCCGAGCGCCGGACCGCAGATCCTCGATAACCTTATTGGTCAGCCGACCATAGCTTTCAAATTTTTCAACACGGTAGTAAACGTCACCATTGTCTGCAGCGTAAGCAAAGCCCTTATCGATCAACGTGCTCACCATATCAATAATGTCACCGATATGAGCCGTAGCACGTGGCTCCTGATCTGGACGCAGCACATTGAGCCGACTTTCATCTTCATGCATTGCTGCAATCATGCGCTCCGTCAACTGCTCAACGGTTTCACCATTCTCAGCCGCACGGCGAATGATCTTGTCATCCACATCGGTGATGTTGCGCACATAATCAACATTCCAGCCACGCGCTCGCAGGTAACGGGTGATGACATCAAAAGCCACCATAACGCGTGCATGACCAATATGGCAGAAGTCATAGACCGTGACACCACATACATACATGCGGATTTTGCCCGGCTCGATCGGAGTAAATAGCGTCTTGCTGTTGGTCAGGGTATTGTAGATATGAAGCATTAGGGTCAGCCGAATTCTGTAAAATCAAGAGACCCGCCCCAGGGCGGGACAAAAATATTTCAGGATTATGCCTGAAGATTCAAGCAACTGCGATCAGGGCAACGGGATGAACCCAAGCCAACTCTGTCCCAGCAGACTGGATTCCCGCGTCAACACGAGACCATCAGGACGCCAAAGCACTGCTTCCCACTGCCCTGCTGGCGAAAGCGGATGGCGACGAGCATTTGACCAATCCGGCGCATTCTGAACGACCGGTATCAACCAGATAAAAGCCGACGAACTAAAGCGATTCCGGGTATAACCCAGCAACACCAGGCGTTGACGATCAGGGTCGTAATCAGCCGCGGTTATCAAACCGCCAACCGGGTAAGCAGCCTGACTCACCAGAGCATGGCGCTCACCATCCGCTGACAGCCTATACAGACGGGTCTGCTGATCCTGCCAGTTCTTGCTGAATACCCAGAGCTCATCACCGACCGCAGTGGCCGCCTCGCAATCGTTGTTATGCTCATGCACACCCGCTGAAGGCTGGGCATCCGCAAACCTGAACTCGGTCAGGCGCGAAGGCACTGCTTCCTCGGTATCAGTGGCAAGATCATCCCAGCGAACCGAGTAAACCTGCATCCATTCCCGCAGCCCAGCATTATTGCCGCAGTCAAAAATATGAAGGTAATCCCGATCCTGCGCCAATTCTTCCCAATCGAAATTCAGCGCATCCAGAACAGCGCGACGCTGAACAACCTCGCCCTTCTCAGGTGAGATTTTGTACAGACGCGGCCGGTCACCACTGTCATTGTGGGTCCAAAGCTGACTGCCCTGCGCAGCCAGCCCGGACGTTTCACTGATTTCACTGACCAACAACGCCGTGCGCTCAACTGAAAGCACGGGATACTGTGTCGTGAGCATGGTGGACGCACAGCCACCTGCCAGCAGTGCCATAGCCACCAGCAAGCGCGCCGCGCCCGCTCTCAACCGCATCTTTTATTTACCCTGAATCTTGGCCCAGGAGTCACGCAGCGTAACGGTGCGGTTAAACACCAGCTTGTGTTCTGTCGTGCTTGTATCCACGCAGAAATAGCCCGTACGCTCGAACTGATAGCGACTCTCGGTGACGGCATGCTTAAGCCCAATCTCGGCACGCGCTTCAGACATCACTTTCAGCGATTCCGGATTCAGGAATTCATGGAAGTCACGCGTCTTGTCACCGTCAGGGTTAGCTTCCGTAAACAGACGGTCATAGAGGCGCACTTCGCAAGGCACGGAGTTATCGGCGGACACCCAGTGAATAACACCATTGGGTTTGTAATCCGTCGGGTTTTCGCCCTTGGTTGCAGGGTCATAGCTACAAATCAGCTCAACCACCTCACCCTGCTCATCCTTGATCACTTCATCGCAACGAATGACATAGGAGCCACGCAGACGAACGGCATCACCCGGCGCCATACGCTTCCACTTGCGAGGCTTCTCTTCGGCGAAGTCTTCCCGCTCAATCAGCAGATTGCGCGTGAAAGGCACCTTGCGAATCCCCATGGATTCATCTTTCGGGTGCGCCGGCAGCTCAAACCACTCCTCGTCGCCTTCAGCAAAGTTGGAGATGGTAACCTTGATCGGATCTATGACACACATGGCGCGAGGCGCATTGGCATCCAGATCATCACGGATCGCAGCCTCCAGCATCCCCATATCCACGGTTCCATTAGAGCGGGTTACACCAATCATCTCGCAGAAATTGCGAATGGATGCCGGCGTAAAACCGCGACGACGCATACCCGAGATCGTTGGCATACGCGGATCATTCCAGCCATCAACATGACCTTCATCGACGAGCAGCTTCAGCTTACGCTTACTGGTTACTGTGTAATTCAGGTTCAGACGAGCGAATTCATACTGACGCGGCGTAGCCGGCACCGGCAGATTATTGATGAACCAGTCATACAGCGGGCGATGGTCTTCAAACTCCAAAGTACAGATGGAGTGTGTAATGCCTTCCAGCGCATCTGATTGGCCATGCGTAAAATCATAGGAAGGATAGATGCACCACTTGTCGCCGGTCTGGTGATGATGGGCATGACGAATTCGATAAATGACCGGATCGCGCATATTGATGTTGGGCGCAGCCATATCGATCTTCGCACGGAGGACACACTCACCCTCCTCGAAATCACCATTGCGCATCTTTTCGAACAGCTCGAGGTTCTCTTCAACGCTACGGTCACGGTATGGGCTGTTTTTACCTGGTTCAGTCAGGGTGCCGCGAAATTCGCGCATCTCATGCGCGCTGAGGCTATCAACGTAGGCTTTGCCTGCCTTGATGAGATGAACGGCCCAGGCGTACAGCTGATCGAAATACTCGGAGCTGTAACGAATATCACCACTCCATTCAAAGCCAAGCCAGCGAACATCTTCAATTATGGAGTCGATATACTCCTGGCTTTCCTTCTCAGGGTTGGTGTCGTCGAAGCGAAGATTACACTGACCATTGAAGCGTTGTGCCGTACCAAAGTTCAGACAGATCGATTTAGCATGACCAATGTGCAGATAGCCATTGGGCTCAGGCGGAAAACGGGTCACCACCTGCCCATTATTCAGGCCTTTTGCGAGGTCATCTTCAATAATCTGGTGGATAAAGTTGTTCGGCTTGGTGCTGTCGTTTTTGGTCATATCCATGTCTTGTCGAAGCTGAAAAAGGCCGGCCAGAACGCCGGATACAGTGCCAGGCATTATAACCGTAGAAGCTACTCAGACGCACCTGGATCACCATGAAAAGAATAAAGCGTCTGCCAATGGATGCAGCAACTTAATACTTGAGTATAATGGGCGGACACATAAGAGAAACAGGGAAACTGGAAATGATCATCCTGAAAACCAACGTCGGCACAATCACTCTTGAACTGGACCATGAGAAGGCTCCGGTTACCGCTGCCAACTTTGAACAGTATGTCCGTGACGGATTCTATGACGGCGTCATTTTCCACCGGGTCATTGATGGCTTCATGATCCAGGGCGGCGGTTTTGAACCAGGTATGATCCCGAAAGAAACGCGTGAACCCATCCAGAACGAAGCAGACAACGGCCTTTCCAACCAGGCAGGCACCATTGCCATGGCCCGCACCATGGACCCCCACTCTGCTTCAGCCCAGTTCTTTATCAACGTTTCAGACAATACCTTCCTCGACCACACAGCCAAGACCACTGAAGGCTGGGGCTATGCCGTATTCGGCAAGGTTGTTGAAGGCATGGACGTGGTCAACAAGATCAAGAAAGCCAGCACAACCATGCGTGCAGGTCACCAGGATGTACCGGTAGAAGACATCATTATTGAGTCTGCAAGCATCGAACAGCCGGAGGGCTGATGCTGCGCTATTACATTGCAGACCTGCATCTCGATGCCAAACGCCCGGATATTATCCGGGCGTTTAGCATGTTTCTCCATGAAAAAGCGTGTCATGCCAACGAGCTATACCTTCTGGGCGACATTTTCGAAGCCTGGATCGGTGACGATGCCACACCCGAATACCTTGCCCCCCTGCTGAGTCAACTCCAGGAATTAAGCCTTAGTGGCGTCAAGATTTTCTTCCAGCATGGAAACAGGGACTTTCTTGTGGGTGAAGGCTTTGCCCATCGAACCGGTAGTCATCTCATCAGCGAATTGCACTGTACTAACAGCCCTCACGGAAAAACGCTAATACTACACGGCGACCAGCTATGCACTGAAGACGAGGACTATCAGGCCTTCCGCAACCTGGTACGCAACCCTCAGTGGCAACAGCAATTCCTGGCAAAACCGATTAACGAGCGACTGGAAATCGCTCAAAAGCTGAGAGCAGCCAGCAAGGAGCAGGGAGCCATGAAATCAGCTGACATCACCGATGTCACTCCCGCCGCAGTCAGTCAACAACTGACAGCGCATGGTGCAAACCTAATGATCCATGGTCACACTCACCGTCCGGGCATACACTCTCAACAGAGCCCTTCAGGCGGCATGAGAGTTGTTTTGGGAGACTGGGACAGTCACGGCTGGTACCTGGAACAGGACGAACAAGGCAGCCGGCTTTACGCCTTCGAACTGCCTTGCAAGGAAGGGCTCACTGCAGAGCTGCGGGACTCTTTAGGAGTGCCAGGCTAGGCTTGCCACTATGGAAGCGGAACTCTTCATCTTCAGCCAGAATAAGCTCCGCTTCCAACTGACGAAAGTATTCGACGCGCTCATCGATAGGCTCACCCGCATAGGCCTCTGCCAGTGACAGGTAATCCTGATAATGACGCCCCTCTGATTTAAGCAGTGACCGGTAAAAACGCGCCAATTCATCATCCAAATCCGGCGCCAAAGCAGCAAAGCGCTCACATGAGCGCGCCTCAATGAAGGCACCGATAATCAGAACATCTATCAGCCGACCGGGTTCCGAAGTACGAACATCCTTGCGCAATCCTGCAGCATAGCGCGCAGGGCTCAGGTGACCGTACTCAAGACCGCGAGCATCCATAATCCCGAGCACTTGCTCAAAATGGATCAGCTCTTCACGCGCCAGGCGTGACATTTTGTTTAACAGATCGGACCGATCAACATAACGAAACATCAACGTCATTGCTGTTGATGCTGCCTTCTTCTCGCAATGCGCATGATCCGTCAACAGCAATCGCATCGCTTCAGGCCTTGCAGCAAGTTGAAGCCATTCTGTTGGCGTCTCGCAGCCCAGAAAGCCTTTTATTTCGGTCAACACATCCATCAGAGCCAAACCAATTTCAAATAATGAACAGAACTGCCACTCGGCAGACGCAGGATTCTACAAACTTAGGTAGCTGATTACCAATAACACCAAGCCTTGAAGATGACCCAAAACAAAAAAGGCGCCCTGAGGGCGCCTTTTTCGACCACCTTACAACCTTAATCGATAAGCGTATCAATAAGGTCGATCATGAACTCTGTCTGCTCATCTTCCATTCGATCCCAACCATCCAGCCCCATGCTTTTGAGGACTTCTCGGCCTTTGAGATCTTCTTCCATGTTCAGCAGGCGCTCCGTGAGAAGCTCTATATGCTCTTGCATACGCGGACCGGCAACCAGCGTATGATGGACTACACTGATCTGACTATCGACAAGCGACTTGGTTTTACTGCGAACCAACTCGGACAACTCATCGTAACCGGCCTTAAGGAAAAAGCCGACGTCCGCCTGACCGTTCAGCAGCGCCTTAGCTACGAGAACATAATTATCATACTCACGGAAGGTGACATTGCTTTTATCCAGATCCGCGGATTCAAGCATAATCATACCCATGATATGAACATCCGGATCGGCAGTCGTCGCTACCGTGATGCCGGGCTGAAGATCTTCGACCGCATTGCGCCCATCATCCTTACGAACGGCAATTACCGTCTCATCTGCACGATTGCGGGGGCGCACCAGTACCTTGAACCCAAGTTCACGCACAAGCATGGAAGCATCGTATGGATTTGCATAGATCAGATCGATCTTGCCACTACGAATATCTTCACGCTGCTCTTCGAAGCTGTCATAAAGCTCCAAGTGAACGCCGGTACCCAGCTGACGCTGCAACCAGGTATTGAAAATGAACCATCCCGATAGATGAGCTGGCGGAAAGTCAGGGCTCACCGATAAATTTAATGTCATCGCAGTACCTCAGCTATCGCAACGTCTCATAAAGAGCTTCGCTCTCCTTGATCTTGCTGCGAGATGGTTTGCGGCGCACAGAGGTGTATCCGACCAATTCACCATTGCGAATATTGGGGATGACGGTCGCTTTAACCCAGTAGTATGCACCGTCCTTGCGCAAATTCTTCACATAACCCTGCCACTTTTTACCCTGAGCCACCGTATCCCAGAGGTCCTTGAACGCGACAGCCGGCATATCCGGGTGCCGCAAAATGTAGTGATTCACGCCGAGCAACTCTTCACGGGAATAGCCAGACATCTCTACAAAGGCACGATTGGCATGAGTGATAATGCCACTGGGATCCGTACGGGAGACGATCAACTTGCCATCGGGATAAGGGACTTCTCGGTCAACGATCTTGGCCAGCCGCTCTGTGCCGTCAAAGTACTTGATCAGCACCTCTTGAACTGAACCTGTATCATTTTCGGACATAATAACTCCAAACCGGAAAAGAAGCGTGCACTCGACTAACCGATGCTAATGCACGCCAGTGCATGTGATCGATTTAGAGAATCTTGCCGATTGCGTCGGCCGCACGCTTCACGTCCAGGAAAATAAGACCCAGACGAGCATTTGTTTTAGCGACCACGGTCAGTACAGATTCCTGGTTAGCATGGGTCATCAGGATATAACCATTCTTACCCTTCACCAGGACCTGCTCCAACTCACCACGCGCAAGCTCTTGAGAGGTGCGTTCACCCAGCGACAACATTGCCGCACTCATAGCACCCACCCGGTCTTCATCCATACCAGCCGGCAGGAGCGCATCAATCACCAGACCATCTGTAGAAATCACTGCGGACGCTTCGATTTCAGCAGAGGTACCGTTGAGATCGTTAAGAATAGAAGTCAACATTTCTGAGCGCATGGTAGTCTCCTTTTAGGCCATTAGCGCTGGTTGTAATTCTGCATAAAACGGACAACCCGTTTTATCAGTAATCCAGATAACGTCGGATCAGAACCGACATCAAATCAACAAAAGGTTGCCGGTTCAGATGAGGCATCCCTTCCAGAATCAGGAGGAACTTCTGCTCCCCTACATGCAGGGTCCAAAAACCCAATTCACTTTGACCAACTGCATCGATCAATGCCCAGGATGAGCCATCAATACCCAGATGACGTCCCAGCAATGCCTGATGACGCTCATGCATGGACACCAAATCAGCGGCCATACCTGCAATAGCCTCAGCTTCTTCATCTTCGAAGCCTGACTGCCCCAGACAGAAACCCTGATCATCAGCCAGCAACACTCGGCCATCAGCAAGACTCGGCAGCAGCTTCGGCAGCAGCTCCTCAATTGTCCCTGCAGCGATCGTTTCCGGGGCTTCCGGAAGATCAATAAAGCCATGTTGCACAGCCTTATCCAGAAGCGTCTCCGCTTCAGCCTCCGGCAGACCTGTCAGTTTTTGCAATAACGAGCCGAGATACGGAATATGCGTATCAGCACTCAGCAGCTGCAACAGCAGCGCCCGCAGCGTTTCCGGCTCGGTATTCAGGGTTGCATAGTACGCCCCACTAGGCGTGACCTGAAAATACCGCGGGGTATCATTTTGCTCTTGATTCACGGTTAAACTCCGAAAGATCCATGGTGTGATACACACGTTTCCGGTCAGGGACAGAACAGACCGATGGCGTCCGCTGCCACAAAGAACGAGAACACAAAACGCTGAGGCACACCCAACATAGACGCAATATTCTGTGCTGACAGGCGCTGACTCTGCCACAACTCAGCAATACTCCTTGCATGCGGAGTTTCAAGCAAGCGCTCGAAATCGGGCATTTCGTCCAGCAGTTTTGGCTGTTCTGCAGAGAGCGTATCAGGCACACGGCCACGCGATGTAAACAGCGCCAATTGCCAAAGCAATTCATCAGCCGCAACTTTACGACCCTGAGGCAGCTCAGCCTCCGCACTGCGCTCCTGCAACGATATCTCATCGAAACCAAAGCGAGTACGGGTCAGCTGCAACAACAGGTCAGCATCAATTCCAACAAGAAACACTTTCTCGGCAGGCAAATAGAAAAACGCTCCTGGCACCCCCAACACCTGTTGCACGTTACCAGTCTCATCTCCTTGACGCACACATCGCTGCACCCAAGGCAAAAGCAGTCCGTCCAGACTGAAGTAGGCACGGCGACGCTCATGAGGCGAGTCAAGATTTACGTCCGGCAAACTGCCGCAACACTGCTGGATCATTTCAGCGGAGAGTTTAGGCGTTTGAATCTTCTCTTCAGGCTCAACAAAAGGCTCTGGAGCAGGCTTGGGAGGACGTGAGGCCTGCTGCTTTTGCAACTCGTGCTGAGCTTCCAGAATCAGGCTATTCAGTTCGTTCCGCTCAAGACTGAAACGACTCCGCAGCGCTTCACCCTCTCGTTGCGCACTGTCGCCTTTCCAGGCGGAAAGCGCTTCACTGCTGCGTTGTTTGCGAGCCTGCCATTCTGCAAAAACTTCCTCTCGAGCTTTTTCCTGCTCGCTAACTGCCACAGCCACTCCACTGGCGACCGAAGCAGAATCAAGCCTGCCCCGCAGCTTTGCCAACGCATCCTGAAGCGCACCCAGAGTCAGAGGTCGACGAATTGTCACACTGGCATTCGAAGCCAAATGCTCTGTAGACTGATCAACAACCGCTATAACCGGAAGCTTCTGGTCGCCAAGCAACTTTTCAATCTGGGAGTGATCTTCCTTCTCGCTACAGCCCACAATCAGTGCATCTGCCTGACTGGAATCAGAGAGAGCAAAACCCTCGCCCTTGTTACCCTTAAAGAATATCTCCAGCATTGCCGCTTCATTAGCTGCAAAACCGACGATTCCAATTGAGTGCTTACCACCGACCGACATATTTATATCCTTCTACAGGCGGTACTCAGTGTAATTTCTGCCTGGAAAACTGCATACAACGGCCATTACTCAGCACTGCGTGCTCAAGCGGCAGCTCCGCCAGTCGCGACAAGTCACGTGTATCAACAGCCTTATTCATGATGATCCGATAATCACTCTGCAACAGAGGCCCAGATTGCTGGATAAGACGATTTACCAAAAACTGACCGCGACCACGCAGCACCAGCAAAAGATCGATCAAGGCACCCGTCAGTTGCTCGTTGTCCGCACACTGAATAGCAAGATATACGCGGCGAATGTGATTTCGCAGAATACGGGGGCGGGCAGCAACCAGGCGTGTCAAGTAACGCAGGGCAACTGTTGGCTGAGCACCAACGTAGATCAGACGCTTGTCAGCTTGCAAATTGAACATGATCTGCAACTTGGAAAGTTGAAGATCCGCTTTCACCATGCGCCCATCCTGTGCGACTTCAGCCGGACTGTCTGCTGAACTCATCAAGGCTACCTCCTGCCTGAGATAATGTATTCACTTGTTATACGTAGCTTTTAAACGGAATTCAAACACAGGTAATTGAAAGTTGACCGGTATCAACTGCAACCAGCACTTGAAAACCAGCAGAATAATTCTTACCGCTATCCGGTAGCGACCAGAGCCCACATTCAGAAATGGACAAACCTGTCACTTCGATCTGATTAAACAACAGGTTACACAACATCTAAAGATCACACCACATATCGTTTATGCCAGATGTGGTAGAAAATTTCGATCACAAAAAACAAACTCCAAAAGCGTCTCTGACTCATAACAAACAGATGTTTAATCTGCTCGCCATTAAAATGTGTCAAGGGATACAACACCCCAAAATGATGCGGTAATCCTCCCCTTTTTAGCTGATGCCAAAAGTAGAGGCTAAGCCACTTTTAGTGGTGGCTGGCCACCATTGGCTTTGTGCGGCCGCTCATGATTGTAAAACCAGAGCCACTGCGTTGCATAATCCTGAACGTCCTCCAGTGTTTCGAATAGATGCTTACTGACCCAGCTGTAGCGGAGCGTTCGATTGTGACGCTCGATGTAAGCGTTCTGTTGAGGCTTGCCGGGTTGAATATACTCAATCCGGATGTCATGTTTACGAGCCCAGTTGGTGAATTCGTGACTGATGAATTCTGGGCCGTTGTCACAGCGAATGTGCGATGGTTTTCCCCTCCACTCAATCAACTGAGACAGGGTGCGTATCACTCGCATGGATGGCAGAGAGAAGCCTGCTTCTATTGCCAGTCCTTCTCGCCGGTAGTCATCGATCACATTGAGCAGCCGGTAGCTTCTGCCATCCGACAGCTGATCGTGCATGAAGTCGATCGACCACACCTGGTTGCGTCGCAGGGGCTGTTTCAACGGCTCCGGCTTATGGCGCTTTAGGCGCCGCCGAGGCCGTATGCGCAGATTCAATGCAAGTTCACAGTAGATACGGTATACGCGCTTATGGTTCCAGCCGAAGCCTTTCACATTACGCAGGTAGTCAAAGCAAATACCAAAGCCCCAGTCTGAATCCTGTTCAGTCAGGCGGATCAACCAATCTGCAATCTCAGCATTCTCCGATGACAGCTTGGGTTGGTACCGGTAGCAGGATTCGCTGATACCAAAGGCAGCACAGGCAAGCCGGATACTGACGCCACGGGAAGCAACATAGGTCTGTGCCATCTCCTTGCGCCGAGACGGCTTCACCACTTTTTTTGCAGTGCTTCCTGGACGATCTCGGCCTTCAGCCGCTCTTCAGCATACATTTTCTTCAGGCGGCGGTTTTCATCTTCAAGCTCTTTCAGCCGAGCCATCAACGAAGCATCCATGCCGCCGTATTTCGCCCGCCACTTATAAAATGTGGCGCTGCTCATCCCATGTTCACGACATAGTTCGGGAACTGGGGTACCTGCTTCCGCTTGTTTCAGTATCGCCATGATCTGGCTGTCGGTGTATCGGGACTTCTTCATGCAGAACCTCCTGCGTATACATTACGAGAAAATTCTACTTTTGAGCACTGCTACTTTTCGGGGGGATTACCATGCTCATTAGGAGTTAATGTATAGAGTCTCTTTAAGCGTCTGCCAAGTTTTACACTATAAGCAATGTCAAAATTGTAAAAGCAACGCTCATGTAACGTGCAACCCCTTGTAACCCGTAAGGTTAAGTGTCTAATACTTTGGTCAGGTAATTGTGTCGACAATCTTAACTTTGCGACGCCCTTCCGCTAGAATTCGCTCGCCAATCACCATTCGATACCTAGTCGATACGCCGTCGGTGGGGGTATACCACTCCGGCGTCCGGCGGTGAAAACAGATGAGGGCCATATCGTGCTTGAAGCTTATCGTAAACATGTAGAAGAACGCGCTGCTGAAGGCATCCCGCCGAAGCCGCTTGATCCTGAACAGACATCCGCTCTGGTCGAACTGCTGAAGAACCCGCCTGCCGGCGAAGAAGAGTTCCTGGTCGACCTGATCACCAACCGCGTTCCCGCGGGTGTGGACCAGGCAGCTTACGTCAAGGCTGGATTCCTGGCAGCTATCGCCAAAGGTGAAGCCTCCTCTCCCCTGATCGACAAGGTGAAGGCCGTTGAACTGCTTGGCACCATGCTGGGCGGCTACAACATCGCACCGCTGATCGAGTGCCTGGACATCGAAGAACTGGCTCCGACTGCAGCCAAGGCTCTGTCCCACACTCTGTTGATGTTTGACGCTTTCCATGACGTTCAGGAAAAGGCAGAAGCTGGTAACGCTCATGCCAAGCAGGTTATGCAGTCCTGGGCTGAGGGCGAGTGGTTCACCTCCAAGCCTGAACTGGCTGAAAAGATCACCGTTACCGTATTCAAGGTACCGGGCGAAACCAACACTGACGACCTGTCTCCGGCTCCGGACGCCTGGTCACGTCCTGATATCCCGCTGCATGCCAACGCCATGCTGAAGATGGAACGTGAAGGCATCAACCCGGAAGAGCCCGGCGTCAAAGGCCCGCTGGCACAGATCGAAGAAGTTAAAGCCAAGGGCTTCCCTGTTGCTTATGTAGGTGACGTTGTTGGTACCGGCTCTTCCCGTAAGTCCGCAACCAACTCTGTTCTGTGGTTCTTCGGTGACGACATCCCGTACGTACCGAACAAGCGTGCCGGTGGCTACTGCTTCGGCGGCAAGATCGCTCCGATCTTCTACAACACCATGGAAGATGCCGGTGCTCTGCCGATCGAAATGCCGGTTGACGACCTGAACATGGGCGATGTCATCGACGTTTACCCGTACGAAGGCAAGGTATGCAAGCACGGTACTGATGAAGTGATCTGCACCTTCGGTCTGAAGACTCAGGTTCTGATCGACGAAGTCCGCGCTGGCGGCCGTATCCCGCTGATCATCGGCCGCGGTCTGACCGAGAAGGCTCGTGAAGCACTGGGCATGGGTCCGTCTGACCTGTTCCGCAAGCCAGAGCAGCCTGCAGACACTGGCAAGGGTTACACCCTGGCACAGAAAATGGTTGGCAAGGCCTGCGGCATGGACGGCGTACGTCCGGGCATGTACTGCGAGCCGAAGATGACCACTGTCGGCTCTCAGGACACTACCGGCCCGATGACTCGTGACGAGCTGAAAGACCTGGCGTGCCTTGGCTTCTCTGCCGACCTGACCATGCAGTCTTTCTGCCACACCGCTGCTTATCCGAAGCCGGTTGACGTTAATACGCACCACACTCTGCCGGACTTCATCATGAACCGCGGCGGTGTTTCCCTGCGTCCGGGCGATGGGGTAATCCACTCCTGGTTGAACCGCATGCTGCTGCCAGACACCGTGGGTACCGGTGGTGACTCCCACACCCGTTTCCCGCTGGGCATCTCCTTCCCGGCCGGTTCTGGTCTGGTAGCGTTTGCTGCGGCCACCGGCGTTATGCCGCTGGATATGCCGGAATCCGTTCTGGTACGTTTCAAAGGCAAGCGCAACCCCGGCATCACCCTGCGTGATCTGGTACACGCCATTCCTTACTACGCGATCAAGCAGGGCCTGCTGACCGTAGAAAAGGCGGGTAAGAAGAACGCATTCTCCGGTCGTGTACTGGAAATCGAAGGTCTTGAAGACCTGACTGTCGAGCAGGCATTTGAACTGTCCGACGCATCTGCAGAGCGTTCAGCTGCCGGTTGCACCATCACCCTGTCTGAAGACTCTGTTGCCGAGTACCTGCGCTCCAACATCGTTATGCTGAAGTGGATGATCGCTGAAGGCTACGGCGATGTTCGCACCATCGAGCGTCGTATCAAGGGCATGGAAGAGTGGCTGGCCAACCCGAGCCTGATGCGCGCTGACGCTGACGCTGAATACGCTGAAGTCATCGAGATCGATCTGTCCGAAATCAAGGAGCCGATCCTGTGTGCTCCGAACGATCCGGACGACGCTCGCCTGCTGTCTGAAGTACAGGGCGCCAACATCGATGAAGTGTTCATCGGCTCCTGCATGACCAACATCGGCCATTTCCGTGCCGCTGGTAAGCTGCTGGAAGCTTCAGGCAAGTCGATCCCGACTCGCATGTGGATCGCTCCGCCGACCAAGATGGACGCTGCCCAGCTGACTGAAGAAGGCTTCTACAACGTGTTCGGCAAGGCCGGCGCACGCATGGAGATGCCGGGCTGCTCCCTGTGCATGGGCAACCAGGCACGTGTAGCTGCCAAGTCGACTGTAGTCTCCACTTCTACCCGTAACTTCCCGAACCGTCTGGGTGACGGCGCGGACGTCTACCTGGCGTCTGCCGAGCTCGCGGCTGTTGCGGCACTGGAAGGCAAACTGCCGACCGTCGAAGAGTACATGGCATACGCGAGCAAGATCGACAGCATGGCTGGCGAAATCTACCGCTACCTGAACTTCGACCAGATGGACACCTACGTCGCCAAGGCATCCTCTGTTATCCCGACAGTTGAAGCCTGATACTGACAGGACACCCTTGTCCTTGCAGTAAATACCAAACCCCGCTTCGGCGGGGTTTTTGTTTACCTGCGTGGCATCGGCTCAGCCCGCACAAGCTGATATACTGATGGTCATATCCGAAAAGAACAGCGCATACAGGTCAAGCACCATGAAAACACCAACTCCCGACCAGCCACTGACACAGGAACAGGAGACCGCTCAAACCAAGAACGGCTATCTGGCACTGGTTTCACGCCTGCTGCTCGAGGAAAAGCTCCCAATTCGTTTCATGTACAAGACAGTACCCGAACATCTCAACGACACCGGATGGCGCATGTTTACCGGTTATGAAACCGAAGAGTTTCTCGAAAACGAGCTGGTCAACATGATGCCGATCCCGCTGGAGCGCATCTGCCAGCTTGATCCATCTCTGACTGAACTTGTTGAATATAATGCAGGCACCGTATGGGAACGCACTCCCGACTCAGAGGGCTGGGAACGCGTTTATGATTTTCGGATTCCTGCCCCGAGGGTTGAAGTCGACATTACCAATGACGTCGACCGTTTCAGCCAGCAACGCGAAGGCAGCTAAAAGCTCACTCTGCCGGCATCATTCGCATGCCGGCTTTTCGCCCTCTTCCGAAAAATATTCACTCTGATAACGCCAGACCTTAACCTGATCCGACCAGTAATCCGGTGACAACCCCGCCTTCCGCTTGAGTGCGCGCAAAAACAGCTCAGGCACAGGCAAGCCCTCCCAGACGACGGGCAAGAACGTGGCTCGATTTCGCCCTGCCTGCAACAACACACCGTCCCGATCCCGCACCAGTTGCTTTAACAAGTCTTTTTCAGTCTCAAAACGCATCTCCACCAACGGCGACAGTATGGAAACCGCAACCTGAATCGGCTCGTCAGTCTTTAACGGAGGAAAACGATAGTCATGCAATGCCGCACCACAGGCATTGTGAAGCAGATCATGCGCCAGAGGACGCGTGGCCTGCAGTGAACCTATACAACCTCTCAGCTCTCCCTGGCTGTCCAGCGTGACAAAACAGGCTCTGCTGGTCCTCAGAAAGTCTGCAAACTGATTAATATCCGGCAACGCAACACTGCCATGCTCAACGGCTTCACACACCCCCTTGCGCGCCAGAGACAGAATCGCTGCCTGCTGCTCCGGTGAAAATTCAATAACAGACATAAGCTCCGTACCCCACTACCTGCTCCCTGGTTCCTGCCGTATCGCCTGAAGTCATTCTGCTCAGACAATTAATCGACAACTGGTGATGCCGCGCTGCCAGCAAAAGGCCATTCAACGCGTAGCACCCGCATGCCTGCTCTGATTCCAAATGAGGGTCCGCGCGACAAATCATCTTGCTGGTCATTTCATCCAGCCGTTGAGCATCCTCCCAAGGGTGATAGTGACTCAGATCACTGCTGATCAGAACGAGCGAGGCATTGTCTTGCCAGCAATACTCGATCAACGCTGCAACATCAGCCGCACTCTCAGGCCCAACAAGAATCGGCACCAGCGGCAGACCGGGAGCCAATAGCTGAATAAAGGGCAACTGCACCTCAAGAGAATGCTCAGGGAGGTGGACATCCGGACGAATCGACAGTGAAAAGTGCTTACGAAGTTCCGCAATAAATTCACGATCCAAATGCGTTATCGCCAGAGGCGTTTTCCAATCGGCTTCATCCGGAACCGCCATGCCAACCAGAGGCACTCGGTGATTCGGCCCCAATAGCACGATTCGCTTCCACTCCTGACCCAACTGGCTTGCCTGCAGCAGCCGATAGGCCGCCGCAGCCACAGGTCCGGAATAAACAAGTCCGGCATGAGGTACAACAAGCGCGCGGGGCCTTCTTGGCAGCGTGGGAGGCTCTGGCGCATCCTCGAGCATACTGATCACCAGATGTTGAAGTGCAGTTTTATCAGCGGGATAAAACAGACCTGCAACGGCTGCAGGCCTCAACATACCACTCATGACCGATCTCCAGCTTCTGCTATGCTTATCAGTATAGAGGCCGATCAGAATTTTGATCATGAATACTGACCATAGCAGCAGTACGCGTTACTGGCACGCGCTGGAAAATGGCAAACTCCAGTGCGACCTGTGCCCGCGCTTTTGCAAGCTGAATGACGGACAACGCGGCCTCTGTTTTGTCCGCGGCCGAGTCGGAAACGAAATACGTCTGTTGAGCTATGGACTGTCCAGTGGCTTTTGCATCGACCCTATCGAAAAAAAACCGCTCAACCACTTCCTGCCG
Organism: Marinobacterium sediminicola; assembly: GCF_022343685.1. Classification (GTDB taxonomy): domain Bacteria; phylum Pseudomonadota; class Gammaproteobacteria; order Pseudomonadales; family Balneatricaceae; genus Marinobacterium; species Marinobacterium sediminicola. Next base: position 1,625,964 of record NZ_CP092123.1, on the reverse strand, counting down.
GGTACGCCCGTTCTGTCATTTGGCACTGCCGGCTGCAACCTTGCATGCCGCTTTTGCCAGAACTGGGATATTAGCCGCTCGCGTTACACGGAGAGCCTATGCGACAGCGCCTCGCCGGAACAACTGGTACGCACCGCAGTTGCCCACGACTGCCGCAGCATCGCTTTTACGTACAATGACCCGGTAATTTTTCACGAGTATGCCATTGATGTTGCCAAGGCATGCCATCAGCATGGCTTGAACAGCGTAGCCGTGAGTGCCGGGTATGTTTGCCCGGCGCCACGCGAGGAATTTTACCGCCACATGGACGCTGCCAATATCGATCTGAAAGCGTTTAGCGAGCGGTTTTATAAGAATATATGTGGCGGTCACCTTGCTCCGGTACTGGAAACACTGGAATACATTTACCACCAAACGAACACGTGGCTTGAGATCACCACACTGCTGATACCGGATGAAAACGACACAGATCGAGAGATTGCACAACTGTCACGCTGGATCGGAGAACATCTCAGCGATGAGGTACCTGTGCACTTTACGGCTTTTCACCCGGACTGGAAAATGATGAACCACCGTCCAACACCTCTGGATACACTTCAGCGAGCCCGAATGATTGCCCGAGAAGAAGGGCTGAAATACGTCTACACAGGAAACCTGCCGGACCCCGAGGGCAATACAACTTACTGCCCTGAATGCAACTCGCCCCTGATCAAACGCTCCGGGTACATGATTCTTGACTGGGCACTGACCCCACAGGGGAAATGTGGTCACTGCGGACATAGGATTCCGGGATACTTTGAACCGACACCCGGGCACTGGGGCTCAAGACGCCTGCCCGTGAACATCAGTCGCCAGTGACGCTCCATTCCCGGAGCAACTCGGCAAAGCGCTCAGGATCTCGTTCGGCTCTGACGCTGTGAAAGAGTTTCTCTGCCTGCGGATAATGACGCTGCATCATTCTTAGCCACTGCTTCGTGCGACCGTTGACATGCTTGGCTTCCAGTCGTGCAGCTACCATCTCGTGATAAAGCCTTATCAGCTCAAGAGTCCTATCCCAGGTACTCAATGCATCCAACTGACCCTGGCCGGTCTGTATGGCGTTGGCGAGAAAAGGGTTGGCAATGAGACCACGACCGATCATGACATCATTGCAGCCGCTAACCGCACGGCAGCGATGGTAATCATCAACCGTCCAGATATCGCCGTTGGCTATCACAGGAATCGAAACTGACTCTCGTATACGGGCGATCCATTCCCAATGTGCTGGCGGCTTATAACCTTCAACCTTGGTACGCGCATGAACCGTCAACCGCACAGCACCCGCCGCTTCAAGCGCCTGCGCATTCTCGATCGCAAGTGACTTGTCCTGAAAACCCAGGCGCATTTTGGCACTGAGCGGCACCCTGGACGACAGGGCTCGACTCACACCGAGCGTAATGTCATGGACCTCTTCCGGGTCCTTTAGCAGTATTGCGCCACCTCGACTCTTGTTGACGGTCTTGGCAGGGCAGCCAAAGTTCAGATCAATACCGGGCGCACCCATTTCAACAGCACGTACAGCATTCTCTCCCATGGCAACAGGGTCATTACCAAGCAACTGCACCAGCACCGGCGTACCCGTGGGAGTGCGACTCCCTCTGCTTAATTCAGGCGCAAGCCGCTGGAATACGGACTCAGGCAGCAACTGATCCGTTACTCGAATGAACTCGGTAACACACACATCAATGCCGGATATTCGCGTCAAAATGTCGCGCAGAGAGTGATCAAGGACACCCTCCATCGGAGCAAGGTAGATTTTCATCGACTGTAATTTCGGTATGACAAAGGCCACTCAGAACGAGTGGCCGGCCGGAGGCAAATCAACCGCGCAAGGCATCCAAACCGCGCTGCAGGTCGGCTTTGATATCATCCAGTGACTCTAGACCCACCGAGAAGCGAATCAGCCCCTCACGGATACCCGCCGCCTCACGCTCTTCCGCACTCATTCGACCATGAGTTGTCGTGGCAGGATGAGTAATAGTTGACTTTACGTCGCCCAGGTTACCGGTGATCGATACCATGCGTGTAGCATCAATAAAGCGCCAGGCTTCCTCACGCTCACCTTCAACTTCAAATGCCAGGACACCACCAAAAGCCGACTGCTGCTTGCAGGCAAGTTCATATTGGGGATGATCAGGCAGACCTGAATAATAAACCTTGCGAATACCGGGCTGCTGCTGCAGCCAGGTTGCTACAGCCAATGCACTCTCACTATGAGCACGCATGCGCAACGGCAGGGTTTCCAGACCTTTGAGGAATACCCAGGCGTTGAATGGGCTCAGACATGAACCACCGGTCCTGATAAGTCCGAAAACCTCTTCCATCTCTTTGTTACGCCCGACAAGCACGCCACCGACACAGCGCCCCTGGCCATCGAGGTACTTGGTTGCCGAGTGCATGACAATATCGGCCCCTAGTGCCAACGGTCGCTGCAACACTGGCGTCAGGAAACAGTTATCGACACACAACAACGCATTATTGCGGTGCGCAATCTCTGCGACCGCTCCGATATCCGTCAACTCGGCCAAGGGATTGGACGGCGTTTCCATGAAGAACAGACGCGTCTTGGGAGTCACCGCTGCTTCCCAGGCCGCCAGATCTGTAGGATCGACAAAGGTGGTTTCAATGCCGGCACGACTCAAATACTTGGTGAACAGCGATACTGTGGAACCAAATACACTGAGTGAACAGACTACATGATCACCATGCTGAAGCAGCGCAAGACCGAGATTCAGGATGGCCGCCATGCCAGAAGACGTGGCAACGGCACGCTCCCCCCCTTCCAGGGCGGCAATGCGCTCCTCAAATGCCTGGACGGTCGGATTGGTAAAGCGAGAGTAGATGTTGCCATCCTCTTCACCCACAAATCGCGCCGCCGCTTCACGGGCACTTGAAAAGACAAAACTGGAGGTCGCGAAGATGGCATCAGAATGCTCACCCTCAGCGGTTCTACTCTGGCCGGCACGCACCGACAGTGTATCGATGTCGTACCCTTCTGCTGCGTCAAACTGAATCCGCTGAGCACGTTCGTAGCTGGACTGACTCATGAACTACCTCAGTCGATTTTATTATGCAGATCAGCGGATTCATTGCCGTCTTCCGCTGCGTTGTCAGCGGCAGCCTTAGCGCCATCATTGCGCTTGGCATCAATTCGCTCAAGATAGTCCGCATCAACGGTTCCGGTCACATAATTACCGTCGAAGACACAGGTATCGAATTCCTTGATATCGGGGTTAAAACAGCTTACTGATGCCTTGAGGTCATCAAGATCCTGATACAGCATCCAGTCACAGCCGATGTACTCACCGACTTCATCAGCCGTACGCCCATGGGCAATCAACTCGCTTGCAGACGGCATGTCTATACCGTATACGTTGGGGTAACGTACTTCCGGCGCTGCTGACGCAAAATAGACCTTGCGTGCACCAGCATCACGAGCCATCTGGACAATCTGCTTGGAGGTCGTGCCACGTACGATTGAGTCATCAACCAGCATCACTACCTTGTCACGGAATTCGGCCTGAATCGGGTTCAGCTTCTGACGCACTGATTTCTTGCGCAGCGTCTGGCCCGGCATGATGAAGGTACGGCCAATGTAGCGATTCTTGATGAAGCCTTCACGGAAAGTCACCCCAAGTGCATTGGCCATCTCCAGCGCTGCAGTCCTGCTGGTATCCGGAATGGGGATGATCACATCAATATCATGCTCCGGCATTTCACGTTTGACCTTCTCGGCCAGCTTCACACCCATTTCCATTCGGGAATGATGTACGGAAACACCATCAATGATGGAGTCAGGACGGGCCAGGTAAACATATTCGAACAGACAGGGAGCAATTTTGCTGGTTGCCGCACACTGACGCGTGGACACCCGTCCTTGAGTATCGATAAAGATCGCTTCCCCCGGAACCAGGTCACGCACCAGCTCGAAGCCGGAAGTGTCCAGTGCAACGCTTTCAGACGCCACCATGTATTCTTCCTCTCCCTGATCCGACACGCGCTTGCCATAAACAAGCGGACGAATACCGCAGGGGTCACGGAAAGCAACAATGCCATAACCGGTGATAATAGCCACAACCGCGTAACCACCCTGACAACGGCGATGAACTTTCTCAACGGCCTGGAAAATGTCATCCGCTTCAGGGGTCAGTTTTCCAATCTGCTGCAATTCGTGAGCAAAGATGTTCAGCAGCACTTCGGAGTCAGACGTCGTATTGATATGACGCAGGTCTGAGCGGAAAATCTCATCCGCCAGCTGGTCGGCGTTGGTCAGGTTACCGTTATGCGCCAATGCAATGCCGTATGGGGAGTTTACGTAAAACGGCTGTGCTTCTGCAGAGCTGGAACTGCCCGCTGTCGGGTAACGGACATGACCAATACCCATGTTACCGTTCAGCTTTTTCATATGACGGGTGCGGAACACCTCGTTGACCAAGCCGTTGTCCTTGCGCAGATAGAACCGGTTGCCCTCACAGGTGACCATGCCGGCCGCATCCTGGCCACGGTGCTGCAGCACCGTCAACGCATCAAAAATAGTCTGGTTTACATAGGACTTGGCAACAATGCCCACGATACCGCACATTCAATCCACCTCAGAAGGATGTCACTAAAAGAGTGGCGCCAAGCTTCGAGCTCAGCGTCCGATATTCCAGATCATTTGCCCGACGTCACTGGCCACCTGCCGCGTCCAGCCTTCAAGCAATACAAAATGGGGAATCAGCTGAGATTCCAGCCACCAACGGTCCTGAACCGCAGGCGTCATGCCCAGCAGGGCGACAATTACAACAATCACAAGCCCACCGCGAACGGCACCAAACCCCATACCCAACACGCGGTCGGAATTGGTAAGCCCGGTGGCATTGATCAGCGCGGAAAACAGGGCACCGACGAGGGCACCGGCGATCAGCGTAATTATAAATAGAATAGCAAAGGCCGATACCAGGCGCAGGGATGGCGTCTGGATATAGGACTCAAGTAAAACGGTTAATGATGGCGAGAACAGACGCGCCAATACGAAGGCGGACACCCAGGTCACAAGAGATATAGCTTCCCGAACAAAGCCTCGTTTGAGACTCATCAGGCTAGAAATCGCTATGATGGCAAGAATGGTCCAATCAGCCCAGTTCATTGTCGTTCGCCAGTATCGAAAACAGCGCGCATTCTAACAGAGCCCAAGTGGCAACCCAATGGTGAATTCACTGCGTTGTAAATCGCACGATCATACCCTCAAGGGAGTAGTCACGTTTCAGACGCATCTGCAGCTGTTCAAGGCGACTGCGTTGCAGGTCTGGACCAACAAATACCCGCACCATACCGGGACTGTGGCGTATGTAAACCTTATAGCCTGCTTCAACAAGCTCCTTCCTGAGCGAGCGCGCATTGGCCTCATCTCGAAAGCTGGCCAACTGCAATGTCCACGCCACCGGCACCTGCTGCTCATCCAGAACCGGAGTATCGTTAGTTGCGTCGATACTGGGCTGCGACTGTGCGATGGCCGGACGCAAGGCCGGCGATGGCACCTTAACCACTGCCGGAGCGGCAGGGTCGGCGGGCGCAGCCGTATCAGGCAGCGCCCGCTGAGATGGTTCGATATCGACAAGAGCAGGCATCTCGGGCGCTGGAGGAATACGATCCTGCAGATGACGCTCGCGATAGCCACTCCCATCCAGCAGTAACGGTAACAGAATAACAGCTGACACGATGACAGCCGCCGCACCTACCAACCGTTTTTTCTGCTGCTCGGTCATCATCAGCAACCAACTCCAGTTTTCATTGCAAGGGCTTCCGTAACCGTAAAGAAAGACCCCGCAATCACAACGCGGCCCTCAGGCATATCCTGTTGCAGCGCTTCGACCACGGTTTTGACATTCGCACCAGGATGAACGGTATCAGCTGACACACCCGCCTCACTCAAGGCTGCGACGAGCACACCGGAATCAGTGCCACGCGGGACCGCCAGGCTCACGGGGTACCATTGATCGACAGCAGGCTTCAGCACATCAATGACCGCCGGAATATCCTTGTCGGCCAGCATGCCGAATACCAGGTGTACCGGCTCGTTTGACGTTTGGCACAGGCGATCGGCCAGATAGGCTGCTGCTTCGGGGTTGTGTGCGACATCCAGTATGACCGGCAACTCACCTATACAGGTGTGCTGCATACGCCCCGTCAAGCTGGCATGGGCCAAGCCCTCCCTGATCGAGACCTCACTGATGCTGACAGGAAGGAACTGTAGGATCTGCAACACCAGTGCTGCATTAGCCAACGGAAGCATGGGTACTGGGAGCTGCTCAAAATGGCAGGCATCACCATCAGCCGAGACTCCATCCCAGCACCAGCCATCGCCCTGCTGCTGATAATGATAGTCGATGCCATTACGGCACAGGGTTGCACCAATTGCCTTCGCGTGCTCGATCAGTCGTTCCGGGGCTTCAGGATCTCCACAGAGCGCGGGTTTTGCAGAGCGAAAGATCCCCGCCTTCTCAAAGCCGATCGATTCCCGATCCGGCCCCAGCCAGTCGGTGTGATCCAGTGCCACCGTAGTTACGACAGCGATGTCAGCATCAACAATGTTAACCGCATCCAGACGACCACCAAGCCCTACTTCCAGTAATGCCACATCAACCTGCTGCTGACTGAATACCAGCAGAGCGGCCAAAGTACCATACTCGAAATAGGTCAGTGGCGTATCACCTCTGGCCTTCTCGATTGACGCAAAAACCTCGCACAACACTGCATCCGAAACCGGCTCGCCATTGATGGCGATACGCTCGTTGTAGTGCAAGAAGTGCGGCGAGGTATACATGCCGGTACTCAACCCCTGCTGTAGCAGAATGGCGTTGAGCATCGCAAGCGTCGACCCCTTGCCATTGGTTCCACCCACCACAATGCGGGTAGTGTTCGACAGGTCAATGGGCAGACGTGAAGCCACATTCGACAAACGCGCCAGCCCCAGCTCTATTTCGCTGGGGTGACAAGCCTCAATATGACTGAGCCACCCATCAAGCGTCACCGGATAGGTTTCGCTCATTCTTTATCAGCGTCCACAGCTTCAGACTGGGACTGATCAGTCGCCTGATCCGCTGATTGCGCAGCTACATCAGCCGCCTGATGGGTCAGCTTGCGCAGAATATCAGCCAGACGAGTCGGCAAGTCATTACGGCTAATGATCATGTCAACCTGACCATGCTCAAGCAGGAACTCACTACGCTGGAAGCCTTCAGGCAACTTTTCACGAACGGTCTGCTCAATAACACGCGGACCCGCAAAGCCAATCAGCGCATTGGGTTCAGCAACATTCAAGTCACCCAACATTGCCAGCGAAGCTGACACGCCTCCGTAAACGGGATCGGTCAGTACGGAGATGTATGGGATGCCCGCCTGCTTCAGTTTCTCCAGCGCCGCACTGGTTTTAGCCATCTGCATCAATGAAATCAGCGCTTCCTGCATACGCGCACCACCTGAAGCAGCAAAACAGATCAGTGGAATACGCTCTTCCAGTGCAACACGCGCTGCCCGAACGAAACGCTCACCCACTACAGCCCCCATGGACCCACCCATGAAGTTGAACTCGAAGGCTACTGCGACCACAGGAAGTCCCTGCAAGTTGCCACGCATCGCAATCAGCGCGTCTTTCTCACCGGTTTGCTTCTGCGCAGCACTCAGACGGTCCTTGTATTTTTTTGAATCGCGGAACTTGAGGCGATCCACAGGGGCAACTTCAGCAGCCAGTTCCTGACGCCCGTCCTCATCCAGAAACAGCTCAAGGCGACGACGCGCATTCAGGCGCATGTGATGATCGCACTTTGGACAAACGTTGAGGTTCTTCTCAAGCTCAGGCCGATAGAGGATGGAATCGCACTTGGGGCACTTCTTCCACAAACCTTCAGGGATGTTGGTGCGTTTCTTCTCACTGCGCACCAGAGAAGGTACGATTTTTTCCAGCCAGTTACTCATGTTTCACATTCCTGTTGACGCCCGCTTCAACGATGGAAGCGGCCTAATGGAAATCACATACTCTAATTCAAGTTGCTTTAAGACTGCTTAACCGCAGCCATAAAAGCGTAGATTCTTTCGGCGTCCTTGCGTCCCGGCCCGGCTTCAACACCACCCGAAACATCGACCGCATAGGGCGATACTTGAGCAATCGCCTGAGCCACATTCCCGGGATTCAGGCCTCCCGCCAGAATCACTCGTGGCGCCAGTTCCGCAGGAATAAGCGCCCAATCGAACACTTCACCTGTACCGCCAGGCACACCGGGACGGTAAGCATCCAACAAGACCCCCCTCGCAGTGGGGTACAGCGCTACCTGTTCCTTCACATCCAGGCCGGGGCGCACCCTGAACGCCTTGATGTATGGACGCTTGAATCCACGACAGAAGCTTTCAGGCTCATCGCCATGAAACTGGATCAGATCCAGACCGGTTTCATTCAACACCCGTTCCACTTCATCCCCGGAAGCATTCACGAACAGCCCCACAGTGGTGATAAAGGCCGGTAGCTGCCGAATGATGTCTGCTGCCACCTCCGGCGACACATAACGCGGACTTGGTTCATAGAACACAAACCCCAACGCACTGGCGCCTGCTTCAACTGCACACAGCGCATCACCAAGACTGGTAATGCCGCAAATTTTCACCCGTGTAGTCATGCTGCCTCTCGAAAAGTGACGCAAGCGGCTAATATTATCAAAGCCGCTTCGGGGCGTCAGTCTGATGTTTGCAGAAAATGAGGCCCCAACGGCACCTTCGGCAGTTTAAACAGGTCAGGGTATCGCACATCGACAAAGTACAACCCATCAGGAGGTGCCGTAACCCCACCCTGGCGTCGATCCTTTGCCCGCAGAACCTCAAGCGCCCAATCCGGTGATCGCTGCCCTGAGCCCACCGCCATCAACACCCCGGCAATATTTCTGACCATATGATGCAAGAAAGCGTTGGCACTGACATCAATGACAATCAGCTGGCCGCTTCTGTAGACACTCAGTTGACGAATTTCACGGACTGGGCTTCGCGCCTGACAGCCAACGGCTCTATATGAGGTGAAATCATGCTCACCGAGCAAGTGCTCTGCCGCTTGCTGCATCTTTTCGGTATCCAGCTTGCGATGAGTCCAGGTAACGCCACCGGCAAGAATCGCAGGGCGGGACGGAGACGTATAAATCAGGTAACGGTAACGACGTTCCTTGGCCGAAAAACGCGCATGGAAACACCCAGGCACCTTGGTCGCCCACTTGATCGATATATCATCCGGCAAATGGCTGTTGGTACCCAGCACCCAGGCGCGCTCATCTCGCTCGGACCAGCTATCAAAATGAATAACCTGATGACTGGCATTAACGCCAGCATCCGTCCGCCCGGCACAGACAACCTGTACCGGATGATCAGCAATTACCGAAAGCGCGCGTTCAACTTCAGCCTGTATGGTCGGGACATTATCGAATGCCTGCAGCTGCCAGCCTCGATAAGCCGCTCCAACATACTCCACGCCCAGCGCATAACGAAAAGGGGCGATCGAAATCGCCCCGGAAGAGTTCTCTTTACTCATCAAACATCTTGATCAGGCCAGCGTCTCCAGGAGTTTCCGCGCCTCTTCGCGCTGAGAATCGGAGCCTTCGCCGGTAATTTCGTTAAGGATATCGCGCGCACCCTCGGTATCTTCCATTTCTATATAAGCGCGTGCAAGATCCAGCTTGGTTTCGATTTCGTCTGCATCGCTGAGCAGGTTCAGCTTATCCAGTACTTCGTCCTGTTCTTCGTTATGCAGCTCTTCCAGCTCAATATCATCATCTGTTCCGCCAAGCAGCTCGTCTACCTCAGCATCCAGATCCATCTCAAGATCATGAGAAATATTGGCTGTCAATTCCTCTTCAACCTCGTCATTGGTGAGGCGTGCAGAGACTTGATCAATCTCAACGTCATCTTCTGGATCAAATGAAGACAACAGACTATCCAGATCATCTTCGGCCGTATCAGTTGACTGGGTCGCCGAATCATCCGCAAAGCCCATATCGAATTCAAGCCCATCATCGTCTGAACCGGAATCTACCGCAGATGGCTCATCACCACCTTTCAGCATCGCTTCCAGATCAGGATCAATCTCAAACTCGACTTCCTCAGCGGCTTCTACAGTTTCGTGCAGACTGTTATCCGCGTCAGGTTCGACCTCAGTGGATGACACAGGAGCCGGGTCGGTAACATCAGCCGCTAGCGTTTCAAAATCGAGCTCATCGGTATCCGATGAATCAGAGTTGAAATCGACATCCAAGTCAAGCGCTTCGCTTTCAGCCTCGTCGGACGCGATACTGTCATTGAGCAGAAAATCCAGCTCATCATCCACATCCCGATCAGCCAGCATGGCATCGAGCTCACTGGATGTGTCATCTTCTTCAGCCTCAACGCCGTTATCAAGCGTGAACGCCAGATCATCGACATCATCAGCAGCTTCGCCAGTTTCGAGTTCTGCTGCAAGTTCTGTATCTTCCAGTTCTTCGTCTGCATCTGCCAATCCCTTCATGGGTGGCTCATCATCCAGACCAAGGTCAAATTCGCTTGAGTCAACACCTTCGGCATCAGCATCGAGGTCCGACTGGTCAAGGTCATCCAGATCCAGATCCATATCCAGATCCAATTCCTGAAGATCCTTCTCGAGGTCTTCTACCGCCACCTCTTCTTCAGCCGGCGCCAATGAGTCCATTGGCGGGCGCACGAAATCGGTGTCACTTTTTTCGTCACCACCAGACAGTGCATCCGCAGCCACAACCGCAGCACCACCCGCCACGGCAGCTGCAGCCACATCAGGCACGGCATCGCGCTCTTCTCGCTCTCGCAAGTCATCCGGCACATTTACCAGTTCTTTCTTGGCTGCCGGCTCAGGACGCTTGCGACGCAACAGGAACCATATCCCGCCCAACAGGGCAATAGCTCCAGCACCCAGCCCACCCAGCACAGTCGGATTTTCAAACAGCGAGGGAGACGTGGCCTCTGACTGTACAGGCTGCGCGGGGGGCACAACCGGAGCCGGCCGCGGTTTACTCAACTCAGCCTGCAAAGTAGACATCTGCTGAGACTGCAATTCCAGCAGTCGACTCTGAGACTCCAGCTGTTCGAGCACAGAGCTCAGTTTATCGTTCAGATCAGCGTTATCTCGTTCAAGCCGATCGATCTTTTCCTGAGCCATCAAGACTTCATCTTCAAGGCGCTCAGCTGCAGCTGAAATCACCTGTTCGCCGACAGGCTCCACAGCTGCACTCTGTTCAGCATCACTATCGACACTGCTGGTCGCAGAAGATACCTGTTCGGGGGCGGCAGACTCTGGCGGCGGCGCAACGATCGTCAGCTTGCCCTCTTCAGCCGCTTCGTTAGCAGGTGCAGCCGCACTTGAGCCCTTGCTGTCATCAGCAGGGGCTTCAGCCGTTTTACTGACATCCAAAGGCGCCTTTACCGGTGCATTGGTTGAACTGCGGCCTTGACGCCAAGCCTGCATCTGCCGCGCAACCTCTGCAACTGCCTCTCGATGGCTAAGCTGCTGGGCCTCTGCGAGGGACGGGATATCCATTACGGTTCCCGCCTTGAGGTTATTGATGTTACCGGACGGGAACGCCTGCGGATTCTTGCGCAGCAATGCAAGCATCATCTGATGCTCACTGATTCCCTGGGGTTTGGTTTTCTTGGCAATTTCCCAAAGAGTATCGTTCACACCAACATACACCTGGGTGTCACTGTTGGCGCGAGTTCGAATATTACTGGCTGTTACTGAAGCCCTTGGATTCGCGGGCTGCGAAACGGCGGCAGCCGGTTGAACACTGGCTGGCGTCAGACGCTGACGGACCGGAGAGGGTTCAAAAACAGGAGGATCCAGTAGCAACGTGTACTCACGAACCAGACGTCCACTTGGCCAGTTCACCTCAACCATGAAATTGAGGAAGGGCTCCTGTACCGGCTCAGTCGATTTCAGACGAATACGACCAGTTCCTTCAGGAGACACCAGCACCTGGAACTGAATATCGCGCAGGTAACGTGCCTGACTGCTACCCATGGAAGTCGCATACTCGTCCAGCGAGGCCATTCTGGGCTGAATCTGCAGCGGAGAGAGGTCCCGCACCTGCGTCAGTTTAATCTCAGCATCAAGCGGCTCATTCAGGGCTGAGTTAACCTGAATTTCGCCCAGCCCAAGGGCATTAACCTGTGACGCCCCCAGAGCTGCTGAGACCGCAAGGCTTAAGGCTAGTTTACGCAGCATCGGTTACTCCCTTTGGTGTAGTATGCGCGCCCTCTCCATTTCTCTACGAATCAGAGGGTTACGGATCCATATTCTGTGCAAGTATTATGTTTAAACAGCAGAGGGTCAACCATTCACTCTGCTGCCATTTTGCGACTATGCCTGTAGTGCAAGCGCAATTTCCAGCGCGACCAGTGCACTCCCCCTGCCCAGATCATCACTAAGCGCCTGGAGGGCAAATCCGCTTTCGCCAGTCACGTCAGGCCTGATCCGGTTAACGATAACGACATCCTGCCCGATAACGTCATTTACCAAACTGGCCGGCTTTTTGGCCCCTTGATCAAAACGCACACCGGCCGCTTTATCCATCAGCAACTGGAGTTCCTCAACCTTGAGAGGCTGGCGTGTTTCTGCCTGCGCGACGACCATATCGCCATAAAAAACAGGCACACGTACAGCACTCACCTCAAGTTCAAGCTCTTCATCTCCCAGCAACTGAGGCAACTGATGCATGACCTGTGCTTCCAGTGTGCTATATCCTGATGCCAGAACCTCTCCCACATCCGGGATCAGGTTGAAGGCGATCTGGCGAGCAAAGTATCCAGAATCAACCTCTCGGCCATTGAGCAGCTTGGCTGTTTCTGACGCCAGTGCTTCAACCCCTTTGCGCCCGGCTTCAGATGCCGCGCACAGCACCGTGAGATTGAGCTTAAGTATCTGATAAGCATGATGCAACGGCAACAGGGCCAGCGCAGCGGTTATAGTAGCCGATCCCGGCACACCGATAATACGACCTGCGTCAATCGAAGCGAGCGCCTCACCGTTGACGGCAGGAAGCACCAGCAGAGGCTCCTTACTGTAGCGCTGAGGAAAGAGATCGATCACAACTGCAGATGTCTGCGCTTCAAGTACCTGGACGGTTTCTTCACCAAGCTCAGGATCGGCCACAAAAACCAGTGCCAATCCTTCACCGGTAAAGGTTTCCAACGCTTTGGTTCTGCAAGCGCTCCCCCTGAACATGAGACTACGTCCTGCCGTATCGGATTCTTCATACAGGGTCAGACTGTCAACCTGCAGTTCTGATTCATCCAGCAATTCCAGCAGTTTTTCCCCTTTAAGGGTATTCGGTCCAATTAAAGCAACATTCATTGACATATTTTGAAGGGTCTCACAAAGCAAAACAGCCCGGACATACGCCGGGCTGAGGAGGTGTTACATCAGAACTGCTATCAGCGTTCGATGAGGATACGCAGGATACGGCGCAGAGGCTCAGCGGCCCCCCACAGCAACTGGTCGCCGACGCTGAATGCGTTCAGGAAGTCAGGCCCCATCTTCATCTTACGCAGTCGTCCGACCGGGATATTCAGCGTACCTGTCACTTTAGTCGGTGACAGATCACTGATTGTGGTCTCACGGTCGTTAGGTACTACGCTGACCCAGTCATTGGCTTCAGCAATCATCTGCTCGATCTCATCCATCGGCAGGTCCTGCTTCAACTTGATGGTGAACGCCTGGCTATGACAGCGCATGGCACCGATACGTACGCAGGTACCATCAATCGGAATCGGGCTGTCGGAGAGGCCCAGGATCTTGTTGGTCTCAACAAATCCCTTCCACTCTTCCTTGCTCTGACCATCGGCCACAGCCTTGTCGATCCAGGGGATCAGCGAGCCTGCCAGCGGCACACCGAAGTTATCGGTTGCAAAGGCATCTGCACGCATGGTTTCCACAACCTGGCGATCAATATCCAGAATCGCAGATGCTGGATCGGCCAGCAGCGCCTCGGAACCTGCATGGATCTGACCCATCTGGGTGATCAGTTCACGCATGTTCTTGGCACCAGCACCGGAAGCCGCCTGGTAAGTCATGGAGGAGATCCATTCAACCTGACCGGCCTTGAACAGGCCACCCAGCCCCATGAGCATCAGGGAAACGGTACAGTTGCCACCGACGAAGTTCTTGATGCCGGCATCGATACCACGATCAATGACATCACGGTTAACCGGGTCCAGTACGATCAGACTGTCATCGCTCATGCGCAGAGTTGACGCAGCATCGATCCAGTAGCCGTCCCAGCCGGACTCACGCAGTTTCTGGAACACTTCCGTGGTGTAGTCACCACCCTGACAGGAAACAATGGCGTCCATCTGCTTCAGCTCGTCAATATCACGCGCATCTTTCAATGCCGGAATATCCTTGCCGATGTCAGGACCAGCCGCTCCAGTCTGAGAAGTGGTGAAGAAAACCGGCTCAGCAATATGATTAAAATCCTGCTCTTCCAGCATGCGCTGCATCAGAACAGAACCGACCATGCCACGCCAGCCGACAAAACCTACACGCTTCATTCGTGCCCCCAATATTGTTGTGTGCTGTAAAACGAAACACTGGTATAACCAGGCGGATATCCGACAGCGACGGACATCCGCTCATTCACTGGTGATCAGGCGCTCAGTGCAGCAACGACCGCATCACCCATCTCAGAGGTGCTGACCTGGCGCATACCCTCGGACATGATGTCACCGGTACGCAGCCCCTGATCCAGCACCTTGCTGACGGCTGCTTCGATCTGATCCGCAGCTTCACCAGCATTCAGAGAGTAACGCAACATCATAGCGACTGAGAGGATCGTTGCCAACGGATTCGCCTTGCCTTGACCCGCGATATCAGGTGCAGAGCCATGACAGGGCTCATACATACCCTTGCCGTTTTCATCCAGAGAGGCAGACGGCAGCATACCGATGGAGCCGGTCAGCATCGCAGCTGCATCAGACAGAATGTCACCGAACATGTTACCGGTTACCATGACATCGAACTGCTTGGGCGCACGCACCAGCTGCATCGCCGCGTTGTCGACGTACATGTGACTCAGCTCCACATCCGGATACTCTTTGGACAGCTCTTCCATGATCTCGCGCCAGAGCACGGTTACTTCCAGCACGTTGGCCTTATCGACAGAGCACAAACGCTTGTCGCGCGCACGAGCCGCTTCAAAGGCAACACGACCGATACGACGAATCTCATTCTCATCGTAAACGTAGGTGTTGAAGCCTTCACGGATACCGCCTTCCTTTTCGCGTATACCACGCGGCTGACCGAAGTAAATACCACCGGTCAGTTCACGCACGATAAGGATATCCAGTCCGGATACCACTTCAGGCTTCAGTGTTGACGCATGCGCCAACTGAGGATACAGAATTGCCGGACGAAGGTTGCCGAACAGACCCAATTGGGAGCGAATGCCCAGCAGACCTTTTTCCGGGCGAATGGCAAAATCCGGGTTGGTGTCCCATTTGGGTCCGCCTACAGCACCCAGCAAAATGGCATCAGCTGCCTTGGCTGCCGCCAGCGTTTCTTCCGGCAGCGGAACACCGGTGGCGTCGATGGCGGCACCACCCACCAGCGCTTCGCTGATCTCAAGCCCCAGACCATGGCGGGCGTTGACCAGATCCAGCACTTTGCGTGCTTCAGTAACGATTTCCGGACCGATGCCGTCACCGGGCAATACCAGTACATTCTTGCTCATATCGCTGTATTTCCTTGAATTCAAAAAGAGTTACTTGATAGCACCGAACAGCCAGGGGGCTTCCTGACGGCGACGTTCTTCGTAGGCCTTGATTTCGTCTGCGTGCTGCAGCGTCAATCCGATATCATCCAGACCATTGAGCAGGCAATGCTTGCGGAAAGCGTCAACCTCAAAGGCAAACTCTTCACCGGATGGTGTTACAACCACCTGACGCTCCAGATCAACAGTCAGCTCATAACCTTCGGCGGCTTCTACTTCCTTGAACAACTGATCAACCTGCGCTTCCGCCAGTACTATCGGCAGCAAGCCATTTTTGAAGCAGTTGTTGTAGAAGATATCAGCAAAACTCGGCGCGATCACTGTGCGGATACCGAAGTCATCCAATGCCCAGGGCGCATGCTCACGACTGGAGCCACAGCCAAAGTTTTCGCGCGCCAGCAACACGCTGGTACCCTTATAGCGCGGCTGATTGAGCACAAAATCAGGATTCAAGGGACGACCGGCACAATCCTGATCCGGCTGTCCTTCGTCCAGGTAGCGCAGCTCATCGAACAGATTAGGCCCGAAGCCAGCTCGCTTGATCGACTTGAGGAACTGCTTGGGGATGATCATGTCGGTATCGACATTGGCACGATCCAGCGGTGCAGCAATACCGGTATGCTGGGTAAATTTTTTCATTTCACTCTCCCGTCTTACTGCATCAGTTCACGTACATCAATGAAGTGGCCGGTCACGGCGGCGGCAGCGGCCATCGCAGGGCTCACCAGATGAGTGCGTCCACCAAAGCCCTGTCGACCTTCGAAGTTGCGGTTGGAGGTCGACGCACAGTGTTCGCCCTGGCCCAGCTTGTCAGGGTTCATTGCCAAACACATGGAACATCCAGGCTCACGCCACTCAAGGCCTGCTTCGACAAAGATCTTGTCCAGCCCTTCAGCCTCAGCCTGCGCCTTCACCAGACCAGAGCCCGGAACGACCAGAGCCTGCTTGATATTGGCAGCCACCTTGCGACCTTTGACCACTTCAGCAGCTGCACGCAGGTCCTCAATGCGGGAGTTGGTGCAAGAACCGATAAAGACGCGATCCAATTGGATATCGGTAATCTTCTGATCAGCCTGGAGTCCCATGTACTTCAGTGCACGACGGATACCATCCGCTTTAACCGGATCGGATTCTGCATCTGGATTAGGAACCAAAGCACTGACCGGAGCCACCATTTCCGGGGATGTGCCCCAAGTAACCTGCGGCTGGATATCCTCAGCCTTTATCTCGACCACAGTATCGAATCGGGCGTCATCGTCGGAGACCAGTTCTTTCCAGGACGCAACAGCAGCATCCCACTGCTCTTCGCTCGGCGAAAAAGGACGGCCACGGAAATATTCGATGGTGGTCTCATCTACGGCTACCAGACCTACACGGGCGCCGGCTTCGATCGCCATGTTGCAGATGGTCATGCGACCCTCCATGGAGATGGAGCGGATAGCGCTACCGCCAAACTCGATGGCATAACCTGTACCGCCAGCGGTTCCGATCACGCCAATGATGTGCAGCACGACATCCTTTGCAGTCACACCCGCACCCAGCTCACCATCGACACGCACCAGCATGTTTTTCATCTTCTTGGCGATCAGACACTGGGTAGCCAGCACATGCTCGACTTCAGACGTACCGATACCATGAGCCAGCGCACCAAATGCTCCGTGGGTAGAGGTATGAGAATCACCGCAGACCACGGTTGTACCCGGCAACGTCATGCCCTGCTCAGGCCCGACAACATGTACAATTCCCTGACGCTGGTCATTCATTTTGAACTCGACGATACCAAACTCATCACAGTTGGCATCAAGCGTCTTCACCTGGATTCGGGAAACAGGATCTTCAATCTGATCCACACCCGCTGAACGCTCAGTCGTCGGCACGTTGTGATCCGGTGTAGCAAGGTTGGCATCAATACGCCATGGCTTGCGACCGGCCAGACGCAGCCCCTCGAACGCCTGCGGCGATGTTACTTCATGCAGGATCTGACGATCGATGTAGATCAAAGCACTGCCGTCATCGTTCTGGCGTACCAAATGGGCATCCCAGAGCTTGTCATACAATGTCTTTCCGGCCATGTCGCTCTCCCCTCTGAATTAGTCCGAAATCATGGCAATTGAGGCTCATCCTAATCCAGCCATTAGATACAAACAAATTCATAATTTTTATATTTTGAATTCCTTTATGGAATGGATAGACTGTCCCACTGTTTAACTTCACATAGCAAAATCGCGATGGACACTGCCGGCTTACATGCTTTCGTTACCGTTGCCGATACCGGCTCTTTCTCTCAGGCAGCCCAACTGCTGTTTCTGACTCAATCTGCCGTCAGCAAGCGGATCGCGCTACTGGAGAGCCAGCTTGAGTGCCGCCTGTTTGACCGCATTGGTCGCCAGGTTCTATTGACCGAACCGGGCCAAGCCCTGCTGCCAAAAGCGCGCGATATTCTCGCATCCATGGAAGATGCCGAACGCATGCTGGGCAACCTGTCCGGTCGAGTGGGTGGCCGCCTCGCCCTGGCTGCTAGCCACCACATCAGTTTGCACCGACTCCCACCATTGCTGAAACGTTTCGTGGAAAGCTACCCTGACGTTGATCTTGATCTGCAGTTCGCCGCCTCCGAGGTGGCCTATGAAGGCGTCCTTCGCGGTGATCTGGAGCTTGCCCTGATTACACTTGCTCCTGAACAGGATGAGCGAATCTGCGCACGAACCGTATGGAGCGACCGGCTTCAGTACGTTGTAGGCCGCAATCATCCACTGGCCACAAACCGTCGCCTTGATCTGACCGAGCTTAACCGTTACCCCGCCATCCTGCCCGGGCCCGACACCTTTACTCACCAAAGGGTCCGCCAGCAGCTGGCGGGGCAGGGGCTTGAACTAAACCTGGGTATGAGCACCGATTATCTCGACACCATACGTATGATGGTGAGCATTGGACTCGGTTGGAGCCTGCTACCCGAAACCATGATCGATGATCAGCTGGTACGTCTGAATACGGGTACCGAACCCATCGTGCGCCCCTTGGGTTATATCTACCACCGTGATCGCACGCTCAGCAATGCTGCACGCGAGCTGACCCGACTGCTAGAGACAAGCGTTTAACAACTATCCGGCTTGGTTTAAGATCAACACCCCAACAGCTCATGGAGAGGTGAAGTGAACGAGCAACTGCTGAACATGATTGGCCAGTGGCTGGAGCAGTTTGAGCAGGAGCTTAACACTCCCGACAGCGATCAATACAGCGCCGGTGCAGAGGGCCAATCACCACAGGGTGAGACCTCCCCCCATGCCGACCTGCTTCACCGCATTACACGGCAGAGTGAACAATTTCGCCACTTTGCCTCGCAGCTGCTGTCACTGTGTGACGATGAGCACCACATTGAAACCGACCCTCTGATCGACTGTTTTCGCAAGCACCTTGATCAGCTCAATCTGGAGTGGATACTGTCAAGCTGGCCACTGCCTGAGCAGCTAACCACTGTGCTGGCGATATTCAGCCAACAGAATTCAACGCTGAATGAGGAGCTGCAACACGTCAACCAACTGTTGCAACGATTACTGGGAACACTGGGACCACACCTGCAACCCTCGCTCGTACAGCAATTGCGCACCACTCTGGAAGACCTGCGCGACTTTGCACGATCGCGCCAGCAATACCTTGAGCACCTAAGCCGGATCAACAGCGCGGCACTTGACCTGTTCAGCCAACGTCTGCAAGGCACCACGATTTCCGAACTTGAACAACTACACAGACTCTGGATCCAGTCCTACGAGGAATGCTATCAGCAGGCGCTAAGCCAGGAAGAATACAGACAGGCATTTGCTGCGCTGTGCAATAATGCCATGGCTCTGCGTCAACACTGGCAGCAGCAACTTGACCATTTCTATTCCAGCTGCGGCCTGGTTACGCTGGCTCAGTACGATGAACTAAGCCGACAGCACCATGAACTGCGTCGTCGAGTTCGCGTGCTTGAACAGCAAGCATCACATCAACGAGGATCATCCAGCCACTTCAAGGACAGGCATGACTCGAATCAAGGTTGACCCCCAACAGCTGAGCAAACAGTCACATGAGCTGGAAATACTTGACCAGTGCATCAGTGCTGCCGCAAGGATTTCATATACCCATCAGCCGACAGCGCACCAGGTGCTGCTTCGTTCCGGCAGCCTCAAGCTGCTCAAATTTGAGCCGACAACCAGCCGGAAGCTGACGTCACCCTTGCTGATTTGCTACGCACTGGTCAATCGACCATGGATCCTGGATCTCAGCCCGCAACGCTCGCTGATTCAAAACCTTCTGAACGAAGGTATTCCTGTATACCTTATCGACTGGGGCTACCCCAGCCGTTGCGACCGTTTTCTGAACCTTGAAGACTATCTCACCGACCTGCTTGACCAGTGTGTGGACTGTGCCAGTCAAGATAACAATGGCAGACCGGTTAACCTGATGGGGGTTTGTCAGGGAGGCGTACTGAGCCTGTGTTACAGCCTTATTTTTCCCCACAAGGTGCGCAATCTGATCAGCCTTGTGACACCGGCTGATACCTCCCCTGCCAACTTCACTCTAAATCACCTGGCACAAGAAATTGACGCCACACTGGCAACAAACACGTACGGCAACCTGCCCGGCAAATTACTCAACGAACTGTTCACGGCACTGCAACCCATGCGACTGGGGCTGGAGAAGCGACTGGCGGCCGGCCGACAACTATGCGCCGACGATGAAACCGTAAAGCACTATCTATTGATGGAGCATTGGTTGCAGGACTGCCCGGACCTTGCCGGAGAGGCCCTGAAAGACTTTATCGAGCTTTTTTTCCGTCAGAATGCGCTGATGTCAGAACAGGGCTTCGAGCTGGCAGGGAGACATCTCAAGCTTGCCGACTTGCGACAACCCTTGCTGAATATCTATGGCAAAAGAGATCAGCTGGTCCCTCCAGAGGCGTCTGCTGCACTGAAAAACGCAGTCAACGGGAAGGACTACACGGAAGTGGGTATCGATGCAGGGCACATCGGTGTGCTCAATGGCAGCAGGGCATTGCATACGCTGCCACCATTGATTTACAACTGGCTGAAAAAACGCGAGCCACAGTAGCTCGGTTATTGACCTGAACCACCCTTGCTGGTGTCGCTCTTGGCGGGGGCCTCGGTTTCGGGCTGGCCAGACTTAGCCTCACCGCCCTCGCCACCTTCCGCTGTGCGTGGGGCAAACATGTTCCAGACGGCCATATTCTGGTCAGCGATACGCCCCATCATGGTCAGCGGGTTCGCGGCTCCCATCATCGTCTGCATCTGCTCACGGATACGATCCTGATGCTCAAGGAATGCCGCTATACTTTGCTCCAGATACTGGCTCATCATGCCCTGCATACTGTCACCGTAAAAGCGGATCAGCTGCTGAAGTACCTGGTTGGTCAGCAGTGTTCCGTGCCCTTCAGCTTCCTGCTCACTGATGATTTGCAGCAGAATATTACGGGTCAAATCATTGCCGGTTTTGGAGTCCTGAACCTGAAAGGTCTCACCACTGAGCACGAGCTGCTTCACATCTTCCAATGTGACATAGCAGCTGCGCGAGGTATCGTACAATCGACGATTGGTATATTTACGCAGAATCCGCACGGCTGATTCTCCTGATCCACTCTGACTCATCCAAATATTCCATTCAATCGGCGTCGCGTTTGTCCTTACCATACTGACTCATCATTCCGAAAAGCAGTTTCTGAAAGGCTTCCATCGAACCGATACCACTGTTTAGATAGGGCTTCAGAAATGTGAGCGGATCGTAACCTTCCACACCCGCATTCATCTGCTCCCTGAACTTATCGATCATTTCCTGCTGCAACGCGGAAACATCTGGCAGACCCAGCGCCCGGCGCAACTCGTCGGGCGTCATTTCGATATCAATTTTGAAATTCATGCGCGCTCACCCGAAATATTCATATGCACCTCATACTATAGCAATGACCTCTCAAAACAACATTTTCAGTCATTTTGCTGCACTTTATCCGGGTAAATCCAGATGGATGTCAACACAATCGCCAGAACCGAAACCCCTGCAGCGATCGCAAAAGTCATTGCACCCAGGTCACTCCACAGCTGACCGGCCACCACCGCACCCAGCGCACCGCCCGCACCGAATCCAAGGCTGGAAAACAGCGCCTGCCCTCTTCCTTGAGTAGAGGGAGTGAAGTAATGCTGCACCAGCGCAATACCAACCGCATGAAGACTTCCAAAAGTAGCAGCGTGCAGACACTGTGCAAACAGCATTACCCATATCTGATCCGGCCACAGAGCCGTGAGCGCCCACCTCAAGACGCAAAGCACAAGGCTGACCAGTAAAATGTGCCGCATATTGAATCGTTCAAGGATGCGCGGCATAAAGACGAAGAGCAGAACCTCGGCCATCACACCCAAACCCCACAACAAGCCGATCTCGATACGATCGTAGCCAAGCTCCTGCATCATAACGCTGTAGAAGGTGTAATAGGGCCCATGGCTCAGCTGAACCAAAAAACACACCACAAAAAACACGCACACCTGCGGCTGACGCAAAATCGCTCCAATCGTCCGGCTGTCAGCCTCTGCCTCAGTTGCAGTATCGTTCTGATCGCCAATCAACAGCGTGTTTAACCAGATTATGAACAGCATTGCGAACAGAACCACCGGCAACCAGTCAATACTGACCGCATCCAGCAGCCAGCCAATCATGACCACCGCACAGATAAAGCCCACTGATCCCCAAAGTCGAATCCGGCTGTACTGCGATTGATTGACCCCGAGATACCCGAGCGTGATGACTTCAAACTGAGGCAACACCGCATTCCAGAAGAAGCTGAATGATGCCATGACCAGAGCGACACCCATCGCCTCGGTTTGCCAGAAGATTCCCAGAAAGCAGATCCAGCTGGCCAGGGCCCCCAGCCTTACTATCGCAACACGACGACCTGTACGATCTGCAAGCCAACCCCAGACATTGGGCGCCAACACGCGTGACACATGCAGGATCCCCATGAGCCAGCCGATCGTGGCCGCCTCCATGCCTAGCGACTGCAGATAAAGCGTCCAATAAGGCAACAAGGTACCCAGCAGAGCGAAATAAAACAGATAAAAGCCGGAAAGTCGGATATAGGGCATAGGTACTTGGTCAATAAAAAAGCCGGCACAGGGCCGGCTTGAGTATCAGAGGTACAGCTTATGTTTACAAGCCATCAAGCGCCTTAACCATATACTGAGGCAGCGCAAAGCTTGCAACGTGGAGCGCCGGATTGTAGTAGCGAGTCTCGATACCGCTTTGCTCGAAGCGTGCACGAATAGTCGTTACGTCGAGCTGTCGCAGCTCGGCGTTATCACTTGCCCAAGCAAAGGCCATGACTCCGCCCACGTATGTCGGCACAGCACCGGCATAGAAATACTGATCAGCGAAATAGGGTCCGAGACGACGGCGCGTGGTCAGGATTTCATCCGGCTGCATGAAGGCAACGCCATTCTGGGCGACAAAAACGCCCCCCGGTGTCAGACAACGCTTACAGCCTTCATAGAAACGACTGGAGAACAACACTTCACCCGGCCCTACAGGGTCCGTGCAATCCGAAATGATCACATCAAAGGTGTCGGCGCACTCATTCACGAACTCGACGCCATCGGCAATAACGATATTCGCTCGCGGATCATCGAAAGCACCTGCTGAATGGTTCGGCAGATACTGCTTGCACATGTCGATTACAGCCTGGTCAATCTCGACCTGAGTCACGTGCTCGACGCTTTCATGACGCAGCACTTCACGCAGAATGCCACCGTCACCACCACCGATAATTAATACACGCTTGGCATTACCGTGCGCCAGGATCGGTACATGAGTCATCATTTCGTGGTAGATGAACTCGTCACGCTCAGTCGTCTGGATGATTCCATCCAGCGCCATAACAGTACCGAATTCCCTGTTACGGAAAATGATCAGCTCCTGATGTTCGGTGCGATGCTCAAACAGCACCTCATCCAGGGTGAAGCTTTGCCCGTAACCGGCGTAGAGCTTCTCAAGATAGGTAGTCGTCGTCATCAATACTCACCTTACCACGCAGAATTTCTTCGACATTCACTTCCGTCGGCGTGAACGCCGCTTCAAGAACGGGAACCGCCTTGGCAGGCTCGGATTCACCGCACATGAAGATATCGAAAGCCGCAAAGTTACGCTCGGGCCAGGTGTGCACACTGATATGTGACTCTGCCAGTACCGCCACGCCGGATATTCCGCCGTTGGGGGTAAAATGGTGCAAATGGATATGCAGCAGTGTTGCCTTGGCCGCTTTGATGGAATCGCGCAGTGCCTTTTCCATCACCTCAAGATCGTCCAGGCGTGATGCACCACGCAAGTCGATGATCAGGTGTGTACCGGCATAACGGTGACCATCACGCTCGATAAAGTAGTCAAGTCGCTCTTCATCGTCGCCCTGGGAATAGGCGGGCCATTCGGCAACACTGCCTTCAGCCTCTTGGTCGTTCACTTCAGACGCTAGGTCTATCGCTTCTTGCATGGGGATGACTCCAGACAAGTCTGTGCTTACACAGAGTTCAAAAAACAAAAACCCAACCTTCCGAGCCATGCCTGAGCACCATGTAAGCGTTAATGCTACCGGGCGAGTGCGTCATCAGGCACCTTTCCAGATCGCTCCATGAACCCCGCACAACCCAAAGGGTTGGGACGTATCAAATTCTGCCGCCTTTATACCGCGTTATGCCCAAATTTCAAGCAAAAAACGCCAGACTGTCAGAAAAAAATCATCTTGTATCTATAATATCAACCAGTTATGCCTCAGAGCTGCTTAAGGACCGGCAACCCGGAATCCACATCTGCATTCTGCCCTCGGTGCCTGAGCATATGATCAAGCAGCACTATGGCCATCATGGCCTCAGCAATTGGAGTCGCACGAATACCCACACAGGGGTCATGACGCCCCTGAGTAACCACCTCGATCTCCTCACCGGCTGCATTGATGCTTCGTCCGGGCAAACGCAGGCTGGAAGTCGGCTTGAGTGCAATGTGTGCCTCAATGGCCTGCCCGGTCGAAATACCGCCGAGAATGCCACCTGCATGATTCGACAAGAACCCTTCAGGGGTCATTTCGTCACGATGCTCTGTGCCTTTCTGATTGACTACCGCGAAGCCGTCACCGATCTCCACCCCTTTCACCGCATTGATGCTCATCAGTGCATGCGCCAATTCAGCATCCAAACGGTCAAAGATAGGCTCTCCAAGCCCAACCGGCACCCCGGTGGCCTGAACGGAGATACGGGCACCAATGGAATTACCCTCTTTACGCAGGGCATCCATATATTTTTCCATTTCCAGCGCCGCCTGCGTATCCGGCGAGAAGAAGGGATTCTGCTCGACCTGATCCCAGTCGAAACGGTTCATATCGATTGCGATAGGCCCCAGTTGTGACAGATAGCCACGCACCTGAATACCCTTTTGCGCCAGCACCTTCTTGGCAATGGCACCCGCAGCCACGCGCATGGCGGTCTCACGCGCCGATGAGCGACCACCGCCACGGTAATCTCTGAAACCGTATTTGTGAGAATAGACGTAATCCGCATGCGCCGGACGGAACGTCTCAGCAATATTGGAGTAGTCCTTTGAGCGCTGGTCAGTATTTTCTATCAGCAGCCCAATCGAGGTACCTGTCGTTTTACCCTCGAACACGCCGGACAGAATACGCACCTCATCAGCTTCACGACGCTGAGTGGTATGACGAGAAGTACCGGGCTTACGACGATCCAGATCCACCTGCAGATCGGCTTCACTCAACTCGATCCCGGGAGGACAGCCATCAACGATACAGCCCAGCGCGGGGCCGTGACTTTCACCAAAGGTCGTGACTGTAAACAGTTTTCCAAAGCTGTTTCCGGACATAGTGCTCTTACTCTATAACTGTCGGGTGCGGGCCGGGATGGCCGCACCGGAATTCATATCAAATGACGGTGCGCACGCAATTCATCGGCGGTAACCACAAATACGCCGTTGCCGCCCTGCTCAAGCTCGACCCACACAATCGGCAGCTGCGGCAGGCTCGACATGAGGTGTACCTCACTGTTACCAACTTCCACAACCAGCAAACCATCTTCACTCAGATAGTCAGCTGCTTCGCGCAGAATCCGACGTGTAATATCCAGCCCGTCCGGACCTGATCCCAGCGCCAATGCAGGCTCGTGGGCATACTCGGCAGGCATGCTGGCAAGGTCATCAGCATCCACATACGGAGGATTGCTGACAATCAGGTCATAACGTTCCCCGGGCACAGCACCGAACAAGTCTCCCTGACAGGCACGAACCCGATCGACAAGCTCATGCCGCTGAATATTGTGTCTGGCCACCTCAAGCGCCTCGGTTGAGATATCAGCCAGATCAACCTCCGCTTCCGGAAAGGCAAACGCACAGGCAATTCCAATACAGCCACTGCCGGTGCAGAGATCAAGAATACGCTCCACTGGCCCAGGACGAAGCCAAGGCTGGAATTCCTGTGCTATTAACTCCGCAATCGGAGAACGTGGGATCAGTACTCGCTCATCAACATGGAACGGTAGCCCCATGAACCAGGCTTCACCTGTGATATAAGGCAGCGGCTTCCGCTCCTCGGTACGCAAGCGAACATATTCCAGCACCTTCAAGCGCTCTGACGGCGTCAGGCGAGCATCCAGTACTGCAGGATCAGTATCCCAGGGCAGGTCAACCGCATTCAACACAAGCTGACTGGCCTCATCCCACGCCGATACATGGCCATGACCGAAATACACCTGATGACGGTTGAATTCACTCAATGTCCAACGAATGTAGTCACGAAGGGTAAACAAATGCTCGCTAATCGCGGCTTGATCCGACTTCATAGTTCGCCTGATAATAAGTTTCGCTGCATTAGGGCGATTATGTTAATGAAAACCCCCGTTGAACGCCATGTCTTATCCAACTGATACAGATTCGAACGATGATCTTGATTTCAATAGCGCCATGCAGGGCGTCAAACGCCTGAAGCATGACCGTCATATTGAGCCTGCATCGCTGAAGCCCCGACTTAAAGCAGCTCCTGATCAGGCCTCGCACTACCGTCGACAAGCCGCAGCTCAAGAGATCGAGCAGGTTATTGACGGCCTGTCTTCGGAAGCTAGCGAGATCATTGAATCCAGCGACGAGCTACTCTTTGCCTCACCCGGTGTACAAATTCGGTTACTCAAGCGTTTGCGCCAGGGACATATTCCCTGGGAAGCTGGCCTGGACCTTCACGGCTATACCGTTGACCAGGCTCGCGACGAGCTCAGCAGCTTCATCCGAGATGCTGTACGCCAGCAATTGCGCGCCGTCATCATAGTCCATGGCAAAGCGCATACCCAGCCGGGCCAGCCGGCACTACTCAAGTCCTGTGTCAATGATTGGCTTCGTCAGCTAAACCCGGTCATTGCATTCTGCTCTGCACAACCCAGAGACGGTGGCACCGGCGCCGTTTATGTCCTGCTCAAGCGTGAGCGCTAGGATTCACTTCTACGAGACCATTCCAGCGTCTATTCTTGAATAGGTTACCCCCCATTCAAAGGACAGGAACAGACGATGCTGGATCTGCATAAACACCTCCAACTGATGTCCAAAACCGGCGCTTCCGACCTCTTTCTGAGCGCCGAATCCCCCATAATGATCAAGACAGAAGGCGTCATCAAACCGGTTGATGACAACCGCCTGAGTGCAGAAAGCATCACCGAACTGGCCCGTTCACTGATGAACGAACCTCAGGTTCGGCAGTTTCAGGAAGAACTTGAAATGAACTTCGCTTACGACCTACCGGATACCGGTCGCTTCAGGGTTAACGTGTACCGCCAGCGCGGTAATGTTGCGATGGTTATTCGCATGATCCGCCACAGCATTCCAAGTATTGAGTCGCTCAACCTGCCCGAAGCTCTCAAACAGTTAGCTATGCTGAGAAGTGGCCTGGTCCTGATTGTCGGTGCCACAGGGTCAGGCAAGTCAACCTCCATGGCCTCCATGATCGAATATCGCAATCAGCATGCCAGCGGCCACATACTAACCATCGAAGATCCGATCGAGTTCTTGCACAGCAACAAAAAGTCCCTGATTAATCAGCGTGAGGTGGGTGTAGACACCCTCTCATATGCCAACGCGTTGAAGAATGCACTGCGTGAGGCACCGGACGTCATTGTGATCGGAGAAATCCGTGATGCGGTGACTACCGAGCATGCGGTTCGTTACTCTGAAACAGGGCACCTGTGCCTGTCCACACTCCATGCCAACAACAGTGTTCAAGCGATAGAACACATTGCAAATTTCTTCCATGACACCGACAAGCACAAAGTGAACAATGATCTCGCGCTCAACCTCAAGGCAATAGTATCTCTGCGCCTGATCCGGGATACTCATGGCCACTTGATTCCTGCCACAGAGGTTTTGATCAATACTCCATATATCGCCAAGCTCATCGCTCGTGGTGAATATTCACGGATACGGGAAGCCATTGACCAATCAAGCAACAGTGCGGCACACACATTCGACAGCAATCTGCTTAACCTCTATCGTGAAGGCCGCATCACACTGGAAGAAGCATTGCGAAACGCCGATTCTCGCAACAATGTGGCACTGAGACTCAAACTGATGGCGGGGCAGTAATGGCTGAGCACGCCACCGCTCTTTACCCGAGTGTGATAATCAAGTAATTTACGCCGTTTTCCCAAGACGCGTCGAGTAACCGAGGATCCATGATGGAAACAGCCTACGCCCAGATTATTGAACAGCTTGGAGAGGACCTGAACCGTGACGGGCTCAAGGACACCCCCACCCGAGCCGCCAAGGCGATGCGTTTCCTGACCCGCGGCTACAATCAGACGCTGGACGAAGTGGTCAACGACGCTCTGTTTCCCTCAGACAACAGTGAAATGGTCGTTGTACAGAACATCGAGCTTTACTCATTGTGCGAACACCACCTCTTGCCGTTTATCGGCAAGGCACACGTCGCCTACATCCCCAATGGCAAAGTACTCGGCCTGTCAAAACTGGCACGCATCGTTGACATGTACGCCCGTCGCCTGCAGATTCAGGAGAATATGACCAAGGAGATCGCTGAGGCGATTCAAAGTGTCACCGGAGCGTCCGGGGTAGGCGTTGTGATTGAAGCGCAGCACATGTGCATGATGATGCGCGGTGTTGAAAAGCAGAATGCTTCAATGAAAACATCGATGATGCTGGGCTCTTTCCGTAGCAATCCGGCCACCCGCGCCGAGTTCATGTCACTGGTCAACAACTGACATTCGTATAGCACGACAGGGAGGGCACTTAGCCCTCCTTCAGTAGGACCACCGCAACCTGGCTTCGCCCTCCGAGAACACTGGGAACCAGCGCCCCCACTCCTTGCGCCCTGATTCGGCCAAGATCACCTCCTTTATCACCCAACAGACGAAGCAACCTGCTCGCAGCTTCCTCAGACTGACGCAGCGTTAAATCCAGGTCCTCGCCACGCCAATGCACCACCAGCCAAATCTCACGATCAGGGTACGTATCCTGTAAGTCCAAAAGCGCCTGGACGGCACGATCCGTCGAGTCCGGCCAATCCGACAGCTCGGCATAGCCCTGTTCGCGCAACCTAACACTCAACTCGGTT
The DNA here is from genome assembly GCF_022343685.1 of Marinobacterium sediminicola. Classification (GTDB taxonomy): domain Bacteria; phylum Pseudomonadota; class Gammaproteobacteria; order Pseudomonadales; family Balneatricaceae; genus Marinobacterium; species Marinobacterium sediminicola. The sequence continues at coordinate 1,596,498 of NZ_CP092123.1, read as the reverse complement.
ACAGTCGGCGCATCATGCTCGAGCAAGTCCAGATGCAGGTATACCCGGCCATTACCTCTTCTCACGGCATATATCGCCACATGCGCTTCGGGCAGTGAAAGAGCAGCATAAAACTGAGAGCGGTCGACACCGTAGAGACGGGATTGACCAAAAATATCGTTGGCCCACAAACTGCTGGGTCCACACTGACGGCCAGCACACTCAAAGAGCACTTCAGCGCCCTGTGCAAGCAATTGCTGCCTCACATGATTAAATCCGGACTCAGGAGGGTAACCGCCTGGCAGCTGCCACGTAATTCGAGTCAGCTGTGCCTGCAAACGCTGCTCACGGTCACTGCGAACAAGTCCGTTGATCTTGACGATACCTCCCAACATCAGGCGATAGTCGGGGTCATAACGCTCCTGCTGATTAATCACGGACGAAAGCGGGAATGGCTCCAACCCAAACGGCAGAGCGGCCTGTTGTGCATGAAGTGGTGCTGAAAGCAGAATTGCAGACAACAGAGCCAATAACATAGCTTTCATCGATGTTCTCCTTGGATCCTTAAACTCCCGCGTAGAAGTCATTGATCGCGGCAGCCATCAATCGTGCCGGCCCTTCCTCCAGGTGCAAATGATGATTACCTTCGAAAGTTATACGGCGCAGACCGGCAATCAGCTCAGCGCGTTCATCCAGCAGAGGCGTCCCTATACCTTCGCTCCCCATGAGCAACAGCGCAGGTGAATCAATTCTGCTCAGGAAAGCACGTACCTGATCTTCACTCAAGCGCATTACCGACGGCAAAACCAAAGCGGGATCACTGCGCCAGCGGAAACCCTGAGGTGTATGTACTATAGACCGTTCGACCAGCCAACGAGCCGCCTGTTCCGTGACCGGAAACTTGCCCTTCATTCGCGCCTGAACAGCTGCATCGATATCCGGGTAGTACTTAGGGGTGCGCTCCCGCCGCTGCCTTCGCCGGATTGCCAGCGCCATTTTCTCAGGCAACTCTTCGGGTGAATCGGCCATGGGCGCCAAACCTTCAAGGAGAACAAGACTGAGCACACGATCAGGCATAACACCCGCCAGAAGAGACGAGACGCCCGCCCCCATCGAATGACCCAGCAAATGAAAACGCTCCCAGCCAAGCTCATCGGCAACAGCCAGGACATCCGCCACGTTATCCCAGATATAATATGGCATGGCCTCTGGTCGGTGAGCCGAAAAACCATGCCCAACAAGATCCAGCGCAACCAGACGAACAGATTCCAGATGCGGCTCCAGGGCGCGAAAGCTCGCAGCATTATCGAGCCAACCGTGCAGAGCCAAAACAGGCCGCCCATCGACGGGACCAATAGCACGGGCAGCCATTAACTGCCCATTCACTTCAAAGCGCAGCTCTTCTGCCATCATGGAAGTATCTCTTTACAGGGATGTTTCGGGAGCAATCCAGCGGACCAGCCTCGCCATACCGGCAGCAGGCCAGTCAAGCTCGAGTAACGCACCATTACAGGGAGCAATCGACAGCGATTGATCACGCCCATCAACCAGCCAATTGATCAACCGACCACAAAGAGGTTGATGGGTAACCACCACCAGAGTGTGTGAGGCTTGAAAACACGACTCAAGGAACACACCGGCGTCAATTACAGAAGCCGCAGGCGTCAGGTTATAGGTGGTCACACATTCGGAATTACCAGCCAACAATTTTGAGGCTGTTTCAACAGCCCTCAACCAGGGAGAACTGAGCAGCTGAAAATCATCGGAAACAGACTCAAACTGGTGCGCAAGGGACCTGGCTTGCAACTCACCCCGAGGAGTCAAACGGCGGCCAGGGTCGTTATCGGCACCAGGCTCAGCTTCGGCATGACGGAGGATAAACAGCCGCATCAGCACTCCTGCCGCGGCAATACGAACTCTACATCAGTACTCTGAACATTGAGCATCATGCCTCGCGCAACCTCCTTGACAGGCGCACTATTAAACACGACCTCGTAGAGCCCTGAGACCAGTGGCATGTAGATACCCAGGCTCTCAGCCTTTTCCTTCACCAGGCGGAGTGTATTTACACCTTCAGCGACCTCACCCAGCGCAGCAACGGCCTCATCGAGCGTTTTACCCTCGCCCAACGCATATCCAACACGGTAATTCCGGCTCAGCGGAGACATGCAGGTAACAATAAGATCACCCACGCCGGCCAGGCCAAGGAATGTCATTGGGTTAGCCCCCAGGCTCACCGCGAAGCGACTCATCTCGGCAAGGCTGCGTGTCATCAACATGCTTTTGGTGTTTTCACCCATACCCAAAGCGGCACTCAATCCGGCAGCAATGGCATAAATGTTCTTCAGAGTGCCCCCGAGTTCAACACCATAGGTATCAGTACTGGCATATACACGGAAGCAGGAGGTATGCAGCAACGCCTGAACCTGCTCGCGCAGCTCGGCATCAGAGCTTGCAATCACAGTTGCAGTCAGCTGTTTTTGAGCGATTTCCTTGGCAAGATTGGGACCACTGAGTACACCCAATCGAGCCCTCGGGCACTCCTGCTCGATAATCTGACTCATCAGACAGAAAGTACCCGCCTCTATCCCTTTGGTAGTACTGACCAGTAGCTGTTCTGGCCTTAGCCACGGCATGGCATGCTTAAGCACATCCCTGAAGGCACTGCTTGGAATTGCAATAAAGACCGCCTGGGTTCCGGTCAGCGCCTCCCCAAGGTCCGTGGTTGCCGTCAAGGTGGACGCAAGATCACGCCCAGGCAGATAGCGCTCATTACGGTGCTGCTGATTCACTTGAGCGACAGCAGCCTCATTTCGCATCCAAAGGCGAACATCCAGACCTTTTTCAGCCATCAGGTTGGCCAGGACGGTACCAAAACTACCGCCACCCAACACGGCAACAGGGGGCTGGGAATGCATAATCTCTTCCTTCAGGTTGAGCATGAGAGCCCTTTCAGGCTCACATCAGGACTGATCGATCTTGTCCAGCAAACGACCAATTCCAAAAAACAGGAACTTCACTACAGCAAAAGCGAAAACGGAAAGCCCAAGGAAAACCATCAACTGGCCAAGGTCTTCTGTACGCTGGTACCCAGCTATCGCAATCGCCGCAAAAAAGGCGCTGGCAATAACTGCCAGCACCGTACTGATACGACGCAGATTATGCTTATCGCTCATTTCTCTGCTCGGTTGGTCTCATCAGCCTGCTTTGTATCTTCAGTCTGTTCAGTCTGTTCAGTCTGTTCAGTCTGTTCAGACTGTTCAGACTGTTCAGACTGTTCAGACTGTTCAGACTGTTCAGACTGTTCAGACTGTTCAGACTGTTCAGACTGTTCAGACTGTTCAGACTGTTCAGACTGTTCAGACTGTTCAGACTGTTCAGACTGTTCAGACTGTTCAGACTGTTCAGGGGATGATCCTGCAACCACAACATCAGGTTCAACAGTCTTTTCAACTTCAACAGCAGACTCGGCCTCTTGCTTATTCACCGCAGGAGCAGGCGCGTCGTCTGACTGTGCAACCATCATCTGGCCAGCATCAAACTGGACATCTTCAGCCTGCAGCTCATTGCGAGGCTCAACAGACTCTTCTTCCGCTGGGCTGGCACTGACCTCCAGGGCCGTGTCAGACTGGCGCGTTGAGTCTTCGAGCTGATCATCCTGCTGCTTGACGTCTGATTCCTGCGCCGCCTCAGCTTGCTTTTCTTCTTCAGGTGATTGATCCGGCTCAGCTGCGTCATCCTGTGCTTCACTGGGCTTAGTCGCTTCGGTGGCCTTGTCACGATCGACTTCAGACAGTGGCTTCAACAGCTCACCATCCGGGTGGATACACTCCAGCTTAACGCCTGTTTCCCGTTCGATTTCAGGTATCAGGAAGGAGTCATCTTCACAGGCAAAGCAGATTGAAGTTCCTGTCTGACCTGCACGCCCGGTTCGACCGATACGATGCACGTAATCGTCGGCATCTTCCGGAAGCTGATAGTTGATCACATGAGTCACGCCATCGATGTGAATACCGCGACCTGCCACATCCGTCGCAACCAAAACCTCGATTTTGCCGTTACGGAAATCTTCAAGGGTTTTGAGGCGCTTGTTCTGGGGAATTTCACCGGACATGAGCGCAGCCTTGATACCATCCTTGCTCAACCGCTCGGCAAGGGCGCGTGTTTCATGACGCCGATTACCGAATACAATGGCGCGCTCAATACCGTTGACTCTCAGGTAGTTACGCAGCAACTGATATTTTTCCTTGCTGGACACAAGAAAGACTTTTTGCGCCACGTTATCGGTCGTCTTGTGTTCAGATTCAATTTCTATGGTCACAGGCTCGAGAGTCCACTGCTCTGCGAGTCGCATCACATCATCGGTAAAGGTCGCGCTGTACAGCAGGGTCTGACGGTCAGCCCCCTTACGCGGGGTTTGACGGATAATGGTACGCACGTCCGGAATAAAACCCATGCTCAGCATGCGGTCAGCTTCATCCAGAACCAATACTTCAACGTGATAGAGGTCCACTTCCTTAGAGCGGACAAAATCGATCAGACGCCCTGGTGTCGCAACCAGAATATCAACCGGCTTGTCAGCAAGCGCTTTGCGCTGCTTTTCATAATCCATCCCTCCCACCAGGGAAACCACTGACAGATCGGTATATTTGCCAAGACCTTCAGCATCGGCGGCGATCTGAAGAGCCAACTCCCTCGTCGGCGCAATGATCAGCGCGCGAGGCTCACCGAGTTTGCGATCGCCCTCAAGAGGAAAGTCCAACAGATCGGTCATGATACCGATCAGGAAAGCAGCCGTTTTACCGGTTCCGGTCTGCGCCTTGCCGATCAGGTCACGTCCCTGCAACGCATGAGGAATCGTGGCCGCCTGAATAGGAGTGCAGTATTCAAATCCAAGGTCCGCTATGGCATGCATCAGAACGTCAGGCAAGCCGAAGTCGTGAAAACGGCGTTTGCCCTCAACAACTGGCACTTTGAACATCACCGGTGTCCAGCTGCCCTGCTGGCCGCCTGCTTCACGCGGCTTGCGTGAGCGACGACGACGACGCGGGCGATTGGAATTGGGCTTCAGTTCAGAGCCCTCTGCAGCTGTGGTCTGTTTGTCTTCAGTACTCAAGATCGGATCCATTCAGATTAACGGTTGATTTCGCGCCGAAACGGAGGCAGAGAGTCTAACAGTTGTCGGCCATAGCGTCTTGTGACAACTCGACGATCCAATAGCACAACACGTCCACGATCCTGCTCTGTTCGCAACAAACGCCCCACCGCCTGCGTAAGGCGCATGGATGCCGCCGGGACAGTCCAGTCGGTGAAAGCGTTGCCGCCGCGCGCTTCAATCCATTCTGCCATGGTAGCATCGACCGGATCATCCGGGACACTGAACGGCAGTTTGGTAATAAAAACATCGGTCAGATAATTGCCCGGAAGGTCAACACCCTCGGCAAAAGATGCCAAACCGAAAATAATACTGGGATCGCCACCGTCAATACGCTCACGATGACGACGCAGGGTTTCCTGTTTACTGTATTCTCCCTGCGCCAACACGCTATTTTTAATGGATTCATCCAGACGTTCAAGCACCGATCGCATTTGTCGCCAGGAACTGAACAGCACCAGCCCTGCCTTGACTGACTGCAACTCGCGTTCAAGCAACTCCAGCACTTCATCTGTATGCGCGTCAGGCTGACCAGGATCAGTCTTCATAAGAGGCACTTCAAGCACACCATTATTCGCATAGTCAAAAGGACTGTCGAGGCGAATCGCATCCGTGTCCGCAGGTAAACCCAAAGAAGCAAAAAGCTGATCAAAACGTCCCAGCGCCGTCAACGTCGCCGAGGTGAGTACGGCGGCATGGCACACACGCCACAGATGATCCGACAGCGTGTCGGCTGCTGATACGGGTGCGCTGCGCAGTTCAAGATCATCACCGGCGGGAGTTTCATGCCGATTGATCCATCGTGCGGTTGGAGATTTACCTTCCACATCCTCACGAGCATAACTGTGCGCTAGCCAGGCAATATGCTGCACTCTTCCCCACAGAGTACCCAGTTGAGGAAACCAACGCTCAGCAGCAGCACGCGGTATATCGGCAACACTTCCTTCAAGCGCTTCCTTGAGTACATCAACAATCTGCTCAAGATGCTGCTGCGCACGATCAGCCGCCTGTGCAAGCATTGCGCTGGGCTCAATCAAAGGGTGCGGCAGCTTGCCTCCAGGAAATCGATAACGATCCTTGGAATGTTCATTCATCATAGGTCGCAGCAAAAGTTCCAACTGCTCGAGCCCGATATTCATGTCCTCAAAAGGCCGTTGGAGTCGCTCTACAGGACCAGTCAACTGAACCGCCGAACCTGTGTCCTGCAACAGCTGAGCGAGCTGCTTCTGAGCTGAACGCAACATACGACGGCTGCTTTCAAGACGCGCACCAAAGGCAAAGTGACCGCTGGCCTTATCCGCAAGGTGATGACCCTCATCGAAGATGTAGATGGTTTTCTCAGGCTCCGGAAGGATAGCGCCCCCACCCAGCGCCAAGTCAGCCAAAACCAGATCATGATTGGCAACAATCACATCCGCTTCTTCGAGACGATCACGTGCACGATAGAATGGACAAGCACTGAAATTCAGACAACGGCGATTGCTGCACTGCATATGATCGCTGGTCAACGGCTGCCAGATTTGGTCATCAACTTCCTCGCTGAGTGCGTCTCGATCCCCATCCCAACGACCGACCGCATACTCATCCATCAATGATTGATAACGATTGAGCACCTCGGGCTCAAGTTGTTGTGCAGCTTCATCTTCATACAACGCCATCTGGCCCAGCAAGCCCTGCTGTTCGAGCAAACTTTCAACCTTGTTAAGGCAGAGGTAGCGCCCCCGTCCCTTGGCAAGACGGTACTTCATTGCCAGACCTGCATGTTCTTCGACTTCGGGAAGATCCTTGTTGATCAACTGCTCCTGCAAAGCCACTGTGGCTGTCGACAGAACCAGTCGACACTCCTTGGCTCGTGCCAAAGGGATTGCCGCCAGCAGGTAAGCTATGGTTTTTCCGGTGCCGGTACCCGCCTCAACCACGCCAACGACCGGGCCTGCTTCTGCTTGCGCAGCGGCCGAATCAGCTTTCGCCAACGTGCGCGCAACAGCCGCCACCATCTGCTTTTGAGCGGGACGCGCCTTTAGCCCTCTGCTTTTGAGGAAGCGGCTATAGGCCTCTTGTATCTCCCGTTTCTGATCGTCACTCAGCACGATCTATCCCCATTGAAATTCAGTCACACAATTTTACCAAGATACTGGATATTTAAACAGATAACGCTTGACCTATTACACTTACTGTATAAAATCACAGTAAATCGATTGAGTGACGGCCGCTATGAAACTGACTAAACGACAAACTGAAGTACTGGAGTGCATTAAGCACTACATAGACTCAACCGGGTATCCGCCAACCCGCGCCGACATAGCACGGGAATTGGGTTTCCGATCAGCCAATGCTGCTGAAGAGCATTTGAAGGCTCTCGCACGCAAGGGCGCGATCGAACTCACCAAAGGCACTTCGCGCGGCATCCGCTTGCCGGAAAATGATGATGCCACTGGCTCCGAAAGCCTGCCGATTATTGGCCAGGTCGCCGCAGGGGAACCCATCCTTGCCCAAGAGCATGTTGAGGATCAATGCACCATTTCAGCCGACTTCTTCCGCCCACGTGCAGACTACCTGCTCAGGGTAAAGGGAATGAGCATGAAGAATATCGGCATTATGGATGGCGACCTGCTTGCCGTTCATCAGACTCCTGACGCACGGGATGGTCAAATAGTCGTTGCAAGGATCGGTGACGATGTGACGGTCAAGCGCTTCAAGCGTGATGGCCACAAGGTATTTCTGATTGCTGAGAATGAGGACTTTGCCCCAATCGAAGTCGACCTGTCAGAACAGGAATTGATTATCGAAGGTCTGGGTGTAGGTGTCATTCGGCAAGGTCACTAAACGAGGTTGAGCCATGCCTGCCATTGATTATGCACGCGTTACAAGCAACACCACGCAGCTCCATGAGAGCGACATGCTCGAAACGAGTCGCGTCACTGAAATTCTGCTGCATAACAGCCGAGTTTCACTGCACCCGGTCTTGTTGCCGATGATCTCTCAATTGAGCCGTGACAATCGCTGGCTGACACTGATCAACCCTCCTGCCGATCTCAGCAGGAAACTTCTGACTCAAGCTGGCGCGATCACCAGCCATATCCTGTCCCTGCACAGCCGAGACAACAAACACGACACCATTCGTCTGTGCCAACAGGCATTGTCAGCAGGCACCTCTCACACGGTGATCGCGTGGCATGAATCCGGACGATCGCTGCCATTACAACAGCTGTACCTGGCCGCCAGCTGCGGTAATGCTCAGGCCATCCTGGTGCGGCACTGAGCAGAATCCGTCACCACTCCTGCATATTGGCACGCAGGCGTTCCAGCAAATCACGGAATGCCTGTAGCCAGTCGTTATACTCGGCGAGCACATCACGATCTTCTGCATGGTCAGGATTGATCTGCAATACATGAATTTCGGAAACACTCGCATCCTTGGCTGTCGTTTGCGACGTATGATCCGCTGCGTCCCAACAGGCCTGATAGGCCTTCAGCACCTTGTGCAGCCAACTAGCAGGATCAGCCTCCAGGTTAGCCAGCTCATTGGCCTCGGGTGATTCTTGCCCGGTTTTTTCAAGCTGGTCGATCAGATCTTCAAATCGATAAATCGAGGCCGGATCGAGCTTGTAGTTTTCTGCAATCTCACGTAGCAGCGAAGCATAACCACTGGCCATAAAAAAAAGCACTGACTCATGGTAGGACTCAATACGCGGATGCTGACTCCACTGCGGAGTTTCCTGTGCCTGCACCAGTGCCTTGATATGCAAGCGGGCAAAATTCAATTTCTGATTGGTACGAACTGCGTAAACATCACTCATCGTTGCTGCTCTTGCTAAATCCCTGTTTGATGGACAGGTCAGCGCTTGCTGCCCTGCTCCTCCTGCCAGCGTCCATCGCGATAAAAAGCCTTCCAGCCCGTCGCCTTACCTTCCACTTCAGTCATAACATACTGTTCCTTGGTCTTGCGACTGAAGCGTATCACAGCAGGATTACCTTCAGGGTCCTGCTGAGGCGCATCCATCAAGTAAGCATACTTGGGATCAATTTCGTCCCTGTGTGGAATCAATTCCTTAACCAGAGGCGCACGTGTTTCGCGCATCTTGGGGAACTGGCTTGCCGCCAGAAAGAGACCACTGGCACCGTCACGAAGCACGTAGGTATCATCCACCTTCTGGCATTTCAGTTCCGGCATCAGCACAGGATCCATCTTGGGAGGTGCCGGCTCGCCATTCTTCAACAACTTACGGGTGTTTTTACATTCACTGTTGGTGCAACCGAAGAACTTGCCGAAACGACCTGTTTTGAGCTGCATCTCGGAACCGCATTTGTCACACTCAATACTGGGGCCATCGTATCCCTTGATTCTGTAACTGCCCTCTTCCACTTCGAAACCACTGCAGTCAGGGTTGTTACCACACACATGCAGTTTTCGTTTCTCATCGATCAGGTAGGAATCCATCGCCGCATCACAGAGCTTGCATCGGTGTTTGTTGCGGAGGATACGGGACTCTTCCTCATCATCACCGTCGACGCTAACCACTTCATCCCCGGGAATCAGGTTGATGGTGGACTTGCAGCGTTCCTTAGGCGGCAGGTTGTAGCCCGAGCAACCCAGGAACACACCTGTGCTGGCAGTACGGATCATCATCTGACGGCCGCATTCAGGGCAGGCAATATCGGTCGGAGTTGGCGTATTCGGTCGCATCCCATGCTCATCGCCCTGCGCCTCACTCAGCTTATGGGTAAAGCCCTGATAGAAGTCGTTCAGAAGTCGCTTCCAGTCGATATCACCCTGAGCCACTTCATCAAGCTTCTGCTCCATACGCGCCGTGAAACTGAAATCCATCAGATCCGAAAAATTCTCATTCAGACGCTCGGTGACAATATCGCCCATCTTGCAGGCATAGAATCGACGCCCCTGGACCTGAACATAGCCACGATCCTGAATCGTGGAAATGATCGATGCATAGGTGGACGGACGACCTATACCACGCTTTTCAAGCTCCTTGACCAGACTGGCCTCGGTATACCGGGGCGCCGGCTTGGTGAAGTGCTGCTTGGGCTCGAATTCCACCACCGACAGGGATTCACCCTGCTGAATGTCTGGCAAGATGATGTCTTCATCGCTGCGCCCCTTCGGCGGCAATGCGCGGGTATAACCATCAAAACGCAGGATGCGCCCCTTGGTGGTCAATTCGTAATCACCACAGGTCACATGAATACGGGTACTGGTATAGAGCGCCGGTGTCATCTGGCACGCCATGAACTGACGACGAATCAGGTCATAGAGACGCTGTGCGTCAGGCTCCATTCCCTTCAACTGATCTACTGTTAGAGCCACATCGGAAGGACGAATCGCTTCATGTGCTTCCTGAGCGCCTTCCTTGCTGGTGTAGCTTAAAGGCTGCTCGGGAAGGTAGTCTTGACCGTAATGTTCCAGGATGTAATCACGGCAAGCGGCTACCGCTTCAGCACTCAGGTTGGTTGAGTCTGTACGCATATACGTGATGTAGCCTGCTTCATACAAACGCTGCGCCAGCATCATGGTCTTCTTGACGCCAAAGCTCAGACGAGTGCTGGCTGCCTGCTGTAATGTCGAAGTAATGAAAGGCGCAGAAGGCTTGCTGCTGGTTGGCCGATCCTCGCGCTTGTCCACCAGCATGGTACCGGCTCTGAGGCGCGCCAAATGGCCTTCAGTTTCCTCTGCATTCAGCGGCCGGAAGGCCTTGCCCTCGTACTTGCTGACCTGAAGACGAAGCGAATCATTACCCGCTGTCTGGGTATCTGCATGGACCTCCCAGTACTCTTCGGGAATAAACGCTCGAATTTCACGCTCACGTTCGACGATCAGCTTTACTGCTACCGACTGCACCCGACCCGCAGAAAGGCCACGGGCAATTTTCTCCCACAACAGAGGTGACAGCATGTAGCCCACAATTCGATCCAGGAAACGTCGCGCCTGCTGTGCATTGACACGATTCAGATCCAGATCACCCGGCTCTTCAAATGATTGCTGAATGGCCTTTTTGGTAATCTCATTGAATACAACGCGGCGGTAACGATTGTCATCTCCACCGATGGCTTCACGCAAATGCCAGGCAATCGCCTCCCCTTCACGGTCCAAATCCGTTGCGAGATAAATGGCGTCGGCGTTCTTGGCAAGCTTTCTCAGCTCTTCTACGACCTTTTCCTTTCCGGGAAGAATTTCATAATGAGCTTCCCAGTCATGATCAGGATCAACACCCATGCGAGCAATTAGCTGCTGGTGTGCTTTCTTCTTCTTATATTCGGCTTTTTCATCCGGTGACATTTTGCGCGTCAAGGCTGCCTGCCGGGCACGCTCCTTGGGATCACTCTTGCTGGCACTACCGCTGGTCGGCAGGTCGCGAATATGGCCGACACTGGATTTGACCACATACTGGCTGCCCAGATACTTGTTGATCGTTTTGGCCTTTGCCGGTGATTCGACAATGACAAGGGTTTTTCCCATGAGATACGGATCCTTTTTACGACGGGCAACTCATAAACTGCGAGCATATATAAGGTGTGGTGCTCTCAGCGTCAAGCGAACTCTTAGTCAAGACAAAATCGATGAACAGGCTTATCGCTTACATTCTGCCCGGTATCTGATGTAAATTAGTTCTTTTTTCAGAGTGCCAAACCACATGCTTGGAGACAACCTGTATCTTGTAATCATGCTTTCAGGCGTCGGCATACTGGCTCTGGTGGTAAATTATGTCATAACCACTCGAGAGCAGGCGTCGGAAAAGCGCCATGAGCGCTTGAATTGGCTCAAGACCCAGGCAGAACACACTTTGAATGCCCTGGCGATACTGAAGGAAAGCGGCTGTCGACAGGACATCGTGGACAAGCTTAACCAGCACGCCATGGCTTTGATAGAAGAGATCAGTCTTCTGGCACCTGACTCCGAACTCATGACGCAAATCAGTGACCTTAAGGAAACCAGCGACCGCAGCCGCCCGGACAAATCGCGCTTCAACAGCGACCGAGCTGTCAAGCGAGCCCAGATCTACATCAATTTCGCTGAAAAACTGATCATCCAGATGGCCAAGGGTGGCAAAATGACCGGCCAACTGGCACGAACCTACCAACAGGAACTGTACTGGCTGAATGTCTCTCTGGTCGCTGACGCTCACCATCATCAGGCCAATCGTCTAATGGAGATGGGCGACAAGCACACCGCACTCAGTCACCTCAAACATGCCAAGGCTGTGCTGGTACGAGCTACGGCACCTCAGCGCCAGAAACAGCCGAAGCTGGACGAACTGCAAGCCGCAATTGATCAACTGCAACCCAAACGCAACCTTGGCGCCGGTGCTTTGGCAGAGTCACTGGACGACTACCTGAACGAGTCGTCCTGAGCATCTTAGATCTTGTTCGCCAGCAACGGCTTCACCAGCGACTGCAACTGATCGATACGATCAGCCTCTCCCTTTTCGTGCCAGTAGAGTGACAGATGCAGCGGGGTGGACTCTACACCCACCACATCTTCCGGAAGCGCTTCCAGCAGCGCAACCAGCTGAACCTTCGCCTCACTGGACAAGCGCCCCTGCCCCTTGAGCCAACTCCAGCCTGCCGGCAATCCCTCGTTGTCGATGGTCTCTAATCGATGCACTTCCCAACTGGGCCAGTTATCACGCTCAACGCGCTCCAGATTGTCACGAATGAAACGGTAGGCGGGTACGCTCACCGTCTCCTGCTCCACTTCACCCTTGGCGCGCGGCAGCGTGATGCGAGCCAATTGGACTTGAATACCCATTTGACGCGCACGCATACGCAGCTGCGCCTGATAACGCTGACGCGGACTGGGCATCACCCACATGACAGACCCAATCAGGGATGCCAGAATAAAGCCAATAATCAGCCACTTCATTTGTACTTTGCGCCTCCAAACTGGCTGTTTTACAGCCGCTTCGTTTCGTCCCGGATCATAACCGTCCTGACAGGCAGGCAACAGTAGGCCTTAAGACTCCGATAGTGTTTCTTGATCTGAACGGGGGACTCCCACCATGCTTGATGCTATTCTGCTGGAAGAACACCCAGTCGAACGGTTGCAACATGCAGCCCAACGGAAGGATTAAGCGCATGAGTATTTACACCCGCATTCTGCTCGCTTTGGATCTGTCAGAGGAATCAGCTCAACTGGCATCCAAAACAGCCCAGATGGCGCAAGCATTCGGGGCCGAGTTAAACCTGATCCACGTCGTGGAGCCGCTCAGTTTTGCCTATGGCGGCGATGTTCCAATGGACCTTACCACCATTCAGGAACAGCTCGATGAGCATGCCCGCAGCAAACTGGACCAGTATGCTGAAACCATTGGCTATCCGGTCAACAAGAAAATCATTGTCACCGGACACACCGAAACGGAAATTCATCGAGCAGCGGAAGAGCTGGGTACTGACCTGGTGATCGTAGGCAGTCACGGTCGTCATGGTTTGGCCCTGCTTCTCGGCTCCACCGCAAACGGAGTACTCCACGGAGCCAAGTGTGACGTGCTGGCCATCCGGGTGAAAGAGGAGGGTTAATCCCCCTCCTGCATCGCCTCCAGCTCCACCCAGCGCTCCATCAGCTGCTCCAGCTGCTGCTCTTGCTCATGCAGTTTGGCCAGCGTGTCTGCTACCTTGGCGTGATCACCGCTATAGAAATCGGGTGACGCTACCACCGTCTGCAACGCTTCCAGCGCCTGCTCAGCATCTTCCAGCTGAGCAGGCAGCTGATCCAGCTCACGCTGCAGCTTATAGCTGAGCTTCTTGTTCTGCTTCTTAACCGGCTTGTTTTCAGCTGCCTTGCTCTCGGCTTTCTGTTCGGCAGTTGATACCTTTTTGACTGGACGTTGACGTAACCAGTCCTGGTAGCCACCCACATATTCGCGCACCTGCCCTTTCCCTTCAAAGACAACCGAGCTGGTCACAACATTGTCAAGGAAGCGTCGATCATGACTGACAAGCAGGATAGTACCATCGAAATTCAGCAGAATTTCTTCCAGTAATTCAAGGGTTTCAATATCCAGGTCGTTGGTCGGCTCATCCAGAACCAGCACGTTCGCCGGCTGACTGAACAGGCGTGCCAGCAACAGACGGTTACACTCGCCACCGGACAGCGCCTTCACGGGCGTCCTGGCGCGCTCAGGACTGAACAGAAAATCCTGAAGGTAACCAATGATGTGCTTGTTCTGGCCGTTTATCTCGATGCTTTCACGCCCGCCAGACACGTTATCGATCACGCTTTTTTCGGGATCCAACTGCCCTCTCAGCTGATCGAAATAAGCCACCTCGAGCTTGGTACCCAGTCGCACGCTGCCTTCATCCGGTTGCAACTGCCCCAGAATGATCTTAAGCAAGGTACTTTTACCACTGCCATTGGGCCCGATAAGACCAATACGATCCCCTCGCTGCACTTTCATGGAGAAGTTCTGCAGCAACGGCTTGCCTTCGTAAGACATGTAAACCTGTTCAAGCTCGGCAACCAGTTTGCCCGACTTTTGCGCCTCTTCCAGGCCGAAGCTGGCACTGGACTGACGCTCGCGCCGCTGTGAACGTTCGCGTCGCATCTGCTCCAGAGCGCGCACACGTCCTTCGTTACGCGTGCGACGGGCCTTGATTCCCTGACGAATCCATCGCTCCTCCTGAGCCAGTTTCTTGTCAAATTCGGCGTTCTGACGCTCCTCCTCTTCCAACAACTGCTGCTTCAGCTCAAGGTAACGATTATAACTGCCCGGGAAACTGGTCAGGTTACCGCGATCAAGCTCAACGATTCGTGTCGCAAGCTTCTCAACCAGGGCGCGGTCATGGGATACGAACAGAATGGAACCTCGAAAATCGAGCATCATCTGCTCCAGCCATTCAATGGTTTCGATATCAAGATGGTTGGTCGGCTCGTCCAGCAGCAGCAGATCCGGCTTCTGCACCAGGGCCGCGCCAAGTGCAGCACGTCGGCGCCAGCCACCAGAAAGTTCGGCCATTCGGGTATCGGCATCCAATCCCAGGCGGTCCAGCACTGTCTGTACCTGCTGTTCCAGATGCCATCCATCCCGAGCTTCCAACTGGTGCTGGAGTCGCTCCAGCTTCTGCAGCGATGCCGCATCAGTCTGATGTGACAATTGGTCGTAGGCTTCCCGAAACGCCACTACATCTGCAAGCCCTTCCGCAACCACATCGTACACACGGCGCTCATCAGCCGCCGGCAGCATCTGCGGCAACTTGGCTACACGAATAGCCGGGTCCTGCCATACAGTCCCATGATCGGCATGAATTTCGCCCGAAACCAGCTTCATCAATGTCGACTTGCCTGCACCATTCAGGCCTACCAGAGCGATCCGCTCACCCGGGTCGATTTGGAAATCAACATTATCCAGCAGCGGCGCCGCGCTGAAACTGACCGAAACACCCTCAAACTTCACCAACGGCATAAAGACTTGCACCCTGTCATGTAATATCAGCCGCTAGTGTACCTGAAATTGTGTTTAACACTGAAAACCCTTGGCTGAGGTGATTTTCCCAACCAACTCGATATACACTGCCGTTAATGCTCCCCCAGGCAACCCGAGAGGACCCGATGATTAAGCCTTGCCGCATGATACTGATTGGCGCTCTGGTGACAGCCCAGGTCCAGGCCGCTGATTCAAAAGATCAACATCCACTCCGTCAAAGCTTTGTTGAACATTACTCCACAGCTGTTACCGCTCCGGGGAATATCAGCGAGTCCACACACCAGTTATTATCGGCATATCCGTTGTATCCCTACCTGGAATACCGTCTGTTGAGTGCTTCTCTGGATAGCCAGTCCCCCGAGATCATTAACGACTTCCTTGAACGTAATGCTGACACTCCCCTGCATGGTCGTATACTGTTTGCCTGGGCTCGTCACACTGGCGAACAGGGCCATTGGGATGCCTTTGATTCCGCCTGGCAGCAAATCCAGCGTCCCAGCACTGAACTCCGGTGCCTTAATGGTCGGTCTCTGCTTGAACAGGACAGATTGACAGCAGCCTGGAATGAAGCCAGAGAATTATGGACAGTGGGCCACTCTCAGCCCGACCTGTGTGATCCTCTGTTCGATGCCTGGCTTCAATCCGAAAACTTTCGCTCCTCTGATGCTCTACAACGTTACAGGGCCGCACTGATAAGCGGACGCTCTGGCCTGTCTACCTATGTCAAACGCTTCATTACTGATCCTGCAGATCTGGCTGAAGCTGACCGAATCCTGTCTCTTTATCAGAACCCAGGACTGCTCCTGAGCGAACCCGACAGGCTGAAACCGGGTGCTGACAGTGCTCCCGTACTGTTGGAAATGGTCGTCAAGCGGCTGGCACGACAGGACCTTGAGGCGGCACTGAGGCTCTGGATACGCGAACGTTCACGCTTTGAGTTCAGTCCGGAAAAACAGGCCGAATTAACCAACTATTTGGGTGTCTGGTTCGCGAAACGTTTCCCGAATACTGAAGGTCAAAACCTGCTGGCCGAGCTGGATCCAAAACATGAACACTCGGAATTGACCGGCTGGCGTATCCGTTTGGCGTTGAGCGAAAAGAAGTGGGATGAGGTGCTTTACCTGATCGCTAAACTACCGGAAAGTGAGCGCCAGTCGGATCGCTGGCGGTACTGGAAAGCGATCGCCCAGCAGGCCGTTGGACAAGAGAACACCGCCCTTCTGGCCACACTGGCACAAGAACGCAGTTTCTATGGATTCATGGCAGCCCAAATTTTGGGACGTGAATATTCTCTGAATAATCAGCCAGCCCAGCTGGACAGCAACCAGCTTGAGGCCCTGTCCACCACTCCCGCGTTCACTCGCATCCGAGAATTACTGGCTTTGGAGCGTTTCTCGGATGCACGTTCCGAATGGAACCTGGCAACAGCCGAGATGAGCCCAGAACAGATCCACCTTGCAGCTCACCTGGTCAATCGCTGGGGATGGCATCATCAAGGCATCAGAGGCGCGATCAGTAGCCGCCAGTGGGATGACATGACATTGAGGTTCCCCAACCCCTATCCCGAACTGTTTCAGCTCCATGCCAGCAATCGTGATATCTCGCCGTCCTGGGCACTGGCAATTACACGCCAGGAAAGCGCCTTCTGGATGGGCGCCAAATCTCGCGTGGGCGCACGCGGCCTGATGCAATTGATGCCAGCAACTGCTCGTGCAACCGCCAGACGCCACGGCATTACCTTAGGGGGACTCTCAGACTTGAGTGAACCAAACACCAACATCCAGCTGGGCACAGCTTACCTGAGTGAAGTTTTTGAGCGTTTCAATGGCAATAAGGTGTATGCCACGGCGGCTTACAATGCTGGCCCAGGAAGGGTAAGCCAGTGGCTGGACGCTCGCGGCAAGCTGCCTCTGGATATCTGGATCGAAACCATACCTTTCGATGAAACACGGAATTATGTACAGAACGTGCTGTCTTTCAGAGTCATCTACGAACGCTTGAACGACCAAAATGTAACCCTGTTCAGTGAACAGGAGTTCTCGACCCTGGCCTTGAACAGTAAAGACTGACCATCAGGCTCAGCAGTGTGGCAACGCGTCTATGAACTGTCGCAACTGCTGAGCCTCGAACGGCCACCCCAGTTCCTGCCCAGTCCCACGATCAACCAGAACAGGAATTCGCTCGGCATATAGCTCCATCAATTTTGGCTCATATACAATATCGACCAGGTCGACCTCTGCCTGGCCTGCTACCAGCACCTGCTGCAGCACTGCAATCGCGTCTTCACATAGATGACACCCCTCGGTCGTCATCAAATCCAAATACAGCACACCGAAACTCCTAATGAACTCAGTCTGCCATTCTTACTGATTACCGCACCTGCAGCAATCCAACCTGAGACGGACACATACAAAAAATTGCAACATATGATCGTTAGGGTTGCCTATTCGAGACTCAAGAGTATTGTAATAGTTGAGCTGACTTGCCACGACTCCGCCATCGGAGTCGCCATGTGGTAACACCGCTACATGCTCAACAGGTAGTGACGTGCCATCAGCCCGTAGCAACCGGCAGCCGAGTATTCGCCGGTATTGATGTCCAGAACAGCAGATTGGAAGCAGGCATTTATGACGGATACAAACGGCAATATCGCAACGGACCCTCAGGAATTCATCAACTACGTAAATCGAGAAACCAGCAAGGTGCTGGAGATGTTCTCTGCCACAGGTGGAGACGACATCCTGCGCCAATTCACACAATCCTGGACTGAGCTGGCCACGCGCTCACTGGAGGACCCAACAGTCTGGATCCGTGCCATCGCCGACTATCAGCAAGCGCAGTTCAATCTTTGGCGTAACCTGCTTAGCGGCAACACCAGCGAGAACCCGGTTGCTGAGCCGCCTCCCGGCGACCGCCGGTTCAAGGCTGAAGAGTGGTCAAAGAATCCTGTTTTCGATTACATCAAGCAGTCCTACCTGCTCACATCACGCATGCTGATGGAGATGGCTCATAACGCCAAACTGTCTCCCCAGGAACAGCAGAAGCTTGAGTTCTATACGCAGCAGTATGTTGATGCGCTGTCACCGACCAACTTCGCCGTCACCAACCCTGAAGTGCTGCAGCAAGCTCTCGAGACCAAAGGCGCCAGTCTGGTTGATGGACTCAAGAACCTGCTAAGTGATATCGACAAGGGCCGCATCTCGATGACCGACGAGGATGCGTTTGAACTGGGCACCAATCTGGCCACGACTGAGGGTGCAGTCGTATATCAGAACCCCATTTTCCAGCTGATTCACTACAAACCGCTGACCGAACAGACCTATGAACGCCCGACGTTGATCATTCCTCCCAGCATCAACAAGTTCTATATTCTGGATCTTCAACCTGACAACTCTTTTGTCCGCTACTGCCTTGAGCAGGGACAGGATGTTTACCTGATTTCATGGACCAACCCCTCACCGGAACAGCGCAACCTCAGCTGGGATGACTATGTCGGTGATGGCATCCTGAAAGCCATCGAGGTTGCCAAGGACATCAGCCAACAGGAAAAACTGAATCTGGTGTCCTGGTGTGTTGGCGGCACACTGACGGCGTCTGCTCTGGCTGTCCTGGCCAACCGGAAGGACAATTCCGTTGGCAGCTGTACCTTCCTGACCACATTAATCGACTTCAGCGATCCGGGCGACCTGTGCGTTTATATCGATCAGTATCAGGTCAAACACCTGGAGTCCAAGGTCCAGAACGAAGGCATACTGCACGGTCGCGAGCTGGCCACTTCGTTCAACATGCTGCGCTCCAATGACTTGATCTGGTCTTACGTGGTGAACAACTACCTCAAGGGTCAGACACCCCCACCTTTCGACATCCTCTACTGGAACAGCGATCCAACCAACCTGCCTGCCGAGATGTATACTTTCTACATCAACCGCATGTACCTGGAAAACAAGTTGATCCAGCCGGATGCGCTGACCATCTGTGGCGAGCCGATCGATCTCCGCCGGGTCAAAACACCCTGCTACTTCCTGTCGACAATGGAAGATCACATTGCCCCCTGGAAAGGCACCTTCAAGGCAACGGATCTGCTTGGCGGCACAGTGGAATTCGTACTTGGCGCCAGCGGCCACGTTGCCGGGGTCATCAACCCGGCCAAGAAAAACCGTCGCAACTTCTGGATCAAGGGCGAAATGGGCAAGGGCCCGGATGCCTGGCTCGAGTCCGCTGAACGCCAAGAGGGCTCCTGGTGGAACCACTGGAGCGACTGGCTGCGCCGTCGCGCCGGCAAGAAAGTGCCTGCACCAGCCGAATATGGCAATGATCACTACCAGGTCATTGAAGCTGCCCCTGGCAGTTACGTGCGCAACCGACTCGATTAAGCGCTAACTACCGCAAGTAAAACGGGGCCATGAGGCCCCGTTTTTTTAAACGATGACGTCCCTATAACCCGCCCATCAACATGTACTTATACTCCAGATACTCTTCCAGTCCCTGACGCGCACCCTCCCGACCCAAGCCGGAAGCCTTGATGCCACCAAAAGGCGCAAGCTCGGTCGAGATCACGCCTTCATTGATACCGACCATGCCATATTCCAGACCTTCAGCCACGCGCCAGCAACGCCCAAGATCACGACTGTAGAAGTACGCAGCCAGACCATACTCGGTCGCATTGGCCATGGCGATGGCCTCGGTTTCATCGGTGAATTTAAAAATCGGAGCCAAGGGCCCAAAGGTTTCCTCACGTGCCACACACATATCCGTCGTGACGTTTTTGAGCACAGTCGGCTCAAACCAGGTGCGCCCCAGCTCATGAGGTTTGCCACCACAGACCACCTCGGCCCCCTTGGCAACTGCATCATCGATATGTGCCTGAATCTTTTCAACAGCAGCCTGGTTGATCAGCGGCCCCTGCTGCACATCCGGCTCAAGGCCAGAACCGACCTTAAGTGCCGCCGTACGGGCGGCCAGCCCTTCGACAAAACGGTCATAGATGCCTGCCTGAACCAGAAAACGGTTGGTACACACACAGGTTTGTCCGGTATTGCGGTACTTGGATGCCATGGCGCCATCAAGTGCGCGATCCAGATCGGCATCATCAAACACGATAAATGGTGCATTGCCGCCAAGCTCGAGTGAAACACGCTTGACGGTATCGGCACACTGCGCCATCAACAACTTACCGACACCGGTCGAACCGGTAAACGAAAGCTTGCGCACCTTTTCACTGCCCGTAAGTATCGCACCCAACGCCTTGGGATTACCGGTAATGATGTTAAACACACCTGCCGGCACACCGGCCCGCTCCGCCAGTTCCGCCAGCGCCAGTGCTGACAGAGGCGTATCCTCGGCCGGCTTGCAAATGAAGGTACAGCCGGCAGCCAAAGCGGGTGCGGCCTTGCGTGTAATCATGGCAGACGGAAAGTTCCACGGCGTGATTGCCGCAACAACTCCGACCGGCTCGCGACTGACCAGAATACGGGTATCAGGCTTGTGGCTGGGCACAATCTCTCCGTACGCACGCTTACCCTCTTCGGCGAACCACTCGATAAAGCTGGCGGCATAGATCACCTCTCCCTTGGCTTCTGACAATGGCTTGCCTTGTTCAAGCGTCATCAGCAAGGCCAAATCATCGGCGTTATCGAGCATCAGCTCGTACCAGCAACGCAAAATGACTGCACGCTCCTTGGCTGTGGTTTTGCGCCATTTAACAAACGCGCTCTCCGCAGCCTCAACTGCCGCCGCGGCATCGGCTTCTGCCATCCATGGAACCTGCACAATCTCTTCACCGGTGGCCGGATTGCAGACCGCGAAGGTTTCACCACTGAGCGCATCGACCCATCGACCATCAACATATGCCTGCTGGCGAAGCAAGCGGCTATCCTTGAGCTTCATCTATCACCTCCAACTTGATCGGTACCACCGTTACCGTCTCGGGATTGCACTGGACTGAACACCGGCATATGCTTGGCCGCGTTCACGGAGTGAATCGTCATCATAGCTGATGCAGGGAAGCGCGTAGCGCTTTTCCTCCCAACACCATTCTTATCTCCAGAGTATAATATCTCGCCGTGTTAGGTTTGAGTCAAAAACGCAACGCTGAGGTCCGCTATCTGCTACATTTGGGCTGGCCCATCATGGTGGCTCAGCTGGCCCAGAATGCTATGGGTTTTATTGATACCCTCATGGCCGCACGTGCTGGCACGGAGGATCTGGCCGCCATCGCACTGGGCAGCAGCCTCTGGCTCCCCCTGTTTCTGGCCCTGGCCGGCATTCTTATGGCAACCACACCGATTGTAGCTCACCTGGTCGGCGCCAACCGTGAAGCAGACTCGCGCCTTCCCCTGCACCAGGGACTCTGGATTGCTGCAGTACTTGGCTTGATCGGGATAAGTCTCTTACGCTCTGCAGACCCAATTCTGTCGCTGCTTCAGCTTGAGCCCGAGCTTCAGTCCAAGACCCAGGATTACCTGGATGCGATCAGCTGGGGATTTCCAGCGTTCATGTTCTATCAGGTGATCCGCAGTTACTGCGAGGGCTTTGGTAAAACCCATCCGGTCATGCGCATCGGGCTTCTGGGTGTACTGTGCAATATCCCCCTTAATTATGTGCTGATTTTCGGCAAACTGGGGCTTCCAGCCATGGGGGGCGTGGGCTGCGGTTATGCCACAGCCATTGTCATGTGGATCATGATGATCGCCGGCACCCTCTACCTCTGTAAAAGTCCACGCTTTAAGCCTCTGTCCCTGTTTCTCCAATGGCAACCACCGCAACTGGAACAGCTGCTGCAGCTGTTGAAGCTAGGCATTCCGATCGGCTTCTCTCTCCTGATCGAAGCCAGCATGTTCTGCGTGCTGGCTCTGATTCTCGCGCCTCATGGCGAAGTGGTTATTGCCGCCAATCAGATCACAATCAGCTACACCGGAATGATTTTCATGGTTCCTTTAAGCATCGCAATGGCGCTTACCATCAGGGTTGGCCATCTGGTGGGCAGCGACAAGCCGGAAGCAGCCCGGTATGCCGCCATCACAGGCATTATGATTACCTTGTTCATTGCGCTGTTCAGCTGCAGCCTTTCCCTGCTCCTGGCCCGAGACATTGCCGGCCTCTACACGGGTGAAGAACCGATTCTTTTACTGGCTACAACGTTGATCAGTATTGCTGCCGTCTTCCAGTTTTCAGACGCCTTGCAGGTCAGCGCAGCAGGTGCTCTGCGTGGCTATAAAGACACCAGCATTCCTCTTGTCATGGTGTTCATCGCGTACTGGCTGATCGGCCTGCCGACAGGATATATCCTCGGCTTTACCGACTTGATTGCCCCAGCCATGATCGCTGCCGGTCTTTGGTACGGCCTGCTGATCGGTCTCAGCGCCGGTGCCGTATTGTTAACAACACGCCTGATACGGATAGCACGTCATGCGATCAATACTGCTGCTTCTGATCATTGTGCTCAGCGGCTGTAGCGACCAGGTTCATGAAGACAAGCTGCGTGATTATGCTTATCGAGTTGGCAATGCCATCGACTCTGACTACCAACTGAACTTCAGTCTGCTCCCGCCCCCGTTTCCGCCCAAGCGAGAACGCTCACTGCCAGTCGATGAAATTCACGAAGGCCTGTTGGACGTCCTGGACTTTCGCCGCTGTGGTTTAATGGAGCTGATTGGCGAACGCAACACATCGCTTGGCAAGCTGGCCTTACCCTCGCAACGCCTGATTTATGAGACCCGCTTCCTCCCTCGCATCCGCCAGTGCATCCTCGACCTTGAGCAAATTGAAGACAAGGATGAGGATACACTCGCCCTGCTCAATCGCCTGAACCGGATCGAGGAGTCCAAGCGGATCAACTATCCACTGGTCATCAGCAATGCCATCTTCAATTCCGACGAAATCAGCCAACATTTTGCCCTCAAGGCGAAACCTCTGAATCAACTTGCTCTGGACAACTTTAACGGACTGATGCAAGCCTTTGAGCCATTTCAACACTTGGCAACCCTGTCTGAGCGTGACGACTGGGATGAGCCAAACTGGATTCAGGATCTGGAAAACAGCTACGAGACCTTCTACCGCTCTGAATTTGGCGCCGATTGGCTGCACAGTCTTTTAATGTTGACACAAACGCTGGAACAGACCGCACAGGCCATCGAGGCGCGACTTGAACGTCGCCCCATCTGTTTCAACCGCAAACCGACCCCCCAGGCAGAAATCATTCGCAATGTATTCCAGCGCTATTACGCCGGGCAACTCCAACCCTGGATGTCCATAGTTGATCGGACAGGCCAGCAATGGCGCTCTCAGTGGCTGAAACTGGTCAATCAGCTCCCCACAACCGCACCAACGGCAGAGTATTTTGTTCAACTGTTCGGCAAACAGCCTGAAAGTGCCTGGCAAACCTATCTGCAAGCCCGCAACCGCCACACACGCGCTTGGCAAAAATTACTGGGCCAGTGCGGAATGATGCCCAGCGTCAATAATGAGGGTTGAGTGACGCCCTGTTTTCGACCATGATGAGCTCACGATATCCGGGTGGAAATGGATTTGTCTGCACTCTCGCCATCATTGCGCAAGAGCACTTGCCTCTATGCTGCTTCAGCCTTTTTACTGCTTCTTGTTTGCCTTGCGGCCCTTGCAACCGGCAAAGCCCCCTTGCAGCTGGACAGCAAGCAGATAGATCAGTATCGCCAGTTGTATGGCGAAGATGCAGCCAAACGCTTAACCGCTTGGCAAAACCTGCTGGCTGAAGCCGCCCACCTGCCTGAGAGCGAGAAACTCGAAACCGTGAATCGCTTTTTCAATCAGGTTCGTTTTATCGATGATCGTATCCATTGGGGCCAGGAAGATTACTGGGCGACCCCGGTCGAGTTTCTGATCACTAATGGTGGTGACTGCGAGGATTTTTCCATCGCCAAGTACTACACACTTAAAGCACTCGGCGTGGCGGAAGCCAAAATGAGCCTGGCCTACGTCAAGTCCCTTGAGCTGAACCAGGCCCACATGGTGCTAACCTACTATTCAAGTCCATCGGCCATGCCGGTCGTGCTGGACAATCTCATCGGCGAAATTCGTCCAGCGAATCAGCGTCCGGACCTGCTGCATGTCTATACTTTCAACGGCGACAGCCTTTGGCTGAGCAAAAAAGGCCGACGCGCCGAGTTGGTGGGCACTTCTGATCGACTCAAACCCTGGACCAGCGTACAGTCCCGGGTGGAAAACAATCGCGTCAATCTCAACTCCCAGGAGCAATAAGGATGTCATTGACAAACCAGCTGATCGCAACTGTACTTGCCGTTCTGCTAGGGTTGGTCCTCAGCACTCTCTATATTCTGTCTGACAGCTCCCGTGACACCCTGCTGACGCAACTGGAATCTCATGCCGAGGACAGTGCAACGCACCTGGGACTTTATCTGGCTCCCTACATGCAGCAGCAGGACCAGGCCACCATCGCTACAGCCGTCAATGCGATTTTTGATAGCGGCTTCTATCAACAAATCGAAGTGACGGACAGCAACAACAACACCCTGTACAGCAAGACATATGACCCGGCCAGCGTCATCAAAGCGCCAAACTGGTTCATTCATCTGATGCCCATCACACCGCCCGAAAAGTCTCGACAGATCGCCTTTCAATGGCAGCAGGTTGGAAGTATTCATGTACGCAGCAGGGCAGGTTATGCCTACGAGAAACTCTGGCAAGGCGTCCGCAATGCCCTGCTCCTGTTTGCCAGCCTGTCCGCGATTTCAGCCATCATCCTGTCCTGGCTGATGCGTCACCTGCTACGACCTTTACAAGGCGTCGAACATCAGGCAATGGCTCTTGCACGTCGCGAGTACATCGAGCAACCTGTACTGCCTCGAACCCGCGAATTGAGACAGGTCGTATCAGCCATGAACCTGATGGTTCGTCAGGTGCAACTGATGTTTGACGAGCAGAATCGCAATATCGAGTCCTTGAGAAGTACCGCCTACAGAGACAGTCTGACCGGCCTGAACAACCGACGCGCCACCCTGACACAACTGACCGAACACCTGGAATACCGCCAGGACTTCGGCCCTGCTTCTCTACTGATTTTCCATTTGAACGACCTGCAGGCGCTTAACCACTTGCTGGGAGAGGATGCTACCAACCACTTGATCAGCCGTTGTGCGCAGAGCATTCAGGCACTTGGGCAGAATCTGGGACCACACGTCGTGGGACGCATAGGTGGCGCCGACCTCGTTTTGCTGGCACAACGCCGCAGTCTGGATGATTGGCAACTATTACTGGAGCCTCTGCTGCATCAGGTACGCAGTCAGGTCAAAAAGCAGACCGGTGCGGTAGAGAGCGCCGATATTCTCAGCATTGGCATTGCCTCATGTGACACACCCACCACTTCTGAGCAACTGTTGACGCAGGCGCGGCTGGCGCAACAGGAAGCCGAACAGGGCGGCAACCGCAGCATCGCGCTTTATCATACTCAACAGCATCAACAGGGCTGGTCTGACCAATGGCAACGACATGTCGCAACAGCCATTCACAACGAGCAGATTTTCCTGCAGCAGCAACAGCTGGTTGATAATCAAAACCAGTGTATACATGCTGAAGTATTTGCGCGTATTCTGGATCAGGACAACACCCCCTGCCAGGCAGGTGATTTCTTCGGCGTTGCCCGCGACCTGAACCTGCTGGAAAAGATCGACCGCGCCATTGTCAAACATGCACTTCAACACCTGCAGCAAAAGCCCGAATGCCCTGTCCTGAGCCTCAATCTGGCAAATCAGGCGCTCGCTGAACCCGCCTTTATCGAGTGGCTGCTGAACACGCTCAAACACAGCGGAGTCACCAGCCGCTTGAGTATCGAGATCAATGAGACGGCAATCCTTACTCACATGGAAAGCATCAAGGCACTGCGCAGTACACTGTCAGACCTCAATATACACTTCGGGGTCGATAACTTCGGTACACACCCCAATGGCTTCAGCTATCTTTATGCCCTGCGCCCGGACTACCTGAAGATCGATGGCTCATTGATTCGTCATATTGATCGCAGTGACGAGGACCGATTCTTCGTCAGCAGCCTGATCAGCGTTGCCCACAGCCTCGAAATCAAGGCCTATGCGGAGCATGTTGAGCGAGACTCTCAGCGAATAGAACTGGAAAAGATGAAAATAGACGGTACCCAGGGCTACCTGCACGGCGTACCGAGCACACTCAGCTAACCACATATCAAAGGTGCGATCGGACCCATCGTTGCAGATTGTTGAGGTCCATCGCACCAGCCTGACGACCCACTTCTTGACCACGATGCAGCAACATCAGGGTTGGAATGCTGCGAATCTGATAATGACTCGCAAGCTGTTGCGCCTGCTCTGTATTAACCTTGATCAGCCGACATTCGGGTTCCAACTCTAGAGCAGCCTGGGCAAAAATGGGGGCCATCATCTTGCAGGGACCACACCATTCGGCCCAGAAGTCCACCAGCACCGGAATATCGGTATTCGCCACTATTCGCTTGAATGTCTCACTGTCAGCTTCAACCGGATGACCAGCGAAGAGCTGTGATTTGCAACGACCGCATTGGGGAGAATGTTTGAGTCTTGCCGAAGGTATGCGGTTGGTCGCAAGACAAACAGGACAGGAAATATGCAATGAATCGTTCATTGGCGTCTCCATCTAGTGCATTAACGCATTAGATGGAGACACTCGAGTCTGATTTCAACGGCTCAACGACCCTTGAGATTAACCAGCGCTTCCAGCTTGCGGCTCAAACGCTCATCTTTCTCACGCTTACGCTGCTGCTGCTCTTGCTCACGCTGCTCTTTTTGACGTTCGCGTCGCTGCGCCTGAATCTCTTTGATTTTGGCCTGAGCGTGTTCAGCTTCACTGGCCGTCACCAAGCCAGCCGCTTCACCTTTAAGATCAACACGCTCAACACCTTCCTGCACGCTGCGCAGATAGGCAAGTGAACGAACGTAGGTTGCCAGCGCTCTTTTGATCCGGTTCCTCGCCAGCTTCTCATCGGCAATCAGATCTTCCTGAATGCCAATTTTGAGAGGGCGAACGTTTTCTCGGCTGAAGGTCTGCGGATAAGCCTCGATCAGCTGCTCCAGTGCGGCCTGATTTGCGGCACGGTTCTTGGAGCGGGTCTTGCTATTGGCTGCTTGATTCACGGTTTGACTCTCTGTTGTACCCGTTGCTGTCCGCTTGCGCTTTTCGACGGCGGACAACCTGTATTCACACTCCTGCAGCAGCGACTCTACCGCCTGCTGCAGATCGACCAGATCTGACACTCAGCCAGCCCCTTTCCGAATTAGATACTCATAGGTTTCACTTTCCAGGACCACCTGCTTGACAAGTTCATGCCCCAGAAACGTACAAAACTTGGGAATATCACGCTGTGTAGAAGGATCTGTCGCAATCACCCGCAACACCTCGCCGGCGGACATCTCCCGAACCTTGTTGTGCAGCAGCATAACCGGCTCGGGACAGAGCAGACCGCTCGCATCGAGCGTGTGATCGACATCGGATTTATTCATGCAGGCCAGAAACTCCCCCGACAGCATTGAATGATTAAACAATTTGCCTGTATCAACGATACGGGCTTGCGACCTCTGAAGAAGCAATTATCCTGATATAGAGACCATCTCTCAAGGAGTAAGCCAATGATTCGTGTACTGATTGAGCGTCACGTAGCAGATGAGTTGAGTAAACACTATGAGCAGGCTTCGCGGGAAACCCTGCAAAAAGCAATGCATTTCCCGGGTTTCATATCGGGCGAGGCGCTGCACAACACATCTGACCCCAACCATCGGGTTATCCTCGCCACCTACAGATCAGAGAATGACTGGCTCTTATGGCAAGCCTCTGATGAACGACGCGAGATGATGGACCAGATCAACCCGATGCTTGAAACAGAAGAAAAAATTACCGTGTTTGAACACTGATTCAACCTTCAGGGGTCAATGAGAGCCAACAGGTAATTTCTTCACGATCATGATAGAGATGACGTGCCTGCAGCCGGTAGTCAATATCGGCTGCATCCAGTTCCGCACGCAGGTAGCCTAGACAGCGCTCCACCTCATCAAAGCGCTGTTTCATCGGCAGCTTCAGGTTAAAGATGGCATTACGGCACCAGCCGTTAAGCGCCCAGGACAACATCAATTCGGTCACACGAGCAGGCTTGTCGACTACGTCACACACCATCCAGTCAACCGGCTTGGAAGGCACAAAGGTAAAGGCATCCTCACGACGATGCTCAACCTGCCCCGACTCCATCAGGTCTTCATTCATTGGACCATTATCGACCGCCGTGACGAACATGTGCTGATTCACAAGCTGCCAGGTCCAGCCACCTGGAGCAGCCCCCAGATCAACGGCACTCATTCCGCCTCTTAAAAGCTCATCCCTGCGGCGCTGGGGTATAAAGTAATGCCAGGCTTCATCCAGTTTAAGGGTCGAGCGACTGGGCGCTTGCTGAGGAAACTTGAGACGTAACACACCCATGGGCCAGGATGAACTGTTACCCAAAGCTGCAACACCAACCCAGAGGGTACGACCATCAACGACAAAAACGTGCAGGCGCCAGTCAGCACGTTGTTTGCGCGGTTGCATTAGACCTTCACGCCTCAGTGCCTGAGCAAGTGCAGAGCTGAATTTGCGCGCAAAGCCATGCAACTCACGCCCCTCGGTCGTATCAGCAACCTCTACCATCAACTCACTGGTTGGTGGCAGTTCTGCAACGAGAATGGCAATCGGGCTGATGCGATCGGATGAGGACAGATTTTCCAAACACGGCGCACAAGCGATCCACTGACGCGCAAAAATCAAACTCCGAAAACGAAGCTTGCGCATTGCCGTTATGGCACCGTCAGACTCGTGACAACGAAACAGCACGTAACCCTGCTGATTTTCAAATTGCGGATATCCGTATATACCGACCTCTGCACAACGGGTTGTGATTTCAGCTGCACACTCTTTTTCAAAGCCGGAGCGGCAATACAGCAACACTGTGTTTACTTCAGTCATGAGCTCTCCTCGAAAGTGCGCGAACTATAGTAATCCATTGGTCTAATAACAACCGTACTAAAGGGTAATTAGCCGTTAATACTCACAAAAAAAGGGATTTGATCCATATCAACCAAATCCAGATAACGGAATTATAAATAACGAAAAAAACCCGAAAACACCCCCTAACAAGCTGAACAAAGGGAGCAACCGTGCTCAACACTCACCCACTATCCCGTTGAATTATCAAGGTTATCCCACAGACACAGAATCACATCCTCTGAAATGCAATTCAAAACTTGCCCTGCGACAATAAACCACAGTTAAAGGTTCCATCACATTGAAAAGCCGTGGGTATTCCCAGATAATTGCCGGTGGAACTCTTCTTACTACTATTAGCTTGTTGATGAGAGCCTGACATGAGCACTGCAACTGAACACCCGACTTACAACTACAAAGTCGTGCGCCAGTTCGCCATCATGACGGTGGTCTGGGGCATCGTCGGTATGGGCGTCGGCGTACTGATCGCCGCCCAGCTGGTGTGGCCTGCACTGAACTTTGACATTCCCTGGTTGACCTACGGACGTATCCGTCCGTTACACACCAACGCGGTAATTTTCGCGTTTGGTGGCTGTGCGCTTTTTGCTACCTCGTACTACGTGGTACAGCGCACATGTCAGACCCGACTGTTTTCTGATGCTCTTGCATCATTCACTTTCTGGGGCTGGCAAGCTGTTATTCTGGCTGCAGCCATCACACTGCCGCTGGGTCTGACCAGTGCAAAGGAATATGCTGAACTGGAATGGCCGATCGATATCCTGATCGCCGTAGTCTGGGTTGCATATGCCGTTGTATTCCTTGGCACCGTCAAGAACCGCAAGACCTCCCACATTTATGTGGGTAACTGGTTCTACATGGCGTTCATCATCACTGTTGCGGTGCTGCACATCGTCAACAGCCTGGCTATCCCCGTTACGCTGACCAAGTCCTACTCCGTTTACCCGGGCACCGTGGACGCGATGGTTCAGTGGTGGTATGGCCACAACGCGGTAGGCTTCTTCCTGACTGCCGGCTTCCTGGGCATGATGTACTATTTCGTACCCAAGCAGGCTGAGCGTCCGATTTACTCCTACCGTCTGTCCATCGTGCACTTCTGGGCTCTGATCGCGACCTACATCTGGGCTGGTGGTCACCACCTGCACTACTCCGCACTGCCGGATTGGACCCAGTCTGTAGGCATGGTGATGTCACTGATTCTGCTGGCTCCGTCCTGGGGTGGCATGATCAACGGCATGATGACTCTGTCCGGTGCATGGCACAAACTGCGTACTGACCCGATCCTGCGCTTCCTGGTGGTATCTCTATCCTTCTACGGCATGTCCACCTTCGAAGGCCCGATGATGTCCATCAAGACCGTTAACGCCCTGTCACACAACACTGACTGGACCGTTGGTCACGTGCATGCGGGTGCTCTGGGCTGGGTAGCCATGATCTCCATCGGCGCTGTGTATCACATGATCCCGAAACTGTTCGGCAAGGCTCAGATGTACTCTGTTGGCCTGATCAATACGCACTTCTGGCTCGCAACCATCGGTACCGTTCTGTACATCTGCTCCATGTGGGTTAACGGTATCCTGCAGGGCCTGATGTGGCGCGCAGTAAACGAAGACGGCACCCTGACCTACAGCTTCGTCGAGGCGCTTGAAGCCAGCCATCCGGGTTACCTGGTTCGCTGGATTGGCGGCATGTTCTTCCTGACCGGTATGCTGCTGATGGCCTTCAACGTTTGGCAGACCGTTCGCAGTGGCAGCTCCGTCAAGGCAGCTGAACCTTCTGCGCAGGCGGCCTGATTGAGACGAGGAGCAGATAGCAATGATCAAACACGAAACGATTGAAAAGAATATCGGCCTCATGATCCTGCTGATCATCATTACGATCAGCGGCGGTGGTCTGGCGGAAATCGTACCTCTGTTCTTCCAGAGCGCTACGACAAAGCCGATTGAAGGCCTGCGCCCCTACAGCGCACTCGAGCTGGAAGGCCGTGACATCTACATCAAGGAAGGCTGCCACGTCTGCCACACTCAGATGATCCGTCCGTTCCGTGCTGAAACCGAGCGCTACGGTCACTACTCAACTGCCAATGAATTCGTCTGGGAACACCCGTTCCTGTGGGGCTCCAAGCGTACTGGTCCAGACCTGGCACGTGTCGGCGGCCGTTACTCTGACGACTGGCAGAAAGCTCACCTGTATAACCCGCGTGATGTGGTACCCGAGTCCAAAATGCCATCCTACCCTTGGCTGTTTGAAAACAAGCTGAGCGGCAAGGATACCGTGGCCAAAATGGAAGCACTGCGCAACCTTGGCGTACCGTACACCGATGAACAGATCAGTTCTGCTCGTGAAGAGGTTCAAGGCAAAACCGAGGTTGACGCTCTGGTTGCCTACCTGCAGTCACTGGGCAAAACCCACTCTGTTTATACCAACCAGCGGTAATTTTCCGTGAGTTATGAGGTTTATGGTCCCTATCTGCCGGTTGTAATGCTGCTCACCTTCATCGGGCTGTTTGCATGGGTCTTGTTGCCCGGCAACAAAAAAGGCTTTGATGAAGCATCACAGCTCCCCTTCGCGGACGAAGAGAAGCAGGATGAAGAAAAGCAGCAAGACCAGGAAGGGACCCATAACAGGAGAGACAACAAATGAGTGCTTTCTGGAGCGCATGGGTAACTGTAATTACCCTGGCAGTCATCTTCGGCTGCACATGGCTACTCTTCGCGACACGCAAGAGTGAAAAATTCAAGGAAACGACTGACCAAACCGTTGGCCATTCCTTTGACGGCATTGAAGAGTATGACAACCCGCTGCCGCAGTGGTGGTTCTACCTGTTCGTTGCCACCGTTATCTTCGGTCTGGGCTACCTGATGCTGTACCCGGGTTTGGGTAACTTCAAAGGCATGCTGGGCTGGACTTCCGCCAACCAGTGGGAAGCGGAAATGCAGCATGCTGAAGAAGTATACCGTCCGGTATTTGCCAAGTACGCTGCACTGTCTATCGAAGATCTGCAGAAGCCGGAGAACGAAGCAGGCCTGAAAATGGGTCAGCGCATGTTCGCCAACAACTGTTCCGTTTGTCACGGTTCAGCTGGCACTGGTGCCATCGGCTTCCCGAACCTGACCGACAATGACTGGCTGTACGGTGGCGATCCTGCCACTATCAAGCAGACCATTGCAAACGGTCGCAACGGTGGTATGCCTGCGTGGGCTGACGTACTGGGCGAAGACGGTGTCCGTGACGTAGCTAGCTACGTTCTGACCCTGAGCGGCCAGGAAGCAGCTCCAGGTACTGACGTTGCCAATGGTGAGAAGCAGTTCCAGGCACTGTGCACCGCATGTCACGGAGCTGATGCCAAAGGCATGCATGCACTGGGCGCTCCTAACCTGACTGACGACATCTGGCTCTACGGCGGCTCATTCAAGCAGGTTGCTCACAGCATCCGTGCTGGCCGCGCTGGCGTAATGCCGGCACAGAAAGACCTTCTGTCTGAGGACAAGATCCAGCTGATCTCAGCATACGTCTACAGCTTGTCCAACAAGTAATGTCGTAGTGCTGAAGAAAAGGCGGCATGACGCAAGTCATGTCGCCTTTTTTATTGTCGAACTAGTATAATATTCAGGATTCCTAATAGATTAGGAATTGACCTGTCGACGCAATCAGCAGTAGGTACTGGAATGAATCAGATACCGGTAAAAGACGTAACACCTCGCAAGGAAGGCAAGGACCAGGTTGAAAACTACAACCTCTATGCCAAGCGCGAACATATTTACGTCAAGTTCTATAAAGGCTTGTTTAAGAATCTGCGCATCATCTCCAGCTTCATGATGCTCGCTATGTTCTATGGCGTATCCTGGATTCAGTATGATGGACGCCAAGCCGTCCTGTTTGACCTCCCCAATCGCCAATTCCATATTTTCGGCCTGACCTTTTGGCCTCAGGACTTCATGCTGCTTTCATGGCTGCTTATCATTCTGGCTTTCACCCTCTTCTTCGTTACGGTGTTTGCCGGACGTCTCTGGTGTGGTTATTCCTGCCCACAATTTGTCTGGACCTGGCTGTTTATCTGGGCTGAGCGCATCACGGAAGGCGATCGCAACAAGCGCATGCGCATGGACAAGCAACCCATGAGCAAGGAAAAAGCGATTCGAAAAAGCGCCAAACATCTTATCTGGATACTGATTGCAATCGCTTCTGCAATCGCCTTCGTGGGCTATTTTTCTCCCATTCGCGAGCTCATTCCCAACATCCTGGCATGGGATCTTGGCCCATGGGAAACCTGGTGGCTGGCGTTCTTCACGGTTGCGACCTATGGCAATGCCGGATGGCTGCGTGAGCAGGTCTGCATCTATATGTGCCCCTATGCACGCTTCCAGAGCGTCATGTTTGACCAGGATACGCTCATCATTTCCTATGACGAAGCACGTGGCGAACCCCGTGGCAGCCGCAAGAAGAACGCTGTTAAGGATGATACGGGACTAGGCGACTGTATTGACTGCCATGCTTGCGTACATGTCTGCCCTGTCGGGATCGATATTCGCGATGGCCTCCAGTATGAGTGTGTTGCCTGTGGCGCCTGCGTAGATGCCTGTGATGACATGATGGATCGTATGGGCTATGCACGAGGCCTCGTGCGTTACACCACCGAACACTCACTCAACGGCAAGCAGACAAAATTGCTGCGCCCACGCCTGATAGGATATTTTGTCGCCCTCATCACCATGTTCGGTGCCTTCATCTGGGCATTGACCGATCGCGTCCCTCTTGAAGTGGATGTTATTCGTGACCGCGGCCAGCTTTACAACAATACGCCCTCAGGCCTGATTGAAAACGTCTACACCTTGAAGGTTGCCAACAAGGAGCAGACCGATCATCGTTACATCATTTCCGTTTCAGGCCTGCAGGGACTGGAAATCGCGACCGACACTCATATAGCGGTTGCTGCAGGTGAATTGTTGTCATACCCGGTTCGGCTGCAAATTGACCCGGATATCCTCAAGTCCAACAACACAACCATTCAGTTCATGGTTGAGGCGGTTGATAATTCCAACATCAGAATTGAAACTGAAAGCCGTTTCCTTGGTCCTATTCCTCAACGATAGTCCCCGGAAACGTTAAATTAGTTTAGAATGACGGCCGGTTCATCCCGGCCGTCTTTTTATGCAAGGAGTGTCATGAACACGCACGTCCCCCCCCCTGCTCCCTGGTTCAAACAGCCTTGGCTCTGGTTTATTCTGGCACCGCTGATCGCTGTGCTGATTTATTCCACCTTCTTCATGTACGTCGCTGTTACCACCAGTGACGGAGTGGTCAAGGAGGATTACTATAAAGTCGCACGAGGCATGAACATCGACACTTCCAAGGCCGATGCGGCGCGCGCACTGGATCTCAACGCAGATTTGCGACTGGACACACTTACAGGCGATATCAATCTGCGGCTTACCGGCAATCTTGAAGAACAGCCACAGATTCTTAATCTCAACATCATTCACCCGACTCATCAGAAGTACGACCAGATCCTTATTCTGCGCAGTGTCGATGGCAAAGGACTTTATGCCGGTAGCCTCGAGGGCCATATCAGCGGCAAGCGCTATCTTTCCCTCTCGCCTGACAATGAAAGCTGGCAGTTGCGTCAGGAGATTTTGCCTCCGTATACCGAACAGCTCCAATACTCTCTGGCCCCTCAACAGTGAGTTAAAACATGAGCGTTCAAAGGACACAGGCATTGGCACCCTGCTTCCACTGCGGGCTGCCCGTCCCACCAGGTACTGATTACACCACCATCATTGGTGGTGAACAAAAATCGATGTGCTGTCCCGGCTGCCAGGCAGTCGCACAGACCATTGTTGATGGCGGGCTGGATGGTTTCTACCGCCATCGCGACGCCTCGGCGACTACTATGGACTCACGCATCAGCAGTGAGGCCCACCTGGCAGATGAGTTGGCGCTCTATGATTCTGAAGCCATCCAGGCCGAGTTCGTTCGCCACACCGGCGATGAGCAAGCCGAAGCCATGCTGGTTATCGAAGGCATTACCTGCGCTGCTTGTGTCTGGCTCCTTGAGCACCACCTCAGCCAGCAGCCAGGCGTTTCCCAGTTCAGCGTCAACATGACCAACCATCGCGCTCGTTTAGTCTGGGACCCCAGCCAAACCAAGCTCAGCAAGTTATTCGGAGAGGTGCTTCGCATAGGGTACAAGGCCCATCCGTTCCACCCAAACCGTGAAGAGCAGCTGCTGGAGCAGGAGAATAAGCGCGCGATCAGGCGCCTCGGCGTTGCCGGTGTCGGCATGATGCAGGTCATGATGATGGCAATCGCCCTGTATGCTGGTGCACTTCAGGATATGGAAGCTCGATTCGTCGAGTTCATTCGCTGGAGCAGCCTGATTCTTGCCACTCCTGTCGTCCTTTATTCAGCTCGACCCTTTTTCCTGACGGCTTTCAGAGACCTGAAGACTCGTCAGTTGAGCATGGATGTTCCTGTATCGATTGCCATTGGTGGCGCCTATCTTGCCAGTGTCTGGGCGACGATCATGAATACCGGCGAAGTCTATTTCGATTCGGTCACCATGTTCACCTTTTTCCTGCTCATTGGTCGCTACATTGAGATGCAGGCTCGTCATCGCACGGGCAAGGCGGGGAACGCATTGCTTGATCTTCTTCCGGCCAGTGCCACCCTACTGGAAGAGGGCCGAGAAAAAATGGTTCCGGCCACCGAACTCAAACCTGGCGACGTGGTTCTGGTTAGGCCCGGCCACACATTACCTGCGGATGGCATCATTCTAGAAGGCAGCAGTGCTGTCGATGAGTCAGCCTTGACCGGAGAATACCTGCCAATCAGCAAAAACATCGACGATCCTGTTGTCGGCGGTACCATCAATGTTGAGCATCCGCTGAAGATTCGAATCACCGATGTCGGACCTAATACGCGCCTTTCAGCCATAGTCGGCCTGCTTGACCGTGCGCATGCAGAAAAACCTGTTACCGCTCGCATTGCGGATCGTGTTGCACGCTACTTTGTGCTTGCAGTTCTGATAACCTCTGCGACTGTTGCTGGCAGCTGGTATTTCATATCACCAGAGGATGCATTCTGGATAACCCTTTCTGTGCTGGTCGTGACCTGTCCCTGCGCGCTGGGCCTGGCAACACCCACCGCTCTGACAGCAGCAACGGGCACCTTGCGCCAGCAGGGTTTATTGATTACCCGAGGCCACGTACTGGAAGGACTGGCCAGCGCCACCCACATTATTTTCGATAAAACCGGCACTTTGACTGAGGGTAATCTCAGTATTCAGCAGATGCAGCCGGCACGTGAACTTAATAGCATCAACCCCTACTCTATTGCTGCCGCATTGGAACAGGCTTCGGAGCACCCCATTGCGCGTGCATTTCATCCATACTTCCAGATTCCGTCCGTCAACACCCGCGTAAAGGTTAATGCCGGGGTTGAGGGTGAAGTAGAAGGAGTACGCTACCGCATTGGCAAGCCCAGTTATGCGGCTGAGCTGTATCAGGGTGTCACGCCAGATCAGCCTGACCATGAACGGCAATGGCTTCTGCTGTCTGATGACCAGGGGCCTTTGGCCTGGTTCGCTCTTGATGACCAAATTCGAAAGGATGCCGCTTTTACCCTCAACGTATTAAAGCGTCTCGGGCTCAAGGTTGGCATGCTAACCGGAGATGACTCATCTGCAGCGGCTCGTGTTGCTGATGAGCTTGGTATAGAGACCGTCAAACAGGGCGTTTCTCCTGACCAGAAACTGGCCTATATAAATGAACTGCAGAGCAATGGTGCCAGCGTGATCATGGTCGGTGATGGAATCAATGATATTCCTGTACTCGCAGGTGCACGTACTTCCATTGCCATGGGATCTGCCACTGATCTTGCCAAAACCAGTGCCGACGCCGTTCTGATTTCAAGCGAACTGGAAAGGCTCGCACTGGCGCTCATGGTAGCTCGGAAGACACGCATGGTGATTCGTGAAAACCTGTCGTGGGCACTGTTGTATAACCTTGTCGCCCTGCCGCTTGCCGCTATGGGGTTTATTGCCCCATACATGGCAGCAGTCGGCATGTCCGCAAGTTCTTTGATCGTGGTTGGCAACGCCATGCGTTTATCTCGCCTGCCACGGATTCGTCGCAAGCTCCGGGAGTAATTAATGGAAATCATCTACCTGTTGATTCCAATCGCCATCATACTGGTCAGTGTCGCACTCTGGGCTTTTTTCTGGAGTGTCCGACAAGGCCAGTTTGATGATCTCGAATCGCCTGCGCACCGGATTCTTTTTGAGGATGATGAACAGCTGATCCCGGACGACGCTCGCCCAGCCAAGGATGACAAGCAGGATCATAAGTCTTGATTGACCCGACTCACATCCTTTCAGCCCTGCTGTTTGGGCTCGCCGGCAGTACACATTGTGTCGGCATGTGTGGCGGTATCGCCGGTAGCGTTGCCATGAGTCGTGGGGCAGCCGGGTCCGGAGGCTTGCCTCTGCTGGTGGCATTCAATCTTGGTCGCGTATTCAGCTACATGATTGCTGGTGTGTTGATGGGCTTCCTGGGGCAATCACTGGCCAGTAGCCCTGAACTGACAATCGGACTCAGGACCTTGGCCGCACTGATCATGGTTGTCACCGGATTGTATATCGCTGGATGGTGGCAAGGTGCTGCCTATCTCGAGCGTTTGGGCGGGCATCTTTGGAAGCGCATTCAGCCCATCAGCCGGTCGCTCCTGCCTGCCAATACTCTGCCCAGGTCTTTGGCGCTTGGTGGACTCTGGGGCTGGCTGCCCTGCGGCCTGGTATATACCACCCTGATTTGGGCAGGCAGCATCAGTGACGGGCCGACAGGCAGTGCAACCCTGATGCTGATGTTTGGTCTGGGAACCCTTCCGGCAATGATGACGACTGCACTGCTTGCTCGGCAGCTGCGTCAGTTGATGCAACAGAACGGCGTTCGCAGGGGTGCCGGTATTCTTGTCATGCTGTTTGGCCTCGCAACCTTGCCATGGCAGCTATGGCTGCCGCACGCTTGATACTTATCAAGCCCCTGTGTTCGCCCACAGCCTATAATGCCCCCTTTGATTTTATCCGTGAGGTGTAGTTGTGACTCAACAGAGCAATGTCAGCTGGGATCTTGATCTTATTCGTCGTTATGACCTTGCCGGCCCTCGCTATACCTCCTACCCGACCGCCATTCAGTTTGACTCGGGTCTTACCGCTGACCAGCTGATCGCCGCCGGAAGAGAGAGCGCCGACGTAAATGCGCCATTGTCGCTGTATGTTCACATCCCTTTCTGTGCACATGTCTGTTATTACTGTGCCTGTAACAAGGTGATCACCCGTAACCGCAAGAAAGCCCAACCCTACCTCGACACCCTGTATCAGGAGATGGATCAGCTTTCGCAGTGGTATCGTGGAGACCGAACCGTCAATCAGCTTCATTGGGGCGGCGGTACTCCTACGTTCATCAGTGACGAACAGATGCGGGAACTGATGGCGGCCCTGCGTCGCAATTTCAATTTGCGCGATGACGACCTCGGTGACTATTCCATCGAGATCGACCCCCGTGAGGCAGGTCATGACACTCTGGGTGTCCTGCGGGAAATCGGCTTCAACCGCATCAGTCTTGGCGTACAGGATGTTAATCTGAAAGTTCAGGAGGCAGTCAATCGTGTTCAGCCAACCGAACAGACCCGCGCCGTTCTGGATCGTTCCCGCGAGCTGGGATTCAAGTCGATCAACATGGACCTCATCTATGGTCTTCCGCACCAGACAGAGCAGAGCTTCGAAGAGACCCTTGATACCGTCATTGCAATGAGCCCTGACCGCCTG
The DNA here is from genome assembly GCF_022343685.1 of Marinobacterium sediminicola. GTDB lineage: Bacteria > Pseudomonadota > Gammaproteobacteria > Pseudomonadales > Balneatricaceae > Marinobacterium > Marinobacterium sediminicola. Next base: position 1,557,083 of record NZ_CP092123.1, on the reverse strand, counting down.
TCGGTCTTCAATTATGCTCACTTGCCTGACCGCTTCCGTTCACAGAAGCATATACGCGCCGAAGACCTGCCTTCTGCTGAAGAGAAGCTGGCCATACTGCAAAACAGTATCAACAGACTGCTGGACGCAGGCTATGTCTACATTGGCATGGATCATTTTGCCAAGCCTGACGATGAATTGGCCATAGCGCAGCAAAGTGGCAAGTTGCATCGCAACTTCCAGGGCTATACCACACATGCCGACTGCGACCTTGTGGCCATGGGAGTCTCGGCGATCAGCCAAATCGGTAATGTCTATTATCAGAATGAACACGACATCTCGGCTTATAGCCAGGCCGTGCTGCAACAGCAGCATGCGGTCAAGCGTGGTGTAGAACTGAATTTCGATGACCATATCCGTCGCGCGGTAATCACCGAGCTGATCTGCCAGTTCAAGCTGGATAAAAAGGCCGTCGAACAGCGTTTCGACATCGACTTTGACCAGTATTTTGCTGATGAACAAGAGGAACTGCTGCAGTTTAATTCCGACGGTCTGGTCCATCTGTCGCCAACCGGAATCGAAGTAACCCCTGCAGGCCGCCTGCTCATTCGTCGCATCTGCATGGCGTTTGATGCTTATATCCCCAAAAAGCAACACTCTCAGAATTTCTCACGCATCATCTAAAGTCGAGGCCCGGTTCACGGGCCTTTCGCTTCACCCCCGAGGGTAAATGTTACATAATGCGGCGTATAGCCATCGTGTGACTAACCAACCAAAGGATGCCCTCATGGCCGACTGCAAAAATCAAGGAAAGCTACATAGCCTGTCCCAGGTACACTGCAAGACCTGCAGCCTGAGTTCTCTCTGCCTGCCTGTCTCACTGGACCTGACCGACATCGACCGTCTGGATGACATCATCGAAAAAAGTCGACCACTGAAAAAAGGTGAACACCTGTTCCACCAGGGCGAGCCGTTCAGCTCGGTTTTTGCAATTCGCGCGGGCACGATCAAGAGTTACACGCTGACAAACGAAGGTGAGGAGCAGATCACCGGCTTTTATTTCCCCGGCGAGCTCGTAGGTCTAAGCGGTTATGACGCTGAAACCTATCCGATGTCCGCTAAAGTGCTGGAAACCACTACCGTTTGCGAAATTCCGTTTGAGCGTCTTGACGAGCTTTCAGGGCAAATGCCCGAGCTGCGTCGCCAGATGTTGCGCAGCATGAGCAAAGAGTTGCGTGATGATCAGCAGATGATGCTGTTGCTGTCCAAGAAAAACGCTGAACAGCGTGTTGCGACCTTCCTGCTCAAGCTCTCTCAGCGGTTCAAGGCACGGGGCTACTCGGCTTCGAACTTCCGTCTGTCCATGTCCCGCAATGAAATTGGCAACTACCTTGGCCTCGCCGTGGAAACGGTCAGCCGTATTTTTACTCGCTTTCAAAAGATGGAGTTGATGCGCGTTGACGGCAAAGAGGTCGAACTGACCAATCTTGAAGAGATGTATCGCCTGTCTGGCGAATCCCGTGATGGCGAGTGTCCCACTCATCAGGAACAATCTACTTCCTGAGCACCGAGAGCCGTCCACATTGGTTAAGCACAGCACCCGCCCGAATAAAAAAAGACGTAGCTTCGTGTGAAGCTACGTCCCAAGTTGCACAATGAAGTAGCCATCTCAATGTGTAACCCAACCCCTGCATTACACCTGTATTCCGTCACTGCGGCATTGAGTTATATCAATTGAGCGCCAACTGGGAGTTACCGAATGTCCTACGATGAATTCTATGTCAAATCCGTGATCCGTTCGCTTGAGGACTGGCCGGAACCTGGAGTCGTGTTTCGCGATGTTACACCGATCTTCAAGGATCCCAAGGCAATGCGCATGGTTTCCGATGCTTCATTCAGCGCTACATAGACAGTGACATTACTCATATTGCCTGTATCGATGCACGTGGCTTTCTTTTCGGCGCTATCATGGCATATCAGCTCAATCTGCCACTGGTTCTGGTGCGCAAGAAAGGCAAGCTTCCGGGTGAAACCATCCACCAGGAATACACGCTTGAATACGGCACTTCCGCCGTTGAAATGCAGACCGACGCAGTTACAACAGGTGATCGCGTCCTTCTGTTTGATGACTTGATAGCGACTGGTGGCACATTGCTGGCAGCTTGCACCCTGATCAAGAAGCTCGGTGCTGAAGTTATTGAAGCCGCTGCCCTGATTGACCTGCCGGACCTGCAGGGCTCTACCCGCATTCAGGAAGCAGGCATCCCCGTCTACTCCCTGCTGGCTTATGAAGGCCTCTGATCCAAGGGACAGACCTCTTCATTTGTGCTGCCCTATTTGATGGTTCAGGCTTGTGCCAGACCTGGATTCACAGCCTGAACCTCAAGCCCAACAAACTGCCAGCCTCACACTGAGCTTCCGCGTATCTGCCAGCGACTGCAGACCTATATCACAGGTATACTGATCAGCTACCTACTCCAATAGGCATGGTCAGGGAGGAGCTGCCATGAAGCCGATTGCCATCCTGTTTTTTTTGTTGCTTTGCGCTCCCTGCAGGGCCAGCGAAGCACTATCGCCATTTACAGGCCTTGCAGCCCTGCGCGAATCCTATCCAGCCAACACACTGCTGGTGCTCATGTTTTCACAGCCTGATTGCCCCTACTGCGACACTGTACGAAGCGATTTTCTGCTGCCATTGCACAACCGGCAAAGGGACGAGCTCATTGTGCGCGAGCTGAAAGTTGGCATGGGTGGTGAGGTGGTGGACCAAAATGGCAACAGCGTTAGCCACAAGACTCTGGCAGATCGTTATGGCGTCAGCCTCTTTCCCAGTGTTTTGATGCTGGACCTTGATGGGGATGTATTGGATAAGCCGCTGGTGGGCATCAGTTCAACCGAGTTTTACGGATACTATCTCGATCAGGCGATCGACAGAGCCCTCGTCGACGCTTCTCAGTGAACATGAGCGCCAGCCACGTTAGAATCCCCATGCTCAGCAAATGACATTTTTTTGGGAGACATCATGCTCTGGTTTCGAAACCTTATTTTCTACCGCTTTGATCCCCCTGCCGGCCTGACTCAAGAGCACCTTGAACAAGCTCTCAGCGCGCATCCGTTCACGCCCTGCGGCAGCCAGGAAATGAGCCGGAGCGGCTGGGGCTGTCCAGTTTCAGAAGCAGAAGACATGCTGGTATTCAGCAGCAACGGTTTTCTGCTGGTCAACCTGATGCAGGAGGAGCGGATCCTCCCCGCCAGTGTCGTTCGCGAACAACTTGACGAAAAAGTTGCACTGATCGAAGCCGAGCAGTCGCGCAAGGTCTATCGCAAGGAGAAGTTACAGCTCAAGGATGACGTCATCATGGATTTGCTGCCGCGCAGTTTTACTCGGCGTCGACGCACTGAAGCCGTGCTGATGCCCCAGCAAGGGTGGATTGTCGTCAATGCATCCAGTCACAAGCGCGCCGAAGAGCTCCTCAATCAACTGCGTGAGGCCTTGGGCTCACTGATCGTCAAACTGCCCCAGACCTGCATCTCAGCCGATAAAGTGATGACGTCATGGTTGCAGGGAGAGGCTATGCCGCAAGGCTGGGCTCTGGAAGATGAATGCGAATTGCGTGACCCGATGACCGAAGGCAGTAAGATCAGTGCCAAAGGTCAGGACCTGCTATGTGATGAAATCAGTGCTCATCTGAGTGCCGGTATGCTCGTCAAAAGGCTCGCGCTCGACTGGCAGCAGCAGATTCGCTTTGTACTTCATGAAGACCTGAGCCTGCATCGACTTCGCCTCAGTGACGAATATCGCGAGCAACTGGATGCCGATACTCCCGAAGATGTGCTTGCCGCACGGGATACCGAATTGGCACGCATGGGACTGGAGTATGCTCGCCTCCTGCCGGAATTGCTTGACGCCTTTGGCGGTGAACCCGAAGCCTGATCCCACTCTAACGCCGAGCCAATTCGCTTGGCGTTCTTTACCCGCCAATCCCCTCTTGCCCTCGACTGCGGTTCATTTTGTCCGGCATCAGCCTGTTTTGCCTGCACGGCTTGATCATTATCAAATTGCCGATACACTGACGCCTCAATCAGCAGGAGCATGCATGTACAGCGTTAAAGAAATTTTCTACACATTGCAGGGTGAAGGCGCTCAGAGCGGCCGCGCCTCTGTCTTTTGCCGCTTCACCGGCTGTAACCTGTGGAGCGGTCGAGAACAGGACCGTCACAACGCTATTTGTGACTTCTGCGATACCGATTTCATTGGCACCGATGGCCAGAACGGTGGCAAGTTCAGCGACGCTGAAGCACTGGCTGAACGGATCGAAAGCTTATGGCCAGATACTCATGAAGGCCAACGCTACGTAGTCTGCACCGGTGGAGAACCTGCACTTCAACTGGATACACCCTTGATCGATGCTCTGCATGCACGGGGTTTTGAAATTGCCATTGAAACCAACGGCACCAAACCGCTCCCGTCCGGTATCGATTGGATTTGCGTCAGCCCCAAGGGCAGCAGTGATGTCATCATCACAGAAGGCGACGAACTCAAGCTGGTTTTTCCGCAAAGTGCGGCACCGCCGGAACGTTTCTCACATCTGAATTTCCGCCATTTTTTCCTGCAACCACTGGACAGCCCCCTGCAGAGCGCACATACACGACGCTGCATCGACTACTGCATGGCACACCCTCAGTGGCGCCTGAGCTTGCAGACACACAAGATCACAGGCATCGACTGAGGTACGAGACTCAGCTGTCTCTCACTCGCACGGGCTGGATCACCAGATCACGGTTACGCCAGCCCAGTATCAACAGCGCAGGCAGCTGCATCATCACGCCATAGATAAGCGCGCTGGCAGACATTTCCGCGCTCTGTAGTAAGCCACCGGTCACCAGCAGGGCCGTCCCGGCATTCTGAATACCCACTTCAATTGCCAAGGTCACACGCCGCTCATCCGGCATTCCCGCCAATCTTGCCAACAGGTAACCCGCCACTATCGCAACAACCGCCAACAACAGCGCAACAGGACCCACCTGGACGATCAACTCAGGAAGGCGATCCCAATTGGCGCGAACGATCGCTGTCACAATTCCGATCATAAAGACCAGCGAACAAACCTTAACGGGCTTCAATAAACGACCACACCAATCCGGCTTCCAGCTTGCGACCAAGAGCCCCAACCCAACCGGTAGCAATGTCACCAGCATGAACTTCAGAATCGTGATCACTACCGGGAAATCAGGTAGCTCATCTGACAACCCGTAAAAGTGCAATGTCAGCACCGTCAAGAGAGGCAAGGTGAAGGGTGTTATCAGACTTGTAACAGCTGTAAGGGTGATGGATAAGGCCGTATCACCTCGGGCCAGCAACGTCAGCATGTTGGAAGTCGCCCCTCCGGGGGCGAATGTCAGGATCATCAGCCCGACCGTCAGCAGTGGCGGCAGGTTTGCCATCCATAGCACTAGTCCCCCCAGCAACGGCAGCAGGATCAGCTGCCCCACTACCCCAAGCAGAACAGCACCAGGCATTCGCCACAATCGAATGAAATCGGAACGATTCAGCGTCATTCCCACCCCCAGCATGATACTGAACAGCGCCAGAGGAAGAATCAACTGGGTGAGATACGAAGACTGCATGGAAAGCCATCCTGAGCAAACCGAAACGACCCAACATGTTAAGTGATACAGCATGAAGGAACAATGTCAGCATTGGGTGTAATCCGCGTGATCGCTGGCTTGCGTCAGCCTACCCACATCTACTGTGGATAACACTGTGAAAATTTCATTACCAAAGTGCTTCAGCACCCATAATTTCTTGCTTCGACACAGATTGTACATTTTTTGTACAGGTGTTTTTTGTTCTTTATAATCAATATGTTGCGATGTCTGCAGAACCAGATACAAGAGCCGCCCTAGAGTGTATGACCATATAAAGGTACAATAGCTGGCTGTTTTCAGCGGAGTACGGAACCCATGCAGGAGCAACTTGATCAACGTCGCCGGGCAGCCGAACGTGTCACCATCATCGGGGCCGTTCTGGATACTGTGCTGGGTGTTCTCAAGATTCTGATAGGTGTAATTGCAAATTCAAGCGCCCTCATTGCAGATGGTATTCACTCGCTTTCCGACCTGCTGACCGATTTCATGGTGGTAGCCGTACTACGCCTTTCTCACCGCGCTCCGGATGATAGCCACCCATGGGGACACGGTCGTTTTGAAACCGTCGGAACCGTAGCTTTGGGTGTCGTCCTAGTTGGCGTTGGCGGCGCTATGGCCTACGACAGTGTGAGCTTGCTCTTTGCGGTGGAGCATCCCCCCCTTCCCACCTGGCCAGCCTTGCTGGCTGCTGCATTGTCCATAGTGGGCAAGGAATGGATATTCCGTTACACACTCAAGATCGGGAAAAAACTGCAATCCGATCTCATTATTGCCAATGCCTGGCACAGCCGGACAGACGCACTTTCATCCATTGTTGTCCTCCTTGCCGTTGCCGGAGCGATGGCAGGAGTATGGTGGCTGGACGCCCTGGCAGCTGTTCTCGTTGCCCTTCTGGTCGGTAAAATCGGCTGGGACCTGGTTGCCAAGAGTGTTACAGAACTGGTTGATACAGCCCTTCCTGAAGACCGTGTCGAAGAGCTGCGTGAACAGGTTCTGAGCGTAGATGGCGTAATCAACGTTCACAGCTTCAAAAGCCGACTCATGGGCAATCAAAGTCTGCTGGAGATGCACCTTCAGGTTGCTCCACACCTGAGTGCTGCGGAAGGCCATTACATCGGCGATAACGTCGTCTGTAAACTTCAAAACCGCTTCGACAACATAGGCCATGTCATCTTCCATATCGATACCTACGATGACGAAATTCATGGCGATGTTTTCTGCCCGGTGATGCCTTCGCGGCGTGAGGTCAGTCAGCACTTGGATGCCACTATGAGTCGCATCCTGGGTGAAAACCCCGACTACGAACTGATCCTTTACTATCATCCCGAGTTTATCGATCTGGACATCAAGGCTTCGCCGCAGTTTCATCAGCTGCTGAGCCATACCGGCTTGAGCGCCCGAGAGCTCGAGGAGCAATTGCGTGAACAGCTGTCATCGCTCAACTGGTTCCGCAAATTAAGCCTTTGGCTACCCCCTCAATAACAAAAAAGCCGGCTTCAGCCGGCTTTTTTGTACTCGTATAGGGAATTAACGTACCGGTTGCCGCATGGTAACGAACTCTTCAGCTGCGGTCGGGTGAATACCGATGGTACTGTCGAAAACAGCCTTGGTTGCACCAGCTTTCAGTGCTACACCGATGCCCTGAATAATTTCACCGGCCTCGGCACCCACCATGTGAACACCCAGTACACGGTCAGTTTCAGCGTCCACGATCATTTTCATCAGCGTCCGCTCATCACTGCCGCTGAGTGTATGCTTGAGAGCACGAAACTCTGACCTGAACACCTTGACCTCAGCATAACGCTCTCTGGCCTGTTCTTCTGTCAGCCCCACGGTCCCGATATTGGGCTGGCAGAACACCGCGGTCGGAATCAGCTCATAATCCACTTCCGGACTGCCTTGCGCGTATAAGTGCCGCACCAGTGCCATACCCTCGGCCAAAGCAACAGGCGTTAGCTGCACCCGGTCGATCACATCACCAATTGCATAAATGGAAGGCACGCTGGTCTGAAAGCTGTCATTAACGATGATGGCGCCATTATCCTGTTGCGCCACCCCTACGGATTCCAACCCAAGACCACGGCTGTTCGGTACTCGACCGGTCGCATAGAGGATCTGATCTGCTTCGAGCACGCGCCCATCCGTTAGCCGCGCCTGCAAACGCCCCGAATCCAGCTTGTGAACAGTTTCAATATTGCAATTGAAATTCAGCCCAACCCCCTTCTTCGCAACCTCCTGAGCGGTAAACTCACGGACTTCCTGGTCGAACCCCCGCAGGAATAGATCCCCTCTGTAGATCAGTTCGGTATTGGCACCCAAACCCGCAAAAATGCCTGCAAATTCCACAGCGATGTAGCCGCCACCGACCACGAGCACATCCTGCGGGAAGCATTCCAAATCAAACACTTCATTGGAGCTAATGACGTGCTCACGCCCCTCGAAGTCGGGAATGAATGGCCAGCCACCGGTAGCCACCAGAATACGTTCGGCCGTATACGTCTTATCACCCACCCGAACCTGGTGCTCGCCAATAATCTCGGCTCGGCCGTGGATCAAGTCGCAGCCGGCACTTTCCATCAGTTGGGTATAGATGATATTAAGACGGCTGATTTCCTGTTTCTTGTTGTCTCTCAGAGTCGGCCAGTCGAATTCAACGCCCTGCGCCTTGAAACCATAACCTTCTGCTTCATGAAAGGTCTCGGCATAGTGTGACGCGTAGACATAGAGCTTTTTGGGAACACACCCCACGTTGACGCAGGTACCCCCAAGGTAACGATCTTCAGCAACGGCGACTCTGACACCTTCAACCGCCGCCATTCGGCCAGCCCTCACACCACCGGAACCTGCGCCAATCACAAACAGGTCATAATCAAAATGTGCCACTGTGCCTCCTTGAAATATTGAGAACCCTGACTCATTGTAACCACCCTAGTCTTTATGCCCCAATAGTAAACACGCCTTAGCAGTGATCGCCAATCACGATCAAGCCACCCCTGACCCGTTCAGATTTTCTGATACCATTAACGCTTTGGAAAATTAGGCACGCTAAGGATCTATATGAAGCTGATCTCCTTTAACACCAATGGCATTCGCGCCCGCATGCACCAGCTGGAATGTCTGATCGATAAGCATCAGCCTGATGTTATTGGTATTCAGGAAACAAAAGTGGCCGATGACCAGTTTCCCGTCGAGCAAATAGAGGCTTTGGGCTATCACGTGGTCTATCACGGACAGAAAACCCACTACGGCGTTTGTTTGATCTCCAGGCAACCTGCGTTGAATGTGCAGTATGGCTTCCCGGGTGATGAAGCCGATGCACAGCGACGCATGATCATGGCAGATTTTGTCAGCTCGAGCGGCCAGACAGTGCGTGTACTTAACGGCTATTTCCCCCAGGGGGAGAACATTGATCACCCGATCAAGTTCCCTGCCAAGCGTCGTTTCTATGCTGATCTTTTACAGCATCTGCAATCAGAATGTAGCCCTGATCAGCCGCTGGTCGTCATGGGCGACCTTAATATCTCCGCGGATGACAAGGATATCGGGATTGGTGAACCCAATCGCAAACGCTGGTTGAAAACCGGCAAGACCAGTTTTCAGCCGGAAGAGCGGGAGTGGATGTCCCATTTATACGAGTGGGGACTGCACGACAGCTTCCGCCGCCTGCACCCGAATGAAGACCGCTTGTTCAGCTGGTTTGACTACCGCAGCCGTGGCTTTGATGACGAGCCGAAGCGGGGCCTGCGTATCGATGCGATCATGGCAACAGAAGTCTTGCTGGAAAAATGTACTGATGCCGGTATCGACTATGAGATCAGGGGCATGGAGAAGCCATCCGACCACGCCCCCATCTGGGCCGAGTTTGCACTTTAAAATTCACTCACCGGGCAGCTAAAGCTGTCCGGTTTAAGAATCAACAGATCACAATTAACTTTGTCCATCAATCGCTCGGCGGAACTGCCCAAGAGCAGACGATCGATGAATCCCCTCGCCAGACTTCCCATCACCAGCACATCAACCAATGTTTCCTCCGCCCAGTCCGGAACCAGCTGATGAAGCTCTCCTTCCAGCAGGTGCACACAGGGATCCTTGATTGACAGCCCATAGGGTGCGATCAGCTCATCGATGCGCGCATGATGCTCCTCTCGAACCTTTTTTTGCAGCGCTTCATAGTCCACGACCAGATGCTCGTCGAAAATCGCCGAATGTGGCAGCGTGTTGAAAACGTGCAATACATGCAGCTCACCATCCAGCTGCTGTGCAAGGCCAGCCGCATGCTGTAACAATTGCTGATCCAGCTCCGCCGCTGCGTCATCAAGATGGAATGGATCGATAGCAGCCGCAATCACGGGGCGATCATTCCATTGAGCCTTCTTGCTCAGCAGAAGCGGTGCAGGGCACTGACGCAACAGGCGCCAGTCGGGTGCCGATAACAACTGCTGCAAGGCATTTGCGTGAGCCTCTGGAGCATGAATGACCAGATCGGGTTTATAGCGCAGCACCTTTCGCACCAGCCCTTCGGCCAGATCACGATCCCAATAGACATCAGCACCGACATCAATATTCTGGTGCTGAAGCTTGTCCACATGGGAAGCCAATCCCTTTTCAACCTTCCGTAACAGCGACTGAATCGCATGCTGACGCCCTTCAGTATCGAACAGGTAGCTTCCTGCCAATGCCGCTGAATACACACAGCTGAACAGTTCCACTTTCGATTCGGAGGTACTCAGGCGCTTCAGCTTCTGCAGCACTTCACCCCGATGCTCGTCAGCGGCCAGACTGACCAGCAAACGCCCGTACTGATTCATAGTACCCTCGCTTCCCTAGACATTCGTTCTGAGCATAGCCCGCAGGGCTCAAAAAAGTAAACGCGCCACGTCACACCTGAACCACTTTGTCCTGGCAAGGAGGTGAGACGTCTGCGATCGTCGGTGTTAGAATACACCTTTTCATCTGCTTCAGAGCATTACCCAGATGATTTGGAAACCGGCCCTGCGCCTGCTGCCCTTATTGCTGCTCCCGCTCCCGCTGCTGCTTGATGATCTGGCCACTGCCCTTTCTTCCGCTCACTTGATGTTTCTCGCCAGTCTGCCGTGGCTGGTCGGCCTGATCGTGATTCTGCTGTCGCTTGGGTTCAAGCAAAGCCGCACTCTGCTCATGGTGCTCCACATTAGCGCTGTCGCCAGTCTCTATGACCTTGCCACCGCCTCGTCACCGGACAACCCGGCAAGCTACGTTTTAGTGGTTCTGGTCGGACTCATCTGGCCGCTGATGCAGGCCTGGATCACGCTGGTCCCTGAGCGGCGTACATTCTCACGTGCAGGGATAGCACGCATCCTTATCGTCATTGGCTGCTATCTGAGCCTTGTGCTGATATGGCGATACCAGCCTATTCAGCTGGTTCAACTATTGACTGCCCTGCCGCGGCCATTTATTGAGCAACTGGCGCCCCAACTGACGATCAGTCCCGCCGTTTTCTGGTGGCAGCTGGGATGCATGATACTTTCTGTCGGACTAGCCCTGATGATGGGACGACGCGACCTGCTGACCCATATTACGCTCAGCTTCTGTGTTCTCTTGACGCTGGCAGATACAACCTCTCGGGTGCAGGGTCAGTTTTATCATTTACTGGGCCAGTTCGTTCTGCTGATTGCCGTTATCCGTAACGGCTATGACATGGCATTTGTCGACACATTGACGGGCGTTCCGGGGAGGCGCGCACTGGAGCACCACCTGATAAGCCCTGGCAAGGGCTACAGCATAGCCATGCTCGATATCGATCATTTCAAGCAGTTCAATGATCGCTATGGACATGATGTGGGTGACCAGGTATTGCGGATGGTTGCCAGCCAACTGCGTCACGTCAGCGCCGGCGGCCGTCTGTTTCGTTACGGCGGCGAAGAGTTCACCATTGTATTTCGACGCGGTTCGCACGAGGCCGTATTAGGTGCTTTGGAAGCCGTGCGTGAGCGGGTTGCCCAGTATCCGATGCGAATCCGGAGTTCCAGCCGCCCAGAGGATGATGAAGCGGGACGGTCGCTGCGCAAACGAGATGAACAGGATCAGGCTGTAAAAGTGACCATCAGCATCGGCTTTTCGACTCATGAAGGGAGCCAGACTGCAGAAGCGGTGATTAAACAGGCAGACCAGGCACTCTACGCCGCCAAGCACGGAGGCCGAAACTGCACCCGTTCGGCACAGCAGACCGCAAAACCAAAAAAAAGGCGAAGCCGCAGTGACTTCGCCCGTAATCCCTCTTAGTAACCCGCCAATCGATCAGCGGTTACCGTATTCCTCGGCCCGCTCCTCGATGTGGATCGGTTCTTCAGGCTTTTCACCTGCATGTTCCTTCAAAGCCTGTTTCGAGCGCTTCTCAAACAGCAGATACAACAGGATGCCCACGGCCAATCCATAAGCCGCACCATACACTGACAGCACGACCCCCATGGTGCCGGCCACCCCCATAGACGTGGCATTATCAATCTGTTCAACACCGACGCTGATACACAGGTAACCGGTAATCAGCAGGGTCAGTGATAGCGCGATAGGCAACACCGGTTTGAATACGGTGACCAGCGGCAGCATGAACAACGCCATAAAACCCACGATCCAGAAAATACTCGCACCACTGTAGATGGTGTCCATTGCCTTGCGCCCATAACGGTAGCGTTCAGCGATGGTGGCCATGGCGCCAGTAAACAGAGGCCCCGCCAATCCCGGATAGGGAGCAAGCAGTGAGTGCAACAGATTACGGATAGCGGTAACAAGATGAACGCGGTCTACATTGACTTCGATCTTTTCGTCCGGGCGCAGATGGTCCACACGATCAAGCAAGCTCTTGCCGACAATGATGTCACCGAATGCAATGATGTACGCGATAATCGCCGTGGGCACAGCCATCCAGATCACCTCCAGTGATGGCAAACCGACACCGAAAACGGTGTAATCCAGCATCTTGTCGAATGCCGGTGACGTTAGTCCAAACTCCACATTCGGAATCGGGTACTCACCTGCTACCCAGCCGATGATCATGGCAATAATTGCACCGGGAACCATGCCGTAGCCGGCGACAATTCGAGCCCAGCGATGCTTTTCAGTCCAGTCACGAAATGACAGCGAAAACAGTATGTAGCCGGTTACCGCGCCCCCAATAATCAGGGAAATCGGTGTCTGCGCAAGGCGCCCGCCCTCAACGATTTCTCCCGATATGGCCGCAATACCGGCCCCGATCAGAATGCCGCCCTTAATCGAGGATGGAAACAGATCAACCAGCTTACTGCCCAGGCGTGTTACCCCCAGTACAAAGAAAATCACCGTTACGACCAACTGCAGGCCAATCAGCGCACGAATTGCGTCAGGACCCGGCTCAAAATTGCCAAGGTATAGACCCACAACCGGAATGGCCGGGGTAATCCATCCGGGCACCATAGGAACACCCAGAATCGTTGGCAGCATAAAACCGAAGCCACAGACCACCACGTAAGCCAAAGCCACGTCATAAGGCAGGCCAAGATATTTTTCCAGCAACGGAATCATCGCCATGCCCACAACGAACATGATCAGTGCCTGGATGGTTTCCGGCCATTCCCAACGATGATGTATGAAAGGTAAACGAACCTTGAAAGGTCCCAGCTTCCAGTAAGGATGCTCGGCCCCATGTTCACGTTGATAAAGTCCCATAAGTGCTCCCCATAAGCGATACGGTCTTTGTTCTTGGAATATTCGGGCATTCCCTTATGCCCGAAGCTGGTGGACAGTACTGAGCCTTGGGTAGCAAGTCGAGTTGTCGACAATCGACTTTAGTATTGGTAGCGACTAAAGTATACGGATTTTCCCTTACATCCATCTACTTTGAACACCGAATGTCTTCATCATGCTGGACTTACAAGTATACCTATAAGGTATAGGGATATGATTTCTACATATATTAGGAGAATGGGATTCAATCCATAAATGGGATAGTATTGCCGACAAATAACAAGATCGAGAAGAGTGCTTGTGAGCGAATCCCTGAGTCTTCAGCAACCCCAGTCCCCAGGCCTGCCCAAAGACAGCCTTGAACTGATGAAACAGAATGCGGCCGCAGCAGCGAAGTTGATGCGCGTGTTGGGTAACGACAGCCGGCTGCTGATACTCTGTTACCTGGATGGCAAGGAGTTGTCAGTATCTGAACTCAACCGCTGCCTCGACCTGAGTCAGTCGGCATTATCTCAGCATCTGGCCGTTCTGCGTCGGGACGGTCTCGTGCGTACACGTCGCGAATCACAAACCATTTTTTATTCGCTCAACGGCGATACCGCAATCACCATTATCAGAACGCTGCACGAGCTGTTCTGTGACGCCCACGCGTGAGCGTCACATCAAAACACCACTTTGAGTCAGAAACATAAATAATCCGGTACCGGACAGGATACTGATCAAGGGATTTCGAAACAGCAGATGCAATATTCCCACTATCACGAGTGAAACCAGGGACGGCAGCAACTCAACGCCTGTCACCAGCGCATCCTTGAGCGCATACATCAGCAGCAACACCATCAGCACCGGCGGTAAATAGCGGCCCAGATGCTTGAGCATCGGATGCTCTGCCCAGCGATACAACAGCAGGAAGGGCAGAGCCCGTGTCAGAAAGGTTGCCACTGCAGCGACCGCCACCACACTCAGAAGATACGCAGTCGAGTCCATTCCACACCTCCTCGTGCCATTATCAGCAGTGATACCGCCATCGCAATTGACAGCATCAGCATGTTGTCTGGACTGATCATCAATGCCACGACACCGATTAGAAACGCCAGTGCGAATACCCTTGGGCGCCTCATGGCACGATATTGTTCAATCGCCAGAACAAGAAACAGCGCCGGCAGCGTAAACTCGATTCCGGCGGTTGAAAACTCGATCTGCCCTCCAACCCACGCCCCTAGCGAACAGCCGATCACCCAATACAGGTGATTCAAAACGGCTATGCGAAACTGCAACCTGGAGCGCAACTTGTCACAGCTTGCACTGAGCATGGTGAGCAGTGAGTATGTCTCATCAGTCAAGGCATAGATCAGGTACCAGCGCCGTGAGCCCCTGAGCTTCAGGCTACTCAGTAGTGACAGCCCATAGACCATGTGCCGGGCATTCAGCAACAAGGTTGCGACAAACACCTCGATAAGGCCTGCGTGATTGGCCAGCAACCCGACAGCCAGAAACTGGCCCGCACCAGCATAAATTACCAACCCCATCAGGGTGGCATATAGCCAGTGATAGCCAAGCTCAGAGAACATTACGCCGAATGCCGCACCCAAGGGTATATAGCCGAAAAGCACCGGCAGCGATAAGCGAAGTGCGGATTGATTGGATTCAGGATTCATATAACCAAAATGCCGCCCCGAAAGGCGGCAACAATTCGTGATACAGCAGAAAATATTCAGTGTTGCAGACGGTAAATCTGCCAGTCTTCGGTGGGCTCATTGAGCATCATCTTCATGTCCACCACGTCTTCTTCCATGTTGTAGCTGATTTTGAAGCCCAGCTTGCGTGCCAATCCTTGCATGCCCTTGTTGGATGGCATGGTAGAACCAACCAGTTGAAGGGTCCCGCGTGCACGGCAGTAGTCCACTACCTTTTGCATCAGCATGACACCGAGGCCTTCTCCTTGAAGGTCATCACGCACGACGATGGAAAACTCACTGCGTACATTATCAGCATCCGTTACAGCGCGCACTACACCAAGCGTTTCAAATCCTGCACCACTGAGTTTCGGTGCCGTAACAATAAACGCCATCTCACGGTCATAATCGATCTGGGTCCAGGTCGCCAGTTCAGCATGAGTGGGTACCCCACGGCTGTAGAAATAACGCAAACGAATCGACTCAGGGCTCAACCGGTTAAAAAATTCCAGGTGCGCTGGCTCATCTTCACCACGTATCGCTCTGAGAGTCGCGCTACGACCTGATCGCTTCAGCGTAACCTGCTCGGTCAGGTACTCAGGATAGGGGGAGATCGAGAGCTCCGCCGGCACCCCAAGCGACACGGCGCAATCAACGGCAAGAAGCCCCCGCTTATTAAGCAGCAGCGGATTGATTTCAAGGCACTTGAGCTCTGGCAAATCAACGGCCATTTCGGAGAGACGGATCAACATCTCACACAAGTGATCAACATCGCGTTCTACCTGATAGCTGTTCTCGGCAATAATGTTGTGTACACGCGAACGCTTGACCAGTTGGCGTGCCAGGGCGAAATTCAGTGGCGGCAGCATGATGTTTCGATCTGCCAGAACGTCTATCGTATACCCGCCAACACCAAACAGAATCAGCGGACCAAACACGGGGTCACGCGTAATACCCACGTTGATTTGCATGGACTGGAAACCACGCTTCATCTGCTGAACAACGAAACCGTGGGTCTCTTCAGGCGCATAACGCTCCCCAACCCGGTACGCCAGCTTCGTGGTCGCGTGACGTACTTCGCTGATCGAGTACAGGTCCAGCGCCAGGTCACGCCAGCGCTGATGCGCGGTATTGTCATAACAGAAGGGATATATATTATCTCGGTGCAGCGCCTTGACTGCGACAGAACCGCCCATTTGACGCGCAATATCCACGACCCCGGCAATATCCTCGGCGTAGCCGGTGTTCGGGGTCGGGATTTCGTACAAGTCGAGCAACTGACAAGACTCGGCATGCGTCAGGTAGTCACGCTCTTCTGCCAGAGCCTGCTGCAGCATCTGTCGTGCTCGTTCTCTATTGGGCTGGTTGTGCAGATGAAAAGGCGCCGGGGTCTGCCTCATCGCTGCCTGGTTACGGTGGTATTCCACCATCTGCATGAAAGCATCGACCGACTCTTCCGGTGTCATGAAAGTGGGTATGCCGGATGCGTTACAGTGATTACGCGCCTCAATGGCCGAGTAACGCCCCATCCAGCAGGTCAACACATTACGAGGAGTCTTGCGAGCAACTTTGATGACTTCATCCGCTGTCGCGACACTGGCCGCCATTCGTGTAGGAGCATGGATGGTCAGAACCGCATCCACATTAGGGTCCTTGGTCAGCAGCCGGGTCACTTCAGCAAAACGTGCCGGAGTCGCATCGGTATTCAGGTCAACCGGGTTGCGGCCGTTCCATCCTGAGGGCAACAACTCAGCCAAAGCCTGCCGAGTTTCTTCCGTAATTTCGGCAAGCTTACCCTGCTTGCGCAGCAAGCGGTCGCAAGCCAGTGCATTGGGTCCCATGCCGTTGCACAAAATTGCCAGACGCTCACCACGCATGGGTTTCATGCGTGACAGGGTTTCCAGCGCGTTGAACAACTGGTCAGACGTTTCCACACGCACCGCACCCGCACGGCGAAGTGCTGCGTCATACACTCGGTCCTCGTCATCAATGCCCGGAGCAAGATCAACGGAGTAACGACCGTCCTGAATGATATTGGACTTGAGGACCAGCACAAGCTTGTTTCGAGACGCTGCACGTACCGCTGACACGAAGTTGCGCGAGGCACCAATGATACGATCCATTTGCAGGAGGATTGCCTGAGTGGCCGGTTCCTTGGCCAGGTAATCGATAATGGCAGGCAAATCCACATCGACACCATCACCAAGGGTCAAGAAGTGAGAAAAACCGATCTCCTGGCCACTGGCCCAGTCGATCATCGCCGTGCCCAGCAAACCTGACTGGCCTATGTAGGCCACTTTCCCCTTGCGAATATTCACATGAGAGTAGCTGGCATTTAACTTGGCACCCGGCACCAGAACACCCATGCAATCCGGCCCCAGAATGCGGATTCCATAGGGTCGAGCCGCTTCCCGAACTTCTTCGCGCAGCGAACGGTTATGGGCCGTATCCGAGGGGTTGAGCCCCCCGGTAAGAATCATCGCCGCCTTGACCATATTGGCCCCAAGCTTGCGGATGATACCGGCAACACTTTCAGGAGGAGAACAGATGATTGCCAGATCCGGCATTTCAGGCAGATCGGCTACACTGCGATAGCACTGAATGCCATGTACCTCATCATACCCCTGCGCATTTACGGCCATCAATTTGCCCGGAAACTGGCTTTCGATCAGGTTGTGCAGAACCACGCCACCCATACTGTCCTCTCGCTCGGAAGCACCGAAGACGGCGATCGATTGTGGCCTGAAAAAGCGCTTGAGGTATTTCGTTGACACTCAATGAGTTCCTTTATTTACAGAATCGGTTTTCATTCAGGCGTCACACCTGATAGCGTATTCTATATTTTTCGCACCTGCAGCAAAAGCTGATTATCAATCGGAACACAATAGGACTTTGGGCAAAACTGACCTCTACCCCGGAACCATACCGACTGCTATGCTCGAGCATCAGGACTCACTGCCGGAACAAGGAGATTTAGATGACGCGCGTACCGCTTCCAGATATCAAGAACAGCATAGACCGGGTAATACATGCAATCGAGGGCCGTTATACTCAGGGCCTTTCCCCCGCATCCTTGACACTGGCCTACCTTGACTGGCTTACACATACCACGCACTCGCCAGGCAAGATCAACGAGATGCTGGAAAACATGCTGCGCAAGTTCAGCGCTTTCAGTATCTGGGCAGCGCGCGCCAGCCTTGACAGTGACGCCCCTCCCTTCATTGCACCTCTGCCCGGTGATCGCCGCTTCAAGGACCCCGCCTGGAACCGCTTTCCTTACAACATCATGGCACAGAGCTTCCTGCTGCAGGAGCAATGGTGGCACTATGCCACGACCGGCATTCCAGGCGTGGCCAAGCACCATGAAAACGTCGTTTCCTTTGCCGCACGCCAATGGCTGGATATGTTTTCACCCACCAATTATCCCGCCACCAACCCGCTGGTTGTAGAGAAAGCGGTTCAGACAGGCGGTCAAAGCCTTTTCAAGGGCATGCAAAATCTGCTGGAGGATATTCAACACAACCTGCTTGAAGAATCCGACCAGACCAATAAGCCATTTGCCGCCGGCAAGAATCTTGCCGTTACACCCGGTAAGGTTATCTTCCGCAATCGACTGATTGAATTGATCCAGTACTCACCCACCACGGATAAGGTAGCGGCGGAGCCGATTCTGATCACACCGGCCTGGATTATGAAGTATTACATTCTGGACCTGTCCGAGCACAATTCCATGGTTCGCTATCTGGTCGACAAGGGACATACTGTCTTCATGATCTCCTGGCACAACCCGGATGCACGGGATCGTGACATGGGGATGAGCGACTACCTCAGCCGGGGCGTCATGGATGCGCTCAAGGCGATCAATGCAGTGATTCCAGAACGCAAGGTCCACCTGGTCGGATACTGCCTTGGCGGCACACTTGCCACGATTGCGGCCGCCGCCATGGCGCGAGATAACGATGATCGTCTTCAGTCGCTCACCCTGTTTACCGCGCAAACAGACTTCACCGAAGCAGGCGAGCTGATGCTGTTCATCGATGAGAGTCAGCTCAGCTACATGGAAGATATCATGTGGGACAAGGGTTACCTGGACACCCAGCAAATGGCGGGCGCCTTTACCCTGCTGCGTTCCTACGACCTGCTTTGGTCACGCATCGTCAGCGAGTACCTGCTCGGGGAAAGCCCTAGTATGAACGACCTGATGGCCTGGAACTCCGACTCCACTCGCATGCCCTACAAGATGCACTCGGAATATCTGCGCAGCCTGTTCCTCAACAACGATCTCGCCAGCGGGCGCTTTCATGTCGGTGACCGCCCCATATCATTGCGCGACATCCGGGTTCCCATTTTCTGCGTCGCCACCCAAAGCGACCACGTTGCCCCGTGGAAGTCGGTTTACAAAATTCATGACCTGATGAATACCGAGGTTACCTTTGTTCTCGCCAGCGGTGGGCATAATGCCGGCATCGTCAGTGAGCCCGGCCACCCACGACGTAGCTACCAGCTGGGGGTACAGAAAGCGGAAGACAAGCATATACCTGCTGATGACTGGCCCCTGCGACACGACAGTACCGAGGGGTCCTGGTGGGAACCCTGGGCAGACTGGCTTTCCAGCCATAGTTCGCCGCCAGTCGCACCACCTGGCATGGGTAATCCGGATGCCGGATACCCTGCCATTGCTCCAGCACCAGGTACTTATGTGTTCGAACGCTAATGCCTCGATGATACACGCCCCTTCGGGGGCATCTACGATTGACTCACACCCTGTTTTTCCTCAATTCCGATAGGAATTTTTTATTTTGAAGCCTGCTCACGGCTGGACTATATTCGCGCTTAGATGAGGGGGTCATCCGAGGGCGCAAAACCCCGTGCTTCCTGCACTCGCACCCTATCCCACATCATTCACTATCGCGGCTCTGCCGTTTCCGTAAACTTTTGTGTGAGAGTGAGTACGATGGGCACCAAGATTCGTGTCGATCAAGTAGCTGATGACGAACTGGACGACTGGAACGAACAGTTCAATGAAGAAGAAGAAGTCAGCCGCAGCCGTGTAAAGTACAACGGCAAACGCCGCCGTCAAATTGAAGATTTCATGGAAGAGCGCCGCCTCAGGCAGCAGATCAGCAATATCTACGACGACTACGATCACCTGCGCGAGTGATCGGCTCAGCCGGCAGCGATTCATGCCTCACTGCCGGCCAACTCTTCTCTTCTGGTCAGAACTGACATGAAGTCCGGCTCCTGCGATAAGGACAGAAGTCGCTGTTCCTGACGCCCCTGCTCGCGATATTCATCAGAAATACTCACAGCCTGCTTCAGGTAATCCAGCGCAATCCTGCTGGCACCAAGGTCGGCGTAGGCACATGCCAATTGAAAATAAGCATGACCACTGTCCGGCTCTACTGTCAGCGCCTGATTACACAACGAGATTGCCCACTGGTGCTGATTAAGTTCAAGCGCCGCATCTGCCTTGTACGTAAGCGCCTCGGCATTGTCGGGACGCAATTCAAGGATGCGATCATATAGGCGTATTTTCTGCTCCCAGGAAGTCTCCTGTGAAGCCTTGACCCACAGCGTTTGCACCTCGTTGGTCACTTCCAGTTCATGCTGGTTTTCCTGGATAATGCGTGACTTGCGAAGCAACTCTTTCTCTACGCGTTCAAGACGCTCCTCATACTCTTCAACTAGGCGCCCGACTTTCTCGTCCGCAATTGACTGTACACGATCTCGAATTTCACGGATTGAATTCCAGCCAACGATCAGCAGAATGGAGGACGCCGCCGCGATCAAGTAGAAAAAGTAAGTCACGGTATCCGTGGCATAAGAGATGGAGCTGTTCGCAACCTTAAGCTCGCGGTCCGTGATTTCGCGGATCATCTCAACCTTCTGCTGCTCAAGCTCAGATCGCAGGACCTTGATCTCATCGATGATGTAACGCTCGATAAAAGGCTTGTACAGCGGCTCCTCCAGCTGCTCAACCTGCTCCTGCAAGGTCGGCGGAGAAGACTGCTTGGCAACTCCATCTGCCATAAAGGAATCGGCCCCCGAATTGGGGGCCTCCGTTTGCGCTACAGCAAGACTGGAAACAAACAGTAACAGAGCTACCTTCAGGCAGCGCATATCACATCCCCATGACCTTCCTGCTCAATGAGCGCGTAATGCATGGCACGAATGGCAGGCTCATAATCATCCTGATTGACGATGCACTGCATTTCGACCTGACGCATGGACTGATGCAAAGCCTGCACACTGATACCTGCATCTGCCAGTGCAGTAGCGGTCTTGGCCAGGATGCCAGGCACCTTCAGGTTCGAACCGATTGCGGAAACGATTGCAACCTTATGCAACGCCACTTCAGCACCATCAAATTTTTCACCAATCAGGCGCTGAGCACGGTTAACCATTTTGCGAGATCCGGCCACGAAATAGGTGATGCTGTTGGCATCAGAGTCCCGGTTGACCACATAAAGCCGCAGATCACTCAGCATTTTAAGCAGCTCGATGTCATAGATCGCTTCGCCCAGCATGTCCTGGTCGAATATCTCGATCGCGAATACATTGGAACGTCCCGCAATGATCTCAACGCGCGGCTCTTCGCTGCAGTAATCGGTACTGATGACCGTACCCGCATGATCAGGCTCAAAGGCGTTCTTGATACGCAACTCAATCTCTTGCTGACGCAGGCCTTTGGCCGCCTTGGGATGGATCGCCTCCATACCCAGATTGGACAGCTGATCTGCAACGTCGTAATTGGTTCGACCGATGGTCACCACCTTGTCCAGACCTACAATCCCCGGATCCGCGGTGCTCAGGTGGAATTCCTTATGGATAACGGCTTCACGAGCCCCCGTCTTGGTGGCAATCTTGCTGAAGGTCATTTCGCTGTAGCCGCGGTCAAACGTCCGCATCAAGCCTTCGGCACAATGCGTATAACCGGTTACGATCGGCATCTCATTGGCGACATCGATATCCTTGAAGCTGACTTCGATCATCTCGTCGAACGGCAGCGGCTTCGGATGATCCCATCCGGAAAGGTCAACAAAACGTGCATTCACGCCTTCCTTTCGCAACGCCAGAACACTGTTATGCGCACTATGTGCTTCACCAATGGCTGCCAGCATTTCACGAACTTTCATCAGGTGTTCGTCAAGCTGGAAGTGACCGTTAGAGCACAGCTGCTCAAGGTTGAACATTATTGATTCAACATCAGCAATACGCTTGCTAATGAAGCGATCAGCTTCTGCTCGCTCGACAGAATCACCAAACAACTCCTGGTTGATATCCAGCATGCGGGCACGAACATCGGCCAGTGCTTCGCGCCATGCACCTTCATTCTCGGCATTGGCAAAGCGCGCATAAACACCCGGCTCCCCGGTTTTCTTGTGTTCAAGAAGCAGATTGGTAATTCCGCCATAGGCGGACACGACGAAGATACGGTTGTACAACTGTTCACCCGTACGGTCACCAATCAGAATGGTATCCATCAGCTCGCGAAAGCGACTCATTGAGGTACCGCCGATCTTCTCTACTGTATGCATGTTATTTCCTGTTGGCTCTCTCGTGTTTTGCTGCCCCTGAATGGCAATGGTTGAGCGATATACAAACATGCCGGCATTCAGCCGGCATGCTCCGCGTGGGATGGCGAGATCAAGCCTCGACCGTCTCCGCCTCCAGCGGGTAGACGCCATTCTCGTCGTGCACCTCTTTGCCATTCAGCGGCGGGTTGAAAACACACGCCAGCTTCATCTCTTTGGTAGCACGCAGCAGATGTTCATCATGTTCGTTCAGATTATACAGCGTACCCGGCTTGATCGAATAGATTTTACCGTCTGCAAGTGTTTCAACTTCGCCTTCACCGCTGATGCAGTAAACCGACTCCAGATGATTCTGGTACCAGATATGGGTTTCTGTACCTTCGTAGATCGTGGTGATATGGAAGGAATATCCCATCTTGTCATCTTTCAACAGCATGCGCGTGCTCTCCCAGTTCTGGGAAACTACACGGCGCTCTGACTTTTCACATTCTTCCAGTGTTCTAACAATCATTACATCGACTCTTGATCTGTGAATTTGCTCTGCTCGCCAGGATCCCGACAACAATCAGGACACCTTGCGCTCACGACTCGACAGCGCCTCGCCAAATGCCTTATCCAGGACCTTGAGACCGAACTCAAGCTGCTCGTCGGTAATGACCAGAGGCACCAGACACTTGACGACCTGATCATGGGCGCCGCTGGTCTCGATAACCAAGCCCTGCTTGAAAGCACTGCTGGTCACATCGCCCGCCAGATCACCATCCGGGCATTCGATACCGCTCATCAGACCTCGTCCCTTGAGCGTGAGAGTCTTCGCACCATGAGATTTGATGATGGCCTGAAGGCCATTACGCAGTTTTTCAGCCTTGCGACGCACCTCTTTCTCAAACTGGTCGTCTGACCAGAAAGTCTTGAATGCAGTCGCGGCAGTAATGAACGCATGGTTGTTACCGCGGAAGGTGCCGTTATGCTCACCCGGATTCCAGAGATCAAGTTCTGGACGGAAGATCGTGACCGCGAACGGAAGACCATAACCGCTGAGTGATTTGGACAGCGTTACAATATCCGGCTTGATGCCAACTTCTTCAAAGCTGAAGAAACGACCTGAACGACCACAGCCTGACTGGATGTCATCCACAATCAGCAGCATGTCATGACGCCGACACACCTTCTCGAGATTGCGCAGCCACTCAAAAGATGCGGCGTTGAGGCCACCCTCACCCTGAATAGTTTCCACGATCACTGCCGCAGGGTGATCAACGCCACTGCTGGGATCACTCAGGACGCGATCCAGATATTCAGTCGTATCAACACCCTCGCCCAGATAGCCATCGAACGGCATACGCGTTACATCGGACAAAGACGTTCCCATACCACCACGATGGTGCTGGTTGCCGGTTGCTGCAAGGGCACCTCCACTCACACCATGAAAACCATTGGTAAAGGAAATAATGTTGCTGCGCCCCTTCACCTTACGAGCCAGCTTCAGAGCTGCCTCAACAGCGTTTGTTCCGGTCGGACCCGTGAACATGACCTTGAATTCACCCATGCCACGAGGCTCAAGGATCAGATCACGAAAAGCATGAAGGAAGTTTTCCTTGGCTACAGACTGCATATCCAGCCCGTGGGTCAGACCATCCGAGGCGATGTAGTCGATCAATGCCTGCTTCAGCTGATCGTTGTTGTGCCCGTAATTCAGGGTTCCCGCGCCCGCGAGAAAATCGACATACTCCTGACCGTCTTCGGTTGTCAGTACAGCACCTTTGGCCTTGCTGAAGGTGACCGGAAAGGAGCGGCTGTATGTACGAACTTCAGATTCAGTTTTCTGGAAAATATTCATCGATCTCTCCTGATTTATGAATTCGGTGCAGTGAGCTTGAAAGGACCCGCGCGATAAAGCATTTCATCGTCATGCTGTCCTTCGAAGTGCTCATCTCGTGAGAACAACATAGAGCGCTCAACCGGCGCCGACAGTGCTGCAAACACACGTGCAAAAAGGGTTTCTGAGGCAACATTGCCCGGGGTAATGGTGGTCTCGATGTATTGCACACCCGCCGGCACAAGTCTCTCCGTTAGTGCCAACAACATGCGTTGACCGAGCTTCTGTCCGCGACATCGCGCATCGACAGCAACCTGCCAAACGAACAGGGTGTCTGGACGCTCAGGAGGGCAGTAGCCCGAGATGAACCCAACCAATTCACCCTCTGCATTCTCGGCCGCGATAGCAGTTTCGGCGAAGTGACTGCATTGCAAGAGATTGCAGTAAACGGAGTTCGGGTCCAGCGGGGAACAACGCTCAACGAGCTTATGAAGGGCAAAGCCGTCAGTGGCTTCAGGCTTACGTAGCTTAAAAATGTCAGAATCCATAGTATTTAATTTATTTAGCCATGCTATGGTTTTTAGTATAAAACATATCTAAAATTACATTTCAAGCTTACAAGCAATCGTGACACATTGACTCACTATGCTTTAAACACAGCATATTACGCGCAAAAGACACCAAAACACATACAAAGAGGGCAAAGATAGATTGCTTTGCATTACAAAATACTGAACCTAAGGTAGTGAAGATATTTTGCATTACTCTACGAATCAGGCTAAAAAGCGTGCTGAATCCAATTCAGTACCCGGGAAACTTCTGACCGCTATGGACAAAAGCCAGGACGCACTCGTTTTGCTGCGCCAAATCATTCGTGCAACGGACCTGCACGATAAGCACCTGAGCCGCATGACCGGCCTCACCATGCCTCAGCTGTTAACCATGCAGACGTTGCGAATCAATGGACCTCTTACCATTGGCATGCTGGCAAAAGAAATGAATCTGGCTCAGGCCACAGTTACCAGTATTCTGGATCGTCTGGAACGAAAGAATCTGGTCCGTCGTGAACGCAGTCACACAGACAAACGCAAGGTGCTTGCGTGCCCGACTGATGAAGGTCTTGAGCTACTCAAGTCAGCACCCGCGACCTTGCAGGATACGTTCATCCGCCAGTTCGAAGACATGCATGACTGGGAGCAGTCAATGATCGTGGCAGCACTTGAGCACGTATCACACATACTGGGTGCACACCACCTGGATGCAGCACCGATGTTGGACATTGGGGCACTTGATCGCACCAATGAGAGCGGCATTCCCGATTATCTCAAGTCAGAGCAGAACAGCCTGAAAAACTGAGCCTCAGGCAAGTGCCGGTCCCATTCAGGTCTGCTATCATCAGCGTTTTGTCTTTTTGGATGGACTGTTTGAAATGAGCCGATTCTGGAGTCCGGCTATTCAGTCTCTGGTCCCCTACACCCCGGGCGAACAACCCAAGGTGGACGGGCTGATCAAGCTGAATACCAACGAAAACCCTTACCCGCCCGCTCCTGGTGTTGAGGCTGTGCTGCGCAACTTCAGCAGTGAGCGTTTGCGCCTTTATCCAGACCCCGATTGCCAGGCACTCAAGCACGCACTGGCAGAGGATGCCGGGCTTGCAACCAATCAGGTGTTTGTTGGCAACGGCTCAGATGAAGTATTGGCCCTCACGTTCATGGCGCTACTGCGCCAGCCAAAACCCTTGCTGCTGCCCGAAACCAGCTACAGTTTTTACAACGTTTATATCGACCTGTTCGGCATCAATGCACAACACATCCCACTGACAGCAGATTTTCGCATCGAGCTTTGCGATTACTGTGGTGAAAATGGCGGCATCATCTTTGCCAACCCCAATGCCCCAACCAGTGTCAGTGTAGATCTGGACAGCATCCGAGCTCTGCTTGAACGCAACACCGACTCCGTAGTGGTAGTCGATGAAGCCTATGTTGATTTTGGAGCCGAGAGTGCAACTCAGCTAATCAACCAGTTCCCCAACCTGCTGGTTATTCAAACATTCTCCAAGTCACGCTCACTGGCGGGAATGCGGGTCGGATTCGCCTTTGGCCACCCCGATTTGATTGAGGCTCTTGAGAGGGTTAAGAATAGCTTCAACTCCTACCCCCTCGACATGCTCGCGCAACTGACAGCCATTGCGGCGGTTGAAGACAAGGAGTATTTCAAGGCGTGCGTCAGTCGAGTAATTGAGACACGCAACTGGACCACAGAGCAGCTGCAACGACTTGGATTTGATGTGCTGCCATCTCACACGAACTTCGTGTTTGCCAGCCATGCTGAAGTAGCCGCCGCTGACCTCATGCAGTACCTGCGCGATAACAAGATACTGGTTCGTCACTTTACCAAGCCCGGAATCGACAACCACTTGCGCATCACCATCGGCACCCCGGAAGAGATGAAGGCGCTGATTGACTGTCTACAGTTACATCCTGAACTGTAAAAAAAGACTGAGGCGCTTAAAGCGCCTCACCTTCCACACGGTTTCGACCACTTTGCTGGGCAACCAGCAAATTCTCACGTGCTCTGCGCATGAGAGCAGCCGCATCATCTTCAAGATTGATCGCTGACGCCAGCCCGATACTGACCGTCCAACGCAAATTACCTGTACTGTAAGGCAACTCGAGATTCTCTACCGCTGCACGCATCCTTTCTGCTGCCAACAAGCCCTGCTCATGATTGGTTTCAGGCAAAACGAAAACCAGTTGATCATCCGCATAACGCGCCAGGAAGTCCGAGGTTCGCTTGAGGGCATGCAACACCATCACCGTTTGCTGCAGTACCTGATCACCCGCATCCCAGCCGTACCGGTCATTAATGCCGCTTAGATCATCCACATCGATCAGAAGAATGCTGGTGGCCCCGTCATAGCGTAATGCCTGAGCGGTTGCCATTTCCAACACCGGTATCAGGGTACGGCGATTATATGCCCCGGTAAGAGGATCACGCTGGGCCTGGTGCGACAATTTACGCTCAAGGTGTTTCTGGGCCGTCATATCTCTTGCAGTCCAGATCACCTCTCCCTGTTCGGACATCACCCAACGGCTCTGATACCAGCAGGGCTCACTCAAACCCAGCTCGCGCAGCACAGGTAGATGTTCAGGCCGTAACTGGTATTCCAGCTCCATGACATCCTCCCCTTCTGCCAGCTGCTTGAGCACTTGACGAAAATGCGCCAGCAAGTCCTTGGCAAACAACTCTTCCAACGAGCGCCCGACCAGCGCCTCAGATTGGCACCAACTCTGCTCTGCAGCACTGACAGCCACGATCGTCTCATTATCCAGAATAAACACCGGGTCCTGACAGGCATTCAGCAGTGCCTGACAACGCGCCTCATATGCATCTGTACTCATTACTACCCCCTTCACTCCGTACCTGAGCAATGTCGCCTGATTATGAGACCCATATCAAGCAATCTATTCATGATCATCCTAAGACTATACTATGTTCCTATTCAGGGACTATAAGTAGTCTTTCAATTGCATTTCGGCAGGAATCCGTAGATGCCCCATTCAGTATTGATGGCACGGCAGCCAATCTTTGACACTCGGCAAAAAGTTATTGCGTACGAGTTATTGTATCGCAGCAATGAGGGCACTAACCCTTTACCACTTATCAGCGGTGAAACCGCCAGCAGCCGTGTCATCCTGCGCTCTTACACCAGTATTGCCGATGCCGGCAATCTTCGCACCCTGCCTGCCTTTATTAATTTCAGCCAACAGATGCTGGAAGCTGAATCCTTGCCGTCGCTTTCGCCACGAGAGATCGTCATTGAAATTCTTGAGGATTGCGAGGTAACGCCCAGACTTATCAATGCAGTCGAGCGACTGCACAAGGCTGGATTCAAACTTGCACTCGATGATTTTATTTACCAGCCAGAATTCGAGCCCCTGCTGGAAATGGTTCATATCGTCAAGCTGGATATACGCAGCCTTTCTGCTATCGAGCTACGCCAGCAAGTGGAGCTGTTAAGACGTTTCAAGGTCAAGTTACTTGCTGAGAAAGTAGAGACCCAGGAGGAGTATCAATTATGCCTGGAGCTGGGCTGCGAGATGTTTCAGGGCTATTTTTTCAGCAAGCCAGAACTACTGAAAGGACGTAAGGCTGCAGGCAGCAAACTGATCATCACTCAATTGCTCAGCGCCCTCAGCCGCCCAGAATCGGACTTCGCGCAACTTAATGATGTGCTTTCTCGGGACCCGGCGCTCAGCTATAAACTGTTAAGATTAACCAATTCAGCAGCTTTCGGCTTGCAACGAAGTGTCAGCAGCCTCCAGGAGGCATTGGTTTATCTTGGCATCGATCAATTGAAAAAATGGGCTTCACTGATCATTCTGGCCGATGACTATGACAAACCCAGCGAACTCGTGCGCCAGATCCTGCTGATGGCACGGTTCTGTGAACGCCTGTCAGAAGCCTATCCAGCCGTCGACAGCGGCGAAGCGTTCATGGTTGGGTTGCTACTCCATCTGGATGCCCTGATGGATCAATCCCAAAGCGATCTGCTGCAGCAGATCGATGTTACATCGAAAATTTTTGACGCCCTGACAGAACGCCAGGGCGATCTTGGCCTGCTACTGCTGCAGGCCGAAGCGTTCGTCCAGGGTAATTGGGAATCGACAGACCAGCACCTGACTGACAAGCTTCAGCACTGTTACCTTGAAAGCCTGGAGTGGAGCCGAGAATCCATGCGCCTGATGGACGAAACCTGACTATTACTTCATTGGAGCCGTCATGACCTCAACAGCCGATTTCAACAGCGCCTCGTCACAGCTTCCGCAGGTGCCTTTCGGCGGCATTGCGCCCTTGCCGGTCAGTACAATCTGAGTCATGGCATCCACACCCTTGGCAATCCGCGGAGACCACGCAGCCTTATCATCGAGTTTCGGAGCACCACCCAAACCCGCCTGGTGACAGGCAACACAGTGATTCTGAACCACCTCATCTGCCGTCATCGCCTGCAGAGACAGCGGTGCAACCAACAGACCAGCCAAAGCCAAACAGTTACGCAGTTTCATAGCATCATCTCCATACGTTTTGTCTCAGCTTAACGTCACTTCCACTAAAGAGATATGACCTGCAACAGCCAACAATAAAAAAGGACACCCGCGGGTGTCCTTTTTGACCTGAGTGGTTAATTAGCTGCTGAGCTCCAGCAGCAACTTGTTCAACCGCTGAACATAGCTCGCAGGATCATCAAGCGTTGCACCTGCTGCCAGGCCCGCCTGATCAAACAACACCAACGCCAGTTCCGCAAAACGATCTTCATCAGGTTCCTGATCAAGTTTCGCGATCAATGGATGCTCCGGATTCAGCTCAAATATCGGTTTGCTATCCGGGACCTTCTGGCCAGCCGCTTCCATGATACGGCGCATTTGCAGACCCATATCATAATCACCAATGACCAGACAGGCCGGAGAGTCAGTCAAACGGTGAGTGATGCGAACCGAATCGACCTTATCTTCCAGAACCTTGGTCAAGCGCTCGATAAGACCTTCATGCTCCTTGGCAACCGCCTCAAGCTTCTGCTTCTCTTCCTCGGACTCGGTTTCACCCAGATCCAGTTCGCCCTTGGTAACATCCTGGAAGCTGTGACCGTCAAAGTCGAACAATTGGCTCATCATCCACTCGTCGATCCGGTCAGAAAGCAGCAGCACCTCGATACCCTTCTTACGGAACACTTCGAGGTGTGGGCTGTTTTTGGCAGTATTGAAGGAGTCTGCGACCACATAGTAGATTTTCTTCTGCCCCTCCTTCATGCGACCAACATAGTCTTCCAAAGAGACCGTTTGTTCGGCATTACCCGTATGGGTAGACGCAAACCGCAACAGCTTGAGAATCTTGTCTCGGTTGGCATAGTCCTCAGCCGGGCCTTCCTTGATCACTTGACCGAAGGTAGACCAGAATTTGGCATACTTGTCTGCATCACTCTTGGCCAGCTTGCTCAGCATGTCCAGAACACGCTTGGTCAAAGCCGAGCGCAACTTATCGACACTTGGATCTTTCTGCAAAATCTCACGGGAGACGTTCAATGACAGGTTATTGCTGTCGACCACTCCCTTAATAAAGCGAAGATAAAGCGGCAGGAACTGGTCAGCCTGATCCATGATGAAGACACGCTGCACATACAGCTTCAAACCACGGGGCGCTTCACGGTTCCACAGGTCGTAAGGTGCATTCTCGGGCACATACAGAAGGCTCGTATACTCCAGGTTGCCCTCGACCTTGTTGTGCGACCAGGTCAACGCGTCAGCAAAGTCATGAGAAATGTGCTTGTAGAATTCCTGATACTCATCGTCGTTGAGATCGGACTTGGAGCGCATCCAGAGAGCAGTTGCTGAATTGACACTTTCCAACTCAGGAGCGCTCGACTCTTCGGAGCCTTCTTCCTCATCGCTCGGCAGCGCTTCCTTGAGCATTTTGACCGGAATGGAGATATGGTCGGAGTACTTGCGTACCAGCGCTCGCAGGCGGTAACCATCGGCGAACTCTTCTTCACCCTCTTTCAGCTTGAGCACAATACGGGTGCCGCGCTGAGGCTTTGCGATCGCAGCAATCGTGAAATCACCCTCACCGGTCGATGACCAGTGCACACCATTCTCGGCCGGCTCACCGGCGCGACGAGTGTACACATCGACACGCTGTGCAACGATAAACGCTGAGTAGAAGCCAACACCAAATTGGCCGATCAACTGACTGTCCCTGGCCTGATCACCGGTCAGGCTTGACAGGAAACCTGCCGTACCGGACTTGGCGATGGTACCGAGATGCTCGATCACGTCCTGACGGTTCATACCGATACCACGGTCCTCGATGGTCACGGTACCGGCTTCCTTATCAAATTCGATACGGATATCGAGGTCAGAATCACCTTCATAGAGAGCATCGTTGTGCAGGGCTTCGAAACGCAACTTCTCAGAGGCATCGGATGCGTTTGAAATCAGCTCTCGCAGGAAGATCTCCTTGTTGGAGTACAGCGAGTGGATCATCAGGTGCAGAAGCTGTTTTACTTCTGTCTGGAAACCAAGAGTCTCTTTCTGTGTTTCTGTAGTCATGGCGGGCTTACCTACCTCCGAAAGCAAACTATCAACCTTCCCTGATATAGGGGTGCTGATTGTTTTTTCAAGGGCTTAGTCTTCGATTTCTGCCGTTACACGAGTATCCAGCAGAAAATGCGCACGCGCCTGAGCGATCGGCTTGCTCTTACGCTCCTGCCAGGCGACCACTGAGCAATTACCGACCCGACGCCCCTGACGACTGATCTGACAGATGGCAAAAGTATCCCTGTCCAGGCCGGATCGCATATAGTCCACCGAGAAATCGATAATCTTGGCCAACCCTGGTTGCGGCAACTGCAAGGTAAGCTGGAACAGTGCTGTCAATTCCATGAAAGACGCAATAACGCCGCCATGAATCGCAGGAATCGTCGGGTTGCCAATGTTGTCCGGATTGGATGGCAGCCGGAAGATTATCTCCTCGCCATAACACTCACACTTGACGCCCAGCACCTGGGCGTAAGGAATCAGATCGACCAGCGGCTGGTAGTCGCCGCTGGCATGAGCTTGTTTGACCAGTTCAAGCAGTTGTTGCATCCGAAGCTCCTTCAATCATGGCTCTGAATGCCGAATCAGTTACACCGCCCTCGGGGCGCATAAAGGTGGCGATCGCATAGGCAACCGGGCGATCGGGATCGTCCTGAAACACTGACGCGCGCGTGAACAGCACACTGCGGGTCACCCGATAGCATTCTGCGGATACAAATAGCGACTCGCTCTGTACCGGTGTGCGCATATGATCAATCCGAAGGTCAAGCGTTGGGCAGAGCTCGAACTGCTCCAGTGCGCACAGCGTCGATACGCTGCTGGCAGCATCGACCAGAGTCGTTAACACACCACCATGGAAATAGGTGTCGATCCCTTCCGTAAGCAACTGCGACTGAACCGGAAGCACAAGCGTCACCTTGCTTTTCTCGGCACTGATCAGACGGATACCCAGTTTGCGCATATGCGGTTGCGCATCCAGAAAACGCATACAGCGTGCGCCGAAATCATTCTTTTTCATGATCAGTCACTTCCCGAGCTCATCATCAGTGTTTTGAGCGTAGACGAGGTAAATTCACGTCGATAGAGCACAACCACCACCGTAAAGGCCAACAGCATGAATACCCATGGATTGATGAACCAGCCCAATACGGCAATGCTGAAATAATAGGTACGCAGGCCCAGATTGAAATTATGCGCAGCCATCGATGCCATTTTGGCGATGCGTTCAGCGTGGGCCTTCAGCTGGGCGGCCGAAGGGTTCTCGGCGGGCAAGGGAGCGCCACCGATCATCACGGAGACAAAACCGTACTGACGCAGACTCCAGGTAAACTTGAAGAAGGCATAAATAAACAGAACAACCAGTACCAGTAACTTCAGCTCCCATTCCTGCTTGGTTGCCACTACAACGAAAGGCAGGTCTTCCACAAGGTTGATTGCCTTCTCGGTCGAGCTCATCACCGTCATCAGGCCGGCAAGCACCAGAATGGTCGTGGATGCGAAGAAAGCAACACTGCGCTCAAGATTGGCAATCGCCGTAGTATCTGCGATACGTACTTCGCGTGATAACATCCTCTGCATCCATTCGGTGCGGTACAGATGCAGCATACTCACCAGGCAGGGGGTTCTGTGGCTCTTATAGGTGGCATAGTACATATAGCCACGAAAGCAGAGCAGAAACCATCCCAACGCCAGTGCGTTAGCCCAGTTGCTTTCTATCAGCAACAGCATTTTTTCCATTGAAAACTCCGGTCACCAGGTCCGTATGACAATAATCTACAGGGATTAAGTTCCAGTGTCTTCAAGCAGTTACAACCTTTCGGCCGGTGCAGGTTATGCCCTTGCCACAACAATCGTCATGAGCATGGCCGCTGTACTGATCAAGTTGACTGCCGTCATGATCAGCATCGAGATGATCGTATTCTTTCAGTACCTGCTATGTGTACTTGTCATGCTCCCCTGGCTTAAGCAGAGCGGCCTGCAGGCTCTGCATACCCGACGGCCATGGCTACATCTGATCCGAGGTCTGAGCGGCTGGGGCTGTTTCTATGCCTACTATCTGGCACTGGAGAAGATTCCGCTGGTTGATGCCGCCTTGCTGCGCAACTCCGCCCCCCTGTGCGTGCCGCTGTTGCTGCTGATGTGGCACAGAGTTGGATTGCACTGGATGAGCTGGTTGCCCCTGATACTGGGCTTCATCGGTGTCGGCCTCATCATGCAGCCGGAAGGCGAAGGGTTAAGTAGCTGGCACCTGGTTGGGTTCATCTCGGCATTGGCGCTTGCAGGGTCAATCGTAACCACACGCGAACTGACGCAAACGGAGCCGGTTAATCGCATCCTGTTTTACTATTTCCTCATCTCAGCTCTTGCAGGACTTCCCCTCGCTGCCTGCAATTGGCAACCTGTACACCTGTCCACCTTGCCCTACATTTTGCTCATTGCAGGTTCCATCTGGCTGACAATGTGGCTGTACACACGGTCATACAGCAATGCGCCGGCATCCGTAATCGCCCCCTTAAGCTATTTGGGTGTGGTTTTCACGGGACTCTGGGGTTGGATGATCTGGGACCAGGTACCCCTTGCAAGTACCTGGGCCGGGATTGCGCTTGTCGTCCTGGGCGGTGTTGGATCCGTATGGATTGGCTCAAGGCTGAAAAGTCAGCACTGAGCCATTCAATCATGATGAGCAAGTGAGAAAAAGTGCCTCAGCCCATTCGGGTCGAGGCCCTGCATAACGCTCAAACCCCGGATGCTGATCGGAGGGGTGGCGCAGCAAGGGCAGCAGGTCCTGCAGCGGTCGATAATCGCCCTGATGCGCCTCGCGGATCGCTTCCTCCGCCATATAGTTGCGCAGAATAAAACGGGGATTGACCGAGCGCATCTGCTGCCTGCGAATTGGCGGACTTGACGCTTCTTCTTCAGTTCTAAGGCGGTAGCGCTCAAGCCAGTCGACCAGGGCCTGGGGGCGGGAGCAGAACGCCAGCAACTCACGATACTGAGCATCGCCAGCCAATTGCCATTCTGTCAGTGCTCGCAGAAAACGGTTATGGTCGATATGCTGCTCTCTCCAAATAGACTCAAGGTCCTTGATAAGTTGCCCGTCACTCGGTTCAACTGAAAGCAACCCAAGGCGAGCCTTCATCCTCTCCAGGTAGTGAGCCTGATATACGCCATCGAAGCGATCCAGCTCGGTTTCTAGATCTGCTCGTTCAACCAGCGGCAACATGGCTTGTGCCAGTGCCGCCAGGTTCCAGAGCACAATCGAAGGCTGCTTGCTGAAGGCATAACGGGCCTCGTGATCATTCTTATTGGCTACATGATGCGGCTCATAATGGTCGAGAAAAGTATAGGGACCATAATCAAATGTCTCTCCGATCAAAGACATATTGTCAGTATTGAGCACCCCATGTACGAAGCCATAGGCTTGCCAGCTGGCGACCAGACGTGCAGTTCTCTCGAGTACTTCACGATACATTGCCCTGTAAGGCTGGTCAGACTCAGTAAGATGAGGAAAAAAGCGGCCCAGACAGTAATCTGCCAGCTTGCGCAGATCCTCATGCTGCCCGGAATAAAAGAAGTATTCAAAGTGACCGAAACGGATATGGCAGGGAGAGACCCTCAACAGCATGGCACAGGGCTCCATGCCATTACGCATCGTATGCTGCTCACTGCCGAACAGGCATAGCGCCCGAGTCGTCGGGATGCCCAGGCCTGACATCGCCTCCCCCGCAAGGTATTCACGAATGCTGGACCGCAGGACGGCACGTCCATCGCCAAAACGGGAAAATGCCGTTTTGCCGGCCCCTTTCAGATGCAAGTCGTAGCGTACCCCCCGGCCATTAACAACCTCACCCAATAGCAAGCCTCGACCGTCACCCAAGTCTGGGTTGTAAACACCAAACTGGTGACCGGTGTATTTCATCGCAAGTGGATCAACCCCGGGCCAGTGCGCAGTGCCTTCAGAGTAAGAGACAAGCTGATCAGAGTTGATGCTACAAGGGTCCAGATCCAGAAGACGTGCCACTTCAGGACTGAAGGCGATCAAATGACCGTGTTTCAGGGGCTGCACCTTTCTGCGCTGAAACCAGTGCTCCGGCAAGCGAGCATAGCTGTTATCAAAATTCAGCGAGTCCAGACTTCGAGCAGCACACATCCACATTTCTCCTCATTCAACGCCTTATAACCTAGCATTTTAATCAGGTATTTACAGCCCCTAAAGTGCAGGGTTATTTTTGATGGCCATACTGATAAGCTTGCGGCTGAGTAAGGAGCAAGTGATGTGGATTGAATTATCAGACCTTTTCTGGCTGGCGATGACGGCGCTGGCATGCCTGACCTGGTGGCATAACCTTAAACTGCGGGAGCATGCGACACTGAAGGTCCAGCGATACTGTGAACAACACGATGTACAGCTTCTGGATCAAAATATCGCGCTGAAGAGCATAAAGCCGATCCGTTCGGCCAAGAGCGGCACGCTGGTGATGGCACGCCGCTACCAGTTCTATTTCACATCGACCGGAGATGAACGCTACCCCGGTACAGTTGATATGGTAGGACGCGACATTACACTGATCGAACTGGCGGCCCACAAACTGAGCTAACCGGATTATTTCGCCTTGAGCGCCCTGGTGATGAGTCGATCCAGCTGATTGGCAAACTGCTGTCTGTCCGCATGATTCAAGGCAGCAGGCCCACCACTCTGTATGCCGCTGGCACGCAGAGTTTCCATGAAGTCACGGATATTAAGTCGTGCCCGAATATTTTCCGCAGTGAAGCGCTCTCCACGAGGCGTCAAGGCCATAGCCCCCTTTTCCAGGACCTCAGCCGCCAGCGGTATATCGGCCGTAATCACCAGATCCCCCGCTTGAGCTCTACGAACGATTTCATGGTCGGCAACATCAAAGCCGGCGGCAACCTGAACTGACCGAATATTGGCAGCAGGTGGCACCCTGAGGGGCTGGTTTGCAATCAGCGTTAACTCAAGCCCGCTGCGCTCGGCCGCACGAAACAGGATCTCCTTGATCACCACCGGACAGGCATCTGCATCAACCCAGATCTTCATCACCATCCCTCAGCGCAGCTGACGCACGCGACAGCTGCGTCCCTTGACCTTCCCTTTTGATAGAAGGCTCACGGCCTCGCGTGCTATTGGCCGACTGACCGCCACATAGGTACAGAAATCAAACACACGAATCTTGCCGACCTGATCCCCTGTCAACTCGCCCCCCTTGGTCAGCGCACCCAATACATCACCCGGGCGTATCTTTTGCTTCTTACCGACATCCAGCTGTAGTGTCGCCATGGGTGGCCGATAGTCAGTGGCAGCACTTCCCTTGGGCAAGGCAGTCGGCGTAATGATCATGTCCATCTGCGCCTCGACCGCCGCCAACTTGAAGCGTTCACGCTCGTTGAACAGTGTCACCGCCACACCGCTCTGGCCGGCACGCCCAGTACGTCCGATACGATGCACATGCACCTGGGCTTCCTTGGAGGGGCGGTGGTTGATAACCAAGTCCAGACCCTCGATATCCAGGCCACGAGCCGCCACATCGGTCGCAACAAGTACCGATGAACTTTGGTTGGCAAAACGCACCAGCGTCTGGTCACGTTGACGCTGATCGAGATCACCGTGCAGCGCGACCGCCGCAATACCAGACTGCTGCAGATAACCTTCCAGATCGCGTACCTCCTGCTTGGTGTTGCAGAAAACAACGGCAGAAACGGGACGATAATGGAAAATCAACCGGGTCACCGCATCGTCACGCTGCTCATCCTCAACCGAATGGAAGTGCTGTTCGATACTGGTGTTCTTGTGCAGCGCCTCGACCTCAACTTTCACCGGCTCACGCATGATTCGCGCTGCAATGGCTTCTATCGATTGCGGGTAGGTGGCGCTGAACAGAAGCGTCTGTCGCAGCTCCGGTGTCGCCGCGACAATGGCATCAACTGCGTCCTGGAAGCCCATTTCCAGCATTCGATCGGCTTCATCCAGAACCAGTATCTGCAGGCGGTTGAGTTGAAGGGTGCCCTTGCGCAGGTGCTCTTCAATACGCCCGGGTGTGCCGACGACAATATGCGCGCCGTGCTCGAGGGAACCAATCTGAGGGCCAAGCGGCATACCACCACATAGCGTCAGTACCTTCACGTTGGAGATCTGACGCGCCAGGCGACGCAACTCCTGCGCCACCTGGTCGGCAAGCTCACGTGTCGGGCAGAGAACAAGCGACTGTACGTGAAAACGACTGCTGTCGAGCCCCTGTAATAGACCGAGCCCGAAAGCAGCGGTTTTGCCGGAGCCGGTCTTACCCTGAGCAATCAGGTCACGCCCCTCGATAATGACCGGCAGGCTGTCCTGCTGGATCGGGGTCATGTAATGGTACTCAAGGGATTCCAGATTACGCAGCAGTTCAGACTTCAGGGAAAGGTGCGAGAAAGGCAGTTGACTCAAGAGGGTTACCTGTCGATGGCGGGTCACTAAAACTACATTCTAACAGAATGCCGGTATCAGACCCGAGACAGATACAAAAAAAGGCAGCCGAAGCTGCCTTTTTCACGGATCAGAAGAAACTTACTTCATTTCCCAACCAGTCACTTCGGCCAGAGCTTTGCCGATGTCAGCCAGGGAACGAACAGTCTTCACACCAGCGTCTTCCAGAGCAGCGAACTTCTCGTCCGCAGTACCCTTACCACCGGAAATGATCGCACCAGCGTGGCCCATGCGCTTGCCCGGAGGCGCAGTAACACCTGCGATGTAGGAAACAACCGGCTTGGTTACGTTTGCCTTGATGTAAGCAGCTGCTTCTTCTTCGGCAGAACCACCGATTTCACCGATCATTACGATCGCTTCAGTCTGCGGATCGTTCTGGAACATTTCCAGAATGTCGATGAAGTTGGAGCCCGGGATCGGGTCACCACCGATGCCAACACAGGTAGACTGACCGAAACCAGCATCAGTAGTCTGCTTAACAGCTTCATAAGTCAGTGTACCGGAGCGAGAAACGATACCCACTTTACCCGGCAGGTGAATGTGACCCGGCATGATGCCGATCTTGCACTCACCCGGAGTGATAACGCCCGGGCAGTTCGGGCCGATCAGGCGAACACCCAGTTCATCACACTTGACTTTGCAGTGAAGCATATCCATTACAGGGATGTGCTCGGTGATGCAGACGATCAGCTTGATGCCAGCATGAGCAGCTTCCAGGATGGAATCTTTGCAGAACGGAGCCGGTACGTAGATAACAGACGCTTCAGCACCAGTCGCTTCTACCGCTTCCTTAACAGTGTTGAACACCGGCAGACCCAGGTGCTCAGTACCACCCTTACCCGGAGTTACACCACCGACCATCTTGGTACCGTAGGCAATCGCCTGCTCAGAGTGGAAAGTACCCTGGCCACCGGTAAAGCCCTGACAGATGACTTTAGTATCTTTGTTGATCAGAATGGCCATGATTATTTACCCTCCGCTGCTTTCACTGCCTGCTGAGCAGCATCAGTCAGGCTGGTGGCTGCGATGATGTCCAGACCGGACTCAGCCAGCTTCTGCGCACCCAGTTCAGCGTTGTTACCTTCCAGACGTACGACAACCGGTACGTTTACACCTACTTCTTTCACCGCACCGATGATACCGTCTGCAATCAGGTCGCAGCGAACGATACCGCCGAAGATGTTAACCAGGACCGCTTTAACGTTCTGATCTTCAAGGATGATTTTGAACGCTTCGGTTACACGCTCTTTGGTAGCGCCACCGCCAACGTCCAGGAAGTTGGCCGGGAAGCCACCGTGCAGGGAAACGATGTCCATGGTGCCCATTGCCAGGCCCGCACCGTTAACCATGCAACCGATAGTACCGTTCAGCGCAACGTAGTTCAGATCCCATTCAGCAGCACGTGCTTCACGAGCGTCGTCCTGAGACGGATCGTGCATAGCCTGCAGATCCTTGTGACGGTATACGGAGTTACCATCGATAACGACCTTGGCATCCAGACAGTGCAGGTTACCCTGGTCGGTGATGACCAGCGGGTTGATTTCCAGCAGTGCCAGATCCTTTTCTTCGAACATCTTCGCCAGACCCAGGAAGATGTTAACGAACTGCTTGACCTGGTCACCCTGCAGGCCCAGCTGGAACGCCAGTTCGCGGCCCTGATACGGCTGCGCACCGGTCAGCGGGTCGATGGTTGCTTTCAGGATCTTCTCAGGAGTCTCTTCAGCAACTTTCTCGATTTCGACACCACCTTCGGTGGATGCCATGAACACGATACGACGGCTGGAGCGATCGACAACTGCACCCAGGTAAAGCTCGTTAGCAATATCGGTGCAGGTTTCAACCAGAATCTTGGAAACCGGCTGACCATTTGCGTCTGTCTGATAAGTTACCAGACGCTGACCCAGCCATTTTTCAGCGAAAGCCTGGGCTTCAGCCGGAGAGTCTACCAGCTTAACACCACCCGCTTTGCCACGGCCACCGGCGTGAACCTGGGCTTTAACAACCCACTTGTCACCGCCAATCTTTTCAGCCGCTTCAGCAGCCGCTTCCGGAGTATCTACCGCAATCCCTTTGGAAACCGGCAGACCATATTCAGCAAACAGTTGTTTGCCCTGGTACTCGTGAAGGTTCATGCTCTAATCCGTTGTATTTTCGGTTATACAGGTGCCCTTGCCAAAGTGCACAGGCAGGACACACCTTTTGCTCTGCAGAACCCGGCAAGTCGGGGTCTCCGACCAACCGGGCTAACCCTTCAGGTTATCGCTTTTTGCGATTTGCAATGTGAATAGCGTGATTGTCTACAGCCAGAGCCGCCTCATGGACAGCTTCGCTGACGGTCGGGTGAGCGAATACCATCAGCTGCAGATCCTCTGCACTGGAGCAGAATTCCATCGCAATCACACCTTGAGCGATCAGTTCGGAGGCGATGCCGCCGACCATGTGAACGCCCAAAATACGGTCAGTAACCTCATCAGCAATGATCTTGACGAAACCGTCAGTCGCATTTGCTGCCATTGCACGGCCAGAAGCCGCGAACGGGAATTTACCAACCTTGATCTTCACACCCTCGGCCTTCAGTTCCTGCTCGGTCTTGCCGACCCAAGCCAGTTCAGGGAAGGTGTAAATGATGTTCGGGATGCAGTCGTAGTTCATTGCGGCCTTGTGACCAGCAATGATGTCGACCACCATAATGCCTTCTTCAGAAGCCTTGTGTGCCAGCATCGGGCCACGTACAGAGTCACCGATGGCATATACGCCCGGTGCATCCGTACGGCAGCTTTCATCAACGAAGATGAAACCGCGCTCGTCAAGCTTGACACCACTGTCTTCTGCCAGCAGACCCTGAGTCTGGGGACGACGACCTACAGCCACGATCAGCTTGTCGACGACCATCTCCTGTTCACCGTTGGCATCGGTGTACTTAACTTTAACTTCCTTGCCATCGATGATTTCAGTACCGGTGCAGCGAGCACCAAGTTTGATGTCCAGACCCTGCTTGGTCAGCAGCTTCTTGGCTTCTTTGGCAACATCAACGTCAGCCAGAGCCAGGAAGTCATCCATCGCTTCCAGCACGGTCACTTCGGAGCCGCAACGTGCCCAGATGGAGCCCATTTCCAGACCGATTACACCTGCGCCGATGATACCCAGACGCTTCGGAGTCTCATCGATATTGAGGGCGCCTTCGTTATCCAGAATCAGACCTTCGGTCAGCGGGGCCGGCGGAATTTCAACCGGTACGGAGCCGGATGCCAGGATCACGTTCTCGGCAGCATGGACGGAAATACTGCCATCCTGAGCGGTTACTTCAACCTGCTTATTAGCCAGCAGCTTGCCGGTACCCTGCAGCAGAGTGACACCATTGGCCTTGAACAGGCCTGCAATGCCACCCGTCAGATTCTTAACGATCTGATCCTTGCGGGCCACCATCTGCTTGGTGTCCATGTGCACGTTATCAGCCATGATACCCTGAGCAGCAAAACCATGCTGGGCTTCATGGAACTTGTGAGTGGTTTCCAACAGTGCCTTGGAAGGGATGCAGCCAACGTTCAGGCAGGTACCGCCCAGTACAGGCGCACCCTTGTCATCAACCCACTTCTCGACACAGGCAGTTTTCAGACCCAGCTGGGCGGCACGAATTGCAGCCACGTAACCACCAGGGCCAGCACCGATCACAATTACATCAAATTTATCTGACATTACTAAATCCTGTTTTCACTCGCTCGATTGTGGGTCTGATCAAACATCCAGCAACATGCGTGCCGGATCTTCCAGCAGATCCTTAATGGTGACGAGGAATTGTACCGCCTCTTTGCCATCAATCATACGGTGGTCATATGACAGTGCGAGGTACATCATCGGCAGGATTTCAACCTGACCATTGACTGCCATCGGACGCTCCTGGATCTTGTGCATGCCCAGAATTGCAGTCTGCGGCGGGTTCAAGATCGGAGTGGACATCAGGGAACCGAATACACCGCCATTGGTAATGGTGAAAGTACCGCCCTGCATGTCTTCCATACCCAGCTTACCTTCACGACCACGCTTACCGAAGTCAGCGATGGTAGCTTCAACTTCTGCCAGGCTCATGGAGTCGGTATCACGCAGTACCGGAACCATCAGGCCACGATCTGTAGATACAGCAACACCGATATCCTGATAACCGTGGTAAACCATATCGTTACCATCGATAGAGGCGTTCACAGCCGGGAAACGCTTCAGAGCTTCAGTAGCGGCCTTCACGAAGAAGGACATGAAGCCCAGGCGCGTACCGCCGTGTACTTTCTCGAACAGGTCCTTGTACTGCTTACGCAGCTCCATGACCGGCTTCATATTGACTTCATTGTAAGTCGTCAGCATTGCAGCGTTCTGCTGAGCTTCAACCAGACGCTTGGCGATAGTTGCGCGCAGACGGGTCATCGGAACGCGCTTCTCAACACGCTCACCAGCGGCTACGTTCACAACAGGTGCAGCTGCAACCGGTGCAGGCGCAGCTGCAGGCTTATTCTTAAGGAAGTTCTGGACGTCTTCCTTGGTGATACCACCATTCTTGCCTGTGCCCGGAATCTGGGCAGCATCAAGACCGTTCTCTTCGATCAGCTTGCGTGCCGCAGGGCCAACCTTGTCAGCGTCAGTAGTCACTTCAGCAGCCGGAGCGGCAGCGGCCTCAGCAGCCGGAGCAGCAGCCGGTGCAGAGGCAGCAGCACCCGCTTCGAAGATCGCAATTACTTCTTCGCTCAGAACAGTATCGCCTTCACCCTTGACGATCTCCTTGATAACGCCATCAGCCGGCGCAACAACTTCAAGAACGACCTTATCGGTTTCAATGTCAACAATCAGCTCATCAGCTGAACAGGCTTCACCCGGCTGCTTGTGCCAGGTTGCAACGGTACCGTCCGCTACGGATTCTGGGAAAGTCGGCGCTTTGATATCGATGGACATGCTGTTTCCTTTAATAATGCTGCGCAGGTATTGATTACAGATACAAACCTGTCATTAACCGTTGATTGCTTCGTTGACCAGCTGTTCTTGCTGCTCAAGGTGAACCGAGATGTAGCCAACTGCGGGCGCTGCTGCATGCGGACGCCCCACACCCATCAGATGCAGTTTTGGATCATGCTGCTGCAACACATTGCGCATGTGATGCTGACTGCAGTACCAGGCACCCTGGTTCATCGGCTCTTCCTGACACCAAACCACTGACTCAAGGTTGGTGTACTCCGCAATGGCCTGTTTCAGACTCTGCTCCGGGAACGGATAGAGTTGTTCGATGCGCACAATCGCAACATCGTCCTTTTCAAGCTCGGCACGGCGATTGTACAGATCGTAGTAGACCTTGCCACTACACATCACCAGACGCTTCACTTTCTTCGGATCCAGGGCATCCACTTCAGGGATGACCGGCTGGAATGTA
The DNA here is from genome assembly GCF_022343685.1 of Marinobacterium sediminicola. GTDB lineage: Bacteria > Pseudomonadota > Gammaproteobacteria > Pseudomonadales > Balneatricaceae > Marinobacterium > Marinobacterium sediminicola. The sequence continues at coordinate 1,513,742 of NZ_CP092123.1, read as the reverse complement.
CCTTCAGACAGGTCTTCCAGAGTACAAACAGCCTGCTTGTGACGCAGCAGAGACTTGGGAGACATGACCACCAGCGGCTTACGCAACGGACGAACCACCTGACGACGCAGCAAGTGGAAAATCTGAGCCGGTGTAGTCGGGACACATACCTGAATATTGTGCTCGGCACACAACTGCAGGAAACGCTCAAGGCGTGCAGAAGAGTGCTCAGGACCCTGACCTTCGAAGCCATGCGGAAGCAGCATGGTCAGACCACAGAGACGACCCCACTTGTGCTCACCGGAGGTAATGAACTGGTCGATTACGACCTGGGCTCCGTTGGCGAAGTCACCGAACTGAGCTTCCCAGATGACCAGAGCATTAGGGGTCGTAGTGGAGTAGCCGTATTCAAAGCCAAGCACCGCCTCTTCCGACAGGAAGGAATCGTAAATATCAAATGGCGGCTGACCCTCAGCAAGGTTCTGCAACGGAACGTAAGTCGTTGCATCCTTCTGGTTATGCACGACAGCATGACGGTGGGAGAAGGTGCCACGACCAACATCCTGACCGGTCAGACGAACCGGATAACCTTCTGCCAACAGGGTTGCGTACGCCATGGTCTCAGCGAAGCCCCAGTTGATCTCCATGGCACCGGCTGCCATCTTTTTACGGTCTTCGTAGATTTTCTGAACCTGACGCTGAATGGCAAGACCCTCAGGGAATTCGCAGGTCTTATTAGCCAATTCCTGAAGCAACTTCTGATCCACACTGGTGTCGCAGTCGAATGACCATTCATGACCAAGGTAGGGACGCCAGTCGACGAACAGCTCCTTGTTCGGCTCCATAACCAGTGACTTGGCAACATGTTCGCCGTTTTCCAGCGCCTGACGATAGTCCTGATCCAGCGCCTTGGCTTCATCTGCCGACAGAACGCCTTCTTCAACCAGACGAGCCGCGTACAGCTCTTTGGTTGTTTTCTGAACCTTGATCTGCTTGTACATCAACGGCTGAGTACCGGACGGCTCATCCGCTTCGTTGTGACCACGGCGGCGATAGCACACCAGATCGATCACGACATCTTTATTGAACTCGTTACGGTAATCCAGTGCCAGCTGAGTGACAAAACGGACAGCTTCAGGATCATCGCCATTGACGTGGAAGATAGGCGCCTGGACCATCTTGGCCACATCGGTACAGTACTCTGTAGAGCGTGCGTCTTCCTTGCGGGAAGTAGTAAAACCAACCTGGTTGTTAATGACGATATGGATGGTTCCGCCCGTCTTGTAGGCACGGGTCTGGGACATCTGGAAAGTTTCCATCACCACGCCCTGACCGGCAAATGCCGCATCACCATGGATGGAAACCGGAATGACACTGTTGCCAACCTTGTCGCCACGACGGTCCTGACGGGCACGAACAGAGCCCTCAACTACCGGCGAAACAATCTCCAGATGCGACGGGTTGAATGCCATCGCAAGGTGAACTTCGCCACCCGGAGTCATTACGTTGGAGGAAAAGCCCTGGTGGTATTTAACGTCACCAGACGTTTCGATCAACTTCTTGCCTTCGAATTCACCGAACAGATCCTGCGGGTTCTTACCGAAGATATTCACCAGCACGTTCAGTCGACCACGGTGAGCCATGCCGATAACCAGCTCTTTGGCACCATCACGACCGGCACGCTGCACCAATTCATCCAGGCAGGGAATCAGGCTCTCACCACCTTCGAGGCCGAAACGCTTGGCGCCCGCATAGCGTGAACCCAGATACTTCTCAAGCCCTTCCGCGGCAGACAGACGCTCCAGAATATGCTTGCGCTCGTCATTGGTCAGAACAGGATGACTGCGAACAGGCTCCATACGAGACTGAATCCAGCGCTTTTCCTGAGTGTCGACAATGTGCATGTACTCAGCGCCGACGGTAGTGCAATAAGTTTTCTTAAGATCAGCCAGGATCTCTTTCAGAGAGCTTTCTTCAGGACCGAAGAAGAGTGAACCAAGCTGGAAGCGAGTATCGAAATCCGCCTCTGACAGCTCATGAAAACGAGGATCAAGATCAGGAACCTGCTCACGCTCCATCAGATTCAACGGGTCGATGTCAGCATGCTGATGACCACGCACGCGGTACGCATTGATCATACGCAGAACACGAACCTGTTTCTTTTCATGCTCTGAGCTGACACTGCTTCCGGAAACCGGAACGGCGCGCTTCTGATTCTTGGAGAGGAGAAGGAAATGGTCCCGGATGGTGGAGTGAGGCACATCCTGAGAGATGCTATCACCAACCTTGGGGAGTCGATCAAACTCGTTACGCCACTCTTGTGGAACAGCGTTCGGGTCCATCAAATAGGTTTCGTATAGTTGTTCTACATATGAAAGGTTACCCCCGTAAAGGTGGGCATTCTTCCACATCTGCTCCATTATGCCATCTTGCATTATCATCTCACCCTGGCTCTGAGAGGGCGCTGCAACGGTCAGGCTGCACTATTTCCTGTACCGGCAGTCCTGCGACCCTCTGCTGATTACCGTTTTTGTATATAACCTGCCCCCGCACGGATCACATGCAGTTGCGGGCATTAATTCTACGCCTTTTGTGACAGCCTTTACACTGTTAGCGGGCACCGATTCTACAAAATATTGTCGTTCTGACGACATAGGCCTTTCGGCTAGTAAAATCCACCCGTCGGATAATGGCAAAAAAAAACGGCACCCCGAGGAGTGCCGTTTTCGAAGCTGACAAAACAGGATCAAGTCGCCTGCTGAATCAGCATATTGCGGATTTTGCCGATTGCTTTGGTCGGGTTAAGACCTTTCGGGCAAACGCTTACACAGTTCATGATACCGTGGCAGCGGAATACGCTGAACGGGTCATCCAGATCAGCCAGACGTTCACGAGTAGCAGTATCACGACTATCCGCCAGGAAGCGGTAAGCCTGCAACAAGCCGGACGGACCAATGAACTTGTCCGGATTCCACCAGAAAGACGGACAAGAAGTTGAACAGCATGCACACAGGATACACTCGTACAGACCGTCCAACTCAGCACGTTCTTCCGGAGACTGCAGACGCTCGATCGCCGGCGCCGGAGTATCATTGATCAAGAAAGGTTTGATCTTTTCGTACTGCTTGTAGAACTGGGTCATGTCGATGACCAGGTCACGAATGACCGGCAGACCTGGCAGCGGGCGCAGCACCAGCTTGTCGTTCTCCACCACCTCAGACAGCGGAGTGATGCAAGCCAGACCATTCTTGCCGTTCATGTTCATGCCGTCAGAGCCACAAACACCCTCACGACAGGAGCGACGGTACGCCAGAGTCGGGTCTTTTTCTTTCAGCAACTGGAGGAGGTCCAGCACCATGATGTCCTTGCCACCCGGGATGTCGATATGAACATCCTGCATGTACGGAGCATCATCAATTTCAGGATTGTAACGATATACACTTACCAGCATCGCACCAGCCCCTTAATAGGTTCGTACTTTCGGCGGGAACGGATCCATTGTCTTCGGCGCGAAGTTAACCGCACGCTTGCCAATGGACTTGGTCTGCGGGAAGAACACAGAGTGGCACAGCCAGTTCTCGTCATCACGATCGGTGAAGTCGTTGCGCGCATGCGCACCACGAGACTCTTTACGCTCTTCCGCTGCAATTGCAGTCGCTTCCGCAACTTCCATCAGGTTTTCAAGCTCCAGAGCTTCAATACGCGAAGTATTGAATGCCTGGCTCTTGTCTTCCAGATGTACGTTGGCAACACGCTCACGGATCTCCTTCAACATGCCCAGACCCTTCTGCATGCTCTCACCGTCACGGAATACGCCGAAGTACAGCTGCATAGTATCCTGAAGTGACTTGCGCACTTCTGACACTTTCTCGCCGCCAGTGCTGTTGTTCAGACGATTCAGACGCGCCATTGCAGCTTCAATATCAGCTTCAGTTGCATCAGGAACTTCGTAACCTTCACGCATCTGCTGCTCAATCTGCATACCGGCCGCACGACCAAATACCACCAGGTCAAGCAGAGAGTTACCACCCAGGCGATTAGCACCGTGAACGGACACACACGCGGCCTCACCACAGGCAAACAGACCATTGACGATCTTGTCTTCGCCGGTTTCAGGATCAGGGGAGATCGCCTGACCACCGATATTGGTCGCAATACCACCCATCATATAGTGACAGGTCGGCACAACCGGGATCGGCTCTTTAACCGGATCGGCTGCAGCAAAGGTTTTGGACAGCTCACAGATACCCGGCAGACGGGAGTGCAGCACTTCCTCACCCAGGTGATCCAGCTTCAGGTAAACGTGATCGCCGTTTTCGCCACAGCCACGACCTTCAAGGATCTCCAGGATCATGGAGCGAGCCACAACGTCTCGACCCGCAAGATCCTTCGCGTTCGGAGCATAACGCTCCATGAAACGCTCGCCATCCTTGTTAACCAGATAACCACCCTCGCCACGGCAACCTTCGGTAACCAGCACACCAGCACCTGCGATGCCGGTCGGATGGAACTGCCACATTTCCATATCCTGAACTGCAACACCGGCACGCATGGCCATACCGATACCGTCACCGGTATTGATCAGCGCGTTGGTAGTAGAGGCGTAGATACGACCCGCACCACCGGTAGCCAGGACAGTTGCCTTGGCCTTGATGTAGACGGTCTCACCGGTTTCGATGCAGATGGCGATACAGCCAACAACATCACCCTGGGAGTTCTTCACCAGGTCAACGGCGTACCATTCGTTCAGGAAGGTAGTACCTGCCTTCATGTTCGCCTGATACAGGGTATGCAGCAACGCGTGACCGGTACGGTCAGCTGCCGCGCAAGTACGAGCCGCCTGACCACCTTCACCAAAGTTCTTGGACTGACCACCAAACGGACGCTGGTAGATACGGCCAACTTCAGTACGGGAAAACGGCAGACCCATGTGATCCAGCTCGAATACAGCCTGAGGACCTACAGAGCACATGTACTCAATTGCGTCCTGGTCACCAATGTAGTCTGACCCCTTAACGGTGTCATACATGTGCCAGCGCCAATCGTCGTTCGGATCCGCACTTGCAATCGCACAGGTAATACCACCCTGAGCAGACACAGTATGAGAACGGGTCGGGAATACTTTGGTAACACAGGCAGTATTCAAACCTGACTGTGCAAGCTGCAGCGCGGCGCGCATGCCTGCACCACCACCACCGACAACGATTGCGTCGAAAGTAAGCGTACGCAGTTTAGACATGTTTTAGATACCCCACAGAATCTGGATGCCCCACACGACGTAGATAAACGCCAGCAGGCCGCATACGGACTGGAACACAAAGCGAGCACCGGTCGGCTTGATGTAGTCAGTTGAAACAGACCACATGCCGATCCATGCATGAGCTACCATGGACAGCAGTGCCAGCAGGGTATAGATGCGCATCACAGTACCGCTGAACAGCTCCTTCCACTGCTCATAACCCAGATCCGGGTTCAACAGCAGATAACCGATCATGAAAACGGTGTAGGTCAGCAGTACCAGCGCCGTTACGCGCTGCATCATCCAGTCGTACAAACCGCTACGACCAAAGCTTGTAATACTAGTTACCATATCCAGACTCCTGCCAGCAGAATAGCGATAACCGCTACTACCAGGGTGACTTTGGCAGCCATACGACCACCTTCCAGCTCTTCACAGTGACCCAGATCCATGATCAGGTGCTTGATACCTGCAAAGAAGTGGTACAGCAGTGCTGAAACCAGTCCCCATGCAATGAGTTTTGCCAGGAATGATTCCTGGAGCATCTCAGCAGCTTCATTGAAGCCTGCCTGAGACTCCAGCGACAAACCCAAGACATACATCATAAAGATGGCGCCGAAGAACAGGGCTACACCCGTTACTCGATGCAGAATTGAAGTAATCGCCGGAAGTGGCTGTTTTATGGTTCGAAGATCTAAATTTACAGGTCTTTTCTTGTTCACGGCTCTAGTTCACACTTTTTTGTCCAATTGCAGGACAAGAGGACAAGGTTGCTAGGAAGTGCTCAGAGAGTAGTACCTCGAGATGCCAGAACTGACACTAAACCAGTGGGCACGGTGCCAACTCAGGTGCGAGAGTATAGACAGATCACTTTCGGAATACAACGAGACAACAGGGCCTTAAGGCTTAAGTCTAGTGTATGGCTCCAACAATAAATTTTTTACGTATAGATACTTTTTGACTCCTATTAAACTAATTATTTATTCCCCATTACCTCCCCTACTTGTTAACTCTAAAATCTGTTTTGCAGTGCAGCACTTAAGCTAAAGGCTTAATTGACAATCCTGTTTCAAACTCTATAGTGTTCGGGTCCTTTTTCGGGCCATTTCCTATGACGCGGCTCATGTAGTTTGCCGCAGCAATACAAACAGAATGATAGGAGCCTCTAATGGCTGACAAGAAAGCACGTTTGACAGTCGATGGTCTGGACGAAGCGATCGAGCTGCCGGTCTACTCCGGCACTGAAGGTCCCGACGTCATAGATGTACGCCCGTTGACCGGCAAAGGCCTGTTCACATATGACCCCGGCTTCGTGTCCACGGCGGCCTGCGAATCCAAGATCACCTACATTGATGGTGCTAATGGCATTTTGCTGCATCGCGGCTATCCGATTGAACAGCTGGCTGAAAAGTCAGACTATCTGGAAGTCTGCTACCTGCTGCTGAATGGCGAACTGCCAAACGCAGAAGAGAAGGCCAAGTTCGTCAACACCATTTCAAACCACACCATGGTGCACGAGCAGCTGAGCCAGTTCTTCAAAGGCTTCCGTCGCGACGCTCACCCGATGGCCATCATGTGCGGTGTTGTAGGCGCCCTGTCTGCATTCTACCACGACTCACTGGACATCAACGACCCGCATCACCGCGAGGTTTGCGCGTACCGTCTGATCGCCAAGATGCCGACACTTGCCGCCATGTGCTACAAGTACTCCATCGGCCAGCCGTTCATGTATCCGCAGAACAACCTCAGCTACGGCGCTAACTTCCTGCGCATGATGTTCGGCACTCCGTGCTCTGATTATGAAGTCAATCCGGTACTGGCCCGTGCCATGGATCGCATCTTCATCCTGCATGCCGACCACGAGCAGAACGCCTCCACCTCTACCGTACGTCTGGCAGGCTCTTCCGGCGCCAACCCGTTCGCCTGTATCGCTGCAGGCATTGCAGCCCTGTGGGGGCCTGCACACGGTGGCGCTAACGAAGCCGTGCTGAACATGCTGGACGAGATTGGCGATGAAGCCAACATTGCCGAGTTCATCGAAAAGGCCAAGGATCCGAACGATCCGTTCCGCCTGATGGGCTTCGGCCACCGCGTGTACCGCAACTTTGACCCGCGCGCCAAGGTCATGAAGAAGACCTGCGACGAAGTCCTGGAACTGCTGGGCATCGAAAACGATCCTCAGCTGCAGATCGCCAAGCGTCTGGAGCAGATCGCGCTGGAAGATGAATACTTCGTTAAGCGTCAGCTGTACCCGAACGTCGACTTCTATTCCGGCATTATCCTTAAAGCGATCGGCATTCCGACCAACATGTTCACTGTGATCTTTGCCCTGTCTCGCACAATCGGCTGGATCTCTCACTGGAATGAATTCCACTCCAGCCCGAACAAGATCGGCCGTCCGCGCCAGCTTTACACTGGTGAGCAGCAGCGCGATTACCCCGCGTAAATGCCCCTGCTTAACAAAAGCCCCGCTTATGCGGGGCTTTTGCTCTAAACTTCCTTAACATTCCCTCTAGTGCTTTTTACTGACACAGCCTATAGTAGTACAGGAAATTCAAGTTCAAATGGAGTTGAACATGCTTTGCCAATGCCCTCCCTGCCAGCAGTTGCTTCGCACCGGCAGACGCCACTCTTACCTTACGACCATTAGCCAAATTCGCAATAGCGAACTCGTCAAATGCACACTCTGCCTCAGTTACTATCTGCATGAGCAGTCCCACTGGGAGACAGTTTCATCTCATGGGGATCATTACCCATTTCCGACCAAACCCAAATATGATGCAATTATGCAAAACTAAGTTGTCATAATTTGTTCATTTAAAGCACCTTCACAAACTTATTTTCTCAAGTTAGTGTATATACATAAGATATACCAATAACTATAAGAAGGTGCTTATCCAGAATGTCCGAATGCAAAGATTGCCGTGACTTAATGGGTACCAATAACCCACCGCACAAGGAAATGGTCAAAATCAGCCAACACCACTCCCATCCTATCTACCGCTGCAGGCAATGCCGCTCCGAACTGGTACTGTTGTTTGATTGCTGGGAGCCCAGTTTTCCTGGATGGATACCGCGTCTGGCTTAATCAGCATGCCAAAGCTTTCAGATAGCCGATTAGCGTGAAAATCACAACCTCATCCCTGCTAAGTCAAACTATCCAGCCAGTAATTGCCAATGAATACCAGCTTTAAGGGTCTATTAAACTCCACATTTAAGTGTGGCAATGAATTTCCACAAACCCTCCCGCCCTGGTCACCCTATTGCTCCACAATACATAGAACCGCACCCAGGGCACAGCGTACGCCATTCACCCCCATTCCGATTCCATGAAAGCAGCAGACTTACGCCGATACCCATCAATATTAGCTCTGACATCATACACAGCTGATCAGCAATACAAGCAAAACCCTGAATACAACCCACTCAAGGCTATTTGCAGCAGATTCGTACAGAATAAATGGGAGAATGCATAAAACGCCAAGCTTTAAATAGCGTATTAGTGCTCGCCTCAAGAGTGCCATGCACCACTCAATCCACGGCACCCCTGACAGGCGCAGGTGCAAAATGAAACTGAGCCGGACAACTAACGAATTGCAAGACTGATAAACAAAAACAGCGGGCCGCTTTCGCTAACCCGCTGTTTCTGTTTTGGAATTTGGTAGGACTAACTGGATTCGAACCAGCGACCCCCACCATGTCAAGGTGGTGCTCTAACCAGCTGAGCTATAGTCCTTCGATGTGCTGCGTATTATATAGATGAACGTTTGGCTTGCAAGCGTTTTTTCAAACTTTTTCGTTCGTTTTCATATGGATGCAACAACTGCACAACTGTTGCTCATATCGCTTGCAACATGTCGGTACGATCAGGATAACTGCACCAGATTATGCTCAATAGCATAGCGGGTCAGGCCTGCTGCTGTATGAACATCAAGTTTTGACTTGATATTCTGCCTGTGTGTTTCAACCGTACGAACCGAAATCCCCAGCACTCTGGCTATCTCTTTATTGTTATGCCCTTCAGCCAGCAGCTTCAGCACCGTCTGTTCCCGCTGCGTCAGCTGTGTATCCTTGTTTTCTGCACCTGCATTGGGCTGATCGAAGCTGCTGAAAAGCGTTTGCGAGGCACTCGCACTGAAATAGGTGCCACCGTGATATACCGTTTCAACTGCCTTAACCATTTCCGCGGCCGAAACATCCTTTAGGATATATCCCTTCGCACCTGCCTGAATGAGCTGCACCATATACTCACGGTTATCATGCATACTCAGTATCAGCACGCGAATACCAGGCAGCCGTTCTGTCAATACGCGAGTTGCTTCCAAACCATTCATGACCGGCATCGATATATCCATTAACACAACGTCCGGCTGCAACTCCTCACTCAGCGCTATAGCCTGCTGACCATTACCGCCGCGTCCAACCACGTCTATCGTGCCTTCATCCTCAAGGCGTGCCTGAATACCATCTATGACCAATGGATGGTCATCAACCAGTAATACGCGTATCCGCTGTGTCATCAATTCATGCCCTTTGACGCAATGAGAGACCTACCAACAAGGTAGCTCCCTGACCCGGTTTCGACAGCAATCGGAACTCGCCTCCAAGCAGTTCAACGCGTTCTCGCATATTACGCAAGCCTATACCCTCAAAGCGCTCAAGAACATCGGTATCGAAACCACATCCGTTATCCTGCAATCGTAGCCATAGGGTCCCAGCCTGACCCCAAAGACTCAATTTCAGCATACTCGCATCTGCGTGCCGTTCAACATTGGTCAGCCCCTCCTGTACGAGACGATAGATTGTAATCTCTACATCCTCGGGCAGCTCTGCTGTCGGCAACCTTATATCCACCTTTAAACGGATACCTGTTCGCTCCTCAAATCGACTGAGCAATCCGTCCAAGGCCGCCTTCAGGCCAAGATCATCCAGCAACGTTGGCCGCAAGTCATGGGAAATACGTCGTACTTCCTGGATTGCCTCGTTCAGGACATCATATCCCTGATCAAGGTCCTCAAGCCCACTCGGATCTTCATTTTTGAGTTTGCGTTTGGCTAACTCGATCCTGTAGAGCACTGAAACCATCAACTGGTTGATACCATCATGCAACTCACGCGAAAATCGCCTTCTATCAGCCACGTTGGCCAGGACTGAACGATGGGCCAGCATCCTGAGTCGACTGTCAGCCATTCGACTCTCATGAAGATTGACTGCTATCCCAACAAGAACAACCAGTACTACCGCCACGGATGTAATCACCAACACGGTGAAAAACGTATTTCGAATATTACGATTTACCTGGGCACGAATTTTTGCAACTTCTCGACTGATGTCATCCAGGTACAGCCCTGTACCTAGCATCCAGTTCCACTTGGGCAGCAAAACCACGTAGCTTAATTTGTCGATCTGCTCCTGACGGGACGGCTTGCGCCAGATGTATCGATGATAGCCGCCCCCCAGCTCAACCTGCGCCAACAGATTACGGATAACGTAATCTCCGCCACTATCCTGAAGGTCATAGAGGTTTTGCCCGATCAACTCCGGTTCAGTGGGATGAACCAGATTGGTGCCATCGAGCGTGTAGACAAAGAAATATCCATCCTTGTCTTGCCCAAAAGTCATATCCGTCAATATCTTGCGAACTTCAGCCTGCGCCTGCTCGTCATCGGCGCCTGCGTTATCAACGATATGACCTATCGAGGTCATTGCCAGACTGACGTAGTTTTTAAGCTCACGCTTTTTCGACGCCAGAAGATGTTCTTCAAACAGCCTGATCTCATCCTCCGACAACTGGCGAGCCTGATTAAGGCCAATCCAGGTCACGGCAGCAGTCACCAGCATCATGGGTATGAGCGCAAGGAGGAGAATCTTGAACTTGAGCGGCATAAAGCAGCACCCGCTTCAATAAATGCAAGAAAGCCCCATGCGGATGCATGGGGCCGTTTCAGTCTAAACCAGTCCGTAGAATTCCGGGAACAGCAATATCGAGATAACGATCGCGATCTGCAGCAAAATGAAAGGTACAACACCCTTATAGATATCCAGCGTGCGCACCTGTGGTGGCGCCACCCCTTTCAAATAGAAAAGACTGAATCCAAATGGGGGCGTCAGGAAGCTGGTTTGCAAGTTCATGGCAATCAGGATAGCAAACCATACCGGCGCAATACCCAATACTTCTGCCGCAGGCAGCAGAATCGGTACGATAATAAAACTGATTTCGACAAAGTCGATAAAGAAACCCAGAATCAGAATTGCCAGCATCGACAGTAGCAGGAAGCCCATGGCCCCACCCGGCAGATTTGACAGGTAGTGTTCAACTACTTCCTCACCGCCGGTGTAGCTGAACGCCATCGAAAACGCTGTAGCGCCCAGCAGAATCGCAAACACCATTGCGGTCACTTTTACGGTCTCAGCTGCTGATTCATAAACCATTTTCCAGCTGAATTGACGGTAGACAAGCGCCAGAAACAAGGCACCTACACCACCCAGTGCCGAAGATTCTGTTGGTGTGGCTATTCCGGCAAAGATGGAACCCAGTACGACCAGGATAAGCGCCAAGGGTGGAATAATCGCCTTCAGGGCCTTGTAAACCTGCTGCTTTCTCGTCCCGTCGTCCATATCCATAGGAAGCGCCGGTGCGGCTTCAGGTTTAAGGAAGGTATAAATCAAGATATAGATAATATAGGCGCCAATCAGAATCGCACCCGGCAGAATAGCTGCCTGAAAGAGATCACCGACCGGGATACCCATCACATCACCCAGAATGATCAGGATAATTGAGGGTGGAATGATTTGGCCCAAAGTGCCGGAGGCACAAATGGTGCCGCAGGCCAGTTTCTTGTCATAGTTGTACTTGAGCATCACCGGTAGTGAGATAAGCCCCATCGCCACTACCGATGCACCCACCACACCGGTTGAGGCAGCCAGGAGCGCCCCAACAAGTACCGTTGATATTGCCAGACCGCCACGTACGCCGCCAAATAGCTTACCCATCGACTCAAGCAACTGCTCAGCCAATCGGGTTTTCTGCAACACGATACCCATGAAGACAAACAGTGGCACCGCCATCAATACCGTGTTTTCCATAATGCTTTGGATGCGGAATGGCATGAAAGCAAACATGTCCGGACCTTCAGCATACACGCCAAACCATAGCGCCACGCCGCCAAAGATGAAGGCCACCGGGAAGCCGATCAACAGCATCACCAGGGCCACGAAAAACATTGTTATACCAATCATCGTGAAGTCCTTCGTCAGTGCTGTGTCGGGATGTAGTCATCGCTTTTGTGATGACCATTCAGAGTATTGATCGCCCGCAGCATCAACCCCACCCCGCTGATGAAGGTGCAGAAGAATGCAAAGGGGATCACCGCCTTGATCACCCAACGGTAGGGCAATCCACCTGGGTCACCGGACCCCTCACCCAGCTCAAAGGATTCGCGGGCGAAGTCCACGCCGTACCAGGCCACCAACAGGCAGAACGGAAACAACAATGTCAGGACACCGAACAGATCGATCCAGGCTTTCTTTTTCAGACTCAAACCTTCGTAGATCAGGTCAACACGCACATGACCTCCGGCCTTGAGCGTAAATGGAACACCCAACATGAACATGGCCGCAAAGAGGTGCCACTCCATTTCCTGCATGGCGATAGACACATCGTTGAAAAGGTAACGCGTAATGACGTCATAGAAGACGTTGAACAACATCAAGACAAATAGCACAGCAGAGATCTTGCCCAGCCAGTCTGAGAATGCGTTGATCGTCTGCTCAAGGCGTAACAGAAACATGTGAAGTCCTCTCGGGTAGGGACTGCAGACAAATCGTCTGGCGGTTGAATGGGGCTCGCCTAGCCGAGCCCCGGAACAGGCTTATTCGAAGCTGTTCAGATATGCGCGATCAGCAATATCGGTCCACTGACGAACGACACCCATGTACTCGGCCTGAGAATCAAGAATCTCTTTGGCAAGCTCATCGTTGGCAGCATGTTCAGCCAGCAGTTCGTCGTTGGCTTTGCGCAAAGCGGCCAAAACCTCAGGCGGGAAAGACTTGACTTCCACGTTCGGGAATTCTGCTTTCATGGTTGCCCAGTTCTGTCCAGACTCATGGTATGACTGAATAGTCATGTCATATGCAGCGACACGCATTGCCGTTGTCAGGATTTCCTGAAGATCAGCCGGCAGCTTGTCAAAGGAGCGCTTGTTAACAAGGAACTGCAGCTCGGTGCCCGGCTCATGCCAGCCAGTGTAGTAATAGGGAGCGATCTTGTGGAAGCCCATGCGTAGATCCATAGAGGGACCAACCCACTCCAGTGCATCAATGGTTCGACGCTCCAACGAGGTATAGAGCTCGCCCGGCGGAATATTTGTCGGATTGGCACCCAGCTTGGCCAGCACTTCACCCGCAAAGCCTGGAATACGCATTTTCAGACCTTCAAGGTCTTCAACACTGTTGATCTCTTTCTGGAACCAGCCGCCCATCTGCACACCGGTATTACCGCCCGGGAAAGACATCAGATTGAACGGCTCATAAACCTTCTGCATCAACTCCATGCCGCCGCCATAGTAGAACCAGCCGTACTGCTCTGTCGCGGTCATACCAAAAGGCATAGTGGTGAAATACAGGGTGTTCGGTACTTTTCCTTTCCAATAATAGGATGCGGAGTGGCCCATATCATACTGGCCAGCACGAACCATATCGAAAACACCAAAAGCTGACTTGTGCTTGTTGGCAGTGTCGATACGAATTTCAAGGCGACCGTTGGACATTTTGTTGGCCAGGTCGGCCATGCGGCGCGCAGGCTCACTGAAAACACCAAAGTTGGTCGGCCAGGTTTCAGCCAATTTGAGTGTATAAACTTTCTCGGCCGCTTGTGCCGGGCTAATCAGAACAGCCGCACAGGCAGCAGCCGCCATAATTTTACGAGCAAAGGTCAGTTTAAACATTGTTTTTATCTATCCTCTGTTGTCGTTCTGACCGGCAACTCGGAACTGTTGCCGGCAGTTGTCAGTATCGACACGACAGAGCAATAAAAACATTCGCAATACCCCGCAAATGCCTGCCTTTACTACGCAGGCGCCGCAGGTAAAAGCCGCAAGCCACTACGTATAATTACGTAGAAGCCAATACCTCCCCCGCTTTATCATCAACATAGGCATAACGCGCTGGAACAAACAGCTCTACTTTGACACCTTCATCCGAATGAATTGTCAGCTCAGCATGCATATGCTCTGCGCGTTCTCGAATCCCGAGCAAACCAAAACCTCCTGTACGCGTGGCAGCATTGTCACCGAAGCCTTCCCCGTCATCTTCGATCACCATGCGCAATCCATCTGACTCATCCTCCAGCTTAACCAGTACGTAAGTACCACCGGCATGCTTGATTACATTTGACAATGCTTCCTGAGCGATGCGATAGAGGCTGGACATCAGCTCCTTTTGCAGCGGACGCGACTGATTAATATCAAACTCAACTGCATAATCCAGCTGTTCAAGGATTTTGACTGCCGGAAGAGAGGTCAAACTGACGCCAAGGCCAAAATCATTTAATTCGAAAGGCCGCAACATTCTTATCCGGTTATAAACCGTATCGTAAATCGTGTTTACCAGCTCGATTGCATGCTCGAGCGTTTCGCGCGGGCAGTCTATTTTCTTCAGTTCCTCCCGGTGTAACTGCAGATTCATCTTCACAGCAACCAGGAGTTGAGCCATATCATCGTGAAGTTCATTGGACAGACGCAGTCGCTCCCGTTCCTGAGCCTGAATCAAATGCTGAAGGATCTGACGCTTCTCTTCGTTATTCTTGGATAACTGTCGATTAAGTCCCTCCAGTTCATCCTCACGTTCCTTCAGACAATTCACAATGCTGACAACTTCTTCGCCGATCAGGTTGAACTCTCGGATACGAATTTCCGGCCAGCGCGTATTGCGATTCAGATTAGCAAGCCGAGTAAAGGTGATCAGCTGCTGCAACTGCCTGTCCACCGCTCCGGACAAAAGCAGCGCAAGTCCAAGTGAAACACCCAGTGCCAGCAGGCAGCCGTAGACAAGCGTTTCAATCAGTGCTTCTCGTAATTGCACCTGGGCCAAATCTCTTGAAACCAGGCCAATGCGAATATCCTGCCCCAAGGGCGTACCTCCTTCTGAGAAGGTAATTCTGAGCCCCTGTTGCACCGGGAATTGCTCATCCACCCTGTCCAGCTTTGCCAGTGGCTCATCGCCACTGAAAATACCCAACATTTGTAGGCCATCCGATGGCATCAACAACTGATTAATTAGGTAGCGATTACCTTTCAGCCGCACACCCACCATCAACTGTCCGATAATCTTACCCGTGTCTTTCAAGGACAAAGGCTCTGAATAAACCGCCAGCCACTCACCCTGAACCTGGACCAGGCGCCATCCGGGGCTGGCAAGATCATCCCCCTCCCGAGCCAGCTCTTCACAGGGCAGGATACTCAACTCAGGCACATAGCTGCGCGAGAGGTAACACACATCACCTTCGAATAGGGAGGCCGCTACAAAGTCATAATGAATATGTTCATAGGTTTCTTCCCAATGGGTCAGACTGGTATTGAACCGATGCTGATCTCCCGCATGCAGTGCTTCGACATGTTCCGAATTGGCACCAATTGCATGCGCTTCCTCTGCCACCAGCTGAAAGTACTCGTTCAGGCGTTGCAAGTATCGCGCTGCAAGAGCACGGTTGTACCCCTCAGCCTGAAGCTCAATGACCTGCTTTGACTCTACGAAGGCAGTACCTACAAACACCGCCAAAAACACCAGTGAAGAGGTCAGGGTAAGCAGAAAGGTAAGAACCTTGAATTTTGGCTTATTGAACATGCGCCCCTCCGGAGTAACGGTGGGCACGTGTTTCATAATGGCGAATATTCTCTTCAGCCATCCGATCATCAAGAACAACAAACTGACCTGAATAGACTTTAGGCACCGGCTTTCCTATCAGGTCTCGCCGCATCGCTTCTGCCATGGCGATCCCGGCCTCATCACTCAGGCGCATTAAAACAACCGGCAAGCGTCCCGAAAGGAGCTGTTCTATCTCTTCCGGGCCACCACCCCAGCCATTAACCACCACATCCTTGCGCTCCAATTGTTCCAGTGCATCCAGCGCTCCCAGCGCCACGTCAGTTGAACAGGCGTAAATGTAGTCGAGTTCAGGGTGCTCTGAGAGCATGCGTAACGCCGCATTTCGCCCACCTTCTCGACTGGAGTCCGAGTAGTAACTGCTAAGCAGTCGGTGCTCTGCAGGCACCCCCTGAATAAAGCCGGTACCGCGCATCTGGCTGACCAGCCCTTTACTGCGAAAAAGCACGCCGTAATCAGCTTCAGCAAACCACTTCGCAAAATGCTGAGCAAGCAGGCGCGCACCTTCGGTATGATCAAAGCCGACATACATGAAGGGCTGACGCAACTCCCAGTCTTTCAAGGGGGTAGTGATATTCTGCAGAATCAGGCGCGTCTCTGTATTTTGCACCAGCCGCTCAACCAGCAGCTTTTGTCGCGGGGAGTCCAACGTGTAGATCAGATAATCAGGCTTCCAGTCCAGCAATTCGCGGATTTGTCGGATCTGCTCATCCAGCTGGGTATTTGGGCTGGTGTAGCGCGCCTCCAATTCAAACTCAATACCCAGGTCTTTCAAGCGACCCACCAGCGCCTTCTCGCTGTCTGACCAGTAGCTCGAAGCCTGCAGCCCAGGATAAACCTGCGCGATACGAACCGGACGGTTCTGAACACCCGGTTTTACGGGGACTGGGTCTTTATCAACCTCTCGCTGCAGCTCTTCAAGCCACACTTTCTGATCAGGGTGTGCATTGTAGTACTGCTCCAGGGTCCAGTAGTCCCCAAGCCCTGCCGCCTGCACCTTCAACAGACAAGCCATTACCATCAACAGCAGAAAACATGACCACTGCTGTCTGATCACCCCACCAAACCGGCGATCTCCCTGCGACTCTCTTGTCATCCTTAGATACCAATTCCCTGTTCGACTTTATCCATCAGGCTCGAGCAAAAAATATCGCCGTCATCACCAGACCTACCAGGACCACAAAAGCCTTAACCCAGTTTGCCGGCAGACGCCGGGATAATGCAGCGCCCTGGTAGCCTCCCAGGGTAGCAGCCAACATCATAACCACTGCTTCCAGCCAGAGCACCTTACCCGCCAGGGCAAAAGCGACTACCGAAATTAAGGAGATAACAAATGAAACCCAGTTTTTCAGGCCATTCATGAGCAGCATATTGCTCATGCCCGCCGCAGCAAACATGGCCAGCAACATGATACCCAACCCACCATTAAAATAGCCGCCGTACACGGCAACGGCAAACAACCCGGGCAACAGCGGCAAGGGATGCTCACTCTTGCGAATACGCGCCAGCAACTGTTGCCCAAACGCAAACATCAGCGTTGCCAGCAGCAACAGCAGAGGCACAACCTGCGAAAATACATCTGCAGGCGTGATCAGCAGCAAGAGTCCGCCACAGAGGCCTCCGGTCAGACCAACCAGAGACATTTTCACATGGGATGCACGGCTCATTTCGCCAAGTTCACGGCGAAAACCTGCTGCCCCCCCCAGATACCCCGGCAATACGGCCACTGCGCTGGTTGCATTGGCCACGATTGGAGGAACACCGGCCCAAACCAGCGCAGGAAACGTCAAGAAGGACCCGCCACCTGCGATTGCATTCAAGACCCCAGCAAGGTAGCCAGCGACGACAAGCACACTCCATTCCAGCATAAAGATTCCCTACTTCTGTATGAACAGCTTCTTTGCTTCAACCACTGTGCTTCAATCGCTCCAGTTCATCACGATAGGCCGCAGCTTTCTCGAACTCGAGGTTCTTGGCGGCTTCGTACATCTGGTCTTCCAGTCGGCTCATCGCCTTCACCAATTCATCCGGTGACAGCCTTGATACATCCACTGAGTACTCAGCCGAAGGTTCGGCCACTTTGCGGGCTCCACTCTTTCCTTTTTTACCTGGAATCTGCTGGGCACCTTCCATGATATCGGCAACGGATTTGCGGATTCCACGCGGGATGATGCCATGCTCGGCATTGAAGGCAAGCTGCTTTTCACGGCGTCGTTCGGTTTCGTCAATCGCACGCTGCATCGAACCGGTGATGCGATCAGCATAGAGAATCGCACGCCCGTTCACATTACGTGCGGCGCGACCGATCGTCTGAATCATGGAGGTTTCAGAACGCAGGAACCCTTCCTTATCTGCATCGAGAATTGCCACCAAAGCCACTTCAGGCATATCGATCCCTTCTCGCAACAGGTTGATCCCTACGAGAACGTCAAATTCACCGATACGCAGGTCCCGAATGATTTCGACCCTCTCGACAGTGTCAATATCCGAATGCAGGTAACGTACTCGGACATCATGCTCGGCGAGATACTCGGTCAGGTCCTCTGCCATTCGCTTGGTCAACACCGTCACCACTATTCGTTCCTTGCGGGCAACGACGCGATTGATCTCTTCAAGCAGATCATCAACCTGTGTACTTGCCGGCCGCACTTCGACCACCGGATCAATGAGGCCCGTCGGACGCACGACCTGCTCGACGACTTGCTGCGCATGCAGGGCTTCGTATTTACCGGGGGTGGCCGAAACAAAAATCATCTGGGGCGAGATGCGCTCCCACTCCTCGAATTTCATCGGACGGTTGTCCAGTGCCGATGGCAGTCGGAAGCCATATTCCACCAGCGTCTCCTTGCGTGATCGGTCCCCCTTGTACATGGCACCAATCTGCGGCACGGTGACGTGGGATTCGTCGATGACCAGCAGCGCATCATCCGGCAGATAGTCAAACAATGTCGGAGGTGCCGCCCCAGGCTCACGACCTGACAAATAACGCGAGTAATTCTCGATCCCCGAGCAATAACCCAGCTCCAATATCATCTCGATATCATAAAGGGTACGCTGCTCCAGCCGTTGAGCTTCAACCAGCTTGTTGTTGTCCTTGAGCTGCTTGAGCCTGTGCTGAAGCTCTTCCTTGATATGTTCGGTTGCTTCGAGCAGTGTTTCACGCGGCGTAACATAGTGGGTTTTTGGATAAATCGTTGCGCGAGGCACCTTGCGCAGCACTTCACCGGTCAGAGGGTCAAACCATGCAATCTGATCCACCTCATCGCCAAAGAGCTCTATTCGAATCGCCTCCTTTTCCGACTCGGCGGGAAACACATCAATCACATCTCCCCGCACACGGTAGGTCCCGCGATGAAACTCGATATCATTGCGTGTGTATTGGAGCTCAGCCAATCGACGCAACAGGTCGCGCTGATCAATCACATCGCCACGGTCCAGATGCAACATCATCGACAGGTACGATTGAGGGTCACCCAATCCGTAGATTGCAGATACAGTGGCTACGATAATTGCGTCATCACGCTCCAGCAGCGCCTTGGTCGCTGACAGACGCATCTGTTCGATGTGATCGTTTATGGAGGCGTCCTTCTCTATGAAGGTATCCGACGAGGGCACATAGGCTTCCGGCTGGTAGTAATCGTAGTAGGAAACAAAGTATTCCACGGCATTATCGGGGAAAAACTCGCGGAACTCCCCATACAGCTGTGCCGCCAGGGTCTTATTGTGCGCCATGATAATTGTGGGACGCTGAACGGCCGCGACAACATTGGCGATGGTGAACGTCTTCCCTGAACCTGTAACGCCGAGCAGCGTCTGAGCCGCCAGACCCGATTCAAGACCATCGACCAGCATTTCGATCGCCTTGGGCTGATCCCCGGCCGGCGCGAAGGCCGACTGAACCCTGAACCTTTGTTTCATCACTCCACCACTATTCAAGATGACCCAACAGTATACCTTGTCAGCAAGTACGCATTAAATTACTGAGCCAATGGATCTTCACTTCAACATCGGCTTTTTTGACTCGGGGGCATTCAGACCCGGTCACTTATGCTGTATGCTCTTCTGGCTATATGCATTGATGGATACCTTGCACCGATTTATAGAGAGGACCAAGGCTTGGACGTGCAGCTTTCCAACCGCGTGAACAGCATCAAACCTTCCCCCACCCTGGCAGTCACCAACCGTGCTGCCGAGTTGCGTGCCGAAGGCAAAGACATTATCGGCCTGGGTGCCGGCGAACCTGATTTCGATACCCCGGAGCACATCAAGGCCGCGGCTACCAAAGCCATTCAGGACGGTTTTACCAAGTACACCGCCGTGGATGGCACTCCAGCGCTGAAAAAGGCCATTATCGCCAAATTCGAACGTGAGAACGGCTTCAAATATGAAGCCAACCAGATCCTGGTCTCAAGCGGTGGCAAGCAGAGCTTTTTCAACCTGGCACTGGCCCTGCTCAACCCGGGTGACGAAGTCGTCATTCCTGCGCCATACTGGGTGTCTTACCCGGACATGGTTATTGTGGCCGAAGGCACCCCTGTCATCATCACCACAACTCAGGAACAGCGTTTCAAGATCACACCGGAACAGCTGGATGAAGCGATCACCGACAAAACTCGCCTGGTGGTACTAAACAGCCCATCCAACCCTTCCGGCGTAGCTTACACACTGGAAGAGCTTAAAGCGCTGGGTGAGGTACTGAATAAGTACCCGAATGTGCTGGTCGCTACCGACGATATGTACGAGCACATCCTGTTCACCGAGCAGCCGTTCGTTAACATCCTGAACGCCTGCCCTGAACTGTATGACCGTACCATCGTGCTAAACGGTGTTTCCAAGGCCTACTCCATGACAGGATGGCGCATCGGTTACGCTGCTGGCCCGGCCAAACTGATCGGTGCGATGAAGAAGATTCAGTCCCAGAGCACCTCCAACCCGAACTCTATAGCTCAGGTTGCAGCCCAGGCCGCACTGGAAGGCCCACAGGACTGCGTCGAGATGATGGTCACTGCGTTCAAACAGCGTCATGACTTTGTCGTCGCAGCACTGAACGAGATCGAAGGCGTCGACTGCATCGAAGCTGACGGCACCTTCTACGCATTCCCGAGCTTCCACAAGGTGATCGATTCTCGTCCAGAGTTTGCTGATGACATCGCCCTCGCCGAGTTCCTGCTGCAGGAAGCCGGTGTGGCACTGGTACCCGGCTCAGCCTTTGGCGCTCCGGGTAATATGCGACTCTCATTCGCCACCAGCCTTAACGTGCTGGAATCGGCAATCAGCCGCATCAAAGCGGCACTTGAGAAGTAACACCCTACGCCCCGGTTCAACCGGGGCGTTTTCTTTACGCCACAGATAACCTGCCATGAAAACCCACGCTCTCACCCAACTGCTTGCCTCAACGTCGGCTCCCGCTCTTCTGCTCAAGGAAGGTGACACACACTGGAGTAACGATGCATTTAACTCGCTAGCCAAGTCTGATCGCCACCAATTGGAACACTGGGGAAACGAGGGCAAGGGAGAAATTGTTGTATGCGCAGGCATCGTGTTTGAGCGCCTGAGCGCAGGTGATCATACGCTGATCATAGCAAGCGGGCACCGGGCCGCCTCTCAGCAACGTCAACTGATGCAAGCCCTGATACCACAACTGCAAAAAGGCATCAGTCCTTTCTTTGCTCTACCACAGGTTCTGTGTGAGCTACTCGACTGGGAGTCGTCAGCCGCCTGCACTACCCTGAATAACCATCAACTGACCCTGGTAGGCCATTGGCATGCCGGTGAGCAGCACCCTCCACAAACCCTTGAGCTTCACGATAGCCTTGCCGCTTCGCTTTACATCCACCAGGCACCAACCACCCAGATACAGGAATGGATTAAAGCCACTCGGGACCCCTTGATGCCGACGTCAGGTATCTGGTTGGGTCAACGTATCGAAGACGCCAGCGGCGAGACAATCGGGCACTTGGCGGTCTGGGACAAAGAGCCCAAAGCCAATCTGACAGACAGCATTCACCTGCTGCAGCTCTGCGCCGACCTGGTTGGAGCCTGGCTGCCACCCAAAAACGCTGAGTCCGAACCAACAGCCTATACCGCCGACCCACTCACCCATCTGCCCCAGCGTGATGCTCTGGATAATGCGCTTTCACAATGTGAGAAGTCCTTTCCTGAGCATGAATACATGCTGGCGCTTATTGATATCGACGGTTTGTCCCGCATCAATGCCGAGTTTGGCCACCAGGAAGGCGACCGCGTTCTGTGCACATATGCTGACAAGTTACGGCACGAATGCCGACCCAACGACCAGGTTTTTCGATTTGGCGGGGATGAGTTCGTATTACTGATGCCTGTCAGCAAGAAAGCGGCACCCATCATCAAGCGACTGGACCTGCTGAACCGCAGCATGGCCGAACAGCTGAACCACCCTTTCAAGGCCAGTGCAGGCTACGCACTGATGACCGAAGCCAATGGCAGCAGCGATGAACTGATGCTACTGGCCGACAGCCGCTTAAAACAGGCCAAGAAAAAAACCTGAAGCCCAAAAACAGCGCCCCCTAATATTGAACCGATCATTCCAATGATGCAGAATACCTGTTTTCTGGAATGAATGGTTCAATTTAATGACCAGAGGCAGACCGCCCACACACAGCCGCGAAGCACTACTGGAAATCGGCAACTCCCTGTTCCAGTTGCACGGCTACCACGGCACCAGCTTGAGCATGATTCTGGAGGCCTGCGGCGTCTCCCGCGGGTCCTTCTATAACTTTTTTGGTGGCAAGGAAGCCTATGCCATTGAAGTTATTGAACATTATCAAGTTCTTGAAATGGATTGCTGGCAGGAAGAGTTTTCACGACTGGAAGGTTCACACGCGGCCAAGATGCAGATCATGATGCGCCGCCTGATTGAAGAATTCAGTATTTCCAATGAACGCATCGGCGGACTGCTGGCCAACCTCTCTGGCGAAATGGCACTTGCGTCGGACAATTTTCGCGCTGCGATCCGTAACGCCATCAGCCGTGTATTGCATGCGATTACGGATGACATAAGGATCTGCCAAGAGGAAGGCACCGTAAGAACCGACCTGCCTGCCAATGAGCTTGCGCAGCTGATTTGGGATTACTGGCAAGGTGCCGTCCTGCGTATGAAGACCGAGAACAGCCGCGCCCCGCTGTACCAGGCAGTCGATATGCTTTGGCAGAACCTGCTGCCACCCCAACAACTCTAAGCCCCCAAGAGCCCGACATGAGAAAAACACTAGTAGCCATCTGTTTGACCAGTTTGCTCAACAGCCCGCACACATGGGCAGAGGACGGCAAACCATCTGGATTGCCGGCCGAAGTGATGCGTGTGCAGCCCACATTGCTCGAGCAGTCACTGACCGCTGTGGGCGTGCTGCAGGCCAATGAATCGGTGATGATCCGCCCGGAACAAAGCGGGCGCATCAGCGAGATCCTGTTTGAGGAAGGCCAGCAGGTCAGTGAAGACAGCCCGATGTTCAAGCTTGATAGTGCGCTCTATGATGCGGCCTTTGCACAGGCGCAGGCCCGTGCCCGCCTTAGCCAGCTTGAATACGAACGTGCGGCCAGCCTGCTGCAAAAGCGCGTCGGCTCGCGGACCGAGCATGACGCCAAACTGGCACAATTGCGTGTGGATGAGGCCGAAGTCGCACTGGCCCGTACTCGCCTGGAAAAGATGACCGTTCGCGCACCCTTTACCGGAACTGTGGGCCTTAGACTCGTCAGCCCGGGTGATTTCGTCACCACCGGGCAGGATCTTGTAGAACTGACCGACACCTCCAGTTTGAAAGTGGAGTTCAGCATCCCTGAACGACATTTGCAGCAGCTTCACGTTGGTCAGCCGATCAACCTAAGCGTCGATGCGCTTGGTGACTCTGCCTTTGCGGGCGAGATTTATGCGATCTCACCCAGCGCAAACCCCAACAGCCACAACATCAGTGTGCGTGCCCGAGTACCAAACTCAGAAGGACTGATGCGTCCCGGGTTGTTTGCACGCATTACCATCATCACCTCACGCGATGAGCAGGCACTTGTTGTGCCCGAGCAGACCCTGATTCTTCAGGGTAATCAAACCCTCATCATGCAGGTGAATGACGCCAACCAGGTTGAGATGGTCCCCGTTACCACAGGCAGCCGCCGTTATGGCGAGGTCCAGATCCTTTCAGGCCTGAAGCCCGGAGCCGTGGTGGTAACCGCCGGCCATATAAAGCTACAACCTGGCATGCCGGTAACCCCCATATTTGCACAACCGGGAAGCAGTGAGGGTAAAGGCTCATGATCCTGTCTGATATCAGTATCAAGCGCCCGGTACTGGCCAGCGTATTGAGCCTGCTTATTCTGCTGGTCGGCCTGATCGCTTATGACCGACTAAGTGTTCGCGAATACCCCAAAATTGACGTCCCTGTTGTTTCTGTGGAGACGGTGTATCCTGGCGCCAGCGCTTCAATCATCGAGTCGCAGGTTACCAAGATTATCGAGGACTCGCTTTCCGGCATCGAAGGCATCGACTTCATCAGTTCGATTAGCCGCTCTGAAAAAAGCCAGATTTCAGTCACGTTCCGCCTCGAGCGGGACCCAGACGACGCTGCAAGTGAAGTGCGCGATCGAGTCGGCCGAGTCCGCGGCCAATTGCCCGACGATATTGAGGAACCAGTTGTCGCCAAATCGGAAGCCGACGCACAGCCAATCATCTGGATTGCACTGTCTTCCGACAGTCACACCACCATGGAAGTGACTGACTACGCCGAAAACCGGGTCAAGGATCCTTTGCAAACCGTACCTGGTGTTGCAAGCGTCATGATCGTCGGTGAGCGCCGCTACGCCATGAGAATCTGGCTGGACCCACAGAAGATGGCAGCCTATAGGGTGGTCCCGCAGGATATCGAGGCTGCATTGAGCGCACAGAATGTCGAAATCCCGGCCGGTCGCATCGAGAGCCGCGACCGTGAATTCACCGTTCTGGCCCAGACAGACCTGAATTCCGTATCCGAGTTCGAGCGCATCATCATCCGTAACGATAACGGCTATCCAGTGCGTGTTCGCGATGTCGCGCGCGTGGAGATTGCCCCGGCTTCAGAGCGCAACACCGCACGCTTCAACGGTAACAACGCCGTAGCACTGGGTGTGATCAAGCAATCAACGGCCAACCCGCTTGATGTATCTGCAGGTGTCCGCGAAATGCTGGTACAGATCGAACAGAACCTGCCACCGGGCATGCATGCTCAGGTAGGATATGACTCCTCCATCTTCATTGAAGAGTCAATCGAGTCAGTTTTCACCACCTTGTGGCAGGCGGGTGTACTGGTCGTGCTGGTCATCTTCTTCTTCCTGCGCAACCTCAAGGCCACACTGATTCCTGTGATCACCATCCCTCTGTCGCTGGTCGGTGCTTTCGCGATGATGCTGCTGATGGATTTCTCCATCAACACACTGACTCTGCTGGCACTGGTGCTCGCCATAGGGCTCGTGGTGGATGACGCCATCGTTATGCTGGAAAACATCTACCGTCATGTCGAAGCCGGGCTTGATCCGATTCAGGCTGCTTTCAAGGGCGCTCGCGAGATCGGCTTTGCCGTCATTGCCACCACGGCTACACTGGTGGCGGTATTCGTGCCCGTAGCCTTCTCAACCGGGCGTACCGGCAAACTGTTTACGGAATTTGCCTTGACACTGGCAGGTGCCGTCGTGGTTTCGACGTTCATTGCATTGTCATTGTCTCCGATGCTCAGCTCCCGACTGCTGCATCACGAGAAGCGTCACAGCGCCATTTTCAACCTCATTGAAGGCTGGCTCAATCGTTTGAGTGATTTTTACCAACGCATTCTGAGCAGAGTACTGCGGTCTCGTCTGTTGGCCGTTTTCCTGCTGGGTGCCAGCGCAGCCGGTGCGGCTTACTTTTACCAGCAGCTTCCTCAGGAACTGGCTCCGACCGAAGACCGTGGCACCATCATGACCTTCTCGATTTCTCCTGAGGGCTCATCCGTTGACTACGTTGATCGCTATGCCCGCCAGGTCGAAAAGATCGTCGGCGAAGTGCCAGAGGGAATGTACTACTTCGGAGTGGTGGGCTTCCCGAGTGAAACCAACTCACTGAGTTTCCTGCGCCTTGAGAACTGGGACCAGCGTGAACGCAAGCAACAGGCGATCACAGACAGTCTTACACCTCAGCTGTATGCGGGTGTGACCGGCAATATGAGCTTTGCCATGAATCTGCCCTCTTTGGGGCAAAGCATCATTTCACGTCCAGTCGAGTTCATTATCAAGACCACTGCTGACTATGAGCAGCTGGCAGTGATTACTGACAAGATGATGGAGAAAATTGCCCAGAACCCGGGGCTTGCCCAGCCGGATAGCGACCTTAAGCTCAACAAGCCTGAACTGCTGGTCACCCTGAATCGAGACAAGGTTTCTGATGTAGGTATCGACGTAAACACAATCGGTCGCAGCCTGGAAACCTTTATGGCGGGTCGCGAGTTGACTCGCTATAAACAGCAGGGCGAGCAGTATGACGTTATTCTTCAGATCGAAGATCGTTACCGCCAGGTTCCGGGCGATCTGACCAACGCCTATGTGCGTGGCAGTAATGGTGACATGATCCAGCTGGCCAACCTCGTCACTGTTGAAGAAAGCATCACCGCCAAGGAGCTTAACCACTTTGACAAACTCAAAGCGGTCAAGATTCAGGCAATGCTCGCACCTGGTTACAGCCTTGGTGAGGCTCTGACCTTCATGGAGCAAAGTCTCAAGGAAGTCGCCCCGGAAGCGCTGTACGACTATGCCGGCCAATCGCGTGAATTCAAGGAGTCCAGCAACACCCTGCAGATGACATTCGGCCTGGCTCTGATATTCATCTTCCTGGTGCTGTCAGCACAGTTCGAGAGCTTCAAGAACCCATTGATCATCATGCTATCGGTACCTCCGGCACTGGCCGGAGCTCTGCTGGCGCTGCATTACAGTGGCGGCTCATTGAGTATCTATAGCCAGATTGGTCTGATCACGCTGGTCGGACTGGTGACCAAGCATGGCATTCTTATTATCGAGTTCGCCAACCAGCTTCAGGACCGTGGCACCGAATTGCGTGATGCCGTCGTTGAAGCCGCCGCATTACGCTTGCGTCCTATCCTGATGACAACAGGCGCAACCGTACTGGGAGCCCTGCCGCTGGCTGTGGCCTTCGGCGCTGGCGCCGAGTCACGTCAACAGATTGGCTGGGTGATTGTCGGCGGTATGCTGCTGGGCACGCTCTTGACCCTCTTTGTGATCCCAACAGTCTACAGTTATTTAGGTAAACGCAACTTCCGTCAGGTCGAGCCTGATCCTGCACACCGATAAAGGAAGCACGCACGTGAAACAGATGAAAAAACGATTGCTCCCCCTGATCATCGCTGGCGCCTTCGTCAGCTCGGCAGCTCAGGCAGGCGCACTGGCAGACCTCTATCAGCTGGCACTGGATAACGACCCCCAACTCAAAGCCGCAGAAGCCACTTATCTGGCCGGTCAGGAAGCTGTCCCCCAGGGGCGCGCCGCCCTGCTGCCGCAAGTGAATGCCGGCGGAAGCTACACCCAGTCCGACAGCGGGCTGCTTGATCAGGAAGCCAGCGATCGTGCATGGCAGGTCTCTCTGGTACAACCTGTATTCGATACGACCAAATGGTTTACTTTCCAGAAGAGCAAGCTGGTTGGTGAGCAAGCCAAGTTGCAGTTTGACCTGGCGCAGCAGCAGCTGATTCAGCGTACCGTTAATGCCTATCTGGGCGTGCTGAATGCAAAGAGCGCACTCGAAACCGCTCAAGCTCAAGAAAGGGCCCTCCAGCGTCGCCTGGACCAGGTCAATGCCCAGTTTGACGTTGGACTGATCGCCATTACCGACGTACAGGAAGCACAGGCTTCATTTGACAACGCAGTTGTACAGCGAATCGATGCCGAGGGCGCATTAGCCAACAGTTTCGAAGCACTTGAGCGCTTATCCGGCTCCCCCTTCAGCCAAGTCGACCCGCTTCGGGAAGACTATCCGGTAGAGGCTCTCACCCCTGCCGATCCTGCCGTGTGGCTTGAAAAGGCTCGAAATGGCAACCTGGCACTCAAGCTCAGTGAACTGGGCGTGGAAACCAGTCGCCGGGATACGCAAATTGCACGCTCTGGCCACCACCCAAGGGTTAACCTGGAAGCGGCCTACGGCTACAGCGAGTCCGAGTTCCAACCAGCTACAGGCCAGTGGGACGATAACAGTCAGGTTGCCCTGACCCTGAGCGTACCGATCTTCTCCGGCGGCGCCACCAGCTCCCGCGTCCGTGAAGCAGAACAGGGTCTGTACGCAGCGCAGTACAACCGCGAAGACCAGTACCGAGCCGTCACCGAGCAGACCCGCTCACTGCTGCGTGACCTGCAGACCAGTGTTCAGAGTGTGAAGGCCCGCCTGCAAAGCATCAAGTCACGCGAGACCGCGCTGAGAGCCACTGAAGAGGGGTTCAACGTGGGCACTCGCAACGTGGTCGATGTACTTCAGGCAGAACAGGCTCTGTACCAGGCTCGTCTGAACTATGCGAACGCACGATTCAACCATGTTTCCACCCTGTTCCGCTTCAAGCTGCAGCTGGGCACACTGAGCCCGGATGATCTGATTGCACTGGACGAGTGGCTGCAAGCCGGACCCGCTTCCTGAGTGATGACACAAAAAAAGGCTGACAAACGTCAGCCTTTTTTCGTTCTGGAATAGCCTAATGCACGGTCGGGTTATCTTCCTCAGCATCCGACAGAATCGGTTGACCGGAACTGTCAAGCGCTAGAGCCCCCTGCTCTTGAGCGAGCTCCAGCAACTGCTGCAATAGCATCTCGGTCAGATGCGCACTGATAATGAGACCAGCTGGTGGATCTCCTTCAAAGAGTTCCTCATCCACCAGGCCATCAGCCCTCAGACCCAGCAACAATGGGTTTTCAACGATCAATGGCGCAAGATCATCAGGAGCAAAGACTACATAATCGGACGAGACCTGCAGGGCTAACTGGTAGGCATCATGAGCAGCTTCAGACAATTGCTTTTGATAGGCCTTCTCGGCTGCATTAAACAGCAGGCTTAGCTGACGGGTACCACTCTGCTGCAGATTGGGCCCGGCAACCTCGCTGTAGTCGATACTCTTAACCGCGGGAACATTGTCGAGCTCCCATGCATCAACCATGATGCGATCTTCGGAGTCCACTTCCAGCCATTCACGGTTCACCGCAACCACCAGCAAACCTTCAAGCGCGGCCGCACAGATATTGCTGGTGACAATAACCCCCACGCTGGGATTTTCCATCTCGGAAGGGTCTTCAACCAACTCACTGGCACGCGCGGACAGCAGCTTTGGATCATCTGCAATCAGAGCAGCCAGCTCGACAGGCTCTAGACTCAGCATCTGCTGACATACCCTGTGCGCCGTCAGATAGGGCTCACTCTGCCCGTTTTCCTGCATACGGCGAACATATTCCTGTCGTACACTGTCCATCAGTTCAGCCAAACGCTGACTCATGCGCGCCTCCGCATTCGGCTCACAGGCCGCTTAGTGAATGGTAATACCGACTGGCTGGACATCATCCTTCATGCGATCAAATGCCAGGCGCAATTGCTGCAACGGAATCAAGCCAAAGTCGACGGGTTCATCCGGAAGCTCGCACCAGTCCAGTGCCCACACGCGAGTCATCAATTCGTACTCGCCAATCAGTGCATCCAGAAAGATCATCACCGCTTCGACGCGAGGGTCCATCTCCAGAATCTTAGGTGCATCCTTAAGATAGATCGCCAGCTGCATCTTGCCATTGATGATTCTCAGCGAGCACCAGAAATCATGGATTTCGCAAAGCTCTTCGCCCATGTTGACGCAGGACGGGATGGGATCATAGCGATGGTTGAACGCGCGGAAGCTGATGCCGTTTAACTCCGGTGCCGCACCCACAACGCTCAACACCGAGTGGATCGATTCAGGATAGCCGTCACAGCCGAAGATCATCTCCACCGGTCCCTCTTCATGCTCACGCTCGAAATGAAAGGTCAGGTTGCGATCAATCTTCTGCAAGCTATCACGGTAGGTATTCAACAGACTTTCGGCATCGAACTGCATCTCCTGCTGGCTCTGCAGCAGTTGATCAAGCGTAAGTTCGATCTGTTGCCAGAATGCCTGGATCCGTTTCAGATCAGGTTTGGAATTCATGCACACCCAGTTCTACTGTCAGGTTCGCGGGACAACAACGCCGGTCTGGCCCTGGTATTTGCCGTTACGATCCTTGTAAGAGGTCTCGCAGATGTCGTCTGCGCCCAGGAACAGCATCTGTGCCACACCTTCGTTGGCATAGATGCGTGCCGGCAGCGGAGTAGTGTTTGAGAACTCCAGCGTCACATGACCTTCCCATTCGGGTTCGAGCGGAGTGACATTAACGATAATACCGCAACGAGCATAGGTGCTTTTGCCCAGACAGATTGTCAGGACGTCACGCGGAATACGGAAGTACTCAACCGTACGCGCCAACGCGAACGAGTTGGGCGGGATAATACAAACATCAGACTGGACATCAACAAAGCTGCCCTCATCGAAGTTTTTGGGATCGACGATAGAGGAATTGATGTTGGTGAAGATCTTGAACTCATCAGCACAACGCACATCATAACCGTAGCTCGATGTACCGTAGGACACGATCGGCTGATCATTGACCCGACGTACTTGACCGGCCTCGAACGGCTCGATCATTCCATGCTTGTCCGCCATCTGACGAATCCAGCGATCTGACTTGATACCCATATCACCCTATTACCTGAAAAGAAGTTCAGCAAATCAACGGAGCATTCTACCCGTTTTGGATAAAAAAAACCGCCCCGGCTCTCACCGGGGCGGAAAATTTCATCTCGCTGTACTAATCAAGTTCGACTGCGATATTCGGGACGAAGTTCCCGCCTTGTGAAGATTTTTTAGCGAGGACGGCACTGAGCCTGCGTGCGATCGCTTTGTATCGTTGCGCATGAGCACTGTCAGGATCAGCGACCACCGTAGGCTGACCTGCATCAGTCTGTTCACGGATCGCCAGCGCCAGCGGCAATTGCCCCAGCAGCTCGGTTTCATATTGCTGCGCGATACGCTCACCACCTCCGGCACCGAACAGAGCTTCCTCGTGTCCGCAATTGCTGCAAATGTGAACACTCATGTTTTCGACAACGCCCAGTACAGGGATATCAACCTTGCGGAACATCTCAATCCCCTTGCGTGCATCCAACAATGCGATGTCCTGCGGCGTGGTGACAATAACTGCCGCACTGACCGGCACCCGCTGAGCCAGTGTCAACTGGATATCTCCGGTCCCGGGCGGCATATCGATCAGAAGATAATCCAGATCCTGCCAAAGGGTTTGATTCAACAGCTGCTGCATGGCTCCACTGACCATCGGACCACGCCAGACCATGGGTGTATTTTCGTCAACGAGATAACTCATCGACATGGATTGCAGGCCGTGACGTACGATTGGCTTAAAATATTTTTCTTCAGCCGTGTCCGGGCGCTCACCCTCGGCAACTCCCAGCATCATGCCCTGACTGGGTCCATAAATATCAGCATCGAGAATCCCGACACGGGCACCTTCTGCCGCCAGCGCGAGCGCCAGGTTGACCGTGGTCGTGGACTTGCCAACACCGCCCTTGCCGGAAGCGACCGCAATGATATTTTTGACGCCTGCAAGCCCTGGCAACTTCTTGGGACTGGGGTGACCCTCTACTGCTTGATCAATATGAACATCGATCCGGCGACTCCCTGCCACAGGAGCAATCACCTCAGTAAGAGCTGATCGTATCGTTTCATGACGAGTCGCACAGACATGCTTCAATTTCAGCTCGATGTGTACCTGGTCATTGTCAATCTTGATCTCCTGTACACAACCGGCGGCTGTAAAAGCGCTTTTCAGATCAGGATCGATATAGGTTTCGATCGCTGCTTCGATCTGCCCGCGGGTAATTGCTGTCACTCGACCTCCTCAACTGCCGGCACTCCGGCAATAACCAACTTATTCACTCAAGTATTATGCATTATCCGACGCTATCAGTTCCAGTGCCAGCCGTTTAACTGCTGCCAAATCCGCCTTGCCGCTCCCCAGTATCGGTATCTGCTCAACCTCTATCACTTCGGACGGGCGATGCAGTGGCAGTATGTCCGCTTTACGCAACTGGCGACTCACCTGCTCGGGCTCTTCTTCCACCAGTAGTACGATACGTTCACCTTTCCGGGCATCTGGCACGGCAACGGCAGCCAACCGCTGTTCTTCATACTCCAACGCCTTGCGCAAGGAGGTTTCAACCGCGGTAAGAGAGATCATCTCGCCCCCTACTTTGGCAAATCGGGAGTAGCGGTCCACGATGGTCAGAAAACCATCTGCGTCGAGACGACCCTTGTCGCCCGTCTTGTACCAACGCAAGCCATCTTGATCGATAACCACCTCAGCGGTTTTCTCCGGATTGTTCAGGTATCCCTTCATGATCTGACTGCCACCGAGCAGGATCAGACCATCTTCACCTACCGGCAATTGTTCAAGGGTGTCCGGATCGACAATCCGAAACATTGACCCCGGCAACGCCATCCCGACAGTGCCCTGACGCTCACCGATCTGAACATTCCACCAGCGCGCGTCCAGATAGTCCGGCAGATTAACACTGGCCACCGGTGTGGTCTCAGTACAACCGTAGCCCTCCAGCACCGGAACCTTGAACCTCGCTTCGAAGCCACTCTTGATTGAGGGAGACAACTTTTCGGCACCTGCCACTACAACGCGCAAACTCTCGAACATGAGCGGATGCAACCGCTTATTACGCATATAGAGACCCAGGAACGTACTGGTCCCACAGAGGATAGTCGCACGGTATCGCGCGGCTGCCTTACCTATGTTGACCGCATCGGTGGGGTCAGGATGACAGACCACCGGAATACCCTCCACCAGCGGCAGCATGCAGGTGACGGTCAATCCAAAGGCATGGAACAGAGGCAGCGTCGCCAGAATACAGTCGTCGTCCTGGACATTGAGCACCGATGAGATCTGCTTAAGGTTGGCCATCATGTTGCGATGGCTCAGCATGACACCTTTGGGAGCCCCCTCACTACCGGATGAGAACAGAATGGCTGCGGTCTCATCCAAATTGGAGTGCCCTCCATACATCCACTGCAGTACCGGTCGCGGCAACAGGACCGACTCGATCAGCGTCAACACCGCTTCCAGCTTGCCTATTTTCGCTTTTACCGCTTCCAGCTTGATCACTTTGACGCTGCTGAGCAACTGATCCAGTTTCACGCCACGTTGCTCAAGCTTGTCCAGGAAACGCTCTGACGTGATGATCGTCTTGATTCCGGCTTGCTCCACTGCACTCAGCAGCGCTGCCTCGGGTGCGGTGTAATTGAGGTTTACCACCGTCTTTCCCGCCATTAAGGCGGCCATATTGGCAATGGCACCACCCGCTGCGGTCGGCAGCAACAGCCCCAGATTCTGCTCATTGATCTGACGCATGCGGCGACTGAACAGGATACAGGCTGTCAGCAGACGGCGATGATTCAATACCGGCCCGTTCAGATCTGTCAGCGCCCATTCGGTCGGAGCTGCCTTGGCTGTACGAATGAAAGCAGAAGGAAGCGTTTCCAGCGAGTCTGTGTACTCATTCCAGGCGCGAATCGAAAGCTCAGCCACCTTTTGCTTGACCACTTCCGCCTTGGTATCAAGCGGAATGGTGTCTCCAAAGGCAACAATCACATCACGCTTGATACCGCCTCCCTCGGAGTTCTGCAGGCGCTCACTGGAACGTGAAAAACGACTGCCCCACAACCCCCGCAGATAGAACGGCAAAATACGGGCTTTCAGTGTTTCGTGTGCATCATCCGGACGGGCCAGACGCTCAAAACCTCGCTTGAATTCGCCCAGTTGACCGCTGTAGCTAATCGCACCTTCAGGAAACAGACACACCACTTCGCCCTGTGCCAGCAATTCACGTACCTTCTGCATGGCACTTCGACTGGCACCGGAGGAGATCGGTATCACACCGTACAGATCGAGAAACCAGCGCAGGTACCAGCGTTCGTAGATGGAACGTTCCATGACGAAATAGATATGTCGAGGACAGGCGAGCTGCAACATCGCCCAGTCCAGCCAGCTGATGTGATTTCCCAGCAGCAGAACCCCCTCTCCATTGGCCGGCAAGTGCTCGAAGCCCAGTACCTTCAGTCGATAACGACGTCGTACCAAAGCAGACACCATCAGGCGAATCAGAGCCTGCGGTAGCAACAGGATCGCATAGATCGCACCGGCCACACCGACGGCCCCCAGGAGCCAGAGCAGCGCTCCTGACGATATTGAGGCAGTCGCACTCACCACCGTCAGCACCAGAAAGGCGAGCATGGCAACATTCTGAATAAAGTTGTTACCTGCCAGCACACGCCCCAGACGCGATTCGGGTGCATTGAACTGAATAAGGGCGTTGAGTGGAACCGTCATCAGCGACCCTGAAATCCCGATCAGCAGAAAGGCCCCTGCGCTCATCCAGATGCTATCAAGCGTGGGAAGAGAGACCAGGCCAAGGGCGACACCGGCGGCACCGAGAGGAATAAGCCCGGCATTAATGAAGTGACGCGAGAGGTGTGCCGCCAGGACAGAGCCGATCATGATGCCGATGCCCGCCAGCGCCATCACGGACTGAATGACAAAGGTGTTGCTTTGCCCAAGCTGTTCCTCGGCATACGCAGGGAACACAGCCAGCATCACCTGACTAACGGACCAGAACAATGCCAAACCGATAATGGAGAGCAAAATGACCTTGGGCTCGCCTAACGCGCGCAAATTACGTTTCAGGCTGCGCCCAGTCAGGTAATCCTGCATGTCAAAGCGCTGGGTTTCATCTGTGCTACTCAAGGCTGGCAAACGATAAGACAGGAATACCTCCAGGCCAGCCCCGGCCACCAGCAACCAGCCAAGCGGCGCTATCTGCAGCATGATGGTCTCAGGACTCATTTGCTGAAGCACTGCAACCTTCCATTCGAACAGTGCGGAAAAAGCCACAATTCCGCTCAGTATGGCCACCATGGTACATGCCTGAATCCAGCCATTACCTTCACTGAGACGTTCATTCCCCAGCAATTCACGGATGAATCCATATTTTGCAGGCGAGTACAGCGCACTCTGGACAGCCAGAAAGAACGTGAACACAAAAGCCGCCACAAACCATCCCTGGTAGTAGCAATAGGTAATCGCAAGGGTAATGGCCAAGGCCGCCCAGGCAGAGATACGCATTACACGATGCTTGGGAAACTTATCCGAAACAAACCCTGCCGGGGTAAACAACAGGATAAATGGCAACAGAATCAGGCCATTGACGATTGCCGTCAGTAATATCTGGGTATCACCGTCATATACCTTGAAGAGAGTATTCTGAATGGTGATCTTGTGGCCCAGATCGACAAAAGCATTTATGAAGGCAATCAGGATAAAGGCGACAAAACCTTTTATTCTCAGTAACTCAAGCATCCCTTTCAGCCTCCAGGCTCCAACCGCTCAGCAGACCTTCAATCAAGGCATCAAGCATTTTTCGCTCAGCATCAGCCTGATGCAGGAACAGCTTGTCGCCTGACCTGAGCTGGGCAATGCCATGCACCCCACTCCAGAGCACGCGCGCACGGACTGCAATAACCTCAGCACTATCCTGAAAAAGGTCGGAAAGCGCTTTTTCGATAAGCTCGAAGAGTGACTCAATCCGAAGGGCCAGTTCTGCCGGCAGTCGATTACTGTCGCTGGAGCGGTGCTCGAACAGCAGACGCCACCGCTCGGGATAACGAGCAGCAAAGGCAAGGTAGGTGTCCGCATAGGCATAAAGACTGGTTTTGGGTGATGCCACCTTTACCGCCTTAAGCGCCGCCATCAGCTCGTTTAGCGTCCGGCTATTCAGCTGCCAGCAAAGGTCATCCAGATTACTGAACACGGAATACAAAGACCCGGCCGAATACCCGATAGCAGCCGCTACCTTGCGTGTACTCAGCGCCTGCACGCCTCTGGTTTGGAGAATCTCTTCCGCTGCTGAGAGTGCCAACTCATGTAACTCTTCACGCGTGTGATCATTGCGCCTTGCCATACCGCCCATCCTTTTTTGAACAGTGTTCAATTACATGCAGGCATCATAGTTTCCAGCTGGATAAGCGTCAATAAAATATTGAACGGTGTTTAAAATAAAGCTGACGCCTCAGTCAGACTCACTCTGGATACCCGGAAGTGTTTCAAATCCGGGGCGGGCAAAATAATACCCCTGCATCAGACGCACCCCCCGAGCACGGAAAAACTCCATCTCGCCAGAGGTCTCGATTCCTTCCGCCAAGGGCGTAATCCCCAACCGGCTACAAATTTGCAGCAAGCCTTCAACAATAACCTGCTTCACCTCATTGCGATCAATATCCCTGATCAGCTCCATATCCAGCTTCAGGATATGCGGAATAAAACCGGCCAAAAGATTCAACCCGGCATGTCCTGCACCGAAATCATCAAGCGCCGTTGTAAAGCCCTGGGCACGGTAATACTGGAAGATGCGTGTCAGGTGGGCAGTGTCATGAACTCGTTCGGATTCCGTAATTTCGAACATGATCTGCTCGACCGGAAGGCCATATTCATGGGCCGCAGCAAGCGTACTGCGAATACAATGCTCCGGCGAATAAACAGCATTTGGCAGAAAATTAATGCTCAGTTTCTGCTTGAGCCCCAGACGAGCAGCCAGCTCTATGGCTTTAACACGACATGCCTGATCAAAGGCATAACGATTGTCATCATTAACCTGAGACAGGACTTCACCAGCCCCCTGCCCTTCAGGGCCTCGCACGAGGGCTTCATAGCCAAACACCTTGTTATCGATGACATCGACTATTGGCTGAAACGCAAAGGTAAAATCGAAATCAAGAGGAGCTCTGCATCCACTGCATCCAGGCTCCATCTCGCTCCGTGCAATCAAGTCTGCCATGATCTCTCCTGTTACGTTTCCATGGAAAAGGATATAGATTTTACGACATACAGATCATCTGGCTTCAAATACAGCACAGAGTGATAGGCTACGCCAACAACTTGGGCTAATACCCCAAAGGCCAGCATGGCTGACGCAAATTAATGACACATGGAGAATTTTACATGATCAAAACCATCACGGCAGCACTGGCTTTGGCTGCCCCCCTGGTTTTTGCCGCCCCTGACGCACCCATGCGGGTTTCTCTGGATACGACTGCCGGCAACATTACCCTTGAACTGGACAGCCAGAACGCACCGATTACGGTTGCCAACTTCGTCCAATACGTTGAGAAAGGCCATTATGATGGCGTAATTTTCCATCGTGTTATTCCCGGCTTCATGATTCAGGGAGGAGGCTTCACCCCTGACATGCAGCAGCTCGAAACAGCGGAACCGATACAAAATGAATCCGATAATGGGCTGAGCAACCTTCGCGGTACCATTGCCATGGCTCGTACGCGTGACCCTCACAGCGCCACTGCGCAGTTCTTCATCAATACCGTTGATAATCGCCGTTTGGACGGAACACCCGGTCGCCCGGGATATACCGTTTTCGGCAAGGTCAGCAGCGGCATGGAAGTAGTTGATCTCATCAGCAAGGCACCAACCGGGAGTCGGGGGCATTATCGAGACGTACCGGTCACCCCGATCATTATAAACAAGGCAATTATTGTCGAATCCGAGTAACAACCGACCGTTGACCAACGCCTGAGCTCTGGTTGACTGAACGTACGAGCCTGAGCTCAGGATTTACATCCAGCACATGCGGGCTACGCTTAACCTGATACTTCCGAGTTTCGCACCACATCCAGGCAAATGGATATTCATTGGTAGTGTTAGCATTTGGAGGTTTAATGAGCCGTTATCTGAAGCCTGCTCAACAGGCACGAGCAGACGGCACACTTCGACGGGTTGGCTTTGAACTGGAATTTACCGGCCTTACGTTTGCACAGGCCAGAGAGCATGTCCGCCAGGCTCTGAAAGGAGCGGAAAAGCCCAAATCCCCCGTTGAGACATCTTTCGAGACTGACGCGGGAGTGTTTAACCTTGAGCTTGATTGGGCGCTCCTCAAACAGGTATCCAAAGAATACGCCAATGCTGATCCCACCCCTGACTGGCTGGAGAGTCTTAGTCGGGCAGCGGCGATAATTGTTCCGATCGAGCTGGTATGCCCTCCAATCCCTCTGGATCAGCTCGCATCTCTTGACCCGATCATCAATACCCTGAGAGTGGCCGGCGCACAAGGCACGGATGATTCAATTATTGCGGCACTCGGTGTGCATATAAATGCCGAACTGCCGGATACCAAACCCAGTACTATTCAGGCGTACCTCAAGGCATACAGCCTCCTTCAGTGGTGGCTGGTGGATGCCCATGACGTCAATATCGCCCGCAAGGTTTCACCCTATGTCGACCTGTATCCGGAGGAGTATATCGACAGGCTGCTGGTACAGTCTGATGCTAACCTGGATGATATTTTCGATCTCTATCTGACCTACAATGCCACACGCAACAGGGCACTTGACCTATTGCCACTGCTTTCGCATCTTGACGAGCAACGTGTTCAGGAAAAGGTCCAGGATGATCGCATCAAAGCACGTCCTGCATTCCACTACCGACTACCCAACTGTGAAATCGAGAACAAGACCTGGAGTCTGGACGCTGAGTGGAATACCTGGTGGGTCGTCGAACAGCTTTCGGCAGATAGCAGCGCTATAGAAACGCTATCCCGGCGCTGGTCATCAATGTCGCGACCACTGCTGGGCGTGAATCGTGATGAGTGGGTAAGCGGGGTCGATCAATGGCTGCACGAACGCGGGTGGCTGTGACTGGCAACAATCGGCGCTGGTCCCCCTCATGGTGGTGTACAAGACTCGCCCTGAGACTTGTCGGAGCTGAGGCTGTTCGAGTAAGCGTGAGCCATGATGTGCCGAAAAGCACCATCGATGCATTGGTCGTGGGTGGCGGTGATGACATCAGCCCTGAACATTATGACGGGGATTTGGAAGCGCCGGTCAGGAGCGACCCTGAACGTGATGCACTCGAGATTGCCTGGATCAAGCATGCGCTGGAAGCCAAGCTGCCGATACTGGGAATCTGCCGCGGCGCGCAATTGATAAACGTCGTACTTGGAGGAAAGTTGCACCAGGATCTGCGTAACCTGCGCCAGCTTACCTACAACCGACCCGGACTCTTACCCACGAAGCAGGTGCAGCTTGAGCATCACAGCCGCATGGCTATGGTATGTAAACAGGAACATCTGCGCGTCAATAGCCTGCATCATCAAGCGGTAAGCTCGACAGGCCGGAGCCTGCGGATTGTGGGACGGGACCTGGACAACATTGCTCAGGGCTTTGAGTCCGAGGATAAAGCCATCATAGGGGTTCAGTGGCACCCGGAATATCTGCTTTATCTCCCATCTCAACTCAGACTGTTCCGCTGGCTGGTGACCTCTGCGCAAAGCTCCCAGGCACAAAAAAGCCCCGCAAGGCGGGGCTTTTGAAGATACTGGTATATTGGCGATCAGTTGCGCTGGTCGAAGTCCAGTACGACCTCGTCGCTGATCGGGTGAGCCTGACAACTGAGCACGTAACCGGCTTCAATTTCGTGCGGCTCAAGACCGTGGGAGATATCCATCTCCACTTCACCTTTGATCAGCTTGCACTTGCAGGTAGAGCAGACCCCACCCTTACAGGAGTAAGGCAGATCCATACCAACTTCGATACCGGCGTCCAGAATGTTCTGACCCACGGTAGCCAGATCGAACATGACGGAGCGACCATCGGCAACAACAGTCACCTTGCTCATTTTCTCTTCGCCGTACTGAGCTACACGTGCCTGAGCTTTCTTGAGAGTTGCCTCGGCATCAGCTGAAGAGCTGGCGAACAGTTCGTAGTGAATCTGGTCGTCGCTCAGGCCTTCCATACGGAAGCCGCGTGAAACTTCGGTCATCATCGCTTCAGGACCACAGATGAATGCTTCATCCGTGCTCTTAATGTCGATCAGGCCGGCTTTCTGCAGCGCATAACCCTTCTTGTTGTCGATACGGCCATTCAGCAGATCGGCACCCTGGTCTTCATAGTCCATGATGTTGATCCACTGGAAGCGGTCCATGTAACGGTTCTTGACGAAGTTCAGCTCGTCTTTGAACATCACAGTGTTGGAGCGCTGGTTACCGTAAATCAGGGTCACCTTGCTGTTCGGCTCGATATCCAGCACAGACTTCATGATGGAGATCATCGGCGTGATACCGGAGCCTGCCGCGATGCACATGTAATTCTTGGCATTGTTCGGGTTCAGCTCAGTGTAGAAGCTACCCTGTGGCGGCATCACTTCGACATCCATGCCCGGCTTGAAGTGGTCGTTGGCATAGTTTGAGAACTTGCCGCCATCGACACGCTTGATGCCGACACGCATGTGGCCATCGGTAACGCCGGAACAAATGGAGTAGGAACGACGTACATCTTCACCGTCGATCGTGGCACGCAGCGTCAGGAACTGGCCCTGGATGAACTTGAACTTCTCGGTCAGTTCTTCCGGTACAGCAAAGGTCACGCTGATGGCCGAATCGGTCTCCGGCTGCACTTCGGCAATCTTCAGCGTGTAGAAATTGGTGTCAGACATCGCTTCACCTTATATCTTTTTGAAATAGTCAAAAGGCTCATTGCAGTCATTGCACTGAAACAGCGCCTTGCAGGCGGTGGAGCCAAACTCACTGATCCTGCGAGTGTTGCGTGATCCACAATGGGGACACTGGGCATGAGCATCAGGTGTCAAGCCATCCTCATCGAGCTCGGCATCTTCAGGCGGCGCGATACCGTAATTGCGCAGCTTGCGACGTCCTTCCGGCGACATCCACTCTGAACTCCAGGCCGGCGACAACTTGGTTTTCACCTCAACATCGTCATAACCGTTGGCCTTGAGTGCCGCGATGACATCATCGGTGATGGTGTTCATCGCCGGGCAGCCCGAGTAGGTCGGGGTGATGGTGACCAGGATACGGTCACCATCACGCTCGACATCACGCAAGATCCCCAGATCCCAAATGCTCAGCACCGGCACTTCAGGATCCTTGACTTGATCGAGCAGGTCCCAGAGTTCCTTCACCTCGGCAGCATTGCGTTGCTGCAACCGGCGGTACTGCTCTTCTGGCATCAGTGAGATTTCATTCATGTTTCTTATCCCTGGCAGCTTTTGCTTACCACTGGCAGCCCGGATGAGAGCGGTGCACGATCTGCATCTCGGTCAGCATGTGACCCAGATTTTCAGTGTGGTAGCCGGTACGGCCACCGCGCACAGCCCAACCATCTTCAGGCACAGTCAGGGTCGCTTCAGTCAGAATATCGCTGACCATCTTGTGCCAGGCAGTACGCAGCTTGGATACATCAACCGCGATACCGGCATCAGCCAGCATCTGCTCGGTTTCGTCCATGTCGAACATTTCGTGAGTGTAACCCCAGAGTGCATCGACAGCTTTCTGCGTACGCTTGTGACTTTCCTCAGTACCGTCACCCAGACGCAGCACCCAATCACGGCTACGACGCAAGTGATACTTGGTTTCCTTGATACCCTTGGCGGCGATGGCAGACAGGGTTTCATCCTTGGACTGCAGCAGTTCAGGCAGCACCAGGGTGTAGTAAACATCGGCGAACAGCTGACGCACCTGAGAGTACGCAAAGTCACCTTTCGGCATTTCCATCAACAGCAGGTTGCGGTATTCGCGATCGCTGCGCATGTAGGCGAAGTCGTCTTCGGTACGACCATCATTGGCCAGCTCAGCCGCATAGGTGTAGAACATGCGGGCACGACCGATGTAGTCCAGCGCCACGTTACCGTAGGCAATATCTTCTTCCAGGAAGGGGCCATAGCTGACCCATTCAGAAATACGGTGACCCAGTACAACGGAGTCATCACCCAGACGGGTTGCGTATTCCAGCGTTGCCGCTTTGATTGCATCACTCATTACTTGTCTCCTCAATTTATCCCGTTAAACACGATTACATGTTGTTGACGGGTTCGGGCAGCACGTAATAAGTCGCGTGGCGGTACGGCTTGTCATCGTTCGGATCGTAGAAGCAATCCGCATCATCTTCCTGAGAGGCGCAGATGTCGCTGGACTTCACAACCCACAGGCTGACGCCTTCACTACGACGGGTATAGCAGTCACGCGCATATTCCAGCGCCTGCTCGTGATCTTCGGCGTGCAGGCTTCCGACATGCTTGTGATCCAGACCGCGCTTGGAACGCACAAATACTTCAAACAGTTCCAGTTTTTCAGTTGGCTTTGTCATCTCAGTTACCCTCTTACGCCGCATTCTGCGCTTTCTTCGCGCGTTTCTTTTCGTTGTATGCCGCAATGGCGTCACGCACCCATTCACCTTCTTCGTGAGCGGCGATGTGGTGCTCAATACGTTGACGGTTGCAGTGACCGTTACCGTTAATCACGCTCCAGAACTCGTCCCAGTTCAGGTCGCTGCTGTCATAGTGGCCACGCTCTTCGTTCCACTTGATGTTGGCATCCGGATGATCCAGACCCAGTACTTCGATCTGCTTGACCGTCTGGTCAACAAACTTCTGACGCAGGTCGTCGTTGGTTTCGCGCTTGATCTTCCACTCCATGGACTTCTGAGAGTGGGCAGACTCGGAGTCGTGCGGACCAAACATCATCAGTGCAGGCCAGTAGAAACGGTTCAGCGCATCCTGAGCCATGGCCTTCTGCTCCGGAGAACCTTTGGCCAGCGCCAGCATGGCTTCATAACCCTGACGCTGATGGAAGCTCTCTTCCTTACAGATACGGATCATGCCGCGAGAATAAGGACCGTAGGACGTACGCTGCAGAGAAACCTGGTTCACGATGGCCGCACCATCAACCAGCCAGCCGATAGCGGCAACGTCAGCCCAAGTCAGGGTCGGGTAATTGAAGATGGAAGAGTATTTTGCCTTGCCGCTCTGCAGCTGCTCGATCATTTCAGAGCGAGAAATGCCCAGGGTTTCAGCTGCACTGTACAGATAAAGACCGTGACCGGCTTCATCCTGCACTTTAGACAACAGAACCGCCTTGCGACGCAGCGACGGGGCACGGGTGATCCAGTTCCCTTCAGGCTGCATGCCGATCACTTCTGAGTGGGCGTGCTGGGAGATCTGACGGATCAGGTTCTTGCGATAATCTTCCGGCATCCAGTCCTTCGGCTCGATCTTCTCTTCCGCTTCGATCTTGCGCAGGAAATTTTGTTCTTC
Organism: Marinobacterium sediminicola; assembly: GCF_022343685.1. Classification (GTDB taxonomy): domain Bacteria; phylum Pseudomonadota; class Gammaproteobacteria; order Pseudomonadales; family Balneatricaceae; genus Marinobacterium; species Marinobacterium sediminicola. Next base: position 1,470,370 of record NZ_CP092123.1, on the reverse strand, counting down.
AGGCGTCATCGTGCTGCTCTCCGATCTTATGTTTCGTTCTTTCGCACTGTGTAACTTATTCTTGTCAATCAGAGTGTTTTTTGTATCGCTCCGATCTCACCGAGCCGTTATTGAACTCCAGTGAAAGCCAGCAATACCACAAGATAGCGTCACCAGTTTGCGATAGAGTAAATGTACACCATCTCTTTCGATTAATGATACACAATTTTAAAATTAATTTTCAATAAGTGTATCACTTGATGAGTTTGATCCATCTCAATCTCTTACATTCTAGTCCAGCAAGCTCAATCTGCCCGGCAACTCCACAACTGAGGCAGCCACAACCAACAACTGCATCGTCGAGACACACCTGAGTTGCCCGCTGGAATAAACCGAACCTACAGGACTGGATCATCTTACGGCCAGCCTATGCTCTATAGCGTTGTCTCGCTGTGGCAAACAACGTGCAGCACCAGTGCAACTGCCGACAATCAAAGAGTACGTTGTGCGTGAGTTTTTTGATCGCCAAGCTACAACCTGAATGTTGTGGCTCAGGATCCAATACAACCAGGGTCACGAAACAACCTGATGACAGGTGATGAAGATCTGAAGCAAACAAGACAACAACGCCATCGATACGGATAACCCTGCATCAGATAGCCTTATACAGCCGACCTACGCCGGCATCCTGAATTCCCCTTGCGGAATCCGAAACAGATCTTCTACCTGAATAGCGGTAATACGGGGATGAGCACTCACCTCGGAAGCCCTGAAACGACTGTCAAACAACGCAGCTCCAGTATCTATGTAGACTGCATTTCCCCGTCGTATGATGTTTTCTACGATCACATGCCCGTGCACACAGAGGTCCACGCCATCGATCGTGCGGGTGAAGCCGTTAACCTTGATCGGACGCTCCCATAGGATGGCATCGCGCAAGGCTTCTTCATGCGGCAGTCGCAACTGAAGATCCAACCAGCTCGCATCAGGAAGTGTACTGTGGGAGATCGCCAACTTGCGCCCGTCCAACAGACTCAGCTCGATCACCCAAGGCATGGACAGGGACAAGCATTCTGCCAGCTTACGCAGATCCTGGTGCCTAGAAAAGAAGTGCTCTGGCCCCGAGCCGAGCCAGGAACGTCCGCCATAGGTCAGCCAGGCATTCACATCGACACTTGAGGGGTCCTCAAGCCAGTTGAACAGTATCTGCTCGTGATTACCTCGCACCGCGAAGAACCAGGGTTCCCTTGTCAGCTCAAGACAGGCGGCCGAATCCGGCCCACGGTTAATAAGGTCACCGACAGCAAAGAGGCGATCGACCAGCGGATCAAAGCAGACAGCATCCAGCTCTGCCTGCAATGGCTTTAGCCAACCATGAATATCACCGACGATGAAATCACGTCCTTTCACGTTAGCGGAAACATGCTTCACCACAGTCATCGCTAACACCCCTCTTCTTATGCAGACACCACTTGAAGGCACCGCCTCAGCAAAACTGAATGACGGATTGGAGCCTCTTCTCCCATCCCATACAGCCTAATGCTATCAGCAAACAGGGCTGAGGCGCCAAGTAAGGGTGACAACGTTAATCAGAGAAAATTCAAAGACAGACGCAACAATCGAGCCGAACAGAAGGAACAGAAGCGCAATAAAAGGAGATGCTTTGTAGAAAGGATTTGGTGGAGCCTAGCGGGATCGAACCGCTGACCTCAACACTGCCAGTGTTGCGCTCTCCCAGCTGAGCTAAGGCCCCACGATCAGGACAACCTGAAAAGAGTGGCGTCCCATAGGGGGTTCGAACCCCTGTTACCGCCGTGAAAGGGCGGTGTCCTAGGCCACTAGACGAATGGGACGCTGTGGTTTGTAACGATTTTGGTGGAGCCTAGCGGGATCGAACCGCTGACCTCAACACTGCCAGTGTTGCGCTCTCCCAGCTGAGCTAAGGCCCCTTCGTCACAGGACGGGGCGTATATTAATGGCCCCCTCCTGTGCTGTCAAACACTTTTTGCAGATTTCTTACAAAAAATGTTTAGGCTAATCATGCGGTTAGCGCACGATACTCCTTCTCCAGACGTTTGGTCTCCTTCTTCGAAGGCGAGCCAACAACCTCCAGTGCGTGGCGCAAACGCGCACGACTCATGTCCGGCCCCAGAATCGACATGGCATCCACAACCGAGACGCTCTGCGAGGTTCCGGCGATAGCGACGAACAGCGGGAACAGGAAATCACGAATCTTGATATCCAGTCCATCGGCCAAGCTTTTCAGCTCGGTGAAGAGGCTGTCACGATCCCACTTGGTCTGTTGATCCATATGCCAAACAGTGAACTGAAGGATGCGACGGATTTCGTCCATTTCAATCTTCTTGTGTTCAAAGTCTGCTTCACTGATCGACAACATGCCGCTAAGGAAGAAGCCAGCCAACGGAGCCACATCGGTGAACTTCTCGACGCGCGGCTGAATCAGCGGCACGATCTGCATCAGGTATTCCGGATTCAGCGCCCACTTCTGGATCTGTGCCGCGAACTGCTCAGGTGAAAGCTCTTCACGGATCCAGAGGCCGTTCAGCCAGCTGAGCTTCTCCTGGTCAAAGACCGGACCACCCAAAGACACGCGCTGAATGTCAAAGTTGGCAAACATCTCATCGCGATTGAATTTCTCGCGTTCATCCGGCATGGACCAGCCCATGCGCCCCAGGTAGTTCAGCAACGCTTCCGGCAGGTAACCCATGCGCTGGTAATAAAGGATGCTGGTCGGGTTCTTACGCTTGGACAATTTGGACTTATCCGGGTTGCGCAACAACGGCATGTGGCAGAGCTGCGGCATGTCCCAGCCAAAGTACTGGTAAAGCAGCTTGTGCTTGGGAGCCGAATTAATCCATTCCTCACCACGAATGACGTGGGTGATTTTCATCAGGTGATCGTCGACCACGTTGGCCAGGTGATAGGTCGGCATGCCATCGGATTTCAGCAGAATCTGGGCATCAACCTGGCCCCAATCCAGCTCAATCGGGCCACGCAACATATCGTCGATAACACAGACACCCTCTTCCGGTACTTTCATACGTACCACGTAAGGCATACCGGCCGCCATGCGGCGCTCAACCTCGGCCTGCGGCAGCTCCAGATCACTTTGCTTCAACGCAGTATGCTTGCCTTCCGCACGACGGGTTTCACGCAGTTCGTCCAGTTCTTCGGCAGTGCGGAAACACAGAAAAGCCGTACCTTCCTCCACCAAACGCATGGCGAAGTCCTTGTACATGTCCTTACGCTCACTCTGGCGGTAAGGACCGTAGTCACCCCCGATGTCGGGACCTTCGTCCCATTCCAGCCCCAACCAGCGCAATGAATCCAGAATTGCCTGTTCCGACTCGTCGGTGCTGCGGGTCTGGTCGGTATCCTCGATACGAAGGATAAACTGACCGCCATGCTGACGGGCAAAGGCGAGATTGAACAGTGCAATGTAGGCGGTGCCGACATGCGGGTCACCGGTGGGAGACGGCGCTACACGGGTACGAACAGTCATGATTTCCTGTACTCGGTCCTGTTGTGGTTGAGTCAAAGTGCGAATTATAGCCTGTGAGCAAGGGTGGCGACCATGCCACCCGCTTTTCATCAGCTGGCGAGAAAATTATCGTACAGAATGCCACCCCAGATCAGGGCGGTAATGAACAAAGAGAAGAGAACAGCAGCCGAACCCAGGTCCTTGGCAAGACCGGCCAGAGTATTGAACTCAGTACCGGCCCGATCCACGACCGCTTCGATGGCTGTATTGATCAGCTCCATAATCAGTACCAGCAGCAGGGTGCTGATTAACAGTGCAAGCTGCATCCCTGATTGGGCCACCCAGAACGCTGATGGCAGCATGGCAAGTGCAGCCCAACTCTCATAACGAAAAGCGGGCTCGTTGCGATAAGCAGCCTTGATACCTTTGATGGAGTAACGTGTCGCATGGTAGAACCGGGAAAATCCGGTCGTTTTCGTGACTATCACTCTATTCCCTCTGGTCGCTCCAGGCGACGATCAAAAATGGCGCGGTATTTTGCGTCCAGCCTATCGTAAGGAATGACGGTCTCGGCATCCGCCAGCTTGACGTTACGGCGCTCGAAGTCCACTTCGTAGAGACTTCGATCCGGAAATATCAACGCCGCACGCGGATCATTATGCAGCGTTTTCATGAACGCGGTAACCACGCGCATCCGGTCTTCCGGAATAGGCTGCAGCAAACTCAGACCGTCAATGGGCGTGACAGGTTCCACCTGCATCAACTCCAGCATGGTGGCAAAAATATCGGCCTGAGACACGGGCGCATGCTCCTGCCCCTTGATGGTCTCCAATGCTGAAGCTGGCGGAAAGACCAATAACGAGTTGTGCGTCACTTCATCCATGAAATCGCCATGAAACCCGCCGCCCTCTCCGGTCACATGCTCGCCGTGATCCGATGAATAAAAGATCCAGGCATCCGGTGCTTTGGCACGTACCGCCTTGAAGAGCTCATTCAACACATGATCGGTGTACCATACCGTGTTGTCATAGGCATTAATGCTGTTGGGGTTCTCTTCCGGCAGAAATTGTTTCATGTCCTCCGGCACCTGGCGCGAGAACGGTGTATGACTGCCGCTCATCTGCACAACCAGCATGAAAGGCGCATCCTGTTGACGCTCAAGCCAGGGCTTAATCCCTTTCTCAAGTACAACCTTGTCATTGGCACCGACGGACACACTGACATCAGGACTGAAATGTATACCCTGCTCAAAGTGATCCATATCCTGGTCAACAAATATCTTGTCGATGTTGCGCCACTGGAAATCCTGCGCCGTGATCAGCGCCGTGTTATAACCAGCACTCTTGGCATAGTTAAAGATGGTTGGCGTGCTGTAGATAATGCCGTGCGGATCAACGCCCTGCAGACCCGTCATCATATAGGGCACTGAACACAAGGTCCGCGGGCCAATGCTCACGGCATTTTTCAGGGCCACCACCTGGTTGTTGTGCTCCATGCGCACCAGGTTCGGTGTTGTCTGACGCGGGTAGCCGTAGATCTGCATATGATCAACATTCAGCGACTCACCAATCACCATCACCATTGAAGGTGCATTTTTCGCGGCCTGCTCACGGTATTCAAGCGGTGGCTTCGGCGGATAGTCCTCACGGTTGTAATTGAATTCCACCGCGCTGATCAGGTTACCGGCGTACGCAACAGGTGCTATCTGGAAATGCGGCGCACCATACCAGTTCAGCGTTACCAGCAAAAAGATGGCCGCCCCCAGCCCGCCCTTGCTCCAGCGCAACCAACGTCGGGGGGATGCTGGCTGACACATCACCCACCAAAGCAAGCCTGAGGCCAATAACGCGGTGATGGCTGGGCGCACTTTCTCCCCATGCTCCAGCCATAACTCCACGGTCATTAGCGGATCACCGACAAAGAAACGGAAATCAAACACGGTGACAAACTTGCGGTAGATCCCGAAATAGGCACTTTGGGCAAAATAGGCAGCAGCACAGGCAGCCAATAACACAACCGCCGTCTTTCTGTGGCGACGCCAGTAGTCTCGCAGATTAAACAGCAGCACCCAAAGCACAAAGGCACTGAGGGCAAAGTTCACCCAGAAGCGCTTGCCCCTGACATTATCCATGACCCAACCAAGATCACGGACCAGAAACAGGTCCATCAACATGAAACAGGCCAGGACCAGTAACAGGACTCCTGACTGACGAAGAGAAGCTTTCAAACCATCCGTCCCGAAGAAAACCAAAATGACTGGGAATTATACGATTCAGCCTCCAACGAGTCAGCAGCACGCGTTGATTGATTACATTTGATTAGGTCCTGTTTGAGGAATTATGACGCTTTGACTACAATGCGCGCCGTTACAAGCAACTCGCTTAATGTTGTCAATTGATGCGCCTGCCACTTAGAAGCAGGCCCATTTGGAGCTGTCAAAAATGAAATCGCTGTATAAGGCCCCCCTTACCCTGGCTATCGCTGCCGCTACTCTGGGCGCTACCCCGTCTGCTTTCGCAGCCGACGAGCCGAGCCTGAACATCAACCTGCGCACCCTGTACTTCAACCGTGATATCCACGGCGACGAGAATCAGATTGCCGCATCTCAGGCAGTTCGCGTTGACTACGTATCTCCGTTCTATAACAACCTGATCGGTTTTGACGCTTCTGTTTTCGGTGCGCTGAAGCTGGATGGTCGTGACAACGATCAGGGCAGCCGTGTTCTGAAAAACGATGGCAATGACACGGACAGCTACGCCAAGCTGGGTCAGGCCTACCTGAAACTGAAGCTGGGCGAAAACTCTGAACTGCGCGCCGGTCGCATGGTGCTGGGCACTCCGCTGCTGCAGGATGACGATGCTCGCTCAACCCCAAGCTCCACTCAGGCGATCACACTGGACACCAACATCGCCGGTGCTGACCTGTACGCCATTTACAGTGATCGCGCGGTCGACGTCAATGGCACCAAGTTCAATGAATACAAGGACGTCAATGGTGATGATTATGATCTGTATGTTATCGGCGGCGGCTACACCTTTGCCAATGGCCTGAGCGTCCACGCGGCTCACGGGGTTGCTGACGAATTCCAGCAGACCTACCTGAACGCATCTTACCCGGTGGCGCTGGCCAACGGTGACAGCATCCTGATCGACGCCTACTACTACGACGGTTCCGACGACGGCACCCTGTACGGCGACAACTATGAATCCAACTTGTTCAACCTGGCTGGAAGCTACAACACCGGCAACCTGTCTCTGACCCTGTCTTACCAGAATATTGGCGGTGACGATGACTACAACTACGGCTGGGGTGGGGAAGACAGCAATGTGCTGATGACCTGGAACTCTGTTCAGTATCTTGATTTCAACTGGGCCGACGAACAGTCTCTGCAGGTACGTGCGGACTACAATGTTGCCGCCGTTCCGGGTCTGAGCCTGATGGCTCGTCATACTGAAGGCTGGGACATCGATTCCGGTGCTGAAACCGATCTGGAGGAGCGTGAGACCAACCTGGAAGCCAAGTACGTTTTCCAGGGCGGCACCTTCGAAGGCCTGTCTCTGCGTGCTCGCGTTGCTCATGTTGAAACCGAACATCCTGAGATTAACGATGTAGACGAGTTCCGTCTGATCGCCGAATACGGTTTCAGCGCACTCTGATAGACGAGCCTTTCAATGCACATTAAAACGGGCCCTTCGGGCCCGTTTTCGTTATATCCTTTTCAGCTATATACGACGATCACAATAACAGTGTGAAACCCTTAACAGATCAGTCCACCCAGCGCTGCCGATCACTCTCCACGACCGTCTGACCAACCGGCGCCAGAGCGATCATCGCAAGTTTAAGATGCTGAATGCCAAAAGGGATGCCGATAATGGTGATAAAGCAGGCGACGGCTGACATCAGATGACCAATCGCCAGCCAGAGACCGGCAAAGATGAACCAGATGATATTGCCTATCAGACCCAAGGCGCCCGTACCTATGTCATCCTGCCCCGTCAGGTCGCGACGGCTGACGGGCTCTTTTCCAAAGGGAAAAAATGAAAAAGTACCTAATACAAAGCAAGAACGCGCCCAGGGGATGCCCACGATCGTCACCAAGGCCAGCAGGCCAAACAGCCACCAGGCCAGTCCCATCAGAAACCCGCCCAAAACAAACCAGATCACATTTCCCAACAGTCGAAGCATTCAGATCCCCTTCTTTGCATATTTTGGACGTTGCAGCAGCGCTTGCTTCTGCCCGGAGCAAATACAGAATACTCTCAGCTGCCGAGGCGACACAGCACCATGCTGGAGGCAACGACCGACGGATTGATGCAACTCAATCCTGCCGCCTGGCACTCTGCTCCAACTGACGTTCCATCCGATCCAACTGCTCCCCCATCTGCACCATGCGCTCACGCATCCAGTGCACTTCAGCTGCCTCCCCCTGCCCCGACTCCAACTGCTCCGCTTCACTCTCCTTCTGCATCACATCCAGTACGATGCCGATCATCATATTGAGGAACACAAATGCGGTCAGGAAGATAAAGGTCAGGTAGAACACCCAGCTGTAGGGGTAGACCTCCATCGTGGCGTACATCACGTCGGTCCAGTCTTCAAAGGTCGCCACACGGAACAGTGTCAACATGGCGATACTGATGTTGCCCCAGAGCACAGGATCAACCGCATTGAACATGAAGCTGCCAATCGCGGCATATATGTAGAAGATGATAAACATCAACAAAGCGACATATCCCATCCGTGGTATCGACTTCACCAGAGCGGCCAGCAGAATACGCAGCTCAGGAATCATGGATACCAATCGCAATACACGGAAGACACGTAACAACCGGGCGACCAGCACCATCTCGGAGTCGTTGATCGGAACCAGACTGGCCACCACGATGACAAAGTCGAAGATGTTCCAGCCACTGCGGAAAAAGTTCAGCAGCCTCTTCTCGGCTGCCATGCGCACGATAATCTCAAACAGAAAAAACAGGGTGACCCCCAGATCAAGCCAATGCAAGATCCGGTCAAACCGCGAAGCTTCCTCATACGTCTTCGCACCAATCAGTAATGCCGACGCAATGATCACGCCGATAACGAAGGTTTCGAACACTTTATTGGCTCGCAGGCGCTCCAGACGCTCCTGCAGCAGGTTCCAATAGCGTTTCATGATGGCTGTTTCTCCGCAGCACAGGCAAAGTGGGGGAATATTTTCGGCGGCGAATTATACGTCAGGGCTTGCCTAGCCCCAATGCTCCTCTTCGTCACTCAGATCGAAGCGCACATCCTGACCGTCAGCACCCAGCTGCCAAACTTCTTCCGGCTCTCCATCCGCCGCAAAACGAACCAATCCAATGCCGGCGTTATTTACCAACCGGCAACCATCGGATGCTCCTTCAGGCTTTCGGGGCGATACTTTCATCAGGCGTCGACGCGTGAACCAGTTCAGTGGTGAAGACGGTGCATACAGCCAGCGGTTCAGTCGATCAAATACCTTCAGCAGCCGAGGTGGAAACTCGTTCTTCAAGCCGCTGCTGGTGATCTGCCAGATTTTGGGGCCTCCCTTGCGGAAGCGGATTTCGATGTCATAGACGAAGGAGTAATGCACATCCCCCGACAGAATCACGAAATGCTCAGGAGTGCGTGTATGCCGGAAAATATTCAGAATGACATTCGCCGCACCCGGATGAGCCATCCAGTTTTCAGCATCCACCATCAGCGGCTGACCAAAGGTGGTGAAAAGCTTCTGCACCGCCTCAATCAACTTGACTCCAAAGATCGGTGCAGGAGAAACCAGAATCACCGCCTTGCGATCCAGCAACTGCTGCTGAAGCTCAGTCAGCGCCTCCCAGTCCATCAAACCCGATGGACTTTCAAGATTTCTCTCAGCTCGCCATCGCCGGGTGCGGGTATCCAGTACCAGCACACCCGGCTCAATCGGAATCAGATAATCCCAGCGCTGAAATGCATAGAGTTCACTGATCAGAGTCCCGTGATCCTCAACCTGTCTCGTATCCAGCCAGCGATCCACATATTCGCCCAAATGCTTGCGAATCTTGCGCGGCTCATTGCCACTGCCTTGACAGAGCAGGTATCCGATCAGGGCATTCCCGATAATCTGTCGCGAAAAAGGGTGACCATAGGCCGATACTTCCCAGGCGGCAGACAGGTTCCAGTCATCGGTCACATCATGATCATCGAAAATCATATAGGTCGGCAGGTGCGCCATCACCCGCCGAACCTGAACCAGCTGTACCTTGAAGCCAAGCACTGCATCCAGTTCATCGTCATACAGCCGTGCATGGCGTAACGACAGCGGGGGGGGTGTCAGATCAAGCCCTTCCCAGGACAGTGGCGACCAGATCAGGCAATAACTGGCGATCACCTCCGCAAAAGTAATCAGGTGGTTGTGCGCAGAGTCACTGGTAAAGATCGGTTTGCGTACGCCGGCAAAGAAGCGTTCCTTGACAGTCTGGCTTAACTGATCTTTGGGCAACAGCTGCTCACGCTGGTAATAGCAATAGGGGCTGTGGCGAAGCTCGCTGCCACTGGCAGCCCCTCCCCCCTGCAGTTGCTCGTCCCAGAGACCAAGACGGTCACTCAATCGGTGCGCAGCACGCAACATGGGACCGGCCACATCATCGGCATAGAGTTGATCGCCACTGAGCATCAAAAACGCTGGCAACTCTGTCGGCGATTTCAGGTGCTGCTCCATCCACTCATCCGCTCGCGCCAGTCCATCCTTCGATGGATAATGCGGCTTGCGGCACGAACCATGCAGCATCGATTTCAAGTGTGGCTGGAGTACGAATCCCGGCAGTGATTCTTCGGGATAAAGCAGCTCTGGCCCCCACTCAGTGATTGAACACCAACTGTCTGAATTTGAACGACGGATACGCAGGTCATACTCGATCCGCTCGCCCGTCGGTAATGCCTGTTCCGGCGTTATATTCAGGAGACAGACCCAGGCCCTTTCCCCCACTCTTAACGACCAACATTCCTCTGCTGTAACTTGACGATCCAGAAAGGTCGTGTGATCGGATTTCAGCAGCAATGAGAATTCAAGGCGCTCGGTGGTGATACACCATAGCGTAATCTCATCGACCTTCATTCTGCGAAGAATGGGGCCTACCAGTACAGAAGGTAAGCGTTCAGTGGATTCAGTGGGGGTAGGTAAGGACATGGCTCAGGGGGAAGCCGGATGGTCATACATCCGGCTCGGTTCTCCATCAGGAAATCATGATCAGTGCAGAGGGTCCTCGTATTTTTTACGAATCGCCATTAAAGCAGGCTGAATATCGAGCGGAGCATAGTTCATTGCCTGCTCGAACAGTTCCTTGTTTTCTTCAGAGAGACGCTCTTCTTCGCTCATGGCCGAGAGCTGTTTCATCGCCTCAATGAATTTCGGGTGTGGAGTAGTGTGGCTCATGGAATGCTCCTCCGCGCTGATGTGACAGACCACAGATGATCTGCCCTGCCTATTGTGCACTGCGAACAGGCTAAGGGCCAGCCTGCCCAATCAAAAGCTATACAAGAGAAGTCCGTTGAACTACAGAATGCATATACTACGGGTGCAGAAACCAGAGAATGGAGCTATCAGAGGGTGTAACAGAGACGGTTGCCCGGACGCTGGTTTGCAGAATGCCCAGGGCTTGCACACGATGCAAAAAAGAGGGAATTGCTTCCCTCAAGTCCGAGAGACCTTCCGAAGAAGGGTTTGGTACAACAAAAACAACGGAAAAGCCGGAGGAGAAACTCCTCCGGATAGATCAGGCGACCCCTACCTCACGAATCTTGTCTTCGATTTCAGGCAGGATGCTCTCATCATCAATGGTGGATGGCATCTTGTACTCTTCGTTCGCCGCAATCTTGCGCAGGATCGCACGCAGAATCTTGCCCGAACGGGTTTTCGGCAGGCGCTGCACAACAACTGCGCGGCGGAAACAGGCCAGAGCGCCAACCTGCTCACGCACCATCGCAACCAGCTCCTGCTCCAGTTGAGCTTCCTCGATCTCGACACCAGCCTTGAGCACGATAAGCCCAACCGGCACCTGACCTTTCAACGAGTCCGCGATACCGATAACGGCACATTCGGCAACAGATGCATGAGCGGAAACCACCTCTTCCATCTCACCTGTGGAGAGACGATGCCCGGAGACGTTAATCACGTCATCGGTACGCCCCGTGATGTAGACGTAGTTGTCCTCATCTTTAAAACCGCCATCACCGGTATGGTAGTAGCCGGGAAAGGCTGTCAGATAGGAACTGACAAAACGCTCGTTATTATTCCAGATGCTCCATGCAACCCCTGGCGGCAAAGGCAGTTTGATACAGATGTTACCGGCCTCACCCGCCGCAACTGCATCGCCATCGCCGTCCAGAACCTGGATGTCATAACCGGGAATCGGCTTATTGGTCGAGCCAAGACGAGGCTCGGATGGATTGTCCCAGCCCATCATCGGTGCCGTCACCGGCCAGCCGGTTTCGGTCTGCCACCAGTGATCGACCACAGGCACCTGCAGCAGATCATGCAGCCAGTGGTAGGTTGAAGAGTCCAGCTTTTCACCGGCAACAAAAATCCAGCGCAGGCTGCTCAAGTCGTAGTTCTTCGCCAATGCACCTTCAGCGTCTTCCTTGCGCACGGCACGGAAAGCGGTCGGCGCACAGAACATTGAGTTGACCTTGTACTCTTCAATGATGCGCCAGAACGCACCGGCATCCGGCGTTTTAATCGGCTTGCCTTCGTAGAAGATGGCACTGCAACCACCCATCAGCGGGCCATAAACAATGAAGGAGTGCCCCACAACCCAGCCAATATCCGAAGCTCCCCACCAGACATCACCGGCTTCCATACCGTAGACATTGTTCAGGGCATAACGCAGCGCTACGGCATAACCGCCATTATCACGCACAATACCTTTGGGTTGGCCCGTAGTGCCGGAGGTGTAAAGAATGTACAGGGGATCGGAGCCCTTGACCGGAACGCACTCGGCCGGCTCAACGCCTTCCTGAGCCTGGTACCAGTCGAGGTCACGCGACGGATCCATTTCGGCTTCCAGCATCGGGCGCTGGCACACAAGCGTATGGGAAGGTGTATGTGAAGCCAGTGCAATCGCCTTGTCAACCAAGGGCTTATAGGCGATCTTCTTGTCGAATTCGATGCCGCAGGAAGCCGTCAGAATGACTTTGGGCTTGGCGTCATCAATGCGTATTGCCAGCTCATTCGGGGCAAAACCGCCAAAAACGACCGAATGGACCGCACCCAGGCGGGCACAGGCCAGCATGGCCACGGCAGCCTCGGGAATCATCGGCATATAGATGACGACGGTATCCCCTTTCTCGACACCTAATGTGCGCAAGGTACCGGCAAAACGTGCCACTCGTTCCTTCAGGTCACTGAAAGTGATGGCTTCCTTGGTATTGGTAACGGGAGAATCGTAGTAAAGCGCGACCTGATCGCCACGGCCTTGCTCGACCTGATGGTCGACCGCCAGGTAGCAGGTATTCAGCTCACCGTCGGCGTACCAGCTGTGCGTACCCCAGTCGGTAGTGGTTAAAATGGTCTTAGGTTCCTTGTACCAGGCAATGCTTTTAGCCTGCTCAGCCCAGTACATCTCCGGGTTCTCGATCGATGCCCGGTATTGCTCGTTGTAATCCATGCTCCACCTCGTTTTATTCTTGTTATACGTGGGCGGCAGCATCCACCGCCGCCCCAAGGTCCTGCCAATCGCCGACCGGACGGGCTTATTCAGCGTCCTGGTACAACTTGATCAGGCTGGAGAAATCGAGACCGCCGTTGCCTGCAGATTTATGCAGGTTAAACAGTGCACGGGCAGCCGAACCCATGGGTGTAGCGGCAGCGCTCTGCTGGCTCACTTCCATGGCAAGCCCAAGATCCTTGAACATCAGGTCCACCTGGAAACCGCCCTGGTAGTCACGAGATGCCGGAACACCGTCCATGACGCCCGGGAAAGGATTGTAAACCTGAAGCGCCCAGTTGTTACCGGAGCTCTGCTTCATGATGTCTGACAGAACCTTGGCATCAAGACCGTTCTTGACACCCATGTTAAGGGCTTCACAGGTACCCGCCATCAGAATACCCAACAGCATGTTGTTACATACCTTGGCAATCTGGCCTGCGCCATGATCACCTGCATGGAAGATATTCTTACCCATGTTCTCAAGTACTGGGCGCGCCTGTTCAAACTGGGCATCAGAACCACCAACGATAAAGGTCAGCGTACCTGCCTGAGCACCGCCCACACCGCCTGAGACCGGTGCGTCGATGAAGCCAATACCTTTCTCGGCACCTGCAGCGGCGACACGACGAGCGGTTTCGGCATCAATCGTTGAACAGTCGATGACCAGAGTGTGGGACTCCACAAGATCGAACAGCGGCTGCTCACCGCTGACATAAAGGCCTTCCACATGCTTGCCGGCCGGCAGCATGGAAATAACGAAATCAACACCCGTCGCGGCCTGCTGAGCGCTATCAGCCACCTGACAGCCCTGTTCCGCGGCGATTTCCAACGCCTTGGCAGAGAGATCAAATGCCTTAACGGTGTGACCGGCTTTGGCCAGATTGGCAGCCATAGGACCACCCATGTTGCCCAGACCAATAAATGCAATTGTTGCCATGATGCTATTCCTTGTTCTTATTCTGCTATCAGGTTCGATGCGGCCGCCAAGTGCCGCACCTTGATTCAATCAGAGATCAGCCAGAGGATGTGTCGGCCAGGGTGCGTCAAACATCTCAGCCAGGAATTGCTCGTCCACCTCTTCGATAGACGGGAAGGTCCATTGCGGCTGACCATCCTTATCGATCAAAAGCGCACGTACACCTTCCTGCAATTCACGATGACGGCAGCACTGTACCGAGAGAATTAACTCGTGCTGGAAAACCTCTTTCAACGACATGTGACGGCAGCGGCGAAGCTGTGCATGAATCATTTTCAGTGACAGCGGGCTGCCATGACTGATCGCCTTCTGTGCGCGCTTGACCCACTTGTCATCGGATTCAACCGCAAGCAGTGACTCGACCATTTCTTCGACACTGTCATGGTCCGTCACCTCACGGATCAGCGCCTCATGCGCACGAATAGGTGCCGGCATCTCATCAAAGGTGGCACGACACTCGTCTTCCAACTCGCGCAGAACGCGGCTGACGACACCACCGGCATCCTCAGCCCAATGCTCGTTTTGCAACCTTTCAAGCATGCCGTCTCGCATGTCGTTGGTCAGTGCACGATCGGCAAGCCCCAGAAACAGAGCATCCGCAGCATTGATTGGATTACCGGTCAGCCCCAGGAAGAGTCCGGTACCACCCGGCATGCGGTTGAGGAACCAGCTACCGCCAACATCAGGATAGAGACCAATGGTGACTTCCGGCATTGCCAGGTGAGATGTTTCGGTAACCACTCGATGGCTACAGCCGTTCATCAGGCCCATGCCGCCGCCCATAACGATGCCGCTACCCCAGCAGATCACGGGCTTGGGGTAAGTGTGAAGGGTATAATCGAGGCGGTATTCGCGAGTGAAAAACTGCTCGGGAAAGTCGGTATCCCTGGCGACCATCGACTTGTAAAGGTTGACAATATCGCCACCGGCACAGAAGGCCTTTTCACCGGCGCTGTCCAGCAACACGGCCACGACGTTGGCATCATCACTCCACTCGTCCAGTTTCGGCTGGATGAGGTCAACCATCTCCAGCGTTAGCGCATTCAGAGACTTCTCGGCGTTCAGGCGGATCTCACCGATGATCTGACCATCCTTAGTCGGGTGTTCAGTAAAGAGTACACAGCTCATGCTCGGGCTCCCGATGCTTAGCGATTCTTCCATTCAGCCTTGCGCTTTTCCAGGAAAGCGTTGACCCCTTCACGCTGGTCTTCGGTGTGGAACAGATCCACAAAGAGTTCGCGCTCCATGATGTAGCCCTGATCCAGAGGACGGCTGCGACCGGACTGGATCAGCGTCTTACAGGCAGCAACGGCTGACGGGCTCTGCTCGCCCACCTGTTCAGCCAATTGCAGCGCACGCTCAAGGGAATGGCCCTGCTCGACAACTTCCTCAACCAGTCCGATTTCCAGTGCCTTGTCAGCCTTGAGCCGTTCTCCGCACAGAATCATCTTCTTGGCCCAGCCTTCTCCTACCAGCCAGGTCAGATTCTGAGTGCCGCCGGCACATGGCAGAAGACCAACCTTGGCTTCCGGCAACGCCATTTGGGCCTGTGCTTCTGCCACTCGCAGGTCACACGCCAAGGCCACTTCCAGACCGCCACCCATGGCAAAACCGTTAATGGCAGCGATGGAGACGCCACGGAAGCGACTCAAGGTTTCGAAAGCCTCACCAAATAGACGCGCCATGTCACGGGCCACACTGCGATCGCCATCCGCGAACAGTTTGAGGTCGGCACCGGCAGAGAAGAACTTTTCGCCTTCACCGGTCAGCACCAGGCTCCAGATATCGCGATCGGCATTAAGCTCTTCAACAATCTGGACCAGCGCTTTCAGGCTGTCAGCCGTCCAGGTGTTGGCCGGCGGGTTATTCATGGTCAGCAGTGCCACATGGCCCCGTTTTTCTACACGAATCAGTTCAGACATTCCCCAGCTCTCCTTATAGTTCGGCTGCGCCATCCGCCAGTACACGGCGTGAGATAATCAAACGCATAACTTCATTGGTGCCTTCAAGAATACGGTGCACGCGAGTATCACGCAGATAACGCTCCATCGGGTATTCCTTGATATATCCGTTACCACCGTACAGCTGCAAAGCTTCGTCACAGATGTTGTAGCACACATCGGTTGCGAAACGCTTGGCCATGGCGCAATAAGTGGTCGCATCCGGGTGGCCCTTATCGAGTTTGCTGGCAGCCAAACGGACCATCTGACGCGCCGCCACAAGTTCAGTCTGCATATCCGCAAGACGGAATTGAAGTGCCTGAAAATCAGCCAGACGCTTGCCAAACTGCTTACGCTCCAGCATGTATTCACGGGCCTTGTTCAGCGCCTGCTGAGCGGTCCCGACGGAACAGGTGGCAATATTGATGCGACCTCCATCCAGACCTTTCATCGCGATTTTGAAACCTTCACCCTCTTGCGCCAGCAGATTTTCGGCCGGCACTCGCACGTCTTCGAAGGTAATCATGCGGGTAGGCTGGCAGTTCCAGCCCATTTTGTCTTCCTTGCGACCGTAGCTGATACCTTCGCTCTTGGCATCGACGGCAAAGGCAGAAATACCGGAGGCCCCTTCCCCTCCGGTACGTGCCATCACCACCAGAACGTCGGTACTACCGGCGCCGGAGATAAAGATCTTGCTGCCGTTTAAGACGTAGTGATCACCATCACGACGGGCTGTCGTTTTCAGGGAAGCAGCATCAGAACCGGCATTCGGCTCTGTCAGGCAGTACGACCCCAGCAGCTGACCACTGGCCAGACCCTCTGCCCACTGTTCAATAACGGCAGGACCACCGAAGCTTGCCACCATCCAGCTCACCATGTTGTGAATGGTGATATAGGCTGTCGTCGACGTGCAGCCCATGGACAACTGTTCAAAGATGATACTGGCATCAAGGCGACTCAGGCCAAGACCACCCACTTCCTCCGGGGTATAGAGAGCACAGAAGCCAAGCTCTCCAGCCTTTTGAAGCACATCCGTCGGGAAGATGGCTTCCTGATCCCATTCAGCCGCATTCGGCTCCAGTTCATTCTGGGCAAACGCCCGTGCCATATCGGCAAAGGCGATTTGATCTTCATTCAGTTCAAAATCCATTCCATACCTCGGACACGCTTTTTTATTGTTATGGCCATGGCTGTTCTACAGCCATGGCTTGGTTGTTGTAACAGCGACTTATTTCAGCTGGATGGTCATGTTCGGACCGGTCGCGATGTCATCTTCGAACCAGCGAGCGGTCACAGTC
Source organism: Marinobacterium sediminicola (assembly GCF_022343685.1). GTDB lineage: Bacteria > Pseudomonadota > Gammaproteobacteria > Pseudomonadales > Balneatricaceae > Marinobacterium > Marinobacterium sediminicola. The sequence goes on along the minus strand of NZ_CP092123.1, from coordinate 1,452,989 downwards.
TTGGTTTCGGTGTAGAACTTGACTGCCTGCTTGCCATAGGCATGCTGGTCACCATAGAACGACTTGCGCCAGCCAGTGAAAGAGAACATCGGCAGCGGCACAGGCACCGGCACGTTGATACCAACCTGACCCACCTTGATTTCATGCTGGTACTTGCGAGCAGCAGCACCGGATGATGTGAAGATGGATGTACCGTTACCGTAAGGGTTCTCGTTGATCAGGTCGATCGCCTCTTCAAGAGTATCCACCTCCAGCGCGATCAGTACCGGGCCAAAAATCTCTTCCTGATAGATCGACATGTCGCGGGTCACGTTACGGAACATGGTAGGCCCTACCCAGTTGCCGTCGGGGTAACCTTCAACGACACATTCGGTGCCATCCAGGATGCAGTCCGCACCAGCATCCTTGCCTTCCTGAATCAGACGCAACACACGTTCTTTCGCCTGCGGGTTGATCAGCGGACCATAGCCGGCTTCCGGATCATTCCAGGCACCCGGACGCACCTTGGCCAAAGCATCGCGCACTTCCGGAATCCATTCGCGGGCTTCGCCGACGAATACCGCTACAGAAATGGCCATGCAACGCTGACCACCGGCACCGACAGATGCCCCGGCAATGTTGTTGACGACCTGGTTCTTGGAGGCATCCGGCATAACGACCATGTGGTTCTTGGCACCGGCAAACGCCTGTACACGCTTCATGTGGTCGGTACCGGTACGGTATATATGTTCACCCACGGCAACAGAGCCCACGAAGGAGATCGCCGGTGTATCCTTGTGAGTCAGGAGCTGGTTCACTACATCCTTGGTGCCGTGAACGACCTGCAGAACGCCCTCAGGTGCACCCGCTTCCTTGAACAACTCAGCCAGACGCATCGGTGTCAACGGGTCCTGCTCAGAAGGTTTCAGCACAAATGTGTTACCGCAGGCAATGGCCATCGGGAACATCCACAGCGGAATCATCGCCGGGAAGTTGAACGGGGTAATACCTACGCAGACACCCAGGGGCTGGGTGATGCTGTAGCAGTCGATCTTGCGGGCAACGTTTTCAACCGTTTCACCCATGCTCAGTGAGGCGATGTTGCAGGCGTGCTCAACAACTTCGATACCGCGCCATACATCACCCTTGGCGTCTTCGAATGTCTTGCCGGTTTCCTGAGCCAGCAGTTCGGCCAACTCATCATGGTGGTCTTTCAGCAACGCCTGGTAGCGCAACATCAGACGAGCACGGTCGCCGACGGAAGTTTCCTTCCAGCTTTCAAACGCTGCCTTGGCAGATTCGATCGCACGCTCAACCTCTTCAGGAGTTGCGCAAGGCACCTGAGCCAGAACTTCCTGAGTTGCCGGATTGGTTACAGGCAGCCACTGATTGGTTTCGCTCTGGACAAATTCGCCACCGATCATGAGCGGTACATGCTGAGTCATTCGTTTCACCTTCACTGTCGTCAATTTTTGTTGTTATGCATTCAGGCCATGCGAGCCATTCGTTTACGTCAACGTAAATCTTATGACCTTTTGTAACACAGGCACTCAAGGCTCAGGATTGATAATGTTGCTCAGATGATGGACTATATTGCTGCACACTAAGGGTTTTCACTAGATCAGATTCTACCAAGGTATAACCACTCAGATGAGTTCTCCTTCAAGCTGGCCCCTTCCACCTGAGAGCATCCGTTTCGTCCTGCCAAGGAGGATGGTGGCGCAACTCGCAGAACATCCACTCAGTGAACAGCTCTATCCTCTAGGGATCGGCTACTACCAGCTTGCCCGAGGCCACGAAATGCGACGGGAGCAGCATGACGACTTTTTGCTGATCTATTGCCTGGAAGGCAGCGGGCGAGTCGAGTTCGGCTCCAAGGGGAAGCGCCGTATCATTAGGCCTGGCGACCTGCTGGTGTTGCCACGGGGCACACCCCATCACTATTGGACCGATCAGAAAAACCCCTGGAGCATCTATTGGATTCACTTCGATGGATCAATGAGCCAGTCCTTCGTCGATCAACTTTCAATCGACCATCAGTCACCTCTCTTGAGCCTAGGTATCCACTCTCGACTGGTCGCTGACTTTGAGTCTTTATTGGATACCCGTCAGGCACGTCATCACCTGGGGTCCTATTTGCACAGCGCAAACCAGCTTCGTCAGCTAATGACACATATTGCGCTATTGAGGCCCCTGGCAAAATTACAGCAGGACGAGGCTCTTGATCTGGAGAAGATCCATAGTTTGATGCAGGCTCGTCTGCATGAGCAGCTGGATGTTGAAACACTGGCCGCCTCAGTCAGCCTGTCGAAGTTCCATTTCATCAAGAAATACAAAGCATTGACTGGTACAACACCCATCAATCATTTCATTCAGCTCAAGATCGAACGGGCCTGCCATCTGCTGGATGTAACCAACAAAGGGATCAAGGAGATCGCCTGGGCCGTTGGTTACGAAGATGCGTACTATTTTTCGAGGGTGTTTCGCAAGGTTATGGGCATTTCGCCCAGTAACTATCGCGCCATGCGACTGGGGCGCTCATCGTATACCGCCCACTGAGCACACAAGCCCTTCCAATTCATAATCAAAGAGGATGACACGATTCTTGCCCTGCCGCTTGGCTGAATAGAGCGCCGAATCGGCACGCGCAGTCAGATTGATCAAATCAGTGGCGTGGCCGGGGAAGACAGCAATACCGGCGCTGACTGTGATCGAGCGACCTGCCAGCTCACCATCGATTGACAGGCACTCTATCCCCCGACAAAGTTTGTTGATCAGCTCACGCATACCCGATGCATCGGTATCCGGGCAGACCAGAACAAACTCTTCACCCCCCCAGCGAAACAGAAGATCTGAACGGCGTACAAAGTTGGAAATATATTCAGCAAGCCGTCTCAGCACTTGATCGCCCGCCAAGTGACCGTATACATCATTGATCTGCTTGAAATCATCAACATCAATCAGGCACAGCCCAAGATTTCTTCTTTGCCGCTGCATAAGTGCCAACTGCTGCTCGGCCAATACCTCACCGCGACGCCGGTTGAACAGCCCGGTCAATTCATCATAATCAGCCTGCTGCTGCAGCTCCTGCTCAACCAGCTTGAGATCCGTTATGTTGTTGACCATCCCCACAGCTCGCAACGGCAGCCCCTCATCACTGCGTTCACGCACCTGACCACGATCACGAATCCAGAGATAGTGCCCATTACGGTTGCGCAACCGGTATTCGGCTTCAAAAAGATGTCTCAAGCCCTTGAGATGCTCGTCCAGCATGCTCAACACCAGAGGCGCATCCTCAGGGTGAATATTATCTTTCCAGGTTTCCAGACAGGGACGCATTTCATCGGGACCGTAACCCAGCAAGCGTTTGAGACTCGGGCTGAAATAGAGGCTCTGCGACCCTATATCCCATTCCCAGACACCATCGGCAATATCGTGCAATCCGTGCCAGCTATCGCTTTCGCCACTGACACGATTCATGTGCTCAACGCGGCTACTGATGTCCCTGGCAACCGAAATCAACAATTCTTCATCGCCAATGGCTATCAAGGTGGAGTTGACCTCTACCGGATAAACGCTTCCATCGGGGCGTCTATGATGACCGATGAAGAGATAGTTGGGTTGAGCACGCATACTTTCGACCAAGGCATGCCAATGGTTAAGGTCAGAGACATCATCCTGTACCTGCAACACCGTCATCTGGGTGAGTTCTGTGAGGGATGCGCGCATGTCAGAACAGGCGCGCTTATTGGCATCAATGATGGCAGCCGTTTTCGGGTCGATCGCGAAAACGGCATCGGGCAGGAAAAACAGCGGTCGCACTATGTCCATGTTCTGTCGGCTCCTTGCCTCAAAGACTGTCACGATTCCCGAAAGGTTGTGCAATTTTAGCCCCTTGAACGGACTGACAACCAATGGAGACTACTGTTAACGTTCAGCGCCTTGAGCTTGAGCAATTTTTTGCCGCTGGGCGAAATCAATTTCAGTATTGATTTCCCAGCCCTGCAAATGATTCAGCACCAGCTTTTCGAGAGCATCGATATGCTGGACATCGGCATTCAGCGCAGGGATATATTCATAGCGCTCTCCCCCCGCCTCAAGGAAATAGTCACGGTTTTCCTGTCCAATCTCCTCAATTGTTTCCAGGCAGTCTGCCGAAAAGCCGGGACAAATAACCTGAACGGATTTAACACCTTCAGCCGGCAAGCCTTTAAGGGTTTCGTCGGTATAGGGTTTGAGCCACTCCTCTCGACCAAAACGAGACTGGAAGGTCGTCATCCACTGACCTGGCTCGAGCTGCAGGCGCTCTGCAAGCAATCGACTGGTTTTATGGCATTCACAAAAGTAGGGATCACCCTGCATAAGATAGCGCTTGGGCACTCCATGGTAGGACATGATCATCTTGTCAGCACGGCCATGCTGCTGCCAATGGCGCTCCACGGAAGCCGCCAGCGCCTCAATGTAGTCAGGAAAATCATGATAGTGGTTGATCATGCGAAGTTCCGGCAACCAGCGGCGTTGACGGAAGTCCTCGGCGACAGCATCAAAAGTAGAGGCCGAAGTGGCTCCTGAATATTGCGGGTACAACGGCAGCACCAGCAGTCGGCGGACCCCGGCCTTTTGCATACGCTCAATCACACTGGAGATTGAAGGATTACCATAACGCATGGCGAACTCGACCATGACATTTTGACCAAAATGCGACTGCAAGCGTTGCCGCAACTGACGAGTCTGCTCCTCAGTATGAAGCATCAGGGGAGAACCCGCCTCGGTCCACACCTCCCGGTAGGCTGCCGCTGATCGACGAGGACGCACATTGAGAATTATACCGTTGAGAATGCACCACCATACCGGTCGAGGAACCTCGACAACACGGGGGTCCCAGAGAAACTCTTTCAGATAACGGCGCAGTGCCGACGGTGTAGGCTCATCAGGCGTGCCCAGATTAGTGATCAGCACACCGGTTAGATCCTGCTGACTGTGTTTGAAATCGTCGACGCCGCGATATGCCATCATGTCTCCTTATCCTGGCCGGCAAATGATACCCAATGGGAGAATCCTAGATGATACGGTCGTCAGGGCCAAGCGGTTCAACACCCATAAACAAAAAACGCCCGCCGGGGGCATCTCCGGCAGGCGAATGGCTCGACGATAAATTTTTTAGCCGAAATTGCGTTTCCAGACTTTCTGCAGTTCTCCCACGATACCGCTGCGGAATGCCAGTACACAGACCACGAAAATGAAGCCCATGATGATGTGGAGATAGTTACCCAGCTCGCCACCGGACAGGTAGTTCTGCATGGTCACGATCACACCTGCACCCACCACCGGACCCAGAATGGTTCCTACACCACCGACCAGGGTCATCAACACCACCTCACCGGACATGTGCCAATGCACATCTGTCAGGGAAGCCAACTGGAAGACCAGAGTCTTGGTGGAGCCGGCCAGGCCTGCCAGTGCTGAGGAGATAGTAAAAGCCACCCACTTGTAGTCGTTGACGTTGTAACCAAGAGACGTCGCACGCGCCTCGTTCTCGCGAATCCCTTTCAGAATCTGACCGAACGGTGAGTGAATGGTACGGTGCACCAGCCAGAAACCGAACAGGAAGATCGCCAGCACGAAGTAATACATGTTGATGTTATCCGACAGATCGATAACACCGAACAGGTTGCCGCGCGGAACCCCCTGCATACCATCTTCACCTCCGGTGAAAGGTGCCTGCAGGTAGATGAAGAACACCAGCTGGGACAGGGCAAGCGTCACCATCGCGAAATAGATACCTTCTCGCTTGACCGACAGTTTGCCGAAAATCGCTCCCAAAAGGCCTGCCGCCACAGTACCCAGCAGAATCGCCAGCTCAGGTGTAAGCCCAGAGTTCATCATCAGCCAGCCGGTAACATAGCCGCCGGTTCCCAGGAAGGCAGCATGACCGAAGGACAGCAGCCCCACGTAGCCCAGCATCAGGTTAAAGGCGCAGGCAAAGAGTGCGAAGCAAAGCAGTTTGGCCAGGAACACCGGATACAGGAAGAAAGGTGCGACCAGAGCCAGAAGGAGCAGAGCCAGATAGAATTTATTGATTTTCATAATGTCCCCCTCAGGCTTCCTTGCCGAACAGACCTGCCGGCTTGAGCAGCAGAACAATAACCATCACCAGGAAGATCACCGTATTGGAGGCTTCCGGGTAGAAATACTTGGTAAGACCTTCGATGATCCCCATACCCAGACCCGTCAGGATGGCGCCACCGATTGAGCCCATACCACCGATAACAACGATGGCGAAAACCACGATCAGAAGGTTGGAGCCCATGTCAGGTGACACTGAATAGATAGGTGCAGCCAGAACACCCGCCAAACCTGCCAAGCCGACACCGAAACCGAAGGTCAGGGTTACAATCAGCGGCACGTTGATGCCGAACGCCTGCATCAGCTGGGGATTTTCAGTACCGGCACGCAGATAAGCGCCCAGTTTGGTTTTCTCGATCATCCACCAGGTCAGACCACACACGACGACTGAAGCCACGATAATCCAGGCACGGTAGTCAGGCAGGTACATGAAGGGCAGCTTTGTGCCGCCACGCAGCTCTTCAGGAATCGCATAGGACTGACCTGAAGAACCATAAAGATGAGTGAATACACCCTGGATCATCAGCGCGAGGCCGAAGGTAAGCAACAGGCTGTACAGGTGATCTTCGTTGGCAATCGGACGAATGAGGAACCGTTCCATCATTACGCCGACAAAACCAACAGCCAGTGGTACGACGACCAACGCGGCCCAATAGTTAATGCCTATATACTGCAATGCCAGCCAGGCCGCAAAAGCCCCCAGCATGTACATGGCGCCCTGCGCAAAGTTGATGATCTTCAGCAGACCGAAGATGATCGCCAAGCCCAAACTGAGCAGCGCGTAAAAAGATCCGTTAATGAGTCCAACCAGCAGCTGGCCAAACAGACCGAAGAGATTGATACCAAGAAAAGTCGCCATAGCCTTGTCCCGTTCACGCCGCTTTATGCCATCTTATGGCAGAATTTGGCCGCACCGCTGCCGAAAACCGGCAGCAGCGGGCTATTTAAAGCGGTTTAACTCTTATTGTTATTTGAAGTCGCACTCAGGCAGCATTGGCGCGAACGCCTGGTCGCCCGGAATCACGCTGACAACCTTGAAGATGTCATTGCTGTCACGACGCTCTTCAGGCTTTTTGATCTCGACGTAGTACATGTCGTGGACCATACGGCCGTCGGCACGCAGGGTGGCGTTACGAGCGAAGAAGTCATCCGGCTTCATTTCCTTCATCTTCTTCATAACGGCATCGGACTCATCCGTACCAGCAGCTTCGATCGCCTTCAGGTAGTGCATGGTCATGGAGTACGCACCCGCATGGCCCATTGCCGGGATAGCCCCGTGACGCTCCATGAAGCGCTTGCTCCACTCGCGAGTCTGATCATCCAGATCCCAATAGAAACCAGTGGTTGTACGCATGCCACCCGCAACGTTCGGGTCCATTGCCTGAGCATTCGGAGTGAATACCAGCAGACCGGCTACGTCCATCATCTGAGTCAGACCGAACTCGGATGCAGCTTTGAGGGAGTTAACGGTGTCGTTACCGGCGTTAGCCAGAGCAACCACATCAGCACCGGAAGACTGTGCCTGCAGGATGTAGGAGGAGAAGTCAGTGGTACCCAGCGGAGCACGAGCAGCGCCCACTACTTCACCGCCGTTCTCGTTGATCACCTTGGATGCCACACCTTCCAGCGCGTGGCCGAAGGCGTAATCAGCGGTAATGAAGAACCACTTTTTCTTGCCGGCTTCAACCATCGGCTTCACGGTACCATTGGCCAGTGCCACAACGTTATAAGTCCAGTGAACGTTGTAGGGTGAGCAGGCTTTGGTGGTGAAGGCGTTAGAGGCTGAAGTGGAGATCAGTGCGATCTTCTTGGCATCGGTCAGCACCTTGGTTGCTGCACCGGTGACCGCTGAAGACACAAGGCCGCCCACAGCATCAACCTGCTCATCTTCGATCCACTTTCGCACGATGGCAGAACCAACGTCCGGCTTCAGCTGATCGTCGGCGCTGACAACTTCGATCGGCGCACCAAGAACCGTGCCGCCGAAGTCCTCAACTGCCATTTCGATCGCAGTCACACAGCCAGGGCCACAGACATCAGCGTAGGTACCACCCATGTCTGCCAGTACACCGATCTTGACCTTGCCATCAGTGACGTTGGCCATAGCAGCAGTAGATGCGAACGCAGCAACGGAAGCAGCCAGCAGGGTTTTTTTCATCATTTTCATCATTACTCTCCTGTCGAGCATTTTTATTGTTATTTCTCACACGGACGTCAGACGCCCAGATAGGTATTCAGGAGCTCCGTCTTGGCTTCAAGCTCGTGAGCATGAATCTCCTCGACGATATGACCGTGTTCCATGACGTAATGACGGTCAGCGATGGGGGCAGCAAAACGGAAGTTCTGCTCCACCAGCAGGATGGTCAAGCCACGCTCCTTCAGCTTGACCAGAACCTCGCCCAGCTTCTGCACGATAACCGGAGCCAGGCCTTCGGTAATCTCATCCAGCAGCAGAATATTGGCACCCGAGCGCAGAATTCGCGCCAGCGCCAGCATCTGTTGTTCACCACCGGACAGCCGTGTTCCCTGGCTGTAACGGCGCTCATAGAGGTTGGGGAACATTTCATACAGTTCCTCCACACTCATGCCGTCGGAACGCACCGAGGGAGGCAACAACAGGTTTTCTTCTACGTTGAGACTGGAGAAAATGCCGCGTTCTTCGGGGCAGTAACCCAGCCCCAGATGCGCAATTTTGTGAGCCGGCATGCCAATGGTTTCGTTACCATTGATATTGATGGAGCCTGAACGGCGGCCCACCATGTTCATGATCGCGCGCAGCGTGGTGGAACGGCCTGCACCGTTACGTCCCAGCAACGTCACCAACTCACCCTGCATCACGTTCATGTCAATGCCATGGAGGATATGGGACTCACCATAGAAAGCATGCAGGTCCGCAATGCGCAGCTTTTCGCGATGATTGCTCATGCCTCTACCCCCTCCTTTCGAGCAGCTTCAGCAGCTGCTTCGGCATTCATCCTGTCCTGCTCCTCGCTGGCCGCAGTACCCATATAGGCTTCACGTACGCGCGGGTCAGCCGATACAGTGGCGTAATCACCCTCCGTCAGGATGGCTCCACGCTGTAGAACCGTAATCCGGTCAGCAAGCTTGGACACCACATGGAGGTTATGCTCCACCATCAGAATGGTCCGACCTTCAGATACCTTTTTGATCAGATCGGCTACCAGCCCCACATCCTCATGCCCCATTCCCTGGGTTGGCTCGTCGAGCAACATCAACTCAGGCTCCAAAGCCAGGGTAGTGGCAATCTCCAGTGCACGCTTGCGACCATATGAAAGGTCAACAGTCTGCGCGTCAGCAAACTCAGCCAGCCCCACCGAATCAAGCAATTCGATGGCACGGTCATTAAGCTTGTTCAGAACAGATTGCGGGCGCCAGAAATGGAAACTGTTACCCTCTTTACGCTGCAATGCTATGCGGACATTCTCCAGCACTGTCAGGTGCGGAAAGACAGCAGAGATCTGAAAGGAACGGACCACACCGGCACGAGCGATAGCGGCAGGCTTCATGGCGGTAATATCACGACCGTTGAACAGAATCTGACCCTCAGTCGGCGTCAGGAACTTGGTCAACAGGTTGAATACCGTCGTCTTGCCGGCCCCGTTGGGACCGATCAGGGCATGTATATGGCCGCGAGTAACCTGGAGGTTAACATCGTCGACCGCGGTGAAACCCTTGAACGCTTTTACAAGGTTACGGGTTTCGAGAACATAGTCTGCACTCATGTGTAAACCAAGCCTCTTGTTGTTTTTATGCTGGCTTTTCGCACTTGGCGTCGAATTATTACCTTCAAATAAGGCATGAACGAAAACTAGCAATTTACCTTAGGGGAATACAATTACTACTTTAGTCTAAACATCCTGCCTCTCAACCCAAAAAATCGGCATATAACTCAACATTTTCAATGCTTTATGTATTTTTTAACTTTTTATGAACGCACAAAAAAAGAGCAAGCGGACCTTTACGTTAACGTAAACTTCATTTAGCCTCGGTACTAATACTGAAGACATGACAGGACTGCAGCAACAGATGAGCAAGACCTATTCAATCAGCGAACTCTCCTCCGAGTTTGATGTGACAACCCGAAGCATTCGCTTCTATGAAGACCAGGGCCTGCTGCATCCGTCCAGACGGGGCCAGACCCGAATCTACAGCAGCAAGGATCGGGTCCGGTTGAAGCTGATTTTGCGTGGCAAGCGCCTGGGGTTTTCACTGGCTGAAACAAAGGAACTGTTTGACCTCTGGGACGAAACCCTGAGCGGTAGCGAAAAACAGCTGTACCTGCTCTTGAAAACAATCAGCGGCAAACGTGCCGAACTTGAGCAGCAGCTAAATGATATCGCCATGATTCAGCTGGAACTGGACAACGCCGAGGCACGTTGCCTCGATGCATTGAAAGAACTGGAACAGAAAAAGACGACTGTCGAATAAGCCTCCACGGCCATCGGCTCAATAACAATAAAGGTGGATTAGATGATCTCTGCATACTCTGAACTGAACTTTGGACTGGGCGATACTCTCGATATGCTGCGTGAGCAGGTCAACAGTTTTGCAGCCCAGGAGATCGCCCCCCGTGCGGAAGCGATCGACCAGGAAAATGCCTTCCCCAATGACCTCTGGCGCAAGTTTGGTGATATGGGCCTTCTGGGCATCACCGTCAAGGAGCAATGGGGCGGTGTTGAAATGGGTTACCTGGCTCATGTCATCGCAATGGAAGAGATCAGCCGAGCTTCGGCCTCCGTTGGCCTGTCCTACGGCGCCCACTCCAACCTGTGCGTCAACCAGATTCACCGTAACGGCAATGATGAACAGCGTGCCAAGTACCTGCCCAAGCTGATCAGCGGCGAGCATATCGGCGCTCTGGCCATGTCCGAGCCCAATGCTGGTTCCGATGTTGTCTCCATGAAACTGACCGCCCGCGACGCTGGTGATCACTACGTTCTGAACGGCAACAAGATGTGGATCACCAACGGTCCGGATGCCAACGTCTATGTCATCTATGCCAAAACCGATCCTGCTGCGGGCCCTAAAGGCATCACCGCTTTCATCGTTGAGCGTGAGACGGAAGGCTTCACCCAGGCCCAGAAACTGGACAAGCTGGGCATGCGCGGCTCGAACACTTGCGAGCTGGTCTTCCAGGACGCCAAGGTGCCCAAGGAAAATATCCTGGGTGAACTGAACGGTGGCGTTAAGGTGCTGATGAGCGGCCTTGATTATGAGCGCCTGGTACTCTCAGGTGGTCCGCTGGGCATCATGCAGGCCGCGATGGATATCGTTGTACCCTATATCCGTGACCGCAAGCAGTTCGGGCAGTCTATCGGTGAGTTCGAACTGGTACAGGGCAAGATCGCCGACATGTACACCCAGATGAATGCCGCCAAGTCCTACGTGTATATGGTTGCACAGGCTGCAGACCGCGGTGAAACCACCCGCAAGGATGCTGCCGGGGCTATCCTCTACTCTGCCGAGATGGCCACCAAGGTCGCGCTCGACGCAATTCAGCTGCTCGGTGGCAACGGCTACATTAACGAATTCCCGACGGGGCGCCTTCTGCGTGACGCCAAACTTTACGAGATCGGTGCCGGTACATCCGAAATCCGTCGCATGCTGATCGGCCGCGAGCTGTTCCTCAACAAATAAGAATAATCAAACGTTCCCGGGTAGTCTGTGGCTGCCCGGTGCAGCGAGGAGCCTTCGATGACTCAACTGCATAGCAAAGTAAATCCGCGCTCGGACGAATTCCGGGCCAACCAGGATGCCATGGAAGCCGCTGTTGGCGACCTGCGTGACAAGGTTACCCAGATCGAACAGGGCGGCGGTCCCAAGTATCAGGAACGCCACCTGTCTCGCGGCAAGCTGCTGCCACGTGACCGTATCAATGCTCTGATTGATGAAGGTTCGCCCTTCCTTGAACTGTCTCAGCTCGCCGCCTATAACGTCTATGACGAAGTAGTGCCCGCCGCCGGGATCATCACCGGTATTGGCCGGGTCAGTGGCGTGGAATGCATGATCATTGCCAATGACGCTACCGTCAAAGGCGGCACCTACTACCCACTGACGGTGAAAAAGCATCTGCGCGCCCAGGAAATCGCCGAGCAAAATCATCTGCCCTGCATTTACCTGGTGGATTCCGGTGGTGCCAACCTGCCCCGTCAGGACGATGTTTTCCCCGACCGTGACCACTTTGGCCGCATCTTCTTCAACCAGGCACGCATGTCCTCGAAAGGCATCCCGCAGATCGCGGTGGTCATGGGGCTGTGTACTGCTGGCGGTGCCTATGTGCCCGCAATGGCGGACGAATCCATCATCGTGCGTAATCAGGGCACCATCTTTCTCGCAGGACCGCCACTGGTAAAGGCCGCGACAGGCGAAGTCGTCAGCGCAGAAGACCTGGGTGGTGCCGATGTGCACTGCAAGGTGTCCGGCGTGGCTGACCATTACGCCGAAAACGATCAGCACGCATTGCAGATCGCTCGTGATTGCGTACGTAACCTGAATCATCGCAAGCAGCTTAATGACCTCAACCTGCGCAAGCCTGACGCCCCGCTTTATTCGGCCGAGGAGCTCTACGGGATCGTCGGTACTGACCTGCGCAAGCCGTTCGACGTGCGTGAAGTGATTGCCCGTATCGTAGATGGCTCCGAATTTGATGAGTTCAAGAAGTATTACGGCACCACCCTGGTGACCGGTTTCGCGCATATCCATGGTTATCCGGTCGGTATCGTCGCCAATAACGGCATCCTGTTCGGCGATTCAGCCCAGAAGGGCGCCCACTTCATCGAACTCTGCTGTCAGCGCAAAATCCCGCTGCTGTTCCTGCAGAACATCACCGGCTTCATGGTCGGCCAGAAAGCCGAATCCGAAGGTATCGCCAAACACGGTGCCAAGATGGTCACCGCGGTGGCCTGTGCCAACGTACCCAAGTTGACCGTTCTGATCGGTGGCAGCTTCGGTGCAGGCAACTACGGCATGTGTGGCCGTGCATACAGCCCCAACTTCCTGTGGATGTGGCCAAATGCGCGCATCTCCGTGATGGGTGGTGAGCAGGCTGCCGGTGTACTGGCCACCGTCAAGCGCGACGGCATGGAGCGTGCTGGAGAAGAATGGTCCGCCGATGAAGAAAAGGCGTTCAAAAAGCCGATCATCGATACCTATGAGCATCAGGGTCACCCCTACTATGCCAGTGCCCGCCTCTGGGATGATGGTGTTATCGACCCGGCCCAGACACGCGATGTCATCGGCATGGGCCTGTCAGCTGCACTGAACAAGCCGATAGACGAGACCCGCTTTGGCGTCTTCCGCATGTAAGACCGAGGTTTAATAGGATAGCGCTATGGATAATAACAATAACACCGTGCTGCTGGAGGTCTCCGCCGAGGGCGTTGCGACTCTGACACTGAATCGGCCTGAGGTGCATAACGCCTTTGACGACACCATTATTGCAGCACTGATCGAGGCCCTTGAAGCCACTGACCGCAATCCTGACGTACGCGTACTGGTGTTGCGATCCAATGGCCGTAATTTCTCTGCTGGTGCTGACCTGGGCTGGATGAAGCGGATGGCTCAGAACAGCCATCAGGAGAACCTCGAAGATGCCGGCCAGCTTGCCCGGCTGATGGAAGTACTGAACAACCACAGCAAACCGACGATTGGCCTTGTTCAGGGCGCCGCCTATGGCGGTGCTGTCGGCCTCGCGGCCTGCTGCGATATTGTCATTGCAACCGAGCAGAGCCAGTTCTGCCTCAGCGAAGTCAAAATTGGCCTGATACCGGCGGTGATCAGCCCCTATGTGGTCCGTGCCATTGGTGAGCGCCTGTCACGCCGTTATTTCCTGACCGCTGAGCCTTTCAGCGCCAGGGTCGCTGCCGATGCCGGTCTGGTCCACGAAGTAGTCCCGCATGCAGACCTGCTCGACGAAGCCTGCAAACGCTTTATCGCCTTGCTGCGCCGCAACAGCCCCCAGGCGATGAATGCCGCCAAGGAGCTGATCTTTGCCGTCAGCCAGAAAACCATTGACCAGTCGGTCATTGATGATACGGCCCGCCGCATCGCTGACATCCGTGTCAGCGAAGAGGGTCAGGAAGGACTGAGCGCCTTCCTCGGCAAGCGCACACCGAACTGGATCGAGGAATAATAGACATGTTTAACAAAATCCTTATTGCCAACCGTGGCGAGATTGCCTGCCGAGTGATCCAGACTGCACATCGTCTCGGTATCCGCTGCGTCGCCGTTTATTCAGAGGCTGACCGACACGCTCGTCACGTTGCCATGGCTGACGAAGCCTTCCTGCTCGGTCCGGCCCCCAGCAGCGAAAGCTACCTGCGTGCCGACAAGATCATTGAAGTCGCCAAGGCCAGCGGCGCCCAGGCCATCCATCCGGGATATGGTTTCCTGTCCGAGAACACTGAATTTGCCAAGGCCTGCGAAGCCAATGATATCGTTTTCATCGGCCCTCCTGCGTCCGCTATTGCTGCCATGGGCTCCAAGTCTGCAGCCAAGGCCATCATGCAGGATGCCGGTGTACCACTGGTTCCCGGTTACCACGGTGACGACCAGTCTCCCGAACTCCTGCGTGCAGAAGCCGAGAAATGCGGTTTCCCGCTGCTGCTGAAAGCCGTTGCTGGCGGTGGTGGCAAGGGGATGCGTGTCGTTGAGTCGATGTCAGAATTTGACGAAGCACTGGCGGCTGCCCAGCGTGAAGCGAAAAACGCCTTCGGCAACCCGGACATGCTGATCGAGAAGTACCTGACACAGCCACGTCATGTGGAGATCCAGGTGTTCTGTGACAACCTGGGCAATGGTGTCTATCTGGCAGAGCGAGACTGCTCTGTTCAACGCCGCCACCAGAAGGTGATCGAGGAAGCCCCTGCTCCGGGGCTGAGTGACGAAACCCGCAAGGCGATGGGTGAAGCAGCCGTTCGCGCAGCCCAGGCGATCGATTACGTCGGTGCCGGTACGGTCGAATTCCTGTACGACGTTGACGGCTCCTTCTATTTCATGGAGATGAACACGCGCCTGCAGGTCGAGCACCCCGTTACCGAGATGATTACCGGTCAGGACCTGGTCGAGTGGCAGTTGCGCGTAGCCAATGGTGAAACCCTGCCGTTGCAGCAGGATCAGATCCGCCTGCGTGGACATGCGCTGGAAGCCCGTATCTATGCCGAAGACCCGGACCACGACTTCCTGCCGGCCACCGGCACGCTGCGCTACCTGCGCACACCCGACGAGAGCGCCCATGTACGCGTCGATACCGGTGTCGTCGAGGGTGATGAAGTCAGCATCCACTATGACCCGATGATCGCCAAACTGATCGTCTGGGATGATAACCGCGAGCGCGCGATCAACCGTATGGTGCAGGCTCTCGAGGAGTATCGCATCAGCGGTGTGAAGACCAACATCCGCTTCTTGCACGCACTGGCCGATTCCGCCCCCTTCCGTAACGAGGAACTGGATACCGGCTTTATCGGCAAGCACGAAGACCTGTTATTCCCGCCGGCTCGACTCGATGAGAACCTGGGTCTGGTCTTGAGCGCCTGCTTCTTCCTGCTGCGCAGCAAGGCGGAACAGACACTGCCCGCCGATCCCTGGTCGCCCTTTGCCCGTCAGAACAGCTGGCGTCTCAACTCGCAGTATGCACGCCCAATGACCCTGCTCAGCGATGATGTACAACATCAGCTCAGCATTCTAGAGCAGGACGACCGTTACGATATCCGCATCGGTGACAGCAGCTACGATGTCCGCGCCAGCCTTGATGGCGATCGTCTCCAGGCCACCATCAACGGCCATCGCTTCAGCATCTGCGGTGATCTGCACCAGGACCAGTTGGTACTCTTCCATGAAGGGGAAACTTTCCACTGTGCCCAGTACCGTGAGCAGTACGGGCTTGAAGACCAAGTCAGCGAAGGCGGACTTCAGGCCCCCATGAATGGTTCGGTGGTCGCGGTACTGGTCAAAGCCGGTGATACCGTGGCGGCAGGCCAGACGCTGGTCATCATGGAAGCGATGAAGATGGAGCACTCCATCAAGGCACCGGCTGCCGGCACGGTCAGTGAGGTTTTCTTCGCCGAAGGGGATCTGGTTTCCGAAGGTGCTGAACTGATTGCTCTCGAACTGGATACAGAGGAGGCGGCCTGATGGCATTTCCGCAACAGGTGCGTATCGTCGAGGTCGGTCCCCGTGACGGCCTGCAGAATGAGCCTGGCCCGATCATCCCCACCGAAACCAAGGTGTCATTGATCGATCGCCTGGCGGCTGCCGGTATCCCCCATATCGAGGCAGCAAGCTTTGTGTCGCCCAAGTGGGTCCCACAGATGGGAGATGCCGCTGCCGTCATGGCCGGCATCAACCGTCGCAGCGGTGTGACCTATTCGGCGCTGACCCCCAACGTAAAGGGGCTGGAAGCTGCCATTGCCGCCAACGTACCCGAGGTTGCAGTATTCAGTGCAGCCTCCGAAGCTTTTACGCAGAAGAACATCAACTGCAGCATTGCCGAGAGTCTGGAACGTTTTCGTCCGCTGATCGAACAGGCCCAGCATGCGGGTATCCGAGTTCGCGGATATGTCTCAACCGTCCTGGGCTGCCCCTATCAGGGCGAGATTGATCCTGCACAGGTGGCAGCCGTCAGCCGCGAACTGATCGACATGGGCTGCTATGAGGTGTCGCTTGGCGACACCATCGGTACTGGCACACCACTGAAAGCCAAAAAAATGCTGGAAGTCGTGAGCAAGGAGGTTTCAATGGATCGACTGGCCGCTCATTTCCATGATACCTATGGTCAGGCGCTGGCAAACCTTTACGCCGTACTCGAAGAGGGTATCGCAGTCATTGACAGCTCCACTGCAGGCCTCGGTGGTTGCCCTTATGCCAAGGGTGCCTCCGGCAATGTAGCCACTGAGGATGTGCTTTACCTGCTGCAGGGGCTTGGAATCGAAACCGGTATCGATCTGCAGGCTGTAGTCAACACCGGTCACTGGATCACACGCGAGCTGGGCCGTCACAACGGCTCCAAGGTCGCGTTGGCGCTTGGCGAGTGCGGTCGCTGAGCACGACGGACAGTAATACTGAATAACCGTGCCGTATAACGATAATAAGGGGTATTAAAGGATGTCACAGCCCGATCATATCACCGCTCTTGATCTACCGATCCCCGAGCGTCATCAGCTGCCTGAAGAGGTGCAGAAATACTTCGGCAAGTGTGACGAAAAACTGGGTATGGTGCCCAATGTGCTCACGGCGTACAGCCAGAACCTGTCCCAGTTCGAGGTGTTTACCCGCTTCTATAACGAACTCATGTTCGGCGACAGCGAGCTTACCCCTTTGGAGCGGGAAATGATCGCAGTGGTCGTCTCTTCAGAGAACAGCTGCTACTACTGCCTGACAGCACATGGCGCTGCCGTGCGCGAATACTCGGAAGATCCGGCGCTGGGTGAACTGATGGTGATGAACTATCGCGTTGCCGAGCTTGAACCTCGCCAGCGAGCCATGCTGGACTTTGCTCACAAGCTGACTGTCAGTCCGGCCGAAATCAGCGAGCATGACCGTCAGTCCCTGCGGGATGTCGGCTTCAGTGACAGAGGTATCTGGGACATCGCTAACATTGCCGGCTTTTACAATATGACCAATCGCGTGGCCAGCGCAGTCGATATGCAACCGAATCCCGAATATCACGGACGTTTTCGTTAAGGTTGGCTGAGCAACCCTTTCATCTGACCGCATAACAACAAAAATCGGAGTCATTACGATGAGCAAATCTCTACCTAGCTACACCAGCAGCACCGCCGACAAACCGCTGATCGGCATGACCATTGGCGACAAGTTTGACGAGATCGCCAATCAGTATCCTGACAACGATGCCCTGATCGTGCTGCATCAGAATATCCACTGGAGCTACCGTGAGCTGCAGCAGCAGGTCAACCAGTGTGCCCGCGCCCTGATGGCACTGGGCGTACGTAAAGGCGACCGCGTTGGCGTCTGGTCTCCGAACTGTTCCGAATGGACCGTGAGCCAGTTCGCCACCGCCAAGATCGGCGCCATTCTGGTCAACATCAACCCGGCCTACCGTACCCATGAGCTGGAATACGCACTGAATCAGTCCGGAGCACGCTTCCTGATCACCGCCGACAGCTTCAAGACCTCTGACTACCGCGGCATGCTGTATGAGCTGGCCCCGGAACTGAAGGCCTGTGCTGACGGCAAACTCAAGTCGCAGAAACTGCCTGAGTTGGAGTGCATCATCAATCTGTCCAGCGAAAAGCATGCCGGCATGTGGCGTTGGGCTGATATGATGGAGCAGGCTGAACAGGTCAGCGAGAAAGACCTGACGGATCTGCAGGCGACGCTACAGTTCGATGAGCCAATCAATATCCAGTACACCTCAGGCACCACCGGCTTTCCGAAAGGCGCGACCCTGTCACACCACAACATTCTCAATAATGGTTTCTTCGTTGCCGAAAGCATGGGCTTCACCAGCGAAGACCGTCTGGTTATTCCTGTGCCCTTGTACCACTGCTTCGGCATGGTGATGGGTAACCTCGGCTGCGTTACCCATGGCGCGACCATGATCTATCCGGATGAAGGCTTCGAGCCGACCTCTGTGCTTAAAGCGGTCCATTCACAGAAGGCAACAGCACTCTACGGCGTACCCACCATGTTCATCGCCGAACTGGACCACCCGGAGTTCGAAAGCTTCGATCTGTCTACTCTGCGCACTGGTATCATGGCCGGCTCCATCTGCCCGACCGAGGTGATGAAGCAGGTGATCAACAAGATGCACATGTCCGAGGTGCAGATCGCCTATGGCATGACCGAAACCAGCCCGGTATCGACCCAGACCGGTGCCAGCGACAGCATCGAAAAGCGCGTTTCAACGGTCGGCCGTACCCAGCCGCATCTGGAAAGCAAGATCATCGATCCAGGCAATGGTCAGATCGTGCCGCGTGGTGAAATTGGTGAGCTGTGCACCCGTGGCTACAGCGTCATGCTGAAGTACTGGAACAATGAGAAAGCCACTGAGGAAGCGATCGACGAAGCGGGCTGGATGCATACCGGTGACCTGGCCATCATGGATGACGAGGGTTACATTCAGATTGTCGGACGTATCAAGGACATGGTGATTCGTGGCGGTGAAAACGTCTACCCGAAAGAGATTGAAGAGTTCCTGTATACGCACCCGGCAGTTTCTGAAGTGCAGGTAACCGGCGTGCCTGACAAGAAGTATGGTGAAGAGCTGATTGCCTGGGTCAAGCTGCACCCCGGCAACGACGACGTCACAGGAGAGGACTTGCGCGAGTTCTGCAAGGGCAAGATCACCCACTTCAAGATTCCACGCTACTTCAAGTTTGTGGATGCTTTCCCGATGACGGTAACCGGCAAGATCCAAAAGTTCAAAATGCGTGAAATCTCCATCGAAGAACTGGGTCTTGATGACTAAGCCTGCTGCATAAGGAGTTCAACGCCGGCCACTGGCCGGCGTTTTTGATCATGAGCATTGACCAGCATTACGATCAACAACTTGATACCGATACCGTGCTCCAGCGAGTGCACCAGCACTACCCGGAGGGTGCAAGCCTGTATCAATTGGCCCCTCTGGATCAGTTGCACATCGGTGGTATAAAGGCGTCTGAGCGCCTCCTCCGCAACTTCAACCCCGCGCAACATCAACAGGTATTGGATATCGGCTCGGGTGCCGGCGGCCTGATGCGACAGGCCGCCCTGGCGGGCATCAATATGATCGGGCTGGATATTACCCATGCACTCAACCGCCTTAATCTGGGCCTGAACACCTGTCTTTCTGCGCCGGTCCACAACTCCATTCTGACCGCTGACGCGCACCACCTGCCCATCGCCAACAACTGCATTGACCTCGTGCTGTTTCAGCACAGTTTTCTCAACATGCCTGATGACGTGCAGGTACTGCGCGAATGCCGACGCGTTCTCAAGCCGGGTGGTCATCTGGTCATGCATGAAGTGGTTTCAGGCCCTGCCGCCGACCAGATGCGCTTCCCCGTGCCCTGGGCGGAAAATTCCAGCCACTCATGCCTGCTGACACAGACCATTCTGGCATCTCGACTTATGGAGTCAGGGTTCGACATCATACGGATTGAAGACTGGAGCCAGGATGCACTTACCTGGCGGCGTCGCCAGCTTGAAAAGGAACAAGGCCCCTCTTCCAAACCCTCTCCCCTTTCACCGGCCCTGGTGCTGGGCAGCCGATTCAAGTCCATGGGGGAGAACCTGGTGCACAATCTGGAAACCGAAGCTATCAGGGTTGTCGAAGTTTTCGCATCTGCCACCGCAGAATAATGCGCTCGCTTGCACTGGAGGCGGCTGGCAGAATCCGACCTTTTGGCACAAGATCAACTCAACGGGGCTATAAAAGCCACTGCCAGAAGCCTTTGGCAGAGATGTTTTAACTCGTGTTTCTGCAAGTCTTACGCACCGGAGGTGTGGCTTGAGACAGGAAGTACTGGATCGATATGACCGGGACAGTGCCGGTACTCTCGTCATTGACGTTTCTGCAGCACGTATTGAGGAGTTGTATAACGACTTCGACAAGAGCGCGCCTTACATACGGCGAGACCTGGATGAAAACCTTGCCGAGTATCTGTCCGACTCTGCACGTGAGTTATGCCCCGCTCCATTCATCATCCGCTTCACCTTTGATTACCCACCAAACGAAGCGGGTGTCAGGCGCATCGAAAGTAGCCTTAACACCTACTTCCTCTATTTGGCCGACATCGAATTACACAATATTCTGCAACTGTTTCGTCGCTCATTCATTCTGTTCAGTATCGGCCTCTGCATCCTTGTAACGTCCGTCTGGTTGAACCTTCACCTGGAAAACGAACGCTCAATCATTGCCGATGTATTTGCCGAGGGCCTCACTATCGCAGCCTGGGTATCCATTTGGGAAGCACTGGCCATTGTGATGATCGAATGGTTTCCTCACCGTCGCAACCGTCAGCTTTATCGACGGCTTGCACAGGCTTCACTGGCTTTTCGCTCGGCTGCAGATCGCCCCTCGGATACCGAGATGTTCCAACCGCACCCGTGACATTCGCTGGCTTTCTTCTGCATCCCTCCCAGCACGCGAGCAGGTGTGGTGGCATTCTCAACTCCATACACCATACTTCCTTAAGGTAGAGGAAACACATCAAGCCGGGAGGTACTGATATGTCCAGAACCATCACCGTATCCAATGATGTCTACGCCGCAATCGTCGCCAGACGTTTGCATAAGGATGAGCCGGAAGACACTATCCTGAGCCGTATCCTGCTAAACGCCGGGACTGCACAAGAAGTCCATGCACACGCCCACAAGGATACGGATGATGCGCATCTGATTCTGGATAGTGATATGGACCACACTTCCGAATAGCACAATGTTGTATGGGTCATACCGATCAGCCGGCTATGAAACAGCCCTACCGAACGAAAAAGCCCAGATACAAAAAACCCCGCCGAATAGAGCACTCGGCGGGGTTTTTAACGTGCATCACATGAGGATCAGATATCGATCACGTCGAACTGCACGTCCGGATTCACGTCAGCTTCGTAGTCAACACCGTCGATACCGAAACCGAACAGTTTCAGGAACTCGTCCTTGTACAGCTGGTAGTCGGTCACATCGAACAGGTTTTCGCTGGTCACTTGCGGCCAGAGATCACGGCAGGCCTGCTGTACGTCTTCACGCAGCTCCCAGTCGTCCATGCGGTAACGGTTGCCGTCGTCGATCTCGGCAGTGGTACCGTACAAACCAGTCTTGAACAGGCGGTGAACCTGTTCCATACAGCCTTCATGGACACCCTGCTCGCGCATGACCTTGAATACCATGGACAGGTACAGCGGCATCACCGGAATGGCAGAGCTGGCCTGAGTCACGACAGACTTCAGCACAGCAACGTTCGCCTGACCATTGTGAGCGCCGGAAAGCTTGGCATTCAGCTCATTGGCAGCACGGTCCAGATCCTGCTTGGCTTTGCCCAGCGCACCGTGCCAGTAGATCGGCCAGGTGATATCGGTACCGATGTAGCTGTAGGCCACGGTCTTGCAGCCATCAGCCAGTACACCGGCGTCTTCCAGGGCATTGATCCAGAGTTCCCAGTCTTCACCGCCCATCACGGTTACGGTGTTGGCAACTTCTTCTTCCGTTGCCGGTTCGATCTCGGCTTCGGTGATCACATCCTTGTTGGTATCGATCGCAGTCGAGCGGTAAGGTTCGCCAATCGGCTTCAGAGCCGAGCGAACGACTTCACCGGTTTCCGGCATTTTACGCACCGGAGACGCCAGCGAGTACACCACCAGATCGACCTGACCCAGGTCTTCCTTAATCAGTTCGATGGTTTTCTGCTTGGCTTCATGGGAGAAAGCATCGCCGTTCAGACTCTTGGCATACAGGCCTGCTTCCTTCGCACACTTGTCGAAAGCCGCAGCGTTATACCAGCCAGCCGTACCCGACTTGCGCTCGGTGCCCGGTTTTTCGAAGAAGACACCGATGGTGGCGGCATCGCTGCCGAAAGCAGCGGCAATGCGTGAAGACAGACCGTAACCACTGGATGCGCCGATCACCAGCACGCGCTTGGGACCGTTTTCGATCTTGCCCTGTGCCTGGGTGTATGCGATCTGTTCACGGACATTGGCTTCACAGCCAACAGGATGCGTGGTCGTACAGATAAAGCCACGAATTTTCGGTTTGATAATCATATTCGATTCGGTGCCATCATTATGTTCAGGTACAAAATTGCTGCTTAAGATAACGTATTTGGGCGCCAGACAACAGCACCCAGCCGGTCTCAGACTCTGGCTAGCAAGCCATGGCGCCATACAGGAAGAGCTCAATGGCCTGATCGACCGCTCGATCCTGCTCCTCCTTACTGATTGAAACGCCCATCAGCGCGCGCAGCTGGAAATTACCCTTGACCATCTCCATAAACTGGAAAGCAGCCGTTTCCGTATCCCTGATGTTCATGATGCCCTGCTCAACCTGACGCTGCAGATACGCACTGAGCTTTTCGTTGATACGCTTGGGCCCCTGAGCATAAAACAGTGACTGGATATGTTCTCGTTCACTGCTGCAATCCATGCTGACCAGTCGGTACAACCCTATCGCTTCAGGACTCAGTACCCGCTCCAGCAGCAAGTGTCCATAGCGTTTCAATGCCTGCTCCGGTGAGTCACCACGCTTGGCTGCACATTCAACCGCTTCGAAGGCGGCAAACACCCTGTTGGAGGTTTGCATCATCATCGCCTCGAACAGCCCCAGTTTGCTGCCGAAGAGGCGATACAGCGTGCTTAACGAGCCGCCGGCCCGGCACATGATGTCGTTGATACTGGCGTTATCGTAGCCCTGCTCAAGAAACACCTCACGGGCGGCGTCGAGGATTCGTCTCTGACGCTCCAGGCCCTTGGGAGTCAGGCCACAGGGTCTTGCATTCTCATCCGATTGCACGTTGTTCATCAGCTTATTCTGCATCTTGATATGGCGACATTATATCAGCGCCTCTCAGTGAATATATCGGCCTGAATCAATCGATTATAGTAATGAGTGTAATGTAACGTAAATTACATTACACTATATTTCAGTTTCAGCTCCTTCGAGCATCCTGGTCATTCCACATTATTCAAACCAGGACACAGGCCCCCTGTTAGCCATACGAGACGTAATCATGACCGCTAAACACCTTCACATACCTGGCTTGATTCTGATGTTGGCGGGTTTGACGGCGCTCGCCCCCTTATCGACAGATGCCTACCTGCCTGCAATTCCAACCATCGCAGCCGAACTGGGTATTTCAATTCATCAGGTAGAACTGTCCGTTAGTCTGTTTCTGGCAGGCTTCGCCTGCGGCCAGTTGACCGGGGGGCCTTTCTCCGATCGTTTTGGGCGCCGCAAGGCGATTTTCACAGGTCTGAGCCTTTTCTTTCTGGGCGCCTGTGCGGCCATGCTGGCCAACTCCATTGAAACTCTGCTGGCAGCCCGTATTCTTCAAGGCTTTGGTGGCGGCGTCAGTGTCGTCAATTCGGCAGCCGTCATTCGTGATCGTCACTCCGGACGTGAAAGCGCTCGAGCAATGAGCCGCATGGCCAGTATTCTGATGACCGCTCCACTGCTGGCTCCGGTGCTGGGCACCGTCCTGCTGGAGGTTGCCAACTGGCGCAGCATATTCTTTTTTCTGGCCTCATACGCACTGCTGATGTTACTTGTGCTGTGGTTGAAGTTACCGGAAACACGCACTCCCCAGCCCGGCCCAATGCCCAACCCCTTGCGCAGTTATGCGACGATACTCTCACACCGTACCGCACTCGGGTATCTGTTGTCCGTGGCATTCAGTTATGCTGGCATGTTCGCCTTCATCACGGGATCATCGGGCAGTTATATCCATTACTATGGTGCCTCTCCCAGCCTCTACACCGTGCTGTTTGGTCTCAATATTGTCACTCTGCTGGCCTGTAATCAGATCAACATACGTCTGCTGCACCGGTTTTCGTCCCAGCAATTACTGCAAATGGCTCAACGCGTTCAGCTCTTGACAGCCGGTATTCTGATGCTGGTGTTTACGCTGACAGAAGCGCCCCTCTGGGTTGTCGTCGTACTGATCATGTTCTACATCGGTGTTCAGGGCTTTGTGATCTCGAACGGTATGGCCGGTACCAGCGAGTTTTTCCCCAACATGGCTGCAACTGCTGCCGCACTGGTAGGCGCCAGCGGCTTTGCGGCCGGGGCATTAGCCGGCTCTCTGGTAGGCCTGTTGGGTGACGGTACCCCCTTGCCCATGATCGCCGTGATGCTGACTTCAAGCATTGCCGGAAACCTGTTGGGGCTCTGGCTATTGCCACGAAGTGTCCGGGCTAGTCACCGGTGTGAGAACGCTGAAAACTGAACTGGATGGAGTCGGTATTGCCGCTGGCATCAACTACGCTGAGCCGGTAATGGCCACTGTTTTTCAGGGCCAGCGCCAATCGGTTACCTTGAAGTGCCGTTAATGATTCCCCATTCAGGTACCAATTCAGCGAGCCTGTTGCTCCGCTGACGCCAAGATCGATCTCAAGTGTCTCTCGGCCTGGCGGCAACCTTAGATGGTTCCCGTTTTCGATACCGATGATGCGAAGGCGTTCGCGCCCCCCCACGAGGCGGGTGCAACGGTTGGCCGCTGGCGGCAGTCGTGATTCACGCCGCCACTCAGCCCTGATCCAGGGTTCAACCGGCAACGGCCAGAGTGCGATGCTGCGCTGTTCCAGATGCTGCTCTGCTGTCTTGCAACTCGGTGAAACGCCAAGCCCCGTGGCTTCATCCAGCCAAACCTTACGCAGCAATGGTGGCTGAAGCATATCGGGCGTCTGTGTCAGCGTTGGCGGGGCAGTATCATTCAACAGCCAGGCCTCAAACTGCTGAAGGCAGTTGTCGACCTTATTATCCTGCTGCTGTTTCAAAGTCCCCAGAGGCCAGCAAACCGGTTGACGACTGACACTTTCCGGCTGCTTCAGGGGCACTCCCATCTCAGGCAGCAATTGATGCACCCGAAACAGCAGGGGCGCAGCCATCTGCCGCCCAAAGCGACCGGGACTGGGACTTCCATCGGGACGTCCCACCCAAACGCCAATGGTCCATTGTGGAGATACTCCGACCGCCCAGGCATCACGATAGCCATAACTGGTTCCGGTTTTCCAGGCCAGCTGCCAAGGCCTGTCACTCAAGGGATTCAGGGCCCTCACGGGGTTTTGCGCCAGCATGTGCCAACTGATCCAGGCCGCACCTGCACTCATCACCCAACGGTTGTGTTCAGGCTCATGAGGCTGCAGCCTCACCGCTCCTGCAAGCCCCTCTCGTGCGAGCGCAGTATAGACACCGACCAGTGACTCCAGCGTAGTGCCAACACCGCCCAACACAACGGCCTCGCTTGGCTGCAACTGGCCTTCACCTCGCAAGATCATGCCTGCATTTTGCAAGGTTGCCACAAAACGATCAGGCCCCAGATGCTCCATCAGCTGCACAACCGGCAGATTGAGTGAACGCCGCAGGGCTTCGATGGCCGTTACCGGCCCACTGAAGCCACCGGTAAAATTGTGTGGTCGATAGGTTTTCCCGTGCCGGGGAGTATCCATCAGCAACGAATGCGAATGGATAAGACCACGATCCAGCGCCATGCCATAGGCAAAGGGCTTGAGTGTCGAGCCTGGAGAGCGAATGGCACGCACCATATCGACATGCCCTTCACTGAGTTGATCACCGAAGTGGGCACTGCCCACATACGCTCTCACAGCACGATCTGCATTCCGCACCACCATGACCGCCAATGACTGACGTTCATCCAGCCTCACCCGATAGCTTTCCACCAGCCCTTGTAACTGCCGCTGCAAGCCAGCATCCACCAGGCTGTGAATCTCGGTACAGGAGGGACAATGCGCCTTCAGGCGTTGCGCCAGCAGGGGGGCCAGCAAGGGTGGCTCTGGTGGCAGTGCAGCGACAGGCTCCCGCCTGGCGGCGTTGACTCTTTGCGCAGGCCATAGCCCCAACTGGAGCATCCGTTGCAAGACCTTGTCACGCGCCTCTCGCGCACGCTGAGGGTAACGATCAGGGCGCCATTCACTGGGCCGCTGTGGCAAGACCGCCAGCAAAGCCGCTTCCGCATCACTGAGCTGCCGGGCAGGTTTGCCGAAGTAATGACGAGAGGCTGACTCGACTCCCGACAGCATGCCGCCAAAGGGCGCCAGATTGAGATAGAGCGTCAGAATTTCATCTTTGCTGTAGTGCCACTCAAGCTGAAGGGTTCTGAATGCCTGCTGCAGCTTGCCGGTCCAGTTTCGTGGATAGGGGTCCAGCATGCCGGCAACCTGCATGCTGAGAGTCGAGCCTCCTGATACCACTCTGCCGGCGCCAAGATTCTGGAAGGCTGCTCGCACAATCGAAAAGGGATTGATACCGGGATGGTAGTAAAATGCCCGATCCTCGTAGGCCATGAGCACTTCCAGATATACCGGTGCCACCTCTGCAAGGGTGACCGGATATCGCCAGGTTTCATCAGGTGCCGGGAAAGCCCGCAGCAATTGACCGTCTTCGGCAAGCACGCGTGTAGCCGGTGGCGGCGCGGCGGGCAATGGGTACTGACGATCAAGTACCCATGCCAGCACCAGCAGGCCCAACGGCAACAGCCACCACAACCGGTGTTTGCTTTGCACCGGCAATCAGCGTGCCCGGATGCTCAGGGTACCGGCATCGCTGCCAAGATGTCGCAGCTCTGGACGGTACATTGATTCAGCGAAGCTGGGCGGCCAACGGTATTCACCCGGCGTAACGGCTCTAGCCAGATAGAACAGCCGTGCTCGGCCCAACATCAGCTTCACCGCCGCCACATACCGGTCATCACGAAACTCCTGATGACGCAGATCGACCATGGCCATCAGATCACTGACGCTTTCATCGCCGATTTTCAGCTCCGACATCGCCAGGCTGGTAGCAAGATTCTGGTTTTCAAGCTCAAGACCGGCAGGCAACAGATCCACAATCAGCGCATCCGGGATTGACTGCTCACTGCGTATATCCAGTTCAACCAGTACCAAATCCCCCGTTTTCAATTGCTCAGGTACCAGTGGCTGGCCATCGGCATCATAATAACGACGTTCAACACTCATCCCCTGGCTGTAGGCAGCGGGCGGCTGGTCACTGTAACCCTGAATGCCCAAATTTAACCAGGCATTCCCCTCTCCCGAATTCCGAATGCTCAAACCTTCAAGCAAGGATTCACCGAACAACGTGAATGTCTGATTTCTCTGACTGACCTGTGCTTCGATTACACCGCCGATTTCAAGCCGAAGACCCCCGCCGCTCTGCTGCTCAAGTGCCTGGCCTGCCAGGAAAAGCGCATTGCGCTCCTGAGTGCTGAACCAGCGCCTGTCCACCATGGAGGACTGCAGCAATTCCAGCAGCGGCAGCCATTCGCTTTCCGGTTGCCCGTTCTCCAACAACCAGAACAGGGCCAGCGCACGATCACGTACAACACTGCCGTAATCCGTACGCAGGAAGCTGTCACGGGTCATGCCCAACAGCCCTCGCTGCAAGGCTTTCTCGGCCCGGGTACTATCCCCTGCGCTTTGCAGCGCAAGCCCCAATTGAATCATCGCGAGCGAGGTTGATTCTTCTGCACGATGGTCCAGCAGATTACGCAGCTCAGCCAACGGCGCCTGTCCGATGCGAGACAAGACCTGAGCGGCATAGGCACGAACGGCGAAGCGGGAACGACTGTCATGCAACAGCTCACCATTGATTCGGCTCGGGTTGCGCAGATACCGACTGATCTGTTCCAGAGCTTCATTGAGGGCCGGCTCAGAGACTGCGTAACCAGACTCACGGGCTCGCAACAGGAAGTCCGTAATGTACACCGTTAGCCAGGGCTCCTCGGGACTGTCTTTGCTCCAGAGGCCGAAACTGCCGTTATTGCGTTGCATGCCAAACAGGCGACGGATCGCCAGTTCCACCGCCGCGCGACGTTTGGCAGGAGACTCACCCTCAAGCCCCATGGTGGCCAGCAGCTCGGAGGTGACATATAACTGCGCAAAGACACCACTGGTGGTCTGTTCGGCACAACCGTAAGGGTAGGCTTTCAATTCACTGAGGTGTTGCGCCACACCCAGGGGCGGGCGGCTGTCCAGACTCAATTGGGCATTCAGTGTCTTTGGCAACAGGCCCTCAAGAGCACGCCCTTCAAGCTTGAAGGATTCACCCGGTTTAATGGACTGTTGCCAGCTCAAAGACTGTGCCGGCCACGCAGGACGAATACCCAGCCACCACTGGCGTTCGATGTCAGTCTCACCCGCAATACCGCTGACCTTTAATGACAGGGGGACTGCTCCAAACTGCTGTCCGGCTGTCGCCGTTAAGGCCAGTGTTGTCCGCTCACCGGGCGCCAGCTCGACGGCCTGCTCCCAAATACCTTCTCGACCATCCAGCAACATTCCCAGCCCTGCTGTCATCTCTACCTGCAGGATTTGCGGTTGATCCGTGCGGTTGTGCAGATCAAGCGTCAGCCTTGTGCGATCCCCCGGCGACAGGAATCGCGGTCGGTTCAACTCGGCAACCACCGGTGCCACAACCTGCAGCTCTTGGTCACTGGCCCCCATGCTATCCTCTGAAAAAGCCAGCGCCATTAAACGTATTTTGCCGTTGAATGCAGGCAGCGCCAGCGGTATGCTCGCCCGCCCGTCACTGTCGACGGACACAGCTCCCGAGAACAGAGACAGGATCTGAACATCGGTAGGCGGCTGCGCCCCACCCCTGCTCAGATCGGCATCCCCACCAAAGCGCAGGTGTGCCATGTCGCCTGCCTCGGCATCAATCAGGTCGGAATAGTTGTCACGCACCTCGACCGGGTACGCTCCCGGCTTGAAAAACCAATCCAGCGGATCGGGAGTATTGAAGTCGGTTATCGACAACACACCCACATCAACCGCCGCCAGTGTCACCATCACTTTATCCGGCAGCGGTTGGCCATTGCGACGGGACACCGTCAATGGAACCTCGATCTCCTGTTCGGGACGTACTTGCAACGGCAAGGCATCAAAGGCCACGTCCAGCGCCTGCTCTTCCGTTGCCAGCGGCACCGGCTCGATGCCCATCATGCGCATCGGCAAGGTGCCCTTTTCAGCATCCCCCGGTTGCAACAACAGTACGCTGATATAAAGATTCTGCTGCATCCATTCCGGCTTGAGTATTAGTGAAAGCTCCTTGCCTTCAGCAGGGATCACCACCGGCTCACGGTGCAGCAAACGATCGGACTCGAGCAACAGGTAACCCTTGCCGGCGGAAGGAGGCCGAACCTGTATCTTGAGCTCATCCCCGGCAGCGTAGGTCTGCTGGTTAAGGCTCAAACCGATTCGGTCCGGACGCCCCGCCATCAGCTGGGCATCAGGGTCCCAGCCGGCACGGAAGCGATAGGCCGATACCAGCCCCGTCTGCGGGTCCTTGAGTTCAACCCGATAGTACCCCCACTCAACCGGCAGGCTGACTTCAGCTCGCTCGTTCTCAGCCAGGCTCAGCTCGCGCTGCTCGACGGTGTAGTGGCGCTCCGTAAAGTGACTTTGCCAGCCGTCAGCATCACTCCAGCTCCAGTGATAATCGCGGCGCTCACGAACCAGGCTCAGTTGCAGCGACTCAGCTGGCAGGCGGACCTGTCCATCGGTCAGCACCAGTTCAAACACGGCATTGCCATCGTAATCGACCTGATCATTCGCAAACAGCGGTCGAATCCCCGGTAACTGCTCCGCTGGCAATACCACTGAAGCGGCCCGGCGCGTGACAGGGCGACCGCCGGAATCCAGCAAGCTGGTATAGGCCTGAAGCCGCAACGGGCTGGTCAATTCCTGCCAGAAGGACTCCACATTAATTTCAGCGCGCCCCTGGGCATCCAGTTCGATTTCGGCCAGATCTTCACGTCGCTCAAGCGCACTGTCTGCGGGATGCCCAAACCAGTAGTCCTTGAATGCAGGAAAAGGATGAGGCTCAAGTCTGGCAATCAGTTGAGACTGCAAACGTGCGCCGGCAGCCGGAGCGCCATAGAGGAAATCGCCCTGCACCCTAACACTGAAATCCGCCTCGGGGGACAGACGTTCAGCTGCATCCAGATTCAATGCCATACGTTCCGGCAGGAAAGACTCAACCTGTAACGCATATTCACGCTGGCTACCATCCGGCAACAGTGCCTGCCAGCGCCACTCTCCGGTCGGAGCATCATCAGGCAACTTAAGCTCGGTCTGGTAATAATTAAGCTCACCCGGTTCCAGCATCTGGCTGGCAACGACTCGTCCATCCGGCTGAACCAGACGTGTGGATAGCGTAATGCCGGGTACGGCTTCACCTCGCTCGGAGCGCAGCAAGGCGCTGAACACGAGAGACTCGCCCGGGCGATAAAGGTCACGGGGACTGTAGATGAACACTTCCTGCGGCAGGCGCTGCGGACCCGATACCGGGAACTCGGCCAGATCCAGCATGGGACCATTAAGGCGGACCAGCGAGGTCTCAGGCCCTTTCTGCAGCACCAGCAGAGCGGCTGAACCCAGAGCGCCCGGCTCAAGTTGATCCGCCATAAAAGCGGCTCGCCCTTCTCGATCCGTGGCAACTTCAGCGATTCGGTGCCCCTTGTCGTCCAGCAGGTACAGCTTGACGGCAGCCAGAGGATCAGCACCCGATAGCGTATTGACCTGCACCTGCAGCTTGTCTTCGTAGAGGCGCACCTGTGCGCCGAGGTCAGTCACTGCGAACCAGGTGGCGGGATAACGGTAACTGATATTCCCGGCTTCACGCATCACTGCAAGATACACCCCACTCTGGCTTAGCGCCTCCACATCATGAATGGGTAAATAACGTGTGCCGCGGGTGTTGGGATCCAGCTTGAGGTCAAAACGTCCGGACCAGCTCAGCTTGACCTTATCCAGATAGCGTTCGGCATCCCAACTGCTCAGCTGAGAGGCTTGTCCGAAGCGCGCCAGAAAGTCGACCAGACCGGCCTGGGGGATGCGATAGAAGTCCACATCAACCTGTTCCACGTTGACCGCCATCACCGGCAAACCCTGACGCAGACGATGCGCCAGCAGATTGCCGCGACCGGCAAAGCCCAGTGCCGATTGGAGAGCAGGTGTCTCGACGACCACACTGGACAGGTTGGAAAGCGTACTGCCGTTGGCCGCGATCAGGCCAGGGCGTACCCGAACACGGTAACTGCGCTCTGGCTCCAGTCCGGTGAAATAGAGTACTTTGCCCCGCTTGTCGGCGATCCAGGCACCTTCCAGCACATCTCCACTTTCGGTCTCGACCATCAGCCAGGGATCAAAAGGCTGGTTCAGGGCAACTGGTGTCGAGAGAGTTACCGCTACCGCCTGGCGGCCCTGCCAGCTTTGCACGCTGATGTCCTGAACCTTGAGCGCCACTCGCTCAGAAGCGTTTTGACTGACGTTCCCACCCGTATCGGCCTGCTCGGGTGTCGGCGACACGACTGATTTCTCGTGAGAGGAATCATCAGTACATCCGGTGAGCAAAGCTCCCAAGAGCAGGGGCAGGGCTAGCGAACGTTTGAGAGAGGGCATTATCGACTCCGTTGCCAGTACGGCGGGCCGATACACGCCCTGTGATCGCGCTTCGACCCTATCCTTGAAACTTTAGTAGCATCATGCCGTTACTGCCTTCCGGTGACAAGCCGGTTGCTCTGATCAAGCTCGGTCGCCGTCCGGTCGGTCAATTTCAATATCACAATCAACGCGGCCCCCAGGAGTACAAAACCACCCGCCAACCACAATCCAAGGTTGTAGTTGCCACTCTGCTCTGCCAGTACACCGGTCAGAGCCGGCGCCACGATCTGGGCGACACCGTAGGAAAGCGTCATTTTCCCCATCAGCTTGGCGGGTTTGGTGGGATACAGCCGTCCCGCCATGGTCAGAACCAGACTGACGCAGCCAATGAAAGTTCCGCCATACAACACGGCACTGATCAGGACGGCCGTCAGGCTGTCACTGAGCGTAGGCATGACGATGCCGACCACCTGAACCAGATAGGCCACAAACAACGCGCCGAGGTAACCCAGTCGTCGTGCGACAAGATCCCAAACCATCACCGCCGGCGCTGCTGCCAGGCCGACCACCAGAAACACGAGCTGGCCCATACCGGACAATTCCGGCTCACGTTCAACGATGGTAACGATAAAGGTGGCACTGATTACATAGCCATAACCGGCACAAAAATAGGCGGTCATCATCAGCCAGAGAAAACGTGCACCTGGAGGCTGGTCCAGCATTGGCTGTCCACCATGAGTCACGGCAACCTTGGCAGGCGGTGGCAGCCAGCGCCAGGCAGGAATGGCCAGCACGCAGCCCAAAGCGGCAAACCAGAGCCATTGATCGGCCCAGTTCAGGGTAAGTCTGAGCATCGCTTCGACCACGATGGCGGCAAACATGATCCCTAACCCGACACCGGCAAAATGGATGCCCAATTCACCCCGGTGATGATGACGAATCAGCCAGTTCAGAATCAATCCGGATGCGATCAGCATGGAGCCGGCACTGCTGAACCCGGACAGAAAGCGCAGCAGCGACCAGACGGCCATATTCTCGGTCATGGCCATTCCGGCGGTGGTCACCACAGCCATCAGCAGACAGATACGGTAGATTCGGTCCTTAAGCTGGAGGTCACTGAGCATCGCCGCCATCAGGGCACCACACATGTACCCGGCATAGTTGATGGCCGCAAGCCAGCCGCCCTCTGCATCACCGATCCAGGTTTGATCCTGCATCACCGGCAACAGAGGCGTATAGGAAAATCGGGCAATCCCGATACAAAGAATCTGGCTGAAGATACCAGCGAAGAGCACCTTCAGACGTTGGGCCTGATCCGACATCGTGGGTTCCTTATCGTTATTGATCCACTCTTGGAACGATCCAAGCTGATATCAAAGGTACCCGAAGAATTAACTTGTATACAAGCTTTATTGCAGATGCGTTATCCCAGTGCTTTCAGCAGCGCCTGCAACTGCGCCAGCTCCTCATCGGACAGCCTGGCCCGGTAAGCATTGTTGGCTTCAACCATACGCTGATAAAGCTGTGCAGCCAGTGCCCGGCCCGAGTCGGTCAGCAAGACACGGATGGCACGGCCGTCATCCTGACAGGGTTTGCGCTGCAACAACCCGTCCCGTTCCAACCGGTCCAGTACACCACTGAGCGTGGCACTATCAAGACAGGTTTTCTTGCCAAGACAGGCCGAAGTGATTTCATCCTGCTCCTGCAGCACATTCAAAACCATCGCCTGCACTCCGGTAATGCCAAACTCGCATACCGACTGTTTCCAATAACGGGAGGCGTGACGTGCAGCGGTCGTCAGGTGGAAGAAAAGGCAATCATCGAACTGCATAAAAAAAGCCCGGTAACCATCAAGTTACCGGGCATTGTGTAACAGATCCTCCGGCTGATCCAGTCGGAGGCACCTGACAGGCTTACTGCCAGGCGCTGGCGAACTGCTCTTCAGGCAGGGCCATGATGGTCTGGCTGCCGTCATTCAGCATCTCGGCGAAGCCTTTCCAGCGCGGCAGGACCTGAGCCATGTAAAAGCGCGCGCTCTCCTGCTTGGCCTTCAGGTAAGGGTCATCATCACCTTCGGATGCGAGTCTTACCGCCGCAGTTGCCTGACGCAGCAGCTGCCATCCACCACACACGTAACCGGCCAGCATCATGAAGTTGTATGCGATAGCACCTGGCAGCAGCGCATCGCCTTCAGCTCCCTTCAGCAGCAACTCACGAGCGGTCTCGAGACCGGCAACCGCCTCTTCCACCTGCTTGGCCTGAGCCATTAGGGAGGCGTCACAGCTGGTCAGAGAAGCACGCATTTCAGAGATCAAGGCAGCCAGAGCTTCACCTTTGTCCATCAGTGTCTTACGACCAACCAGATCCAGTGCCTGAATGCCGTTGGTGCCTTCATAGATCGGCAGGATTCGAGCATCGCGGTAATGCTGGGCCGCACCGGTTTCCTCAATGAACCCCATGCCCCCATGAATCTGCACGCCCAGAGAGGTCACTTCCTGAGCCACTTCGGTACACCAGCCTTTTACGATTGGTGTCAGCAGGGCTGCACGGGCCTGCTCTCGCGCTTTCTCCTCGTCGCTTTCAGCCTTGGCGGCGAAATCCAGACTGCCACAGGCGTCATAGGCGATGGCACGACCGGCTTCGGTCAGCGTTTTCATGGTCATCAGCATGCGGCGCACATCGGCGTGACGAATGATCGGCCCCGCTTCCCTGGCACCGACAGCCGGGCCCTGAATACGCTCGAACGCATACTGCAGTGCCTGCTGATAGGCACGCTCGGAAATGGATACCCCTTGCAGACCCACACTCAGGCGTGCGTTGTTCATCATGGTGAACATGCAAGCCAGACCTCGGTTCGGCTCACCCACCAGATAACCGATGGCATTATCGAAACCCATCACGCAGGTTGCAGAGGCGTGAATCCCCATCTTGTGTTCCAGTGACAGCGGTCCGGCAGTGTTACGCTCACCCAGTGAACCATCGTCATTGACCAGAAACTTGGGCACCAGGAACAGAGAGATGCCACGTACACCCGCTGGCGCATCCGGCAGGCGCGCCAGTACCAGATGGATGATGTTCTCGGCCATCTCGTGATCACCCCAGGTGATGAAGATTTTTTCGCCGCTGATGCGGTAGTGATCCCCTTCCGGCTCGGCCTTGGCACGCACCACAGAGAGGTCTGAACCGGCGTTGGACTCGGTCAGGTTCATGGTCCCGGTCCATTCTCCGCTGACCAGCTTCGGCAGGTACTTGGCCTTGAGCTCGTCACTGCCGTTCAGATCCAGACACTCGACAGCACCCTGGCTCAACATCGGGCACAAACCCCAGGCCATATTGGCCGAGTGCCACATTTCCATCACCGGGATGGACAACAGAAATGGCAAGCCCTGACCGCCATATTCGGGATCGAACTGCAGAGAACCCCAGCCGCCTTCGGCATACTGCTGGTAAGCGTCCTTGAATGACTCCGGACAAACAACGGTGCCGTCTTTAAGTTGTACCCCCTGCTGGTCACCTTCCCAGTTGGTCGGGGCAACCACATCACGGGCAACTCGCGCGGCCTCTTCCAGAATGGCATCCACCATATCAGCGGAAGCGTCTTCGAAGCCGGGCTTCTCTGCCAACTCTGTCATGCGCGCAACATGATTCAGGGTCAGCTTCATATCCTTCAGAGGAGCGTTGTAATCTGCCATAGGGTACCTTCTCGACGATCTAGTGTTCGTGATTGGATGCCGAACCATTCAGGCTGGCACTCATAAAAATAAGGGAATACACTTATATTAGCACGGACAATCGATTTGATAAGTAGGGAATCGTTCATTCAGGCGATTTACCGCCCCCTACTTTGGTTATACTCACACGAAATCTGACAACATAGAGAGTGATTCAATGCAGGATTTGCACGGTTACTACCTGGAAGATCTGGAAGTCGGCATGAGCGCGTCCTACGCCAAGACCATTACCGATGCCGATGTGGTGCTGTTTGCCGGTCTGTCCGGCGATAACAACCCGATTCACATCAATGACGAATACGCCAAGACCACTCCGTTCAAGCAGCGTATCGTCCACGGCATGTTCAGCGCCGCCCTCATCTCCACCGTTGCCGGCACCCGCCTGCCGGGACCGGGCGCCATCTACGTGGATCAGCAGCTCAAGTTCAAGGCGCCGGTTCACATCGGTGATACAGCCACCGCAAGCCTGACCGTGACCGAGATCGACGAGCGCCGCCGTCGCGTGAAATGCCGCACCGACGTACATGTAGGCGAGACGCTGGTTGCGACCGGTGAAGGCACCTTCATGGTGGATCGTCGCGAGGCTTGATTAAATAGCCAACTCTGTAAAAAAGCCGGCCTGACCCGCCGGTTTTTTTTCGCCCAGAAACGCCATATGATGACCACATCAGCGCGTGTTTGAGTCCCCATCTTCAAGCGGTGAACCAAATAGTCTTTATTTATCGTAAGTCTCGGCTAATGGCTTGTAGCACGTTCAACAGCGAAGGGCCTGATTGAATCCGATTTTTATATGACAGTGACAGAGGCTACCGCGTGAAACAGGTACAGGGTGTAATTTTCGATCTGGACGGTACGCTTGTGTCATCCTCACTGGACTTCAAGGCCATCAAGCAGGAGATCGACTGCCCTCCGGAGGCAGATGTGCTGACGTTTCTGGAGACCTTGCCCGAGCACAAACAATTAGAGGCGATGGCGATCATTCATCGTCACGAGGTTCAGGATGCGCAACAGTGCGAATGGCTGCCGGGCGCTCAGGAGTTCGTCAATACCTGTATAAAGCACTCAATTCCAATGGCGATCGTCACACGCAACTCGCTTCACTCCTCACGAGTGAAAATCAAGCGTAATGCCATTCCCATAGAGCGCGTCATTACCCGAGAGAATTCAAAGCCCAAGCCGGACCCGACAGCCCTGTTACAGATCGCTGATGACTTCGCATTACCCGCGCACAGCATCTTGATGGTGGGTGATTACCGCTATGACCTGGAGGCAGGTCGCAATGCGAACATGAAATCTTGCCTGATCAATTACACAACCCTGCCGGACTATTCTCATCTGGCCGACTATACCTTCGAGCACTTTGGCTTGCTGCATCAAGCCATGTTTGACGATCGCTAGTGAAAGGCGCATCGCTCTAACAAGCCCACAAGCTTTAACGATCGAAATTGCGAGGCATGGAAGCACAGTGCGAGCACATCGCACCACTGCCAACGCTCATGTGACCGCCGCTCACTCTGGCAGCCCCTCAAACCTGGGCACTTCCTCGAAGGTGTCATCCCAACTGGCCTTGCTGGCGGTGAAAATGTGCGCCGTTGGCATTAGTGGAATTTTGGCATCCAGGCATCCTGCGGGAACAACAAGTAAACCGGGAAGCGGTGTACTGGGTAAAGCTGAGCCACAAATTTTGCAGAAGCTCTTGTGGTGGCGAGTGCCGGGCAGCGTAAATGAAGTCACGGCATCTTCACCTGACAGCCAGATCAACCTGGCCGATTTAGCAAACAAGTTTGCCGCATGAGCCGACCCCGTATCTTTTTGGCAATGTTGACAGTGACACAGGTAAAAACTGTCGAAGTCGCCATGCACCTCGAACCTCACGGTGCCACACAGGCAAGCGCCCGGATAGTTGGTCATCAGAATCCCTCCCAGATTATGGATTCAGGAACACATTGATTCTGCCTGGCAAAATCACCTCAATCCCAAAAACAGATGCTGACCAAAACGCTACAGCAGGCTGCCTGTGCCGAGATTATGGCGTTGCCTACTCCGAACGCCCTTCAGTAAACGCAGGCAACTCAGGATAGAGCTCACACCAGCTGGCTCTGTAATCCGTGTAAATTTGAGCGTCTATTCTTACGGGTATATCAACATCAAAAGTAGCGATTGCCAATTCCATGCGTTCCAGAGGTTCAGCTTTCATACGAAACCCCAGACTGGAGCCACAGTTCGAGCAGAATGTCCGTGTTGTGCCATTGGGTGCAACAAACTCTTTGAGAAGGTCCTTACCCGAAAGCCAGCTTAAATCTTGCACTTCGACCAAGGTTCCAAAGGCTGCACCATGAAACTTACGGCACATGGAACAATGGCAATTGGCCGCTTTTTCGCTGAATCCACTGACGGAAAAACGCACATGACCACATAAACACGAACCCTGGAAACGATCAGTCATGTCGAGCACATCTCCTTATTGAAGCGTAATGTAATGGAGCTTCCATCCCAGCATGGGCGAGCAACATGCGAGTGTTTAGGCCAGGTACACAACCCGAGATTAGAAAGTCTCAGGCAGGCGCGAAAACAATCAAGCCAGTTTCTTCGATGCACTCAAGCCTGGGCTTTGGTGTGCTTTGCCGTGCACAGCTTCACGCAGCGGCCATCCCGTTCTCGTGTTGATATTGTCCCTGTTTGACTCAAGTTGCCATAGCCAAAATGGCGACAAAACAACTCAACGCTTCAAGGCATAAGGCCTCGACTGAATCGACGGGCACTCTCCATTCAGTACGCCACCCGTGCGTTTATTGATAGAATACCGCCTGACATTTGAACAGATCAGCGTGA
This sequence comes from Marinobacterium sediminicola, assembly GCF_022343685.1. Classification (GTDB taxonomy): domain Bacteria; phylum Pseudomonadota; class Gammaproteobacteria; order Pseudomonadales; family Balneatricaceae; genus Marinobacterium; species Marinobacterium sediminicola. The sequence goes on along the minus strand of NZ_CP092123.1, from coordinate 1,414,252 downwards.
GATACAATGGCGACAGCAGCGGCACTGCACATACTGGTAAAGACGGAGAAAGAGGCGCTGGACATTCTTGACCAGCTGAAGAAGGGTAAAAAGTTTGACGCTCTGGCCAAGCGCTACTCCATCTGCCCATCCGGCAAGCGTGGCGGCGATCTGGGTGAGTTTCGTCGCGGCGATATGGTCAAAGCATTCGACGATGTTGTGTTCAAGCGCCCCTTGCTTAAAGTGCACGGCCCGATCAAGACTCGTTTCGGCTACCACTTGATCAAAACGCTGTACCGTAACTGACCACCTCTTGGCCCCCATAAACCAAAACCGCCACTCATGAGTGGCGGTTTTGGTATCAACCAGCATCAAGTGCTGATTAAGCCGTCTCGTTCGCCTGGGTTCGAAGTACGAACTTCTGGATCTTACCGGTAGACGTCTTCGGCAGGTCGCAGAAAACAACGCGCTTGGGCGCCTTGAAACGTGCCATGTTGGCGCGACAGAACTGGATGATGTCTTCCTCGCTGACCTCGGCGCCCGCTTTCAGGGTAACAAAGGCACAGGGTACTTCACCCCATTTTTCGTCGTGCTGGGCCACAACAGCGGCTTCCATGACCTGGGGATGACGGTAGAGCACATCTTCCACTTCGATACTGGAGATGTTTTCACCTCCAGAAATGATGATGTCCTTGGAGCGGTCCTTGATCTCGACGTAACCGTCCTCGTGCCATACTGCCAGGTCACCCGAGTGGAACCAGCCACCCTCAAAAGACTTGTCGGTGGTGGTCGGGTTTTTCAGGTAGCCCTTCATCACCAGATTACCGCGCATCATGATCTCACCGATGGTCTTGCCATCCTGTGGCACCGGCTCAAGTGTCGTCGGGTTGGCGACCATGAGGCCTTCCAGCATCGGCGCCTTGACGCCCTGACGGGACTTGAGACGCGCCTTGTCTTCGATCGGCAGGTCATCCCACTTGTCATGCCATGCGCAAACTACGCAAGGACCGTAGGTTTCGGTCAGACCGTAGACGTGGGTCACACTGAAACCCATCTTTTCCATGCCTTCGATAACGGCAGCAGGCGGTGCAGCGCCAGCGGTCATCACCTTGACCTGATGCTCGATACCCGCCTTCAGTTCACTGTCGGCGTTGTTGAGCATGTTCAGGACGATTGGAGCGCCACAGAAGTGATCGACCTTTTCTTCCTTGATCAGATTGTAAATATCATCGGCGCGCACATGGCGCAGGCACACGCTGACGCCCGCTGCCGCAGCAATTGACCAGGGGAAACACCAGCCATTGCAGTGGAACATTGGCAGCGTCCACAGGTACACAGGACCATCGCCCATATTCCAGGACACGACGTTGCTGATGGCGTTCAGGTAGGCGCCACGGTGGTGATACACCACACCCTTGGGATCACCGGTGGTACCGGAGGTGTAGTTCAGAGTGATGGCATCCCACTCATCCGCCGGCAGAGCCCAGTCGTATTCCGGGTCACCGCTGGCAATAAAGGCTTCATAATCCATTTCGCCAATAAGGTTGCCACCTTCATAGGAGGCATCGTCGATATCGATCACGATCGGGTTGATACGGGCAATCTTGATCGCACGGTCGATCACTTCGGAGAATTCACGGTCGACGATAACAACCTTGGCTTCACCATGCTGCAGGATGAAGGCGATAGCTTCAGCGTCCAGACGAATGTTCAGCGCGTTCAGCACCGCGCCGGCCATCGGTACGCCGAAATGGGCTTCGAACACTTCCGGCAGGTTGGGCGCCATCACGGCAACGGTATCGCCCTTGCCGATTCCACGCTGGCTCAGCGCGCTCGCCAGACGGCAGCAGCGGCTGTAGGTCTCGGCCCAGTTGCGTCGTACCTGGTTATGGATAACGGCCGTACGCTCAGGATAAACAGCAGCAGTGCGAGCAATGAAACTCAACGGCGACAGGGTCGCAAAGTTAGCCGGGTTCTGATCCAGCCCCAGCATGTAAGGATTATGGTCAGTCGTTGTCATTATTTAGTCCTCTCCACCGGAAAAAGGGGGGAGCCATCCTCGGTTGATTTGATTCCATCCAACGACCTCATCATACGTATTTTCCCTTATTACACAATAGGACCTAATCGTCATACCATTGACGCCAAGCACTGCCTGCCTCCTCCTGTCGCGCCCTCTACCCCGCAGGCACCAAGTACAAAACAACAAAGGAAACGGCATGCAACCACTGGAGCAGGAACTGAAACGATGCCTGCAGGAAGCCGACCGCTACCGCCTGTTGGCCGAGCAGTCCACCGACATGATTTCACGGCACACGCCGACGCCCGAGTGGACTTTCATTGACGTCAACCCGGCGATTGAGCGTGTCCTTGGCTACAAGGCTGAAGACATCATCGGCACACCCGGCTATGACCTCTTCCATCCGGATGATGCCGACAACCTGAAAAAGCGTGCGGAGTCCGTGCGTTACCGCCGCGGCATGTATACTAATGTCTACCGTTTCCAGCACCGTGACGGCCACTACATCTGGCTGGAAACCACCAGCCGCACCATTCGTGACGAAAAGGGCAAGCCGCTTGAGGTCATTTGCGTGTCTCGCGACGTTACCGAACGCGAACTGGCGCAACAGGCAACCCGGCGTCTGGCCCGCGTGGTGGAGGCTTCATCCGACCTGATCTTGTTCTGCAACCACCGCACCCTGCAGCTCACTTACATGAACGAAACCGCCTATCGCACCTTTGGTGCGGAGCGGGAAAATCTGGCGGTGTTCTATCTCAATCAGATGTTCCCTCAGGAAATACTGCACAACCTGGTGGAGCCTGCATTGCAGCATGCGGCCCTCTATGGCACCTGGTATGGGAGTATTCCACTTTACCCTGCCGGTAACCCGGGGCGTATTGCCGAGATTCGCGAGATCATCGCCCACCGCAACCGGGCCGAGAACATGCAGGTCGAGTACTATTCGATCATTGCGCGCGATATCACGCTCAAGCGTCAGGCCGAAGAGAAAGCCAAGCGCCAGCAGCTTGAAATGGCCCACATGTCACGTTTGCTATCGGTGGGCGAGATGGCCACAGAACTGGCCCATGAAGTCAACCAGCCTCTGGCGACCATCATCAATTACTGCAATGGCACCTTCCGCCGACTGGAAGAGGGCCAAATCAATGAGATCAGTCAGGTGACACGGGCGATGGAGCTGATCTCGACGCAGGCCAAACGCGCGTCGGAGATCATCAAGCGAATGCGCCGCTTTGTGCGCCGGACCGAGTTCCAGCGCGTCAGTTTCCCGATCAATGAAACCTGTATCGAAGTCACCCGTTTTCTCAAGCAGGAGGCGATCGATCATGACATCCGCTTTGAGTTCGACCTCGACGACAGCAACCCGATCATTGAAGCGGACCGTTTGCAGATCGAACAGGTACTGCTGAACCTGATCCGTAACGCCATCGAAGCCTACAGCGACTGTCCCATGCGTCCGCGTCCGGTCACTATCCGCACGCGCATCGAAGGGCGCCGCCTGCAAGTCAGCGTGTCGGACCAGGGCCACGGCATCAGTGATGAGCAGCAAAAAACGCTGTTCGAACCCTTCTCCACGACCAAGGAGAACGGCCTCGGTATGGGGCTCTCGATTTCACATACAATTATAGAAAGCCATTCAGGCCGCCTCTGGGTCGAGAGCGACGGTAAAAGTGGCACCTCTTTCCATTTTCAACTCCCGCTTAAGGGGCAGGCATGAGCATCAGTAACGCAACCGTTTTTATCATCGACGACGACGCCGACTTTCGCGAGTCGGTGCAGTGGCTTCTCGAATCTACCGCTTACAAGATCGAAAGCTATGCTTCGGCACAGGAGTTTCTCGACGCATATGACCAACGTCCGGGCTGCATGCTGCTGGACGTCCGTATGCCTGAAATCAATGGACTGGCATTACAGCAAATCATGCAGGACCGGGACATCCGCCTGCCAGTGATCATCCTGACGGGGCACGGAGATGTCCCCATGGCCGTCACGGCCATGAAAAACGGGGCACTCGACTTCCTGGAAAAGCCTTTCGATGACGATGTTCTGCTCAAGTTGGTTGATCGTGCCATGGAGGAAGCCCAACAGCGCTTCAGTGAGCAGAACGAGGAACGTGAGCTGCGAGAGCTCCATGACACGCTCAGCCGCCGCGAGCGCGAAGTCATGGACCTGGTGGTAACCGGAAATTCCAACCGCGAGATTGCGGAAACACTGGGGATCAGCCCGAAAACGGTGGAGGTTCACCGTTCACGGGTGATGGGCAAGATGCGGGCCGAGAGCCTGGCCCACCTCGTACAAATGCATAATCGCCTGTCGCTCTAGGCGGCAGGCAATACTTTTATACGGCGAAGAAAATCGACCGTCTGCATGAGTACCTCAGCGGGCTTTTCCAGATGTGGAACATGCCCGCACCCTTCAATGAAATGCGCTTCGGTATAGACTCCGATGACCTCGCAGGCATCCGTGACCTGCTCAGGCACACCATATTCGTCCTTGTCGCCCTGCATGATCAACGCCGGACAGCGAATACGGGACAGCTGGGGTTTAAGGTTCAGATTCTCGTAGCATGAAGGTCGTAGCCAGGTGTCCGACCAGGCTCTGAAAATCAGGTCCGTACGGTCACCATGATAGCGGGCCAATCGCTGAGGCAAATCGGTCGTTTCATAGCGCTCCACCGCTTCACGAATCCCCGCCAGTGTCAGGTGATCAACATAGATATGCGCCGCCAGCGTGATGATGGCAATGACCTGATCCGCACAGCTGGCCGCACCGATCTGGGCGATGGAGCCCCCATCGCTGTGACCGAACAGAATCACATGTTCCAGCCCCAGCCGATCCAGTAGCTGAGGCAGCCACACCTCCCCCTCCTCGACCAGATAGTCATCCGGTCTCGGCAGCGTTATGGGGCTTGACTGACCATAGCCCCGGCGCTCGAAGACAAGCACATCCAGCCCTGTCGCTTCCGCCAGTTGCTCTGGAAAACGCTTCCACATTGCAATGCAACCCAGGGCTTCATGGAGCAGCACCATGACCGGCCGACCCTCACCGGAAGGCTGTCGCCCCCAGCGAAGCTGCAGGGTGACACCATCATTCAATTGGACCTGTTCATCCTGCCACTCAATCCCGCTCATGCGCCCTCCGGGATTGAGTAGGTGATGGTGGCATGTGCGACGGGGTCATCATCGCCCTCTGAACGAACATACACCTCGCCCACGCCAAGACGCTTGCCGACCTTAAGCAGTTCGGCCCGTGCCAGAAGATCGGCATCCGGGCGTGGTTTTCGCAGGAAATTGATATTGAGATTGATGGTGACCGCCAGCGCTACAGGGCCGATACGGCTCAGCAGTGCCGCATAAAGCGCCACATCCGCCAATCCCATCATCGTGGGTCCGGACACGGTGCCACCTGGGCGCAGGTGATCGTCTCCAACGGCCAGGCGCATCTCGGCCCAGCCATCGCCCAGGTTTTCCAGACGGCCATACTGTTCACCCTGCGGGAAATGATCCTGCAGGAACGCTTTCATTGCCTCTTCACTCATGACCTGCATCGTTTACTCCTTACTCGTGCCCACGACGGCCAACGTCACCATGGCACGGGACACCAGCTGCCGCTTACCTTCGGCTACGGCATAGACATCCGACTCCACCACGATCAGCATACGACCGGGCTTGAGCACCCTCGCCCGGCATTCAAGAGCCTCCCCTGAAGCGGCACGCAGCAGATTGATCTTGAACTCGGCCGTCAGCACACGTTCGCCCGGCCCGGTGAGGGTTGCGCCTGCCGTACCGGCGGTATGGTCGGCCAGCGTAGCCTGCACTCCAGCATGGACAAATCCATCCTGTTGACGGTGCTCGTGCTTCAATGGCAGCCGGGTCAGGCATGCTCCCGGCTTGAATTCACACAATTCAACACCGAGTGAACGAATAAAGGGTGCCTCATCAAAGACACGGCGCGTCTCCTGTTCATATTCAGGATTTCGCGGGTTGAATTCTGCGTGCTCACTCACTGATCCGCTTCCTCACGCGCCTTGTTGCGAAGAATGAAGCGTTGAATCTTGCCGCTTGGCGTTTTCGGCAGCTCCTGCACAAACTCAATCTCGCGCGGGAAGGCATGAGTGGACAGACGATTGCGGACCAGCTCTTTAAGCTCGTCGGCAAGGTTCTCATCCGCATCAAACTGTGGCTTGGTCACCACATAGGCCTTGATTACAGAACCTCGTGCGCTGTCAGGCTTACCAACAACACCGGACTCGGCCACCGCCGGATGTTCCAGCAGGGTACTCTCCACATCAGCCGGACCCACGCGATACCCGGCGGTGGTGATAATATCGTCATCACGCCCGGTGAAAGAGAAACTGCCATCACCATGACTGATCACCACATCGCCGGTCAGGTAGTAGCGATCATGAAAGGGGTCCTTTTCGCCCCAGGTATAACCCTGAAAGAAAAACAGGGGCGAGCTGTCCACATCGACGGCCAGCTGACCGGTTTCATCAGCGCCCACTTCCTTGAAATCACCATCCAGCGCGACCACCCGATGGCCCGGCAACGAGTAGCCCATTGAACCCACGCGCACCTGGTGTTCCAGTGCATGATGGTTACAGCAGGTCATACCGGTTTCCGTCTGACCATAACTGTCCATGACCGGGCAGCCCAGACGACGGTTGACCCAGTTGATCACTTCTGGATTAAGCGGTTCGCCGGCACTGTTGGCGACGCGAAGACCAAGCTTTTCACCTTCAGGCAGCACCTGATCGTTCGCCATCAGCATGCGATAGGCGGTAGGAGCCGCAGCCAGGTTAGTGATCCTGTATTTGCGGATCATGGCGTAGGTGCTTTCAGGGGTAAAACCGTTTTCATTGAAGTGCGTCGTTGCCCCCAGCAGCAGCGGCCCGAGCACGGCATAATACAGACCATAGGCCCAACCGGGGTCAGCCACATTCCAGTAGCGATCATCCGGTTGCAAGTCGATGGCATATCGCATGTAGACATAGAAAGACAGCAAGGCGCGTGCAGGGACAGCGACCCCTTTGGACTTGCCCACGGTACCGGAGGTGAACATCTGCAGGATGGGGTCATCCGCATCGATCAAAACTGGCTCAAAATCGCTCGACTGCGCCTGAATCTGCTGGTGAAAGTCCAAATCTTCATGAGTATCGGCACCCTTGCTCGTTACCCGAACAATAGGTGGACACTGTTGAACTGCGTCCAGCTTGAACCGGTTCTGGTCATCGGTCACGACCAGGCGCGTGTCAGCCTTATCCAGACGGTATTCAATGGCACCGGGGCCAAAAGCGGTGAACAGCGGCTGATAAACGGCGCCCGCTCTGAGTGTGCCCAGAATGACTACCAACAATTCGGGCGTGCGCGGCAGAAGGCCAGCCACGCGGTCGCCTTTTCCAACGCCCTGCTGCCTGAGCAGGTTGGCAAATCGTGCCGCTGCTTCCTGCAGGCGTGCAAAACTCCAACTCTCAGGAGCCCGTTCTACCCCTTCGAAGTTGAGCGCTATACGGGCGGGGTCTGAAGCCCATTTGTCACAGACCTCCTGACAGGCGTTGATGCCAACGGACAAGTCACCTGTCAGTGCTTCCGTTGCCAGCCGGTCAACATCGAAGTGGTCATAGAACGGCTGATAAGCCTGTTTGCTCATTAGGTGCTTCCCTCTTCTTATCTTTATTATTGGATCTGAGGCGCTAAGGTTTACCTTAAGGGATATCCCGAATATATAACCGCTTTTCGTTGACGTAAACCTCCCCCACCGATTTCATCAAATGCTCAGGTGATTTCTGCAGAATGTGAGCAAATGATGTAAAAAGTGGATATTCATTGTCGTCAGAACCCGCCAGTATCGGGCTTTCGCATTGGCGTGCAATTTGCACAAGTGCCTAAAAAACCTGGAATGGACGACATGAACAATAAAAAGAAGCCATCGACTCACCATAACGAACTGATTCTGGTGACCAGCCCAACCGGAGAAATACGTGAAGCCAGTAGTGCCCTGCTGACACTGTGCGGCTACTCGGCGCACGAGATCGAAAGCTCCAAGCTGCAGAATCTTCGCCACCCCGATATGCCCGAGGGTCCGATGAAGGACCTGTGGCAAACCATCGCAGCCAAGCAGCCCTGGATGGGCATGCTGCAACTCAAATCCAGCAATGGATCGCCTGTGTGGCTGGATGCCTATGTGATTCCGCTGGTCGACAATGGCCGGATTATCGAGTGCCAATGCATTTTCCGTCACCCCTCCGATGAGGCTATTGAGCGCGCAGCTGAAATCTATCGACTTCGCCGTCAGGGTAAAACCCCGCGCGCGCTGCGCTGGAAGACTCCCACGCTGGAAAGACGGGTGCAGCTGGCCGGCACTCTGGCATTGCTGCCCATCGCAATTTTCATGCTCATGGGTACGGAGAGCCAGCCGACTGCATTTGTCGCCCTCTTTTTATCCTGGCTGTTCGGACTGCTATGCACCCATTGGCTGTGCCGCCCGCTCAATCAACTGATCGGATACAGCCGCACGCTGGTGAGCCACCCGATCAAGCAGATGATTTATACCGGTACTCATGATGACATTGGCCAGTTGCAATTGGCCATTCACCTGTTGCAGTCGCAGCTGGAAGCCGTTTTGACGCGCATGCAATACTCATCCGATGAAGTGATGAGCGGCGCGGTCGAAACCGTCAAGGTCATGAACAGCACCTGTGAAGAAATTCAGCAACAGCAGGACTCTCTGGTACAGGTCGCCTCGGCAATGAGTCAGATCAACTCCACCATTGAAGAGATGAGCGCCAGTACGGCACAAACCGCCATGCAAACACAGCAGGCACAGGACAGCTTGCGACAGGGGCAGGAAGTGGTCAGTCAGGCGGTTGCCAGCATCCGCTCTCTGGATGCCTCGATCACCAGCACCACTGAACGGGTCTCGGATCTGCAGCAACACAGCAATACCATCGGCACGATCACCCAGGTGATCGGTGATATTGCAGAACAAACCAACCTGCTGGCACTGAATGCTGCCATCGAAGCGGCCCGAGCCGGTGAAAACGGTCGCGGATTCGCAGTAGTCGCGGATGAGGTGCGACAGCTCGCGCAACGCACTCAGCAGTCCACCAGCGAGATTCAGAAAATGATCGCGGCACTCCAGCAGCAAACCGATGCCATCGTCAGCGCGATGCACGCAAAGCGTTCCCTGTCTGGTCAGGGCGTCGATCACATCGAAACCGCCGGCCGTACGCTACTGGAAGTGCTCCATGCAATAGAACAGATCAGCGACATGGCGACCCAACTGGCCAGCGCCAGCGAGGAGCAAAACAGCGTAACTCATGAAGTCGGTCAGCGAATCCAGCTGCTCAGTGACGGCGCAGGGCGTACAGTCGAAGGTGCCAGCATGACGCTGGAGCTCAACAATCGGGCAGCCCAGCTCGCTGAGCGTCAGCGCTCGCTGGTGAGCTGTATCCAGCAGGCTTGATACCCGGAGGCTGACTTAGGTTGTATTGCGTCCACGCAACACTGCCGTAAAATATGCACTCTAAAATAACAACAATTGTAATACGGCAAGAGTTTATCATGGCTAAAGTATTGGTCAGCGCCTGTCTTTTGGGCGCCAAAGTGCGTTACGACGGACGCGACAACCTGCTCGACCACCCCATTCTCAAGCGCTGGCATCAACAAGGGAAACTGGTCGCCACCTGTCCCGAAATGCTTGGCGGCCTGCCAACTCCAAGACCACCGGCGGAAATTCAAACCCGTTTTCCAATTCTGATTACCACCGATGCTGACGTGGATGTAACCCCGGAATTTCTCAGCGGTGCTGAACAGGCTCTGGAACTGGCACGCAAGCATGAGTGCTGCTGTGCGCTGATGAAAGCCCGCAGTCCCTCCTGCGGCAATCAGGAAATTTACGACGGCAGCTTCTCTGGCACCCTGGTTGCCGCACCGGGTGTCGCCGCCGATGAGCTGTTGCGTAACGGCATTCCCGTCTTCAACGAGCATCAGCTTTGCGAACTGATCGAGTTCGTAGAGCAGAATATTCAGGCAGCCTGACACAGCCGCATTCAGGGGGCCACTTGTTCGCCTGACGCTGGCCCCCTAAAATGGGGGCCATTTTCATTATTAAACGGACCCTGGTTCTATGCGAGCAAGCCAATTTCTGATTGCGACCCTGAAAGAGACTCCCTCCGATGCCGAGGTGATCAGCCATCAGCTCATGCTGCGTGCCGGCATGATCCGAAAGGTTGCTTCCGGCCTCTACAGCTGGTTGCCACTGGGCCTTCGAACGCTGCGCAAGGTCGAGCGCATCGTGCGCGAAGAGATGGATGCCGCCGGTGCGCAGGAAGTCCTGATGCCCGCCATCCAGCCCGCTGAACTCTGGGAAGAGTCTGGCCGTTGGGAGCAGTACGGTCCTGAGTTGCTGCGTGTCAACGACCGCCACAACCGCGAATTCTGTGTTGGCCCGACGCATGAGGAAGTCATCACTGATCTGGTACGTCGAGAAATCAAGAGCTACAAGCAACTGCCGGCTAACTTCTATCAGATCCAGACCAAATTCCGTGACGAGATCCGTCCACGTTTCGGTGTAATGCGTTCTCGCGAATTCATCATGAAGGATGCTTATTCCTTCCACACCGACACCGAGTCGCTGGTCGAAACCTATAAGGCGATGCACCAGGCCTACACCAACATCTTTACGCGCCTGGGTCTGGACTTCCGCCCCGTACTGGCCGACACCGGCTCGATTGGTGGCGATTCTTCTCATGAATTCCATGTACTGGCGCAATCCGGTGAAGACGACATTGCCTTTTCCGACAGCAGTGATTATGCAGCCAACGTGGAGATGGCCGAAGCGCTCCCGCTGGGTGAGCGTCAGGCGCCCAGCGAAGAGCTGCGTCTTGTCGATACACCGAATGCCAAGACCATTGCCGAACTGGTTGATCAATTCGGGCTGCCGATTGAAAAGACCGTCAAGACACTGATTGTTGCGGCCAGCGAAGAGATCGAGGCGGATTTCGTGGCTCTGCTGGTTCGTGGCGACCACGAACTGAACGAAATCAAGGCAGAGAAGCTGCCGCAGGTCGAAGCCCCCCTGCGCTTCGCCACTGACGAAGAAATTCGCAAAGTCATCGGGGCGGGCCCCGGCTCTCTGGGTCCGATCAACCTGTCGATCCCCTGCATCATTGACCGGAGTGTCGAGACGCTGTCCGACTTTGGTGCCGGTGCCAACATCGATGGCAAGCACTATTTCGGCATCAACTGGGAACGTGACCTGCCTACGCCGGAAGTCGCCGATATTCGCAATGTCGTCGAAGGTGACCCCAGCCCCTGTGGTCAGGGCAAGATTCAGATCCGCCGCGGTATTGAAGTGGGCCACATCTTCCAGTTGGGCACCAAGTACTCGCAAGCCATGAACGCCACCGTTCTGGATGAAAACGGCAAATCCACAGTAATGGCCATGGGATGTTACGGCATCGGTGTCACCCGCGTGGTTGCTGCTGCCATTGAGCAGAACCATGACGACAGCGGTATTATCTGGCCACAAGCACTGGCACCGTTCAGCGTTGCACTGGTTCCGCTGAACTATGACAAGTCCGATGAAGTACGTGCCAAGGCCGATGAGTTGTATGCAGCTCTGCAGGCCGCCGGTATCGATGTACTCATGGATGACCGCAAGGAACGCCCGGGCGTCAAGTTTGCCGATATGGAACTGATGGGCATTCCGCAACGACTGGTAATCTCTGATCGTGGCCTCAAGAATGGCACCCTGGAATACAAGGGCCGCCGTGATGCCGAATCTCAGGATATCCCGGTTGATAATGCGCTGGAATTCCTGCGTAGCCAAATGAACTAAGGCCTATGGTGCCTGAAGATCCCTCCATCTTCAGGCACTAGCCCCTCAAAAAACTGACCCCGCTCAGCAACAGGCTGAATCGACACCTGATACTCTTTGCCTCACCTGAATCCCTGTTACACTCCGATCAACAGCGTTTACCAGTTCTCGGAGCAGTGATGTCCAATCAGCCCCCACAATCATCCGTGTGTAAAACCGCCGACCAACTTCAACACCCCCACGACTTTGGCCAGGGCCAGAAGCGCAAGGCTGAACAGCGCGCTACGCTGGTCACCCTGCTGACACTGATGACCATGCTGGTAGAGGTCGCAGCGGGTGTCATAACAGGCTCCATGGCACTGCTGGCAGATGGTATCCATATGGCAGGTCATGCCATGGCACTGGGCTTGGCGGCCCTGGCCTATTACCTGTCACGCAAGCATGCCCATGACCGGCGCCTGAGCCTCGGCAGCGGCAAGATCGCTGATCTGGCAGCCTACACCAGCGCGCTAATACTCGGGCTGTCAACGCTGTGGCTGATCTATGAATCCGTTGACCGTATTATCACGCCAGCAGAGCTCATGCCTCGAGAAGCAATGATCGTCGCCGTCATCGGCCTGGCCGTGAATCTGGTTTCGGCCCTTCTGCTTGCAGGCAAGCACGAACACGGGCACTCCCATGGCGATCACGAACATCATCACGATTCCAACCTCAGTGCCGCACTGGTGCATGTACTGGCTGATGCTCTAACCTCGGTGGCTGCAATTGTCGGCCTTGGCGCGGCGATGCTGTGGGGCTGGACCTGGGTCGATCCCGCCATCGCCCTGGTGGCCTCGGTCATAATCCTGCGCTGGTCCTGGGGACTGTTGCGCCAGACCACTAGCGTACTGCTGGACCGCGAAGGCCCGGACGAGATTCGCCGCGCCGCACGCAAGTTGCTGCAGAAGAATGGCGATACCGACATTATCGACCTGCACATCTGGTCCGTCGGACAGGGTTCCTGGACCCTCGTCGCCGCAGTTGTTGCCCATGGCTCGACAACACCCGAGGAATACCGGGCCAGCCTGCGTTCGCTCAGAAACCTGCATCATCCGATCATTGAGGTCAGCTATTGTCGTCAGTGTGCCTTGGCCAGGAAGGCAGGGTAGTCATCAAGTGCCTTTCGAGGCATCCTTGATTGACATAATACCGGGGGTACACAGGAAGGGCCGGGCAGCAAGGGCTACCCGGCAGGCGAAACACTATTGGCGGGCGGTACGTATTGATGCTGCCAGATCACGAGTCAGAGCCAGCACCGCTTCAGTGCCAGCAGCAGGCGATTCAGCATTGGCGATGCAATCGACCAGCGCAGAACCCACGACAACCCCGTCGGCAAAGCGGGCAATGCGTGCCGCCTGCTCGGGAGTACGAATGCCGAAACCAACACCAATCGGGATGTCCGTATGGGCACGAATCGCTTCCACCTCGGCCTGCACCTTCTCCGGGGTCGGCGCAGCGGCACCGGTAACCCCCGTGCTGGACACGTAATAGAGGAAGCCGGAGGTGTTGTTTAGCACACCGGGCAAGCGCCGTGCATCAGTGGTCGGCGTGGCCAGTCGGATGAAATGGATGCCGACTTCACGCGCCGGAATGCACAGCTCGTCATCATGTTCAGGCGGCAGGTCCACCACGATCAAACCATCCACCCCGGCTTCAGCCGCTTCCTGCAGGAACTTGTCGACACCGTAGCGGTACACCGGATTGTAGTAGCCCATCAACACCAGTGGCGTGTCCTGATCCTGTTTGCGCAGCTCACACACCATCTGCAGAGTCTTGACCATGTTCTGGCCGTTGTTCAACGCACGCTGGCTCCCCAGCTGAATAGCCGCGCCATCCGCCATGGGGTCAGTAAACGGCATGCCCAGCTCGATGACATCGGCACCGGCAGCGGGAAGGCCCAGCAGCGTATTCAGGCTGTTGTCATAGTCAGGGTCGCCCGCGGTCACGAAGGTCACCAGGGCAGCACGGTTTTCCTCTTTCAGCGCGGCAAAACGGCGCTCCATACGACTCATGCTTGCTGTCATTGCTATCCCCTTATTTCGCCAGTTCGGCCGCCAGATGTTCGGTTACGGTTACCATGTCCTTGTCACCACGGCCACTCAGGTTGACCACGATGATGTGATCCTTGGGCAGTGTCGGGGCCAGTTTCAGTACATGCGCGATGGCATGGGACGATTCCAGCGCCGGAATGATGCCTTCGTATTTGCACAGCGCCTTGAAGCCTTCCAGCGCTTCCTCATCGGTTACGGCAACGTATTCGACGCGCTGAATATCATGCAACCAGGCATGCTCAGGCCCGATACCGGGGTAATCCAGACCGGCCGAGATGGAATGAGCATCCTGAATCTGGCCATCTTCAGACTGCAGCAGGAAAGTTCGGTTACCGTGCAATACGCCCGGCTCCCCGCCTTTCAGACTGGCCGCGTGTCGCTTGTCGAGACCTTCGCCACCGGCTTCGACACCGATCATCCGCACGGATTCGTCATCCAGGAACGGATGGAACAGGCCCATGGCATTTGAACCACCGCCGATACAGGCCACCAGCGTGTCCGGCAGACGCCCCTCTTTCTCCATCAGCTGGGCCTTGGTTTCCTCACCGATCACAGACTGGAAGTCTCGCACCAGCGCCGGGTAGGGATGAGGACCGGCAACGGTACCGATGATATAGAAGGTATTGTCGACGTTGGTTACCCAATCACGCAGGGCCTCGTTCATGGCATCTTTCAGGGTGCCGGTACCGCTGGTCACCGGAATGACTTCGGCACCCAGCAGCTTCATCCGCTGCACATTGGGCTGCTGACGATGGATGTCAGTACTGCCCATGTAAATCACGCATTCCATGCCAAAGCGCGCCGCAACGGTCGCAGTCGCCACACCGTGCATGCCGGCACCGGTTTCAGCGATGATGCGCTTCTTGCCCATGCGCTTGGCCAGCAGGATCTGACCCAGGCAGTTGTTGATCTTGTGTGCGCCTGTATGGTTCAGGTCTTCACGCTTCAAATAGATCTTGGCACCGCCAAGCGCTTCAGTCAGACGTTCGGCCAGGTAAAGCGGTGTCTGGCGACCGACGTAGTCCTTCTGCAGCTTTTCCAGTTCCGCATGGAATTCGGGGTCCTGCTTGGCCTTCTCATACTCGGCCTGGAGGTCGAGAATCAGGGGCATCAGTGTTTCAGCGACAAAGCGCCCGCCAAAACGGCCAAAGAAACCGCTGGCATCGGGACCCTGTCGCAGGGAAGTGTTGGTACTCATGATTGCGACTCCATCATTCGTTTAGTTGAACACAGTCTAGTGCATGCACGACCGGGAAAAAAACGATAAAATCGCACTAAACTGTGAGAAAAAGTAACAACTAATGACTTCCTCCTTGCCCTCTTTGAACGCGCTGCGCGCTTTTGATTCGACCGCCCGTACACTCAGCATGACAGCTGCTGCACAGCAGCTCCATGTCACGCATGGTGCTGTCAGCCGGCAGATTCGTCAACTCGAGGAACAGCTTGGAGTGGTGTTGTTCGAGCGGGCAGGCAGAGGTGTTCGCCTGACCACGGCCGGCATTCGCCTGGCCAACACGACACAACAGGTTTTCTCGCAGCTTGAACAGACCTGTGACCAGCTGCGGCGTGAAGCAGAAGGAGCCCCTTTTGTGCTGGGATGCTCCGGCAGTTTTCTGGCTCGCTGGTTTATTCCGCGACTGGACCAGCTCAAACGGGACTGCCCTGAACTGGAACTGCACCTGACAGCCTCTGATGAAGATCAGCCTCTGCGCCCCGGCGTGGATGCAGCCCTGCGCTTTGCCACCCCACCCTGGCCAACCAACAGCCAGGTTATCGAACTGGCGCCTGAACGGATCGGGCCGGTGCTGCGTCCCGACTTGCTGTCTGACGCCGACCCGGCAACACCCACCACATTATTGCAACTGCCACTGCTGGAGACACTCTCGCGCCCACAGGCCTGGCCACAATGGTGTCACCAGCAGAACCTGGAACCGGCATCACTCAGGATCGCGCAATCGTTCGAGCACCTGAACTACATGCTGGAAGCCGCACTGGTCGGACTGGGTGTTGCCATTGCTCCCGCCTATCTGGTGGAAGAAGACCTTCGAGCGGGACGACTGATCGCCCCTTGGGGATTTATCGAAACCGATGCGCTGCTGTCACTCTGGTTGCCGCAAACGGCACAGGACCCGCGTGCACGACAGCTGGCGGAGTGGCTCAGACACATGCTCAATCAATGATTTTGAAACTCGTCAGAGCTTCATCATATTCGGCATCCGTTGAAGCGACTTCGGCCACGTTAGCCAGCTCCGGGCCTTGATTGAGCCATGCTTCCACATGACGTACCGCTTTCTCTTCGCCGCAGAGCAGTGCCTCCACCCGACCATCCGGCAGGTTGCGCACCCAGCCGGTAAGGGCATTGGCTTCAGCCTGTTCGCGCGTGAAATGACGGAACCAGACCCCCTGGACCCGTCCGCTAACCAAAGCATGAACACAGATCTTCGCCATTGTTAATCCTGAATCTGTTCGAGGGTCGGTATATGCCCCCGTCGATAAAGATCCTGCAAAGTGATATTGAGTACCACGCCACGCTGGCGTTGCAACATCTGCAGGCGGCTGTGCAATTCCTGCTGCCAGGGCTCTTCCCTGTCGGGCAGCGGGTCTGGCAGAGGCCAAGGCATTTCGCGCTGCAGTTGCAGCAGAGTATAACGGCTCAAATCACGACTGAGCAGATATTGGCCGCCCTCCGTGCGCCGGATAAGTCCGGCATCCATCAACAGCTGTACGTAGTCGTCCCAACGCCCCTGGTCGAGCCCCGGAATCTCCTGCAACAACACACGATCGGGCACCGGTTCACCCTCCTGCTGCGCGACCCAAAGTCGCTGCAGCACCGCCAACACGGTATACAGATGCGGTTCATGGGTGCGGTATTTGCTGACGTGAGACACCGTCAGCAGACGGGTCAACTCCGCACCGAGCAGAATGATGGTCCAGCTGATGAAAATCCATACCAGAAACATGGGCACAGCCGCAAAGGCGCCGTAAATCAGCTCATAGGACGGGAATTGGGTAACGAACAGAGCAAAGCCACGCTTGGCCAATTCAAACAGGACCGCCGCGAACACGCCACCAATCGCCGCATTGCGTAGCGGCACTCTGCAGTTAGGCACTGCAGCATAGAGCAGCATGAATGCGAGCGCCGAAAACAGCGGCGGCAACAGCGATAGCAACCGAGCGCGCCCCACGACCTCAGTGGCGCTGGAGATGAACGGCAGGCTGGCAATATAAGAGGTCAGCAATAAGCCCAGACCGATCAGAATCGGCCCCAGGCTCAGCACGGCCCAGTACAGCAGAAAGCTCGACAAGCCCTTGCGCGGCTCGGTTACACGCCAGATGCGGTTAAAGGCGGCCTCGATGTTTTTCATCATCATGATCGACGTGATCACGAGAAACACGATACCAATGACCGTCAGCTTCTGCGCCTGGCTGGCGAAGGTACTCAGATACTCCTGCACGACCATCCCGGTGGCGGGGACGAAGTTCTCAAAGATCCAGCCCTGGACCTGCTCACCCACGCCACGAAAATTCGGCACTGCCGCCAGCATGGAGTAGGACACCGTCATCAGCGGAACAACCGCAAACAGGGTGGTGTAGGTCAGTGCCGCAGCGTTGAGGACACCCTGATTGGTCTGATACTGACGCGCCAGCGCACGAAGAAACACCAGCACCGCTGGCAGGCTTCCTTTCTGCATACACTCTCACTTAACTAATCAATGCTCTGCCTTATACAATAGGGCGCTCATCAGCCTAATGAAAGCCTCAAACGGAGCACTCATGTCGATTACCATTTATCACAACCCGCGCTGCTCAAAGTCTCGTGAAACCCTGAAGCTGTTGCAAGAGCGCGGCATTGAACCCGAGATTCGTGAGTATCTCAAGGATGTTCCAAGCACTGAAGAACTGAAATCCGTACTGTCCGCGCTGGGTATTACTGCACGTGAACTGCTGCGTAGCAAGGAAGCGGAATACAAGGAAGCGGGGCTGGATGACCAGAGCCTGAGCGATGAGGCGGTTATCAAGGCAATGACCGAATACCCTAAGCTGATCGAACGTCCGATCGTCATCAACGGTGATCAGGCGCGCATCGGGCGCCCGCCTGAGTCCGTTCTGGAGATTCTCGCGTGAGCCAGCCTTACGTACTGGTCCTTTACTACAGCCGAAACGGCGCTACCCGTGCATTGGCTCGGCAGATCGCCCGTGGCGTCGAAGAAGCCGGAGTCGAGGCACGCTTACGCACCGTGCCGGCAATTTCGACAGTGTGCGAAGCGACCGAGCCTGAAATTCCCGAGTCCGGTGCGATCTATTGTACCGAATCGGACCTGGCCAACTGCGCCGGTCTTGCACTGGGCAGCCCCACCCGCTTCGGTAACATGGCTGCACCGATGAAATACTTCATCGACTCAACCAGCAGTCTGTGGATGTCCGGTGCACTGATCGATAAGCCCGCCTGTGTATTCAGCTCCACCTCCAGTTTGCACGGAGGCCAGGAAACAACCCTGCTCAGCATGATGTTGCCACTGATGCACCATGGCATGGTATTGGCCGGATTGCCCTACAGTGCCACCGAGTTGCTGGCTACCCAAGGGGGCGGCACGCCCTATGGTGCCACGCATGTCAGTGGCAGCGACGGCGTGTCACAACTGGATGAGCACGAAGCCGCTCTGGCACTGCAACAGGGCAAACGTCTGGGTCAGCTGACTCTGAAACTGCTGCAAAAGGAATCTTCTTGATGCAATCTCTGGCTGCCAAAACACATCTCAGCCGTGCACTGGTGCTGTTCAGCTATTTCGGCCTGCTGTTGTTGTTCAGTCTCTGGTATCTCTGGCTAGCTCCGTCCCAGGGCGACAACCCGTGGGTCATCTGGCTGGTCCATCTGCTGCCGTTGCTGGCCTTTGCGCCCGTGGTGATCAAGGGCAAGCCGCGTGGTCATGCATGGCTCTGTTTCGTACTCTTGCTCTACTTTCTGGAAGCGGTAATCGCGGCCATGCTGCCGCCGCCTACCCGCTGGCTAGGCCTGATTGACTGCGCGCTGCTGGTCACGCTGTTCACGTCGGCCATGCTCTATGCCCGCTGGCGCAGCCAACTGGATCGCGCTCAATCCACGGGTACTGATGCGTGAGCCAGAACGATCCCAAACGTTGGCGGCGTGACTTCCCGCTGCTGTCCATGCACGTGCATGGACAGCCGCTGGTGTATCTGGACAATGCTGCGACCACCCAAAAGCCACGACCCGTGATTGATGCCGTCAACCGTTTTTACAAAACGGCCAACGCCAACGTGCATCGTGGCAGTCACGCCCTTTCGATGCAGGCAACAGCAGCCTTCGAACTGGCCCGTGAAAAGGTAGCCCGCTGGCTGGGTATAGATGACAGCGCCACTTTGATCTGGACGCGCGGCACCACTGAGGCGATCAATCTGGTGGCACAAAGCTGGGGGCGCCAGCATCTGCAACGGGGTGACCTCATACTGCTGATGCAAAGCGCTCACCACGCCAACATCGTGCCCTGGCAGATGCTGGCAGCGGCCACCGGCGCTCACATTGAGATCATTCCGCTCCAGGCCGATGGCGATATTGATCTCAACGCCTATCACCGGCTGCTTGAACAACGACCTGTACTGGTTGCGCTCGCTCATGTATCCAACGCACTGGGTACCATCTACCCGGTCGAGACCCTATGCCGTGAGGCTAAATCGGCCGGTGCTACGGTGCTGGTCGATGGTGCCCAGGCTCTGCCCCACTTCGATGTATCTCTCGAGGCAATGGGGTGTGATTTCTATGCTTTCTCCGGCCACAAGGTGTTTGGCCCTACCGGTATCGGCGCACTTTGGGGTCGCCGTGAGCTGCTGGAAGCCATGCCCCCCTGGCAGGGTGGCGGCGAGATGATCGAACATGTCAGCTTTGACAGTACCCGCTATGCAGGACTGCCATTCAAGTTCGAAGCCGGCACACCTGACATCTCCGGCGCCATCGGTTTGGCTGCCGCCATCGATTACCTCGGCAGCCAGGATCGACAGGCCATGGAAGCCTACGAGCAGTCCCTGCTTAAGCACGCACTTGAAGGCTGCCGCCAGATTGCGGGCTTCAGGCCTGTGGCGTCCGGAAGCCAGCGGGTAAGCCTGCTGTCCTTTGAGCTCGATGGATTTCACCAGCAGGACGTTGCCCACTGGCTCGACCGTCAGGGCATAGCCGTCCGTGCAGGCCATCATTGCGCCATGCCGTTGATGCAGTCATTGGGCCTGCCCGGCACTCTGAGGGCTTCCTTTGCCTTCTACAACACCTTCCAGGAAGCAGAACAACTTGCTCAGGCTCTGGAGCAGTTGGTTCAGAGCCAGAAAAGCATCCTGCCCGTTGCAAAATTGGAACAAACCAGCTACCAAAATGCCTTAAAAAGCGTATACTCCGCAACAAACTGGACCAGTCGCTATCAGTCCCTGATGCAACTGGGGCAAGCCGCACCTCCCTTGCCCCACGCCCTCAAGCAGGACCGCTTCCTGCTGCCGGGCTGTGAATCTCGGGTTTGGCTCATCACCGAGCTGGATGCCAATGGCCTTTTGAACTGTCGAGCCGACGCGGATGCACGTATTTTACGTGCCCTGCTGACGTTGTTGCTCGATCAGGTCAACGGCCTGACACCCGAACAGATGCTGGCGACTGATCTGGAAGAAACACTGAGCCAACTCGATATTCAGCGTCACCTGAGCCCGTCTCGGGGCAATGGATTGCTGGCAATAATCCGTGGTTTGCAGGACTTTGCACGCCAACAGGACGAGTAAGACTGGCGCCGCCGACCAGTTCTGGAGTATTCAATGAACCTTAACGACCTGAGCCTGTTTATCCGCGTGGTTGAAACCGGCAGTTTTACCGCCGCGGCTGAAAGCCTCAACGTGCAAAAATCCACCATCAGCCGCCGTATCGCCCAACTGGAAGATACCCTTGGCATCCGGCTGATTCAGCGGACTACCCGCAAGCTAAAGCTCACGCCGGAAGGTGAAGAACTCTTCTCGCGTGCGCAGCCGCTGGTGGACGACCTTGAAGCTGTTCAGGATGATATCAGCGCATCCAGAACCGAACTTCGCGGCCGCTTGCGCCTGACCATGCCGACTGAGATTGGCGTGTTCATGATGAACGAAGTAATCTCCAGCTTCATGGAAACCTACCCCCGCATCGAAGTGGATGTGGAGCTGAGCACTCGAACGGTCGATCTGATCGAAGAAGGCGTCGACCTGACCCTTCGGCTTGGCCCGCTGCCCAACTCCAGCCTGATCGCGCGCCATGTTGCCGGTCTGCACCGTGGGCTTTTCGCCACCCCGGACTACATCGAAAAGCACGGCATGCCACAGACACCGGCAGAGCTGGCGCAGCACCAGTGCATCACCTTGCTCAAACCCTTTGATCACCTGCGTTTCATCAACTGGAATAACCAGGAACCGGTCTCCATGGGAGGACGTTTGCGCACCAATAGCCTGAGCTTCGTCCGTGAAATGATTCTTCAGGGATACGGTATCGGTCGCCTTCCGGAAGTGTTTTGCAGCGAGCTGGTGCAGAACGGCACCATTGTCCGGGTTCTGGGCGACTTTAACCTGGAACCGCTGGAGATCAACGCCCTGTACGCCAGTCGCCGTAATCTGAACCCGCGCGTAGGCGCCTTTCTGGACCACATGACTGATCGATTGAGCGATCATCCCTGGGTACAGAGCCGACTGGTTCACCTGTCCAGTTAATCGGTCAAGCCCGGATACTGCAAGTCAAGTCTCTGGGCACCTTCCATCAAACTCCATTCAGACCACATCCGTCGGGATCAGCAGCAAGAATTCTGTCGGGTTCTATACTGTTGCACTGGGCTGCTTCCGGGGTGCCCGAACCTATTCCATACTCACGCTCAAAGGCCATTTGCGGGTAAAGGCCATGTTGCCGATCTGCTTAATTGTCTTCGCACACTACACAAACGATCGATTTAGGTACAAAATGAGCAAAGTGATTCCAAACAGCGACACTTTGAAATGAAGATCAGATCAAGGCTTATCACAAGCCTTTCGGTTCTAGTGTTTATCCTCGGCCTGGGCATTGGGGCGATTGAGTACTGGGTTGTCATTCCGAAAGTACAGTCACTCGAAACCGATGGCCTGAAAGCGGATTTACGGCACGTTGATGAAGCGATCAAGCGTGAACTTGAGCACATCAGTGAGCTGGCGACTGACTGGGGACGCTGGGATGAAACCTACACCTTCGTTCAGGATCTCAATCCCGACTATCTCAAGTCCTCTTTGGCAGAGGGCACACTGTCCGAACTCTCAATGGATTTCCTGCTGCTCACACGTAACCAGCAGGCGATTTCTCTGCACACATCGGACAGGATCAACACAATCCGGGAAGCGCTCACAGAACGCCTTCACCACGCATCGATTCGGGCCCACCTGGCTGATGGAGGCAGTGGTCTTGTTACAGTGAAAGACCAGGTCCTGATGGTATCGGCAAGCCCCATTCTGCAAACCGACGGCACGGGACCCTCAATGGGAATGCTGTTTTTCGGCCGTCTGGTCGACAACTCCTTGCTGCAGACGCTGGAGAAAATAGTGTCACTGGAGGTTTCACTGACGCTGGATAATCGCAAACCCGGCACGGTGAAGATTACGTTTCCCTCAGACAGCCAGAGTCTCAGTCAAGCCTGGCTGCCGCTGATCGGAGAAGAGAACCGCTCGCTCCATATCCAACTGCAAGGAGATCGGCCTTTTTTCGATCAGACGCTGACGTCAACCTATTACCTGATGGGTATCATTTTCGTATTGGGCATCATCGGCACATTCGCCAGCTATTTCCTGCTTCAGCACTATCTGATTTCCCCGATACTTAAACTGCAACGCGCCGTCCATCATTTCAGTCGTCATCACTCCCTGACAGCGTTCGATCCTGAACCTCGTCAGGATGAGCTGGGTAATCTCACGGAAGCGTTTAAAGAGATGGCCCGGCGCCTTTCAGCCGATCGTGAAATGATTCTTAACGAACGAGAGCAGCTTCGGCATGAAAGCCTGACAGACCCACTGACCGGTCTGGGCAATCGCCGTTATCTGATCCAGAATCTGGAAAAGCACAGCCACTGGGCTAATGGGCACTTCCTGCTGGTGATGAACATCGACATCGATCACTTCAAGCAGATCAACGATTGCCACGGACATGATGCCGGCGATCAGGTGCTGAGGGAGTTTGCGCAGCTTCTGAAACATTGCTGTCGCGACCAGGACTTCCTGATCAGGGCTGGCGGTGAGGAATTTATCGCCATCTGTGAAGTCGCCAGCGAAGAGGATGCCAGCATCATTGCCGAACGTATCCGCACTCAAGCGGAGCAAAAGCGTTTTGTCGAGGGGCTCATAACTCTGACCTGCTCAATAGGCCTTCTCATCACGCCCATGAACAGCCCGCGCCAACTCAACAAGAGCTGGAACAACCTGTTCAAAGTGGCCGATATGGCTTTGTATCGCGCAAAAGATGAAGGCAGAAATCGCTGCGTGGGCTGGCGTCATTACTATCAGGCACAGGGCCTGGAGGAACAACTGCCGATGACACCGGAAGAGCTCGAACAGGCTTTGGAACAGCATATTCTGGCTCCGGTTGGCCTCTAGTGCCACCCGGAGCCTGGACCTCAAGCTTCAGGCCATCCTGTCACGACCTTCACTTCCAGATATTCTTCCAACCCCCAGTGACCACCCTCACGGCCGTTGCCAGACTGCTTGTAACCACCGAAAGGTGCGCCACCGCCGAGCATTTCACCGTTCATCTGCACCATGCCTGAGCGCAACTTACGGGCTACGCGTCTTGCCTTTGCTGCATCCTGTGTCTGCACATAATGCGTCAAGCCATAGGGGCTGTCATTGGCGATGGCGAGAGCTTCTTCTTCCGTATCGAAAGGAATAATCGACAACACCGGTCCAAAGATCTCTTCCCGCGCGATGGTCATCTCGTTGGTCACATCGGCAAATACGGTCGGTCGAACAAAATAGCCTTCGTTCAGGCCTTCCGGCTTACCAAGACCGCCCGCTACCAGGCGTGCGCCCTCATCAATGCCCTGCTGGATCAGTCGCTGAATCTTGTCGAACTGGGCCGAGGACACCACCGGGCCAATGTGTTTGCCCTCAAGAGACGCCTGATTGACTTCCGTCTTGGCCGCCACATCAACCGCCATCTGCACTGCCTGCTCGTAGATCGAGCGTTCCACCAGCATACGCGTCGGTGCGTTGCAGGACTGACCGGAGTTCATGAAGCAGTGACGCACGCCACGCACAACCGCCTTGTCATCGGCGTCCGCAAAGACAATGTTGGCACCCTTGCCACCCAGCTCCAGGCTGACACGCTTGACAGTATCTGCCGCGTTTTTGGAGATGGCGATACCCGCACGCGTCGAGCCGGTGAACGAGATCATATCGACATCCGGATGACCGGACAGTTGGGTTCCAACTCCCTGACCATCACCGTTGACCAGGTTGAACACACCCGCCGGGAAGCCGGCTTCATCGATCATTTCGGCAAACAGCATGGCCGAAAGCGGAGCGACTTCGGACGGTTTCAGTACCATGGTACATCCCGCCGCCAGGGCAGCAACCACCTTGAGGGTGACCTGGTTCATTGGCCAGTTCCACGGTGTGATCAGGCCACAGACACCGATCGGCTCGCGCAGAATCTGGTTACCCGGCGCATGTTCACCCAAGGGCTCGTCAAATGCGTAGTCACGCAGGATGCGCATGAAGTTTTTCATGTGGTTGGCACCGGTGCCCCACTGGGCCGTCTGAGCCAGCGCGATAGGGGCTCCCATTTCCACTGAGATCGCCTCAGCCATTTCACTGGAACGAGCCTTGTAAAGGGCATAAAGCTTTTCCAGCAGCGCCAGACGCTCTTCTTTACTGGTCTCACTCCAGCTGTCAAAAGCACGTCGGGCCGCGGCAACAGCAGCATCGGTATCGGCCTGACTGCCCAGAGAGATGACCGCACAGACCTCTTCGGTAGAAGGGTCAATAACGTCATAATCATTCGCCTGTGCCGGCGCTACCCACTGACCGTCGATATAGAATTCACGTTTTTCCAGCATGTTCTGGGCCTCTCTTGTTATTGCTCTGCAGATACTTAACCTGTTAACAGCCAAGAGTACCGATTCCGGGCACTAAGGTCACGGCCTGGAGATCAGGAGTTAACTGCTTCTTGCTGTTTTGCGGCGTACGCCGGTCGCTGTTTTCTTCCGCCCCTGACTGCGCCCATTGCCCCGAGTGGACTTGCCCCGGGTCGGCGCCTTGATGCCGTTCAAGGCTTCCGGACGAATTTGACCTATCAATTCAGGCAACGCCTGCTGCAACGGCTGCATGAAACCCTGATAGTTGAAAGCCTTGCGACTGATTGCATCCAGCTGAGACTCCCAGTGCGCCGTCATGTCCGGACGACTTAACTGCTCGGGCAGTGCCGCGATCAGGGCCTTGCCGGCATCCGTCGCGTGAATCTGTTTGCCTTGCCGCTGCAAAAAGCCACGCCGGAACAATAGCTCAATGATCCCGGCGCGTGTGGCTTCAGTGCCCAGGCCATCCGTCTCACGCAATACCTTGCGCAGTTCATTATCCTGCACGAAACGGGCAATACCGGTCATCGCCGACAGCAGGCTGGCATCGGTGAATGCCTTGGGCGGCTGGGTCATTTTTTCCAGCAACTCACCGCGTTCACACTGCAAGGACTCACCCACCTTGAGCGGCGGCAGCTGTCCCTCATCCTCCTCCTGTGCCTCCTTGCCCATCAATGCCTTCCAGCCCGGATCGGTAATCTGTCTCGCCTTGGCGAGGAACTGCCCCCCGGCAATCTCAATCTCAACCCGGCGATCGGCATAACGACAGGGAGGATAGAACTGCATCAGGTACTGACGCGCTATCTGGCTGTACACCTGGAGTTCAGCCCGACTCAGACGCTCCGGGGAAGTGGCCTTGCTGGTCGGTATGATCGCATGGTGCGCTTCTACCTTCTTGTCGTTCCATGCCTTGGATTTGAGGTTCAGATCAGCGTTGTGGACGGCCGTGCTCAACTCAGGCTGGGTACGGGCGATCGCCTGGGTAACTCGAGCCGCTTCACCAAAATGCTCGGCAGGCAGGTAGCGACAATCGGATCGCGGGTAGGTGATTAACTGGTGCTTTTCATACAGTGACTGCGCCGCATCAAGCACCTGCTGGGCATTAAGGCCAAACCGTTTGGCGCAATCGATCTGCAGCGACGACAGGTTATAGGGCAAGGGTACGGCTTGCTGGCCGGTTTTGCGCTCATCCAGCGTCACGGCACCGGGCTGCCCGGTAACCCGCTGGACAACGTTTTCAGCCAGCGCCTTCGACAGCACGCGCCCCTCTTCGTCCTGAAAACGGGCACAGGCCTCACTGGGCTGCCAACGGGCGGTAAAACGCTCGCCCTGTTGTGTCAGCAGATGCGCATCCACCTCGTAGTAGGGTTTGGGCACAAATGCCGCGATCTCGGCATCCCGCTGTACCACCAGTCCCAACACCGGCGTCTGGACCCTGCCGACCGAGAGGACACCATCGTAACCGGCACCACGGCCTTTTACCGTCAGCGCCCGGGTCATGTTGATCCCAAACAGCCAGTCGGCCCTTGAGCGCGCAAGTGCTGAAACCGACAAAGGAACAAACTCCTTGTTGGGCTTAAGCCTGGCGATGGCTCGACGCACCGCATCCGGGTTGAGATCGGAGATCAGGCACCGCTGCACCCCTACGCGTTTGGCTGCCGGGACCTTGAGGAAATCGATCACCTCATCGACCAGCAACTGGCCCTCACGGTCAGGGTCACCGGCATGGATGATCTGATCCGCCGTTTTGACCAGCTTGCGCAATACAGCCAGCTGCTTGCTGACGCCCTTGCGCGGCTTGAGCTGCCACTCATCCGGCACTATTGGCAGATGTTCAAGCCGCCACTGCTTATAGGCCGGATCATAGGCATCGGGTTCAGCCTGTTCCAGCAGATGACCAATACACCAGCTCACCACCTGATCCCCGCCACAACGGATCATGCCCTCCTCTTTCTTGTGTGGTCCGGGCAGTACAGCCGCAATGGCACGGGCAAGACTGGGCTTTTCGGCGATATAGAGCTTCATGATTTCAAACGCTGATCGGGGAAAACCGTTAGGGTAAGAGATCATCACCGGCAAGTCGATAAAATACTGTATACATCAACAGCATTTAATCGCCTACACACGACCACTGGTTAGCATCCCGCACTCATCATCAATAAATCTGATCAATCAGTGCAAATATATTCGGTTTTTAATCTACCAGGTGACACCTATAGTGACGTTATACCAACGAATACACGGAGTCACTCGATGAACGCTTCCCTGATTACTTGCTTATTAAACACCACGAACAGCCTGGCACCACTGGCGCTGCGTATTCCCGCCGGCATTATCTTCATGGCGCATGGCGCACAGAAACTCTTTGGTGCCTTCGGCGGCTACGGACTTGAGGGCACCGGCCAGTGGATGGCGTCCATCGGGCTTGAACCCGGTTATCTGATGGCGTTGCTGGCCGGCAGTGCCGAATTCTTTGGCGGGCTCGCGATTCTTGTCGGCCTGCTGGTGCGACCGGCTGCCGCTGCCCTTGCGTTTGCCATGCTGGTTGCGATTTTTGCCGTGCATTTTAATAACGGACTCTTCATGAGCAATAACGGCTACGAGTTCGGCCTCGCGCTTTTCGCCATCTCGATCTCCCTGTTGATAAGTGGTGGTGGGGCCCTTTCTGCCGATCGCGTCTTGAGCCAGCGTCGGGGATAAACCCTGACCTGCCTTGCCCACTCACAACCGGAGGAGCTCGACAATGGGTTTACTGATTGATGGCCGCTGGGTCGACCAGTGGTATGACACCGACTCGACGGAAGGCCGCTTTGTCCGCTCGGAATCACAGTTCCGCAACTGGGTCACCGCCGATGGACAACCGGGTCCCAGCGGAGAAGGTGGCTTTCGGGCCGAGGCCGATCGATACCATCTTTATGTCTCTCTGGCTTGTCCCTGGGCTCATCGCACACTCATTTTCAGAGCGCTCAAAGGACTCGAGTCGATGATCTCGGTTTCAGTGGTCAACAGCTACATGGGCGACCACGGCTGGACATTTGAACCGGAAGTAGACGCAACCGGCGATCAGCTTTACGGACTGGATTATCTGTACCAGCTTTATCTTAAAGCAGATCCCAATTACAGCGGCCGAGTCACCGTACCGGTACTCTGGGACAAGCAACGCCAGACCATCGTCAGTAACGAATCAGCCGAGATTATCCGCATGCTGAATTCGGCTTTCGATCATCTAGGTGCCAAAGCCGGTGATTACAACCCACAGTTGTTACGTGCCGAGATCGACACACTGAACAGCGAGATCTATGACCGAATCAACAACGGTGTATACAAGGCAGGCTTTGCCACCACCCAGGAGGCTTACGAAAAGGCCGTTGCACCTCTGTTCGAAGCCCTTGAGGCTCTGGAGCAACGATTAAGCCGACAGCGCTATTTGCTCGGAGCACAGATCACCGAAGCGGACTGGCGTCTTTTTACTACTCTGGTCCGCTTTGACGCCGTCTATCACGGTCACTTCAAGTGCAACCTGAAACGGATCGTGGATTATCCGAATCTTTGGGGATACCTGCGCGAGCTTTATCAGTGGCCCGGCATAGAAGCGACCATCAACATGCGCCATATCAAGGCGCATTACTATCGAAGTCATCACACCATCAACCCGACCGGCGTGGTACCTACTGGCCCCATTCTGGATTTCCACCAGGCACATCAACGCGAAGCAATCACGGACTAACCCAGGAGACATGTCGCTATGAGCAAGATTCTCGTTCTTTATTACTCATCCTATGGCCATATCGAGACACTGGCACAAGCCATTGCCGAAGGCGCTCAATCGGTTGAAGGCACCGAGGTGGTCATCAAGCGAGTACCGGAATTGATGTCCGAGGAGGTGGCCAGAAACGCGGGCGTCAAGCTCGACCAGTCCGCTCCCATTGCCGCCCCCAAGGAACTTGACCAATACGATGCCATTATTTTTGGCACCCCGACCCGCTTCGGCAACATGGCCAGCCAGATGCGCAATTTCCTCGACCAGACCGGAGGGCTCTGGGCCAAGGGCGCACTCATCGGCAAAGTCGGCAGTGTGTTTACCAGCACCGGTACCGGCGGCGGCAACGAAACCACCATCCAGTCGTTCCATACCACCCTTTTCCACCACGGCATGGTCGTCGTTGGCATGCCCTATGCGCTGCCTGAAATGACCGACATCAGCGCCGTACATGGTGGCTCACCGCTGGGCGCAGCCACTATCGCCGGAAGTGACGGCTCTCGAAGCCCCAGCGAGCAGGAGCTGACAATGGCCCGCTATCAGGGCGCACACGTTGCTGGTATCTCAGCTAAACTCAGCGCCTGATTTCACATCCGTGCGGGTTGCCACTGGCAGCCCGCTCTGCTCTGCGTTCTCCGATACGCTCACTGTCACTTGGCCTGTACCGGCAGACTCCATACCTTGCCGCTGAATAGACCAGGCCCCTGCCAACAGCACGGCACCCGCACTGATCACCGCCAGCGTGAAGAGCAGTCCACTCTGATAATTGCCTTCGGATTGTGCCAGATACCCTACCATCATGGGCGCCAACACCTGCGCTATGCCATAGCCAAATGTAAGCCGCCCCATCGGCCGGGAGGGGTTTTCCGGATAGAGACGTCCGACCATTGCCAACGTCATGCTGACAATGCCGATAAAGCTTGCACCATAGATCACCGCGCTCAGCATTACGCCTGCGAGCCCACTTAACAACAGCAACAACAATACACTAACCGCATTGAGCAGATACGCCAGCAACAGTGCCAGCCAGTCCCCTTGTCGCCTAACGAGCAAATCCCATAGCCAGCAAGCTGGTGCTGCCGCAATACCCGTCATCAGCCAGATCAGCCATCCCCGGCCTGCCAGCAATGGCGACGCTTCCGCAATGGCGACGAGAAACGTCGCTGTCACCACGTACCCGACACCGGCACAAAAATAGGACAGCTGCAGCAGTAGCATGAAAGAACTGTCCTTTCGCCCATTAGATACCGGAGTGGCCGCCATCGTTGGCAGGCAGCGGCTGTAATCCGGACTCCACCACCACACCGGCAGCAACAGTATCAGTGCCGCGAAGCCATAGATGGCCCATTGCTGGTCCCAACTGAAATGAACCCGAATCGACTCTGCCAGCAACGCCGTCAGGACAATACCTATTCCAAGGCCCGAGAAAAAGATGCCCAATTCCGGCTTGTGTCCCTGTCGCAGCAGCCAGCTCATCAACAGGCCTGCACCGATCAACACACCGGCAGAACTGCTCAGTCCTGACAGAAAACGCAGCACATACCAAACCCATTCTTCGCTGCTATATCCCATCAGTCCCGTGGTCAGAACGGCTCCAAGCAGACCCGCCTTGTAAAGCCATATTTTCACAGCCGACGAACGAATAAATGAAATCAGTAAAGCTCCGCTCAGGTAGCCAGCATAGTTGGCCGTGGCCAGCATACCGGCCAAAGCGTTGTTCAGCCCGGCACCCGACATCATTTCCGGAAGCATCGGGGTATAGGCAAAACGCGCAATTCCCACTGTGATTACAACTGCCGCCACACTGGCAATCAGAACACGTACTTTTTCGGTCAGCATTCCGCCCTCCTGTCATCCGATATTCAGCAGATTAAGGAATACGGGCAGCACATTCTTTATATAAAATGACAAATTACATATAGAACTCGACAATACTGAACCATGAATAACAGAATTACACGGTTATCACCGCCCGAGATGAGCACACTGCCGCGCCAGGTCTATGTGCGCCAGCAGCTGATGCCCGCTCGACACCTGTTCCCGCCACATACACATGCCTGGCACCAGCTGCTCTATGCCACTTCAGGTACCCTGGTAGCGAGCCTTGAGGGCCAGCGCCTGTTTGTTCCTTCAGGAACGGCCGTATGGCTTCCGGCGGGGGTCGAACACAGTACTTTCACCGAGTTCGGTGCCGAGCTGAAAAGCCTGTATATCGAAACCGTTTACAACGCGCTCGGTTCAGAGACGCCACTGGTTCTGGAAGTGTCACCATTGATGCGTGAACTGATGCTGGCCGCTGCCGACTTTGAAGTGGAATACCCTTTAGAGGGCTATGAGCACAACCTGATCCAGTTGATGTTGCAAACACTGGGGCGACTGCCAGCGCGTGGGCATATACTGCCCTGGCCCGCAGACTCCCGATTGGCAAAACTATGTGCCCAGCTGTATGCAAACCCTGCTGAGCGCCCGGGTCTGGAGCAGATCGCAGCCAGTATGGCAATGTCGGCACGCACACTGGAGCGGCATTTTCGCCGCGAAACCGGTCTTACACTGCAGAGCTGGTATTCGCGCTTGCGACTGATGAAGGCCATAGAGATGTTGAGCACGGACATGAGCATAACCCGGATTGCACTGGAACTGGGCTACAGTGCGCCCGCACCGTTCATCCTGATGTTTCGAGAACACCTCGGGATCAGCCCTAACCGTTACCGCAGTAAAATGCGACCTGCCTGATAGCTGTTTGAGGATGAGCGTCCTGGACAGTCACACAATCGCAACCGATCAGGCGTTATGATGGTTATTTTGACGATCACTCACTCCCAACCATGACATCCGAAAAATCTTCTTCCTTCATTTCTATCCTGCTCATTTTCCTGCGTCTGGGCCTGACAAGTTTTGGAGGCCCCGTGGCCCATATCGGGTATTTTCGTGAAGAGTTCGTCAACCGACGTCAATGGCTCAGTGAGCAGAGCTACGCTGATCTGGTAGCCTTGTGCCAGTTCCTGCCCGGACCGGCCAGTAGCCAGGTCGGTCTCGCACTGGGGTTGTCTCGTGGCGGTTTCATGGGCGCTCTGGCTGCCTGGTGTGGATTCACGCTACCCTCTGCGCTGGTATTGGTGCTGGTCGCATACGGTGTCATGAGCCCAGAGTCCGGTCTTACAGACAACGTCATCCACGCTTTGAAGCTGGTGGCGGTCGCGGTGGTTGTACAAGCGGTCTGGGGCATGGCACAAGCGATGTGCCGTGGCAGAAAAGAGATCACACTGACGCTAATGTCGGCCTGCGCCCTGCTGCTGATTCCCAGCGTCTGGTTACAGCCTTTGATACTGCTGCTGTCCGGATGCGCGGGTGTACTGCTTTTTCAGACAAGGCTGCCTGATGACCAGAGTCACTTGCCTGTCACGCTTTCTCCCCGTATCGGCACCGGGCTGTTGGCAGCCTTTTTTATTTTGTTGCTGGGCTTGCCGGCATTGTCTACTTGGATGCCACTGCCGGTACTGGGCCTGTTTGACCTCTTCTATCGAGCGGGCTCCCTGGTCTTCGGTGGCGGCCATGTAGTATTGCCACTGCTGGAAGCGGAAACGGTACTGCCGGGACATGTCAGCGAAGACCTGTTTTTGGCTGGCTATGGCGCAGCCCAGGCAGTTCCAGGACCACTGTTCACCTTTGCCGCCTATTTGGGCACGGCTATGGACTCACTGCCGGGCTGGCTTGGTGGGCTGACGGCCCTGGTCGCCATTTTCATGCCGTCCTTTTTGCTGGTGGCCGGTGTCCTTCCGTTCTGGAGCCAATTGAGCCCTAACCGACCGATTCGCTCGGCGCTGACCGGTATCAACGCGGCAGTTGTCGGGCTTCTGCTGGCAGCGCTGTACGACCCAATCTGGACCAGTACCGTTCACTCGCCTGTCGACTTTGCACTGGTCCTGCTGGCGTTTGTGGCGCTGCAAGTATGGAGACTGCCGGTCTGGCTGCTGGTGCCTCTTTTTGCACTGGGCGGCCTGACGATTTGAAGCCCTTAAGGAGCCCCTTCACGAGCCTTTTGCACCATCGGCGCCATTGCAGCGAGCGCAATACCCGCCCTCGCCGATGGTAATGAGTGAAATCGATGCTGCCGTCGTTTAATCGTCGAATTTTTCGTCTTTCAGAATCAAGACTGGCAATCATGACTCAGGCCCTCCCTTATGATGCTGCTGACAGCTTAGGATGGCTTTTGTATTATGAATAACGATTAATTCGGATCATTTTGATCGCCATTTACGATGGGAAAGCACATGCGGCAACCCAACCTGAGCACAGACCTGCTGCGCACCTTCATCACCGTTGTAGATGAAGATGGTTTTATTCGTGCTGCCGAACGCCTGCACAAGACTCAATCAACCATCAGTCAGCAGATTAGGCGTCTGGAGCTGGAGTTGGGTGTTGAGCTCTTCCGCAGCCAAGGGCGCAAGCGTGTCCTGACACCGAACGGGGAAACCATGCTGGGCTATGCGCGACAGATGCTGTCCCTGCAGGAGGATGCCCTGGCTGCGATTACCGAGCAGGACGCTGAAGGAGAGCTGAGGATTGGAGTCTCGCTCTCTTTGACCGAAAGTATGCTGCCCTCTATCCTGGCACGCTTCAAGCGCCACAACCCGGGCATCCGGCTGAATGTCCAAACGGATTACAGCAACAGCGTGAGCCAGGACTATGACAATGAGCAGTATGATCTGGCGCTGATCCTGCGCCGGGACCGCAGTCAGGTCAAGGGGGAGCTGCTCGGTTATGAGCCGCTGATCTGGATTGGACCCGCCAGCTACCAATGGTCAAAAAATCATCCGCTTCCCCTGGTCCTGCTCAACGTCCCCTGCCTGTTCAGGGAAGCCACTCTGAACGCACTGGACAGCACCAGCATCAGTTGGCGTACCGTTTACTCAACCACAAGCTTCACCAGCCTGATGGCGGCGGTGCGTGCCGGACTGGGCGTTACCGTCAGAACCCAGGGAGCACTGGCCGAAGGCACCGAAAACATCGGCTCACGATTGGGGCTGCCGGAACTGTCCCCGGTGTACATCGAGCTGCGCTACCACCCCAAAACGCCGGGCTGCGAACAGCTTGCCCAGCTGATTCGTCATGAGCCGCTGCAGGCCTGTTAGGCTCAGCGGACGTCAGTTGGCACACCGCGCTCAAGCACTCGCCTGAGCACAAAGCTGGAATGGACGCCGGTCACCCCTTCAATCCGGGTGATCCTGTGCAGCAGCAGATCATGGTAGTCATCCATGTCCTTGACCAGCACGCGTAACTGATAGTCCGCATCCTGACCCGTGATGATCAGGCATTCCAGTACCTGTGGCAGTTTTTCGATTTCACGCTCGAAGTTCTCGAACCGCTCGGGGGTATGCCTGTCCATTGAGATGTGCAGCAGCGCCATCAGGTTCAACCCCATCCGCTTGGCATCCACCAAAGCACGATAGCCGGTAATCAGCCCATTCTCTTCCAGCGCCTTAACCCGGCGCAAACAGGGAGATGGCGATAAGCCGATACGGTCGGCCAGCTCCTGGTTGCTGATTCTTCCATCCTGTTGCAGCTGTTGCAGAATCGCTCGATCATAGCGATCCAGTGCCGGCGCCTTTTGATCTGAAGGCATAATATTGCTCTATTTGTCTTTTTTATGAATTTAATTGCCAAAACTACCCCATTTGATAGCAACTTAGCAATCTTCAGCCGGGGTACTTGGCCTAACATATCTCCATCGTAAAGGTTAAGGCCCGCTGGAAACGCCAGATCGCCTTACCCAGGCAATCGAAGGCGGTGGCAACCCTTACCCAGGGCTCGACTCAGCGGTCCACCCCACAACACTGGAGAGCAAGACCATGGCAAGTGCCAACTTCAACCATCGCAAGTATCAGCCGGTCGAACCCGTGACCGGTTTTACCCGTACCTGGCCCGATCGTCAGGTCACCGAGGCTCCCATCTGGGCCAGCGTCGACCTGCGTGATGGTAACCAGGCCCTGCTGGAGCCAATGAACGTGGCCCAGAAACAGCGCCTGTGGCACCTGCTGGTCAAACTCGGCATCAAGGAGATCGAAGTCGGTTTCCCCGCCGCCAGCCAACCGGATTATGACTTCACCCGCTGGTTGATCGAGGAAAACCAGATTCCGGATGATGTTCGTATCCAGGTGCTGGTACAGGCCCGTGAAGAGTTGATCGCCAAGACTTTCGAAGCCTTGAAAGGCGCCAAGCAGGCGGTGGTCCATGTCTATAACTCCACCTCACGTATTCAGCGTGAGCGGGTCTTTGGCATGAGCCGTGACGAGATCAAGCATATTGCCATTCAAGGCGCCACCTGGCTCAAGGAGTATGCAGCCAAATACCCGGAAACCGACTGGACCTTCGAATATTCACCGGAAAGCTTCACCAGCACAGAAGTCGAATATGCCGTCGAGGTGTGTGAAGCCGTAATGGATGTTTGGCAGCCGACACCGAACAAGCGCTGTATCCTCAACCTGCCGACCACGGTTGAAGTCGGTCCGGCCAGTCATTTTGCCGATCAGGTCGAGTACTTCTGCCAGCATTTGAGCCGCCGTGACAGCGCGATCATTTCGGTGCATACCCATAACGACCGTGGCGGTGCGGTAGCGTCAGCTGAACTGGCCTTGATGGCGGGTGCCGACCGCGTTGAAGGCACTTTGCTCGGTAACGGCGAACGAACCGGAAATATGGATATCGTCACTCTGGCGATCAACCTGTACAGTCAGGGCGTGGATCCGAAACTGGACCTCTCCAACCCGGACGAAATCATCCAGACCTGTACCGAGTGTACAGGCCTGCCGATCCACCCGCGCCACCCCTGGATCGGTGAACTGGTCTATACCGCATTTTCCGGCAGCCACCAGGATGCGATTCGCAAGTCATTGAAACAACAGCAGGAAGATGAGCCTTGGCAGGTCGCCTATCTGCCGATCGACCCGGCCGATCTGGGCCGTGATTATCAGGCGGTGATCCGTGTCAACAGCCAGTCAGGTAAGGGCGGTATGACCTTCCTGCTGGAGCGCGACTTCGGCATCAGTATTCCGCGCTGGATGCAGCTGGAGCTGGCACCCATCGTGCAGAAGAAAACCGAGGAACAGGGAGGCGAAGTGGACAGTCAGGTGATTCATGACCTGCTGGTCAGTACCTTCGTTCAGGACCGCGCCCCAGTCAGCCTCGAAGGCTATCGTATCGAGCGCAGCGGTGATGCCGAAACGCTTGCGGCTAACATCACCATCGAAGGCGAGCCGATGAGTATTGAAGGTGACGGCAAGGGTGCCATGGCCGCCTTCATTAACGCCTGGCAGGCACGCACCGGCCTCAGCATTCATGTGGTTGACTATGCTGAACATGCCATGGGCGAAGGGTCTGATGTCGCTGCGGCTGCCTATGTGCAGCTCAATGTAGATGGCCAGCGCGTCAGCGGCATGGCGGTAGATGCCGATACTGTCAGCGCCTCACTCAAGGCGGTGGTATCGGGTCTTAACCGCTCCGGCAAAGCGACCCTCCGGGCTCAACCTAAGGCGGCGGCCCAGGTCTGAGCCCCCAGCGGGCACTGAAGCCTTCAGTGCCCGCTATAGAGTGTTTTTCCGTCCTAAATCCCGTCTCGTTCGCGTCAGTTCAACCCATTTCTGATGAGGCGCACTTCCCACTGTCCGTTATTTGACCACACGACTTCACCAAAGCGACTGATCTGGGTTAGTCTTAAGCTTCGATGGAACACGAGTTCTGGTCTGTTGCGAATGGTCTGCATGTGGATTACTGACCACTCTCTCATTCACCGCACATGGACGTACACGTGACTTTAATTACTCGCGCCCTCAGCGTTACCCTTTTCCTGCTGTTGAGTCTGGTCCAAACAGCATGGGCCAGCCTTGCCCTCAGCCCAGAGGAGCAGTCTCTTGTTGACGCCAAACAGCCTATTCACGTGGCGGTCATGTATGACTTTGTACCCTTTTCCTACGTCGAGGATGGCACCCACAAAGGGTTTGTTGCAGACCTGCTGCAGTTAATTGAAGCCAAAACCGGGGCCAAGTTGAAAGCTCGGGTTGGTGAGTGGAGCAACAATCTGGAAAACCTGCGGCACAAGCAGGTCGATGCCATTGCTGACGTATCGTTCAAGCCCGAGCGCACCTCCTTCATTCTGTACACCACCCCCTACTTCGAAATACCTAC
The DNA here is from genome assembly GCF_022343685.1 of Marinobacterium sediminicola. Taxonomy (GTDB): domain Bacteria; phylum Pseudomonadota; class Gammaproteobacteria; order Pseudomonadales; family Balneatricaceae; genus Marinobacterium; species Marinobacterium sediminicola. Next base: position 1,377,307 of record NZ_CP092123.1, on the reverse strand, counting down.
CGTTGTTTTTACGGACAAGCAATTTGGCGATTACCAGGGGCTGGCGGACCTGTCGGGAAAGCATGTGGGGGTGCTGCGCAATATTTTCTACATCCGTGAATTGCGCAAACGCCGTGATATTCGTATCAGCGAGTATGACGATTATGAAAGCCTGACCCGTGCACTCGCGTTCGGTGAAATCGATGCCGCCATTCAAAACCTGACTTCCGGTTACCACTACGCCACCCAGAATGCCTACACCAATATCAAGATGGCAGCTGAATTTCGCCTGGATAACGTTGGCCGTGAAGACCTGCGCTTCGGTGTCAGAACCGACAAGCCGGTCATTCAGTCCCTGTTACAAAAGGGACTGGACAGCATTACCGAAGCCGAGTGGAGTCAATTGACCAATCGCTGGGTAGGCACACGTTCTAGCGAGCTCGTTGATCGGCGTCAGACCGTCGCCCTGAGCATTAAAGAGCGGGAATTTGTGCGCCAAAACCCTGTTATACGGGTTCATAACGAAGCTAATTTCGAGCCATTCAGCTTCTACGAGGATGACCAGCCGGTCGGGCACTCCGTCGACTTCATACGTATGCTGGCTCAACGTGTTGGCCTCAAAGTGGAGTTCGTCAGCGGCCATAGCTGGAACGATTATCTGGAGATGATGCGCAACGGACAGCTCGATGTCATGACCAACATCGTGCATAGCCCCGAACGAGCACAGTACATGCATTTCACCACCCCGTACCTGCGTCTCGCCCAGGGCATCTTCCGCCGCCAGGACAGTGCCCCCATAACATCGGCGCAACAGCTTCAATCACGACGGCTGGTTCTGCCCGAAGGCTTCTACACCTACGAACAGCTCTCCCGAAAAGAGGGCTTCCGTGTTGAACCTGCAAAAGACTCTCTGGAAGCGCTGATGCGCGTCAGTACAGGCACAGAAGAAGTCACCATCGAAATTATGCGTGTCGCCGAACACCTGCTGCAGAAATATGGCATTCCTGGCGTTGCCGGTTCTGCACCTCACCAGGTGATTGCCGCCGACCCTCTCTCGCTCCGTCTCGCCATTACACGCAACAAGCCCTTGTTGAAGCAAATCCTGCAAAAGGCAATGGACAGCCTGACCGAGCAGGAGAAACGACAAGTGTTGCATAAGTGGACCGGCAAGGGCGCTCAGGCCAGCAACTTCATCCATTTGACCGGTCAGGAGCTGGGCTGGATGGAGTCCCGTGCCGCCATCCGCGTCTGTTCCACACGCCAGCGGCTGCCCTATGAAGATATGATCAGCAGCAATGGCAACCACATCGGAGTATTTGCCGAACTGCTGGATATCATGCGTCATAATGCCGGGCTGAGCGTACGACTGGTCAGTGTTGCCAACTTTCGTGAGGCACTTGGCCGACTCAAGCGCGGCGAATGCGACCTGATATCCCGCACGCCTCCGGGTTTTGCGGACCCGGGCATCAGCCTGAGCCAGCCTCTTCTTGAAGGTACTCTGGTCATCGCCACAGGCCTCGATGAGGTTTATGTGCGAAATTTTTCACAGCTAGAGCCTTACATGCTTGCCGTTGTGGAAGGCAGCCATGTCCAGCTATATCTGGAGCGCCATCACGCCGAGCTGAAGCTTAAACCCTATCCAGACCTGGCAGACGCCATGAAAGCAGTCGCCGCGGGTAAGGTGTTTGGTCTGGTGGACACACTGCCAGTGATCAGCCGTGCCATCGTGACCGACCACCACAGTGATATCAAGATATCTGGCGAACTGGAAGCTGACTACCCGGCCTTACTCGCAACCCGCAGTGATGACGCACTACTCTTGCAGATCGTGAACAAAGCAATTCAGTCGATCGGAACAGAACAGTTTGAAACCGTGACCAATCGCTGGATGCAAGCCCCCATACTGGCGGAGCCGCCCGATTATCGCCTCATCACGCAAGTGGCATTGGCTACTCTGTTTGTGGTGGCCCTCATACTGATCTGGAACCGCAAGCTGGCACATCTCAATGCCCGCATTCACGAGAGTCGCAACGAACTGATGACGGCCCATGAAGAGCTCAAGATCAAGAATCGCATGCTGGAGCAGCTCTCGACCACTGACCGACTGACACGCCTTAAAAATCGCCTGTACCTTGAACGTGCCTTTGAACAACAGCTGTTGCAGGCTGAGCAGGACTCAACATACACCTTCAGCCTGCTGCTGGTGGATATCGACCATTTCAAGCGTATCAATGACGGCTTCGGCCATGATCAGGGTGATGCCGTGTTGACCGACTTTGCCGCCGTTCTCAAAGGGACCAGTCGAGAACAGGATGTGATTGCACGCTGGGGGGGCGAGGAGTTCATGTTGATTTGCCCGAACACGGACCTGCGAGCAGCGACCGAACTTGCTGAGCGGCTGCTGAAAGCGCTTCGGGGACATCATTTTGCCGAGGTCGGCCACTGCACCGCCAGTATCGGCGTTGCCACCTGGACCTCCGGTGATTCCTACAAGAGCCTGTGCCGCCGTGCCGATCAAGCTCTGTACCATGCCAAACACAGTGGCCGTGATCAGGTGAGCCAACAGGGAGCTTCAACTGTGAGCGAGGCGCAGAGATCGTCCAGCACAGCGCTGGTTTGAGTAATATTTCCGGGCAGCCTCCATCGCACCCTGTATTTACTCTGGCACGGCCTTATCTGTTACCGGGAGACGCTCGGTAACAACCTGGTTACGGCCGTTGTGCTTGGCGCGATACAGGGCATCATCCGCACGTTTCAGCAACTCACGTTCCTGATCGCCCGGCCGTATCGCAGCGACACCAAAACTGCAGGTGCGCTGCCCGATCACAGGAAACTTCACCTGCTCGATCCGATGTCGCAGATTCTCGGCCAGTCGGTGTGCACCCTCAAGATCGGTATCAGGGCAGATAATCATGAACTCTTCCCCACCCCAACGCCCCGGGCAATCGGTCAGGCGGGTATTCTCTCGCATCAGTTCTGCAAGCTGACGCAACACCTGATCTCCTACGGCATGCCCACAGGTATCGTTAACCTGTTTAAAATGATCAATATCGAGCATGATGACCGCAAAACCGGCCCCGTGGCGTTCGTATCGATGTACGCCCTGTGCCAGCAGATCCTCGATGCGTGCTCGATTTGCCAGCTGGGTCAAGTTGTCCGTTGTAGACAGAAGCTCCAGCTCCGCATTCTTGCGCTCCAGAGCATCACGGTGCTTCACCTGCTCGGTGATATCGAGCACCATGCCGATATATCGCAACTCACCTTCACTCGCGCCTTCATATCGGCGAACTGCGCACCTGAACCACCGCGGTTCATCTTCATGTGCGAGCATCCTGGCTTCACACTGCCAACTGGAGATTTGCTGCTTGATCAGTTTTCGCCAGCCATTCATCACATACTCGAGGTCATCGGGGTGTAAAAAGCCTGCCCAGCCCTCTTCCTGAAGCTGGTTAAGAGTACGACCAACCATTTCTCCGAGATATCGGTTAGCGTAAATATTCCTGCCGCCGGAATCCGCTTCAAAAATACCAATAGGTGAAAATTCAGATAGCGCACGAAAGCGCTCTTCGCTGCTTTGCAGCGCCTCTTCAGACAGTTTGCGCTCGGTCATGTCAGCAAGATTAAATACCAGACTTTCAACGCACTCGCTTTCACCCTTGATCGGGTTGGCTGTGATTCGGCAGAAACGTCGGCCCAGACCGGCAAATTCCAACCAAGCCTCCAATACAAATGAAGACCCTTGCAACGCTTCATCCAATCTCGGCAAGATCAGTTCTGAAAACAGTTTTTCATCGTAGAATGCCGACAGCGGTTGACCTTCAATTTCACTGCGTGAACGGCCATGGTAACGCTGATAGCAACTATTGACCTGAATGTGGTTCAGGTCAGGGTCGAGTAACGCCATCAGCTCTTCTGATGCATTGACGATTTCTCGATATCGAAATAATCGCCTCTCATATTCACGTTTCTCGGTCACATCTGTATTAATGGCAAAGTAGCTGGCAACACGGCCATCCGTATCACGGACAGGCGTAATGAGAGCCTCTTCAACTCGCTCCCGGCCGTCCCCCATGCGGTTAATAAACTCCCCTTCCCATGCAACCCCCCGATTCAGGCTGGACCAGAGTTTACGATATGTGGCTGAGGGAGTTTGTCCGGATGAAATGATACTGGGCTTTTGCCCCACAACCTGAGTTGCCATTAAACCGGAACGAGCCAGATAGGCCGGATTCGCATAGATGATACGACTGGACAGATCAGTGATCACAATTGGCGATGGAATTTGCTCGATTGCCTGGTGCAGGTGTGCCAGGTCATTGGCCGTTTTGCGTTCACGTCGCAGACTATCCTGCCAGCGCATGAGCAGGAGTAACGCGACAAGAATCAGCGCTCCAAAGCTCGAACAGGCAACAAACGTCCTGAACTTCCAGCCTTCCAACACATTTTCCCAGCTGATTGCGGCAATCGCCCTGATCGGCTGCTGTCCCAATTGGCGTATCGCAAAAAGGTAATTCTGACCGGGGACAAGACGTGTACCGAAAGCAGTGAAGTCATCCAATTCACGCGACAGCTGCAAGTCCTGCCAAAGTGCCAGTTCAGCCTCAACCTCGTCCGTATTGGCCACGACCATGACGCGATTTTGATTGTCCAGCAACATCAGATGCTGGTTGCCGTAATCGTCACCGCGCTCAAGTTCAGATTTGATCTCGTCACTTTCAAGTGTTGCCAGCAGAGCCCCGGCAACCTCTCCATCTGCGCCATACACGAGCTTTAGAGAACCCAATTCTCCATTGTAGATCCCCATCGCCGAGTGAACCCCACGTGCAATGGCGTCATTGACCCAAGGCGGCACTTGCTGATCCTGATCCGACAACCGGCCAACACTGGCGACCAATTGTCCCTTTGGGCTGTACAACACAAGACTGCCCAGCGTCGGGGACTTCATCATGGATCGCAACAGGAGCGGACGAAAATGGTCCTGTTCTGAGAAGAATTCGGGTTGCGACTCCAATGCCAAACTGGTTCCATGCAGTACGTTCTCGGCCGATATGAAAGCAATGTCAACCGCACTGCCGTATGCTCGCAGCTGAGTCTGAAGCCGTTCTCCCGCACTTTGCAGGGTATACTGATAATCCCGATAAAGCCCCCAGCCAAGCATCACGGTGATGATAACCAGCAACACCAGCGCTCCAATTATGACAGGGTGACCGTACCAGCGAAGGTCCAGTGAGCTTTTGTCCGATACATGCAAAGGGGAAGATGTCATCAGCGCCCCATGGCCTCCTCAGCCATTTTGACCAGTGCCGGATCAACCCCCATCTGTCTGATGGTGGATGCTTCCTGCTGACGTGCAATTTGACGCCATTTTTGCAGTTCCGAAGGCTTTGGAGCAATGACGCTTACTCCCCCTGCCTGAAGTTCAGCGCGAGCTTCTCGCTGCGCAATGTCTGCCGCAATGCGCTGATCATCAACCACTGCCTCCCAGGTATCGATCACCAGCTGCTGCAAATCAGTGGGTAATTTATGCCAGAAACGGGAATTAATAATGGGAACGTACTGCGCGAAGTATTCCATGTCTTCAAAGCAAAACCTGATCCCGTTGTTCCAGAGCGCTGCACTTCTCACAGTTTCGTGGGTGGTCAACATGCCCTTTAGATGGTCACGCTGCAGCGCATTTGGCACGTCTGGCCAAGGAACGACATCAGGAGAGGCGCCAAACGCTTCAAGCCGCGCCTGATTGGCTACGCCGCCCGGAATTCGGATCTTCAGCCCATTCAGATCCTCATGTCGACTGACCTGCCTGTCGGTAAAATACAGGTGGGCATGCCCCAAATCCAGCCAGCGGCCGGGCACTTTAACGCCCAGATAGGTTTCGACTCGCTGACTCACGATTGCACCTACCTTGCCATCACGCAGTCGATAGTTCTCCTCGGCTGTACGACCATAGAAAAGCGGCAGCATGTACAACCCCACATCTGGGACGTAACGATCAAGCTGCCACATCCCGGGCACAGCCATTTCAACCTTACCGCTACTCAGTGCAGCGATAACATCACGATCACGAAACATCTGGGCACTGTGATGAAAGCGTACTTCGATACGTCCGAGGCTGCTCTCTTCCAGCTGACGAGCAAAACGCTCGATAGCCTGTGTTTGAACATGCCCGACCGTGTTCTCCGTCGAGATTCTGAACAGGTATCTCGGGCCTTCCTGGGATGCTGCAATGGCACTGGTGGCAAGAAAAAAGAAGAGAGCAAAGGTAACCGCCATATGAAGTCTGGCACTACTGAGACCTTGCATAGCTTATGTCCATCTTTCGGAATTAAGGAGTCAGGCGATGGCAATCAGGCGCTGTTACACGCCTTCGCCATATTTCCAGTGTCATGAATTGCATGCCTGAATGCATTGATACAGTTTCACTCCGTAGCTCTAATGGCCGAGCGAGTAGCCGAATAAATCAGAACAGCATTCTAGGCTTTTATCAGCATCAGACCAACAGCACCTTTGTGGTATGCATCTATGAACATTTGACCCTGACACGCAAAGCGGATAGGTTATGCTTTGTATATACAAAATACATACTGCGTCATGCATTTGTAATTGGTTGCTTTTGCTTTACTCTATAGCCACCTTGTCCTGTCGGAGGACCGATATGAGCGGCAGAAAGAAAAGCAAAACAAAGAACAGCCAACTCGTGATTCGCATCAATGACGAAGAACGGGACCAGTTTATTGCTTTGTGCGACGAGCTGGATACAAGTGCCGCACGCGAAATCCGACACTTTATTCGCCGTTTTATGGCCGAACACCAGGCCGAGACGGCAGACAAAACATGACAAGGAGCGCCAACATGGCCAAGCTGAAAGCGAAAGAAGTCAAAAAACTGATCAAAGCTCGCAAAGCCAAAATTGCCAAGCACGAAGGCAAGCTTAAGAAACTGAATAAGCTGCTTAAAAAAGCCAAGTAAGCGATTCGTGCCATAAAAAAAGACGCCTCAAGGCGTCTTTTTTTATGGCCGGCTGCTTCTGACGCAGTCAGCGCAGGGTTACACACGGATATCGATATTGTGCCCAAGGGGGCTGGATGGATCAGGGGCAACAACAGGTGCCGCACTCGCAATCAACTGCAATGCCTGCTGACCAACAGCCTCCGTCTGGTCTTTCACCATCTGATTTATTTTCACCGCATGCTGTGTCTGAGTTTGCTGATTGCTCACGGTGGTGCTCATGGCCGCAATATCCATCACCGCCTCCTGTCAATATGTCTGCATATGGATACAGCATACACTCCCAGGTGGACAGACTCCAGCGTCACTGCGGCCATGCAGATGAACTTATTCTCGCACCAGAATAACCCTGATGGCGTCCAGTTTCAGCTCCATGGACTGCAGCGCCGCTACCATGTGCTCGGTATCATCCTTCATGGCGTCCAGTTCTTCCTGGCGGATCATCGGGTTGACCTTCGCCAAAGCCACCAAACGTTCGTACTCTGAAGCACGCTGCTGCTCAAGCTTATCCAATGCCTGCTGTCGCAGCTTGCCAAGACGCGCAGCAATAGTGTGATCAGCGACCTTCAGCTGCTGCACAATCTGCTCACGCGCAAGGCGGACCATTTTCTGGCCCGTCGCGCGACTGACAGTTTGCAGCAGCTGATTCAACGGTTCATGTCCAAGCGCAGCAGCCAAGTCACGACCCTCTGGATCGACCAGCATTCGTACGCTGCCCGCCGGCAGATAGCGTTCGAGCTGCAGGTAGCGAGGTGCAGTACAACGCAACTCGTACACCAATTCCAGCAGCAGAGTACCCGCCTGCAGCGGTGGAAGCTTCAGGGTACAAACAGTACAGTTTCCGAGTTCACCGTTACTGATCAGCTCCATGGTACCGGTCAGCAGAGGATGCTCCCAGCTCATGAACTGGATATCCTCGCGGGATAGCGCACGCTCACGGTTGAAGGTCAGTGTCACCCCCTCTTCCGGCAACCCCGGAAGATGACACAGCATATGATCCCCCGGGTGCAACACCAGACCATCCGGTCCGTGAGGCTGGATATCGACACCAAAACGGTCGAACAGTTTTTCGGCAAACACCTGAAGGTCCGCGCTGCTTTCAGCACTAGCAACCTCGTCCAACAACTCTCCCGCACGCTGCGGATGACAACTGCTGATCTCCAGCAGACGATCACGGCCACGGGACAGATCAAGCTCCAGGTTTTCTCTGGCCTGGCGTGTCTCGGTGATCAATGCCTCAAGCTGCTCGTCATTCTCCGGTTCACGCAGGCACTCAAGCAGTTTGGGGGCGAAACGGCGGTAAAGCGCATCGCCGACGGCGCAGACGCGGCCGAACGCATCCAGTCCTTCGTCATACCAGCGCAACAGCACTTCGGCAGTGCCGCCTTCGTAGACCGGTACATGGATCTGGATATCGTTGCGCTGACCGATACGATCCAGACGACCGATCCGCTGTTCCAGCAGATCCGGGGTCAGAGGCAGATCGAACAGCACCAGATGGTGGGCAAACTGGAAATTACGCCCTTCACTGCCGATTTCGGAACACACCAGCACCTGAGCACCCAGTTCTTCCTCGGCAAAATAGGCCGCAGCCCGGTCACGGTTCACCAGGCTCATGCCCTCGTGGAACACAGCCGAGCGGATACCTTCACGCAGATTGAGCTGGTCTTCCAGTGCCACTGCAGTCTCGGCGTGAGCACAGATCACCAGAACCTTCTCGTTACGGTTTTGCTTCAGCCAGTTCACCAGCCACTCGACACGGGTATCCACCTCGATCCAGTCGGCACCGATGATCTTTTCAGGGTGCAGCCAGGCTTCAGGTGCCACTTCCTCGTCAAACAGCGCCAGTTCCGGCGGCATGTCCAGCGTCTGCTTTTGCAGCTGACGCCGCGGGAAGCCGGTTACGGTTTCGCGGGTGTTGCGGAACAAAACGCGTCCGGTACCCTGGCGGTCGATCAACTGACGAATCAGTTCATCAAGTGCTGCCGGTTGCGCTGCTGCGTCCAGTTTCAGCCAGCGAGCCAGAACATCATCACCCAGACGCTCAGCCAGCGCCGACTGCAGGCTGGTATCACTTCGCAGCACACCAGCCCCCTGCTCACCCAGCAAGGGTTCAATCAGACTATTGAGCTGGAAATAGGCGTGCTCCTCATCCAGGAACTGCTGCAGATCCGGATAGCGGGCAGGATCCAATAGGCGCAAACGGGCAAAATGCCCCTCAGGGCCCAGCTGCTCAGGTGTCGCAGTCAACAGCAGTACCCCGGGCGTCTTCTGCGCCAGCGCCTCGATGCACAGGTAGGCATGGCTTGGTGCCTCCTGACTCCAGCCCAGATGGTGAGCCTCATCCACCACCAAAATGTCCCAGCCGGCAGCTTCTGCCTGAACCTGACGAGCTTCGGAACGGGTCAGCAGCGACAGTGGACAGATTACCAACTGGCTGCTTTCAAAAGGATTGTCCTGACCGCTGGCCTCGATTTCGGCGCAACGAGCCTCATCCAGCAGGGTAAACATCAGGTTGAAACGGCGCAGCATCTCGACCAGCCACTGGTGCACCAGCGTATCCGGCACCACAATCAGCACGCGACGAGCACGACCGCTAATCAAACGCTGGTGCAGCACCAAACCGGCCTCAATGGTCTTACCCAGCCCCACTTCATCAGCCAACAGGGCACGAGGTGCCATGCGGCTACTGAGTTCACCGGCAATATAGAACTGGTGTGGCAGCAATTGCACACGCGCACCCAGCAGACCATAAGCCGCGGAAGCACGCAAACGATGTTGATGCTCGAGGGCAGCCACTCGCAACTTGAACAGGCCGTTGCGATCCAGCTGTCCGGCAAAGAGCCGCTCCTGGGGACGACTGAAGTGCACTGCACTGTCCAACTCGATTTCAGGCAGAATAACCTCAGCGCCCTCGGTATCCAGACAGCTGTAGATAAAGCACTGGTTGTGTTCGAAGCGTTCTACCACTTCCATTTCGTCACCGAGCAGGTTACAGATCCTGTCCCCCGGCTCGTAGGCCACCCGGCTCAGCGGTGCGTTATCGGCGGCATAGGTGCGTGTTTCTTCCGCCGCTGGAAAGCGGATCTCAACACGACGGTTTGCATATTCAACGACGATACCGAGCCCGAGCTCGGCTTCGCTGTTACTGATCCAACGTTGTCCGGGTACGAATGGCGCTTGTGACAAAATGTGACTCCCCTCAATTCAGGGCGGCAATTTTAGGCGCTCCGCCCTCAAGACTCAAAGCCTTAGCGACCTCTTATGCAGATTCAGCTCGAATTCCTGCGATTCGCCGCTTAAGTTCCGGCAAGAGTTCCTCTTCAAACCAGGGATTGCGACGTAGCCAGAGGTTGTTGCGTGGACTGGGATGCGGCAGCGGAATGCAGCCTGGCAGGTAAGCTCGCCAGTGCCGCACTCTTTCCGTCAGTGTGATGCCTTTACCCAGATGCCAATCCTGAGCATAACGCCCTATCAGAAGGGTCAGTTCGATGTCGGGCAACTGACTCAGCAGCTGCTGCCGCCAGGCGGTTGCACACTCAGGGCGTGGCGGGTTATCGCCGGACTGCCCCCGCCCCGGATAACAGAATCCCATGGGCAAAATTGCCACGTTGGTCGGATCATAGAACTCGTCCCGACTCATGCCCAGCCAGTCACGCAGACGATCGCCGCTGGGATCGTTGAACGGAATGCCGGTTTGATGCACCTTCAAGCCCGGCGCCTGACCGACAATCAGCAGCCGAGCAGACACCGCTGCCTGAACCACGGGTCTCGGCCCAAGCGGCAGTTCTTTCGCGCAGAGGCGACAGGCTCGAACTTCTGCCAATAGCTGCTGCAGAACGCTCAAAGCGCACCCTCCTGCTGCAACACCTCATGGATTCCTTCTGCCAGTGCACGGTAACCGGCAGGATTCAGGTGCACCGCATCAGACTTCATCCCCGGTTGGTGCAGCAGATCCGATAACAGGCTTTCAATAAAGACCAGATCATGTTGCTCTGCCAGCCGTGCATATACCGGTGAAGCGTCCGAAAACAGTTTTCTCTCAGGCACACCTACCAGCACCACCTGCACACCCGCGGCCTTGGCCAGCTCAATCATGGCATTCAGGTTTTGCTCCAGCACTGCAGCCGGGTGACTGCGCAAGATATCGTTACCGCCATGCAGCAGAATCATCAGATCCGGTTGAGCTTGTCTCAGCGTCTCCGGCAGTCGCTCCAGTCCGCGCGCCGAAACCTCACCGGATACGCCGGCGGAGATGACCTGACGGTTACTGAGCCGGGCCAGCACGGCCGGGTAGCTGTCCGGCTCTGCCGCGCCAACCCCTGCTGTCAGACTGTCACCGAACGCGAGAATGATGGCTCCCTCCGTGAGCGGTTCCAACCGATGATCACTGCAGCCATGCACAAGCACGGACAGCATCAGCAGAACTGTCTGGATAAGTCGCTTCACCATCACACCCTCTACTTACCAGAAATCAGCCAGAAACGCGGCGATTGTCAGGCCGAAGATCAATATGCCGGTCGACTTGAACAACACCGGCAGCCACAGCACCCAAGTCGGCGTTATACTGCGCTGCAAGCGATAGGTCGCCGGATCAGGCCGGTGCTCAATACCGGTCAATGCCTGCAAGTGGGCAAGGAGCAATTCGGCTTCCTGCTGACCCTGAATACCATCCCCAAGACGTATCCGCTGACCATCCTTCATATACGCATCGATGGCATACTCAAGCTCGGATTCAACTCCCTGTCCCATGCGGCCCACAATGCGCTCTGCCATTCCCTCGACATCAGCGACAGCAATAGAGCGCTGATGATTGAACCCCAGAAACCGTCGAGTGGTCACCAGCACCTGCGGGCCGGCATCGAGCTGTAGCTGATTACAGCGCATATAAAGGCCGCCCAGCAAAAGTGCGGGGCTGAACAGGCCAAAGCCCAGCAGGATCATGCCTTGTACCATCAATGCAAAGTAGCTGATGCGCGGTGAATGCAACTCGTCCCAGACGTTATACGCCATAAAGGCAGCAACGCCACTGAACACCAGACCGGTCAGCATCAGTACCCATGCGGCCTTGCCGCTGCGACCTGCCGGGAAGGTAATGCTCTGGCCATCATTGCCCACGTTATCCTGTTGCCATGAACGCACAGGACTCTGTGCAGCCTCCGTGGCCTGTTGTCGCTCCCGCTCAGTGAAGCGGTAATCAGACGTTTTCTTGCTCGCCTGACGACTGACCGGAACCGGGAAGGTCGCGTCAAACCCGCTTCCGGCACTTCCACGCGAATGGCCCACCAATGCTTACGTTTACCCTGTTCAAAACTGCTGGCAGGCTGCTGTTCGGACAACGGTGCGCAGAATTCAATACGCGTGCCCTTGATCGAGCGCATCTGCCTGATGACGGCAGGTGTCTGCCACAACAACTCATCGCGCACACTGGCATTCTTGCCTTTGGTCACGACCCTGCGCATGCAGTTGAGGGTAACGTTAATATCGGCATCTGGCGGCAAACTCAATGGAACGATCAGGCGCCCTCCCAGTTCACCGTCCGGTGCAGCCGGCAGCGGATCCAGCGTCATCACCAGAGCACGCTGCCGTTGCCAACGCACGAACTCTCTCCATGTACCCGGCAGTCCCAATAGCCCAACCAGCAACATGAAAGGCAGCACCAGCAAAGGATCAAAACGGGTGAAATCAGACGCCATGAAACGATAGAGTGCCGACTCGACCGCCCCCCATTGGCTCAAATTGATTGCCGCCATCACCAGCAGAAAAATCGATGTTGCCAGGACAGCGGTATAAAAGCGTGCATTGATATTTTCAGGGCGACTCTGCCCCTTTTGCCAATCCTTGTTGACCGGCCAGCCGGGCTCCATCATCAAGATTTTTTCCTTTTGTATTCAACGCTCAAAGCTGGATACCTGACACAAAAAACCGCTGACTGGCAGCGGTTCAAGTGTTGTTCGATCAGCCGCCCGAGGCCAGCAGCCCATCCTTGCGGAACATGGACTTGATCCCCCGCACCGCCTGACGAATGCGGTCCTTGTTCTCAATCAGGGCAAAACGCACATAGTCATCGCCATAATCACCAAAGCCAATGCCCGGCGACACACAGACCTTGGCGTCAGCCAGTAACTTCTTGGAAAACTCCAAGGACCCCATGTCGCGATACTCATCGGGAATTTTCGCCCAGACGTACATGGATGCCTTGGGCATATCCACCATCCAGCCTGCCTCGTGCAGCCCTTTCACCAGCACGTTGCGGCGCTGGCGGTATTGCTCGGCAATATCGCGCACACACTGCTGATCACCTTCCAGTGCAGCGATTGCCGCCACCTGCAACGGCGTAAAGGTGCCATAGTCGTGATAGCTTTTGATCCGCGCCAGCGCATGAACCAGTTCAGGATTGCCGACCATGAAACCGATTCGCCAACCCGCCATGTTGTAGCTCTTGGACAGGGTGAAAAACTCCACCGCCACATCCTTGGCACCCGGCACCTGCATGATCGACGGAGCCTTCCAGCCGTCATACACGATATCGGCATAGGCGAGGTCGTGTACCACGATAATGTCATACTGCTTGGCCAGAGAGACCACACGCTCGAAGAAATCCAGTTCAACGCACTGAGCGGTCGGGTTGGACGGAAAACCGATGATGATCATCTTCGGCTTGGGAATGGACTCACGGATCGCGCGCTCCAGCTCAACGAAGAAATCCACACCGGGGATCAGCGGCACTGAACGCACCTGAGCGCCGGCAATCACGGCCCCGTATATATGGATCGGATAGCTGGGATTAGGGACAAGTACCGTATCGCCATGGTCCAGGGTCGCCAGCATCAGATGCGCCAGGCCTTCCTTGGAACCGATGGTCACAATCGCCTCGGTTTCGGGGTCAATCTCAACGTCATATCGGTCTTCGTACCAGCGTGAAATGGCACGACGCAACCGAGGAATACCACGGGAGGTCGAGTAGCCATGCGTATCTTCACGCTGTGCAACCGCACAGAGCTTATCGACGATATGCGGCGGGGTGGCGCCATCCGGATTTCCCATGCTGAAGTCGATGATATCTTCACCGCGACGGCGCGCGGCCATCTTCAGCTCGGCGGTAATATTGAAAACGTAGGGTGGCAGGCGATCAATACGGGAAAAATGGCGTACGGGACGCACACCGGTCTTGTCTGTCATGTAAACCTCGAAAAACGTCAGCGCCCGGAACCGTCCGAGCGACGCCGACCATGTCATCATGGCCGTGTATCGAGACTAAACCCAATTCTGAACTTTCGCCAGCCTTGGCCTGTACCTTTTTTGCACGTGCCTATACTGAGGGACTGAGCATCAACAAAATACTTGCCCCGGAGCGTTGACCGCATCGGTATATTACATGAATATCATCTAATATTAATCTCATGGACCTGTCCCAAGGAGCGGCACCATGCCCCTGCTGCATACCCTGCCTCTTTTACTCGCCATCTTGACCATTTCCCTGCCTGCCGCCACAGCAGCGGACATTCAGAGTTTCACTGTGCAGCGACAGGCACTGGAAGAATATCTGCAGCTGGATGGGATCATAGAGGCGGTACAGCAGAGCACCGTCTCCGCTCAAACCAGTGGACGGGTGACAGCACTGCCTTTCGATGTGGATGACTCCGTACCGGCCGGTGCATTGATCGTCCAACTTGAAGACAGCGAACAGCAGGCCCGTTTGAAGCAGGCTCGGGCGGGCCTCGCCGAGGCGCAAGCAGGGCTGACGGATTCACGCCAGCAGCTCAGTCGTATCCAGTCTCTGCATGACCGTAAACTGGTTGCCAGGCAGGCACTGGATCAGGCGCGCAACCAGTTCAATGCAGCACAGGCACGGCTGGCCCAGGCCGAGGCATCCGTCGACGAGGCGCAGAAGCAACTTGACTACACCCGCATCACCGCGCCCTATGGCGGTATCCTGGTTGAACGTCACGTTGAGTTGGGTGAGAGCGTCAACCCAGGCCAACCATTGCTGACCGGCCTATCGCTTCAGCACCTTCGCGTGGTACTGGACCTGCCGCAGCAGTATGCAGGACTGGCGCGTGAGCAGCGCCGTGCACGGGTCACCCTCCCCAACGGGGAGGAGCTGGAAACCGGCGAAATCACCTTTTACCCCTATGCCGATCCGGCCACTCATACCTTCCGTCTGCGCATGCCGCTAACTGAGCCAGATGGCCAGCTCTATCCCGGCATGCTGGTCAAAGTCAGCGTACCGGTGGAAACCCGCGAGGCACTTTGGATACCCGATGAAGCCCTGTTCCACCGCAGTGAGCTACGCGCCGTTTTCGTACTGGATGAAAACAGCCACCCTCGCCTGCGCCAGATTCGTACCGGGGTCCGCAATGGAAAACTCATAGAAGTACTGGCCGGACTCAAGGCCGGTGAACGCATTGTGACACGACCACAGAGCGTTAACGGCGTCACCGAATCCGATCAGGAGAGCATCCAGTGAGCCAGCCGCTTCCTCCTGTAGGCCCATCCGGCGCCATTGCTCGCGTCTTTCAGGACTCAAAACTCACCCCCTTGCTGACCCTCATATCCATCCTGCTCGGCATTCTGGTGCTGGTGTTTACACCCAAGGAAGAGGAGCCGCAGATCGATGTTACACTGGCCGACATTATTGTTGCGCTGCCCGGCGCCAGTGTTTCCGAAGTGGAAAGCCTGATCGCGACCCCGGCGGAGCAGGTGATGAGTGAAATCGAGGGGGTCAGGCACGTCTACTCCGTCTCCCGCCAGGGGATGGCGGTGATCAGCGTACAGTTCAGGGTCGGTGTCACCCGTCAGGAAGCACTGGTGCGTTTGTATAATCAGGTGTATTCGAACCAGGACTGGCTGCCAGCCGATCTTGGAGCAACACAGCCATTGATCAAGCCACGCAGCATTGACGACGTGCCGATCATGTCGCTGACGCTGTATGACCCGCAGCAACGCTATGCCGGCACCGAGTTGACACGCATGGCGCACATGCTCGAAGTAGCCCTCAAGCGTATCCCCGGCACACGCGATATCTACACCGTGGGCGGCGTGCCGGATCGAGTCGATATCCGCTTCGCCCCTGCCCTGCTGGCCGGCTACGGTCTTACGCTGGACGATATCGCCCTTGCCCTGCAAGCCGCCAACGCCAGTTCACAGGGACTGAGAACCACTCGTGACAGCTTGTCGGTACCGGTACAGGCAGGGCAGCTGCTGGAACAGATTGATGATGTGCGCAACCTGGTCGTAGGTATGCATAAGGGAGCTGCCGTCTTCATGCGCGATATTGCCGAGATCAACCGTGGCGACACCCAGCCCGATCAAAGCGTGATGATCGGCTTCGGTCCCGGAAAGGCCAAAGACCGACCTGGAAAGGTGGGCGAAGTCTACCCGGCTGTCACGCTGGCGATCGCCAAACAACCTGGCGAAAATGCGATCAACATCACTACGGCCATCGAAGAACGGCTTCAATTGTTACGCCAGCGATCTCTGCCGGAAGGCATTGAGCTGGTTATCACCCGAAACTACGGCGAAACCGCCTCTGCCAAGGCAAAGAAGCTGATTTCCGACCTGATTTCGGCCACCGTCTGCGTGGTACTGCTGGTGCTGGCAGCCATGGGCTGGCGTCAGGCGACCATCGTTGGCATCGCGGTACTGGTGACATTACTGCTGACCCTGGTGTTCTCGTGGGCCTGGGGCTTTACCCTGAACCGTGTATCGCTGTTTGCACTGATATTTTCCATCGGCATTCTGGTCGATGACGGCATCGTGATCACCGAAAACATCAACCGCCGTATCCAGAACTCCACCCACAGCATTCGCGATATCATCCCGGTAGCCGTGGATGAGGTAGGCACCCCCACCATTATGGCCAGTTTGACCATCATGGCCGCTCTGCTGCCGATGGCATTCGTTACAGGCCTGATGGGGCCCTACATGAGTCCGATTCCGATCAATGCCTCTGCCGGAATGGTGTTGTCACAGATTGTCGCCTTCGTCGTGGCCCCCTGGCTGGCGATGCGACTGCTGCACCATCGCCAGAGTGAAATCCAGGAGACCGGCAGCTCTGCAGATGGCGTCAGTCCGGTTTCACTGAACGTCTTCCGCTGGGTTTTGGGTCCCTTCCTCTCTGATCACAGCTGGCGCCGCCGCTTGCTCAGTCTCGGTGTGCTCGGCCTGATGCTGGCCTCGATGGCACTGCCGTTCTACCAGTTCGTCATTCTCAAGATGCTGCCGTTCGACAACAAATCCGAGTTGCAGGTGGTGGTCGACATGCCTGAGTCGGCGCCGATGGAAGAAACCCAACGCTTACTGCTGGCATTAAGCACTCATCTGGAAACCTTACCGGAAGTCGCCAACTGGCAGAGTTACACCGGAACTGCCTCGCCGATCAACTTTAATGGTCTGGTTCGCCAGTACTACCTGCGGTCCGATCCCTGGCAGGGTGACCTGCAAATCAATCTGGTGGCTGAAACCGCCCGCGAACAGCAATCCCACGACATTGCTTCCTCGCTACGCGCACCGTTGCAAGCCATTGCAGCGCCCTTCGACGCAGCCGTGAAGATCGTCGAAATTCCACCCGGCCCGCCGGTACTCTCGCCTCTTGTCGCCGAAATCTATGCCGTAGATGAAACGCGCCGCAACGCGCTCGCGCTGCAGGTCGCGCAGCAGATGCAACAGGTAACTGGGCTGGTGGATATCGACACCACACTGGAAGCCCCTGTAGAACAGTGGCAGGTTGTGGTGGATCGTGCCCGGGCTGCTCGTCTGGGAGTGGCTCAGGGGCAAGTGGTGCAGGCGCTGCAAACCGCTGTGGGCGGTATCGCGCTTAGCTATCTGCATGATGAACACGCCAAGTACCCGATACCGATTCGCGTCATTCTCAATGAGGGCGACAAGGCACAAGTCTCGGCACTTCTGTCGCTACAGGTGCGCAACCGTGAAGGACAGTTGATTCCTCTGGCCAGTGTTGCCCGCATCGAACGCTCTGACTGGCCCGGCGCCCGTTACCACAAGGACCTGCTGCCCGTTACCTATGTGACTGCGGATATGGCCGGCGCGATTGACTCACCGTTATACGGGATGTTTGCCATGGCTGACCGGTTGGAGCAGCTCCCGAACGCGCCAGAACAGTTTTTTATCCGCCAGCCTCCCCTGCCGGAAGCAGGCGCACTGAAATGGGACGGCGAGTGGCAAATCACCTATGAAACCTTCAGTGATATGGGCATGGCCTACAGTGTTGGCGTGTTCATGATTTTCCTGCTGCTGGTGGCCCAGTTCCGCTCCTACATGCTTCCGCTGGTAATCATGGCACCGATTCCGCTGACCCTGATCGGCATCTTGCCTGGACATGCTCTCCTCGGCCGCGAATTCACCGCCACCAGTATGATCGGCATGATTGCGCTGGCCGGAATCATCGTGCGCAACTCCATCCTGCTGGTCGTATTCATCCGACAACTGCTGGACGAAGGCACTTCGCTTGAGGAGGCCGTCATACTGTCGGGAGCCGTCAGGATCAAGCCCATTGCACTCACAGCGATCTCAGCAATGGTCGGTGCTTACTTCATTCTGAACGACCCCATTTTCAACGGGCTGGCAATTTCGCTCGTGTTTGGGTTGGCCATGTCCACTCTGCTCACGATTGTAGTGGTGCCACTGCTGTACTTCAGCCTCGCACGGTGTCGCTGGCTATGACGCAACACGCCACTGGACAGGTTTAACCTGCCTACAGGGGGCGTTAATATGGCAGTTTCGCATCAGCAACAAGGAACCGCAGGATGAAGCAGGCATTGGCAATACGACATCTGGCATTTGAAGATCTGGGGTTGCTGGAACCGCTTCTCGTTAAGCAGGGTTACTCCATCCAATATCTGGATGCAGGTGTGGACAGCCTCGACAAACGCCTGCTGGAAGCGGATTTGCTGGTCATTTTGGGAGGCCCGATCAGTGCCAACGACAGCGTCTTCTATCCCTTCTTACAGGATGAGTTAAATCTGCTGAAACAGCGACTGCAGAAACGCCATCCCACGCTGGGCGTCTGTCTCGGTGCTCAACTGATGGCTTTGGCACTGGGCGCCCAAGTGAGCCCGATGCGCTCGAAAGAGATCGGTTACGGCCCCCTGTCCCTGAGTGAAGCGGGTCGAAACAGTCCCTTGGGAGCCCTGCCTGAACCGATCAGCGTTCTGCACTGGCATGGCGAGCAATTCAGCTTGCCCGAAGGAGCCGTCAGTCTCGCGCACACGGAGCTGTGCAACTGCCAGGCATTTTCCCTGGGCCCGTCTGTATTGGGACTTCAGTTCCATCTTGAAGCCGATCCGACACGACTGGAACAGTGGCTCATCGGCCACTGTGGTGAACTTGAACAGAACGGTATTCCCCCCGATAAGATTCGTCAGCAATGTCAGGCCCTGGGCAACCAGGTTGCCCTAGCTGGCACAAGGGTTTTTCAGCAATGGCTGAACACTCTTGAATCCACGCATGAACGATAGGAACCTGAACATGACCAACACAGCACACCTCTATCTTGATGACCTCAAGCCGGGCATGCGATTTACCACGCAGAGTCTCAAAGTCTCGACCGAGCAGATCAAGGAGTTCGCCGACCAGTTCGATCCCCAGCCATTTCATCTGGATGAATCAGCTGCCGAGAAGAGTCTGTTCAGGGGCCTGGCAGCCAGTGGCTGGCATACAGCTTCCTTGACCATGAGGCTGATGGTTACCAGTGGCATCCCTCTCGCCCAGGGCATGATTGGTGCAGGTGTTGAAGTCAACTGGCCGAATCCAACCCGCCCTGGAGATGAACTGCAGGTGGTGATGGAAATACAGGAGGTCATTCCTTCTCGTTCAAAACCGGACCGAGGCATCGTTGTGGTTCGCAACGAAACACTGAACCAGCATGGAGAGGCCGTGCAGGTGATGACCGCCAAGCTGCTCGTTTTTCGACGCCCCGCCTGAATCTGAATCGAATCCGTGGATCTGATATGAAAGCCGTCTTTCTGGATACTCAAAGCCTTGATGACCTTGATCTCTCACCCATCGCCGCCTGTCTGGAGGAGATGGCCTGTTACCCGACCACGGATACTGATCAGGTGCCCGACCGCATTGACGGGTTCGATGTCGTCATCACCAACAAGGTCGTTCTGGATGCAACGACGATTCGCGCAGCCAAGCACCTGAAACTGATCTGTGTCGTTGCCACAGGCGTCAACAATATCGATCTTCAGGCCGCTTCCGACAGAGGCATTGTGGTGTGCAATTCTCAAGGCTATGGCGTGCACTCCGTCGCCCAGCACGTGCTTGGCCTGATACTGGCGCTGCATACCCGACTGCTGGACTATGATCGAGCCGTCAAGAATGGCAGCTGGAACCGCTCCACTCAGTTTTGCCTGCTGGATTTCCCCATTCTGGAGCTTAACGGACGTACCCTGGGCATCATCGGTTATGGTGCTTTGGGTCAGGAGGTCGCCCGCCTGGCGGGTTGTTTCGGCATGAACATCTTGATAGCCGCCAGACCCGGTAGCGTTGACATACCGGCCGACCGTACAGCAATCAACGACTTGCTGGCAAACGCCGATGTTATCAGCCTGCATTGCCCACTGACCGAGCAGACCCGAAACCTGATAGACGAAGATGCTTTTGCCAGAATGAAACCCGGCAGTTTCCTGATCAACGCCGCCCGTGGCGGCATCGTCAACGAAGCCGCGTTAAAGAATGCTCTCTGTTCCGGTCACCTGGCGGGTGCTGCCACCGACGTACTCAGCGAAGAGCCTCCGCGCAACGGCAACCTGTTGCTGGACGCGGCTATTCCGAATCTGATCATCACCCCCCATTCCGCATGGGGCAGCGTTCAGGCACGCACCACCATCATCGAACAGACGGTGGAGAACATTCGTGCTTTTCAGCAGAACCGGCCCGTTAGGCAGGTTAACTAAGCGGCCCCTTATGCCTTTGGTGCCAGCTTTCCAGCCAATCAGGCAGATCGGAGGCCGGCATCGGGCGCGCAATGGCAAAGCCCTGCCCCAACTCACAACCCAGCGCGAGCAGTTCTCGGCAATGCTGCTCGGTTTCAACACCTTCAGCGATCACCTCACGGCGAAATGCCGAAGCCAACTGGATAACACCGTTGAGTATCGCCAGGTCATCCGGGTCTTCCAGCATGTCTCGAACAAAACTGCGATCAATCTTGAGCAACTGTGCCGGCAGGCGCTTCAGATAGGTCAGAGACGAGTAGCCGGTGCCAAAATCATCCAGCGCAAAGCCCACACCCAGTTCCTCGCAGCGGTTAATAATCATGGAAACCTGGTCCACGTCTTCCAGTGCAGTGGTTTCGAGGATTTCCAGCTCCAAATCCCCGGGCTGTATCTTGGGGCGACGTTCCAGCATGTGGGCAAGATCCTGCACAAAGCTGGGCTGCTGCAGATGGATCGCATCTATGTTGACGCTAACCGGTACAGCCATTCCCTGTGACTTCCAGGCAAGCACTTGGTCCAGGGCGGTTTCCACGACCCAATTACCCACATCAACGGCCAGAAGCTGGTTCTCGATTACCGGCAAGAACGCAGCGGGCATCAGTAGCCCCCGTTCTGGATGCTGCCAGCGTATCAATGCTTCACACCCCACCAGCTCACCGGTGCGCATGTTGACCTTGGGCTGATAGTGCAACACTAACTCATTTTGCTGCAGGGCTGCCTGAACCCGTGCCAGGCTGTCGTGCTGAGTTCTCAATGCCCGGTCACGTTCCACATCGAAGAGGTGGTAACGATTCTTGCCGGCCTGCTTCGATTGATACATCGCCTGATCAGCCTGACGCAGCAGTTGGTCCGCATCCAGGCTATCGTGCTGCGGATAGAAAGATACTCCGATACTGGCAGAGACTTTCAATTCAAGCCCGTCGATACGCACAGGTTCAGCCACGGTTTCCAACAAGCGGCGAATGACGGGAAGACTGGACTCGTTCTGCTCCAGATCGACCAATACCGCCACAAACTCGTCCCCACCAAGGCGGGCCAGGGTATCCTCCTGACGGATCAATTGCTTCATGCGCTGCGCCACTTTAACCAGCAATTTGTCACCTACCGCGTGACTGAAAGAATCATTGATCGCTTTGAAACCATCAAGATCGATAAACAGTATCGCGATATTGCTGTGATGCCGCTGAGACATCACCATTGCCTGCTGCAATCGGTCTGCCAGCAGCGTTCGGTTTGGCAATCCTGTCAGGCCATCAAAATGCGCGATGCGCTCCAGCTGTCGCTGATGCTGTTTCAGGGTCGTGATGTCCGACATCAGGGACACGTAGCCCTGCAGCCGGTCCTTGTTGTCAAAGAAGGCGTTGATCTTTTGCAGCACAGCATATCGCTCACCCTCACGATCCCGGTTCCAGACCTCGCCTTTCCAGTGGCCAAAATGTCTCAGGTGCTCCCAAAGCCTCTCGCGATACCCCGGTTCAGCCTGTTGCTCATTCATGAAGATGGGGTCCAGCCCGAACACTTCCTCAAGTGTATAGCCCGTTGTATATGTGAAAGCCTTGTTTACCGAGATGATGCGGCCATCCGCATCCGTAATGATGATGCTTTCGTCCGTGTTATCGAATACGCTGGCCGAAAGACGAAGCTGACCTTCAACCTGTTGTCGTTGACGAATATTGGTCAGCAGGCCGGCAAACAGGGACAGCAGATCCACGGTTTGTGAGGTGAACAGGTTGGTCTGTCGCTGAGAAGCCACCCCCACAAACCCAAGGCACTCCCCGTGACTCATCAACGGCAGGTCTACCAGGCACTGAATTTTGCGGCGTCTCAAAATATCGGCGACAAACTTCTCCTGCAGGTTTTCAGTATCCTCGACGATAATCGGCAGGCCCTGCCGGTGCTTCTCGATCCATCCCGGGAACTGATCCAGGGGTAACTCTTGCAGCACTCCCTGTTCAGGCAACATCCCTTCGACACACCATTCATGCGACATGGATGCGGTTCCTGCCGCCAAGTCATAGCTGAACAGATAACAACTGTCCGCACCGATGAACTCACCTATCTCATGCAATGCATCCTGAATGGCGCTATCGACCTTTGGCAGGCTGAGGTTGATGAAGCGGTTGGAAAATTTGAGCATGATTTCGCGGTAGGCATCGATCATTTCGATACGTTTTTCCGCGGCACTCCGCTGCATCTCGGCACTGACGCTCTCAACGAAAACGTTCAGCAAACCACGCGCCAGCTCTTGCTGTTGCAGCGCGTTACACCCCATACCCACCAGAATGCCCATCGGTTGTTGCTGTTTATCCAGCAAAGAGCTGCCGATATACGACTCAATGCCCATATCGGCCAGCAGTTTGTCATCGGGATACGCACAGGCAACACCCTCTGGATGGACAGAATGAAACGCTTCCAACACATTGCTGCATGGAGTGCCCTGCAGTGCGTACCGGAAGGGCTGTAGCCTCCCGCTGGCGGAACAACCCGTAATAACGTTGACAGCCTCATTACCGTTACAGAGCTGACCAACAAACACGTAATCCAGTGCCAGAGCATCCAGCAGGTGCTGACATACGGCCCGGTAAAAGTCTTCTCCGGATAAGAGCGCATACTCGTTCGCCAAAGCCGTCAATGCAGCCTGAACCACATGCTGTTCGGTAACGTCCTGTACGATGCCGACCGTTATCGAATCATCACCCTTTTCGGGAGAGCGGCTCTCGACTCTCACTCTCACATGCTTGATACGACCATCCGGCATCAGCAGCCTGTGTTCAAGTTCATAGGGAACCTGCCTGGCAATCGCCTCGCGATAGCGTTCACGCACGACGTCCAGATCGTCAGGATGGATTGTCTTCATAATGCTTTCGTATGAAAACTTCTCGCGGCCGTCTTGCATCTCCAGCATTTGACACATTTCCGGCGAGCACGAAATCAAACCGGTTGATTGATCCAGTTGCCAACTGCCAAGCCTTGCAATCCGCTGGGCCTCTTCGAGCTGAAAGCGGCTCTCTTGCAAGGCCTTATTGGTTGCTTTTCTCTGTTTTTCCAGTTCACGACGCTGATTAATGTTAATGACCAGAAACGTAATCACCAGTGCCTGGGCGAGGGTCGCCCCTATCAGTGTCCAGAGCTGCCAACGACGCCCGCTTTCAATCTGGCTGACCTGTGCATCCACCATTTCTTCCAGGGTTTGCTGGTAGTGCCAAAGGTCCGCGGCCTGGTGTCGCCCCGGGGTAATGTCACTGATGATCGAATAGAGCAGAGACTTACCTTCAAAACGATACGGTCGTGAATACACTTCTACAGTGCGGATTTCACCATCTGCCAAGCGATGCCTGAAAATGAAGAAGTTGCGTCCTTCCGACTCGGCCATGGCACGCTCGGCAGCAACCTGCTCAGCAGTGAAGGTGTTGATCTGCTGGATGCGCATCCCCGTGAGCTGCTCAACCGGGTAGCCATAAAAGTTCGCGGCCGCGTCATTGACCTTAACGATCTCGCCGCTGGCGGGCTCAATCAGTAACATTGGAAGGTCTGAATCGCTGAAGACCTGAGCAAAACTCGGCCCTCTGGCAGTCTCGATGTCGGCCTCTGCAGTGATGGGTTGGACCAGTACGAACAACTGCAGAACCAGCACCCAAAGCCGGGAAAACTGAAGGGGGGAAGAACGTTCGGAGTACATCAATCCGCAAAGCTCCGACAGCAAATTTAGTATGTGCTACACGCTACCGAATAACCGCTGGCTGAACAAGGAACATTGAGCGTCGCAACTTATATACAGGTCCGGAGTTGATCGATGTCACAGCCTTATGGCTGACCGAATACGCTCAACAAGTTCCATTATTGGCAGAAAGAAGGTTATCCCGTCGGCTAACAGCGGACGGGATAATATGCTGAGGCAGGATCAGGCGTAATCAGGATGCCATATGCTTCTCGACCTGATCAACAATATGCGCCCCAATTGGAATAGCCGAGGTGGCCGCAGGTGACGGTGCGTTGCATACCACCAGTGCACGCCGAGTATTGACGAACAGAAAATCATCGACCAGTGAGCCATCTTTCGCCACAGCCTGGGCCCTTACCCCGGCCGGATAAGGTTTGAGGTCTGCCAGCGTCAACTGAGGGCAGTACTTGCGCACCTGCTCCAGATAGCCGCGACGGAACAGGCTGTTTTTCATTTCCATCAAGCCCGGCTTCAGATTGCGCGCCAGCATTTTCAAGAGCCCCGGATATGTCAGCATCTCCGCCATATCCCTGAGGCTGAAGTCGGTCTTGCGATATCCCTCACGCTTGAACGCCAGTACGGCATTGGGCCCGACGGTTACCGTACCATCAATCATTCGGGTCAGGTGAACACCCAGAAATGGCAGATCCGGATCCGGTATCGGATAGATCAGATGGTTTACGATCCGGTTATGCTCCGGCGGCAACAGGAAGTACTCCCCCCGAAAGGGAATAATCTTGAAATCGGGAACCTGCCCCAGCATTCGCACGACACGGTCTGACATCAGGCCGGCACAGGACACCAGATAGTTACCCGAGAAAAGTTCGAGTTCAGTTTCTACCTCAATGCCATCCGCGTGTTCACGGATACCGCGTACCTCCGTGTTGTAGCGCACCACACCACCATCGGCCTCCACCAGCTCAGCCATTTTCTCGCAGATTCGGGTATAGCTGACGATACCGGTAGAGGGCACGAAAATGGCGCCCACACCACTTATATTGGGTTCGCGTGCCTTGAGTTGCTCGGCATCCAGCACTTCGATCGGGAGTTCATTCTCGGCGCAGCGACCAATCAGCCCCTGCATCCGCTCCAGTTCCAATTCGTTGGTCGCAACCAGCAGCTTGCCGCATTCATCAAAGGGAATGTCATATTCACGACAAAACGCTTTGGTGGCTGCATTACCTTCCTTGCAGAACTTTGCCTTGAGACTGCCCGGTTTGTAGTACACCCCGGCGTGAATCACACCGGAGTTATGGCCGGTCTGATGTTGCGCCGGGCTACTTTCTTTCTCCAGCACCAGAACCCGTTTACCGGGAAAACGCTGCTGCAACTGACGGGCGGTGGAGAGCCCCAAAATGCCGCCACCAATCACGATAAAATCAAATTCACTCTGCATCGGGTTATCCATTCAAACAGCTTCAGCAGGCGCCAAACGACGGCTGTAAACAAACAGGGCAATAAAGGCCACAGCGGCAATCAAGTCATAGGTTAAATGCCCATGCGGGTACAGCAGTCCCAGGGCACACAGACCGCTAAACAATCGAAGTACGATATTCAGCGGCCCTTCCAGATGCCCTTCCATGAAGCCAACGAAGGCATAGAGACCCAGAATGCCGAAGAAGAAAACGGTCAACACCTCTTCAATACTGCCCCCGATAAAGCCGGTATAAGCGAACAACAAGGGTACGATGTAGAGGCCCTTGGCGATCTTCCAGGCGGTGAAACCGGTCATCATGGGCGGCGTGCGTGCGATGGCAGCGGCCGCGAAAGCCGTCAGGCAAACCGGAGGTGTCACGTTGGAGTCCTGTGACAACCAGAAAATGATCATATGGGCAGCCAACAGGATCATGGCCAGCTTTTCGGCATCGATGGCCATATCCAGCAACTGTCCCTTGAAGTCTGCCGGCACCTGTTCAAGCAGACCCGTTGCCTGAGCTTCGCTCATCGGCGCCGCCAGCGCGGTCAGGCTATTCGGGTCGACCAGCATGAAGATGGCACGTGCCGTTTCGGGCAGGTTACCGTTTACCATCAACTCGATCAGCTCACGCTCTGCCATCAGACTGTACAGAGCCGGTGCCGACAGAGTCGCCAGTACGATATAGGCGGCGGTGACCGGCAGTCCCATGCCCAACACCAGCGATGCAAGCGCAACCAGCACCAGAGTGATGAACAGACTGCCACCGGCCCAGTCGGTCACCATCAATGAGAAGGTGTTACCGATACCGGTCATGGCCACCACGTTGACAACCAGTCCCACTGCCACCAGCAGCATGGCGGTCGTCGCCATGTTTTTGGAACCCTGCGCCAGAGCATCCAGAATATCGCGCAACCCCATCTTGTTGGGTGACAGCCAGGAAGCCAGCACGACAGAAATAATCGAGATCCCCGCTGCGTAGGTCGGCGTGAAACCATAGATCAGCAATCCGACAAGCACAGCCAGAGGCAGCAGACAGTGCCAGCCCTCTTTCAGCACCTCCTTGACCGGACGAGTGTGCATCTCTACCGCATGCGCGTGGCTGCGACGGGCCTCAACCCGCACGTAAAAGCCTACAGACAGGAAGTACAGCAATGCGGGCAATGCCGCAATGGCAATAATTTCGACATAAGGAATCTGAGTATAGGACGCCATGATAAATGCACCGGCCCCCATGACCGGCGGCATTAGCTGACCACCGGTAGACGCAGCTGCCTCAACACCCGCCGCAAAACGCGCCGGGAAACCTGCCTTCTGCATCAGCGGAATGGTGATCACACCAGTAGAAACGGTATTGGCGACAGAAGAGCCGGATACTGAGCCCATCAGGCCTGAACCCAAAACGGCCACGAAGCCGGGACCGCCAATCATGCGCCCTGCGGCGCAACGGGAAAGCTCGATAATGAAATCACCGGCACCCGATTTGACCAGAAAGGCACCGAACAGGATAAACATGAACACATAGGTCCAGGAGATACGGGCAATGGAGCCGAACATTCCCTCGGACGAGAAATAACTGCGATAAAGCACGGTCTCCAGGCTCAAGCCCGGAAAGTTGAACATGCCTTCAATGTATTGTCCCCACCAGAACACATAGGTCAGCGAGAACACAATCAGTGACGGGATAAACCAGCCCGTCGTCCGGCGGGTCATCTCCAATGCGACCAGAATTGCAGCAACCGCCACAACCCAGTCTGTCGCGTTGAAGTGAACGCCACGCGCGTAGAGCGCATCTTCAAACAGGATCAGATAGGCGGTCGTCCCCAGGGCAACCAACCCGATAACCACATCCACCGCGATCGTCCAGCGGGCATTACCATGCTTCTTGGACAGGGGCACCATCAGTGCACAGATCAGGGCGAAGCCGGAGAAATGGATTGCAGACACCCAAAGTTCTGACAGGGTACCCAAGGTATTGAAATAGATATGTGCAAGCGCGAAGAGTACGCCGGCCCAGTAGATGAAACGGCCGGTTCCGCCCTTCTCGTCTCGCTGGGTCAACTCCATCGCCTTCAATTTCTCGGCGGTCTGTTGATCGGTTTCATTGGAAGCAGACATCACTTCATTCCTGATTACGTGAGTGAAAACGGATGCGATCGGCCAAAAATGGCCGATCGCGGCTGGAACACTTATTCAGCGACCAGATGATCCGGAATGGTGATACCCATTTCACGGTAGTAGCGAGCAGCACCCGGGTGCAGCGGCACCGGCAGGCCTTCAATCGCTTTTTCCAGCGCCATGGCCTTGGTGGCCTTATGGATGCTGTTCAGGAATGGCAGGTTTTCGTAGATGGTTTTGGTCAGCAGGTAAACGTCTTCTTCGCTGATATCGTCACGCACGGCAAGGAAGTTCGGCTGCGCCATGGTGTTGATTTCACGGGTCTGACCCGGGTAGGTGTTAGCCGGGATCACGTAACGGGTCCACAGCTTGTAGCTGCCATTGGCCTGAGCCATCTGCTCGTCGGTAAAGTCCAGAACGCGGATATCGTCACCCATGGCAGCATAGGCACGCGTGATGGCCGATGCAGGAACGCCTGCCGGGATGTTCATGCCATCAATGGTGCCGTTCTGCAGCGCATCGGCGGAAGGACCGTAACCCATGTGAGCCAGATCAAACTTGTCGGCCTCAATGCCCAGGTTACCCAGGATGGTGCGGCCAGAGCCTTCGGTGCCGGAGTTCTTCTTGCCGATGGAGAATTTTTCCCCTTCCAGCGCCTTGAGGTCACTGATGGTACCGGTCTGGGCATACTTGCCGCGCACCACGAAATGCTCAACGTTTTGCCACAGCATGCTGACTGAGCGCAGGTTCTGCTGCTTGCCGGAGGCGGCCATGGCACCTTCACCGGCCCATGCCCAGGCGCCATAGAGCCCCTGCAGAATGGCAAACTGGGCTTCGTTTTCACGCAGCAACTTGATGTTCTCACCGGAGCCAGCAGAGTTGATGGCCGACATGGAGATGCCCTGAGTCGGCTCCAGCTTCACCTTGGTCAGGGTCGCCAGCGCCACACCCACCGGATAGTAGGTGCCACCTGTAGAAGCGGTGGCAAGAATGTAGGAACGGGTGTCGGCAGCCTGCACCAGTGCGCTGGTAGTCGCCAGGGTACCCAGGGTGAGGGTCAGCCCCATGGCCTTGATCAGCGTACGCTTGCTTTTATTCATGGTGTTTTCCTTATACCTGTTGTCATTTCTGGTTGTTGTAGTGACCTAACAGGTATAGCAGAAAACGGGCCAACTCCCCGAAAACACATAACCACTTGTTTTTATTGAATATTACTCAAATAAACAAGCTCCGATAAGCAATTTTTGGCCTATCCAGCTCATTTACGATAAGCAAAAATCCGCCTATTGAGGGGTGAAGTCACATCGATTGAGACCATAACGCTGCATTTTTTGATTCAACGTCCGCCTTGGCAGATCGAGCGCCTCCATGACAGCCTTTATATTGCCCTGATGCTGCTCGAGCGCATCACGAATCAAGCGCGCTTCATATTCAGCCACCTGAACCGCAAGCGGCAGCGACTGACGATTCATCACCGGTTGACTCTGCAATGCCTGTGGCCGCGACAGCAGTTCTACAAGGCTGGCACGATGATCAATGGCATAACGGATGGCGACGTTCTTCAGCTCACGCACATTGCCGGGCCAGGCATAGGACTGAAGCGCATCCAGATCGTGATCGGAAAGTGAACGCTCCTCACGATCATGATCCAGGGCGCCACGGCGAACATAGTGAGCAAACAGCAGTGGCACATCCTCGATGCGCTCGCGCAACGGCGGAATGTGCAGTTCGGACACGCTGAGTCGGTAAAACAGGTCCTCGCGAAAGTTGGGATCTTCACGCAAATCCACCTTGGCCGCAGCCAGCACACGCAGATCAACCGGAATCGGGGTATTGGCGCCCAGGCGCTCGATCACATGCTCCTGCAGTGCACGCAGCATTTTGATCTGCAAGTGCAATGGCATACTCTCGATCTCATCCAGAAACAATGTGCCGCCGCTGGCATATTCGAACTTGCCGACTCGTCGCTTGGCCGCATGGGTGAAAGCGCCTGCTTCATGACCGAACAGCTCACTCTCGATCAGATTTTCTGGAATGGCACCACAGTTGATCGGCACGAAGGCTTTTTTAGCCCGCTTGCTGTAGTCGTGCAGACACTGGGCCACCAGCTCCTTGCCGGTTCCGGTCTCGCCATAAATGATGACGTTGGTATCCAGCTCGGCCAGTGACAAAATTTCCCTGCGCAGACGCTGTATGGCCGGCGAAATCCCGATCAAACGTCCATCAAGACCGCTCTGGGTAGCGAGATTCTGCTGCAGCCGCAGGTTCTCCAACGTCAATCGGCGTTTTTCACAGGCACGGCGGATCCGCTCGACCAGACGATCGGGCACATAGGGTTTTTCGATGAAGTCATAGGCACCATCACGCATGGCAGCCGTTGCCATGTCCACATCTCCGTGCGCCGTGAGCAGGATCACCGGCATGTCAGGGGCCTTTTTCAATGTTTCCTGCATCAACTGGATGCCATCCATGCCGGGCATGCGTACATCGGTCAACAGAATGCCTTCACAATAGGGGTCAATCTGCTCAAGCGCCGCCTCCGCACGGCTGTACGTGCGTACCTCGAAGCCTGACAGGTCCAGCCACTGCGCAGTGGCTTCACGCACCATGGCTTCATCATCGACCAGCAGCACCAGTCCTTCTGTACTCATGACACCTTCACCTCGTTACTCTCTTTTTCGACCGCTCTATAGAGTGGCATGCTGACCCGGAAACAGGCGCCCACCTTCCGGTCTTCCACATGAATGTCGCCGCCCAGATCACGCAGAATACTGCTGACAATTGCCAGCCCCAATCCCAGCCCCTGCCCTACGCCCTTGGTGGTAAAAAAGGGCTCGAACAGCTGGCTGCGAATTTCGGCATCGATACCCGGGCCATTGTCGCGCACCTCAAACAGCAGTGACTGCTCCCCAACTTCGACCAGTTGCAACCAGAGTTCGTGAGCACCTGTCTGCTCTGCCATCGCATCACAGGCATTCTTGATCAGGTTGATCAAAACCTGCTCGTAACGGGCATTGTCACCGGCGATCAAAAGATCGCCCGGAGGAGGATCGTAATGCAACGCCAGCGAGAGCTCTTCAAAACGTCCCCTGAACATCTGCAGCACCTGCGCAGTGACCTGTTGCAACGACACCGGCTCAATCCGTTCGGGCTTGCGATAGGCAAAGGTCTTCAACTGACCGGTGATCAATGCCATACGATCAAGCAACTGCTCCTGCAATTTCAGATTTTTGCCCAGCGCTTCGGGCTGCTCCAGCAAACGACCCGCAATGGCCAGGTAGGTGCGCATGGCCGTCATCGGCTGATTCAACTCATGTACAACGGAAGCTGACATGCGCCCCAACGCGGCCAGCTTGCCCGCCTGCACCAGCTCAGCCTGAGCCGCCTCCAGAGCCTGGGTACGTGCAATGACCTTCTGCTCAAGTGATTCATTGGCTTCGCGCAGCGCCTGTTCCAGCCGTTTGCGCCGACTGATATCGATGACCGTCACCAGATACCCAAGCTCAGGATGATGCGCCATCTGCCGGATGGAGATCATCATCGGAAAGGCACTGCCATCACCGCGCTGCCCCACCACCTCAAGACCGGTTAACGGACGAAAACGATCCGTCCCCATGGCCTCAAGTGTCTGCTTTAATGGCATGGCACTGAAGCCATCGCCCAGCAGCTTGAGTACAGGCTGATTTCTTACGCGCTCCACCGACACACCGAAAATCTGCATCGCCATCGGGTTGATGAGCTGAACCCGGCCACGCTGATCGATATGGATCAGGCCTACCTGTGCCGTATTGATGATATCGCGCTGTTGCTCTTCACTGCGGGCACGCTCACGCATCCGTTCCAGTTGCAAACGGCGTTTCTGTCTCGACTCTCTCAGGTACAGCAACAACAGCCCGAGGGCAACGCCACCGCCCAGCAAACTACCTACGACCACCCGGGAACGGTACTGGGCAGGCCGGATGTCGGTTAGCACCGAGACCGTCCAGCCCAGATCATCCAGTTTCACGGATTGCAGCAGGGACAGCTCACCATCGTGTTTGACCAGCTGCAGCACCGTGCCGTTACCCAGCGTCAGCGGCACGGCCTGAGACAGCGGCCAGGGCGCATCGGCCTCGAACACCAGCTGATCATTGGCCGACCTTACGATCAGCGGATACTCAATCGCCAACTGCTCACGCAGTTGGGACATATCCAGTCGCATGACCGCCACCCCCGCCAGTCGGTCGGTATAAACCGGCGCCGACATGTAAAGCCGCGCCTGCTCAGGCCCATCATGAAACTGCAGTTCCAGCCCCTGCTCTCCCGCAATCGCCTGTTTGAAATATTGCTGTGTACGCTGCGACTGGAGCGGAAACGCCTGCTCCTCACGCCAGTTGCTGAACGCCAGCGGTCGGCCATCCGCATCCAGCACAAACAGCGCCGTCGAACCGGCTACCAGGTTGATCTGCTCCAGCACTCGGTTTACGGTCGCCTGATGGGTGTCCTCCGACTGGAGCAAGCGATGGACATCGGTATTCTGCGCAATCAGGAAGGGCAGATAGTTGTACTGATCCAGCGCCAGACGCATTTGACTGACACTGGCCAGCAGCCGGTCGGCCCCCTGCACCTGCAATCGCGCCAACGCCCAGTCGCGCGAAAGACTGCCGGCAAACCAGGCCAAGGCACACACCAGCATGATATAGAGCAGTGCGATCACACTGATCGGATAACGCTTTCTGGACGACATTTCAGGGGACATGGACAAGCCTCCTTGGGCTCAACCTCAGTCAGCGGACAGGACGGGGGCTCTACCAGAGGTAACCTGCTCATTCCACGCCTGAGGCGCCACCATTTCACCCACTTCATCAAATTCAGGATAGGCAAGACGGCGACGACGACAGAACTCGGCCACCTTGGGGTGACGCGATTCGAACATCTTGCGTGCAATCCACTCTGCCGGCATACGGGGTTTGTCATACAAGCCGGCTTTCAGGCGCTGATCGATTGCCTCGGCCAGTATAATACCGGCAGCCGTGGATACATTGAGCGAGCTGACCACCCCCTGCATCGGGATGATAATGTGCCTGTCGGCCAGCTCTGCCGCCCGGGGACTGATTCCCTCTTTTTCAGCCCCCATGATGATCGCGCAAGGGCGTGTGTAGTCGACTTCACGATAAGGAATAGCCTCATCGGAAAAATGAGCGGCGTAGATCATCATGCCTTTATCTCGGGCCGCCGTGATGGCGGCTTCAAGGGTATCGTGCAGGGCCGTGTCGACCCACCGGTCCGAACCCAACGCCGTGCCACGGTAGTTGTGATATCCCTCACGGGGTCGAACAACCTGCACCTCTGCTATACCGGCTGCATCGCAGTTACGGATCAGGGCAGAGATGTTGCGAGGCTTGTGTACCTGTTCGGCGATCAGGGTCAGATCGGGCTGACGGCGCTGCAGAATCGACAGTAACTTCTGTTCACGTTCAGGGGTCATCGTCTCTCTCCATTCAGGCGGGCAGACCTTACCACAAAAGCGCATATTTTTTTCAGCAGCCACGCAGGCTATGCCATAATGGCGACCCTTGTCTCACCAGTGAATGTATGGAAACCATGACCGCCAATACCATCATCGCCTATCAGGGCCATCAGGGCGCCTATTCACACCTTGCCTGCCGCCGGGTTTACCCCGAGTTTACGCCCAAGGCGTGTGAGTCTTTTGTGGAAGCGATGTTTATGGTCGAGCGTGGCGAGGCCAACCTGGCGATGATTCCGCTGGAGAACTCTACCGCCGGCCGCGTGGAAGAGATCTACCGATTGATGCCCAAAACCCGCCTGCATGTTATCGGTGAGCACTTCGAACCGGTAAACCACTGCCTGCTGGCATTGCCGGGCACACGACTGGAAGACATCAAGACCGCCTCGTCACATCCGCAGGCCTTGGCACAGTGTGCCGAAAATCTGCGCATGCTGGGTATTGAGCCCATTGCCGCACTGGATACCGCCGGCTCTGCGGCCGAACTGGCCGAACAGCAACAGCCCGGACATGCCGCCATTGCCTCCAGCCTGGCAGCCGAGCTGTATGGCCTGGAGATTCTGAAGGAAAACTTTCAGGACAAGACCGGCAACACCACCCGCTTCATGATCCTGTCCCGCGATCAGATGATTCCGGCACTGGACCCTGAGGTACGCTACATCACTTCGCTGATGTTCCGTGTGCGCAACATGCCGGCCGCGCTTTACAAGGCCCTGGGCGGCTTCGCCACCAACGGCGTCAACATGGTCAAACTGGAGAGCTACATGGCGTCTGAAACCATGACGGTATCCAGTTTCCATCTGGATGTAGAGGGTCACCCGCATGAGCAGGCGATGAAGTTCGCCATGCAGGAACTGAACTTCTTTGCCGAAGAGGTGCGCGTGATCGGAACCTACGAAGCACACCCCTTCCGCTTCAGCCGCCTTAATCTGGAACTCTGAGCGCCCGCTTTACTGAGGCGTAGACTCGCCGCGCAAGGATTCGGCCAGCGCCCGTCTCAGCTGGTCGGCCTGCATCCCCTGCGCTACAAGATGGTGCAGTTTGGTAAAAGCCGCTTCCGGTGTCAGGTCGAGTCCTGGCACCACCCCCACCTGGTTCAATAAAGCGCCCGTTGCATAGGCCCCCTGACTGACAGCTCCCTGATGGCACTGGGTCAGATTGACGATCACCTGTCCGCGCTCACCGGCACGCACCAGCTCATCCAGCAGCCCCGATTCAGCCTCTGGCGGATTACCGACACCATAGGTCATCAGCACCAGCCCCTTGACGGCATCAGGTGCCAATGCATCACGCACCAAACGCGCCGGCATGCCGGGGAAAACCCCCAGCATCACGACCGCTTCGGGATCATAGCGATGAATCTCGAAACGCACCGGCTCAGGAGGCAACAACAGCTCCTCACGCAGGTTGATTTCGATACCTGCCTGCCCCAGACGCGGAAAATTCGGGGAGTCAAAGGCGTCCAGGCCACTGCTCTTGACCTTGCGCGCTCGATTGC
This sequence comes from Marinobacterium sediminicola, assembly GCF_022343685.1. Classification (GTDB taxonomy): domain Bacteria; phylum Pseudomonadota; class Gammaproteobacteria; order Pseudomonadales; family Balneatricaceae; genus Marinobacterium; species Marinobacterium sediminicola. The sequence continues at coordinate 1,342,105 of NZ_CP092123.1, read as the reverse complement.
CACGCAACAGTCGACGGTTGAAGCAGATACAGACTTCCGCCAATCCCGGCTGAGACGCCAGCAACAAGGTGGTGACCAGATTGTCGAGTGCATCATTGCGCAACTGGCTCAGCGGGATTTGTGATCCGGTCAGAATCACGGGTTTGTCCTGCTGCGGCAACATGAAAGACAGCGCCGAGGCGGTGTAGGCCATGGTATCGGTGCCGTGCAGCACCACAAAACCGGCATACCGATCCCAGTGCGCCTGCAAGGTCAGCGCGATCTTTTCCCAGTCACCTGGCACCAGACTGGCGCTGTCGATCAGCCGGTCATATTCCAGAAGATCGAACGGCGGCAGCTCGCGCTCGCCAAGCAGCCCCCTGAGCCGAGCTTCAAAGCCCGGCTCAGGCACATAACCCTGCTCCGAGGGCACCATCCCGATGGTACCCCCGGTGTAAATCACCAGAACACGACGGCTCATGAGGCTGCCGCTACCGGTGCCAACATGGCGAGCGGGCTGAGAATCGCATCCAGCTTTTCTTCCGGCAACAACCCCTCAGAAAGTACCAGTTCACGAACCGTGGCCCCGGTGTTCAGTGCCAGTGAAGCGATGCGGGTAGAGTTGCTGTAGCCGATGTGCGGAACCAGGGCAGTCACGATACCGATACTGTTATCCAGATGACGTGCACACTGTTCCTCGTTGGCACGAATGCCCGTGATACAGCGCGTTTCCAGCATGGTGCAGGCCGACGTCAGCATCTTGATCGAGTTGAGCAGGTTGTACACGATCATCGGCTCCATGGCGTTCAGCTGCAGCTGACCGGCTTCGGCTGCCAGCGTCACCGCCAGGTCTGCCGCGATCACCTGATAGGCGGTCTGGTTGACGGCCTCAGGGATCACCGGATTCACCTTGCCCGGCATGATGGATGAGCCCGGCTGCATCGGTGGCAGCATGATCTCGCCCAGGCCGGTACGCGGGCCGCTGGAAAGCAGGCGCAAGTCGTTACACATCTTGCCCAGCTTGATGGCAAAGCGCTTGAGAATGCCGGAGAACATGACGAAGGCGCCCATGTCCGAGCTGGCTTCCATCAGGTTAGTGGCAGACACGACCGGCTTGCCGGAGATTTCGGCCAGACGACGCACGGCCAGCGCCTGATAGCCCACCGGCGCATTGATACCGGTCCCGATAGCGGTCCCGCCAAGATTGACTTCGCACAGCAAACGACTGGCGTCATGCAGGCGGTCAATATCCTCGGAGAGGTTCACGGCGAACGCCTCGAACTCCTGCCCCAGCGTCATGGGCACCGCATCCTGCAGCTGGGTCCGCCCCATTTTGACGATATGGCCGAATTCTCGCCCCTTCTCCTCCAGCGAAGCAATCAGACTGCGAATCGCATGTTCAAGCGGTTCAGCCGCGAACTGGATTGCCAGACAAACGGCTGTCGGATAGGCGTCATTGGTCGATTGCGAACGGTTAACGTCGTCATTGGGATGCAGGAACTGATACTCGCCCTTGCCATGACCCAGCTTCTCCAGCGCCAGGTTGGCAATGACTTCATTGGCGTTCATGTTGGTCGAGGTCCCTGCGCCCCCCTGGATCAGGTCGACGACGAACTGGTCATGCAAGTGACCGGCGTCGATATCCGCACAAGCCTCCATGATCGCATCAGCCTTGTGTGCCGGCAGCACACCCAGCTCACGGTTCGCCCAGGCCGCCGCTGACTTGACCTGCACCAACGCCCGCACCAGCGCCGGAAAATGGCTGATCGGCACGCCAGTGATGGCAAAATTATCGAGAGCACGCTGGGTTTGAATGCCATACCAGGCATCGGCAGGAACGGCCAGGTCACCCAGAAGATCATGTTCAATGCGCGTTTTCATCTATTGCATCGGACCTTTGCAAAGGAATAAAAAAAGCTCCCGGGGTCGGCAGAAATCCGGGAGCAAATGGAGAAGTGGTCATTACTTGCCTTGTGCTGCGCTTTCGCGCGCCTGAATCCGGGCCAGGTCTTCCGGCTCGATCTCCCATGCCGCCGGATCCACGTTCATGTCACGGAATCGGTTGGCATCGAACACCGGCTGATCCTGCCCATCGGCGATCTGGCTGTCGAAGTCACGCATGATGCGCAGACCCGGCTTGATCAGGAACAGCAGTGCGATCAGGTTGACCAGCGCCAGCAGGCCCATGGTCACATCCGCGAAGCCAAAGACAGTGCTCAGATCAGTGGTCGAGCCCCAGCACACGAGACCGATGATCAGCACACGGAAACCGTTGAACAGATTCTGGTTTTCGGTGCTAAAGAAGTTCAGGCTGTTTTCGCCAAGGTAGTAGTTGTACAGAATGGTGCTGAAACCGAACAGCAGCAGCGCAATGCTGACAAAGGAGCGACCCCAGTCACCCACGTGGTCGGCCAGTGCGGATTGGGTCAGCGCCACACCCTCAACGCTGGCACCACTGCCCGGCTCATAGACACCGCTCAGCAGGATGATAAAGGCGGTTGCAGAACAGATGATCAGCGTATCGATGAAGACGGAGAAAGACTGCACAATGCCCTGGTTTGCCGGGTGCGGCACATAGGCAACAGCCGCCACGTTGGGCGCACTGCCCAGACCCGCTTCATTGGAGAACAGACCGCGCTTGACCCCCATCAGGATGGCCGCACCAATCCCCCCGCCGATGGCCGGCTCAAGGCCAAAGGCGCTCTTGACGATCAGCATGATCACATCGGGAATACGGTCAAAATTCATGCCCAGCACCACAAGCGCGATCAGCAGGTAGCCACCCGCCATCACCGGCACCAGCACTTCTGCCACCTTGGCGATTCGCTTCACGCCGCCAAAGATGATCATGCCCACGATCATGGCCAGCGCAATGCCGGTGTAGAACACGGGCACACCGAAGGCATCACCAACAGAGGTTGCGACGGCATAGGACTGCAGCGCAGTGAAACAGAAACCGAAGGTCACCAGCAGCAGAACCGAGTACAGCGCTGCCAGCCATTTCCACTTGGCACCCAGGCCTCGTGAGATGTAATGCGCAGGGCCACCACGGTAGGTCCCATCCGGTTCTGCCTGCTTGTAGGCCTGGGCCAGAGTACATTCGAGGAAGCTGGTGGCCATGCCCATCATGCCAACGACCCACATCCAGAACACGGCACCCGGGCCGCCCAGCGTAATGGCTACCGCAACACCGGCTATGTTACCGCCGCCGACACGTCCCGCCACAGACAACAGCAGCGCCTGGAAAGAACTCAGATGTCCGTGCTTGTCGTGCTTGAAGGCCTGGCTGGCGCTCAGAATACGGAACATGCGTCCGAAGTAACGAAACTGTACGAATCGGGATGCGACCGTGAAGCCGATACCGATTGCGATCAACAAGGCGATCAGTATCTTGCCCCAGAGGATGTCGTTGAGAAAATCCAACATAAATGAACTCCGCTATTCTTTTTATAACGGCTGTTGAAAACCCGTCTGCAGGACCAGGAACATCACTGCCAACCGGGTAAAGAGTCGTTCAATCGCACTCTTGTACTCGCTAGTGCCCTGCTCCGGCCTACCTGAAAACGGCTTTCAGCAACCCGGTATGAAAGCAGGGGATTTAACCAGTCATGGAGCGCTGTTAAAATTTGTCACTCTTGCTACAGGTTAGCGCAGTTTGGCGCACTTAGAGCACCATTTGGCATTAGCGCGTTTTGACGCACTTTTAAAGACAACATCCCGGTCAGGAGGTATAGGATTGAACGAGGACTTTGCTCAGAACCTGCGCCTGCTGTGCAGCTATCACAAATCGATCGCTGAAGTCTGTCGCCGCCTGGAAATCAACCGCCCCCAGTTCAACCGATACCTGAGCGGTCGCTACAAGCCCTCTGCCAACACCCTGCGCCGCCTGTGTGATTTTTTTGGCGTTGAAGTGCATGAAATCCTGCTGCCGCATGACCAGTTTCAGCGCCTGGTTCAGGTTCGACCCAGCAGCGCCCCCGTGGCCGCATCGCCCAACGACATCATCAGCGAGCATGTCGATCACCTGTGCCGCAGCGGCAGCAGCGGTCTCGACCGTTATCTGGGCTATTACTTCGAGTACTACCTGTCGATGTCGACGCCGGGCAAGCTGATCCGCACCCTCATCAGCATCGAGAAACGGGATGGTCATTATGTATTCCAGCGCACCGAACGCATGCAGCCGGAACAGGGTCAACCGGCCTGTCACAACCGCTACCAGGGCGCAGCCGTGATGCTTAGCGACCGACTGTTTCTGGTTGATTACGAAACCCTCAACCGCCACGAGCTGACGCAAACCATTCTGTTCCCCAGCTTCAGAAACCGTTTGACGCGCCTGACAGGATTGAGGATCGGGGTGTCTGACAACAGCGAACGCATGCCGTGCTGCACCCGGGTACTCTACGAGTTTCTGGGCACCAGCGTCAGAGTGCGAAAGGCACTGGCCATGTGCGGCCTGATTGAGCCCGACAGTCAGGACCTAGACCCTGCCATTGTTGCTGCGGTGCAAAATGATATGAGCGAGGACGAAATTCACTTCCGCGCTCGCCACCATAGAGGACGCTGAAGGTTTCAGCACGATAGCTGACAGGCGCTTTATTGCTGCATCGCACAAAAATATTGTCGATTAGAACATATCTGTCTAAAAGGCCTATTGTGCAGCGCACAAAAATAGTCGATATTTGAATTGTCCTGGCAACAGGACGCGAGAGTAGTTGCTCTTCCTCTATTTCTCTCGCATTCCCGTTTCCAACTCTGGCCGTTTTGAGTTGTATGCACTTTGTTGCCCCTCTTCCCTGAAGAGGGGCTTTTTATCGCCTAATCTGCCTGTTGACGCTGCTTCTGCGCCTCTCGCTGCTCGGCCTTGAGCTGACGACGCTTCTCAATTACTTCATTGGCCTCGGCACCGATATGCGCTTCCCCTCGCGCACGCGCCAGCTGCGCCTGTCTTTCGCGCTGCAAAAAACGTTCACGCTGACGCTCGGTCAGACGATCATGACAATGCGGGCAGCTGACACCCTTCTCATACTGAGGACTGGCCTTGTCCTCTTCGGTAATCGGCATGCGACAGGCATGGCACTGGTCGTATTCGCCCTTTTCCAGCTGATGGTTAACCGATACACGGTTATCGAAGACGAAGCATTCCCCTTCCCACAGCGTCTGTTCTTCCGGTACCTCTTCCAGATATTTCAGGATACCGCCTTCCAGGTGATAGACCTCATCGAACCCCTGCTCCTTAAGGTAGGCCGTGGATTTCTCACAACGGATACCGCCGGTGCAGAACATCGCCACTTTCTTGTGCTTCTGCGGGTCCAGGTGCTCTTTCACATACTGCGGAAACTCTCGGAAGGTTTCAGTCTGCGGGTTGACCGCATTCTTGAAGGTCCCGATCTGCACTTCATAGTCGTTACGCGTATCGATCAGAATCACTTCCGGATCCGAGATCAGGGCATTCCAGTCCTTCGGCTTCACGTAGGTGCCTACCACCCGCTTGGGATCAATCCCTTCAACGCCCATGGTGACGATCTCTTTTTTCAGCTTCACCTTGGTGCGATAGAAGGGATTACTCTCGTCATAGGATTCCTTGTAATCCAGCTCAGCCAGTCGCGAATCAGACTTGAGCCAGGCCAGAACGGCGTCAATGCCTTCGCGACTGCCGGCAATGGTGCCATTGATGCCTTCTTTCGCCAGCAGCAGGGTGCCACGCACCCCCTGCTCGACCATCAGGTCATGCAGCGGCTGACGCAGCTGCTCAAAGTTTTCCAGAGTGACGAACTTGTACAGTGCACAGACTACAGTGCTGGACATGGTGTTTTCCTGTTCTTGCGGTCCGGAGCGTAAATCCGGAGCATGAATGATGGGGCAGGTTGACCGCCCCCGGTGAATCAGAGCGCCTGCTCGCGAGCCGCGCGCTCCTGGAGTTTTTTTAGTACGCGCGACACGGCTACAAAGCCGAAAGTCGCGGTAACACAGGTGGTGGCGCCAAAACCACCGGCACAATCGAGACGCGTCCCGTTTTCCATCACGCTTTTCTGCTGACAGACGCTGCCATCCGGCTGCGGATAGCGCAACTGCTCTTCGGAATAAACGCACTCAACGGCAAAACGACGACCACTGCTGCTGAAACGGTAGTGACGACGCAGGAAGGATCGTACCTTGGCGGCCAGCGGGTCGTTTTGAGTCCGGGTCAGGTCTGCATAACGAACCATGGTTGGATCGGTCTGCCCTCCTGCACCGCCGATGGTGATCACCGGAACCTTGTGACGCTTGCACCAGGCAATAATGGCAGCCTTGTCCTTGACGCTGTCGATGGCATCCACGACATAGCTCACGTCGTCATGCAGCAATTCATCCAGGTTCTCACGGCTGGCAAAGGCCTCGACCTCATGTACCAGACAGTCCGGGTTGATGTCACGGATACGCTCGGCCATCACCGCCACCTTGGACTGACCGATGGTCGAACTGCGCGCATGAATCTGGCGATTGGTATTGGTCACGCAGATATCATCGAGGTCGATCAGCGTAATTTCGCCGATGCCGGTGCGCGCCAGCGCCTCAGCCACCCAGGAGCCGACTCCGCCGATACCGACCACAGCCACATGTGAGCGCTGGAACAGCGCCAGGCCGTCCAGACCATAAAGACGGGCAGTCCCGCCAAATCGCTGATCTGCAGTTTCACTCATCGTCGAACTCATCCTCGGTCAGTTCGGTCAGCACGGCTTCACCGCACTGGCAGCATTTGCCTTCAATAAAGATCATGCCAAACAGCTCATACTCTTCAGGGTCGCGCATCCCCAGGCCCAACTGCTGACAGTGGTCGCACCAGGTATCGGTCAGGAAAAGCTGCTGTTCTTCCGGATCGCGGGCATAAAAATCCCGCGGCACACGATTTTCGTTCATTTTTTGATCAATCATTATAGGGCGCGCATGATAATTCAGTTGGAAGCACCATGCCAGCGCAGGGAAAAGGGGTCTGACCAGTCCGTGCTGAGCAGGTCAGCCAACTCGGGCAGGTTGAACAATGAACCCAAGGTTGGATCAGCCCTGAAGGCAAAGGTTTCACCCTGCAGGGCAAACCTCAGTTGCCAGGCATGCAGATAGCCGCGATCCGGCTGGATACGATCCGACAGTTGCTCGACCTTCTCGTGATAAACAGGATCACCGATGATGGGTGCCCCCACGCTTTTGAGCGCCACCCGAATCTGATGGGTCTTGCCGGTATAGGGACGACAGAGAAAGGCGCGCAGCCCCGGCTTGATGGAAGCACTGTAAAACTCGGTACGGGCAAAATTCTCGGTATCGCGGGTCAACCGCCAACTGCTGCGGCGACTGCGAGCCATGCCGCCTTCGATGCGCCCCTGCTTCTTGACGGGTTTGCGATCACTCAGCGCCAGATAGAGTTTGCTGACCTGCTGTTCGGCAAAGGCGGCAGACAGTTCTGCGGCCATCTCGGCTGACAGTGCAAACACGACCAGTCCGGATGTCATCCGATCCAGCCGATGCACCGGCCAGACCTTTTGCCCCAGCGCCTGCTCCAGCCGCATCGCCAGACCGGCTGCCTGGTCGTCCTTGTGCATACTGATGCCCGGCGACTTGTCGATCACGACAAAGCGCGGGTCCTGTGAAACGATCTGGAATGCAGTGCCGGCGCCGGTATGGCTCACCAGTTCATTACCTGCTTGACGAACGGCACGGTAATCTTGCGCTGGGCGCTGAGGGAAGCCACGTCCAGCTTATCCAGCGTTACCAGCAGATGGGCCATGTTGCGACTGCCGTGGTGCATCAGATAGCGGATGACGTCATCGCCCAGCTGCAATCCTCGGGCGCGGGCACGGGCCTTGAGTGCCACTACCTTGGTATCGTCATCCAGCGGCTGCAGCTGAAACACCATCCCCCAGTTGAGGCGTGATTCCAGGTCCGCCAGCTTGATACCCAACTTGGCCGGAGGCAGGTTAGCCGCCATGATCAACACATGCCCGTTGGCACGCATGCGGTTATACAGATGGAAGAGCGCTTCTTCCCACTCTGCATCACCTGCGATCTGCTCCAAATTGTCGATGCACACCAGATCGAGCTGGTCGAAATCTTCAAGAATACGAGGACCGTAGTCCTTCAGCTCGGCAAGGGGAAGATAAACAGCACTGCGACGGACCGGATCCGAGGCATGACAGCAGGACTGCAGCAAGTGGGAGCAGCCGGTACCGGCATGTCCCCAGATATAGAGATACTGCTCACCAAAACCGGCAGCAGCCTTCTCCAGCGCAGCACAGACCAACCCGTTGCGACCACGCACGAAGTTTTCGAAGCGGGCATCATCTCTCAGGCTGATCCCCAGGGGCAACTGCATTGGAGCTGCGGTACGGCTTTTCTCTTTCTGTGTCACTGCAAGCGTCTTAACGGGTTCAGAAAACCTTGATTTACATCCGGCCAATAAATGACGCGCGTAACTCTAACACAGAGCGCCCTCAACCTGATAAACTAGCGCGATAATTTTTTACCGATTATTTCCCGCTTTAAAGGTTGACTCACCCATGTCTACAGGTTCTGAAAAAACTTCCCTGAGCTACAAGGATGCCGGCGTTGATATTGATGCAGGTAACGCCCTGGTCGAGCGTATCAAAGGTGTCGCCAAACGTACTGCCCGTCCTGAAGTCATGGGTGGACTGGGTGGTTTCGGCGCTTTGTGCGAACTGCCGGCCGGTTACAAGCAGCCGGTTCTGGTATCCGGCACTGACGGCGTAGGCACCAAGCTGCGTCTGGCAATGGAACTGAACAAGCATGACACCATCGGTATCGACCTGGTCGCCATGTGCGTTAACGACCTCGTGGTCGCCGGTGCTGAGCCGCTGCTGTTTCTCGACTACTATGCCACCGGCCACCTGAACGTCGACATGGCCGCTGACGTGGTCACCGGCATTGGTGCTGGCTGTGAGTTGGCGGGTGCTGCTCTGGTCGGTGGTGAAACCGCCGAAATGCCGGGCATGTACGAAGGCGACGACTACGACCTGGCGGGCTTCTGTGTCGGCGTTGTAGAAAAAGAAGAGATTATCGACGGCAGCAAGGTTCAGGTGGGTGACGCCCTGATCGGCCTGGCTTCTTCCGGCCCGCACTCCAACGGTTACTCCCTGATCCGCAAGATCCTGGAAGTCACCAACGCTGACCTGCAGCAGCCGATGGGTGACAAGACTCTGGCCGAAGCCCTGCTGGAACCAACACGCATTTACGTCAAACAGCTGCTGAAACTGATCCGTGAGTCTCAGGTGAACGCACTGTCCCACATCACCGGTGGCGGCCTGCTGGAAAACATCCCGCGTGTACTGCCGGCCTCTGCCAAGGCCGTTATCGATGTCAAATCCTGGGAAATGCCGCCAGTATTCCAGTGGCTGCAGGAAGGTGGCAACGTAGACGCTCGTGAAATGTACCGCACCTTCAACTGTGGTGTCGGCATGGTCATCGCCGTTCCGGCTGACAAGGCTGAAGCGGCCATCGCTCTGCTGCAGGCTGAAGGCGAAAACGCCTGGCTGATCGGCCAGATCGAAACGGCTGCCGAAGGCGAAGAACAGGTTGAGCTGCGCGGCCTGGAGGCCTGAGATGTCGCCGAAACGGATTGTAGTACTCATATCCGGCAGCGGCTCCAACCTGCAAGCGATTCTGGACCAGACGCTTGATGGTCAGATCAATGGCAAGATCGCGGCGGTTATCAGTAACCGCCCCGATGCCTTTGGCCTGACCCGGGCCGAGCAGGCCGGCGTGGTCGCCCGTCTGCTCGACCACAAGGCGTTTGCCGACCGGGAAAGCTTCGATGCAGCCCTTATCGAGCTGATCGACAGTTACCAGCCTGACCTGGTGGTGCTGGCCGGCTTCATGCGCATCCTGACGCCGGAGCTGGTCCGTCACTACCACGGACGTCTGTTCAACATCCACCCGTCCCTGCTGCCCAAATACAAGGGCCTGCACACGCACCAGCGTGCACTGGAAGCGGGTGATGCCGAGCATGGCTGCACCGTCCACTTCGTGACCGAAGAACTGGATGGCGGCCCACTGATTGTGCAGGCCAAAACCGATATCCTGACCGGTGATGACGAACAGAGCCTGCAGCAACGCGTCCACCAGCTGGAACACCAGATCTACCCGCTGGCCGTGCAATGGTTCTGCGAAGAGCGACTGAGCCTGAGCGGCGACGGCGTCATGCTGGACGGTGAACTTCTGGCGACGACCGGTTACCAATACACCACCCGCTAAAAACGGAGGTTGTATGCGCCTGACACTTGCCACCGCTTTGACCGGCTGCCTGATCCTCGGCAGCCTTCCGTCACACGCCGACACGGCCCAACTACCTGCATTCAAGGCGACTTATACGACCGCCTTTGATATGGGGATTTCCCTGAGCGGTGAAGCGGTACGCCAGTTGCGGCAAACCGAAGGTGGTGAGTGGCGCTTCAGCTCTGAGGCCGCCGCACTGATGGCTGGCATCAGTGAAGTAACGCGCTTCCAATACCAGCCGTCCGAGCCCATCAAGCCGCTGAGCTACCGCTATCATCGCAAGGTGCTGGGCAAAAGTCGCAAAGCCAGTGTCGAGTTCGACTGGAACACGCTGTCCGTGACCACCGTGGTCAAGGACAAGCCCTGGAAAATGCAGGTCCCCACTGGCACCCAGGACAAACTCAGCTATCAGTTGCAGATGCGACTGGATCTTCTGGCCGGCAAAACCGAGATGATCTATGACGTTGCCGATGGCGGCAAACTCAAGGAATACCGCTTCAAGGTAACCGGCGAAGAAGAGATCGATACCCCCTATGGCCGCTTCAATGCCGTTCGCGTCATGCGTGACCGTGGTGAAGGCGCCGACAGGGAAACGCTTATCTGGCTCGCCCCCGAACTGGATTATCTGATCATACGTCTGGAACAAACCGAATCCGACGGCAAGACCTATGCCCTTCTGCTCAAGAATCTGGAGACACCATGAGCGCAAGCCTGATCGACCTGACCGAATCCCGCCTGCTGGCCCGCGAACAGGCTGCTATGGATAACCCTGACGAGCTGTTCTACTGCAGCTACCTGATCAGCCACCTGAATCTGGTAGCGGCTGATCTGCCAGAGTCCGACGAAGCCTTTCTGCACAACGTACAGGAAAGCCTCGATAATGCCTTTGCCGTTGACCAGCTCAGCGATCAGGACAAATCCGGCATCAAATCTCTTTGGCAGGATGTCTGCGGCGAGACGGTATCACCGATCGCCAGCTGATCCGGCACAACGGCCAGTATGTATCAGTGTGGTTCGTTATTGATGCCATAAGGACCAAGGCAGCATCACATGGCTGCGACTTATGAATGGCCAAAAAGCACTTTGGTCCCTTATCACACTGATACTTTGGCTGCGTTTTATCACCCACCTGTTGAACCATCTCCCCTTTAGGCGCTAAATCAGCGCAAACAAACATAAAGGGATTTAACATGTTGGGTCACTTTTCCGATCAGAGCCACTGGTTCCTGCTGGTGCTCATGAGCACCACCACTCTCTTCTTTGCCTTACCCATTTTCATAGCGCCGCACAAATGGGCCAAATTGATGCTATGGAAGATACCTGCCGAAACCGACCTTAGCGTCTATTTTGGCCGCTGCCTGGGGGCTTTCATTCTGGTGGTCGAGCTACTGATGCTCAGAGGCATTCTCGACACAGATGCCCGCACTTTTGTGTTCGATACACTTTATGCCGTCTTTTTCCTTATGCTGGTCGTACACATCTATGGCGCTTTCAAGCGTATACAGCCGATTACAGAGACACTTGAAATCGGCCTGTGGTCACTTTTGCTGGTATTGAACACCCTGTTCTACCCTGCTCAGCAATTCAGTTTTACGTAACTCCATATAACGTAATCACCAAAGCATCAGGACAGGTCAGGCATCAGGTCACTGTGGAAGGACGTTTGCGGCGACACGGTATCACCGGTCGCCAGCTGATCCTGAACATCGACCAGCAACACCCGGTGCTGATCCAGTGCCAGCGTCAGCGTGAAACAGCGCTGACGCCCCCCGATGTCCATATAGGGCGCTGACCGCAAAATACGGCGATCGTAATCCGAGGACGCCACCAGCTGATAAAACCAGGGACGCCAGCTCCAGTTATGACCCAGCACACTCGGGTCGGCATGCCAGGCCCCCTCGCGATACTCGTAGTTAGGTGAGATCTGCACGCCTTGGCGATCACAGATAAAGCAGCGCAACACGGCCGGATCTGGCACATATTCCTGCAACACTTCGTAACCATCTGCTGAAAGCAAAAGCTCACGCATTGCCAGCAATTGGCCTTGCAAGCCTTCGAGATGCCATTGTCGCCGTGCCGATTGCTCTACCATGAGTTCCAGATACTGCTGCAGCAGCGTCTGTACCTGCTCGGCGTAGCGGTCCACCTCGACAAAGCCGTCAACGGCCTGCTCAAAAATAAAGCCCTGCACATAGCTGGCGTTGCATTGCAGGGCGATAAAGAACTCGTCAGCCGTTTCCACACCCTCGAAAATCAGCTTGCAGCCCAACCGCGCCGCCATATCACCGATGGTATGCAGCAATGCACTCTCTTGGTGCGCGTCTGCACTATTTCGGAACACCCGCATATCCACCTTAAGCAAATCCGGCGTAAATGCCAGTAAACGATCAAGGTGCTGGAAACCGGAGCCGAAATCGTCCAGTGCAATGCGCACATTTTCGTTGCGATAGCGTTGTGCGAGCCGATTGATGCAGTCCACATCGCCGACATGCTCGGTGATTTCGATCACGACACGGGTATGATCGATCACCAGACGATCCATCATGGCCAGCGTAGGCAAAGGGTCATCGGCAGCCAGCCCCTCGATCCACTCGGGAGACAGATTCAGCGTAAGAAAGGTATTTTCCGGCGCCTGAGTGAAGGCCTCAAGCGCCTGATTGCGTACAGCGCGATCAAGTTCAAGGCGCTGATCGACCGAAATGGATGGATTTTGAAACAGCATCCCTGCCGACACAACCTGCCCGGCTGCGTTCCGTTGTCTGGCCAACGCCTCATACCCCGCTACTCGCCCAGTGGCAATTTCGACGATGGGCTGAAACCAGGGGAAGACAGATTGCTGCATTGGAACCTCGATAACAGATGGAACTGAATTGGTGCAAGGTTATAGCAAGACCCGGGCCAAAATGGATCACAGCGTCTTGCCAAACCCAATCCTTATCGAAATATCTACATGCAACATCAAGCAGTTAGCCAATGCCGGATTGCCCGACAGCACCCGCATTGAGGTTAGAGCGACTTTTCCATGTGAATATGCGGAATACCCGCATCCATGAATTCCTCACCGTAGGGGGTAAAGCCCAGCTTGCGATAGAACTCCACCGCATGAGTCTGTGAGCCCAGATACACGCGCGTGCACCCCGCCTTTTGCGCTGCATCCACCAGCGCCACCACAACTTGAGCGCCAATCCCCAGCCCGCGAAACGCTTCAAGGATGGCAATACGCCCGATGTGACCATCTTCCAACACACGCCCTGTGCCGACCGGTTGGCCATTTACCAAGGCCAGCACATGCAGGGCGGCCCCATCCAGGCCATCGAACTCCAGCTCCGGCGGAACCTTTTGCTCATGGACGAATACGGTTTCGCGGATTGCACAGATGGCATCCCTTTCCTTGCCCTCGTAAGGGACGATTACGACTTCAGACATCAGTTTCTCTTTACCTTGGGCCGACACAGGTTCAGCTCTAACCTGTATCCGCGTGACAACAGGATCAGCAGGAGCAGGCGGAAAGACACACACCTCACCCTTTGTACTGGTAGTGTATGGGAATTCCTCAGGGCAAACATCAGGGCACTATCAAAGGGTCGATAATCTTTCTCATCCAACCGCCAGCGCTTTGGCAAAACCTATTCTGATTAAATTAGCCTTGGCTTGAATGTTTGGCAGTGTCACTCGTTCAAAAAACAACCAGACTTCATCGCGCAAGGGCATCGGTATGTACCGGGCAGCTAAACTGTACTTTTACAAATACTGATCATAATTGGCTATTTTCGCTTGCAGTCTTTTTGACAGGAAAGGACTCGCCTCACCGAGCTGCTCCAATATAAGCCTTGCCTCACTCTGGTATGCCGCTATTTTGACCTGATCCCAGTGGGCGGGAGGTGGCTGCAGGTTCGTGATGCGATCACATAGTTTCACCATCCAGACCTCTTTGGGTTGGTATTTTATTCTGCCGATACTGTCCATCATCTGCTCATGTTTTGACGACAGATTCTCATTTTTTGTCAGCGCTAAAACCCCATCGGCAATTTCGGTTCCGAAGTGATGCTTTATCTCTTCATAAGTTGCTGACGTATCTTCGATGGCATCATGCAGCAACGCACATAAAACAAGAATATCCGGATTTTCGATACGCTCATGCGCTACAGCGGCTGCAGCCTCCATGGCGACCAGTCCAAGATGATTGATGTAGGGAATATCACTTCCTGGCAACTTCTGGCCATGGTGTATATTCGAGGCAAAATTCCATGCTCTTTGATATGTATCCTGGTCCCAAACACTCATAGATTACCTTTTGAATTAAATTCAAATCTCAGACGCTCAACTTCAAAACAGGCCAAAACAGTCTTGTTAGAGACATTATAAAACCGAACACAATACCGCCGATCAAAGAGGCACCCAAGATATCGCACCGCGGATCAGCCGCCTCTGTCACGCCAGCGCAGTCGTATCTGTTTTTCCGTTTCGATGATCAGCAGCAGAGCGATTCCCACGCCAAGTATGTTGAGGCCATCGATTGGCGGAAGCGCAACGGTTGCAAAGAGTGCCTGCAGGGGCGGCAGGTAAGTAATCGCAAACTGGGCACAGGTCACGATAATCACCGTTGCCCAGACCACTCGGGTGCCTCTGACCGCTTGCCAGGTCAGGGATGTACCATAGAAATTCCGGATGAAGAACAGATGAAAGATCTCCATCACCGCAAGGGTGTTGAGCGCGATGGTGCGAGCAAGTTCGACGGAGTACCCCTTGTCGATGGCGTTGGCATACATGCCAAAGACACCGGCGACGAACAGCGCCGATACGAACACCGTATGCCAGGCCAGGTCGCCTGAAAGCAGTGGCTCGCTTCGGGGTCGCGGTGGGCGGCGCATGGTGCCCGGTTCGGTCGGTTCGAACGCCAGGGCAACCCCAAGAGAGACCGCAGTGATCAGGTTGATCCAGAGAATCTGGATCGGTGTAACCGGCAGAGTCATGCCGAACAACAGCGCCACGATGATGGTCATGGCTTCGCCGGTACTGGTCGGCAACGTCCAGCTGATCACCTTCTTGATGTTGTCGTAGACCGTTCGCCCCTTCCTGACGGCGGCCGTCAACGAGGCGAAGTTATCATCCGCAAGCACCAGTTCAGACGCTTCCTTGGCGGCTTCGCTGCCCCTCCGGCCCATCGCGATCCCTACATCCGCGCGTTTCAGCGCCGGGGCATCGTTAACGCCATCGCCGGTCATGGCCACGGTCATCCCCTGTGATTGCAAGGCCATGACCAGCCGCAGTTTGTGTTCGGGACTGGTGCGGGCAAATATATCCGTGCTCATCGCGGCCGCTGCCAGTGTCAGGTCATCCATGCCGTCCAGCTCGATTCCGGTCAGTACACGATCCGAATTCTGCAGCCCGATCTGTCGGCCGATGGCAGCGGCGGTCCCCTTGTGATCCCCGGTGATCATCTTTACGCGGATCCCGGCCCGCAGACATTCCCCGATGGCGGCAATCGCTTCAACGCGGGGAGGATCGATAAGCCCCACAAGGCCGATCATGATCAGCCCCTGCTCCACATCTGAAAATTCCAGGATGAAATGCTCTGGTGCCACCGGTTTGATCGCCAGCGCCAGCACCCGCATCCCCTTCGCGGCAATCTTTTCCGCCTGCACCTGCCAATAGGCCTGATCAAGCGGGGCGCTGTTGCCATCAGCCGTACGCTGGCTGCCGCACATCGACAGCAGCCGCTCCGGCGCGCCCTTCACCGCCACCAGTGCATGGTTGCGATGGTCATGGTTCAGGGTCGCCATAAACCGATGCTCCGCATCGAAGGGGATGATGTCAGTACGCGTCCAAGCCGCACGAAGCGTCCTTGGCTCCAGCCCGATCTTGCCTGAGAAGGCCATCAGTGCTCCTTCCATTGGGTCGCCCTCGACCGACCAGACACCTTCACACTCATGCAATGAGGCATCGTTGCACAGCACCGCCACCCGCCCCAGTTCCTCTAGCGCCGCAGGCATTGAATCATCTATGACATGACCATCGCACAACAGGTCGCCGTCGGGGGCGTATCCGACACCCTGCAGCGAATACTCGGCTGAGCCTGTGACCACTGTGGCCACCATCATCTCGTTCCGCGTCAAGGTACCGGTCTTGTCGGTGCAGATGACTGACACTGCCCCCAGGGTTTCAATTGCAGGCAGGCGCCTGACGATGGCATTGCGCCGGGCCATTGCCTGTACACCAACCGCCAGCGTGATCGTTAAAACCGCCGGCAGCCCCTCGGGGATGGCCGCAACCGACAAGCCCACTACTGCCATGAACAGGTCGGCAAACGCCAGACGTTCGGCCAGGGTGCCAAACACCAGCAGCAGACCTGCAACCAGCAGGATCAGCAGACTCAGCCAACGTGCAAACAGGTTCATCTGCCGAGTCAGCGGTGTCGTCAGCACTTCCACCCCTGATAACAGGCCACTCATGCGACCGATCTCGGAGTTTGCACCCGTAGCCACCACGACCCCACGCCCCTGCCCCCGGGTGACCAGGGTCCCGCTGTAAACCATGCTCGTTCTGTCACCCAGCGCTTCATCCTGTCCCACAGGATGCGTCTGCTTCTCCACGGGCATCGATTCCCCCGTCAGGATTGCTTCCTGCACCTGCAGGCCACGTACGTCCAGAAGCCGCAGATCAGCGGGCACTTTGTCGCCGGCTTCGAGCAGGACAATGTCGCCCGGCACCAGCGCTTCAGCTGAGACCCTGTGCCGTCCCTTGTCCCTCATCACTGATGCTTTCAGTGCCAGCATGCGGCGGATGGCGTCCATCGCCTTTTCAGCCTTGCCCTCCTGAAAAAACCCGATCGTCGCGTTAATCAATACCACCGCAATGATCACCAGCGTATCTGCCACATGGCCCAGAGTTGCAGTAATCGCGGCAGACCCCAGCAGTACGTAGATCAGGATATTGTGAAACTGGAGCAGAAAACGAGTCAGCACACTGCGCCTGGCAGGTTCAGGCAGGCTGTTGGAACCATAGTGAGCAAGACGCATCGCCGCTTCTTGCGAGGACAGACCGTCAACCGAGGTCTGCAGCGCCTGGAGCGATTGCTCGGTTGTCATCTGGTGCCAGACGCTTTTGGTGAGCTTGTTCATCACATGTGACCGAACTGATTCCCGACGTAAAAATCACAGGGTTCACAAGGCACTGTAGACAGCACGGGGATGGACACCAAGCATTGCGGCCCATTTAGCGACCTGTGCCGGCATCTGCAATGCTCGCTTCCGTCACTGAGACACTGGCGCAAGTGGCAAAAAATCAGGGGTAGGTGCGCAGACGCTTAAGGTGGGATGCCAACGAAAACCCCAGCTGCTGGCTGAGCTGTCGGGCGCGCTTGTCGAGCTGGCTTTGGCTGATCTCGTGACCATCTTCCGAAGCGAAGACCACCCAGTTGCCGCTCTGGGTGTGACAACCATAAATGGTTCCGAACTGCTGCAGTAAAAGTTCCAGGGTGTTTGGCCCCTGATGTTCACGCCAAAGGTTCATCACCAGCCAGCCGCCCTGCTTCAGGCGACGGGCACAGAGTTCCAGATACTCCTCTCCCAGCTGTTGGTCGCTCAGTCCTTCAGCACCGTATATGTCGCTGAAGATGATATCGGCCTTGCGGGTTTCCATGTTGCGCAGAAAGTCGAGCGCATCGGTGGTATGAACCTGAATCCGTTTGCCTCGGGGCAGTTGGAAGAAGCGATAGGCCACCTCCACCACTTCCGGACGCAACTCGGCAATCTGCTGCTTACAGGCGGCAAAACGGCCATGCAGGCAGGTGTTCAGGGCACCGGCACCCAGTCCAAGGCTGATCACTTGACGAGGCTCCACAAACAGCAGCGCCAGCAGCATGGCACGCACATATTCGTGTTCAGGAAGCAGCGGTTCATGCTTGAGACAGCAACTTTGCTCATCCTGATCGCCAAAGGCCAGATAACGCTTGTCGCCATCGTCGAGCACCCGCACGCTGCCGAACTGGTCATGACCTCGATAGATCTCTTTGCCCGGTAGCGACATGGTTTTCCTCTCGAGTGGCAAAAAAGGTCCGCATTATGCCTTGATCTACCACCAAAGTCCTGCCGATTGAGCTGCCGTTTCCCTTTTGTCTGGGGCACACTAGACTCAAATAGAACAGAGTCGACGGAACGAGGAAGTGCCCATGCCGCATGTTTTGGTTGTGGATGATGAGCCCAACATCCTGCTGTCACTGGAGTTTCTGATGCAGCAGGCGGGTTTTTCCGTGGCCACCGCTCCCGATGCGGAGCAGGCCCTGGAACTGATCCATCAGCAGTGTCCGGATCTGTTATTGCTGGATATCAGCCTGCCGGGGATGAGCGGCTTTGATCTGCTGGAACGCCTGCGTGCCGCCGAGGCGACGCGCAAGCTACCCGTGGTGATGCTGACCGCGCACGGCCGCGAGGTCGAAAAGGAAAAAGGCATGGCTCTGGGTGCCAATGATTATGTCACCAAGCCGTTCTCGACTCGTGAACTGGTCAGCCGGGTACAGGCGTTGTTGGCCGACACGCAACAGGGAGGTTGAGCCATGCCGTCCCGTCAGAACCTGATCGGGCTCTGGCTGCTGCTGACCGGCCTCTGTCTGGTAGCCGGCCTGGGCGTACTGATCTGGCTGGAAGGCGCTCTTCAGCCCTCCCCCGAAACTCGTCCCCTGCTCTGGTGCCTTGGGCTCGCCCCCACGGTGCTCAGTCTTCTGGTCGGTTGGCAGTTGGAACGACGCCTGTTCCGCCCCTTACGCCAGTTTCAGGTGCTGCTGGCCCGTCTGGTAGCCAGCCCCGACGCTCAGGGGGACTACCCGGTGGATGGCTGGCTGCAACCGCTACAGCCGGATCTCGACCATATTCGTGAGGGCTGGCGTCAGGATCGCGTTAAGATCCGAGAAGCCCATGCTGAAGGCGCGCGCGAGGCGGAAAAGATCAAGCAGGAGCTGGAAGCACTGCTGCAGGTGCTCGACCTCCCGCTGCTGATCTGCGATCGCCATCAACGCTTGCTGTTATTCAACCCGGCTGCGGCCGAGATGTTCCATGACCAACCTGGGCTGGGTCTGGGTCGCCCCCTGTCGCAACTGCTGCCACACCCCAGTCTCGCCGATGCGATCCGCCACCTTCCTGATGACGGCACGCCACACCAATTGCTGCTCCCCGGGGAACATCACTGGCTGCGCTGTCAGTTGCGCCGACTGGGCGCCTACCACGGCGGTGCGCTGATCACGCTGCAAGACACCACCGCCGCTCTGGAGCATGATCAACGCTGGCGTCGAACGCTGGCCCAGCTGCTGCCCAAGCTGCGGGGCCATTGCGGTAGTCTGAACAGCGCCACCGAAGCGTTGCTGCAAGTGGAGGACAACCCGACCTTCAAACAACGACTGGAAAGCGCCATTGAGCAGGAAAGCCAGGCGCTGGCCACTCAGGTCGAGCAGCTGACCCATCTGGTTGAAGCCCAGCAACTCAGTCAGTCCGCACTGGAAGAAACCTGGTCCAATGACCTGTGCAGTGCATTGAAAGCCCAACTGCTGCAGCATCAAATCAGGCTGACCCCCATTGGTATCCCCGCCTGGATGAAAGTAGACGGCCCCGCCCTGCTTGCTCTGTTGCAGTTGCTGGTTCGACAGTTGAGCAGTCTTCAGCGGATTGATGAGGTGGAGCTCGAAGTCCTGTTGGGCAACCGCCGGGTATACGTCGACCTGAGCTGGGATGGCATTCCCTTAAGCGAGCAGCAGCTGCAGCAGTGGCGCTCGCTGCCACTGTTCGACGAGCCCCTGTCACCGCGTGTTGAGGATGTGCTCGACCAGCACGGTGCAGACCTGTGGTCGATACCGCCTCAGCAACCGGGTGAAGGCCCCCGCCTGCGGCTGCCGTTACCGGCATCAGGCCGGGGCATACAACCGCTCCAGCGTCTCTCGCCTCGCCCTGAATTCCATGATTTCAGCATCGCCGACCTGCCCGCACCCAGCGGTGACCTGGCATCCCTACCCCTGCAGCAGCTGGAGATGGTGGTATTCGACACCGAAACCACCGGGCTGGACCTGCGCCGGGGCGACAGGATCATCAGCCTCGCGGCGTGCCGTATCCTTAATGGACGCCTGCTGGCCGATGATGTGTTCGACCAACGGGTGAACCCTCAGCGTGCCATTCCGCCTGAAAGTACGGCGATCCACGGTCTGAAGGATGAGGATGTGGCTCAATCGCCCCCCATCGAAGTGGTCCTGCCCCGTTTCCGGCACTATGTCGGCGACGGCGTACTGGTCGCACACAATGCCGTGTTCGACCTGCTGGCGCTGCAGCTGTCCGAAAGCGGCGACCAGAGCCGGTTCACCATGCCGGTTCTGGATACTCTGCTGCTGTCACGAGCCATCGATCCCTCACTGGAAGGCCACGGGCTGGACGCGCTGGCCGAACGATTCGACCTCAGCTTTCCGCCGGGCACGCGTCACACGGCGCTTGGTGATGCCCGCGTGACCGCTGAACTGCTGTTGTTGCTGCTGCCACGGCTGGCCAACCGTGGCGTGCGTACACTGGGTGATGCCCTGGAACTGCAACGGCAGATCGAACAGGAGCAGCATCGATGAAGCCGATCATGACCGGCCGCCTGGTAGCCCTGAGCCTGTTGGCACTGGCGCTGTTCTCGCCGCCGCTTTTGTTGCTGTTCGACCGTCCGACCGGCTGGGGGTTTTCCAGCCTGCCGGTGGTGATCTATCTGATCTGGGCCGGACTGATCCTGCTGGCCGGACTGGTACTGGAGCGACCTGATGCAGACTAATCTGATGGTACTGATCGTTGCCTTCAGCTATCTGGCGCTGCTGTTCATTATTGCGGCCTGGGGTGACCGACGAGCCGAGCAGGGCCGCTCAGTGGTCAATTCACCGACCATCTATGCACTGTCAATTGCTGTATATTGCACCGCCTGGACCTTTTACGGCAGTGTCGGTCGTGCCGCCACCACCGGGCTCAGTTTCCTGTTGATCTATTTGGGCCCCACGCTGGCCATGCTCAGTGGCTGGCTGGTGCTGCGCAAGATGGTACGCATCGCGCGCTCGCAACGCATCACGTCCATCGCCGACTTTATCAGTGCCCGCTATGGCAAAAGCGGCGGCCTCGGCATGCTGGTTGCGCTGATTGCCGTGATTGCGATCATGCCCTACATCGCCCTGCAGCTGAAAGCGATCACCGTCAGTTACGGCATCCTCACCGAATACCCCAACCCCTCTCCCCCCTCCCTGTCCCTGAGCAATTTTCTGAACGACAAGGCATTCTGGGTGGCACTGGTGCTGGCGGTGTTCATCATCCTGTTCGGCACCCGCCACCTGGACGCCAGTGAGCGTCATGAGGGGATGGTGACAGCAATCGCCTTCGAGTCGCTGGTCAAGCTGTTCGCCTTTATCGCGGTAGGCATGTTCGCCTGTTTCGTGCTGTATCCGGGGCCGGAAGCGCTCTTTGCTCAGGCAGCGGCCATACTGCCCGAAGCCAGCCGCAGTTTCGGCCTTGACCAGATCCCGGGGGGAACCTTGGGCTGGTTTGGCACTCTGATCCTGGCCACTCTGGCGTTCATCACCCTGCCGCGCCAGTTTCAGGTGCTGGTGGTGGAGAACGTCAACGAACAGCATCTCAGACGAGCCTGCTGGCTGTTCCCGCTCTACCTGTTGCTGATCAACCTGTTCGTGATTCCGATCGCTCTGGCCGGCCTGCTGGGCGGGAGTGCCACCGGTGAGCCGGACAACTTCGTGCTGACGCTTCCCCTGTCTGCCGGGCTTAACTGGCTGCCGTTGCTGGTATTCATCGGCGGCCTGTCGGCGGCCACCAGCATGATGATCGTCGAAACCATTGCCCTGTCGACCATGGTCAGCAATCAGCTGGTCATGCCGCTGCTGCTGCGCTGGAGAAGCCTGCATCTGCAGCAGTCCCGTGATCTGTCCGGCTGGCTGCTGGGCATTCGCCGCATTGCCATCGTGTTGATTCTGATTCTGGGCTATCTCTACCACGCCCTGATTGGCGAAGCCTACAGCCTGGTCACCATCGGTCTGGTCTCCTTTGCCGCGGCGTCCCAGTTTGCACCCGCCCTGCTGCTGGGACTCTATTGGCGCGGTGCCAGTCGCAACGGAGCGGCAGCAGGGCTGCTGGCAGGTATTCTGGTCTGGGCCTGGACATTGCTGATCCCCGGTTTCGCCCTGTCAGGGTGGATGAGTACCGATTTTATCGATCAGGGTCCTTTTGGACTTGAGCTGCTGCGCCCCTATGCGTTGTTCGGGCTGGAAGGCTGGGATATCTACACCCACGCACTGTTCTGGAGCATGCTGGTTAATATCGGCTTGCTGGTCGGCGTGTCGCTGTTCAGCCGTCAAAGTCACATGGAGCAGACCCAGGCTGCCTTGTTCACCAATGCCCTGCGGCCGGAAGCCGAACAGGCCGCCATCTGGCAGGGGCAGGCCAACCGCTACGAACTCTATCGCCTGCTCAACCGTTACCTTGGCAGCAGTGCCACCTTACGCCTGTTTGGTGGCCACATCCCCGCGCCCCAGGATGACACTCCCGCGACAACCGCGCTGATCGCGCGTGCCCAGCAGGAGTTGACCGGCGCGCTGGGCAGCGCCACCGCACGTATCCTGATTAACTCGGTAGTCCGTGGCGAGGCACTGGATATGGCATCGATCCTGAGTATCCTCGATACCACTTCGCAGACACTGGAATACAACAGACGTCTGGAACAGAAATCCACCGAGCTGGAGCAGATCGGCAATGAGCTGCGCCGAGCCAACGAACGGCTCAGAGAGCTGGATCGACTCAAGGATGAATTCGTAGCGATGGTCAGCCATGAGTTGCGCACCCCCCTGACATCGATCCGAGCCTTTGCCGAAATTCTCAGTGATGCCGAGGCGATGCCGGCGGAACAGCAACACCACTTCCTGCAGATCATCGTCCGTGAAAGCGAGCGACTGTCACGCCTGATCGATGAGATTCTTGATCTGGCACGGCTGGAGTCCGGGCGCATGACGCTTCATCCTGAGCGCTGTGATCTGGTCGAGCTGTGCCGACAGGCAGTCGACTCTGTGACCCAGCTGTTCCAGCAGCGATCTGTCACGCTGGTGGTGCAACTGCCGGATACTCACTGCCCCGTTATGGCGGACCCCGATCGGCTCTTGCAGGTGCTGATCAACCTGCTGGACAACGCCAGCAAGTTTGCCGACAGCAGCAACCCCCGGGTACTGCTGTCAGTGCAAGTGCACAAGCACCGCTGCCGCGTCCATGTGGAGGACAATGGACCCGGCATCGTTGAAGCCGAACGAGATAAAGTGTTCGAGAAGTTTCATCAGATAGAACAGAGTGCCGAAACGGGCGGCAGTGGCAACCGGCCACGAGGCACCGGGCTGGGATTACCGATCAGCCGCGGCATTATCAATCACTTGGGAGGGCGACTCTGGGTGGATGAACCCCAGCAGCTGTCAGGTGCCTGTCTGGTACTGGAGCTGCCGACAGCACCCGACGAGGAAGGCGGGAGTCAGTCTGAGGCTCAGCTCAACTCGTAGGCGAGACTGACCAGACCGGCCAAGGGCCCCTGATCTTCGTTGAGCTCACGTACGATACGGCGTGCTTCGCAGGCACACTTGCCACACTGAGTGCCCAGTTCAGTCTCTCTGCGGATGTCGGCAAGGGAGGTTGCTCCCTCATCGACCAGGCGTCTGATTTCACGATCACTGACGCGCTTGCAGATACAGATAATCATCGCAACTCACCACCCTGAACATGAGAACAAATATCATTAACATGGAAATATAAATGAAACATATTCTCATTACAAGTCATGACCGGGTATTCATTTGCCATGCCGAACGTGATGTTGAAACGCTTTAACCTGTTGCAGATCCCATTGCAGCCCTCGCAACTCGGCATCACAGAGCGTACTCAGATCCAGCCAATTATCTGCCGTTCCCCCTGCCGACAGGGTGGTGAGCTGGGACCTCAGCAGGAGATCCATCAAGTGCTCGAAGGCGCGTTTCAACCGCCAGCACAGGTCCTGCGTTAAAACCTGATGCCGACACATCCACTCGATCCGCGCACGGGAGGCGACTTCGGGACAGCCCTTCTTCAATGCCAGTAAACGCAACGCTGCCGTCAGCGGCAACAACCCCTGGCGTTTCAGATTGATGGCGTTGGGGTGCGGGGCATCACGGCCATCCCCTTGCAGACGGTCAAAGCGATCCAGCGCCACCGGAGCTTCATCGAACAGTTCTGCCATCTCGTGCAGGAACAGCCCCGCTTCCGGTATCTGCTGCTGAATAAAGACGCGCAGGCGCTCAGCCAACGCCTCATCGCCATAGACCGGTGAGTAGTCGAGCAGAATATTGCTCATCTGCACCAGCTTGACCCGGCGCTGCCCCATCCATAAGTGCATCTGATGGCACCACTCGCTGATCGGCTTGCGCCACAGCGGCCTTGAGGCCATCACCTCCCCACGGCAGAAAGGAATACCCGCTTCGTCCAGGGTCGCCGTAAAGCGCTCGGCAAAATTGAGGAACCAGCTGTCAATCTCGGTATGCCTTTCCGGCGGGTAATCCTCAACAATCAGCGCGTTGTCCTGATCCGGGTGCAACAGGCTTTCATGACGCCCGCCGGACCCCATCACCAGCACGCAAAACCCAACCGGCGGTGCTCCCCAGCCCTGTTCCTGCATGCTCAGCAATGCCTGATCAATGGCACGACGGTAGATCAGGTCGTTATGATCGCTGATCAACTCGGACACCAGCCAGGCGGGCAGCTGCAGCTGCAGCAGCGCGCGTGCCAGTGCAGGCTGACGTGCCCGCAAATCCGGCAGCGACTGCTCATCAGGCCCCAACACTTCCTGCAAGGGCGCCAGCACCCCGTCGAAATTGAAACCGCCCTCGTCAAACAGATGTCGCCAGCTTGTTCGCATCATCCCGCTCCCTGTCCGATACAACCTTCAGCATAGAGGGGCCTGTCGGCAAGTCCAGCTTATGCACCCAACCGGCCGGTCGACCACGTCTTTCAATCCAGGCGTCGACACCCCGGCCCTGTAATTCGACTGCGACCACCACTGACCGGCGACACTTCAATCCGCGTACTGATGCGATCCTTGAGCGCCTGAACATGCGAGATCACCCCGATCAGCTTGCCTTCCTGTTGCAGTCCAGACAGGGTATCCAGCGCCGTTTCCAGCGCCTCTTCATCCAGAGTGCCAAACCCCTCATCCAGGAACAGTGAATCCACCCGCACGTTGCGGCTGGCCATGCCGGACAGACCCAGCGCAAGCGCAAGGCTGATCAGGAAGCTCTCACCTCCGGACAGGTTCTTGGTGGAGCGAATTTCGCCAGCCTGATAGTTGTCGATTACGTTCAGCTCCAGTGGCTGTTCGGCATCCCGTACCAGCAGATAGCGATCCGACATCTTTTGCAGCTGCCGGTTGGCATGACCCACCATTAGCTCGAACGTCAGCCCCTGCGCAAAGTTGCGGAATTTCTTGCCATCAGCCGAGCCTATCAGTTCATGCAGCTGCTCCCAGCGACTGAGCTCACGCTGCTGGGCGTCGATCGCTCGCTGCTGCTCGCCAAACTGCTGCTTGAGCGATTCGTTGCGACTCAACTGCTGCTGCAGACTGCCGCGTTGTTGCAACAACTGGGCCTGATGTGCCTTCAACTGCTGCAATGCGTCTTCCAGATGCTCAATCGGCTCATTACTCAATGCCTGTTGCTGCAACACGGTAACGGCCTGTTCACAGCGATCACGCAGCGCCTTCAGTTCTGCCCCTCTGGACTTCAGCATTTCAGCCTGACGCTGCAACTGCTGCAACTGCTCAGCCGGTTTCAGTGCTGCCTGCAGCTGAGCTTCATCTTTAAACTGGCTCTGCGACAACGCCTGCATGAACGCCGACTGCATCTGTTCGGTTTCATCCTGCAGACGCCGCATGGACGCTTCGCTGTCACTGATCTGCAGGCGCCGCTGGTTGAGCATCTGTTCGCAGCGATGCGCTTCGGCCTGCGCCTGCTCCTGCACCGTGCGTGCCTGCACAACCGAAGCCTGCAAGCGTTTTTCCAGGGCGTCAGTATCCGGCTCAGGTGAAAGGGCCGCGCGTTGCTGCCTCAATTCGGCCAATTCAGCCTCGACACCGTCCACGGCCAAGCGTTGCTGCTGACGCTGCTGCTCCTGCTGCTGCCGTTTTTGTTCGACTTCAAGTGCGTCAATGCGATCCAATCGCTGCTTGAGCTGCTTCCAGTGCTCTCCGGTGTCCCGATATGCCTGCTCGATCACCTCACGGCTGGGGCACGTCTGCCAGCCCAAAGGCTGCAGGCATTGTTGAATAGGCGATTCCAGCGCTTGCAGCTTCTGCAGCAGCCTCTCAGTCTGCTGCCTTTGGCTGCCAATCTGTGCTAGCAGACGAGCCTGCCCGATCTCAAGCTGCTGCAACTCAGACTGCCGAGTGGCCAATCGAGACTCAAGTGTGTGCAGCCGAGCCTTCTCCTCACTTAATTCAGGCGGGTGTTGACTGCGCCAGGGATGCTCTGTGGAACCACACAGCGGGCAGGGCTTTCCGGCTTCCAGCTCATGCCGTTGCTGCTCGAGATCGGCGATTCGATCAGCCAGCCGTTGCAGCTTTTGCAGGTCCTGCTGCTCGCGCAACAATGTTTCGATCTCTTTGCGTACCTGCAGCAGCTGCTCTTGTCCCAGCTGCTGCTGCCGATCCTGCTCAGCCAGCCCTGCCACCAGGGCCTGATGCTCCTGTGTCAATTCGTCTGACTGACGCACCAGACCACGCAACTCACCGAGGCTCTCGCCCCGTGTCCGGATCTCTTCCTGCTGTTGTTTCAGCTCATCGCGGTTGTCATTGCCAAGCAGCACTTTCAGCTCGGATTCGGTCTGCTGTATGGCGGTCACCAGCAGATCGGGGTCGGGTGCCGGTCCTTGCAGCACGTCGGCCGGCAGTTGTGCACGCATCTGCTGCAGCTCTTTCTGCTTCAAGCCAATCGCATAATCCTGCTCACGCAGTTGTCTGAGCAGAGGCTGCTGACGTTCCAGCTCCTCTTCAGCCTGCTGCCGGTGCTGAACCGCCCTGTCCAACTGCACACCGGCCTGATGAGTGGATTTTTCAAGTTCAGGAAGTTGTGCCTGCAGCCGGGACATCCCCTCTTGTGCCTGAGCGAGATCACGCCGCCGCTGACACAACGGAGCAAAATCCGGACGAAGCGCTTCCGCTTTCAGTGCCTGTTCCAGCACCTGCTGCTGAGGCGTGAAAGCCTGCCAGTCCTGATCCAGCCGTTCCTGATCCTGCTGCAGACGCTTAAGCTGTTCATGCTCCCGATCCAGCTGCAGGCGCCAGTTGACGAGGCTTTGCTGATGCTCCACCTGCTGTTGCTGCTCGCGGACCTGTTCATCGAGTGCCGCCAACTCGCGGCTCAGGGTCGCTTCTTCATCATCATCCAACAGCTGCAGGCCTAACTGTGCCGCCTTGAGCTGTTCCAGCTTCTGTTTTTCCTCCCCCTTGCGCCGATGCACGGCGATGGAGATGTCGGAATAGATGGAAGTGCCGGTAATCTGCTCCAGAATGGGGGCTCGCTCATCGGGGTCAGCCTGCAGGAAAGCCGCAAAGCCTCCCTGAGCCAGCAGCATCGAACGGGTAAACCGGTCAAAGTCCATCCCGGTCAGGCGCTCGATGGTATCGGCCACATCCTTGAGCCTGGTGACCAGTACCTTGCCTGTGTCCGCTTCGGAGACCTCATGCCTTGGCTGTTGCAACGACCCATCAGGCCGTTTGCGGCTGCGGTGCTGACTCCAGTGACAGCACCAGCGTCCTTGGGGCGTTTCAAACACCACCTCCGCAAAGCATTCTCCCGTCTGGCGCGACATCACTTCATTCTGACTGGCGTTGACGCGGCTCTGCCGGGGCGTGCGTCCATACAACGCCAGACAGATGGCATCAAGCAGCGTCGACTTGCCAGCCCCTGTAGGGCCGGTAATGGCAAAGATGCCATCGGCAGTATAGGCAGGCTCCGTCAGGTCAATCTGCCACTCACCAGACAGGGAGTTAAGGTTTTTAAAACGGATCTGAAGTATGCGCATGAGGGCCTGGTTCAGTTGCTGTCGGTTGGTCTGTTACTATATTCGGTTTTTCTGATCTTCATCCGCGAGGAAGTATGCTGCAACGGCTGCGTCATCATACCCACGCCCTGTCGCCCACGGAGAAGGGCATGGGCATTATCACTCTGGCCATGTTACTCATTCCCGGCATGGATGCCATCGGCAAGCTGCTCGCCCCGGCTTTATCACCCGCTCAGATCGGCTTTGTACGTTTCGCCATGCAGACCCTGTTGTTGCTGGGGTTCATGACCCGCGACAGGGCGGGATTTGCCATCCGGCCAGTCATCGGGCAACTGATGCTATCAGGCCTCTGGATTGCCGCTGCCGTGACCTTTCTGTTCTGGGGGCTGATCTACCTGCCACTGGCCAATAACATCGCGATCTTTTTCGTCGAGCCGCTGATTTTGCTTTTGTTCTCCGCCTGGTTTCTGGGCGAGAAAGTCGGTCGCCACCAGTACGGCGCGGTTTTCGTAGGTCTGCTGGGTGCCCTTATCGTCATCCGTCCCAACTGGGAAGCCTACGGCTGGGTCACCCTCTTGCCCTTGCTGGCTGCTACGTTCTACGCCGCCCATATGGCAACACTGAGACACTTGTCCGGTCAGATCAGCGGCCTGACCTCTCAGTTCTGGAGTGGCGTATTCGCCTGCCTGTTTCTGGCACTGGCGATACTGCTGGGTGACCCGGCTGGCATCCCCCAACTGGAGTGGCGCCCTGACATGCTTGATCAATGGCCTCTGCTGTTAACGATGGGCAGCCTTTCGGCCATCGCATTCTGCCTGATCAATGCCGCCTTCAAACATGCTCCTGCGAGCCTGCTGGCGCCCTTCCAATATCTGGAAATCATCAGCGCTACCGCACTGGGTTATCTGCTCTTCAACGACTACCCTGACACCATCACCTGGCTGGGCACGGCCATCATTCTCGCATCCGGCCTGTATCTGTTTCAGCGTGAGCGGCGAAGCCGCCAGCGCCTGGCTCGTTCAGGTATCGAGCCGCGCTGATCACTCGGCGCGGTGGTCCTGCTCTGCCATCTCCTGCAGCAGGCCGTTAAAGAGTCGCTTCAACTCGGCCTGTTGAGCATCGGGTATCTGGTGAGCTGCCAGCGCCCGGTCGAACACCTCTGTCGGTTTGAGATCATCCAGTGTTTCTTCCTCGCCACTGCGCGAAAGAATACGATCCACAACACGGTTGTTGCGCACGCGCAGCAGGCTCAGTTCGGTCCCCTCGACTCGTTGCTCCAGCCATAGGCGCAAGTCAGCCGCGACCTGTTCACCTTCGTACAGAACCTCCAGCCAGATCGCTTCACTTTCTTCTGCCAGTTGGTCAAGAGCACTTTCCAGCGCAGCCTGATCGCCTTTGATCCGTTCCAGCCGCTGGAATCGGGGGATATTCAACAGGCTAAGGCTCGGGCGTCGCCCCTCAAACTCGATCAGGCAAAGACTTTTCTGCTGCCGGGCCTCGCCAAAGCCCATCGCCAGTGGCGATCCGCTGTAGCGGATGTACTCGCAGCCAGCCACGGCCTGGGGTACATGCAAATGGCCCAAGGCCACATAATCGAGACACTCAGGGAAGGCATCAACACCCACCTGTGCCAGCGAGCCCACGTAAAGATCGCGTACGCCGTCCCCTTCCAGGGTTTTGCCACCGGCGGCGAACAGGTGTCCCATGCCGATCAGGGGCACTTGCACCTCCAGCTCGGTACGCAACTGGTCGGCAGCAGCACACACCTTTGCATAGTGCTCGCGGATACCGATCACCAGTTTTCGGTCCTTGTCCTCAAGACTTTCTCCGGCCTCGGCCTGTCGAATATCTCGATCACGCAGGTAAGGTACCGCACAGATGATCGCTTCCGGCTGGCCGCTCCCATCGCGCAGCAGCACGACTTCGTCGGCCGGGTCATCACAGGCTGCGCCGACCACGTGCACGTCGAGTGCCTTGAGCAGCTGGGCCGGAGCGTTCAGGAAACTGGGCGAATCGTGGTTTCCCCCTATGATGACCACATGGCGGCAACTGGAAGCGGATACCCGATTGAGGAAACGGTAATACAGCGACTGCGCCCGGTTACTCGGTGTTGTGGTGTCAAACAGGTCTCCGGCAATCAGCAGGATATCGACGGACTGCTCCACGATCTGAACCTGCATCCAGTCAAGAAAGGCTTCGAACTCTTCATAGCGCTTCTGCCCGTACAGCAAGCGCCCCAGATGCCAGTCGGAGCTGTGCAGCACCCTGAGAGGACGCTCTGAAGCAGTACGAGAAGCAGCATGAGTGGACGCAGGCTTCTCGCTGCCATGTGGCGCCTGGTTCTCATCCATGTCTTCAGCAGTGTCGAATAGTGATGGTTGCTCCGGCACGCTTACTCTCCCTGCAAGGTGGCGATGATGCGGCGACTTCCGCCGTGGTTACGATGCTCGCCCAGATAGATGCCCTGCCAGGTTCCCAGATTGAGGCACCCTTCGGTGACGGGCAGTGTCAGGCTGACCCCCAGAATACTGCTCTTGAAATGAGCCGGCAGGTCATCCGGGCCTTCATAGATGTGCTGGTAATAAGGCTCATTTTCGGGCACTGCACGGTTGAAATAGGCTTCGAAATCGGCGCGAACAGTTGGATCGGCGTTTTCGTTCAGCGTCAGGCTGGCAGAGGTATGCTGCAGCAACAGGTGCAGAAGACCAATCTTGACCTGCCGCAGCTCCGGCATGGCCTGTTCAATTTCATCGGTAATCAGGTGAAAGCCGCGCGAGCGCGACTTGAGTCGGATGGTTGTCTGGTACCACATGGGCTTTATGTATCCGGTTGAGCCAGGTCCGTGTGACTATAGAGTGATGCGAACACAGGCTCAACCTGAGCAGGCTGTTTACCCCTTAGAAGCCCAGCTCACGGCGTAAAAGTGCCGCAGCTGTTCGCCAGTACTGCCAGCCCCATGCACGCCGTTCACCGTACACCACAAGCTTGCCACGAAGTTCGGCCAGATTCTGAGCCTGGAATCGGTTTTCGGCCCCCGGCGCCAACTCCAGTGTCAGTCGGTACAGCGCCTGTTCGGGAATCAGCATATCGCCCTGCTCACGAACCAGAAGCTCACCACCGCGGGTAGACGCCAGCATGGCATCGGCCAGCACTCGGGTCGCGTCGGTATCGATACGCACCACGATCAATTCCACTGGCGACAAATGCCCTGACTCCACAAAGAAACGTGCCCTGTCACCCTCATGCACCCGATCTCGCTCGGTTTCGGGCAGGTAACCATGTACCTGCCAGCGATCCGGCTGGATGATTTCACCCAGTTTTTCGTTCTCGGCGACCCAGGTGCCCGCCTTGAGGTCCGGTGACGTCAGCTTGAAAACCCCGGCCTGTTCGGCTAGCACCTGGTATCGCAACAACTGTTGCTCAAGCCCGTCCAGCTCGGCCTGTACCTTGCGTTTTTCTGACTCGGTGACCGCCAGGCGCTGGTGCAGTTCAGGGTCAAGCCGATTGGCGGTACGCTGCCGTTCAAGCCCCTGCAAGCGAGCCCGAGCACTTTGGTATTGTGCCAGCAGATCAGGCGATACCAGTTGGAACAAGGGCTGCTCCAGCTCCACAGGGCTGCCATCGATTGGCACTATCGCATCGATACGGGCATCCCCCGGTGACAATACCGGTTGTGACTGCGCAGGCGTCAACAGCGCCTGAGTATGAATGCGGCTGTCCCATGGCAGTATCAATACCAACAGGGCTGTTACCAATAGCAGTAGACTGCGAAGGCTGCGTTTACTGTTCATGATGTCGCGTTTTCGCTCCAGCCAGACGTTTAGTTCGTTGACCACCGGTCGCAGGATAAACCAGCCGATCTCGATGGCAGCCAGCACAGGTCCCAGGGGTTTGGGGAACATCAGGTACACCATGACGGCGATACCGATAAACACCACAAGGCGGTATAACCAGGTTCCCCAGGAAAAGAGAATCAATAAGCGGTGACGTGTGGGCCTGAAAAACTCGGGCCGTTCGTCTCCCCATCCAAAAAGTCGTTCACGCAGGTCCCATCGGGCCAACGCAAATGCGCGCTGGTGCAGATTGGGCAGATCAAGCCAGTCCATCAGCAGGAAGTAGCCGTCAAAGCGCAGAAAGGGAGAAGCGTTGACCAGCAACGTCGAAATCCAGGTAGTGGTTGCCAGCAAGAAAACGCCATTACGCAGCGGGCCGTCCGGCAGGAACCCCCAGACGAATGTGGCCCAGGCTGCTATCGTCAACTCGGTGCGAATGCCCGCTGCCCCCACCAGCAAGCGCTGCTTCCGTGATGGCAGTTTCCAGGCATCATTGACGTCGGTATAGGCCATGGGAAACATCACCAGAAATGCGATTCCCATCGTTGGTACACGGCAGCCAAGGTGTTTGGCCGTAAGGGCATGCCCCAACTCATGCAGAAACTTTACGCATACCAGAGTTACACCGTAGGCCAGCAGTCCTGATAGGCTGAACATATCAACCAGCGTAGAAGTAAAACTGCCCCATTGGCGCGAAACCTCAAACAGCCCCAGCAACAGTGCCAACATACTGATCAGGGCGAACTGGGGACTGCCAAGCCATTGCACGGCTGGCAGAGTCCTTTCCAGCCAGCCGTCAGGGCGCCACAGTGGCAAGCGGAAGAACAGGTAACGGTGCAGTAACCAGGTCAATGGAGAGGTCTTGCGTTGCTCCAAGCGTTCACAGAAGCGCTCCGTACTGCTGGCGTGAGTCACCTTGACCAACTCATGCTGGTGCAGAAATTTCACCACTTCATCGATGGCTTCGGGCTCAATCCTCAGAGTCGTATCCTGCTTCAGGGATATCAGGATAAGAGCGGGGTCCTCCAGCGACCAGCGACACAGTACTTCAAACGTCAGCCAGTCAATGCGGAAATAGAGGTTTCGCAGAGGATCATGCAATGACCAGGTCGGTTCACCCTGAGCGGAATCAGGCCCGGGATGAAGCCTGATTTCATCTCTCAGAGCGGGCAGTTTAGCGGCAGCTGTCTGCTGTTTCACAGCCCGATCCAGCCCCGCAACCCACTCCAGGGACGGCGCAGTACCCAGTAGATGAGTGATACCGTCTCACCTTCAAGCTTGGCGGTCCCTTTCAAGCCAACGCGCGGGGTAGAAGGCTGCCCCTGCTCATCCAGTTGCGCCCGTACCCGATACGCAAACTGTCCATCAGGGCGCTGCTCAGCCAGGTGTGCGACATAGCTGATGCGTGCGCTGACAGGATTGACGGGATCGGCAGCCAGATACAGCTTGACCTCATTGCCCGGGAGCAGGTTCACCATATCGGCTGGCGACACCCAGGCTTCGACCTGCGTTTTATGCTCATCCGCCACCACCATGATCCGCTCACCCGTTACCACTGGCCGCCCTATCAGATCACCGGCATCTTCGAACAGGACGACCCCCTCGCGTGGTGCGGGCACTTGGCTGCGCTGATTGAGTTCACGCAGATACTCAACTTCCACCTGCCGCTCGGCGATCTGGCTCTGCAAAACAGCCAGCTCCGATTTGCTCTCGGGATCAAACAGGGCTCGCTGTGCATTGCGACGGTATTCGGCCTGAATGGTGGTCAATGACCGCTCGGCCACCTCCAGTCGGCTGGCCAGGGATACCCGATCAAAGGCAAACAAGGGTTGTTCACTTGCCACCCGCTGGTTAGGTGAGACCAGTACATCATCAATGATGCCATCCATGGGGGCGCGGATAATGGCAGGATCAAGCGGCACCAGCTCAGCCGGAGCCAATACGGTCAGCCGCACCGGCAAGACCGAGATCAAGGCGATTGCCAGTACCACTCCACTGCGGATCAGCCAGCGTTTTTTACGGCCCGCCGTGGGTGCAGCATGCAAAGGATGCAACCAGCGTCTGGGCTGCAGGGCGGCATAGGCCTGTACCCAGGCATCACACCACTCCTGCAGCATGGAAAGCTCCGCAGGTGTGAAGGGTTTTTCCCGCGCCAAAACCAACCGCCCACCGGCAAAGCCATCCCGTGAAGGCAACGGAATAACCGCAAGAAAAGGCGGCAGCCATTCCTGCCATCCAGCCCACTCATCGGACCCTGAAAGCGAGCGCAGATCCAGTCCAGCAGCACCTGTGGCCGCCGAGTCGGCCTGTTTGCACCAACGCTCGAGCCAATGGACATAGGGTGCCTGACGTTCAACCGCCGAAACACCTGACAACGCCTCGACCCCCTGGTCAGAGGTCCAAAGAGCAGCCTGCCGATACGGCAGCAACGCATGGCTTTCATTGACCAGCACAAAACGCAGAGAAGCGGCAGAAGCCGCTTCACGTGCCCGCCGCATCAGGTGCAGCAGGGTGGCCAGCATCACCTCGGAGGTGTTCTGCTGGCCGATTTCCGGTTGGAGCCCTTCAGGCATTGCCACTCCGCTCTTCTGCAGCAGCACGTGCCAGGTGGATCAGGCGGTCACGTTCCGCTTTCCAGGCAAACTGGCTGTTGGCCTGGAGCTGTTGCATCAATCCACTCTTGCCGTCGTGCATCACATCAGCGGTTTCCGCCTGCTCCGAACGCACCTGGATCGTGACCATGGTCTCTACCTGGTTGCCATCCTGGTCACGCGCAATCACGCGGATAATCAGAGTGCCATCAAAGCCCTTGGGAGCTACGCCACGGAACTCGCCCTTCTCGGGGTCAAACAGCAGCCAATCCGGAAGATCGCGCCCATCAGCCAACACGGCTGACAGGGTGATTTCTGCACCCGGTTCCGTATGACCGAAGGTATCGGTCGGAATGGTGAAGCTGATCAGTGTGATACCGTTGCTGGAGACAAAGTTCTGCTCCGGAATGTCACGCTGGACAATCAGCTGCCCGATCTCAGGCACAGGAGCCGGTTCGACTACCGCTTCCACTCGCGGCATTTCCGGAATCTCGACCGGTGGCGGCGGCGGAACATCCGGTGTCGGTGTCGGCTCTGCAGGCGCAGGCGGCGGTATTACCACCGGCTTCGGCGTTACTTCGACATTGACCGTGATGATGTCGGTGCCACCTTTGCCATCGCTGACAGTTACAGTGAAGCTGTCATTGCCGGAATAGCCCGGGTTCGGGGTATAGACCCAGTTTCCTTCAGGATCGACGGTGACCGTTCCATTGGTCGGATCGGTCGCCTTTTCGAAGGTCAGATCATCACCATCGGGGTCTTCAGCCTCCAGGGTGCCGCCCACCGGTGTACCTTCAGGCGTAACCACACTGATGTCATCTCCCAAGGGACCACTCTGGCCTACAAATACCGGTACATCATTCACCGGATCAACGGTAATTGTCAGGGTGGATGTATCATCCGTACCCGACCCATCGCTCACCACGTAGCTGATGACGGGGAACACACCGTTCCAGTTACCTACCGGCGTGAAGCTATAGCTGCCATCGGCATTGACGGTGATCGACCCCTTACCTGCCACGCTGTAGACAGCGCTCAATGTGAACGGTCCAGACTCACCGGCGATGCTGAAACTCTTCACCGTCACTGGGCCATCGTTGCTACTGGTACCGATCAACAGATTGCCGGTAGTTTCACCGCTGTCCTCATCCACGTTGAGAGTTTCATTGTCGTCGGTGAAATCATCATTCACCGAATCAACAGTTATCGCGAGGGTAGAGGTGTCATCCGAACCCGAGCCATCGGTCAGCACATAGCTGACTACGGGGAAGGTTCCATGCCAGTTTGCTGCCGGCGTGAAGCTGTAGCTGCCATCGGTATAGACGGTGATCGTCCCTTTGCCAGCCACGCTGTAGGCACTGTCCAAAGTAAACAGTCCTGACTCACCCGCGATGGTGAAGCTCTTCACCGTCACCGGGCCATCGACGCTGCTGGTACCGCTCAGCAAAGTACCGGTGGTTTCACCGCTATCCTCGTTCACGTTCAGGGTTTCGTTGTCGTCGGTGAAGTCGTCATTTTCAGGCGTGACATTGACGGTAAGCGTATAGGCATCAGCACTGTAGGCAGTGCCGTCACTCACTTTAAAACCAGCCGTTGTGTAAGGGCTGCCGTTTTCATCGGCTCCGGGGACAAAACGCAACTTGCCTGCATCGATATCGGCCTTGGTGATCTCCTGATTCAGCGTCACCGGGTTCCAGTTCGTGCCATCGAAGTACTCCAGGCTGCCGCTGCTCTCAAGAGTCGTGATCTGCAGTTTTACGAGCGTGCCGCCATCCACATCGGCAAAAGTACCGAAATCGCCTGCCGTCAACACAACGGGGGTGTCCTCAGGCGTGGTGACGCTGTCGTCCGTACCTGTCGGCAGGTCATTGACGGCCGTCACACTGGTGGAAAGCACTACCGTATCGGCAGAGACGGCAGTAATACCCCCATTACTGCTGACATCGACAGTAGCCGCATTGATGACGCTGGTACTGCTGTCAATCAACCGTACAGTCACATCAGGGGCATCACCATGGTAATCGGCTGCCGGGACAAAGCGCAGCATGGCCGTTGCATCCAGCGTTAACGCACTGGCATCGCCATTGATACTGCCTAGTGTGGTCCAGGAGCCACCAGCATCCGTGCTGTACTGCCACTGACCCTTGCCGGTATCTTCGGTGTAGTCAATGATGGCAATTCCGGCGAGCGTATTGGCGCTGCTGCCGCCGGATACTTCATCCGTCTGGTCATCAAAATTCGGGGTGAACAGGTTCGCAACCGTATCCCCTGGCGGATTGTCAGAATCCTCCGAAATGGATGGCAAGGAGCTGCTGCCGGAAGCCAGCGGTGCGTCGTTAACCGCCGTCACACTCACGCTGATGGTATCAGTCGCTGTACTGAATGGAGAGCCCTGGCCACTCATAGTCAGAGTTAACGTCCAGTTGGTAAGACTCCCACCATGATTATCAACATAATCATCAGCAATATAGAGCGTCCATGTACCGTTGGGATCTGTACCGTCAAAGGCTGCAAGTTGGCTGGCAAAGCTGCCGCTGATGCCATCGAACAAGTCCGGATCGGACGGATCCTCATTATCAATCAAATTAGCCGGTTTATAGGCTCCGCCCGACAGCGCATTTCCTGTCGGCGGCAGATCAGCACTTGCTTCATCATCAAACGACAAAGTCAGGTCGGAAATGGCATTCGTGCTATTTCCACCTGCATCTGACATCAGTATGACCTGTTGGCCTTCAGGGCCAACCAACAGGATATCCATATCCTGGGGCCAGGCATGACTGAGCCCATTCAGGGTAACGTTGATATCAGCCAGAGAACCTGTAAGGCCCGAAATATCCAGCGCAGAGAGTTCCGTTATGCTTCCTGACCCTGTGCCGGGTATCACGATACCGCCAGTCGAGGTATAGCTGGATGTTGTATCTACAGGAGTCGTATCAACCTGTGTGCCTGCCGTACCTTCCGTGCGATCCCAGGCCTTGAAGGTCAAGCCGCTGGCAACATCACCATTGAAATTGGGAGTGGGCTGGAAGTAGAGACGGGTGCTGCCGTCATCTGCCAGCAGCAGCGCACTGGTTTCACTGACAGTACCAACTTCGCTCCAGGTAGCGCCATCATCCAACGAGTAGTACCAAGTCCCCCTGCTGGAGTCGATGCCGGTAACCGCAATCCCCTTAAGCGCACCGCCATCGGCATCACTGATACCGCCGGTAAAATCACCCAGCAGAGAACCAACTGCTCCAGTGGGTGCAGCCGCATCCTCGGCTACAGTCAGCGTCAGGTTGGTATCGGCAAGTTCTGGCGGGGTGTTAGCCGCATCATTGTCACCAATCGTCGCTGTACCGGTTACCCCTTCCGCATTTGCAACCGTACCGGAGACAGTGCCCGTTGACAGGGTAAAGGTTTCAGCCACTTCAATTTCGGTATCGTCGCTTGTCCCAAGGCGGAGCAGGAGGCTTGTTTCACCTGCGGCAATGGTGACGTCAGTAACCACCATGGTCCATGTGGCACCGCCGTCAGTCGATACCTCAAGTGTATTGGCTGCATGGGTATCGGATCCAAGTGCAGCCGACACACCCGCAAGGCTCGGCGTAAACGTAATGTCCTCTGATGAAGGATTCGACAGCTCAACCTTGAACTGAGCCGCTTGGCCTTCGATAACGGAGGTATTGTTAATGCTGATAACGGGACGGTCGTCATCCAGACCGGTGGTGTCCGTAGCCGGCGTACCTCCCGGCATGCCCGGGCCGTACTTGGTACCGCTGCCGTCATCAATGATGGCAGTAACGGCCTCCGCAGTCAGGCCATCCACGTTCTTGTCCGTGGCTATCAGTTTGAAGTTTTCAGTGCCTTCGTAGACGGTGTCGTGCTCACTGCTGATGTCCACGCGCACGTACAGAGTGCCATTGGCCGGCATCACCGGTTCGCTGCCCACTCCATAATTGGCCCAGTCACTGCCATCGGTGGAGTACTGGATGGTCGGACTGGTCAGCGTCGCCGTGTCGTTCTCTATCGCCAGCTCGACCGTCTGGCCGTTGTAGCCGGTCACTTCGAACATGGCGTACTGGGAGCCTTCGTTCACCGGCCCATAGCCGCTCACCGCCAGACTGCGATCATCATCCAGGCTTGTCGTATCCGTCGTCGGTGTACCGCCCGGCATGCCCGGGCCATACTTGGTGCCGCTGCCGTCATCAATGATGGCAGTAACGGCCTCCGCAGTCAGGCCATCCACGTTCTTGTCCGTGGCTATCAGTTTGAAGTTTTCAGTGCCTTCGTAGACGGTGTCGTGCTCGCTGCTGATGTCCACGCGCACGTACAGCGTGCCGTTGGCTGGCATCACCGGTTCGGTGCCCACTCCATAATCGGCCCAGTCACTGCCATCGGTGGAGTACTCGATGGTCGGACTGGTCAGCGTCGCCGTGTCGTTCTCTATCGCCAGCTCGACCGTCTGGCCGTTGTAGCCGGTCACTTCGAACATGGCGTACTGGGAACCTTCATTCACCGGGCCGTAGCCGTTTACCGCCAGAGTCTCTTCCACAACGATTTCGACACTGTCACTGTCATTGGCAAAGTCAGAGTCCTGACTCATGATCGTCAGGTAGTCTGTACCTGCAAACGCAGTGTCGGCCTGGTAAATCAGAGTCGCTAACGCCGCATTAATCTCGCTCTGTGTACCAGTGATGCGAAGCTCGCTTGTGACCTCACCGTCGACACTGGCCGAGCCTGGCGTAACGCTCAAAACGCCGTTATCGACTTTAAGCACGACCCAGGAAAGGTTACCGTCCTGGTCAGCCACGCTGATTTCAGTGCCGCCAGTAAAAACAATCGGGTCGGTTCCGGTTGTGGTGACAACGGTCGGATAGGCGTTAATCGGAGGCTCGTTACCTCCGCTAACGGTAATGGTGAGGGTTTTAGTGGTTATACCGCCGTTGGTATCACGAACCTCGTAGGTGAAGACATCGTCCACATCCATACCCGCTGCAATTTCGGCGGTTACTGCATAGGAGTAACTGCCGTCAGCTCCGATGGTCAGCGTACCGTATGTCCCGGTAACGTCTGTGCCATCCACACCGGTTGTACCACCGGTAACGGCGGTATCTGCAGAGGTGGTCCCGATTCCGGTGACGCTCAGAGAGTCTCCGTTATCAACGTCGGAATCGTTGCTGAGTACGGAGCCAGTAACCGGCACCACGGCATTTTCACGAATGGTATTGGTATCAGCAACAGCAACGGGAGCATCGTTTGAGCCGGAAATTGTGATCGTCAGCGTCGCCCAGCTGGTTTTTGAAAATCCATTGGTAACCTGGTAAGTGAATACCTCGGTCAGTGACTCCCCAGGAGCCAGCGCATCCACGACGGCAAGACTGTCGTTCACGGCATAGGTATAAGTACCATCCGAAGCCAGTGTCAGGCTGCCGTACTCGCCACTGATGACCGCAGAGCTGCCACTCGAAATCGTACTGGCACCGGAGCCTTGCACTGCAACTTGAGTGACTTTATTCAGACCGGGAGTGGCACCGTTGAAAATGTCCTGATCATTATTCAGCACGTTGCCGGTTGCATCAGAGCCTATAGTGCTTCCACCAGCGTCAATGCCGGATTCAACGGCCGTGCCATTATCGTGCCCCAGGTAAGGGTCATTTGAACCTGTACCGTAAACAGTAATGTAAAGTGTGCTGGTGCTCTCAACACCGGCACTATCCCGCATGGTGTAGTCGAAAACCTCAACCGCAGACTCTCCTTCAGCCAGCAGAGGGTTATCCGTGAATGGCGTATAGGTGTAGGTGCCGTCGGCCTGCAGCACCAGCTCACCATGTGCTCCCTGCAAGGTTTGAGTAACACCAGCATCGCCTGTAAAAGTGAATTCGCCCCCAGTTGTATCTGTCAACTCGGCATCAAGTACCACACCCGTTAGAATGCCGTTGGTGTACTCAAGACTCTCGACCCGAGTACCCGCAGGTACCCCAGCGCCCGTCACTGACATGCCAACCGCAATGGTGCCATCCAAACTTGAAACATTGCTCAACGTTGTACTACCAGTCGTTGACGCAACAGCAAGCTGAGCAACTTTGGTCTGCCCACCATCCTGTGTGGTAGTCATGAGATTACTATTACCAGCCACCCAAGCATTAGCCTGGAAAAACGCTTCGACATCATTAATGGCAATATTTCCACTTGCGCCATAGTATGCGGCCGGCACCGCGGAGAATTCGAGCACATCATTGCCTAATGCGTCTGTCCCTTTAACCGTGATGGTGATGGCGCTATCGTCAGCAGCATATAGTGCAACATAGTTGCCCGTACCATCGCCAGAGCCAGCAGCTGTACCATCCACACTGACATACAGATAGTCACCAATCTTGACTGCCGCAAACCCACTGCCTGAACTGAATTGCAGAGAAAGCGTACCTGACTCAACAGTGACATTGTCAGAAGACAGGCTGCCTGAAACCTGAACCCCCTGGATACTAAGTTCAGCTCCCTGGTCATCTACGTCCGCATCGTTCCCCAGCACATTGCCACTGGCCCCATAGCCTGTGTAGTCAAAACCACTGCCGATTAAAGTCGTTGACTCCTTGGCCTGGTTGTAATCGGGATTGGCTGTCGGCTCATCATTGGTACCGTCGATCCGAATTGTCAGAATCGCACTGTCAGTCTCGCCCTTGCCATCACTGATGGTAAAAGTGAACTGATCACTTAGCTGATCGCCAACATTCAAGGCGTCCACTTGGGGAAGCGTATTATTCAAAACATAGGTGTACGTGCCATCGGCATTCAGCGTCAATGTGCCGTACTGGCCATTGAGTACAACAGGTGTTTCACCAACTGCAGTCTGAACCGCACCATTTCCGGGGCCAACAGCTATGACGGATAATGTGTCATTGTCAGCATCACTGGCAAAGTCGAGTACGTTCCCCCCAGCATTCTGGCCTGCAACACCATAACCCTGCTCAATGGCCGCAGTTGTACCACTACTGGTTCCCGAGGTTACATCCTGGGCAACAGGTGCTGTATTGCTATCGATCAGCGCATTCAGCGCATTATCGACGCGGTCTGAAGATGATCCAATGACCTTGTAGGTATCGGAAGCGACACCTGAACGAGACACAAACCCAAGGCCGTCAAAGTATGCCTTGTCGACCGCCAGGATGAAGCCGCGGTTGTCCACCGTACTGCTGTCGCCATCCTGGTTCCCGTCCGCCTGCGCGGTAGAGAAATCAACAAAATCGGTGTCGGTCCAGAAATAGAAGCCCTTGACCTCACCCTGCACCTTGATCGGACGACTGATCCAGCCGTAGTACGTTTCTCCGCCGATGTTAATACCGATGGCAGAGACATCATTACCACTGAAGTAGCGGCTGTCGGTATCATCGATGACGGTTACGGAGCCCAGACCATTAGCTGTGTAAATGAAGTTATGGGTATTCGATTCCTTATCGATCGCATACTCGAAGTTTTCGTCCGGTATCCAGTCCTGTGCTTCAGCGTTATTCTCGATATCAACGACAATTGCGTATGCCGTCTGGAAGTCATAGGTGGCGAATTCTACCTCTACAGTTTCGCCGTCAATGTCCAGCGTCGCTGACGCATCAGTCGAAATCACGCCATTCTGTTCGGTACCGGCAACCGCTGCAGCAAACGCTTCACCCTCGTCCCCTGCGGTATCCCCCCCCGCATTGACCAGGCTGTCGATGCTGTGGCCCAGTTCTTCCACCAGCACCTTGACGATGTCCCGCTCCCCGGCAATACCTTCAACCCACTCGCGGTTCAGGTAGATGGTCGGCTCGCCATCCGTACCTTCGGCGGCAAACGCACCCAACGCCCCCTTGATGGTGTCGCTGTCCAGAAGCTCGACCCTGATCTGGTATTCTCCAGACAGGATCGACTGACGCAGTGCTTCCATCGACTGCAGCCACTGGGCATCCAAAGTGTCCTTACCACCGTTGAACAGCTGAAACAGCTCCTCGGCACTGGCACGCTCAAAGTAATTCTTGATCTGCTGCTGCGCCTGATCAGCTGCCTGCTGTGTCTGACCGTGAGCCACCGCCAGGC
The DNA here is from genome assembly GCF_022343685.1 of Marinobacterium sediminicola. GTDB lineage: Bacteria > Pseudomonadota > Gammaproteobacteria > Pseudomonadales > Balneatricaceae > Marinobacterium > Marinobacterium sediminicola. The sequence goes on along the minus strand of NZ_CP092123.1, from coordinate 1,299,325 downwards.
TGAACATATCATCAGCCGTTTCCACAGCCTGCTGGTCAGCAACATGGTCTGCCAGGGTATCGATGCTGGCTTCGACAGCAGCACCATCAAACATCAGGCGCTGCTCCAACTGCATCAGGTTAGGTAAAACAGCACCGGGTTTGTTGTTGGGGGTAGACATCTTTCTGCTCCTTGAAAGGCTCTTTACTGCGGGGCCATTTCTAACAATCTTTCAAATAGGGATATCAAGGTTGCGGCGGCGTCAGCAGCAACCGGCCGCTCATGCCTGCCAGCAGCTCGCCATAATGACCGTCAATAACGGCAACCGCTTTCACCGACTGGCTCAGGGGGTCAACTTTTGCCGCAGTATAAGCAAGCTTAACCGGATAGGTTCGGCCGGTATCTTCGATACTCACTTCAAAGGCATAACCGGGCACCAGCCAGCTTAGCCAACGTGAAGGCACGATAAATTCGAGTTCCAGCGCACTGTCGTCGATAATTTCAAGCAAAGGTTGCCCTGCCTGTACAAACTCCTGCTCACGCACCTTTTTTTCACCGATTACACCGGCATAAGGCGCCTTGAGCGAACAGCGCTGAACGGTCGCATCCAGATAGGCAACATCAGCACGCGCCTTGTCTACCTCAACCTTGCTGTTGTTGAGCTCGACACTGCCGATAGCATTCAACTCAGCCATCCGCTGACTGCCTTTGTAGGTGTTTAGTGCCCCCGCTAGTTGAGCGCGGGCCTTCTGTAGCTGAGCGGCTTGAAGCGCGCAGTCGAATTTGATCAGCAACTGCCCCTGTTCGACCCGCTCCCCCTCTCGCACAGGGCTCTGGTCTATTTTGCCACCCAGTTCAGCCGACAGCATGGCATAACGCGCCGGGCTCAACTGAGCCCTCAGCTCACCCTGATCAAGCGCATATTCACTCTGCGCTGCTGCCGGCAACGGAAGCGCCAGCAGCAGTATCAGTCGCACGAACCGCATGTTGATTGCCATAAGATTATTGCGCCGGCTCAGCCTCGGCCGGGGTATTCACCATGGCCACCATTTCAGAGACATCTTGCTCCAGCCAGCCACGGATCTGGCCCTGCAGTTCATGCAGGCTGGTAGTATCCAGACTGTTCAGCTGAGGTTCGAGACCGATACTGGCCTGCAGACGCCCGAGCGATTCCTGCACCTTTGCCATGGCCTGATAGCGACGCAGCTCACTAAGAATAGTGGTGACATTGGCAGAAATGCGGGCCTGCTCACCAACCATATTGCTCTGGAAACGGCCGCGCACCACCTCTTCCAGCTGGGCATCGACCTGATAGATCTGGTCGGCACGACCGAACTGGCGCAGAGAGTCGTTGTACTGATGGCGCGCAAGGTGAACCTGTGTCAGCACAGACATTTGCAGTGCCATGCGTCGAGCTTCAGCCAGGGTTTCATTGCGCTCTGCTGCCTTCATGCGGCTGGGAGCGGCAATCAGGTTGAACAGGTTATAACTGACCTTGACGCCGGCAGCGCGCCACTGTTCATCAATCAGGTAACGGTCATTATCGTAGTAACCGCCATATTCGAAACTGATGCCCGGCAGCAACTTCAACAACGCCTTACGGGTATCCTGAGCCGCGATACGGGCATTGAAAAACTGTTCGCGCAGATCAGCGTTCTGCACCAAAGCGCGAACTTCCAGCTGCTCAACATCCACCGCCAAGGGCTTGGCATGCGCTGCCGGCTCCTCAAGCTTGAAGCGGGTACCGGGCAGCAGACCGATCAGGTTAGCCAGTTCAATGCGGGCACTGGCCAGCTCACGCTCAACACTTTCAAGCAGACGCAGGTTTTCCAGCAGGTTACGCTGATAACGCAAGGACTCATCCGGTGCACGCACTCGCTCATCCGCCAGCTTCACCGAGTCCTGTAGCGCCTTTTCAGCATCACGGATGGTTGCACCAACGCGTTCGCTGAGTTTTTCTGCGGCCAGGGCACGCCAGTAGGCGGTACGCACATTCTGCATCAGCGTGTGCATTGCCTTACGACGTTTTTCGTTGGCAATCAGAAGCTTGTCGGCATTCTGCTTGGCGGTGTAGTAACTGGCACCGAAGTCCAGCAAATTCCAGGACAGGACCAGATCAGCGGTTTCATGTGTTTTTTCAGACGACACATCCACTGTACTGAGGTCAGTATCCAGATTTTCCGGGTCAGTATAAGGCGCCGAATAGCGGCTACCATAGTTGTCCCGCCAGCTATAACCGGCGCTGGCCATCAAGCGAGGCAGCATGTCGTACTTGCCGGCTTCCAGCTCACCAGACGCCAGAGACTGCTCCAGCATGCGTACGCGCTGATCCAGGTTGTATTTGAGCGCCCGGGCAATCGCCTCCTCCAATGAAATGAGTTCACCGTGCGGTTCCATCTCGGCAAATGCGAGCTGTCTGTCACTTGCATTGATCCGATTCATATCGGCCGCACTGAAATCCGTTGGCGTAATCGCACATCCAGACACGACAGTAACACCCGCCAGGACCAGAACCCGTCCCAAGGTTGACGCCTTCCCAATCATTGAATTCTTACCTTTCCTGTAAAAAGTGGATCCATATTTGTTGTTATTGCGCGACTTGGCACTGCTCAAGGCCATGAGCTTTCAACTGAAACACATGTGGAGAAGCAGCGGCTCAGAGCAGTAGCTGCGAAAAGAGGCTGCGCCGTCCCTGTTGCAGTCCAGTGACTGATTATCAGATTTTCAATTCAATTCCGTTATCAATCTGATACAAAAACGCCGAATCGCATTGAAACAATCGTTGGATACTATCGTATGAGGATCGGGTAATCCACCTGCATAGCGGGACTGGGTGCTTCAGGATGCTTCAGGTCAAAAAAGCACGGGAGGGATCGCAACAAACGTTACAAAATTGATCGCGCAAGCGGTTCTACTTAATCACTCACCAGCTGTTGCGCCAGTGCCACTAACGTCTGGTACCCATACAGTTGGCGACGCCACTCGGAGGGAATGGCCTCCAGGCCATAGTAGGCACCTGCCAGTTGTCCGTAGATCGCTCCCACGGTGTCGGCATCCTCCCCAAGATTGACCGCCTTGAGCATACCCTGCTCGAAACTGTCACTGTGACTGAATGCCCAAAGCGCCGCTTCCAGCGAATCGATCACATATCCGGTGGCACGGATCGCAGGCGGCTCACGTTCCAGAAAAGACCCCAAACAGACACCAATCACCTCGGCATCCAGCTCAGGCAAGAGTTCTGTCAAAAGGGGGCTTTGCCACACATCTGCGAGACTATGCGCCGTGATTGCCGCTTTCAGCATCAGGGCAAATGCCTTGTTGGCATCCAGGCACCGGGGATCGGCATGGGTCAGGCGCCCATGCTCTGAAGCCAGACGCAAGAGATCAGGTCTCTGCCAGGCATGGATAACGATGGGGGCGAGCCTCATCAGGGTCCCGTTACCGGCCTGATCCAAGGATTCTTCACCGGCAAAGGGGTCAGCCGTGCGCTCATAACGCAGCAGCGCACTGCGAGTACGATGACCGATATCGAAACAGCGGCCTGTTGACGAGCAGTAGCCTTCTCGAAACCAACGCACAAATCGCTGCATTTGGTCATGGGGGTCAAACCCTCGACAATCCAGAAGGCTGTATGCTGTACACAGTGCCATGGAGGTATCGTCAGTCCAGTATCCGGCCGGCAGATCATGAGGGCCTCCATCTCGAAATCCGGTCAGAAGGTCAAAGCTGCCGGGCGGCATGAACTCCACACTGGCACCCATTGCATCTCCAATTGCGAGACCTGCCAGCATACCTGTCAGTTTGTCTTGCATTCAGACCCCCTCGTGATATGCGTTCACTCACTGTGCCATCTGATAACGCCGATGCAGAATCGCCACGCGCTTAACATAGGCCTGGGTTTCTGCATAGGGCGGAACACCGCCATATTCCTGCACAGCTCCCGGACCGGCATTATAGGCAGCCGTCGCCAGCCGTGTATTCTTGTTATAACGCTCAAGCAGCATCGCCAGATAACGCACGCCACCATCAACATTCTGCTCAGGATCAAATGGATTACTGACACCCAGCTCGGTTGCGGTCTGCGGCATGAGTTGCATCAGGCCCTGCGCCCCGACTCGCGAACGCGCCTGCGCATTGAATGCTGACTCGGCATGGATGATGGCACGCACCAGTGCCTTATCGACGCCATGGCGTGCCGCTATGTCATCTATGGTTTCGCGGTAGCGATCCGTGAACAGCGGGGTCGTCTCCCAATTGACACCGGAATCGACTGTGCAGGCGAAGCAGTCAAAACGTATGACTTCATATTTAACGCCTGCAGGCTTCTCATCACTGAATGACAGCACACCATTGGCATTACGGTACTTGTAATAGGTGCTGACCACCTCAGCCTTTTGTTGAGGGGCAATATTGGTGTATTCAACCCGACCGTCCGGGTGTTCAACCCTGCGCACCTCAGCTTCAGCCGGTATCGCGGTTAACATTATGACGGCGAAAAAGTACGGAAGATAATCTCGAAACATGGCAACTGACAGGGTTTCAAATCCATTTTGAGGAGCATTCTAGGCGTCTGCGATGCTAAATACTGCCACAGGCCACAGGTTTTTGCGTAATGCTTGATCAAATGCAGTTTTCAGAACAGCCCACTCTGCCTGAAAAACCAGCCAACAGCCCCAACAAAGCCGCCATCGCGCAAGAAACATACAGACAAAAATGTATAGATGTTTTCCCCCCTTCATTGCGATACACTCACCCCTGTTTTTGCAGAAGTTCTAAGGGCTCTTAACCAATGGCACGACGCACCAAGGCTGAAGCCGCCGCAACCCGTGAAGCACTGATTGATGCGGCCGAAGAGATGTTCATGGAGCACGGTGTGGCGCGCACCTCGCTGGAGCAGATCGCCCGACATGCCGGCATGACACGCGGCGCTGTCTACTGGCACTTCAAGAACAAGGCTGATCTTTTCCATGCCATGCTTGACCGTGTCCACCTGCCCTTTCAATACCTGTTCGATGAAGTCGATTCTGCGATTGCCGACAGCTGTCCACTGGAAGCGATTCGTCAGGCCTGCATCAAAGGCTTTGCCAGAGCAGAGCTGCCGCGTAACAAACGTGTGCACTTTATCCTTATGTACCGTTGTGAATTTTTCAGCGACATCGACCCTCAAGCGATGCAGGAAGAGATCTCTGGCGACATCTCTCAGGTTCTGCTGAAGTACTTCCAGCTTGCCGCCGAGCGCCAACAGCTGACCACTCTGTCACCGGAAGCCGCGGCAGATCTGTTCCATGCGACCCTTTCGGGCCTGTTCTACGCCTGGCTTCGCCATCCTGAGCGCTACTCCCTCGAAGCTCGCGGCACCATCATGATTGAAGACCTGCTGAGTCTGCTAAGGAGCGGCTGATCTGCTGCCATTGGTGCAGCCTTCCTGCATATCCAATAACAGCCAGCCTTTCCCTCTACTAAAGCCAGAAAGCATTCGAGATACAACGAAAAAGGGCCGATGATTCACCGGCCCTTGAAAAGCTCTGCGCGTCAATGCGCTTCCACCACACCCCGCCTGCGACTGATCCAGTCGGAAACCGATGCAATCATGGCGTAGAAGGTGGGTATTAAGCAGCTGCCAATGATCGCCACTGACGCCATTCCGACCGAGACTGCAGTCCCGATGTGATGGCTGCTGGTGTCACTGGCTCCGGTGGCCAATGCCAGCGGCAACGTTCCCAGAATAAACGCCAGCGATGTCATCACGATCGGCCGGAATCGCAACTTCGCGGCCGTTACCGCGGCTTCCCGTATCGACTTACCCATCTCGCGACGTTGCAGCTCAGCAAACTCGACGATCAGGATGGCATTCTTCGCCGCCAGCCCCACTACCACCAGCACACCGATCTCCACATAGACACTCACTTCGAGGCCTCGCATCATGATACCGCTGATGGCACCGAAGAAGGCAAAAGGCGTAGCCGTCAGTACCGCCAGCGGCAAGGACCAGCTCTCATACTGAGCGGCAAGGATCAGGAACATCATCAGAATGCCAAAGCCAACAGCCAGTGATGCGGTATTCCCCAGTGTGGTTTCCTGATAGGCAGTCCCTGTCCAGCCCATTCCCCAGTCATCACCGAGTGTCTGCTGAACCACTTCCTCCATGGCGGCTATTGCCTGACCCGAGCTGTACCCCTGTGCCGGACCACCCTGGAACTGCGCCCCAAGATAAACCCCAAAGCGCGATACGACCGCTGGCCCCGTCTGGCGTTCGAGGGTCACGAACTCGGACAGCGGAATGCGTTCTCCGCTATTGCTGCGCACGAAAATGGTGTTGAGGTCATCCGGCTTCTGACGATACTCATCCTCATTCTGCAGATAGACCTGGAAGTTTCGGTTCTGGTAACTGAAGAAATTGACGAAGCCATTGCCCAAAGTATTCGACAAGGTGGCGTTCAGGTCTTCCAAAGCCACGCCGTAACTCAACGCCTTCTGGCGATCGATATTGGCGCGATAGGATGGCACGTTGACGTTGAATGTCGTGAATACACGATTCAGGGCCGGGTGCTGGTTGGCAGCCTGCATCACTTTCAGTGACGCCATGTAGAGTTCTTCCGAGGAAGCGCCGGCATAGGACTGCAGATAGCCGGTAAAGCCACCGGTCGTCGACAGCCCACGAATTGGCGGCATATTGAACGCCATGGCACTGCCTCCAGGTGTTTTCGCTCCTATCTGCATGACCTGCCCGATGAGCTGATCCACGGTCAAGTCACGCTGTTCCCAGGGCACCAGACTGATGAACATGATGCCTCGCGCATTGTTCACGGCGCTGCTCAAAATATCGTAGCCCGCAACCGCAGCCACATGCGCCACACCCGGAATCGCCTGGATCTGCTGACTGACTGCATCCATATAACGACTGGTCCGATCCAGCGAAGCGGCATCAGGCAACGAGATGCTGGCCAGAATGATCCCTTGATCGGTCTGGGGCACCAGCGTCGTTGGCGTGCTCTGGTACATCCACCAGGAGCCTGCGCTGAATCCTGCCGTCAACAGCAATGCCAAAACCCAGCGACGCACCAGAATATCGACGAGCCGAGTATAGAATTCGGTAACAACATTAAAGCCCTGATCAAACAGCCGCAAAGGTGCATGAAGGGCACGCAGGAAGCCATTTGCCTTGTTGCCCGACTTGTGATGCTTGATGAACACCGCCGACAACGCCGGTGTAAATGTCAGCGCCATCAGTGCCGAGAAACCGACCGATATGGCGACGGTGAGGGCAAACTGTTTATAGATCTGACCCGTAAAGCCACCGAGAAACGCCACCGGGATAAAGACGGCGGCCATGATCAGCGAGGTTGCGATGACCGGGCCACCCACTTCTTTCATGGCTCTGACTGTAGCTTCTCGCACACTGATATTGGGATCATCACCCAGCACACGCTCAACATTCTCAACCACCAGAATGGCGTCATCCACGACGATGCCTATCGACAGTACCAAGGCAAACAGCGTTAGCAGGTTGAGCGAGAAATCGAACAGATAGAAGCCGGCAAAGGTCGCAACCACCGACACGGGCACCACCGACATGGCGATTACGGTAAAACGCCAGTTCTGCAGAAACACATACAGAATGACACCCACAATCAGGAAGGCCTCAATGAAGGTCTTCACCACAGTATCGACCGACTCAGTGATAAACAGTGTGGTGTCATAGGGGACAACAAACTCCAGCCCCGGCGGGAAGCGATCGGCCAGCTCAGCCATCTTGCGCTTGACCGCATCCGCGGTTTCGAGGGCATTCGCTCCCGGCTGCTGGTTGATGACGATCGGGGTCATACTGGCGCTGTCGAGACGGGCATCGATCCCGTAGAAAGACGCCCCCAGTTCGATGCGGGCCACATCCTTCAGCAGCAGCGCAGAACCGTCCGCATTGGTTCTCAGGAAAATATTGCGAAAATCATCAGCACTGGACAAGCGCCCACCGGCGGTGACCGTATAGGTGTAGGCACGGGGATCGCTCTGCGGAGTTCCGGCCAAACTGCCTGCCGGTACTTCCGTGTTCTGCGCACGAATGGCTCGCGCCACTTCAGTCGGCGTCAGGTCGTATTGCGCCAGCTTTTCAGGATCCATCCAGACACGCATGGCAAACTCGCCGCCCCCCAGCACCTCGGCCGCACCGACACCCGGCAGCTGGCGCAGCTCATCAAGAACATTGAGGGTGGCATAGTTCTGCATGTAGATGTTGTCGTAATCACCTTCCGGCGAAATCAACGCCATCAGTACCAGAATGGAGCTGGAACGCAGTTCAACGGTAACCCCCTGTGCCTGAACGGCTTCGGGCAGCTTCGACAACGCGCCCTGTACACGGTTGTTCACGTTAATAGTGTTGGTATCACCGTTCGTGCCAATATCGAAGGCCACTTCAAGGTTCATTAGACCGTTGTCGGCGCTGGTCGAGGTCATATACAACATGTTTTCGACGCCGTTGATTGCCTCTGCCAGCGGGGCTGCCACCGTCTGTGCGACGGTTTCAGCATTGGCACCCGGGAAACGCGCCTTAACCGATACACTTGGGGGCACAACACTGGGATACTGCTCGATCGGCAGCACACGCAAGCTGACAATGCCGACCAGAGTCAGAATAATCGCGATTACCGTTGCGAAAATCGGTCGACGGATGAAGAAGTTGGAGAAACTCATGCGCCGCTGCCCTCTCGGCCAGCCGAAACGTCAACCGCATTCGGTTTGATTGGCGTACCCGGCTTGATACCGGAGGGGTCTCCTGTGACGACAGTGTCGCCCGACTCAAGCCCTTTAATGATGATCTGCAGATCCCCTGCCAGCTCACCCAGCTCAACACTGCGCGCCCTTGCCTTGCCTTCTGCGTCAACCACGAACACCTGAGGCCCCATGAGCCCCTGAGTCACCGCAATTTCAGGCACCGCTATCACGTTGTAGCGCATCAGGCCTTCAATACTGACCCGGGCAAACTGTCCTGGCAGCACCTGAGCATCCGGGTTGGAAAAGGTTGCTGACGCCTGAACGGTACTGGTGCGCTGATCCACACGCACATCGAGAAAGTCCAGCGTACCCTGCAGGCGAGTTGCCGGCTGACCACCAACGCCACTGATCTCCAGACTGGCACGCACCTGGTTGTGCTCATCCAGTTCCAGCTGGCTGCGCAGCTCCAGAGCATCCTTCAAAGGCACCTGAAAACGCACTTCCAACGGGTCCAGTGGGGTCACGGTGACCAGCTCGGTACCGGGATTGACCAAATTACCCAGATTCACCTGACTCAGGCCAATTCTGCCATCCACCGGCGCCGTTACCCGGGTATAGCCCAGGTCGATGCGCGCACTGGCAAGCGCTGCTTCAGCTTGAGCAACACGCGCCCTTGCTACCTGCTGTTCGGCCAGCGCCTGGTCATACTGCTGGCGGCTGACCGAGTTGCGCTTGAGCAGCGACGCGTAGCGCTCTGCATCACGCCCCGCACGCGCCAGCTCGGCTCGCGCACTCTGCAGGTCAGCATCACGCTGTTTGACCTGAGCTTCGTAATGTTCAGGCTCAATGGTGTAGAGCAACTGCCCCTTGCTGACCTGATCACCCTGCTCAAACTGGCGCGATTCCAGGGTACCGGTCACCCGAGCAACCAGCGTGACTTCATTATCACTGCGCAGCAGGGAGGAATAGGTTTTGTCCAGTGTGATATCACGACGCTCGATACGAGAGACATCCGTCGTCACTGGCGGCAACGGCCGAGCACCTGCGGTCGCAGTGTTGGCTTCATCACCACATGCCACCAGCACAATCGACATGCAGGCCAAAAAGAATACGCGCCCTTGAGTAGCTAAGGTTTTCATCTAATAAATCCTGATGATTGGAAAGCAAAGTCAAATTTTACATTCATACATGTATGGATGTAAATTAGACCAGTATTCAATTAATCCCGTAGCACCGGGCTCCTGCATCCCGCTTACAGCATTGGACCCTGACCTGAAGCAATGCAACCCCTTCCCGCTTCAGCGATTCTGTTTGACCCTTAAGGGTGACACTTTGGCAATCTGGACGCTTAATGATCTCTACGGAAACGACTACCATCAAACGAACCCTGACCGGCCTTGAGCTGCAGGTCGGGACGCGCTTGCCTTGGTCGCTATACAGCCCCCAGGGAACACTGTTGTTGACGGAAGGCACCCTTATCTGCAGCGAAAAGCAGATCGAAAGCCTGCTCAACATTCAGGCCCACTACTACAAACAGGTAAACCCCGCCCCTCTGGCAGCCTCAAAACCCGCTAAGGATGACGCCCTTAAAGTCAGCACTTTCGTCATTGTGCATACGTTGCTGGAACGCCTTAATGCAGCCTTCGAATTACGAAACCAGAGCGAGGCAAACAGCGCGTTTATTCGTCGGATCATGCAGCTGGTATTTGATATTCAAGGCGTGTGCGAAGAAAACCCGGACGCCATGCTCGGCACCATGCAGCTGATTGTTGAAGCACCACACGGACTGGTACACCCTCTGCACGCAGCCCTGATGTGTGAAGTCGCGTCCTGCAGAATGGGGCAAGGCCCCCTTGAGCGCTTTCCAGTAGTCGCTGCCGCCCTCACGCATGACCTTGGGATGTACGATATTCAGCAGGCGCTTTTCGAACAGTCTTCTCCACTCAGCGATGAGCAACGCCGCATCATCAACGAGCACCCGCAGAGAGCCCACGACCTGCTGAAACAGAAAGGCGTCACCGAACCTCGATGGCTGCTGCCGATCCTGCAGCACCACGAACGCATTGACGGCAGTGGCTACCCTGCAGGCTTGTGCGGCGACGCCATCTGCCGTGATGCACGCTTGCTTGCGATTACCGATTCTTACTCGGCGATGATTCGTCCTCGCGCCTACCGCGATCAGGTTTTGCCACGCGATGCATTACGCGAAATATTCCAGCAGAGAGGCAACACCATCGACGCGACCCTTGCGCGCCTTTTCATTGACGTAATGGGAGTATTCTCACCCGGAACACTGGTGAGGCTGACACGCGGCGAATTGGCCCTGATTACCGGCCGTGGCGACAACCTGAACCAACCCACGCTGGCCGTCATTACCGGCCCTCAGGGGAAAAGACTCAACGAACCCAGATCAATGACTCTTGAAGACAGCAGCGAGATCAAGTCGATCCTGTGCATTCAGGATCACGCCGAGTTGATTGCCATGCTGGGGCATATATGGCCTGAGATGACGCCGATTCCATCAGCCGCTTGAGGGTACGCCCGGCCAGCTGTCAGGCACCAGAAACATCCGCTCAGTCTCGACCCAACCACAGGGAGTCTGGCTCAAGTGTGCCAACAGACATGCCCTGCCACTCTGTATCACGCCCATCGCAGCTTGCTGCAATCCATCTTCAGGCGGCACCTCAGACTGTCGCCAACAGGCCAACCAGTGCGGCTTTTGCAGCACCACCCAATCATCTCCGCTCGATAAGGCTGCCTGGCTTGCATAACGCCAGCGCCCACGTTCATGCCCGGGATCAACCTGCTCGGGAGTCTGGAGTGTTTCAGTATCGGGGTAGAACAGATAACCCGGCATGAAAATGCGAGGCACGGGGGGCCTTTGCAGTCCCATCGATTTCAGCACAGGCTCGGCAGCCGGCTGTGCTGCCAGTTGGGCCTGGTGTTGCAACAGCCGACTCGTCTTGAGGTCCAGGCGATCACGGCTGTTGGGACCATACCAGCGCGCACTCCCTGTCTCTTCACCAACATGACCAAGATAGAACTTGATGGCTATTTCGTGATGCTCCACCTCATTCGTGTGCGGGTTCAGCACCAGAAAATCCAGCTCACCCAGAGTACGCTGCTGATCGCGAATCTGCACATTGCGCGCTATCAGCGTCCAGCCGAGCAGCTCCGTCAACACAGCGGCATAGAGCTGTTCAAAATAGAGCCCCAAACGTGGAGACGCCGGTTGCTGCAGCGACAACGGCATGGACTCGGGATATTGATCCCACTGGGTGAGCCGCTGCAGGTAGTCACCCGGCAACCACTCCTGCGGATCAAAACTCAAAGCCCCACGGTACAACTGGCGGGCCTGACAAAGCCAGGCCAGGTGTCGAATGACAGGCTGCCGGAAAGCGCAGATGTCAGCGCTGGCGTTCATAGACACTGAGACTGACGGCCGTACCCAGATTGAGCGATTCGATCAGTCCCACGCCGGGAATCGTGAACGCACGGGCATTCAGACGGTCAAGCTGGTCACGGGGCACACCACGCGCCTCGTTGCCGAACAGGTAACAGTCACATGCCTTGAATGCATCGGCGCTGAGCGGTTCACCCTCCATATCGAGACAGCCGATTCGACTGAAGCGCTCCCCCAAACTCTCCAACGGCACGTCGAGCTCCAGCGGCACATGAAAAATCGCGCCCATGCTGGCCCGAATCACCTTGGGGTTGAACGGATCGACACTGCCGGGACTGAGCAGGCAACGATAACCACCGAACCAGGCCAACGTTCGCAGGATGGTGCCCAGATTACCCGGGTCCTGAATCTCGTGCAGATAGAGTGCAACTTCGTCTCGGGCGGACTCAGTGCGAATAGCCCCCATCGGCAGTACCGCGACAATTCCCTGAGGGCTTTTGGTCGCACTGATCGCGCTCATCTGCTTGCCGGTGACTTCATGAACCTTCAGCTCGGTCTGCCAGTTAGCATACTGCTCGGTCAGATAGAGCTCGGCGGCCTTGAGACTCGGCTGGCTAGCCGCAGCCTTCTGCAGTTCCAGCACCAGATGCTCGCCCTCCACCAGGCAGCAGCCTGTCTCGGTACGGTATTTTTTCTGCTGCAGCTTTTTGATCAGATCCAGTTTCATGCCTGCCTCGCCCCTGTTTAAGCCCGGCATTATAGCCTTGCCCCCCGGGGAAGTCAGTCGGCCCTTGGCGCGCGCACCTGCCGACACGTACAATATGCAGCTCAGTCACAATGATGGTTTTTGCACACTATGGCCCGTTCCAAAAGCAGTGCCCGCTGGCTCAATGAGCATGTCAACGATCCCTTCGTCAAACAGGCCCAGAAGGACGGATACCGTTCCCGTGCCAGTTACAAGCTGCTGGCACTGAACGAGAAGGACAAGCTGATCAAGCCCGGCATGCTGGTCATTGATCTGGGCTCTGCACCGGGCGGCTGGTCACAGATTGCTTCCCAGCTTGTTGGAGAGAAAGGCAAAGTGATCGCCTCCGACATCCTGCCGATGGACGCCCTGCCGGATGTGGACTTCATTCAGGGTGACTTTACCGAGGAGAGCGTCTTTGACGAGATCATGAGCGTCATTGACGGTCGACCTGTCGACGTTGTCATCTCCGATATGGCCCCAAACCTCAGCGGTGTGGCGGCAGCGGATCAGGCGGGCTCTATCTACTTGATCGAGTTGGCACTGGACATGGCCCAACAGGTACTCAAGCCCAAGGGTTCATTTGTTGCCAAGGCGTTTCAGGGCGAAGGTTACGAGGAGTTCGTCAAACAGGTACGTGAGCACTTCGATACGGTCCTGATCCGCAAGCCCGAAGCCTCTCGCGCCCGCTCCCGTGAAGTCTACGTCGTCGGCAAGGGATTCAAGGGCTAGCCCCATAGACCTCAGAGACAAAAATGCCGCAGTGATACTGCGGCATTTTTGACAGAAGCAGCCCAAAACCATCAATCGATACGACTCATTCGCACCTTGGCAAAACCGCTACCTTTTTCCAGAGTTTTATCATCAATGATCTTCCAGGCCTCTTCCTTGTTTTTGTCCTTGAACACCAGGTAACGACTGCCACCGCTCTCGCGCACGAAAATCTTGTCCATTCCAGTTCGCTCACCGTCCGACTCAAGATAGTCACCACCAATCACGATACGGTTATTCGGCATCAACTCACTCAAGTTAACCCCCACGCTGGACACTTCGACCTTATAAGTACCTTCAAAGCCATGACCACAGCCCACCAGAATCAGGGCAAGCATGGAGATCAGCAGCAAACGCATTTTTTTCATCGTATCTTTCCTTGTTGACAAGTAATCCTGCATCAGAAGCGCAGCGGCAGGGAAATTATGCCTCAATACATCCGAATCAACACCACGCCGGCGATAAGACAGAGCACACCCAGAATGCGACCGAGATTGATCTCGTGTTGCGGAAAGGTCGCCCAGCCGATGTGATCAAGAATCACCGACATGATCAGTTGTCCGGCCACCAAGAGCGCCACCATGGTGGCCGCTCCGATGCGCGGTGCCAGAAAGGCCCCCGTCGCTACAAACAAGGCCCCCATGAAACCACCGGTCCAGGCCCACCAGGGCGCCTGCCTGAGCTCGGTCGCAATCGGCCAGTTGTAGCGCATCGCCAGCACCACACCGAACAGTGCCGCCGTACCTACGGCAAAGGAGATCCAGGAGGCCCAAAGCGCACCATTGCTGTGCAGTGCCAGCGTGCTGTTTACTCCCGCCTGCATCGGCATCATCATCCCGGCTACAAAAGCCAGCGCCAACCAGAAGTAGAGCATTGAGCCTCCTTTCATCGGTTTATCGGCGGGTCAGGTAGACACCGCACTCCAGGTGATCGGTATACGGGAACTGATCGAAGATCGCGAAGCGTTCCACCTTGTGGGTCTTGCTGATCTGCTTGAGATTGTCGTGCAGTGTTTCCGGATTGCAGGAAATGTAAAGAATATGCGGATATTCACAGATCTGCTCGACGGTGTGCTCATCCAGCCCACAGCGCGGCGGATCAACCAGCACGGTGGTAAAGTCGCACTCTTCCAGCGCCAGCCCCTGCACCTTGCGGCTGGTCTTTTCACCCTTGAGGATCAGCGACAGGTCTTCAGACGGCATACGCAACACGTCGATATTGTCGATGCCATTTTCCTGGATATTCCACTCGGCGGATCGGACCGAAACCTTGGATATCTCGGTGGCCACTACACGGCGGAAATTCTGCGCCAGCGGTAGCGTAAAGTTGCCGTTACCGCAGTAGAACTCAACCAGATCACCGCCGGCATGCGCGGTGGAATCAATTGCCCACTCGATCATCTTTTCGCAGACATGACCGTTGGGCTGAGTGAAACCGTTCTCGGTTTGCTGGTAGCGGTAAGGACGGCCATTGATATTCAGCTCTTCCACGACAAAGTCTCGATCCAGCAGGATTTTCTGCTTTCGGGCACGACCGATGATGTCGATATTGAACTGCTCGCGCAGCGGCTTCACCCGCTCGATCCACTCGTCATCCAACTGACGGTGATACAGCAAGCTGACCAGCAACTCTCCGGACAGGGTGCTGAGGAAGTCGACCTGAAACAGCTTGAACCGCAACACCGGGTCGGGTCGAATGACGTCCAGCAACTTGAACATCATGTCGTGGATCCGCTCGGACACCATCGGACAGCTATCCAGACGTACCGGAGTACGCTTATCGCCGTCAAACATGACGTAATAGAGGTCATCTCCTTCGTGCCAGGTACGAAACTCGGCGCGCAGGCGATAGTGCTCCGGCTGCGAAGTGAACACTTCGATTTCGGGCAGATCGAACTCGGCGAACTGCGCTTCGATACGGGCTTTCTTGACCGCCAACAAGGCGTCGTACTGTTCAGGCTCCACGCGGGGAAGGGCCATCGGCTACCTCTGTGTACTTTAAATCAATCGGAAGAATCCATTTGGGCGGCGGATTTTAGCACAGGCGCCAGCAGCCTTCATTCGGCGATCAATCAGGCGTAGAATGATGCCCTTTACTTTTTAACCGACTCAGAGCCAACGATGTCCGACAGCAAGCGCAAGATTCTCGTTACCAGTGCCCTGCCCTACGCCAACGGCCCCATTCATCTGGGCCATTTGGTTGAGTATATCCAGACCGATATCTGGGTTCGTTTCCAGAAGCAGCGCGGCCACAACTGCACCTACGTCTGTGCCGACGACGCCCACGGTACGCCGATCATGCTCAAGGCCGATCAGATGGGCAAAAGCCCGCAGGAACTGATCGACCAGGTCAGCGCCGAGCACCAGCGCGACTTCGCCGGCTTCATGGTCAACTTTGACAACTACTACTCCACCCATTCCGAAGAGAATCGCCACTTCTCTGCGCTGATTTATGAGCGTCTGCGCGATGCCGGCCACATTACCCGCCGCACCATCACCCAGGCCTACGATCCGGTGAAGAACATGTTCCTGCCGGACCGCTTCATCAAGGGTGAGTGCCCCAAGTGTGGCGCCAAAGATCAGTATGGCGACTCCTGTGAGGCCTGCGGAGCAACCTACCAGCCCACCGAACTGAAGAACGCCTACTCTGCCATCTCCGGTGCCACTCCGATCGAGAAGGAGTCCGAACACTTCTTCTTCAAGCTGGGTGACTTCGAAGAGTTCCTGCGCAGCTGGGTCAACGAGCATGTACAGAGCCAGATGATCCACAAACTCAACGAGTGGTTCGAGTCTGGTCTCCAGGAGTGGGACATTTCCCGCGATGCTCCCTACTGGGGCTTCGAGATTCCAGACGCTCCGGGCAAGTACTTTTACGTCTGGATGGACGCCCCGATCGGCTACATGGCCAGCTTCAAGAACTGGTGCGACAAGAATGGCGTCGACTTCGACGAGTACTGGAACAAGGACTCCGATGCCGAGCTGTACCATTTCATCGGCAAGGACATCGCCTACTTCCATACCCTGTTCTGGCCAGCCGAGCTGGAAGGTGCAGGCTTCCGGACACCGACCGGCGTTTTTTGCCACGGTTTCCTGACCGTCAACGGCCAGAAGATGTCCAAGTCTCGCGGCACCTTCATCATGGCCGAGACCTACCTGAAGCACTTGCAGCCGGAATACCTGCGTTATTACTTCGCAGCCAAGCTGGGTTCCGGCATCGACGATATCGACCTGAGCCTGGATGACTTCCGCCTGCGCGTCAATGCTGACCTGGTCAACAAGGTGGTCAACATTGCCAGCCGTTGCGCGGGCTTCATCAAGAAGAAATTCGACGGCATGCTGGACAGCACACTGGCCAACGAAGCCCTCTATCAGGAGGCTGTTGCCCTCGGTGAGGTCGTCGCTGATGCCTACGAGAAGCGCGAGTATGGCCGTGCCATGCGCGAGATCATGCACCTTGCTGACAAGGCCAACCAGTACATCGATGCGGCCGAGCCCTGGGTTATGGCCAAGCAGGAAGGCAAAGAAGCCGAAGTGCAAGCCAGCTGCACCATGGGCATCAACCTGTTCCGCGTCATCATCAGCTACCTGGCCCCCGTGTTGCCGGAAGTGGCCGAAAAAGCCTGTGAGTTCCTCAACATCGACACGCTGGCATGGGATGCCGTCAAGGAACCTTTGCTGGGACACCAGATCAACAAGTTCAAGCCACTGATGCAGCGCGTGGACGAGAAAGTGATCGAAGAGTTGATCGAAGACTCCAAACAGAGCCTTCAGGCACAGCCTCAGGTGCAGTCATCCCAGCCTGTAGCCGAAACCGAGCTGAGCAAGGAACCGATCGCCGACACCATCGAATTCCCTGACTTCGCTAAAGTGGACCTGCGTGTCGCCAAAATAGCCAAGGCCGAGCATGTAGAAGGTGCCGACAAGCTGCTGCGCCTGACACTGGATCTGGGCGGTGAAACCCGCAATGTGTTCGCCGGCATCAAGTCTGCGTACAAGCCTGAAGACCTGGAAGGCAAGCTGACCGTGATGGTTGCCAACCTGGCGCCGCGCAAGATGAAGTTCGGCATGTCCGAAGGCATGGTGCTGGCTGCCGGACCAGGTGGTAAGGACCTGTGGATTCTGGAGCCGCACGAAGGCGCTCAGCCGGGCATGCGTATCAAGTAACACAGCGCCTACCTGACTGAGAATGAGAGCCGGCCATGCGCCGGCTTTTTCTGTCTTTGCCCCCTCAAATGCCCAAAATGCAAATGACAGCTTGAGGGAAGCATGAGTGCACTTTATGATCGCGAGCACTGAAGAGCAGCCCGAACCGAGACCGAGGTATGAAAACAGAGCGACTTGATGCCCATAATCCTGAGCACCTCAAACGCGCCGGCGAACTGCTGCGTGCTGGTGAGCTGGTGGCCGTCCCGACCGAGACGGTTTACGGCCTTGCGGCGGACGCAACCAATCCGGATGCGGTCAGGAAGATTTTTGCGGCCAAGGGACGCCCGACGGATCACCCATTGATCACCCATATTGCCTCGGCAGAGCAGCTGTCACACTGGGTGAAAACGGTGCCGGAATGGGTGAAGCCGCTGGCTGAAGCTTTCTGGCCTGGACCGCTCACACTGCTGTTTGAACGCCACCCCAATGTATCGGATGCGATTACCGGCGGTTTGCCAACGATTGGTATCCGGGTACCTGACCATCCGGTTCTGTTGCCGCTGCTGCGGACATTCAACCTGGCAGTTGCAGCCCCTTCTGCCAACCTGTACCAGAAGCTCAGCCCGACCAGTGCCGATCAGGTGATGGCAGGCCTGGATGGCAGGATTGCAGCGGTTCTGGACGGCGGACCCTGTGGCGTGGGTACTGAGTCCACCATATTGAAAGTCGGCGATCAGGACGCCGAAATTCTGCGCTGCGGCCCCATTGCTGCCGAACAGCTACAACCCTACCTGACCGTACCCGTCAGAACCCCCGAAACACATGAGCACTCTGTCTCCGGCAATAAAAAAGTCCATTATCAGCCCGATGCCCGCGTTATCCTTTGCCCCACGGAAGAACTGGCGACCAGACTGGCGGCAGCTGGGCCAGACTGTATTGCACTGGTGTATTCGACCGCTCAGGAGACATTACCGGGTAAGCAACTCAAGCGGATGCCTGCTGACCATCAGGGCTACCGCCAGGCGCTGTATGCCTCCCTTTATGAGCTGGACTGTTCGGGCACGCAAACGCTTTTGGTCGAAATGCCCCCGGAAGACGCCGCCTGGGCTGACATCCGGGACCGACTAACGCGAGCGTCTGCCTGCTGACACTCCATCAAGAGCCCGGCTCAAGCGATCACAGACAAAGATTGTGCAGTTTTCAGCCGGCAGTGTTGACCCATTCAATCACTCGCCCTTTGCCTCAGAGCACGGAGCTCAGGAATAGTCCTGATCCGGATTGGCCAGTTTGACTTCCAGTGGTTCCGGTTTGGCACCTGCGGGCATACCGATCATCTCATTGTAGGGGCTCTCGTGTATCAGCACCGTCTGCTCGATACCCAGCCCCTTGAAGGGAAGCTTGGCTTCCAGCTGACTGGTAAAACGCATGATCGCCCCCTGGTCATCACATACATTCAGCAACTCTTCTCGATGAGCCAGCTGCACCTGAACCAGGTACATGCTGCTTTCGAAAGCCCGAAGCACGAGTCGTTCGATTTGACCAAACTGCTTTTTGACCTCAGTGATGGAAATTTTCATCTGCGCCTCCTGTTGCATTAATGCATTTACGCGCTCCCATCCGATACGGTTTAACTGCCGTGACATTTAAGGTAAAAACAACCGTCCCGCTTGAAGGAGGTACAGCATGAAGTTTCTGATTATCGGAGCCGGAGGGATCGGCTGTTATTACGGTGCACGTCTGCTCGATGCGGGCCATGAAGTAACCTTCATTGCTCGCGGCGCCCACTTGGAAGCCATGAAGCAGCAAGGACTCTCGGTTGAGCATGAAGCTCTGCACTTCAAAGCCTCTGTTGAAGCGCTGTCCATGGATGAACTGTTAAACCGGCACAACTGTGCCGATTACGATCTGGTCATGCTGGCGCTCAAGTCAGGCGCAACCTCCGACTGGCTGTCCGAGTGCGGTCACTGGCTGAAACAGGCCGAGACCCCCGTACTCTCGCTGCAAAACGGTGTCGATAACGAACCCCTGATCGCTGCGGTGATTGGCGAAGAACGTACCCTCGGCGGTCTGGCGGTTCGGATTGGTGGGCACATCATTGCGCCTGGCCACATCGAAGCCAAAGGACCCGCTCAGGTTGTGATGGGCCGTTGGCCTCAGGTCAAGGAGAGCGTTCCGGCATTGGATAGCCTGTCCGACACCCTGAATGCCGCCCAGATTCCCACCCGCATTACGAACAATATCCGTTATGAGCTTTGGAAAAAGTTGCTGATCAACAATGGCGTCAACCCGCTCAGCGCGCTGACCGGTCTGGATACCCGCTCGCTGACAGCAGACCCGGCCCTGGGCAAGACGGTGTATGCCATGATGCAGGAAACCGCCCTTGCCGCTCGCGCTGACGATGTAGAACTGACACCGAGTGATGTCGACGAGATGTTCGCCCTGATCAGCCAGTTTGATGCGATCAAGACTTCGATGCTGGTCGATCGGGAGAAGGGACGCCCACTGGAACTCGATGATATCAGCGGTGCCGTGATTCGCCGTTGTCGCCAACTCGGGGAATCCGCACCCAATACCGAACTGGTCGAACGCCTGTTGCAGCTGGACATTCGCCCTGTGCAGTGGCGGCCACTGACGGCATAATGGCCGCCCCACTATCCCAAACTGAAAATCAGACCCGATATTCTGAAGAGGACACGAGATGACACCGGAAGCCTTTGCTGCTCAAATCGGCCAGGACGCCAACCTGGACTTCGAAGATACCCAAGCCGTGATCAATGAGCACTTCGATTACACGCCCTGCGCATTCAACAATGGCGAGGTTTTCAACGAAGCGGGCCAGAACGAAGGTTCCTGCAAGATTTTCGGCTTCGGTCAGCTGATGCAGCTGAACCAGGAACAGACACTGGCCTGCTTCGGACGTTTTTACCGTGACGTTCTGGCCACACCGGAAGGCAGCGATCACGCCAATATCCGCAATTTCATGCGTTCCGGTTGGGATGGCATCCAGTTCGAGGGTCAGCCACTGCAGCGCAAGGCTGACTGATCAGAACAGCGGAAGCTGCTCGGCTTCCGCCTCACCTTCTCTTGGTCCCAGACGATAACCGACGCCCAGGAGGCGCACGGGTCGCGCACCTCGGTACCAGGCCTCTTCAATCAACGATGCGTACAGACCCTTGTGCGGCTGCTCTGCGCGGCATTCGGCAGTGGTCTGAGTGAAATCACTGAACTTGACCTTGACCACCACCCCAAGGACTTGCCTGGCGTCTCGGTGGCGCTCATAACGCCGCTCAAGGTCTTCCAACAAGGGGTCAAGCTGATCCAGACAACTGGCCAGATCGGGCAGGTCCTGACTGAACGTATGCTCTACGCTCACCGACTTGCGTTCACGGTGGGTACGGACCTCGCGTGAGTCCTCCCCCCGCGCCAGTTGCCAGAGGCGTTCACCGAAACGGCCAAAATGGTTCTGCAACTCCATCAGTGACACGGACTGCAACTCGGCGCAGGTTCCAACCCCCAGCCCCATGAGCTTTTCTTGAGTGCGAGGCCCCACACCGGGAATTTTTTTTACCGGCAACTGAGCCACAAATTCGCTTTGCTTATCGGGCGTTATCACGCACAGCCCGTCAGGCTTGTTCCAGTCACTGGCCACCTTGGCGAGAAACTTGTTTTGCGCCACACCTGCCGACACCGTGATGCCCGTTTCATCACGCACCTGCTGCCTGATCGCCTCCGCTATACGTGTTGCGCTGCCGCCACACAAGGGGCTGTTCGACACATCCAGGTAGGCTTCGTCAATCGAAACCGGTTCGATCAGATCGGTAAAACGACGATAGATGGCAAAAATCCGGTCTGCTATCTCGCGATAGCGAGCCATGTTGCCGGACACCAATTTGAGTTGAGGGCATAGCTGCAAGGCACGCGCACTGGACATGGCCGAATGGATGCCATACTCGCGTGCCGGATAGTTACAGGTTGCAATCACGCCTCGCCGCTCGGCAGCTCCACCAACGGCTAAGGGGATCTCCCGCCATTCGGGGTGCTCCAGCATTTCGACAGCCGCGAAAAAGCAGTCACAGTCAAGATGAATAATTTTTCGAGCAGAAACAGGGGCATCAGGAGCCGGGTTTGCAGGTTTCATCGGGGCACTTCTGTTATACAGTGTATACATTCACTCACGAAACTCGCCCTGGAGCAAGCTGATGTCAGAAGAACAAGAATGGAATGGTCGTGAGCGCCGCAAAGCCCCGGACAGACGCCAGAGCACTGACCGACGTCAGGAAATACGATTCGAGCCTGGCAACCCGGATCGCCGTAAAAGCCGCGGACGCCGCAAGGCAGACAAGGACCCCTGGCAGAAAAGCCTGGAAGACTGACAGCACTGTCATCGGCCGGTCATTTTTCAGTCACCCAAGTGTCACCTGATCGCCATAGTGTATGGCCTCAGTTGATAGAGGTGACTGAACATGCAAATCGATGTAGAACAGGTACTGGTCAATAAATACCCCGCCTTTGCGCACAAGCCCGCTCCCGTCCGCCGCTCTACCCTATTCTGCCTGCGACGCCTGGTACGTGAGCAGGAGATCAATCGCTTTCTGGAAACCCATAAAGGCAGCCGCGGCTTCGAGTTCATCGACGAGGTCCTGGACTACTTCAACTTCAGTTACACCGTCAGTCACAAGGAGCGGATGAACATTCCGTCTTCGGGACGCGTGGTGATCATTGCCAACCACCCGCTCGGAGCACTGGATGGTCTGGCACTGCTCAAACTGGTAGGCGAGGTTCGCCGTGATGTCCGCATCATTGCCAATGACGTCCTGATGAACTTCAATGCGTTGCAAAACCTGTTTCTGCCGGTCGACAATCTGGGCAAAAGCACCCGCAAGGCCAACATTGCACGCATCACTGAAGCCTTGCAGAATGATGAGGCCGTGATCGTGTTCCCGGCCGGCGAGGTGTCCCGGGCAGGCTTCACAGGTATCAAGGATGGCAAATGGAACAGCGGCTTTCTCCATTTCGCCCGCAAGGCCAACGCACCCATTCTACCGGTCTATCTGGGCGGCAAAAATTCTCCTCTTTTTTACGGGCTTTCCTACATCAACAAGTCGATGTCCACACTGATGCTGGCCCGTGAGATGTTCAACAAGCATTCGGTTACTCTGCCGGTGCGTATTGGTGAACCGATCGCCTTCAATCAACTGGACGCCCTGCCGGTTTCTAACCGAGACAAGGCCAAGCTGCTTAAGAAACATCTGTACCGCATAGCACGCAACAAACCGCCCCTGTTTCTGACAGAAAAGACCATTGCTCACCCCCAGGAGCGACAGGCACTCAAGCAGGAACTCAAGCAGGCAGAACTGCTGGGCGAAACCTCAGACGGCAAGAAGATCTACCTGTTCGACTATCATCCCGATTCGGTGGTGATGCAGGAAATCGGTCGCCTGCGTGAAGTCGCTTTCCGCACCGTCGGGGAAGGCACCGGAGAAAAACGGGACCTTGACCGCTATGACCACTACTACCGCCACCTGATTCTCTGGGACGATGAAGATCTCGAAATTGCCGGCGCATACCGCATCGGTGAGGGAGCCCGGCGAGAGCAAAGCGGTGATTATCAGCTCTACAGCGAGTCACTGTTCAACTACAGTGAGCAGATGGGCCCTATTTTTGAGCAAGGCATCGAACTGGGACGCAGCTTCGTACAGCCACGCTACTGGGGTAAACGCTCTCTGGATTATCTATGGTACGGCATCGGAGCCTATCTGCGCCGTCACCCGGAAGTACGTTACATGTTCGGTCCGGTCAGCCTGAGCAACAGCTATCCTAAGCGTGCCCGCGACCTGTTGGTCTGGTTTTATCGACACTACTTTCCGGATACCGCATGGCTGGCACGATCCCGCAGCCCTTATCAGCTGGACAGCGATGCAGAAACCACCATTCGCCAACTGTTCAGCGGTCAGGATTACAAGGAAGATTTCGGCCGACTGCGCGAGCAGCTCGACTTTCTGGGTGTGTCCGTGCCTACCCTTTACAAACAGTACAGTGAACTCTGCGAACCCGGCGGGGTCAGTTTCTTAGACTTCGGTGTTGATGCCGATTTCAACTACTGTATTGACGGACTGGTGCTGGTAGATACTCACAAGGTTAAAGCACGCAAGCGGGACCGCTACATCGGCAGCCATGGCTAATTCTGACCGCTGAGGTAAAGTACCTGTCTGTCATAGAATACTGGAGACAGGATGCACCCTCTCGGACTGGTTCTTTTCGCAATCATTGCACTGGGCAGCTGGTACTGGTGGCAGGCGCAACCGGTTGACCAGCGCCGCAGTGCCAGCTGGAAGATCATACTGCTGCTGGTCACCATTGGCCTGCTTTATCTGGCGATTACCGGGCGCATGCACTGGCTGGGAGCACTGATCGCCCTGGTCCTGCCATTTCTCAAGCAAATCCTGCCCCTGTTGCTGCGCTTCTTCCCGACACTGGCACGCTGGTGGCAGTCTCAACAACAGAAACGTCAACAGGGAAAAACGAACCACAGGCAGCGCAAAGCGGGTAACAGAAGCAGCATGACGGAAGCCGAGGCACTGGACATTCTCGGACTGAAAAGCGGCGCCAGCCGTGAGGATATTATTCGGGCACACCGCCACCTGATCCAGAAATTACACCCTGACCGCCAGGGCAGCGCCTATCTGGCGGCACGTGTTAACGAAGCTCGAGACTGCCTGCTGGACGAATAACCAGGTCAGCGCCACCAATCCAGCTCACCACTGGATACACGCAAAACAGGCCCGGCAGGATTCAACTCCAGTGAGCGACCGTAAGCCGGATGAAAACCCTGGAGCCGGAGATGCCCGCCTGTGCCGATTTGAAAGGTGATGGGGGCCAACTGCTGATCATCGGGAAACAGTCTAACCCGTTCGGAGGAGAGCCTTTGCCAACGCCCCGAATATTCAATCACCGGCTGCTCGTTCAGGTAATCCTCGACAAGACGAAACCGGCCGTCTCGTTCGAAGCTTACACTCAGCCTGCGTGTCGTGATGCTGTCAGCTGTCGCGTAGCGGATGCGTAAGGGCCAATGCCCCAGATCTCCCAAACGGGCACAGCCTCGGTATTGGACACCATTGACCTTGGCATTCATGCCAAGCGCATACCACGCCCCCGAGGCACCACGGCAGGGTTCAGGCACTACTTTCAGCGAGAACTCGTGCTCCTTGCGCCCCCCACCAGCAGGCAGGGTTTGCTGCCAACGACGCTCCAGGGCCATACGATTTACCTCGGGACGATCAAAGCTCAATAGCAGCATACGGCCCGGATACTGCACACGCAGATGCTGCTCTCGCAGGTCAACAACAACGCTGCCATCTTCAGCTACGGCTCTGAGTTCGATTCCGGGCAGGTTGTATTCACAAGCCGATAGCGAACCACCCACGACCAATGGCTGAACCAACACCACTGAGCCTTTGCCGATATTTCCCAAGGCTTCAACATAAACCGGCCAGCCTTCGCCAACACTCTGGGCGAGATGTTCGCGCTTTAACAGATCTGAAGCCAGCTCTGCATCAAGAACCTCCGACATTCCGCACGCACTAAAGCGATACCCCTCTCCTTCCTTGCTCAAGGTTCCCCGTACCAACTGATCTGTTTGGCCAGGCTTGACGCTCTGGGGCGTGCAGCCCGCCATCAACGCAAACAACGTGACGCAAAATAACGACACCCATTTAAACCGCATTAATCTTCACCGTTATTTTAAACGCCCGTTTATATGACCCGATATTTTGCGCGGTATTTTACTCGCTCAGCGCCTAAATCAAAACGCTGCCATATTTCTGCTAAAAACCGTCTTCCCGGCACGACAGCTTTTTCTCGTCTAGACTCAATACGCCCACCCGGAACAGAGGAGAAACACCGTGAGTGATCACATTTATAAAATTGTCGAAGTTGCCGGTTCTTCAACCGAGAGCCATGATGATGCCATTCGACAAGCGATTGCCAAGGCAGCTGAAACCATTCAGCACATGAACTGGTATGAAGTCAAAGAAATGCGCGGACATATCAGTGACG
This sequence comes from Marinobacterium sediminicola, assembly GCF_022343685.1. GTDB lineage: Bacteria > Pseudomonadota > Gammaproteobacteria > Pseudomonadales > Balneatricaceae > Marinobacterium > Marinobacterium sediminicola. Next base: position 1,273,518 of record NZ_CP092123.1, on the reverse strand, counting down.
GCAAGATCGCCCATTATCAGGTAGTCATCAGATTGGGGTTTCGTCTCGACTGACTAAGTCTCTTAATAGAGACACCATAACTCACTGATCAATAAGGTTTTTTTATTATGGCGCTCATTATTGTCAGCGCAATGGCGACACAATAATTAACGCAATACACCAAGGCCCCCGCTAAAAACACATAACCTTTTGAATATAAATGCTTTTTAAATTACGGCACGCTCCTTGCTAATACCAAGCAAGCCAGACACCGCCCTCTCATGCAATTGATTCGGCCGGCTCAGCCTGACGGAGTGTCTGTTTAATGGAATAATCATGCCCACACTGGCTGAAGAAACAGACATTAATGATTCGATTGAAATGGCACACACACTCTCTTAAGCAACTTGTGTTACTGGCTTTTTTTCTGGCTGCCATTCCACTTGCCATCCTGATTTTCCAATCAGGCAACGCCCTGGTTGACCAATCTGAACGGGGCCGAAGCCTGGCTCGAGAGATGCTGCAAAGCAGTCAGCAAACGGAAGAGCTGCGCATTCTGGCTGAAGACATTACACGCGCCGCTCGTCAATTCGAGATCGTAAAACGCTCGGAGTTGCTTGACCGCCTGGAGCTGCAGCTTGAATCCTTTCGAACCTTGCTGAAACAACTCAACCTTCCCGAGTCATTGGCGGCTTCAGCGCTGGAGTTGGGCACGTTGCTCAACAACATCAGCCAACAGGCACAGAATGTTACATCACCCCATTTCACACCGGACGACCTGGATCAGCTCATCACGCTGACCCAGAACCTGATCCGCGAAATCGGACGCTCATTCAATTACCGCCTGACCGAACTTGAGCAGCAGGTCAAAACAGAGCAGTTGCGCACGGCACTGCAAGCCACGGCTCTGATGCTGGTCTCCATGATCCTGATTCTGTTTTTCAGCGCCCGAATCAACCGACCCGTCCAACAGCTTATTCAACATATCAGAGCACTGGGGGAAGGTGAGCGTAATCGTTATCCCAGGCTTTCCGGTCCCGTGGAGCTGGTACAGGTCAATGAGCAGCTGAACTGGCTTGCCGAGCGGCTGATCGCCCTTGAGGAAGATAAGGCACGTTTTTTACGACATATTTCACATGAGCTGAAAACACCATTAACCACCCTGCGCGAGGGGGCTGATATTTTATCTGAAGAACTTGCAGGCCCACTGACTAAAAACCAAAGCGAGATCGTCAACCTACTCAGACAAAATAGTATTACCTTGCAAGAGTTAATCGAACAACTGTTAGATTACAACCGCTTACAGCAACCACACAGGCTTCAGATTGAAACTATTGTATTAAAATCTTTGTTGGATCGTATAATTACACCATTCCAGCTTCAAATTGATCAAAAAAAATTGAAGCTTGAGCTGGAACTTAATAATATCCACGGCTGGAATACTGACGCGCATATGCTACAACGCATAGTCGCCAACCTGATTTCGAATGCGGTTCATTATTCGGATCAAGGGGGCACGATATGCATTTCGGCTTGTCAAAAAGGCTCTGTACTGGAGCTTGAGGTCGCCAACACCGGCCCTCAAATTCCGGAAACGGATATACCCCAGCTTTTTGAGCCATTTTATCAGGGCAAGAATCGCCGCCGCGGCCCTTTGAAAGGATCAGGCATAGGATTGAGCATAGCGTCACAAGCCAGTACGGCATTGGGTGCCAAGCTTAAGGTCAGCCGAAACAGTGACGGCTGGGTTGCATTCAGCCTTTTTCTACCATCTCTGGAACACTGAAGCGATGCGACAGCTATTACTCGGTACCATGATGATGTTTCTGGCAGGTTGCCAGTTACTGGACAAGGTTGCTCTTCACCCGACTGGTGACGGCAGTCAGACCTGTGACATTGACGACGCTCAGGTAATTGAATGGTTAAATTTTGAACATCGTTATGTTTCGTCTACACTTGACACCAAGCGCAGGCTTCTTATTGACGCCGAAAAAAGACAGCAAAGGATTTTGCACGCACTCTTGCTGAGCACACCGGGCCAGTCGCAGGAACAACTGAAGCGAGCACTGGAGTATTTGAGTACAGTCGATCTGAACTCCTCCTGTACCGCCAGTCAGTACATCCGGCTGCGAACCCGCCAACTGCAATTGCAGTTGGGCCTGCTGGATCAAAACCAGAGCCTTAAGCAGCAGGTAAACGAATTGCAGCGTCAGGTAGACGCACTAACAGATTTAGAACGACAGATTACGCGACAGCGTGAGGAGCACTGACAGATGACGTCAACCCCCAACATCCTACTGGTCGATGACGATACCGCACTACTTAAGCTGCTGGAAATGCGACTGCAGGCATCCGGTTATGAGATCAGCTGCGCGGAAAGCGGTGAAGAAGCACTGGGCCTGATCCGCCAGTACAGCTTTGACCTGGTTCTGACTGACCTGAGAATGGATGGCATGGACGGCCTTACGCTTTTCTCTCGCATCCAACAGGAACAGCCTGACCTGCCAGTTATCATCATGACCGCCCACGGCTCCATTCCCGAGGCCGTCGAGGCGACCCAGAAAGGGGTCTTCGGTTTTCTGTCCAAGCCGATCGACAAGCAGCACCTGCTGGATACAGTTCGAGCGGCACTGAAAAGCTCCCAGCGCAATCTGGACCAAAGCTGGCGAGCAAGCATCATCAGCCACAGCGACCGCATGGAGCAGATTCTTGACCAGGCACAGCGTGTGGCTGCGTCTGATGTCAGCGTACTGATTACCGGTCCGAGCGGCAGCGGCAAGGAACTGGTCGCCAAGGCGATCCATAAAGCCAGCGCGCGCGGCGATAAGCCTTTCGTTGCCATCAACTGTGGCGCTTTGCCTGAACAGCTGCTTGAGTCCGAGCTCTTCGGCCATACCAAGGGCGCGTTTACCGGTGCCGTCAATCAGCATGAGGGGCTGTTCCGTGCCGCTCAGGGCGGAACCCTGTTTCTTGACGAAATAGGCGACATGCCGATCACTCTTCAGGTGAAACTGCTGCGCGCGCTTCAGGAGCGCACCATCCGCCCTGTCGGTTCAACCCAGAGCGTGCCGATCGATGTCCGAATCATTTCGGCAACCCATCGCAATCTGGAATCCGCCATGTTGAGTCAGGAGTTCCGTGAAGACCTCTACTACCGCCTCAACGTGGTTAACCTTGAACTTCCGCCACTGCGAGAGCGCCCGGAAGATATCCCGCTGCTGGCACGTCACTTCCTGTCGCAGGCGGCACAGCGTCATAATCGCAAGGTACGAGGCATCTCGCCGGGTGCGCTGCACCTGCTGGCACAGGCGGCCTGGCCCGGAAACGTGCGCCAGCTGGAAAACGTGATGGAACAGGTGGTTGCCTTGAGCCCATCACCGATCATTCCGGAAGGACTGGTATCCAAGGCGCTGACCAATCAGGAACGCGTTATTCCATCTTTCAATGAAGCCCGCGCAGACTTTGAGCGCCGCTACCTCATCAAGGTGCTGCAGATTACTGAAGGCAACGTGACCCACGCAGCACGCATTGCACAGCGTAACCGTACCGACTTCTACAAACTGCTGAACAAACACGATCTTGAAGCGGCAGAGTTCAAGGCAAGCGCCAAAGCGGCTCTGGCGGCACAGCAGGAAGCCCTGAAACAGGTGGACAAGAAGAGAAAGGCTGGCTAATCGCCAGCCCTTTCGGGGTAACTGAGCAGATACACGCTCAGTTACCCAACATTTCCAGCGCCTTATCGGTTAACTCAATCACATCCAACACCGTGCCACGACCTTCGGCAACACGCACGATACGATCACCCAGTATAATCAGCTCCGCGGCTTCAGAGCCATGACCCAGGCGCTCCAGATAATGACGCGGCAGGCGCTCGCCCTGACGATAAAGATCGTCATCCAGCACTTCCCCACGACGGACCTTATCCTGCCAGCCCGGCGGCAAATCTCCACCCCGTTCCAGCTTTTTCCTCAACCCCGGCGGCAACGACTTGTACTTACCCTCTTTTGACGTTGCCCCATAATGCTCATCAAGTATCCAGTCGCGGAGAGAGCGACGTTCACGATCACTCAAAGGCAGATAGCGGCCTTCGTCACGATCATCCCTGTCTCGGTAACGCTCATCACGCTGATCCCGATCTTTCTTGTCCCGATACTCGTAACCGGAGTCCTGTCGTTCGTCGCGATGATCGCCTCGACTTTTATACTCTTCTCGAGCTTCCTTGGGCTGCCCGGCCCATTCCGGCTTTTGCGCCAGTGCCGGAGTCGCCAGCAAGCTCAGTGCCAGCCCCATGATCGGTAACTTCATACAAAACCTTCCTTCAGTTGCTCAATTGATCTGCTTGTTCCCGGAAACGTCAGGCATTGGCATTTTGCCGCGGCTTGACTAGTATCGCTCTGTTTCCGTGTTATGCCTGATGAGTTCGTGATGTCAGTACCCAGCCTTAATGAAGCGCTCGCGCTGATGAATCAGGGCGCATTTACAGACGCCCGCGCCATTTGCCAGCAACACCTGGCCCACCGAGCAGACAATTTCAATGCTCGCCATCTACTGGGCTTAATTCAGTTCAAAGGCGGCAACCTGATTGCCGCAACCAAAGAACTGACCAAAGCCAGCAAAATGAATCCGGCGCCTCGCTTCAAGGCCCAAGCCTTCAATAACCTGGCACTTGTCCTTCAGGCCAGGGGTAAGCTTGAGCAGGCTACTGCTGCCTGCCATAGTGCCATTCACTTGCAGCCGGGGGAAATGGCCTTTCACCTTAACTTGCTGGGCCTGCTGGAAAGGCAGCACGGCTGGTCGGACATTGTCCAACACATGCAGGCTACACCGCTATTATCCAGCAATGAAGAGGCTCTGCTTTTCCATGCAGTAGCACTGCGTCACCAGCGCGCACACGCCGAGGCCCTCGACATTCTGGCCAGTCTGGATTCGAGTATAGAGGTTGAATCTGAACGTGCATTGAACCTGTGCCTGTTGCACGACAGTGAGACGGTAATCGGCCGCTGGCAAGCCGGTGATGCTGACCCTGAACGTCTCATCCTGATCGCCGACTATATCGCCGAAGAGGGCCATGCAGCAGCGGCCACGCCACTGTATGAAATTGTCGCACAAGCCAACCCGAACAACCTGAGCGTGCGCCATATGCTGAATGCCGCACAGGGTACCTGTACCGCGGAGGCCCCAAGCGACTATGTACGTCGTCTTTACGACACCCATGCCCAACAGTTTGAGTCCCGGCTGCAAGGGCAGCTGGATTACAATGCGCCGGAATTACTGTGCCGCCACCTCGCCAGCATGCTGGACCACGAACACCTCATTAATGCCGCCGATCTTGGGTGTGGTACGGGCCTCTGCGGGGCTGAACTGCGCAAGCAACTGTCCATCGATGAACTGAGCGGTTGCGACCTGTCGTCACAGATGTTGCAACTGGCCGCACAGAAGCAGGTTTACAACACGCTCAGCTGCTGCGCCCTGATAGACTTTCTGCAAACCCTGAAGCCGGTTGAACTGATTACGGCGACCGATGTTTTGATCTATACGGGCAACCTCAAACCGGTCATCGAGGCTATCCCGGGCGTTTTAAAGCCGGGCGGTCTTTTTGCCTTTACGGTCGAACGCCATAAGGGTACTGAGGAGGTTTGCCTCCATACCTCCGGGCGTTACCGCCACAGCCAGCGCCATATTGAAATACTGGCCGAACAACAGGGCTTGCGTGTCAAACTGATTGAACCTTTTCCCCTGCGACTGGAAAACAGCATCAGTATTGAGGGCCTGATGGTGATTCTGCAGCGAGTTTAGCCAGCAACAAGGTGCACAGCTGGCGCAATCGATCCAGTTGTGCCCGCTTGCCCTCCGGTGCGGTCACGGCAGCCGGCGGAAGCTGACGAATGATGCGGTCACAGAGCAGACGCTGGTCGACCACCGACAGCTGCCACTCCCCCCATCGGTCAATGCTGGCCTCCAGCAACTCTCTCAGCGGTATCAGACTGCTTTCGAGGCTGCGCTGAGCCTCGCCAAAGCCTTTCAAGCGCTGCAACACCGATGGGGCTAACGGCTGCTCCGCTGCCGTATTCTGAAGTAACGCGGGCAAATGCTCCGCTTCAAGGTCTTTTAACATCCCGGGCAAACGTTGCAACAAGCTGCGACGATACCAGCGCTGCATCTCGGGCATAAAATGTCGGGTATTTTCAGACAACGGCTTCAGCACCAGTAACGCATGGCTACCGGCTACAGGATCACGCTGCTCCCCCAGCCTCAAAGGCCGAAAGCCGTTGGACAGCCAGAACTGCAAAAGTGAAGGACTGGCCGCAAAACTGGCCCCCAGATAGTCAATCTGATCAGCAACCGCATCCTGCTCAATCTGCCCAAGCAGCAGACTGCCCACACCAAACTTCTGAACCTCCGGGTGCACGGCAATACGAACAACCCGTAACGCGCGCCAGGGCGCGGCCTCAAGCCATCCTTCCTGCGCCACCAGCGTCTGTGGCAACAGATGTCCACGGGGACGTCGCCGACCTCCCCAGACCGCCTGAGCCAGTGTATCCGGCAAAGGTCCCTCCTCTGCCAGCAACGCACAAGCCACGGGAACGCCGGAGGAGCGGACCAGATAGATCCGTATATTTGGACTGTCCAGCATGATTCGCAAATCACCCGGCGTAGTGCGGTAATGCGCCAGCACCAGCAGGCCAAAAACGTTGCGAAGCAACTCTGTATCGTCAACCAGCGTCTGTTGCGACACACGCACAACTTCAAGCTCGGCATCAAGCCTGTCAGGGCTGCCGGCATCCACATCCAGCAGCAACAAACGGTTACTCAAGTGCTCAAGCGGGTCTGGCGACGCCCAGCGAATAGGTGTGCACAAGCGGTACTCGCGGCAACGCGGATAGCGACTGCGCAACAGTTGCATAAATCTGAGGGCAAAACCCTGACCATTACCTTCATAGCCATGCAGTGTGGTTGCAAATACCGTACGGGGAAAAACCGCCACCATTTCTGACAGCAGGGGGGTCGGGATCGCAGCCGCCTCGTCTACCAACAACAGATCGGCCTGAACCTCGGCATGCAGGAGCTCATCTGGACGGTAAAACGCCACCCGGTGAACACACTCCGGGGCCAGCGCCTCGACTCTTTCCAGCAGTGCAGCGATCGCATTGCGCGAAAACGCTGTCACAGCCACGCGTTTACCCGCCTGCAGCAAGCGTGCAGCGGCAATACCCAAAGCGGCACTCTTGCCACGACCTCTGTCTGCACTGAGTACCAAAGGCTGCTGACGCTTTCCTGCTGTTTCCAGTATGAGCTCAACAGCTTCCATCTGGTCGACGCTGCGGAACGGCGCTTCGATCATCGTGCGCTCATCAACCATCGGCAACTCAGGCAACACGGGGGCTTGCCCCTGCTGCCAATGCAGCATACCGCCAGAGGTCGTCAGAACCTTGACCAGATGGATGAGGTATTGACCCCGAAGCTGCTCGGGCCGATAGGGTTCAACACAGAGGGAAACATACTCGGGGTCAGGAAAATCAACCCAGCGCTCAGGCGAAGGCGTCATCAGCACAACACACCCTCCACCCTGAACGGCACCGCTTATCTGACCAAAGGCGTTGGGGTTGAATCCTGCAAAAGCGTCAATGACGGCATAGTCGAGCGTCTGCCCCAGACAGCTATGCACACGACGAGCATCGACGGGTGACAGGCCCGCGACCGGAGTGTCTCCCACCAGCACGCCCTGCCCCTGCAACCAGAGCGAAAGAGGACCGGCCAACTGTTCATGGCACCAGGCCTCTTCTCCAGACAGCCAGACTAGAAGACGCTGACGCTGCCGGCACAACTGCTCACGCAGCCGGGCCAGTAAGAGGGCATTCATTGATCGGTGTACATCATCCCGGGACTCGCAAGCTCATTACTCTCTTCTGCTTCGAAGAGGACGCCAGAATCATGCTGCAAAGCTTCCTGCAGCATCCGCTCCAGCTGCACATGCACCTTGTCCAGACTGAGGTCGCCGCGGGGCTGAAAGGTTGTGGCAACGATGTGCAAGGGCAAGTCGGTCATGGACTCGTAGGCCCGCACACGATCAAAGCAGTGCTCCACCAGCTTGCGCACATTTTCATTGGTCGAGGGCAGAACGGCTCCAAGCCTGTGCTCCCCTTCCCAACCAATAAGATCGCCGGGACGCGAAAATTCCTCACCCAGCAGTCGTACCAGCTCAAGCAACTGCTTGCGCTTAACCTGCTCGCCGGGATGAATCAGCATCACCGTCAGCGGTGCAAACTCGCGCACCGATCGGCGACACTCCAACGCAAGCATATGACGATACCAGCTTTCGGTTGCAATCCCTGTATTGGGGTCAATTGCCAAAACGGGGTCCTGTGCCTTTGTCACGGCACTGGTCATACTGCGACTGCGCAAGGTCACCAACAACAACGCCGTTGCCAGTAAAAGCGCCGTCAGCAGAACGACAAGGGTGACTCGCGAATCACCTGCAGCTGCCAATGCCAGAGCCACCAGATTAAGCGACAGCAGCAGCGCCGCCAGATAGCGGATGCGCTTCAACTGCTCGACGAACACGGAGTCCATAATTGGTCTTTCCTTTACCCTGTTTCCCGCATCAGTAAAGCGGCTTTTGCAATGCAATGCAATTGATGCAATGCAAGCTCTGGACCATCAACGACGTTTCTGGTGCTGCTCCCAGTTATCCTGACGAGCCTGGTCACTCTTGCGCAGCATCACATAGATAGCACCATTTCCCCCATGGTGCGGTTGTGAGGAATGAAACCCCAAGACCTGATCAAGTAATGGCAGCCATTCATTAAGATAGGTTTTCAGCTGGTTGCCATGACCATCGGCACGATTGCTGCGACCATGCTGGATCAATACGGTGCGGATGTTCAACTCGCAGCTCTGCCGGACAAAACTTGCAACTTCTTCTCGAGCTTGAGCGAGTGTGCAATGCTGCAGGTTAAGGCAAGCATCAGTACTGTATCGACCCAAACGCAGATTGCGGAACACCCCTTCCTGAACACCGTCACGTTTCCAGCTGATCGGATCGGCCGGGTGCAACCATTCCACCGGGCTCAAGGTCAGTCCTTCTGGTGAGCCCTGAGCGAGAAGCCGACGGATACTTTTACCAGGATCCACCTTAAGCGGCCCGCGTGAGACAACCTCCTCAACAGGCTTGGCCGCTGGGTTGCGGCGCACACCTTCCGCTTGCATCAGAGTACTGAAATCAGTGTCATTATCAGATCGCATCACGCTCCCCCATACTGCTGTCTACACCAACCAGCGGCCATTTTGGCAAGCCTCATGCTTAAATTGAACGCTTTTCGCCTGTAGAGTTCTCATCTAAGGTATAAGCAACCATCAAATATCTCAGGTAGCGCATGCATGCAACGACTGGTCCTATTGCTAACAGTGATTGTCGCCGCCCTGGCCATTTTTCTGTTCATCTCCCCTGAGCAGACACCGCTGGCACCAAGCGCTCAAGCACCAGTATCCGAAGCGACTCGACAGGAAGCGCGCCAGCATATCAAAAGCCTGACCCAGCAGGCAGCGGAAGATACTCTCGATGTTGCGCAAGCGGATCACTTCGTTACCGGAAGCCAGCTGCTGCAGCTGCCTGAGACCAACACTCCGAACGATCAGGCCGTCGCGGTCGTTGAGACTGAATCGGGCGACGTCACCAGTTACGCAGTCGATTTGCCCCTTAAAAAGGGGGAAAGTCCTGAAACGGATATCGGCTCTCAATCCGGCTTGCTGGCACCTCAGGACCGACTGCGATTGCAGGAGCTGCTCAACCACCCTGACCAGGCCGCGGATGAAGTCTTTTACGTACACTCTGTTCGCAACTCTGACCAGCAGGGCCTCTGGGGCATTATCCATCAGGGCCTGATCGACACCTTTACTCGCGGCATCCGTATCGAGGACCGATCACGGCTGCTGAGTGCGCAAATTCCCCAAGACGCGGACGAGCCCCTGGCTGACCAACGAAGCTCCTGGCTGGGGCATCTGCTCAAGCGCAAGGTCGAGGAAACCTGGGTCTTTAATTATCAGCAGGGCTTGCTGGGCCGCAATCCGGATGTCATTCATCCCGGACAACAGCTTGTCATTGTTCGTTTCAGCGAGGATGAGCTCATCGACATCTACAACCACTTTACCCTTGCAACAACCGAGTAATCTTCCTCTGCTGTTCGCTTTATGTGGACGCCGTCAAGCAAGGTGCGTATAATCTGGCTCTTATTTTTAGAAAGTGTTGCTCCTGATCAAACGTCATACATCTGCAGCCTTTCTCCTCCTCTTAAGACCCAGGTATAACTCACAGCATGTCCAACACTGATACCAGCCCCGCCACTTTTGGCGATTTGGGACTGTCCACCCCTATTCTCAATGCACTGACTGAAGTTGGCTACGAAACTCCCTCGCCGATCCAGGCCCGGAGTATCCCGCCGCTGCTTGAGGGGCGGGATCTGCTTGGCATGGCGCAAACCGGTACCGGCAAGACCGCTGCCTTTGCTCTGCCGCTGCTGCAGCGCATCGACACCGCCGCCACCCATCCTCAGCTGCTGATTCTTGCTCCAACCCGTGAGCTGGCACTACAGGTTGCGACTGCCTGTGAGAAATACTCCAAACACCTGCCTGGCCTGCGCACCCTGTCGATTTACGGTGGCCAGGGCTATGACAGCCAGATCCGTGGCCTGCGCCGTGGCGCTCAGGTGATCATCGGCACTCCGGGACGCGTCATGGATCACATCCGTCGCGGCACGTTGCAGCTGGACCGCCTTCAGGCACTGGTACTGGACGAAGCAGATGAAATGCTGCGCATGGGCTTCATCGACGACGTCGAGTGGATCCTTCAGCATACTCCCAGCCAGCGTCAGATCGCACTGTTCTCTGCCACCATGCCGCAGGCAATTCGTCACATCGCCGAAAACTACCTGCAGGACCCGGCGGTCATCAAGATTCAGGCCCAGACTGCGACCGCCAGCACGATTCGCCAGCGTGCCTGGGTTGTTCGCGGCATGAGCAAGACCCAAGCGCTGACCCGCATTCTGGAGCAGCACGAACATGAGGCTGCGCTGGTTTTCGTCCGCACCAAGACCGCTACCGAAACGCTGGCTGAAGAGCTGAATCAGGCAGGCTTCCCGGCTGCAGCCCTGCATGGTGACATCGCTCAGGTTCAACGTGAGCGCATCGTCAGCAAGCTGAAGAAAGGTGAACTGGACGTCGTCATCGCGACGGACGTGGTTGCTCGCGGTCTCGACGTTGAACGCATCAGCCATGTGGTCAACTACGACATCCCTTACGACACGGAATCCTATATCCACCGCATCGGTCGTACCGGTCGTGCCGGACGCCAGGGTGATGCCATCCTGTTCGTAGCGCCGCGCGAGCAGCGCCTGCTGAAGCAGATCGAACGTGCCACTCGTCAGCCTCTGGAAACATTGAAGCTGCCGACCGCCAAGGAAATCAATGCCCTGCGTGCCGAACGCCTGCAGGCTCAGATTTTGGCTGCAGCGGAAAAAGCCAAGCTGGACGACTACATGCCACTGATCAGCAAGCTTCAGGAAAATTCCGAGCTGAGTGCCGAACAGCTGATCGCTGCGACCATCGCCCTGATGCACAGCGACAAGCCGCTGTGGATGGACGAAAACGAGCCTGACCCCAACTCTCGCCCAGCTCCCCGCGAGCGTCAGGAGCGCGGCGAACGTGGTGAGCGCGGTGAGCGTCCTCGCCGTAATCAGCGTAATGAGCCCGTAGCGGTTGGCATGGAACGTTACTGGATCGGTGTTGGCCACCTGCACGGCGTAAAACCGGGCAACATCGTAGGTGCCATTGCCAACGAAGCCGGCATAGAAAGCCGTCTTATCGGACGCATCAACATTGCTGATGACTTCAGCTGTGTCGACCTGCCAGCCGGACTTGAACCCAACCAGTTGCAGACGCTCAAGCGCGCCCGCGTCTGCGGTCAACGCCTGGATATCCGCCCCTGGCAGGAAAATGGCGGAGCCCCGCGTCGTCCGCGTAGCAAGGCACCGGTGCGCCGCCAACCGCGCGACTGACACATACGCGCATAACAGCTGATTCTTTCAGGCCGCAGCCTACTCCCACGTAGACTGCGGCCTGATTGTTTCTGCCCCCTCTGTCAAAGCGATCATGCCCTACATCGGGTGCGTCAGCACAGGGTGTCGCTCAAAGGGTTCCAGCTGGCGCTCGGCCTCTGCAACCAAAGCCTCGGTCAGTTGACGGATCAATCGAGATCCCAGATTCCAAACGTGCCAGTAAAGCGGCACAGCCAGATAGCATCCCGGCATCATGTCCACCGCCCGACCGGCTTCCATCATCGGCCGTCCCTGCTGATCGGGCACCATGCCACACGCCAGCCCTCGCTCGATCAGGTTACAAAATGCCTGGGATGAAGGGATGCGATGACGGGGATACTCATGTGGCTTGAGACCGAAAAATTGTTGCAGGTAGCGATTCTGCAACTGATCCTTACTGCTGTACTCGGCAACAGGAGCTTTCATAAAACCTGCAGCCATCACGCCCTCTGGAAAATAGCGCGACAGGTAAGCCGAACTGGCTAGACAACGGTAAGGCACGACGCCAAGAGGCACACACAAGCAACCCGGCATAGCCTTTGGAGAGGCGGTAATGCAGCCGATCACTTCACCATTTCGCAGCAACTGATGTGTTGCATCCTGATCGTCCACTTTGAGGTCCAACAGCAAACGCTGTTCAAGCACCAGCGACTCGACGGCGTCGGGAAACCAGGTCTCCAGGCTGTCAGCATTCAGCCCCAGCGGCACACGGGTGTAACCCTGCGCATCCTGTTGCGACAGATCCTGCAACAACTCCTGTTCAAGCAGATGCAGTTGCCGGTAATGCTTGAGCACCTGCTGCCCTGCCTCTGTAGCCCTTACAGGCACCGTTCGCACCAGCAACACCTGGCCGAGACTCTCTTCAAGCTGCTTGATTCTCTGAGACACCGCTGACTGGGTTACATGCAGACGCTGTGCAGCACGTTCGAAACTGCACTCTTCCACCACTGCAGCCAGAGCCGCAAGCTGACGCCGATCGATCATCATTAAAACATCTAATCATTTATTAAAAAGATTAGTTTTACTTACTCAAGTAACAATCGCAACATAGCCAGCCTCGATTTTTCACCCTGTAAACTGCGCCTTCACGGAGGAATACGCCACCATGATTTCGATGTTCTCACTGGAATGGCTGGCCTGGAGCAAAGGACTGGCCACATCGGCGGGTCTGATCATGGCTATCGGCGCCCAGAACGCCTTTGTACTGACACAGAGCCTTCGTCGCGAGTTTCACTGGCCCATCGCACTGCTGTGCATGTTTTTCGATGCGGTGCTGATGACCGCCGGCGTTATCGGCCTCGGCGTGGCATTCACCCAATCACCACTGCTGCTGGAAATCGCCCGCTGGGGTGGCGCCCTCTTTCTGTTCTGGTTCGGCATTCAGGCGGCCAAAAGAGCACTGGGTAGCCACAGTCTGTCCACCGGAGACAGCAGCGTCGGCAGCCTGAAGCGCGCACTCCTGACCACTGCGGCCGTGACGCTGCTGAACCCACATGCCTACATCGACACCATCGTGCTGATTGGAGGGATTGGCGGTCAGTACGAGCCCGACCTGCGCGTCTGGTTTGCGGTCGGAGCCATTACCTTCTCGGTCATCTGGTTCAGCAGCCTTTGCATTGGCGCCCGCTGGCTGGCTCCGCTGTTCAGCAAGCCTTTGGCCTGGCGGGTACTGGACGGTTTGATCTGTCTAATGATGTGGAGTATCGCGCTCAGTCTGTTGGTGGCTCTCTGACCCCTCCCCGGACGACATAAAAAAGGCTGCCCATGATGGGCAGCCTGACCGGGCCGGTTAAGCCCTATCAAGACCATACCTGAGGGGGTATGGAGCGAAGAACACCGCTTACCATCCCAGTATAGTCAGCTCGGTGGCCTTTACCGCCTGCGCGGCCCTATAATGCGTGAAACATTTTCAATTTGGAGCTGACTGGCCATGACTACACTGGGCACACCTCTTTCAGCCAGCGCAACCCGCGTTCTCATGTGCGGTGGCGGTGAACTGGGCAAGGAAGTTGTTATTGAACTGCAGCGACTGGGTGTTGAGGTGATTGTCGTTGATCGCTACGCCAACTCACCGGCCATGCAGGTGGCCCATCGCTCACACGTAATCTCCATGCTCGATGGTGATGCGCTGAGGGCCGTCATCGAACTGGAGAAACCGCACTATATCGTGCCCGAAATCGAAGCCATCGCGACCGATACCCTGGCGGAACTGGAAGAGGAAGGGTTCACCGTCATTCCCACCGCCCGCGCCACCCAGCTCACCATGAACCGCGAAGGCATTCGCCGCCTGGCCGCAGAAGAACTGGGACTGAACACCTCCCCTTACCGCTTTGCGGGCAACCTGGACGAGTTCAGGGAAGCCGTTGAAGCGATTGGCATGCCCTGCGTCGTCAAGCCGATCATGAGCTCTTCCGGCAAGGGACAGAGCACCATCAAACAGGCTGACCAAATTGAAGCCGCCTGGGAATACGCTCAGGAAGGTGGCCGTGCCGGTGGCGGGCGCGTGATCATCGAAGGGTTTGTCGAATTCGATTATGAAATCACCCTGCTGACCGTGCGACATATCGGCGGCACCAGCTTCTGCGAGCCGATCGGCCATATACAGGTTGATGGCGACTATCGTGAGTCCTGGCAGCCGCAGGCGATGACGCCCGCTGCACGCCGCTCGGCAGAAGAGATCGCCGAAAAGGTGACCCATGCGCTGGGTGGACATGGAATTTTCGGGGTGGAGCTGTTCGTAAAAGGTGACGAGGTCATCTTCAGCGAAGTTTCACCACGTCCACACGACACAGGCATGGTCACCCTGATTTCTCAGAACCTGTCCGAATTTGCACTTCATGCGCGCGCCATCCTGAACCTGCCGATTCCTCTGATTCGACAGTACGGCCCTTCAGCCTCGGCAGTGATTCTGCCTACGGGTGAATCCAGCCAAACCAGCTTCGCACACCTGCAGGCTGCGCTGGCAGCGGAAGACACCGACCTGCGTCTGTTTGGCAAACCCGAGATCCACGGTCGCCGACGCATGGGGGTCGCGTTGGCACAATCCACCGATGTGGACAGTGCCCGCGACAAGGCACGCCAGTGCGCTCAAACCGTTCGCGTCGAGTTCTGATCAGTCGCGCACTTCAAACCAGGGCACACGGCTATTCCCGTCAGGATGGCCGTAGCCCGGGTAAAACCGTTTCTCTCGCTCAACGTACCAGGGGGCGCCCGGCATACTCAGATCCCGGCTCTGCAAAGGAATCAGCTTGCCTTGCTGCAGAATAAATTCCGGTGTTTTTGATACCCCATCAGGGTGGCCGTAGCTTCGAAATACCTTCTCCCCGACCAGCTCGTACCAAGGCAAGACTCCTCTACCCTGAGGATGACTGGCGGTAGGAAATAGTTTTTGCCGATTGATTTTGAACATACTGTCTCAAAACATGCTGTAAGGGATTGTTTTTCAATAATAACACCTTACATGTCTCCAATTGAAGACATGTATGTTTTGATCAGTTGCTCCTTGTCAGCTTTACGCAATTTTTTTAGCGCGTACTCACGCTTCAGGGCAGAACTTCGATCATGGCCAAACTCCTGCCACACCAGCTGAACCGGCCGTCTTACCCGGGTATAGCGCGCCCCTTTACCTGCTCTGTCACCATTATGCTCAGCCACACGCCGGGCCGGATCTGTTGTCACGCCGGTATACAAGCTGCCATCGGCACACCTTAGCATGTAGACCGACCAGTACTTTTCCACTGTTTTAGCACCAACTTCCATGGAGCCCCTGTAACTGACCGCAACAGAGGCGTAAGATTCTGCTTTCAAACAATTCTGGGGGCTCGGTCAGACCGATGCAAACGCTATTACTCGCGATCGCAGGGCTCGCCTTCCTGATGATCGTGCTGGAAGATGTGATCCACATCAATAAGGCGAAAACGACACTTTTCCTCGGCACACTTGCCTGGTTACTCCTGTTTCTTTTCCCGCCACACGGGGCCGACAGCCACCTGATCCAGGAAAAACTCGACGAGAATATCCTCGAAATAGCCAGTTTATGGCTCTTCCTCATGGCAGCAATGACCTTTGTAGCGTTCCTCAACCACCAGGGTTTGATTGAAACACTGATCTACAAGGTACTACCCAAGCGGCTCAGTGAACGCAAATTGATGTTCCTCGTTGCAGGCTTCGCGTTCTTCTTCTCTTCTCTCTCCGACAACATTACCGCCACTCTGATCTCCATTGCACTGGTCTTGTCGCTGAAGATGGAGGCCAAGAAGACGGTACGCTTTGCCGTACTGGTGGTGTTTGCGGTGAACTCGGGCGGGGTCGCTCTGATCACCGGTGACGTCACCACCTTGATGATATTCATGCAGCAGAAAGTCGCAATCGATGACCTGCTTTGGCTCAGCCTGCCTGCACTTGCCAGTGTGATGCTGCTGGCCGGCATGCTATCCATCAAGCTCAAGGGCGAAGTAGTCATCAGCCCGAGTCCGCGACGGGATGACAAGGTTGGCATGATGATCGCCTGCATCTTCCTGCTGACCATCATTTCGACCATTATCCTTAACGTTATTGCCGCCGTGCCACCGCTGCTGACCTTCCTCTTCGGCCTGTCGATCATGTTCCTGATCGGTCGCCTCTGCTACAGGGATGACGAGCGTGAAAGCCTGCTGGACTACATCCGCGTGATCGAGTTCGACACCCTGCTGTTCTTCCTCGGCATACTGCTGCTGGTGGGCATGATGAAAGAGATTGGCGTACTGGACTCACTGGTGCGTATTTATGAGGTACTGCCGAACACCGGCGCCAACTTCGTGATGGGCCTGCTGTCTTCACTGGTCGACAACGTCCCGCTGACTGCCGCGCTGCTGAAATCGGACATCTCCATGGATGCCGCCAACTGGCTGACCCTGACCTATGCAGTTGGCGTGGGTGGATCACTGCTGGTGATCGGCTCAGCCGCCGGCATTGTCGCCATGAGCAAGGTGGAAGCCATCACCTTCATCAGCTTCATGCGCTACTCACTTATCATTCTGGTAGCCTATACCGTCGGCTTTGCCGGCAGCTATCTGGTCGGGCATACCCTGCACTGAGCGCAGGGCTCACCGGTCATTGCTCGACCGGTGAGCTTTCGCTGCCAAACCACGACAACTGCGACTGCAGTTCAACCACCTCCCCCACAATCACAAGTGCCGGGGCCGGCAGCTGCGCCTGCTCCTGAAGCTCTGGCAGCGTTGCCAGTGTTCCGACCAGCACCTTCTGATCCTGAGCCGTACCACGCGACACAATCGCCGCAGGCGTATCGGTCGGCTTGCCATGCGCTATCAGTCCGGCACAGAGCTGAGACAGCGTATGCAACCCCATGTAAAACACGATTGTCTGATTGGGATGCACCAGTTCAGCGTAGTTCAGCTCGGTGGTCCGGTTTTTCAGCTGACCGGTCACGAATCTTACCGACTGGGCATAGTCACGATGCGTCAGCGGAATGCCCGCATAAGTCGAGCAGGCACTGGCAGCCGTAATACCCGGCACCACCTGAAAGGGAATACCCGCGTCCTTGAGCCGTTCCAGCTCTTCGCCTCCGCGACCGAAAATGAAGGGATCTCCCCCTTTCAGACGCACCACCCGCTTGCCCTGGCGGGCATGATCGATCAGTAACTGATTGATCCCTTCCTGTGGCACGGCATGGTTGTCCCGCTGTTTGCCGACAAAGATGAGATCTGCGTCTCGCCGGCAGAGATCCAGCACTTCAGGCGATACCAGCCGGTCATAAAGCACCACATCGGCCTGCTGCATCAGACGAAGTGCCTTGAAGGTCAGCAGCTCGGGATCACCGGGGCCGGCCCCCACCAGATAGACCTCACCCACCTGATGCGATGCATTACCCGCCTTGATCTGATCCTCCAGCAAGGCCTCTGCATCGGCATCACGCCCGGCGAAGACTCGCTCGGCCACCTGGCCCTGCAAAACGGACTCCCAGAATACCCGGCGCTCGTTGACGGAGCCGAAACGCGCTTTCACCTGTTCTCGAAAGCGTCCGACCAACTGGCCCAGACGGCTATAGCCAGAAGGAATCCAGGTTTCCAGCTTTGCTCTCAACAGTCGTGCCAGTACCGGAGACTGCCCACCGGAGCTGATACCGATGACGATTGGCGAGCGATCGACAATCGCAGGGAAAACAAAGGTGCAGAGTTTGGGGCTGTCCACCACATTGACCGGCACATTGCGAGCGACGGCATCGTAGTGGATACGCTCGTTAAGCGCTTCGTCATCGGTTGCGGCCAGCACCAGCACCTTGCCATCAAGCAGCTCCGGGTGATAATCACCGATCAGGACCTGCCCCTGATGCAGGTCCAGCATCTCCTGCAATTCAGGCAATACACGATGAGCGACAAGGGTGATATGAGCGCCGGCACGAGTCAACAAACGCGCCTTGCGCAAGGCAACATCGCCCCCACCTATCAACAGGACGGGGCGTTGTTTCAGGTCAAAAAAAAGCGGCAGGTAATCCATCGTGGTGGCTCCAGTGCAGTACTGCTTGATACAGACACACTATAAGCCACTTTAATGGTAATAAAAAATATTTTATTGATAACTAATGGAAATATGCATTATGACTTCTGCAGAGGGAAGCGTCCCTCCAGGTAAGCCACAATATCCTTCGACTCGTACATCCACTCACTGCTGCCGTTGGAATGGTCAATGCGCAGACAAGGGACTTTCATCTTGCCGCCCCCGTTAATCAGGTCCTGACGGTGACGCTCATCCGCGCGCACGTCTCGCAACTCCAGCGGCAGGTTCAAACGACGCATGGCACGACGGACCTTGACGCAAAACGGGCAGGTTGGCAGCTGATACAGGGCATAACCGGTCAGTGCCTGCTCTACCTGCTTTTGCTCCTGCTCAGAGCGTTTGCCGCGACGTGGCAATGTCAGATAATGCAGGCCCATCACGATAAGACCCAGAACCCAGCGTACAGCTTTCATGGTGACTTCAGCTCCCATTCAAGAAAGAGGGCGCAGTGTACTACAATGACCAGGATCAAAAAACTGAGCACCACCAACTGACGCCTGTCAGGCTCCCCTGGTTACATGATAAGGTTAGCCCCTGAAATTTTTACCAGGAAGTTCAACCACAAGGACTTCTCCGTGAGCGAAACGACCCCGATGCCTCAAGCCGTGAACCAGGAATTCGAGACCCGTTGCTTTCAGTTCAAAAGCACCCGAGCGGCGCTGAATGAACTGATCCTGTCGACCAGTGATACCGCACTGCTGAAACCCCAACTGGCAGAACATGCCGCCAAGGTCCCCATGCTGTTCAGCAACATGCCCGTCATCCTGAACCTGCAGCAGCTTTCCGAAGCACCTGATCTGGATGCCCTGAGCAGTCTTCTCGATTTGTGCCGCGAGCTGTCACTGGTGCCTGTGGGGCTTAAGGCAGATCCAGACACGTCCTCCGAGCTTTGCCGGCACTTGAAGCTGGCTGATTTCAGCCATCAGCGTCGCCTCTCCAAAGAAAATGAACCGGAACCCAGTCAGCCTGAGCCTCCCGCCGCAACCGAACCCGTCACGCCGCCGGTACAGACAGCACCCGGTGCGGCCAAAGTCATTACGACACCGGTTCGCTCCGGCCAACAGGTTTATGCCCGCGGCACCGACCTGATTATTCTGGCCCCGGTCAGCGCCGGTGCCGAGGTGATGGCAGACGGTCATATACACGTCTACGGCCCCTTGCGCGGTCGTGCCATGGCCGGTGTGACCGGGAACGTTGAGGCCCGCATTTTCTGTCAGTCGATGGAGGCCGAACTGATCTCCATCGCCGGGTACTTCAAGACCAGCGAAGACCTGCATTCGGAGTGCTGGCAGCAGCCTACTCAGGCATTGCTACGCGGCTCACGACTGGATACAGTTTCACTTTAATTAACCGCTTCTTCAGATTGATGGATACAGATGCATGGCTGAAATAATCGTTGTCACTTCCGGCAAAGGGGGCGTTGGCAAAACCACCAGCAGCGCCGCGATCGGTACCGGTCTGGCCCTGAAAGGGTTTAAAACCGTACTCATCGATTTTGACGTAGGCCTGCGTAACCTGGACCTGATCATGGGCTGTGAACGCCGCGTGGTCTACGATTTTGTCAACGTGATCAACAAGGAAGCGACGCTGAACCAGGCGCTGATCCGTGACAAGCGTACCGAAAACCTATACATCCTGCCGGCCTCGCAAACCCGTGACAAGGATGCCCTGAGCGTCGAAGGTGTCGAAGCGGTCCTGAACGAACTGGCAGAGAGCTTTGATTACATTGTGTGCGACTCCCCTGCCGGTATCGAGAAAGGCGCCCAGCTGGCCCTCTATTTTGCCGACACGGCAATTGTGGTCACCAACCCGGAAGTCAGCTCCGTACGCGATTCCGACCGCATTCTGGGTGTGCTGCAAAGCAAGTCCCGCAAGGCTGAACAGGGTGAGTCCGTTAAGGAGCACCTGTTGCTGACCCGCTATAATCCCAATCGAGTGGAAGCCGGTGAAATGCTGAGCGTGGATGACGTCAAGGAAATCCTGGCCATCCCGCTGCTCGGCGTGATCCCCGAATCAGAAGCGGTCCTCAAGGCTTCCAACCAGGGTGTTCCGGTTATTCTGGACGCCGACAGCGATGCCGGTCAGGCCTATGACGATGCTATCGCCCGTTTCCTCGGTGAAGACCGCGAACATCGTTTCCTCAACGTGGAGCGCAAAGGCTTCCTGAGCCGAGTATTTGGACGGAAGGGCTAATGGGTATTCTGAGTTATTTTCGACCTAAGAAGCAGACTTCAGCCAGCGTTGCCAAGGAACGTCTTCAGGTTCTGGTGGCCTACGAACGCACACAGCGTTCCCAACCGGAATACTTGCCACAGATGCAGCAGGAGATTCTTGCTGTGATCGCCAAGTACGTGGACGTTTCGACGGACGACGTGCAGATCAACCTGGATGAAGACTGTTCTATTCTGGAACTGAACGTCACGCTGCCGGAAAAGAGCTGATCCGCCCAACGGGGGCGACCATAGCCCCCGTATTGTCTCAATGGACTCCTGCGACCTGCACTAATGTTCCTCACGCTTCAGCAACAGGCCCACATCTTTTTTAACCATTTTTAAAATAAAGCTTTGACGAACTCCCCGACTGGTGTACTCTGGTCAGGCTTAAGAGTAACACAAGCATTTATGCACCATTTCGACGTCCTGCCTAATCGTTAGTACCTCGTTCTGTATTCATAAGTACCAAGATTACCTAAAGCATTACCTGCTCCAATTGGCGCTTTTGCCATTGGGCTCATTTATTACTCAGATCGAGATTATTATCATGTCTACTACTACCGGCACTGTTAAATGGTTCAACGAAACTAAAGGCTTCGGCTTCATCGCTCAGGAAAACGGCCCAGACGTTTTCGCTCACTTCAGCGCCATCTCCGGCAGCGGTTTCAAAACCCTGGAAGAAGGCCAGAAGGTACAGTTCACCGTGACTCAGGGCCAGAAAGGTCCTCAGGCAGAGAACATCGTTGCCATCTAAACCTCAGGTTTAGTCGTCAACAGAAAAACGGGCCTTGTGGCCCGTTTTTTTATGCCTGCTCACCCCTGCGCTTCAGCAGCTTCACAGCAAACCCGCCTTGTCACGATCACCATCGGTATACACGGCCACCAGCGAGTAGTTCATGAACGGCGTGCAGGTCGACAGGAAGTCCTTGGCCCAGAAAGCAATCTTACTCGAAACGACATCCAGGGCCGCTTCTCCCTCAGCTTCAAGCTGTTGCTGCAATTCAGCAAACCGGCAGGTAACCACATCAGCAGCATCCTGCTCCTTTTGTGCATCCGTAACCGACAAAGTCAGAGTCGAGCTGGCCGCATCCCACTCAACCATAAAGAAGAGTGATTCGTTTTTGACATTGGCATTGAGAAAGGTGATCGCTTGTGCCAGCGTCTCTTCCAGATCATCCTTGACCGCATTATCCTCGACAGCCACCGATTCAGCACAGTGAAAACGACAGGCCTCTGCCCCCTTCCTACCCACGACAAAAGGATGTTTACCCTCGCTCAGTTCCCAGTTCAGACTCATCTTGGTCTCAATACCTCTTGGTGTTCACAAAAGCTCATTCAGTCAAATTTTTCCGTATCGGACTGCTGCAAACGTTCATAGCGAATCTGCAGCAGCGATAAGCCGGCGGTACCCTCTTCTCCACTTTGCGCCAGCAATTTCTCCAGCACCCGGCGCGTCTTGCGGATACGGGGCGAATAATGACCGAATTGAATATTACGTGACAACATCAGAAACAGGTGCTGGCTGTTGGCACTCAGGCGCTTGAAGGCCGTTACAGCTGCCACGTAGCTGCCCAACCCTTCAGGCAGCGGCGCCGCACCGCTGAAGACGGCTTCGGTATCGGCATAACGGCGCGAGAACGCCAGCCGAACATGCTCACTGCTGGGCAAGGTATGGATCAAATCCATCAGGAAAAGAGCGCCGCTGTTAAAGAAGCTGCGCCCATCCCGCACCTCGGGGCTGGCATGCGTCATCAGGAAATACCCCGCCAACAGCACTTCGATATACCAGTCTTCACCGGCATTACGTCGCTTGTAGTCCTGAAGCTCGGAGACATAAAGGCAGTAGGGCAACAGGGGATGCACACTGTCATGCTCGGTCGCAATCGCATCCTGAATCTGGTGCAAATCCAGCCGCTCAAGGATTTCGTTCTTGGCCTCCAGTAACCAGTCGCGCCCATTTGCGGCTTCGCTGAAAGCCCCCGAGCACAGCTGCATCTGGCACGCCTCGGTCAACAGGCTCGAATAGGACGGATCAGATGACGCCAACTCCCAGGTTTCATTGACCGACGCATGCTTGAATGCCAGATCAATGGTTTCCAGTAGCTGATGAATGCTGCCACGCACCTCTTGATGCAAGACACCCAGCTTGTCACTGATGCCGTCACGATTCTGTTCCAGCATGTCCTGTATATATCGGCGACGGTGGTCCTCATCAACAAAGTTGATGACTGCAAAGCGGGAAGACGTTTCGTGCCGGAGCCGTCCCTGAAAGGCCTCTTCGAACCGGTTTGCCGCTGACACCAGACGGTCAGCCGCACGGCTGACCTCGAAATAGTTGTCGATCAACTGCTCATGCAGCTGCTCGTAATACTGGTGGTCCTGTTGCGATTGCTGCTTCTCGGACAGATCCTGAGTGCGGCTCGCAATCGATATGGCCACATAGGCACCGGCGAAGGCGATCGGCAAACCGATCACCAGATTGATCGCATCACTGATGCCTGACCACCGGGTAAAGGTCAGCAGGTCCGGCATCTCCGGTGCCATCTTGAGTGTCAGCAATGTCACCAGAAAGAGCACGAAGGCGATGCAAAGCGAGTAGACGATGCCGGATGTAAAGTTTCTGAATTCCTGATTCTTGCGCTTGGTCGTCGACATCGGCCCTACCCGACCTGCTTGCGTCGCTTGATCTCAACCAGCAACTCAAGCTGCTGATCAGGCGACAGATTCGAGATTTCGTGGGTCAGATCGGCCTTATAGTCGATGAACGGCAACTCACCCTGCTCAACGGCGGCACGCACCACTTCATCGTTGGCGTCGATATGCATCAGCACCGACTGCACGATGCGCTTGATTTGACGCTCGGTCATACAGGCGTCTTCCAACGGCAGGTCAAGCAGCATCCGGATCTCACCGTCACGGTGATCATAGTCGTAGAAACAGAGCTTTTTCTCGAAAGTCTTGCGAATCGCCACTTCAAAAAAAGCGCGACGAAATTGCGGGTTAATACAGGTATACAGCCTGGGCACCACAATCTTGATCAGCTCACCCGATTCCTGCACGTTGAAGATAAACGTGACCATGGAGTCGCCATCGGCATCACGATACTGCTTGGTCGGAAACGCCGAATACAGGTAGCCGTCCGCACTATCAGGCTTCTCCTGCTGACATTTGTATTTCCAGCCGATGGACTGGAACAGGGATTCCAGCTCCTTTAGCGTTGTCGCCAAAACGTGTTCCTCATTCAGGGCAAACAGGGGAAGCCGTATCAGCCCCCCCTTGTCGAATCAGATACCGGCACCTTCCTCAAGGGCACGCAACTGCGCCAGCAGCTCCTGTCGCTTCTGCTCAACGGGGTCGATTGCGACCTCACTGATGCCCAGAACCGCTTTCATCTCAGGAATCAGAGAGGCACTACTGGTCATCACGCCCAGCATGCGCAGAAACTGCTTGCAGGTCAGATCACCGTCTTCAATCACATGACCAATGGACAGGTGATGATCGTGATCATCCGGGTCGTACTCCCAAGAGCCGGTCTTGGTGGTGTAATTCTTGTTCAGCATCCACTTCAGCAGTTCAACACGCTTTTCAGGCTCAGCCTGTGCCACCAAATCATCCAGGTGCTTGATGGTGCGCATCTGCAGAAACTCGCCGTCCTCCATCAGACGGATGGCAATCACAACCTGGTGTCCATCATCGTCAGAGAAACCCGTCACAATGGTATCGGCATCTCGCTCTTCGTAGTTGAAGTCGATCTCTTTGAGATACTGCTTAATCTTGGCTGTATTAATGGCCATATCCGTGTCACTCCATGAGTTGATTTAAGGTCGCAGCATCAATGATTTCGTCACTCAACACGCGCTGTGCGACACGATCAATCTGCTGCCAATGCGTATCAACCAGAGAGGCCGTGCAAGCGGTCGCCTCGTCCAGCCAATGTTTGATGCGATCTTCCACCCGTGCCGCAAAGGGCAGGCGCTTCAGACGCTCCTTGAGCGTGGGGATCGAGAGGTTATACAGTTGATCATCCATGCCCCATTCTGCGATGGCGTGCCAGGCGTAGCTGGCTGCCTGTTTCAGGTCGCCTGCGGCGCCACTGTCGAGCCCCTTGTTACCGAACTGCTTGACCTGCGCCGCACGTCCGGCGAGAGCAACGCACGTCAGGTTAAACAGGAAATCGCGGGTATAGTCGTGTTCCTGCTCATTGTCATAGGCCACCATGCCGAGGAAGTTGGCACGGGCGACCACCGTGACCTGCTCAATGCGCCGCTCCGGCAGCAACACCCGCGAAATCACCGCATGAGCCGCTTCGTGGTAGGCCGTTTCCAGCAGGTGCTGGCGTCCATCCTCAAGAGTGAGCGGAGCACCGTATTTTTGAGTATTAACCTGCTCAATCACCAGCTCCGGGCCTATCTGCTCCAGACCTTCACGCAGTGCCAGCAGCACCACTTCCCGGCTCACCTTTTGCAGATCCGCTCCGCTGAAACCGGCCGTCAACATGACCAGCTGATCCACATCGATGCCCGAACTGAACAAAGGACGCGTCAGCATGCGTTCGATGAACCAGCGCCGCGCATCCTTGTCGAGCTGGGGAACCTCAAAGTGCAGATCAATACGCCCGGAGCGCAAAATGGCGGGGTCGATCAGATCCTTGCGATTGGTCGCGGCGATCACAAACACATCATCCCCGCCCCCAAAGCCATCGATCTCGACCAGCATGCGGTTCACCAGCGCATCAGCCTGGGGGCCTGCCGTACCACGGCGCGGCAGAGCATCAATTTCATCGATAAAGATGATCGCCGGGGCATACTCACGGGCACGGGCGAAAAGCTTGCGAATGAAGGACTCGTTCAGCAGGTCGTTACCGGTACAGGCAATGAACGGCAACTGCGCCTCGTGTGCAAAAGCCTTGGCGAGCATGGTCTTGCCGGTCCCCGGCACACCGTAGAGCAACATGCCGCGCGGGGTGCTCACCCCCTGAGCCTTCAACTGCTCACGCTTGCACACCAGGTTGATGGTTTCACTCAGCCGCGCCTTGATCTGCAGATGACCGGCAATCTGTTCGAACGACACCTCAGGCAGGTCCACCTGGATACCCGAGGCATCCATGAAGTCCTCGCCTCGCGCCAGCTTCTCAACCCGAACATCGGTATAGAGAACCTTCAGCGCTTGCCCTTCAAGCACCAACTGGCGCTGGAAGTATACTCGCTGATGCTTGGTGGCCAGCTGCTGCGGCAGCAGGTTCATATCCTGTGACTGCAGAAAGGCAGTCACGCTGTCATCGACACTGAGTTCGACACGCTCGACCTCTGCACTTTGATGTGCCAACAGGTAATCGGTGATTGGGTCATACACCTGCTCGGAAAGGCGTGACTTGACCGCTCGCGTATCGAATTCGGGGGCAAACCCCAGCACCAGCAAACGCACCAGTGCATCAAACCGGCTGAACTCGACCGAGAGTCCCAGCTTATCCTCGAAGGACTTTCGCTCCTGCTGAATCTGCTCCTGTGCAATTCGCGCCAGGGCATCGATGCTGAGCTTGTTGAAGAGGATGATACTGCCCTGAGACAGCCGCGAGATCATCTCGGGTGGAATCGCCGCAACCTGATGACCATCTTCAATCTTGGTTTCCTGGCGAATCGCCTGCAGCAGATGCTCTCGCGCCTGATGCGGCTGCTTTCGGGCCTGCTCGGCGAAAGTACGGTTGGAATAGATGCTGCTGCCCAAATTGGAGGTCACGACCACGATCGTCTGGCGGAAGTCGATCTCTTCACCGCTGTACTCGTCACGCAGCCGCCCTTCCGACAGCATCCGTAACAGCGCCGTCTGTACCCGGCTGTGTGACTTTTCCAGCTCATCAAACACGATGATCGAGCGTGGATTTTGCTTGACGAAATCGGTCAACAACCCGGTCGTGGCATCGGAAAACCCCTTGCGCAGCCCCACCAGACCAAAACTTTCCTTCTCGGATGCAAACTGCGTCATATCGAAGGACCTCAGCGCATAGCCTTGCAACCCCTGCCCCATCAGCTGGGCCATATAGGTCTTGCCGGTGGCAGCCGGTCCCAGAAACGAAAAGATGGCCTGAGGACGATCACTGAGTTCGCTCCAGCTCATCCGCATAACCGCATCACTGACCGCCTCCACGGCGGCATCCTGATCGAAAATACGACTGTTCAGCAACGCCTTCAGCTCGGCCACACTGGATATGACCGAATGATAACGGCCCTTGCGCGCACTCAGGTTCACGAAGGGTTCTGTCACGGTGCTGGAAAGGTCCAGCCCCTTTCGCTTCAGGGCATTGAGCAGTGTAATGACGTCAGGCGAGTACGGCAGACGTGGCAGAGAAGCGGTCTCTTCCAGCATCGCCGCCGTGAAACGCTCACTTTGCGAGGCTTGCTCAGGAACATTCAGTGCATCGCACAGGAGCGCATATTGGGAGGCAGAGACCGGCTGCAGAAACTGGAGCGCCCTGCGCAGGTGATCCAATGTGATTAAAGCTTCACCCGACTCCATCGCGAGCAGTTTCCCGCCCAACAGCGTATTTCGCATTGAGATGTTTCCCTACAACTGGTTTCCAACCGAACAGCGTCCAGCTGGTTTTGCAGGAAAAAGCAGCGGAAGAAGTCTGGCTTAGTGTGTCAAATGACTGACATTTCAAGCCAATATACGTAATTTCCTTGATTATGGAAACCGACCTCAGACAAAACCGGGCCTTATGAATGACGTGAGGCAAGACCCAACCGTTGTGGTGGAAAATATTCAACGGTCGGGCATGGGAATTCAGGAAACAGCCTCAATCCCTGCAGACGGCAACTACAGCTTCTTTTCCCAGAACAGGGCCACACCCGTCTCGGGGTCCAGCTCATAACCTGAAAACCCGAACTTCCGGTAGGCCGACTTGGCGACTTCATTCTTGCTCAGGACCTCCAGGGTGACTTTGCAGCATCCCCTCTCGCGAGCAATATCCTCAACCAGCGCCAGCATCTTCTGGCTCAACCCGGCACCACGGTAGTGGCCCAACACCACCACATCATGGATGTTGATGATGGGCTTGCAGGCAAAGGTGGAAAAGGCTTCGAAGCAATTCACCAGCCCCGCCGGCTCTCCATTCACATACGCCAGAATCGAAAAGGCATGGGGGATTTTTGCCAGCTTGCTGACAAGCGCTTGCTGCACCTCTTCAGCCAGGGCACAACCACCGCCCATCGGGTCTTTGGCATACTCGTTCAACAGCAGCGGAATATCACGCGCGTGATCCGGGTGGGTGTAATCCGCCTGTACGACTTCAATATCCATTGAAAACTCTTATATCGTTAAAAACCAAACCCTGGTCGGGCATGAAACAGAAATGCTCAAGCCGCCGTCGGCGTATTGAGCAGACGTACTTCCCGCTGCGGGAAGGGAATTTCGATGCCGGCATCCTTTAAAGCGTTGAACAGCGCCAGGTTGATACTGTACAGCAGGTCGTAATAACGCTCGGTGGGCAGCCACACACGCACCCCCAAGGTGATGCCACTTTCGCCAAAGGCTTCAATACCTACCTGAGGAGCCGGCTCCTGACATATCTGATCACCAAAGGTCTGCAGCGCCTTCTTCAGCAACGCGCTGGCGTGCTCGGGGTCGGCACTGTAGGCGATATCGATGGACACTTCAGCGAGCGTATTGGCGTGGGAGTTGTGGATGATCTCGCCAACCACATGCTTGTTGGGAATCGAGATTTCGACCCCGTCTTCATTGGTTAACAGCGTATGAGACAGGTGAACCTCTTTCACCAGCCCGCTTACCCCCTGGACGCGAATGGTATCGCCCACCACGTAAGGACGCGTCAACACGATGGTCAGACCTGCACTGTAGTTGGAGAGCAACCCCTGAATGGCAAGTCCCGCCCCCAGACCGACGGCACCGATCATGGCGATGAGCGGCGTTACGCTGATACCCAGTTTCCCCAGCGCCACGATGGCGACCATGGCAACGATCAAAATCCTGACACAACTGGCGATGAAGCGGCTCAGCGTGACATCCAGATTGTGCCGCTCCATCAGCGCCAGCGCCCAGCTGGACACCTTGCCCGCGACCCACAGCCCCAGCAAAACGATGATCAGCGCACCGACAATCTGGAAGCTGTAGTTGACGAAGAATTCAACCACCAGGTTGTAGATCTCCTGGAACTGAACCAGCTCCTGCTTAACCGACTCTTCCATTGTTCACTCCATTTTCAAACATGACATCTCCTGCTGGCGGCTCGGCTCCGTCTGCGCCAGACGGCGCAAGCGGCGAGACAGGCTATCGACCAGCACATTCAGCAGTGCGGTTACGGCAATCAGCAAAAAGGCCCGATCATAGCGAATCTCTTCAAACGCCGAATCGATATAAAAGCCCAGGGTCGCGATGCCGAGAATGCCCATAATGGCGCTCTCCCGCAGGATAACCTCCCAACGGTAAAACAGGAACGCCAGCATGGCCGGAAAACGACGCGGCGTCTCGATATAGGCATAGCGCAGCAGCCCCTTCGGATCATCAGGACGACTCAGGCGAGAGCCATACTCGGCATCACTGGCATTCGCCACCAGAAAGGCGATCAACCCACCGTTATGCAGCGCCAGCGCCATGACCGCCGGCAAGCCGGAAGGACCACACAACAGCATGAATACGAATGCCAGCATCATCTCTGGCGTGGAGCGCAAGACCAGCAGCAGAAACCGCCCGGGCCAGCGCATGAACGTTCCGGCCATCGACTGCGTGGCCAGCGGGTAGGCCAGCAAAATGATCACACCGGTCAGTACCAGGGCAATCTGGGTCAGCAGCAAGGTCTGCACAAGACCGGGCCAGACCTGCTCCGATAACATGTAACCATACCAGTCCAGCGCACCACTCAAATCCCCCTCACGCAATGCGACGGGCCAGATATCCTGACTGATGAACTGCCAGAAATAGCCCCCGTTACTGAAACCTGCCGTTTCCGGCAACAGCCATACAGCCAGCAACAGATAGACCGGTATCAGACGAGGCCGCACCCAGAACCTGATGCTGGCGATCAACAGCAGGAAAGCCCAGAGCAACGCGCCCGCTTCGGCGTACTGCCCCTGCTTGAAGGCGGTTTCCAGGTGAAAGCCAAGGGTCGGAAGGCCGATAAACCCCAGAATGGCGCTGGAACGCAGCGCGCACTCGAAGCGATAACGGGTATAGCTGACCAGAGCGGGCCAGGCTTGAGGGACATCTGTATACAGATGCCTTTTGAGCGAGTTCAGCCTGGGTGCCAGCGTCAGCAAAGGGTCGCGAGACTGCTGCTCGAACATCTCGGCAAACACCTTGGCAAAGACACCGGTAAAGGGCACCAGTATGGCCAGCAACCCGGTAGTCGCGCTGAGGCCATAGAGCTGCATGAAGATCAGTCCCCAAAACAGCTCATGCACCGATCGTACCGAGGCACAGAGGACACGCACCATCCGGCGGTGAAAGAACATCGACAACAGCAGCCCCAGGGGCACTGAAATCGCCACGGCCAGCAGTGCAAAGGCGACCGTCTGCCCCACCGCCTGCAGCAGCACCACCGGCTCGTCCCAGCGAGGCAGCAACAGGCCCTGCCCGATTCGGTCCAGCTCCTGCCAGGGATCAACGGGATACAGCGCGAGGTCAGCTCCCCATATCGCCAGTACCGCCAGCCCCACTAACAGCACACATACCCCGTTCAGCACCCTGGCACTGGAACGGGAGGCATATACGGCCCCCAATGGGTCACTCGAAATCATGACTGGGCCAACGCCCATTCATCAGGCGCTGATACCGGATCGGCAGAGGATGAAGCGTCGGCCTGCTGATACCAGGCATCCAGACACTGTTCAGACAACTCACTGGCAGGAGCGTCACAGCAGATACGGCCATCACGCATGACGATAATCCGCTGGAAGTGATTCAAGGCCAGCTGCCGGTTATGCAAACTCACCACGGCGGTTTCATGCTGCGCCAGCAGGTGTTCCAGCAGCAGCTCAGCCTGCAGGGGATCAATCGAAGACACCGGCTCATCCCCCAGAAATACCGGCTGCTGACGGTAAAGCGCGCGACCAATCGCCACCCGCTGCCGCTGGCCACCGGACAGGCGATCCACCGACTGCCAGAGCTTGTCTTCCAGCCCCAGCGTCTGAACAAGCGCACCAATCGCTCGCCGATGCCCCGCCAGCGGACGGAGCAGATTCCACAGCGCCGGCAATGTGCCCACTCGATCCAGACCACCGATAAAGATGTTCTGATACACGGACAAAAGATCAACCAGCCCACCGGACTGCGGCTGCAGCGCCACCTGTTCGGGTTGCTGCCGATAGAGCAGGTGCAAAAGCGTCGTCTTGCCCGCGCCCGAAGGCCCCAGCAGTGCCACTTTTTCGCCGCGATGTATCTTCAGGCTGATACTGTCCAGCACCCGATGGTCACCATAGGCCAGCGACTGATCGGAGAGCTGGAACAACACGGATGGTCGGCTCATGCGAGATCAGTCATCCAGCAGGCCAATCGCCCTGGCAGTGGCCTCGATCGGGCCGTAATCATCATTACTGGCCGGCACGAAGCTCTGACGCGGGAAACTGGCCAGCAGATCGGGGGCTTTCATCTCCAGCAGCGCGGCCCGCACCTTTTCCTTGAAGCCGGCGCCAAAGTGCGCGTCCACATCGCCACGTACCGTCCATTGGTAGTCGGGATAGGTTGGCGTAGTCCAGATCACCGTCACCTTGGATGGGTCGATCTTGCCCTCTTCCAGCTCCTTCTCCCAAACGGCATAGTTCACGGCCCCGACCTCATAAGCCCCGGCCTGAACCTGAGCGATGGTACGACTGTGATCACCCGAGAAACCGACGCGCCCGAAGATCGCCTCGGGAGCGGCACCAAAGTGCTCGCGCAGATAGAACTCCGGCATCAGGCGACCGGAAGTGGAGCCCTTGGAGCCAAAGGTAAAGGTCTTGCCCTTGAGCGCATCGCTCAGGCTGTCGCTCGGCGCCAACCCTGTGCGGGTGTTGGCAATGATGTAGCTCTTGAAAAACTGATCCTCGTAACCTTGCGCCAGCGCTTCTGAACCGGGCACCAAACGACGTGCCTGTACCCCGGACAAACCGCCAAACCAGGCCAGCTGCACCTGATTGTTGCGGAACGCCGTGATCGCCGCCGCATAGGACTTCACCGGGATGTACTTCACCTCGACACCCAGCTGTTCGGTCAGATAATCGGCCACCTTGCCAAACCGCTGCTGCAGGCGGGACTCGTCGGCGTCAGGAATCGCCGTAAACACAAAGGATTCAGCCTGGGCCCATGCAGGCAAAGCCAGCAGGACCAGCGCCATCATTCGACGAACAAAGGACATCAGCATTCCTCATCAGGTTGGATTCAAGGCGTGCACCAAGGGGGAAGCATAATACGAAGCAGGGCTGCGTTTGTCAGCGATAAAGCGCAGCCCAGATCAAAAAGGCAGCTCTGGCAAGAAGCAAACCTGCCCCTGAGGGTCAGGTATCAGACGCACAACAGCCACTCCCTTGCTGAACAGGCGGACAAGGCACTGTGCCATATGAACAGAAAACGCAGCAGTCGCCCGGCCTGGGCTTCAGTAACGCATGACAGGATTCACACTCGTAGAAATACAGACAGGCATCAGTGGGCATGATCTCTGTCTTGCGATGCCTACAGTGAGGGCATTCAATTGTGGATTCCAGAATCCAGCCGACCATTACACCCCCTCCTCAGTCCACTCAGCAGGCCTCAGAAAAACTGTACTTGGATACCCCTCGGCCCAGCCTAAGGCGAAGTAATCTCCCGTCAGGGGTAACCTAACTATAGAAGGTGTCTACTGTTCGTGGGTAACTCGGATGCATAACGCCGCCAGCATGCGCGGCCACAAAATGAAGACGAAGCCGCAATGTAGCAGGCATCGACGTGACTGGCCTGGTTAGATTGCAAATCCACTTTCACTCCAAATATTTGCGAGTAATGTAACGAAAGCCCACACTCCCATCATTACCCGAACTCTCTGAAATTTCCTAACCAACGATCTTTCCGAAACTGCAGCCAGATCAAGCTCAGAGAGGGAAATGGCACGCCCCTGATATTGGGACTGTAACTTGACCAGTTGTGTTTTTAATCGAAGGTAAATCAAAAAGATGGGGAAAAAGCCTAAGAGCATCCAATCACTGAGTGAAATCATCTCAAAATCAGCCAGGTCGAAGCTCCAGACGCCCACCAGGGTAACAGCTATGCCAGTGCCAACTAAAAATCGAAATATCCGAATTTCCTTCGCTCGGCAGTGGTCATCAGTAGCCATGAAAGCAACGATACCCCAGATAAAGACTGACACTAGTAGAGCGGTCATGTTTTCAATCTAACGCTTACAGCAGTTGGGCGTATTGCGCGCCAACTGCCTGTTTTTGTTAGCCGTAATATTACTCATGGTTTCCATTTAGCTTGCACATGAAAACGTTTAATGAGGTCTTGTATTTTGGGGCTTTCGCACCCTTCCTTAGCAATTACTGAGTGGACAGCTTCAGTGGCCTTAGTGCTACCAGCTTTAAGTATCTCCTGAGCTTGCTCCTGAGAAATGCCCGACTTTCTTTTCTGTATTTCTTGTAAAGTAAGTACGGTTACCATTTGGTAGTTCGCCAGGAATGAAGTTAGTTCTGATTTTTCAGGCTTGATACATTTACCAGCCGCTGCATTTGTTAGAGTGAAATGCTCAAACACCTTCAAGATATCTGTTTTTCCTGATGCGTTAACTGTTCCGCAGTACATCAGCAATAAAATTAGAACTATTTTCATAGGTACCATCCGTTGGTTTTTAGTGACGGCTAACGCCATCGTAAATTGACGAAAAAAGCGTAGCTTTTTTTGGTCAATTTCACGACCTTGTTATGCGTATCTTCTTCCGGAAACATAATCTCTAATAGCATATTGGAGCAGTATTTTATCCTGATATCGTAACCTATACTGTGCGGCCGAGCCTATTGGCTCTCTACATTTATATTTATAGGGCCCGGAAGGCTCCTTAGCTCCAATCATAGATCTATCGAACAAATCATCTAGTATTTTTGATGGGTTATCTGTCTTGATGCAATCTTGAATTATCTCCTTAGCTCTCTCGTAATCCAAGCCAGCATCATCACCAAATCCAGACTCTTTTGATATTTCCGCAAGAGCAACAAACAACTGCTCAATTTCGCTCTCTGTATAAAATGAAGAAAGCTCATTCTTCAATTCTTTCACCAGATTTTCAGAATACTGCTCTATTAGTGATTTCAATTCATTTCGCCCTAGTGGTAGAGGGTACGTACCATTTTCAAGAGGGGAAAACATTAGCAATAAATCACGAGGACGATAGAGAGTGTGATCAAGAAGGTGCTTGAAGGAAGATTTATTTGTGTTGTCATTCGTTTTGTCTACTAAACAATACCACGGATCCTCTTCATTACAAACAATAGCCTGGTTTTCAAGGGCGTTTCTAATTCTTTTGTTAATAAATTTTTTTATATTTAGATCAGACTCCTCACCATTCCGATAAACCTCATCTTGATACCATCTAATAAAAGCAGAGTATGACGAGAATATTTTTGCAGTGTCCGCATATTTTGAGGATATAAACTTTTCAAAGTCATCCCTGATAAGAACATATGCTTTTGCTTGGATGTTATTTTTTCCAAATATTTCGTTATTTATGCTTTTGCATGTTCTTATTAGCTCGACAACGTTATCAACAGTCTCTTGATTATTTATATTAAACCCAATATCAAGATCATCAAAGAATATAGCATATGAGTTTGTGTTATCTTTTTCAACGCGAGACTTTAAGACTTTTACTATCACCTCTTCCAAGTGAGGTAATAGCTTATAGAATGGTGCTCTGCTTTCCTTGAACTCAAATAGGCCGCTTAGCTTGCTCTTAATAAATCGCCTCAAAGGTTCCACATTTACTTCAAAGCCGTGTTTCCTGACAAGCTCATTGACCTGATTCTTATCTATATCTATAAAGCCAGAATTTTTCTTAACAAACTGCCGTAACAGCTCATACTCTTTGCTTTCCATTGCTGCTTCATTGAATGCAAAAAGTTTAATGATATTTGTGTAAATCAACCATTTAAATAGTTGTTCGCCTTTTATGGTGTAACCAGCCTCATCACCTAGCTGAACTAAATGCTCGAGGCTCACCTTATCTTTTCGAATGAACTCACAAAAAAGATTTGGATTCTCTTGAGCTAATAAGTACACATACTCTGCAAAAGCGCTTTTTCCACTTCCTTTGCGACCAATAATAATAAACTTTTCGTAAGAAAGCTGCTCCATCAAATTATGGTAATCCTCATACACATCCATGAGATTTACTCTTGATTGTGATGATGTTTCTGCCTCAGCCTCCGGAGCTCCCAAATATATGGATTGCCGCCTATTTCCAGTTAAAAATCCTTTAAATACCATCAGTATCTCCTATTGTGTGGGGCTGCATGGCGCATAACAGTCTGTTAATGAGGTCTTCGACCTCATAATAATTATTATCGGGTATACCTTTTAATTCCGACCTCTGCTCGGTAACTCCTTGAAACACAGAGACTTCAAACTTTGGCAACCGGATAAAAAGGTACTTTTCTCGACATCACGCCATCCAGCGGGTATAACGATTTGCATACATTTCATGGATGAGGTGTGGTACATGTCGAGTTCTCCTTTTCTCAAGTCCGTTGAGGACTTCATGCTGGTCCAGCGCTACAGCCGACGGACGATCAGCACTTATCTTTACTGGATAAAGTACTTCATTCTGTACAGCGGCAAGCGCCATCCTGCTCAACTACATGATGAAGACATCATCCGCTTTCTGACCTTTCTTGCCATTGAGCGCAATGTTTCTGGCGGCACCCAGGCACTGGCGCTGAACGCGATCGTGTTTCTCAAGACAAAGTTTCTTGGCCAAACGGTGGGCGATCTGTCCGGCTTCAGCCCGTCCCGTAAGCCGCGCAAGCTGCCTGTTGTGCTGACTAATAAGGAAGTGGCAGCACTTCTTGGCCAGCTGACTGGAGTCCACTATCTGATGGCAGCCATGTTGTACGGTTCGGGATTGCGACGTATAGAACTGGTTCGACTGAGAGTCCAGGATGTCGACTTCGACTACAGGCAAATTCGGGTGATTAACGGCAAAGGAGGAAAACACAGGCTGGTCACGCTTGCGGAGCAACTTTTGCCCATGTTGAGCCAGCAGGTAGAGCAGGTAGAAAACCATCTCAGGCAGGATTTGATGTGCGCGGGTTATGCGGGCGTTTGGCTGCCTGATGCACTTGCTCGCAAGTATCCCAATGCACCGTTTGAGTCTGGCTGGCATTATCTCTTCCCTGCTTCTCGCCTGAGTATTGACCCTGCCAGCAAACTCCTTCGCCGGCACCATTACGATGAGAGTAACCTGAACAAACTGATAAGAAAAGCGGCGCGTGATGCCGGCCTTCGAAAGCAGGTCTCATGCCATACTCTGCGGCATTCATTCGCAACACACTTGCTTCAGTCTGGGGTAGATATAAGGACGGTACAGCAGCAGCTTGGACATGCCGATGTGAAGACCACCGAGATCTATACGCATGTATTGAAACAGGGTGCCCAGGGCGTTCGAAGCCCGTTGAGCACACTGCAAGACTGACAGGCACAAAAAAGCCCGCATCAGCGGGCTTTTTCAACGACAACAAGGGGAATGTGATTACAGCTGCGTATGCAGGCCGCATTCACGCGTTTCGAGCGCCTTGGTCGGGTCGAAGTAGTCGTGCTCGTTGGGCAGGTTATGTTCAGCCAGGTAGGCGTCCATATCCGCTTCGCTCCAGTTGAACAGCGGCGCCACCTTGATGATGCCGTCCTTGCTCGCAGAGACGATATCCAGCGACTGACGGAACTCGGTCTGGTCCTTGCGGATGGCGTTCAACCAGAGGTCCGGCTTCAACTCTGCCAGCGCACGCTGGAAGGGTTCCAGTTTCACCTGACGGGTGAACTCCTCATGCTGAGGATCGTCAACATCCGGGATACCGCCCATCAGCACATTGCGGCGTGCGGCGCTCATCTCGGGGATGTAGGTGACGATGTTCAGGTTCAGGTCCTTGATCAGCTTCTCCGCAAAGCGGTAGGTGGCCGAGGTGTTATAACCGGAATCGACCCACAGCACCTTGATGTCGGGCTTGGCCTGCACGGCCATGTGCAGAATCACCGACTCATAGGGACGAAAGTTCGTGGTCACCAGCGGCTTGTCGCTGTTGGCAATTGCCCAGGCGACGATTTCCTGCGGGGTTTTACCGGCCAGTTCGGCGTTGGCGGCGGCCAGATCGATGCTCATTCCTGTTCTCCTTGTCAGCGTTGCGGATAGGCCGGACGTGCCAGAGAGGCGCCACCCTGGTAGCGCACGCTCATTTCGTCAAAGGCGTTCAGCACTTCCGGTGAGTAGCGGTCTTCCGGTACCAGCAGGGCATCAAAGCCGCAGATTTCCAGATAGGCCAGACGGTCACGGGTGACATCACCGATGGCACGCAGCTGACCCTTGTAACCGGCACGACGCAGCAGGCGTGCAATGCTGAAACCGCGACCATCGGTGAAGGCCGGGAATTCCACCACGATCAGCTCGACCTGACCGTTCAGTGCCAGCACCTGGTCCAGGTCGTCGTCGCCGTTTACCTGAACGCCGACTTCACGCCCCGCCAATGCGTCACGGTTTTCCTGCCACTGCGCCAGCGGCAGGATGATAGCGCCCTCAGAGGGAATCGCCTGATCCTCGGCAACAGTGACCCATTTGTCTTCAGCGACCGGGGTACGATTAATGATCAGCGGCATATACGGCCTCCTTAAACGGCTCTACTCCGACACGACGAACCACTTCCAGGAAGCTTTCGGCTTCTGAATCGCGCTGGTCGATGTACGTCAGCAAAATCTTTTCGATGGTGTTGGCCACTTCGTCAGCAGCGATGGACTTGCCCAGCACCTTACCCAGTGAGGCTTCCGCTTCGGATGAGCCACCCAGCGTGAACTGGTACCAGTCCTCGCCCTTCTTATCGACACCCAGGATACCGATATGACCCACGTGGTGGTGCGCACAGGCGTTGATGCAGCCTGACATGTTGAGACGGATCTCACCGATGTCGTGCATGTAGTCCACGTCTTCGAACTTCTCGTTGATCTGCTCAGCAATGTTCAGGGTTTTGGCGTTGGCCAGACTGCAGAAATCAAAACCGGGGCAGACAATCATGTCGGTCAGTGTGCCGATGTTCGGTCGCGCCAGGTTGTTGGCGTTGAGGATCTTCCACACTTCATGCAGATCACCCTGCTTCACATCCGCCAGCACCAGGTTCTGGTGATGCGTTGCACGGATCTCACCGAAGGAGAAGCGATCAGCCAGATCGGCAACCGCTTCCATCTGCAGATCGGTGATATCGCCCGGTGCCTTGAGGTATGGCTTCAGCGATACGACCACGATGCGATAACCCGGCACCTTGTGCTCAACGGTGTTGCGCTCGTACCAGATTCGGAACTCGTCGTTCTGGGCCAGATGCGCGTCCAGGGTGTTGTTGACTGCATCTGCGTCATACGCCGGCGGCGCGAACTGCGCTTTCACCTTGTCGATCTCTTCCTGTGACAGACGCAGGTCTGACTCACGAATTTCAGCCCACTCGGCTTCGACCTGCTCACGGAAAGCATCGATACCCATGGCGCTGACCAGGATCTTGATGCGCGCCTTGTACTTGTTGTCGCGTCGGCCATTAAGGTTGTAGACGCGAATGATCGCTTCCAGATAGGACAGCAGGTCCTGCGGGTCCAGGAAGGGGTTGATCTGCTTGCCGATAATCGGGGTACGGCCCAGACCGCCGCCGACCAGCACTTCAAAGCCGATCTGTCCGGCGTCGTTCTTCACCAGATGCAGGCCGATATCGTGTACCTGGGACGCAGCACGGTCTTCCGGACCACCGGTCACGGCGATCTTGAACTTGCGTGGCAGGTAAGCGAATTCAGGATGCAGCGTGGACCACTGACGGATGATTTCGCACCAGGGGCGCGGATCTTCCAGTTCGCTGGCAATCACACCGGCGTAAGGATCGGTGGTGGTGTTACGGATACAGTTGCCAGAGGTCTGGATGGCGTGCATCTGCACTTCAGCCAGTTCTGCCAGAATATCAGGCACCTCTTCCAGCTTCGGCCAGTTGTACTGAATGTTGGTACGCGTGGTGAAGTGGCCGTAGCCCTTGTCGTAGGTGCGGGCAATATGAGCCAGCTTGCGCATCTGGGTCGAGGACATCAGACCATAGGGAACGGCCACACGCAGCATCGGTGCCTGACGCTGTATATAAAGGCCATTCATCAAGCGCAGGGCACGGAACTCCTCATCGGGCAGTTCGCCTGCCAGATAGCGACGGGTCTGGTCGCGATACTGCGCCACCCGTTCGTCTACCAGCTTCTGGTCCACTTCGGTGTACTGGTACATGTCAGGTCAACCTTGTTATTAAGCGTCATTGAAACAGGGGGCCATGCTACCCATGCAGCTTTATAACGTAAAATACTAATTAATAATTTTGTTATTCCCCAATGGAACTAAAGACCTCAGCAGCCCAAGCGGCAAATAACAGCAGCCCTCTTATGCCTTTTGGCTCTATAAGAATTCATATATATTCTTTTTTATTTTATAACCTCCTCGGCATAATGCCGTTCAGTTATGAGCCCGTCCTTCTTTATACGAGCTCCAGGAAGCAACCAACCGTAAGAGTCGCACGATGAATCTGTTGCCGGAACACCGCCTGACCCATTTGAAACAGCTCGAAGCTGAAAGCATTCACATCATCCGCGAGGTGGCTGCAGAGTTCGACAATCCGGTCATGCTCTACTCCATCGGCAAGGACTCGTCCGTGATGCTGCACCTTGCACGCAAGGCATTCTTCCCGGGCAAGCCGCCTTTCCCGCTGCTGCACGTGGACACCACCTGGAAGTTCAAGGAGATGATCCAGTTCCGTGACCGAATGGCTGAAGAAGCCGGCATGGATCTGATCGTGCATATCAACCAGGAAGGCGTGGACATGGGCGTCGGCCCCTTCTCCCACGGTTCTGCCAAGCACACCGATATCATGAAGACCCAGGGCCTGAAGCAGGCACTGAACAAGT
The DNA here is from genome assembly GCF_022343685.1 of Marinobacterium sediminicola. Taxonomy (GTDB): domain Bacteria; phylum Pseudomonadota; class Gammaproteobacteria; order Pseudomonadales; family Balneatricaceae; genus Marinobacterium; species Marinobacterium sediminicola. The sequence goes on along the minus strand of NZ_CP092123.1, from coordinate 1,233,557 downwards.
ACAAGTTCGATGCTGCCTTCGGCGGTGCCCGTCGTGATGAAGAGAAATCCCGTGCCAAGGAGCGCGTGTTCTCTTTCCGTGACAAGCACCACCGCTGGGACCCGAAGAACCAGCGCCCTGAACTGTGGAACACTTACAACACCCGCGTGGACAAGGGCGAGAGTATCCGTGTCTTCCCGCTGTCCAACTGGACCGAACTGGATATCTGGCAGTACATCCATCTGGAGCAGATTCCGATTGTTCCGCTGTACTTCTCTGCCGTACGCCCGGTCGTTGAACGTGACGGCATGCTGATCATGGTCGATGACGAGCGCCTGCCGCTGGCAGACGGTGAAGTACCGATGATGAAGAATATCCGTTTCCGCACCCTGGGCTGCTACCCGCTGACCGGTGCCGTGGAATCCGATGCCGACACTCTGCCTGAGATCATTCAGGAGATGCTGTTGACCACTACATCGGAACGACAGGGCCGTGCCATCGACCATGACAGTGCCGGTTCCATGGAGCAGAAGAAGATCGAAGGTTACTTCTGATCTCAGTACACAAGCGGTTACAGCATTCATTGTGGCAGCCGGCCAGGACGCAGAACAACTCGACAGCAGCGCCGGCCAGGCTTCCACACACAGAACACGGGAAGAGATAAAATGTCACATCAATCCGATCTGATCGCCACCGACATCGATGCCTATCTGGACCAGCACGAGAACAAGGAGCTGCTGCGCTTCCTGACCTGCGGCAGCGTAGACGACGGTAAATCCACCCTGATCGGTCGTCTGCTGCACGATTCCAAGATGATCTATGAAGATCAGCTGGCAGCGATTCAGAACGACAGCAAGAAAGTCGGCACCACGGGTGAAGAAGTGGATCTGGCGCTGCTCGTGGACGGCCTGCAGGCAGAACGCGAACAGGGCATCACCATCGACGTAGCCTACCGTTATTTCTCTACGTCCAAGCGCAAGTTCATCATCGCCGACACCCCGGGACACGAACAGTACACCCGTAACATGGCGACCGGCGCGTCAACCTGCGACCTGGCGATCATCCTGATTGATGCGCGTCACGGCGTACAGGTACAGACCCGCCGCCACAGCTTCATCGTATCCCTGCTGGGCATCAAGCACACGCTGGTGGCGATCAACAAGATGGACCTGGTGGATTTCAGCCAGGAGCGCTTTGAAGAGATCAAGCAGGACTACCTGAAATTCGCTCAGGGTCTGGGCCTGAAAGACATCCACTTCACGCCGATCTCGGCGCTGAAGGGTGACAACGTGGTCAACCCGTCAGAGAACATGCCCTGGTATACCGGCGAATCCCTGATGCAGACGCTGGAAAACGTGGAAATTGCAGGCGACGCCAATTTTGACGAGCTGCGCTTCCCGGTGCAGTACGTCAACCGCCCGAACCTGAACTTCCGCGGCTACTGCGGCACCCTGAGCGCCGGTATCGTGCGTCCGGGTGACGAAGTCACTGTGCTGCCATCCGGCAAATCCAGCAAGGTGAAATCCATCGTAACCTTCGATGGCGACCTGCAGGAGGCCTTCGCGCCGATGTCGGTCACACTGACACTGGAAGACGAGATCGATATCTCCCGTGGCGATATCCTCGTACACAGCCATCAGGTGCCGGAAGTCACCTCCCGCTTCGGCGCTCATCTGGTGTGGATGTCCGAGCAGGAGCTGGTACCGGGTCGCAGCTATGAGATCAAGCTGGCCAGCACACGCACTGCGGGACGCGTCAACGCCATCCGTCACCGTATCGATGTGAACACGCTGGAGCAGACACCGGCAGCCACGCTCGGGCTTAACGAAATCGCTCAGGTCGAGATCACGCTTGAACGTCCGGTGGTGGCTGACGATTACCGTCGTCACAAGGGTACCGGTTCCTTCATCATCGTTGACCGCCTGACCAATGCCACCGTTGCTGCCGGCATGATTGAAGCGGCAACCACTGATGAAGCCGCCATCGAGTTGCAGGACCAGCCAGTCGTGACGACCGAACTGCGCGCCCAGCGCTGCGGTCAGACCGCTGCGCTGATCCGTCTGCAGGGAGGCAAGGATGAACTGCGCAACACCCTGATGTTCACGCTGGAGCAGCAGTTGTTCAATCGCGGACGCCTGCCACTGGCACTGACCGGCCAGAATGACGCTCAGGCGGAGGCACTGAAGGCCGCAGGCCTGTTGCTGCTGACCGATCAGGACCAGCCTGCTGCTGATCTGGTACTGGAACTGGATGGACTTCAGGACCTGACTCCAGCCGCACAGGTGAGCGCTCTGCTGCAGCAGATCGAACAAGCCGGACTGATCTGATCGGTCAACGACTGATCAACGGAAAACGCATAACCGGCCCATTGGGCCGGTTTCCGGCTCAGCGGTTGCCAGGCATCAACAGGCTGATCTATACCCTGAGGTTATAAATCCGGTAAAATTCAGCAGAATCTAATACGCCTTGCAGTGATATTTCTGCAAGGGTCGAGGCAATGACAGGGGCTATGACTGATTTTCTGCTCATCCTGATCAGCACCGTACTGGTGAACAATTTCGTCCTGGTACAGTTTCTGGGGCTCTGTCCCTTCATGGGTGTGTCCAACAAGCTGGAAACAGCGATGGGCATGTCGCTGGCCACCACCTTCGTTCTGACGCTGTCGTCGGTGTGCAGCTACCTGGTCTACTCGGCCCTGCTCAAACCCTTCGGGCTGGAGTACCTGCAGACGATTGCCTTTATTCTGGTAATCGCCGTCGTGGTGCAGTTCACGGAAATGGTGGTACACAAGACCAGCCCCATGCTGTACAAACTGCTGGGGATTTTCCTGCCCCTGATCACGACCAACTGCGCCGTTCTGGGTGTCGCGCTGCTGAACATCAAGAAGCAGAACGGTTTCATCGAGTCGATCGCCTATGGCTTTGGTGCGGCTGTCGGTTTCTCGTTGGCACTGGTGCTGTTCTCGGCGATTCGAGAGCGAGTGGCGGTTGCCGATGTACCCGTTCCCTTCCGCGGCGCGGCGATCGGCATGGTAACTGCCGGATTAATGTCGCTCGCATTCATGGGCTTTGCCGGCCTCGTGCAGTTCTGAGGCGGAGTGAGCAATGACCACTGTTATTACTGCAATTCTGATCCTGTTTGGCCTGGCGGTGGTGTTCGGCATCATCCTGGGCTACGCCTCGATTCGCTTCCGGGTTGAAGGCAACCCGATCGTTGACCAGATTGATGCCCTGCTGCCCCAGACCCAGTGCGGTCAGTGCGGCTACCCGGGCTGCCGCCCGTATGCGGAAGCAATCTCCAACGGTGACGCCATCAACAAATGCCCGCCCGGCGGCCAGAGCACCATTGAAGCCCTTGCCGATCTGCTGGATGTCGAAGCGATTCCGCTCGATGCCGAGCATGGCGAGGAACAGGCCAAAACCGTTGCCTTCATCCGTGAAGACGAGTGCATTGGCTGCACCAAGTGCATCCAGGCCTGCCCGGTTGACGCCATTCTGGGCGCAGCCAAGCAGATGCATACGGTCATCTCCAGTGAGTGCACCGGCTGTGACCTCTGTGTAGAACCCTGCCCCGTGGACTGTATCGATATGATTCCGGTGGAAACCACCATCGCCAACTGGAAGTGGCCGGCTCCGGCCGAATCGCGCAACCTGATCGCCACTGATCGTGGTCGTGGCGAGTTGCAGCAGCAGGAGGCTCACTGATGGGCAAGGTATTCGCATTCCACGGCGGCATTCATCCGCCTGAAAACAAGAAGCAATCCACACGCACGCCGATTCGCAAGGCACCATTGCCCAAGCTGCTCTATTTGCCATTGCAGCAGCACATCGGCATGGCCGCCAGTCCGCTGGTGAACATCGGCGATCGTGTACTCAAGGGCCAGATGATTGCCGAGCCGGTCGGCCGCATCAGTGCGTCCCTGCACGCACCAACATCAGGCATTATCCGCTCCATCGGCCCGCACCCGGTGCCCCATGCCTCCGGACTTGAATCGGATTGCATCGTCATCGAGAGTGACGGCCAGGACGAGTGGATCGAGCATCAGAGCATCGAGGACTACACCAAACTCGAACCCGGCACCCTCATCGAGCATATCCGCCGTTGCGGTATCGCCGGCATGGGCGGCGCCGGCTTTCCGACCGACGTCAAGCTTCACCTAGGCGACGATCACATCGTCAACACGCTGATCATCAACGCGGCCGAGTGTGAGCCCTACATTACCGCCGACGATATGTTGATGCGCGAGCGCGCTCACGAAATTCTTGGCGGTATTCGGATCATCAGCCACCTGCTCAAGCCCAGCCATATCATGATCGGCATCGAGGATAACAAGTCCCATGCGATTCATACACTGGAACAGGTGCTTAAGGGCTGCGAGCTGAATATCGATATCCGCGTGGTGCCGACCAAATACCCGTCCGGCGGCGAACGCCAGCTGATCAAGCTGCTGACGGACATAGAAGTCCCCAGCGGTCGCATTCCCGCCGACATCGGCATCGTATGCCAGAACATCGGCACCACAACCGCCATTTATCGTGCCGTACACCACGGTGAGCCACTGATCTCACGTGTCGTGACCGTGACCGGTGATGCCGTTGCTCAGCCGCAGAACCTGGAAGCGCTGATCGGCACCCCGTTTGCCGACCTGCTCGATGCAGCCAACGTCTACGAGAACAAACTCTACCGACTGGTGATGGGCGGACCGATGATGGGCGTAACCGTCGAGCACGATCAGATCCCGGTCATCAAGACCACCAACTGCATCATCGCTGCGACCATTGATGAAATGCCACCCGCTCCACCGGAGCAGGCATGCATTCGCTGTGGCATGTGTGAACAGGTGTGCCCGGCTGAACTGCTACCACAGCAGCTTTACTGGTTTTCCAAGGGGCGCGAATTCGACAAGGCGCGACACCACAACCTGTTTGATTGCATAGAATGCGGTGCCTGTGCCTATGTGTGCCCCAGCAGTATTCCGCTGGTTCAGTATTACCGCTTTGCCAAATCCGAAATCCGCACTGAAGAAGCGGAACAGCGCAAGGCCGACCATGCCCGCCAGCGCTTCGAAGCCCGCCAGGCGCGCCTGGAACGAGAAGAGGCCGAGAAGGAAGCACGTCGCAAGGCCCGTGCCGAAGAAGCCGCACGGGCTCAGCAGGCACGCAAGAACAATGAAAACGCTGCCGCAACGGCTGAACCGGCCCAGGACATTAGCGCCTTGAAAACCGCAGCAGCCGTGGCGCGAACCAAACTGAAAAAAGCCCAGAAGGCACTTGATGCAGCCCGCGAGAGTGGTGAAGGAGACATTTCTGCACTGGAAGCGGCTGTCCAGGCGGCGCAGACCAGCGCTGATCAGGCTCAAAAAGCGCTGGATAGCGCGGACAAGCCATCGGCCCCCACAGCACCTGCGGCAGGCGCCGATATCAAGCAGTTGAAAACGGCTGCCGCCGTAGCACGCACCAAGCTGAAGAAGGCACGAGACGCGCTTAAAAACGCTGAAGACAAGGGTTTGGATGGGCTCGACAAACTGCGGGCAACCCTGTCTACCCTGGAGCAGAAAGCCGAAGAGGCCGACAAGGCCTTCAAGGACGCCGAAAATGCTGCAAGCTCCTCAACGGAAGCGACACCTGCCGCTCCTGTCGACATGAAGGCACTGAAACAGCAGGTGTCGATCATGCGTACCAAGCTCAAGAAAGCTGAGGCCGCACTGGAAGGTCTTGAAGGTGATGAGCGCAGCCAGGCCGAACAGGCACTGGAAGAGCTGCGCCAGCGTCATGCTGAAGCCGATCAGGCCTTCAAGGCGGCAGAACAGGCTCAGATCGATGCCGCTGCAGCCCAGGGGGTCGATCTGAAGCAGCTCAAGATTGATGCTGCCATGGCTCGTGCAGCCGTGACCAAGCTGGAGCGGGCCCTGGCCAAGACCGAGGAAGAGCAGGAGCGTGCCTCTTTGGAAGCAGAGCTGGTGACGGCCCGTGACAAGGCCGAGCAGCTGAACAAAACCTTGCAGCAGCATGAGCCGGCCTGACGCCATGCTGACCGCACTTTTTATCGATAACGGGATCGAACCGACATGTCTCTGATCCGGATGAGTTCACCTCATGTCTACAAGGCCAACAGCACCGCCAATGTCATGCGGCTGGTGTTGCTGGCCACTTTGCCCGGCATCACGGCCCTGACCGTCTTTTTCGGCTGGGGCACGCTGATCCAGATCGTCTGGGCTGCCTTGCTGGCCGTGGCTTTTGAAGCCGCCATTCTGAAACTGCGCCGCCGTCCACTTGGGTTTTACCTCAGCGATGGCAGTGCGATTGTAACCGCCCTGCTGCTGGCTGTTGCCATCCCTCCCTTTGCGCCCTGGTGGGTGACTGCCGTTGGAGTCTTCGTTGCAATCGTCATCGCCAAGCACCTCTACGGCGGCCTTGGCCAGAACCCGTTCAACCCGGCAATGGTCGCCTATGCCCTGCTGCTGATTTCATTTCCGGTTGAAATGACTCGGTGGACATCGCCGTTCGTACTCAATGGCGAGGGATGGCCGGTGGCGTCATTCATGGACACCCTGGGCGCCATTTTCGGTTCGGTCGAACATATCTGGTATGACAGCTTCACGGGTGCGACGCCTCTGGACGAACTGCGTCATCGAGGCGGTCTGACCACCGAGGAGACCTGGCGTCAGTCGCTGGTGCTGTCTCAGGGCATCGGCGCCTGGCATGCCGTGAGTGCCGCCTGGTTCATGGGGGGAATCTTCCTGCTGTATCGCAAGATCATTACCTGGCACGCGCCGATTTCAATGCTGCTGGCACTGGCAGTATGCGCCACGCTGTTCTACGGCTTTGATCCCGACAGCTATGCGGATCCGTTCTTCCACCTGAGCACCGGTGCCACCATGCTGGCGGCCTTCTTTATCATTACCGACCCGGTTTCCAGCGCGACCAGCAACCGAGGCCGCATCATTTTCGGTGCCAGCATCGGCGTACTGATTTTCATCATTCGCACCTGGGGCAACTACCCGGATGGTGTCGCTTTCGCCGTTCTGCTGCTGAACCTGGCAGCGCCATTTATTGATCTCTATTCGCAACCCCGCAGCTACGGGCACTCCCGCGCCAACAAGGGACGAGGAGGCAAGGCATGAACGAGATCCTCAACTCAATCCGCAATAATGCGATCGCAATCGGCCTGTTCGCAATCGTAACTTCGGCCGTCATCGCATTCACCCAGCTGGCCACGAAGGAAAAGATTTCCCACAACAAGGCTGAATTTCAGGCCCGCGCCTTGTTCGAGATCGTACCCAAGTCTCTGGACCCTGATCTGGTCGAGCATAAGCTGACCATGAAGGCACCGGAGTTGGGTCAGGACGAACCGATCGAGGTCTATCAGGCGATTCAGGACGGCAAGGTTGTCAGCGTCCTCATGCCCGTCATCGCCCCTGAAGGTTACAGCGGTGATATCGAAATGCTTGTCGGCATCAATGCCGACAGTTCGCTGGCGGGTGTTCGCGTCCTGAGCCACAAGGAAACACCGGGGCTCGGTGACAAGATCGAGCTGAGCAAGTCTGACTGGATTCTGTCGTTTGATGATCAGGAAATGGCCATGAGCGGTGATGACAGCTGGGCAGTGAAGAAGGACGGCGGTCGCTTCGATCAGTTTACCGGCGCTACCATCACCCCGCGTGCCATCGTGGGCGCCACGGCGCGCGCCATCGAATTTTTCCGCGCACATCGAGAATATCTGCTGACGCCGGTGACGGCGCAAGCGCAGCCCACCGCTGCAGGAGTAACACAATGAGCGTCGATTATCGCAAGATCACGCTGGATGGCCTCTGGTACAACAACCCGGCACTGGTTCAGCTGCTCGGTCTCTGCCCCCTGCTGGCCGTAACGGCATCCGTCGTTAACGCCCTCGGTCTGGGGATCGCCAGCACCCTGGTACTGGTCAGCTCCAACCTGACCGTATCCCTGTTTCGTAAGCTGGTCCCTGAAACCGTCCGCCTGCCGATTTTCGTCATGATTATCGCCTCCTTCGTGACGGCTATTGAACTGGTGATGCAGGCGTTGACCTACGAGCTTTACCTGATCCTCGGCATTTTCATTCCGCTGATCGTGACCAACTGCGCCATCATGGGACGTGCTGATGCCTTTGCAGTCAAAAATCCGGTGCGGGCTTCAGTGCTCGACGGCCTGATGATGGGTGTCGGTTTCAGCGTCGTTCTGGTCCTGCTGGGCGGCCTGCGCGAAGTCCTGGGTACCGGCATGCTGTTTAGCAATATGCACCTGCTGTTCGGGGAAGCCGCGCGCAACTGGGAGCTGACCCTCTTCGCAGACTACCCGGGCTTTCTGTTCGCAATCCTGCCGCCGGGCGCATTCGTCGGCCTCGGCCTGATGATCGCACTGAAGAATGTGATCGATGGCCGTATTGAGCAGCGCCGGAAAAAGGAACAGAAACCTGTTGAATTGACCGGAAGCAAGCGAGTCAGGGTTACTGGATAAGTAGACTTTAGGATTGTTGTAACGCTTGTTTCTTTTGCATACTCTGAAAAATTAAGACATTCATGAGTATCAGGAGCCAAGGTGGGCAACTCTCTTCCGGTCATAATCTGTGATGACTCGCCACTGGCACGCAAACATATGGAGCGTGCCCTGGCGCCGTGGAACCTCAGCATCACTCACGCGAACCACGGCCTGGAAGCTTTGGAAGCGATCCGTGCAGGCAAGGGTGAACTCCTGTTCCTCGACCTGAATATGCCATTGATGGACGGCTATGAAGTTCTGGAGCGCATTCGTGAACAGGACCTGCCGGTTCTCACCATTGTCGTGTCCGGGGATATCCAGCCGGAAGCCCATGAACGCGTCCGCCAACTGGGTGCTCTCGACTTTATCCGCAAGCCAATCGATATCGAGCACCTGAGCCGTTCCCTGCACGCCTTTGGTCTGCTTGAAGAGATCAGACCTGTTCAGAACCTGTCTCCCGGTGTCTCTGGACGCCTGAACACAGCCCCGTCATCACCCATAGAACAGGCACAGGCGCTGAGCGGGCATTACCAGGAACTGGCCAACGTCGCCATGGGACAGGCCGCTGCGCTGCTGGCCCAGCTGATGAATACGTTCATTGAGCTTCCGATCCCCAGTGTCAAGCTGGTCGAGTCTGGCGAACTTGAAATGGCCATGCAGCAATCCATCAGCCAGTCTGCCTTTACAACCGTTTGCCAGGGCTTCATCGCCCCCGGCATTTCCGGCGAGGCGCTACTGATCCTCAATGGCACTCAAGCCGAACAGTTGGCGCAGCTGCTGAATCACCAGGGCGAAGTGACTGAACAGGTTGAGCGCGAGCTGACCATGGAGATCGCGACGCTGCTGATCGGCGCATTCCTGAACGGATTCGGCCAACAGCTCGACCTCAATTTCAGTCAGAGTTCACCCAAAATGCTCGACACGCTTCCGCGGCGTGACAGCCTGATGGACAGCAACCAGCCTGATCGCATCCTGAGCATCGAAATCAGTTACCGCATTGAGGGTCTGGCGCTGAGCTGCGACCTGCTGCTGCTGTTTACTGAAGACTCCTTGCCCCCACTGAACGAACTGGCGAGCCACCTGCTATGATCAACCCGCCCGAGAACGTCCTGACCACCACGGAATTTCACTGGCAGCTGGGTCTGCTGCAGAACCTGGACGTGGGTCTTGTGGTGCTGAATGCCGATCACCGCGTTGTGGTCTGGAACAGCTTCATGTCGAACCATTCCGGCATCGCCGACCCTGACGCCTGCGGCAGACAACTGTCCGAGCTGTTCAGCAATTTTCCTGATGAGTGGTTCAGGCGCAAACTGAGAAGTGTTTTCCTGCTGCGCAACCGGGCCTTCATCACTTGGGAGGAGCGCCCCTACCTGTTTCGCTTCAAGCCACACCACCCCATCACCGGCGTGGCAGAGTTCATGTACCAGAATGTCACCCTTATTCCCCTCTCGTCGCCCAATGGGCAGATCGAGCATGTCGGCATCATGGTCTATGACATGACGGCGGTGGCCATCAGCCAACATGCCCTCTGCGCCGCCAACGAAGAACTGGCGTTATTAAGCCGCACCGACAAGCTCAGCGGGCTCAGCAACCGGGGCCACTGGGAGTCCTGCATGCGTCAGGAATACGAGCGTTTTCGACGTACGCAGACCCCCTCAAGCCTGGTCATGCTTGATGTCGACCACTTCAAGAAGATCAATGATACCTATGGCCACCAAGCCGGCGATGAGGTGATACGAACGATCGCAGACATGCTGCGCCAGCATGCCCGCAACACCGATCTCCCGGGCCGCTATGGTGGAGAGGAGTTCGGCGTATTACTGGTGAACACCGACGAGGATAACGCTGTCACCTTTGCCGAGCGAGTGCGCCTTGCCGCTGAAAACATGAAGCTCCGTCATGGCCCGCATATGATTGAATTCACCATCAGCCTGGGTATCGCGCAAGTCAGTAACGATCACCAGTCTCACGAGCAGTGGATTCACGATGCCGACAAGGCGCTTTATGCCTCCAAACACAACGGCCGGAACCGTACCACCCTGGCGGGCGATCTGGAATAATGTCAGGCTTTCGATAACCGATTGCCTGACTTAGACACATGAACGCCGACAAGCGATACCAGATTTTCAGCCGCCTGCAGGAACAAAACCCGAACCCGGAAACCGAGCTTGAGTACAGCTCTCCCTTCGAGCTGCTCATTGCCGTCATGCTGTCCGCTCAAGCGACCGATGTGGGCGTCAACAAGGCCACTCGCAAGCTTTTCCCCGTGGCCAACACGCCGGCGTCCATACTCGACCTGGGTGTCGATGGCCTCAAGGGTTACATCAAGACCATTGGCCTGTTCAATACCAAGGCCGAGAACGTCATCAAGACCTGTCGCATCCTGATCGAGCAGCATAACAGCGAAGTGCCACAAACACGGGAGGCACTTGAGAAGCTGCCCGGTGTTGGCCGCAAAACAGCCAACGTGGTGCTCAATACGGCCTTTGGCCAGCCTGCCATGGCTGTAGACACCCACATTTTCCGTGTGTCTAACCGTACCCGCATTGCTCCCGGCAAAACGGTTCTCGAAGTGGAAAAGAAGCTGCTCAGGTTCGTTCCCAAGCCGTTTCTCATTGATGCCCACCACTGGCTGATCCTTCATGGACGCTATGTCTGCACCGCGCGAAAGCCACGCTGTGGCGCCTGCATCATTGAAGATCTGTGCGAGTTCAAAGACAAAACCGAAGACTGAAAAGCCCTTCGGTTACTCACAGATTCTGTGGATAAAATAGTGGATACATTTGGGAAGAATAGCTCCAGGCGGCGTATTTCAAGGGCTTCAGCAAATTGGTAAGAAAATCGTCAATTTTCTAATATTTCTTTTCAAAACAGCAGGTTATAAATGTCAATACTGTTTCGAAAAGTTTACAACTCATGTTATGCACCGCCTTGAAGCAGCCGCTCTCCAGCATGTGTACAATTCAAAAAAAAAGCGCCCTGTCAAGGCGCTTTTTTCAGTTTCGATCGCATTCCATGACCCACTTCAATCATCGGGAAGCGCGATCTCAATATGGGTGCGCGGACGACAGCAGCAGGTCAGAATTTCATCTTCCTTAAGATCGACCAGGCTGTCCTGAACATAGTCCACTTCACCTTCCAGCAGCGTTACCTTGCAACAGCCACAATATCCGCCGCGGCAATTGTAGGGTGCCGGAATGTTTTGCGCCTCAAGCGCATCCAGCAGCGAGAACTCGTACTGGTAATAGAACGTGTGGTAATTGCTGACCTTTATACGCGGAATACCCGACATGGCGACTCCGATTACAGATCAAATCCGTCAAAATCACCGGTATCGACCTCATTGTCGATCTGACCGACCAGATAGGAGCTGATCTCGGCTTCCTGAGGAGCGACCTGAACGTTATCACTCACCAGCCAGCCATTCATCCAGGGCAGCGGATTCTGGCGTGCCGGGAAGATTTCATTCAGCCCCAACGCCTTCATGCGGACATTGGTGATGTATTCGACGTAATCACCCAGAATGCGCGCATTCAGGCCGATCATGGAACCCTCGCTGAAGAGGTACTCAGCCCAATCCTTCTCCTGCTGAGCCGCTTCGCGGAAGATTGCATAGACCTGCTCTTCACACTCGGCTGCAATCTGTTTGAACTCAGGATCATCGACACCTGAGGCCATGACATTAAGCATATGCTGAGTGCCCGTCAGGTGAAGCGCCTCATCACGTGCAATCAACTTGATAATCTTGGCGTTACCTTCCATCAGCGCCCGCTCTGCGAACGCGAACGAGCAGGCGAAGCTGACGTAGAAACGAATGGCTTCCAGCACGTTGACGGAAACCAGTGTCAGGTAGAGCCGCTTTTTCAGGTTGTACAGGGTCGCATCGAAGCGCTGCCCATCGATCATGTGCACACCAGCACCGTGTACGGTATACACGTTGACCAGCTGAATGAACTCATCGTACAAGCGCGTCACTGTCTCGGCACGCTTGATGATTTCCGGGTTCGTGACGATGTGATCGAACACATCCGACGGCTCAGTCACGATGTTGCGGATGATATGGGTATAGGAACGACTGTGAATCGTCTCGCTGAACGCCCAGGTTTCAAACCAGGTTTCCAGCTCAGGCAGAGAGACAACCGGCAGAAACGCCACGTTGGGTGAACGCCCCTGCACCGAGTCCAATAGCGTCTGATACTTCAGGTTGCTCAGGAAGATATGCTTTTCGTGCTCCGGCATATCCATGAAGTCTTTGCGGTCATTGGTCAAATCGACCTCTTCCGGACGCCAGAAGAATGACAGCTGCTTCTCGATCAGCTTTTCGAAGATCGGATATTTCTGCTTGTCATAACGGGCCACGTTCACCGAACGACCGAAAAACATCGGCTCGCGGGTTGCATCGTGGTTACTCGGGCTGAAAGTGGAGTATGACATGAGTCCCTTTTTCCTGAACAAAAATACCAGCCCTTCCCGGCCTTAACCGGGAAGGTGCATTAGAAGAAGACAACCGCTTGAATCAGAGCTTGCAGGCGCCGCCCTCACAGCCGTCATCGCCTTTCTCAGACGCGCCGGCACCGTCGCGGGTATTGTGATAGTACAAGGTTTTCACACCGTACTTGTACGCAGTCAACAGATCCTGGAGCAGCTGCTTCATCGGCACTTTTTCGCCGGTGAATTTACTCGGATCGTAGTTGGTGTTGGCCGAGATCGACTGATCGACAAACTTCTGCATGATACCGACCAGCTGCAGGTAGCCGGTGTTGTTGGGAATACTCCACAGCAGTTCGTACTGACTCTTGAGTTCCAGGAAGTCCGGGACCACCTGCTTCATGATGCCATCCTTGCTGGCCTTCACAGATACAAAGCCACGCGGCGGCTCAATGCCGTTGGTGGAGTTGGTGATCTGCGAAGAGGTTTCGCACGGCATCAGTGCAGTCAGGGTGCTGTTACGCAGGCCAAACTCGCGGATGTCCTCGCGCAGCGTTTCCCAGAAGTAATGCAGCGGCTCTTCGCAGTAGCTGTCGACATCACGCTTGTAGGTGTCGATCGGCAGCAACCCCTTCGCATAGGTAGTCTCGTTGAATTTCGGACAGGCACCCAGCTCCTTGGCCAGCTGATTGGAAGCCTTGAGCAGATAATACTGGATCGCCTCGAAGGTGCGGTGCACCAGCCCATTGGCACTGCCATCCGAGTAGCGAACACCATTCTTCGCAAGATAGTAGGCGAAGTTGGTCACACCCACCCCCAGAGTACGGCGTGACATGGTGGCATTGCGTGCCGCCGGAATCGGGTAATCCTGATAATCCAGCAGGCTGTCCAGCGCACGCACGATCAGGTCTGACAGTTCTTCCAGCTCATCCAGGTTTTCCAGCGCGCCCAGGTTGAAGGCAGACAGGGTGCACAGCGCAATCTCACCGTCCGGATCGTTGACATCGTTCAGCGGCTTGGTCGGCAGGGCAATCTCCAGACAGAGGTTGGACTGCTTAACCGGCGCCACGGTCGGGTCAAACGGACTGTGGGTATTGCAGTGGTCCACGTTCTGCACGTAGATACGGCCGGTGGACGCGCGCTCGGACATCATGAGACCGAACAGCTCGACCGCCTTGATGGTCTTCTTGCGAATCGACTCATCCTGCTCGTATTTCTCGTACAGACGCTCGAACTCATCCTGGTCGGCAAAGAAAGCTTCATACAGGCCCGGTACTTCGTGCGGGCTGAACAGGGTGATGTTGCCGCCCTTGATCAGGCGCTGATACATCAGCTTGTTGATCTGTACGCCATAGTCGATGTGACGCACGCGGTTCTCTTCAACACCACGGTTGTTTTTGAGCACCAGCAGGGACTCAACTTCAAGATGCCAGATCGGGTAGAACAGGGTTGCCGCGCCACCACGAACACCGCCCTGAGAGCAGGATTTCACTGCCGTCTGGAAGTGCTTGTAGAACGGGATACAACCGGTGTGGAAAGCCTCACCATTACGAATCGGGCTGCCGATGGCACGGATACCGCCCGCATTGATGCCGATACCGGCACGCTGAGACACGTACTTGACGATAGCTGACGCAGTCGCATTGATAGAATCCAGGCTGTCACCAGTTTCGATCAGTACGCAGGAGCTGAACTGGCGCGTCGGTGTACGCACACCCGCCATGATCGGCGTCGGCAGCGAAAGCTTGAACAGAGACGTGGCGTCATAGAAGCGCTTGACGTAATCCAGACGTGTTTCACGCGGATAGTTGGCGAACAGACAGGCTGCAACCAGCATGTACAGCTGCTGCGGACTCTCGTAAATAGTCCCGGTGACACGGTTCTGCACCAGGTATTTACCTTCCAACTGTTTCACAGCCGCGTAGCTGAAGTTCATGTCTCGACCATGGTCCAGATAGTCATTCAGCTCATCGAACTCTTCACGGCTATAGTCTGCCAGCAGGTGCTGGTCGTAACGCTTGTCTTCAACCATGCGCACGACATGATCATAGAGGTGCGGCGGCTCAAAATCGTTAAAGGCGCGCTTGCGCAGATGGAATACGGCCAGGCGTGCGGCCAGGTACTGGTAGTCCGGCGCATCTTCGGAAATAAGGTCAGCGGCCGATTTGATCAACGTCTCATGAATGTCAGACGTTTTGATACCATCGTAAAATTGCAGATGAGCACTGAGTTCGACCTGTGATACCGATACATTTTCGAGCCCTTCAGCGGCCCAGATAATTACACGATGGATTTTTTCCAGATCGATCTGTTCACGCCGACCATCGCGTTTGGTAACCATCAGATCTTGCTGCATTGTGCACGCTCTTCCAGTAGTCGTTGATGAAACTTGAATCCTTGCCGAAAGGCCCTTATGCGGTCTATATCCACTCATCTCGCCCAAAATGGTAACGCTGGCACCCCAGTGAGAGATAGCCGCGCAATGGTGCGCGATCAGACGAGCAAAACACAAGATATAGTACAGCACCGCTTATAGGGCACTAAATATAGATACTGACGCAGGGATTTCAATCTTGATTTATAGGGCTATCAGGTGTAATCCGACCGACCCTGCCCGCTGAAAGCCGCGCATTATGAGGGCTTGAGACGGCTTTTGCCATCCCCGTTTTCAGACGACTTTTTTTCATCAAGCAGAAGCCGTTCACGAAAATTTAGCATAGAAAAAAACTCCCCCCGATTCACCCCAATACCCTTTACAAGCCACTGCTTGATGACTATTATGCGCAACCGCTGGTGGGGTTCCCGAGTGGCCAAAGGGATCAGACTGTAAATCTGACGCGCAAGCTTCGGTGGTTCGAATCCACCTCCCACCACCATCGAATTTCACAAAAAAGCCCTGCCAGAATGGCGGGGCTTTTTTGTATGCGCTTGTATGCGCAAAACCCTTTTTTCACCCTCCACCATTGATCACGACCTTTAGTCCTATGCCTCACAGGGCAAACTCATGGTACGCTTGTCACTATGAAAGGTTCATGTACGGTCTAACGCCTCATTAGTTGTACCGTTAACCCGCTGAATAATAAAAAAAACGCATGACACACGGACTGACTCTACCCACTCGTGGGGAATTACAGCTGCTCAAAGAGCAACAGGTTATTCTGGACAACGCAGGTGCCGGTATCTGCTTTATCCGGGATCGCCTGATCCAGCGCTGCAACCGACAATTTGCCCATATCTATGGCTTTGAGAACCCTGACCAACTGGTTGGCACCAGCAGTGAGCAGCTATACCCGGACTCTCTCAGTTTCCGTCAGCTGGGTGTCAGAGCCTACCCTTCCATGTTGCGCGGAGAGCGTTACACCACTGAATTGCAGATGGTGCGACGTGACGGCAGCCTCTTCTGGTGTCGCATTACGGGCAACCTGATCAGTACAGACAGCCCCTCCCTCGGTTCGATCTGGATCATTGAGGATATCGATGAGCAGCGCCGTGCAAGCGAGGCACTGCACGCACTCCATCACGAGCAGCAGTTGATTCTTGACCACGCCATGGTCGGAATCGCTTTTATGCGTCTGCGTAAAATCACCCGTAGTAACCAGCGCATGGCCGAAATGCTGGGCTATCAGCTGGAAGAACTCTCGGGAATCAGTACTCGGGCGTTCTATCCATGTGATGAATCCTGGGAAGAAGCAGGACAACGTCATCGGGAAGTTCTCGGCAGAGGAGACATGTTCAGCACCGAAATTCAGCTGGTGCGCAAAGATGGCAGCCTGCTCTGGTGCGACCTGCGCAGCAAGGCAATCAACCCGGATAATCTGGATGAAGGCAGTATCTGGATTCTCATGGACATTTCCGAGCGCAAGGCCCATGAGCGTGCCCTGTTGCGCGCCCATGAAGCACTGGAGCAACGCGTTGCCGAGCGTACCCGCGAGCTGGAAAGCGTGGTTGCAAACCTGCACCGAGAGATCGAAGAGCGTCGTCTTGCCGAGGAGCGCATCCGGCATCTGGCTCAGCACGACAGCCTGACCGGGCTCCCCAACCGTTCACTGTTTGATCAACGCCTGGAAACACAGCTGCAACAGGCTGCGGCTACAGGCCGCAAGCTTGCGGTCCTGTTCATCGACCTGGATCGATTCAAGCATATCAACGATTCGCTCGGCCACCATGAAGGTGACATGCTGTTACGCACGCTGGCCGAGCGATTACGGCAGGGAGCCGGGCACGAAAACACATTGGCTCGCATTGGCGGCGACGAGTTCGTGACCCTGCTGAACAATGTCGAACCTTACGAACGCATTGAGCAACTGATTCACCGTATGCAAAATGCACTCACCCCTCCGATCCATATCGGCGCACATGAGTTCAGCATCTCGGCCAGCATCGGGGTCGCCATCTACCCTCATGACGGCAGCGATATCCAGACGCTGATCAAACACGCCAATACCGCCATGTACCGGGCCAAGGCCAATGGTGGTAACCGTTACCACTTCTACAATCACAACCTGGATCGAGAAGCGGTAGAGCGCATAGAACTGAGAAACGCACTTTATCAAGCACTGCGCAACAGCGAGTTCGAGCTGCATTATCAGCCTCAGGTATCCGTTGTTGAAGGACGCATTGTCGGTGCCGAGGCACTCATTCGCTGGAACCGCCCAGGCAAGGGCATGGTGTCGCCGGCCTGCTTCATTCCCCTTGCCGAGGAGTGCGGCCTGATCAACGAGATTGGGAAATGGGTGCTGGAAAATGCCTGCGCCCAACTCAAAGCCTGGCAGCAATGCGGACTGAACCTGCGAGTCGCCGTCAACCTCTCGGCGTCACAGCTGGATGATCCGTGCTTCTATGACCAGCTGCAAAGCTGCCTTGAGCGCCATGACCTTCAGCCTGAGCACTTGGAACTTGAGCTGACCGAAAGCACGCTGATGAAGCACGTCGATCACACTGTCGAATTGCTTAACCGCCTGGACCGCCTGGGTGTACACCTGAGCATTGACGATTTCGGTACCGGCTACTCAAGCCTGAGCTACCTGAAACGCTTCCCGCTGAACACGCTGAAAATCGATCAGTCGTTCGTACGTGATCTCTGTATCGACCCGGATGATGCCGTCATCTGCAGAACCATCATTTCCATGGCCAAAAACCTGAACCTGACAGTAACGGCTGAAGGGGTGGAACAGGAGGCACAACTGAACAAACTGGCTGAGCTCGGTTGTGAGCTTTACCAGGGCTTTCTGTTCAGCCGCCCCATACCTGCCAACGAACTCACCCGCCTCTGTCAGGAGTATATACCGCCAGAGGTCGGGCGATTCGCCATCTGAGTTACTTGCTGAAACCACCCATGATGCCACGGACGGCGGCAGGAATATCGCCGGGCAGCAGGACGATCTTGGCATTTTCGCCCTGTGACATTTCCTTGATGGATTCGACGTACTTCTCGCCCAACAGGTACATCACCGGCAACTCATTACCCTGAATGGCCGAGGTTACCTTTTCGATTGCCGCCTGACTCGCTTCTGCCAGCACCACTTTAGCTTCAGCATCACGACGTGAAGCTTCCAGACGACCTTCCGCTTCCAGAATGGCCGCTGCCTTTTCACCATCCGCTCGAGTCACGGTCGCACGGCGCTGACGCTCGGCTGCAGCCTGCTCTTCCATCGCCATCTGCATGGTCTGCGATGGATTGATATCCTGAATCTCCACCGTTTTCAGTGTAATACCCCAGTCAGAGATATCATCGGAGATTGCACCCTTCAATTTGGCCTTGATCTGATCCCGGTTCGACAGCGCCTCGTCCAGGTTCATCTCACCAACAATCGAACGTAAAGAGGTTTGTACCAGGTTCTGGATCGCGAAAGAGTAATCCTCAACACCGTAAACGGCCTTCTCGGGCGATACGATATTGATGTAGG
Organism: Marinobacterium sediminicola; assembly: GCF_022343685.1. Lineage (GTDB taxonomy): Bacteria > Pseudomonadota > Gammaproteobacteria > Pseudomonadales > Balneatricaceae > Marinobacterium > Marinobacterium sediminicola. Next base: position 1,214,746 of record NZ_CP092123.1, on the reverse strand, counting down.
CCACGGCATTGGCAATGATGACGGCGTTATCAAGTGTAATCACTTCCTGAGACGGAATATCCAGCACGATATCCTTGGTCGTCACTTTATAGGCAACAGAGTCTATATAAGGAATGATTACATTAAGGCCAGGCCCCAGCGTTTTGTGGTATTTACCCAGCCGCTGTACGACATGCTTGCTACCCTGAGGGACAGTTCTGACCCCCAGAAAAAGGGTCACTATGACCAGCACGAGGAAGACCCCTGCCATCATCAGTCCATCGATTGCGAACATCGTTTTCTCCTTTCAGTGCGATGGGAACGGCAACAGCCTAACCCCGTTTTTTGACAATAAGAGTGTTACCCGAGATCTCGGTGATAATGACCCGATCCCCCACGGCAACAGCTTCGTCGCAGATAAACTCCCACTCATCATCCCCCAGCACCGGCGTCGAGAAGCGCACCTGTCCACGCCGTGGTGGCTGAGGAGCCAGAATGACCTGTCCACTTTCACCCAACACCGCCTCTCGAGCAATGCCGGCATTGGTTCTATCAACCATCAGCGGACGCATCAGCTTGAACCATGCCAGCGCGAACAGGCTTGACCCTATGGCCCACGCCACAAGCTGTATGCTGAGCCCCAGATCAGGCACCAGCCAAACCAGCAACGCCATCAACAGTCCACCAAGGCCGAACCAGAATATGGTAAAGCTCGGGACTACCAGCTCGGCCATGATCAGCAACATGCCGAACACTACCCAATGCCAGTACTCAATCTGAAATGTCATGTTTCATCCCTGTGCCTCTATTGGTTCGCATCGATTATGGAGCAGTTTGATGCTCGGGTCGACTCTGGTCAGACCAATACCGCGGACCCTGAACTAAAATACCCCCCGATATAGTACGCAGGTGCAGCATACTTTTATGGAATACCGGTCCAAGCCTGTGGTAAAGTTCCCGCCACTCCGTTACGGGCTGCAGGTTGATCGACGCATACGTTCTCCGGTCGAGCCTGTTTCATCTCTCCATCTTGTTTCTCGGATTCGGAAGGCCCCAGGCCTGCGCCTCCCTCTGCCTGTAACCGGAACATGCTTTCCGGTGGTTGCTCCCTGCGTGGTCGCAGCAACCATGGAGACCGGTTTTCATTTAACCCGGCTGCTCCGGTAGCCAAACCGAGACATCATAATGCCAACAACACAGCTCGGTGCCTTTGCGCACAATTTTCTGGGCAATGCCCCTGCCTGGTACAAGCAGATTATTGTACTGTTCCTGATCCTCAACCCCATCGCGCTCTGGACAGTCGGCCCCCAGGCCACTGGCTGGCTGCTGATCGGCGAGTTTATTTTTACGCTGGCGATGGCACTGAAGTGCTACCCACTGCTTCCTGGCGGCCTGCTTGCGATAGAGGCCCTGCTGCTGGGAATGACCAGCCCCGAGTCCCTCTACCATGAAGTGGAAGCCAACCTGCCGGTGATTCTGCTGTTGATGTTTATGGTTGCAGGCATCTATTTCATGAAAAGCCTGCTGCTGGTCACGTTCACCAACATCCTCTTGCATGTGCGTTCAAAATACCTGCTGGCCCTGCTGTTCAGCATGACAGCAGCCGTGCTGTCCGCATTTCTGGATGCCTTGACGGTAACCGCCGTCATCATCAGTGTCGCGGTCGGCTTCTATTCGGTGTACCACAAAGTGGCATCCGGCAAGGGGCACCAGCAAAAAGACCACAATCATGTGTCCGATCACGAAGTCGTCGACCTGCACCGTGAAGATCTGGAAGGTTTTCGCGCCTTTCTGCGCAGCCTGCTGATGCACAGTGCCGTAGGGACCGCTTTGGGCGGTGTCTGCACCCTGGTGGGTGAGCCACAGAACCTGCTGATCGCCAAAACGGCTGGCTGGAATTTTGCCGAGTTTTTCATGCTGATGGCGCCGGTTTCAATGCCGGTACTCGCCGCAGGCCTGATTACCTGTGTATTGCTGGAAAAACTGAAGCTGTTCGGATACGGCGTTAAACTGCCACGCCCTGTGCTGCATGTCCTGAACGAATTTGCGCAAGCGGAACGCGCCAAGCGCACCCAGGCACAGAAGGCTGGCCTGATCATCCAGGCCATCGCTGCCGTTGTCCTGGTACTCGGTCTGGCATTCCACGTCGCTGAAGTAGGCCTCATTGGTCTGCTGGTCATCATCCTGATCACCTCATTCAACGGCGTCACGGATGAACACCAGATCGGCAAGGCATTCGAAGAAGCACTGCCGTTTACCGCACTGCTGGTCGTGTTTTTTGCGATCGTCGCCGTCATCCATGAACAACACCTGTTCTCTCCGATCATCGACTGGGTACTGTCACTGCCGCCTGAGCAGCAACCGGGGATGTTCTTCATCGCCAACGGCGTATTGTCGATGATTTCGGATAACGTCTTCGTCGCGACGGTTTATATCAGTGAGGTGAAGCAAGCCCTGGATGCAGGTGAGATTTCACGTGCGCACTTCGACCAACTGGCTGTCGCGATCAACACCGGCACCAACCTGCCCAGCGTGGCAACACCTAATGGTCAGGCCGCGTTTCTGTTCCTGCTGACATCGGCCATTGCGCCGCTGGTTCGTCTCTCCTACGGCCGCATGGTCATCATGGCCCTGCCCTATACCCTTGTGCTGGGTGGTGTCGGCCTGCTGTCGGTAGTCCTGTTCACCTGATTGACTCACCCTGACACCGGACATATGGTCCGGTGTCAGGCCATCAACGGCCATCCGATCAGCAGAGTGGCCAGCGTTACCGCAGCGACCAGCAAGTTCATCGGCACCCCAACCTTCAGGAAGTCGGTAAACTTGTACCCACCCGGCCCGTACACCATCAGATTGGTTTGATAGCCCAGCGGCGTAGCAAAGCTCGCTGAAGCCGCAATCATGATCGCAAAGATGAAAGGTTCATGGCTCAGCTGAGCTTTCTCTGTCACTTCCAGTACGATCGGCAACATTAAAACGGCAGCAGCATTGTTGGTGATCATCTCGGTCAGTATGGAAACGGCCAGGTAAGTCAGAATCAACAATAGCCAGGGTGTACCCGCACTCAGATCAACCATGCCATCGGCCAGAAAAGTCGCCACACCGGTCTTCTGCAATGCCGCACCAAGTGCAAAAGATGCGGCGATCGTCAGGATAACGGTCAGATCAAGACTCTTTTCCGCTTGCGCCACATTGCAGCAGCCGGTCACCACCATCAAGCCTGCGCCAACCAGAGCTGCATTGAGCATACTGGTCAATCCGGTACCGGCAGCCAGCACCAGGGCCGCCAAAATGCCCCATGAGAGCCAGGCACGCTCATGACGCGGCTGGGTCTTGTCGAGGTCATTGATCAACAGAAAGTCCTTGTTATAGCGCTGGCGACTCACAAATGCGGGGCGCGCTTCGAGCAGCAAAGTGTCACCGGCTTCAAGGCGAATATTGCCCAGATTGCCCTGCACACGCTCACCACTGCGAGCCACCGCCAGCACAACTGCGCCATAGCGATCCCGGAAGCGCGCATCACGAATGGCATGACCCACCGCATCACAGTGAGTGGAGACCACCGCCTCGACCAGACACCGCTCAGCGCGATCCTGATTGAGCGTATCGGAGTGACCGTTTTCCGGTGAAGGCACGATACCGTTAATGCGCAAGAGGTCAGAGATTGCCTCAGTGTCACCGGCGAAGACCAGGCGGTCGCCCCCCTGCAGTTTTTCCTCGGATGAAACCGCGGTTACGATATTGCCACCGCGCTCAATCTCGACCAGATACACCCGATCGAGGCTTCGCAGGCCTGCCTGCTCTACCGACTGACCGACCAGCGGCCCTCCCGGCGCTACCGCGACTTCCAGGGTGAACTCTCGCAAGTTGCCAAAGGCACGCTTGTCACTGCGATCAGGCAGCAGGCGCGGAAACACCAGCCAGATAAACAGCAAGCCCACCAGCACCACCGGCAACGCCACGGCGGTAATCGAGAACAACGACAATCCGGCTTCACCGGTTAATTGCTGGTACTGCCCATTGACCACGAGATTGGTACTGGTACCAATCAGGGTCAGCGTACCGCCCAGGATGGCGCTGTAGCTCAGCGGGATCATCAATTTGGATGCAGGAATATTGATCTTGCGTGACCAGGCGTGTATTGCCGGGATCATCGTAGCAACCACAGGGGTGTTATTGAGAAAGCCACTGAGCAATACCACCGGAGCAAAAATGCGCCCCATGGCACCGCGAACCCCCTGAGGGCGTCCCAGAACCTTGTGCACCAGCAAATCGACCCCGCCAGACGAATGGATGCCCGCCGCGACCACAAACATGCAAGCCACAGTGATCAATCCCGAGTTGGCAAAACCTGCCAATGCTTCACTGGGGGTCAGCACGCCACTGATACTGAGCAGCGCCAATACCGCCATCATGACGATGTGCGGCCCGGTGCGTGTCAGAACCAGAACCGCCAGCGCAGCGATCATTAAACTCAGTGCGAACCAGCCTTGCCACTCCACAGCGTTAACCCGTATCCGTTGAAAAGCCACTAAGATACAGGGTTATTTTGATTCCATAAAAGAATAAATATTAACAAATTTATGCTTTTTTAGGATAAGGAGACCAGTCATGGGGCGTCCAACACCCCACAGCCATGCCTTGAGCATTGCCGGCCGGAGCCATGCTGCCAGAGCCAGCATCCATCATCAATGGAAGCCCCACACTGTCCGCAGTATTCAAGACAATAACCTACAAAGAGGCCCTGTCGCGGCATGAGCTGAGTGATGGCAGTCCAATGGAAATAACGACAGTGAGCAATAGCATCAGGCAGGATATCCAGAGACAGGCCTGCAATCCGTCACTGCCCTGCCCAGCCAGCTGGAACACCCAGCCCGATAACAGGGTACCTATCAACCGACCCAGCGCGTTGGCCATGTAGTAGAAGCCCACATCGAGGGAAACACCGTCACTGCCTGCATAGCTGACGATCAGATAGCTGTGCAGTGAGGAGTTGATCGCAAACACGGCTCCAAACACCAGTAGTCCGCCTATCAGCGTCCAGGCCGGATCGAGATCGGTCATCAACGCCAGCGCCATAAGGGCAGGCAGCAACGCCAACACCGCGGCCCAGACCCTGGCCGCTCGTCCGTCCGGTAACTGCCCCGCCGCCTTGCCGGTAATGCGTGGCGCAAAGGCCTGCACCATGCCATAGCCGATCACCCAGAGGGCGAGAAAGCCGCCGGTCTGGCTGTGATTCCAACCCAGTGTTTGTGACAGGAATACCGGCAGGGCGACCACGAACCAGACATCGCGGGCACCAAACAGGAACAAGCGCGCCGCAGACAGGATATTGATGGCCCGACTCTTGGAGAAAATGTCACGGAATTTAGGCTTGTTCCTCGCCTTGCCGAGATCCCTTTTCAGTAACACCAGACTCAGCAGCCAAACCAGTGCCAGCGCCCCCGCCATGGCAGCGACCGCACCAGCAAAGCCCAGCACCATGAGCAACGCGCCGCCCAGGAAGAAGCCCGCTCCTTTGAGGGCGTTCTTGGAGCCGGTGAGGATCGCGACCCACTTGTAGAGTCTGCCCTGCGCATCTTCGGGCACCAACAGCTTGATCGAGCTTTTGGCACTCATCTTGTTCAGGTCCTTGGCGATGCCCGACAAGGCCTGAGCCGCCATCACCCAGGGCACGGTCAGCCAGGCCGCCGGCACCAGCAGCATGGACAACGCCACCACCTGCAAGCCAAGGCCGATATTCATGGTTCGGTTCAAGCCCAGATGCGCCCCCAACCAGCCGCCGACCAGGTTGGTGATCACCCCGAAGACCTCATAGAACAGGAACAGCAGTGCTATCTCCAGCGGCGAGTAGCCCAATCCATGAAAATGCAGCACCACCAGCATGCGCAGCGCTCCGTCAGTCAGGGTAAAGGCCCAGTAATTGCCGGTCACCACCAGATACTGGCGGATGGCGGCGGAAAGCTGGCTCAACATGATCTCGTGTGCCCTGTCGTCGTCAGTTTCAACTCAAGCCTGGTCCAGCCGCCCAACCTTCAGCGCCAGCTCTGCCGTGCGATTGGCATAGCCCCACTCGTTGTCGTACCAGAGGTACAGTTTCACCTGAGTACCGTTCACCACCATGGTAGACAGGGCATCCACTACGCTGGAGCGCGGATCGGTACGGTAGTCGATGGACACCAGGGGGCGCTCCTCGAACCCCAGCACACCTTTCAACTCTCCCTCAGCCGCCTGCTTCAGCAGTCGATTGACCTCTTCCACGGAGGTTTCACGCTCGACCTCGAACACGCAGTCGGTAATCGAGGCATTTGCCAACGGCACACGAATCGCGTGGCCGTTCAGCTTGCCTTTCAACTCAGGAAAAATATGGGTGATGGCCGTGGCTGAACCGGTTGTCGTCGGGATCAGACTCATGCCACAGGCCCGTGCACGGCGCAGATCCTTGTGTGGCGCGTCCAGAATCGTCTGCGTGTTGGTGATATCGTGAATGGTGGTCATCGAACCATGCTTGATCCCCAACTGTTCGTGAATCACCTTCACCACGGGTGCCAGGCAATTGGTGGTGCAGGAAGCCGCCGTGACAATCGGATACTGCTGCGAGTCATACAGGTCATCATTAACGCCCATGACAATGTTCAGTATGCCCTCTTCCTTCACGGGTGCCGTGACCACCACCCGCTTTACGCCCTGATCCAGATAGGCTTGCAGCAATGCTCGTGTTTTCATCTTGCCGGAAGCCTCAATCACCAGATCACAGCCGGACCAGTCCGTTTCGCTGATAGCCTTGTTGGCAGAGACCACAATGCTCTGATCACCGATCATCATGACATCCGCGTCCGCCAAAGCTTCATGGTTCCAGCGGCCGTGAACCGAATCAAAGTTCATCAGGTGTGCCAAAGTCGCCGCATCGCCGGCAGGATCATTGATCTGGACGATTTGAACGTCGGCATGATCGAAAATGGCACGCATGGTCAGGCGCCCCATGCGCCCGAAACCGTTGATGCCCACTTTAATGGTCATGATGTGACTCCTGTGAAAAAACGGTCATTCAATGAATTTGAGAACTGAATATCTGCAGAATCAGGTTCTGTCGAACCAGTGCCGGGTTCGATTGGCCACGGCGACCAATGACAGCATTACCGGTACTTCGACCAGCACACCAACAACCGTCGCCAAGGCTGCACCGGAGTGCAGGCCAAACAGGGAGATGGCTACAGCCACTGCCAGCTCGAAAAAGTTGGACGTCCCGATCATGCAGGCAGGGGCAGCAACTCGATGAGGCAGCTTTAACCACCAGGCAGCCAGATAGGCAATGATAAAGATTCCGTAGGTCTGGATCAGAAGTGGAGCCGCGATCAAGGCAATCGTTTGTGGTTGCTCGATAATGGTCCGAGCCTGAAAACCGAATAACAGCACCACGGTCGCCAGCAACCCCATAATCGACCAGGGCTTGAGTTGCTGCAGTAACCGCTCCAGACGGCGGCCGTCGTCCAGCCGTTCCAGCTGATGACGTGTCAACGCCCCTGCTACCAACGGCAGCAGCACATACAGTACGACCGATAGCAGCAGCGTTTCCCAGGGGACGTGTATATCGCTGACCCCGAGCAGAAAAGCCGCAATCGGCGCGAATGCAAACACCATGATGATGTCATTGACCGATACCTGTACCAGCGTGTAGTTGGGGTCTCCCTTGGTCAGCTGACTCCAGACAAACACCATCGCCGTGCAGGGCGCCACTCCCAGCAGAATCATGCCGGCAATGTATTCGCCGGCGCTCTGCGGGTCGACCCAGTCCACGAAAAGAACACGGAAGAACAGCCAGCCAAGCGCAGCCATCGTGAATGGCTTGATCAACCAGTTAACGACCAGAGTGAGCACCAGCCCGCGCGGACGCTTGCCGACATCCTTGATTGCGCGGAAGTCGACCTGCACCATCATCGGATAGATCATCACCCAGATGAACAGCGCTACCACCAGATTAACGTGTGCGTATTCAAGATCTGCCACTACGCTAAACAGCACCGGTATAAGGTTGCCCAGCACAACCCCCGCCAGAATACTGAGTCCAACCCACAGGGTCAGATATCGCTCGAAAATTCCCATCATTGCTCCTTGGTACTGACCTTATTCAACATGCCGAACCACAGGCATCGCCTCCGCCCGATGGGCGGGAAGCCATATTGGCGAGACGCTCCAGTGCGTCCTGCATCAGTAACTGCTCACTCTGCCCAACCTGCGCCAGCATCTCTGGCACCCAAGGCGGGAGCTCCGCATGCAAACGGTAAAACACCCACTGCCCCTGGCGCCTGTCAGCCAGCAAACCCGACCGACGAAGCTGCGCAAGGTGGCGCGAGACTTTTGGCTGAGCTTCTCCCAGCGCTTCCATCAACTCACAGACGCAGAGTTCACCTTCCCGCTGAATCAACAGGACACTGCGCAGACGGGTTTCGTCTGCCAGTGCCTTGAACAGGTCCTGTGCTTTCATCACGCCTCCCGCTACAAATATATGAAAAAACATATATATGATTTCACATATATTCAAGCACCACAGGATTACATTCGGGTTTCAAGCTGCATGCACTCGGGCTTTTCTGTATAATTTTGCGCCTTTATCGCTACAGAAAACGCATGTACCGCGTTTCTGTGCCGCCCGACGCCCAATACCCGGAGAAACGCTGTTCCGGTGTCGTAACGGTTGTCATCCAGCAACCCTAGACTTGTCCCGGCTCCGCCCTGAGCGAACGACGGCCTCCGAACAACTGACAACTCAAGCAAGAGACTGTAGATGCTGCAACGAATGAAACAGGAGTGGTTCTCCAACGTCCGCAACGATCTGTTGTCCGGGACGGTGGTAGCCCTGGCCCTGATCCCCGAAGCGATCGCCTTCTCCATCATCGCCGGCGTCGACCCCAAGGTCGGCCTGTACGCTTCCTTCTGTATCGCTGTGATCATCGCCTTTGTCGGCGGCCGACCGGGGATGATTTCTGCCGCGACCGGCGCCATGGCACTGCTGATGGTCACGCTGGTCAAGGAGCATGGCCTGCAGTACCTGCTGGCTGCCACACTGCTCACCGGGGTGTTCCAGATTCTGGCCGGTTTCCTGCGACTGGGGGACCTGATGCGCTTTGTCTCGCGCTCAGTGGTGACAGGCTTCGTCAACGCGCTGGCCATTCTGATTTTCATGGCCCAACTGCCCGAGTTGACCGATGTCACCTGGCACGTCTATGCCATGACGGCGGCTGGTCTTGGCATCATCTATCTGTTCCCGTATATCCCATTGATTGGCAAGAGCCTGCCTTCACCGCTGGTCTGCATCATCAGCCTGACCATCGTTTCCATGCTGATGGGCCTGGATATCCGCACCGTGGGTGATATGGGCGAGCTGCCGGACACACTGCCGATCTTCCTCTGGCCAGAGGTCCCGCTCAACCTTGAAACCCTGATGATTATCCTGCCCTACTCGCTGGGTCTGGCGGTTGTCGGCCTGCTGGAATCGATGATGACGGCCTCAATTGTCGACGAACTGACCGACACCAACAGCAACCGCAACCAGGAGTGCAAGGGTCAGGGTATCGCCAATATTGGCGCCGGTCTGCTGGGCGGCATGGCCGGTTGCGCCATGATTGGCCAGTCAGTGATCAACGTTAAATCCGGTGGTCGTGGTCGCCTTTCGACCTTCGTTGCCGGCCTTTTCCTGATCATTCTGGTGGTGTTCCTCGATGAATGGATCAGCCAGATCCCGATGGCGGCACTGGTTGCCGTGATGATCATGGTTTCCATCGGCACCTTCTCCTGGGAATCGGTCCGAGACCTGCGCAAGCATCCGCTTTCCACCAACATCGTGATGATCGCCACCGTAGCCGTGGTCGTCGCCACACACAACCTGGCACTGGGTGTCTTCGTCGGCGTGCTGCTGGCATCACTGTTCTTCGCCAACAAGGTGGGCCAGTACATGAGCATCAGCAGCGAAAAGGACAGCAGTACCGAAACCCGCACCTATCGCGTCAGCGGTCAGGTGTTCTTTGCTGCCTGTGAAAAGTTCACTGCTGCCTTTGATTTCAAGGAAGTGCTTGATAAGGTCATCATAGACCTGAGCCACGCCCACTTCTGGGATATCAGCGCCGTATCGGCCCTGGACAAGGTGGTGATCAAGTTCCGCCGTGAGGGTGTGGAGGTCGAGGTCATTGGACTCAATGAAGCCAGCCGCACCATCGTCGACAAGCTGGCCGTTCACGACAAGCCGGAGCAGGTCGACAAAATCATGGCCGGGCACTAAGGAGCGAAAATGAGCAAGATTATTGCCTGTATCGATGGCTCTCAGGCCGCGCTGGCGGTCTGTGCCGCCGCAGCCTGGGCTCAACAACAGCTGGACGCACCGCTGCAACTGCTGCACGTCCTGGAAAAGAGCGACTACCCGACCGAAAGTGACATGAGTGGCAATATCGGCCTGGGTACCCGTGAACACCTGCTTGAAGAGCTGGCGGAACTGGATAACCAGCGCAGTCGATTGATGCTGGAGCAGGGCCGCTTCATGCTTCAGGAAGCCCAGCACCAGATCGAAGCGGCCGGTGTCGCCACCGAGCAGATAGATCGTTTGCAGCGCCATGACACCCTGGTCGATACCCTTCAGGAATATGAAGGTGATACTCGACTGTTAATCATGGGTCGCCAAGGGGAGGCACATGACAGCAGTACCGTTGCGGTCGGCAGCCATCTTGAAAACGTAACGCGCACCCTTCACAAGCCCATACTGGTGGCACTGGACGGCTTCAAGGCACCACAGCGTTTCATGCTTGCATACGATGGCAGCGCCACCGCCAATAAGGCCCTGACCATGGTTGCCCAGAGCCCTTTGCTCAAGGGCGCACCCTGTCATCTGGTGATGGCAGGCAAACGGGTCGAGCGCCAGCGTGAACAGCTGGCCAATGCTGAAAAAATGTTGCAGGGCAATGGCTTTGATGTCACCACAACCACGCTTGAGCAGGAAGAGGTGCGCCCGGCACTGATCGACCATATCAAGGAACATGACATCGAACTGCTGGTAATGGGCGCCTGGGGCCATTCCCGGATTCGACATCTGCTGGTCGGGAGTATGACCAACTGGATGCTGCACAACAGTCCCGTGCCGCTCTTGCTGCTGCGCTGATTCCAGATTACATCCGGACCAAACCCGGCTGATCGCCGGGTTTTTCTTTTCGGAGCGGACCCTCTCCAGAAAACACCTCATCGAAGCATGTCAGTGATACTGACGTCGATGATCCACCCCTGAAACGTCCTCGTAAACGCCCTTACATCAGGACATCTCCGACAGGGACAGCCTCTCCCACCAAAACGTGATCAGCATCACGGGAGCAGCACCCATGAAAATAACAACACGCGTACTTGCCATCACCGCCTTCATGGCACTCCCCCTAACCGCCTCCGCTGAGGGCCCCAAGGACATCAATAGCCTGGTCGATACCGCGGTCAGCGTGAACAGCGAAGGCCCATTTGCAGGCGAGTTCGATACGCTTATTACCCTGCTGACTCAGGATACAGGCAACAGAGCCGCCATCCTGTCAACGCTAGACAGCAAAGGTCAGCATACTGTTTTCGCCCCTACTGACAGCGCCTTTGAGGCATTGCAGCAAACGGCGTTGACCCTTGGCTACTGCAGCCTCAATGACCTGGATCCCTATATCATCGATGTTGTACTGCTGTATCACGTTGCCCATGGCCGTCTCTACGCTTCGGATGTACTGGACGCCGAGCGGGTACGCATGCTGACCGGCGGCTTCTTGATGCATGAGTCTGCAGTACTGACCGACAACCTGGGTCGTACAGCCAACCTGATTCCGGGAGCTCTGGATGTTGAAGCAGATAACGGGGTTATCCATGCAATCGACGCAGTAGTGCTCCCCGTCTTGCCCGATTTGGGACCAGGCAATTGTTCATGACTCACTGACATCGCTGATTAGCGCAAGCCTCGGCACAACCTGCCGGGGCTTTATCTGACGGGCAAGAAATTCTATTACTTCTTTATTAAGCAAAATTTGAATATCCTCTTTTTTACGCCAGAATGAATCTGACATTTTTGCTTTGAACACACCTGCGGTCTTCAATGTATAATGGACAGTTCGTCGCCATATTGCGTCACAAAGGAATGACAGGTTGAGGACCTTATGCTCAAGTTCAACGGAATACCGCTTTTCGGCAATGTTGATTCTCTTACCGGCCGACTTGAGCTGCTTCATAACCGGATGCTTGAGAGCATTCCCGGCATCGCCCGCATTGCCTGCGCACTCTATGACACCGATACAGACCTGCTGAAGACATTTATCAACAGCACACACCAGGGACATGCTATTGTCTCCTATGAATATCCGCTTTCAGCAAGCAAATCACTGCAGCAGATGTCCAGGGACGGCAGCTGTCGGGTGATTGATGATATCGCCACTGATATTCCCCCCGGCACCGCACATTCGGATTGGCTGCTGAAGCAGGGGTACCGATCCTCGTTAACCCTGCCCATCTTCAACGGCCAGCAATTCATGGGGTTTATCTTCGTGGACAGCCGCCAGACCGGCGTTTTTACCGATGCCGTGCAACGGGATGTAGTCATGTTCTGCAACATGATCACCATGACCATCTCCAACGAGATTTCCACCGTACGAGCCCTGCTGGCCACAGCACAGGCGGCACGTCAGTTTGCAGACTTGCGTGACTTTGAGACTGGCAAACATCTGACCCGTATCGCACAGTTCTCGAGACTAATCGCCAAGGGCGTTGCGGACCAATTTGGACTCAGTGACGAAAAGGTTGAACACATCTGTCTGTTTGCGTCACTTCACGACATTGGCAAAATCGGCATTCCCGACAGGATTCTGCTCAAGCCCAGTCGATTGACCGCTGATGAGCGCACCATCATGCGGGAGCACGTCAACAAGGGCGTCCAGATCATCCTGAAAGTCCTTAAAGACTCCCAGCTGGATCATTTGAGTGATGCTCAAAGCATGCTCAATATCGTGGCCTGCCATCATGAGTTTCTGGACGGGAGCGGCTATCCCAAGGGACTCAGTGGCGACCAGATACCTGTTGAAGCCCGCATCGTGACAGTTGCCGACATCTTCGATGCACTGACCAGCAAGCGCCCCTATAAAGCCCCCTGGGAAGTACCCGCTGCCATTGAGGAGCTCGAGCGCATGGCCGCAGCCGGCAAGCTGGACACCTTCTGCGTGTCGGCATTAAAAGCGCAACTGGAAGCCGCGACACAGATTGTGACCCGGTTTAGAGATACCGAGGAAAACACCCCTGAGCCTCAAGGGCTCACCGCTGAAGCACTGAGTTATTGAATGGGCCCGTGTCCCGGGCCTGACTTCTGAACAACATCGAAGGGCGCTGCAGGCCTAGCGCTCCAGTGTGTAGAGAATATCCGCACCACTGCCCAGCTCGCTGCTTTGCGCCTCCACGCGCCACTTGTCGCTGACCTTGTACTTGAGGCTCAGGGTGTTGACCGCATCCAGCACGCCAATACCGTAACGCAGGTAGAGACGGGGCGACAAATACTTGCCGATGAAAAACGCAGACTCGTCACTGGCACTGCTATCAAACCCGAATTCATCCAGTGCCAGCGTCTCGCGCAGCTTGCCCGTGATCTTGTTGCCCTGACTCATCCCCAGTGCCAACGCAGCCTGCATAAGCATTTGTTGCTCGCCGGCAGAGCTTTCGCTTGGTGGCTTACCCAGCAAGAGATAAGAGAGCACACTGCTGTCTGGCATGGCGGGTTCTCCGTAAAGCTCCATGCGCGGATCTCGCAAAGTGCCACTGATATCGGCCCCGACAATCACCTCCTCGACCTGCCGCCCAATGCGCAGGTCCAGCCCCGGATTGTCCACCGGGCCCGCGGTATACACGAGGCTGCCGCGACGAATGTCGAGATCCTGCCCGTACAAGCGGTATTCACCGCTTTCGACCTGAATGCTGCCGGTCGCTCGAGTCGCCTGCCCGGGACTCTCTTCGATCTGCAAGGCACCCAGCAGACGCCCCTTGAAGCCGAGCGCATCCACACGAACGTCGTCACCCAGTTCTATGCGAAGATCGGCATAGACCGGTATCACGGGCTCTTTCTCAATCACCTTACCCTCTTTCACCAGAACAACGTCTGCTGACGGTTTCAGGGCGCTTTCGCGGGTTTTCGGTGGTGAAATATGGGCCAAGGGCACTTTCAGCGAACCGCCCAGACGGATCTCGCGCGCCCCTAACTGCAGTTGCAGATCCGGACTGATAAGAGCCCTGATCTCTGCCGTATCCATCGCTGTGAAATTGTCACCGCCGAGAGTCAGCACACCCTCCCGTGCTGCCAAATCATAATCTCCCTGCAGATCGAGGCGCCCTTCTCCGGAGGTTGCAGCAGCCGTGAAGCGCACCTGCCCTGGCAGGCCACTCTGGTTAAGGCGAAGCTCCAGCGGCGCAATCACCAGCCCCAGAGCCGGCAACTCAACAGCGCCATCCAGATAGTTCAACTCGCCTTCCAGCTCAGGCGCAGAGAGGCTGCCACTCAACAAAACCTCGCCCCCTACGCGCCCCTGAACGTTCTGCAGATCAGGCACCAGCACGGATACTCGGCTCAAGTCATCAGCCTGCAGCTTTAAGTTGCCCCGCAGTTGTTGCGCTGCACTCAAACCGCGGATATTCAGAGATAACGCCAGCTCACCGGAGAGAAACTCCAGCAGTGTTCGAGCCTGTACCTCCAGATCATCATCAGCCAGTTCAATACTGGCAGCGATCGGTGCCAGCGACAGCGTCTGATCAGCCTGCGCGGGCGTCAGCTCTCCGGCACTGGTCTCGAGAGAGGCCGTCAATGAAGGCTTGCCTCCCCGCTGCTGGCTGAACAGCACATCGGCGGACAGACTCGGGGTCAGTCGCATTCCGTTGAGGAGCGGCGCCAACAACTCCATAGCCAGCTGATTCAACTTCACCACAACGTCGGTGTCGCCAGCGAAACTGCCTTCTGCCTGCACGCAGAGGCTACCGCCTGCACTGAGCTCGTCCAGACAAAGACGTTGTAACTGATACCCTTCAGGCGACACCGCAAGTCCTGCAGCCGCCGACGAACGCCAGTGACTGAGCGGTTGGGGTTGCAACTCCAGTCGCTGCAATTGACCACCCCAGCGCTGATCGGCTGCCACCCAGCCACCGGCGGCCGATAGCTCTGCCCGTCCCGGTGAGCCACTGGCGGTCAGCGTCAGCTGATGTTGCTCGGGTATGCCCGTGAGCTTCAGTAACACCTTTTCAAGTGTATGCCCACTGGCCTCGGCATTGATCAGTTGCAAGTCCGCTGCCCAATCGCTCTTGCCGGATAAATCCAATGCCACATCACCACTGATCCTCTCCAGACGCGCCTGCTCGGCATAAGCCAACCCCCGTGCTCGAATACGTGCCTTGATAGCGGGTTGCAAGCGAGGACCACTGATCTCACCGCTCAGCTCCAGCTGGCCGCTGGCCGCTGGCAACAAGCGGGTCAGGTTCGGAGCACTCAAGGCCCATGTAAGCGCCAATTGGTCGCTGACAGCGCCGCTGATATCAGCCTTGGCACCGGCATAACGCAGTTTCAGGGCCTTAACCTGCCATTCGCGGGTATCGCCGGACAGGCTGGCGGTGGCACTGATTGACTCCTGCCTGAGCTGCCCCTGCAGGCTGTTAAGCTCCACTGCCACTTGTGGCAACTCATTACCCAGCTCAACACGACCACTGGCATCCACTGCCAGGCTACCGGGCCACTCCGGCGCGGCAAGGGCCGTATCCACCCCCTGGGCATTGAGCTGATAGCTGATGACAATACCCTCAGTTCCATCAATCTGGGATTGCAATCGCAGCCGAGTCTCTGCAAGTTCGGCATTCAGCGAGAGTGTGAGGTTGCGCGCAGCACCATCCAGATCAATCACCATGTCAGCCTCGAGCGGCAGCTGCTCAGGCCAATGATCGAAACGAATCCAACGTGCCAGGTCGGTTCCCGCCTGCAATTCCAGGTGGGTCAAAAACTGCTGTGATGGTTCCGTCCAGCCACTGAGTTCAAGGCGACTGCCAGGCTGCTCCATGATCAAGGGTTCGATCAATACCAGATTATTCAGGGTTCTAAGCGTGAGACTCAGACTGAGCTCATCCACCAGCACCTGCTCAGCCTGCACAACACGAACATGCCCCAGCGCGACACGTTCAGCTTCAATCGTCAGAGGCAGCGTTACTGAAGGCAACTCGGGCAACTGTCCGGCGGGGGCACCACCATCAGCCGCCTCCTGTTCAGCAGACGGCGGCAAACTGACATCAAGACGGACCACACTGAGTTCATGAATCTTCAACAGCGATTGCGTCAATAACCAGGGCTGCCAGGACAGGCGCAACTCAGACAGATCCAGCACCAGCTCATTTTGCTCGAAGCGCAGATGCTTGATCTGCAGCTCCGAAGCCAGGGTGCCATCAACCCCTTCGACTTCCACCTGAGGCAGAAGAGACGCTGTGAAATTAATCGCAAAACGAGTACCTGACGGCAGAAAAAGCACGGCCGACACCAGTACCAAAACGGTCAACAACAGGGCCAGAAAAGTCCCCAGCCCCCAGCGCAACAGCGGTCTCACAAATCAGGCCCCAAAGTGAAGTGTATCTGCCAGCCATCCTCATCGAGCGGTACAGCAAAGTCGAGTCGCACCGGCCCAACCGGTGACTGCCAGCGAGCCCCAAGGCCGACACCGGTTTTCAGCTCGGCCTGGGTATCATCAAAAGCATTACCGCTGTCCACGAAAGCAGCGACACGCCAATTTTCCTTGATGAGGTAATCCACTTCGACGCTTCCGGCGATCAGGTAGCGGCCACCGATCACATCGCCATCATCCCCTTGAGGGCCCAATGACTGGTAGTCGTAACCGCGCACGCTGTTATCACCTCCGGCATAGAAACGCATGCTGGCCGGTAGCTCATCAACAGAATCGATGAACGTCACACCCAACTCGGCTCGGGTTAGCAGACGCCAGCGTTCTGAGAGGGTATCCACCCGCTTGCCGCGCAGATCAAGCTGTAGCAGATCGGTATCTGACAGCAGTGTTTTGGCCGCGGCGGCGACCCCCAGGCTGATCTGATGCCCACGGGTTGTATTGATTCGGTTGTCTGCTCGGGTTCGGCTGAAACGTGCGCTGGGCACCAGCAAGGTCGAGTCCTGCTCCAGCCCTTCGAAGCGCCAGGTTTCCTGCTGCCAGTCCAGCGCCAACAGGCGCTCCCAGTCGCCCAACTGCTTCTGCCAGCTGCCGCCGATCCTCAGTGTGCGAGCATCAATGGTGTCTGACTGTTCGTCCTCCAATTGAAAATTGAGGGCAAAGCGGTCCGTCGTCGGATTCTGACCGGGAATCTGATAGCTGCTGGAAAGCTGTTGGCGGATTTCGGACAGGCGCAGACGGGTATCCAGTGTATGCCCCCGGCTATTGAGCCAGCGACGGGTAAGGCCCAACTGCATCCGGGCACCGGTATCGGTACCATAGCCGAATCCGGCCTGATAAAGGCTGCGTTTACGAGGCGTCAGTTTCACATCAATCGGCAGCTCTGCCCCCGCTCGCTCATCCAGTCGGGGCCGTACTTCAACGTCCGCGAAGTAGTCACTATTGATCAGGTGACGCTGAAGCTCCACCAGCTTGGCTGTCTCCACGGGATCTCCGCTATCAAAAGGCAAGTAACGACGCAGCAATGACTCTGAAACGGGGGCGGCATCAAAGCGGATTTCACCAATGCGTGCACGAGGTCCGGTTTCATAGATGAGCTCTATATCGGCCAGATTTGCCTCTACATCGACCCTGATCTCATTCGTGCTGAAACGCGCCTGATAATATCCACGCTCTGAGGCGTGAGACTGCAACCGGCTTTTTAACGCTTCATATTCCCCATGCAGCAGCGCAGCGCCTGCCTTGATCGACGACTCATCAATAACCTGTTGTAAAACTTCGTCTGTCTCACCCGGGCCTTCAAGTGCCAGCCTGGCACGATTTATTCGCATCTGAGGTCCGGCTTCGACCCTGTAGACAGCTGACCATTGATCCGGCTCCCCCTCAATGTTGAGCAGAAGCTTGAGTGTCGGCCGATAGTATCCATAGGGCTGCAGAGCAGTTCGAATCTCCGCTTCAGACTGACGGTGGAGATAGCGCAAGCGGCTGGCTGTGGGCAAGGAGCCTTCAGCCGTCATCAGGTCATCAATACTTAACAGGGCTCGAATATTGTCCGCCAGTTCCCCCTCGACACCTTCAAGGACAAACTGGGCTGCCATCAACTGCCCACTGATAGGCAACAGAAGCAATACGATCAGCTTGCGCAGTGGGGACAAGAAATTCACGCAGACGGCTCCCTGAGTAAGTGTGCCTTCATTCTAAACGCCAAAGTGATGAAAGTCCTTGTCTGACAGGCACGAAGCCTTGATTTGACTGCGTATCAAGAACTCACTGGAATTCATTTTGTTATGTAGTAACATCTCTCATCATTTCTGTCGAGGTTGAGGTCTGAATGCGCCTGGTTGCTACGTTACTTTTGATTGCCGGTTTACCTGTCCATATGGCTGTGGCTGCAAGTATCCATCAACATGGCGTAGCGCAGCTGGACATGGTGATTGAGCCACCGATGGTCGCAATCACATTGACCTCTCCATTGGCTAACCTGACCGGTTTCGAACACCAGCCCACCCGTCATGAGGAACTGGCTGTTTGGGATGCAACACTGGTCAAACTGAGACAGGCCGATGAGCTGATCAGGTTTCCGGAAGGGGCCGATTGCAGCCTGAGCCGGGTTGAGCTGCATTTGCCCTATACGCCCGACAGCCACGAACAGATGCACCATCACGCCCATGAACATGAAACGTCTCACTCGGCCGCTCATGCTGATCTGATGGCGGAGTACCAGTATCTTTGTGCCGACAGCCGGAAATTGAATGCCCTTGAGCTGCCCTTGATGCACCACTTTCCTGCCATCGAACACCTGGAACTGCAGCTCATTACACCTGATGGTCAGCACCGGCACATGCTTAACGCCGGGCACACCCGGTTGTCGCTGCCATGAGCTCGGTTCTGCGCCTTAAATCGCTCCGTTTTGCCTGGCCCAATCAGGCACCGATCCTGATGATCGACCAGCTTGAACTCGGGCCTGGTGATCATTTGCTTATTCAGGGACCATCCGGCAGCGGCAAGACCACGCTGCTGAACCTCATTTCCGGACTGCAGCCCGGTTATGACGGCACTCTGGAAGTCGCCGGGCAAAACCTGGCCTCGATGTCATCACGCGCCCTGGACCGGTTTCGGGCAGATCAGGTCGGCATGCTGTTCCAGCAGTTCAACCTGCTGCCCTACCTGAACCTGATCGATAATGTGACCCTACCCTGCTCCCTGTCAGCTCTGCGACGACACAGAGCAGGCATCAATGGTCAGTGTGTGGAGCAGGAAGCGGAGCGTCTGCTCACCAGGCTTCAGCTTGACCCTGCCCTGTTCCGGCAGCGCAAGGTAACCGAGCTGTCGATCGGACAGCAGCAAAGGGTCGCCGCTGCCCGTGCGCTGATCGGGCGGCCGTCACTGCTCATTGCCGATGAACCGACCTCGGCACTTGATACAGACAGCCGCGATCACTTCATGCAGCTGCTTTTTGAGGAGCTGAATCAGAGTAACACCACCTTGCTGATGGTCAGTCATGACCCTGCACTGGCAAAGTACTTCGCCCAGAGACTGTTCCTGGGGAGAACTGCCTCATGTTGATCCGCCTGGCATGGAACAGTTTGCAGAGCCGGCGCACATCCGTGTTGCTGACTCTTTTTACCATCACGCTGAGCACAGCCTTGCTGCTGGGTGTGCAGCAAATACGCGAGCAAAGCCGCCAGAATTTCATGGCAACCGTGGCAGGCACGGATCTGATTGTTGGTGCCCGTTCGGGACCTGTCCAGCTGCTGCTCTATTCACTGTTTCATATAGGCTCTGCAACCAGCAACATGGACTGGAGCAGTTATGAGTCTCTGACCAACGACGCTCGAGTTGAGTGGACCATTCCACTCTCACTGGGAGACTCACATCGGGGTTACCGGGTTATCGGTACGCATAACAGTCTGTTTCAGCATTATCGTTTTGCTGACCAGCAGGCACTGGCCTTTACCGCCGGAGGCCCCTTCGACGACCTTTTCTCCATTGTGATCGGTGCCGAAGTCGCACGTAAGCTGGGCTACCAGCCGGGTGACCCTGTAATCATCGCCCATGGCAGCGGAAATACCAGCTTCATGAAGCACACGCAGATGCCCTTCAGCGTTAGCGGCATCCTGGCCCCGACCGGCACACCACTGGATCGCACATTGATGGTATCACTGGAGGGGTTGGAGGCTGTACATCTTGGTTGGAGAGCCGGTGTGCCCTTGCCTGGACTTCAGATCAGCCCGGAGCGCGCACGCCAGCGCGATTTGACGCCGACTGAAGTGACGGCCGTTCTGGTCGGACTGAAATCGCGCCTCAACACCTTCCACCTGCAGCGAGAGCTGAACAATCGACGTGAAGCGCCCCTCACCGCCATTCTGCCGGGCGTTGCCCTGCAGGAATTGTGGCAACTGGTCGGCGTGGCGGAAAAAGCATTGCTCGCAGTCTCTGCAGCCGCTCTGCTGATTGGCATGACCGGAATGCTGGCTGTTTTCCTGGCCGCCACCCAACAGCGGCGACATGAAATTGCAGTCTTGCGAGCCCTTGGCTGCCCGCCCTGTCGAGTTGCTCAGTTGCTGATGCTTGAGTGCCTGATGCTTTCCCTGGGCGGTGTTCTGGGCGGTATCCTGTTGCTTCAGGCAGGAATGGCGCTGCTGCAGCAACCTCTACTGGAACAGTTCGGCCTGTTGCTCTATTTGGGGATGCTAAGCCCAACACAATGGCAGCTGTGTGCCGTGATTCTGACGCTGGGACTTGCAAGCGGGCTCATACCAGCGCTACTGGCCTGGCGAATGGCTTCGGCCAGCCGCCTGATACGACGATACTGACCGAGTACTTTCACCATGAGAAGTGTAATCCTGATGCTGGCGGCTCTGCTGAATCTGACGGCTGCCCATGCCGAAGACGTGATCATCAACGGTGAGGCGGCGCCGGAAATCGACTGGGCAGTGCTCATGCCCGAGGATTATGCGCTGTCACTGGAAACGATGTACAACAACCCGGAGCTGGAACAGCTCGATGACTACAGTGACAAGGCACAACGGCTTTATGATGAGCTGATGCAGTCACTGGCTTCAGCCCCGGTCGTTGAAACCATGAACGGGCAGATGGTCAGTGTCCCGGGGTTTGTCGTTCCCCTGGAAGGTGAAGGCGACAAAGTGGATCGTTTCTTTCTGGTGCCGTATTTTGGTGCCTGCATCCATGTGCCGCCACCACCATCCAACCAGATTATCGATGTCCACTACGAGCCTGGCACCCGTATTGAGAGTTTGTATGATGCCGTAATCGTCAGTGGCCGCCTGACTACAGAGGTATTCAGTCACGAAATGGGAACTGCGGGCTATCGGCTGGAGGCCTTCCGTATAGCCCCTTATGAGATCCCCGAGTGAACCGCCAGACATCACCGAACAGAGCCAGGATTGCGCCTTATTGATCCAAACTCAGAACAGTTGCCTACTCATTGACAGACATAACAGAAGGCTTGACTGACAGCTCTTCGACAGGCTGCGGCCGTCCAAAGAGATAGCCTTGCACGGAGTCGCAATCGTGTTTCTGAAGAAAGGCACTCTGCTCAGCGGTCTCGACACCTTCTGCCAGTACTTCGATACCCAAACTATGCCCAAGCGCGATGGTACTGAGCACCACGGCCTCGTCCTTGGGATTACGACCGATATCGCGCGTAAAACTCTTGTCGATCTTGATTCTGTTCAACGGCAGGTACTTGATGCGATCGAGCGAGGAGTAGCCGGTGCCGAAATCATCCAGTGCCAAGTGGTAACCTGACAGACGCAAGCGCTGCAGCTGCCGGATCACGAAGTCCGGGTCCTGCATAATCATCGACTCGGTAATTTCAAGCTCCAGCAGGTGACGATCCAGCTCATGTTCGGCCACGATCTGATTGAGACGCTGGATAAAATCGGCCTGTAACAGCTGCTGCGGTGAAATATTGATTGCGACCAGAGGTGTATTCACTCCCTCTTTACGCCACTGTGCCAATTGTCTGCAGACCAGTTCGATCACCTGCCAGCCCAGAGGCACGATCAGCTGCGTCTCTTCCGCCAGGGGTATGAAACGGTCAGGCCCCAACAGCCCCTGCTCCGGGTGTTGCCAACGCACCAGCGCTTCATAACCACAGAGTGAGCGGTCAGATAACTGATACTGTGGCTGATAATGAATCACCAGCTCCTGCTTATGCAGCCCAAGGCGCAGATCCTGCTCCAGTGAGAAATAGTTGAGCGCATCTGTGGTCAGATCAGCGGAATACAGCTCATATCGGTTCTTGCCTCGTCCTTTGGCACGGTACATTGCGGTATCAGCATGCTTGATAAGGTTGTTCGCGTTGTCGCCATGGTCTGGATACAGGCTGATCCCAATACTCGCGGTCAGCTGGAGGCGGTGACCCGCCACGGGGAAGGAGTTCTCCAACACGGCCAGTACGCCTTTCGCTTCGGCCTCGGCACGCTTCTGGCCACCCGGAACCAGCAGAATGAATTCATCACCGCCCATTCGAAAAAGCTTGAGATCATCGGGCATCTGCTGACTCAAGGCGCCGGCAACCGTCTGCAGGAGCGCATCACCGACCTGGTGCCCAAGACTGTCATTCACGTGCTTGAAGCGGTCAAGGTCAATGAACAACAGCGCAAAATGCGCATCGGACCCCGACAGTAGCTGTGTCAGGGTTTCATGCAAACCTTTTCGATTTTGTAACCGGGTCAAATCATCGTGACGCGCCTGCCAGGCCAGATCATCCGTTTGCTGCTGCACCCTCGCTTCCAGCTGTTGTTCACGGTTGTGCATCGACAACACCAGAAGGGAACCGAGACACCCGATACCGACCAGTAGTACCTGCAGGTACTGCGCCTGACTGATGGGGTGTGCCGCAAGATAATCGGGGCCAGCCAGAGCCTCAACGCGCCATACCTGCTGCGCCAACTGGATCTCAAATACCTGATGCAGATCCTGCTGGTGTGTGATGTCTTCGGTTGTCGTCGAATAGAAAGGTGGTTGCCCTGCCTCACTGACACGCAGTTCGATATTCTGCACACTGTTGCCGATCAGCACTGCCTCAAGCATGCGGTGAATCGTAAAGACCCCCACGACGAATCCCTGGAGTTGTCGTTGACTCTGCATCAACCCCTCGCCCACCAGGCGGTATACCGGTTGCAAAATCAGCATACCGGGCTCGTCCGGGGCCTGCGTCAAGTGCAACACTTCAGTTGCAACCGCTTCACCACGGGTTTGCGCCAGCCACACCCAACGACGACGATCTTCCAGTGAATAGAGATTGAAACCCAATGCCGCCATATTCGCGTCCATAGGTTCGACAAACTGAACCGGAATCAGCACGCGTTCCGTTTCAGGTGACTCACCATAGATACTGTACTCAGGCCACTGCAATTGCTCCCGGGTCCATTGCTCAAAGGCATCACGATCACTGCGCAGCACCAGTGGATCCCATGAGTAAGCGCGTAGTGCAGGGTTATTCTCCAGCAACGGTGCCACCAGCGCATGGAAATCATCACGAGAAACCTGCGTTTCCTTGTTCAACTCTTGTGCGAGGCGTGACAGGTCTCTCAGGTTCTGTTGAATGATCATCTGTATGCGAGCATCAACCAGCTGGACATCTTGCTCAAAGCTCTGCTTTAACAGACCAGAGAGGTGAGACAGGTAGTATTGGTTGATCAGAACGATGGCAAATAGGGTGCTACTCAATCGCAGCGGCAAAATCCAGTTGCGTTTTTGACCAGTCCCCCTGAAGGCACCTGTAAAAGACAGGAAGAGAGGCGTTCCCAGAATCACGCCAAAACTGTCGCCCAACCACCAGGTTGCCATATCCAGCAAAACTCCCTGACTGCCACCTGATTGGTTGAAGAAGGTAACCGCAAAGGTGCCGATTGAAGCGTTTAAAAGGCACACCAACAACCCGCTGAACAGCACGTAGCGCAGCATCCATTGATCTCGATGGGGCCGAGTGGGATCAGCCCCGTAACGCTGCAACAGCCAGCAACCGAGTGCAGTCTGGAGCGTCGCCCCGGTCGCGATCATTAATGCACTCCAAAAATGGTGCGCAGCCAAGGGATAGTTGAGGGCCGGGATGACCAGGTTGATCAACAGGCTGCCCAAGCCTATGCCCGGCAGGAACCTGAAGCCGCCGCGCAATACCGCGGCCAGTCCGAGGCCCGCAGGCAACCAGAGAGGCACTATCTGCTCATGAAGACCGGTTGGCAGGAATAACAGGCCAAGCAACATATAGCCCAGCGCCAACAAAAGGTTGGCGCCGATTGTCCCGAACAAAGGAAGTGGAGCGGATGTCTTCATGACGCTGAGTCTTCCCTGCCAAATTCAAGCAGACGTTTAACTGTCTGCGTAATCCTACAGGAAAAATACTCTAACCCCAGCAAAATACGTCCACTAATATGAAATCTGCCGGCCGGGCTTGTTTCAAGTCAAATTTCTCTGTTGACCAGCAAGGCCTCCAGCTCGGTTGCAGGCAAGGGACGGCTTTTGAGATATCCCTGGAATTGATGACATCCCAGACGTTCCAGTTCGACCCTTTGTCTCTCATCTTCAACACCTTCTGCCAGTACACTCAGACCCAACTTGTGGCCAAGCATGACAACCGTTTCCACAATGGCCTTGGCTTCATCACTGGCCAACAGGTCATCAGTAAATGACTTGTCAATTTTGAGCATATTCAAAGGAAAACGCTTCAGATATGCCAGTGACGAATAACCGGTACCGAAATCATCGATCGCAAGGCTCACCCCTAGCACGCGCAATGCGTTCAGCATCTCGACCGCCTCTACTCCCGGTGACATCAGAGCACTCTCGGTTAGCTCCAATTCCAGCAGTGTCGGTGGTATATGAGTCTGCTGGAGAATACTGGCCACTTCCTGCGGCAAATGGTGATGATGCAATTGCTGTGGCGAGACATTGACGGCAACGCGAGGCACCTGAATCCCTTGTACCAGCCAGCGAGCGATCTGCTCACAGGCGCTGCGCAACACCCAACTGCCTATTTGGCTGATCAGTGCACTTTGCTCAGCAACAGGGATAAACTCGGCAGGCGATATCAATCCCTTTTCCGGGTCTTGCCACCGCACCAATGCTTCGACGCCTGTCATTCTGGAGCCGTCAATCGACCACTGGGGCTGATAGTAAAGGCACAGTTCGTCATGCTCCAGGGCTCTTCTGAGCCGCTGTTCAAGCTGCATGCGATGATGAACAGCCAGGGTGAGATCATCACTGAAAAAGTGCAGGCTGCCCCGCTGCTCCTTGGCTTTAAACAAAGCGGCGTCTGCCTGCTGCAAAATCACCTCCGGCGATAAGCCCTGATCATCAATTAGCGTGATCCCCCAGCTTGCACTGGCACGCACCTCTGCACAGTCGCTCAGGCGAAACACTGGCTGCAAACGCTGTATCAATGCAGCGGCCGTGGAAACAACATCGTTGCTGTCCGAAACTTCCTGCAGCAAAATGCCGAATTCGTCCCCACCCAATCGATACAACAAATCACCTTCGCGCACTCCTTCCTCAAGCCGCTCAACAATCTGCTGTAGCAGACGATCACCCTCCGGGTGCCCAAGGCTGTCATTGATATCCCTGAAATTATCCAGATCAGCCATTAACAGAGCCGAAAGGCGCTCATGATGCCGATTGTAATGGCTGCAGGCTTCAAGCTGCCGGAACAGCGCCTTGCGATTGGGCAAACCTGTCAATGCATCATGGTTAGCCAGGTACTCGATTCGGGATTCACTGTTTTTCAATCTGGATATATCGGTAAAGACACTGACATAATGGCTGGCATCCTCGCTGTCCAGCCTAATCCGGCTGATACTCAACAGCGCCGGAAAGACCTCTCCATGACGCCGCCGGCACATGATCTCACCCTGCCAATGCCCCTCTTCCCCAACTTGCTGCCAAAGTGCATGGTAGAAACTGGCAGGGTGAAACTCGGAACGCAGAACAGCAAGCGATTGCTGACTCAGCTCCTCCTCATTCCAGCCAAACATGTCGGTGAATGCCGGATTGACCTGAATCACCTGCCGGTTGGCGTTGGTGATCAACACCCCTTCTCGGGTACTTTGCACAACGGCAGCAGCCTGCTGCAATCGTCTCTCCTGCTGCCGACGTGTTGTGATGTCAGTCAAAACCCCTTCAATAGCGACCACCTTGCCGGTCGGGTCCTGCAATACATGGGTTTGATCCTCAACCCAACAGGGATCATCCTCAGCTTTGTTACCCAGCCGGTAAGTCTGGGTAAATGTAGTCACGCCCTGTTGCATATACCGGTGCGCTTCTTCACTGACCCGGGTACGGTCCTGAGGATGTATGAATGATTCAAACCGACTGTCCCTGTGCATCAACTGCTCAGGCTCCAGGCCCAGATTGCGAATATTCTCCGACACATACTCGATCGGCCAGCCCTGTTCATGACGCCAGCGGATCAATACAAACGGGCTGGAGTTGATCACCTGATTGGCTGCTTCAAGAGCCTGATCTCGACTGATCGAATCGAGAGCAAAACCGATATCATGGGCCAGTTCTTCCAACGTTTTGACCAGCTTGGGAGAGAAAAAGTCGACGCTATCAGAATAGAGCGTCAGGTTGGCATAGACCTCCCCCTTATGGTGCAGGGGCAAGGCGATCGCCGAAAGACAGCGAAAACGACTGGCGAACTCGTGCCAAGGCTGATACTCGGCAACGGCCAAGCAGTCATTGACCACGACTGTCTCATCATTCAACACTGCCTGCTCACTTACGCCCTGGCCCGGGTGGCGCGCAAAGATTTGCATCAACTGCCGCACACCCAATGCAGTCGCTGGATCCCCTGCGTGAGCCTGTGAACCGGTAATTCGCCGATGCTCATCACACAAACCTATCCAGGCAAAACGGAGCTGGCCTTCTTCAACCGCAATCCTGCAAGCGGCCTGCAGCACTTCATCGACAGTTCGGCTGTACAGAATGACCTGATTAATTCTGGACAGCATGTTGTACAGATTCGACTGACGCTGGAGGGCTCGCTGGTTATGCTGCTCCCGAGTCAGGTCCTGTATCATGCAGATGACATGCTCCGGCAAGCCAGAACCGTCACGCAGCAGCTTGATATAGATTCGCACAGGTACATGTTGACCGCTGGCGGCAATAAAACGTTTTTCGAGCTGATAGGCTTCCGTATCACCATTCAACAACCGCCGGAAGGCACTCTCATCTGCAGCCAGATCCTCGGGATGGGTCAACTCCTGCCAGGTTTTCTGCCGCAGCTCTTCAACACTGAAGCCCAGGAGGCATTCCAGGCAGTCGTTAACCTTTATCCAGTGTCCCGTAGTGGGGTCAGTCAACCCCATACCGATGAAGGGCATGTCAAAAAAACGCCCCAACAACTGCTCTCGTTGGGATGCGACAGAATCAAGGTGCCACGCCAGACTCAGATTCAGCTGGCGACGGTAAATCAGAATGAGCAGGGCAGAGAGGGCCATGGCGGCCAGACCGGTCAGTAGCCATGCCTGTGTTGCATCGGCGAGAATGGCTTTCTCGGCTTCCAGCCACAGCGTCAGCGCGCCACCGACCGAAGGCAGCGCTAACGCAATGAGCATCAGGCTGGCAAAGATCACCCACTGTCCTCGGTCATGAACGACAGGCTCACCGGAGACTAACCTGTCGCTGGGCGGAGCGAGCGCAAGGTACAAACAGCTGGCACTGATTACAACAAAGGCGCTGCCCTTGAAGCTGTTAATCAGATCAAAGAGCCCGACACTGGGCGCCAACAGGCTGATCAGAAAATCCGATCCATGAACCCAGATCAACCCAAACAGCAGATAGAGAACAACATAACCGAGTGGCCGCCACTCTTTGCGGTGCATCATCCCAATCCACCTCTTGATACTAGCTATCCATAGAGACTGTTACTCTACTGCAGTACCACCCTCTTCACTACCAGTCGATCACAGAACCATCATAGTTCAAAAAACTGCCACTTTGGGACAAGTCCAACTGCGCCAGCAGAGTACGTAACGCGGAGACACTTTCTTCCGCTGATATGAGCGCATTCTGCCCCCCCATATCGGTTTGCACCCAGCCAGGATGAAGTGCGACAACCTTGACCCCAGCTCCTTCAAGGTCAATGGAAAGGCTTTTTATCACCTGATTCAGTGCCGTTTTGGAGCTGCGATAGTAATACCCACCGCCCGACTGGTTATCGCTGATACTGCCCACTTTGCTGCTCAAAAACGCAACGGTTTTCAGTTTGCTTGTCGCGATACGCGGGTAAAAGGTTTGCGTCAGCATCAACGGGCTCAGGGTATTGGTTTCCAATACCTGGCGCCACAATTCACGCTCTACCTTGCCGAAACACACGCCTCTGGGACCATAATAGCCAGCATTGTTGATCAGCAAATCAATGGTTTCATCACCGAGCACACGGTCCAATGCCTTGATCTGACCGTCCTTGTTCACATCCAGGGTGTGCAACTGGATTTGCTCGGGAAAACGAGCCTCCAACGCCTGCAAGTCCTCCGCATGCACCAGATCACGTGCACAGGCATGAACACGCCAGCCGTCACGGGCATACTGGTAGGCAAACTCTAGTCCAATACCTCGGTTACAACCGGTAATCAATACTGTTCCTGACATCTGACGTACTCCGCATGAGACTACCTCTCAGTCAAGCAGCCCACCCGAGATCTGACAAGTCTGCTTGTTCTCTGGCACAATCGCCCTCCCATTGCTCTGGAGAGTTCGGATGCGCATTCTGCTTTTATCCGCCTATGATGCGGTCAGTCATCGTTACTGGCGGCAAGGCCTGGTCACCGCCTTCCCGGAATACGACTGGACAACCCTGTCATTGCCTCCACGCTATTTCGCCTGGCGCATCCGCGGCAACAGTCTGAGCTGGGCCTTCAGCGAACGCGAAACACTGACTCGCCCCTATGACCTGATCATCGCTACCTCAATGGTAGACCTCACTGGCCTGCGCGGGCTGGTGCCTGAATTGGCAAGCATCCCTACGCTGGTCTATTTCCACGAGAATCAGTTTGCCTATCCGGCATCAGGTCGAGAGTTCAACAGTGTTGAGCCGCAAATGCTTAACCTCTACAACGCTCTGGCAGCCGACCATGTGCTATTCAACTCCGAATTCAATCGCCACACTCTACTCGAAGGCGCACAGACGCTTCTTCGCAAGCTCCCGGACCAGGTACCGGCCGGGCTGACAGAGCAGATAGCCCGACAGTCGCAAGTCATTCCCGTGCCTTTGCCCGATGAGGTCTTTCTTGATTCGAGTCCTGAAAGCGGACCTTTACAGCTGGTCTGGAACCATCGCTGGGAGTTCGACAAGGGACCTGAATTGCTGCTGGATGCCATTCTGATGATGCAGCAACGACAACTGGACTTCCGACTACATGTGGTTGGGCAGCAATTTCGCCACACCCCAAAGGTGTTCGACCACATTCATCAGACGCTGGAGGAAGGCGATAATCTTGGATATTGGGGGCATGTCGAATCACTGGAGGAGTATCGCCAGCTACTGCAGCAGGCAGATGTCGTGTTGTCGACGGCACTGCATGATTATCAGGGCATCGCCGTTCTGGAAGGAGTCGCGGCGGGCTGCACCCCTGTGGTGCCGGACCGCTTGGCTTACCGAGAGCTGTTTGACTCAGAGTATCGCTACGCACAAACCCATGAAGCAGAGGCGTTGACAGCTCGTCTTGAGCGACTGTCGGCTCTTAAGCGCAACAACCACCCGATGCCCTGTCCAAGCATCCGACAACTGAGCTGGACGCACCAGAAACCGGAATATCAGCGGGCCATGGATAAGGCCAGAGAGGCACGACGCAAAGCCTAATCTTGCTCAGTCTCGGACTGCCGAGATCGTGAGGAGGCCAGCTGGTGAAGCACCTTGAACTGCTCATCGCATTTGCGACAATGGCGACACATCATCAGATGCATGCGCAAGCTGAGTTTCTCGTTCATTTTCAGCTCACGGTCAAGCTGCTGAGACATCAGCTCAGTGGCACGTTTACAGGACTGCATTGCTTTCCCCCTTGCTGAACCAGCCGTTTTCAAGACAGGCACGTAACTTCAAGCGAGCCCGGTGCAGGATCACCCAGCAATTCTGCTCACTGATCTGCAACGTTTCGCAGATCTCGGCTGTTTCCATCCCCATCAATTCTCGCATCGAGAACACCTTGGCAGTATTTTCCGGCAGGTGCAGCACACAGAAATCAAATACCTGCCAGAATCCATCCTGCAGACACGCCTGCTCCGGCTCATGCCACTGCTGTGGTCGAGCCGATGGCAACCAGTGCGCCTTGGGATTGAACAGACCATCGACCTCAGGCATGTCATCGGGATTAAAGCCTGTCGTCTGCTCGCGGCTACGATAACGAATCTCGTCGATCAACTTGTGCTTGAGAATGCCAAATACCCAGGTTTCAAGTTTTGCGTTTCCGGCAAAGCTGTCCAGGCCTTGCCAAGCGGAGACCAGCGTTTCCTGTACCAGATCTTCCGCTTGCGCCTGGTCCCCCAGTTGCAAGCGGGCAAACGCCAGCAGCCTGGGGCGGATGTCCTCCAAACGCTGCTCAACCTCATCATCTTCCGGCATTGCTCGACCTTCTGTTGCCTTCAAGTTGCCCTTCCCCCATTCAACCTTCACCGAGCAGCCTTACCAGAGCTGAGCGGTATTAACATAGTCGTCTATGCTGGCCGATCCTTACAGATTCGACCAGTCCTTTGTGTGAATATACAAAATTACCTGCTTTGCCTCCCCGCCTTTCTCACCGTAGCGTTTGGCTATTTCAGTCCGTATCATCACCGTATCGCTCTAAAGATTCAGGAACTGACTCCAGGCATGCCCCAACCCGCCTTTACCCTGCGTGACTATCAGCAGGATGCCGTAGATGCCACTCTCAAGCACTTTCGATCCAGTGACGACCCGGCCGTCATTGTCTTGCCTACCGGTGCAGGCAAAAGCCTGGTCATCGCTGAGCTGGCCCGGCTTGCTCGTAAACGCATCCTGGTTATCACCCATGTGCGCGAACTGGTAGAACAAAACCATGCCAAGTATGCCGCACTGGGTCTGGAGGCCGGCATATTTTCAGCAGGTCTTGGTCGCAAGGAGTTCAGCCATCAGGTGACCTTTGCCAGCGTGCAGTCCGTTGCCCGAAACCTGACATCATTCGCAGATACCTTTTCATTGCTGATCATCGACGAGTGTCACCGTGTCGGTGAAGACGAGGACAGTCAGTATCAGCAGGTGATCCGCCACTTGCGTACACACAACCCGGGGCTGAAAGTGCTTGGACTCACCGCAACGCCCTATCGCCTGGGATATGGCTGGATCTACCGGGCTCATTACCGCGGCTTCGTGCGCAGCGAAGAGCCCAGGGTATTCGAAAAATGCATTTTCGAACTGCCACTGAGCCACATGATCCGCAACGGTTACCTGACCCCACCCGAAGTGATCGACGCCGCCATTGCCCACTATGATTTTTCCTCACTGTCACCCTCGGACAACGGCCACTACCCGGAGCGGGAACTGAACAGCCTGCTCGCCAGGCACCCGCGTGTCACGCGAGCAATCTGCGAGCAACTGGAGGAATTGGCACAGGCGCGTGAAGGGGTCATGGTGTTTGCCGCGACAGTGGCGCATGCCCATGAAATCGGGGGTTATCTGCCTGCCGATCAAACGGCCGTCATCACCGGCGAAACACCCGGGGACGAGCGCGACCGTCTAATCGGCATGTTCAAGGAACGCAAGTTCAAATATCTGGTGAATGTGGCCGTACTGACAACCGGGTTCGATGCGCCTCATGTCGATCTGATCGCCATTCTGCGGCCCACTGCCTCGGTCAGCCTCTACCAGCAAATTGTTGGCCGTGGGCTAAGGCTTAGCGCGAACAAGAAAAACTGCCTGGTAATCGACTATGCCGGCAACGGTTTCAACCTGCATCATCCTGAGGTAGGCACCCCCAAGCCCGCAACGGACTCTGAACCCGTTCAGGTATTTTGTCCCGGCTGCGGATTTGCCAACATTTTCTGGGGCAAAACCGATGACACGGGTCAGGTCATCGAACATTACGGACGTCGTTGCCAGGGACTGCTGGAAATGGAAGGAGAAAAGCCCCAGCAGTGCGATTACCGTTTTCGTTTCAAGGAGTGCCCACACTGTGGGGCAGAAAATGATATTGCGGCTCGTTATTGCCAAAGTTGCAGTGAGGCCATTATTGACCCTGATGATCTGCTCAAGCGCGCGTTGCAACTGAAGGATGCTCGTGTAATCCGCTGTGCGGGAATCAGCCTGAGCGCCAACAACGAGTGTGTGACGGTGACCTACCACGAGGAACAGGGTGAAGAGCTGCGTGAGCGCTTTCACCTTGATCGGCCAGCACAACGCGCAGTGTTTAATTCGCTGTTTGGCAGACGCTGCAATGCCGGAACTTCACCGCGTCAGTTCAGAACGGCGTCAGACGTCATGGCGGTCCAGCACCTGCTGCCGGCACCTGATTTTGTCATCGCCAGGCAAAGCGGCAAAAAAGGCCGTCAGGCAGGCTACTGGCAGGTGCGCGAGCGGCTGTTTGATTACCAGGGAGCCTACCGCAAGGCCAATGAGATGTGAGTCACCCTTTTTGGGTACTCGTCTGCGCTTTCAAACGATCACTGAAACTGAGCGATGGCCCCAAAAGAATTGGCAGATAGCGCCAGGCAAAAAACGCAAACGCCATCAGCCAAAGCAGCCCGGCAAGCATTAGCAATGAAGATGTCATCGCCGGCCAGAGGGACGCAAGCACTCGCACCAGTGCAGCCAGATGCAGACTGATAAACGCCATCACCATCAGCGGTCCCGCTACAAGCTCTCGCCCGGTATGCCCCAGTGCGGCGCGGGAGGCGACAGCCATAATCATCCCGCCCATTGCGCCAACCGTCAGCGCATGCAGGCCGGCACTCGGCAACCACAACCCGACACTACTACCTGCCAGCAACAGCAGGCCAATACCGAGCCAGGCGTAGCCCACATGCAACACCAGCAGCAGCGGCTCGGAAGCCGTCTGCCAGCCGCACCAGCGCACGAGTCGAACCAGCTGCGCTCCGCCAGCCAAGAACAGCAAGCATGCGGTGACTGGACTTTGTGACCAGAAAACCCATGCTGCACCCGCCACCGGGGTCGACACCGCCGCAACAATATCAACAACACCAAAAGCAGCCGGCATTTGAGCGGCTTCGAGTGACTGGCGGTTGAGCCAATTTCGGGTAAACGCAGGCGTAATACGTCCACCGATCAGAGTCAGCAGCGCCAGCACCAATACCACCGCCAGATGCAGAACCTGCAGCTCGGGCAGCCAATGCAGATGAAACGCCAAGCTTAACAGAGCAAAGAGCGCAATAATGACCAACACCTTGATATTACGCCGGTTGCCAGAATGGATTAACTCGCGACCGAACAGAAACGCCAGTAACAGCCAGTAACTGACCGCCCCCATCGCATTGATCACGTCAGGCCAGGCTCCTGCCGTTAGCGCCACAAACCGAGCCAACAACCAGGTACAGGCCAACAACAGAAGCGGCACTCCCGAAACAGGCTTGCGACCGGTCCAGTTGGCTACGGCTGCCAGCAGGAACCCTCCAATGGCGGCTCCGACAAAACCAAACAGCATCTCGTGCCCATGCCAAAGCACTGCCTGAAGCATGTCCCCAGGCGGATTCATCCACCCGCGCCAGAACGCCAGCCAGGCAGCCACTGCCAGAAGCGCCAGAGCACTCGCCAGAGCAAACATCGGCCGAAAGCCGTTACTCAGTATCCAGCCGATGCGTCCGCTCGGTTGATGCTCAAGGTTTATCACGGCCATAACGGAACCTTTAAATGTATTATGAATGCATTTTATAACGTGCAAATTCTCGCTTCTTTACCTGATCAATGTCTATAGTCAGGATTAAAATTGCCAATAGATTGATTTCACTATAGCAATGAGTCTCCAACACGATACACTTTGCACTTTAGATCCTCGCGCCTTTAACCAGAAGAACAGATGAGCAAATCCTCTACTCGCAAGTTGAAGCTGATTTTGCTGCTGACAGGTATCAACCTGTGCGTGCTCTTTTTTATCCTCTGGAAGGAAACCACTCCGGGTACGGGTAATGCCAGCATCGACAGCCGAGTTATCGGCGTTGTCATGTTTATCGTCTTTGCGCTGCTCTTCCTGCTGATGGGCGACCTGATGCGGCGCTTTGTGATTCTGCGCCGACAATCAGACAAGGCCCGGGAACGCATGCATGACGCGGTGGAAAGCCTTTCCGAGGCCTTTGCGCTCTTCAGTCCGACCGGGAGAATGCTGCTCTGCAATAGCCGGTGGCGTCAGGTCTACCCCTGGCTGGATAACCTTGAGTTAGAACGCTGGGATACATTCAAGGAACAGCTCAAGCCCCATCTCACCCACTTTGAACCGGTTGAAAGCGAGCAACCGGGCAGTACCAGCTATGTCGAACACCTTGACAGCGGCCACGCCATCCTGGCGAGTGATAGCCGAACTCGTGAAGGCGGCCTTGCCTGCGTGCGAACCGATATCACGCATACTCAGAAGATCGAGCAGAAGCTGCGCAACCTGGGACGAGCGCTCGAGCAAAGCCCTGCCTCAGTCATGATCACCAATACCCGGGGCATCATCGAGTATGTAAACCCGAAGTTTTGTGAAGTATCCGGTTACAGTCGTGAAGAGGCTATTGGCCAGGGAGCCGGAATGCTTCGGTCTGGCGAGATGCCGGATGATGTCTATCGTGATCTGTGGAAAACTCTCGAGAAAGGCAAGGAATGGCACGGCCACCTGCTTAACCGGCGCAAGGATGGTTCCTTGTTCTGGGAGTCTGCCTCCATCTCCGCTGTCCGCGACGAGTTTGGCAATTGCCAAAGCTATATTGCGGTGAAGGAAGACATCACCCAACAGAAGGAAATGGAAGAACAGCTGAAAATGATCGAGGCGGTGTTCAGCACCAGTAATGAAGCGATCATGGTGGCCGACCGAGACGGTCTGATCAAGACGATCAACCCGGCTTTCAGCCGTATCACCGGGTACACCCTTGAAGAGGTTCAGGGCCGCAACCCCAGCATTCTGAGTTCCGGGCGTCACGAGGCCGGGTTCTATCAGGACATGTGGCAGGACATCATGCAACAGGGCTGTTGGAGCGGCGAAATCTGGAACCGACGCAAGAATGGAACCATTTATCCTGAGTGGCTGTCCGTATCGGTTGTGTATGACAGCGAAGGCAACCCCAGTGAATACGTCGCGGTATTCTCCGACATCACCCAGCGCAAAAACGATGAAGCCCAGATCGTGCGGCAGGCTTACTACGATGAATTGACCGAGCTGCCCAACCGCACCTTGCTTTCAGACCGCCTCAATCTTGCCATCGCAACAGCCAACCGCGACGAGCAAATCATTGCGCTGCTGTTCATTGACCTGGACCGTTTCAAGTACGTCAACGACTCCATGGGGCATGAATATGGCGATGATCTTCTGAAGCAGGTGGCGCAGAGGCTGAACGGCTGCGTGCGTAACACGGATACAGTCGCCCGCTTCGGCGGCGATGAGTTCGTTATCTTGCTGCACAATATCAAGTCAGAAGCCGATGCTTCCTATGTCGCAAACAAACTGATCGAATCCCTGAGCACCCCCTTCCTGCTGGCCGAGCGGGAGATCATTATTGGGGCCAGTATCGGTATTGCCATGCACCCCGGGGATGCCGATACGGCTGAAACCCTGCTTCGTAACGCCGACTTGGCGATGTACAGAGCCAAACAGTCTGGCCGCAACCAGGCCCACTTTTTCACCGCTGCCATGCAGGAACATGCCAATCAGCGCATGACCCTTGAGCAGGACCTGCGCCACGCTCTGGAGCGCAAGCAGCTGGAAGTCTATTACCAGCCAATCATCACGGGTGATAGTGGGGATGTTAAAGGTGTGGAAGCCTTACTGCGCTGGCACCACCCTGAAAGAGGCATGATTCCACCCGATCAGTTCATCCCGATGGCTGAAGAAACGGGCCTGATCGGCAGCATTGGCGAATGGGTTCTGGACACAGCATGCCAACAGATTCAGCAGCTGGCGGCAGCCGGGCATGAGCTTTATCTGTCCGTCAATGTCTCGGAACGTCAGCGAGATCTGGGCCTGGACGCCGAGGCAGTGCGGGCCGTGCTTGAGCACCACAACCTTCACCCTTCTCGTCTGATACTCGAGATTACAGAAGGCCTGCTTCTGCAGGACAGCGAAGAAACCGTTACCTGGCTGCAAGGCTTCAAGGATCTGGGAATTTCCCTCGCAATTGACGACTTTGGCACCGGCTACTCTTCGTTGAGCTACCTGAAGCACTTCCCGGTGGACAGCCTTAAAATCGACCGAGAATTTGTCCGCGATCTGGACAGTGACCGTTATGCCGGCTCGCTCGTGACGGCGATCATTTCCATGGCTGCCAGCCTGGAGCTGCGGC
Organism: Marinobacterium sediminicola; assembly: GCF_022343685.1. Classification (GTDB taxonomy): domain Bacteria; phylum Pseudomonadota; class Gammaproteobacteria; order Pseudomonadales; family Balneatricaceae; genus Marinobacterium; species Marinobacterium sediminicola. Next base: position 1,178,120 of record NZ_CP092123.1, on the reverse strand, counting down.
TCATTGCCGAGGGCGTCGAAACCGAGAAGCAGCGCCTGACGCTGGTCAGTCAGGGCTGCCGTTACATGCAAGGCTATCTTTTCTGCCCGCCACTACCCGTGGATAAACTCTCAAGCTGGCTGGACAACTACCGGCCCACCCATTGTGGAATGGAGCCCTGACCCCGCATTTTCAAGTGCTTAACAAGGGCTGCAGGGCTTCAGCCAATGTCGGTGTAAACTTCAACTCCCCCTCGACCGGCATCATTCCGGCACGCGCCAAGGCTCGCAGGGGCTGGAATTGCAGATCCGCGATCACCAGTTCAATACCCTGCCGGCGACAGAGCTGGGTAAAGTGCGTCAAGGCACTCAGCCCCCCCGCATCCAGCAATGGCACCCCATCCATATAAAGCACGACCCCGCGAGAGCCTTTGATGTCTGTCTGCAGCTCATCAAAAACCCGGTCAGCCGCAGCGAAGAACAGCGGCCCACTCAACTTGTAGACCTTCCAGCCGGGTAACAGCTCGCCCGGCACATGCTTGGTCTGGCGACTGACATCGGTAAAACGTGTCATTCCGGCCAGGTCGCGCATGAACAGCAAGGATGCCAACAGAATGCCGGCAAAGATCGCGATCACCATATCGAAAAGCACCGTCAACAACAGGCAGGTGAACAACACCAGCACATCACCCGGAGGAGCTTTGCGCAGCAAGGCTATCAGCTTGGGCGCTTCGCTCATGTTCCAGGCCACCATCAACAACAGTGCCGCCATACTCGCCATCGGCAGCCAGGCCAGTACCGGCGCAAGAAGCAACAGACCTGCCAATACCACCAGAGCATGCACCATACTGGCTACCGGCGAGCAGGCCCCGGCACGGTAGTTGGCCGCCGACCGCGCCAACGCTGCTGTGGCCGTAAACCCGCCAAAAAAAGGGGCTATCAGATTACCCAACCCCTGCCCCAGAAGTTCACCATTGGCATGGTGTCGTTTTCCGGTCATACCATCGAGAACAACAGCACACAGCAGAGACTCGATGGCTCCCAGCATGGCGATGGAGAACGCCGCCGGCAGCAGCTCACGCACCAGCGACCAGCTGAGCTCAACCGTCCCTCCGTCCGGACCCGGACGATCCCAGGGCCAGGCGAACTCAGGCAGGAAAGGGGGTATACCGGCACCCAGCGAGCCATCGGGCAGAAGATAACTGAAACGGCTCCCGATAGTTTCCACTGAGTACCCCATTAGCCCCATGCTCCAGGCCACCAGAAGCCCCACCGCCAGCGCCGGCAAATGCCCGGGCATCGGCAGCTTCAAGCGCGGCCAGATGACCAGAACAGCCAGGGTAGAAACAGCCACTGCTGTCGCAGCCATGTCCAGTGTCGGCACAGCCGCACCCAGCGCAGCCACTTTTTGCCACCAGTGCTCCGGCAGCTGGTCCAGCCCCAGACCGAAGAAATCATTGACCTGAAGGGTCGCGATGACGATGGCAATACCAGATGTAAACCCCAGCGTGACCGGCTCGGGAATATACTCGATGAGCCGCCCCATTCTGGCGAAAGCGAGTCCCAGTAAAATAACAGCTGACATCAGCGTGGCAATCAGCAACCCCGCCAGCCCGTAGGCCTGGGCAACAGGATAAAGAATGACGACAAAAGCGGCCGTCGGCCCGGAAACGCTGTAACGAGAGCCTCCTGCCAAAGCGATAATGAAGCCGGCGATAATCGCCGTATAGAGCCCGTACTCAGGCCGGACTCCACTGGCGATGGCCAGTGCCATCGACAGGGGAATGGCAATGATGCCAACGCTCAGCCCAGCCATCAGATCCTGCATCAATGCTCGGCGGCCATATCCCTCCCGCACTGTTGCACGCAAGGCGCTGGCAAAAGAAAGCGAGTGAAGCCGGGCTTGCCTGGACATGGGAAAGCATCCTTACTCTGGTCACGTTTTGTTCACCTACATTAACTGTCCATCATGTATGATTCAATGTTAATATCATTAACATGCTATGCCGCTGTAGAGATGAGATTCGACCATGGAAAACCGCACTGCCCGTCTGACACTGCTGATCGACCCGAAAAAGAAAGCCGTTTTTGAGCAGCTCTGCAGCCGACAGGACGTCACCCCCTCTCAGATGGTCCGCAAGTTCATTCGTGAGTTTATCGAGCAGGAGCTGGGGGAAGATTGGCAGGATCAGGTCTATGGCAAGGATGACACCCTCGGCTGACCCACCTGTTGGCAAGCACCGGTATTTGAAAACGCCAAATTGATGTATCATCTGTTCGCCATTTAACCAGGAGGTTTTTCATGCGTCTCGCCGAGATCGAAGCCATCATGCTTAACGTGGGTCTGGTCGTATTTGCCGGTGCCGTTTTCTTCATCATTTACGATCTGGCAAAGAAATCGAATGCCGGCCGCTTTGGCACCTTCATTCTGTTCTTCGCACTGGGACTGGGATTGGCTGCTTTCCTGATCAAAACGGTTGTCGTTGAAATGATTGGAGGCGGTGGCGTATAGAGAACCGGCTCACAAGCCCCCTTCTCAATCATCGCCCCTGATCAAACGGGTAGACTTTCGCCAGCCGATAAACACGGTATAGTGTCGAAAACGCGTCTGGCAAGGTAATCACCAATATGGATATTTCTCTGATCATTGTGCTGGCGATCATTGTTGTTGCCGCCCTCTACTTCGTCTCGCTTTACAATCACCTGGTGCGTCTCAAGCATGGCGTTTCACGAGCCTGGGCCAATATTGATGTGTTGCTCAAGCAACGCCACGATGAACTGCCGAAGCTGGTCGAAACCTGCAAACAGCACATGGGATATGAACAGGACACCCTCACTGCAGTCATTGAAGCCCGTTCCGCGGTAGCCAAGGCGCGCGAGCAAGGTGATGTCGGTGCCCTGGGTCAGGCGGAAACCCAACTGCGCCTGGGGCTTGGCAACCTGTTCGCCGTTGCCGAGGATTACCCGGAGCTGACCGCAAGCGACAGTTTCCATCACCTTCGCAGCCGTATCACCGGACTGGAATCAGGCATTGCGGATCGTCGGGAGTACTACAACGACTCCGTCAACCACCTCAACGTGCGTATCGAGCAGTTTCCCGATGTCATCATTGCCCGCCGCTTCGGTTTCAAGCCCGCACAATTGCTGGAGTTCGACGAAGCAGAAAAAGCGGATGTCAATATCCAGCAACTGTTCGGATAAGCTTCCATGCTGTTGGATCTTGCCCCTCTGGAGACAGAAGAAAAACTGATTTTCATACTGATCTGCATCCTGGGGGCCCTGGCCTCAATCTGGTTCGTGTTCAGCCGAATGGCCCGCTATCGGCTCATAGCCGATACCCCGACTGCCAAAATCCGCTCGGCCCCCCAGGGCTACGTGGAATTGATTGGTCACGTCATCGCCGGCGAAGATGGTTTACTCAATGCCCCCCTGTCTGGACGTGCCTGTGTCTGGTATGACTACAAGGTCGAAGAGCTTGATGAAGAGGGTGAGCGCAAGCGGTGGCGCCATGTTCGCAGCGGCCGATCCAATCACTGGTTTCAGATCAATGACGGCACTGATACCTGCCTGATCGACCCCGAAGGTGCCGAAGTCAGCGCACAGCACAAGCATAGCTGGCGAGGACGCAGCGCCTTTCCGGGAGGCCATAATCTTGACCCGCACACAGCCGCGGCCTTCTTGAGCAGCCAGATAGGCGACGGGCAATACCGTTTTACCGAGCGGCTGATTTTCGAACATGAAAAGCTTTATGCTCTGGGGCATTTTCATACCGTTGGCGGAGGACGCGATCAACTGGATATGAACGCCACCGTCCGCGACCTCCTGCGTCTCTGGAAACGCGACAAAGAGCAGCTGGTTAAGCGTTTCGACACTAATGGTGACGGTAAAATCAGCGCCGAGGAATGGCATGCGGCACGTCAGGCAGCGGAGCAGGAGGCATTACACCAGCAGCAGTCTCTGCACCAACTGCCCAGCATGAACGTGCTGACTGATCCACAGACGTCGCGGATGCCGTATCTGTTATCGACACTCGACGAAGCGGACTTAATCAAGCGCTACCGATGGATGACACTTGGGTGCCTGGTTGCCGCAGCGCTGTTTTTCTGGCTATTTCTTGAGATCCTGCTGGCATAATGAGGCAAAAGTGCTCAAGCTGTAATTATAAACGCCGATAGAATTTCATATCTTCTGCGTTTGAGGAAGGGATTATGATTGGCCCGCAATGCTATCTGCAGCATCCAGAGCAGATCGAACTCGAACTCAACCCTCTCATGGAGGCACCCGCCTCTTCAACACCGCCTTTACCCCTTGGTCTCCTGCTGCACTGCCACCACTATTATCCCAGCGGCAAATGGTTACGCATTCAGGCCCCGGCACTCACCGAAGAGTTAAGCTTCAATGCTCGAGTGGTTGACTGCAACCCCGGACGAAAAGGGGATTACCTGCTCAAACTGTCATTCCCTGACCAGGAACAGCTGTTTCGTGCCCGGATGCTTGAACAACTGTGCCAGATTTTCATTTATCAGCCCCAGGGACCGGATAAGGACCTGGATCAGCGAGCCCTTGAATGGATCGAAGCAGAGGCGGCACATTTCCCGTCTAATGGCTTATAATTCACTTTTTGCCAAAGCCAGTGACGAGAGGTTGATATGCAGCAAAAGGTCGTACGTGCCGGATCCATCGAGATCGGCAACGACAAGCCGATGGTTTTGTTCGGCGGTATGAACGTACTGGAATCCCGTGACCTGGCCCTGAGCATTGCCGAATACTATGTTGAGGTCACTGAGCGCCTGAACATCCCTTATGTGTTCAAGGCTTCGTTCGACAAGGCCAACCGGTCATCCCTGAATTCCTTCCGCGGCCCTGGCCTGGACGAAGGACTGAAGATTCTGGAAGAGGTGAAAAACACTTTCAATGTACCGCTGATCACGGATGTGCATGAGCCCTACCAGGCGGCACCTGCGGCCGAGGTCTGCGATATCATTCAGTTGCCCGCCTTCCTCTCCCGTCAGACCGACCTGGTAACGGCCATGGCGGCAACAGGTGCAGTCATCAATATCAAGAAGGCGCAATTTCTGGCCCCTCAGGAAATGAAGCACATCCTGCACAAGTGCGAAGAAGCCGGTAATGACCGATTGATTTTATGCGAGCGCGGCACCAGCTTCGGCTACAACAACCTGGTCGTGGATATGCTGGGCTTCAGCGTCATGAAAGAGTTCGGCTATCCGGTCATGTTCGATGCCACTCATGCCCTGCAGATGCCCGGCGGACGTGCCGACTCTGCCGGCGGTCGACGCGCACTGGCCGCTCAACTGGCGCGTGCCGGGGTCTCACAAGGCATCGCGGGCCTGTTCCTCGAGGCTCACCCGAACCCAGAGGAAGCCAAGTGTGACGGTCCCTGTGCCCTGCCGTTGGCACAGCTGGAGCCCTACCTGGCGCAGATGAAAGCAGTTGACGAGCTGGTCAAATCTTTCGCCCCACTGGACACCAGCGCCTGATTGTCCCACCGTCATTACTCTTTGGCCCCTGCCCTCCCGGGTAGCGGCCAAAGGGTTCCGTGGTCGTCATAATGGTTACAAGGAAGCCCTGGACTGATGAACACCCCGACAGATGCCATTTTTGCCGCTCTCAAGGAAGAGTTGGTCATCGGACCCAACCATCATCGTTTTCAGCTGGTGCGTCACCAGCGCGACCACTATCTTGGAACTATCTGGCTCGCTGAAGATATCTCGACGACATCTCGTATCGAAGTCAGCCTGCTTATTCTGCGGCCGGAGCTGGCCCGACAACCCTCACTGACCGACAAACTGCGCAAGCGTATCACGCAACTGCGCCCGGCAATGGATCATCCCCACATCGCCACCTGCTATGGATATTTCAGTTGGCGAGGGCTGGAATTCCTGTCTTTCGAGCAGCTTAGCGGACAGACACTGTCGGACCTGATGGCTCGAAAGCAGGCATCCAAACTTAAGCCACTGCAGAAACAGGGACTACTGACTCAACTGGCCAAGGCGCTGGACTATAGCCAAATCAAAACCCACCTTTCCCACGGTCTACTGGCTCCCGATCTGGTTTTCCTTAATCCCGGAGGTGGGGTCAAACTGATCGGCCAGGGGTTACGGGATTTGGTAGAGCCGATTCATAGCCTCCTGCCACATGCGCCTGAATACACACGCTATCAGCCACCTGAAGCCTTCCACCCTCAACCCGCACACGCGGGACATGACGTCTATGCCCTGGCCCTGATTGCCTGGGAAGTATACAGCGGCAAGCAGGCGTTCCAGGCCGATGACCCTGAATCCTCTCGCTTCCAACGCGAACTTAAGGCTCCAGCGGAATTGAGCAAGCAACAATCGCAGGCATTGTCACGCGGGCTAAACCCTGATCCCGAGCAGCGTTACTCAAACTGCAGTGAGTTGATTCGTGCGCTCTTCGTGCAGGAAGAAGAATCCTCCCATGAGAATGACACCGATAAACCGGACCAAAACACGGCAACACTGGACGTCGCTGCCAATGATCCCGATTCTCCGCAACCATCCAGCTTGCCAGCCGATCAGGACACACCTGCAGCAGATGCAGCACCTCTTGCCCCCAAGAGCCGCTCTGCAAGCTTTGCGCGTCGTCTACTGAGCAAACCTTTCAAGCGCATGCTGTTGGCTGTATTGATCTTCGGCGGCGGTTTTGCTGCGGGTGTATGGAGTACGCTACTGCTGACCCAGGGCCAACTGGATTCGATCAGCGCTCAGGCGTTGAACCAGATGAAAAGCAATCGCGAGCTGCGTGCAGCCTTCGAGTCATTGGAACAGGCACACGAGCAGCTCCAAAAAGAGCATGAAGCCGTCAAAGCCTCAACTTCGCGCTCCGAGCCCAGCAGCTCCAAAGACAAGATTGAGTCTGCAAAAGAACTTCGTGAGGCCCAGCACCCTGCTGCCAATCTGACACTGTTCCAGGACGAACTGAACGATGGCAGCCGCGGCCCTGAGATGGTCATCATCCCTGCCGGTCGATTCCGTATGGGAGACCTGCACGGACAGGGTGATGACAATGAATATCCCGTGCACGAAGTCGTGATTGGCCACAGCTTTGCGCTCGCCCGCCACGAAATCACCTTTGCGGAATATGACCGTTTCGCTCAGGCCACCGGCCGCCCAATGCCCGATGACGAGGGCTGGGGACGGGGCCAGCGCCCAGTAGTGAATGTTACTTGGCTGGATGCAGAGGCCTACACTCAATGGCTCAGCGAACAGACGGGACAACCTTACCGGTTGCCGACCGAAGCCGAGTGGGAATACAGCGCCCGTGCCAGTACCGAGTCCGTTTACTGGTGGGGAGACAAGGTCATGGATGGTTACGCGGTCTGCGACGGCTGCGGCTCGGACTGGGACGGAAAAAGTACGGCGCCGGTCGGAAGCACAAAAGCCAACCCCTGGGGCGTTTTTGACCTCAGTGGTAACGTGGATGAGTGGGTACAGGACTGCTACCAGCCCAACTACAATAACGCCCCGGGTGATGGCCGTGCAGAACAAAGCAGTAGATGCCATCAACGCGTGATGCGTGGCGGTTCATGGTTCGATATCCCTCGACTGGTACGACCATCCAGCCGTTATCGACACCCGGCTGACACTTCACGTAACAGCTGGGGTTTCAGGGTTGCACTCGACCTGCCAGCCAGCATGCAATAAGGAGAGCCTCAAATGCTGAACAACCGATTCGTTGTCATTCTGGGACTGGGTATGGCACTGACGACTACTTCCGGGTGGGCCGCCTCCGGCGAGCACTTCCTGGACGAGGCAACCCGCAGCCAGTTGAGTCTGACGCTCTATCAGCAAAACCTGGCGCTGGTCGAGGAGCAGCGTGAGATTCCCAGCCTGGCTACCGGCAGCCGTGTCATTCTTCAGGGGGTTAGCCCGCAAATGCAGGCCGAAACACTGCAGATCTCCGGGGCCGGCGTCGTCACCGAACAAAACCTCGAGCAGAACCTGCTCAGCCTGGCCCAACTGCTGCAACAGAATACCGGCAAAATGATTACCCTGGCTCGTTTTAACAGCGTGACGGGCGTCGAAACCCGCCAGCAGGTTCGTTTACTGAAAGCCGAAGGCAATCAGGCATTGATCGAAAACAGCGAGGGCCACATTGAAACCCTGCCACTGAATCACAGCGGCTGGCGACTTATCTTTCCGGCTCCCGCAGAAGGCTTCCAGCTTCAACCGCAGCTCTCTTTCGTTAGCGAAGGCCTGAAAAAACCCGGTTTCGCTCAACTCAGCTACCTGACCCGCGGGCTTAGCTGGAGTATGGATTATGTCATCAGCCTCAATAAGGAAGGCGATGCATTGAGCCTGCAAGGCCTGGCGACCCTGAGCAACCAGAGCGGCCAAGCCTGGCCTGAAGCCCACATCAAACTGCTGGCCGGCACTGTCAATGAGCCAATGGAACAGCCTCATTTCGAGGCACTCGGGGTCATGCGCGCAGCCAAGATGGACCAAACCGGTGGACAGATCGCCCCTGGCAATGTGCAGGACTATCATCTGTATGCTCTGCCAGCGCCCTTGGCACTGAAGGATCAGCAGCAGAAACAGATACCGCTGATCCACCGCGAGCAGATCAAGTCAGAAATTCGCTATCATCACCAATTACAGGTAAGCGCTCATCAACAGCTTCAGACGCAGCAATACAAGGCGAGCATACATCTGACATTCGATGCGCCGCAGATGGATAATGCAAAGACCCCTCTGCCCTCGGGACAGGCCCGTGTTTTCCGTCCTGATGCCTCGGGCCAGATGCAGTTTATCGGCGGCAGTCAGCTTCATGCGACCGCACCGGGCGACACCACACGACTGGTGCTGGGTGAAGCTTTCGATGTAGGCGTTGAATACACCCAAACCGGCTTTAAAAAGGTGTTTGATGGTTATGAGGTCAGCTATGAAGTCCTGCTGACCAATCGTTCGGCAAAAGACAAGCCATTCAACCTGATTGCACTGATGCCCATTCCATTCACACTGCAGCAGGCCAGCCTGAAACCGACTGAGGAGACCGCAGCACAGATCGGCTGGACCTTTGACCTGAAGGCCGGAGAAGAGAAGACGCTGACCTTTACCGCCAAACTGATCAAGTCCTGATAGCCGCCTCGGGCAGGGGCGACAGGCGCTTGCGCCAGCACTCTGCCCGAGCCGGATCAATCGCAGCACCTAAAGCCCCTTCGTCATAGACTGCAATCATTCGCTTAACGGCCAGCGGATGATTTTGCTCTCCCGCAAGGCGATAGTATGCCAGCGCCTTGACCGGATCCGGCCTGAAATAATGCTCAAAGCCTTGCTCATAAATCCTGCCCATCTGGTACTGTGCCTTGGCATCCCCAAGGTTAGCCGCACGTTCAAGATAGATCCCTCCCTGAATACGGCTGCTGACATCCTCGCCACGAAAGTGCAGCAAGTGGCCATAGGTGGAAAGCGCATTGCGATTACCCTGCTCAGCAGCCCACCGGAACAGGCGCATCGCTGCCCGATGGCGACTGCTGGAACCGCGAAGGAAAGGAAGATGAAACAACTGTCCGGCCAACCCATTGATCAAAGGCGCTGTTCGCCGCATCAGCCAGCTCATATATATCCCCTAGCAATCAATCCTGTTATTTTTATAACAATATGATAAAAATGTCTGACATGGTCGCGCGTAGACCGATACACTGAACTATACCTGTTGTCGACCGGGATACAGAAGCCCGTTCTGACATCAAAGAGTTTCGACAATCAACCGAGCAGCTTTGGAGTTCACTCCCTGATGAACATCTTCGAAGACAACGCCCTGACAATCGGCAACACCCCTCTCGTCCGCCTGAAGCACCTGTGGCCAGCCGGCAACCTCTTTGCCAAGATCGAATCCCGCAACCCAGCCGGTTCGGTCAAATGCCGTATTGGTGCCAACATGATCTGGGCCGCCGAGCAGGATGGCCGCCTGAAGCCGGGCATGACCCTGATTGAGCCAACCAGCGGCAACACCGGTATCGCCCTGGCTTTCGTTGCAGCAGCCAAAGGCTACAAACTGATTCTGACCATGCCCTCCTCCATGTCTCTGGAGCGTCGCAAGCTGATGAAAGCCCTGGGAGCCGAGATCGTGCTGACTGAGCCGGCAAAAGGCATGAAGGGCGCAATCGAAAAGGCACAACAGCTGGTGGACGAGAATCCCGACACCTACCTGATGCTGCAGCAGTTTGAGAATCCGGCCAACCCGGCGATTCACGAACAGACAACGGGCCCTGAAATCTGGCGCGACACCGACGGTGGCATCGATATCTTTGTAGCCGGTGTAGGTACCGGCGGCACTCTCAGCGGCGTTTCTCGCTTCATCAAGAAAACGCAGGGCAAGGCGATCACAAGCGTGGCTGTAGAGCCGGTTGATTCTCCTGTCATTTCTCAGACACTGGCCGGTGACGAAGTCAAACCCGCGCCACACAAGATTCAGGGTATCGGTGCGGGTTTTGTGCCCAAGAACCTGGATCTGGAACTGGTCGACAAAGTGGAGCAGGTCAGCAACGATGAAGCGATTGCAACCGCACGCGAGCTGATGCAGAAGGAAGGCATTCTGGCAGGCATCTCCTGTGGTGCGGCCCTCACCGCAGCGCTGCGCCAGGCCAGGCTGCCGGAAAATGCAGACAAGCAGATCGTTGTTATCCTGCCGGACTCCGGTGAGCGTTACCTGTCATCTGTATTGTTCGAAGGCATGTTCAGCGAAAACGAACTGGTCCAGTAACTCAGGGGTTGAATCGCCCACAAACAAAAACAGCCGCATCAGCGGCTGTTTTTTTGCGTGCATTCTGCAGCCGGGCTATCAGGCCATCAGCTCACGAACCTGTTGATGGCTTGGAAAGCTGCTCAGATTGCGAACTTCAGCCTTGTCGCCGGTGCGGGTCAGGATGTATGAACTTGGCTTGCGCGCGCTGCCCTGGTAGACACCGCTGACTTCGAAGCTTTCGCCGTCTACGCCCAGAATTGCGATGGTGCGCTCGTGTTTGACCTGTACATCCATTCTCTTAACCTCGCCCACTATTTTGTAGTTTTATTACAATAAGGATAGCCTAAACAGAGAATTTGACAAGTCCGTGAGCGTTTTTTTGTCGTTTGATGACAAGATCATCTAAGCTTATCGCACTTCCTGCTCAACCCCCAGCAGCTCTTCTGCCATTCGGTAGCCCAAGTCAATCATCTCGGCAGCCCGGTTGAACTCGAGCAGCTGGCAGGCGTTACGTGGCACTTCAATAACCTTGTCAGGTGGATAAACCGCCAGCTTCTGTCGCGCAATACTGCTTTGCATGGTATCGAATGCCTGAATCGCCACTTCATAAGCGCCCCAATCTCCGTGACGACTATCGACCATATTCTGCTGCCAGCGTTGAATAAACCGGTTGATCCTGTCTCTGATCGGCGATGCCGAGGCTTCTTCCGCCTCCGCTGGCACCTCATCCAGAACGGCCTTTTCAGACACCGGTGCGTTGAGGTTAACCGCCAGCGTCAAGTCGGTATCATCATGAAAGGCCGGTGCAATGGGGACCGGGTTCAAGACCCCTCCATCCACCAACACATGCCCCTTGTACTTGAATGGCGTAAACAGCAGAGGAATCGCTATAGATGCGCGTATGGCATCGAACAGCTTGCCGGTATTGATCCAGACTTCCTTCTGAGTGTGTAGATCCGTTGCCACTGCCGTGAAATGGATCGGCAGGTCCTCAAGGTGAACATCACCCACCAGATCGATAAGAGTGTCGATCAGCTTATCGCCTCTCACCAGCCCTCCCTTATCCCAGGTAAGATCCAGTAACGCCATGATATCTCTGCGAGTCACAGAGCGAACCCACTCCTCATATTGGTCCAGTTTGCCGGCGGCATATATTCCCCCGATCAAGGCTCCCATCGAACAGCCGGATATTGACTGTATCCTGTAACCGTTTTCCTCAAGCCAGTGGATAACACCGATATGAGCCAATCCCCTGGCTCCCCCACTGCCAAGTACCAACGATACGGTTTTGTCTGCAGACACTACGAGCTCCCCATGCGATCCATCACTGTCAATGTCGGTCTGACCAATATCCGTACCAAGACGGATGGGTCCACGATAGGCCAACGACTGATACCCAACATATAACAGGAGAACTCCACGTCCAAAATTACCTAACATTGGCCTCTCTCCTTCTTCTTGGGAGGGCAACCACCGTTCCCGCCGCTGTCCCCCCCGCCACCACTGTCAGCGGACACACTTCCGCTTTGTGTCTGATTCGGGCGTTTAAGGTTCAGCGAAGTGGATACAGAAGACGGCTGGCTGCCATCGTCCACGGTCAGTGTCACGGTATAACTGCCTTTACCGGCATACTCATGCTGCACGGTCATACCACTGACATTGACACCATCACCGAAGGCCCAATCGTAGTTCAGGCTTTCACTACCGGTACTCGCTTCAGCGTTAAAGGCACAGGTGAAACCACTGCAGGCATAACTGAATGCAGCCACTGGCGGCACATACCCAGGCGGCTCAGGCGCTCCGTCATCTGCCAGCGCCGCAGCCACATCAAGTCGCCCGAAACGGGTCCAGTCACGCAGATTCTGACCGCGAGCACCAAGCGCAGCGGCGTTGTTCTGCAACCGGTCTCGCACCAGTCGATTGCAGGGCACTGCATTCAGCTCACATGGCATTGTTTGAGCGAGTTCCGGGTGGTCAGCATGCAAATCTGACCAGACCAGTGCTGCACCACCAGCCACAAGCGGTGCTGCCATTGAGGTACCATCCCACCAGTCCACACAACTGTCGACTCCCGAAGCGAGCCCGCACTGCGCGTCCGGCAGGATACCGATAATAGCCTCACCCGGTGCCGACAATGAGACCCAGGGATCGGAAGGCCAGCTGAACGTGGTAAATGCGGCACGATCGTCATGATGATCAGAGGCCGCCACCGCTATAACGGTCGACTCACCGGCAGCATCCGTGCAGGCAGCGGGATAAACACGACCGGTATCTCCGTTATTGCCTGCTGCCGCCACCACCACTACGCCGTTATTCCAGGCTGACTCGATCGCTTCACACTCGGCATTGGACGGCCCGGTCGGATATATATTGCCCTGCTCGTCAATGAAGTCGCTGCCATAACTCATGGTAATGACCGAGTAACGGCTGCGCAGCAACTGGCCATCGCCGTCGAGCTGGTCTTGAGAGGCATGCTCGATCGCCGCAATTGAGCCGGAGACAGGACAGAGCCCCACCACGAAATAATTGATGTAGTCGGTTACCAGCTCCTGATAACAGACCTTGAAGATGCCCAGACTCGTATCCCATCCAATGCCGGCGATACCCTCGCCATTATCAGTATTGGCCGCCACTTCCGAACTGACGAAGGTGCCATGGCCCAGATTATCGCAGGCTGGCTCACTGCCGGTGCAGTAGTCGAAATACCCAACGGAAAGCCCGACCAGGTTCACCTGCTCGACACATTTCCCTGACAGCTCCAGCGTATTACAGTCAGCACCGCTGTCCAGCACGGCCACTTTTGGGGTGCCTCTCGCTGTCGCAACCACCGTACGCTGTCCAATACTGATATCCCATGCTTCGGGCGCATTGATGTCGGTGCCATCGCTGCCCTGAGTGGTTCCCAGCTGACTGCCGATGGGCGTGCTCTGAACATAGGTATGCTTCTGCCCCTCATTGTGCAGGTACCACTGCTCGTTAAAGTAATTCCCTCCACCTGCAGGAGTAGGCCCGGGTTCTTCGGCCGGGATACGTAACAGACGGTAATAGTCCGGCTCTGCATAGAGCACATTGGGGTTGGACTGATAGAGACTGATCGCCGCTGGAACCGAACCGGAAGGTACGCTGATCAGCTGCACGCCAATGGAGTCGAAAGCATCCATCACGTGCCCACCAGCCGCCTGGTGTGCCAGAAGCTGCGCTTGCGCCACCACGCCGGGTCGAAACTTGACCAGCACCTTATCAGGTGCATAAGGGGAGAGTCCCAAATCAGACAGTGACAGAGCCCCTGCAGCGGCAGAACTCAACACAGCGCCGCAGCAAAGAGCAAACAGAATTACACGAAGTCGGTAGAACATTGGATGCCCTCCTGTCCTGCTGTTCCGGCCTGGTCGGGGGCATACGGCTCAAGGCCTGAGAGAGGCATGTATACTGGATGACTTACTTCAGATATAGGCCAGTGACACATTTCCTGCACACTGTCCTTGGCAGTGTAAACTGTCAGGCCTGGTTTACATCCAAATAGATTTGTTCTTTTAAATCAAAACCTTGCTAAAACACCGGCAGGACTTGCAAGAAAAGTGAAATTTTCTACAGTTTCAGCGAGGCATCAGGAAATTCTGTCATCCTGATGCCTGCCCCCTCAGCAAAAGGTCGACAGGTAGAGCTGCTCAACCTTGGCTCGTGCCCAGGGGGTCCTGCGCAGAAACTTCAGAGAAGACTTGATGGAAGGGTCGTTTTTGAAGCAATTAATATTGATCATCAGCGCAAGCTCGTCCCAGCCATAGTGTTCCACCAGTCGAAGCAGAATGGTTTCCAGCTTGAGACCATGCAGCGGGTTGTTCGGTTGTTCCGTGTTCATCGTGACCACCTCAAGAACCCAACAAAGCTCCAGTCTATTCTGGACGAGAGCATCGTTGATGGGCTGACCGGGATAACGTTTACTTCAGCATATGGGCTGCGTAGGCGAGGTTGAATGCCGACTCCTGAAAGACTTTAAGTCCGGTTTCGGCAAAAGGAATGGGCAGCGGATGTTCCGACAACGCTGTCTTGATCTGCGCAGCCGACAGCAACTCTACTTCAAGGCCCTCAATCAGCTGGATAGCGGCTTCCAGTTTGAAGCTGACCGCACCACCGGCAAACTTGCCCTTTTGCATGCGCTCTCGAATAACGACCTTGTCGACGCTGTAGTCACTCATCAGCTTCGCAAAGGCAAACTGGAATTGCTTCAGGTCTCCTTGCGTGTGCCCCTTTTGAAGAGTCAGCTTGCGCACTCGGCACTCGGGTATCAGAAATTGCCCCTGATTCAGGCTCAGAAGACATACAACGGCATCATTGCCGGTTAACTCAACACCACAGATATTCATTTGAATTCATCTCTATTGCAGGATCACAACCTGCTGAAAAAGCCGCGTTTACACAAAGACGGCATTACCGGCCCCTGTTTGGACACAGGACGCCGGCATCAATCACCCAGCTGCACCAGCCAGGCATTAGAGGGCAGGAAGAATGAAGCGCCGGTCACGGCTCGCGTAAATTCAAGAATACGATCGGCCCTGCCATCTTCATCACCTTCCACCATGCTCTTGAGCATCAGCCCGAAGTGCTCTGGCGTGCGGCAAGTACTGATAAATACAAGACCCTTTCGCTGACTATCGCCATACGGCATGCTATGTCGCAGGATCTCCATGGAGCTGCCATCGGGACGCTTCAACGAAGTACGCCTGGTGTGCGCATGAGGTGATTTCTGGTCACCGGGATACTCGATGTTGTCCACCTTGGTGCGACCATAAGCGTCTTCCTGCTGCTTGACTGACAAACGCTGCCAGGCGGTCAAGTCATGCTCATAACGCTGCAGATGGAGATAGCTGCCACCGGCAAACTCCGGATCTTCATCTCCCACCAGTGCTACCTCAAGGCGGTCATCACCCTGAGGGTTCTCGGTACCGTCGACGAAACCGGTCAAGTCACGCATATCCTGATAACGGAAGCCGTGCACCTCCTCCACCAGTTCAGCTGCATCACTGAGTGACTCGATGATCTCCTGCCCAAGCTCAAACACGGCATCGTGCTGATCGGCACGGATGATGAACAGCAGATCAACCGGTGTCGAAGGCGCCACACGCTCACCGTTTTCCAGTGCCGGGAAGCCGCGCAACAGCGCCGGACGCTCCTCTGGACTGAGACGGTCCCAGTAGGCAGAGCCGATTCCGACGACCAGATGCAAGCCCGCATCTGGATAACGCTCACGGAATCGGGCCAGCAGTGCCGGCATACCGGCAAGCTCCTTGCGCACCACCTCGGTGGCATCAGGTTCGTGGCTCTGATTGAAGGTCAGGAACAGTGCATCCTTGCTGGCTTCAGCAATCACGCCGGACTGGTAAGTATCTCGCATGACTCTCTCCTGGGACTGAGGCCGCTTACAGCAGGGCGGCCAACTCTTCGGTCAACAGATCCAGTTCATTCTGGGCTTTCTGACGCGCTTTCTTCTTCAACGACTCCACTTCAGCAGTCTTCTGCGCTACCAGCGCCTGAGCTGCAGCCGCCTTGTCATCGGCCTGTTCCACCTGATCCAGCAACGGGCGAATCTGCATCAGAATCGCACGACGGCGACCTTCTTCGGCGCGAGCAATCTCCTCAGCTGACTTTTCCTTTTCCTTCACGTCAGCCTTTTGCTGGCTTGCACTGGTGTCAGTCAGGCGACGAATGCCGACAGCGTGGCGGACTTTGTCCAGGAAAGGCGCGGAGTATTCACGCGCACGCTCGGCACCCTTGTCCAGAATCGCCTCCACGGCCCCCATGTCGTTCATCAGCTCGTTATAACGGGCACGGGGCGCGGTCAACTGAGCATCGATGAACTCGAACAGTTCCTTCTTGGCATCCCCCCAGCCAATCCCTTCGATAAAGCGCTGACGCATCGCCGCGCTCTCCGTTTCGCTGGCAAAGCAGCGGTACAAGTGCATCAGGGTATTGTCTGGATCTTTGGGCTCACCCGGCTCACGTGTATCAGTCACGATCTGGTTGATCAGCTTGCGCAGCTCGTCTGAAGAGCAGAACAACGGAATAGTGTTGTTATAGCTCTTGGACATCTTGCGTCCATCCAGCCCGGGAATCAGCTGGGTCTCTTCATCCACCTGCGCTTCCGGCAGGGTGAACAGTGGCTCGAAGTTGTGGTTGAAACGGCCAGCGATGTCTCGCGCCATCTCGATATGCTGAATCTGATCCTTGCCGACCGGAATGATGTCGGCATTGAACATCAGGATGTCAGCGGCCATCAGAATCGGGTAATTGAACAGCCCCATGGTAACACCGTCATCCAGGTCTTCCTTGCCCGCTTCGCGGTTGGCGTCCACAGCCGCCTTGTAGGCGTGTGCACGGTTCATCAACCCCTTTGAAGTCTGGCAGGTCAGAATCCAGGTCAGTTCGGTAATTTCCGGGATGTCGGTCTGACGGTAGAAGGTCGCCTTGTCGGTATCCAGTCCCAAAGCCAGCCAGGTTGCCGCAATTTCTCGGGTTGAACGCGCTACACGTTCAGGCTCCTGGCACTTGATCAGGGCATGGAAATCGGCCAGAAAGAAATAGCTGTTGAAAGCAGGATTTTCGCTGGCTTCAATAGCAGGCTTGATGGCGCCGAGGTAGTTGCCGATATGCGGTGTACCGGTGGTAGTAATACCGGTCAGAACGGTTTTCTTACTCATCTATTCACTCGTCAGTCGTTTCATCCTGCCGGGGTCACGGGCTAATGGATGACCCAGCGTGGCTCAAAAGGCTATGATACAGCTTGCATCGCTGCTGTCCCAGTGTAATGGCCAACTGATACACCGGGAAAATCACATTGCGACACAGGAGAGAAGTACCCATGGACGATCAACTGCCCTCTTGGATTACGTTGAGCGGTTTTATCCTGCCGGCGTTGATTCTCGTATTGAAAGAACATCCCCGTGACCTTGCTACGGTCAGCTACCTCATGGTCATTGCCGGACTCTGCCTGCTCGGCGGCCTGCTCTTCTCCGCAGCCCTGATCCATTGGCAGCCGAATATCGGCCAGCCGCTGCTGGGTTCAGCGCTGGTGTTGATCGGCGCTCTGCTCAGCCTTGGTTTGAGAACCCTCTGGTCTCGCTGGCTTAAAGTTGACTAAAACCATTGGTTTTTTGACAAGCCTGCGTCCTCGGCCATAATAGAACCGAACCAAGTGCATGATTGCAGACAACAAGGAGGACCCCCATGGATACTTCCACGCATACCTTCTCGGCGCTTTTCGAGCAGCTGGGTCTGGCAAGCGACAAGGACTCCATCGAGCAATTCATTCGAACTCACCAGCTGTTCAGTAACGAAGTTGCGCTGCACGAAGCGTCTTTCTGGAACGAATCCCAGTCCGCTTTTTTGCGCGATGCCATCACGAACGATTCTGACTGGGCTGAAGTCGTCGACGAACTGAACAACAGCCTGCACGCCTGACACGATTGTCGATAGCGCGGGCCCATTTGGCCCGCAGAGTTTATTTTTGTCTCCAGAACAAGGGACTTACCTAGATGCTGACACTGGTTTCACCAGCCAAAACCCTCGATTACGATTCCCCCCTGGCAACCCAGGTCTACTCTCAGCCGCGATTTACCGAGCACTCTCAGGAGCTGATCTCCACTCTGCGCACACTGTCGGTTCAGGATGTTGCTGAATTGATGAAACTCAGTGACAAGCTGTCCAGCCTGAACGTGGCTCGATACGAAAGCTGGCAGCCGGAACACACACTGGACAATGCCCGCCAGGCCATTCTCGCCTTCAAGGGCGATGTGTATACCGGCCTGGATGCAGACAGCTTTTCTGCCGCCGATTTTGAGTTCGCACAACAGCACCTGCGTATTCTGTCAGGGCTTTACGGTGTCCTGCGTCCGCTGGATTTGCTGGAACCCTACCGCCTGGAGATGGGCACCAGGCTGAAAAACGCGCGCGGCGACAACCTTTACCACTTCTGGGGCGATCTGATTACCGAAGCGTTGAATGGAGAATTAGCCGAGCAGAATGCTGACGTTGTAGTCAACCTGGCCTCCAACGAGTATTTCAAGGCGGTCAAGCCCAAATCCCTGAAGGCACGCCTGATCACACCCGTGTTCAAGGACTTCAAGAATGGTCAGTACAAGATCATCAGTTTCTATGCCAAGAAGGCCCGCGGCCTGATGAGCCGTTACCTGATTCAGAACCGGATCGACACCCCTGAAGCATTGAAGCAGTTCGACCTGGAGGGTTACTACTTCAGCGAAGAGCAAAGCAAGGGAGACACCTGGGTCTTCCTGCGTGACGAACCACCGGCCAAGTAACGATCAGGCCCGGGCTTTGCCGGGCCTGGGTGCTTTTATTTGATGGCACTGACTTCGAAGGCGCCAACCAGCTGCTGAAGTTTGGCCGCCGTACCCTTCACCTGATCTGAGCTAAACTGCAGTTCACTGACCGCACGGTTCATCCGGGTGGTGATCTCGGCAACGGATCGTGCATGACCGCCATGTGCCTGACTGTGCTGATCCAGATGCTTGATGATATCGAACATCTCGGCCACCGAATCATGCAGCGCCGAGTTGTCCGAGGTGGACTGCTCGGCCAGAGTCAGACTGCGATCCACGTCTTCGACGCCAGACTCCATGAATCTGACCGCTTCCTCACTTTCAGCCTGAATACGTCCGACCCGCTCACCGATCTCACGTGCCGCCTGATCCGTACGGGCTGCCAGTCCTCGCACCTCATCCGCGACCACCGAGAAACCGCGTCCGTGCTCACCGGCTCGAGCCGCTTCAATTGCTGCATTCAGCGCCAGCAGATTGGTCTGGGCCGTAATATCGGTAATGAGCGTGACGATCTCGTCAATTTCGGTGGTTCTGGAATTCAGAGCCTGCACGCGCTCAGCAGACGTCTGCACGATATCACGGATCGCCTGAGTGCCCGAGCGCACGGATTCATATTGATCACGCGCTTGTTCAACCACCTGCTCCATGGCGGATTTCATCACTTCAGCAGTGGATGAGGCACGCCCTATTCCCTCGAGCTGAGCCTCCACCAACGCCAGCATCCGCTCGGCCGCTTCGTCAACCGAGGTCGCGGCTTCCAGAGCCACCTGATTTCGGGTCTGCATCAGCTGGCTGTTCTCGCCCACATCCCCTGCGGCACGAATCACCTGCGCGACAATATTGTCCAGATTATCGACAAAGCTATTGATCCAACGCGCGAGATCCCCGGTTTCATCCGCCACGATCCCCTCTGAATCCAACCGCTGGCTCAGGTTACCTTCACCTTCGGCCAAATTACGAATCACCTCTGTCATATCCCTCAGCCGCTTC
Source organism: Marinobacterium sediminicola (assembly GCF_022343685.1). GTDB lineage: Bacteria > Pseudomonadota > Gammaproteobacteria > Pseudomonadales > Balneatricaceae > Marinobacterium > Marinobacterium sediminicola. Next base: position 1,158,094 of record NZ_CP092123.1, on the reverse strand, counting down.
GATTGCGGACGGATACCGATCCGCCAGAACACCAGCACCGACATCATGACAAACAGGAAATTGAGCAACATACCCGGCAGAGGATCCAGCGCCAGCCAGTACTGCAGCCCGTAGCTGGCCCCCAGACCAACGGCCAGAGATCCCAGCAGGCTGGAGAACATGCGCACGCTCAGTGAGCGACGCCGATACACCTCCTCCAGGTCTGACTCGCACATCATGCCCCAACGGTCACGTGATCCTGGCATGGTGAAGGTGACGCCTTTACCGATCACGGGAATGTGGCGGTAGTCGGAATACCCGGGGTAAGTGACGAACAGATTTTCGCCATTGCGGATCGTCTCCCTGACACCCGGATGCAACTGTCCCGTTGCCGGATCGGTAAAACGAATTTCGAACTCGGTATGCCGGCTGACCTTGACGGTACCCCACTGGGTTCTGATGCCGCTTTTCAGGTTGTCACCATGCGAAAAGGTGTCATCCTCAAAGCGTGAGCGCGAGAGGGCGACCCCCTGCTCAATCGTTGGATCGAAGCGGGAATCCACCATGAAGAGGTAGTTGTCACCGGATTCTGGATAAATATGACCGGCCTCACGCTGGATCAGGTCACCCAGAACATCATTGGGTACCCGTGCACACAACAAGCCAACGGTTTGGCCTCCACGTACAACCGGTTGATAGAACATCAGGGTAACCGCATCATGAAAGCGCGAGGAGCTTGGCCCAAGCTCAAGAGTCACCTGATCGACATAGGGACCATGTAAGAAAGGAGCGCGACATCCCTCACGAACCGCGGCCGGATTCAGGTCGCTAAGCCCAATGCGCGAGGGTGCTGTCGAGAACAGTACCTTGCCTTCGGGGTCGACATATGCGAGTTCGGACCAGTCCACTGCCTGCTTCAATTTGTAGTCAAACAGCTTTGCAGACTCTGCCGGGGAGTTTGTATCGATCTGTTCGGCCAATGCAGCCAACAACTCCCATTGAGTTTGTGCCCACTGGGTCAACAGACGAACACGAATTTCAGCAATACCCTCGAACGTCTGCTCTACCATCGGTAGCGTACTGCGGTTCAACCAGCAGGATTTGCGCATCGCCAGTTTTCCGGTCGCCCCCCACCAGGGCAACCAATGACGTTCTGCGTTGGAAAGCTGCATCCGGGTACTTTTTAACACTGACATCCACTTTCTCCATTCTTGCAATGAGAGAGCTTTAGCAATAAGTGCGCCAAAGAGGGGCAAGGAGAAAAAAATGCGTAAAAATGGCAACACTTACCCGGGCGACCGCACCAAGGGTGTGCACCTATTGAGCTTTAAACGAGGGAATGCACCATAAGTGAGCAGTGCGGTCGCATCGAATGTGCGACCGCTGCAGCCAGACCGGATCAGCCGGCCTGTTCGATACCGACGATTTTCCAGTCCGCGCCGGCAACCTGCATATTGCGGTTCAGGTGCCAGACTTCACTGAATTCACTGGTGGGCTGCCCGGATTCGGCAATCCAGCCATAGAAATGGATACTGGCGACAACATGATCGCCTTCGTCGATGAAGTTGACCAGTTCGGCCATCACAGAATCGACCTCGGTGTGTTGCTGATCCGGCAGCTTGGCACGTTCTTGCTGGAGAGACGCGAACATTTCTTCCGACATATAGTCACGAATCTCGCTCCAGTCCTGTGTATCCCAGGCCTTCTGCAGATGAATAAAGTGCTGCTGGGCACCCTCCACAAATGCCTTCTCGTTAAACCATTCAGGCAAGTTCAGACGGCTGGAAGCCAGGGCTGCATTGCTGGCACCGCTGAAGACCGGGGACTGCGGAGCGGCCGCCTGAGGTTCCGTCTCTTGGTGCATCATGCCGCCGTCCGGCGTGGCGTAGGCCGGCTGAGGCTGCTGCACCTTGCGGCGGGCAAAAAGCTTGAACAGCACAAACCCGATTACCGCAATCAACAGGATGTCCATAATCTGGATGCCTTCGAAAGCACCTCCCATGAACAGAGCCGCCAGCAAACCACCCGCCAGCAGGCCGCCCATCAGGCCACCGAAGCCCTTGGATTTGGTGCCCGTTGCGGTAGTCCCGGTTTTAGCAGTGGAAGTAGTAGCCGTTTGCTCTCGGGTTGGCGTCGGAGCCGTCCGCTGAGGCGTGGAGTAGCTTTTGCCAAAGCTGGAGCCACCGCCCAGACGCTTGGCCTCTGCCATATCCGGCATCATGACAAAGCCCAGCAACAGGGCAAAGAAGCTGTTGATCAACGTTCGCATTTTTTCTCCTCAAGTGGTTTTGCTTAACCGGCGCAGGGATTGCGCCAGTATTGCGATATAAAGTCCGGTAAAGATCAGCAGAATTCCGACCAGGTGATAAAGCCCCAGGCTTTCCCCCAGAAACACGGTCGCCAGCAACAGCCCGAACATCGGCATCAGATGGATAAACAGTCCGGCTGTTGCAGCTCCCAGCCGCTCTACCCCCAGGTTCCAGAACAGGAACGACAGGATCGACGGAAATATGGCCATATAGAGTACAGTCAGCAGAAAGGGTTCCGTGGTGGGGACAACAAATCGTCCACCCTGCTCCCACAACATCAGGGGAAAGAGTACGACAACACCGACCAGCACCGAGAAACCGAAGAAGGTCAAACCATCAAGCACTGCCGGGCGCCAGCGAAGGCTGATCGTATACAGTGACCAGCTGAGCATGGCCAGAAAGATCCACAGGTCGCCTTCGTTGAAGGCAAATCCCGTCAGCACCTCCAGCTGACCGCGACTGACCAGTACCATTACGCCGCCCAGGGAAAGCACGACCCCCAGCCACTGGCGCCCGCTCGCCCGCTCACCAAACATCAGCGCACCCAGCAGCAGAATCATCAGTGGCACTGCCGACTGCATCAACATGGCATTGGATGCCTGTGTGTACTGAACGCCGAAGTAGACCAGCGTATTGAAACAGGCCACACCGAGAATGCCCTGTACAGCAAGTACGGGCAGGTTGGCCTTCAGGGTCTGGCGCATTTTCCAGGCACGGGGCAGCCACCAGGGCGCGATGATCAGCAGTGCCAGTGCCCAGCGCAGGAAGGCCAGGGTAAAGGGCTGCATATCAAGGTGAATGGCGCGCGCCAGCACGAAATTGCCAGCCCAGAACAGGGTTGTCAGTATCAACAGCAGGTAGGGCATCAAAGGGTCTCTTGTTTGTTCCGGCGCAACAACCGGGCAAGCAGGGTATGAGGCGGATCTTCACCGGTCAGCAGGTAGTGAAGCACGTTGTAGTTATTAACACTCCACTCCATCTGACGCTTGGCCGCTGCCAGGCCACAAAACAGCAGCTCATCACCAACATTGATCGCGTGCAGTTCTCCCGGCAGCAGGTGAACACCTCCAGCGGTTTTCAACAGCAGCGGGAAACAGGGAAGCATGCGATCACGCTGACGTGGATCCTTGCTCAGGTAGCGCAAGGACACCGGCCGCTGGGCCAGCATAGTCGTTACGGCAGGAGCCGTCTCTGGCGTGACCTGAACAGACCAGCTATCGAGTTCCCGATCCCCCACCACGCTGCTCATGCGATTGACCAATGTGTGCGCCCAGACATCATCCTTGTGCTGCAGATGCTCCAGAAACAGCGGCAACAGGGGCGTTTTCAGCTGGGCCAGAATGCGATTGGCGATGATTCTGCCGGGCTCCATCACAAAGTCACACCGACTGTTACGGAAAACGAGAGCGTTCTGATGCAGGTTCTGACGCACGACCGTGGTCAGCCTGGGGTTAAGCTCACGCGCCGTCATAATAATGGACAGGTTATCGGCATCATTGCCGGTACCGGCGATAATACCTACGGCTGTATCCACACCCGCATCCATCAGTGTATGAGCTTCGGTACCCACCCCGACCACCGCGTTCCTCAGCGGCGCCAGGCTGCCGGGACTCGGGTCGATAATGGTCATGTCCATCTCTTCAGCTGAAAAAGCGGCTGCCAGGGCACGACCAAAACGGCCGTAGCCACAGATGATCCAGCGCCCGGGGGCATGTTTGTAGACACTGGACAGAGTGCGGTGATGCGGGTTCATCAACCAGTCATAGGCCAGTAGCTTGTGCGGAGAGCGAGCCGCCAGCGCCATGTAGTCAGCATACGCACGAAAGGGATCAACGATCATGTCAGTTCCGAAGGAAGCCATGTTCGCCGTTGTCACTTCCGAATTGGTGCGGGTGATCACCTGTCGCCTCGGGGCAAGCAGCTTACTGGCAATCGCAATCGACAGGTTGACGTTGTCATTGTTGGTCAGCGCCAATACGCCAATGCACTGCTTATGCTGCAGACCGGCGTGGTCGAGGATATCCGGCAGCGAGGCATCGGCACAGAGCGCAGGCACCGGAATCACCAGATTATCCAGTTCCAGCGCATCGATACGGTCCTGTTCGATATCAACCACGACCACGCGGACACCACGGTCGATTAACCTCTTGACCACGATGCTGCCGGTCACGCCGTAGCCGCATACCAGATAGAACGGCTCGCGCAGATTACGTACGTGTGAGGTAAACCCACGCAGCCGCATGAGGCGGCCAAACATCGGCTCCTGCAGCACGGCAAGCGTCTGACCGATGCCATAGAGCCAGCTGATGACCGTGGCGTAGATCGACAGGGTGACCCACATTCGCTGGGCATCGGTGAACTCATAGGGAATCTCGCCGAAGCCTATGGTCGTCCCCATGAAGGAGACGAAGTAGAAGGCATGGAAGAAATCCATGTACCAGATGTTACCCTCAGCATCACGACCGGGGATCAGCGTCATGCCAAACACGGTGATCGCGTAGACGGTGATCAGCGTGATCAGCGGCGCACGCAAGCGCCGCATGAACAGGAAAACCAGGTTATTCATGCGCTCAGCGCCGTATCAAAGCGGTTTCCACCACCAGCAGGATAACCGAGATCAGGTTCGCCACTGCTGCGCCGGCAGCAAAAGACACCACGCTGGCCATCATTTTCGGTGTCATCCCGGTCGCCGCCACTTGCTCGCCATAGCCCCAGAAAACCGCAGCGATGATCAACTGAACGTCCGCCACCAGACTGGTTGCCAGCATCAGTGCCCCAAGATGAGTACGATCGCCAAACTTCAGCACGGTACAGATCAGGCTCACCACCAGTGCTGCAAACAGTTCAAACACATCGTGGTGGTCGACATTGTCCAGATCCCCCAGGACAAAGCCGAAGTTCAGCGTCAGTGCCAGCACAATGAAAAACGCAAAGATCACCTTTTCACGGTTCATCCGTCAGTTTCCTATCCTGTAAACTCTGACTGATTGTATCGACTGTCTGCGTCCTCTGCATCCACGACGGTATAAAACGGGCATCGCACTGCACCCTTGAATTGAACTGCCCGTGCCTGCGGCTGTCCCAAAATGTTCAGAGACCGTATAACTTCAAGTGAGGGAATATGCTCCGTCTTCGTCTCCCATTGGCTTTTCTGCTGCTTCTGCTGCTCACCTGGCTCTCTCTGCCATTGCGGGCCGAAATCATCACTGCACCTGTGGATACCCGTGAATACCGCTATCTGCAGCTGGAGAACGGACTGAGAGTGGTCGTCATATCCGATCCGCGTACCGACAAGGCAGCGGTCTCGCTTAACGTTTCGGTAGGCTCCAATGCCAACCCTGCCGAGCGCCCAGGACTGGCACACTTCCTTGAGCACATGCTGTTTCTTGGTACGGAGAAATACCCGGAAGCCGACAGCTATCAAAAGTTCATCAGCTCGCAAGGGGGCAGTCATAACGCCTTCACCGCCTATGAAAACACCAACTATTTTTTCGATGTCGAAGCCAGCGCCCTGCCCGAAGCGCTTGACCGCTTTGCCCAGTTTTTCATAGCCCCACTGTTCACGGCCGAGTATGTCGACCGGGAACGTCATGCAGTACACTCTGAATATCAGGCCAAACTCAGGGAAGACAGCCGCCGCAGTTTCGAGGCGCAGAAGCAGGTACTCAACCCCGAGCATCATTACAGCCGCTTTGCAGTTGGCAGTCTGGAAACGCTCGCCAATTCGGATGACAGCCATATTCGCCATGAGCTGATCGAGTTCTACAAACGCTACTACTCGGCCAACCTGATGACGCTCGCGATGATCGGTCCACAGCCGGTTGAACAGCTGGAAAGCTTGGCTCGGCGCGCATTTTCAGCTGTGGAAAACAGAAATGCTGCTCCTTTTGTCGATCAGGCACCACTCTTTGTCGAGGGCCGTCTGCCTGCTCAACTCAATATCGAAACCCTGCGAGAAACACGCTTGCTGAGCCTGAGCTTTCCCATGCCTCCAATCCGCGAGCACTGGCAGCAGAAACCTCTCTATTACCTCAGCAGCCTGATCGGCTACGAAGGCAGCGGCAGTCTGCTTTCGCTGCTCAAGGAGAAGGGCTGGGTACGCAGCCTGTCCGCCTCTCCAGCTCTGGACCTGCCCGGCCAGGCCATGTTCCAGATCCAGATGGAACTGACCGAGGCGGGCTGGAACGCCGTGGACCAGATCGCAACTGACACCTTTGCGTTCATCGAAACCTTGCGCCAGGAAGGCATCAACGCCGAACTCTTTGCTGAAGAGCGCCAACTGGCTGAAGTTCAGTTTCGCTTCCGCATGCCAGGTGACCCGGTTCATGAAGTCATGCGCCTGTCTCAGGCATTGCAGCATTACCCTGTCCCCTATCTGCTCAAGGCCGATTATTACTTCGGAGAATTCGATGCCGAGCTGATCCAGCACTATCTGGATCAGATGCGCCCTGACAACCTGCTGCTGACACTGGAAGGTCAAGACCTGCCCACCGATCAGGTGGAACCCCGCTACCAGACAGCCTATTCAATTAAACCGATCGATGAAGCGCGCCTTGCCCTGTGGCAAGCACCCGAAATGGACGAGCGCCTCCACGTTCGCAAGCGCAATCCCTATGTCGCTGACAAGCTTGAGCTCATCGCGACTGAAGACTTTGCGCATCCGCAAGCAATCTGGTCCAAGCCGGGTTCAGTGCTCTGGTACCTGCCGGACAACGAATTCCAGCGCCCCAAAGCAGACTTCTATTTCAGTCTGCTGTCTCCCGTCGCCAATCAGTCAGCACACAACACCATGCTGGCTCACCTCTACACTCGCATGGTCATGGATCAGCTGAACGAACCGCTGTACGACGCAGCGCTGGCGGGACTTGGTGTCAGCCTCTACCCGCACATGCAAGGCATCAGCCTGAAGCTCAGTGGTTTCAGTGACAAGCAACCCCTGTTGCTGGAGACACTGGTCACGGCCATGCGCAACCCGATACTGGATGAGACACGCTTTGACCGCATCCACGACCAGTTGCGCGAAGAACTGGAAAACAGCGCCCAGGAGAAACCGTACAATCAGGCCTTTAACCACCTGTACAATCACTTGGTGGGCAGCTGGACCCGTGAGCAAAAGCTGACGGCTCTGAAGAGCATCAACATTGAGGATCTGCAGCAGTTTTACCCGCGCTTGCTGGAACCTGCAGGGCTGAGGTTGTTGGCGCACGGCAATCTGTCAAAGGACACGGCCATCACCATGGCACAGCAGGTCAGCAAAACCCTGCAGCCCGCCCAGCTCGGCTGGCTGGCCGAACCGCCCCACGTACTCTCGTTGCCTGAAAGCGAGCCGCTGATCGATACCTTCCTCACCGAGCATGGCGATGCTTCAGCTTTGCTCTACCTGCAGGGCCCTGATGAGGACCTCCGTACTCGAGCGGCTGTGGCGCTGATCAGCGAAATCGCTTCTACGCCCTTCTATTCGCGCCTGCGAACGGAAAAACAGTACGGCTACATCGTTTTTGCCAACTTTCTGCCGGTTCGCGAGCGGGCGGGCATGGCTCTGGTGGTGCAATCACCCAACACCGATCCGTTCGTTCTGGCGACGGAATATAACCGCTTTCTGCAAGATATCTCGGCCATGCTGGCGAAAATCAGCAAGGAAGAGCTTCAGCGTTACAAACAAAGCCTGCTGTCACGGATCAACCAGCGTGATACCAACCTGAACGAGCGCACCGAACGCTACTGGCGAGAACTGGACCGGGAAAATTTCGAATTCGATACCCGCGCCCGCCTCAGCGAGCATACCCTCAGCCTAAGCCGTGAGGAACTGAGCACCATGATGGAAAGCCTGATGTCACGCCAGTTGCTGGTGCGCAACTTTGGCACCACCGTTGAAGAAAATGTAAAGCAACAGGCACAGTTGGATGATGATGTCCGGCTGAATGCTCTCAAGCACGAACAGTTGGGACTTCCACTCGAGTAAAACGGATCAGGGCGTTTTGGCGGGCTCTTCGACGAAGACCCGTCCCGGCGCCCGATTGCCAGGCCCTTCAGGCAATTGCTCCTCGGCTTCGCCGCCCTCACTGATCATTTCCAGCATAGCGTCTGCACGCCCGGTCCAGTCACCGCCTTCCTCTTGATCGTCCCCCATATAGCCCCCGGGGATCGCCTTGACCTCATCGGTACAGATGTTCTGGAAAATACAGCGCTGGATATCCAGATCGAGCCGGATGCGATCAAAGATCTTGTCTTCACCGGCCAATACGATTTTGCGCTCGGGCTGAACGACGACCTGCTGAACCGGTGGAGGCTCCGAGGGATGAACAACCTGCACCGGCAGCTCTTGTCGATCGTTATCAGCGTAGGAGACCTCGTTCATAGGCTCCCAGTCCTGGTTACCACGGTCCTTGCCCTCATAGACGTCACGACCGTGCACTCGACCCGTGGAAAACTGGTCAACGCTGGTTACCTTGTAGGGAATCGGCTGCTCTGCCATCAGACCGACAGAGCAGCCCAGCCCCAGCAGACAGACGCAGAGCAGCTGACAGCGCCTAGAAAAAATCACCCGGGTAGATCGACTCGGCATAGAGTGCCAGTTCCTCCAGTATGTGGCGGTCGCGATCCGATAGCTGCGGATCCTGGGCAAGCTCATTCAGATCCTTGAACAACTGGGGCAGGCTGTAGCAGCCCCCTTCCCCCTGCAGCAGCTTGCGGCTGCGATACTCTTCCCAGCGCAGAGCATCTTCCTCGCTCAACGTATACTCGAAATTGCGTGCCTTATAACGCAACAGCATCTCTTCCAGACGGGCATCCTGAAACGGCAGGTCCAGTTCGGTCAACGCCATCGGTTCTGCAGCACGTACCTGCTCCATCAGTGCACGATCATGGTCAGAGAAAAAGCCGCCGCTGTAGAGCATATGATCCGGATCCCCATCCGATTGGGGGCCACCGTCATTGAATATATCGGCCACTTTCGCCGCAATTCCAGTTTCATTGCGCAACATTTGCAGGTGACGACGACAGGTATCGCCATCGATGGCAAGACGATCCGCCTCAACTTTGGTCAACATCCCTGCCGGCGCGATGATCGGGCACTTGTTCGCCAACACCTGCTTGAGTGCAATCCGCGGTGCTCCGGGCGGCAGTTCATCATGGCGGGTATAGATCAGTTCCCGCAGCTGTGCGACGCTTAACTCGAACAGGGGCGTCGGGTCTTCACGCAAGTCCCAGACAAGTGTGCTGTTGCGATTACTGGGATGGTTGGCGACAGGCGCCACGATGGCCGCATTTCCCCATTCGGTGGGATACCGGGACGAAATGTGCAGCACCGGCTTCATCCGCGCCACATCCAGCAGCGCCTGAACGGTCCGTTTGCCGCGGTTACGCAGCACGAAATCGAACAGCTTCGGCTGCCGTTCCTTGATCAGTCTGGCAACCGCGATGGTGGCATAGACATCCGACAGCGCATCATGGGCATGACCGTGATCGATGCCATTGGCTTTGGTCAAGTCTTCCAGTCGCAGGCTGGGACGGCCATCTTCATACTCAGGCCAGACGATACCTTCCGGGCGCAGAGCCCGAGTCAGACGAAGCATGTCGATAATATCCCAGCGGGAACAGCCGTTCTGCCACTCGCGGGCGTAAGGGTCATAGAAATTGCGATACAGCGTGTAACGAGTCACTTCGTCATCGAAGCGCAAACTGTTATAGCCCACGCCACAGGTGCCCGGTGTTGCCAGCTCGGCATGGATGCGGGCTATGAACTCGGCCTCGCTCACGCCCTCCTGCAGTGCCGTTTGCGGGGTAATCCCTGTCACGAGGCATGCCTGTGGGTGAGGCAAAACATCTTCGGAGGGACGGCAATAGAGCATCAGGGGCTCGCCGATGATATTGAAGTCGGCATCGGTGCGAATACCGGCAAACTGCAGGGGGCGGTCTCGGGCCGGATCAATGCCCGTCGTTTCGTAATCGTGCCAGTAAAAGGTCTCGTTCTGCTCGCCCGCCATCGGTTATCTGTCTCGACTTTTCGTAAGGGGAATGTTTAGATCGGTCTGAACGTCTCAGATTAACATCTCAACCCCAATGGATCATCCGTATGCTGACCGATAACAAGGATTTGGACACCCGCTGCCCCTGTGGCTCGGGCAAGCCTTTCAGTTTCTGCTGCGAACCGGCCATTTCCGGACGCAAGCCGGCAGCCACTGCTGAAGCACTCATGCGCTCCCGCTACACCGCCTTTGTTCTGGGTGCCATCGACTATCTGATCAACACCACTGCCTCACGCAAACGCAATCCCCGGGATGCCGAGCTGCTTTCGGAACAGACCCAGGTCACCACATGGACCGGACTGGAAATTCTGGATACCGTTGCCGGTTCGGCCAGCGATCAGAGTGGTGTCGTCGAGTTCAAGGCCGCCTTTGACAGCCCTGAAGGCAGTGCCATCCTGCATGAACGCTCCCGCTTCGAGCGTGAGGAAGGTCACTGGGTCTATACCGATGGTGATGTTGAGCTGCTGCCCGCCTGAACTGCTGGCTAAATTTCAGCCGCCTCTGGCCGATACCCCTGAGGATAAACAACAGAGGTATCGGCAATGCAGATCAAGCAGCACAGCCTGCAGTCAACCAGTGAACGCAGCTACAGCCGCAGCGAATCAGAACAGACCGCTCTGCGTGTAGGGCGTGTCAGCACTGACTCTGAGACCGGTAACCGGCGTGTTGATGTGGTTTTCGAAACCAGTGCGGCCAGCCAGCGCGAGCTGAACACCTACAGCGCGATGGCCCTGCGCGCCCACGCTGCCAGCCCTGCCTCGTCTGCCACCGACATGGCCGGCAAAACACAACCCTCTTCAATTGGTGGCATAGACGACCCTCAAAACCTGATTCAGACAAAAGATCGACTGAAACTTGAACTGATAGTCAGGCTGCACAAGGCGATCACCGGGAAAGAAATCAAGGTCATGCTGATCAACCCGGATCAGCTGCGCACCAATGGTGGTCACGAGCCTGCTTTCACCCCAGACAGCGTCTCACCCTCTTCCCCGCCGGTACAGTCCGCAATCGGCGTTGAGCTTGAACGCTCTCAGACCATCCGTGAGTCCGAGCAGACTCGCTTTGCCGTCAACGGCAGAATCCAGACCCGTGACGGTCAGACGATCGATTTAGAGATTGAACTCAACATGGCTCGCTCCGTATCCATCGAGCAGCATCAAATGCTGCGACTGGGTGCCCGTCTTTCCGACCCACTGGTACTCAACTTTGACGGCACAGCCACTGAACTGAGCAACACACGTTTCAAGTTCGACCTGGATCTGGACGGCAAAGCGGACGATGTACCCACGCTTGCAGGCCAAAATGCATTCCTGGTGCTGGATCGGAACGGTGACGGGCAGATCAATGACGGCCGTGAAATGTTTGGAGCACTCAGCGGTAATGGGTTTGTCGAGTTATCCGAGTACGACAGCGATGGAAACGGCTTTATTGATGAGGGCGACAGCATTTTTTCACACTTGCGTCTCTGGTCTCCAACCGCTGACGGACAGGGGCAGCTCATGACGCTTGGCTCCAGCAACGTAGGCGCCATCTGGCTCCACCATAGCAGTACCGAGTTTTCATTGACCCCGGACCTTGAGGAAAATCGGCTGGGGGTGATCCGATCCAGCAGTATTTACCTATCCGAGGATGGGCAGGTCGGCACCGTTCAGCAGCTGGATTTGAGCATTTAATTACAACCGTCCCGAATAACTTGACCCCATTCAGCGTCTGTCAAGGCTTTTCCTTGCACTCCACTGACCGGTAGAATAATGGCCCGCTCGAGCATTCAGGATTTCGGATGCCGGGACTCTCCTCTGGTAGTGGTGACTGATGTTTGCAAACCTGTTCAAGCCCAAGTGGCGCCATTCAAATCCGGAAGTACGTGCTTCTGCAGTCAACAAGCTGCGTCCGGACCATCCTGAGCAGGCCGGTATTCTTTGCCAGCTAGCCCTGAGCGACAGCAATCGACAGGTCCGCTTACAAGCCGTTCAACGGCTGGCTGACAAGGATTCGCTGCTGATGGTACTGCGCCAGTCTGACGACGCCGAAATCCGCGAACAGGCGGGCATACGTGTCAGTCAATGTCTCAATGGCGACGAGGACCCGAACAGTCTCTGCCAGTTGCTTGAACTGATCAATGACGATTCCGCACGTACTCAGATCATCATCAACAGCAACAATGCCCAGCTGGAGACAGGTACACTCAACAACATCAATGACGAATCTGTACTGCTGCAAATTGCCCTGCATGCACGGTTGGCCAACATTCGCAAAGAAGCCGTTCAGCGCATTGAAGATGCTACCCTGTTGGAACAGGTGCAGCGTGCTACGCGGGGACGTGACAAGGCTGTTCACAGGATCAGTCGGGATAAGCTGAACAGCCTGCGAGAACAATCGAGACTTCAGGCCGAAGCCAGCCTTCGTCGTCAGCAACTGCTGACCCAGCTGCACCAGTTGGCAACCACCGAGGACACCCAATTTCTGCAGGCGCGTGCCCAGGCGCTTTACCAGGAGTGGCAGCAACAGCCCAATATCGAAGGCAATGAACAGCAGACCTTCGACAACCTCAAGCACACCATCGAACAGCGTCTGAATCGGAAGGCTGAAGCAGAGGCCCAAGCCGCCCGCGAGCGGGCGGAACAACAGGCACGCGAAGACCAGGCCAAATCGCTGCTCGATCAACTCGCCGCTACGGAATCACAATCCACCGATCAGATGCAATGGGTTCTGACTGAACTTCAGGCGAAATGGCAAGCATTGGCACAACAGCTTCCGAGCCAGTTACAACAACAATGGCAAGAGTCTTATGACAACCTGGCAACGCTGGCATCCGCCCGTGCTCGACTGGAGCAACAGAGCCAGACCATTGCACAGTTGCTCCAGCAGGATGACCAGCCGCTGACCAAACGCCTGCGCAAGATTCGGGAGCTGCTCGCCCTGGTGGACTGGCCGAGCAGCGAACCCCGCCCTGAAGCCCTGCAGCAACTTCATGCGCTGGCTGACGAGCTCAAGCAGCAGCAGAATGCGCTCAGCCAGGAAGCCCGTCAGCAGGAAACGGCCATCCGGGACCAGCTGACTGAGCTTGAGCAGGCGATCGACAGCGGCAATCTGGCCGATGCCAACCGATTGCATCAGTCCGTCGGCAAACGCATCGAAAAACTTAACGTACTGCTCCCGGATGCGCTGGATAACCACTATCGGCTGCTGAATGCACGACTGGCCGAGCTGCATGATTGGCAGGGATTCGCTGCCGCTGGCAAGAAAGAATCCTTGTGCGAACAGATGGAAGCGTTGATTGGTGCCGAACTGCCGCCGCAGGAACTGGCAGACCAGGTCAGAGCCCTGCAGCTGGAGTGGAAGCAGATCGACGCAACCGACTCCGTGCATTCACAGAAGTTGTGGAAGCGCTTTCAGGAAGCGGGCGAAAAAGCCTACGCACCTTGCCAGACATGGTTCAAGGCTCAGCGGCAGCAGCGAGAATTCAACCTGGCCCAGCGCCAACAGATCTGCACCCAGCTACGCACCTACCTGCACCAGATGGACTGGAACCAGGCCGACTGGCCTGCCGTGGAAGCAGTCAGCCGCGCCGCCCGTGAAGAGTGGCGTCGTTACACGCCGGTTGACCGGGCCCCGGGCAAGCCACTGCAACAGGAGTTCAACACCCTGCTCCGTGAGCTGGACCACCACATCAAGGAACACCGCCAACACTGTGCCGACATCAAAGAGCAGTTGATTGCCCGGGCAGTCGAGCTGGCAGAGGCCGAAGACATTAATGCCGCCGCTGATGAGGCCAAACAGTTACAGAAGCTGTGGAAAGCAGCAGGCCCCACCTTCCGCAGCCGGGAAAGAGCCCTGTGGCAAGCCTTCCGCGAGGCCTGTGACCAGATTTTTGGTCGCCTCAAGGAAACGCGCAAGGAAGAGGCTCGGCACCAGCGCAAACAGGCTTCCGAACAAGCACGTCAGCCTCTGGCCGACGTCGCCGTGGACGCTCTGCAACGCTTGGCCGTCCTGGCTGAACAGGCCGAAGAAGAACTGGCCAATAACGGCAGCAGTGAAACGCTTGCCACCCTGCTGACTGAAGCCATTACAGGTCCGTCACCGGGCGACTTCTGGCGCGAGCGCATTGGACAGCGACTTGAAGCAATCCGCCTTATCAGCGCCGGGACCCGCTCCATCGAGCAGCAGCTGGTACTGTCAGATCGTCAGGCGCGTGAGCTCTGCATTCGTCTTGAAATTCTGTTGGGCGTCCCCTCACCCGAGAGTGACGAAGCCCTGCGCATGGAATACCAGATGGAGCGCCTGAATCAGGCTCTGGCCCAGCAGGATGACGAGCCTACACCAGCTGCACTGCAGGCACTGGAACTGGAATGGCTCACCCTGCCTTTCGCCTGGCAGTTCGGTGAACTGCACGAGCGTTTTGCCGGTCTGCTTCAGGATGCCTGACGCGCTTTCGGCTGCTGAGATTAAAAAACCCCGAGTGGCTGACCACCCGGGGTTTTTTATTGGCTGGTTCGCAGTGAATCAGGCCGCTGCATGCCTTACGAGCTTCGGCTCAGGCTTAGTACGCTCACGACTGGCCACTGCAATGCGGAACAGATGGTAGGCTTCAGGTCCGAAAGGATCCAGCGCGGTATCCATGTATTCGTACTCCATGGCCACCGGCTTGCCGGTCATTGCAACTCTGAAACAGGCTTCACAGAGCGGCACATCTGCTCTCAGCGGCTCCTCTACCCACATGAAGAGCCCTTTTTCGGCCATCAGGTACTCAAACCGCACGACTCGGTAACCTTCCTTCAGATGCAGGGTATTCGCACTGTCTGACGCTTCAAGGCGGTATTTGTGAATCGCTTTCATGGTCGGACTCCTCGTCTCTTTGATCACAAACTCATCATGGACAAGGAACAACCAAGAAAAAAGCAGATTTATTAATCTCAAATATCAGATTTTTTCGATCAATCTTGCCACCGAGTCTGACAAATGGCTTGAACCGCCGGGTGCGATGGCTGAGCCCCCCGAGTAATGGCATAAAGCCGATCCTGAGCAGTCTGAACCTCTCCAACCCACTCTACCTGATACTGCCGACATACCTCGTCCGCAATCACTGAGGGCGCCGCGAAAAAGCCCATCGCATGGTGTCCAAACACCTTGATCAGCGCACTGTCATCGACCTCTGCACGGATCGAAACCCTGACGCCCACATCATCGAACCACTGCATTAACTGGTTCACGTAAGGCGCTTCAACGGCATTAGCCAGGAATGGCTGACCATCGAGGCTGTCTGGAAAGCCGTCCTTCAAGGACTGTGCGAGCAACGGCGCTGCGAAGAGACTCATCGGAGAGCTGACCAGTTCATGCATATGGAGTCGGCTATCCGCTTCCAGTATTGGAGGGCGATCCGTCAGGACAATATCCAGATCGTGGCGCTTGAGGTCTTCCAGAAGGTTGGGCGTACGGCCTGTCTCGCAGCTGAGATTGAGCGCTCGATCCAACTGAAGCGCGGGTTCTATCAGACGCCAGGCGATGAGCTTGTGAATCGATGCTGAAATACCGACAGCGAGCCGCAAAGGGCGTTCATCAGCCGGCATGTTCAGTACCTGCTGCAACGCCTCGGCGGCATCAAAGATTTCATCTGCATGACGTTGCACCGTCAGGCCCAGATCGGTCAGCCGGAGCCCCCGCCCCTCACGTCGAAACAGCAGACCGCCAATCTCGCTTTCCAGCGTCGCCACCTGACTGCTCAGTGTCTGCGGTGCCAGATCGAGTATCTGACTGGCCTTGGCCATGCTGCCCTCTCGGGCCACCACCCAGAAATGATACAGGTGACGAAAATTGAGTTTGTTCAGCATCCGACACTCCCTTTGCCTGAATGCTGAACAGTCTAACTCAGGCAGACACGAACGCCAGCAAGAGGGATAAAGGCGTTAATGCTTTAGCCCAAGTGCAACATCCGATGACCCATTCAAGATTCAGATGCGGACGTTACAGTGCTCGACCCAGGCGATGAGAATGTATCGTCACCGATAACATTGGAAGTGCCACCGGATGTGTCCATTTTTTTGCCCGTTGCAAAAATTTCTGTACCGGCAAACTCCATCGCACTCTCAAACTCGGAGTTCATAAAAAGATTACCGGTCCGAAGATCAATTGACGCCTCAGCTCGACCATCGGCTTCCCCACCCAAACGGTCGTGCAAAACTTTGGTAGTTGTCTGATTGATGACCGTATAGGGTACCGTGGTTTGTTTAACGGCAGCCATTATGGCTGCGGGAGCATCAGAAACCACCGGATTATTCTTAAACCCTCTCAGGCTGAACATCTGACCCGGATTAACCGTATATTTCTTACCCGTGGCGGCGTGGGTGATCACCAACTGACCGGAAGTACAGATCATATTGCCTGCCGTATCAATTGCCCAAGAGGTACCGTGAACATTCAGCGTCGCAACGTTTGTGCCAAAGCTGAAGTCAGCCCCTTCTGTTAGCCTGGACAAAGACATGGTGAAGAAGCCTGAAACAGCTTCAAAATGCCCACCCAGCATGTCGCCTGACTCGGCCACCCTGTAAGCACTCATTTTCAGCCAGGCATTCTTGCCCAGATTAACATTGTTGGTTTCATCACCGGTCAAGGTAATTTTGGCAAAAGAATTATCTCCGGTTTTGAGTTCATCACCTTCATATACTGTATCCCCAAGTTTCAACGCAACGGTCTCGCCATTGCGAATCACCTGCAATTGCCCACCGAGGATATCCACCTTGCCAATCGCTACTGCCGCTTTATCAGCATGAGCAATCGGGGTTATTAAAAAGGTTGCAAACATCAAAAGACTGAGAAAGAGATTACGCATTTCTGATAGCTCCCAAGAAAAATTCATGGTCAATTGCATCCTTGGTCATAAGAGCGCAATCCCATAAATGTAACTGCGATTCTATGCAGCAAAGTCCACATAAACAAGCGGGACTATCATCTTAAAACGGAGAACTGCATTTATGCGCCCAACCCATTCCAGACTCGGGCATGACACTGGTGTCCTTCCCCCTCCCTTAAAGGTCACCAAAGATCGCCAAAGCGGTCACGATGGCAAAGATACAGGCGCAGCTCGAACTCCAGCTGGTGGTAATCCGGTTCCATGTGACAGCAGAGGTTATAGAACGCCTTGTCGTGCTCCTTCTCGCGCAGGTGCGCCAACTCATGTACCAGAATCATACGCAGGAACGGCTCGGGCACCTTGCGGAACAGGGAGGAGATCCGAATCTCGTTTTTCGATTTCAGCTTCTTGCCCTGCACCCGCGATGCATAGGTATGCAGACCCAGTGCATTGTTAATGATGTGGATCTTGTCGTCGTAGATCACCTTGCTGATCGGCGAAGAGCTGCGCATGTACTGGCTTTTGATCCTCTGGGCATAGTCATACAGCGTCTTTTCTGACACCAGGTCATGCGGCTGAGGATACTTCTTCAGCAACCAGGCACCGGACTGCTCATTATCCAGCAATGCCTGTGCCTGCTGCTGAACCTGCGGGCTGTAGCCGCTGAGATAGTTTGATTTTTTGGGCTTGCTCATGGAGTCATTATTCACAGTAACGCTCAATCGGCGGCCAGCTTGTCGGTCACACTTTGAATTTTATCCTGAATGCTCTGCTCCCGATCAACCCGGGTCCCCAGACGCATGGACGAGCTGATCCTCGGCGCCCCCATCGCATGGACAACTTCATGACAGCGCTTCACCGCCGCCATCACCTCATCCCAGTCACCTTCGATATTGGTTCCGTAAGCATGCAACTGGTGCTCAAGCCCCGCTTCCTCCAGCACGCGCTGGCAGGCCGTGACATACTCGGACACCGAGACACCGACGCCGATCGGGATGACACAGAGATCGATCATGACTTTCATAGATGCTCCTGTTTGTCAGTGTTGGGAATGGAACAGGAAGTCTATGTTACCTTTGTGCCTGGCAAACGGGAAAAGACACGTGCAGGCTATGACAGAAACCCGCATGGAACCGACATGAATGGCGACCAAGGGCACAACAGCAGCGTCAAGCCAACAAATCCCATTGCGTGTCATGTTGAATAGCCACACTTGACCCAAGCCGTCACATCAACGACCGAACTGCCTTTCACAGGGTACGCCATCACTATCACCGTCCATTTTGGTGTTTGGACAGTTCCCGAGGAAATATGTGGATTCCTCTAAGGAACAGCTTTTACCTTTTGGATGACCACTTTAGATACTGACTGGCAATCTTATTGAACTGATCTCTGTGCTTTTGAATTTTCACTGCATCACAGCTTTGGCACATCCATAGCTTGCCTTTGCCTGTAGGCAATACCATTTTTTTCTCGCCACATTTTTTACACGCAAAGAAATCATAAACACCCGAAACAGGTTCAAACAGATCACATTCAATATCAGGCCTTGCTCCGGCAAGAGCGGCCACCTCTTCGAATTTATATTTATTACTGATGGACAGGTATTTAAGTTTTCCAAGCTTGGCAAGCGGCAAAAGTCCATCCTCCTCGACCATAAACGTACCGAGGGATAACCAGTAAAGATCTTGCAGGGCCGTCATCGGCTCCAGAGTTTTAGCCTTCAGGTACTTGATACTGTTGCCATCACCGGCAATAGAAAGACCCTTGAGACCTGTAAGCTGCCTGACAAATGACAGGTCCGAGCAGGCTTTTATGTTTTCCAGCTCTAACCATTCAAGACTTGGCAAGTCTCCTAGAGGTTCCAGCGGTGCCAGCGATGGAGAACTACCGATATGAAGATACTTGAGTCCCTTCGCCCTCACGATATTATCGATCGATTTAATACCACTCCACTTTATATAAAGCCCTTTCAGTGACTTCATATCACATACCGCATCAAAGAGTTCTTGATTTGCCCTCGATGAAAACCAGACATATTCAACCTTATCCAGACTCGGCAATACTTCACACCAGGATTCAACCAGTTTCTTTTGCTCTCCGGCTTTAAGCTCTGTCTGTGTGCAAACAATATTCAATCGATCACTGCCATCATAGTCTGATGGATAGCGAATGGATTTCGGCGGAAAGTCTCGGGTTGGGCGGTGATACCAGAAGCTGTGTGAGGGCTGAACGTCTTCACTTCTCAAATGCATTTCATGCTTCATCAAATCCAGAAAGCCTTGAAGCACCGCCTTTGATGATTGGGCTTTAGCCTTCTCCCTGTAGCGAGTAAATTCATCCTTTTCATCTATCATTTATGCTGTCTCTCTGGTCTAAGGTTTACGACGCCCTGCTGGGTCTCCAAACTGCACAGCGGTTTGGAGCTCCAAGCTCGAAGGGCTGTAGTTGTATGATTTGTTAAACGGCTGCTCATGCCAGCCACTGATACAAACCTATACCCCCTAAAACCGGCATAATTACCAAGAGAGCCAACACCCCAAGGCAACCACGCCCCTGATTATGCATTGCGCCCTGCTGATGCCTCGGGTTGTCCTTGAGCCATTGATGGTGGCAAGGTCCACAATACAGTTTGGTGAAGCCATTATTCCAAGCCTGTATTGTTCGTGCGTCATATTCCGCTATTTTGCGGCAACGTGAACATGAAAACGATTTTTCTCTTGGTTTTTTCTGGCGGTTCAAGATAAAAAAAGAAATAACCGCAGGGATAACAAAAGGCCAGCTGCTCTCTATTGCGCTTGAGCTGTAAAACTCAAAACCGGCGGCAGCAATCGATATCAAGGCAACCAGGATTGAAACGTAATCAACAATGTTTTTCTTCGGCGGTTCGATTTCAATTGGGCGTTTTACCGGAGATGTACTTGAGCTTTTCTTTACGCCTTCGATCACGACACCTTTGGCTTTAAGCCTTTGCTGAGAGTCACGCATTGGCTCGTAAAGAACTCGATCGCCGACTTGGGGCCTCCTAGCATTAGTCTTAACGCTGGAAACATGGAAAAATAATTGCTCAGAACCGTCATCAGGCTGTATGAACCCAAAGCCCTTATCATCTTTCCACAGGGTAACTTTCCCTTTCATAAATTCTAACTACTCCTTGCCAGATCGAAGCCATTTAACATTATAGACATGCGTGTTTTTACTCAAGCAAACAGCTCGTGCGAGGATTTTAACCAACTGACTTTACGAGAAAATCGATGAGTCACAGCCATTTTCCTCCGTTGAAAACAAGCATGCGTACAGGTATGAGAGTGCAGGCACAGTTTCCTGCAACACAATATCCATAATCGTTTGATACTGAACCATTTCAGACCATGAATCCAGTCGAAAATGCGCTTCAGGCATGCACTACCCCCTATCCTTAGCCCTGAAAAATGGGTATTCGGGGTGTCTTTCGCAGGCTCTGTGCCAAGCCTGCTTCAGCGGATCGGGGTCAACGGATAGGACAGGAAGAAAAAACGATAGGACGGTGAACCGCTACGTGCACGCTCAGCTGCTCACCTTCAGCATAACGGTGCAAGCCCTGCTCCAGCACTTCGACTTCACGTCCGGACCCCAGACGCAGACGGTAGAGCACCTGGCTGCCCTGAAACTCGGAGCTGAGAATGACGCCTGGCACACCTCCCTCATGGCTCAGATAGAGGTCACCGGGACGCAGGAAGAGTTGAACGTCACAGCCGCCATCCACGCCCAAAGGCTCGGCAAACTCCAGCAGCCCAAGCTCTGTTTCGACAGCCATGGTTTCCAGCACACGACCACTGAACAGTTCGCCCTTGCCGACAAAGGCAGCCACTTCCGGGGTCGCCGGCTGGAAATACAGGGCTTCGGGAGTTCCCCACTGCTGCACCTTGCCTGCCGAGAGGATGCCGATCTTGTCACTGATGGTGAAGGCTTCCTGTTGATCATGGGTCACCATGATCGCCGCAATATCACGCTGCTTGAGGATATGGCGTACCTCCTGAGACAGCTGACGTCGCAGATCGGTATCCAGGTTGGAGAAAGGCTCATCCATCAACAGCAGACGGGGGTTGGGGGCCAGTGCGCGCGCCAGAGCAACACGCTGCTGCTGGCCACCGGAGAGTTCATGCGGATAACGACCGCTCAGATCAGGAAGCTCTACCAGATCCAGCACTTCCTGAACGCGCTTGCGCTTTTCATTACGGCCCAGACTACTCAGGCCAAACGCGATGTTGTCCGCGATGCTCAGATGTGGAAACAGCGCATAGTCCTGAAACACCATGCCCATGCCACGCTTCTCCGGCGGTACAACCTGCTGCGGACTGCTGATCACTTGTTCACCCAGACGCACAACCCCTGCCTGAGGGTTGATAAAGCCGGCAATGGCTCTCAATACGGTGGTCTTGCCACAGCCACTCGGTCCCAGCAGGCAGGCGATTTCGCCCTGCTCCATCGACAGAGCAACGCCATCCAGCACTGTCTGCGACTGATAAGCACATTTAAGACCTTCAATACTGAGCAAAGCGGCCATGCTGTCCTCGGGACGAAAGAATTACGGGTTGCATATCATAATTGAAAACGATTCTCAGATCATCCAAGAGATCGCCGGTAGCGTGACCAGTCGAAGACAGAACCGGGATCGGTCTTGCGGCCCGGGGCGATATTACTGTGACTGGTAATACGGTCTTTCGTCAGCTGCGGATAGGCCCGCATCAACGCCCGGGTCACCACAGCCAACGCCTCATACTGGGCATCGGTATAGGGGGTATGATCGGTACCTTCCAGTTCAATGCCGATGGAAAAGTCATTGCAGGCCTCACGCCCCTCAAAGATCGATTTTCCGGCATGCCAGGCGCGACGATCAAAAGGCACAAACTGGGTCATGGTTCCGTCCCGCTCGATGAGCAGGTGCGCCGACACTTCCATTCCCTGAATTTCAGCGAAATAGGGATGCTCATCAGGATCCAGCCGGTTGGTAAACAGTTCGGTCACATGCCCGCCGCCGAACTGTCCCGGTGGCAGGCTGATGTTGTGGATGACCAACAGTGAAATTTCCCCCTCCGGGCGCTCATTGCAGTTCGGCGAGGGTATGTAGGTGGCATCCGTAATACGATGATCAATGATATCCATGGACTGGGTGTTCGCAGACTCTGGCCAGACAGCATACTCAGACTGTCCTATTTCCGTTAAAATGCGCGCTCCATAGTACATCATAGGGACAGGCCCGCCACCATGCTGACGCTGACCGAGCTCAAACCGATCATTGAAGAAAATGTGCGCACCGCCCTGCTGGAAGATGTAGGCAACGGTGACATTACCGCTGAACTGATTCCGGCCAGTGACCAGAAGAAAGCCCGGGTGATCTCACGCCAGACCGCCGTTGTGTGCGGCCAGGCCTGGGTTGACGAGGTGTTCCGCCAGGTGGACCCCAGTGTGAAAGTGGAGTGGCTGGTTCAGGATGGGGACCTGGTTGAGCGCGATCAGGTGCTGTTCCGTCTGGAAGGTTCCGCACGTTCCCTGCTGACCGGTGAACGTGCAGCGCTGAACTTTCTGCAGACGCTGTCGGGCACCGCGACAGTGAGTCACGAATACGCCCAGCGCGTTGCCGGTACTCCTGTGACGCTGCTGGATACACGCAAGACCATCCCCGGCCTGCGCATGGCGCAGAAATACGCCGTGAGCTGCGGTGGCTGCTCCAACCATCGTATCGGTCTCTACGATGCCTTCCTGATCAAGGAAAACCACATCATGGCCTGCGGCGGCATTGAACAGGCTATCGAGACGGCGCGCCGTAATCACCCGGGCAAGCCGGTGGAAATCGAAGTGGAAACCGAAGAGCAGCTGGAACGTGCGCTGGTGGCGGGTGCCGATATCGTCATGCTGGACAATTTCAGCCCTGAACGGATGATCGCCGCAGTGAAGCAGACCGCTGGCCGTGCCAAGCTGGAAGCCTCAGGCAATATTACCGATGCAACACTGCTGGATTACGCCAACACCGGCGTGGACTACATTTCCATTGGTGCACTGACCAAGCATTGCCAGGCCGTCGACCTGTCCATGCGCATCATCGAGGATTAAGCAGAGCCAAAGACTCGGCGTAATTGGCCTGAAACAAAAAACGGCACCTCCAAGTGAGTGTGCCGTTTTTTATGCCTGCCGCGCTGTACCGATTACCACCATGCCGAAATCGCCGCGATGCCCTGGGCTCCCTGCTCACGCGCCCTGCTCAGGTCGGCTTCATCCAGTCCACCCAGCGCATAAACCGGCAGCGTACATTCAGCTACCCACTCGGCAAAACATGGCCAGCCCAGAGCCGGTTCTCCCGGATGGGACGAGGTCGGCTGAACAGGTGACAGGGTGATAAAGTCGAGCCCTTTTTCCTCAGCCATTCGGATCTGCTCAGGGTTATGACAAGAAGCACTCAGCCAGCGGCCGTTAAATTCGGCTCGATCACCCAGCGCCAGTAGACGTTCCGAGGTCAGATGCAGGTGCTCGGCTCCAAGCGCATTGGCCTGCTCCACCGAGGTGTTCACGCCAAGACATGCGCCCTGCTGCTGACACAATGGCAGCAATGCTTTGAAGAGGTCCGCAAATTCGCACTCGGAGAGAGTCTTGGCCCTCAGCATGACCTGTTTGATACCCTGCCCCAAAGCCGCCTGCAAACGCTCGGCATATTCCTGTTGTGTGGCAGCTGAACCGGTAATCAACATTCGCTCAGGCAAACGTGCCGCCGCAACAATTGGCGTATTCGCAGCCGGGAAGTCATATTCATCCAACTGTTCAGGAGCGACCCAGCAGATCGGCTGACCCTCTGCTCCATGCGCCTCACCCTTAAAGCCATCGACGTCCCATACATCCAGCAGCACGGATTTGTCGGGATAATGATGAGGAATCAGGATGAGCGGACGGGCAGAGGTGACTTGAATACCCAGTTCTTCCTGCAGTTCACGCGCCAGTGCGTCTGCTACAGGCTCATTGGGCTCCACTTTGCCGCCGGGAAATTCCCAAAGGCCACCCTGATGCTTATCGTCAGGACGGCGGGCAATCAGAATATGACCGCGGCGGTCACGAATGACGGCCGCGGCAACGTGGATCAGTTTGGGCATGAATCAGCTGCGATAATCCGCGTTGATGCTGACGTAATCATGGGAAAGGTCAGTCGTCCAGACACGTTCGGTCACCTGGCCACGATTCAGGACTACGCGGATCAGAATCTCTTCGCCATCCATTACCGCCTGACCGGCTTCTTCGGTATAGCTGGCTGCACGACCACCATTTTCAACGATACAAACGTCGTTGAGGTAGATCTGCAGGGCTTCAAGATCCAGATTATCGATACCGGCACGTCCCACACAGGCCAGGATACGGCCCCAGTTCGGATCACTGGCGAAGAGCGCGGTCTTGACCAGCGGCGAGTGAGCGATGGTGTAAGCAACGTCGAGCGCTTCCTGGCTGGTCCCGGCCGACTCAACACAGACCTCGACAAACTTGGTTGCCCCTTCGCCGTCGCGCACGATGGCCTGTGCCAGCGACAGCATCACACGCTCCAGTGCTTCGGTAAACAGGGCCGCCAGCTCGTAGTCAGAGCCGTCAACACGCACACCACTGGTACCGGTCGCGACCAGCATGCAAGAGTCGTTGGTCGAAGTGTCACCGTCAACCGTGATGCGGTTGAATGAACGATCTGCAACCTTGCTCATCCACTGCTGCAGCAGCTCCTGCGGCACTTCGGCATCGGTCGCAACATAGCCCAGCATGGTTGCCATATTGGGCATGATCATACCGGAGCCTTTGGAGATACCGGTCAGGGTAATGGTTTTGCCCTGGTATTCGATCTGTTCGCTGGCCGCCTTGGGACGAGTGTCAGTGGTCATGATGCCCCAGGCTGCCTGCTCCCAGTTGTCCTCGGACAGATCAGCCTTGGCATCTTCCAGCACGTTGACGATCTTGCTGACCGGCAGCGGCTCACCAATAACCCCAGTGGAGAAGGGCAACACGGCTTCAACCGGCACATCGCAGCGCTCGGCCAGAGCCTGACAACAGGCCATGGCATCCACCATGCCCTTTTCACCGGTACCCGCGTTGGCATTACCGGTATTCACCAGCAGGTAACGAATCGGAGATGTCGCCAGATGCTGTTTGCAAATCCGTACCGGTGCGGCACAAAACGCATTCAGGGTGAATACGCCTGCCACCGAGCTGCCTTCGGCCAGCTCCATCAGCACCACGTCACGTCGGCCCGGTTTCTTGATCCCCGCGGATGCGATACCGAGACGAAACCCTTTCACCGGATGTAATTGAGGCAAAGTAGCCGGACCAACTGCCATGATGCTTGTTTTCCTTCGTAATGATTAACTGAGTTTACCGTGACACTGCTTGTACTTCTTGCCGGAGCCACACGGGCAGGGCTCGTTGCGCCCTACTTTTGGCGTTTCACGCTTGAAGGGCTCGGCATTATCACCCTGATCAGCAGCGTCGGGTGCGTCCTGCTGTTCTCCCATGCCACTGCTCTGGGCATGCTCGAAATTCATTTTTTGACGTTCGGCCTGAGCGCGGCGCTCTTCTTCCATCCGCTCCACTTCTTCAGGCTGACGTACCTGAACGTGGCTCAGAATACGTACCACGTCACGCTTGATATTTTCCAGCAGATCCTGGAACAGGGCAAAGGCTTCACGCTTATATTCCTGTTTCGGGTTTTTCTGCGCATAACCCCGCAAGTGGATACCCTGACGCAGCAGGTCCATGGTCTGCAGGTGTTCTTTCCACAGCGTGTCCAGTACCTGCAGCATTACCTGCTTCTCGAACATGCGCAACGTCTGAGCACCTACAGCCTCTTCCTTCGCCTGATAGGCCACCAGAATTTCACTGCGAATCTTCTCGCGCAGCGTTTCTTCGTGCAGAGAGTCATCTTCATCCAGCCACTGCTGTATCGGCAGCTTGAGCGCAAATTCGGTTTCTAGCGCCTTTTCAAGACCAGGGATATCCCACATCTCTTCCAGGCTCTGTGGCGGCACATGCTCACTGATCGTGTTGTCGATCACTTCGTCACGAACCGACTCGATGGTTTCAGAGATATCGTCGGACGCCATCACTTCGTTACGCTGATCATAGATCACGCTACGCTGGTCGTTCGCCACGTCATCGTACTCAAGCAGCGCCTTACGAATGTCGAAGTTGCGGCCTTCTACCTTGCGCTGGGCTTTCTCGATGGCGTTGGTCACCATCTTGTGCTCGATCGCTTCGCCCTTCTCCATGCCCAGAGCCTGCATGAATGAACGGACGCGCTCGGAGGCGAAAATGCGCATCAGGTCATCTTCCAGCGACAGGAAGAAACGGGACGAGCCCGGGTCACCCTGACGACCGGCACGGCCTCGAAGCTGGTTGTCGATACGACGGGACTCATGTCGTTCGGTACCGATAATATGCAAACCACCGGCTTCCAGTACCTGCTCGTGACGCTTGCGCCACTCTTCACGCGCCTCGTCAACCTGAGCATCATTCACATCTTCGCCCAGTGCAGCAATTTCCGCTTCGAGCTTGCCACCCAGCATGATGTCGGTACCACGACCGGCCATGTTGGTTGCGATGGTGACTGCGCCAGGACGTCCGGCTTCAGCAATGATGTCAGCCTCACGACCGTGGTTCTTGGCGTTCAGCGTGTTGTGCGGAATCTTTTCCTTGTTCAACAGTGCTGACAGCAGCTCCGAAGATTCCACTGACGCCGTACCGACCAGCACCGGACGGTTATGCTCACGGCAATAACGAATCTCTTTGACGATCGCCTGGTATTTCTCCTCCATGGTGAGGAAAACGATGTCGTTGTAGTCCTTACGCTGTACAGGACGGTTGGTCGGAATCACCACCACGTCCAGACCGTAGATCTGGCGCAGTTCGTACGCTTCTGTGTCGGCAGTACCGGTCATACCGGACAGCTTTTCGTACAGGCGGAAGTAGTTCTGGAAAGTCGTGGAAGCCAGGGTCTGGCTTTCCATCTGGATCTGTACACCTTCCTTCGCTTCCACCGCCTGGTGCAGACCTTCTGACCAGCGGCGCCCCGGCATGATACGGCCAGTATGCTCGTCAACGATAACGATCTGGCCGTTCTGAATGATGTAGTCCTTGTCACGCTGGAACAGGTAGTGAGCACGCAGGCCCGCCAGCACGTGGTGCAACAGGTTCAGGTTCTGAGGTGCATAAAGGCTCTCACCTTCCTGCAGCATGGCGTGTTCGATCAGCAGATCCTCGACCAGCTGATGGCCGGATTCAGTCAGCTCTACGGTACGGTTCTTTTCGTCGACAACGAAGTGCTCATCGATAACCTGAGTCGTGTCCTTGGGATCGATCTCACCATGGAACTGTTTCAGCTCAGGAATCAGCTGATTGATCTTGTGATAGGTCGCGGAGCTGTCTTCGGCAGGTCCGGAGATGATCAACGGCGTACGCGCCTCGTCGATCAGGATGGAGTCCACCTCATCGACCACGGCAAAATGGAAATCGCGCTGCACCTTGTCGTTGATGCTGAACGCCATGTTGTCGCGCAGGTAGTCGAAACCGAACTCGTTGTTGGTACCGTAGGTGATGTCGGCCGCATAGGCTGCACGCTTGGACTCAGAATCCTGACCCGAGAAAACAACACCGACCGTCAGCCCGAGTGATTCATAGAGCGGACGCATCCAGCTGGCGTCACGCTGTGCCAGATAGTCGTTCACGGTCACAACATGAACGCCCTTACCCGGCAGTGCGTTGAGGTATACGGCCAGGGTAGCGACAAGAGTTTTACCCTCACCGGTCTTCATCTCGGCAACCTTGCCGTCATGCAGCACCATGCCACCGATCAGCTGAACATCGAAATGGCGCATTCCCATGACGCGTTTGGAAGCTTCACGGACCGCCGCAAAGGCTTCGGGCAGCAGTTTGTCCAGCGCCTCGCCCTGCTCAAGCCGTTCACGGAAAGCAACCGTCTGTCCCTTGAGATCGGCATCTGAGAGTGCCTCGAAACTCGCTTCCAGATCGTTGATCTGCTTGACGACCTTGCCCAGTCGCTTCAGCTCACGATCGTTTTTACTTCCCAGTATCTTCTTGAACAGTGACAGCATAATTCGACTTTTAACCGGTTGAATGCAAAGACCTGCTCCTGCACCGCAGCAATCTTTGCCAGAAAAATGGATACGACATTCTACCTGTATTGGGGCGGATAATTGAATGTCAATGGCGCGGAATTTTGATCTGTCTTATTAGCGGCCAGACAGGAAGCCCAAAAACACAAAAGCCGGCATTTGAAAGCCGGCTTTTGAGGTAAGGTTCAACCCGCCGCGACAGGACGGTGGTAGGAGATAGGCACAGGGTTTGCCTGATCCTCGAAGGTCACGGTTTCCCAGGCTCCCTCGGTTGCCAGCAGCTTGCGCAGCAGCATGTTGTTCAGATAGTGACCGGACTTGTGACCGTAGAATTCACCAATCAGGCTCTTGCCCAGCAAGTAGAGATCACCGATCGCGTCCAGCACCTTGTGCTTAACGAACTCGTCTTCGTAGCGCAGGCCGTCTTCGTTGAGAATCTTGAAGTCGTCTACGACGATCGCGTTTTCGAAGCTGCCACCGAGTACCAGATTCTGCGAACGCAGATATTCGATATCACGCATGAAACCGAAGGTGCGAGCGCGGCTGACTTCTTTCACGAAGGAAGTACTGGAGAAGTCCAGCACTGCTTCCATGTTACGGTTGGCAAAAGCCGGATGGTCGAACTCGATGCAGAAGCCCACCTTGAAGCCATTGAACGGCTTGAAGGTTGCCGTTTTGCCTTCATGGCTTACGGTGACTTCCTGCTTGATCCGGATGAATTCCTTCGGCGCGCTCTGCTCTTCGATACCTGCAGACTGGATCAGAAAGACGAAAGGTGCCGCACTGCCGTCCATGATCGGCACTTCTTCGGCGCTCAGCTCTACATAGGCATTATCAATACCCAAGCCCGCCAGTGCGGAAAGCAGGTGCTCAACCGTGGCAACACGTACACCATCACGCGCCAGATTGGTCGACAGCGTGGTATCTGCAACATTGTCAGCGCGGGCCTCAATCTCGAAAACAGGATCCAGGTCCACTCGGCGGAATACGATACCGGTATGGACCGGTGCCGGCTTCAGCGTCAGGTACACCTTCTGACCAGTGTGAAGACCGACGCCAGTGGCCTTGATGCTGTTTTTGAGTGTGCGCTGTTTGATCATCCGCTATGCCAACCTGAATTTACAAAAATATCTTGAAATTTTAACAAACCCGACACCCTTTATACAATTGGCACAGGCCCGTCAGGCTGACTATTTTTCAGTCAGCCTGACGACGCAGGAAGGTCGGGATGTCCAGGCTTCCGTAGTCGTCCTTATGGGACTTCTCAGCTGTGGCATCCTGTTTGGGCTTATCCACAAGTGCCTCTTCGCGCTGACGGCGCAGAATGGTTGGCAGCTCAATTTCGTCCAGGTTCAATGAGCCATCAGGCTTGCGGCTGTTGGCGCTGTTCCCGTGAACGACTGTCATTTCCGGCTCACGGGCACGATCCAGCCCGGTCGCAACAACGGTGACTTTCAGCTCATCACCCAGTGACGGGTCGATGACGGTGCCCACCACGATGGTTGCGTCTTCATCGGCATACTGCTCGACGATGTTACCCACCTCAGTGAACTCACCCAGGCTCAGGTCTTCACCGGCGGCGATGTTGACCAGAATACCGCTGGCACCGCGCAGGTCGATATCTTCCAGCAGCGGGCTGCGAATGGCGGCTTCTGCAGCCTCTTCAGCACGGTTGTCACCACGGGCAACGGCTGTCCCCATCATCGCCATGCCCATCTCAGACATAACGGTGCGCACGTCAGCGAAGTCAACGTTGATCATGCCCGGACGGGTAATCAGATCGGCAATGCCCTGCACCGCACCTTTCAGAACATCGTTGGCGGCGCTGAAAGCGTTGACCAGACTGCAGTTTTTGCCCAGCACCTGCATCAGCTTCTCGTTGGGGATGATAATCAGCGAGTCCACTGCATCACGCAGCTCGGCGATGCCGGCTTCCGCAATTTTCATGCGCTTGCGGCCTTCGAACGGGAACGGACGGGTCACGACCGCAACCGTCAGAATGCCCAGTTCACGAGCCACTTCCGCTACGATGGGCGCAGCACCAGTGCCGGTACCACCGCCCATGCCGGCGGTGATAAACACCATGTCAGCACCGGACAGGGTCTCTGCGAGCCTGTCACGATCCTCCAGAGCCGCCTGTCGGCCGATCTCCGGGTTCGCGCCCGCGCCCAGGCCCTTGGTCAGCTCACCGCCGATATGCAGTGCCGTACGGGCGGCGTTGCGGCTGAGCGCCTGAGCATCGGTGTTGGCACAGATGAACTCAACCCCCTCGACCTCGGTATCGACCATGTATTGCACGGCGTTACCGCCGCCGCCCCCCACACCAATCACCTTGATCAGTGCGCTCTGCGTTACGCTTTCTACCAGTTCAAACATCTTTTCCTCCTCTCCGGACGCCTCTCACTACCTTCCGGCATCTCCGGCGACTAACTAAAAATTGAATGCTTAAAAGTTGCCCTGCAACCAGGTCTTGAACCGCTTCAGGTAATCCCCCAGCCCCGGACGTGGCTCCCGCTCCAGAATCGGTACCAGCTCCTGTGTCGGTGACGATTCTGCCGCGATCGGCGCCATCGGGACCTCATGATCCTGACGAGCGTAATGCAGCAAACCGATACTGGTGGCATAGATCGGGTTACTCAACTGCGCTTCCATTCCACGGATGCCTTGCGGCTTGGCCAGTCGTACCGGCATATGGAAGATTTCTTCCGCCAGCTCGACAGCCCCTTCCATCTTGGAGGTCCCGCCGGTCAACACGATCCCGGCTGCCACCAGGTCCTCAAAACCACTCCGACGCAGTTCAGCCTGCACCAGAGTGAACAGTTCTTCGTAGCGCGGCTCAACGACTTCCGCGAGCGCCTGACGCGACAAATCCCGAGCCGGACGATCGCCTACGCTCGGGACCTTGATCATCTCGTCCGCCTGCGCCAGCTGAGCCAGCGCACAGGCATACTTGATCTTGATCTGCTCTGCATGCTGAGTCGGAGTACGCAATGCCATGGCAATATCATTGGTCACCTGATCACCCGCGATCGGGATCACGGCTGTATGGCGAATGGAGCCACCGGTAAAGACGGCAATATCCGTGGTACCACCACCAATATCGACAATGCAGACCCCCAGGTCCTTCTCGTCCTCAGTCAGCACGGAATAGCTGGATGCCAGCTGCTCCAGGACGACCGCATCCACTTCAAGGCCGCAGCGACGAATACATTTCTCGATATTCTGGATAGCATTGGTCGCACCGGTTACCAGGTGCACCTTGGCCTCAAGACGGACCCCGGACATACCCAGCGGTTCCTTGATCCCCTCCTGATTATCGATCAGGTACTCCTGTGGCAGGATGTGCAGGATTTTCTGATCGGCCGGAATCGCCACCGCACGAGCCGCATCAATCACACGCTCGAGGTCGTAGTCGGACACTTCACGATCACGTACTGCCACAATGCCATGGGAATTCAGGCTGCTGATATGGCTGCCTGCGATGCCCACGGTCACACCGTGTACCTTGCAGCCTGCCATCAGTTCGGCCTCTTCCACCGCCCGCTGAATCGAGCTCACCGTGGATTCGATATTGACCACGACACCACGTTTGAGACCTCGCGAGGGGTGTGACCCCACTCCGACAATCTCGATCGTGCCCTGGGGCGTCACTTCACCGACCAGGCAGACCACTTTCGAGGTGCCGATATCGAGTGCAACGATCATGTTGCCTGCCATGTCACCCTTAACCTGCATTGTTATTACCTGCTCCTGCGCGCCAACTCACGGCCACGCCATTGGTATAGCGAATATCAACCTGTTCTATCTGCCCTGCCCGACTCGCCAGGCTCTGTTGATAGATACGAATAAACCTTTTCAGCCTCGGCACCAGTTCTTCACGACCTGCAATCACGCGAATGCCGTTATCCAGTTCCAGCGTCCACGCACCGCGCGACTCCAGCATCAATCCCGTCAGGCGCAATCCGGCCGCCGAGAACATGCGATTCAAATCGTGGTACTGCTGCATGATCCTGACCGTTTCATGCGCAGGCCCCGTCAGTTTTGGCAGCGCCGCATACTCGGGCTTGAGCTCGGGCCAGAAAATATCGCCCTGATGATTGAGCAGCCCTTTATCACCCCAGCGCGCAACGGGAACCTCTTCCTCCAGCACCACCTCAACCGCCGGTGGCCACTGTCGACGTACACTCGCGTTGTGCACCCAGGGATCCTGTACCAGCCGTTCCTGCAGTACTTTCAAGTCCAACTGCAACAGCGGTCGATCCAGTCCGGCCGCCAGCGTCTGCGCCAGCAGTGTCTTGTCCAGGTGACGGGTTGCTCCCCCCACACGCACCTCGGCGACCGGCTGGTTCAGCCAGCTCCATAACTCTCGCAACACCGAACTGCCGACACCCAAAAACACGACCAACAGAGTCAGGATGACAACGGCACGCCAGTGGCGGTCAAGGCCCTGTCCGGTTGCATCCTGAGTCTCTGTACCGGTCATGATTACGCCTCAGCAATGCTCAGAATTTCGACCACCAGCTGCTCGAAGCTGATGCCGGCTTCTCGCGCGGCCATAGGCACCAGACTGTGATCAGTCATGCCGGGCGCCGTGTTGACTTCCAGCAACTGAAAATGCCCGTCAGCATCCATCATCGCGTCGATACGTCCCCAGCCACGGCAGCCAGCCACATTGAAAGCCTGCAACGCCAGCTGCTGCAACGTTTCCGTCTGCGCTTCTGTCAGTCGGGTATCAAAGTGGTAATGCGTATCCGCAGCGGCGTACTTGGCATCGAAATCGTAAAAATCATGCGGCGTTTCCAGTCGAATCACCGGCAGCGCCTGTCCGTTGAGCAGTGCAATGGTGAACTCGGGACCATTTACCCACTGCTCGGCAATGACACAGCTGTCATACTCGCTGGCGGCCGCATATGCGCTTTCCAGCTCTGCACGACTGCGCACCTTGCTCATGCCGATGCTGGAGCCTTCGTGCGCGGGTTTGACCATCATCGGGTACCCCAGCTGAGCCTCAACCATGCCCAGATCCGTATTGGCATCCAGTACGGCAAAAGCGGGGGTTGGCAAGCCGGCACCCTGCCACAGCTGCTTACAGCGCAGCTTGTCCATGCCCAGCGCCGAAGCGGCGACACCACTGCCGGTATAGGGTTTGCCCATCATTTCCAGCAGTCCCTGAATGGTGCCGTCCTCGCCACCGCGACCGTGCAGAATCAGGAATGCACGATCAAACTGGCTGTCCAGCAGCTGAGCCACCGGGTTGGCACCGGCATTGCCCAGATCAATACCGAAGGCATCAACACCCGCAGCCTGAAGCCCCTTCAGTACTTCATGACCACTGCGCAGCGAGATCTCGCGCTCGGCAGAGGTCCCCCCCATGATCACGGCCACGCGCCCGAATGCTGCCACGTCTCTTGATTGCATCAGATCACTCATTTATCTGTCCCCTTGGCTTTTGCCACCAGGGATTCATTGATCAACTGGTGTGCCAGGCTGGTGATATTGCCGGCTCCCTGAGTCAGCAGCAGGTCTCCGGGCTGCAGTACATTGCGCAGAATATCCGCTACCCCTTCCGGGCCTTCCACAAACACGGGCTCCACACCACGCTGGCGGATACTGCGACAAAGACTGCGCGAATCGGCTCCCGGTATCGGCTCTTCACCCGCCGGATAGACTTCCATCAGCAACAACAGGTCAACCTCAGACAGCACCTTGACGAAGTCTTCATAGAGGTCGCGGGTACGGGTATATCGGTGCGGCTGGTGAATCATCACCAGACGTCGCTCAGGCCAGCCTTCACGGATCGCCTTGATAACCGCTTGCACCTCGGTCGGATGATGACCGTAGTCGTCCACGAGGGTCACTTCGCCCCCGGCCACCGGCAACTCGCCCAGCACCTGGAAGCGGCGGCCCACGCCCTCAAAACGATCCAGTGCACGTACAATAGCGCCTTCATCGATGCCTTCATCAAGTGCAACCACAATGCAGGCCAACGCATTCAGCACATTGTGACGGCCCGGCATATTGACACAAACATCAAGCGGCGGCAGGTTGCCAGGACGCATGACCGTAAAGCAGGTTCTCATCCCCTGCTGACGAATATCGACGGCACGGTAGTCTGCTTCCTCATGAAAGCCATAGGTCAGCACGGGACGGCTGACTTCCGGCAGAATCTCGCGCACCACAGGATCTTCTGTGCAGAGCACCGCCAGCCCATAGAACGGGAGGTTATGCAGGAAGTTGACAAATGTCTGCTTCAGCTTGCCGAAGTCACCACCGTAGGTGTCCATATGATCGGCGTCGATGTTGGTCACAATCGATACCATCGGCTGCAGATGCAGGAATGAAGCATCGCTCTCGTCTGCCTCCGCGACCAGATAACGGCTGCCACCCAGCTGCGCATTGGTACCGGCACTGTTCAAACGACCGCCAATTACGAAGGTCGGATCCAGTCCCGCCTCCGCCATGATGGATGCCATCAGACTGGTCGTCGTGGTCTTGCCATGGGTACCCGCCACCGCAATACCGTGACGGTAACGCATCAGTTCAGCCAGCATCTCGGCACGGCGCACAATCGGGATACGCAATTCGCGTGCTGCCAAAACTTCAGGATTATCCGCCTTGACCGCCGTTGAGGTGACAACCACATCAGCACGACTGACATTGCTTTGCGCGTGACCGATGAAGATCTCGGCTCCCAGCGCCTGCAGACGTTCAGTGGTCGCCGACGGGCGGATATCGGAACCACTGATTTCGTAGCCCTGATTCAGTAGTACTTCGGCAATACCGCACATGCCAACGCCACCGATACCGACGAAGTGAATCCGACGGATACGACGCATTTCAGGCACTTCATACACTTTTACACTGCGGTTTACCGCTTTCACTGCATTACCTCCAGGCAGACCGCTGCCACCCTGTCACTGGCATCGGGGCGCGCCTGCTGTCGGGCACGCCGGGCCATATCCAATAATCTGTTACGTTCACTCAGTTCCGTCAGCAGCTGCGCCAAACGGTCAGCATCCAGATCGGCCTGCTGAATGACCTGAGCAGCACCGGCCTGCTGCAAGTGCTGAGCATTGGCTGTCTGATGGTCATCGACCGCATGGGGAAAGGGCACAAAAACCGCAGCCAGACCGGCAATTTCAATTTCACTCACCGTCAGTGCTCCAGCGCGGCACAACACCAGATCGGCCCAACCGTAGGCCTTGTCCATACGGTCAATAAAGGGAACCACACTGGCTTCTACCCCAGCCTCGGCATAAGCCTGCTGCGTAACGTCCAAATGGCGCTTGCCGGTCTGATGCCATACCTGTGGGCGCTGCTCAGGCGGCAACTTGGCCAATGCCTGAGGCAGAACCTGATTGATTGCCAGCGCGCCCAGGCTGCCGCCAACCACCAGCAACCGCAGCGCCCCTTCGCGGCCCGCCATTCTCTGCTCCGGAGCATCCAGATCAAGAATGGGACCACGCACCGGGTTGCCGGTGGTTTCCACCCCCTTGCGGCCGGCAAAGGCCTGTGGAAATGCCTGAAGAACACGCGCGGCAAAACGCGCCAGCGTCTTGTTGGTCATACCGGGAATGGCATTCTGCTCGTGCACCACCAGCGGGGTGCGCAGCAGCCAGGCCGCCAGACCACCGGGGCCAGAAGCGAAACCACCCATGCCAAGCACTGCATCCGGGCGCACCCGACGCAGCACGGCCAACGCCTGCCCCAATGCATTGGCCAGGCGGAAGGGTGCCAGCAACAAGCTTAACCGCCCCTTGCCACGCAGTCCGGTGACGGAAATTCGGTGCAGCGGGATGCCAGCAGCCGGAACGATCTCGTTTTCGATTCCGGTGCGGCTGCCCAGCCATTCGACCTCGACACCCTGCTGCTGCAGCTTCTCGGCTGTTGCCAGCGCCGGGAACACATGCCCACCGGTGCCGCCTGCCATGATCAGCACTTTGCGTGCCCGGGTGCTCATTCCGTTTTCTCCTCAAGTCTCAGTAACCGCCGTAACCAGGGCAGCTCTCGCGGCTGAAGATTCAACCGCTGACATTTCAATTCGTAATCGACACGCAGCACGATGGCGATCATAGTGGCGCACACCAGCAGACTGGAGCCGCCGTAACTGAGCAGCGGCAGTGTCAGCCCCTTGGTTGGCAGTGCGCCGACATTCACACCGATGTTGATCAGTGCCTGACCCGCAATAATGAAACCGAACCCATAGGTCAGGTAAGCCATGTAAAAACGCTGCTGTTTTTCTGCCTGACGCCCAATTCGGAAGATCCGGGCCACCATTAAGACGTAAAGCCCGATGATCAACAGCGCACCAACAAGCCCGAGTTCCTCGGCCAACACTGAATAGACGAAGTCGGTATGAGCCTCGGGCAGATAAAACAGCTTCTGCACACTGTTGCCCAGCCCCGTTCCAAACCAGTCACCCCGCCCAAAGGCGATCTGTGCCTGAGACAGCTGATACCCGGCACCGAAGGGATCTGCCCAGGGGTCGGTAAAGCTTTTCAAACGCTCCATTCGGTAGGGCTGCGCAAACGCCAGCAAGGCGATCAGTCCACCACCGCCCAGCACGACAACCACCAACTGAGCGAACTGCATGCCACCCAGAAAGACGATCCCGGCGACCGTACCCACCATCACCACCAGGGCACCATAGTCAGGTTCCGCCAGCAGCAGCGCACCGTACACCCCCATCGGCAGAGCCGGCTTGATCACGCCCCACCAGCTGCTGCGGACTTCGTCCAGACGACGGACCAGATAGCCGCTGACAAAGATGACCATACAGGCCTTGGCGATTTCGGAGGCCTGCAGGTTAACCGGCCCCAGCCCGATCCAGCGGCGGGAGCCATTCACTTCACGCCCAATGCCGGGAATCAACACCAGAATGAGCAAAACCAGACCAAAGACCAGCAGCGGCACACTGTACTTTTCCCAGGTGCGGACCGGAATGAAGGCCGCAACAGTGGCGCATGCAAGCCCCAGCAACACGAAACTGCCGTGGCGGATGATGAAATGGGCGGGCGACCCGAAATCACGCGCGGCCACATCCATCGACGCCGACGTAATCATGACCAGTCCCGTCAGCATCAATGCCAGCGCGCAGCACAACAACAGCGGGTCCATCGGGGCCATGCCCTCCGGTACTCGCATGCGTGCCGGCAGTGCCGGTATTGGAAGCCTCAGGCCCAGTTTCACGTCAGCGCCTCCACTGCCTGAACGAAGCATTGGCCACGTTCGGCATAACCGGTGAACATGTCAAAACTGGCACAGGCCGGTGAAAGGAGCACGATATCACCGGCGCGGGCCAGTTCATGAGCTTTGGCAACAGCCGCCTGCATCGAGTCAGCAAAATGCGTCCGGTTGGGCGAGACTTCGGCGGCAATCAGCTTGGCATCACGACCGATCAGGATCAGGTCGCGACTGAAACGCTGCAATGGAGCGTCAAGCTCTGCAAACG
This sequence comes from Marinobacterium sediminicola, assembly GCF_022343685.1. Lineage (GTDB taxonomy): Bacteria > Pseudomonadota > Gammaproteobacteria > Pseudomonadales > Balneatricaceae > Marinobacterium > Marinobacterium sediminicola. The sequence continues at coordinate 1,120,349 of NZ_CP092123.1, read as the reverse complement.
ACTGTTCCTTGCCTACGCCTCCTGCGATCAGTATCAGCTGCGCCCCTTCATCAAGAGTTGCCCCCAACCCATCCAGAGCCGCCAGTGTGGCACCCACATTGGTACCCTTGGAATCGTTGAAGTAGCTGACACCGTTCACTTCGGCAATCCACTGACAGCGATGTTCCAGTCCGGGAAACACCTGCAGTGCGGCCAGCGCTGCTTCGCGCGGAATCGACACGGCATCGGCCAGGGCCAGCGCGGCCAGAGCATTGGCCAGATTGTGGCGGCCCCGGATTTTCAGAGCCGACTCCGGCAACAAATTTTCCAGACCGCAGGCGAGCCAGGTTTCACCGTCATGCTCGCGCAATCCGTACTGCTTCAGATCAGGCTCGTTGAGACCAAAGGTGCGCAGCTCAACGCCTTGTGCCAGCAACGGCTGGGTCAGTGCATCCTGACGGTTGGCCACCACCACCGAAGCGCCACGATAAATCCGCTGCTTGGTGAGGGTGTAATCCTGCATGCCCGCGTAGCGATCCAGATGATCAGGGCTCACATTGAGCACCGTCGCCGCAGCCGCTCGCAGTTCATGAGTGGTTTCGAGCTGGAAGCTGGACAGCTCCAGCACGTAGAGCTCCGCCGGATCCAGCAGCAGATCCAGTGCCGGGGTGCCGATATTGCCCCCCACGCCCACGTTCAAACCGGCCTGCTGTGCCATCAAGCCCACCAACGTCGTCACGGTACTCTTGGCGTTAGAGCCTGTAATCGCAACGATAGGGGCTTTCGCTTCACGACAGAACAGATCGATATCTCCGATCAGAGCTGCACCGGCGCTGGTCGCAGCCTGAATCGCGGGATGTCGCTTGTCGATGCCGGGGCTGATCACCAGCTCTTGCACCTGACTCATCCAGTCAGCGTCCAGCTCACCCAGACGCAGTTCGACGCCCGGAAACTCTGCTCTGAAGCTGTCTGCCGCAGCAGGAGCCTCACGGGTATCGCAGATCGCAAAGGGAACTCCCTTGCGATGGAGATAGCGCGCACAGGAGAGTCCGGTCTGGCCCAGACCGATGATAATGCGCTGTTTGTCAGTCGTGATCAGACTCACACTGCTCTCCTGTTACCGAATCTTCAACGAGGCAAGACCGATCAGCACCAGTACGACGGTGATGATCCAGAAACGCACGATTACACGCGGCTCAGGCCAGCCCTTGAGTTCGAAGTGGTGGTGGATCGGCGCCATGCGGAAGATGCGGCGACCGGTCAGTTTGAACGAAGCCACCTGCAGAATGACCGAGATCGTCTCCATCACGAACACACCGCCCATGATGACCAGCACCAGCTCCTGACGCACAATCACGGCGATCACGCCCAAAGCAGCCCCCAGAGACAGCGCCCCAACGTCGCCCATGAACACCTGTGCCGGGTAGGTGTTGAACCAGAGAAAGCCCAGTCCGGCCCCTACTATGGCACCGCAGAAGATGATCAGCTCACCGGAGCCCGCCACATAAGGAATGTGCAGATAGTTGGCGAACTGCACATGTCCACTGAGGTAGGCGAACACTGCCAGTGCCCCCGCAACCATTACCGTTGGCATGATCGCCAGGCCATCCAGTCCATCGGTCAGGTTGACCGCATTGGAGCTGCCGACAATGACGAAGTAGGTGAAGACTACAAAGAAGATCCCCAGGTCGAGCGCCACGTCCTTGAAGAACGGTACAATGAGCTGAGTCTCGACCGGTGACTGGGCCGTCATGTACAGCACCACGGCCGCGCCGATACCGCCGATGGATTGCCAGAAGTACTTCCAGCGCGCAGGCAAACCGCGAGGATTCTTCTCGACCACCTTGCGCCAGTCATCCACCCAGCCGACGGCCCCAAAGATCAGTGTCACGATCAACGTCACCCAGACATAGCGGCTGCTCAGGTCACTCCACAGCAACGTGCTGATGGCGATCGACAGCAGGATCAGGGCGCCCCCCATCGTCGGCGTCCCCGCCTTGCTCAGATGAGACTGGGGACCATCGTCACGCACAGCCTGACCGATCTGTTTCTCTTTCAGCCTGCGTATAAGCCAGGGACCGAGAAACAGGGAGATACCGAGGGCCGTAAGAATACCCATGATGCCGCGCAGGGTAATGTAGCGGAACACTCCGAAACCGGTATGAAACTGTGACAGGAAGTCGGCTAATAGCAAAAGCATGGTATCAGTGGTCCCCTTCCAGCAGGCCAGCAACGACCCTGTCCATCTGCGCGCTGCGCGAGCCCTTGACCAGAATGATGGTTTCGGGTGCCAGCAGTGTTTTCAATCGCTCAATCAATGTCTTCTGTTCCATAAAATGTTCAGCCCCCACCTTCAGCGAGGTGTAGGCATCCGCCGCAGCCTGCATCTTGGGACCGGTCACCAGCAGGCGCTCAATGCCACGCTCGGCAGCATAATGCCCAACTTCGGCATGCAGGCGAGGAGATTCCTCACCCAGTTCAGCCATATCACCCAATACGAGAATCCGTTCGCCGGACAACTGTGCCAGCAGATCGGTTGCCGCCTTGATCGCATCCGCATTGGCGTTATAACTGTCGTCAATCACCAGGGCGCCGCTCTTCAAACGGTGTGGGCTCAAACGACCGGCCACCGGCGTAAACCGGTCCAGCACGCCGGATATCTGTGGCAAAGGCATCCCCGCAGCAACCCAGGCAGCCGCTGCTGCAGTTGCATTGGCAACGTTATGTCGACCCAGAATCTTCAGGTTCACCGGTAGCTGATCGGTGCCATCATCCAGCACGAATCGCCAGCTGCCATCGTCATTCATCTCCAGATGGCTGGCACTGATATCCGCAGCACCATTCTCCACCCCAAAGGTAAAGACCCTGCGCTTGAGTCGGTGCAACCGCTCAATCCAGACCGATGCATGAGGCGAATCCAGATTAACCACTCCGACACCGCCTTCGCGCAAGCCACCAAAAATCTCGCCTTTGGCCCGCACCACGCCTTCAAGACCACCAAAGCCTTCAAGATGAGCACCCATGGCATTATTCAGGATCGCCACGTCCGGCTGTGTACAAGAAACCGTTCTGGCGATCTCGCCCTGAGCACTGGCGCCCAGTTCGATGACCGCCGATCTGTGCTCGGGCGTCAGACGCAGCAAAGTCAGCGGTGCACCGATCTCGTTATTGAGATTTCCCTCGGTCGCCAGTACTTCGCCCTTGGTCGCCAGCAGCCCCGCCAGCATTTCTTTCACGGTGGTCTTGCCACCACTGCCGGTCACGGCAAAAACCGGTGCGCGGAACAGCGAGCGGTTATAACCGCCCAGCTGTCCCAGCGCTTTTAAGGTGTCGGTGACAACCAACTGGGGCAGTCGGGTATCGACCCTGTGGTCCACCACAACCGCCGCAGCCCCCTTCAACTCGGCAGCACCGACAAAATCGTGCCCGTCAAAATTCGGGCCCTTCAGCGCCACAAAAAGATCGCCCGGCGCCAGAAGACGGCTGTCGGTCACGACTCGTTGCAACGTACAGTTTTCACCCAGCTGCTGCGCACCCAGCACCTGCTGGAGCTCATTCAGCTCGAAGGCGCGCATCATACATCAGCTCCTTCCTGCAATACATGCCAAGCCTGTTGACAGTCATCAAAAGGCTCCTTGACTCCATTGATCTCCTGCCAGCGCTCATGCCCCTTGCCTGCAATCAGCACCAGATCTTCGGCCGCAGCCTGATCAATCGCCCAACGGATGGCCGCTGCTCTATCGGCCTCTACATGAACGGCGGCTTCTGGACTCACGCCTGCCAGAATGTCGGCAATAATGGCAGCCGGGGACTCTGAACGAGGGTTGTCACTGGTAACCACCAGTTGATCGGCCAGTTCAGAGACGATTCGCCCCATTTCCGGACGTTTACCGGCATCGCGATCACCGCCACACCCAAACACACATATCAGCCTCCCCTCGGAGGGACGATGCAAACGCAGCGCCTGCAGCGCCTGGGCCAGTGCGTCAGGGGTGTGCGCAAAATCCACCACTACCGACGGCGCGTGTGCAACGACTGGAAGAGCCTGCATCCGCCCCGCCACGGGCTGAACCTTGCCCAGCACATCAGCCACCTGCGCCAGTGGATACTCCATCAACTGCAACAAAGTGGCGCAGAGCAACAGGTTGCTGACATTGAAGCTGCCCATCAGTGACGTTTTAACTGCTGCGCATTCATCACCGACCCGCAGCGCGAATTCTGCCCCTTCGGGACCAAACGCCAGCCCTTCGACCCTGACGTCTGCCCCCGGCTCACTCAACCCGAACCCCTCGACCCGAGCCTGTACCGGCTGCAGTTGTTGCCAGAGCGTTCGACCGAACACATCATCCAGGTTGATCGCCTGCAGGGCCGGCATATGATCCACGAAGAGCTTGGCCTTGGCGTCTCCATAGGCCGCCATATCACCGTGATAATCCAGATGATCGCGGGTCAGGTTTGTAAAACCGGCCGCGACAAAGCGCATACCGGCCACGCGCTGCTGATCCAGCGCATGACTGGACACCTCCATCACCACGTATTCCGCGCCCGCCTGCTTCAGTTCGGCCAGCAAGGCCTGCAGGGCAATCGCATCCGGCGTGGTATGGGTTGCCGGCTTGAGGTCTTGCAGAAAACCGTTACCGAGCGTGCCGATAACCGCTGCTCGATGACCCAGCAATTCCAGCGCCTGTGCCAGATAATTGCTGCACGAGGTTTTGCCGTTGGTACCGGTAACACCGATCACCTTCAGGTGCTGACTGGGGTTGCCATAAAAACGACTGGCCACCTCTCCGACGACCGCGTCCAGTCCCTGTACTTCCAGCAATGGCACCTTGATCCGGGCACGCTCAGCGCCCGTCAGCTCACCCTCTTCAACCACAACCGCGACCGCACCTTTCTGCTGAGCGTCCGCGATGAAATCAGCACCGCGACAGGAGACGCCGCTGCGGGCGAAAAACAGATCACCCGGCTTTACCTGACGACTGTCCAGGGTCAGCCCGGACACCACTACCGGCCTATCAACGGGCAAAGCCGCGAGCGTCGAAGACGCCTGCGGCAGCAGTGTTAACAGGGACTGTGTATAGATACTCATTGCATCGCCACCTGTGAAGACGCGGGTTCAGGCCATTTGTCCGGCGGCACGTTAAGCAACCTCAACGCCCCGCCCGCAATTCGGGAAAAAATCGGCGCCGCCACCAAACCGCCGAAATATTCCTGCCCTTTGGGGTTATCCACCATGACGGCAATCACGAATCGCGGATTGCTGATCGGGACAACCCCTGTAAAAACGGAGACATATTTGTCATCGGCATAGCCACCGCCACTGGCCTTGTGCACGGTGCCGGTCTTGCCTCCTACACGGTAACCTTCAACAGCCGCACGCCTGCCTGTACCCGCTGGACCGATGACGGTTTCCATCATTTCCAGCACCTGAGGCGCAATACCCGGCGGCATCACTCGAGTCCCGGCCGTGGGCTGAGTCTGCTTGAGCAAGGTTACCGGTCTAAAAATCCCGTCCGCGGCCAAGGGCACATAGGCCTGGGCCAGCTGCAGCAGAGTCGTGGACAGACCATATCCGTAGGACATGGTGGCCCGCTCCACGCGCTGACGTTCATTCAGATAAGGCAGGACACCTGTGCGCTCACCGGGAAAACCGGTACCGGTGTCCTTACCCAGCCCCACATTGAACAGCAGATTGCGTACCGCATCCGGTTCCATTTCCAGTGCCAGCTTGGTGACCCCGACGTTACTGGACTTGGTGATAATACCGGTCAGGTCCAGCTCGCCATAATTGCGGTGGTCCTTGATGCTGGCACCTGAAACCCGGATAAAGCCGGGTGAGGTGTCAATGACTGAATCACCGGTATAGTCGCCGCTCATCATGGCCGCGGCCACGGTAAATGGCTTGATGGTCGAACCGGGTTCAAACAGATCGGTCAACGCCCGGTTGCGCAGCGCCGACGTATTCAGCCCTGAACGGTCATTGGGGTTATAGGACGGCTGATTGACCAGTGCCAGAACTTCACCCGTGTGGGCATCCAGCACGACAGCTGAACCCGAATCCGCCCTGTGCGCTTCCACTGCCGCTTTCATCTCACGGTAAGCCATGTACTGGACACGCAAATCGATACTCAGCTGCAGGTCGTTACCGGGATCGGCATCCTGTAGTGAACGAATATGTTTGACGGTACGTCCCACGCGATCCTTGAGTACCAGCTTGCGCCCTGGCTCGCCACGCAGGCTGTGGTTATAGGCCAGCTCCAGCCCTTCCTGGCCTTCACCATCAACGTTGGTGAAACCGACCAGATGGGTACTCACCTCGCCTGACGGGTAATAGCGCTTGTATTCACGATCGACATGGATGCCGGTAACCCCCAGTGCCTCGACCTTCTCGGCCAGTTCCGGAGTCACCTGACGCTTCAGATAAAGAAAACGGCGCTCACGGTTGGCCGTCAGCTCTGCCTTGATGTCATGCGGACGCTTCCCCAGCAACTGAGCCAGCCGAGTCAGCCCCGCATGCTGGAGGTCGGTTTTCAGGGGGTCGGCCCAGATGGTTGCCACCGGCGCGCTGACGGCCAGTGGTTCGCCGTTGCGATCACTGATCAGCCCACGGTGTGCAGGAATGAGCATGGTACGCAGAGAACGCGCATCACCCTGACTGCGCAGAAAATCCTGATCGTTGGTGTAAAGCGAGAAAAGCTTGGAGGTAATGGCCGCCACGATCAGGGCGAGCAACACCACAACCAGCCAGATGCGCCAGCCGCGCGCCGCTTGATTCTGAATGTCACTCGCTTTATCGCTGCTCATGGCGGACGATCTCGATCGCTTCGGTTGCAGGTACTACCATGTTCATCTTGTCCGCGGCCACGGCTTCAACCCGATGATGCGCGGACCATACACTCTGCTCCAGCAGGTACTGTCCCCATTCGACCTGTAGTTCATCCCACTGCTGTACCAGCACCTGATGCTGGTTAAACAGACGGCGATACTCATAGGCCGAGAAAATGACCGCCATGGCACTTCCCATCACCATCAGCGTCAGCAGCAGCGTGGTCGCCGCCGGAACAAGCAGCTCGCTACCACTCAGCATCCGTGCAGGCTGCGCCCTTTCCCTTGGCGCCACTCGCCATTGCGGCAGCTTGCCCTTAAGCGTCTGCGCCCACTGTCCAATGTCGGGGCGCTTAACCTCGAACCGAGGACGTTTCATGCCAGCTTGATAGCCGCACGCATGACGGCACTGCGTGCACGAGGGTTCTGATTCAGTTCATCCTTGCCCGCACGTATCGCCTTCCCGGCCGATTTCAAACGCCGCTTCAGCATTGCATCCGTGACCGGCACACCCGGCGGAATATGCTCATCCCCTTTCACATGACGGCGGATGAAGCGCTTAACAATTCGATCTTCCAGCGAGTGGAAGCTGATCACCACCAGCCGACCACCCGGCGCCAGCACCTCCAGCGCCTGATCCAGACAAGCTTCAACATCAGCCAGTTCGCGGTTGATATGAATGCGGATGCCCTGAAAAGCACGTGTTGCCGGGTGCTTGCCTTTTTCCCAGCGAGGGTTGGCTTCGGAAATGATTTTGGCCAAACGCGCCGTGGTCGTGATCGGTTCCTGTTCACGCTCGGCGACGATAGCCCTGGCCATACGGCGGGAGAAACGCTCTTCACCGTACTGGTAAATCACATCGGCAATTTCGGTTTCAGACGCTCGGTTAACCCAGTCAGCAGCACTCTCTCCGGACGTGGTGTCCATACGCATATCCAGAGGACCGTCGTTGAGGAAGCTGAAGCCGCGCTCGGGATCATCCAACTGGGGAGAGCTGACACCCAGATCCAGCAGTACGCCACTGACCTTACCCATCATCCCGCGCTGCTCAACAAACGACTGCAACTGGGCAAAGGAGCCGTGCTCGATACTGAAACGGGGCTCGTCCGCAAAACGGACATGCGCATGACGAATCGCTTCCGGATCCTTGTCGATCGCCATCAGATGGCCGTTGTCCGACAACTGCTCAAGCACCAGCGCACTGTGACCACCTCGACCAAAGGTGCCATCGATATAAAAGCCGTCCGGATCCTGGACCAGTTCCTTGACCGCTTCATTAAGCAGCACGGTAATGTGACTGAATGTCTGACTCATGTTGATCCGTCGTTATGTCCGTTAAAGCGAAAGGCTCTGCAATTCAGGCGGGATATCATCTTCATCGTCCACCTGCAGATACTCATCGCGCGTGCTGTTCCAGAGCTCTTCACTCCAGATTTCGAATTTATTCCCCTGACCAAGCAAAACGACCTTCTTGTCGAGCCTGGCGTAGTCACGCAAAGGTGCCGGCAATAACATGCGTCCATTCGCATCCAGCTCCAGGTCCGTCGCATGCCCGGTCAGCAATCGCTGGATACGCCGTACCGCCTTGTTGAAACTGGGTAACGCATCGATCTTGGCCTGGATTTCATCCCATTCGGGCTGTGGGTAAAGCAGCAGGCACCGATCTTCAGTATCAATCGTGACGACCATTTTACCGCCACAATGCTCCCGCACCGAATCGCGATAGCGAGCCGGCAGGGCCATACGGCCTTTGGCATCGAGATTGATCGGATTCACTCCGCGGAACATTATTCCCACCGCAGCACCCAAAATTACCCACTTTTATCCACTTTTTCCCACTAGGCGACACTATAGGTAGTAAGCACAGTAGATGCAAGGTGATGTAAAGTCCGGGTGACAATTAAGCAGCGCCGAAATCACAAACCAATCAATAAAAAATATTCTTTATTAACAATGTATTAGATAGAAAGGCAGACATCATGAATCATGCAGGGGGGAGGAGTGTAACAGAGTGGAACAACATGATTTTCACTAATGTAACAATGGCTGTTTTAAACGAAGACGGGCATCTCATCGCATTAAATCAATCGTTTAAAAGCTCTACCTCTGACGGGACGAAGGAGCATACACCAGAATATTCATAATGGGATTTTCTGGAAATAAAAAAGGAGTCCCAAATAACGGCTGCATCAGCGTCTCAGTGGACAGCAGGAAACGAAAAGGGGTGCCAAAAGGCACCCCTGAGAATCGTTTACATGTTCGGATAGTTCGGCCCCCCCGCTCCTTCCGGCACCACCCAGGTGATGTTCTGGGCCGGGTCCTTGATGTCGCAGGTCTTGCAGTGAACGCAGTTCTGGCCGTTGATCTGGAACTGGGGTCCGTTTTCACCCTCCACCACTTCATATACCCCCGCCGGGCAGAAGCGCTGTGCCGGTTCGGCAAACATCGGCAGGTTCTGGCTGATCGGGATGCGGGCATCCTTCAGCTGCAGATGGCAGGGCTGGTCTTCCTCATGGTTGGTATTGGACAGGAATACCGATGAGGGCTTGTCGAAGGAGAGCACGCCATCCGGTTTGGGATAGTCGATCTTCGGGGACTGGTCCGCCGGTTTCAGCTGGGCGTAATCATGTTCGGTGTCATGCAGCGTGACCGGAATCTTGCCGCCAAACCAGTTCTGATCCACATAGTTGAACGCACCGCCCAGCCAGGTGCCCAGTTTGTGCATCGCCGGACCGAAATTGCGCGAGCGGTAGAGCTCGTCGTACAGCCAGGACGCCTTGAACGCATCGGTGAAAGCGGACAGATCACGCCCTCCCTCATCACCGGCCAGCAGGGCTTCGGCCACCGCTTCCGCGGCCAGCATGCCGGATTTCATCGCGGTATGCGTACCCTTGATCTTGCTGAAGTTCAGCGTTCCGGCATCACAGCCCAGCAGCAGCGCACCGGGCATGGTCATCTTCGGCAGTGCATTGAAGCCGCCCTTGGCGATGGCACGGGCGCCATAGGACACACGCTTGCCACCCGCCAGCACGCGGCTGATCTCGGGGTGGTGCTTCATGCGCTGGAACTCGTCAAACGGGCTCAGCCAGGGGTTGGCATAGTTCAGGTCGGTGATCAGACCCACCACCACCTGGTGGTCATCGGTGTGGTAGAGGAAGAAACCGCCACTGGCGCCGGATTCGGTCAGCGGCCAGCCGGAACCGTGCACCACCAGACCGGGCTGATGCTTCGCCGGGTCGATGTCCCAGAGCTCCTTGATGCCGATACCGTAGTGCTGGGGGTCCGCATCCTGATCCAGCTTGAAGCGGCTGATCAGCTGTTTGCCCAGATGCCCTCGACAGCCTTCAGTAAACAGGGTGTATTTGGCATGCAACTCCATGCCCGGCATGTAGTTGGGGCCCTGCTCACCCGCGGCGGTCACGCCCATATCGCCGGTGGCGATTCCTTTAACGCTGCCATCCTCGTGATAGAGCACCTCGGCAGCGGCAAAGCCCGGGAACACCCCCACGCCCAACCCCTCGGCCTGCTCCGCCAGCCAGCGACAGACATTGCCCAGGCTGACGATGTAGTTGCCGTCATTGTGCATCGGCTTGGGCACCAGCGCATTGGGCAACGCGGTCACGCGTTCGGCATCCTTGAGCATCACCACACGGTCGGCGGTCACCGCCGTATTCAGCGGTGCCCCCAGCTCTTTCCAGTCGGGAAAAAGCTCATCCAGCGCCCTGGTTTCCATCACCGCGCCGGACAAAATATGGGCCCCCACTTCAGAGCCCTTTTCAACCACACAGACGGTCAGTTCCTGCTCGTTGGACTGCGCCAGCTGCATCAGGCGGCAGGCCGCGGACAGACCGGCAGGGCCGGCCCCCACGATGACCACATCAAATTCCATCGATTCACGACTCATACTTCACATACCTCATCATCGACAGAGTCGGGAACAGGCTGTAACGCACTCAGACTGGCGATCACCGTATCCACAAACACGTCTGCATTACTTGAAATCGAAAAAAAATCGGCCCGCTGCAGCCAGCTGGTCACGAAGCCGTCAATCATCGCCTTGATCAGCCAGGATGCGGCCTCGGGATCGATGTTGACGGGCAGCTGCCCCCGCCGGATTGCATTGCGGATCACACTCAGCCTGCGCTGGTGCTGATAGTGCATGAAGGCCGCCACGGGGTCGGACACCTCGCGCTCGCCCATGCCGGAGCTTTCACGGATGAACATCAGCATCATCCGTCGGAAGCTGGCGTCATGCTCGATCCGGCTGAGCAGCGTCACCAGCAGCTGACGCAGCTTGCCCAGCGGGTCCTGTTCCTGATCGGACAGGCAGGCATCGCTGAGCGCCTTGAAGGGCCGGGAATAGTGTTCGCTGATTGCCTCGAACAGATCCCACTTGTTCTTGAAGTGCCAGTAGATCGCCCCGCGGGTGAAGCCGGCTTCCCGGGCAATATCACTCAACCGGGTCGCCGCCACGCCCTGTTCGGAAAACAGCTCAAGGCCCTTCTCCATGATGGCCAGGCGCGTGGCTTCAGCTTCTTCGCGGGTACGACGCATGACACACTTACCTCAGGAGGTGATGGAACCACCGTTGAGCGGCAGCACCTGACCCGACATCCAGGAGGCCTCACGCGACGCCAGATAGGCCACCGCAGCACCCACGTCTTCCGGTGTTCCGGTACGACCCACGGCAGTCGCCTTGGCATACTCGGCATAGTCACCGAAGTTGTTCATCGTGCCCAGCGATACTGCATTGGCCGTGATGCCCTTGCGTCCAACCTCATGGGCCAGATGACGCATGAAACCCAGCGCAGCCGACTTGGCAGCCGCATAGTTGGTCAGGCCAAACTGCAAGCCCTGACGCCAGGATTCGGAACTGATAATGATGATGCGACCAAAGCCCTGCTCCACCATGCCATCAACGACACGGCGGGTCAGACCCAGAATGGCGCGCAGGTTGAGGTCCAGCTGGCGCTCAAAATCCTCGTCGGCCAGATCCTTGAAGTGACGCAATGAATCCGGCATGCCCGGCGGGACACCGGCGTTATTAACCAGAATACTGACCGGCCCGTACTCGCGTTCGGCGGTGGCCACGATGCTTTCACGTACCTCGGCATCAGTGATATCACCCGGTGCAGCGCAGACGTCAAAGCCTTCTTCACGCAGCTGAGCCACGGCGTTCTCGGCACGCTCGGCGTAATAGTCGTTGATCACGACCTTGGCCCCCTGAGTCGCCAGCGCACGGGCAACACCCAGCCCCATTCCCTGGCCGGCACCGGTCACCAGTGCCACCAGGCCTTCAAGTTCAAACAATTTCTGGCTCATGTTCTTGTCCTTGTATCAGAGCGTTTTCAAGACAGGGCGCCCCGCAGGACGCCTATGCTGTCGATCAGGGGCAGACTTCGAACAGGCCCGCTGCGCCCATGCCACCACCGATGCACATGGCGATGACGACATACTTGACGCCACGACGACGGCCTTCGATCAACGCATGACCCACCATGCGCGCGCCGGACATGCCGAACGGATGGCCGATGGAGATGGCCCCACCATTCACGTTCAGGCGATCATTGGGGATGCCCAGCTTGTCGCGGCAGTACAGCACCTGACTGGCAAAAGCTTCGTTGATCTCCCACAAACCCACATCGTCCACTTTAAGGTTGAAGCGCTCCAGCAGCTTGGGAATGGCATAGACCGGGCCGATACCCATCTCTTCCGGCTTGCAGCCGGCCACGGCGATGCCCTTGTAGATGCCCAGCGGCGCGATACCACGGCGATCCGCTTCTTCACGGCTCATCAGCAAGGCAGCGGAGGCACCGTCGGAGAACTGGGACGCGTTACCGGCGGTGACATGCTTGCCTTCCACGATCCACTGACCGTCCTTCCACACCGGCGCCAGTCCGGCCAGGCTTTCGTAGGTCGTTTGCGGACGGTTGCACTCGTCACGATCCGCCACCACTTCCTTATGACCGGCCGGCTTGCGGTCGGCATCGAACACCAGCTGCTGAGCCGTCAGCGGTACGATCTCGTCATCGAACAGACCCGCTTCCTGCGCGGCAGCGGTGCGCTGCTGGCTCTGCAGGGCATAACGATCCTGTTCCTCACGGCTGATGCCATAACGCTCGGCCACGATCTCGGCGGTTTCGATCATCGGAATGTAGGCGCTGGGCACCACTTCCTTCACCGCCTCGGACTGGGCGCGATAGGTATTCTTGTGCTTGGTCTGGGTCAGTGACAGCGACTCGACGCCACCGGCGATGGCCACGTTCATTTCACCGGCCATAATGCTCTTGGCCGCCACCCCGATGGTCATCAGACCGGAGGCACACATGCGGTCCAGCGCCATCCCCGGCACCGTATCCGGCAGACCGCCGGTGTACGCGCACAGACGGCCGATGTTGTAGGCCTGGGTGCCCTGCTGCACCGCCGCGCCCATGATCACGTCTTCCACCGCTTCCGGTTCGATACCGGCGCGCTCAACAACAGCACGGACCACATGGCCACCCAGCACCGGGGCTTCGGTATCGTTGAAGGAGCCGCGGAACGACTTGGTCAGCGCGGTACGCGCCGTGGATACAATGACTGCTTCGCTCATCTCGATTCTCCTTACTGAGCCGGATTGAAGGTGTAACGGCTGATGGTGTCGATGACGCAACCCGGACGGTCACTGCCTTCGATCTCGACGGTCACGCGCACGGTGGCCTGCACCGCCTGTTTGATCGCTTCCACGGCGATCACTTCACCGCGGCCACGGATGCGACTGCCCACCGGCACCGCCGCCGGGAAGCGCACCTTGTCGCAGCCGTAGTTGACGCCCATCTGCAGGTTTTCCACGGCCATCAACTGCGGCAGAAACAGGTTCACCAGCGACAGAGTCAGATAGCCGTGGGCGATGCATTTGCCGAAGGGACCTTCGGCGGCTTTCACCGGATCGACATGGATCCACTGGTGGTCACCGGTCGCCTCGGCAAAGAGATTGATCCGCTCCTGGGTGATCTCCAGCCACTCGCTGCAGCCCAGATCCATCCCTTCGGCGGCCAGCAGCGACTCGGCGCTGCTGAATGTCTGGTTTGCCATCATCAATCTCCTTAGGCGTGCTGAGAGCTGACCGAGAGCACTTCACCGGTCATGTAGGACGAGTAATCGCTGGCCAGGAACATCATCACGTTGGCCACTTCCCAGACCTCGGCCGCACGACCAAAGGCTTCGCGGCTGGCCAGCTGCGCCAGCAGCTCTTCGCTGGAGGCTTTCTTGAGGAAATCATGCAGCGCGATCGACGGTGACACCGCATTGATGCGCACGCCATGCTCGGCGGCTTCCAGTGCACTGCAGCGGGTCAGCGCCATCACCCCGGCCTTGGCCGCGGCGTAATGCGCCTGTTCCTTCTGCGCACGCCAGCCCAGTACCGAGGCGTTGTTGACGATGGCACCGGCGCCGCGTGCCTGCATGTGCGGCAGCATGGCGCGGGTCATGCGGAAGGTGCCGGTCAGGGTGATATCCAGCACCCGGTGCCACTCTTCGTCGCTCATCTCGACCACGGTCTTCTGACCGCCGAGACCAGCGTTGTTGATCAGTACATCGACACCGCCCAGCTGCTCCTCGGCAGCGGCAACCAGTGCCTGGACTTCTTCTTCCACGGTGACGTTACACAGCTGGCCGTAGACTTCGTTCAGGCCGGTCTCCTGCTTCAGCGCCGCGACCGCCTCTTCCAGACGACGCGGATGGATGTCGGAGATCATCAGCGCACGACAGCCCTCTTCGGCAGCACGCTTGGCGGCCGAAAAACCGATGCCCGCCCCAGCAGCAGCTGTAATCAGCACGGACTTGCCCTTGAGCAGACCGTGACCTTCAACGTATTTCGGAATAGTGCTCATGTGCGTTCTCCTCAGCTGCCCCAGACTTTCTGTGCCGGAACGGCGTCTTTAATCAGTTTGTGGACCACTTCACCCAGCTCGGACGGCTCCCAACGGTCGCCCTTGTCCACGCCTTCAGTGGTGCGCCAGCCGTCACAGATACAGATGCGACCGCCTTCGGACTCGAACACCTTGCCGGTGACATCGCCCGCTTCCTCGGAGGCCAGCCAGGCCAGCAGTGAAGACACGTTTTCCGGTGCCCAGTAGTCGAAGCTGCCGTCTTCCGGCTTGGCCATACGGGTAGCCATGGCTTCAACGGCGGTCGTCATGCCGGTACGCGCCGCCGGCGCAACCGCATTGGCAGTGATGCCGTAACGGCCCAGCTCGGCAGCCTGGTTCAGCGTCAGTGCAGCGATACCGCCCTTGGCAGCAGCGTAGTTGGACTGACCGATGGAGCCCTGCAGGCCCGCACCGGAGGTGGTATTGATGATGCGTGCAGCTACCTGCTTGCCCGCCTTGACCTGATCACGCCAGTAGTGAACGGCATGGGAGGAGATGCAGAAGTGCCCTTTCAGGTGCACCGCCATGATGGTGTCCCACTCCTGTTCGGTCATGGACGCGAACATGCGGTCGCGGTTCACACCGGCATTGTTCAGCACAATGTGCAGATCACCGAAGCTCTCGATGGCCTGCTTGACAGCGTTGGCGCTGTCTTCGTAGTTGGTGATGTCGGAGGTGTTGACCACCGCCTTGCCACCGGCTGCGGTGATCTCGTCAACTACAGCCTGAGCCGCAGCTTCATTGATGTCGTTGACAACAACGGCACAGCCTTCGGCGGCAAATACTTTGGCATGCGCGGCACCCAAACCACCGCCGGCACCGGTAATGATGGCCACTCGGCCCTGAAGAATAGACATAACTCTCCCCTGGACCCGCCGCAGCGGGTCAGTCAATTCAAGTACGGATAGCTAGAAAAGGATGTTGGCTATCAACCTAAGCGTTCGATAATGGTCACATTGGCCTGGCCGCCGCCTTCGCACATGGTCTGCAAACCGTAACGACCGCCCCGGCGCTCCAGTTCATGCAGCAAACCGGTCATCAGACGCGCACCGCTGGCACCCAACGGGTGACCCAGGGCGATTGCACCGCCGTTGACGTTGGTCTTGTCATGGCTATAACCGGTCTCCTGCAACCAGGACATCACCACGGACGCAAAGGCTTCGTTGATCTCGACCAGGTCGATCTGATCCAGGGTCATACCCGCTTTCTTCATCGCCGCTTCGGTAGCCGGGATCGGTGCACGCAAATGCCAGATGGGATCGTCACCGCAGACACTGATGTGATGGATGCGGGCGCGCGGCGTCAGGTTGTAACGCTTGAGCGCAGCTTCCGACACCACCAGCAGCGCAGCGGAGGCATCACAGGTCTGGCTGGAAACAGCCGCGGTGATCGACGGATAGGTCGGGTCCACCGGCTCCAGCTCAGCCATCTTTTCCAGCGTGGTTTGACGCGGGGTCTCGTCACGGGTCACGCCTTCCAGCGGCACGATCTCGCGGTCAAAGTGACCGGCTTCAATCGCCGCAATGGCACGGCGGTGACTTTCCAGTGCGAAGGCTTCCATGTCGGCGCGGCTGATGCCCCAGTGATCCGCGATGCGCTGAGCGGCATAGAACTGGTTCACCGGTGCATCACCGAAACGCGCCTGCCAGCCCTTGCTCTCGGCAAAGGGCGTGGTGAAGCCGTAGGGCTGGCCGGCCAGCATGGCGGCCGAGATCGGAATCTGGGTCATGGTCTGAACACCGCCCACGGCGATCACGTCCTGAGTGCCGCTCATCACCGCCTGGGCCGCGAAGTGCAGCGCCTGCTGTGACGAACCGCACTGGCGGTCCACGGTAGTACCCGCCACATTGAGCGGCAGACCGGCAGCCAGCCAGCTGGTCCGGGCGATATCACCGGCCTGAGAGCCGATGGTGTCCACGCAGCCGAAAATGACGTCGTCATACGCGTCGGCCGGGATGGCGTTACGCGCCACCAGCGCCTTGAGCACATGCGCACCCAGATCGATGGCGTGGACATGGGACAACCCGCCCTTGCGGCGCCCGGTGGGCGTGCGCAGGGCATCGACAATATAGGCTTCAGCCATCATGACCTCCCGAATGTCTGACCCGGGCCCAGAGGCGCGTCGTCAGCAAAGATGGCGGCGCTGATACGCGCCTTGTGGAAGGCACGATCTCCCCAGGAGGATTCCAGTGCCCAGGTGCGTTTCATGAACATCTGCAGGTCCACTTCCCAGGTGTACCCCATGGCGCCGTGTACCTGGATGCCGTGACGGGCCGCCAGGTGCGCCGCTTCAGCACAGGCCACATGCGCCTGAGAAATGTGCAGAGCGGCGTCAGCCTGACCGTGCTGCAGCGAGTAGGCCGCACGGTAAAGCACCGGCTTGGCGAATTCGATTTTGCTGGCCACATCGGCCAGATGGTGCTTCACCGCCTGGAAGCTGCCGATGGGCTTGCCGAACTGCTTGCGCTGAGCCACATAGTCAACGGACAGGTCCAGCATGCGCTGAGCCAGACCCAGCAACTGGCCCGCCACCGAGAGCGCACCACGGTTCAGTGCTTCTTCCCAGATCGGCGCACCGGTTTCAGCGTCCGCAACACGGGTCGAATTGCTCGGCTCCCACATCACCCGACACAGGCGGCGGGAAGAGTCGATGCTGGCGTTGTGCTCCACGTCAATCAGCGAGCGCGGCACCGCATGGATCTCACCCTCGTGATTGAGCAGGGTGAAGTCAGCCAGATGGGCGTCGGCCACCAGAGGATTGACCGGATGACCGACGGCGATACGGATGCTGCCCTCAGCAATCTGTTCCAGCCAGCCGTTACGGTCTGCGACGGTCTCGGGCAGGGCCGCAATCAGTCCGGCACTGACATAGGCGGTGTCCGCCAGAGAGTCAGGAATGCCGTAGTAGCCCAGCTCCTGGGTCATCAGCGACCAGACCACATCACCCATGCCCAGGCCACCGGCCTCTTCAGGAATGGACAAGGCAGTCAGGCCCTGCTCGGCCATTTTATTGCGCAGATCCGGTGAACGGCCGGCATCGGTTTCCCAGATTTCGCGCAGCGCTTCCGGAGCCGCCTCGGTCATCAGGAAGCGGCTGATCGCATCCTGGAAGGCGCGTTCGTCATCAGTAAAAGTGAAGTCCATGGCGCACCTCAGGCTTTCGGCAGGCCAAGCATGCGCTCGGCAATAATGTTGCGTTGAATCTCGTTGGCACCAGCGTAGATCGGGCCGGCCTGAGCAAACAGGAAGCCCTCCAGCCAGCCGTGGTCATCCTGGTTCTGCGGCGCGCTGGAGAGCAGTTCGCCACGAGCACCCAGAATGCGCATCGCCGTTTCATGGATCTTCAGATCCAGCTCGGACCAGATGATCTTGTTGATGCTGGACTCGGCACCGATCTTTTCGCCACGGGCCAGACGACCTACGGACTGATAAGCCGACAACGCATAGGATTCGGCACCGGCCCAGACATCCATCACCGCATCGCGAATGCTCGGGTCACGATCAGCGGCGGCCTGGTTGGCCTTGTACAGCTCGACCAGCTTGCGTACCGGCTGCTGGAATCGGGCCGGTGAACGCAGCAACAGACCACGCTCGAAACCGGCGGTGGCCATGGCCACATGCCAGCCGCTGCCCTCTTCACCGATGCGGTTTTCAACCGGCACACGCACGTTGTCGAAGAAGATTTCGGCAAAGGCATCCTTACCGTTGAGCGCCTTGATCGGGCGAATGGTCACGCCTTCGGCATCCAGCGGCACCATCAGGAACGACAGACCGTGGTGACGCTTGGAGTCGGCATCGGAGCGGAACAGACCAAAGGCCCAATCGGCGTAGATGGCACGGGTGGACCAGGTCTTCTGGCCGTTGATCACGTAGTGATCGCCATCACGGATCGCCTTGGAGGAGATCGCCGCCATATCGGAGCCGGCGTTGGGCTCGGACCAGGCCTGCGCCCACATGTCGTCACTGGCCGCCATGCGCGGCAGGAAGCGTTTTTTCTGCTCCTCGGTGCCGAACTCCATCAGTGTCGGGCCCAACAGCAGCTGGCCGTTCTGGTTCACGCGCATGGGCGCGTCGGCACCGTAGTATTCCTCTTCGAAGATCAGCCACTCGGTCAGGTCACAGCCACGGCCACCCAACTCTTCCGGCCACATCACCATCGACAGGCGCGCATCAAACAGCTTGCGCTCCCATTCACGGTGCTGCTCAAACCCTTCGCAGGTGTCATAGCTGGCCAGCTTCTGCGCCGGCAGATTGTCCTTTAGCCACGCACGCACTTCCTGGCGGAAAGCCTGCTGGCGGGGGGTATAATTCAGATCCATGGCGAACCTCAGAAACTGGCGTCACGTTTTTCGACAAAGGCACGGCGGGTTTCCGCCGAATCCGGACTGGTGTACGCCTGCAGGGTGAAGCCCTGCTCCCAGCGGTACTTGTCTTCCAGATTGCCATCCTCAATTCCGTTCAGGGCTTCCTTGGCGATGCGGATCATGTCCGGGCTCTTGGCCGCGATCTTGGCCGCAATCTCCAGCGCCGCTTCACGCAGCTGCTCTTTCGGTACGATGCGCTCGATGAAGTTGTAGCGATCGGCTTCACGGGCCGATACCGCCTCACCGGTGAAGAACATCTGGCGCACTTTCTGTACCGGGAACAGACGCTGCAGGTGAGCACCGCCGCCCATGGCGCCACGGTCCACTTCCGGCAGTGCGAAGCTGGCACACTCGGACGCCACCACGATGTCGGCGGCGCCGGTGATGCCGATGCCACCGCCGAGCACATAACCGTGAACCGCGACAATAACCGGCACCTCACAGCGGTGAACCGCCTTGAAGGTGGCGTAGTTGCCGCCATTCACCGCGACGATGCGTTCGGGGTGCTGATCCAGTTCCTTGATATCCACGCCGGCACAGAAGCCGCGCCCTTCCGAACGGATCACAACCACGCGCACATCCGGGTTGCGACCCAGAGCGTCAATCCCCTCGGCCAGCTCAAACCACTCACGGCTGTCCAGGGCATTCACCGGGGGCTTGGCAATGACCAGCTCGGCCACACCGTTTTCAATCCGGGTCGTAAAAGCAGTACTCATATCAGGAAGCCTCCTCCAGAGCCTGACCATTGGCGCGGGCACACAGCGCCTCCAGACAGGTTTCAGCTTCACCGGCGATCGACGCGATCAGGTCCGGTGCGCTAATCAATTCATTGATGGCCGCGGCCACCTGGCCGCTGGGCAGAATGCCCTCGTCAGGGAAGCCCTGAACCATGGAACGCTGCAGCAGAACCGGCTGGTTGGCAGACATCACCACCTGCGACATCTGCGCCGGGTCCTCTTTCACAGCCTTGAAGAATGTTTTCAGCATGTGGCCGAAGGTCATGCCGGTCTCACGCTTCCACTGACGCGCACTGCTCAGCGCGATCCACAGCTTGCGCATGGGACTGGCCCCTTCCAGCTTGTGGATAAAGGCGTTTTCGACCATGCGGTGGCGCATGCCATCCACCGCCAGGGTGACGCGAATCTTCTGCGGGTCCTGAACAGCCAGATAACGCTCCAGCGTCTGCTGCGGGGTGGGTGAATCCGACGTCATCATGAAGCGGGTGCCCATGGCGATACCGGCAGCACCGGCGGCCAATGCCGAAGCCAGACCACGACCGGTGGAATAGCCACCCGCCGCAATCACGGGCACATCGACCGCATCCAGCACCTGCGGCAGCAGAATGGTGGTCGGTACGCCACCGGTGTGACCGCCGCCTTCGCTGCCCTGAATGGTGATCATGTCAGCACCGAGTTGAACCGCTTTCACCGCATGCTTGAGCGCCCCAACGGTGGGGATACAGAGCACACCGGCCGCCTTGAGTCGACCGATGGTCTCCTTGTCCGGGCCACGGCCATAGCTCACAGCCTTCAAGCGGTACTTGATCGCCAGTTCCACGCACTGCATGGCGTTTTCCTGGAACATGTGGAAGTTGAGACCAAAGTTGCTGCCACCGGTCGCGTTGATCACTTTCAGGATCTCGTCTTCCAGCTTTGCAGGCTCGATGGTGGCACCGGCCAGAAAGCCGAAGCCGCCGCCGTTGGTGGTGGCGATCACCAGATTGGCGTCCGACACCCAGCCCATGGCCGTCTGGATGATCGGGTAACGACATCCCAGACGACGGGTCAACTCGGTCTGCAACAGCGGGCTGGTGCTGTTCATGCTTTCTCTCCGCTGTCACCCGCTTCGGCCTTGTTGGCCTTGACCATGCCCTTGGCGTCATAGCCGCCCAGCAGGTCACCGGAAATCTGTTCGTTATGAACGTGCGCAAAGTGATGCCAGGCGA
Source organism: Marinobacterium sediminicola (assembly GCF_022343685.1). Taxonomy (GTDB): domain Bacteria; phylum Pseudomonadota; class Gammaproteobacteria; order Pseudomonadales; family Balneatricaceae; genus Marinobacterium; species Marinobacterium sediminicola. Next base: position 1,099,326 of record NZ_CP092123.1, on the reverse strand, counting down.
AAGCCGCTTCCATACCGGTCCGCTTGCCCTGCAGGTCTTCTACGTGATTGATCACCTGCTTGGTCAGCGCCAGCCCCATGCGCGGCTGACGCGCAATCCTGGCCGCCATCTCATAGGTGGTGTCAGCCAGTTCCGCGCGAGTGGTGACCCGGTTAACCATGCCCATCTCGCGGGCACGCTCGGCACTCATGCGATCACCCAGGAAGAGGAATTCCTTGGCCACACGGGGATTGAGTTCGTAAGGGTGAGCAAAGTACTCGACACCCGGAATCCCCATACGCACTACCGGGTCCTGGAAGAAGGCATCGTCACTGGCAATGATCAGGTCACAGACCCAGGCCAGCATCAGGCCACCGGCGACACAGGCGCCCTGCACCATGGCGATGGTCGGCTTGGGCAGGTCACGCCAGCGGCGGCACATGCCCAGATAGACTTCCTGTTCACGCGCATAGAGGTATTCGCCACCCGGCTTGTTGGTGTGGTCCCACCAGAGGTGGCGGCGATCAAATTCCTTGTTGATATCGCGGCCGGGGGTGCCGATGTCATGACCGGCGGAAAAGTGCTTGCCTTCACCGCGCAGCACGATCACCTTGACGCTGTCGTCATCAACGGCCTGACGGAAAGCCGCGTCCAGGGCGTAGGTCATCTGCGAGTTCTGCGCGTTATTGAAGCTCGGGCGGTTCATGGTCACGGTGGCGATACCGTCTTTGACGCTGTACAGCACCGGCTGCTCGGTCTCGTAGACCGACTTGTCTTCGCGCTGCACGAATTCCTGCGATTGATTGGCTGCAGTCATGACAGGCTCCTGTTTACTGTTCGGTTGACGCGGTACGGATACCCGGCGGGTTATCCTTGAGCTGACGGGCACGCAGGTTGTGCGGGTCCAGCTGGGCGATGATCGCCAGCTGTTCTGCGGTCGGATGCGCGGTTTCGCCCATGTCCGGTGCTTTCAGCAGTTCAAAACCGGTATTGGCCTGAACTTCTTCGAAGGTCACGCCCGGGTGCAGGGAACGCACACGGATGGCGTGATCCGGGCCACCAAAATCCATCACACAGATGTTGGTGACGATGTGACGGATCTCCATCAGGTCCTGACGCATATCCTCGGTCCAGCGTGCCGGGTTGTAGCCCACGCCGGAAACCATATCGACTTCACCCGCCACGAAGGCACGCGTGTTGTGGCTGGGCACGAACAGCGAGTTGATGTGGTTGATGCTGTTGCCCGGCAGACCGCGCACACCCAGCATCGCCACCTTCGGCTTGTTGTAGTCACCCACCACGGACAGGTTGGTCTGACCGAAACGGTCGACCTGAGTCGGTCCGATCATGGCGTGACGCTTGCCACCCCAGACACACTCGAACACCCGCTCAAAGGACATGTAACCGGAGTACTTCGGCACATAGTCACCCCGCGGGCCGACCGGGATTGGCTCTTCAACCAGCAGCGATTCGCTGTCGGTCATGAGCAGCTCCGGGGTGTGGGTCATCTTCGCCAGACTGGCGCCCAGGCGCGGAATGATGCCCAGACCGGAGGCGAGGATTTCACCATCGCCGCGGAAAGCTTCGGAAGCGGCCACAATCATCAGTTCGGCCAGCGTAAATTCACAGTTGGTCGTCATTGTTGTGACTCTCCTCAGAATGTCGGCAGGGGCAGCTTGCCCATCGCTTCAACGCCACCATTGGCAGCCTGGTAAGCCTCTTCACCACCGTTGATGAACTCGTCCATGTACACCTGCCAGCCATTTTCATCACTGGCACTGGCGACATAGCGCTTGAGGTGGTTCAGATCCCAACCGTAATTCGGCGCACACATGGTCGGATGAGCCCCCATAGGCGCATGCACCACGCCCTGCACCAGGTAGCGCTCGAAGGTGTTGAAACGAGCGGTTGCCGCATCCAGCTCCAGCTTGTCTTCCAGCTCATCGGTGGAGACGATGCAACGCTCGGCGGCACGGGCCACCAGGTGGTCAAAATAGGGATCGCTGCCGGTGATCAGCGTGTTGCCCAGCTTGTCTGCCTTGTTGACGTGGATAAACGCCATATCCAGATTCAGCGCCGGCATCGCCAGCAGCTCTTCACCATCGTCGTATGGCGATTTGATGGTGCGCAGGTCGTTATGGGTGGTCACATCGGTGGCCAGACCACAGCGAGTCGGCAGGAACGGCAGACGCATGCCGGCGGCACGCAGCCCCCACTGGAACATGCCTTCATCCAGCTCCATCACTTCGATCTCGCCCGCCTGACGCACCTTGCGGAACCAGGGCTCCAGCGGGATCGCATCCAACGTGGCAAAACCGAAGATCAGCTTTTTCACTTTGCCGGCGGCACAGAGCATGCCCACTTCCGGTCCACCATAGGCAACCACGGTCAGGTCTTTAACGTCAGAGCGCAGGATCTCGCGCACGATCGCCATCGGCTTGCGCCGGGGACCCCAGCCACCAAAGCCGATGGTCATGCCATCGCGCAGCTGGGCTACCGCTTCCACGGTTGTCATCTGCTTGTTCATCTATAACTCCTTACTTGAAACCGGGCGCTTATTTGAAGCCGATCGAGAAGTCGTGTCCCCAGACACTGACGCGAGTAAATTCAAAGGCACTGTGCTCGCTCCAGTCGACCTGCAGGCCACCAAAGCCGTACTCCATATCGAAGCCGGACGGGGTTTTCATGTAGAACGAGGTCATGCGGTCGTTGAGGTGCTCGCCCAGCGTTGCGGACAACTTGACGCCGTTGGCTGTCATGCGGTCATGGGCACGCCCCACTTCAGTCATGGAGTCCACTTCCACCATGGCGTGAACACAGCCAGACGGTACCGGGAACTCGGCAATGGCCAGACTGTGGTGACGGGCGTTGTTACAGTGCATGAAGTGGATGCGCAGCGGATCGGCGTCCGGCGCAGGCTTGTGATTCATGATGTCGGAGAGACCGAAACCGAAGACGTTTTTCAGGAAGTCGCGGGTTTCGTCAAAGTTGGGAGCCGGCAGTACGATGTGCCCCAACCCCATATCACCGGTGACAAAGCGCGGCACGCCCTGTGGTGATACGAACGGCAGGAAGTCGGAACGGTGGCCCCAGTAGAGTTCGTGACGGTTACCCGCCGGATCACGTACAATGGCCAGCTGCTGAACGCCGCGCTGGTTGCACAGCGTCTTGTCGCCCGCTTCCCAGGCAATGCCCTTTTCGTCCAGCTCGGCGGTAGCGGCAGCAAAGGCTTCCTCCGATGCCAGCTCCCAACCGGAAGCGAGATAACGATTTTCGCTGCCTTCCAAAATCAGCATTCGGAAAGGGCGTTCATCCATTTTGACGTAGAGGCCGCCCTCAGGCGCTTCCGATGTCATCATGCCAAGTACGTTCTCGGCATAGTCCTGCCATTCCTTCAGGCTTTCAGCCTGGGCCACAAAGTAACCCAACTCGCGAATATCGATCATCTCATCCCTCCGGGGTCTTGTTCTTTTGCCCATTATCGGAAGGGAGGTACAGCGTCTCATCGTCCATTGAGACTAAACAGAATTCGGAAAAATGAATGGGATCAAATCCGGGGCTGGAAGACCGTGATTCTCTTGTCCCCATTTTCAGGTGACAAACCCTCTCGGGCTGAACGCCTAGGCTTAACCCATCTGACAAACGCCAATATCAGGCACTAAAGTAATAGTCAGCCGACCAATAACGATAAGAGGATTCTGTGATGCAGTATCATCTCAACGGCTTTAAGCCCGGCAACTACGAGATCCCGGATGCGGCCCGTGAACCTGCCCCCATTCCACCGATCGTGGACCTGCCCAAAGAAGTGGATGTCCTGATTGTGGGCTGCGGCCCTGCCGGGCTTGCGCTGGCACGTCAGCTGTCGGAATTTGCCGATATCAAGACCTGTATCGTTGATCAGAAGGACGGCCCGCTGCTGTTCGGCCAGGCGGATGGTATTTCCTGCCGTACCATGGAGATCATGGAAGCTTTCAACTGCAGCGAAATGATGGTGAAAGAATGCTATCAGCTGCGCCAGAACGCCTTCTGGGAGCCGGATACCGAGCATCCTGAAAACATCAAACGCACCCACAGGGTACGCGATGCGCGTCTTGGCCTGTCCGAGTTTGTCCACGGGGTCGTCAACCAGGCTCGTCTGCACGAACTGCTGCTTGAAGGGATGGAGCGTTCCGTCACCCATCTGGTGCCGCATTACAGCCGACGCCTGCTTGAACTGGACGTCGATGAAAGCCTGACTCAGGACCTGAGCGCCCACCCGATCACTGCCACCTTTGAACGCATCGGTGCCAGCCAGTCAGCCAAGGTCGAAACCATCAAGGCACGCTACGTGGTCGGCTGTGACGGCGCGCGCAGTGCGGTGCGCAAGAACCTGGGCATCCAGCTTGAAGGGGATTCCGCCAACAAGGCCTGGGGTGTCATGGATGTTCTGCCCGTGACCGACTTCCCCGACATCCGCGTAAAAAGCTTTGTCCAGTCGAAGGAAAACGGGGCGGTGATGATCGTCCCGCGCGAGGGCGGCTATCTGGTTCGCCTCTATGTCGAACTTGACCTGCTCGACAAGGATCAACGCGCCTCACAGCTGGACATGACCGCCGACGACATCATCGCCAAGGCACAGCTGATCATGCATCCTTACACACTGGATGTGAAGGAAGTGGCCTGGTGGTCCATCTACGAAGTCGGTCAACGTGTCGCCGATCGCTTTGACGACACCCCGGCGGGCAACCCTGACAATCTGATTCCGCGAGCCTTTGTGGCCGGCGATGCCTGTCACACCCACAGCCCCAAGGGTGGCTGGGGCCTGAACACTTCCCTGCCCGACACCTTCAACCTGGGCTGGAAACTGGCTGCTGTCATTCAGGGCAAAAGCCATCCCAAGCTGCTGCAAACCTACGAGGACGAACGTCGCAAAGTCGCCTTCATGCTGATCAATGCCGACCGCGAGATGTCCAAACTGGTGGCGACCCGTCCGACGGCCAATCAGGATGAACAACCAACGAAGAAGAGCACCGCTGATATCGAGAAGTTCATCGCCCGACAGAACGGTTTCATTGCCGGCACCTCCATCGGCTACGATGAATCCTACCTCTGTACCGGCCATGAACATCAGGGACTGGCAACCGGCTACCCCATTGGCCAGCGCTTCCACTCGGCCGAAGCGGTTCGCCTGGCCGATGGCCGGCCGGTGCATCTGGGCCACCTGGTGAAAGCCGACGGTCGCTGGCGCATCTTTATCTTCGGCGACGAGCAAAGTCCGCTGGAAACGAACTCGAAATCCGGCAAACTGATCGACTTCCTGGCCAATGCAGCCACCTCACCAGTGAAGAAATACACGCCTGAAGGCGCCGATATCGACGCCGTGATCGACACCTATGCGGTATTCCAGCAACAGGATCTGGGCATCGAACAGATGCCGGATTACCTCTGGCCGGCCAAGGGCAAATACGGCCTGAGGGATTACGAAAAGGTCTTCCGTACCGAGGAAGGCATGGATATCTTCGAGCAGCGTGGCATCGATCGCACCAACGGCTGCATGGTCGTGGTTCGCCCCGACCAGCATATCGCCACCATCCTGCCACTGGATGCACATGAGGAGCTGAGTGCGTTCTTTGATGAGTTTATGATCTGATCAAGCTGCTTTAAAAAGACAGCGCCTCTTGAAACAAGCAATACGCTTCAAGAGGCGCAGGGTCTGTGATTTAGTTTGGTTTTGGCCCAGAGCGGACGTTAAGTGGGCCATGCATTGACATACAAACCGTACAAATTATGTCATTAACGCCTCAATTTGCGGCGAGTTTCAGCGAGTCCGGCCACGTAGTGGCGAACAACATAGACTTGTTTATGCTACTTAGTCGAGAGCAGGGCACGAAATAATCTTCCCACTTTCATCGACTAGGTGTGAATACTAAACACCTTGTTCACGCAGCTTCGGTATTCGAGACACCGGCGGTAGATTTCCGATACTGCCATGAGGGCGCTGTTTATTGTAGTGGTTGATCCAGTCTGTCAGCGCCCAGGCCCTTGATATGTCGTTTGCGTAGGGCACTGCATATGCCCACTCCCTGATCATTGTTTGTATAAATCGCTCCGCCTTGCCGTTCGTTCTGGGCGTGTATGGGCGCGTGTATACATGCTTGATCCCTTCCCGTTGTAAAACTGCATTGAACCGACGGGAACGATAGGCTGGACCGTTATCGGTCATCAGGCGTTTCACCTCTACACCTATTCCGCGGTAGGCCGCTAGAGCGTTTTCCAAAAAGCGCGTTGTGGTGCCTTGCTGCTCATCTGGTAGTACCCGGGCAAACGCCCAGCGGCTGTGATCATCAATACAGATATGAACGCACTCATAACCCGCACCTCGGGTATTCTGGCGACGGTTGTTTGTCACGCGGTGGCCGGGCCTGTCGAAGCGAGGCAGCTTCTTGATATCCATATGCAGCATGTCACCCGGCGCGGGGTGTTCGTAGCGCTGCGCAGGTTGCACCGGCTCCAGGTGTGAGGCTCGATTGAGCTTAAGTCGGCGCAGTACAGCTGTCACTGTGGAGTAAGCCAGACTCAGTGCCTGTGCGATCTGCTTGGCAGTCCACTTGAGTGTCAGGCGCATCTTCTGAATCAGCTCAACCCACTGTTTCGGCATCTGCCTCGGTGAGGCGTGGGGACGGCTGGATGCTGACTCAAGACCAGCCTCACCTGCCTCTCGATAACGAGCAATCCACTTGTACACAGTGTGCGTGCTGATACCAAAAGTGCTGGCAATGTCTCGCACCGGCTGCCGCTTACGGAGGGCTCGATCAACGATCAGGGCTCGAATATGAGGCGTAGTTCGGGCATTCTTGTGAGGGTTGTTCATGTCGGTTGTTCTGTGCTGTTTGTTTGGCGATAACCAGCATCTCGAACTTAACCGGCGTGAACAACCTCCTTAGCACCCACAACTAGGGTTGCGGTAAAGTAAGGATTTTCGCCGCATTCAAATGTCCAGTTTTTCTGTCATGTCGCACTTCTAATAAGTTGCGATGAGCCTTACAGTTTTTTCTATAAAAGCATGAAACTATCTCGTCATCAGATAAGCCATGCTTTGCTACCAATGCCTGCAACATTAACTCTAGATTTTTATCGGTGATACTTCCTGATGGGATCATCAATTCGCTGACCTGGTCTAAGCCGTTCATTCCACGAATACGCCAATACCTTTTCATCTACGCATCCTTGTGCTGAGCATTAACATTTTAATACTGCGCATGCCTATTTTTGCTCAAATAAAGAGCAGTGAAGCGCTCACTAACTGACTGTATAGATTGGATAAATGATGAATCACAGCCATTCTCCTCCGTTGAAAACGAGCATGCGCAATTGCTTGAAAGGGTGTGCGCAGTATCCCACAACACAATATCCATAATTACCTGATACAGAACAATATTGCGTGTTGATTCTAGTCGCAAATGAGCACTCTCCTGCATCGGTTCGCACATAGGCATTCGACACACAAAAATACACTGTATACAAATACAAAATTATGCAATCAGTTATGCACAGGAGATGCTGACATGGGACGGAGCCTATTTCTGAACCATATTCGTCAAGAAATCAGGTTGCGTGGATACAGTATACGCACGGAGAAGACATACCTTCACTGGATCAAGCGTTATATCTACTTCCATAGGCTGACCCATCCGGAACAGATGGGAACACTGGAAGTACGTGCCTTTCTTACATGGTGTCTAACGAGCAACATGTATCTATCAATACACAGAAAACCGCTTTGGATGCACTGGCATTTCTTTACCACACGGTACTCAATAGTGATCTTGGCGACTTCGACCTTCTACGTGCCAGTAAACCCTTCCCGCGCGTGTCTGCTGGATTCACTATATGCTTATAGCCGTCCAGCCTTTCGCAGACGCCGGTTCACAAGCCAGCGGTAAAGACGGCTGGCAAGAGGCCGTATCAGCGGCCAGCCAATGAGGCGACCGAGCAATCGGTACCGTGGGATGCGGGCCATCAAAACGCGGTAGGCATCGAGTTCAGACAGGATGCGGCCATCGGCCGTACGGATATGCAGTTCGGTCAGCGCTTTGTGTGGATCGATGCCCAATTTCAGCAAGGCCTGTTCTTGACCAGTAATGTCAAACCACACGACCTGATTATCCGCTTCAGAATCGAGGTGTTCGTAATGTGCCCGATCACGAATGCACCTGGGGCAGGCCCCATCGTAAAAAACGGTAATCTGGTTGTCGGAGGCTGGCATGGTTGACTTCACTTCGGTGACTCGATTCATCCTTAAGAATAGTCAAATCTACCTGCCTGGGCGTTGAGACGGTGTGCTAACCAAACATCCAGCAAAATGCTGCCGCATTCCAAACCAAAAAAGCCGCCCCTCTCGCGAAGGGCGGCAAATCAAAGCACAGCATGAACAAGACAACGGTCAGCGATACAGGATCACAAGATCATTGATCACTGAAGGGCGGTCATTACCCACAACGTGGATATTGACCTCGAGCGTCAGCGCAGTGCCCTTGCGGGACTGCTGCACTGACTTCACCCGCGCACGGGCCTGGATCTCGGATCCGGCCGGAACGGGCGACGGGAAGCGCAGACGGTCAGAGCCGTAATTGACCATGGTCTGGAATCCCGTAATTTCAAACGGCAGCGCAAAGTTGAGGCGCGACTGCAATACCTGCACCAGCGAGCCGTGGGCGATGGTGGTGCCGAAGGGGCTATCCTTGGCGGCACGCTCCGGATCGGTGTGGATCCAGTAGTTGTCACCGGACAGCTCGGCAAAGGTGTTGATCAGTTCCTGATCGACCACAATGCTGTTGCTCCAGTCGGTGTATTCGTCGCTTACCAGTGCCTGCAAGGCGACCGGGTTGTCGACGCCGACCTGTACCTGGCCCTTGTCGTTGCGCGGCAGGCTGTCCAGCGGATTCACATACGGCAGGCTATCCAGGGCCTTGTCCGCAGCGGTGAAGCGCAGCAGGGTGTTGCCCTTGGCATCGACCTGATCCAGCACCGGCTTCAGCGCCATGCCGACCTTGATCTCGTCTTCGGCCAGCCCCACCAGGGTGGTGTTGACGCGCACGCCCTGTTCCAGCTCGACCACCGCCAGTGCCTGCGGCATTTCGTCGGCAAACTCCGGCAGCGTTGGAATACGGGTCAGCGTGTAGCTGTACAGCGTGCCCTTGCCGGACACCGGCTTCCACTCAAGATCATGGGCCAGGCAGTGCGTGCAGTGACGGCGCGGGTAGAACACCCAGCCGTCACAGGCGTTACATTGCTGGATACGGATCTCGCCTTCGTTCAGGCCCTGCCAGAAGGGCTTGGAGATCTCGGTCATCTCTGGCATCGGTTTCAGACTCATGACTTAGCCCCCCTGCAGAATCAATGCACCCTGTTCACTCATCACGCCGCCGGTTCCGGAGACGAACACCTGATCGCAACGCTTGAGCTGACGTGCATCGGCACGACCGGCGATCTGGGTGTAGGCTTCGATCACCTGCGAGAAGCCACCGGCACTGCCAGCCTGACCGAAGCTGAGCTGACCGCCGTGGGTGTTCAGCGGGAAGTTGCCCTTGAAGGTCAGGTCGTTCTCCTTGATGAAGCGCATCCCCTCACCTTTCGGACAGAAACCGGCATCCTCCAGCGACAGCAACACGGTGATGGTGTAGCAGTCGTAGATCTGCGCCGCGTCCATATCCTGCGGTTTGACGCCGGCCATTTCGAAGGCGCGCTTGGCCGCAGCCGCAACCGGGGTCACGGTCATGTCGTTGGCATAGGACGGTGACTTGAACGACAGACGCTCGCCAAAGCCCTTCACGAACGCCGGGCGGTGTTTGGTCTTGGCCGCCAGTTCCCTGGACGTCACGATCACGGCGGCACCACCGGCTACCGGCATGACGATTTCCAGCACGTGCAGCGGGTCAGCGACCATCTTCGAACCAAGGACCTCTTCGACCGTCAGCGGCTTGCCGAAGAACATGGCATCCGGGTTGGCCTGGGCATTGGTACGCTGATCAACACAGATCTTGGCCATCGCGGCCTGGTCGTAGCCGTACTGCGCCGCATAGCGCTGGGCGATCATGGCATAGCCGGTGTTCTGGCCCATGTGGCCGTAAGGCAGATCGAACTCGGCCTCCGGTGCACCGAAGGCGGTGCTGTGACCACCAAAGCGCATGGCACGGGCCATCCAGGCCGGATCTTCGCTCGGGCCGAACGGTGCAAGGCGCATCGGAATCACGCAGAGTACCGCCTGACACAGCCCCATCTCGATGGCCGCTGCCGCGCGCCATACCATGCCTACCGGGGTGCAGCCCCCCAGGTCGACCACTTCGGCGAAGTTCAGCTCAATGCCCAGATACTCGGCCGCCATGGCCGGTACGAAGACAGACGCTTCGTGGAACTGGGGACCGTTGATCACCAGACCATCCAGATCACTGGCCTTGAGTCCTGCATCTTCCAGTGCCTGGGCCGCCAGATCGGCCACCTGCTCGAGGTGGAACATCTGCGGCGCCGTGGCATATTTTTCAGGCTTGTACTGCGCCGCGCCCACAATCGCGGCATCTCCTCTCAATCCCATTGTTATCTCCCGACGCCTTATTGGTATTCGAACGGTGGCAACCCGACTGCGGCCAGTGCGTCAGCCGAGTAAGGCTTATAGGTGCCAGCCTTGTCATCACGTATATAGAGCGGATCCTTGCAGTGCTCCGGGCTGTAGCCCTGACGCTGCAGATCCACCTTGCGCAGCTTGAACGTGGTGGTCATATCGGCCGCTTCACTGACACGCACGAACAGCGGTGCCGCATAGCGGGGGATACGCTCTTCGGTCAGGTCATAAAACGCCTGGGGATCGAACTCGGCACCTTCCTGCATGACGATCGCCGCCATGCCGCCACGTCCTTCATGGTCAGGCACCCGCACGCCGTAGACGTTGATCAGCTCGACACCGGTGAAGTCACCCAGTGCAGCCGCCACTTCCTGAGTGGATACGTTCTCGCTCTTCCAGCGGAAGGTATCGCCGACACGGTCAACGAAGTAGAAGTAACCGTCTTCGTCATAGCGCAGCAGGTCGCCGGAACGCCACCAGCTGTCACCTTCGCTGAACACGCCACGCAGAATCTTCTGTTCGGTGGCGTCCCTGGACGTATACCCTTCAAAACGACCGCCACCGATTTCAGGATGGTTGATGATCATACCAACGGCTTCACCCACTTCACCCGGCTGGCACTGGACACAGTAGCCGTTCTCATCACGGACATAACTGTCGCTTTCCACGTCGTAACGAATCAGGCGCAGGTTGGTCTTGTTCCAGTCCGGCACGCGACCACAGGAGCCGATGTAGTTGTCCACGTTGATCAGGTTGGTGTTGGCCTCGGTCGAGCCCCAGCCCTCGTAGACATCCATCTGGCCGAAACGCTCGATCCAGCGGGACCAGGTCTCGTTCGTCAGACCGGCACCGACCATGGCTCGCATCTTGTGCTCACCACAATCGGTTTCCTGATTGAGCAGATAGCGGCAGATCTCGCCGATGTACTGGCACACGGTCACATTGTGCTCACGGACGTCAGACCAGAAACGGCTGACGCTGAACTTGCGGCGCAACAGGATGGTGGAACCGGCCTTGAGCGCGGTGGACGTCAGTGACGTCGCCGCCGCACCATGATAGAGCGGCAGGAAGCAGTAGAAGACGTCGTCAGGCGTGGCCGCGACGGTCACCTCCATGACATCACCGGAGCACAGCCAGCGCATGTGGCTGTAGATTGCCGCCTTGGGCAGACCGGTGGTGCCGGAGGTGAAGATCAGCAGTGTCGGCGTTTCCGCGGTAATATCGGCACGGTGCGACTTGTCCACCTGCTCGCGTGAAGCGGTTTCGAGCGCATTGATGTAGTCACGGCTCAGACCGGCCAGGTCTGCTTCAGCGGCAGGCTTCTCGGCATCCGGCAGCAACCACTGGGGCACGTTAAGATCCGGAGTCTGGGCGAACAGGTGAGCACATTCCTCACCGACGATCACGGCCTTGGCGTCGGTGGACTCCAGCGCGTGCTGTAGCGGACGCCCGTTGATCTGGTTGTTGATAAAGGCAACGACCACACCTATTTTGGTCAGACCGAACCAGGTGGTGAAAAACTCGGGACGGTTTTCCATCGCCATGCCACAGACATCGCCGGACTTGAGGCCGCAGGCCAGTGCCGCATGGGCGACCTGGTTGGCCCGGGCGTTCAGCTCGGCATAACTCAGGCGGGTATCACCGTAGATGATGAACGGATGATCCCCCAGCGTCTCGGCCTGCTGCTCGACGCGATCGGCAATCGTGTAGCGGTCCGCCGGCTTAATCAAAGCGGCCGCCTGGGATCGACGGTCCAGCTTGCGCTGGGTCTCCTCGCGCGGCACCACCGCCGGTGACGGCGCAGTTTGATTGGAACTCATGCGCTTATTCCTTCTTTTTATGTGACGGTCCGCTGAACTCAGCGTACCCGAATTCTCGGCGCGGGCGTATCACCGCGCATGGTCTGCAGGAAACGCTCCACGGGCGCCGGCGGCGCAACCTCTGGCAGCTCACCTTCCGGCGGGCGCTGACTCCAGAACTGCTGCCAGGACGGGAACAGGCCGTGGAACGTACCCTCGTAGGGTTCACGTCCCGGCCAGCGCATTTTCATGTCGCCGATGGGCGGCTTGTTCAGATCGGTGGCATACCAGTAGCAGGGCAGACGACGGCGGAAGTACCACTGCCCGTCGATGCGCTCATAGTCGTCCCAATACAGCATCTGCATGATCACCCACTCGGGGCCGGTCTCATGCTCGTTCTTGGAGTAGACGACGCCGATGGCATGATCGGCATCGACAAACTCGATGATATGCTGCCCCAGGTGGTGCGAGGTACCGGTGAACTGATCACGCAGCGTGGTATCTACCCACGCCTTGAGGTGCTCACGCCCGACCTTTTCACGTCCGACACGGATATCGGGTGCAAAAAGGTTCACGTGTGCATCCAGGTCGCGCATATCCAGCGACAACGAATATTTGCCCGCCAGCTGACGAATCGCCTCGATGGACTCAAGACGATCAATACGCTGTTCCAGTGTCATATCAGCCATGGTCACCTCAGATGAAAACCATGCCGCCGTTGACGGCAATGTTCTGTCCGGTGATGAAGCCTGCGTCGTCGCTGGCCAGGAAAGAAGCGACCTTGGCCACGTCTTCCGGCTCGGCCATGCGGCCCATCGGGATGGTGCTGATCATCTGCTGCATCCACTCTTCGGGAATACCGGCCATCATCGGTGTGTTGGTTGCACCCGGAACCAGGGTGTTAACGCGGATGCCGTTGGGCGCCAGTTCACGGGCGATACTGCGGGTCAGGCCCATGACACCGGCCTTGGACGCCACATAGTGGCTCGGGCCTTCTCCGGACATGACCGCAGAACTGGATACGTTGATGATCGCTCCGCTGCCGTTTTCGGCCATCAGGCGTGCGCCTTCACGACAGCACAGGAAGGTACCGGTCAGGTTAACGCCAATTACGCGCTCCCAGTTGTCATCCGGCGTATTGAGAAACTCGTCGACAGAGCCGATACCGGCGTTGTTGACCACCACATCAAGACGGCCAAAGGCGTCTTTGACCTGCTGCATCGCGCCCTTGACCGATTCGCTGTTGGAGATGTCACAGGCGATCGCAATGACCTCACCCTCACAGGATGCAGCCGTGGCTTCCGCGGCCTCCTTGTTGATATCGATGGCTGCCACTTTGGCGCCTTCGGCTGCAAACTGCTTCACCACAGCCTGACCCATGCCCTGACCGGCACCGGTCACGAATACCACCTTGCCTTGATGTTTCATCACACATCCTCCTGTGCACCCTCAGGCACACCGCTTTCAGGTTCTTGTTGTGTGATGCATCTTTGACCAGCCATGCAAGTCGAACATCGTCCATCAAGACTAAGCCGACCGGCCCCATGCTGGTCTGAACGGACGATGTCCTGACACCCTGCCGGTTAGAGGATAAGCAGGACTCGATCTATAGGCGGCCTGTGCGCCGCCTCCATAATAAGGAGAACACCATGGATCATCAGGACCTGCCACTGCCAATCGGCCATTACGCCCAACTCGAAAACGGCCTGACATTACACTATCTGGACGTGGGTGAAGGCCCGGTCGTGCTCTGGCTGCACGGCAGCGGCCCCGGTGCCAGCGGTTTCAGCAATTTCAAGACCAACTATCCCGTCTTTGCCGAAGCCGGTTATCGCAACATCGTGTTGGACCTGCCGGGCTTTGGACGTTCCAGCAAGCCGGAAGACGCCCATTACAACCTCGAATTCTTTGTCGAGTGCCTGAACCAGTTCCTGCAGGCCACCGGCATCGAGCGCTGCAGCCTGCTGGGCAACTCACTGGGTGGCGCCATCGCGCTGGGCCAGGCATTGGCCCATCCGGCTACCGTTGAACGCCTGGTGCTGATGGCACCCGGCGGTGTCGAAGAGCGTGAAACCTACTTCCAGATGGAAGGGATCAAGCGCATGGTCGAAGTCTATGGCCAGGGGCCTATGGGTGTGGAAGAGATGCGTCAGGTGATGCAGCTGCAGCTCTATGATGCGTCCCAGCTGGAAGATGCACTGCTTGCCGAGCGTGCTGCGGTTGCTGTCACTCAGCCGGCCAACCTGTTTTCCACCATGATGGTGCCGAACATGACCGAGCGTCTGGGTGAACTCACCTGCCCGATCCTTGGCTTCTGGGGCAGCAATGACCGTTTCAACCCGGTCGAAGGCGTGTTCAAGTTCCTCGACAAGGCACCCGAGGCCCGATTCCTCATGCTCAACCGTTGCGGTCACTGGGTTCAGGTCGAACATACCGATCTGTTCAACCGCACCTGTATCGACTTTCTGCAGCAGGGTTGAAGCCGGCTTTGCCGCACCTTCATACTCTGAGCAGATTCAGGAGTGATGCCTATGGCCGCTTATCAACACCTTTTTACCCCGGGCAAGATCGGCTCGCTTGAGCTGAAAAACCGCATATTGATGGCCCCGATGGGGTCCAACTACGCCGAGCAGGATGGCACCTGTGGCGAACGCATTCAGGCGTTCTACGAGGCCCGTGCCAAGGGTGGCGCCGGCATGCTCACCATGGGCGTGTGTTCCATCGCCTATCCGGCCGGCACCGCCGAGCCGTTTCAGGTGGGTGTATCGTCTGATGATTTCATCCCCGGGCTCAAGCAACTGACCGACCGCGTGCACAAGCATGGCGCCAAGATCGCCATGCAGCTTCAGCATGCGGGCAAAACATCGGTACGCGATCTGGCCGAAGGCCGGGAGCTTTGGGTACCGTCCATGCCGCCGGCCGCCAATACCGACATGTTCGCATCGCTGACGCAGTCGGAGCTAGGCCGCTTTATCAGCTCATCCAAGGGCCGGGAAAAATCCGGTGTCCGCATCCGTGTGATGGACAAGGATGATATCCGACAGATGGTGACCTGGTTCGCCGACGCCGCGGAGCGGGCCAAAAAAGCCGGTTTTGACGGGGTCGAGATCCATGCAGGTCACACCTACATCATTGCCGGTTTCCTCTCGCCCTATTACAACAAGCGCGATGACGAATATGGTGGCCCGCTGGAAAACCGTGCCCGCCTGCTGCTTGAAGTCATCCATGCCATCCGTGAACGTGTCGGTCGGGACTACCCGGTGTGGATGCGCATGGATGCTCTGGAACTGGACCTGCCCGGCGGGATCAGCCTTGAAGACGCGACCCTCACCGCGCAGATGGCGCAGGAGGCCGGTATCGACCTGATCAGCGTTTCGGCCTACGCCAACCTGAGCAGCGGTAACGCCTTCACCAAGGCACCGATTCCGCAGCAACGGGGCATGTTCCTCGACTGGGCTGCACACATTCGCAAGGCGCTGAATATTCCGGTGACGGCCGCGGGTCGTATCGACCCGGAAATGGCCGATAAGGCCATTGCCGATGGCAATTGCGACTTCGTTGCCATGGGACGCAAGCTGCTGGCCGATCCTGACCTGCCCAACAAGCTGAAGGACAATCGTGCGGCCGATGTGCGCCCCTGCATCTACTGCTACGCCTGTGTTAGCCAGATTTTTGTCAACGAGCGGGTCAAGTGTGCCGTCAACCCGCAGACCGGCCACGAATCCGAGTTGCAGCTGATCGCCAGCGACAGCCCGAAGAAAGTGCTGGTGGTCGGCGGTGGCCCCGCCGGTCTGGAAGCCGCCCGCGTCAGCGCCCTGCGCGGCCATCAGGTAACCCTGGTCGAGCGCAGTGGCCGTCTGGGCGGCACCCTGTTCTTTGCCGCCCTCGCCTATCCCGAGAACGGGGCTCTGCTCGACTATCTGATCAAGCAGGTACGTGATCTGCCGATTGATGTCCGGCTGAACACCAACGCGGACGATGCACTGGTCAAAGAGCTGCAACCTGATCAGGTGATTGTGGCCGTAGGTGCGCGCCGCAATGCCCCGGATATTCCCGGTGCCGATCAGAAACATGTCTGGTCAGGTGATGAGCTGCGTAAACTGATGACCGGTGAAGGTTCCGACATCGCCAAGCGCAAGCTCAGCGTCACCCAGCGCATGATGATGAAGTCCGGCTCACTGGTCGGCGTCACCAACAGCACCGAAGCAATGCAGAGCCTGTCCAAGCTGTGGATGCCGCTGGGCAAGAACGTCACCATCATCGGTGGCGGGCTGGTCGGCCTGGAGCTGGCCGAGTTCCTGGTCGAACGTGGTCGTAATGTGCATGTCCTCGAACCCGGCCCTGATCTGGGCGCCGAGCTTTCAATCGTGCGTCGCTGGAAGGTGCTGCACAATCTTGAGAGCCACGGCGTGCGAATGGAGAAAAACACCCAGGTGCACACCATTGGCAAAAAGGCGCTGAACTACTCGGATGCCGAAGGCAACAGCCACGAGCTGGCGGCGGATTCGGTGGTTCTGGCAATCGGTGCCGACACCAATCGCTGCCTGAGCAGCAGCCTTGAAAAGCAGGGTATCGAGGTGGTCAATATCGGTGATGGTGACGAAGTCGCCTATATCGAGGGCGCCCTTCGCTCGGGCATGAAAGCCGCTGTTAAGCTCTGACAGCAGACCGCATCGGGAGCCCTGCCGGGCTCCCGCATTACGGCCCTGGACGGATAGGACCGATTGTCAGCCGCGTTTCACGGTAGCGGCTTCAGTCAGGCGTGTGCCACGCACACACGGTTTCGTCCTTCATGCTTGGCACGATACAGCGCTTCATCTGCCGCACGAATCAGTTCCTGGGTGGTATTGATTTCACCCGCAAGACTGGCGACCCCCAGGCTGATGGTGATGCTGATCGCCTCGTCGCACTCAGACACCTGTGGTATCAACAGTTCCGCGACACGCTCCCGCAGACGCTCTGCCAACTCTTTTGCACTGGCCGCATCGGTCATGGGCAGCACCAGCATGAACTCCTCGCCACCGTATCGGCCGGCAATATCGCTGGTACGAATGAGTTGCCCGGTCACTTTCGCCAGGTCATGCAGCACACGATCACCCGCCTGGTGCCCATAGTGGTCGTTGACTTTCTTGAAGTGGTCCGCATCAAACATGATCAGGCTCAGCGGGTTACCATAACGCGTGGCACGTGCAACCTCGGTATTGAGCTGTTCCATCAGGACCCGGCGATTCAGCAATCCGGTAAGCGCATCATGACTGGCCAGGTTCTGTAAATCATCACGCAGGCGCTTTTCTTCGGTGACATCCGTTGCCACACCCAGCAAAAACCTGACTTTACCCGCACTGTCCCTGAGCGCGATCTTGCGCGCATGCAGATCACGTGGCCCTGCTGGCGTGTCGATTCTCAAATCCACCACGACTTCACGACGATTGGTCACCAGTTCGCTGTCCATGGAAGAAAAGCGGCTCGCCTGATCATGCGGGAACAGATCATATACCGTTTTGCCGATGACCTGATCTCGACTCAACCCCAGCAGGTTTTCTCCGGCCTTGTTCAGCCGCACGAACTTGAGGCTATCGGCATCTCTGAGGAACAACATGGCGGGCAGATTCTCGACGATGGCGTCGAGTTCCTGGTTGAACATCTGCAACTGTTCCTCGGCGACTTCTCGAGCCTCGATATTGGCCTCAAGCTGGCTGGACAGGTGATTCAGTGCCAGCGACAGTTGCGCGATTTCATCATCCCCCTTTATGGGCAGTGTGACGCCATAATCCCCTTTGTGGATCGACCGGATACCCACCATGACCCGATTCAGCGAACGGGTAATCCAGTGCGAATAGCTGATACCTGCGACACCTGCCAGCAGAATCGAAAGCCCTGATAACGCCAGCGCCAGATAGAACACCTCTTCCAGCGACGCAATAAAGCGCGCACTTTCCTCTTCAGCCTCTTCCTGAGTGTCGTCCCAGAGTTCCTGCAGGTTCAACTGCAGCTGGCGTGAAGGGTTTTCGAGCTCATGCTCAAAAAACTCATACATTTCCGACAGACCATCGGGCTTCTGCTGATAAAGGCTCAACAGCTCCCGGCTGGCACTAATGAAAGAGGCCAGCTGTTCCTTGACCTCCTGTAATTCCTCAAGCTCCTCGCGCTCATCTTCCACCAGCGCTTCGTCAAAATCATCCGAGTGGGAGAGGTCTCGATTGACGATCTCCAGCCAACTGGCACTCAAGTGCTCTAATTCAGCCAGTGATTCCGATACGACATCAAGGGTATAGATGATCTCATCCGTCTCCACTCCCACAGCTGCTTCAACGATGAGTTCACGCAGATTGGATTTGGTTCTCTGCAGCAACATGCTGGTTCTGGCGGCGTGATAAGTCTCCTGGCTGTTGATCTTCACCAGGTTATCAAAGCCACGCATGGCAACGACTTCTTTGCGTGCGATCACCAGACTGAAGGCACTCATGACCGCCGCGATCGCGACAAAGCCGAAGATAAGACGATATTTTAGAGTCATGCCAATCTCGTCGGAGAATCTCGATTATAAGTGTCTTATTTTAGCGACATTGGGATGTTTTTCTATATGGTCATTAAACAGTCAAAAGACCAAGAAATACATGTTTTTGTTACAGAACAGCAGCTTTTGAGACGAACTGGGCGGTATTCGCTGACACTTGTACGTAATGCACAGATAAAAAGTCTCATTTCTCCAGGCGCTGCGTCATAAAAGATGAGTGCAGTCTTGGGCCATGAAAATAAGCGCCCCCGATTGCCAGCGATAGCGGTTGCTCAGGATCAGGAAAAAACGTCCACAACCGTGCAAGTTTCGCCGGACTGTACCAAGCTCTGAGAGATACCACGTCAACAAGGAAGCACGGCCATGTCTATCCGATCTGTCTTCGCTGTTATCTCAGTCTTGTGGGTGATGCTGCTGGGCGGGTGTGCCAGCGTTCCCATGGACTCCATGAGCAGCGACAGTGAATCCAAGCAGTTCATTGTCCCCGCCGATAAATCGAGCATTTATGTCTATCGCAACGAGACCTTTGGCGGTGCCATTCCGATGACGGTGGCGCTGAATGGGCGAGTGGCCGGTCAGACGGGACCCAAAACCTACTTCCACTGGGTCGTAGACCCGGGCCGGCACGAAATATCCTCTATTACCGAGAACACATCGACACTGGTGATCGATACCCAACCCGGTGAAAGCTATTACATCTGGCAGGAAGTGAAGATGGGACTGTGGATGGCGCGATCGCTGCTGCAGCAGGTTGATACCCCCACCGGACAGGCGGGGGTACTGGAGTGCAAGAAGGCACACTCCAACCTGTAGCGCTCGCTTAGACCTTGAAGGTCATCACCAGCTGGCTCAGGCGCTGCTCCAGCTGCGCCATGCCGGCGGTGGTGTCCGCAAGAATACTGGCGTTGTGATCGGCCTTGTCGGCAATCGCCGCTACCTGCTGCACACTGCCGTCGATCTCATTGGCAACCGCTGTCTGCTGTTCAGCCGCGCCCGCAATCTGGGTATTCATTTCGCTGATCGTCGCCACTGAAGCGGTGATCTGCTGCAGTGAACGGGTCGCGTCCTCGGCACGCTCGGTCGTGGCGGCACTTTGCTCACGGCTGCGGCTCATCACCGTGACCGCTTCGCGCGCACCACTTTGAAGACGCTCGATCATGCGCTGAATTTCTTCAGTGCTCTGCTGCGTCCGACTGGCAAGCGTACGGACCTCATCGGCGACCACCGAGAATCCCCGCCCCTGATCACCCGCGCGCGCCGCTTCAATCGCAGCGTTCAGGGCCAGCAGATTGGTCTGTTCTGCAATCCCGCTGATAACCGACACGACACTGCCGATAGCGTCGGCATCGACACCCAGACGGGTAATGACCTCGGCCGAGCGGTGGACATCATCTGCCAGCTGGTTGATCGATCGAATGGTCTCCTCCACAACACGATCACCGTTGCGGGCGTTGGCATCTGCCTGCTGTGCCGCCTCGGCCGCCATGGTGGCACTGGACGCGACCTCCTGAACTGCGGCAACCATCTCCTGAATGGAGGCGGCGGTGCGTCCGGTATCTTCTCGCTGCTGACGGGTATCAGCCTGTGTCTGATCTACCACCTGGGTCATGGACGCGGTGGACTGGCTCAGTGAGCCCACCGCCACCTGAACTTCCTTGACCAGCTGATGAATTTTTTCGACAAAGCCGTTGAAGCCCCGCGCCACATCGCCGACTTCGTCACGGCTGTGAACATCCAGACGGCGCGTCAGGTCCCCCTCGCCTTCAGCAATATCCAAAAGAGCCTGAGCCGTCAGCTGCAGCGGTCCCAGTATCCGTCGTGACAACAACAGGTTGACCGCACTGACCAGCACGGCCAGTACCAGCCCGGAGGCCAGAATCCAGATCATCGTCTGAGTCACGGTATGGCCGATATTGGCCTCTCGCAGCGCAACCTGAGATTCAATGTCATCAATGAAGAAGCCGGTTGCAATCACCCAGCCCCAGACTTCGATTTCACGGGCATAAGTGAGCCTCAGCGCGGGCTCGCCACCCGCTTCTCGGGGCCAGCGAAACTGCACGAAACCGCCACCGTCCAGTGCTGTCTCGATAATGTCGCGAACGAAGGGTTTGCCATCCGGGTCTTTCAGATCCAGCACCGATTTGCCGATCATGTCGGTATTGCCGGAGTGGAAAACGATATTGCCATCGAGGTCATAGCCATAGATGAAACCGCCCTCACCAAAGGTCATGCCATTCAGCACTTCCTGCGCCTGAGCGATTTTTTCCTGGTAACGCATATCCAGGCGATGCTGCAAGGGACGAATCGCGCCCATTGCCATATCGATATAGTTTTTCAGTTCCTGTTGGCGAGTTTCCATCATCTCGCTACGGATCGTGTCGACTTCCTTGTTTTCAAGCTGCTGCAGCTGCCACTGCACCACCAGCATGACGGCCAGAACGACAATGATCATGGGTACGATCGAGATGGAGAGAAATTTTGTTCTTATTTTCATTCTTGTCCCTCTTCAGTGACACCTGAGTCATCGGAACGGCCAGCAATCCGGGCCTTAAAGCCCGAAGCACACAGGCATCGGAAAAAGGCCTCCACAGCATAGAAAGAGGCCACCAAGAGGCAGAGGAGACGAGCGCTCCCCTGCCGACAGGGTCTCAGGCAGATTCCAGCAGTGAAGCCGACCGGTCCAGATGGTAGTCAGCATCACCCAGCAGTGCCTGCAGCACACGGATGCGTTTGAAGTAGAGGCCCACATCCAGCTCATCGGTGACACCGATGCCACCATGCATCTGGACGGCCTCGCCACTCACCTTGTCCGCCATCTGACCGACCTTCCACTTGGCCAGGCTGACCAACTGACTGGCCTGGGCATCACCGGCATCCAGTGCTTCCAGCGCCGCCATCAGGCTGGAACGGGCCAACTCGATATCGACATGCATCCAGGCGGCGCGGTGCTGAAGTGCCTGGAAGGAACCGATAGGCACATCGAACTGGACACGGGTACGCAGGTAGTCGAGGGTGATTTTGAACAGTTCTTCACAGGCACCCTGAAGTTCTGCGGCAATGCAGGCGCGGCCACGGTCCAGTGCACGGTTCAACACCTCGGCACCACGATCCAGTTCACCGATCAGGTCATCAGGCGCAACCTGTACCTGGTTGAATGCCAGGCGAGCAGTATTGCGTGAGTCGATCAGGTTCTGGCGTGTGAGAGTTACGCCCTCGGCACCCGCCGGAACGATAAACAGACTGATGGCGTTCGCCGCATCACCGGTACGGGCGGCAACGATCCAACCGTCCGCGCCCAGACCGTCGACGACCATGACCTTGTTGCCGTTGAGCTCAAAGCCACTGTCATTGCGGCTGGCCGACAGCGCAATCTGCTCCGGGTTATGACGAGCCCCCTCGTCAACGGCCAGTGCAAGACGCTTGCTGCCGCTCATCAGCTCACTCAGCCAGTTTTCCTGCTGGGCTTCGCTGCCGCCAAGCTCCAGTACGGAGCCGCAGAGCACGATAGACGACAACAGCGGAGAGGCGCTCAGATGGCGACCGGCGGATTCGAACACCGCGCCCATGCCGGCATAGCCGAACTCGAGACCGCCGAGGCTTTCCGGGAAAGGTATCGCGGTCCAGCCCAGTTCGGTCATTTCCTGCCAGAGGTCCGGCTCGAAACCCAGCTCATCGCCGCGATCTCGCATCGCCCGCAGGGCCGACACCGGGCTACGCTCGGCAAAGAACTCCTGCGCCGTATCCAGCAGCATGCGCTGCTCTTCGTTATAAATCAGGCTCATTTGGCGCCTCCTTTGGGAGCATCGGGCAGATCCAGTACACGCTTGGCAATCACGTTCAACTGCACTTCCGATGAGCCACCGGCAATGGTCTGGGTGTAGCTGAGCAGCCAGGCCTTACTGATCGCCTGCTCTTTTTCGCTGAACTCCTCACCGTCCCAACCCAGAGCACGGTAGCCCATGGCATCGACCAGCAGCTCGAACTTCTGCTTTTCCTGTTCGCTGTGGACCAGTTTCATGATCGCAGCAATACCACTGACATCCTGACCGGCACGTGCCTGCTGGCCCATGCGCTGTACGGTCAGATTATAGGCATGCTCGTCCATGGCACAGGCACGAGCGCGGGCACGCAGGGCGATGTCAGATGGAGACTCAGACTGAGGCAGATAGTCCCCCAGAATGCTCATCAGATCGAAGTGGGTCGGCAGACTGAACTCACCGAACTTGGACATGGCGCTGCGCTCATGCTGCAGCAGGCGCTTGGCCAGAGTCCAACCGCCGTTCAGCGGACCGATCAGGTTTTCTTTGGGCACCTTGACGTTGTCGAAGAACACCTCGCAGAAGGTGGACTTGCCACTGATCAGGTCGATCGGGCGCGCCTCGACGCCTTCGGCATGCATATCCAGCACCACCAGACTGATGCCTTCCTGCTTCTTGGCGCTGCTGTTGTCCGTGCGCACCAGACAGTACATCCAGTCGGATTTATCGCCATAGGACGTCCAGATCTTGCTGCCGTTGACCACGAAGTGATCACCGGCATCCACGGCCGAGGTGCGAATATTGGCCAGATCAGAACCGGCGTTGGGCTCACTGAAGCCCTGGCACCAGCGCACTTCGCCACGGGTCATCGGCGTCAGCAGACGCTTTTTCTGTTCTTCCGTGCCGAATTCCAGCAGCACAGGCCCCAGCATCCAGATACCCAGGTTGATCTGTGGCGGGCGGCATTTAAGGCGCTTCAGCTCCTGCTGCAGAACAGCATCCTGTTCCGGTGTCAGGCCGCCACCACCATAGGCTTCGGGCCAGTCCGGGCAGAACCAGTTCTTGTCGCGCATGCGTTCGAACCAGAGACGCTGGTCTTCACTGCCAAACTCAACCTTGGAACCACCCCAGACCAGTTCGCCAGCTGCCGCCGCACCACGCAGAGACTCGGGGCAGTTAGCCTCGAGCCAGGCGCGGGTTTCGGCGCGAAACTCTTCAATCGTGCTCATTCTTATTCTCTCCTCGTCTCCGGCTCAACGACCACGCTGCATGCCGAGACCGAACTGGGCGATCAGCTCACGCTGGATCTCATTGGTACCGCCACCGAAGGTCAGCGTCACGGACGCACGCACTTCATATTCCAGTTCACCCATCAGCAAAGACGCAGCGGAGCCTTCGCGGATCATACCGTTGGCACCGACGATGTCGACCAGACGGCGCAGGATTTCGATCGCTGATTCAGAACCGTACACCTTGGTGGTGGAGGCCAGCGCCACATCCATCTGGCCCTTTTCCAGATCCGACGCGATGCGGAAGTTGATCAGACGCATCGCCTCCAGACGCGAGTAGCACTCGGCCAGCGCGGAGCGGACCCAGGCCTGATCCATGGCACAGCGACCATTCTCATCCCTGGCCTTGGCCCACAGGTAAACGCGACGGAACAGCCCCACCACCTTGTCAGACCAGGAACCCAGACCCAGACGCTCGTGGTTCAACTGGGAGGTGATCAGCTTCCAGCCGCCATTCAACTCGCCTACCAGCATCTCTTTTGGCACCTTGACGTTGTCATAGTAGGTGGCTGCTGTCGGGTTGGAGCAGGTCGGGATCACCGTGTGCGAGAAGCCCTCGGAGGTGGTGTCCACGATCATGATGGAGATGCCCTTGTGACGGGGCAGATCCGGATCGGTGCGAGCCGCCAGCCAGACGAAATCGGCAGACTCGGCACCGGAGGTCCACAGCTTGTTACCGTTGACCACAAAGTGATCGTCTTCGACACGGGCATGGGTTTTCAGCACCGCCAGGTCCGAACCGGCATTGGGTTCAGAGTAGCCGATGGCGAAGTTGATCTCGCCACTGGCGATACCCGGCAGGAATTTCTCTTTCTGAAAGTCGGTACCATATTCCATCAGCGCCGGGCCCACGGTACTGATGGTCACGAACGGCAGCGGCGCGCCCGCGATGTTGGCTTCTTCGAAGAAGATCAGCTGTTCGGTGGCGGCATAGCCCTGACCGCCATGCTCTTTCGGCCAGCCCACGGCCAGCCAGCCATCCTTGCCCATCTGGCGGATGGTATCGCGGAACTCGTCACCGCCTTCCTTGCCGCGCAGGGAGCTGCGCAGCTCCGGCGTCATCAGGTTGGTGAAGTAATCACGAATTTTCAGTCGCAGCGCATGCTGCTCGGGTGTCAGATCGACAAACATGTGACCTCCTTAGCTTGCGCTCAGAATCAGACCGCTGGTTGGCACACCGGTACCGGCAGTAACCAGGACGTTTTCCACGTCATCCACCTGGTTGACCGAGCTGCCACGCACCTGGCGCACGCCCTCGGCTACACCGTTCATGCCATGGATGTAGGCCTCGCCCAGCTGGCCGCCGTGGGTATTGATCGGCAGTCTGCCACCACGGGCATGATGGCCGGCGCGGATGAAGTCCTTGGCCTCGCCTCGCTTGGCAAAACCGAACTCTTCCAGCTGCGGCAATACAAACGGGGTGAAGTGGTCATAAATGACCGCGGTCTGGATGTCATCCGGCGTCAGACCGGACTGACGGTACAGCTCACGAGCGACGACACCCATTTCCGGCAGACCGGTGATGTCTTCACGGTAGTAAGACGTCATGATCTGCTGACCATCGGCGATACCCTGAGAACCGGCCTTGATCATCACCGGCTTCTGTTTGAGGTCCTTGGCGCGGTCGGCGCTGGTGATGACCAGTGCGACGGCCCCATCGGACTCCTGACAGCAGTCCAGCAGGTGCAGAGGCTCACAGATCCAGCGTGAGTTCTGGTGGTCTTCCAGCGTGATCGGCTTCTCGTAGAAAAAGGCATTCGGGTTGGTGGCCGCGAAATCGCGCACCGCAACTGCTACACGACCGAAGTCTTCAGAGGTCGCTACATAGGTGTGCATGTAGCGCTGCGCGAACATGCCGACCCAGGCCGCCGGGGTATGGAAACCGTGCGGCATGTACCAGCCGTAGTTCACGTTCTCGAAGATCGGGGTATCGGCAAAGCCGTAGCTGCCGGTGCCGAAACGGTACCAGGAGCGCTCGTTCATGGCGCGGTACACCACCACGGTCTTGGCCACGCCAGTGGCAACGGCCATGGCCGCATGCATGATCGGTGCACAGGCGGCGCCGCCACCGTGCGGGATCTGGGAGAAGAATTTCACTTCCTTGCAGCCCAGCAGACGAGCGATTTCGTACTCCGGCACCTTGTCTACGGAGTAGCTGCTGAAACCATCCACTTCGGACGGGTCGATACCGGCATCTTCCAGTGCTGCCAGGGTGGCTTCCATCGCCAGACGCAGTTCCGTACGGCCGGAGTTCTTGGAAAACTCGGTGGCGCCAAGGCCGACGATCGCGGCCTTGTTGCTGATGTTATCGTTCATTCTTGTCTCCTCCGGCTCAGGGCAGCGTGACCGCTACCGTACCTGTGACGTGGTTGCCCATGGAATTCTTGCCCTTGAGCGTCACTTCCACACTGCGACTGTCCGCATCCAGGGCAGTGACTTCGCCCTGAAACTTCATGCTGTCGCCGGGATAGTTCGGCGCGCCCAAACGGATCTTCAGATCCTGGAAGCGACCTTCAGGCCCACACCACTGCTCGACAAAACGCTCCACCAGACCACTGGTGGTCAGGATATTCATGAACACATGGGGCGAACCCAGTTCCTGAGCCGCGTCCTTGTCGTGATGCCCCGGAAAGTAGTCACGGGTTGCAATCGCACCACCGGCGATCAGTGCCACTGTGATCGGGATTTCCAGCGGCGGCAACTGATCACCGAGGCTGACATCTTCAAATCGCATTGTTTTCTTCGAGGTCATATTTCCATCCCAAGGTATCGTGAGTTGCCAACCAGTCGCCAAGACGTTCCAGAGTTGCCCGGCTGCCGCCCAGGCCCAGACTCAGAGCGCGGCTCCAGTAGAGAAAACGGTGAATCGGATAGGTCAGATCGACACCGATGCCGCCATGCACGTGCTGGGCGGTATGGCCGATCTTGTGCCCGGCTTCGCAGGCCAGCCAGGCCGTAGCCAGTGCTTCGGAAGGTGCCGGCAGACCGGCATCGATGCGATAGCAGAGCTGCCACACTGAGGAGCGCAGGGCTTCCAGCGCAACCTTGCAGTCAGCCATGCTCATCTGAACCGCCTGAAACTGCCCGATGGCGCGCCCGAACTGAATACGCTCGTTGACGTACTCCACGGTGCGGCGGATCTGCTCCTCGCTCACGCCCAGCTGCAGGGCCGCCTGAGCGGCGATGGCGCGGGTTTCCAGCCAGTCAGTGGCCGCAACAGGCAATACCGCAGCGGCAGCCAGTTTGACCTTATCGCACTTGATATCCGCTACGCTCTCGCCCTGCGTCAGCACACCCGCTACGCGATTAACGCCCGCTGCATCGAATTCAACACAGGCTACGCGAGCGCCTTCAGCAGTATCGACCAGCACCAGCGCAGCGGCAGCTTCGACGGCACCCGGGACAGCATGCGCGGTGCCGTTCAGCACCCAGCCGTCATCAACCTGCTCGGCTTTCAGCGCCAGACCGGTCGCGCGGCTGCGATCACCGGCACTCAGTGTCAGTACCTTCTCGGCACCGGCCGCGGCTTCCAGCAGACCCGCGAACGCGTCGGCGGCAAACTGGGCCAGAGTGGCAGCCGCAACCTGATGACGCCAAAGCGGTACCAGACCCAGACCTCGCCCCTGTGCTTCCAGCACCAGCATTAGCTCGGTCATGCCCAAACCACTGCCACCCGCTTCTTCCGGGATATACAGAGAATGCAGGCCGGTTTCGACACAGGTCTGCCAAAGATCCTGCATGAGGGTGGCACCGCTTTCATCGAAGTCGCGCATGCGCTCATCGGTGCAGAAATCGGTGAACAGTCCGCCCGCCATTTCGGCAATGGCGCGCTGATCTTCTGTCAATGTAAAGTCCATGCTTCCTCCTCAGGCGGATGCCGGCCGGAACAACGGCAGCGTGAGTTCATCGTCAAAGGTCTGGAACTCGACCTCTACGCGCTGACCGATTTCAAGGTCTGCCGGATTGATGCCCGTCAGGCCTGCCGGAATGCGGACGCCTTCGTCCAGCTGAATCAGACCGATCGGGTTGGGGTATTCAAACGGCGGTACTTCCGGGTAGTGCATCACCACGAAGGAGTACA
Source organism: Marinobacterium sediminicola (assembly GCF_022343685.1). Lineage (GTDB taxonomy): Bacteria > Pseudomonadota > Gammaproteobacteria > Pseudomonadales > Balneatricaceae > Marinobacterium > Marinobacterium sediminicola. The sequence continues at coordinate 1,071,306 of NZ_CP092123.1, read as the reverse complement.
GTTCTCCCTTGCCCTTGCTGATCTGGTAATCCAGCTCGAAGCTCTGACAGTGGCTGCACACCGGTGCAGGCGGATGCTGCAGCCTGTTGCAGCTCTTGCAGTGCTGAATGCGCAACTCGCCTGCTTCACAGCCCTCCCAGAAGAAACGCGTATCGTCGCTGATACCCGGGCGCGGACGCTTGATCTTGGGTACTGCCGATTCGCTCTTCTCCACCGGCTTCGGCTGCTGTGCCGGCTTGAACTTGATCACGCGAAACAGCAGTTCACCGACCTTCTCGTCGCCTTCCGGTTTCTCGGAGAAAAAGGACATCACCTGAGTCACGAAGAAACCGGTGCCCAGGGCCGTGGTTTTCTCTTCGCTGACTTCTTTGATCAGAGTGGTGTAATAGAGCTTTTCACCCATGCGCACATAACGATCAAAGGTCAGCTCCGAATTCACTGCCACTACGGCCGGATAGCCCTGAGCCTCGATCAGACCCAGTACTTCATAGGGATTTTCGTCGGTAGAGCCCGGCGGATAGTTGTTCATGTGCAGCCCTTCCAGACACCAGGCCTGCAGCATGGCAGGGGGCGCAACGATTTCACCAAACTCGGTGGTCGCGGCATAGTCAGGATCGGTATAGAGCGGGTTGTCCACCCCCATGACCTCACACCACTGCCGAACCATCGCCGGGTTCACTTCGTCCCATGCATAGATGCGGCCATATTCCCGCCCCACCATGGAACGCACTTCCGATAACCATTCGTAATCAGCCAAGATACGTCTCCTTTACGATATGGGGCCACCCGGTCGCGGGCGGCGCCGGGTTGTTTCAGTTGTTGGCCTTACCGGCCTGAAGAAATGCGGGCTTCTCGCCGCCACCATTGAGCAGCAGATTGCTGCCGCTGGCATAGGATGCGATCGATGAAGCCATATAGAGGCATGCATTGCCGATATCGTCCGGCGTTGCCATGCGGCCGGCCGGGATCGTTGCGGCTACCGCCGCGATACCGGCTTCGTCGCCGTAGTGCAGGTGAGACTGCTCAGTCTCGACCAGCCCTGGGCTGACGGCCGTCACGCGCACCTTGGGTGCCCATTCCACCGCCAGCGAGGATGCCAGCGAGAGAATACCGGCCTTGGCAGCACCGTAGGCAGCAGTACCGGGAGAGGCACGCAGCGCGCTGATGCTGCCGATAAAGATGATGTTGCCGCCCTGCTTCTGCTGTTGCATGTGGCGGTTGGCCAGCTGCGCAAGGTTCAGCGGAGCAATCAGGTTCAGGCGCAGAATGCCTTCATGGAAGCGCGGCGATACGTCTGCCGCCAGCGCATGGGGTGCACCGCCGGCATTGTTGATCAGCACATCCAGACGGCCATATTCATTGACGATGGTCTGCAGCATGACGTCGGCTGCTTCATAGTCACGCACGTCCAACGGCATGAACACCGCTTCGCGTCCATTTCCGGATGGCATTTGCTCAGGAGCGTTGCGACCGCATACAATCACCGTCGCACCCGCTGCCAGAAACGCGCGGGCAATACCGGCACCAATCCCCTTGGTTCCGCCGGTCACCAGAACCACCTGGCCGCTGTAATCAAAGTATGCTGACTGCGTCATAAACGCCTCCTTATTCTTCTTGATGCTTGCAGTCTAATAAGCCCGGCGAACTTCACTCTTCGTCTGAATGGACGATGTTTATCTGGTGCCAGCTGACAGAATCGCCCTCAATATCCACTCTCTCTGAGGCGATGGCCGTGACTGATCAACAACGTCCTGAAGACACACTGCTGCTGGAGCACCCCGAACCGGGTATTGCTGTGCTGCGCTTGAACCGCCCACACGCCACCAATGCACTGAGTCTGGAGCTGCAACAACAACTCAATCGCCGCTTCACTGAACTGGCTGCTGACGATCAGGTGCGTTGCATTGTGCTGACCGGTGGCGAGAAAGTATTTGCGGCCGGTGGTGATATCACCGGCCTGATCGACGCTGATCCTATCGAGATCTACAAGCGCCACACCGAGCGCGTCTGGGCACCGATTCAGCACTGTCCAAAACCGGTGATAGCAGCGATCTGCGGCTATGCCTTTGGCGGCGGATGCGAGTTGGCCATGCATGCCGACATTCTCATCGCAGGCGAGAGTGCCAGTTTTTGCCAGCCCGAGATCCGCATCGGCATCATGCCGGGGATTGGTGGCACCCAGCGCCTTGTCCGCGCCGTGGGCAAGACCAAGGCGATGAGCATGGCGCTGACCGGTCGTCCGATCAGCGCACAGGAAGCCTGGGTGGCGGGCCTGGTCAGTGAGGTTTGCCCGGATGATCAGGTGATGGAAACGGCGCTGAAAACAGCCCGCACCATCGCCCGCATGCCGCCGCTGGCGGTTGAACAGATCAAGGAATGCATCCTGCACGGTATGGATGCTTCACTCGAAAGCGCCCTGTCCCTTGAGCGCAAGGCCAACGCCATGCTGTTTGCCTCCCGCGACCAGCAGGAAGGGATGCAGGCCTTTCTGGAGAAACGGCACCCCAACTTCACCGGCGAATAACGCCGGGTTATCAAGTTAGCCGATTCGTTCAGCTGCACTCGTCACCCATATACAAGCACAACAAGGAGACGCCATCGATGGAACCGCTGTTTTCACTCAAGGGTAAAAATGCCCTGGTTACCGGTGCCGGTCGCGGCATGGGGTTGGGCGTAGCCCGCGCACTGGCTCGTCAGGGCGCCCGTGTAGCCATCAATGATTTTTATCAGGAGCGCGCTGATGCCGCGGCCGAGCAGCTGCGCAGCGAAGGCTTTGATGTCATCGGCGTCGCCGCCGACATTACCGACCCGGCCCAGCTGAAACAGATGGTTGCCCGCGTGAATGAGGCCTTCGGCAGTGTGGACATTTTTGTCGCCAATGCCGGCGTACCGACCGACGGCATGGGCTATGGCAAGTTCCTGGAATCCGATCCGGCCCAGTGGCAGCAGTTTCTGGACCTGAACCTCAATGCTCTGATGCACGCTGCTCAGGCCGTACTGCCCGGCATGCTTGAGCGTGGCTGGGGGCGTTTCATCTGCATCACGTCTGAATCCTGGCGCGCCGGGGTGCCCATGGGCATCGCCGCCTACGCCGCCTCGAAAGCCGGGGCCGTGGGCTTTATCCGCCAGCTGGCCGCCGAAACCGGTCGTCAGGGCGTTACCGTCAATGGCCTGTCCCTTGGCACCATGAACAACTGGGAAGGTTCCGAGAAGATTGCCGCCAAGAGTTGCATGGTCCCTCGAGCCGGTTCCCCGGAAGACGTGGGTGCCGGTGTTGCCTACCTGGCATCGACCGAAGCCAGCTGGGTGACCGGCCAGATTTATCCGCTCAATGGTGGCAGCCTGACCGCCTGATTATCCGAATTGCACTCCACCATCTCACATGGTCTTTGGCTCCCGGCGGCCGCACACCCCGGGAGTCTTTTTTTATCCAGTCACTCATGGGCTCAGGTATCCGACAGGGCCAGTCTGTTAATCACAAACTCCACAAAAACCTTCAACTTGGCTGGCTGATGCTTGCGATGGGCATAAACCAAATGCACCTGCTGCCGATCTGTCTGATAGTCCTGTAGCAACGGCACAAGCCTGCCCTCGTTAAGATCCTGGTCGACGATGAAAGAAGCCAGCCTGGCAATCCCTCCTCCCAACAGGGCATAGCCGTGGAGTGCTTCAACGTTATCCGTTATGAATCCCCCCTTCACGTCCATACGGTATTCACCATCGCCCCCTCGAAAACGCCACTGATTAAACGCCTCGCTGGTATTCAGCCTTAAACACTGGTGATTGGCGAGTTCTGATGGGTGCAGGGGCATTCCATATCTATGCAGGTATTCCGGGCTCGCACATACAATGCGGGGGCTCTCGCACAGCCGTCTTGCCACCAGACTGGTGTCTCTTAACTCCCCCAGCCGGAACGCCAGATCGACCTGCTCTCTGACCAGATTGACCGTTTGTCCGGTCAGATCAAGCTCGATAGTGATACCGGGATACAGCTGCTGAAATTCGATCAGTAGGGGCATCAATTGATGCCGGGCATAACCGGGGGTGCTATTGATACGCAATTTGCCCTTGGGCAGCTGGCCCAGATCACTTATCAAATCTTCAGCATCTTCAACGTCCGCCATAATTTTCACACAGCGACGGTAGAACTGCTGCCCGGCTTCGGTGGTTCTCACCGAGCGGGTTGTGCGATGCAGCAAACGCACCCCCAATCGCTTTTCGAGGCGTGTAACCTGCTTGCTGACTGCTGACGGGGACAGTCCCAGCTCACGCGCCGCAGACGAAAAACCACCACTGCGCACGATTGCAACAAACACCTGCATCTCGCCTAGCTTATCCATCTGCCCCTCTAATTATTGAATCGTTTTCACAAATCCAGTGACAACTTTTATCTTTTTCCACAACTCGCACAAGCCTACAGTGACTTCGTGAGCTTTTCCCAAACGGAGCAGACCCATGTTAGAACTATATACCCACCCCATGTCCCCCTGTGCCCAGAAAGTACGCATCGTTCTGGCTGAAAAAGAGCTCGACTGGCGCAAACATCATGTCGACCTGGCACAGAAGGAAAACCTGCGCGCGGACTACCTGAAACTCAACCCACTGGGAGTCGTACCAACCCTGGTCCATGATGGCAGGCCCGTGATTGAGTCCAGCATTATTTGTGAATATCTTGACGACACTTGGCCGGAACCCAGCCTGAAGCCTGATGATCCTTATGCCGTTGCCAAAATGCGCTTCTGGATGAAACACGTGGATACCAAGCTGCACCCTTCCTGTGGTGCCCTGCAATGGCCGTTGGTGATGCGACCGGGTCTGATGGAGAAGTCTGAAGCAGAGCGTCAGGCCCTGTTGGACCTGATTCCTGAAAAGCCTCGCCGCGAGCGCCAGAAACGGCTGGTCAAAATGGGACTGGAGGCACCAGACGTTGCCGATGCCGTACGGGTTTATCGTAATACCATTCTGGATATGGAGGCCGCACTGGAAACACACCAGTGGATAGTGGCAGACAGCTTCAGCCTGGCTGATGCCTGTCTCGCGCCCTATTTCCAGACCATTCTCCAGTTTGGCTGGACAGACATGTACAGGGATTGCCCCAGGGTCCAGGACTGGTTCGACCGCTGCCGTCAGCGCGCTTCTTACCAGCAGTCGGTAACAGCGGATTTCCCGCCGGAAGTACAGGCAGACCTGCTGGCGAAAGGTGAACGAGCCTGGCATATTATCCAGACTCACCTTGAGAAGTCTGCCTGAATGCCGTTATAAGCCAGACACCGGAAAAGATCCTGAATACCTGGGATTATGACCTGTTTGTCATCGGTGCTGGCCCCGCCTTTTGATGCGGTTGCCTCACAGTTACATCTGTCATGACTAATGCGGCAGGGTTTCTCTGAGAGAGATGCTCTGAGGCTCAAAGGGTTGTCAAAAGACATGAACGAACACGACCAGTACATGCAGGACTTCATGACGATCTTTTCATCACTGGATCGCTGGGGGCCCGGCTCCGAAGAGGACACGCTGAGTGCGTTACATCAGGTGCCTCATACCCCCAGGAGATTGCTTGAGATCGGCTGCGGTAATGGTGTGGCGACACGTCTGCTGGCACAGCATACGACGGCCGCGATTACAGCGGTGGACAATGCAGCCTCCGCACTGGAGAAGCTCACGGCAATCGCAAGGCTTAACGGGACTGCATCACGCATTGAAACCGTGTGTGCCAGCATGACCGACCTGCCGTTTGCCGATGCCACCTTCGATCTTGTCTGGGCCGAGGGCTGCGCCTACATCATGGGGGTTGAACAGGCACTTGAGTGCTGGCGTTCCCTGCTGGAACCGAACGGCATTCTCGTCTTGAGTGATCTCGTGTGGCTCACGGGAACGCCCAGTGGTGAAGCCATTGAGTTTTGGCGCAATGACTACCCTGATATGACCTCGACCGAGAGACGCGTTGAGCAGATGGACAAGGCTGGATACCACCTCCTGAACACGTTCAGTCTGAGCCGGCAGGCCTGGGATAACTATATTGTGCCCTTGCGTGCCCGCATCGATGAGCTGCACACGCACATGCCGAATTCAACCGCACTGGCCGACCTGGATCGAGAACTGAATATCTACCAAGACTGCCTGGGTGAGTTCGGATACCAGTTCTTCATCCTGCAAAAATGCTGAAGGATTCACCCCGGTGCACGTTTCTCGTGACAACCGGGGTGTTTCAGCTCAGCACATCAGCCGGTGGAGCCCAAACGTGCCGGACGCTGATTTAACGCCACATCATTCGGCGCGTTTTCGATGCAGCGGGTACCGCCTGGATGATAGATGTAAGGTACGCAGCCGTTACAGTGCGTACAGCCACTCCTGTTGACCAGCCCCTGCTGGAACTTGCGCACCAGCTCGGGATCGTGCAACAGGGGACGCGCCATGACCACCGCCTCAAAGCCTTCCACCATCGCCTTCTCCACGTCATCCATGGATGAAACGCCCCCCAGATAGCCCAGCGGTATATCCAGCGCCGCACGGATCTTGCGGGAATAGTCGAGGAAATACATGGGGCGGAACTTCACCTGAGGTACGCCTTTCTGTGACAGCTTGATCATGGTCAGCGTCAGCTTCTGATCAGCCAAGACCTTACTCATCTCGTCCAGATTCATGTTGCTGCCGAACATGAACCAGCCGGATTCGATGTTGCGCCCGCCAGACAGCACCAGCATGTCGGCACCCGCCTCCCGCAGGAGTCGGCCGGTGACAATGGCATCCTCAACCGTGGCACCTCGGCGCACGCCGTCAGCCACGTTGATCTTGGCCAGAATGGCCAGGTCCTGTCCGACCGCGTCTTTTACCGCTCTGAGAACGCGAGCGGGGAAACGAGCCCGATTCTCGGCACTGCCGCCATATTCATCCTTGCGCTTGTTGGACAGTGGCGAGATGAACTGGTTAAGCAGATAACCGTGCCCCATGTGCAGCTCCACGGCATCGAAACCGGCATCACGGCAGACTCTGGCAGCCGCGACAAACTCGTCGATCACCTGTGCCATGTCCTGCTCTTTCATCGCCCGCTGCAGGAAGTTGCCACACAAGAGTCCAGCCTTGTTGATGCCGGACGAAGCGCTGATGGTACGGCCCTTCACCTTGATCGAGGTGATGAAGGACCCACCGTGGGTCAGCTGCATGGAGATCTTGCCACCTTCTGCATGGACCGCATCGGTCAGTGCCTGCAGGTCAGGAATGATCGCTTCGCGCAGCCAAATCTGGTTGGGCAGGGTCCGGCCACGTTCGGACACGGCACCGTAAGCAACCGTCGTCAATGCTACTCCGCCACGGGCCATATCACGGTGGTGTTTGACCATGGCCTGTGTCGGCGTGCCATCCAGGCTCATCGCCTCGTTGGCCCCGGCACGGATGAAACGGTTGCGCAGCGTAATCGGCCCCAGCTTGAACGGGGTAAACGCCTGCTGACGATGATCGGACATGAGGCCTCCTGTTAACGCCATTTGGGTTCACGCGGCATCTCCAGCCCGCGTTCAGCAATGATGTTGCGCTGAATCTGGTTACTGCCACCGTAAATCGTGTCAGAGCGCACGAACAGGAACAGCGACTGCAGACGGGTCAGTTCATAGGGTGCCGCCTCCAGCAGCTGACCTTCCTGACCACACACATCAATCGCCAGCTCACCCAGTGTACGATGCCAGGTGGACCAGAACAGCTTGTAGATCAGCGCCTCGCCCTGAAGGCTGCCATCACTTCCGCTCTGACCAGACAGCATGCGCAAGCTGTTATAGCGCATGATCTTCAGCTCGGCGTGAGCCTGTGCAATGCGCTGACGAATCGCCGGATCACGATCCCTGCCGTTTGCCTTGGCTACCCTGATTACTTCGTCGAGCTCGTTCTGGAACTGCATCTGCTGCCCCAGGGTAGAAACGCCACGCTCGAAGCCCAGCAGTCCCATCGCCACCTTCCAGCCATCGCCGGGGGCTCCGACAATATCATCAGCCTCACACTCGGCATCATCGAAGAATACCTCGTTGAACTCCGAGGTACCGGTGATCTGCTCAATGGGGCGCACCTCCACACCGGGTTGATCCATCTTCACCAGAAAGAAACCCAGTCCCTTGTGCGCCACGGAGTCAGGATCGGTACGGGCAATGACAAAGCAGTAATCCGACTCATGCGCCAGCGAGGTCCAGACCTTCTGACCGTTGATGATCCACTTGTTGCGCTCGGTATCGAAACGGGCCTTGGTCTTGACGTTCGCCAGATCGGAGCCGGCTCCAGGCTCGGAGTACCCCTGACACCAGAGTTCACTGCCTGACAGGATGCCGGGAAGGTATTTGGCCTGTTGTGCCGGCGTGCCGAAGGCGATGATCGTCGGACCGGCAAGCCCTTCGCCGATATGCCCCACACGCCCCGGCGCACCGGCTCGGGCGTACTCTTCGAAGAAAATCACCTGTTGCTCGATACTGCAGCCACGACCGCCGTGCTCCTGCGGCCAGCCAACACAGGTCCAGCCACCTTCGGCCAGTTTTTGCTCCCAGCGTTTGCGCTCTTCAGGGAAACTGTGTTCGTCACCGGGGCCGCCACGGAACTTCAGTTTGGCAAACTCCCCTGTCAGATTGTCCGCCAGCCAGTCGGCCACTTCGGTACGGAAACTCTCGTCTTCGGCGCTGAAGCTCAGTTTCATGCGTTGGCTCCTCCATCCAGTAACAACTTGGCCAGGGTTTCACGATGCTCGCTGGCCGTGCCCAACATCAATTCGCTGGCTTTGGCACGCTTGAAATACAGGTGAACGTCGTATTCCCAGGTGAAGCCGACCCCACCGTGCATCTGCAGCGCCTCACCAGCGTTTCGGAAATAGGCATCAGAGCAGTAGGACTTGGCGACCGCTCCGGCCTCAGGCAACTCGGCGGCCATGGCGCCTCCCTGCCAGGCTTCATCGGCGATGCAGGCGGCGTAATAACAGGCGGAACGGGCCACCTCAGTGCGCAGCATCATGTCCGCGGCCTTGTGCTTGATCGCCTGAAAACTGGCGATGGGGCGATTGAACTGCTCACGTTCGAGGGTGTACTGGACGGCCAAGTCCTGTACCTGCTGGGCACCACCCATCTGCTCCGCTGCCAGAGCGATGGTGGCGAGCTGCTGCACCTGTTCCAGTACAGCCCCGGCTTCGCCAGAGTTGCCCAGACAGGCCTCAGCCTGCAGCATCAGGTTGTCGACCTGTATCCGACCCAAGTGCCGGGTCTGATCCAGCGTCGGTGTCCACTGACGTTCTATCCCCTGGGTACCCGCATCCACTACGAACAGACTGATACCTTCTCGACCTTCCGTGCCGGCCTGTCGTGCAGCCAACACCAGAATGTCGGCGCTGTGGCCATCCACGACCAGACGGTAGTCACCGGACAACAGGAAGCCATCTTCGACCGCCTCACAGGTCGCTGTCACGGCCTCGCAACCGGGCTGCTCCTGCCCAATCCATGCCAGGGTTGCGGTCTCCCCGCCCAATATCCGTTCCAGCCAGGGGCCTGACACAGCCTCGGCTCCTGCCAGCTGCAACGCGGGAACCGCCTGACAGACTGTGGAAAAATAGGGTGCACACACCAGATAGCGCCCCATCTGCTCCATGACGGCAATCAGTTCGACATATCCCAGCCCCATACCGCCAATGGACTCTGGCAGTGTGATCGCGTGCAGATAAAGGTCGTCACAGATCTGCCGCCAGAGCGACAGGTCATAACCACGCTCGGTGGCCATCGCCTCTCGCACTGCGGCGGAGGTCGAGCAGTCGGCGAAGAAACCGGCCGCGGTTTCACGAATCATCTGCTGCTCTTCTGTAAAGCGGAACTCCATGGTTCATCGCTCCCCGTTGGTTGTGAAGATGGGCACCCCGAAGGGTGCCCGTTAAGGCTTAAAGCCCGGCTCGACGTGCGGCCTGAGGCCCGAAGTCACGGTCGGACAAGGTGCCACGATTCAGCGTGTACGCCTTGGGTTGCTCGTTAACCAGGTTAAACGCCAGGTAGCTGCCCGCCTGCAGGTCGTGGTAGAAGCCCACGCCTGCCTGCCAGGTCTGTACCTCATAGGCGTAGAAGTAATTCACCATCGAGGTACGCCAGAGGCCTCCACGCGCGTCATAGTTATCAGCCATCACCATGAACCAGGTGTCGGCATCGATATACATGTGACGCTTGCCGTAGATATGGCGGTAGTCGCCCTTGAGGTTGCCTTCCAGCACCCATACGCGCTGCAGCTCGTAACGCATGTGTTCCGGGTTGGCGTGGCCCGGCGTCAGCAGTTCGTCATAGCTGATGTCAGCAGAATGCAGGCGGTAGGTGTTGTACGGGATGTACATCTCCTGCTGACCGACGATCTTCCAGTCATATCGTTGTGGCGAACCATTGAAGATACGTACTTCATCCACGGTGATGGAGCCACCGGTACCCGGGAAGGACATGTCGTAACCATATTCCGGAGACTGGCGGACACGACGGGTGCCCGGGTCATAACGCCAGCTCTGGCGGGGTTCGGCGGTATGGTTCCAGAACTCCATCCCGGTATTGATCTCGCCACGATCACGTTCAGGCAGGATGGTTTCGTTCAGGTAGAAGGAGGACTGACCTTCAGTCGGGCCGCTGGTACCCGGCTTCAGGTGCGGTGCCAGGTTACGGGACTTCACTCGGCCCCAGTTGATGTTGCCATCTTCCAGGACGTAGGCGTTGTCGGAGATCAGCTCTTCAGTCCACGGACGGTAAGTGAAGATGGAGGATGTCCACAGCAGTTCCAGACCGGTTTTCGGGAAGGGGAAGAGAATGCCACCGGTTGTGGCCTCGACACCTTCACCGTTATCCACCAGCTTCGCCGTTTCGGCATTCTTGCGGGTAACGTCACAGACGTTATCCGGGAAGCGGAAATCACGGCGCGAGGGATAGATCGGCATTGTGAACGTATCCGGATACTTGTCGAACAGGGCTTTCTGCCCCGCCGACAGCTTGTCGGCGTACTGATCCATGTTCTGTGCCGTAATCACAAACAGAGGCTTGTCTTCCGGATAGGGATCGATCGGATGGTTGCCGGTGCCCTGGAAGTTGACGTGTTCAGGCACGCCCTGCCACTTGCCGCTCCACTCGGGAATCGTGCCCTCGGCGTTGCCCGCCTTAAGAGCCCCCACACAGGTACGCGTGGTTCCCAGCTCGGCCAGTTCCTCAGCCGTAGCTGCTGCCAGCGCCGTACCCGCGATCAATGTCGTCTGCAGCGCAACGCCCGCTGCCAGCATGGTGTACTTCAATTTCATATCATCATCCCTGCCGATTAGAAGGTGTATTTGGCGCTGAGCGAAACATAGTCGCGGTCAGCCATGGTGCGGCCCTTGTCGAGATTGGCCGAGCTGAGGTAGTTCACCCAGGTCAGACCTACCTGCATGTTGCCCAGGTATTTGAAGTCGGCCCCCAGCGTCAGGCGCTTCTCATCACGGCCCAGACCGGCACCGGCAAAGCCGCTGCCATCCAGATTCTGGGTCCAGATCGCCTTGGTGGTCAGATCCCAGCCACTGAACAGGTTGGGGTAATCCATGAAGACGGCGGCAGCCAGCACAGCGTTATCGCGGGTCTGTCCGTCGTATTCAGCCAAATCGTACTCTGTGGAACCTGCGCTGGAAGTGATCGTAAGTTTGTCGATATCGTGAATACGCTGGTGCACCACTTCAGCCATCAACGTGGTCTGATGTGCCAAGGCACTTGGGCCGAGGATATACACACCGTTCAGGTTGGTTTGCAGATAACTGCCACGAGTGGGCTCAGGAGGGAGAAGACCACTCACAGAAGATGCGACATACACCGGGGCGTTATCGCGATAACTGATATCACCGCCGATTTGAACATCGCCCACTTTGGAACTAATGCTGACACCGGTCAGTTTGATATCGTCAAAATATCCAAGTTGGAAACAACCTAAATCGCTTGATGTGCATCCTTTGAAACTATCGAATGATGAATAGCGCGTGCTTCCATTATCTGAAATATCTGTAAGTATGGCCCCGACGCGATCATGGTATCGATAGTGGAACAGGCCAATCTCGGTGCTGTCCCCCATAAGGTAACGGGCACCAATACCCCACTGACCACTGTCGCTGGGTTTTATTTCGCCAGCATAGTTAATGTTTCCGAAGTCAGTGCGAATAAATTCTGCCCCCGGCCCATAGAAATCACTACCAAAAAAGTCCCCCACCGGATTCAGGCGGGTTTTCTCCCAGTCGTACTGGTAAAAACCGGTCAGGGTCAGGTTATCGGTCAGGGTCAGGCTGGCCGACAGCTGGCCCACCGGCAGATACCCTTCCTTGGCTTCAGTACCCGGTACGTTGAACACCGCCGCGTCCACCGGCAGCTGTCCCTGGCTGATATTGGGGAAGAACAGGCTCTCGCCCCAGGCAACGATATGACGACCGGCTTTGACCGACAGGTAGGTATCATCACCAATGACGAAATTGCCGTAGACGAAGGCATCCAGCAGACGCGGATCATAGCCGCTGATTTCACGAGTGGTATCGGTAAACCGGTTAACGGCACCGATCTTGTTGATGGTATCGACCGAGTCGTTGTCATTGCTGCTGCGATAGACATCATCGTAGAACACGCTGCCACGCAGCAATGCACCGACGTTGTCATGACGCAAACGAATTTCACCCAGTGCGTTGACGCGATTGTTGATCAGGCTGCCCTGATCAAAGTTGCGAGTCGCATCGTCGTAATTGGGATTATTCAGATATACATCTGAAGGTGAAGAGGTTCTTGCAGAGGCGGTATAGGAAAGAGTGATCGACGCATCCAGAGTCGTGTCATCCCCCAGGTAGACTGTCTCGAATGCCTGAGCCTGACTGACAGCGAGCGCCAGCGCCAGAGGGGCAAACCCCTTGGGTCCGGCGAAGGTCCTTTTGTTAATCATTCGTGCCCTCCAATGAGCATGATTTTTTTTGTTGTAGTGCGGCTATAAAACGCCACGACAACATGCTCGGGGAGGTGACCGCCCGCCTCATCGTTCATCCAGACTAGAGACACCCCGATCCTCTCGCATCAGCCTCCAGGCAGAATCCCCTTCTCACGAGCAAGGGGCTGTGCATTGATCGTTTGATAGCGGTATTCGTTTGCCTCCGGATGTTGAGCCAACCAGAGCAACACGGCGGCGGGCAGCTCCGGCGGTGCCGAGCCATTGCGCAGGGCAATCAGTCCCTTGTCACCGATCGTAGCCTTGAGAGTTTCGGTGGTAACGACACCCGGATTGACGGTGAAGGCGCGAATGCCCTGATCACCCAGCTCCCGACAGAGAATGCCGGACAGACGGGAAACGGCTGCCTTGCCGGCTCCATAGGCGTAACCCCAGCCACCCTTGCCAGCCGCTACCGGCGGGTCACTCTCGCCAGCCCCGGAAGTCATGTTGATGATGGTGGCACCACCCTGCTCCAGCATCCGCGGCATCAGCCTGCGGGTCAGCAGAAAAGGCGCAAGAATGTAGCCTTGGGCAACCCGTTCCAACGTTTCGGGCTCCAGAGACATGAACGGCAGGTTGAGATCACTGCCCTGATAGACAGCGTTGTTGATCAGCACGTCGACTCGACCAAAATGTTCCAGCACCTGATCGGCTGCCTGAATCACCGAATCGGAATCCAGCAGGTCCATCCGGAACACCTTCACGTCCACACCGTATTGACGTGCTTCAGCGGCGGTACGGTTAAGACTGCCGCCCAGTGCCGAGCCGTCAGCATGGCGTACAGCATGAGTATGGGTTTCCCCCTCTTCGAGGGTGCGGGCACTCAAAGCCAGATCATAGCCGGCACGAGCAAAAGCGATCGCGGTGGCACGACCGATGCCGCGACTGGCACCGGTGATGAAAGCAACTTGTCCCATGGCTGTCCCTCCTCTGTTTTACAACAGAGTGCAACAGCCCGGGATCATTCACATACTGCAACAGGACGAGGTTTAAATTCAGTCTTCCTGATCACCTTGTCCCAGAGCAGCAACGCTGTTGAGGAAGATACGCACCAGCTCCGTCTGGCGACGCACCCCGGTCTTGGAGAAGATCGCTCGCAGATGCGCACGTGCGGTATTGCGGCGAATGTTCAGCGCTTCTGCCGCTTCCTCCAGCGACAAACCATTGGCGAGCTGGATCGACAGTGCGGTCTCGGCGGGCGTCAGTCCGAAGAGCTTTTTCGCCACCTCGTTACTGGCCTGAGACTTCCCGACCGCATCGCGAATATAGACAACGGCGGCAGGCTGCCCCTTGCCTTCAGCCCAGGCTGTCGAAGGAATGGATTCAATCACCACACCGAGGCTGACTTCGCCTGAAGGCCGAGTGATCGACATCGCCTCGGGCAGCTTGTGGCCATTCTCGCCAGGCTTGGATTCGAACGCTTCCTTGATCAAACGGCGCAAGTCACGGTTATCACTGGGGTAACTGGCCTCGAGACGACCGCCCACAAGTTTGAGGCCGTCGCCACTTTCGAGGATTTCACGGGCAAATACGTTCTGATCCAGCACCTGCCCATTCTCGTCGATCAGCACTGTGGCAATCGACAGGCGGCTGATCGCCTTTGAATAGAGTGAGCCCAGAGTCTGGCTGCGATCCAGCAGATTACGGATATTCAGCGCACGTCTCAGGTGCGGCAGCAGGAAAGCACACAACTCCTTGTCATCGGCGGTAAAAGGGGGGGAGGCTTCGCCGCGGGTGACTCGAAAACGCAAGGTACCCGAGTCAGGCGTGGAAATATCCACTGCCATCACGTGGTAAACGTCGTTTGGAGCGCACCAGTGGACACGATAGGGACTGTCGTGCCACTCCTCGGACGTCATCAGATCTTCTTCAGTAAACACCTTGTCCGGCGGCTGGTTCACGAAGGGTGTCAGGTTGTGGCGATACGGGAAGTACACCACTTCTCCTGAGTCCTTCATGTCTCCAACCGATACCATCAATCCAAGATCATCTTCATCCTGGGTATCGGGCATTTTAAGAATCAGGGTTACATAGTTGGCAGAAAACAATGCACGCAGCTGCTCCAGCGGATCAGCCCATTGGCTGTTGTCCAGAGTGGCTTCGTACAAAGCGGATAGCAGACTGTCTAGCTGCTCTACATCCATTCGGTTCATGTAATGTACCCCTGTTATTGTAGTCGTAGGGTCTGACGAGCCCGTGCTGTTGGTCACACATTGCACTGAAAGGGCAGCGGGCTCGTGTTAAACGTTATAGCGCGTTAAAGCTGGCGGGTCAGTTCAGGCACGGCTTCGAACAGATCCGCCTCCAGACCGTAATCTGCGATCTGGAAGATCGGCGCATCTGCATCCTTGTTGATGGCGACGATCACTTTGGAGTCACTCATGCCGGCCAGGTGCTGGATGGCCCCCGAGATCCCCACCGCCACATAGAGCTGTGGCGCGACGATCTTGCCGGTCTGGCCGACCTGATAATCATTGGGTACAAAGCCGGCATCCACTGCAGCACGGGACGCCCCCAGAGCAGCCCCCAGCTTGTCGGCCAAGGGCTCAAGCACCTGACGGTACTTGTCACCGTCACCCAACCCGCGGCCGCCGGACACTACCACGTCGGCAGAACCCAGCTCCGGACGATCAGACTTGCTCAGTTCACGACCCACCAGTGCCGAAACACCGACAGACGCAGATGCGGTTACACTGACGATCTCGGCAGAACCACCCTGAGCCGCCGCATCGAATGCGGTCGGACGCACGGTCAGCACCTGTACGGGCTCCGCTGACTCCACTGTCAGCATGACATTACCAGCATATATGGGGCGCACATAACTGCCACCCCCTTTAATTTCAATAACATCCGAAACCTGAGCCACATCCAGCAGAGCCGCGACACGCGGTGTCAGGTTCTTGCCGGAAGTCGAACTCGGCGCCAGAACGGCCTGATAGCCACCCTGCTGTACCGTTTCGACAACCAGCAGCGCCAGCTCTTCGGCCAGCTGGCCAGCGTAATGCGCAGCATCGGCCAGCAGGACACGATTGACGCTGGCAACCGCAGCGGCCTGTTCTGCTACCGTTTGACAGCCTTCGCCCGCCACCAGGATATCGATCTCACCGCCCAGACGTGTTGCAGCCTCGACGACATTCAGCGTCACCGCGTTCAACTGCTGGTTATCATGTTCTGCAACTACAAGAATTTTCATCATCATCACCTTCAGATCACACGGGCTTCCTGGCGCAGCTTTTCGATCAGCTCGGCCACATTTTCAACCTTGATACCACCTTTACGCGCAGCCGGCGGTGCATAGTTGACCGCCTTCAGGCGCGTCGCCACATCGATACCCAGTTCGGTGACCGGCCTGGAGTCCAGCGGCTTCTTTTTCGCCTTCATGATATTGGGCAAAGAGGCATAGCGAGGCTCGTTCAGACGCAAGTCGCTGGTCACTACCGCTGGCAGGTTAAGTTGAAGGGTTTCCAGACCACCATCGATCTCGCGGGTCACCTTGATCGCATTACCTTCCGGGGTCACTTCTGATGCGAAGGTTCCCTGCGGCCAGCCCAACAGCGCCGCCAGCATCTGGCCGGTCTGGTTGGAATCGTCATCAATTGCCTGCTTGCCACAAATCACCAACTGGGGCTGCTCGTCGGCAACGACCTGTTTGAGACACTTGGCAACGGCCAACGGCTCCAGATCAACATCGCTTTCCAGATGAATGGCGCGATCAGCGCCAACCGCCAGAGCGGTACGCAGCACTTCCTGACTGGCCTTGGGACCGATGCTTACCACGACCACTTCCGTTGCCGTGCCGGCTTCTTTCAGGCGCACCGCCTCCTCAACGGCAATCTCGTCGAACGGATTGATCGCCATTTTGACATTGTTCAGGTCCACGCCCGTGCCGTCTGACTTCACACGTACCTTTACGTTGTAGTCGATGACACGCTTAACCGGTACAAGAACTTTCATAGTGTTTTCCTCGGATTACTCAGCCGCTGCGGGGTAGTCGGTATATCCGGCTGCCCCCGGGGTATAAATGGTTTTGCGATCGAAGCGAGACAGCGCCAGCCCCTTGCGGATACGTGTGACAAGGTCCGGGTTGGCAATAAAGTGACGGGCAAAAGAGACCGCGTCACCCAGCCCTTCATCAATGGCTGCTGCCGCTGTCTCCGGTTCAAAGCTGTCGTTCAGAATCAGAGCGCCGTTGAAATGCTCACGCGCCAGTGCAAACGCATCGATCTCGGGCACCGGCGAGCGCATGATGTGGACAAAGGCCACACCAATGCGAGCCGCTTCCTGCATCAGCGCAGCATGTGTCTCGGCACTGTCTTCATCAGACGTATCGTTGTAGGTATTGCCTGGATTGATGCGGAAACCGACCCGATCAGCGCCAATCGCATCGCTCATCGCCTGCAGGCACTCTGCCGCGAAACGCACCCGGTTTTCCAGGCTGCCGCCATAACGGTCCGTACGCTGGTTGGTGCCGCTGCACATGAACTGCATCGGCAGATATCCGCTGGTGCAATGCAATTCGACGCCGTCAAAACCCGCCTCACGGGCATTGATTGCCGCCTGACGGTGTTCTTCAACAACCGCTGCCACCTCGTCGGTCGTCAGCTCACGTGGCATGTCATAGGGCTGCATGCCGGCGGCATCGGTAAAGACTTCGCCCTGCGCCTGCATGGCAGACGGTGCAACCGTCTCCACCCCTTCAGGCTTGATCTTGCTGCTGCCGACGCGACCGGCATGCATGACCTGCAGGACAATTCGGCCGCCGCGGGCATGAACCGCGTCGGTAACCTTGCGCCAGGCGGCGATCTGATCGGCGGTTTCGATTCCGGGCTGACGGCAGTAAGCCTGGCCGGTCACGCTGGGCCAAGTCCCTTCGGCCACGATCAAGCCGGCTTCGGCACGCGCCGCATAATGCTCAACCATCAGGTCGTTGGGCATGCCATCGGCATCGGCGCGATTGCGGGTCATGGGTGCCATGACGACGCGGTTTTTCAGTTCGATGGCGCCAATCTGAACCGGTGAGAACAGAGGCTCCGTTCCCACCAGTGTGTCCTGTTTGACTGCTGACATAAGGCCTACCTCAATCCAGCGCTGTAACCAGTACAGCCGAACGACCACCATCGACCGGCAAGGTTGCGCCGGTGATGTAGGACGCCTGGTCGCTGGCCAGGAACAGAATCGCGTTTGCCAGCTCTTCCGGCTGACCAACACGTCCCATCGGAATCAGTTTTTCGGTACTCTTGCGCGAATTCTCATCCGCCAGCATCCCCTCGGTCGCCGGGGTTTCCACCACCGCCGGAATCACCACATTGACGCGCACACCGTAAGGCGCACCTTCAGCAGCGGCAGCGCGGGAGAAGTTGGTGACCGCAGCCTTGGATGCAGAGTAACCGGACATCCAGGGGGTACCAAGCTCACCACAGATGGAGGACAGATTGACGATGGAACCGCCGTGGGCCTTCATCAACTGCATCGCCGCACGCGTACCCCAGAAGGTTCCATCCACTGATGTGGTAAAGTTGGCGCGCCACTGTTCAGTGGTCATTTCTTCAATGCTGCCCCAGGTGAACGCCATGGCATTATTCACCAGCACGTCCAGCTGGCCATACTTCTCAGCCGTCGCCTTGAGCGCCCCTACAAACGCCTCTTCGTTACTCACATCCACCTGCATCGCTTCGGCTTCACCTCCACCGGCTCGGATACTGGCGACAACCTGTTCCAGTGGTTCCAGACGGCGGCCACAGATGACCACCCGCGCACCTTCCTGTGCAAAACGTTCAGCCGTAGCGGCACCGATACCACTGCCACCACCGGTAATAAATGCGACCTTGCCCTGTAGACAGCCCTGCATAATGTGTCTCCTGAGTTGTTGTTATCCAGAGAACAGACTCGCTGCCGTGTGCCCACTGCACGCGACAGACAGGCGGTTACACCTGCGCAGTCAGTGATTTCAGATTAAGAGGGAGGCAACGGGCTGCCATCGTCCAATAAGACTAAACCGAAAAGACCGGCATAAGCCGGTCTCAAGTGTTTGAATATGATGAGGAAATATGAACGTCAGGTGTATTTCAGATGAACCCGGGTAGTCGTCGGAACCGCCTGACAGGTCAACGTAAGCCCCTTGGACAGATCACGTTCATCCAGTACATCATTGTGCAGCAGTTTCACCTCGCCTTCGGTCACCTCACACATGCACGAGGCACACATGCCCGCCATGCAGGAATACGGCAACTCGATACCGGCCTTTTCCGCAGCATCCAGAATGGTTTCATCCCCCTGACACTGAAGCTCGTAGTGGTGACCATCCAGCTCGATACTGACCTGAGCCTGGTCGATCTCCGCAGACTCAGTCAGCGCCTCACGCTGTTCCTGATCTCTGGATTCTTCAGATGGCAGGGAAACAAAACGCTCCACATGGACCCGCTCGCCCGGCAGTTTGAGTTCCTGCAGCGCCGCTTCCGCCGCATCCATGAACGGACCGGGACCACAGATAAACGCCTGCGCAGACTCCATGCCTCGGGCCAGACGGCGCAGCAGACTGACATTGGGCCGCCCCTGCACCGAATCGAGCAGATGGATCACATCAAAGCGATCGGCATACTGCTCGCCCAGCTCCTTGAGCGCCTCACGGAAGATGATCGATTGCTCGTCGCGGTTGGCATAGATCAGGCGAACCTGACCACGCCCTCGCAACAACACTGAACGCAGGATGGAAAACACCGGCGTAATGCCGCTGCCACCCGCAAACAGCAGGAATTCACCATCCAGTGTTTCTGGCACGAAAACACCGGCCGGCTGCATCACCTCAATCTCGTCACCAGGACGCACATGGTCGCAGATCCAGTTGGAGCCACGCCCCTCTACCACGCGCTTCACGGTCACCCGCAGCTGAGCATCCACCGTCGGCGCACTCGACATCGAATAGCAGCGCAGCAGATGCTCACCCTGCCAGGGCAGGCGCAAGGTCAGGAACTGGCCGGGCCGGTAGCGAAACCGCTCGACCTGATCAGCCGTGAGAGCGAATTGCAGTGATACCGCATCGGCGGTCTCCTGCACGACCTGCTCAACGCGCAGGTTATGATAGCGGGACGTACTCATGGTGGACTCCTTAGATGTACGGGTCGGTGTTCGGCAGACCCAGCATCATCGCGCCACTGGCACGGGCATAGGCATCAGAGTTGTTGGCGATGTGGCCACGCGCCTGATGGATGTCACGGAAGATCCGCTCGATCGGGTTACTGCGATAGAGACCGGACGCCGCACAGGCACGCAGCAATTCACTGACGCGCTCGGCACACAGCTTCGGCACCAGCGACGCCTGCGAACGCTGCATCAGACGCTCTTCAACCGGCATCTTGTCCCCGGTCTTGGCGCAATGCACGATACGAGCATAGTTGCGGAACAGCACCAGCTTGAGCTGATCAACCGCGATCATCGCTTCAGCTACGGCCAGCTGTGCATTGGGATCTTCAGCGGTTTTTGCACCGTGTTTGCCTATGTGAGCGGCCGCACGGGCACGAAACTCTTCGATCGCACCTTCGGTAGCACCCAGACAGGCAGAGGAAACCGCACGCTGGAACACCTGGGTGAATGGAATCTTGTAGATCCAGCCGGTGTTGATTTCACGACCGGGGCAACCGGCGTCCGAATGATCGTTGGTACGGTGGGTGCGGTGCTCCGGCACGAACGCATCCTCAACGACAATATCGTGGCTGCCGGTCGCGCGCAGACCCAGCACATCCCAGTTTTTCTCGATACGGAAATCACTGCGCGGCAGCAGGAAAGTGGTGTGTTCCAGCTCTTCCGGGTTGTCCTTCTTAGGCAGCAGGCCGCCCAGGAAGATCCATTCGCAGTGATCGACACCGCTGGAGAAGCCCCAGCGACCGGAGAAGCGGTATCCGCCGTCCACTTTCTCCACCTTGCCGACCGGCATATAGGTAGATGCAATCAGGGTACCGTCATTGCCATTGGCCCATACATCCTGCTGCGCCTGCTCCGGGAACAGCGGCAGCTGCCAGTTATGTACGCCGATCACGCCGTAGATCCACGCCGTTGACATGCAGCCCTTGGCCAGCGCCATCTGCACGCGGTAAAACACACGCGGGTCCAGCTCATAACCGCCCCAACGCTTGGGCTGCAGAACACGGAACAGACCCGCTTCCGCCATCTCCTTGACCGTTTCCCGCGGCACCATGCCCACTTCGTCTGCGCCCTGAGCACGCTCCCTCAAACGCGGAGCCAACTCCTCGGCCGCCTGGACGAGGCGCTTGGCCTCAGGAGTCATGTAATCTTCGTCTTCTTGTGACGCTGCAATAAAGTTGTTCACTAACACGCCCATCGCACGAGTCTCCTCGATTCTTATTTTGGATTCTTCGGGCATGACCGGCTGCTCCGACCATCTCCTTCACGACGCAGATTCACACAGCGCACAAGCCCTCTCATCGTCAATTCGGACTAACGTATTCGATCGACCACTAGCCCATTTGGACGATGTTGCTATCGCAGTGCTGAGAATAATGGGAAGCGTACTCTTCGAGCTCCAGGCCAGTAGTACAAAAACAAAACCTTGCCTGAAGGCCTCAACACATAGGAGTTTTGCCATGCGCGTAACCCTGGGCATTGCTGTTTCACTGTTAGTGGCAGTCGCCGGCATTTTCGCGTTCTCGCACCGGGATACCCCATCACTGGGCCCCCGCCAGATACCGGTGAATAACATGAACCTGACCAGCATCGTGCAAACCGATGCCGGGCTGGTAGCTGCCGGAGAACTGGGCCATATCCTGATCTCGTCCGATGAGGGCAAGAACTGGACACAGGCCTCCCTGTCGCATCAGCGGCACGCACTGATCACGCGCCTGCACTTCAAGGACGAACGGACCGGTCTTGCCATCGGTCACGAAGGCTGGATTCTTAAAACAGATGACGGTGGCCGACACTGGAAAGAAGTCGCCTTTAATCCCGGTGGTGAGCCGCTGTTGAGCGTCAATCACCTGCCGTCCGGCATCTGGATGGCGATCGGCGCCTTTGGTCAGGCCGTTGTCTCCAGCGACGAAGGCGATACCTGGTCCAATATGCCGCCACCTAACGGTACCGATTGGCACCTGAACAACCTGCTGCCGTCTGAAGATCACCGTACCTGGCTGATCGTGGGCGAGTCAGGCACCCTGTTCCGTTCGCTGGATGCCGGAGAAAGCTGGGAGCCCATTCCCGAGTTCTACAACGGTTCACTCTATGGCGGCCTCAACCTGAACGGCGATGTCTGGGTCGTCTATGGTATGCGCGGCAATATCTTCCGCAGTGAAGACAACGGTCTGACCTGGACGTCAGTGGGCGGTCAGCTGCCGGCGTCCCTGTTTACTCACCAGACGCTCGATAACGGTGACATTCTGCTTGGCGGCCAGGGCGGTATCCTGCTGCTCAGCAAGGATCAAGGCCGCAGTTTCCATTTCGCGCATAAGGCCGGTCGCATGTCCGTTACCGACATTGCCCGTCTCGACTCGGGTGAACTGCTGATGAGCAGCGACCGCGGATTGCTGCCGCAGATTTCGCCTGAACAATTGAAACAGCCGTCTGGAGCCTGATCATGTCGCATCAACACTCTTCTGCCGTGCAAAAATTTGTTGACACATCGGCACGTTTTCTGATCATCGGCCGCAAGCCGCTGGGCTTCCTGTTCCTGCTGATCACCGTCATGCTCGGATTTTCCGCGCTGCAAACCCGCTTCGATCCTGGCTTCAACAAGCTGATCCCGCTCAAGCACGAGTACATGCAGGCCTTCCTCAAGCACTCGGCCGAGTTCACTGGCGCCAACCGCGTGATGGTCAGTCTGGAATGGACTGGCGAAGGTGACATCTATAACGCCGAGTTCATGGACAAACTGCGTCAGGCCACTGACGAAGTCTTCTTTACCCCCGGTATCAACCGCACCACGGTACGCTCGCTGTTCACGCCTGAAGTGCGTTATATCGAAGTCACCGAATACGGTTTTACCGGCGGGGTAGTCATTCCGTCACGCTTTACCGCGGACGAGGAAGGCCTGGCTCAGGTACGTTCCAACGTCTACAAGTCCGGTCAGATCGGCAATCTGGTGTCCAACGACCTGAAATCAGCGATGGTGCAGGCCGAATTGCTTGAGATCGACCCCGAAACCGGTGAAAAAACCGATTACGCTGCCGTGGCGCGGCATCTGGAAAAAATTCGTGCACAGCTGAGTGATGACCGCATCAACATCCATATCATCGGCTTCTCCAAAGTGATGGGCGATGTGATGGATGGCCTGATGACCGTGGTGATTTTCTTCGCCGTTGCATTCTTTATCACCTTCGCCCTGCTGTGGATCTACTCACGCTCCATACGCCTTACCCTGCTGGCGATTGTGGTCGCCTTGCTGCCCGTGGTCTGGCTGCTCGGTATCCTGCCGCAGATCGGCTACGGCATCGACCCGATGTCGGTACTGGTGCCCTTCCTGATCTTCTCCATCGGCGTTTCCCACGCGGTGCAGATGACCAACGCCTGGAAACTGGACGTACTGGCTGGAATGAGCGCCATCGAAGCCGCCGAAAGCTCCATCCGCAAGCTGGCTATTCCCGGCACCGTCGCCCTGCTGGCCAACGCCCTGGGCTTCATGGTGATCATGGTGATCGACATCCCCATCGTACATGAACTGGGCGTAACGGCCTGTCTGGGCGTTGCACTGATGATCGTTACCAACAAGATGTTCATGCCGATCATCCTGTCTCACCTGCGACTGGAAAAAGTGGCGCTGAAGGACAACGGCAGCAGTGAACGCCACCCGCTGTGGTGGTCAATCTCCGCGCTGTCACAGCCGAAACCGGCACTGTTCAGTCTGGCTGTCATGCTGATCCTGCTGGTTGCAGGTACCTGGCAATCCCGTTCCCTGCTGACCGGCGATATAGGTACCGGTGTTCCTGAACTGCGTGCGGAATCCCGCTACAACCAGGACAACGACAAGATCATCAGCGACTACTCCATCGGTATGGACGTGCTGTCGGTGTACGTGGAAACCGAACGTGAATCCGAAGCCTGTCTCGACTGGAATGTCATGAACGCCGTGGACAAGTTCGACTTTCACATGCGCGGCGTACCCGGCGTACAGTCTGTGAGCACCGTCGCCGGCATGGCCAAGCTGTATGTCTCCGGCAACAACGAGGGCAACCCGCTGTGGCGCACGCTGCAGCGCTCCGAAATGGCACTGCGCTCCGGCAGCCAGGCCGCCAACCCGGAGCTGGGTCTGAACAACGACCTGTGTAAAACCATCAACCTGATGGTCTATCTGGACAACCACCAGAACGACACCCTCAAACACGTGATCGGTGAGATCAACCACTACATTGAAACGGTCAACGTGGAGGGCGTGGAGTTCCGTCTGGCAGGCGGTAACGCGGGTGTCGCAGCAGCGACCAATGAAGCGGTTGAAAAGGCCGAGGTACAGATGATCGCCTCCATCTTCGGCGCCATCACCCTGCTTTGCTGGCTGACCTTCCGCTCCTGGCGTGGTGTGCTCTGCGTCATCGTCCCGCTGATGCTGGTGACCATCCTCTGCAACGCCCTGATGGCGCTGCTGGGCATCGGCCTTAAAGTGGCCACTCTGCCGGTGATTGCACTGGGCGTCGGTGTCGGTGTGGACTACGGCATCTACATCTACGAGCAGATGCAGCACTCGCTGAAGCGTGGTGTCGACCTGCGTACATCCTTCTACGAAGCGATGCGTCAGCGTGGCACCGCCGCGGTCTTCACCGCCGTGACCATGACCATCGGTGTGGGCACCTGGGCGTTCTCGGCGCTAAAATTCCAGGCCGACATGGGCATCCTGCTGGCGTTCATGTTCATGGTAAACGTACTGGGTGCCATCTTCCTGCTGCCGGCACTGGCCTGCTGGCTGAACGTGCAGCCGAGCAAGGTTGAGGCTGATGAACAGGCAGAAGCGGTGGACAACCCTCTGACGCCGAAGACCAAACCGGCTACCGCATCCACTTCGGCTCAGCGCCAGCCCCGCGCAATGGCGACCAGCGATAGCTGATCCGTCCGCTAGACTCAAAAGGTGGCGTCCTCAGGGCGCCGCCTTTTTTGTTACAGCCTCAGTAGCGACATCATGCTGCTGGAAAAATCCAAGCATATCCTCAAACACGGGCCGACGATCGCGCATGAACCAGGTCAGACTGGCCATAATCCCCACATGATCAATCCCCTTGTAGGTACGTGTTGTCACTCGCCCGGAGGTGTCCCGAATCCGCTGACTCAACTGATCGATATTGCGCTGCCAGACCACTGAGTCCTCTTCCCCCCAAAGCAGCAACATGGGCGGTTCTTTACCGTCGATAAAGGTGGTGGTCTGCATCTGTGGATAGCGCTCAGGCGGGCCGAACATATCGATCAGATCGTCCTCGTGAGGCACGAAATCATAGGGACCCGCCAACCCGGCAAAGGCCTGAACGATATTCGTCGGCTTGCCCTGTGCCTGAAGGTAGCGCTCATCCGCCGCCAGCAGCGAGGCGATATGGGCACCTGAGGAATGACCGGCGAGGAACAACCGATCAGGATCACCGCCAAAGCGGTCAATATGATCATGCACCCAGGCCAGCGCACTGGCACCGTCATGGACAAACTCAGGGAAGCGTACCTGTGGATACTTGCGATGATCCACAATCACCGTGACATACCCCCTGCCGGCAAAAGCCTCGCCAACAAAGGGATACATCGACTTGTCACCATCGGTCCAGCGACCGCCATAAAAAAACACCAGCACCGGCGCATCACCCTCCGCTTCTGCCGGCCGGTAGATATCCAGCCGGTGCTGCTCATCCGGCCCGTAAGCCAAGTCGTGGGTCACCCGCGTATCACTGAGCCTGGCGGGCAAATTGGCCAGGCTTACCCCAAACCTGAGTCCAATCTGAGTACAACCACTGAGTAACAGTGCTGCCAGTGAAACTGAGAGTGCTTTCATCTTCCTGCGTGCATCCGAATGCCATCAATCACTACTTGTACTCTATAGGCAGGCGGTTGGAGCTGCGCAAGTGATTAGCGGAGACACAACAAAAGATCTGATGACAGGTGACGCGGCACTGGACCGGGAAGCGCGGCTTAACGTTTCGCGGGTAGCATTTCGGCGTTGCTCCTGCCTTGCACCTGAAATAGCGCATTGCCATGGCACTGCCTATTATTCATAAGCTCCCTGCACGGCTTACATCATCGCTGGAGCACCCTGAATAAAAAGAAGGATGATATGACCATGCGTATTACCCACTACTGCGTTGCTGTATGCGCAGGGCTGATAGGCTCTGCACCGCTCATGGCCAACGACGAAACACCCCCTGAAAAAGCCATGGGCATCAGCGGCGGTGCTGAAGCCGTCGGCCTCGTTGACCTAGCCCCGCATGAGCTGCCAGGTTCGGTCGGTGACTATGATCTACGTGCCCGACTTGTCGGCATTGCACCCGGCGGCGCCATCCATAATCACCCGCACCATGGACGTCCGGGTATCGTTCGCGTTACCAAAGGCACCGTCATCGAATACCGTGGGGAGTCCAGCCGCACCCTTCAAGTCGGCGATGCCTGGTATGAGAATGCGGATACAGTCCACTGGTTCCGTAACCCCAGCGAAACGGAAGATGCCGAGATCTGGGTGGTAGACCTGGTGCCCAAGGCACAATAGCGGCACCGATTTAAATGCTGCTGGGCCTGGATTTGAAAGCAGTTGCCTCTAGTGAATTGATGTCGTGAGGTGGTGCCTCAGATTCCCGATATGATCCACCAGTGTGTAATCGCGAAAGCTGAAGCGCCACTCACCTTCAACGCATTCAAACTCGTCATGGTAACGACCGGTAATGATCGGCTGCAGCGGCAGGTCATCGGTGGCTTGAAAGACGGTGTAGTAAGAACGGCAGCTCGCCCTACCCGCCACCTCATCCACCTCAACAAGGGGGTTGGTGATCATATGCCTGGTACGGGGGGTACCACAGGGATAGAGCTTGAGCATCGATTGCCAGGTTTGCAGCAGGCCATCAGCATTGAGGGGAGACTGCTCACTGCCGGTATGAATACGCGCATGCCGGTACAGCTCAGCTGCGGCAGCCAACTGGCCGCTGTCGATCAGCTCGGCATAGCGGTAGAGAAGATTACAGATTTGTACATGGGCGGGCTGAGCCATGTTGGTGATCTCCGATTAGCCAAGGGGCAAACATAAAGATCACCAACATAGCGGGCGTGCGGGGTTAGGCTCATCGACCATCTGTACCAGGAGTGTCTACTGTTCGTGGGTAACTCGGATAGCTAACGCCTTGGTAACATGCACCGCCAGGCGTCATGTTGACCAATTTGTTAGAACAATTTACCAATCACGCCACAAATCAGCTAGCCCCGCGCCATCTGCGTAGTTTTTAGGGTCTAGACCTACAGCTTTTGTAAACTCATCAACAAGCTCACAAAGATCCTCACGCTCTCCGGTTTCTATAAAACAGTCATCCAGTTCTTCATTTAAAGAGTTAAGGGCCTCAACACATGATTTAAATAGTTCTAACTTTTGTTCTTCTGTTGCAGATTCACCAATAGATATTAGCTTATCTATTAAGTTTAAAAATATCGATTCTGCTTTTTGACAGTTTTCTTTTGTATACTGCTCTAAACCAAATTCGAATCCTGTTTCATGCCATCTTTTAAATGGCAACTCAATTGATCTCAGTTTATCGCCATACATTCGCTTACTCTCCTTAGTTTGGTACTACCCACAAAAAGTAGACACTTTGATTATGCGCATTTGCGCTCGTACTCTGCTGGGCTGACATAACCCAAAGCCGAGTGCCTACGTATGCGGTTATAAAATACTTCGATGTATTCGAAGATCCCTGATTTCGCTTCGTCTATCGTCCGATACTGTTCAGCATAGATCAGCTCGACCTTCAGTCGGCTGGAAAACGATTCCATGACGGCATTATCCCAACAGTTTCCTTTCCGGCTCATACTCCGTTTGCAACCGTGTTGCTCCATAAGCGCCTGATAACGATTGGATCGATACTGGACTCCACGATCCGAGTGAATAATCAGTCCCGGCTCGATAACACGTCGCTTGAACGCCATATTCAGGGCATCCGTGATCAGTTGTTCTGTCATGCTCGTATCCAGCGACCAGCCGACGATACTACGCGAATACAGGTCCATCACCGTTGCCAGGTATAGCCAGCGATCACGCACCCAGATGTAGGTTATATCGGTCGTCCATTTCTGGTTCGGACCGTCCGCGTTGAAACGACGCTCGAGAAGATTTTCGGCGACGCCTGTCATCGCTTCCGTGGCCGGCGTGTACTTGAACGCCTTGCCGTTACGCGCCCGTGTGCCGTTGTGTTTCAGGATGTTGGCGACATAATTAACCGAGCAAGGGATGCCCAAGGCATTAAGCTCCTTGGCGATTCGGGGTGCCCCGTAGCGGGCTTTGTAGGTGGCAAAGGTATCCATGACCTGCTCTTCCATGAACTGCCGCCTGAGCCCCCGTGTGCTAACCTCACGACTCAACCAGCGATAAAATCCTGAAGCCGATACATCCAGAACTCGGCACATCAACCGTATCGCGTACTGCCCCCGATACTCTTGTATCAGAGCGTACTTTACTCGTGCTGACTCGCAAAGTACGGGGGCGGCCTTCCGTCAGCTGCCTTTTTTAGGAACTCAAGCTCCTTTTTCAGCGCATCCCGTTCGCGCTTCAGCTGCCGGACTTCATCACTCTCCGGCTTGGAGTAGTCCACCCCGTTCAAGCTGTTAAACTGCTTCTCGACAGCCGGGTAAACTGACGTCTCCAGTTGTAAATCTGACCGGGATGAATCCCCAGCTCCTTGTCACTGAGGCCGCTGTATTTCCAGGTTGATCAGCACGCCTGACGGCCTCGCGCCGAAACTCTTCGGTGTAGTGCTGGTACTTTTTCCTGGCCATCTTGCACCTCCTCGTCAGGGGTAAACCTAACTATAGAAGGTGTCTACTGTTCGTGGGTAACTCGGAATCTTAACGCTGCGCTCTGCGGCGAATTTGGAGCGCAGCGGAAAATTTGTCCGACAGCAGCGCCTTGTATGGATAATTCCGTGTGTTTTCCGGGTAAATTGGGACCCACCCTCAACGGCCATTGAGGGCCTTCATGCAGCAGCTCGGTGTAGCGCCGGCTCCTCTTGCGAGAGACCGATAACAAGTGTGTAGCGCTGCATGACTCTTTAGCGATAACTCGAACAGTCATCGGGGCCCCGAGCCCGCATAGCAAGGCAGAGTCAGCTTATTACCATGAACACGGAAAGCCAAATCAGCATCAACGTCGGCGTAGACGTCGGCAAATCCAAACTCGATATCGTCCTGCATCCGCTGGACCTCCATTTTCAAATTCCGAACGACGAGGACAGCATTCTCAAGGTCGTTCACGTGCTGAAAAAGCGCAACATCGAACGCATCGTGGTCGAAGCCACAGGGCGCTATGAACACGCCTTCGTGTTTGCCTGCGACCAGGCGAATCTACCCATTGTCGTCGTCAACCCCATCAGTGTCAGACGTTATGCGCAGGCCATTGGGGTACTGGCCAAAACGGACAAGATTGACGCCGGTGTCATCGCTCGCTTCGCGGCCACCATACAGCCCGAGATCAAGCCGATTCCAGACAAACAATCCCGTCTTATTAAGGACTTGCTGATTCGACGCGGCCAGCTCCTTGAGATGCAGACGATGGAAAAAAACCGTCTCCAGATCCTACCCAAGGCGCTACACCGCTCCATCAAAACCTTGCTGCGCTCCTTACAAACTCAGATCAACACCATCACCAAACAGATCGATGAAGCGGTTATGCAGGTCAAGCACTGGCGTGTCAAAACCGAGATCCTGACCAGTGTACCCGGCGTTGGAAAAGTCCTCGCCTATACCCTGCTCAGCGAGCTGCCAGAACTCGGCAAACTCAACCGCAAAGAGATCGCTGCCCTGGTTGGTGTCGCCCCCATGAACCGCGAAAGCGGTACCTGGAATGGCAAGCGACGCATCCGGGGAGGTCGTCACCGTATCCGCACAGTCATGTTTATGGCGATGCTGTCATCAATCCAATGTAACCCTGTGTTCAAACGCTTCTACGAGCACCTGAAGGCGCAAGGTAAGCTGCCCAAAGTGGCCATCATTGCCTGCATGCGCAAGCTCATTGTCGTGCTCAATACCATGCTCAAAAACGAAGAGCTCTGGCGTCAAAAAACAGCCTGATTATTTATGCTGGACACCACAGTCACTTGTTAGCGCTTTACCCAAAGATCTTGGAAAAGAAGCCTTTTCTTTCCCCATGTGCTGCTGATGCAATGCTTAACCTGTCTATTGTCTGCGAAAACTCTGATAAGAATTCATCTGTTTTCAAAGAACCGCCGAATGTAGAAGCTTTGCTCTGGGCAATTCTTAGAAAATCTCTATAAGACTCTTTTGATTGCTCTGTAATATCAGAATCCAAAGCATATGCATAAACGCAGACACTACAAACACCTGCCGCACGAACGATCTTTACAACCCGCTCCACTTCGTCGAGTGAATCTGCTTGATCCCATAATGGAAAGTCACCATAGAGGCTGGCGCCAGCAAATATTCCATCAGATACATGGACCGCAGCTAGCGCCTTTGATTTTTTCCCTCCACCCTGCTGTCTCTGCTCAGCTTGTAGATGAATAAAATTTCCACCAAATAATGAGGAAATCACTTTGGCCTCTTGTTCCGGAACACCGCTTTTTGTGTAGTAGCCTTCCAATGCCATATTTTCAAAACTCATACATTCCCCTATACAAGATAGTAATCTTCAATTTTCGTTTTGCTTGAAAAGCCAAATCCGACTTGATTTATAGCTCTGTCAAGAGCTTTAAGTTGGTTCTTAGCTTCAACACACCCGTACTTCGTGATTTCGCCACCTGCTTTAGTAAATAGCTCAGAGACCCACAAGCATTTCTCCCCAAAAAAGCCCGAGCCTGCATATATCTTATGCAATCTAAAAATTACTTCTCTCGTACCTGGTTGGGTCCAATCATCGGTGGATATATCAACAAAGCCCTTTGAGCAATTACCTTCGTCTAATGTCCCTACAAAACCTTTTTTCTTCCAGTTCTTGACTATGTCATTGACTAGGTAAATGTCTTTATCTGAATATTGAAGATGAGTCTTCACGCTATCTCCTTCTGAGCGCTAACAGTCTGTTAATGAGGTCTCCGACCTCATAATAATTATTATCGGGTATACCTTTTAATTCTGACCAGCACTGAATAACTCATTGAAATAAATGGATTTTATACCAAGAAATCCGAACAAAAAGGTACTTTTCTCGGATTCGAACCACCGAGCGGGTACGCCCATCTCAAGCACGTGCACACTTTGGAACATACCTCGCTTGAAGGCAGTACAGTGGCACTTGAGATACAGAAACAGGCAATGAACTAAAGTATTGATACGGTAAGACAACGCTTCCATCTCCCTTCCGTTGAAAATGATCAGGCGTACATGTGTTGTCGGGCTATTCGCAATGAAGCAGGCCCTTGAATCCTTTAAGCCTCAATCCTGCCCCATTAGGGTCTACTTTTCCAGACATTACTTGGGCTACTACACACAGGAAATAGCCGGTGCAGGCACCGGCCCTGCTGCAATCAGGTAACGGCGGGAGATGCCAGCTCTTGCAGCCGCTCAAACCGCGTAGCCACGATCTTCCAATGGCCATCAAGGCGCCGATAACGGTCGTAATAGACCCCGCTCAGCTGCAGGGTTGCGCCGCTTTCCGCATCCAGATTGAAGTAGAAGAGCCCCCAGCGGCCTGTCGCTTCGGTGTCGCTGATCAGCTCAATTTCCGGGTTGCTGCCGTGATGCAGATCCTTGACCCGCTCATGGCAGGCCAGCTGCCGGTAGAGTTCGATAAAACTGTCACGGTCGCTGAATCGACCAATGGGACCGTAATCGATATCGATTTCTCCTTCCGCAAAACATGCCCGGATGCTCTCCACTTCCTTGAGATCACAGGCATTCAGATAGCGGTGTTTCAGCGTGCGGATCGCGTCCAATGCCTCGATGCGGGTGATGCGCTGTTCAAGATCCATGGCATCAGTCTCCCTGGGGCTGGGTCGTCAGGTTCTGCTCGCCCCAGTAGGCTTTCATCGATTTGATCCGTCCCTTGTCATCGAACTCCATCACATCAATCACGTCGATCCGGGTCACCGGATCGGCATTGGTCACGGTGACACTGAAAGGCATGGCACCCCAGCCACTATCAGTGGCGCGGATCGGGCCTTGCAGCTCGGCCCTGACCTTCATCTCGCCCAGCCCATTGCGGTAGAAGGCATCAATCGCATGACGGCCAATATGGGGAGGCTGACCAACCGGGTCTTCGACGATGGCATCGCTGGCATAGAGGGCCAGGATTGCGTCAACATCACCGCTGCTGACCAATTCCAGGTAGCGCGCCATGATGGTGTGTATCTGTTCAGCATTGATCATGTTAATTCCTTGTTGTTATTCGTTAGCCTGCAGGTGATATTGCCGTTGGCGTTCACCCACATCAGATGATGCGTACCGGGTTCCACGCCAGCGGAGCCCCCAGCAGTGTGCGAAACGAGGGGGGCTGGCGACCGTTGTCATCCGGGATGCCGGAGTCCTGCGCCAATTCGGCACTGATCAGGGTCTTGCCGGAATATGCCTCAAGCTGAGGGTCCTGCAGCAGCGCCAGAATCACCCGTCCGTTGAATTCGGGACTTTCGCCGATCTCCATGATGTCGCCGTAGGAATCCGGTCTGGCGACAGCAGCGACCGCCGAGCGTTCGGTCTTTTGCGGTCCCAACCACAGGGAAACGCAGCTGACGCCGGTCCCTTCAAAGTCCACCGCCATATCGGCCGCCATCTTGTCGCCACCGGCCTTTTGCGCACCATACGCAGGACCGTGCATGTAACAGGCACCGCCATAGGAGGAGGTGAAGACAACCAGCGCCTGTTCACTTTTCAACAGCAGCGGCGCAGCGTAGTAGCTGGCGACATAGGAGGAGCGCAACCCCACATCGATCAGGTTGACCAGTTCAGGCGGCTTTTCCCAGAAGGGACCGGGATCGATCAGGTTGTCATGCAGGGCGATGGCATTGTTGACCAGCAGATCGAGCCGCCCCTGCTCACGCTCGACCTGATCAAACAGCGCCTTCACCTGCTGATCATCGGCGTGATCACAGGCAACGGCGATCCCCTGCCCTCCGGCACGCGTGACCGCTTCGGCCGTTTCCCGCACCGTACCAGGCAACACTTGCCCCTTGAGTGACGCCCGACTCTCGGTGGCAGAACGCCCGGTGACGTATACCGTCATGCCTGCAGAGCCAAGTGCTATGGCGATGCCCTTGCCGACGCCACGACTGGCTCCTGTCACCACCGCCACGCCTCTCGTTGTGTCCGTCATATGCTTTCCCTCCGTTAGTTTCGATCTTCGAACGGGCGATCGCTGAAAACAAAAGGGCCGGTGAGAATCCCACCAGCCCTTGTTCTACTCAATCTTGCCCGGTGTGAGACAGGCGCACAGGCTCAAGCTCCTTCAAAGTCACGCTTGAGCGCCAGCTTGTCGACCTTGTTGGACGCATTCACCGGCAGGGCGGATACAAAGCGCACCATGCGCGGCACCTTGTAGTTGGCCATGTGGGCACGGGACCACTGGATAAGGCCCTTCTCATCCAGTTGACTGCCATGACGGCGGACGATAAAGGCGCAGCCGACTTCACCCATGCGCTCATCCGGCACGCCGATCACCGCAGCCTGAGCCACTTCGGGGTGCTCCACCAGCGCCGCTTCGATTTCAGCCGGGTAGCAGTTGAAGCCACCCACGATGAACATGTCCTTGAGACGGCCGGTGATACGCAAGTAGCCGTTCTCGTCCAGAGTGCCGATATCGCCCGTATGCAGCCACTTGTCGGCATCGATGGTCTCGGCTGTGGCTTCGGGGTTCTGGAAGTAGCCCTGCATCACGTGGAAGCCTCGAATGCAGATTTCGCCACTCTCGTTGGCGGCCAACCGGTTGCCATCCTTGTCCAGAATCGCCACTTCGGTACCGGGAATCGCCTTGCCACTGGTGCCGGCGATGGTCTCTGCCGGATCATTCGGATCACAGATGGTGGCCAGGCCACCGCACTCGGTGAGACCATAAGCCGTGGTCACCACATCAAAGCCCAGTTCGTTGCGCATCCGTTCGATCAACACTGGAGGGATGGTGGACGCGCCAGTGGAGGCTACGCGCAGACTGCTCAGGTCCTTACGGTTCAGCTCGGGATGCGCCAGCAGCGACAGGTAGAGTGTCGGCGGCCCCGGCAGGACGCTGACCTTGTCGTTCTCGATGCGTGCCAGTACCTCGTCAGCATCGAAAACCGGATGCGGCAGGATCGTGGCACCGCTGAGCAGACAACTGAGCCAGCCGGCCTTGTAGCCGAAGGTGTGGAAAAACGGGTTGACGATCAGGAAGCGGTCACCGGGTTTCAACGTCAGGATGCGGACAAACTCGGAGAAGGCACGCAACGCCGCACCATGTGCGCTCATCACGCCCTTGGGCTTACCGGTAGTGCCGGACGTGAACATCAGGTCGGACAGGCTGTCTGCCGTCAGTTCACTGGCGCGCACCCGCGCCGCCGATTCGGTCACCCCCTGCCCATGTTCGATAAAACTGTCCCAGTCGAGACTGTTGGCCAGTGGCTGCCCCTTGCGCTCGCTCATGACGATGGTCATCTCGAGCCAGTCACCGCAGCTGTCGGCAATCATGGCCGGGTAGTCGGTATCAAGGAAATCGCCCACGGAGAACAGGATACGACTGCCGCTTCGGGTGATGATGTCGCAGGCTTCGGCCGCTTTCATCCGGGTATTGATCGGTACCAGGATGGCGCCCGCCATCTGCAGGCCCAGTGTCGCCAGTACCCAGCGGGCACCGTTGGGGGCCCAGACCGCGACCCGGTCACCGGCCTGGACGCCAAGGCGCATCAGGCCACGGGCCACTTCGAGTGCACGGGAAGACAGGTCGGCATAATCGATCACCTCGCCGCCATCTTCAATGGCCGCGCGACCGGCAAAGCGGCGCGAAGCCTCGAACACCAGCTCGGGAATGGTCTGCGCTTGCAGAGGAATGTCTAGTTGGGTTTGCATGCTGGTCATATCAGATACTCATGATGAATTGGCCGCTGTCCACGCGCAGTTCGATGCCGTTGATCGCCCGCGCCTCATCAGAGGCCAGAAACGCCACCGCTGCGGCCACGTCTTCGGGTTGGCACATGCGGTTCATCGGGTCCTTGTCGATGGTGAAATTGTTCGGGTCGATCCCTTCCGGATAGGAAGCCCGGGTCATCGGCGTGAGTACTCCGTCCGGATGCACGGAGTTACAGCGCACGCGATACTTTTCATGTCGGCAGTGTGCCGCCACCACGCGGGTCATCGCCGCGACCGAGCCCTTGGAAGCACTGTAGGCCAGGTAATCCGGTCGCCCTGCCAAGGCGGCGATGGAAGACACGTTGATGATCGCGCCCCCCTGCTCTTTCAGCAGCGCCAGCCCTTTCTGGCAGCCAAGAAACACGCTGTCGGCGTTGATGCGGTGCAACAGCTGCCAGTCTTCGTAGCTGGTCGTTTCGATGCTGCCGGGCTTGAGGATAGCGGCGTTGTTGACCAGCACGTCCAGACGCCCTTCCTGCTCACGGATGCTGTTGAGTACGCTGTCCCAGTCATCCGGGTCAGCCACATCCATGGTCATGAAACGGGCACAGCGCCCCAGTGCATCGGCTTCGGCCTGCCCGCGGGCTTCCTGCAAGTCGGTCATGATCACACGGGCACCGGCCGCCACCAGGTCTTTGGCTACGGCCAGGCCCACGCCACTGGCCGCACCGGTGATCAGCGCGACCTTGTTATCCATTGAGTTACTCATCGTTGAATTCCTTATACGGTTGCCAGCGCTTCAGGCGCCTCACGTGTTGCACTTGTGTCACCAGCCGCTGCGGCAGCACCGGCACGACGGCCGGAGAACACGCAGTCTGCCAGCGAAAGCCCGCTGATATAGAGATTGGACGGGATACCCACCGCGGTACGGCCGGCGGCGTATAGCCCGGCCAGCGGACGGGCGTCGGCATCGAGTACCTGCCCGCTCTGCTCGTCCACTTTCAGGCCGCCCAGTGTCAGTGCGCCCAGTGGCAGTACCGTCGAGCTGACCGAGATATCGAGAGCATAAAAGGGCCCCTGCCGTAATGGCTGACAGGAATCGGCCGACTTGCCCATGGGGTCGTGCTGGCCACTGCTGATGGCCTGGTTGTAATCCCTCAGTGAGGCTTCCAGCAGGGCTGAATCCATGCCGGTTTTGCGCGCCAGTTCAGCCGGTGTTTTGCCCTTTTTGGCCCCGAGCAGCATCATCACCAGCGCCGGAACCGACTGGAACCACCAGTAACCGCCAAACAGCGCCTGGCGGATGGATTGACGGCGCAGCGGCTTGTCCAGAATCAACCAGGCATTGCCGTTCTGCTTTTCACATATCGCGTGGCCCAGTGTGGCGCCGTAGACTTCCTCGTTACAGAAGCGCTCGCCACGAGTGTTGACGGCGATGCCCTTGGGCCACTTCTGCGGCGGATTGATGAAGCGCCAGGCCGATACCGTATCCAGACGGTCAGCTTCGGCTCCCACGGACATACCCAATCGAAGGCCGCTGCCATCGCAGCCGGTGGCACCGATCTTGAAGTTGCGTCGGTATTTGGGGGCAAAGTGCTTCACCAGCTCCTTGTTGAAGATGAAGCCGCCGGTGCTCAGGATCACGCCCTTTCGTGCACGAACCAGCACTCGGCGTGCATGTTGATGCTCCAGTGTGGCCAGCTTCCCGCGCAGGCGGTTGCAATAGCCCGGCGCCAGATTCTGCAGTTTCTCCGCGCGCTGGCCCCACTTGGCGTGCAACCTGGCGGCCTTGCTGCCCACCGGCAGCGACCAGACTTCGGCACCAATCACACGATTGTCGGCATCAACCACCAGTCGACGGACCGCTGACTGGGTCAGACTGGCGATACCACGCTGACGACAGGCCGCCTGCAGGTGGGAGTAGAGCACCACACCGCCATGGCCCTTGCCGACGGTACGATGGCCGCGGGGTGGCGGCGGCAACTCGCCACGGTAGGCGGGCACCAGCTCGTTACCGGAGTAGTACAGGTAATAGCCGTCCTGCGGGTAGGACGTCTTGCCGCCCGGCGGCATGGTGTGGGTGTAAGGCGTGCCCATGGCTTCCAGCCATTTCAGGTTGGCAACGCTGTCATCACAAAAGCGCTTGAGGGTGGCATCACTGACGACGCCCTGC
Organism: Marinobacterium sediminicola; assembly: GCF_022343685.1. GTDB lineage: Bacteria > Pseudomonadota > Gammaproteobacteria > Pseudomonadales > Balneatricaceae > Marinobacterium > Marinobacterium sediminicola. The sequence goes on along the minus strand of NZ_CP092123.1, from coordinate 1,034,033 downwards.
GTTTCGTGCTTGAGATAGTCGTACATCGCTGCAGGCGTATCCTCGAAACCCGCCTGCTGCTGATGCTTGGTGCCGCCTCCGGCATAGACTACGCCGCCGCTCTTGGCACTGGCACCGCCCCCCTGGAAACGATCTACTACGATCACCTCGGCACCCTGATCATGCGCCTCGATCGCGGCGCAGGCACCGGCGGCGCCCCAGCCGACGACCAGCACATCGCACTGCCGGTCCCAGCTCTGGCTGTCGGGGTTCTCGATCTCCAGCGGCGGCCCGATTTCAGTAATTGCCGATCCGCTCATGCCGATACCTTTTCCGCTGCTTTCTGTTTGGCCAGATCATTGACCGCGATGTAGGCAAAGGTCATCGCCGGCCCCAGGGTGGCGCCCGCGCCCGGATAGGTGGTTCCCATTACGGACGCCGAACAGTTGCCAATGGCGTAGAGCCCCTTGATTGCGCTGCCATCTTCACGCACCACAGAGCCCTGCTCGTTGGTCAACAGGCCGCCCTTGGTGCCGATATCACCGGCATCCATGCGCATGGCATAGAAAGGCCCCTTCTTGATCTGCACCAGACAGGGGTTGGGTTTGACGTTGCTGTCGCCGTAGTAGCGGTCGAATACGTTACCGCCGCGCTGGAAGTCCTCGTCATTGCCGCTGGCAGCAAAACGGTTGACCCGCTCTACGGTATATTTGAGCCCGTCTGCATCCACGCCGATCTCGGCGGCCAGTGCGTCCAGGCTGTCTGCTTTCCAGTAGACCGTCTTGTGCCAGGCCTTGGGCAAGCGGCTGTCCGGCATGACCTGCGACGGCATCAGCGGACCCATCGCATAGTTGAAGCGGAAGTGACCGTCGAAAATCACCCAGGCAGGAACGGTTTTGCCGTTGGTTTTGATGTTGTCCTTGTACATCTCGTCGACAAATTCGAGGTAACCCACGGCCTCGTTGACGAATCGCTTACCCTCGCCGTTAACCACAATGGCGCCGGGGAAAGCACGCTCGGCGAATACACCGCGCGCCTTTTCTTCTTTCGGAACGCTGATGGTCGGAGCCCACCAGGCCCAGTCCAGCATGGCGGTCGCGGCCCCTATGGCCTGCCCGGCTTCCAGCGCCGCTCCTGTGTTGCGTCCAGGTGGCGTGGCGCTCCACTCGACCCTGGTCGGTTTCGGCAAATACTTGTCGCGCAGGGCCTGATTCTGCTCGAAACCGCCAGAGCCCAGAATCACGCCCTGACGTACATTGATCAATTGCTCTTGCCCGTTGCGCTTGACGATCAGGCCGGTCACGCGGCCCTCATCGTTCTGCACCAGTTCACGGAAATCAGTGTTCAGCCACAGGGGAACATTGCGGTCCATCAGTGAGGCGCGCAGAGAAGCGATCAGGGCATTACCCAGCGCGGCACGACGGTCCCGCCTGGTTTTACGACGCTGCTTGAAATCCAGCTTGTAGCGCAGCATCAACCAGACCAGCAGCAGGCGCCAGCCGCGCTCACGGGCCATGGCCTTGTGGGCATGGCGGGCCGTCCAGGCGATCTTGCCCATCAACAGCGTTGTCGGCGAGGCTGGCTGCAGGTTCTCAACTTCATCACCCAGTGCAGTGGTATCGAAGAGTTCCGGGTCCAGGGTACGACCACCGGGTGCGGCGCCGGGCAGATGCTGATAATAATCGGGATACCGTTCCGCCACGGTGTAGTTGAGGCGGGTGTTCTCCTGCAGGTACTGCATCATCTTGGGTGCATTTTCGAGGTAGGCCAGCAGGCGCTTCTCATCCACCTGATCCCCAACAGATGCTTTCAGGTAGGTCAGTGCCTGTTCAAAGCTGTCCTTGCCCCCCTTGGCCTTGAAGTAATGGTTGTTGGGAACCCAGATACCACCACCCGACAATGCCGATGTACCGCCGTACTTGTCGCTTTTCTCAACAATAAGAACACTCATGCCCTGATCGGCGGCAAAAATCGCTGCCGACAAGGCCCCGGCACCGGAGCCCACCACCACCACGTCATAGGTGTCGGTGACTGTAGCCTGTGAAGTCATCTGCTATCTCCATTTTATTATTCTCAACCCGGGGGCAGCCGTGTGGCTGCGACCTGTGCCAACGCCATTGGCACTTGCTCCCCATCATGCGCAAGGGCAACAAGACCAGGCATCGTCAAAGCGGACTAAGCGAATTTGTGAGGCAGACAACGACAAGAAGCGGATACCCGGTGGGTACCCGCCATAGAGGAGGAAAGACAGTTGGATTAGAGGAAGAGCTGTTTTTTGATCTGCTGCTTAAGCAGCTTGCCGGCCGGATTGCGCGGCAGCTTTTCCTGCTGCACGGAAACCATGGATGGTACCTTGTAGGAGGCCAGATGCTCACCGACAAACGCCTGTAGCTCGGCCTCTTCCAGCTCCTCACCCGGCTGGATGGCGACAACGGCTACAACCGCTTCACCGGTTTCCTCATCCGGCACACCCAGTACCGCGGCCTCACGCACCAGCGGGTGACGCAACAGGCAGGATTCAACCTCGGCAGCGGCGATGTTTTCACCGGCACGGTTAATAACATCTTTGAGACGATCAACGATGTAGATAAAGCCATCGGCATCCACATGCCCCAGGTCACCGGTGTGCAGCCAGCCGTCACGCAGGGCGTCACGGGTCGCATTTTCGTCTCCCAGGTAACCGTCCATCAGCGTAATGGATTTCAGGCAGATCTCACCGTCCTGACCGGTTTCCAGAACTTCGCCCGCCGGATCCATCACACGAACGTCCATCAGCGGCGAAATCAGACCTGAAGCGGGTGGTTGCAACCGGAACAGATCACCTGAGATACCGGCGCCGACCCCGTTGGACTCGGTCATGCCGTAGCCAATACCAACCAGCTGATCCGGCAAGGCATCCAGCACTTCGTCGATGAGCCCCTGCGGCAAACCGGCACCACCAAAACCGAGGCCGGCCAGACCGCCCTTGATCTCGTCGGTATGAAATTCAGCCTCACGCAACAGCTGCATTACCATTGAAGGTGCGCCGTTGAACTGGGTAACCTGTTCAGCGGCCATCAGCTCCACTGCTGCCTTAGGATCCCATTTGTGCATGAAGATCAGACGACGGCCGGTACGCACGGCGGTGAGCAGCTGTGCATGCAGACCACTGACATGAAACAGCGGCACCGCAGTCAGAATGACCGGCGCACGCCTCATCTGCTGGATACGCGCCATCGCCTCCGGCGAAGTCATCACCGACATTGCACTGATGTAATCGATATTGAACAGTGCCTGACACACGGCACGCTGACTGGATACAACTGCCTTGGCGCGACTGGTAGCACCTGAGGTAAACAGGATCAGTGCCGGGTCTTCGGGTTTGGGCGTGACATCGGGCAAGGCACCAACCGGCCTTGAGATCACCTGATCATAGGGGTTGCAGCGATGACCATCGTTCTCGGGAGCCGGTCCCACGAGCAAGATGCGCGTGGTATCAGACACCGCCGATGTCTCGATTCGACTCAAACGATCACTGTCACAGGCCAGCACGGCTGCATCCAGACCCTGCAGGGCATCACGCAGCTCTTCACCGAGACCGAAACTGTTCAGGGGTGCAGGCACCGCGCCCAGACGGGCTGCAGCTATGAAGACCGCAACCCACTCGGGACGGTTTCGCATGGCGATTGCCACACGGTCACCGGGCTTGATGCCCTGGCAATACATCCAGGAGGCCAGCGCGTCCACATGCGCATAAAAACGGCGGAAGCTCCAGCGATCCCCCTGGTAGACCATAAAACAATCGTCATCGTCACGACGCGCCTGTCGAATGAGTTCAACCAGGTTGGGAGCTGCATTCTTGTAGACCCGATAGGCGCCATGATCCGTTTCGACGGTGGCCAGTTCGAAAGGCGCTCCAGGCGCTGTCAGTTGAGCCTGAATGGCCGCAACCTTTTCCGCAATGGCATTCATTGTGTTTCCTCTTATTGTTGTATTCAGAATTCAATCACTGTGCGCAGTATCGGTCCATACCATCTTCGCCGCGCTGCCGAAGGAGCTGTCCGGTTCGGCACAGGTAATTCAGGTGCGCCAGGGTTTCACCCTGCGCCAGCATCAGTTCGATCGAATTGAGCTCGCGAGTAAACAGCCAGCTCATCGCCTCCCAGGCGGTAAAGCTCTCTCCCTGGCGGGCTGGCCCCATCAACACGTCTAGCTGACGCTGGTGATGGGCGTGCAGCTGGTCGACGCGGGTATGCAAGCCGCGAAATACCAAACCATGCGCCGGCAGTACCAGCGTGTCTTCTGCCAGCGTTTTGAGCCGGTCGAGCGAGCTCATCCACAGTTTGAGCGGATCGGCCTCAGGCTCCACATCGCTAACCAATACGTTTGAGCTGATACCGGGCAGAACCTGATCCCCGGCCAGTAATATTCTGTCATCCTCAGCATAGAGGCAGGCATGCTCGGGAGAGTGTCCTTCCCCCACGACTACTCGCCACTGGCGTCCTTTTATGGTCAGCTCATCTCCATCACGGAGGCGAATGAAACTGGCCGGGAACTCCGGAATGAAAGGGTCGCGCCGGTGCGAACCCAGCATACGTTCAAACCGCTCCAGCGGCATACCGGTACGCAGAAAAAACTCCCGCTGAGAGTCTTCCTTGATGGTGGTATCGGAGCTGGCCAAAGCTCGCATGGTGAAATATTCACCGTGGGTCATGTACAGGGGCGCGCTGAACTCCTTCATCAACCAGCTGGCAAGCCCGGCGTGGTCATAATGAAAGTGGGTACAGATAATCCCCTTCAGAGGCTTACCCGAGAAATGCCGCTCGGACAAAGCCTGCCAACTGTCACGCGATGCCTGGGTATTGAGACCGGTATCGACCAGGTACCAGCCGTCGTCATCGGCGAGCAGATAGACGTTGATATGATCCAGCGCCATCGGCATGGCGATGCGCGCCCAATAGACGCCGTCAGCCACCTCGACCACTTCCCCGCTGTCTTGAGGGGGCTGGTGTGGATACTCGAGCGCATCCTTTTCGGCCACCTTGCGGGCACGCACCTGCGCTTCGGTCTCACGTTCAAGCATGACTCTCTCCTGTTATATTGGTAGGGGCAGAGCAGTTCCAGAGTCCCATCTGACGCCATCACTCCCCCTTGCCACTACGTCCAAAAGGACGATGCTGCTGTCTGGCAGTCAGGTAAGTTGTCACCAACAACAATAAATCCAAGCGGAGTTCGCCATGTCGATCATGCCACCCAAAGTGACGGTCAGGAGCCACTTTACACTGGTCTTGCTGGCCCTGGTGTACGTGTTCTCTTTTATCGACCGTAACGTCATCGCGATCGTAATTGAACCAATCAAACAGGAATTCGGCGCCTCTGATACGATGATGGGACTGCTGACCGGCCTGGCGTTTGCAGTTCTCTACGGCATTCTTGGTATTCCGCTGGGCCGCATGGTTGACCGAGGCGCCGACCGCCGCAAAATGATCTCCATCTGCTGCGGTCTCTGGAGCATCGCCACCATGGCATGCGGCATGGCATCCAGCTTTTGGCAGCTGCTGATCGCACGTATGACTGTCGCCGTTGGCGAGGCCGGCGGCATGGCACCCTCCGTTTCCATGGTCGCGGACCTCTATCCCAAGTCGCGCCGCTCAATGGCAATGAGCATTTTCATGCTGGGACCACAGCTGGGCATCCTGATTGCGATGGTCGTCGGCGGCTATATCGCCCAGACCTACGGTTGGCGCACCACCTTTCTGGTCTTCGGCATCCCCGGTGTGGCCATTGCCGCCACGCTCTGGTTCTTCACCCGTGACCCGGGCCGAGGGGTATTCGACAGCGCCGAAGAGCGGCGCCAGGCTGAAGCTGCCCGCAATATCAAGGCCGCTCCGCAAATCAAAAGCATCTTCAAGGTACGCGCATTCGTTCTGCTGTGCTTCGGCGTCGCGCTGACCGGTGTGGTGGGCTACGGCTTTGGCATCTGGGCCCCCACTTTCCTGCTGCGCACGTACGAAATGCCTCTGGCGCATGCCGGTTTCCTGTTCGGTATCTCCAGCGGCCTGTTTGCGGTTCTGGGCACCCTGTTCTGTGGCTGGCTGTGTGACCGCCTGATTCGCCGTGACACCCGCTGGCAGATCGCCCTGCCGATGCTGGGCATTCTGATCAGCCTGCCGATGGGCATTGCCTTCCTGCTCTGGCCACAGACTTCCAGCTTCAGCATGGGCCCGTTCAACGTCCCCTACGCGATGTTGTTCTGCGCCGGCTTCGCCTTTTTCCAGAGCTGGTGGCCTACCCTCACCTTTGCCGCTGTCAGCCACCTGCTAACCAGCTCGCAGCGCGCCATGGGGGCCGCTTTCGTCAACCTGTTCATGACATTGATTGGCGCAGGCCTCGGCCCCTTCATTTCAGGCACGCTGAGTGATGTATACACCCGCACGATGGGGCCGGATGGACTGCGCTGGGCGCTGGTCACCGTACTCTGCCTATTGCTGGTAACCGCTGTTCTCTATGCCCTGGCGATCAAACCCTATCAGCGTCGCCTTGAGCAATTGGATGCCAGCCTGAACTGATCTTCTCTATTGACGCAGATCAGGCGCTGGAATCCATATCGTCCAAACAGGGTATGTCCCGTTCGGAACCGAAATTCAGAATCGAACGGGTAATAACAACAAGATCAAGGAGTTTCCCCATGGCAACATCCCAGGACTACCGGCTCGGAGATTTCACGTTCCCCCGTGGCTGGTTCATGATCGCAACTTCCGATCAGATCAACACTCACAAGCCGCTGGCCGTTCGCTTCTTCGGTCGTGATTTCGCCCTTTACCGGGGCCGCGCCACTGGCAAGGTGGTACTGCTTGACGCCTACTGTCCGCACATGAAAACCCATCTTGCGGCACCGAATGACACGTCCTATGTCATCATCGACGGCGGTGGCACCAACATCGAAGGCGACAGCATCCGCTGTCCCTATCACGCCTGGCGCTTCAACGACAAAGGCGAGTGTGACGACATTCCCTATCACGACGGTGCCATTCCCAAGACCGTCTGCGTGAAGTCCTGGACCGTAAAAGAAAGCCTGGGTGCCATCTGGATATGGCACGACCCTGAGGGCGGCGAGCCGGAATGGGAATGCCCGAGCCTGCCTGAGTGGGATGATGAAGCATGGGTACAGTGGAAGTGGGACGACTTGGGCGAGCTGAAACAGCACCCTCAGGAAGTAGTTGATAACATCTGCGACTATGGCCACCTGAGCCCCATTCATGGCTCCACCGTGCAGCGCTATGAAAACGAGTTCAAAGGCCATCACGCCATCCAGCGCCAGTGTGGTCCGCACCGTACGCTGGTCGGTGATGACGGTGTCAGCCCGATCCTGCACACCATCACCAAGTACCATGGCCCGGGCGTTTTGATTTCACACCTGACCGGTTACTACGAGTCGATCCTCATGATCAACCATACACCGATCGAAGACGGCAGCGTCCACGTCTGGCACGCCCTGCTGGTGAAATCACCGAATGGCAATGCCAAAGCCACCGTTGAAGACGAGATCGCCGCCGCCCAGTTCCAGCTTGCCAGCCGTCTGGCGTTTGCACAGGACTTCGAAGTCTGGACCAACAAGGCACCCTGCCTGAACGGCATGTTCATCCCGAGTGACGGTCCGTTCATGAAGGCCCGCATCTGGTACAAGCAGTTTTACAACCCGCGTGAGCGCAGCGCCGAATTCCTCGACAAGTGTGAAGGCGTATATGTACCCAACGGCGCAGAACCCTACACTCAGCGCTGATAATTCCCGTCATTCATGACCTGAAAACGGCCCGAGAGCAGCTTCCGGGCCGTTTTTTTTTGCCATTTGCCAGCCACTCAACACGACTAGTCTTTTTAGACGATTTTTTATCCAGCCAACTCCAGAACAATCAGCGGACAACAACAATAAAACCCACTGCCACCCACTGCAGACACAATCCCGATTATGGCTGACAGCTTGGGTTCACATCTGGAGGCAAGATGAGAAAGCAGCAACTGTGGAAGCCGCTCGCAGCTTCTATCGCATTAGCCCTGTCCGCATCCGCTTATGCCAGCGTTACGCCGCAAGAGGCGTCAAAGCTGGGTAATGAACTGACTTGCATGGGTGGCATCGCCGCCGGTAACGAAGCAGGAACCATTCCAGCCTTCTCCGGCAAATGGCTCGGTACCCCGCCAGGCATCGAGTACACCCCCAATGTGGGTCAACACCCCATTGATCCTTATCCCGAAGACAAGCCACAGTTTCAGATTACCGGTCAGAACTGGGAACAGTACAAGGACAACCTGACAGAAGGCCAGATCGCACTGTTCAAGCGTTTCCCGGATACGTTCCGCATTCCGGTATACCAGGGACGTCGTGACTTCCGCTATCCGGACAATGTCTGCGAAGTCGCCAAGAAAAACGCCGTTGAAGCACAGCTGGTAGATGGCGGTATGGGCTTCAAGGGCTATATGGGCCCGGTACCCTTCCCGATCCCCTCCGGTGAAAACCAGGCGATGCAGGTACTTGCCAATCACAACTACCCGTACCGCGCCTTCACTGAAGTCATGGAACAACGTGACCTGGCCGATGTGAACACCAGCGGTGAGATCACCTGGGGCCGTACCTTCAACTCAACGCTGAACGTCATCACGCTGCCGGACCTGATCGGTAAGCCGATCGGCGACATCATGGCCTACAGTGACACCGGCACCTTGCTGCCGACCCGTGACAAGGGCAAGCGTACCGTTTCCATCGAGCCGATGAACTTTGCTCAGGGCCAGCGTCTGGCCTGGACCTATAACCCGGGTACCCGCCGTGTGCGCCAGCTGCCTGAATACGGCTTTGATACTCCGGCTGCAGGTACTTCCGGCAAGATGACCATCGACCAGGACCGCCTGATGAACGGCTCTCCGGAACGATACAACTGGGAGCTCAAGGGCAAGCGTGAAATCTACGTCCCGGCCAACGCCTACCGTATCCACGAAGAAGGCGTGTCCTACGATCAGCTGCTGACCCCGAACCACGCCAACCCTGACCTGATGCGTTACGAACTGCGCCGCGTCTGGGTGCTGGAAGGCACGCTGAAAGAGACCCACCGTCACAAGTACGGCAAGCGCGTACTGTTCATCGATGAAGACACTTGGCATGGCGTCATGAGCGATTACTACGATACCCGTGGCGAGCTGGTTAACCATGCGCTGCTGAACTACTACTACGCCTATGACATGAGTGCATGGCACGCCGGCACCAGCTTCTACCATGACCTGACAACAGGCGGCTACGTGGCCTACAACCTGTTCCAGGATCTGGAAAAGGGCCCGATCCTGAACGCTGGTGGCCTGGACCCTGAAGATTTCACACCCGCCGCGCTGCGTCGTCGCGCTCACTAAATAGCGAGGAAATATAGTCATGACAGCATTCAAACCGAACCTGTTGGCCCTCGCTGTTCTGGCCGCAGGTATCACTACTCAGGCCCATGCAGGTGAAAGCATTGATATGGGTAACGGCGTTACCCTGGACTGGAAAGGCACCCTGAGCTACGGTCTGGGCGTTCGAGTGGATGACCGGGACGACACCCTGACCAGTAGCGGCAATGGCAATTTTGACCAGGGCGACCTGATCAACAACCGCGTTGGCCTGCTGATGGAAGGTCGCCTGCACAAGGGCAACTCCGGCCTGGTGATGTCAGCCAGTACCTTCTATGACGATGTCTATCAGGATGATGACAAGTTCAGCGATGATGCGGAGAAATACCACGGAGGCTACACCCGCCTGCTGGACCTGTACGGTTATACCAGCTTTGAGTTTGACAACGGCAGCTTCCTCGACCTGCGTCTGGGCAAGCACGTAGTCGCCTGGGGCGAAGCCCTGTTCATGCCCAGCATGTCACTGGCTCAGGGTCCGTCAGACGGCACCAAGGCCGGTATCCCGGGCGTAGAGGTCAAGGATATCCTGCTGCCGGAAGACCAGATCTCCATGCAGCTGGAAGTCAATCCGAACTGGTCCATCATGGCGCATGCCCAGTATAACTGGCACCCGGTTCAGGTGCCTGAGCCCGGCAGCTACCTGAGCACCAGTGAAGCGGTCGGCAAGGGCGCAACCTGTTTGAGCGCACCCCCGGGGGCCCCTTGTTTCTTCGGCTCACGCGGCCGCAATATCGAGCCGGATGAATTTGGTCAGTGGGGTATCGGTACCCGTTTCCGCACCAGTCTGGAAACCGAGTGGGGCCTGTACTACCTCAACTATCATGACCGTATTCCGTTGACTGAAGTCACCATTAACCCGGACTTCAGTGCCGATTACAACGTTCGTTATTTCGATGATATCGAGCTGTATGGCGCGACCATGACCACCAGCCTCGGCATGGCGTCGGTTGCGGGTGAAATCACCTACAAGAAGGGTGCCCCGGTACTGGTTAATACCAGCTTCTTCGGCAGCCCGCTGCCCTCTGCAACCCGGGCAGACATCATGCAGACCAACGTGAATGCCCTGGTCAACTTTGGTCGTTCATGGCTGGCCGATACCACCACACTGGTGGCCGAGCTCTCTTACGTCGATATCATGGATGTTGAAGCGCGTGGCATCAACGGCGTTCCGGGTAGCGAAACGGATGACTTCTACTACTCCGGTCACGGCCTGGCCTTCTCGAGCAGCCTGACACTGAGCTACCCGGGCTTCACCGAGAACTGGGATCTGAGTGTGCCCATGGCCTACTCGCACCAGCTCAGCGGTCGCACCATCACCGGCGGTGTCGGTGGTGAGGGTGATCACCGCTTCAGCATCGGTGCAGACTTCACCCACCGTACCGGTGTTCAGGTCGGCCTGAACTACCTGACCTACATGGGTGACGCTGACGCGGCCATTCCGGTCGAACAGAAGCCGCTGACAGATCGTGACAACATCTCTCTGAGTGTGAAATACGCATTCTGATGCAGAACTGATACAACGTTTGTTCCTTCACTTCATTTTGCGGCCTCTCACGAGGCCGTTTTTTTTGCCAGCCGCGTCTGTCTTGCGCTGTCAGCACCGCGTAATGGTTCATCCCCCGACGCACACCATTCAATGCATCTATCCGTGTGCGACAGCCAGATCGAACACTCAGAATGTGTAATACACGAGCCATTCCCCCGAAGTGGCGTCCTGCACAAACAAAAACGGCCGCTCGATGAGCGGCCGTCGGATGCAGGCTGGCCAGAAGGTTCAGCGATTTACAAACGCCTGCAACGCCTGTTGTGCTGCTTCTCCTTGCAAAAGCTGCTCGAACAGGTCCATTTCCGCCAGCATGAGAGCGTCCAGCTGTTCGCCCGAGGCCTGCTGCAGACGACGTCGGGACTGCTGCACCGCGTCCGGGTCCAGTGCCGCCAGCTTGTACGCAGCCTTGTCGACCTGCCCGGCCAGTTGATCAACCGGCAACACGGCATTAACCAAACCGCACATGGCGGCATCCTGAGCATTGCAGGGCTGCCCCAATACCAGCCACTCAAACGCTTTCACATGCCCGGCCAGCTGCGGGATCAGCTGAGTGCTGCCGCCCTCGGGGCAAAGCCCAAGGGCAACGAAGGGAAATACCAGCGCGGCCTGCTCACTGGCATACACCAGATCACAATGCAGCAACAGAGTAGCTCCAATCCCGACCGCCTTACCGTTCACTTGGGCCACCAGGGGCTTGCGGCAAGCACGCAATGCACGCAACAGCCTCAGCGGCGGGTCGGTACGCCTTCCCTGCTCGGGCTCCGCCAGAAAGTCGGCAATATCGTTACCGGCACTGAAGCAGTCACCTTCAGCCCCGAGCACTACGACTCGAACCTCCGGGTTGCCATCGGCCGCGTTCAAAGCCGCGGTCAGGGCGGCATAGAGATCACGGTCAAATGCATTCCGCTTGTCGGCACGATTAAGCGTCAGCCTTAGAATCCCGGCATCCAGAGTCTGAATCAGCGTTGTCATCCTTATATCCTCAATCCTTGGTGACCTGGGCCCGCATCATCGCTTCGAATTGATCATGGTGCGGCGGTAACATGCCCCATTCCCCTCGCGGATCATACTGAGGCGCACGGAAGACAGTTCGAGCATGACTGAACTCGAGGAACCCCTCATAACCGTGATAATGCCCCATACCTGATGCCCCCACGCCACCAAAGGGCGCCTCGTGCATGGCCGCATGCATCATCAGATCATTAACGGTCACGCCACCGGACAGGGTATTGCTCAGTACCTTCTCCTCCTCATCAGCATCCCAGCCGAAGTAATACAGCGCCAGCGGTCTGCCACGACCATGAATATCCTCGATTGCCTGATCGAGTTCTTCGTAGGGCTTGACCACCAAGGCCGAGCCAAAAATTTCTTCCTGCATGACCAGACTGTCAGCGGGCGGGTTGATCACCAGACGAAGAGGACGCTTGCGAGTTGTTCCCGAGGCTTCAGGATGGCTGGATTCAATGCGTACACCACGCTCACGGGCATCGGTCAGATAGCTTTCCACACGCTGCAGATGGCTGTCATTGACGGCGGCCACAAGGTCCGGGTTGTCATCCACCGTTGGGTAGAACTGGCAAAAGTGCTCTTTCAGTGATGTGATCACGCTCTCCAGCTTGTCAGCCAGGACATAGAGAATGTCAGGACTGATGCAGATCTGACCACCATTGGTACCCTTGGCAATCGCCAGGCGACGGCAGGCATCATCAAGGTCGGCACTGCGCCCCATGATGACAGGGGATTTGCCCCCCAGTTCAAGCGTTACCGGCACAAGGTTCTCCGCGGCCGCACGCATGATCTTGCGCCCTACGGCGGTACTGCCGGTAAACACCAGATGATTGAAAGGTGACGACGCAAAAGCAGCACCGATTTCGGCATCTCCCACTGCCACCCCCACGATCTCGGGATCCAGGTGAGCACTGACCAGTTCGGCGACCAGCGCAGCCGTCTGGGGCACCACCTCGGAAGGCTTGAGGATCGCACGGTTGCCGGCTGCCAGCGCGCAGGCCAGCGGGCTGAACAGCGTAAACAGTGGCGCGTTCCAGGTGCCGATAATCCCCACACTGCCCTTGGGCTGATGCAGCACTTCCGCCTGCCCACCCAGCTGGTCATAGGGCACAAAGGGTTTACGTGGGTCCGCTTTCATCCATTCTTCGAGATGATCACGGGCATGCTTGAGCGACCCCAGCGAGCCCAGAACATCATTCATGATGGAAAAGGCACGAGGGCGTCCCCCGGAGGTTCCTTCACCGAAATCGGCGCCCATGGCATCGGCAAGGGCATCACAGTGATCGACCAGCAGATCGATCACCTGCTGAATGCGTGCCTTGCGGGTTTCGGCGCTGACCGCACCCTCACGATTGAAAGCCTGCTGCTGGACATCCAGAAGGGCATGGATGCCGGCGGGGGTCGTTACGGCTGCAGCCATTATGTTCTCCTTGTTTCATTCAGCCGGACAAGCGGCTGTCTTTATTGTTATGACCTCCACATTACTACCCTTAGATACGGCTGAAAACCTCGTCCAGACGGACGACAGCGGCGACATCCTCTTAGTCCATAAAGACGATGAACCCCCTTGTCACCACTGCAATACTCGGCTGAGACTCACCGGCCAGCAGAGGCATACCATGACTAATAATAATTTCGACAGCAAAGCCTTTCGTGCGGCATTGGGCACCTTCACTACAGGTGTCACCATCATCACCGCCACCGCACAGGACGGCACCAGGGTTGGCATTACCGCCAACAGCTTCAATTCGGTGTCTCTGGATCCACCCCTGGTCCTCTGGAGCCTGGCCAAGTCAGCTAACAGTCTGCCCGTTTTCACTGAAACCAAGCACTGGAACGTCCATGTCCTCTCGGTCGAGCAAGAGTCGCTTTCGGGACGCTTTGCCTCACGTGGCGAGGACAAGTTTGCCGGAATCGAGCTGGATGACGGCCTGACGGACGCCCCATTGCTGCCCGGCTGTACTGCCCGTTTTCAATGTCGCACCGCGTTTATCCATGACGGTGGTGACCACCTGATCTTCATCGGCGAGGTGCTCCGGTTCGATCACAATGACCTGCCACCACTGGTATTCCAGAGTGGTCAATACGCCCTCACCGCCCGCAAGCCCCGAGAAGAGATCCGCCTGACCCGTGCAGAGCCGCCTCCCGAGTGCAGCTATACCGAAGACCTGCTGGGGTATCTGCTCGGCCGAGCTCACTTTCAGATGGTCAACCGTCTCAAGGGCCTGCTGGATGAGCAACATCTGGCCCAGGAGCAGTTCTTTATCCTGTCAGTCCTCTGCATTCGTGACCGCCTGACTCTCGACGACATCAACGAATACATCGCCTACACCGGCTACACCGTGGACCTGAACGACATGGAGGTACTGATAACCGGTGGACACGTTGTCATCGAGGATGGTCGCTACCGCCTTACGGCAGATGGCCGTGAAGCCTCGCTACATCAGATCGCTCAGGCCAAGGCAATCGAGGAAGAGCTCGTGGAAGCACTGGGCCCCGGTGACGCCATGGCGCTGAAACTGCTGCTCAAGCGCCTGATCGAACGTACCGACCCTGGCCTGCCGGATCTCTGGGCCGTCTCTAACTGATTTTGAAGACTGAATAATAACAAGGAGTTGCCATGTCCATTCTCAACAGGTTCAACCTGGACGGTCAGGTTGCCGTGATCACCGGAGCCGGTCGCGGCCTGGGACGCGCCATCGCATTGGCCTATGCAGAAGCGGGTGCCGATGTCGTCTGCTCTGCCCGTACCCTGGCGGATGTGGAAGCAGTGGCCGAAGAAGTACGTGCTTTGGGCCGTCGTGCTCTCGCCGTCAGTTGCGACGTGAACGACCCGTCACAGCGTGAAGCTCTGGTTGCCGCTGCCGTTGAAGGCATGGGCAGGATTACGCACCTGGTCAACAACGCGGGGGGCTCCGGTCCCAACGATCCTCTGAAAATGACAGCGGAAGACTTTGCCGGTGTCCTCGAGTTCAACGTGACGTCTGCCTATTCACTGACCCAGCTGTGTGTACCGCACATGCGTGAGGCCGGCGGCGGCAACGTGATCAACATCACCTCCGGGGCTGCACGTTATATCCAGAAGCATTTCAGCGCCTATGGCACCGCCAAGGCCGCACTGACCCACCTGACCAAACTTCTGGCTCAGGACTTCTCGCCAGAAGTCCGCGTCAACGCCATCGCACCGGGCCCCATCCGTACAGCGGCTCTGGAGAACGCCGCACCTGCCGCCATGCTGGAAACCATGGCCAGAAACACGCCGCTGCAACGCATTGGCGAGCCTGAGGATATCGCGGCAGCCGCGCTGTATTTCGCCACGCCAGCGTCCAGCTGGGTCACCGGCAAGGTGATCGAGGTGGATGGTGGTGCCGAAGGCAGCGTCTGGGGTTAAGGGGAAGCGCATGAACACACCACTGATCAGCCAACTGGGTCAGGAGCTGCACATTGCGCTCAAAGAAGGCTGCACCCTTTCGCCTTTAATCGAGCGCCATCCGGAGCTGAGCATCGACGATGCCTACCATATCTCCCTGCACACGCTGAAATTGCGTGAAGCGGACGGCGAGCGGGTGATCGGCAAGAAGATTGGCGTCACCTCCAAGGCCGTACAGGAGATGCTGAACGTGCATCAGCCTGACTTCGGTTTTCTGACCGATCGCATGCACTTTGCCGATGGTGCTGAAGTGAGCCTGTCCAGGTCCGGATTGATTCAGCCCCGTGCCGAAGGTGAGATCGCCTTTTGTCTCAAGACTGACCTGACCGGCCCCGGCGTTACCGCCGAGGACGTACTTGCAGCCACCGAATGGGTTGCGCCCTGCTTCGAAATTGTGGATTCCCGTATCGATGACTGGCGCATCAGCATTGTCGATACCGTGGCTGACAATGCGTCCTGTGGCGTGTTTGTCATCGGCGAGACCCACACCGACCCGAGCACCCTCGACCTGGCCGCAGTGGCCATGGAGATCGAGAAGAACGGCCAACCAGCCGGTTCCGGTCTGGGGTCAGCGGTACAAGGGCATCCGGCGGAAGCCGTGG
Source organism: Marinobacterium sediminicola (assembly GCF_022343685.1). Taxonomy (GTDB): domain Bacteria; phylum Pseudomonadota; class Gammaproteobacteria; order Pseudomonadales; family Balneatricaceae; genus Marinobacterium; species Marinobacterium sediminicola. The sequence goes on along the minus strand of NZ_CP092123.1, from coordinate 1,018,057 downwards.
CCTGGCTGGCCAATACGCTGGGCGAGTACGGCATCCCTTTCCGCAAAGGGGAAATCATCCTTTCCGGTGCGCTGGCACCGCTGATTCCGGCAGCGGCAGGCGATCATTTCAGTCTCACCGCAGAAGGTCTGGGCAGCTGCTCGATCAGCTTCGTGGAATAACTACCGATTCAAGTAGAAGTGGAACTAACTATGTCCAAAAAACTGAAAGCGGCCATCATCGGCCCGGGTAACATCGGTACCGACCTGCTGATGAAAATGCAGCGCTCGGAATGGATCGAGCCGGTCTGGATGGTCGGGATCGACCCTGAATCCGAAGGACTCAAGCGCGCCGCCGAGATGGGCATCAAGACCTGCGCCACCGGCGTCGATGGTCTGCTGGAGCACGTGATCGCAGACGATATCCGCGTGGCATTCGATGCCACGTCCGCTTACGTACATGCCGAGAACAGCCGCAAGCTGAACGAACTCGGCGTGATCATGATTGACCTGACCCCGGCTGCCATTGGTCCCTACTGCGTCCCGCCGGTGAATTTGGAAGCGCACGCCAAGAACCTGGAGATGAACGTCAACATGGTCACCTGCGGTGGCCAGGCGACCATCCCGATGGTCGCGGCGGTCAGTCGTGTACAGCCGGTGGAGTACGGCGAAATCATCGCCACCGTGTCTTCCCGCTCTGTCGGTCCGGGCACGCGCCAGAACATCGACGAGTTCACCCGCACCACGGCCGGTGCCGTGGAAAAAGTGGGCGGCGCCAGGAAAGGCAAGGCCATCATCGTGATCAATCCGGCCGAGCCGCCGCTGATCATGCGTGACACCATCCATTGCCTGACCGAAAGCGAGCCGGATCAGGCCGCCATTACCGAATCCGTGCATGCCATGGTGAAAGAGGTGCAGAAGTACGTGCCGGGCTACCGCCTGGTCAACGGCCCGGTCTTCGACGGTAACCGTGTGACCTGCTTCATGGAAGTGGAAGGCCTGGGCGACTTCCTGCCGAAGTACGCCGGCAACCTGGACATCATGACCGCGGCCGGTCTGCGCACCGCCGAGATGTTCGCCGAAGAGGTGTCCAATGGCACCATTACCTTGCCTGAGCGTGGCTAACGGAGGAAAGCAAATGAATCTGAACGGTAAGAAAGTCACGCTGCACGACATGTCTCTGCGTGACGGCATGCATGCCAAGCGTCACCAGATCAGTCTCGACGAGATGGTCAATATCGCCACCGGCCTGGATGAAGCGGGCATGCCGCTGATCGAAGTCACCCATGGCGATGGTCTCGGCGGCACGTCGGTCAACTACGGTTTTCCGGCACACAGTGACGAAGAGTATCTGGGTGCAGTCATTCCCAAGATGAAAAATGCCAGGGTTTCCGCCCTGCTGCTGCCGGGTATTGGTACCGTGGATCATCTGAAGATGGCGAAAGACCTGGGTGTGTCCACCATCCGTGTGGCGACTCACTGCACCGAAGCGGATGTGTCCGAACAGCACATCGGTATGGCCGCCAGGATGGAAATGGACACCGTCGGCTTCCTGATGATGGCGCACATGGTCAGCCCGGAGAAGATCCTGGAGCAGGCCAGGCTGATGGTCAGCTACGGCGCCAACTGCATCTATGCCACTGACTCCGCCGGTTACATGCTGCCGGATGACGTGACCGCTCGTATCGGCCTGCTGCGTGCTGAACTGCCGGCGAACGTCGAAGTCGGCTTCCATGGTCATCACAATCTGGGCATGGGCATCGCCAACTCGCTGGCGGCGATCGAAGCGGGCGCGTCTCGTGTCGATGGCTCCGTCGCGGGCCTCGGTGCCGGTGCCGGCAACACGCCGCTGGAGGTGTTCTGCGCGGTTCTGGATCGCATGGGCGTCGAGACCGGGATTGATCTGTACAAGATCATGGACGTGGCTGAAGACCGGGTGTTCCCGATCATGGATCAGCCGATCCGCGTGGACCGCGATGCACTGACGCTGGGCTACGCCGGCGTCTACTCCTCCTTCCTGCTGTTTGCCCAGCGCGCGGAGAAGAAGTACGGCATACAGGCCCGTGACATTCTGGTAGAGCTGGGTCGCCGCGGCACCGTCGGTGGTCAGGAAGACATGATTGAAGACCTGGCACTGACCATGGCCAGGGAAAAAGGGCTGCTCTGACCCCTGCAAGCCCCATTATCGACAAGGAGAGTAGCCGTGGTGACAACCGGTTCCCCCAGTTCCATTCCCGCCTGGCGTCGCCACGGGCTATTACTCCTGCTGGCCGTTCTCTACATGGATACGTTTATCGGCCGCCAGATCATGGCGGTGATGATCGAGCCGATCAAGCAAGAGTTCAACGCCAGCGATACTGCCATGGGGCTTGTATCCGGTCTGGCTTTTGCCGGCGTTTACGCTCTGTTCGGGCTCGGCGCGGGCCGCCTGGCAGACCGCCTGCCGCGTACCCGCGTGCTTGCCGTCTGTGCCCTGATCTGGAGCCTGACCACGGTACTGTGCGGATTCACCACGGGATTTGCCCTGCTGGTCATGGCCCGCATGCTGGTCGCCATCGGTGAGTCGGCCGTAACACCGAGCTCGATTTCACTGATTGCCGATCTTTATCCGGCCAACCGTCGTGCCTTCGCGATCAGCTGTTACAGCACGGCTCCCACACTCGCGGCCATCATTGCCATGAGCGCCGGAGCCTGGCTGGTCGAGGCATATGGCTGGCGTACGGGTTTCATTGTAGTTGGCATTCCGGCCAGCCTGATCGCTCTGGCCATACTGCTGGTACGCGAACCGGCGCGGGGAACCTGGGACCACCCGCCAGCAGAGCCGCGAATGCCCCTGTCCTTAGTAGAAACCCTGAAATCCTTATGGGCACTGAAGCCCTATCGCTTCCTGATATTTGCCGCAGGCATGAGCACGCTGGGTGCCAACGCCTATGGCATGTGGAATGCCACCTTTCTGGTGCGCTCCCACGGTCTGGATCTGCAACAGGCCGGTGTCTTGGCCGGTTTTGTTGGCGGTGGCTCAGCTGCCATTGGCATGCTGTTCAGTGGCTGGTTCACCGATCGACTGATCAGCGCACACCCTCGCTGGCAATTGTTGATTCCACAAGTAGGCCACGGCATTGGAATCTTCGCCATGGCGGCCTATCTGCTTTGGCCTGCGGACAGCCAAATGATGCTCTTCAATCAGTCCCTGCCGACAGCCATGATATGGTGTGCGCTGAACGGTTTTTTTGCCGTCTGGTGGGTAGGTCCCTGTTTCAGCATGATTACGCGACTGGTATCACCTGACAGCCGTGCCGTAGCCATGGCGTGCCAAACGGTGCTTGTGACACTCTTTGGGGTTGGCATTGGCCCTCTGGCAGTCGGCGGCCTGAGTGACATGATGACGCCCTTCCTGGCCACCGAGTCTTTGCGCTACTCCCTGCTGTTGGGCTGTGTGAGTACCTTTGTCGCCATGCTGTTCCTGCAAAGAGCCTACTCGGCTCAGCAACAGGATCAGGCTAGCCGAGGCACAACGGCCGGAGTCAATGCCATAGTCTGAACGGACGAAGAGTCACCCGGACATCACTTGCATAGTCTGATGGGAAAAATGATAAAAATGAGGAATGCCACATGTCCACTATCGCTGTAACCGGTGCCGCTTCAGGTATCGGCGCTGCCGTCTGCAAACATCTCGAAGCGGCCGGTCACACTCTGATTCGCGTTGACCTTCGCAACGCTGACGTTAACGCCGACCTGTCCAGTTCTGAAGGCCGCCAGGCTGCCATCGAGCAAACCCTGAGTGCCTGCAATAACCAACTGGACGCAGTTGTCGCCTGCGCCGGTGTGGGCGTCACAGCTCCATCCATCGGCCTGATTGTCGGTGTCAATTATTTTGGTGTGACTGAATATCTGAACGGTCTTGAAGATGCGCTGAGCGCCAGTGGCAAGGGTACAGCCGTCATCATCGGATCGGTAGCGGGCAGCCATATGGTGGCGACACCCCATCCGATGGCCGAAGCCATGCTGGACAATGACGAAACCAAGGCTCGCCAGATGGCTGAAGAGTTCGGTGACCCTGCCGCTGCTTATGCCGCCTCCAAATACGCGGTAACCGTCTTTGGCCGTCGCAAGTCGGTTGAATGGGGCAAGCGTGGCATGCGTCTGAACATCATCGCCCCGGGAGCCGTTGAAACCCCTCTGCACCAGGCCTCCAAAGAGGATGCCCGTTTTGGCGAAGCGGTGAAAAATTTTGTTGCCCCGATGGGACGGGCCGGTATCCCCGACGAAATCGCCCACGGTGTCGACTTCCTGTTGTCTGACAAATCGGCCTTCGTGAATGGCTCGGTTCTGTTCATCGACGGTGGTATGGACGCGATGGTCCGCGCCAACAAGTTCTGATTCGGGGAGTTTTTATGTCCTGCACCAAACCCGGCCTGCTGCTGGCGGCCCTGTTCGGTTTATCCACACTGTCGGCACAGGCAAGCCAGTGCCAGGCACCTGCCGAGACGCAATTTCTGCCTGCCAAAGAGTCCGTCCCTGAGGAAATGGGCTGGATGCAGGGCAGCCCGCCGCCTGTTGACCGTCGCGTCAAACTGGCAGATGGATCTTTCTTCAAGTTTCCGGCGCTGCGCTACAGTGTTCGCCACATGAACGAATTCCTGCCCACGACGCTGGTCAGTCGGCGGAATACGCCGCCCAATGCGCTTCCATACGCACTGGATGAAAGCCTTGAGCAGCACACCTATACCCCTTGGGGATACGAGCAGCCGATCAGTCTGGAACAGGCTCTGCGCGAGACCTATACCGATGGCCTGTTGATCATGCATAAGGGTCAGGTGGTCTACGAACATTATCTGGACGGTTTCAAGGATTACGAACGTCATCTGCTGATGTCGATGACCAAGGCGGTGACCGGCACACTGGCACTGGATCTGATCAAGCGCGGGCAGATTGATGAAAACCTGCCGGTGAGCCACTACATTCCGGAACTGAAGACTTCGGGATTTGGTGATGCGACCGTCAAGCAGGTACTCGATATGACGACGGGTATCGATTTTGACGAAAACTACGCCGATCCCAAGTCCGAGATTTGGGTTTTCTCCGCTGCCGGTAACCCGCTGCCCAAACCCAAGGGCTATCAGGGCCCGACCGGATACTATGAGTACCTGCCGATGGTACAGAAGAAGGGTGAGCACGGCGAAGGCTTCCACTATCGCACGGCCAATACCGAGGTCATCGGCTGGCTGGTAGCGCGTGTCACCGGCATGTCTGTGGCCGATTATCTGGAAGAGAAAATCTGGAGCAAGATCGGCATGGAGCGCGCGGCCGTGTTCCAGATTGATGAGTACGGCACGCCCTTCTCCGGTGGTGGCCTTAACGCCAGCTTGCGTGATCTGGCCCGGTTCGGCGAACTGCTGCGCAACAATGGCCGTTTCGGTGATGAGCAGATTCTGCACCCGGATGTGCTCAAGGACATTCGCATGGGCAGTGCCTTCCCGGCTTTTGAAGCCCCCTTGCATGAAAGCATGGCCAGCTGGTCATTCCGCAGCATGTGGTGGGTTACTGGCAATGAGAATGACGCGTTTATGGCCCGGGGTGTCCACGGCCAAAGCCTCTACATTGACCCGGCCCGTGAGCTGGTCATCGCCCGCTTTGCCTCTCATCCGATAGCCGCCAACAAGTCGAATGACTGTCTGAGCCTGCCTCTTTACCAAAGCCTGTCTGACCGCTTCGCCAACCACTGATCTCCATTTCGGCCTCCAGTCATGGAGGCCTTTCCCCTAGTCAGCCTCTCCTTTACGCATTTGCAACAAGTGATACTTTTTTGACTCGAGTCAAATAACCACACTATCTAAACGGGTTACCTGACACCCGTTTTTATCCTCTACAGCGACCTCTCAATGGATCGAAATTTAATTTAAGTAATTGTTTATAAAACAAACCATTGGTCATTTTGCATATTTCGTGCCCACCCATAAAGTGATACGGAATGGATTTTTTTTGTGTTGATTTATGTATCACTTAAATCTAGATTCAAGTTGTCCTTAACAACAAGAACAGCTCAATACAGAGGTAAGATCCATGCACGATAAAATCGCTAATACCATGGAATTCCCGCCGGAAACGCCGCAGCCGAACATCTACCCGCTGCGCTGGGAAACCAAGACCTCCAAGATGGAAGAGATCTGGGATGCGTCTCTGCGTGAAGCCTGGAACCCGAAAGACCTGCCCTGGGATACCCTTGATGTCTCCAGCTATTCCTGGGAAGAGCGTGAGGCGATCGCCTACTGGTGGACCCTGCTCTCTGTATTCGATGCATCTGCACCGCCGGTATTTGCCGAAGCCTTTATCAAGACCTACGAAGACCACGAAGAGGATGCCATCCGTCGCTGCTTCTTCTCCGTGACCCGTGATGAGCAGAACCACGAACAGATGTGTGGTCTGGTGATCACCAAGATGCTGGAGTCTGCCAGCCCGCTGGAATATGAACCGAAAACCGATCTGGGCCGTCGCCTGCAGAAAAACGCTCGCTGGTTGTATTACAACGGTGGCCGCTACTGGAATGGCTACAAGCAGGCCGTGCCCAAGTACAACCTGGCGGTCCTGTTCAGCTCCTTCCTGATGGGTGAAATCGCGGCTGCAACCATCTTCAAGCAGATGTCGCAGAGCTGTGAAGAGCTGGTGTTCACCGAAGCGTTCAAGAACATCGGTCGTGACGAAGGTCGTCACATGGCGATCTGCCTGTCGCTGATGGAGCGTGACTACCCGAACCTGTCTGCCGAAGACAAGAAAATCATTACCAAACAGATCCGCGCTGGTTACCTGTTCCTGTCTGCGGTCCTGTTCGAGCCGCCGGCCGAGTTCTGGGACCTGCCGGAAGACTTCATCGCCACCCAGCGTGAAGCCGAAGCAATTGCCCGCGAAGCCGGCTTCGGCATCCCGAGCTACGAGGACAAGCTGGACAACTGGCGCAGCGCCATGCTCAACCTGAAAGCGGTACTGGACAAGTACGACACTCCGTTCCCGGCGATCCCTGAAGTGGACATCACCGGTGAAGAAGTGACTCAGGCCGATCTGGACTCTGCAGACATCATCCCGATCTTCTGATCCGTTCTGCACGATTCTGGCAGCAGCCGCCCGGCAGGTCCGGCCGGCTGCTTTCCTGTCCCCATTTCAGTTTTACAGGGTTACTGCAACACAGTGCCCGGAGGTACCCATGACGACGATCCGTTTATCCCCGTCCGGCAAGGAAGTGGAAGCCAAAACCGGTGAAACCGTACTCGAAACGCTGGAAAATGCCGGCTACGCACTGCCCAACAACTGCCGTGCCGGTGCCTGTGGCGAGTGCAAGGTCAAGGTTCTGGAGGGTGAATTCGACCAGGGCATGGTGCTGGACATGGCGCTGTCTCAGGAAGAACGTGCCGAGGGCTATGGCCTGATGTGCATGTGTAAGCCCTTGGGCGAAGTGCTTGAAATCGACTGGGGCACCGATGATGCCAAGCCCAAGCTGTTTCCGCCACGCGAAAATGTACGCTGCATGGTCGTGGATCGTATCGAGCGCACCGACCGTATCGCCGAGATTCGCCTGCGTCCCATTGGTGAACCTCTGCGATTCTGGCCCGGCCAGTACGTCAGCCTGACCGATACCCAGAAAACGGTGACGCCACGCTCATACTCCATTGCCAATGCACCTCGCCCGGACGGTGAAATCGTGCTGCAGATCACACGAGTGCCTGAAGGCAAGACCAGCAACTGGGTGCATCAGGACGTTCGCCCGGGCAGCATGGTGAATCTTTCAGGTCCCTATGGCACCTTCATTGGCGATCCGAGCACGGATGGCCCTGTACTCTGCCTGGCCGCCGGTACTGGATTGGCACCGATTCTGAGTCTGACCGACGCAGCCCTGAGACGTGGCTTCAAGCAGCCGGTGCACCTGATGTTTTCGGCACGCACCGAGGCTGATATCTATTGCCGCGGCCTGCTGGAGCTGTGGAACACGCGCCATCGCCGCTTCAAGTTCATTCCAACGCTGACCCGGGAAGAAAAGGAAGGCACCTTGCATGGCCGCATTCCCGAACTGATTGCCGGACAGTATCCGGACCTGTCAAAGCATGCCATCTATATCGCCGGCAGCCCCGAGTTCGTTGAAGACTGCATTGCCGCCGTCAAGGCACAGGGCGCTCAGGCTGACATGATTCATACCGAAGGCTTCTTTGATCAGGCACAACCGGAAACGCCTTCAAGTGACCGACTGGTCGGCTAAAACGAGCCAGTCACTTCTTTCGACAGCCCCGTGCAAGACAGGGCTGTCGCCCCCTTTTTCACCCGCTTTCACGCCTTGAACCCTTCCCCAGAAAAAATAGTTGCTAAAAAGAAACATTGATGAAATAAACAGGTGATTAAACTCTCATTTTTCACTATACCTATACAAGCCCCCGCATTTTTGTGAGCGGTTTTATGACTGATTTTTCTGTGACTTCAGTTTCCAGCCAACATGATCAGCTGAGCATGGGTCTCCTGCTGAGCCGACATAACCCCAAAATGCGCGGTTTAATTCTTTTGATCTGGGCTGCCAGCGGCTTCCTGTCCGTGATCCTTGGCGTTGCTGCAGTTGAATACAACTGGTCGGCCCTGCCGATCGATCTGGGTCCGCATACTTTTCATGTCACCCTCTATCCACCACTGATTCTGGCCATGTTCTGGCTGCTGTGGTTCGGGTTCTGGTGGGCGGCGATCCCGACCTGGCTATCCACCTTCCTGTTGGCCAGTTATTACGGCATGCCGTACGAATGGGCGCTGCTTTTCGCCTGTTCCGACCCTTTGGGGCTGGCCCTGATTGCCATGATCTACCGGGCTCAGCCCCATACCGCCGATTTCAGGCGTCCCAGTAACATTGTTCTATTCATCCTGATCAGCTTTGCGGCTGCCGTGCTCAGCTCCATCGGCGCCTTCATCTGGAGTCATGCCACCCAAGCTGATATCACCAGTCTTTATGAGGTCTGGGAAGGCTGGTGGATGGGCTTTCTGCTTCAGAACATACTGGTGGTATTGCCGGTTCTGCTGCTGAGTCTGACATTCATCCGCCGCTGGCAGCGAAGTACCGGGTTCTGGGTTGCGCGGCAATCCAGCACGGATGGCCTGCGCATGACGCTGGTGGTCGCCGCAATACTGGTATCGACCGCGATGCTGTTTACCTGGCTCAGTACCAACTTGACTAAAACCGCTATCAGTACTGCGGCGTACAGCCGTGATCCCCAGCTTTGGCAACCGGTCGCCGACATGGTTCAGGACTCGGTGGATGCGCTGATGACCGTGTTGCTGATCCTGATGAGCGCCATGTCGCTGTTCGGTATTTTTCTGTTCCGCTACTGGTCCAAGCGGCTTACACAGTCAAACCAGATGCTCAGCCGCAGCAACCGTCTGCTGAGCGCCGAAATCCGCGAGCGAGAAAATGTGCAGGCCGAATTGCAGGAACGCTACCAGATGCTGAACCTGATGGCTGAACTGGACTCCCGGCTCCACTCGGCAAGTTCGGCGCAGGAAATTATCGATGCGCTGACTGAATATCTGCCCCGCCAGCTGCCGCAGTTGGAAGGGGTGCTGTGTCGCTTTACCCAAGATCAGCGGCTGGAAATTCTGACCCACTGGGGACGCCACGCCCTCATCGGCGCGCATTATGCCGCCCAGCTGGAACTGCCGGACGAGTCGGAGCACTGGGAACAGGTTTCTCTCTACGACCCCGAGGGAACACGCAACATTCATCGCGTACTGCCCCTGAAATCAGGACGCAAACTGATCGGTGTCGTTCTGCTGGGAGCCGAACCACCCGGTAATACGGCGATCAGCTTCGTTCTGCAGATGTTGTCCGAGCACCTTTCACTGGCTCTGACCAACCTGCAACTGCGTGAGCAACTCATGCAGGAAGCCACGCATGACCCCCTTACCGGATTGTACAACCGACGCCATCTGCACAACTGGCTGGGATCAGAACTAGCACGGTGCAACCGTCATGGGCGGCCCATGTGCCTGATGCTGATCGACATTGATCACTTCAAACGTCTTAACGACAGCCTGGGGCATGAAGCCGGTGACGAGGCCCTCAAAGGCATCGCCACCTTCATCACCGAGCGGATTCGTGAAAGTGATATCGCCTGCCGCTTTGGCGGGGAAGAGATTGTCGTGGCCCTGCCCGAAGCAAGCCTGTTCCACGCTCAGGACCGTGCCCTGGACCTGCTGCAGGGTATTCGTCAGCTGACGCTGTGTACCTCGTCAGGTGATCCCCTCCCTCCTTTGACGGTTTCCATTGGCCTCGCCGCCTACCCGCAGCATGCCGACAGTGTCGATGCGCTGATTCGTGCTGCCGACAAAGCCATGTATCAAGCCAAATCGGCAGGTCGTAACCGTTTAATGATCGCCGACAGCTCGCCCAAGCTTGTGTTCTCCTCTCCCGGAACCTAACGTAAGAGAAAAGCCCAGCGGAAACACCTTATGTCTGCAGCGGATTTTCTGCCCCGTTCAAGCCTGTCGTCCCTCATCGACCTGCTCCAGCAGCAGGGTTATCGGGTAGTGGGTCCGCAAGTCATCGATGGCGCTATCCTTTACCGCCCTTTACAGCAAGCCGATCAGCTTCCTGCGGGAATTGAACAGATTCAGCAGCCTGGCCAGTACCGGCTGATCAGGACCCAAGGTCCTCGCCTGTTCAGCTGGGCCAATGGCCCGCAGGCACTAAAGCCCCTGACCTTTGCACCACGTGAAACCCTTTGGCGTTCGCACTTGCAAGCGGACGGCAGTCTTCGCTTTGAAGAGGTCATCGAGACAACTGAACCGACTGCAGTACTGGGGGTTCGCGGCTGTGACCTAGCAGCCCTCTCGCTGCAGGATCAACATTTCTCAGGTGACCCCTATTATCAACAGCGACGTGATTCTCTGTTGCTGATCGCTGTGGACTGCTCACATCCGGCAGACACCTGTTTCTGTGCCAGTACAGGTGACGGGCCGGATGCCAGGGCCGGTTACGACCTGGCACTTGTCGAACTGGATGACGGCTACCGGATTCGTGCCGGGAGCCCAAAGGGACAGAGCCTGATGGACAATCTGCCATTGGACGCTGCAACCCCGGAACAGCAACAGCAGACTGACGAGCAACACCAAAAAGCCTGTCAACAACAGCGACATCTGCCTGCGTTTGAGCCGAGCAGGTTGATCCATCAAGGCCAGCACCCGATCTGGGACAGTCTTGCTGAAGCCTGTCTCAGTTGCGGTAACTGCACATCGGTCTGTCCCAGCTGCTTCTGTTTCAGTGAAAGCGAAGTTCCCGAGCTGGATGGCACGACCTCCGGCCATCAGCGCCAGTGGGACTCCTGTTTCAGCGAGGGACACAGCTACATTCACGGCCACCGTTTCCGTCCCGACACCAAGAGTCGCTATCGCCAGTGGCTGACGCACAAGTTTGGCAGCTGGGTCGAACAGTATGGTCGCAGTGGCTGTACCGGCTGTGGCCGCTGCATCAGCTGGTGCCCTGTAGGTATCGATCCGCTTGAGGCTTTGACTGAATTGGGCAGAGAGGACGTTGAATGAGCAATCCGGCACTGCCAACCGAAGCCGTGGTCCTGAATCGGATTCAGGAAACCGAGGATATCTTTACCCTCCAGCTGCAGTTGACCGACCCGAGCCAGCAGTGGCGGCTGGGTATTCAACCGGGCCAGTTCAATATGCTCTACCGTTATGGCGTGGGTGAGATCCCCATTTCGTTCAAGGCGATCAGCGAAGATGATCAGGGCCACCCGGTACTGGAACACACCATTCGTGCCGTTGGCCGTGTCAGCCGATCTCTGGCCGAGCTGTTGCCGGGCGATCGAATCGGACTGCGCGGGCCCTTTGGGCAGGGCTGGCCATTGGAACAGGCCGAAAACAGGGACCTGTGCGTCATTACCGGCGGTCTCGGCTGTGCCCCTGCGGTTTCCATCATTGAGCATGCTTTTGCCAACCGGACGAGCTACGGGCACATCCATATCATTCAGGGCGTCAAGCACTCGGCCGACCTGCTCTGGCGCAGCCGTTACGAATTCTGGGCACAGCAGCCCAATACCACGGTGTTGATGGCCGCCGACGTCGCTGCCCCCGGCTGGCCCTGGTACAGCGGGCGGGTAACCGAGCTGATCAAACGCCTGCCGCTCAAACCCGATAAGACACTGGTGTGCTGCTGCGGCCCCGAGCCGATGATGCAGGCCAGCGCAGAGCAGCTGATCCGCCAGCATGTCCCGGCCGAATCCATCTGGCTCAGCATGGAGCGCAACATGCAGTGTGCAACAGGCCACTGCGGCCATTGCCAGTTCGGTTCCGACTTCATCTGTCACGACGGCCCGGTCATACCCTACCCTCGACTGTGCGGGCGTCTGGGACTGGAGGGAGTCTGATGGCCAAACCACGTATTGCGGTTCACAAGTTCAGTTCCTGCGACGGTTGCCAGCTGGCCTTTCTCAATCTGGGCGAAGCTCTGCTGCAACTGAATGAGCAGGTCGAGATACTGCACTTTCTTGAAGCCGGTATGAGTGATGTCTCGGCCGACGTCGATATCGCTTTTGTTGAAGGCAGCCTGTCGACTCCTGATGAACTGGAACGCATCCGGCAGGTCCGCGCCAACAGCCAGTATCTGATCACCATCGGTGCCTGTGCGACAAGCGGTGGCCTTCAAGCATTGCGTAACCTTGATGGGCACCATGATGAGTGGCGTGATGCGATCTATGCCCAGCCTGAATTTATCCACACGCTGAAAAACGTTGTGCCCATCGCATCCGAGGTAAAGGTGGACCTTGAACTCTGGGGCTGTCCGGTGAACAGCGTCCAGATTCTTGCTGCCGTCCGTGCCCTCTTATTCGGGGTAGCGCCGGTGGATGATCGCGACAGGGTATGCCTGGAATGCAAGCGCCAACAGACAGTCTGCGTCATGGTCACTCAGGGAACCCCCTGCATGGGGCCCGTCACACGCACGGGTTGTGGTGCCCTGTGTCCGCGCTTTGGCCGTGATTGTTACGGCTGCTACGGCCCCAGTGAAACGGCACAGTCTGAAACGCTGGCCCGTCGCTTTGCCGGCCTTAGTCTCGTACCCGATGCCATTGCCCGTCGCTTTCTGTTGATTAACTCTCAGGCACCCGCGTTTCTGCAGGCCGGAGGTGTCTTTTACCGCTCAGGGGCTGAAGACCCGCGAGCAGGAGATCAGGATGACTAGTCGCCGAATCCGTATCGACGTGCCGGCACTGACGCGTGTTGAAGGTGAAGGCTCACTCAGGCTGGAGATCAAGGGAAACAAGCTTGTGGAGCTGGGACTCTCGATTTTTGAACCACCCCGTTACTTCGAAAAGTTTCTGGAAGGCCGAGAAGCGAGAGAGGTGGTCGATATCGTTGCCCGCATCTGTGGCATCTGCCCGGTGGCATACCAGATCAGCGCACTTAACGCGCTGGAGTCCCTCTCGACCCAAGCCGTCTCACCCTGGGTGCAGCGGATGCGTCGTGCCTTCTACTGTGGCGAGTGGCTGCAAAGCCATGCGCTGCATATCCACCTGCTGGCACTGCCCGACTACCTTGGTTTTGATAATGCCATCGCCATGGCAGAACGACACCCGGAGGAGGTCAAGCGTGGGCTTAAGCTGCAAGGGATGGGTAATGCACTGATTCGGCTATTCGGCGGCCGTTCGGTCCATCCGGTCGGCGCTCGATTGGGTGGTTTTCATCACGCACCCTCGGCAGAAACGGTTGCTGATCTGGTCGAAAAACTGAAGGGGGCTCAGGAAGATGCGCGGAACCTGACCCATTTCTGCGCCAGCCTGCCACTGCCGGATGACCCACAGAGCTTTATCTGCGTGGCTCTGCACCACCCTGATCATTACGCCATGGAAAGCGGAGAGATACATACCAGTACCGGTCTGGTTCTTAACGCGGCCCAATTCGAGCAACATTTCCACGAGCACCACAAACCTGACTCCACAGCGCTCTGGTCCGATCTTGACGGCCACCCATACCTGACCGGCCCACTGGCACGGCTGAATATCAACCACGCTCAGCTACCCGACTTCTTGCAGGCGCGGCTGCAGGAAATCGGTTTTCAGCTGCCGTCATCCAATATGTTTCACAGCCTGATTGCACGGGCGCTGGAGATTGAACTGGCGCTGCATGAAGCCATTCGGTTATTGGATGAATACGCATACCCCGATGCCCCCTATAACAGCCTGTTTCTCGAGCCAGGCATCGGTTTCGGCATGAGCGAAGCCCCCCGCGGCCTGCTTTGGCATCGCTACGCGCTCGACGATCAGGGCCTCATCCAGGCTGCGCGTATCGTCCCGCCCACCAGCCAGAATCAGGCCCGCATTGAAGAGGATTTGCACCGCTCACTGAGTCGCTTTGGGCTCAACCATGATGAAGATGCCCTCAGACTCAGGGCCGAGCAGGTGATTCGCAACTATGACCCGTGCATCTCCTGCGCCACTCATTTTCTTCGTCTGGAGAAACATGAAACGTGAGCACCCACTTGCATCTGATCATCGGTATAGGCTCACCTTTCGGAGACGATCAGGTCGGCTGGCGAGTGATTGATCAATTACGCCAAATGGGACTGCCGTCAGCGATACAATTGCTGAGCCTTGACCGTCCCGGACCCGAACTGATTGAGCAGATGCAGGGAGGCGCCAGCGTAACCCTTATCGACGCCGTCATCAGCGAACAGCACCCGGTCGGCTGTTGCCTGGAATTGGACCCTGACCAGTTGGCGCAGCTGGACACCTGCTCCAGCCACGGCTTCGGCCTGAGCAATACACTGGCGTTGGCACAACAACTGGATCAACTGCCCACAAGGCTGAGAATTTTCGGAGTAAGCATTCGCACACCCGGAATGGGCGATGGAGTATCCGAGGAAATCAACGCTGCTGCGCACGCACTGGCGCAGCAGCTGGCTGAGGAGTATCAGACCGCAATCGGCATGGGCGGTGTTGGGTGTTTGGGATCATCGTCGTCATCATCGTCGTGATCGTTAGCCGCTTCCAGATATTCCAGAATGGCGGCCGACACCTGTTGGCTTAAGCCTTGAAGCCCTGTATTGCCGAACAGCCGGTTGAATTCCAGCAAATAGGGGTAGCCTTCTACCATCGCGACATCAAATCCCGCATGGTCGATTTCCAGCTCCTCGGCCACCTTCAGCACCAGATCAATCGCTGCCTGAGGCAGAGGCGTCTCCGCATCCACCGAACCACCCTGTGACAGATTGTTGTGGAAGCCATCATGTCCCTGGCAACGCCAGAACCCGGCCACCAGCTTGCCGCCCACAACCACCAGTCGAAGATCCCGGTCAATCGGCAACAGTTCCTGTGCGTAAATAACCGGGGTCTTGGCCAGGTAGGCATTCCAGTCCGCCCGGTTCTCGATCAGAAACACACCCTGCCCCATACTGCTTTTGGGTATCTTGGCGACAAAGGGGGAAGGCATCTGATCCCAGACTCGCTCGGCGTTCTGCGGGTCATTCGGCTCGATGAGCGTCCAGGGAGTATGACCCGGCACCACCATCTGGAAGGCGCGTGTCATCTGCACCTTGTCATGACCGATCAGATAGGCCGAAAGACTCGGAAATATCCGCTTCTTCAGGCCGAACACCAAGGCATTGACCTGCCAGTACTCCGGGAAGAGCACCCATTCGGCCGCCTCGATTTCAGCGCGCTGGCGAAACATGTGTTCAGGCTTGATGTAGTGGACATCAGGGAGGTGAAGAGTTCGGAACGCATCGAAGGATACGTATTTCATACCTGTCTACCAAGGCAACCAAAGCGCAGAATAATAGTGCGATTTTCAACCAGCTCAAAGCATTTTCAACGGCTCTTCGAGCAACTTTTTTCAACCCGGGAGCTGCAATCTGAAGAGATAAAATGTAGCCTTAATTACATTTTTAAAATCCGCTCATCAGGAGTGCACATGAGCCCCCAACGACGCCATCTAGACTTCTTTGCCGTCAGTATCCTGCTGGTGCTTTGCCTTGGCTGGGGTTTCCAGCAGATCGCCATCAAACTGGCCGCAGCGGATATCGCTCCGACATTGCAGATAGGTCTGCGCTCAGCCTTTGCTGCCATCGTTTTGCTGCTGCTGATGCTGCGCAGCGAAGGGCTGCGAATGTTCAGTGATGGCACCTTGAAAGCAGGGTTGCTGGCCGGTCTTATGTTCGGTATCGAGTTTCTGTTCGTGGGGGAGGGACTGGTTCATACCAGCGCCTCCCATATGGTGGTGTTTCTCTACACCTCACCAATTTTCACGGCACTGGGCATGCATTTTATTCACCCTGACGAGCGCTTGAGCCGAATCCAGTGGAGCGGCATCGCCCTCGCCTTTGCCGGGGTTTGCATCGCGTTTCTGGGCTCAGGCAACAGTGAAGGTACCAGCCTGCTCGGAGATGCCTATGCGCTGGCTGCCGGTGCCACCTGGGGCTTAACGACCGTGGTGATACGAGGCTCGAAGCTGTCCGAAGCCCCTGCCGTCAAAACCCTGTTCTACCAGATGGCAGTAGCAGCAGTGTTACTGATCGGTGCAGCCTTCCTGATGGGTAATGGTGCAATGAACTGGACCCCGGAAACAACGGTGAACATGGCATTCCAGGCAGTGCTGATCGCGCTGGCCAGCTACCTGACCTGGTTCTGGCTACTCAAGCGTTATCTGGCCTCCCGTATGGCCACCTTTGTTTTCATTACCCCGCTGCTGGGCGTGGTATTTGGTGTACTGATTCTCGACGAAGTGCTGACAACCAATTTCGTATTGGGTGGAACGCTGGTGTTGGCGGGAATTTTCCTGGTCAGCGCCAAGGACCTGCTGAACCGCCGCAAGGCACGCCGGGTCAGGGAGGCGCTGGATTCCTGAGGTCGATTGGGTACCGCCACTGCCCATGCGGTGGCCCCCCAAAACTCCGCTGGAAGCATATAGACGGTGTTGAACGATTCAGGCCAATAAACCTTGTGCTCCAGAACATTTCTATTGTCGTAGATCATTTGACTGTTCTCGACATTCAAACATCCATAAATTAATTTATGGACACTAGTGTCTACTTTTACAGACAAAGCAATGGAGCTGCTGCTGATATGACCTAATACAAAAATAATAATCAGGAGTATGTATGCATCTCGTTAAAGACCTTATCGACAGCCGTATTGTCTATTATTGGGTTGATGACGACGGCGAGACCAAAAGCCCCCTGCTATCGACTTTTACACTTGCCGAGCACTGGTGGAAAGAAAAGATGTTCGCCCGCCATCAGGGGCTGGAGCGGCGCCGATCCGTGATCGACCGACGGTCCAACAACGAGAAGCGCAGGAGGATGCACGAGAATCATCCTTTTGCCTCGATTAACCCTCAGGGTCGACGTTCTACCGATAAACCGCCGGAGGTCACGTTCGATTTGGCCGCCTCCAAACTCAGAAGACTCGCTGCCGGTTAGAGCTGTCGACACGCCGAATGGCCCCCTCCCGGATGAATGTTGTGCTTCAGGCGCCGCTATCCAGCTCCAATCGCGCCTTGTCGACCAGTTCTGCCGGCAGCTCTTTCTGCACGGACACGCCCAGGTCCTTGAATTCGGCGGCCTGCTTGATCAAATTGCCCCGTCCGGAATACAGCTGAGCGAAGGCTCTGTCGTAACTGGCACGGGCACCATCCAGCTTCTTGCCCACATCCTGCATGCTGGTCAAAAAGCTGTTGAGCTTGTTGTAAAACTTCTCGGCCCGCTCCGCCAACTCGGCGGTATGGCGGCTCTGATCCTCAAAACGCCACAACTGACGCACGATGTTCAGACTGGTCAGCAACGTGGTCGGCGTCGCTACCAGAACATTCTGCTCCAGGGCTCGCTGGTAAAGTGTTTCATCAGCCTTCAGTGCTTCCACATAGGCAGATTCCACCGGAATGAACATGATCACGATCTCCGGAGAATTCAGACCCGGCAACTTGTCGTAACGGCGCTCGGCCAGCTCTTTGATGCGGTCTGATACCGCACGGGCATGTTCACGCAAGGCCTGCTGTCGCTCACTTTCCTGCTCGGCGTTGACATACCGGGTGTAAGCGGCCAAAGAGGTTTTGGCATCAATAATCAGGTGCTTGTCACCCGGCAGATACACGATCGCGTCCGGTCGCTGCCGTCCCTCCTCGGTGTTGATGCTGACCTCACGCCGATAGTCATGACCCAGTCGCAGGCCCGCATTATCGAGCACATTCTCCAGCATCAATTCGCCCCAGTTGCCCTGTACCTTTTTCTGCCCCTGCAGCGCCGTCGTCAACTTTTCGGCCTGATCTGTAATCGCCTTGTTCAATTGCTGCAGATTCTGCAGTTCGGTGCGCAACTGCACCCGCTGCTCGGTTTCACGCAAATGAATATGCTCGACTTTCTCACGGAAGCCTTTCATTTCATGCTGGATCGGATTGAGCAGCTGGTTCAGACTTTGCTCACTCATCTGCGTAAACGCCTTGCCCTTGCGTTCAAGAATCTCGGCCGCAAGCTGCTCGAACTCTTTTTTCAGCAGTTCACGGCTCTGCTCCAACTGCCTGAGTTGCTCACGAAAGTGAAGCTCCTGCTGCTCTCGGCGTGACGAGAGAGCACTGTGTTCGGATTGAAGTTGCTGGAATTCAGCCTGCAGTTGTTGATAACGCTGCTGTTCCTGCTGCCACCATGTCTGGTACTGCTGCAGGGTCTGATCACGCTCTTCGGCTCGGGTCTGCAACCGTCCCAGCTCCACCTGCAGCTGCCCCTGCTCCTGCTGCAGCGACAGGCTCTGATCACGCAGCATGTCAGCCTCGTCCTGAAGCTGCTCAGCCTGTTGCTGCAACTGCTCATTCGCAACCTTTAACTGCTGCAAGGTAGCAGACGCTTGCCAACGGGTCAGGGCCCAGACCGACAGGGCCACCAGGCAGGAGGCCAGGATGGCGGGAAGCAGGCTTTCCAGTGTCATCGTTTCGATCCACAGCAAAGGTTATCAAGGGTTTAGACGCATGTTAGCAGACAGTCGGTACCCGCTCATCCGTAGCCGGTTGATTCTGGAGTACAATCTCCCTTTTGTAATTCAGATACGAGCCTCGTAATGCAAGCCGTCATTCTGGCCGGTGGAACCGGCAGTCGCCTCTGGCCCCTTTCGCGCCAGCACTATCCGAAACAGTTTCTGACTCTGGACGGGAGCCAGGCATCGCTGCTGCAACAGTGTCTGCAAAGAGCCGCCCAACTGTGCCATCGGCCTGCGCTACTGATTGGCCAGGATGAGCACCGTTTTCTGCTTGCCCAACAACTGCAGGAAAGCGGTCTTGAAGGCCAAATCATTCTGGAGCCGGAAGGTCGCAACACCGCCGCGTCGCTCACGCTTGCCGCGTTGGCCTGCACCGAAAACGGTGCGGCGGATGAATTGCTGCTGGTCCTCCCGGCTGACCAGCGTATCAGGCCGATTGAAGCGCTTGCCAAAGCGGTTGATAGCGCTACGAGCGCCGCACATGAAGGCGCTTTCTGCGTCTTTGGCCTCCCCCCCTGCCGTCCGGAAACCGGCTACGGTTATATACTGGCGCAAACAGATGGTCGGGTGGAACGCTTTGTGGAAAAACCGGATGTGGACACTGCTGCCGAGCTGATCAGCGCAGGAGCCCTGTGGAACTCCGGGTTGCTGCTGTGTCGCGCTGACCGTTGGCTGAACGCTGTGCAGCAGTGCCAGCCTGCATTGCACGACGCCTGCCGCCGTGCCTGGCAACAGAAACAGCGCGATCTTGATTTCATTCGTGTTCAACCTGATGCATTTCGGCAGTCACCGTCGATCTCCATTGACTACGCCGTTCTGGAACACGAATCCCATCGCCACTGCACCCGCCTTGATGCCGACTGGCAGGACCTGGGCAGCTGGGAAGCACTGGCCAAACTTCACGATCATCAGTCTGATGAGCGTGGCTGCTTAAAGCTGGGTGACACCCTGCTGGAAGGCTGTGCAGATACGCTGGTATTTGGTGACAAGAGATTGATCGCCGGGGTCGGCCTTGACCGGCTACTTGTAGTGGATACACCGGATGCTCTGTTACTGGCCAACCGTGATCATATGGACCGTCTTGCCCCGCTGCTGCAGCGACTCAATGATCAGCAGCGACGTGAGTTGCGACTGCATCCACGTGTTTATCGCCCCTGGGGCTGGCACGAAGTGCTGTCGGAAGGGCTGGGGTTCAAGGTCAAGATCCTGCACATCAAACCGGGCGAGTCTCTATCCCTGCAACGTCATGAGCATCGTACCGAGCATTGGATCGTGCTGTCCGGCACCGCCAGGATCACACGGAGCGATCAGTGTTTCGATCTGGGGGCTAACGCGTCCACCTTTATCGCTCGCGGCGAACGGCATCGGCTGCAAAACGCCACCGATCAGGAACTGCTGATTCTGGAAGTGCAGTCCGGTGAACGTCTGGATGAAGAGGATATCGAGCGCTTCGAGGATCGGTACGGCCGAACGTAAAGGCTGTACCTCAGCCCTGATCGTGGTAGTCTGGGGTCCTTCGCGGGTGTAGCTCAATGGTAGAGCAGAAGCTTCCCAAGCGTGCGACCTGAGAGTCGTGGAGGTAGCTAGCCTCCTCACCACGCATTGTTAGCGTGAGGAAAATAGCAATCCAAATGTGGTCTCAACCTTCGTGCTGAGTCCTTTCCACGGTGTAAGCCGTGTAAGTAATTGTCCGGCGGGTCTTGTACCCGTAGAGGACCGGATGTCCGACCATCCGTAACCTAGGAGCGGTGCGTGGCGGGTAACTGCCGGGTACTAAGCGCTCTGACAATGTAATCACCCTCACGGGTCTGCTAAGGTCCGTGAGGGCCAAAGCAGGATCTTGCTTCCGCAAGCAGGTGAGATGCTAGGTTGAGCTGAAGGGTTAGCGCAAGCGAACCATTATCGAAGCGTCGTCAAGCTGAATGGGCTTACGCGGATAAGTGGCCCATCCCCTCTGGGGAGTGGTTGGTTAGAGCACTGCTTGGTTGCTCTACGTTGGCAAAATAACCACCGGCGTTAAGATGGAACCCTCTCAGCCCGTGTTACTTACACGGAACAGGGTAAGACCGATACCATGTCCTTGAGACTAGCGAACCGCAAGGGGCTGCGAAGTGGTAGCGGTTAAAGGATGGCGGAAAAAGCGAATGCCGTGCTGTAATGGTGCGGATAGGGGATGCAATGATTGCCCCAACCTGAAAGGGTGCTGACTTCCGCTTGGTGGTCTGTTGCTAGACAGACTCTGCAAATCAAAGAACCCAAATGGGCAATCATGACGCCCATTTGGGTGAAATGTTTGCCTTCATGGGTATTCCCATGAGCGGGCGTAGCTCAATGGTAGAGCACTTGGTTCCCAACCAAGGTACGGGGGTTCGATTCCCCTCGCCCGCTCCACTTCCTAAATAAGTGGAGGCAGATATGGACGCGAGTAATCGTGATGTCGTCTCCCCCCAGTGGTCAGAATGGCACTCTACGGAGTGGCGATCTGTCATCATTCGGGTCAGGAGATTGCAAGTCCGAATAGCAAAGGCGACCATGGAGTGCAACTGGCGTAAGGTCAAACAGCTCCAACGCCTTTTGACACGGTCAACGAGTGCGAAGGCGTTAGCCATCAAACGAGTAACCGAAAATAGAGGCAGCAAGACCCCTGGTATTGATGGGGTTGTGTGGTCCACGCCTAAAGCCAAAATGCTTGCGCTAAGTAACCTCTCAACAAGAGACTACAAAGCCAAGCCCCTACGCAGAATCCATATCCCTAAAGCCAATGGCGGTAAACGGCCACTCGGTATTCCAACTATGGGTGATCGTGCTATGCAGGCTCTATACCTGCTGGCGCTAGAGCCCGTATCGGAAACAACGGGGGATGGAAATTCCTATGGGTTTCGCCCACATAGATCCACTCAGGATGCGATGGCACAGTGCTGCAATGCACTATCTCGTCAAAACTCCCCACAGTGGATTCTGGAAGGTGATATTAAAGGATGCTTCGATAACATCAGTCACGAGTGGTTGCTGAATCATGTGCCGTTGGAGCGGCCCGTGCTGAAGCAATGGCTCAAAGCTGGTTTTGTCGAACTGCGTAAACTTTTCCCAACTGACTCGGGAACGCCACAGGGAGGAATTATCTCACCCGTGTTGGCAAACCTGGCACTGGACGGTATGGAAGGAATGCTCAAGAAGCATTTCCCGAGACGCCGGAAAGTAAATTTCATTCGCTATGCCGATGACTTTGTCGTCACAGCCACCGATCCAGAGACTTTGGAAACGGCCAAGCGCCTGATCCGTAACTTCTTGGCTGAACGTGGACTGGAGTTGTCAGAGCAGAAAACCAAAATAACCCATATCAATGACGGGTTTGATTTCCTGGGTTGGACGTTCAGAAAGCTCAAAGGCAAATGGCGTATGACGCCCTCACAGAAAAACCAGAAAAGGTTCTACGCAAATGTCAGAGATGTGGTCAGAACTCATCGGGCTTCGTCCCAAGATGTACTGATCTCTAAACTGATCCCTGTTATCAGGGGCTGGGGGATGTACCACAAGCACGTCAGTGCTACACGTACGTTCAACCAGGTGGACCACAAAATCTGGTACCTGCTCTGGCGCTGGGCGCAAAGAAGACACCCAAACAAAGGCCGAAGATGGATCAAGCGGCGATATTGGTCGCGCATCAAAAGCCGGGATTGGGTGTTTGTCAGTCGAGGGCTCGAACTGTTCAGGTTATCGCGGATCCGGTGCAACAGGCACCTAAAGATCCGGTCCGATGCCAACCCCTATGATCCTGCCGACGAGGTTTACTTCGAAAACAGGGTCAAACGGAACATGATCGAGCAGGCCAAAGCCAAGATAAACCGCATTTGGTTGGCCCAAAAGGGAAAATGTCCGATTTGCCAAGAACTGATCACTCAACAGACCACATGGGATATACACCATAAAGTCTGGAAGAGTCTCGGAGGAGGCGATGAAGACGCAAATCTGGTGCTTCTACACATGAACTGCCACAAACAAGTTCATGCTAGAGGCTGCACGACATGGCCGCCGGCTTGGCTGAAAGGTCAGGCTTAACGGCTGCTTGAGCCGGATGCAGGGAAACTTGCACGTCCGGTTCTTAGGGGGGAGGATGACCGTGAGGTCATCTTCCTACCCGACTTAAGACGAGGGTTCGATTCCCTTCACCCGCTCCAGCAGTTTCATCGAACATTTCTCAAAAGTGCTGGCCAGTTTTTATCCCAACAGCAATGGTGACTGTAACCTGGAACTATTTCAAAACCGGGTTTCATACTACCTGGGAAACGGTCAACAAACTGCTGCACCATGGTCGGTGGGATAATCTGATCATCACTACCCACGAAGTGCCATTGGCGCACATGCTTCAATACTTGAACTTCGTCAGCGGGGTTGAGCGAACCCTGTAATGGAGTTATTCGATGGTATCGAGTCCAGTACTCGGTATCCAGATTTCCGGCAACAGTCACCAACCCATCAACATCCTGCCTCCTTGCCGCCAGCAGCGCAGCAATGGCTCCTCCTCCCGAATATCCGATTAAGGTAAGCGACTGGGCGCCCTGGCGCCGCTTGAGTTCGTCCAACGCCAGGTTGTAAGAGTGAATAACCTCGGGAGAAAAACGCTCTCCTAACCAGTAACGAGAAGAACAGTCTATGCCTGGAGTGTATTGGCAAGGTCTGGCCAGATATATGACCTCAGTTGTGGGGTCGGACAGTGCCAGTTGCAATGCCATTGGATTTACCGGTGTCGGATTGGACGAAGGACGGCTGCGACTCACCCAGGCAAGTCCATCCCCCTCAATGTAGATACGAAGCTGCTCATTTCCTCTTGCATGGTTCGGAGCATACCCCGTTAACTCAAAAATACCTGCCTGTATAACAAACCTTGACCACCCGTGTTGAGCAGCCAAATGAGCTGCGTGGCTTATGCGCTCTTCAGGGGAAGGAATACTGGTGCAGGCCGAAAGCATAACAGCCGCTATTCCCCATAACAGGTATCGCCAAAAGCGGCTTTCAACAGCTGCATTTATCATCACATTAACGTCGTTCCATGAATAAAAAAGGCCATGAGCACTGCTCATGACCTTCATCCTAACAAGTGACTGTGGTGTCCAGCATAAATAATCAGGCTGTTTTTTGACGCCAGAGCTCTTCGTTTTTGAGCATGGTATTGAGCACGACAATGAGCTTGCGCATGCAGGCAATGATGGCCACTTTGGGCAGCTTACCTTGCGCCTTCAGGTGCTCGTAGAAGCGTTTGAACACAGGGTTACATTGGATTGATGACAGCATCGCCATAAACATGACTGTGCGGATACGGTGACGACCTCCCCGGATGCGTCGCTTGCCATTCCAGGTACCGCTTTCGCGGTTCATGGGGGCGACACCAACCAGGGCAGCGATCTCTTTGCGGTTGAGTTTGCCGAGTTCTGGCAGCTCGCTGAGCAGGGTATAGGCGAGGACTTTTCCAACGCCGGGTACACTGGTCAGGATCTCGGTTTTGACACGCCAGTGCTTGACCTGCATAACCGCTTCATCGATCTGTTTGGTGATGGTGTTGATCTGAGTTTGTAAGGAGCGCAGCAAGGTTTTGATGGAGCGGTGTAGCGCCTTGGGTAGGATCTGGAGACGGTTTTTTTCCATCGTCTGCATCTCAAGGAGCTGGCCGCGTCGAATCAGCAAGTCCTTAATAAGACGGGATTGTTTGTCTGGAATCGGCTTGATCTCGGGCTGTATGGTGGCCGCGAAGCGAGCGATGACACCGGCGTCAATCTTGTCCGTTTTGGCCAGTACCCCAATGGCCTGCGCATAACGTCTGACACTGATGGGGTTGACGACGACAATGGGTAGATTCGCCTGGTCGCAGGCAAACACGAAGGCGTGTTCATAGCGCCCTGTGGCTTCGACCACGATGCGTTCGATGTTGCGCTTTTTCAGCACGTGAACGACCTTGAGAATGCTGTCCTCGTCGTTCGGAATTTGAAAATGGAGGTCCAGCGGATGCAGGACGATATCGAGTTTGGATTTGCCGACGTCTACGCCGACGTTGATGCTGATTTGGCTTTCCGTGTTCATGGTAATAAGCTGACTCTGCCTTGCTATGCGGGCTCGGGGCCCCGATGACTGTTCGAGTTATCGCTAAAGAGTCATGCAGCGCTACACACTTGTTATCGGTCTCTCGCAAGAGGAGCCGGCGCTACACCGAGCTGCTGCATGAAGGCCCTCAATGGCCGTTGAGGGTGGGTCCCAATTTACCCGGAAAACACACGGAATTATCCATACAACCGCTTTATGACATTAGAATGCCATACGCAGCTTCAGTGAAGCGGTATGACTCAGGTAGTCCGAGCGGTATTCGGCGTTGTAGTCAGCACTGATTTCGGCACCGCTCTCCGTGGTGTGGAGCAGGCCCAGGCCGACATTACCGATCCAGGGATTGGGATCGATACCCTTAGTGATGAACTGTGCACCCGGCGCGCCGGCAAAGGCGGAAGTGATGCTGGCCTGTTCATTGATCAGGTCATAGCCCACACCCAGCTTGGCGGTGAGGTCGGTGGTCGGATTCAGGGTATGAATCAGCTGACCTTCAACACCCGCAACCAGCGCTTCGGTGGTATTGCTGTCCACATCCAGGTTCAGCAGGCCCGCACCCGTCTCGGTGTAGGACTCATCCTTGATCCAGGTGTAGTCAGCCTTAAGGGTTGCCGTTGCACGGCTGGTGTCGTTGATGGCGTAGCCACGGACAATCCCCATGCCCAAATGGGCCGAGTAGCTGTCATAGTCGGAGTCCGCAACGCTGCTGGTGAAGGCGATCTGACGCTTGCCTTCGTTCTGGTTCTGGCCGAAGTCGAC
Source organism: Marinobacterium sediminicola (assembly GCF_022343685.1). GTDB lineage: Bacteria > Pseudomonadota > Gammaproteobacteria > Pseudomonadales > Balneatricaceae > Marinobacterium > Marinobacterium sediminicola. The sequence goes on along the minus strand of NZ_CP092123.1, from coordinate 992,238 downwards.
CTGGAAGGTCAGATCCGTGTTTTCATCCAGCGAGCGAGAGCCGTAACCGATCAACTGATAGCTGTCGATATCCAGATTGTGCGGCGCAATTGACGAGTTGCCGTCCACGTTGGTGGTGGCGTAGGCGAAGGCCACACCCAGGCGGGTTGTGTCGTTGATCTCGCTGTCCAGACCGATGACCAGACCACCGGTGTTGGCGTCATAACCAGACACGCCATTGCGATCATCCTGCTCGGTCCAGGTGCCGAACGGTTTGATCCAGAAATGCTTGTCGCTCAACATCACATCGCCAGAAGACTTGCCCAGGTTGGCGTTCTGACGTGCAAGCACGGCACCATTGATACCGTAAAGCGCGGTACGGGCCGCGAAGAAACCACCACCGGTCAACAGCGGAAGGGTTTGAGTTGCCGCATCCGACATTTCCATGTTTCCGCTCATTCCAGCAAACAGATCTAACAGCTCGGGAGTTGCATCAATGACTTTGCCAGCGTTGTATGCGGGGCTATTGACCTGGCTGAGTGCTGCATTATAGACGGACGGATTCAACTTCTGTGTAAGGACATCTGAATTCCATAAACCACCAATAATATTAAGTAGCCAACTGTTTCTATCATCACCCAGTGATGAATAGTCCGTTTGAGTATGCCATTCATCTGCTGTAAGACTGCTGTATATGATATAGCCATCTCCGTATTTATACCCGGCCACTATAGGGACTACAGAGTTATCATAGTTAGTATTTCCTTCGATGAAGATTATCAGCTCTACACCATCATCTGCCACAACATAATTGTGAGAAAGATCATAGCCAGCTCTTTCATAATAGATTATTTCATAGTCAGTAAAAACTGTTTTACCAACATCTGTTATCTGTCCACTAGCAGCAGCAGTAGTATTTTCTGGCCATCTATTAAGAAACAGCTCAGCATCACCAAGCCTAACAGAACCATTAGTTCCTGCTGACTCAACCAGCAAGCTTCCCCCATTTGAAACCCAATCTAACACCGAATCTTCGTAAAGATTAATAAAATGATTCAAGGATGTATCATAACTATCACTTCCCTGAAGATATACAAATTCTGTTGATGCTGAAAATATTGAATCAACATTTAGGCCAGCGGTAGTATAATTATCATATAAACTCCAGCCATCACTTCCAAAAACCACATTCATTGCATCTTTATCGTACGTCTTCCCCCATGGGGATTGACTAATCAAGTAAACATCCGCATTAGCTGATGGCAGATGCAAGCCACCAAGCCCCAGAATCATCACTGGTATTACGCTAGAAAGTTTCTTACGGAACAACATCGTCTTATCCTATTTGAAGAGGTGTAATTTTATTAAGATCACTATCCTAATGAAGCCATAAATCATCGATACCAGACTACAAAGGTATGGCAAATGACTGGCACTTGACGACTGGCGGATCAACGCTGAAGTGTATCAATCTATTGACACCAAAAGCTGACATTTCCTGACATCCCTGTTGACAGATATCAATAACCACCCACCAAGGCGTGTACGGCGTTCTTAACCGATGCTGTCCTGGATAATTATTGTCAAAACGTAAGTCAGATATCATCTGAAGTCTGTCTTACAAAACGAAACTCCAGCGTCTCACTAATCGTTGCATTTCCGTCGTTCCATGAATAAAAAAGGCCATGAGCACTGCTCATGGCCTTCATCCTACCAACTGGCTGCTGACATTAGCATGCCCTGCCCGCTCTCAACGAGGCGGTATTGGTCCTTTCTGGTTGTCTCTTGATGCTTTCCTGTCAGTCATATCAATAACGATATTGCCAGGCCACACCCAGAATGTTCTGGCTCATTTCCAAATTGGCTTCGCCACCGCCCAGAGCACCCGGAATTGAACTCTGTCCACTGACCTTTTCCTCCAGTGCACGGGTGTATGAGAAGCTGATCGACTGCTCAGGACTCAGCTGCCAGCTGGCACCGATACTGGCGTGGTTCTGAATCACACCGGGTGCCAGAATATTGAGGAAGGTCTGGCTTGCCGGGATCGGCTGGTCGCTGTGACTGATGCCGGCACGCAGGGTCAGTTGCGGGCTGGCGGCGTAGATCACGCCCAGCTTGAAGACATCAATATCCTGCCAACCGAAACCGGCACCTTCCGCAGCTCCCAGAGGTGCATCAAAGGCCAGGGGATTGCCGACAGACTTGATCTTGCTGTACTCAATACGCTCCCAGTCACCGGCCAAAGTCCAGCGTGGGTTCACCTGCCAGGCAAAGCCGATACCGTAACTTTCCGGTACATCAAAGCCGCCCTGCTCGGCAAACAGACCGCTGTACTTGTCGAAGCGGTCAGTCTCGATGCGCGATGACCAGCTGACACCCAGTGTCAGCGTATCCGTCACCTGGCCCTGCCAGCCCAGTTTGATCCCCCAACCATCGGCACTGTCATAGCCGTTATTGGTTACGGAACCCGGGGACGCACTCCAGATGGGGTTATCAAACGCCTGCAGCCCTTCAGCGGAAAAGCGCTGGTATACGTAGGTTACACCGGCACCGATGCTGTGACGTTCACTCAGCTTATAGGCCAGTGAGCCGGTGACGAACATCTGGCTCAGATCAACCCCGGCAGCACCACTGGAGCCGAAGTTGGCAAAGGGGTTATTGGTGTAAGAGGTGTTCATGCCGCCATTGGCATACAGAGCGACACCATAAGCCAGGCGATCCGAATGGCGACGGGCGAAGCCGGCTTCGGGGATCCAGAAGGGACCGTCCGCATTGCCGTCATAGTGACCATCTAACCCGAACCCGCTACCGTTGATGTCGGCACTGCGCTTGGGATCAAAAAAGGTGAGACCCGCATCATACTGGCTGCCCAACGCGATCAGGGACGCCGGGTTGCTGGCAGACTTGATGCTGTCATGGGCCAATGCCAGGCTGACACCCGCCATGCCCTGTGCCTTGACGCTGCTGCCATGCATGAAATAGCCGTTGGTCGCCAGAGCGGTCAGCGGCAGGGAGGCAAGGGTCAAAACCAGGGTGGAACGCAGCGCGGGTGTCATCTCGATCTCCTTGGATCTTGGTTATTAAGACACGCGCATTTTATTCAATTAGGTTATAAAAAATAAATATTGTTTTGTTATTAAGGTATATCTAATTAAGACACCTCCAAACCAGCAACTGCTTATATGCCTCCACTGCAGCGCTGACGTCAAACCTCCGGCAAGCGGTCGATCTTTGCCGCCAAAACAAAATCATTCTCGTGCAGCCCGCCAATCTTGTGGGTCCAGATCTCGACACTGGCGTAGCCCCAGCCGAAACAGATTTCCGGATGATGCCCCATCTCCTCTGCCAAACGCCCTACGTGGTTCACAAAGGTCAAGGCCGTGTTGAAATCGGGAAAGCTGAATTCACGCCGGATGCGGCTAGCATTTTCTGACAGCTGCCAGTTTTCCACTTGCTCCAGATAGGGTGCAATCTCTTCCCGTGACAGGGTCGGCACACCCCCCCTGCACGGTACGCAACGCTTGTCTGCCAAAGACATCTTCATTCTCCTTATCCGGGTCGATCACTTTCAGTCTAGCCGCTTCGATCAGGCCGGGGGCCACTGGATGTGTATCACTCTCCGGCATCCAACAGTTCAATCCAGTGCTGAACGGGAACCCTTGCTTTAGATCCCAGGTGCAGCTGGCAACCGACGTTGGCCGTTACGATGCGCTCGGGGTTATCACCCGTCAGTGCGTTCAACTTGTTATTCAACAATCGCTGGCTCATGTCCGGCTGAAGAATGGAATAGGTCCCCGCCGAACCACAGCACAGATGACCCTCTCGGGTTTTCGCCAGCTTGAACCCTGCTTCCGCAAGTATTTTTTCTACCGTCCCGCCCTGTTTCAGCGCATGCTGAAGCGTACAGGGACAATGCACCGCAACTTTACCTTCGTCGATGGTCGGTTTAAGCAGACCAAGATTCTCTTGCAGCAACACTTCACTCAGGTCCTTGGACAGCTCACTGATTCGCTGCGCCTTGTCGGCGTATTCGGCATCATGCCTGAGCAAATGACCATACTCCTTAACCATGGCCCCACAGCCGGAGGCGGTCATCACAATCGCTTCGCAACCTGACTCAACCGCCGGCCACCAGGCATCAATATTGCGGCGCATGAAATCCAGTCCTTCCTCATGCGCCGACAGGTGATAGCTGATGGCACCACAACAACCGGCCTCGGGTGCTTCCACCAGGGTAATTCCCAGCCGGTCCAATACCCGTGCCGCTGCCGCATTGGTGTTGGGGGTTGACACCGATTGGGCACAACCGGCCAGTGCCAGCATCACTCGCGCGTGCCGCTTTGCCGGCCAAGGGGATGCAGGCTTATGTTCAGGCACCTTGCGTCTCAAGGCCTCCGGCAGCAAGGGCCGAGCCCATTGTCCCAACTTCAGCAGTGGTGCAAACCGACCCGGAAAGGGCAAAACCTTGCGGATCGCCCATCGCTTCCATTTCTCGCCGGCAGGACGATCCAGCTTCTCCTCAACCAGCCCACGGCCGATATCGATCAGTCGGCCATACTGGACGCCTGAGGGACAGGTGGTTTCACAGCTGCGACAGGTCAAGCAACGATCCAGATGGGTGCGCGTCTTGTCGGTGACTTCGCCGGTTTCCAGCAGTTGCTTGATCAGGTAAATGCGTCCGCGGGGGCCATCACGCTCATCACTCAGTTCCTGATAGGTCGGACAGGTGGCGGTACAGAAGCCGCAATGGACACAGGTTCGCAGTATGGCTTCTGCTTCCTGCCCTTCGGGCCGAACCCGGTAATGTTCGATCAGATCTGTCTTCATGTTAGGCCTGCTTACATCCAGCTATAGACACGTCCGGGATTGAACAGATGGTCAGGGTCAAATGCCCGCTTCAGCCGCTGCTGCAGCTGTTGCATGGCAGGTGACAAGGCGTGCATCACCTCCTGCTGACGATCACCACCACGATAGCGGCTGACCTGCCCCCCCGCCGCCGCTGCGATCGCCTCCATGCGAGCCTGATCGGCATCCCCCCGATACCAGCGTTGAGCCCCGCCCCAGTCCAGCAGCCATTCGCCATCCAGATCAGCCAGAGGTGCACAGGGGTTAACCGAAAAACGCCACAGGGGCTGGTCGTCGTCGAACAGCGCCAGCTGCTGATCGCGTAGCTGCTGCCAGAACCGATCTCCGGCCTCGTCAACTTCGCCGTTCCAGCGCAACAGAGTTGCCTCCACTGCCGAATGCGCTCCGCTGAGCCGCAGGTAGAGGTTGCCCTGATACCAGCAGGCCGCGGTCAGGGGCCGGGACTCCAGTGCGCGACGATTCATGATTTCGATCGCCTCTTCAGGCCCCACGGCCAGCTTGAGCGTGCGGCTCGCGGCCGGTTTGGGCAGTACCTTGAGACTGACTTCCGTAATCACCCCAAGCGTCCCCATGGCGCCCGCCTGTAGCCGGGATACGTCATAACCGGCCACGTTTTTCATCACCTGACCACCAAAACGCAGGTGCTCCCCCAACCCGTTGATCATGCGGATGCCCAGCACCTGATCCCGCACCGAGCCCCACCAGGGACGACCGGGCCCGGACTGGTTACAAGCCAGAGTGCCCCCGATGGTCGCCGCTGGCCCCAGCCGGGGCGGCTCGAACGACAACATCTGGTTCTGCTCGGCCAGCGCCGCCTCCAGTTCAGTCAGAGGGGTACCTGCCCGCGCCGTCAACACCAGCTCAACCGGGTGATAGGTCAGAATTCCGCTGTGCCCCGACAACACCAGGCGTTCACACTCCACATGCGTGGACCTGCCCATGAAAGCTTTGGTATCGCCCCCCACAATCGATAGAGGGCGGCGGTCTGCTCGAGCAGCGAGCACCTGTTGCTGCAATTGTTCACTCAGATCAGCCATGTCCTTCCTCCAGATGAGAATGGGCCTGAGCCGCAACCGAACTATTGGGTTCCAGCCTGGGGTTGAGCGACCGGTATTCCTGACACTGGCGCAAGGTCGGAATACCCTTGCCCGGATTCAGCGTTCCCGGAGGATCGAACGCTTCCTTGATGCGATGGAACTGGGCAATCTCCTGCTCATTGAACTGCACCGGCATCTGTCGAATTTTCTCAATACCGACCCCGTGCTCACCGGTAATACAACCGCCGACTTCCACACAAAGTTCCAGAATCCGGCCGCCAAACTCTTCCGTTTTCTCAAATTCGCCCGGGGTATTGGCATCAAACAGAATCAACGGATGCAGATTGCCGTCACCGGCATGGAAAACATTGGCCACACGCAGACCATATTGCTGAGACATTTTCTGCATTTCGGTCAGCACATGCGCCAGCTGACCTCGGGGAATGGTGCCATCCATGCAGTAATAATCGGGCGATATTCGGCCCACGGCCGGAAAGGCCGACTTGCGTCCCTTCCACAACCGCGCCCGCTCCTCCTCGGAATGAGACGTCCTCACCGAGGTAGCGCCGAGGCTGCGAAACAGGTTTTCCACTGCCTCAATATGTTCGTGAACTTCCTCTTCGGTACCGTCCACTTCACACAGCAACAGCGCTTCGGCTTCCACCGGGTAGCCAGCCTGAGCAAAGGCTTCGGCAGCGACAATGGCATGACTGTCCATCATTTCCAGACCACCCGGGATAATCCCTTCGGCGATAATCCGTCCCACTGCATCACCGGCGGTCTGCACGGAATCAAATCCGGCCATCACCACCTGTGCCACCTCCGGCTTCGGCAACAGTTTGACCCGCACCTCAGTGACGATGCCCAACAACCCCTCGGAGCCGGTCATCAACGCCATCAAGTCCATACCGCAGCTATCGAGCCCCTGACTGCCCAACGTCAGCTTTTCGCCTTCTACCGTCAAAAGATCGATGCTGAGCAGGTTATGCACCGTCAAGCCGTACTTGAGGCAATGCACGCCGCCCGAGTTTTCCGCCACGTTACCGCCGATGGTGCAGGCGATCTGTGACGAGGGATCGGGCCCGTAGTAAAGACCGAACTCGGCCGCCGCCTCACTGATCGCCAGATTGCGTACCCCGGGCTGCACCCGAGCCGATCGTGACGGGGCATCAATCTCGAGAATCCGGTCAAAACGCGCCATCGACAGCACGACACCCTCTGCATGCGGCATGGCACCCGCGCACAACCCGGTGCCCGCTCCTCGAGCCACCACCGGGATCGCCTGCTGATGACAGATTTTCAAGACCTGTTGTGCCTGTTCGACGGTCCCCGGCAGCACGACCAGCAAAGGCATCTCGCAGTACATCGACAGGCCATCGCACTCATAGGGACGCAGGGTTTCGTCATCACTGATCACATACTCGGGCTCGATGAACGCCCGAAAACGCTCTACCAGGTCGCGTCGTCGCGCCTCGCGTCCGGCACTGTTTACCTGAGTCATACGCATTCTCCGTGTCGGTTCAGGCTAGCCTCTGATCGTGAGGAAATGATCGATACCGGCCTGGGCACAGACCATATCCTGATCCGGCGTTCCTGAGCTCAATCCGATACCGCCGACCACCTCACCCTCGACACTGACAGGCAGGCCGCCACCCACCACACAGAGTCGTCCTCCCATTGCCGTATGAATGCCGAACACCAGACTGCCCGGCACACACTTTTCGTTGTACTCATGGGTCGCCTTGCGCGCCGCTGCGGCGGTGAATGCCTTGTCCTGGGCGATGGTGACGCTGGTAATCTTGCCGCCATCCATGCGTTCGAATGCAACGAGATTACCGGATTCATCCACGATCGCGATGCACATGGGCACCCCGATTTCATCAGCCTTCTGCCGGGCACCTTCGATCAGCAGGCGGGCATCCTGCTGGTCCAATCGATTGACGGTTAACATGCTCTGGATACCTTCAATAATGGATTCAGCAATACGACGGGGCTCATCGCCCCGCCGCCTGTTTCAGCATACGACGGTGATGGTGCAGCAGGGGCTCCGTATAACCGTTGGGCTGCTCACACCCCTTGAAGATCAGGTCGCAGGCGGCCTGGAACGGAATACTGGCATCGAAGTCAGACGCCATATTGGTATAGGCCGGATCCCCCGCATTCTGTCGGTCCACCACCTCGGCCATCCGTTTCAGCGTTTCCATCACCTGATCGTCGGTACAGATCCCGTGTTGCAGCCAGTTGGCCAGATGCTGGCTGGAGATACGCAGTGTGGCACGGTCCTCCATCAGACCGACATTGTGGATATCAGGCACTTTCGAGCAGCCAATGCCCTGTCCGACCCACCGCACCACATACCCCAGAATCCCCTGCACGTTGTTGTCCAACTCTGCCTGGATCTGTTCGGGGCTCAAAGCGGTATCCCCCAGTAACGGCGGGGTCAGCAGCAATTCCAGCGGTGCCAGCTGACGCGTCATCAGCTCCTTCTGGCGAGCCTGTACACTGATCTGATGGTAGTGAGTCGCGTGCAAAGTGGCCGCCGTAGGTGAAGGCACCCAGGCACAGTTGGCTCCGGCACGGGGATGTGCCAGCTTGGCACTCATCATCTTTTTCATCTCGTCCGGCATCGGCCACATGCCCTTGCCGATCTGGGCGACACCTTCCAACCCACAGGCCAGTCCGATATCGACGTTGCGGTCTTCATACGCCTGAATCCAGGGCTGGGCCTTGATCGTTTCCTTGGGTAACACGGGACCGGCTTCCATGCAGGTATGGATCTCATCGCCCGTGCGGTCGAGGAAACCGGTGTTGATGAACATCAGGCGGTTGCGCACTGAACGGATGGTTTCCCTGAGGTTAGCCGAGGTGCGTCGCTCTTCATCCATGACCCCGACTTTCAGGGTATTGGCGGGCAACCCCAAGGCCTGCTCCACCCAGGTAAACAGTTTGTCAGTCAGCGCCGACTCTTCCGGCCCGTGCATCTTCGGTTTGACGATATAGATGCTGCCGGTGCGGCTGTTGCAATAGCGTCCGAGCCCCTTGAGATCATGAAGGGCACAGAAAGTGGTGACCATGGCATCCAGGAACCCTTCCGGCACCTCCTGGCCATGTGCATCCAGCACCGCATCCGTTGTCATCAGGTGCCCCACATTGCGCACCAGCAGCAGACTGCGGCCATGCAGGGTCAGACTGCTGCCATCGGGAGCCGTGTAGGTGCGGTCTGCATGCAGGCGTCGGGTCAGTTCCCGCCCCCCCTTGACGAAGCTATCTTCCAGCGTGCCACGCATCAGCCCCAGCCAGTTGCGGTAGACCCCGACCTTGTCTTCGGCATCGACGGCCGCCACCGAGTCCTCGCAATCGATAATGGTGCTCATCGCCGATTCCATCAGCACATCGCGTACGCCAGCCGGGGACAACTGCCCTATCGGGTGCTGAGGGTCAATTTGCAGCTCCACATGCAGACCGTTATTGCGCAACAGCACGCCGCAGGTTGCACCCTCCTCGTGATAGCCGACGAAACGGTCCGGGTGCTGGAGTCCTGTCAGGGTACCATCCGCCAATTGCACGCTCAGGCTGATCGCTTTGCCCTGTCCCTTCTGCACCCGGTACTCAGTCACATCGGCGTGAGCCCCCTGCGCCAGTGGCGCCACGGTATCCAGAAACGCGGATGCCCAGGCGATCACCCGGCGTCCCCGTTCCGGGTTGAACTGGCTGCCCTTTTCACAGCCGTCAGCTTCATCAATGACATCGGTACCGTACAGCGCATCATAGAGACTTCCCCAGCGCGCATTGGCGGCATTCAGGGCGAAGCGCGCGTTGCTGCAGGGCACTACCAGCTGAGGACCCGCCACTCGGGCAATTTCGTCATCCACGTTTTCGGTACCGATCCGGAAAGGCTCCCCCTCCGGAACCAGATAGCCAATATCCCTCAGGAACTGCATGTATTCGTTAACATTGAAAGCGGTGTTCTTGTGCGCCTTGTGCCAGGCATCGATTTCAGCCTGAAGACGATCCCGTTTCAGCAGAAGAGCCCGGTTTTCTGGACCGAGGTCGTTCAATATCTGCTCAAACGCTCGCCAGAATTCGACGGGATCAATTCCTGTTCCGGGGGCTATTTCATCTTTAACAAGGCTATAAAGGGCCGAGTCGACCTGCAGGCCACCCGCCTGGACTCGATTATTCATATCCAGATCTCTTTTCTGATTATTGTTTTGGGTCTGGCGGGGCGACAGCCCCGCGACGGGACATTCAATTCATCAGCCGTACACCAGATTGGGCAGCCAGGTGATCAGTCCCGGGAACAGGATGCAAAGCATTAGTCCAACAGCCTGCAACGCCAGGAAGACCAGTGAAGAACGGAAAATGGTTCCCATGGAAATTTCCGGCGGACAAACGCCACGGATGTAGAAGAGTGCGTAGCCGAAAGGCGGACTCAGGAAGGACATCTGCATGTTCACCAGATAGAGCACGCCGAACCAGAGCACCACATCCTCCCCCGGCACTGCCGGGAGCCCAAACAGCCCATCAAACTCGAGTGCCTGCACGATCGGGATAAAGATCGGCACTGCCAGCAACAGAATGCCTACCCAGTCGAGGAACATGCCCAGAATGACCAGCAACACCATCAACAGGAACAGGATGCCATAGGGGGACAGGCCTGTGCCCAGAATGGTCTCGGTGATAAAGCTCTGGCCACCCTGCAGGATGTAGAAACCGACGAAGACCGAGGCACCGAACATGATCCAGAGCACCATCGCAGAAGCCTTGGCAGTGGTGATCGAAGCCTCGCGCAGCGTCTGCACCGAGAAGGATCCATGTTTCCAGGCCACCAGCATCGCACCGAAGGAGCCTATGCCTGCCGCTTCAACCGGCGTAGCGACACCGCCGAACAGTAGCCCAAGCACCAGCATCACCAGAATGATCGGAGCAATCAGGTCTTTCAGCAGCATCAGTTTCTGCGAGAAGGAGATGCGCTCCTCCACCGGCACAGGCGGCCCCAGCTTCGGGTTGAGCATGGTGCGGACCAATACATAGGCGATATACATGCCGGAGAGCAGCAATCCCGGCACCACGGCCCCAAGATACAGTTCCCCCACTGATTGCTGGGCCACAACAGCGTAAAGGATGGCCAGAATGGAGGGCGGAATCAGAATCCCCAGGGTGCCGCCCGCCATGATCGACCCCAATGCAATCTGGTGATCGTAATTGCGCTTGAGCATGGCCGGCAGAGCAATAATTCCCATGGTCACGACTGCCGCACCAATGACTCCGACCATGGCAGCAAGGATCGTGGAGGCAATGATGGTCGCCGTTGCCAGACCACCACTGAGGCCGCCCATCCATTTGTAGACCACATTGAACATCTCCTCTATCAGGCCTGCGCGCTCCAGCATCGATGCCATGAAGATGAACAGTGGAATAGCCGCCAAATCCGAGTTGGTCATCATCGGGAAAATACGTCCCGGGATGATATTGAGCATGTTGGCGTCACCCACCAGGTAGATGAACATAACGCCCAGACCACCGGTCACGAACGCCAGCGGCAACCCCATCATCAGGGCCACTAGAAGGGAGCCGAACATCAGATAGGTCAGCGGACCAATGGCGACGTTTTCCAGCACACCCGCCAATCGAAACAGGAAGTATTCGTCTCCGTAGGGGTCATAGAACAGGGTGTTGATGGTTTCAACCAGGATGACGAAGCCCAGCCCGATGGTGGCGACGATCATAAGCCAGGTTCCCAGCTTGCCGACCACGGGATTGTGCCCACGAGCACGGGTCGTTTCTGCGGATTGAGCGTTCATTTAGCAGCCTCCCGTCCCATGCGCACAAAGAGCACGATATCCTTGATGAGTCGCGAAATACCCGCCAGCAGGATCAGCACCGAGCCCAGCAGCATCATTCCTTTCACCGGCCAGTACTGAATTCCCCAGGTTTCAACTGTCGTTTCACCCATCTGATAGGCGTCGTTGAAGAAGGTCCAGGACGTCCCGGCCAGCGCCATGGCGAAAATAAAAAAGAACATCGACGTAAAGATATCCATGCCCACTCGGCCCCGTTCCGGCAGCAGGTTGTACATCACATCCACGCGCACGTGCGCGCCATGCAGCAAGGCATAGGCCCCCGCCAACAGGTACTGCATCCCCAGCAGCAGGAAACTGGCCTCGTGGACCCAGATGGTCGGCATATTGAAGAAGTAACGCATGACCACTTCATAGAAGTAGAAGCACACGGCATTCACGGTCCAGAAAGCGACAAACACTCCCGACTTTTCACTGATCCAGTCCACGACCCGAGTGAAAGCATTGCCTTCGAAGTGCAAACGAATCACCGGATCCTCGTCGGCTTGCAGCTCCCCCATCACAGGGTGCGGCTCTTCGGCCTCATCCGCTTTTGTACTTCTGCTGAGTGCCATTAGAACCAGTGGCATCACTGCCAGCCAACCCCAGTAGAGCCAGTGGGGCAGAACAAAGCCAAAACCTTCCAAATCAGACATGATTGACTACCTCATCACACTGCGGGGGAGTGCCCTCCCCCATGTCGGTTTCATCTTCAGGGGAGGTCGTCACTCCATCCCCTTGATGTCCTCTTCGGAAACGTAACCAACGGTGTCATTCATCATGAATTTGAGCTGCAGGTCGAAGATGGCACGAGCATCCGCATCCTTGTTGGCCCACTTGTACCAGATCGGAATCGCTGCCTTACGGAAGCGCATCATGTCCTCCTGACTCAGCCGTGAAACCTGATCGCCAGCGGCTTTGAACTTTTCCATCGCTTCGATATTGCGCTTCTGGATCGCCAGGTAATGCCGCTGCGAGTAGTTGCGCACCTCCTCTTCGACGATTTTCTGAATCTTGGGATCCAGCTTGTTCCAGGCTCGCAGGTTAACGGTCAGGTCCATCAGGTCCACCGGCTGATACACCGACATGACCCCCGGAGGACCAAACAGGATGTAATCGGTCACCTGGGAAAAGCCCAGCTCCCAGTTCACGGCCGGTCCTACATAGTCAGCCGCATCGATGGTGCCCTTCTCCAGTGCCGGGAAGATATCCGAGCCTGGAAGACTCACGGTCGATACACCGAACTGCTGGAACACTTCTGCCACCATGCCTCCGGGCAGGCGGATCTTCATGCCCTTGAGGTCATCCAGGCTGCTGACCGGCTTTTTGGAGTGGATAATATTGGCGTCATGCTGGATCGGACCGACGTAAAAGAGGCCGAACTTCTTGTAGATCTCTCGGGTTTTTTCCAGCATGCCCATCGAGTAGAACATGGTGTCCCACTGATGAGGCTGGTCGGGGCCGGCCGGGTAGGATGACAGGAAAACAGAGGCCGGAATCTTGCCAGACCAGTAAAGAGTAAACGGGTTCATCCCCTGAATGACACCGTTACGCACCGCATCAAACAGCGCATTGTTGTCGGCAGCCACTGATTTGGCCGGGAAGGGTTTGAAGATCAACTCACCGTTGGTCTTCTCTTCCATTTCGTTACACCATTCCTCAAACAGGCTGTAGCCCACGGTACCGGCATCCCAGACCGACTGAATTTTCCAGGTCTGGGCGGCATGCGCCGGTGTCGCTGCCAGCATCGAGGTGCCAGCCACCAGCGCGCCGGCCAGCGCGACAGATTTCAGAAATCCGCGTCTGGGCTTGAGCCCTTCCACGGAAACATGCAGATTTTCTTTGCTCATGTTGGTTCTCCATGATTGTTATTGTTCGAGCGGAAAACAGAACGTGGCGGCATATCCACAGCGCTTGGGCAGCGTGGTCAGACAGCCGTGGCGTGCGCGAAGAATAATTGGCGAGGGCTGAAGGTACGTCCAGCGAATGCCAAACTGGTCGGACCAGTTTTTTGTCTTCATTCGTGGACGCTGACGGCTGAATGATCGATATTTACTTGAGCAAAACCTGCCCCCACCGGTTTTTGAGAAACAATAACAACAACTGGTCGAACCAGTGGACAAGATGCCTAACAAACAATCATGCTCGACGGCTCAGTCGATCGCCCATCATCTGGAAAAGATGATCATCGACGGCAGCCTTGCACCTGACCGCAAGATCCCTTCCGAACGCCAATTGTCCAGCCGACTGGGCGTGTCCCGTGCCATTGTGCGTGAAGCGCTGCATGAGCTGCATGGCCGAGGCATGATCGAAACCCGACATGGCAAAGGCTCTTTTGTCACCTGCGCGCTGCCACAACTGGAAGAGAGCAGCCCGTTGATGCAGGCCTTTTCCGGCCATACACGCACTCTGTACGATCTTTTCGAGGTCCGTGAGCAATTGGAAGGTCAGGCCGCGGCGCTGGCAGCCGAGCGCGCCACCGAAATGGATCAGGTTCGGATTACCCGGGCGTTTGAGGCGATGGAAGCGGCAGACCCGCTCAGTAACGCCAATCTTGATCACGCCTTCCACAGCGCCATCGTGGAAGCCTCTCACAACCCGATCCTGGTCCACATCCTGAGCAGTCTCAAGGAACTGATGCTGGGGTCGGTTCAGGCATCCGTGATGAACCTCAATCACCGTCAGGCCTTCAAACAACAGATCGACAAGCACCATCGTCAGATTTACCACGCTGTCATCAGCCGCCAGGCACGCTGGGCTCGCAAGGCCGCCATGGCACACGTACGCCATGTCAGCGAAGCCCTGCGCCAGATTGAAGAAGCCGAACACCACCTGATTCGCCACGCGCTTGACGACGCCACCGATGACACGCCCCCCATCTCCCGCAGCCTTCAATAATCCGCTATGGTGCCTGTCACTTGAGCAGGCCGTCAGCCATCAACTAGGCTGAACAGATTCCTTTTCGGGCAAGGAGATCTCATGAAGAATCGGTGGAATGACATCATCAAGGCAGCCGTGCGGTTTCGTCATCAGTTGCATCGCCATCCTGAACTGACCTGGCAGGAAGAAAATACCAGCCACCTGATCCGGGAGCAGCTGGACCAGCTGCAGATCCCCTGGCGCAGCTGTGCGCGTTACGGCACAGTTGCTACTCTGGCGCCAGATGCCACAGGCCCACACATCGCGCTGCGTGGTGACATAGATGCATTGCCGATTGAAGAGCTGACCGACCTGCCCTATCGCTCCGAGCACCCGGGGTGCATGCATGCCTGCGGCCACGACGGTCATACCGCTGCACTCTGGGCCACCGCCGCCTGGCTGAAAGTCCATGAAGACGAATTGCCGGGCCCCGTCACCTTGTTGTTTCAACCTGCAGAAGAAGGCGGTCATGGTGCCCGCGCCATGATTGAAGAAGGCGCGCTCGATGGTGTGGAGTGTATCTATGGCTGGCACAATTGGCCTGCCATCCCCTACGGTCAGGCGATCTGCCCGGATGGGCCGGTGATGTCAGGCAACGGTACCTTCGAGATCGAACTCCATGGACGGGGGGGCCATGCCAGCCAGCCCGAGCTCTGTCGCGACCCGGTACTGGCCGCCGCTGCCGTCACGCTGAACCTGCAGCAGATTGTCAGCCGACGCTTGCCGCCACAGGCAGCCTGCGTGATCAGTGTCACCTGGATCAATGCAACCAGCGCCGCCAACGTAACTCCCCAGACCGTCAAGCTGGGCGGCAGCATCCGCCTCAGCCAGCCGGAGCTGCGCGATACCATCAATCAACTGATCAGGGAGATCACCGAGGACACCGCACGCAGTTACGGCGTCAGCGCACAGGTGGAAACCGCCAAACGCTACGAAGCGACCATCAACCATGCCGATGCCGCCACCCGTTACCGCGAGGCCCTTGAAGCCAGTCTGGGCAGTGAGTGGCAGTGTGACAGCATCCACGTCCCCATCATGGCTTCGGAGGATTTCAGTTACTACCTCAACCATGTCCCCGGCGCCTTCGCGCTGATCGGCATGGGGCGTGAGGATAACTATCGACACTCCTGCCACAGCCCCCATTACGTCTTTAACGACGACCTCATCCCCAAGGTCGTGGAAGTCTTCGCCCGCCTGGCCGGCGCACCGCTCGCCGACTGAGCCCCCTCCGGAAGTGGAAAGAATTTTCCCTTCCGGCTTGCTGACCCGCTTTTTGTCTCCTACGTTGAAGGGGAAACAACATCAAATCGGCCCTTGGGCTGCTGCTTTATTTCAGCTGTACATCTTCCGGCCACACGCCGGCCAACACACCCTGATCACCCCTGTGGGTACGTCCTGCAGACACCTTGTCACAACCCGATGCAGAAGGAGATCGGTATGGAACTGTTTGAACGCTGGGAATCCGAAATTCGCGGTTATTCAAGAGCCTATCCGACGGTCTTTACCAAGGCCTCCAATGCCCGTCAGTTCGACGAACAGGGACGCAGCTATATCGATTTCTTCGCCGGTGCAGGCGTCCTCAACTTCGGTCATAACAATCCACGTATGAAAGAAGCCCTGATCCGTTTCATCGAAGCCGATGGCGTAGCCCACAGCCTCGACATGGCAACCGATGTGAAACGCGAGTTTATCCGTGCCTTCGTAGACACCATCATCAAACCGCGCAACTGGGACTACAGGCTGCAGTTCATGGGCCCGACCGGCACCAATGCGGTGGAAGCGGCGCTGAAGCTGGCCCGGCGAGTCACTGGCCGTAGCCACGTCATCGCCTTCAGCCAGGGCTTTCACGGTATGACCCTTGGCTCACTGGCCTGTACTGCCAACCAGTACTTCCGCAACGCCGCCGGGGTGCCACTCAACCATGTCAGCCACGTGCCCTTTGAAACGCCCAATGGATGCGGCATGGGATGCCTGAATACGCTGCGTGAAACATTGGAGAACAGTTCCAGCGGCGTCGACGCCCCTGCCGCCTTTATCGTCGAGCCACTGCAGGCCGAAGGTGGTGTCAATATCGCCAGCCGCGAGTGGCTGCTGCAGCTGCAGCAACTGGCCCGTGATACCGGCGCTCTGCTGATCTTCGACGACATTCAGGCCGGCTGCGGTCGCACCGGTCAGTATTTCAGTTTCGACGGCATGGGGCTTGATCCCGACATCATCTGCCTGGCCAAGGGGATCGGCGGCTATGGCACACCGCTGGCGATGAATCTGGTCAAGCCGGAGCATGATGCCCACTGGCAGCCGGGTGAGCACACCGGCACCTTCCGCGGACAGGGGTTTTCCTTTGTCGCGGGCCGCGAAGCCCTGCGTTACTTCGAGGATGATGCACTGATGCGTCAAACCCGCGAACGTGGCGAGTCGGTTCATGCCCGCCTGAAAGCACTGGCTGAAACCTATACTGCCGCCGGCTTCGAAGCTCGCGGCAAGGGCATGATGCAGGCACTGGATGTCGTTGAGGGCACCCGTGCCAAAGCCATTGCCCGTGAGTGCTTTGAGCGCGGCCTGCTGGTGGGTCCCTGTGGCGTGGGAGGCCGCGTCGTCAAACTGATTCCGCCCCTGACCATCCCCGATGACGATCTGGAGCAGGGACTGCGCCTGCTGGAAGATGCCGTACACCATGTGATGGAGGCTGAAGATGCGTGAACGCGATGACATGACCTTTCCCATCGAGGAGTATCAGCGCCGCCTTGGCGAGCTGCGCCAGCGCATGGAGAAGCGACTGCTCGATGCGGTGATTATCACCGACCCTGAGAACCTGATGTATCTGACCGACTACCAGACCACGGGCTATTCCTACTTTCAGGCACTGGTAGTCCCCCTCGACGACGAACCCTTCATGATCACGCGAATGATGGAGGAGTCCAACGTTCACGCGCGAACCTGGGTGGAAAAAACGCGCCCCTACTCCGATACCGGTGATGCCATCCAGATGCTGATTGAGTCACTGCGCGAGTTCAACCTGTCGGACAAGGTCCTGGGGTATGAGCGTAACAGTTACTTCTTCCCGGCCTACCATCAGGACTACTTCAAGACCGCGTTCAAGGGCGGTCGCCTGATGGACTGCTTTGGCATTGTCGAAGAGGGACGCAAATGCAAATCGGCGGCTGAACTGGATGTGATGCGCATCGCGGCCCGTGCGGCTCGTGCCGGCATGGAGGCTGGTATCGAGATTTGCCAGGCGGGCGTGACCGAGAACGAAATCGGTGGCGCCATCAGCGCCGCCATGTTCAAGGCCGGAGGCGATTTCCCGGCGGTCATGCCCTATGTCACTTCCGGCCCGCGCACCATGATCGGCCACGCCACCTGGGAAGGCCGAACCGTTCAACCCGGTGAACATGTCTTTCTTGAAGTGGGCGGCTGCTATCGGCGCTACCACACAGCGTTAATGCGTACCGTGGTCTGCGGCGAACTCAGTGACTCCATGTACAAGGCCCAGGAAACCATGAAATTGGCCCTGCGCCAGTTGCGACATGAGCTCAGACCTGGACTGACCGTATCGGATGCCGACCACCTGGTACGGTCAATCATTACCGACAACGAGGTCGGTGCCCGCCTGATCACTCGCTCGGGATACTCTATCGGTATCGCCTTTCCACCCAGCTGGGATGAAGGTTACATCCTCAGCCTTAAAGGCGGGGACAGCTCGGTTCTGGAGCCCGGCATGACCTTCCATGTCATTCCCTGGATGTGGGGCGTGGACGGCGACAAGACCTGCGGGATATCGGATACCTTTTACATTACCGAGCGCGGCTGCGGCTCTTTCTTCGAGGATGTGCCCCAGGATTTTGCCCTTAAACCCGAAACCGGCATGAAGACACAACCGTCACCTGCGCCAGAACACAGGGCACCTGTGCCCATTACGTCAGCCAATGCCGACAAGCCCAAGAAGACACAGAAGCAGGGAGGTGCCCAATAATGCTGAAAGTAATCAATCCCACCACCGGGCAACGGCTGCATGAGTATCCGGCACTTAACCCGGCTGACATGAATGCTCGCATCGCGGCCGCGGAAAACGCCTTCAGGCATTGGCGGCAACAATCGATTGCACAGCGCGCCGAAGTGTTAAACCGCGTGGCGACACTGATGAGAGATCAGGAAACAGAGCTGGCCCGGTTGATGACGCTGGAGATGGGCAAGCCGGTCAAGGAAGCACGAGGTGAAGTCCAGAAGGCCGCCTGGTGTGCCGAGCACTATGCCGCTCATGCCGCTGATTACCTGGCGTCCGTTACACTCAATTCCGATGCCAGCAGCAGCTACGTGCAGCACCTCCCATTGGGGCCCGTGCTTGGGATTCTGCCGTGGAATGCCCCCTTCTGGCTGGCATTCCGTTTCTGCGCTCCGGCGTTAATGGCCGGCAACACGTGCCTGATGAAACATGATCCCCATGTCCCGGCCTGCGCTGAAGCGATCGCTGACCTGTTCGTACAGGCAGAGGCGCCGGCGGGCATATTGCAGAACCTGCCGTTAACAACTTCATCCGTGGAAAGTGCCATTCGCCATCGGGCCGTCAGAGCCGTCTCCTTCACCGGTTCCAGCGCCGCTGGCAGTCGAGTTGCAGCCCTGGCCGCGGCTGAGCTCAAGCCTGCCGTGCTGGAGTTGGGTGGGTCCGATCCGGCCATCGTCCTCAAGGATGCGGACCTGGAAGCTGCTGCCGATGCCATCGTGCTGTCACGCATCATCAATGCGGGCCAGTCCTGCATCGCAGCCAAGCGGATCATCGTGGAAGCCCCGGTGCATGAGCGGTTTGTCGAACTGCTCAAGGACAGGCTTGAGAAGCTGCGCCTTGGTGACCCCTCATCGGTGGAAACGGATATCGGCCCGATTGCCCGTGAAGATCTGCGTGCCGAGCTGGCCCGGCAAGTGGATGAAACCATCGCCGCTGGAGCCGAATGCCTGCTGGGTGGCCAAATGCCCGAAGGCGAGGGATTCTTCTATCCGGTCACGCTGCTCACCGAGGTCAATAACCAGATGACCGCCTGCCGAGAGGAAACCTTCGGCCCTGTCGCCGTAGTACTGAGAGCGAACAGCGCCGAGCACGCGCTTCAGATTGCCAACGATACCGAGTACGGCCTGGCCGCTTCCATATGGACCAACCGACAGCGTGGAGAAGCTCTCGCACAAGAGATAGAGGCCGGACAAGTGGTCGTCAACGGGCTGGTCAAGACCGACCCGCGCCTCCCCAGTGGCGGGATCAAACGTTCAGGCTACGGTCGCGAACTGGGCCCTCACGGCATTATGGAATTCGTCAATGTGCAGCAGGTTTGGGTAGGCCCGAAGCAGGAGTAGTGTAGTTGCACGTGTGTGGAGTAGCGCAGGGAGGCGCTAGCCTCCCAGACGCATCAGCAGGATCGCCAGAATAAGCAGACTGATCCCCAGCCAGCTGATCCAGTTCAGGCGCTGGCCGAAAACCATCCAGGTCGCCAGTGCTGTCCCGGTGATCGACAGCACTCCCCAGATCGCATAGGCCATAAACAGGTCCAGTGTTTGAACGGCCAACGCCAGCAATGCGAAAGCCGACATAATGGCCACTACTGCCAGCGCACCCCAGCGACGGCGACGAAAACCGTCCGAATGCTCCAGCGACAGGTTGGCCATGATATCCAGTACCACCGAGCCCAACAGATAGAACAGGCCTATACTCATGTGACCTCCTCGGCATCCTGCCGGCAATAATGGCCATAGTTGGTCAGGGCCACGCCAATCAACGCCAGCAACAGCCCTGCGGCCTGATACCCAGTGATCTGCTCTCCCAGCCACAGCAGGGACATCAGAGCAATGAGTACCATTCCCATGCCTTCCCAAAAGGCGTTGGCCAGGGTAATCGGGATGCGCAGGGTTGCTCGGCTCAATAACAGGTAGGACAACCCGACCATCGCAACAGCAACCAGAGTACCGTAGAGCAGGTAGCCCTCTTCCACTATCAGCTTCATCAGAGTCGTACCCAACACTTCCCCGACAACCGCCAGAATCAAGAACATCCAATGCATATATACCTCAACTTGCATCCCTGAAGATGCCTCGCCCCTAATAACGCCACTTTATCGATGCACCGAAAGTGTCGCGAGTCGCTCAGCGTCAACTATAATGACGCTGACTTTTCCACAGGCAAAACAACCATGCGTACCGAACACCTGCTCTATTTCGTCACCGTTGCGGAAAAAGGCTCGATTGCCGCCGCCGCAGCCGAGCTGGGGCGTAATCGAAGCACCCTCAGCATGGCGATCAGTGCACTTGAGGATGATCTGAACACACGACTGTTCATGCGCCGAGGCAACAGCCTGGCGTTGTCGCCCGTCGGTGAACTGATTCTGGACGACTGCCAGCGGTTGCTGACGCTGCAAGAAAAAATCCTCTATCAGTGCGCCAATCCTCCCGGTGAGGCGCTGTGCGAACTGAGCATTGGCCGCGATGATGTGCTGACCGAGTCGTTCTGGCGCCGGGTGATCACCCGTATCCGGACCTCGCTGCCTGATATTCGCCTGAGCATGAGGTTTGCCGGCGCCGACGAGTTGCCCGAACTGGTGCGACAGGGTCAGCTGGATCTGGCCTATGCAATGGCCTTCAACCCGGACTACTCGGGAGACAGCCTGTACCAGCAGATCATCACCAAGATCCGGATGCAGATGATGGCATCCGATCAACACCGCCTCGCGCGTCTGACGCACCTGAACAATGCGGACCTCTCCGGCTCTACCCAGATCACCTACCTGGACAGTGATCAGCAGGAGCGTTTCTGGCTTGCCAATCTGGGTACTGCCAGCCTTGCGCTCAGCAGCTTCGAGCTGATCCGGGATGCCATCAAGGACCGGCTGGGATGGGGTTATGTGCCCGAGCCGCTGCTGATCATGGAAGAGGAAGATTCCGCCGGACTGCGTGTGCTTAACCACGGTCTGAACACCGCCTGGTATCCCTATCTGGCGTATAGCCGCGCCCCGCTCTCGTCCCCGAACAAGCCGCACAGCCACACCGACAAAGCGTTGCAACAGGTTCACCGTATCGTCATTGAAGAGATGCAACTGGCGGGCATTCTCTAGCCACTTTCTGCATGAAAAATGGCTCGTTTATAACCTTTCCCTATTTGGCACTTTGTCGAATAGGGATTAGGATTGCTTATATCCAATTACGTTATAAGCATATAATAAAAAGAAATTTCACCCTGGAGGCGTTATGCAACCGACCGTTACTGCTTTCTTTGACGAGCCTACTTTTACCTACAGCTACGTGGTTCAGGACCCGAGCTCAAACCACTGCGCCATCATCGACTCAGTACTCGACTTCGACTACGCCGCCGGCAAGACGTCCACGGATTCGGCCGACGCTATCCTTGATTTCGTGGCAAACAAGGGCCTGACCGTGGACTGGATTCTGGAAACCCACGTCCATGCCGACCACCTGTCGGCCGCTCCCTATCTGCAGCAACGCACCGGCGGTAAGCTTGGCATTGGCGCTCACATCACCACAGTGCAGGAAACCTTCGGCAAGGCGTTCAATACCGGTACCGAATTTGCCCGTGACGGCAGCCAGTTCGATGCTCTTTTCAATGACAACGACAGCATTCGCATCGGCAATCTCGAAGGCCTGGCGATGCATACCCCGGGTCACACTCCAGCTTGCATGACGTATGTTTTCGGCGATGCTGCGTTTGTCGGCGATACCCTGTTCATGCCGGACTATGGCACCGCACGCTGCGACTTCCCGGGCGGTGATGCCCGCGTCCTGTACAAGTCGATCCAGAAAGTGTTCACCCTGCCCGACGAAACCCGCCTGTTCATGTGCCACGACTACAAGGCACCCGGTCGTGAAGAATACGCCTACCAGACCAGCGTAGCCGAAGAGCGAAAACATAACGTTCATGTCAAAACCGGGATCAGCGAGGAAGACTTCGTACGGATGCGTACTGAACGTGATGCCACTCTCGACATGCCACGCCTGATCCTGCCGTCGGTTCAGGTCAACATGCGTGCCGGCCAGATGCCGCCGGCCGAGAACAACGGGCAGGTTTACCTGAAAGTCCCGATCAACCTGTTCTGAACCCTCCAGCCAAAAATAACAATACAGGAGCAGTCAACGTGGAAATTCATCAGCTAACCCCCTTCCTCAGTGTCAGTCCGCAGATAACCGCCGCCGATGTCGGCGTCGCCGCCTCCATGGGCTTCAAGGCGATCATTTGCAACCGACCTGAAAAGGAGAGTCAGGACCAGCCTGATATGCAGGCGATCCGTGAAGCCGCCAAACGCCATGGACTGGAGTGGCACTATCAGCCGGTTGTGTCGGGTCAAATTACTGACGCCGATGTCGTCCGCTTTGGCGAGCTGATGAACCAGCTCAAGGGCCCTGTATTGGCCTTCTGTCGCACCGGCACCCGCTGCAGCACTCTCTGGGCCCTTTCCGAAGCGCCGCGACTGGACGTGGAAGCCATCCTGAGAGCCTGCGCAGCAGCTGGCTACGATCTCGGTGCTCAGCGTGAACGCATTGAACAACTGGCCGCCAGCTCTCAGCCGGCAAACCAGAAAATCCGGGTTGCCGCCAAACGCCACGACGTTCTGATTATCGGCGGCGGTGCAGCCGGACAGGCCGTCACCGGCAGCCTGCTCAAACGCCGACCTGATCTGGATATCGCTATCATCGAACCCCGTCAGGAACACTATTATCAGCCCGGCTGGACGCTGGTAGGCGGCGGCGTTTTCGAGCGCAAGCAGACCGTCCGCCCCATGGCGGAAGTCATGCCGCAACAGGTCAAATGGTACCAGGCCGCTGCAGCATCCTTTCTTCCTGAACAGCAGCAGGTTGTGCTCGAAGACGGTGAGCATCTGGGCTATCGAATCCTCATTGTCGCCCCGGGACTGACGCTGGACTGGGATGCCATTCCGGGCCTGCGAGAAACTCTGGGCCGAAACGGTGTCACTTCCAATTACCGTTTTGATCTCGCTCCATATACCTGGGAGCTGGTGCAAAGCACGCGCAAAGGCAAGGCGCTGTTTACTCAACCGCCGATGCCGATCAAATGTGCCGGCGCTCCGCAAAAGGCGATGTATCTGGCCTGCGACCATTGGCAGCAGAAGGGCAATCTCAAGGATCTTAATATCGAGTTTTGTACCGCCGGTGCTGCTTTGTTCGGTGTCGCCGACTATGTGCCTGCACTGATGGAATATGTTGAGCGCTATGGCATTCACCTTAATTACCAGCACAACCTGATCGCAGTCGAGGGTGACAAGCGACTGGCCCGGTTCAAGGTCACCCGAGCGGACGGTGAAACCGAAGAAGTGGAAAAGTCCTTCGATATGCTTCATGTCTGTCCACCTCAGCGAGCCCCCCGCTTTATCAGCGACAGCCCCCTCGCTGATGAGGCCGGATGGATAGAACTGAATCCGGAAACGCTGCAGCACAGCCGCTATGGTGACATTTTCGGTCTCGGAGATGCAGGCAACACGCCCAATGCCAAAACAGCGGCAGCAGTCCGCAAGCAGGCCCCGGTCGTGGCCGAAAATGTGTTGATGGCCCTTGATGGCAAGGCACCGCGAGCCGTCTACGATGGCTACGGCTCCTGCCCGTTGACAGTAGAGCGCGGCAAGATCGTGCTGGCCGAATTTGGTTATGGCGGCAAGTTGCTGCCCAGCTTCCCGACCTGGCTGGTCGAAGGCACCCGCCCCAGCCGTTTTTCCTGGCTGCTGAAGGAAAAGATGCTGCCCTGGATCTACTGGAACGCCATGCTCAAAGGAAAAGAATGGCTGGCCGGGCCGGAGATTCTGCACCATCGCCCGGCAGAGCACGAAGCCTCTGCGGCTTGTGACTTCGCCGATAAAAAGTAACGCTGAACGCCCCGAACAGGATGCGAATTGATGTTGGAACGCTACCTCCCGATACTGCAGTGGCTGAAGGTCTACAACCGCAGCACGCTGACCAGCGACCTTATTGCGGCCATGATCGTCACCATCATGCTGATCCCGCAATCGTTGGCCTACGCCCTGCTTGCCGGTCTGCCGGCTGAGGTTGGCCTCTACGCCAGCATCCTGCCTCTGGTGGCCTATGCCGTGTTCGGCACCAGCCGGACGCTTGCCGTAGGGCCTGTCGCGGTGGTCTCGCTGATGACCGCCGCGGCTGTCGGCAACCTGGCACTGCAAGGTACCGCAGAATACCTCACCGCGGCTATCGCCCTTGCCTTTCTGTCCGGGGTGATCCTGATTCTGATGGGCCTGCTGCGCCTTGGCATTTTGGCCAACTTTCTCAGTCATCCGGTGATCTCCGGCTTTATCACCGCCTCGGGCATCATCATTGCCGCCAGTCAGCTGAAGCACATCCTGGGTGTCGATGCCAGTGGTCATAATCTGCTGGAAATCCTGATGTCGATCACCGCCAACCTGGGGCAAATCAACCTGCCGACGTTGATCATCGGCATCAGTGCCACCGCCTTCCTGTTCTGGGTACGCAAACAGCTGAAGCCGCTACTGATCGGTCTGGGTTTGCCCGAACGGCTGGCCGATATCCTCGCCAAGGCGGGTCCGGTACTGGCCGTCGCTGTAACCACACTGGCCACTTGGGGGATGGATTTGCAGAGTCGTGGCGTCAAGGTTGTCGGCGAGGTCCCGAGTGGCCTGCCGGGGTTACAGCTACCCGGTTTTGATGCCGACCTCTGGCAACAGCTGCTGATATCCGCACTGCTGATCAGCATTGTCGGCTTTGTCGAATCGGTATCCGTGGCCCAGACACTGGCATCCAAACGCCGCCAGCGAATATCTCCGGATCAGGAGTTGATCGGCCTGGGCAGCTCCAACATTGCGTCGGCCGTATCGGGTGGCTTTCCGGTCACGGGGGGGTTTTCTCGCTCCGTGGTCAATTTCGATGCAGGTGCCGAAACGCCTGCAGCAGGTGCATTCACGGCGGCAGGCATCGCCATCGCAACACTGGTACTGACACCGCTGATCTTCTTCCTGCCCAAGGCCACACTGGCAGCCACCATCATTGTGGCAGTGCTGTCTCTGGTCGACCTGGGGGCCTTGAAACGAACCTGGGACTTTTCCCGCAGCGACTTTGCCGCCATGCTGGCGACCATTGCGCTAACGCTGGTAGAGGGCGTCGAACTGGGCATCATCGCTGGTGTCGGCCTGTCGATCCTGCTTTACCTCTACCGTACCAGCAAACCGCACAGTGCCATCGTGGGCCGGGTGCCGGGCACCGAACATTTCCGCAACGTGGACCGTTTCAATGTTGAGACCTGCCGTCAGATCCTGACCCTGCGCGTGGATGAAAGCCTGTATTTTGCCAACGCCCGCTATCTGGAAGATCGGGTATACGACCTGGTGGCCCAGAAGCCGGACGTAAAGCACCTGGTACTGATGTGCCCGGCGGTTAACCTTATTGACGCTTCGGCACTGGAGAGCCTGGAGGCGATCAACCACCGACTCAAGGACAGCGGCGTGACCTTCCACCTTTCAGAGGTCAAGGGGCCCGTAATGGACAGCCTCAAACGGACCCATTTTCTTGATGAGTTAACGGGGCAGGTTTTTCTCAGTCAGTATGCAGCCTGGGAAACACTGGGCCGCCAGACCGGTTGCAACCACGGTATTGAAACTAGAGCCAGCGCCTGACGCGGCGGCAGTAATCACGATACTCATCTCCAAACAGCCGTGCCAGTATCCGCTCTTCAGGGCGGATCTGGAAACGGGTCATCCACAATACGAATAGAGCCCATCCCAGAGGGGACAGGACCCACCCCAAATACAGCGCCCAGGCAACGAGCATCAGCACCAGTGACAGGTACATGGGATTTCGGCTGTATCGGTAAATACCTCGCACCACCAGATGGCTGCTTTTCTCAGGACAGTGCGGATGCACGGTGGTACCGACCCTGACAAAGTGGGCAACCGCCATCATGCCCAAAAGCATTGCCAGGACCATGACGATAATGGCCCATCGGGGGTCCAGCGGCACCTGCATGAACGCCGGAGAGACTTGATCCCCTGCATACATCAACAAAGCCACCAGCGTGGCAATCGCAGGAGGCGGGAGTTTCAACTCGAGTGATGACACAATTCTGGCCCCCCTGGCATGAAATGATGACGCACAGCCCCGGCCAGGTCGGCCTCCCTGCGCCGGTTCCAACAATCTGAAGACTACCTCGCCCGAACTGAATGGCAAACCGAAGTCTCCTCATCATCGTAACAACGGTATATCCGAGGAGATATCATGAACACAGGACTTTATTGGCTTACGCAGGATTTGCGCCTGGACGACAACCCGGTCCTCGCCCATGCGGCGAACAGCTGTGATCATCTGCTGTGCGTCTACATTATGGATCCATCGCTTGAATCACGACCGCACTTCAACAGTGTGCGCATGGGGAGCAAGCGCCAACGATTTCTGCATGAAGCGCTTTGGGACCTTGAGCAACAACTGCAGTCCCTGGGACAGCGGTTGCTGCTGCTAAAAGGGGATCCAGTTGAGCAACTGTCCCAACTCATCATTCGTCATCATCCAGGCAGTCTTCACCTGTCGCGCCCCTCGGGCCTGTATGAGAGTAAACAGCTCGCTATCTTGTCCAAACGTTTCCCGTTCATGAAGGTTGAACTTGATGACAGCTACACCCTGTATACCCGGGATCAAATGCGCAACGTGTGGGAGACGTTTCCAGCCAGCTTTTCCAAATTCCGGCGTGCGGTTGAGCCGTTGCAGGTCAGCCCCCCCTTGCCACGTATCCAACGGCTTCCTCCAATGCCCGTGGTCGACAACGAAGTCATAGCGACCCTGCCTAACCCTGCCCCGCGCAATTCAGACGACTGGTTTACCGGAGGCGAGCTGGCAGCACAGGCCCATCTGGCCCGCTATTTCACTTCGGATCTACCGCTTCACTACAAGCAGGTTCGCAATGAGCTGGACGGCCTGGAAAAGGGCACCCGCTTTTCCCCCTGGCTGGCACAGGGCAGCCTGTCACCCCGCCGTGTTGTTCATCAGTTGAAGCGCTATGAGCAGCAACATGGTGCCAATGATTCTACCTACTGGATTTTCTTTGAGCTTTTATGGCGGGAGTTTTTCCAGTGGTACGCCCGAGAACATGGTTACCGCCTGTTTCATCCGCGCGGCATCAAATCCAGCCCCACCCTGACGAGTTTTTATCCACAGCGCTTCAAAGCCTGGTGCGAAGGCTCAACGCCCTGGCCCCTGATCAATGCGTGCATGCATCAGCTGCGGCAAACCGGCTGGATGTCCAATCGCGGCCGTCAGATTGTCGCCAGCTGCCTGGTCAACGAGCTGCAACTGGACTGGCGCTATGGCGCGGCCTGGTTCGAGCAGGAACTGATTGACTACGATGTCGCCAGCAACTGGGGCAACTGGCAATATCTGGCCGGTGTGGGAGCCGATCCCAAGGGTAAACGCCATTTCAACATCGACAAACAGACACAACTGTATGATCCAGACCATGCCTTTATCGAGCATTGGCATGGGCGCTCACAGCAACTGGCAACGGACCATGTCGATGCAGCGGACTGGCCCATCATACCGGGCCGGTATTACCAATAAGCCTGTCACCCCATAAACTCGGACAAACTGAGTCAACTTGCATATTGTTTAGCTGTATACTGGTCGCACCGATCAATATATGGAGCGATATTGTCAATTATGGCTAACAAACGCCTATCACGTGCCGACTGGGTTAATGCGGCCACTCAAGTTCTGGCCACCAGTGGTATTGATATGGTCCGCGTTGATAACCTGGCCAAGAAATTGAAAATAACTCGCGGCAGCTTCTATTACCATTTTGACAGCCGCAAAGAGCTGTTACAGGCGGTTCTCGACAGCTGGCGCCTTAAGGCCACGGAAGCGGTGATTGAAAGTCTCAAGATGAGATCTTCCGACAGCAAGGAACAGCTGCTGGAGCTGATTGCTTTGCCGTTGAAAGGTGACAAGGCCCAGAAAGCCGCGTCCATCGAGATTTCGCTGCGCGCATGGGCTCGTCGTGACGAGATTGCGCGAGCCACCGTCGATGAAGTCGACAGCTACCGTATCAGTTTCATTGAGGATTTGTTCAAGGATATGGGGCACTCTCCCCAGCAGGCCAAGGATCTGGCGCATCTGATGTATTCCTTCCTGATCGCCTCATCGCTGGTTGAGCCAGAAGCCTCAGAGGACGTTCGCCGAGAGCGCGCACAGCGTATCGCCAACTTTCTTGCTGACAACTGCCCTCTTTCGGAGTGCAAGTTCAGAGGACAGGCATAAAAAAACGGCTACCATCAGGGCACTGAATGGTAGCCGTGGTTCAAGACCCCTCTTACATCATGTCAACGAGAACCAAAGACAACGCAGGGAACGCAATAATCAGCATGAGGCGGAAAATATCCGCTATCAGGAAGGGAAAGACCCCTTTGAAGATGACCTTAAGGTCAACCTCGGGCACCACTGACTTCAAGACAAACACGTTGAGTCCAACTGGAGGCGTGATCAGGCTGATTTCAGTGGCAATAACCACGATAATCCCAAACCAGATCAGATCCATACCCATTCCCTGCACCACCGGATAGAACACCGGTACTGTCAACAGAAGCATGGAGATCGATTCCAGCACCGCACCCAACACAAAGTAGATCAGGATGATCACCATCAGCACTCCAATCAGGCCCAGGTTCAGCCCTTCTATCCATTCCACGATGGTGAATGGCAGATTGGATACGTTGACCAGGTTGGCGAAGACCAGGGAGCCGATCAGGATGGCCACCAGTGACACCGTGGTGGCTGCCGAGTCCTCCAGCGCTTCCTGCATTTTTTCCATGCACAGCTTGCCACGAATCAGGGTGATCAGAATGGCGCCAACGGAGCCAACTCCAGCCGCCTCAGTCGGAGAGAAGAAGCCGAAATAAATCCCGCCCAGCACAACGACGATCAACAGTGAAAATGCCCACAGCTGACGGATAGCCAATAGCTTGTCCTTAAAACTCGCCTCATCGCTGTCAGTGCACTTGTCCTTAAGGACATGAACGGTAAAGAGTACGGCAGCAATGTAGAAAAGCACGCCGATGATGCCCGGAATGACACCGGCGACAAACAGTTTACCGATATCCGTTTCCGTAATAATGCCGTAAAAAACCAGCGCAATAGAGGGTGGAATAAGAATACCCAAGGTTCCGCCTGCCGCGATTGAGCCGGTTGCCAGACCATCGCTGTAGCCAAACTTTTTCATCGACGGATAGGCGATACGCGTCATGGTTGCCGCCGTTGCAAAGCTGGAACCACAGAAGGTACTGAAGCCTCCCGAGGCGCCAATCGTTGTGATCGCCAGCCCCCCCTTGTGATGACCCACCAGCGCATGAGTCGCGTTGTACAACTCCTCTGCCAGACCGGAGCGGCTGATGATATTGCCCATCAAAATGAACAGGGGAATGACGGCAAACTCATAGGAGAGTACGGTTTCCGTCGCGATCATCCCCAACTGACTCAGGGCCGCACTCCAGCCCTGGTAGTGTGACAAACCAATAATCCCTACCAGGCCGGTCGCGATGGCGATGGGGACACGAAGAAACAGCAGTATCAACAGTACTGTGAAAGCAATCAGCATTTCCATGGGTAATCCTCAAGCCTCTCCTTGTTCTCTGTCCGGATAGGCCACCACAAGGCTCACCAGCGCGATGATTGCGAATACCGACATGGCCGCAATCACAATCCACTTTTCCAGTCCTAGGAACATGAAAATATCCCCAAACTGTTTTGACTCTTCCATTT
Organism: Marinobacterium sediminicola; assembly: GCF_022343685.1. Classification (GTDB taxonomy): domain Bacteria; phylum Pseudomonadota; class Gammaproteobacteria; order Pseudomonadales; family Balneatricaceae; genus Marinobacterium; species Marinobacterium sediminicola. The sequence goes on along the minus strand of NZ_CP092123.1, from coordinate 961,832 downwards.
GCTTGTAAACCATATATACAAGCGTGGAAAAGAAACCGAGTTCAATTAAATAGCCAAACCAGGCAATAACTTCACCCGCTTTGCCTTTAAATAGTTTTTCCAATAAATCAATTCGGACGTGTTTGCGCTTTTTATGCACATGATAAAGTCCGGAGTAAAAACAGATGCCCAGACAGATCCCAACGACCTCGTACGAGAACCCGATGGGACTGTTGAAAACAACCCGCCCGAATACATCCATGAATGTAATTCCGGACATGACGATCAGTGCCAGAATGGAGATTTTGGCACAGAGGTATTCCATCAAGTTGAGCAGTGAAATCCGCATAACAACCTCGGTGGGAAGTGTCGCGCCCCGACCCGGAGCGCGACAGCAAACCTTTATTGAGCGATCTTGTCGATCTCTTGACGGTAGAAGTCAATCGCCTCCTGACCGTTGACCCCTTCCAGCTCGGCTTTGGCCAGCCAGGCGACACGGATAGGCTCAAACGCCTGATCAATCGCCTCATTGAGTTCACCATCGGCCAGAATGTAATTCTCGCCGAGGCGAGACTTCAGCTGCTCGCGTGCCATGACATCGTTTTCATGCCAGAGGCTACCCATGCGAACGGCCAATTTCTCACCCGAGATCGACATAATCGCCTCGCGGTCAGCTTCACTGATCTGATTCCACTTGTCCTTGTTCATGATGACAAAGGTGCTGTTGGTGAAAATGCCGCCCGGAATCTGAGTGATTTTTTCAACGTAATTGTCGACCTTGAAGCCGGTCAGCAGCTCATCTGACAAGGTGGTGCCGTCAATGATGCCGCGGGACAGAAACTCACGCAGTTCGGACAGAGAACCTGCAATCGGGACCGCGCCCAGTGTCTTGAGGGCATCCCCTACGACGCTGGTCTGAACACGAATTTTCTTGCCGCTGAAATCGCCCGGGCTGGTGATGGCATCCTCTTTCATGTGGATGTTGCCACCAGAGGTTACATGGACGGCCAGAGTCACAACGTCCTGATGCATACCGGCCGGTTTGAAGTATTTTTCAAACAGGCGCCAGTAGGCAGCGGAGCTGATGCCGGCATTTTCGTTGGTAAAGGGCAGCTCAACCATTTCGGTCAGCGGGAAGGCACCGGGCGCATAACCATGAGGCCCCCAGGCAATGTCGGCAATACCGTTCACCACAGCCTGATAGTTGCGGGTCGGCGGAGCCAGAGGTTTGGCCGAAGGCATCACCTTGACACGTCCTTCGGTGACCTTTTCGATCTCGTCAAAGTACTGGTAAAGGCCATCCTTCTGTGACCAGTGCTGAGACGGGAACCACTGGTTGTATCTGAGCGTTACATCAGCGGCCCAGCTGGCGGTAGATGTAATGAGAGCACCGGTCAGGACGAGTCCGGCTTTGAACACTTTAGTAGTCTTCATCGACATTGTTATGGCTCCAATTGTTATTATGATTCTTACATACAGTACAGTACTGTATTTTCAACACACCTGTATGTTTTTGCAACATTGCGGTGCTAGTACTTAAGTCGGATCAGGAAAGCCCGAAGGGGCTCAGCAAGATTGAAACATGCGGAGCAGCAGGGCTGCTCCGGCATCCGGTCGATCAAACAAAGGCATCTGCAAAGAAGTTGCTCTGATCCAGATCGCATTCAGCCACAAAATCACGGCGAGCTGAGTCAATCACAACCGGGGCGCCACAGGCATACACCTGGTATCCGGACAGGTCGCTGTAGTCCTCCATGACCGCCGCATGGACAAAACCGGTACGCCCCTCCCAATCGGACAGATCATCTGAAAGTACAGGTGTGTACTCAAACCAGTCCAGATCGGACTGCCACTGGCGGCAGAGTTCATCCATGTACAGGTCCTGAGCACGACGCCCGCCCCAGTACAGGTGCACCCTGCGTCCTTTACCAGTCGCGATCAGCTGCTCCATCAGCGCCTTGATCGGTGCAAAGCCGGTACCACTGGCCAGGAAGATCGCAGGTGCGTCACTGTCGCGCAGATAGAAGGTGCCGAAGGGTCCTTCTATCGTCACCACATTCTTGAGTTGGACGTCCTCAAAGATCATCGGTGTCGCTTGACCGCCCGGCACCAGACGGATATGCAGTTCGATGCTGCCGTCAACAGCCTCAGCAGTCGCCATGGAGTAACTCCGTGTTACGACATTTTTGATGGTCAAATCCACGTACTGGCCCGGGACATAGTTGAACACCGCCCCCGGCGCCAGCTTGCAGGTCAGCTTGACGACATCATCAGCCAACTGCTCCTTGCCCATTACTCGGGCAGCGACTTTCTGTACCGTTACGCCTTCAAAGCTGGTGACTTCCGGCGAGTGCAGGACCACATCGCTGAGCGCCTTCGCCTGACAGGTCAGTACGGTTGTACCCGCAATATCAGTCTCACTCAGTACCAATCCCTCAGGATATTCCACCTGGCCTGACTTCAGCTCGGTCCGACAGTCACCGCACTGGCCATCTCGACAGCCATGCTTGAGCACAACGCCAGCCTTGAGACCGGCATCAAGAATGCTGGTATCTGCTTGAACTTCATACGTTTTTCCAACCGGATTTACCGTCACGACGTGGCCCATCAGATCAGCCCCTTCTCTTTCGCCATGGTCAGTGCCAGGTCTTCAATCATGTCTTCCTGACCACCGACGGTACCGCGGCGACCAAGCTCTACCAGAATGTCACGGGCCTGAATGCCATACTTCTTCTCCGCGCGCTGGGCAAACAGCAGGAAGGAGGAGTAGACGCCGGCGTAGCCCAGGGTCAGCGCATCGCGGTCTACGCGGATCGGCTGATCCATGATCGGGAACACCCGGTCTTCGGCCACGTCCATGATCTTGTACAGATCAATACCGGTCTCGACGCCCATGCGATCCAGCACGGCGCAGAACACTTCCAGCGGCGTGTTGCCGGCACCGGCCCCCAGACCGGCGACGGAGCCATCGACACGAGACGCGCCCGCTTCGATCGCCGCCAGCGAGTTGGCGATCGCCATGCCCATGTTGTGGTGACCGTGGAAGCCGATCTCGACATTGCTCGGCAGTTCAGCGCGCAGCAGGCCGATCTTGGCGGTCACTTCATCCGGCAGCATGTAACCGGCGGAGTCGGTGGCGTAGATGCAGTTGGCACCGTAGCTGACCATCAGCCTGGCCTGCTCGAGGATCTTCTCCGGGCTGACCATGTGGGCCATCATCAGGAAGCCCACGGTGTCCATTTCCATTTTGGCGGCCATGCCGATGTGCTGTTCGGACACGTCCGCTTCGGTGCAGTGGGTCGCCACACGGATGGTGGACACGCCCAGATCTTTCGCCATTTTCAGATGATCGACGGTACCGATGCCCGGCAACAGCAGGGCGGAAACCTTGGCATTTTTCATCTTGGGAATGACCGCACCCAGATACTCTTCGTCGCTATGCGCCGGAAAACCGTAGTTGACCGACGTGCCGCCGAGGCCATCGCCGTGGGTGACTTCGATCAGCGGCATGCCCGCTTCATCCAGGCCGGTGGCGATGTTGACCATCTCGTCGAGACTGATCTGGTGACGCTTGGCGTGCATGCCGTCACGCAGAGACATGTCGTGCAGCGTGACTTTCTTACCGTTCAGATTCATATTGCTTTCCTCCGTTAGCCACGCTCAGGCAAGGTAATGGTGCCGTTGGACACCTCTTCGGCGAACATCTCGGCGGTGCGCAGACCGGCCGCGGTCATGATGTCCAGGTTGCCGGCGTACTTCGGCAGGAAGTCGCCCAGACCTTCCACTTCCATGAAGCAGGAGACGCGGTTGCCGTCGAAGATCGGACCATTGACCAGGCGGTAGCCCGGTACGTACTTCTGCACCTCTTTCACCATGGCGTGCACGGATTCGGTGATGGCGGCCTGATCCGGCTCGCCTTCGGTCAGGCAGTGGATGGTGTCACGCATGATCAGCGGCGGCTCGGCCGGGTTGATGATGATGATCGCCTTGCCTTTCTTGGCACCCCCAACCTTCTCCACGGCACCGGCCGTGGTACGGGTGAACTCGTCGATGTTCTGGCGCGTGCCCGGACCGACAGAACGGGAGGAGACGGTGGCGATGATTTCGCCGTACTCGACCGGCTGTACGCGGCTGACTGCCGCGACCATCGGGATGGTCGCCTGGCCACCGCAGGTGACCATGTTGACGTTCATCTCCAGGTTCTTGGCGTGCGCTTCCAGATTCACCGGCGGGACGCAGTAGGGACCGATGGCGGCCGGGGTCAGGTCGACCATGATCACGCCCAGCTCGTTCAGCTTGCGGCTGTTCTCGGCATGGACATAGGCAGACGTGGCGTCGAAGGCGACGCGGATATCGTCTTCAATCACGTGCGGCAGCAGACCGTCCACACCGGTGGCGCAGGTCTTGATGCCCATCTCTTCGGCGCGCTTGAGGCCTTCGGAGGTCGGGTCGATCCCGACCATCCAGACCGGCTCGATCCACTCGGAGCGCTGCATTTTCATCAGCAGGTCGGTGCCGATGTTACCCGGGCCGATAATGGCCGCTTTCAGTTTCTTGCTCATTGATTTAACACCCAATCAGATAATGCTCAGAACCAGTTGATCCGGTTTTTCCGCGTAGAGGCGCTCGACATCCACGCCACGCGTTTCCAGCATCTTTCTCTGGTTCAGGTTGCCCTTGTCAGTCACTTCTCCCTTCTCGATTTCAGCGGGAGTATCCAGCACCACCAAGCGGCAAACCTTTTGTGCCGATCCTTTGGCCACCTGGGCCATCAGCGTCATCGCCGTATTCAGCTCTTCACGGACATGCGGCTCCTGCATCAATTCAGAACCAGTCATCGTTCCGCCCTTGTCCTCGGCCAGCTTGCGCATACGGGGACCCGGAATGACGAGCAAGCCTAGATAGTCACGATCATGCCCGGTCACCACCACATCGGTTACCAGGTCACCGAAGAACTTGTGTACCTGAGCACGAATACTGGCAACACATACCCAGGTGCCCGTGCTCAGTTTGAAATCCTCGGACACTCGGCCATCGAAACGGATACCCGCTGAGGCGTTATCAGGGTCCTGCAACAGGCCGGCATCCCCAATCCGATAAAAGCCTTCCTCATCAAACGCCTCTGCTGACTTCTCGGGGTCATGGAGGTATTCGTTGAAGACTATCGGTCCCTTGATGCGCATCTCCAGCTTGGAACCGTTAGGCACGAACTTGATCTCCACCCCCGGGAAAGGCACGCCGATGTTGCCAGGCTGATCCAGCCGCCAATGTACGTTGGTGATGGCAGGTGCCGTTTCGGTCGCGCCCCATTCGGTGGTAAAGAACACATCATTGCCCGTGGCTTCACAGAGCTGCTTGAGCTCATCCCACACAGGCCTGGACAGGGCTGCTCCGGCATAAAACAGCATGTCCAGGTTGGAGAAGAAGGACTGGCATAGCGCCTGATCATCCCGCATCTGCTCCAACAGGACCTCATAGCCCTTGGGCACATTGAAAAACAGGTTCGGCTTTACATGACGGAGATTGCGGATGGTTTCGCCGATCAGACCCGGCAGCGGCTTGCCACTGTCGATATAGAGCGAACCACCATTGCGCAACACCAGGTTGAAATTGTGGTTGGTGCCAAAGGTGTGACTCCAGGGCAGCCAATCAAGCACTCGTGGCGCTTTCGTTTCAACAAAGGGCCAGTACTGTGCAATCATCTGCTGGTTGGAGCACATCATGCGCTGCGTATTGACCACGACCTTTGGCGTCCCGGTCGAGCCTGACGTCAGCATGTATTTGGCGTGAGTATCAGGCCCAATGGCCGCAAAACGGCGATCCACCTCTTCAGATGCCTCGGTTTCCAGCATGGCCTTGAGACAGTGAACCCCGCTGCCCTGCTCGATATTGCGTGAAGCGATGAACAGGTCGACGCCCTTGCACGCATCAAAGGATGCCCGGAACAGCTCGGCATCATCCGCAAACACGGCGCAGGGGTTGAGTTTGGCGATAATCGCCTGCAAGCGATCATGGGAGCGTGACATCAGAGAATAGGCCACTGACACAGGTGTAACCGGTACACCGATATACATGGCAGCCATCTTGATCAATGCATGATCAACCGAGTTACCGGATAGAATGACCAGTGGCCGCTGACCATCACTTTCCAGCCCCAGATCAATCAGCCCCTGAGCCACGGCCCTTACACGGGTGCGAAACTCGGCATAGCTGACTTCATCCCAGGTGCTGCCGTGACGCTCGGCAATAAACACCTGCCCCGGGCGTTCTTCTGCCCACCTTTCCAGCCAGTCACCGACACAACGATCATAGGTTCCCAGCTCCGTCTCTGATCTGACAATGAAGACACCGTCAGCTCGACTTTCGACTGCTATACGAGTGTTCGGTAGCTGCGCAAAAACATCTGCACTCATCTTAAAACCTTTAGAATCTTATTGTTATCAGTCAGTTAACCGGCTTTCAGCACCAGCTCATCGAGCTGATCAAAGCTGAATCTGAGCTGCATGCCCGGCTCGATGCTGACCATCGGCGCCATGGCACCCGACAGCACAAGGTGCCCCTTTCGGATCGGGGTGCCCAGATCATACAGCTTTCGAGCCAGCCACCAGGTTGCGTTCAACGGATTACCCAGACAGGCCGCCCCGGTTCCATGAACGGGATCACCGCCTTCCGTCTCGATGGACACACTCAGGCGGGTAAAGTCCACCCCAGAAGGATCAAACCGTTTGGCACCCACCATGTAGAGAGCCGAAGAAGCGTTGTCGGCAACGGTATCAACGATATTGATTTTCCAATCACGCACCACGGAATCGACGATCTCCACCACGGGCATGAAACAATCGATCTCGGCCAGCATCTCGGTAAACGTCAGATCCTTTCGATCGAGATCATTCTTGAAAATGAAGCCGATCTCGCCCTCTGCCTTGGGAGCAATCAGTTGCGAGCAATCGATCAGCGCACCAGAGCGGCGCTCCATCTCGGCGAACAGAACACCGTAATCGGGCTGATCCACCCCCAACTGCCGTTGAACAGCTTCGGAGGTCAAACCGATCTTATAACCGGTTACGCGCCCACCTTTCTCCAGTCGCTCACGGTTGACCAGCTGCTGAACTGCATAGGCGTCATCCATGCCAAAATGGGGATAATCCGCCGAAATGGGTCCGGTCGCACACGCGTCTGTTCTGGCTTTAATTATGCGCTGTGCTACAGCATTGAACTCTTCCTGACTCATTTACAGGTATCCCTCTGACAGGTTTTTCATGTGCTTCAGAGCTGAGACATACTCTTCATGCAATTCATCTATGATCTGGCTTGCTGATGCCACTTCGCGGGTTGCCCCCACACCTTGCCCAGCCGACCATACGTCTTTCCAGGCCTTGTTGGCCGTTGAGATGTTGCCCGAAAAGTCGATCGGCTTGCTTGAAGCTGCCTGCTCAGGCTGAATGCCTGCCTTTTCCAGACTGGCTTTCATCCAGGTCGCATTAACACCGCTGACCGCCGTGGTTTCAACAATATCCTCAAGGCCGGAGGCGACCAGCATGTCGCGATACTCGTCACTGGCGAAGCTTTCCTGTGCGGCGATAAAGCGCGTACCCACGACCACAAAGTCAGCCCCTGCTGCCTGCATCGCCAGCACATCCCGTCCGCGCGATACACAGCCTGCGACCCCCAGAGGACCATCCCAGAATTCTCGCACTTCGTTAATGAATGCCAGCGGGTTGTATCTGCCGGTATGGCCGCCGGCACCACTGCACACCAGAATGAGGCCATCCACTCCCGCCGCAATCGATTTCTTCGCCATGGCAGGGGTGATCACATCCGCGAAAACCTGGCCGCCATAGGCTTTTACGGTATCGGTCACCCGCGCCGGCGAACCCAGTGCGGTGGTCACGATCGCAGGCTGATAACGGCGCACCAGCTCCAGCTCGGCATCGAAACGATCGTAGGAAGAGTGCACGATCATATTGAGCAGCCAGGGCAGCTGCTCTTCGTGCAGCTCGGCGTGAATCTGTGCCAGCCACTCATCAAGTGTCTCGACGGTACGGGCATTCGCCGCCGGGAGTGCGCCAATCACTCCGGCACGGGCACCGGCAATCACCAGCGCTGGCGAAGACACCAGAAACATCGGCGCCACCAGTAGTGGCAGCCGCGTACGTTGGAAAATATTCATTATTGTTATGCTCCAGTTATATGACTGGGCCTGCCCGTTACCGGGCGACCCAGCCACCATCACTGTGGATAACGCTTCCCGTCGTCATCGGGGACTGTTCGCTGGATGCTAACACTACATAAAGTGCGGCGTGGTCCGCCGGCGATGCAATCCGCTTCAACGGCACGGCGTTGGCCGCATTCTCATGGAAGCCTTGAATCTGGTTCAGCGGCTGGGCACGTCCTGAAATCCCCTCTACCGATTTCATTTCGGTATCGGTCGCCCCGGGAGACACTCCGTTGACGCGCACATCCGGTGCCATCTCGTAGGCCAGCTGTTTGATCATGCCAACGACTGCATGCTTCGAGGTGACATAGAGAATGCCCCCGCCGCCCGGATAGAATCCGGAATTGGACACTGTCAGAATGATGCTGCCGCGGCTTTTCTTCAGCTCTTCCTGTGCGGCTCGAACGCCGTTGAGATACCCCATCACATTGACGTGAAACAGGCGATCAAAGTTTTCGGCCAGGCTTTCCGGAGCGATCTTGCGCAGCGGCACGAAGTAATCAAACAGCGCGGCATTGCCCACAAAAATATCGAGTTTGCCAAAGGCGGCGACCGTATCGGCCACCGCACGCGCATTATCCTCGTAGCAGGTCACATCCCCCCGTACCGTGATCAGCCCCTCCGGGTAATCACGCTTGAGCGCTTCGAGCTTGTCGGCATCGATGTCGAACACCGCGACTCTGGCTCCTTCTGCCAGATAGCGCTCGACCACGGCGCGACCGATGCCGTCTGCACCGCCTGAAACCAGAGCAACCTTGTTATCAAGTGCTGTCATGCTGCACCTCAGAGGAAGGTGTTGATGTTTTTGCAGGTCAGCGTCGCATTCGGGATCAGGATCAGGCGTTTCTTGATCTTGAAGCGGTCACCATCAGCCACGATCAGGTCCTGTCGGCGGCCATAGATGACATACTCTTCATCCAGGCCACGACTGCGCACACTCTGGAAAGTGGAATAAACGATAAACTCCCCGTCGGTTTCACCGTAGTAGACCTCCACATTGGTCAGCTGGTGTACGTTTCGGGTTGCCGGGTTTTCAGCCCAGGCTGAAGGCTGCTGGAAGCGCGCGACGCGCCGTCCAAGATCACGCAAGCGGTCATCAAAGAATGCCATGTGATCAGCCGCGTAAAAGCCGTGCTCGAGCAGATTTTCACGGCGACGGTTTTCGATACCCGGCATCCAGTAGTGGATATCCTCGTGCATCAGCGCCAGCCAGTCATCAAAGCGCTCATCGTCCAGCAGGCGGTATTCGTAGTTCAGAAAATGAGTGATGCGGTAATGCTGTTCGGCAGATACCGGACGCAGTTCATCATACAGAGCAGTCATTATTCAGCCTCCGGTTTGCCAACGTTACGATTGGGAACTTCACTCCAGCTGCGAGAGTTGAGCATGTCGTACCAGTACTGGTAGAAGGCACGCGAGTTGGCTTCGTTCAACTGACCTTCATAAACGTTACCCGGCAGCGGTGTTTCGGTGAGCAGGCTGTCCATTCCGAGCCCTACAAACAGATCCTGCTGAGCCGTGACACGACCCTTGGCAGTTTTGGTGCAGTACTCCCAGTTTTCTCCGTCATCCATCTCAAAGACACCGGTCGGAGAGAACGTCATCATCGCGCCCTTGCGCCACTTTTCCTTTACCTCTTCCGGAGCACTCTTGTTCACCACGACCCAGGTGAACAGTTCCATCTTGTTCGGCCCACGCGGCTGCCATACACGTACAGTGTTCTGGCCCGGCAGGAAGGAGAAGTTCGGGAAGATGGTGCAGGAGGAGACTGAGCCGATCATGTTGGAGCGGAAGTCACCCAGACGCTCAGCAACGGACGGCTTGATGGTATGCAGGTACTTGTTCAGCGCACTCTCACCCAATACCGCCACATTGCCCACGGTATCGAGGGCAAATTCATAACCATGACCGTTCCAGTTGACGGAGTAGGACTCTTCGAAGTCACTCACCTTGGCCACGGCACCGCCAAGCATGGCACGTGCGGCAGAATCATGCGTCCAACCGGCATGCAGAATATCGCCGACAAAGTTTTCAGCCGCGATTTTCCAGTTGCATTCGTAAGTGGAACGAATGCAGCCGCCGACAAACTCGGTGCCACCCTCCTGATTGTCGAACAGAGCATCCATATACCAGGCAATCGGACCCAGGTACTCCTTCAGCGTTGGCGCTTCTGGATCAAAGGTGGCAAAGACCAACCCCTTGTAGGAATCGACCTTGGCAACTTCTTTCAGGCCCCACTTGGACTTGTCAAAGTTGCTGTCTTCGTAGACCCCTGATTCATGCTGGCCGACCAGGTTACCCTCGACGTTGAAAGACCAGCCATGGTAGTTACAGATAAAACCTCGAGTGCTGCCGGACTCGGCAAAACAGACCTTGTTGCCGCGGTGCGGACAGGCATTCAGGAACACCTTGATGCCGCCGCTCTTCTGGCGGATCACGATCACTTCATCTTCACCCATGGTGGTGGTGATGTAGTCTCCGGTGTTCGGGATCTGGGATTCGTGTGCCACAAACAGCCAGCAGCGTGCGAATACCTTTTCCAGCTCCTGTTCGTAGATCGCCTGATCGTAGAAGATCTTGCCTGCAATACGTCCGTTCTCAAGGTCACAAACATCCTTGAGGCCGGTCAATGAATCCGTTACATCGAGTGTTTTAATTATATTTCCCATGGTCTGACACCTTTTAGCCTTAGCCTTAGCCTTTCGCAATTAACGCCGGATCTGCCTCAATCAAGGCAAATATCTCGTCACCCTCAATTTCGACCGGATAGGTTCTCAGGTCGATTTCGCAGGGGAACCCCTGCGCCTTGCCGGTCGGTATATGAAACTGTCCCCAGTGCACGGGGCAGGTGATCATGTCATCTTCGATATCTCCCTCGGCCAGGGATGCTGTGGCGTGCGTACACAGATCCGCGGTCGCGTAATAGTGGCCGCCGAGGTTGTACACCGCGATGTCACCGAACTCGGCGTTATCGATTTTCTTGACCTGGTTTTCAGCAAGCTCTGACACCTTGCACAAAAACACCTTTTCAATAACTTCCATTACTGCTCAGCCTTTCTTCAATTCAATAAAGCCCAGACCGGTCACCCACTCCGGCACCGGCTGATACTCGATCAGCTCTCCCCTGGAGGCATTTGCGGCAGCCATCGCACAGATGAAGTTGCGAATCTCCATAGCGCCGTTGCCGCCGTTTTCCAGCACCTGCTCATCGGTATAAGCCGCCAGCCCGTCGATGTCGGCATTGCAGCAGAGGTCGATAACCTGATGATCGAACGCCTCGTTGACCTTGCCGGTTTCCTTGACCCCCACCCAGTGGCTGATGCCGCCACTGCCGATCACGAAGAGCTGTTCATCGCTGTCGAATGACTCCACTGCGGCGCGAATCTGCTCACCCAACTGACGCGCGCGCGCCTTGGTGATAAACGGATCAACGGCACTGGCCAGATACACCGGTATGGCCGTAATGCTGCGACCACTGATCTCTTCGGCACGGCGAACAATCAGCTTGTAGGGAATGGAGAACGCGTGATCCGTGGTAAACGAGCGTGCGACCGCCCAATCAAAACCACTGTCTGAGCCCTGTTGGGCAATGTGCTGCGCCAGCGCTTCGTGGTTGCTCACCTGCTCCTTTTTCAAGCCCGGCAACTGATCAAGCGGACCTTCAACATGACCGGTCGCGATGCAGTATTTGGGCAGGCAAGTGGTGCCAAACAGCATGTAGTGATCATTGCCGATGATGATGACGCTGGAAGCCGCGCTGTCGGCCAGGCGCTGGGCACAGGTCTCATAGGCATCCCACACTTTCTTTGCTTTATCAGCCTCGGGCGCATCTGGCGCCACGAACATGACCGGGTCATGCGGAACCAGAAAACCGCCAGTAATCTCTGCCATAGTGCTTACCCCTTGATTGATGCGGAGTGGGCGGAATCAGAGCCCAGCTTGCGGTTATAGGAAGAAACCCGGCGATCCGGCGACATCTCGATCCAGTAGCCAAGCGTCAACATCGGATTCACGCCCTCTTCCTGCATCGCCTTGACGTCAAACTCGAGAATCATGCGCGCGCCTTCTTCATCGAGCGGAAATCGTCCAAGGAATTTCTGCGGGTCTTCGCGGTATTTTTCCTTCGAGAAACGATCCACGGAGAGACTCCAGAGGATGCGTTCAAGCACGTCCCGCTTCATGCGACACCTCCGATGAAGGTGTTCAGAATATTGAGGAACTTCTGCTTCTGCTCGGTCTGTACCCAGTGGCCGCACTGACCAAACACATACAGATCGCTGTTGGGGATGTTCTCGGACAGCACGCGACCACACTGCACCGGCACCACATTATCTTCACGCCCGTGCAGGATCAGGGTCGGAGCCTGAATATGCTTGATGGCCTTTTCCGGGAAGCCCTTGACCAGGGTTTCACCTTCGGTGTTCGGCTGCGGAATCAGCTTGCGCAGAGCATCCTGGGCACCGGGTCGGGCGCTGGCTTCATAGCGGGATTGCACCAGCTCATCGGTGATCAGAGACGTGTTGTACGGGAACAGCTCCATCAGAGCGCGCATGTTTTCCACTGACGGCTCGTACAACCAGGCACCCGCCAATCCTTTGGTCTGTACAAACGTACCTGCCGGCGTACCCAGCAGTACCAGCTTATCCAGACGCTCGGGGTTGAACAGCGCCAGACCGATACCAACGGCACCGCCGAAGGAGTTACCAACCAGAGAGGCCTTATCCAGACCGATGGCATCCATGAACTCGACCAGATGATTGACCCAGAACTTGATGTCGTAGTGGGCATCCTCCTTGAATTCGGTAAAACCGAAGCCGGCAATATCCGGAACGATGACATGGAAGTTTTCTGCCAACTGATCCATGACACCATTCCAGTTGGTCCAGCCGGATACACCGGGACCTGAACCGTGCAGCAGCAACAGAGGTGCTCCGGCACCGCATTCAAAGTACGCCGTTTCATGACCGGCCGCCTGAACAAACTTGCGATCTGACTCTTTCATCACACCTCCGAACATACAGTTGTGTATTCGGATACTAGTGACAACATACAGAACCGTCAACAAAAACCCTTCCTGTCATTCAAACCCCACACCATCAAAAGCTGAAATACAACCCAAGAAATAAATATAACTTTTTGTTTTTTATGCATATAAATGTTCAAAGTTAAACTTTTGGCTAACACTTCCATGACAGATGACATGCGCCACCAAATACGCGAAAATCCAGACCGTAACAATACATAGGTGTATTCATGAAAAATCGACAACAGACCGTTGAGCAGTCTCTTGGGGACAATCATCACAGACATGAAGTATTCAAAACCGACCATGCCACCCATCAGGTTCTGATCTATTCCACCTGGGCAGGTATTACCGATTTCGAGCGCAACATTGCCGAACGGTTAAACACGTCAGGACTGGACGCTGTTGTGATGGACTTTTTTGGCCGTCACTGCGACCTGTCCACGATTGAAGCGCGGCGAGAGGCCATGCTGGGTTACACGCGAGACTTCAAGGCGATGACGGGACACTTGCACCGGCTGAACGCCTTCGTGCTGGCGCATACCGGTCAAACGACCATGACCAACTCGGTGATGGGATTCTGTCTGGGCGGCATGTGTGCAATGCTCTCGGGCCTGACACAGACCGGCCTTGCACATGCCATCAGCTTCCACGGACTGCTTTCCTTTCCCTTGAACGCTCCACCGGCCGACCCTGCCACCCGTTTCATGATTTTGAATGGATTGGCCGATCCCATGGTGCCGGAGGCGGATATTCGAACCACCGAGCGCTACTTTGAACGCCACCAGCTGGATCTGACGTTCATCAACTTCAGCCGTACGCAGCACTCTTTCATGCTGCCGGACGCCAACAACCCTGAAAACGGAGTGCAGTACAATCCGGAAGTCGCCGAACGAAGCTGGCACTATGCGGTCGACCGGCTGCAAAGGTTCGATTGATACCACTTCCAGGCTCCAGCCGGGTACAGCTTTACCACAGGGATTGTTTATAATCCTCGTCCCGTTCACACCCAGCTCGGAGCCAGACCATGCCAGCCACCGCCGCTATCGCTCACCGCCTGACACGTCGTACCGGTGACCAGTCCTACAGCCTGCGTGAAGCACCTTTTGACCGAGAAGGGCTGAATAACCGTCTGCTGGCTGAGCTCAAGCCGCTGTTTACTCGTCGCGCCAGCAAGCGCTACGGCTGCTTTGCTGACGAAGCCACGGTATTCAAGGGACTGCTGGTGAACTGGCGTGATCAAAACCTTGGGTTCACCCAGTTCACAGCCAAGGTGATCGAACATCTGGCGATGCTGATGGAACAGGAAGATCTGGAAACCGATGGCCATTGGCTGTTCGTCGAAGAAGAGCTGGAAGCCGCGCACCGACTGTGGATCGCCCAGCTAAAACAGAAAGATGGCCTTCTGCTCAACAACGATAACGACCTGCAGGAAACCGGCTATATCGACTTTGCCAAGACCGGACTGTGCGCCTGCATCGATCTGCACGAGCTCAGCAACCCCGATGGCAAGCGCTACCTGACACTGAGCTTTGGCTTCGGCGACCGCCCACTGCAGCAGCCCCTGATGGTTTTTTTCGGTTTCACCGATACCGTTGATACTCAGGCCGATACCGAGCGTTTCATGGAAGTGGTCAGTGACTATGCCGAATCCATGCCGGAAGAGAATGCCAAACGCTACCAGAAGGAAGTCGCCGAGTTCTGCATGGAGCAGTCAAAGGAAGGCGCCGCCGTCAACTACCGCGAACTGGCCGGCAGCGTTGACTCGGTCGCCGAAGTATCGCTGGATGAATTCATAGCGGAGCGCGCCCCCGAGATGAAGGAGGAGTTCATCCCGGATCGCAGCAGCCTGAAAAAATACATCCGTTATACCGGACGCACCAAGGAGGTCTCGATCAGCTTCAGCAACGAGTCGCTGGGCAGGTCGATCACCTTCGACCCCTCTACGGAAACACTGACACTGAAAGATTTGCCTTCAGCACTGGTGAAGCAGCTCAAGGGAGAATAACCCGGCTGACGCGGGAGGGCTCAGCCCTCCTTCATCTGCAATTCCAGTATGGCCTCGACAAAAGCCTCAACCGGCTGCCCCCCCGTCAGTGCATAGCGCTCGTTGAATACGATAGTGGGAACCGACCTTACGCCTCTCTGCTGCCACAGAGACTCTTCCTGACGTACTTCATCGGCATAACGCCCGCTTCTCAGCACATCCTGTGCAGCAGCACTATCCAGACCCGCTTCTGCCGCCACCTCGCCCAACACCTGAGGGTCTGAAGGGTTACGATTGTGAGTGAAGTAGGCTTCGAGCAGCCCCTTCTTGAGCGCCAACTGCTGCTCACACCCCAACTCTCCGGCCCAGTGCAGCAGACGATGCGCATCAAAGGTATTCCACTTGCGGCTGTCTTCACGAAAATCGAACCTGAAACCCAACTGCTCACCGCGGGCAGCGATCTGAGCCTGATTCTGTTTCACCTGCGCCTCGCTGATGCCGTACTTGGCACACAGGTGTGGAATGATGTACTCCCCGTCGCTTTCCATATCCGGTGCCAGTTCAAAGGGGCGAAAATGGATGTTGGCATCGACCGCACCACCCAGTTGATCCAGTGCCTGCAGCAGACTGTGCAATCCAACCGCACACCAGGGACACATGACGTCGGAAACAAAATCGATCTTAACTTTAAACGCCATGATTACCTCTTCTTGGCCATTGAGCGGGAATGTCACGCTACCCCAGCCGAGGGGCGATGTGAAGAGGCGCTCTTGAGCCTCATGGCTTTCAGAGTTCTGACCCAGCGGGTACACTGCCCCTGACAACAGAAACCGGACGAGATCAAGGTGCGCCTGGACCGTTTCATCTGCAAACACACCGCTCACAGCCATCAAACCTCAAGGCGCCTTGTCGCCTCTGGTCATGCTGAAGTCGATGGTTGCATCATTACTGACCCGCGCCATGCCGTCACCGCTTTCAGTACCATTCGGCTCGATGGTCAGCTGTTGCAGCAACAGCAACCCCACTACATCATGCTGCACAAACCCGCCGGATATCTCAGCGCCACTTCGGATCCTGAGCACAAGACCGTACTGGAGCTGTTGCCCTCGACGCTGCGCCCCAAACTGCACATCGCGGGACGACTCGATCGCGCAACTACCGGTCTGCTCATCCTGACCAACGATGGTCTCTGGTCGCGTCGGATCACAGCACCGGAAGAGAAAATCCCGAAGATTTATCTGGTCACGACAGCTGAACCGATCAGCCCTGACGCTGAGGCCCGTTTTCAGCAGGGCATCTGGCTGGCACGAGAAGGCGTTATGACCTCGCCCGCAACCATTGAGCGCCTGTCTGAGCATTGCTGCCGACTGACCATCTTTGAAGGGCGTCACCATCAGGTCAAGCGCATGTTTGCAGCGATCGGCAACGCGGTCACGGCGCTGCACCGTGAGCGCATGGGGCCTATTACATTGGATGAACAGCTCAGACCCGGTGAGTTTCGCCTCCTGACCGATTCCGAACGCACGGCAATCTAAGTGGATGCTCAACCAGCGTCTGGCTGTATTGGCGTCTCTAGCAGCAACTGGTAAAGAGCAAGGTCCAGCCAGCGCTCAAACTTGAAGGCCGCTTGCACAATGGTGCCGGCATGCGTAAAACCCAAGCTTTCATGCAACCGGATACTGGCTCCGTTGTCCGCATCAATCGCCCCGATCATGACGTGGAGCTCCTGAGCACGAGCCTCCTCGATCAGCCGACACAGCAACGTTCTGGCAATGCCCTTGCCACGGTGGGCCGGATGCACATAGACCGAGTGCTCGACGGTATAAAGGTTGGCGGGATAGGGGCGAAAGGAGCCGTAACTGGCGAAACCGGTCAAATTGCCCTCTTCATCGAAAGCCCCCAATACTGGCCAGCCTCCGGCAGCCTTGTTGCGAAACCAGTCAGCGATCTGTTCGGGAGTGCGAGCCTGATACTCATAAATGGACGTCGTATTGAGAATGGCATCATTAAAAATCTCAAGCACCGTTTCAGCCGAATTCTCTTCACAGCAGTAATCGATATGCATGCACACTCCCGTCAAATCATGCGCAAAGTCAAAACGCGTCACCGTTCATGCTGGACGCATTCGGGTTGGTCGCTTAGGCTGAGAATAACCGGATGCAAGGGACCCAAGCCACTGTCATGCCGCTACCCGTTCAGGAAACCCCAGCCCCCGAAAAAAGCCAGCGCCTGGTCGGCAAACCAACTGACCAAAGTCTCCGGCGTGACACACTGAGACTGCTCAGCTTCAATATTCAGGTGGGTATCAAGACGCAGGCCTATCACCATTACCTGACCCGTGGCTGGCAACACATTTTGCCCCACCGAGGCCGCAACCAGACACTTGACCAGATCGGCCGCCTGCTGCGCCAATACGATCTGGTTGCATTGCAGGAAGCCGATGGCGGCAGTATTCGCAGCGGCTTCGTCAACCAGGTCGAGTACCTTGCCCATGCGGGCCAGTTTCCCTACTGGTATCAGCAGCTCAACCGCAACCTGGGCAAACTGGCACAGCACAGTAATGGCGTATTGAGCCGAATCCAGCCAAGCCAGGTTGAAGATCACCGACTGCCCGGGTTAATCCCCGGCCGCGGAGCCATTCTGGTTCGCTTTGGCGAAGGTCACAACTCTCTGCTGATCATTGTGCTGCACCTGGCACTGGGCGCTCGCACTCAGGACCGTCAGCTGCGCTATATTCGTGAGCTGGTTGAATCACATCCTCATGTGGTACTGATGGGCGATATGAATAATCCACTGGAACACCTGCTCAACCGACCGGCCATGCGCGGCCTGAAACTGGTTTCCGCTGAAGACACCCTGCACACCTACCCCAGCTGGCAGCCTCGACATGCCCTCGACCACATCCTGATCTCGCCCAGCCTGGACCTGCGCAATGTCCGCGTACTGGATTACACCATCTCGGACCATCGCCCCATCGCCATGGAAATCGGCCTGCCACCCTGCCTGCAACACCTTTGATACGACTTCGATGCGCCTATCGGTAAGCGGCAACGGGCAACCCGGGCTTGAGCACAACGCAATCGGCAGTTAACAGAGAACGCCGGGAATGAGTCCGTCTATGACCCTGCCCTCAACCCGCGGACTTGGGCGGCAAGCTCGCAACAAAGGTTTCACAACGCGCAAGCCAGGCATCAAGCTCGGCATCCTCCGCTATACCTTCAGGTGCAACATAGACAAAACCTGTCAGCGCCCTGCCGGTAAAATCCATCTCACGAGCAAACGGCAGCTGGAGACAGGCAGCATACTGATCAGGCCCAACACGGGCCATCAGCGTGTCGCCAAGAATACCGCAGCACATATGACCATTGAGCATGTAGCATAGACCGCCAAACATCCGTCTGGTTGTAAACCCGGGACGTCCATGAAAATAGTCATTCACACGCTCGGCCAGACCTTCGTCATATGCCATATCAACCTTCCATTGATCAAGGCCTTATCAGGCCACTGACTGGGACAGACACCGCTTCATGTGATTCATTCTGGCCACACAGGTTACTGAGGGCAATACTGATATGTTGACAGCCATTTGATGGCGAACAGGAAAGCAATAAAGGAGAGAAAGAGAGAGTCTGCCGATAAGCCGGGTTTTGTCGTGGACAATCATTCATCTAGGACCAGCGTCGCCACTGGCCTCCAGCGACCTACCCGGACCCGGCGCGGGCCACGCCTTAATGGGTCCCTATTTGGTCTTGCTCCGGGTGGGGTTTACCATCGCCGTGGAGTGTTGCCACCCACGCGGTGCGCTCTTACCGCACCATTTCAACCTTACCGTCATCCGAAGATGCTTAGGCGGTATACTTTCTGTTGCACTTTCCGTCGGCTCACGCCGCCCAGACGTTATCTGGCACCTTGCCCAATGGAGCCCGGACTTTCCTCCCCTGCGCGAACGCAGCAGCGATTGCCTGGCAGACTCTGGCGCGAAGTATATAGGTCTGTACCCGTTACGCAAGCGAATCAGTCGATCAACAGCTGATAGAGGCGATTTTTCTTGTAACCAGTAATTTCAGCCGCCACCCCGGCCGCCTTTTTCGGTGGCAACTCCTTGGCCAGAATACGCAGAATGCGCTCAGCGTCGGGGTCGATGGCATCTTCATCCAGAGTATTGTCGGCTCCCTGAACCAGTACAACGAACTCTCCACGCTGCTGGTTGGCATCTGCTTCCATCCAACGGATCAACTCCGCCAGCGTATCGCCATGGATGGTTTCAAACGTTTTGGTCAGCTCTCGTGCGACCACCGCATAGCGATCTTCACCAAAAGCCATCTGCATCGCCTTCAGGCTATCCACAATACGATGGGTAGACTCATAGAACACCAGCGTTTCGCCGTTTTCAGCCAGCGCATCGAGCACCTGAGTGCGGGCGCCGCTCTTAGCCGGTAGGAACCCGATGAACTGGAATCGATCTGAAGGCAGCCCTGAAGCTGACAGGGCCGCAATAAAGGCACAGCACCCCGGCACAGGAGAAACCTTGTAACCGGCTTCTCTCACCGCACGCACCAGATAAAAGCCAGGGTCAGAAATCAGCGGGGTTCCAGCATCACTGACCAGGGCGATCGAATGACCACTGCCTAACAGATTGATAATGTGCTCACAACGCTGACGTTCGTTGTGATCATGCACTGAAATCATCTGTCCTTTAATGTTAAAGTGAGACAGCAAGCGCCCGCTGTGACGGGTATCCTCGGCGGCAATGTAGTCAACGCTGGCCAGCACCTCCTGCGCGCGCTCCGACAGGTCTGCCAGGTTACCGATCGGCGTAGCTACGATGTAGAGAACTGGTTCTGACATTTAGGATATCCATCTGTTGGCAAGGATTGGGATTATATGACGAATATACACCGGCTGTCTTTCAGCCTTCTGCTGGCGACTGCACTGTTGGCGGGCTGTGCAAGCCAAGTGCCTCCACCGCAGGTTGTGGATAAAGTGGCCACTGATGATCAGAGCGCTGACGGCTTGCTGCGAAAGGCCGCTAGCCTGCCGGCCACACCGGCTGCCGAACTGCGGCTGCAGGCCGCTCGCATGCTGGCGCAGACCGGTGAGCAGCAGCGCGCACTGCAGATTCTGAATGCAACAGATATCAGTCGGCTGCCGCCAACTCTGGCATTTGAGATCGCCAAGCTGACAGCCCTGCTCACTCTTGAATCCGACAATCCGGCAGCAGCCCTGCAATCGCTGGACCGTCAGCGCTTCAACAGTCTTTCTGCACTTCAACAGGCCGAGCTGGGCCAGATGCGCGCAGATGCCTGGCTGCAGCAAAACAATGTCACTGCCGCCGTTCGCGAGCTGATCGTCAGCAGCCTCCTGACCCTGGACCCTCAGGAGCAGCAGCGCTATCACGATCAGATTTGGCGCCTTTTACAACAAGGCCCGCTTGCCGACATCAAGGCCGCATCGGTGGCCAACAACAACTACCAGGAACAGGGCTGGTTTGAATTGGCCTTGATGATTCGCGCCAGCTCAGACCTTGCCGCACGTCAGCAGGCAATCGACAACTGGAGCCGACTATGGGAATCACACCCTGCCCTGACACTACCACCTGCAGGTCTGCTGGGTCTTGAACTGGACGGTGAACAGCTGATGGCTCAGCGTATTGGGGTGATCCTGCCCCTGAGCGGTGAGCTTGCAAGACCTGCTTCAGCCATTCGTCAGGGCATGGAGGCACAGCTGGAGATCATGCGCCGTGAAGGCAAGCCCTCGCCTGAGCTGATCATGCTCGACTCAACCGGCATGACGGATGTAAGCCTTCTGCTGGAGCAGGCACGACAGCTCAATGTTGACTTGTTGGTTGGCCCTCTCAATCCTGAGCTCGTCAATCAGATTGCCGCGCAACCGGATCTGGAAATTCCAACGTTGGCTCTGAACCCTGCCGAACCAGGTCCTTCAAGACCTTGGCAACTGGAGCTATCCTCCGAGCATGAGGCACGCATGGCGGCGCGCCGCGCTTTGGCCGACGGCCATAAGCGGGTACTCCTGATCACCCCGGCCGCGGAATGGGGTGACAGGGTAGCCAGCGTCATGCAGGAAGAACTTGAAACGCAGGGTGGGCAGGTTGTTGGTGCGCTGCGCTATCAAGCAACGGATAATTACAACGACCAGGTTGCAGAGTTGCTTTTGACCCGCCAAAGCGCTGAGCGAGAACAGCAGCTGCGTGAGTTGCTGAGACAAAAAATCGAGTTTCAAGAGCGACGTCGCCAGGATGCCGACGCCATTCTGATGACCGCCTTGCCAGACGCTGCTCGCCTGATCAAACCGATGCTGGATTACCACTTTGCTGCCGACCTGCCCGTCTATGCCACTTCGCACCTGTATGTAGGCTACCCGGATGCAACCCGTGACGTGGACCTGAACGGCATTACCTTCTGCGACCTGCCCTGGCTGCTTCAGCCTGCGAGCGAGGCCCAGAGACTGTTGAGCGGCAACGGCGAGGAGACACTGTCTCGCTTTGGCCGACTGTTTGCATTGGGTATAGACGCCATCAAGGTTTACCCTTGGCTGCCTCAACTTGAGCAGCGCCCGGGCAGCTTCATGCTGGGCGAAACCGGGCAGCTGACAATGGACCAGAATAAACGCCTGCAGCGAGAATTGAGCTGCACCACTTTCACCGATGGAGAGCCGGCCAGCCTGATTTCAGCTCAGACGGCCACCACTGAAAATTGAGAGGAAATCGCGATGGATCGCTACCGTATCGGCATGGATGCCGAGCAACGGGCCGAGCATTGGCTCACTCAGCAGGGATTAGCCCTTCTGCAACGCAACGCCCATTGCCGCTTGGGCGAAATCGATTTGATCATGCAGGATGGTGAGCAGATTGTTTTCGTCGAAGTGCGCCGCCGCAGCAGCCGTTATTTTGGCGGTGCAGCGGTGTCTGTGGACTGGCGCAAGCAGCAGAAACTGATCCGGGCAGCCCGTTTCATGCTAAGCCGAAACCCTCACTGGAGCCAGCGTACCTGTCGGTTCGATGTGCTTGCCTTTGAAGGAGACTCGGAGAGTAGCCCTCCAGTATGGTATAAAGACGCTTTTCGTCCCTGAACACCGGAAACGCTTTTAATGGAACTCGAAGACCGCATTGTCAGTCAGTTTCACAACACCATGGAGATTAATGCGCTTACCATTGAGCAGCATACTCCTCTGATCGCAGAAGCCGGTGAACTCCTGCTGCAATGTCTTGTCAGTGAACAGAAGATTTTGTGCGTCGGAAATGGCGGCTCAGCAGCATTGGCACAACACTTCGCCTCACTGCTGCTGAATCGCTTTCGCCACGAGCGCCCCGGCTTACCGGCATTGACTCTCAACGATGCCGCAGCCATGAGTGGTATCAGCGAGGAGACCGGGTTTACCGACGTTTACTCCAAGCAAATAAGAGCGCTGGGGCAACCCGGTGACATTCTGCTGCTGATCTCGACCCACGGTCGCGCCAACAGCCTTGTGCAAGCCATACAGGCCGCTCATGATCGTGACATGATGGTCATCGCGCTCAGTGGTGGCGATGGCGGCAACATGGCCGCATTGTTACTGCCCGATGAAATCGAGATCTGCATTCCTGGCACTGAAGATGCACTCATCCACGGTGCCCACCTGCTGGTTTTGCACTGTTTGTGCGACCTGATTGAATACCAACTCTTTGGAGGCTGATCAACATGCTTAAACGCCCCCTGATCGCAATGGTTATTGCATCGACCCTACTCACTGGCTGCTCAAGCATCATCAGCGCAACCCGGGAAGAGCCGATACAGGAAGACCAGGGAAGCCGCACTCTGGGACGCTACCTCGAAGACGAGTCGATTGAGACCAAGATTCTGGTCAACATCAGTAAAGGGTCAGAGCGCCTGGCTCAATCGCATATCAATGCCGTCAGCTATAACGGACAGGTGCTCCTGATCGGACAGGTGCCTGATGAGCAAGTCAAACAGGAAGCCGAAAACGTGGCTCGCCAAGTGCGCCATGTACGCAAGATTCACAACGAACTGGAAGTTGCCGGCCCCACCTCTACGATCGTACGTAGTAACGACGTATATCTGACCAGCCGCATCAAGGTACAAATGCTGGCCGATGAGCGCGTATCCGGTGGACGCATCAAGGTCGTGACAGAGAATGGTGTCGTTTATCTGATGGGGCTGGTCACGCCTGCAGAGGCTGACATTGCTGTCGAAATAACCCGCTCCGTTACCGGTGTACGGAAAATCGTCAAGGTTTTTGAGTACATTGGAGCCTGACAAGGGGGTGCCGAGCTGCTGAACCGCAGCTCGGCAACATGGAAGATTGTTACTTCACAACACGCAGAGTTGGCTTTTTGTTATCCCTACGCGGCGTGTCGTCTTCAGCTACCGAAGTTTCAACGGAAGCTTCCTGCAGCACTGCTGCATTTTCAGCCTGCTCAAGCAGCACCTCAACTCCCGGTTCCATGCCAAAGCCCATACCCATACCGTTCTCACGGGTAAAGATAGCCAGCACGGCTACCATTGGGACATAGACGTTCATCGGGACACCACCAAAGCGCGCACTGAAACTGATGCCCTGGTCGTCAATCATCAATCCCTGTACCGCTGATGGAGCAATATTGAGGGTGATCTGGCCATCCTGCACAAATTGATCAGGCACCTGCACACCCTGCAAGGTTGCATCAACTGCAATGTGCGGGGTCATGTTGTTGTCAAGCACCCACTCGTACAAGGCTCTCAGCAGGTAGGGACGGCTGGGTTTGATATCGCTCATAAATGCTCCTGCCCCTTTCAGATAAAACAGCTGCAAGGGGCTCAATACTTATGGAGTCTGCTACAAATGCGTTTATGCAACTGCAACAGCTCAGAATTCGCCATATAAAAAAGGGATGAAGTCACCTTCATCCCTGTTTCGATCAGCTTATGCTCACAAGCGCTCAGTCACGAATCTCACGTTCGTATTCGGACAGACTGGCCTGGAACGACTCGCGCTCGAAGAGTCGCTGCATGTACGCCTGCAGCGGCTTGGTCTGTGCTTCCGGCAGCTCAATACCCAGCTGAGGCAAACGCCACAGGATTGGAGCCAGGCAGCAATCTACCAGCGTGAACTCTTCGCTCATGAAGAAAGGCTTCTCAGCAAAGATCGGAGAAATAGTGACCAGGCTGTCACGCAGTTCCTTACGGGCCGCATCCAGCTCAGCATCACTTCCTTCACCCTCGAGAATGCGATCAACCAGCACACACCAGTCACGCTGAATGCGATGCATGAACAGACGGCTTTCGGCACGGGCAACAGGATAGACCGGCAGCAGGGGCGGATGCGGGAAACGCTCATCGAGGTATTCCATCATCACGTTGGGTTCATACAACACCAGCTCACGATCCAGCAGGGTAGGCAGGCTGTTGTAGGGGTTCTGCGCCGCTACATCCTCCGGCAGCTCGTTTGCTTTACACTCAACAATATCAACTGCCACGCCCTTCTCACAGAGTACGATGCGTACCCGGTGGCTGTAATGGTCAGAGCCATCAGAGTAAAAGGTCATGGAAGAACGCTTGGCTACTACGCCCATCGAACTATCCCCATAATAGTATGCTGCTGAAACAAAAAATCTACGCGGCCTTTCGACCGCGTAGTTCAGGACTCAATCACCCCAGGGCGATCAGTGAACGTCTTTCCAGTACTCTTTCTTCAGAGCAAAGGCAAATACGAACAGGATCGCCAGGAAGATCAGAACCTTGGTGCCCAGTCGCTCAGACTCCAGGCGAGACGGCTCACCCATGTAAGTCATGAAGTTAACCAGGTCGTAGATGGTTTTGTCGAACTCTTCAGGAGACTGGCTGCCAGCCTCATTAACTGTCAGACATCCACCCATGGTCTTGCCGGTCAGCGGGTCAATCTCATTCTGACCGTGTGCCAGCTCTTCCGGAGTACAGTGGTTGACGACCTTGCCCTGCAGATCTTCCAGGACATTGGGCATACCCACATCCGGGAAAACAGCATTGTTCACACCCCAAGGACGGTTTTCATCCGCGTAGAAGCTACGCAGGTAAGTGTAAATCCAGTCCGGGCCACGCAGGCGCGCTTCCAGGGTCAGGTCGGGCGGAGGAGCACCAAACCAGCCTGCTGCATCCTGCTTCGCCATCGCACTCTTCATGTGCTCGCCGATCTTGGTTTCCGGGTTGAAGATCAGATACTCCTCAACCAGCTCATTCGGGATGCCCAGATCCTGAGCAGCACGCTCAAAACGCTGGTAGCCAGCTTCGTGGCAACCCATGCAGCGGTTGACGAAAGTCTGCATACCGCGCTGCAAAGACGCCTTGTCGGTCAGATCGACATCAATCGAATCCAGCGGCACACCGGCGCCGCCGGCGGCACTGGCAGTCATCGGAGCCAGCGCCATCATCAGTGTGATAAGGAACTTTTTCATTAGCCTGTAACCCTTTCCGGAACCGGTTTAGTGCGCTCCATACGTGTGTAGAACGGCATCAGCAGGAAGAATGCGAAGTACAGCGCTGTACACAGCTGGGACAGCATGGTACGGCCTTCAGTTGCCGGCAGAACACCCAACACACCCAGAATCACGAAGCTTACGATGAAGATCAGCAGTGCGATTTTGCTCAGCCAGCCTTTGTAACGAATAGACTTGACCGGGCTGCGATCCAGCCAGGGCAGTACGAACAGGATGGCAATAGCAGCACCCATTACGACAACACCCCAGAACTTGGCGTCCAGACCGAACATCGGGAAGGTGATCGCACGCAGCATGGCGTAGAACGGCGTGAAGTACCAGACCGGAGCGATGTGATCAGGTGTTTTCAGCGCGTTGGCTGCTTCAAAGTTCGGCTTCTCGAGGAAGTAACCACCACCTTCAGGGAAGAAGAACACAACGGTGCAGAAAACGAACAGGAAGACAACAACACCGACGATGTCCTTGACGGTGTAGTACGGGTGGAACGGAATGCCGTCCAAGGGTACGCCGTTTTCGTCTTTCTTGTCCTTGATTTCGATACCGTCCGGGTTGTTTGAGCCCACTTCATGCAGCGCAATGATGTGCAGAACCACCAGCGCAAGGATCACGATCGGCAGTGCGATGACGTGCAGCGCGAAGAAACGGTTCAAAGTGATGCCGGAGATCAGGAAGTCACCACGGATCCACTGCTGCAGATCTGGGCCGATAACCGGAATAGCACCAAACAGGGAGAT
Source organism: Marinobacterium sediminicola (assembly GCF_022343685.1). Lineage (GTDB taxonomy): Bacteria > Pseudomonadota > Gammaproteobacteria > Pseudomonadales > Balneatricaceae > Marinobacterium > Marinobacterium sediminicola. Next base: position 935,426 of record NZ_CP092123.1, on the reverse strand, counting down.
GATTACCTGTGCACCCCAGTAGGACATCTGGCCCCAAGGCAGCAGGTAGCCCATGAAAGCTTCAGCCATCAGTGCCAGATAGATGGTCATACCGAAAATCCACACCAGCTCACGCGGCTTGCGGTATGAGCCGTACATGATGCCACGCAGCATGTGCAGATAAACCACTACGAAGAACGCAGAAGCGCCGGTAGAGTGCAGATAGCGCAGCAACCAGCCGTATTCCACATCTCGCATGATGTATTCAACAGACGCGAACGCACCTTCTGCGCTCGGGTTGTAGCTCATGGTCAGCCAGATACCGGTCAGGATCTGATTCACCAGCACCAGCAGAGCCAGGGAGCCGAAGAAGTACCAGAAGTTGAAGTTCTTCGGCGCGTAGTATTTGGACAGATGGTCTTCCCACAGGGCTGTTGCCGGGAAGCGATCGTCAATCCAGCCCATCAGGCCCGGATTACCTTTGTTTCGTGTACCAGCCATTATGCAGTCTCCGGATCGACACCAATAATCAGTGTGTTGTCATCTTCATACTTGTGCGGCGGGATAACCAGGTTGGTCGGCGCGGGCACAGACTTGTATACGCGACCGGAGAGGTCGAAACGGGAGCCGTGACAGGGGCAGAAGAAGCCGCCGAGCCATTCAGGGCCCAGATCTTCCGGTGCCACTTCGGGACGGTAGGTCGGAGAGCAGCCCAGGTGAGTACAGATACCAACCATAACGGCGATTTCCGGACGGATTGCACGTGCAGCAGTTTTCGGAATGTAATCCGGCTGCTGCGGCTTCTCGGACATCGGGTCAGCGACACGATCGTTCAGCTTTTCCAGGTTGGCCAGTGCTTCCTCGCCACGACGGACAACCCATACCGGCTTGCCACGCCACTCGACGATCATCTGCTGACCAGGCTCCAGCTTGCTGATATCCGCCTTCGCAGGCGCGCCTGCGGCTTTCGCCTTGGCACTCGGATTCCAGGAAGCCACGAACGGGACGGCCGCTCCAACAGCACCCACTGCACCTACTGCAGATGTGGCACCGATCAGGAGACGACGTCGACCCTTATTCACGCCGTCATTGCTCATTAACTTCATCTCCCCTCAATCGACCTGCCGCTTTTCGTACAAGCACAAAAGGCTGACTGGCCGCTCAGTCATGAAAAAACACAAAACCGGTTTGTTCAAATGCGCCGAATGTTAAAGAAAATACCCTTTTTTTACAAGGTAAAATCCCCACTCCATTAGGCGAACAACGCTTTTATTGACCTGACCCCAGATACGAAAAAAGCCCACAACCACGAGGGCTGCAGGCTTTTTTGCATTGCCGTAAAGCGGCCAGGCCGCAAGCAATTAACGCTTGGAGAACTGCGGACGCTTACGCGCTTTGCGCAGACCGACTTTCTTACGCTCAACCATACGAGCGTCACGAGTCACGTAGCCAGCTTCACGCAGAGCACCACGCAGAGTCTCGTCGTATTCCATCAGGGCACGAGTGATGCCGTGACGAATAGCACCAGCCTGACCGAAGCCGCCGCCACCTTTAACAGTGATGTGGGCGTCGAATTTTTCAACGTTGTCAGTCAGCTCCAGCGGCTGCATCACGATCATACGCGCAGTTACGCGACCGAAGTACTCTTCCAGAGTACGGTTGTTGATCATGATCTTGCCAGTACCCGGGCGCAGGAAAACACGAGCAGTAGAGGTTTTACGACGGCCGGTACCGTAATACTGAGTAGTAGACATATTCGCCTTCCCCTTAGATGTTCAGTTCTTTCGGTTGCTGAGCCTGGTGCGGGTGTTCAGCACCGGCGTATACTTTCAGCTTGCTGTACATGGCGCGACCCAGCGGGCCCTTCGGCAGCATGCCTTTAACAGCCAGCTCGATAGTGCGCTCAGGGAAGGTCTGTACCATCTTGTTGAAGTTTGCTTCCTTCAGACCACCCGGGAAACCGGAATGACGATAGTACATCTTGTCGTTGCGCTTGTTGCCGGTCACGTTTACTTTCTCGGCGTTTACTACAACTATGTAGTCGCCAGTATCAACGTGCGGAGTGTATTCCGGCTTGTGCTTGCCGCGCAGACGACGGGCAATTTCAGTAGCCAGACGACCCAGAGTTTTACCCTCTGCATCGACAACATACCAGTCGCGTTTTACTTCGGCCGGTTTGGCGGTAAAAGTTTTCATGGATTTTTCACCTTACAGTTTAAGTCTCGAATCCGAGATTCCGACTTACCTTATAGTTATTGGTTAGCGGCCTTGCCAGCCACTAACGTACACTTATTCGGCACCCTGCTTTCAGGGAGCGCGAATTATACCCGCTGACTTCCCCTCTGGGAAGGGCCAACATAATAAAATCAGGCCGCCCGGTGCTCTCTGGCAAGATACTCGTGCGACTGCATTTCCAGCAGGCGGCTCTGGGTGCGCTCGATCTCGAAGTTCAGACGCCCTTCCGTATAAATCTCGTGGATTGGCACTGCGGCCGAGATGATCAGCTTTACCCCAGAATCATAGAACTCATCCACCAGGTTGATAAATCGACGAGCCGCGTCATCATTGTGACGTCCCATTTGAGGTACATTGCTCAGCAGCACGGCATGGTAGATCTTGCCCAGTTCAATGTAATCGTTCTGGGAACGGGCGCCTTCGCACAATGCATTGAAATCGAACCAGGCCACATCCTCACAGAGGCGCCGCGCCTTGATACCTCGACCATTGATCTCGACTACCGCTTCTGCTTCCTCTTCTTCGAGGTCAGGCGCCAGGCTCTCAAAACTGCGCGCCAGGCTCTTATCAGCCTCAGCGTCCAACGGCCAGTGGTAAAGCTCTGCCTGTTCCAGCGTACGCAGACGGTAATCGATCCCGCCATCCACGTTTACCACCTCAGTGTAGCGCTTGAGCATATCAATCGCGGGCAGGAATCGCTGTCGTTGCAAACCATCTTTATAGAGACCATCCGGAACGATGTTGGAGGTCGCAACCAGGGATACGCCGTTGTTGAACAGTTCCTGCATCAACCCGCCCAGAATCATCGCATCCGTAATATCCGATACGAAAAACTCGTCGAAACAGATAATGCGGGCTTCATCTGCATACTTGCGACCGATCTCCACCAGTGGATTCTTGGTACCGTCAAGCGCCTTGAGCTCGTGATGCACTCGCTGCATGAAACGATGAAAATGGGTGCGCATCTTGCGTTCGAACGGCAGGCTGTCATAGAAGGTATCCATGAGGTATGTCTTGCCACGACCGACACCGCCCCAGAAGTAGAGCCCCTTGATCGGCTCCTGCTTCTGCCGCTTCAACTTCCCCCCCAGTCGCTGCATCAAGCCTGGTCTGGGCGCACGTTCGGCGGCTACCAGATCGTCATACAGGCGCTGCAGATGACCTACAGCCATTTCCTGTGTGGGATCATAGGAGAAATCGTCACGTTTCAGATCCTGCTGGTATCGCTCAAGCGGAGTCATCTTCAGTTTGTACCTCTGATCGGTTTATGCACACCACAACGGTGGCGAACTTTACTGCTGAAGGCGTTTTTGCGCAAACCCGACAGCCTCAAAATCCTGTTCTTTTGCAGAAAACAGGCTCAGAGTCCGAGCAGCCGGACCAGCACCGGCACCAGGAAGGCCGTCAGCAACCCGGTCAATCCCATCGCCAGACCAGCAAAAGCACCTGCCAGAGTACTGAACTCAAACGCGTAAGCCGTTCCAAAGCCATGAGAAGACAGACCGAGGGTAAATCCTTTAACTGCATCATCCTCAATTTTGAGCCAACGAAACAGTGGCGGCGCCGTCAGGCAACCGATGGCACCGGTGATCAGTACCAGTCCGGCCGCCAGCGAGGGATAGCCTCCAATCTTTTCAGCTATGCCAATGGCAATCGGTGAGGTTACCGACTTTGGCGCCAGCGACAGCAAGGTGTTATCAGATGCCCCCAGTGCCCAGGCAGTCGCAATAACTGATAAAGCCGCAGTCAGCGCGCCGCAGGTACAGGCAACCAGTAGTGGCAGCAGCATCTTCTTGATGCGCTCAAAGTGATCATAGAGGGGTACTGCCAAGGCAACCGTTGCAGGCCCCAGCAGGAAGTGGATGAATTGGGCACCCTGAAAGTAAGTATCGTAGTCCGTATCCGTGATCTGCAGCAGCAGAATTATCAGTGACAAGGCCACCAACACCGGGTGCAGTAACGGGGTTCCACCAACACGACGGTTTAACCAGGACGTGAACAGAAACGTGGCGATGGTGACAATGATCCACCAGAGCGGCTTGGCAGCAAAATAAACCCAAAAGCTCGTCATGGCGACTCCTCCGTCTCACCCAGCCTGAGGTTTCGGGTCAGCCGCTTCAGTACCAGCGCCGTCACAACAATGGTGATCACCGTACTACTGACCAGTGCAATCAAAATGATCAGCCATTCGGCCGCGATTAATTCGGCATGCACCATTAACCCGACACCCGCAGGTACAAAGAGCAGCGCCAGGTGCTGTAGCAGACCTTCTGCCGGAGTTCGTACAACTTTCGGCACCCTCTTGGCCATGACGAGTCCAGTCAGCAGTAAGACCATCCCCATCACGGGCCCCGGTACAGGAAGCCCTAAAGCCAACACGATCCATTCACCCAGCAACTGGCATATCAGCAACAGCAGAAGCCCAACCAACATCAGCCATCCCCCTGTGTATATCATTCAGGCAAGAGGCGAAGTGTACTTATTTTCTTAACATTTTTCTCTTCTACTCTTGGCAAACAGCCCAACCCTCTCTATAATGCGCTCCGTTCCTGATTGAGGCATCTATAACGCCATTCTACCAATCAGAACAAGCACTTAGCTTCAGCTTTGTCGGGGTGTAGCTCAGCCTGGTAGAGCACTGTCTTCGGGAGGCAGGGGTCGTAGGTTCAAATCCTGTCACCCCGACCATTTGCTGAAACTAAGTACTGCGTCGGGGTGTAGCTCAGCCTGGTAGAGCACTGTCTTCGGGAGGCAGGGGTCGTAGGTTCAAATCCTGTCACCCCGACCATTTTCTTTTCCCGCACATCATTCATTACCCACTGATCAATTTTTAAGACTAAGGTAGAATACTGCCTTTCCTGTAATTCAGTGGATCGTTTCAATGCTGGACAAGCTCTTCAAGCTCTCCGAGCACCAAACCAATATCAAAACGGAAGTCATTGCAGGCCTGACCACCTTCCTGACAATGGCATATATCATCTTCGTCAACCCCTCGATGCTGGCTGCTGCCGGCATGGATTCGGGTGCCGTGTTCGTGGCCACCTGCCTGGCAGCGGCCATCGGCTGCTTTGTCATGGGGTTTGGCGCCAACTACCCGATTGCCCTGGCTCCCGGAATGGGCTTGAACGCCTTTTTCAGCTTCACGGTCGTCGGCCAGATGGGATACAGCTGGGAAACCGCTCTCGGGGCCGTCTTTATCTCCGGGGTTTGCTTCTTCCTGCTATCACTGTTCCGCATCCGTGAATGGATCATCAACAGCATTCCCCTGTCGCTCAAGGGCGGCATTGGTGCCGGTATCGGCCTTTTTTTGGGTTTTATTGGACTGAAGAATGCCGGCATCGTCACTGACAATCCGGCCACACTGGTCACCATTGGTGACATGAGCCAGTGGGGTGCCATTATGGCGTGCGCAGGCTTCGTCATCATCGCGGCGCTTTATCACAAGAAAGTAACCGGTTCCGTCATGATCGGCATTCTGGCCATTACACTGATCAGCCTTGCTGCCGGCCAGATTGAGTTCAACGGCATCGCTTCAACTCCCCCCTCCCTGGCTCCCACATTCGGTCAGCTGGATATTGCCGGAGCACTGAGCATTGGCCTCGTTAGCGTGATCTTTTCTTTCCTGTTCGTCGATCTTTTCGATACTTCCGGTACGCTGATTGCCGTTGCGCAAAAAGGAAAGATGCTGACTCCTGACGGCAAGCTTCCCCGCCTGGGGCGTGCACTCATGGCTGACTCAACTGCCACCATGGCTGGCTCTGTCATGGGCACCTCGACCACCACCAGTTATATAGAATCAGGCGCAGGTATTGCAGCCGGAGGACGTACCGGCCTTACCGCAGTGGTTGTTGGCCTGCTGTTTCTGGCCTGCCTGTTTCTTTCCCCGCTCGCTGGCACCATTCCTGCCTATGCTACCGCGCCAGCCCTGCTGTTTGTGGCGGTTTTGATGACTCACAGCCTTGTGCTGATCGATTGGGATGACATAACCGAAGCAGCGCCCGTCGTGATTGCTGCCGTCAGCATGCCCTTGACCTTCTCAATCACCACCGGCATCGCATTTGGCATGATCTCCTACACCGCCATCAAGGCACTTAGTGGCCGAACCCATCAGCTCAATCCAGCTCTATGGATACTGTCGGCCCTGTTCATCGTTAAGATGGCCTACTACGGTTAATCAACACGCGCCGATGTCATATTAACCTCTGGCAAGAGCTTGGCAGAGGTATAAAAAAAGGGTGAAGGCCAATGGCCTTCACCCTTTTTTATGCCTGCCGTATCGATCAGAGCAGAAGACGGCGGATATCGCTGAGCAGACCGTTAAGCTCGGTCAGGAAACGCCCCGCATCACCACCATTGATAGCACGGTGGTCATAGGAGAGGCAAAGCGGCAGCATCATGCGCGGCTCAAACTCCTTGCCATTCCAGCGCGGCTTGATGTCTGCCTTTGACACACCCAGAATCGCCACTTCCGGCGCATTCACGATCGGTGTGAACCCAGTGCCACCAATACCTCCAAGGCTGGAGATAGTGAAGCAGGCTCCCTGCATCTCGTTTGGCTTCAGCTTGCGATCCTTGGCCTTGCCCGCCAGCTCAGTGGCCTCACGGGACAGCTCGTAGACGCTCTTCTTGTCAGCATCTTTAATCACCGGGACCATCAAACCATTCGGTGTATCAACCGCAATGCCGATGTTGACATACTTCTTGTACACGATGTGCTCGCCATCATGATGCAAGGAAGCATTGAATTTCTGATGACGCTTGAGCGCAATCGCTGCTGCCTTGATCATGAAAGGAAGCGGAGTCAGCTTGACACCCTCTTTCGCGGCAACATCCTTCATCTCCTTGCGGAAAGCTTCCAGCTCGGTGATGTCCGCTTCGTCGAACTGGGTCACATGCGGGATGTTCAACCAGCAACGCGACATGTTATCACGAGTGATCTTGTCGACCTTGCTCAGCTTCACCATCTCGGTTTCACCGAACTTGCTGAAATCCACAGCCGGAATTGCCGGGATGCCGCTGCCACCGGTCACCGCGGCCGGTCCTTTTTCAGCCAGCTGCTTGAGCGCCGACTTCACGTAAGTCTGGACATCTTCTTTCAGGATACGTCCCTTACGACCGGAACCGGATACGTTTTCCAGCTCGACACCGAACTCACGCGCCAATGCACGCACAGCCGGACCAGCATGAACATTACGGTTCTTCTTCTCCAAAACCGCCAGATCAACATTTTTATCCACAGCCGGAGCCTTGGATGGTGCAGACGGAGAGGCTGCAGCGGGCGCTTGAGCCGGAGCCGCCTTAGGTGCTTCGGCAACCGGGGCCGCGGCCGGCGCACCTGCCACTTCAAGCTCAAGAATCAGATCCCCTTCATTGACCTGATCACCTTCCTTGATCTTCACGGAAACAACCTTGCCACCCTTCGGTGCCGGTACTTCCATGGAGGCCTTGTCGGTTTCCAGAGTAATCAGGCTGTCACCTTCTGCAATCTCATCACCAACCTTGACCAGCACTTCGATGACATCCACATCAGAAGCACCGGACAGATCCGGAACAGTCACCGGCTCCACACCACCAGCCTGAACCGGTACCGGTGCTGCCACGGAAGCAGGCGCAGGTTCTGCAGCAGGCGCGGAAGACTGCTCTGCAGCCGAAGCCGAGTCAGCACCGGCAGCTCCACCTTCGCTGATTTCCAGCTCCAGCAGCAGATCACCCTCATTGACCTGATCACCTTCCTTGATCTTCACGGAAACAACCTTGCCACCCTTCGGTGCCGGTACTTCCATGGAGGCCTTGTCGGTTTCCAGTGTGATCAGACTGTCGCCTTCTGCAATCTCGTCACCGGCCTTGACCAGCACTTCGATGACATCGACATCAGCAGCACCGGAAAGGTCGGGAACCAGGACCTGTTCGATACGTGTTGAGGTCGTGGCAGCAGGCGCCGCAACAGAGTCGATCGGAGATTCGGAGGCTTTGACCGCAGCAGCGGCAGCCGGAGCAGGCTGTTCAACCTCACCCGCTCCATCTACTTCCAGCTCCAGGATGGCGTCACCTTCGTTACAGGTACCACCCTCAGACACGATGATGTTTTTTACCACTCCGGCATGGGTGGACGGCACTTCCATGGAAGCCTTGTCGGTTTCCAGTACGATCAGGGAATCACCTTCGGCAATGGTGTCACCCACACTGACGCATACTTCAACGATGTCGACGTTTTCGCTACCGCCGATATCAGGCACTGTAATGGTAGTCGTAGTCACAATAAATCCTCTCGCAATAAACCAGTCAGATGTTCACTCGCCTGTCACTTACAGTGTCCAGGGGGCCGGCTTGTCCGGATTGATGTTGAACTTCTGAATGGCCTTGGCGACAACCGAAGCCTCCAGCTTGCCCTCTTCCTGCAGCGCCTTGAGTGCAGCTACGGTGACGTAGTAGCGATTCACTTCAAAGAATTCACGCAGTTTGGTACGGCTGTCGGAGCGACCGAAACCGTCGGTACCCAGCACCTTGTAACGACGCGGGATGTACTCGCGCAGCTGATCGGCATACAGACGCATGTAGTCGGTGGAGGCTACAACCGGCCCCTCACGTCCTTCGAGACATTCTTCAATGTAGGATTTACGCGCTGCCTGTTCAGGGTTCAGCATGTTCCAGCGACTGACAGCCTGAGCATCACGGCGCAGTTCGTTGATAGAGGTAGCGCTCCATACATCTGCCTCGACACCGAACTCATCACGCAGAATGGTCGCGGCCTCACGAACTTCACGCAGAATGGAACCACAGCCCATCAGCTGTACCTTGAGATCGGCCTGCTTGCCTTCCTCGAGCAGGTACATGCCCTTGATGATGCCTTCTTCAGCACCCTGCGGCATTTCCGGATGCTGATAGTTCTCGTTCAACGTGGTGATGTAATAGAACTTGTTCTCCTGCTCCTGGTACATGCGACGCAGACCATCCTGAACGATCACAGCCACTTCGTAGCCATAGGTCGGATCGTAGGAGATACAGTTCGGAATCATCTGCGCCATCAGGTGACTGTGGCCATCCTGATGCTGCAGACCTTCCCCGTTCAGCGTAGTACGGCCAGAGGTTGCACCAATCAGGAAGCCTCTTGCCTGAGAGTCACCTGCTGCCCAGGCCAGGTCCATGATGCGCTGGAAACCAAACATGGAATAGAAGATATAGAACGGCACCATGGTGCAGCCGTTATTGGCATAGGACGTTGCCGCTGCGATCCAGGCAGACATGGCGCCCGCTTCGTTGATACCTTCCTGCAGAATCTGACCGTTCTTGGACTCCTTGTAGTACATGATCTGGTCAGAGTCGTGCGGCACGTAGCGCTGACCTTCAGAAGAGTAGATACCCAACTGACGGAACATGCCCTCCATACCGAAGGTACGTGCCTCATCCGGCACGATCGGCACGACACGCTCACCCATCTGCTTGTCCTTGACCAGAGTGCTGAGCACACGGTTCAGGGCCATCTGGGTTGACATGGTACGCTCACCGCTGGATTTGAGCTGCCCCTTGAAGGCTTCAAGCTCTGGCACCTGCAACTGCTCGAACTCTGTCCGGCGCGCCGGATAGAAGCCACCCAGCTGCTTACGACGTTCAAACATGTACTTCATCTCCGCTGAATCCGGAGACGGACGGTAATAAGGCACACTCTTCAGCTGTTCATCAGACAGCGGAATATTGAAGTTGTCGCGGAACGCCTTGAGGTCATCCAGCGCCACTTTCTTCATGGAGTGGGTGTCGTTCTTCGCCTGACCCGACTGGCCGGTACCATAACCTTTAACGGTCTGTGCCAGAATAACGGTCGGCTGTCCCTTGTGATGGAACGCCTTGTGGTAGGCCGCATATACCTTGTAAGGGTCGTGACCACCGCGGTTCAGGTTCATGATCTCGTCATCAGACATATCCTTGACCATCTCGGCCAGCTCAGGATATTTACCGAAGAAATGCTCACGGGTGTAGGCACCGCCGTTGGCTTTGTAGTTCTGCAATTCGCCGTCACAGACTTCGTCCATACGCTTGCGCAGCAGGCCCTTATCGTCTTTCTCGAACAGCGGATCCCAGTGACGCCCCCAAAGCACCTTGATCACGTTCCAGCCAGCGCCCTTGAACACGCCTTCGAGTTCCTGAACGATCTTGCCGTTGCCGCGTACAGGACCATCCAGACGCTGCAGGTTACAGTTGATCACGAAAATCAGGTTTTCCAGCTGCTCACGACCTGCCAGAGAAATAGCGCCCAGCGTTTCCGGCTCGTCGCACTCACCATCACCGAGGAACGCCCATACCTTGCGATCACCACGCTTGACCAGATCACGCGCAGACAGATAGCGCATCACGTGCGCCTGATAAATTGCCTGGATCGGACCCAGACCCATGGACACAGTCGGGAACTGCCAGAAGTCCGGCATCAGCCAGGGATGCGGATAGGAAGACAAGCCGTTGCCATCCACTTCGCGGCGGAAGTTGTCCAGCTGCTCTTCGGTCAGGCGACCTTCCAGATAGGCACGGGCATAGATGCCTGGTGAGATGTGGCCCTGGAAAAACACCATATCGGACTCACGATCACCTTCAGGACCGTGGAAGAAATAGTTGAAGCCGATATCGTAAAGAGTTGCGGAGGAGGAGAAACTGGAGATGTGACCGCCAAGTGCGTCTTCATTGTCGTTGGCTCGCATGACCATTGCCATCGCATTCCAGCGAATGAAGGAGCGGATACGACGCTCCATGAACAGGTCACCCGGCATGCGCACTTCTTCACGCGGCGAGATGGTATTCACATATGAGGTATTGATGGTAGCACCCGCATCAACACCCATGTTGGCCGCCTTGGCGCCCAATTCGCGCAGCAGGTAGCGCGCGCGCTCATCTCCGTCGTTTTTGGCGACGGATTCAAGAGCATCCATCCATTCCTGAGTTTCGATTGGATCGATATCTTCAATCATGTCTCGCACTTTGCCTTCTCCGATCACTTGTAAGCGTGGATGTGCCAAGACTAGTGCGTACTCTGCATGGATTGCACGCTGAGCACACTAAGCTGTCCTGGTTATTGTGGTTTTATGTGTAGTAATACTACATTTGCCCCATACTTTTGTCTATTACCAAGCAATACGTACGGGTTAACGCGTACAAAAACCCTTTATACTGTAGTATTTTGACACTTCTACTGCTATTTACCTTGATTCAAGGTTAGACCGCCTCAAGGCTCTTTCCAGTCGAGTTCGTTCGCGCCCCTGCTCAAGCAGCACCTCTTCGACAAAGGCAAGGTGATCATGGGCTGCCTGGCGGGCCGCTTCAGGTCTGGATTCAAGAATGGCCTGAAGCAACAGGCGGTGCTGTTCGTGGATGCGGCTGCGCATCTCGCCTTTCGGATATATCTGCTCCAGATTGTCCCAAATATGCTGTCGCAGCAGCGTGAACAGGGCACGCATCATATGCAGCAGCACAACATTATGTGTAGCCGCCGCAATCGCAAGGTGAAACTCCACATCAGCCGCCACTTCCTTATCGAACGCCTTTTCCTCATGGAATCGCTGCAATTGATCGTAACAAGCCTGAATGGCAGCCTTGTCAGCTGGCGTAGATCGCATGGCTGCGTAGTACGCGCTGACACCCTCAAGTGCATGGCGAAACTCAAGCAAGTCATACTGTGATTCAGGGTGTGACTTGAACAACTCCAACAGTGGATCAGAGAGTCCGGCTCCTAAATCTTCGGCAACAAAAGTGCCTCCCCCCTGACGACTGACCAGTAAACCGCGTGCCGCCAGCTTTTGCATGGCTTCGCGCACAGAAGGCCGGGAAACCTCGAACTGAGCAGCCAGCTCTCGCTCCGGAGGCAGGCGCTGACCTGGCTTGAGCGCCCCTTCAAGAATCATTGTTTCCAACTGCTGCATGATCACATCGGAGATTCGAGGCTGTTTGACGCGTTTGTACACCATAAGAACATTAATGACCTGATTGTGGATAACCGGATACTTCTCAAGAAGCTAAATTGGTTTGACCAATTTTACAAGTATCCAATATTGAAATATCCACATTACAAGATTGACAGACAATATGTGCTGATCATAAAGTCACCAAAACCAATATGGTTAATTGGTAAGACCAATTATGGTGAATCTATGAAACCTGAGTTCCAAGCATTCCATCAGCAACTGCAGAGCTTCATCCCGCCCGAACGCTTGATTACCGATCCCTTGAGGACGCTGGCCTATGGAACCGATGCCAGCTTCTATCGCCTGATCCCTCAAATCGTGGTCAGGGTTGAAAGTGAAACAGAAGTTGTGCGCCTGATTGGCCTGGCCCATGAACATGCCCTGCCGCTGACCTTTCGTGCAGCAGGAACCAGCCTGTCCGGACAGGCCATTACCGACTCTGTTCTCGTCCAGCTGGGAGATGGCTGGAAAGGCTATGAAATCAGCGAAGACGCCAGCACCATCCGTCTGCAACCCGGGGTGATCGGCGCCCACGCCAACCGCTATCTGGCCCCTTTCCAGCGCAAGATAGGCCCCGACCCGGCATCCATCAATGCGGCCAAGATCGGGGGTATTGCGGCCAATAATGCCAGCGGCATGTGCTGCGGCACGGCACAAAACAGCTACCGCACACTCCACAGCATGCGCATGGTGCTGTCCGACGGGTCCGTTCTGGATACCGCTGACCGGGACTCGGTCGCTCAGTTTCGTCAGCAGCATCACGCCCTGCTGGACAGTCTCGACTCTCTGGCCAAGCTGACCCGCAGCAACAGTGCACTGAAGCAAAAGATTGAACACAAGTATCGGCTCAAGAACACTACCGGCTATGCCTTGAATGCATTGATCGACTTTGAAGACCCCATCGATATTCTGCAACACCTGATGATCGGCTCCGAGGGCACCCTGGGCTTCATCTCTGCCATCACCTACAACACCGTCCCCGATCATCCTTACAAGGCATCTGCACTGGTCTTTTTTGACCAGGTTCGCACCACCTGCGAAGCTGTCGCACGCCTTAAATCGACCCCGGTGGCAGCCGTTGAGCTGATGGACCGTGCCGGACTTCGCTCAGTGGAGGACAAGCCTGGCATGCCCGACTTCATCAGATCTCTGCCTGAGAATGCTGCAGCCCTGCTGATCGAAACGCGTGCAGAGTCAGAAGCGGAGTTGCATCAACAGATTAAAACCATCATGGCCAGCATCGAAGCACTCCCAACCAGCCAGCCGTATGAGTTCAGCACCGATCCAGTTGAATGTGCTCGTTACTGGGCCATCCGCAAGGGCCTCTTCCCAGCGGTTGGCGCTGTTCGAGAAACCGGCACCACCGTGATCATTGAGGACGTCGCCTTCCCGGTCGAGCAGCTGGCAGATGCCGTAGCCGACCTGCACGAGCTTTTTCTGCGCTGGGATTATCCTGAAGCACTTATTTTCGGCCATGCGCTCGAAGGCAACCTCCATTTTGTCTTCACCCAGTCGTTCGACACTGATGAAGCACTACGCCGCTATGAGGGCTTGATGGATGATGTGGCCGACCTGGTGGTCAACCGATATGGAGGGTCACTCAAAGCCGAGCATGGCACCGGCCGCAATATGGCCCCCTACGTGGAACTGGAGTGGGGACAAGATGCCTATCGCCTGATGAAGGAAATCAAGTCTCTGCTGGACCCTGCTGGACTGCTCAACCCCGGCGTGATACTCAACGATGATGCCAAGGTTCATCTTAAAAACCTGAAGCCGATGCCGGCCGCGAACCCCTTGATCGACAAGTGCATTGAATGCGGCTTCTGCGAACCGGTCTGCCCTTCACGGGACCTGACGCTGACACCTCGTCAGCGCATTGTGATCTGGCGTGAAATCAATGAGCTGGATCGCAGCGGCGATGACCCCAAACGCTTGCAGTTATTCAAAAAACAATATGCCTATCAGGGCGAGGAAACCTGCGCCGCCTGCGGATTGTGCTCCACCAGCTGCCCTGTCGGCATCAACACTGGCGACCTGACGCGACTGATACGGCACTACAATCATGAGCACAGAGAAAACCTGGCCGCGTGGGTTGCCGAGCACTATGGCGGCGTCATGAAAGCCAGCCGTGGGCTCTTCAGGCTTGCCGATGTGACACACAAGGTACTGGGCACTGCCCGCATGGGGGCGATCACCCAAGGTGTTCGTCGACTCAGCGGAAACCGAGTCCAGCAGTGGACCCCCGCCATGCCTACGGCGGCCAAAATGACACTCCCCGTTACAGAACCCGGCAATACGCCTGCAGGAAAAGTCGTTTATCTGCCCAGTTGCGCCAGCCGTACCATGGGCCCGATGCGTGGCAGTGAAGAACCCATTTCACTGGCCGACAAGACCATACACCTGCTGCGCAAGGCAGGGTTTGAGGTCATTCTCCCTGATGCACTGGAGGGCCTGTGTTGCGGTATGCCCTTTCAGTCCAAAGGCATGTTCAATGCCGCCGAACGCAAGCGCAGCGAGCTCGGCATACACTTGATGAAAGTGAGCAACCAGGGTCAGATCCCGGTCTACTCGGACACCAGCCCCTGCAGTTTGCGCTTGCAGGAAGGGCTGCCCTCAGAACTACAGATCTTCGACAGTGTCGAGTTCCTTGACCGCTTTGTATTGCCCAGACTCGAGATCACGCCTATAGATGAAGCGGTGGCACTGCATATTACCTGCAGCAGCCAGCGTCAGGGTCAGGATATTGCCCTCAAGCGAATCCTCGAGGCCTGCAGCACCAACGTGATCGTTCCGGACCAGATCACCTGTTGCGGCTTTGCGGGTGACAAGGGCTTTTCGACCCCTGAATTGAATGCGAGCGCTTTGCGTTCGCTGAAATCCCAGGTCCAGCAATGCAGTGGAGGGTACTCAACCAGCCGTACCTGCGAGATAGGCCTTAGCCATCACAGTGGCATTGAATATCGCTCCGTGGTCTACCTGCTTGACCGTTGCTCACACCCCAAGCCTATTGAGGACACTTGTCATGTCGCTTCCTGATATCAAGACTATTCTCTACACCACGCTGCTGGACGATTATTCACGGCCGGTTTTCCGCCACGCCGTTCAACTTGCACGCCTGACGGGTGCACATATCCACATGCTGCACGTCATTGAGCCGATCGGCGAAATGGGACATGCATTGATCCGAAACTACCTGCCGGAGGATATGATCCACAGGATGCACGAAGAAGGCATTCACAAGGTGCTTGATCAAATGCGTGAACGTGTTGATAAGTTCATCGAGGATGAACTGTCCATCCTGCCTGACAACGGCACTCCGAAAATCACTCCCGTTGTCGCAGAGGGCCCTCATTCAGATGTAATTCTTGAACAGGCTGAAAAACTGGGCGCGGATGTTATCATCATGGGCGCAGAAAACAGGTTCGGACATCACAGTCATACGGCAAATCAGGTTATCCGTTACGCCAAAATCCCCGTGTATGTGGTCCCTACCGGTAAAGACTATATCTGATCCCTGAGGGCGGGCTGGCCCGCTGAAGGGGCCAGCCAAAGGAATCTTCATGGACAGCACTTCGCTCGCGCTGCTGGAACGCATCTTTCTTACGGTTTTCCCTCTGACAGCCATTGTCAGTGTCGGTTTTTTTTATGCCAAGGCCAGGCATACCGATATGGCAATTGCCAACCGCATCAACATTGATGTTTTTTGTCCGGCGCTGATCTTTTCGGTCATGTCCGCCAAGTCCTTCGACTTGCCGACTTATTCCAACCTTGCGATTGGCGCTTTGATCGTCGTATTGGGCTCAGGCCTGCTGATCTGGCCTTTATGTCGATTTCTGGGTGTCCAGGTAAAAACCTTTCTGCCACCAATGATGTTCAACAACAGCGGCAACCTTGGCATTCCACTGCTGGTTCTGGCGTTTGGAGAACAGGCACTGCCGGCTGCTGTCGTGCTGTTCCTGGTGGAAAACCTGCTGCACTTCACCGTTGGCATTTATATGCTCGACCACCGTACCAATCCGTTTAACGTTCTGCGGATGCCCATGATCATTGCGACCATTGCAGGTTTGCTGGTCAGCTCCTTCGACTGGACCCTGCCAGGTGCTGTGCAAGTACCCATTGACATGCTGGGACAGATCGCGATCCCGTTAATGCTGTTTGCATTGGGCGTTCGGATGACCAGTGTCGATTTTTCCAACTGGAAAATAGGCCTTTGGGGCAGTTTGCTGGCTCCGGTCAGTGGCATCATCATGGCACTAGCGCTACAACCCATCTTGCAGCTTGAACCCATACAGTTCAGCTATCTGTTGATGTTCGGCGCGCTGCCGCCTGCCGTACTCAACTACATGATGGCAGAGCGCTACAATCAGGAGCCCCAACAGGTTGCCTCAATCGTGTTGCTGGGCAATATCAGCAGCCTGGTTGTCATCCCCGTCGCTCTGGCCTTTGCGCTTCAGGTCAGCTGACAGGAATGTAAAAAGGGCCGGCATATGCCGGCCCTGTGTCTGTATCGTTTTACTGAGAGCCGCCGGTCTGGAGCAGAATCAGCTCGCGATTCTTCTCAACCGTGGCCGGTCCTATTCCTTTGACATCACTCAGTTGATCGACCGCCACGAACGGACCATTGGCTTCACGGTAGGCAACAATGGCTTCCGCTTTGGCAGGCCCTACCCCATTCAGTGCAGCAGCGATCTCACTGGCAGTTGCAGTATTGATATCCACCGGTTCTGCAGCCAGTGACAGGGGAGAAAAAAACAGGGCAGACGAGAGCAGCACTGTGCTCAGCAGACGTTTAATCATGATCGAGTCCTTTCGTTCAAGGGGAAGAAAGCCAGCCATTCCTTGACCGGCTTGGATCATCATAGGCAAGAGCTTTCCCAAGCTGAAGCCTTGCCCGGTGAGTTATTGACTCTGATCAGCCTTTACGGGCCAAAAGAGCGGCAGAAACTTCTTGCTGAATACGCACAGCAACCTCAGCTGGCGACTCGGCCTGGGTAATCGGCCTGCCAACCACCAGATAATCACTGCCGATTTCAATTGCTTGTGCCGGTGTCATGATACGACGCTGATCTCCCTGATCGGCATCGGCAGGCCGAATCCCGGGCGTCACCAGGGCAAAGGGCTGATCAATCGCCTCACGAATCGCTGAAACCTCTTGTGCCGAGCAGACCACCCCATCCAGACCGGAAGATTGAGTCAGCCTGGCGAGCCTTACCACCTGCTCCATAGGATCCAGATCCAGGCCAATTTCGGCCAGATCTTCACGCTCCATACTGGTCAGCACAGTAACAGCTATCAGCAGTGTACGGTTATTCTGTACCTGCTCCAGTTGCTCGCGTGCAGCTTCCATCATGCGACGACCACCGGACGCATGCACATTAACCATCCAGACTCCCATCTCGGCGGCTGCACGTACGGCGCGCGCCGTGGTATTGGGAATATCATGAAACTTAAGGTCCAGAAAAACCTCGAATCCCAAACGGTGCAAAGCCTCAACAATTCCGGGGCCACAGCGGGTAAACAGCTCCTTGCCCACTTTGACACGGCATAATGCCGGATCCAGCTGTTTTGCCATTCGCAACGCAGCATCCTGATCGGGATAATCGAGAGCGACAATGATTCGTTTGGTATCGGTGGTCATTTTAATATCTCTTACTCGCCTTCAAGGCCCTGTATGGGCCCTATCGTGCCCCACTGCTTGCAGGACGGGCATTGCCAATGCAACGTCCGCCCTGAAAAACCGCATTGGCCGCACTGATAAATGGGTTTACTCAGTTCCAATTGGCCGGTCAGTCCCCGCAAAACACTGAGGCTCTG
Organism: Marinobacterium sediminicola; assembly: GCF_022343685.1. Taxonomy (GTDB): domain Bacteria; phylum Pseudomonadota; class Gammaproteobacteria; order Pseudomonadales; family Balneatricaceae; genus Marinobacterium; species Marinobacterium sediminicola. The sequence goes on along the minus strand of NZ_CP092123.1, from coordinate 917,454 downwards.
TCTGGCACTCTGGGAACCATAGTCAATATGCATATCGATCAACCGGTTGAACCCCCTGATCGATGGACGCTTTTTCAACTCTTCCGTGAGAAATTTCCCCGCAGCATACACATCTTTTTGCTGCCAGATCATCTCAGCCAAAGCCATGATGACCGTTGCCGATGGAGCCTGTTGCAGGCACCTGCGCAGATAGGTTTCGAACTCTGGTTCGGCCCCCAATGCCCGATAACATTCAGCCAAAGGCGCAATGGTTTCAGACACATACTGTGAATCCTGCTCCAGCACCTGCTTAAGTGACTTGATCGCCTGACGCCAGTTTGATTGTGCTATCTGCATTTTTGCCCTGATAAGGCTTGCCCTGCAGCAGGCACGATCATAACTCAAGGCCTGACGAAGATACTGCTCGGCTGCTGCGATATCTCCCTGACGAAGAACAACTTCGGCACGCTCACAACAGTAGTGAGCCAGCTCATGCTGAACCTCAACAAGGTCACTGCCATGAAGCTCGCGCGCCATATCCAGTGCCTGCTGCCATTCCCTTTCCTTTTCGTACAGCTTGATCAGCAGCAGTTGAGCCTTGCGACGCGCACCTGCATCAGCGGCACGCAGGATAATATCTCGCAGCAGATTTTCTGAACGATCCAGAAGCCCCAAGGCGTCATAATCACGAGCCAAGGCCATCTGAATGCGGAGAAAGTCAGATTCTTGCAGGTCGGGACGTGCCAAAAGCTTTTGATGAATGCCAACGGCGCGATCCACTTCTCCCTTACGACGGAACAGCTTTGCCAGGGTCAAATGTGCCGGAATCGTATCAGAGTTGATCTCAAGTGCGCGAATAAAACTTTCGATGGCTTCATCGGTATTTTCGTTGATCAAGTGATCAAGACCGATGAAGTATTCCTTGTTCAGGTTGTTGGCGGGTTCAGCTTCCTGACGGTTCAATGACTGTATACGGCCCAACCACCAGCCTGCGCCCACTGCCAGAAACAGCGGAACAATCAGCAGGTAGTCAGACAGCATTTCAGTTTGAGTTTTTCAGGCCCGCCGTGCGCAATTGATCAAGCTCCTTACGGAACGCCTGTTCTTTGCGACGAGCAGACCTCAGTCGGGTTTTGAGCGCAAGCAGAGTGAAAGAACTCAACACCATGCCGCAAACTCCACCCAGCACAAATACCGCAATCAGCCAGAGAGAAAGACTGGCTTCAGGCAGCGTCAGGAACACCAGATCAATTTGCACCGGTTGGGTGTTATGGATGGTGAATAGAATGCCTATGCCGATCACAATCAGTGCCAGCAGGGTCAGGATCAGTTTTTTCAGCCAGTTCACGCCTTCATCCTCTGCAGTTGACCGGCATAATTATGACAGGGAACTCAATAGCCGGCTTTAAGCCCATCGTTCACCTGGTCTCGAAGCTCCTTACCGGGTTTGAAGTGAGGAACATATTTGGCCGCCAGGGGAACGGCTTCTCCCGTTTTCGGGTTACGCCCCATCCGGGGTGCACGATAGTGTAACGAGAAGCTGCCGAAACCGCGAATTTCGATGCGCTCGCCTGTCGACAGGGCATCGGTCATGTGGTCCAGCATGGTCTTGACAGCCAATTCTACATCTTTGACCGACAATTCGGGATGGGCATCAATCAAACGCTCGATTAACTCTGACTTGGTCATAACACCTCCGGTTGAGACCGAAGGCTCCGTGAGCACGGAGCCTCAGACTAGAGCGACGCTGGGATCAGGAATCCTGCTTTTTCATCTGTTGTTTGATCAGGTCACCGATAGTGGTCGGTCCCTGCTCCTGAGGTGCCTGCTCCTGCACCGCCTTCATAGCCTGTTTTGCCTGAGCTCGTTCCATTTGACGCACAGAAAGGTTCAGTGCGCGATTACGGCGATCCACACTCAGGATGGCGGCTTCAAGCTCATCGCCGACCTTGAGCTCAGTGGTCAAGTCAGCAACATGAGCTTCAGACAGCTCGGAGACCTTGAGCACACCTTCGACACCCTCAGCCAGAGCAACCGTCGCCTGACGTGGATCCACCTCCTGGATAACACCGGTGACGATACTGCCTTTCGGATGCTGGTCAGCAAACTGTGCAAAAGGATCAGAGTTCAGCTGCTTGACACCCAGAGCGATTCGTTCCCGTTCCGGATCAACGGACAATACCAGAGCTTCAACTTCATCGCCCTTGCTGTAGGCTTTCATCGCTTCTTCACCCGGCAGATCCCAGGAGAGATCCGACAGGTGCACCAGACCATCAATGCCACCATCAAGACCGATGAAGACACCAAAATCAGTAATGGAGCGGACACGGCCCTTCAGCACATCCCCCTTGGCATGTTCGCTGGCAAACTTCTCCCATGGGTTGGTCTGGCACTGCTTCATGCCCAGAGAAATGCGGCGACGCTGCTGGTCGATATCCAGAATCATGACCTCGACTTCATCACCGAGCTGGACCACTTTGGAGGGATGGATATTCTTGTTGGTCCAGTCCATTTCGGATACATGAACCAGCCCTTCGATACCCGGCGCAATTTCAGCAAAGCAACCATAATCTGTCAGGTTACTGACTTTGGCCTTAACCCGGCTACCAACGGAGTATTCGGAGGTCAGCTTGTTCCATGGATCTTCCTGCAACTGTTTTAGACCCAGGGAAACGCGCTTGCGTTCGGCATCATACTTCAGCACTTTAACGTCGATTTCATCACCAACGGTCAGCACTTCGCTCGGGTGCTTGACGCGCTTCCAGGCAATATCGGTAATGTGCAGCAGGCCATCAATACCACCCAGGTCGATGAAAGCACCGTAGTCGGTCAGGTTCTTCACGATACCTTTGACGACCAGACCTTCTTCCATCTTCTCCAGCAGCTTTTCACGTTCCTGGCTGTAGGCCTCTTCCAAAACAGCTCGACGAGACACCACCAGGTTATTGCTGCGCGCATCAAGCTTGACGATGCGCAGCTCCAGTTCCTGACCTTCGAGATGCGAGGTGTCACGCAGAGGGCGAATATCAACGAGAGAACCGGGAAGGAAGGCATTCAGTCCGTTGACATTGATGGTCAGACCGCCACGTACACGACCAACAATGTGACCCTGAACATTCTTGCCTGCTTCATAGGCATCTTCCAGCACTGCCCAGGCCTCGATACGCTTGGCGCGTTCGCGGGACAGGACGGTAGAACCAAAGCCATCTTCCAGGGATTCAAGAGCAACACGGACTTCGTCGCCCACCTGAAGATTGCACTCACCCTTGTCATCACGGAACTGTTCCAGAGGGATAACCCCTTCAGACTTGAGTCCTGCATTGACGATCACAAAATCGTTATCAATCGCCACCACAGTGCCGGTCACAATGGAACCGGGCGCCATGTCCAGCTCTTTCAAACTCTCTTCAAACAGCTCCGCAAAACTTTCGCTCATTACCGTCCCTTCCCAAGTTTGGCTACATCAACGCAGCCCTCTATGTCTGGCTTCATCCAGTACGGCTTGCAACACCTCATCAATGGTCATTTGGGTGGTGTCGAGCCTGACTGCATCTGGTGCTGGCTTCAGCGGCGCAATCGCACGATTCATATCTCGCGCATCACGGGCTTTAATATCGTTCAATATATCATCAAGGCTAGCACCGGGTTCCTTGCTAATCAACTGCTTATAACGGCGTCTTGCTCGCTCTTCCGCACTGGCATCCAGGTAGACCTTCAATTCGGCCGACGGGAACACAACAGTCCCCATATCACGACCGTCTGCCACCAGCCCCGGGGCCTGTGCAAAGTCACGTTGACGGTTCAGCAACGCTCTTCGAACCGGTCCGAGCGCGGCTATCACAGACGCATCCTCTCCAACCCTTTCATTACGGATTGCGTGGGTGACCTCTTCCCCTTCCAGAATGATCTGCACAGCCTTGCCGCTATCAGATGCCTTGAACTGGACATCCAGATGTTCGGCCATGACTTCCAGCGCTTCCACATCATCCAGTTCAACACCATGATGACGAGCTGCCAGGGCGGTCAGACGATACAGCGCCCCGCTGTCGAGCAAATGCCAACCCAACTCCTTCGCCAGCAACTGACAGATAGTGCCCTTGCCTGATCCACTGGGGCCATCAACCGCGATGACTGCTATCTGTTTATTCTGGATGGACATCAGTCCTCCTCCTTATGAACGTTCAGACCAACCCGCTGCGCCTGTTCAACAAAATCCGGATAGGCTGCCAGCAGAGTTCCACTCTGGGTCACTGTTATCGTTTCAACGCTGCACAAACCGGCTGCCAACAGGGCCATTGCCACTCGGAGACTGCCCTTGGCATCGACACTACCGGCCCGCAAGCTGCCGCCGGTGATTCGGATACTGTCTTCATCCTGCTCAACCGCCGCACCAAGCTCAACGAGCAAGGTCACGGTTTTGTGCACAGGATCATCTTCCTTGTGCTTCAAGCGGGCCAGACCACTGAAACGGCTCTCGCCTTCTGCCACCGCAGCCGCGACGAGCAACAGTGGCAACTCATCCAGAGCAGGTGCCAAGAGCTCTGCATCAGCATCAATTCCCTTGAGTCGCTGTCCTGCCTCAATCACCAGATCAGCAACAGGCTCACCCAGTTGCTCTCTCCGATGCTCAAGCGTTATGCCTGCACCCATTTGCTGCAGTAACACCAAGGCACCGATACGGCTGGGATTAATCCCCACGGCACGCAATCGATAACGGCCACAGCTGTGCTCAGAACCGGCGGCAAGCATGAACAGTGTCGCCCAGGACATATCCCCTGGCACATCAATGTTGGTGGCTTTCAAACTATCGCCCGGAACCAGCCTGATACCGGCATCCGTACGCTCAATATCGGCCCCCATCGCTGCCAGCATGCGCTCGGTATGATCCCGTGTCGCCACCGTCTCACGAATGCAGGTTTCACCTTCGGCCCAAAGACTGGCCAGCAGCAGGGATGACTTGATCTGCGCACTGGGTACCGGCAGACAGTAATCGATCCCCCGCAACTGCTGCCCACCTTTTATACGCAGGGGCGCACCACCTTTTTCACCGGTTTCGATCAACGCCCCCATCTGTCGCAAAGGCTCCGCAACCCTTGTCATGTCACGCAGGCACAAGGCTTCATCACCAAACAACTCGGTATCAAATGACTGAGCGGCCAACACACCGGCCAACAAACGCATGGCGGTAGCCGAATGTCCCAGATACAAGGGTCCTGGTGGCGGCTTTAGTCCGTTAAGGCCAACCCCGAATACCCTGACCTGCCCCTGATGCGGTCCTTCGATCACCACACCCATGTCACGCAGCGCCTGCAAAGTCGCCAGACTGTCCTCGTTCTCGAGGAAACCGTTAATGTCTGTTACCCCTTCAGCGATCGCCGCAAGGATGATGGCTCGATGCGAAATCGATTTATCACCGGGCAGACTGAATTCACCGTTCAAACGAGCTCCACCTCGGGCGCGCAAGTTTACCGCTCTCGTATGATCGTTCGATGAATAGCTTGCCTTGTTCAGCAAACGGGTAAAGTGGTCACGTGCTGCCTTGGCGCGGGTAAAGATTCCCAGCATGCCCTCGCTGTCACCCTGATCGATGGCACGCCGCAAACGTGCCACGCCTTGGGTATAGCGATCAATTTGGGCCAGGATGGCGTCCCGATTGGCAATACAGATGTCATGCCACATGGTGGGATCACTGGCTGCAATACGGGTAAAGTCGCGGAAGCCTCCGGCAGCGTAGCGGAAGATATCGAGGTTTTCTTCCTCTCGTGCAAGTGTGTCGACCAGTGAGAACGCCAACAGATGTGGCAGATGACTGGTTGCCGCCAAGACTTCATCATGCCGCCCCACCTCCATCTGCAACACTTCTGCTCCAACCGCCTGCCAAAGGCGCGCCAGCTCAAGAGTGGCGTTAGGGTCGGTTTCAGGTAATGGGGTCAGTATGACTTTATGATGTTCGAACAGGTCTGCATCTGACGCACGCACCCCGCTCTTTTCAGCACCGGCAATGGGATGCCCTGGGATAAACGTTGCCGGCAGGTGTCCGAAAATTCGGCGCGCTGCTTGAACCAGGTTCCCCTTGGTACTGCCCACATCAGTCACCAGGGTTTGGAGCTTCAGATGAGGGCGGATCATCTCCAATACGGTTTCCATTGCCTTTACAGGCACTGCCAGTACGATCAGATCAGCTCTCGAGACCTCTGCCGCCAGATCCTCAGCGACCCTGTCGATCACACCCAACTGCAGCCCCAGACGACATTCATCCAGGTTACGGTCGGCGCCCACCACTTCTCCGACACAGGAACGGGTTTTCAGTGCCTTGGCCAGTGAACCGCCGATCAGTCCCAGACCAATAATCAGAACACGCTCGAGACGATATTTTGACGTGGAGGTGTAATTCAGCACGCGAGCACCTGCCTCAAGGCCCGCAGGAAGCGATCGTTTTCTTCCGGCAGACCGATGCTGATCCTGAGATGCTGTGGCATTCGATAGGGTGCCAATGGACGCACAATGACGCCTTCATGCAGCAGCGCCTCGAACACAGGCTGAGCTGGGCGCGCCACATCAACGGTGACAAAGTTGCCATACGAGGGAATAAAACCCAGCCCCTGCAATTTGAGCCCTTCTTCAAGCTGCTGCATGCCATCCCGGTTAAGGTCAACGCTGCGTTTCAGGTAATCATGATCAGACAGTACCGCTTCGGCTGCCGCCAGCGCCAGATGAGAGACATTGAAAGGCTGCCTTACCCGATTGAGCAGGTCTGTGATTTCAGGATTCGCAGCGGCGAAGCCAACTCTCAGCCCCGCCAGCCCCCAGGCTTTGGAAAACGTTCGGGTAACTATCAGGTTGGGGTATTGGGGCAACAACTCAAGACCATCAGGAAAATCTGCTGACTCAACGTACTCGGTGTAGGCTTCATCGAGCACGACAATAACCGTCTGAGGAACAGAATCCAGAAATGCCACCAGCTCTTCGCGCATCAATGCCGTGCCGGTGGGGTTGTTTGGGTTGGCAATAAAGAGCAACCGGGTTTTGTCCGAAATGGCCTCGGCCATTGCCTGTAAATTATGGCCGTAGTCGCGAGCAGGTGTAATGACTGCTTTTGCGCTGCAGGCCTGAGTCAGAATCGGGTAGACCGCAAAGGCATACTCGGAAAAGACCACCTCATCATCCGGATTCAGGAAAGCGCGTGTGATGAGCTCCAGCACATCGTTGGATCCATTCCCCAGCGTCAGTTGATCGGCAGCCAGACCGTAGTATTGCCGCAAAGCACGCTTGAGACCAAAGCCATTACTATCCGGATAACGGGTCGATTCCGACAGTGCACTTTCCACCGCAGCCATGGCCATTGCGCTGGGACCCAGCGGGTTTTCATTACTTGCCAGCTTGATGATGTTGCTGATACCCAGCTCACGCTCAAGCTCCTCCACCGGTTTGCCGGCTTCATAGGGGTGCAGTCCCTGCACGCCAGGTGTTGCCAGTGCCATAAAATCGCATGACATGTGTTGGCATCCTTCTGATCGAGTAAAAACTTACAAAACGGCTTTCGGGTAGGATCCCAGATGTTTGACCTCCACCTGCAGGTCATTCAGCTCGGTCAGCAACTCGGCAACCCCGCTATCACTGACATGCCCTTCAAAATCAATATAGAACAGCATTTTCCAGTCATGTTCCCCGCTGCTACGAGTCTCAAGACGAGTCAAACTGATCTTACGCCGATGGAAGGGAGCCAGCAGATCATGCAAGGCCCCCGGCTCATCACGGCATACCAACAACAGGGAGGTTTTGTCTTCGCCGCTGGGACCAATGGCATCACGCCCCACGACCAGATAACGAGGACAACGGTTGAGTTGGCCTGTCGCAGCGTCAGGTGACAACTCGACTTCGCCGCAGATATAAAGATCGAAACGACGAAAAAGATCCAGTGTGTGCCTAATCAGGCCTGCATCCTCGCTTTCGATCGGCACGACGGCATAGTGCGCCTCACCGTTTTCGACTGAGGTGAACACCTGCTCAAGGCTGTCGAGTGCCTGACACTTGGCAGCCTGACCGAAATGCTTTTGTGCCGCCTGCTGGATAAACGTTCCCTCAGGACCGAGGAATACGATCTTGAGGGGTTCTTCAAGCGCGAGGCATACGGACATTATTTCACGAAACAACCGACCGACAGTGGCATCCGACAGCGGGCCTTCATTGCGAGCCATCACCGCACGCAACACCTGGGCCTCTCGCTCGGGGCGATAGAACACCGGCGTTTCATCCCCCTGACGAAAACGTTCCTTTACTTCGGCAACCTGCTGCGCAAGGCGTGCACGGTCGTTCAGCAACTGATGGATCTGGCGATCGACACTGTCGATTTGGTCACGCAGAACCCGCAGTTCCGCTTCCTGCGCTCCGCCCGCCGGCGGTTGATTCGCACTCATCTCAGGCCTGCTCTTTCTCGAAACGCTGCATGAAGTCGATCAGGGCATCCACTGCTGCTTCCGGCACGGCGTTGTAGATGCTGGCACGCATGCCGCCAACAGAACGATGTCCCTTCAGGTTGAGCAGTCCTTCGGCTTCAGCCAGCTCCAGAAAACGCTTTTCCAGAGCCGTATCAGCCAGGGTGAAGGGAACATTCATGATCGAGCGGTTGTTGATCGCGACCGGGTTGGCGTAGAAGTCACTGCCATCAATAGCCGCATAGAGTTTGGCGGCCTTGCGACGGTTCACTTCTGCAATCGCCTCAACCCCCCCCTGGCGCTTGAGCCACTGGAACACCAGCCCCGCCAAATACCAGCCAAAGGTCGGCGGCGTATTGTTCATCGAGTCGGCATCAGCATGAATTTTGTAGTCGTACATGCTGGGTGTACCGGCCAGGGTCTGGCCGATCAGATCTTCGCGCACAATGACTACGGTCAGTCCTGCCGGACCGATATTCTTCTGTGCACCGGCGTAAATCAGGCCAAAGCGGCTGACATCAACGGGCGCCGACAGAATATCAGAGGACATGTCGGCAACCAGCGGCACCTTGCCACTATCCGGAATATAGTCAAACTCGACACCACCGATGGTTTCATTGGTGGTGTAGTGCAGATAGGCCGCATTCGAATCCAGCTGCAGCTCGGATTGAGCCGGTGCCGAAGTGAAGTTGTTGGCCTCAACGCTGGCAGCGATGTTGACGTTGCCGTAGCGCTGAGCCTCCTTGATGGCCTTCTTCGACCAAATACCGGTATTGATATAGTCAGCCGATGCCGCGCCACGTAGCAGGTTCATCGGTACCATTGCGAACTGGGCGCTCGCACCACCCTGCAGGAAGAGCACCTTGTAGTTGTCAGGGATGCCCATCAGGTCACGCAGGTCCTGCTCGGCCTGCTCGGCCACACCGACATACTCGGCACTGCGGTGGCTCATCTCCATAATGGAGAGCCCTTTATCATGCCAATCCAGCAGCTCTGCTTGCGCCTGCAACAGGACCTCTTCCGGCAACGCCGCTGGACCTGCACTGAAATTGAATTTGCGCGTCATATCTGTTTTTGCTTCCACTTGTATAAACGGAAATTATTCATCACCGGTATCAGGCACCGTTTCGCCAGCAGCCTCATCAGCGTCAACGGTAACATTCGACTCAGCAGCCACTTCCTCGCCTTCGTCAGCGTTTTCGTCTTCCTCGGGCTCTTCGATGCGGGCAATACCGACCAGAGCCTCTTCTTCAGCCAGACGAATAAGCATCACACCCTGGGTGTTTCGACCCAGGCTGGAGATTTCACTGCTGCGAGTACGTACCAGGGTACCCCGGTCGCTGATCAGCATCACGTCGTCACCCTCAAACACCTGAACAGCTCCGGCCAACTGACCGTTACGCTCGGTGCACTGCATGGCAATTACACCCTGTCCACCACGACCACGCAGCGGGAACTCGTCCACACGGGTTTTCTTGCCATAGCCGTTCTCGGATGCGGTCAGCACTTCACCGCCTGCCTGAGGCACGATCAGCGCGATAACGCGTGCATCGTCGTCCAGTTTCACGCCACGCACGCCGCGAGCCGTTCGGCCCATGGCTCGTACATCATTTTCGTTGAAACGAATTGCCTTGCCGGCACTGCTCACCAACATGACATCGTCCTGACCACTGGTCAGGGTAGCGCCGATCAAACGGTCACCTTCAACGATATCCAACGCAATCAAGCCGGTGCTGCGTGGACGCGAGAATGCATCCAGTGGTGTCTTCTTGACGGTACCGTTAGCGGTCGCCATGAAGATGAAACGTTCAGGGTCAAACTCCTTAACTGGCAGAATGGTGCTGATCCACTCATCCTCGGCCAACGGCAGGATATTCACCACCGGGCGACCACGTGAAGCACGACTTGCCGGCGGGATCTCATACACTTTGAGCCAGTACACCTTGCCCATATTGGTGAAGCAGAGCACGGTATCATGGGTATTCGCGATCAGAAGGTGCTCGATAAAGTCCTCGTCCTTCATCGCTGTGGCCGACTTGCCCTTACCGCCACGACGCTGCGCCTGGTAATCGGTCAGCGGCTGAGTCTTGGCATAGCCGGCATGGGAAATGGTCACCACCATGTCTTCTTCGGTGATCAAGTCTGCTACGGTCAAATCCTGCATGGAGGCCTGAATCTCGGTGCGACGATCATCGGCATACTCGGCAACCAAAGCTTCAAGCTCTTCGCGGATCACTTCCATCAGGCGCTCGTAGGACCCCAGGATGTGCAGCAATTCCGCGATCTTCTCAAGCAGCTCACGATATTCCGCAATCAGCTTTTCGTGTTCCAGGCCGGTCAAACGGTGCAGGCGCAGATCCAGGATTGCCTGCGCCTGAAGCGGCGACAGGTAGTAGTGGCCATCTCGCAAACCGAACTGAGGCTCAAGGTCTTCAGGACGGCAAGCCGTTTCACCGGCACGTTCCAGCATGTCGGTGACGTTGCCCGGTGCCCATGCCGTAGCGATGAGGCGTTCCTTGGCTTCAGCCGGAGTGGGCGAGCTCTTGATCAGCTCGATGACCGGATCAATGTTGGCCAGCGCTATCGCCAGGCCTTCCAGAACGTGACCACGCTCACGCGCCTTGCGCAGTTCAAAGATGGTACGACGGGTCACGACTTCGCGACGGTGGCGTACGAAGCATTCCAGTATGGTTTTCAGATCCAGGATCTTGGGCTGGCCATCGACCAGTGCAACCATATTGATGCCAAAGACGCTCTGCAGCTGAGTCTGAGCAAAGAGGTTATTGATCACCACCTCGGGGACTTCACCACGACGCAGCTCAATCACGATGCGCATACCATCCTTGTCGGACTCGTCACGCAGCTCACTGATCCCCTCGATCTTCTTCTCTTTGACCAGTTCTGCAATCTTCTCGATTAGACGAGCCTTGTTGAGCTGATACGGGATCTCGGTGATCACCAGCATCGGCCGACCGTTTTTGGGATGATCTTCGACGTGATGGCGGGCTCGTACATAGATACGTCCACGACCGGTGCGGTAGGCCTGCAGGATACCGGCACGACCGTTGATAATGCCGCCAGTGGGGAAGTCGGGACCTGGAATGGACTCCATCAGCTCATCGATGCTGATCTCCGGGTTATCAATCAGCGCCAGACAGCCCTTGACCACTTCACCCAGGTTATGAGGGGGTATATTGGTCGCCATACCCACCGCAATACCGGCAGAGCCATTGACCAGCAGGTTCGGAACGCGGGTCGGCAGAACAGCGGGAATTTTCTCGGTGCCATCGTAGTTATCAACGAAGTCCACCGTTTCCTTGTCCAGATCAGCCAATAACTCGTGAGAGATCTTGGCCATACGGATTTCGGTATAACGCATGGCTGCCGCCGAGTCGCCATCCACGGAACCGAAGTTGCCCTGGCCGTCGACCAGCATGTAACGCATGGAAAAATCCTGCGCCATGCGGACGATGGTGTCATAGACCGCACTGTCACCGTGCGGGTGGTATTTACCGATGACGTCGCCGACTACACGCGCCGACTTTTTATACGGCTTATTCCAGTCGTTGTTCAGTTCGTTCATGGCGAACAATACACGCCGATGAACCGGTTTCAAGCCGTCACGCACATCCGGCAGAGCTCGGCCAACAATCACACTCATGGCGTAATCGAGGTAGGACTGTTTCAGCTCGTCTTCAATGTTGACTGGCAGAACTTCTTTGGCTAAATCACCCATTCGCACAGCTTTCCTTGATCCGGTACCCGAGCACGCCCTGATGGCGCGCTTATAAACTGCGGAAGTATACCACAGCGAGGATCAATTCACGCTAGATACGACAGCCAGACCAAAATTGCAGACTTTAACCCAGCATCCTTCTTAACGAAGCCGGCAAGGCATTGCGTCGCTTGCTCAGCAACGGTACGAGCTTTTGCTGCCAAAGCTTTTGCGACGTCATCGGGTCCAGCCCAAGTTGGCGCTGATAAGCTTCAATAAAGGGTGCTGAGTGACTCTGTTTATTCAAGTATTCCAGAACCCAGCTCGACAGGTGTATGAGGGCAACTGCATCACGCCAGACGGAAGGCAGCTGCTCTGGTGGCAGCCGGTAAGGATAGTGCTGCTGAGCAACCACCTTCCAAATTGCTTCCGGTAACAGCCAGCTTTGCAACAGCAGCCCTCCCGCCACACCGGATGGCGTCTGCCTGATGAAGGGCTTGCTTGCCGGTTGCTGAGACTGCATGACAGCCAGAACGACACGACCGATATCATGCAACAGCGCAATTGTGGATAACTCAGCAGGACGCGCTCGACCGGTCAGCTGCGCCATCGCGAAAGCAATGTATGAAAGGGTGACCGCGCGCTGGTGACTCGCCCTGAAACCCTCCGTATCAGGCAGTGCCTTACGCAGAGTTTCAGCCATGATGATTTGATAGACGCCTTCATAGCCAAGCAGAGTGACCGCATGACTGACATCTGTAACCTGATGCCCAAAATTGTAGGCCGGGGAATTGATCGCCTTGAGCAGAGTAGCTGTCATAGCCGGATCTTCCCTGACCATCTCGATCACCTGACCATGAGTACTGTCCTGGTCCAGCAAACGCTCCATCAATTCAAGACTGGACACAGGCAATCGCGGAATACGTTCAATGATTGCTTGCAGACCATCAGAGCGTTCCAGTCCAGCCTGCTGCCCTCTCATTTCGACCAAGGCATTCACTGACAACTGTCGACAGCTTTGCCTCAAACTGGCCTGTTCCTCCATCAGCGCAGACATGATTCGCACAACGGCAGACTGCCCTCTCTGCAGCAGGGTGATCTGAGTCTGCTCACGCAGCTGTTCAAACTGCGACCTGGACAACACCAGAATATGGCTGCGAACCGAGGCCTCCAGAGCCACGCCTCGAAGGTCCGATAAGAACTCCGACAAGGCATTGATTGCCAGGCCAGCCGGAATCTCTATGGGTGACTCGGACACACCATTGAGGTTCAGCCCACCTTCCATGACCAACAGCATGCGCTGTGCAAGCTCCGGACGCTGCTCCCACAGGTTCGAACCAGCCTCAAAATGAAGACTGTCTGCCCGGTTGAGCAACTCTATCATCGCCTGCTCCGACAATCCGGCCCAGCCTCTTCGGGGTTGCCCCTTGTTTTCAGACACAGTGCTGTCAGCGCGCTTCCACAAATCGATCATACTTTCCCCCTGCTCACAAATGGCATCCCGATTTCCGAGCCAAACGCCATAATGCTAGAATGCGCGCTACTGGAATCTTGAGCAAGGGCACTGAGCATGAAAGAGGATCGCGGGCTGAATCTCGACCCGGCCGAAATTGCCAAATTTGAAGAACTCGCCAGCCGCTGGTGGGATCGGGACAGCGAGTTCAAACCTCTGCATGACATCAACCCGCTGCGGGTCGACTTCATAGACCGTATTGGCCAACTGGCAGGCAAGCAGGTGCTGGATGTAGGCTGCGGCGGCGGCATCCTGTCCGAAGCCATGGCTCATCGTGGCGCCGAGGTCAGTGGCATCGACATGGGTGAAGCACCGCTCAAAGTAGCCAAACTTCACGGTTTAGAAAGCGGCGTCAAGGTCTCGTATCGCCGCATTACTGTCGAAGACCTGGCTGAAGAACACCCCGAGCAATACGACATCGTCACCTGCATGGAGATGCTGGAGCATGTCCCCGACCCCGCCTCGGTAGTACGCGCCTGCGCCCGCCTGGTCAAACCCGGCGGCAAGGTATTCCTGTCAACGCTGAACCGCAATCCCAAAAGCTACCTGTTTGCCATTCTGGGTGCAGAAAGGGTGCTCAAACTGGTTCCTGCAGGCACTCATGATTTCAACAAATTCATCCGCCCCGCCGAACTCGGCCAGATGGTTCGAAGTGCAGGCCTGGAGATTGAGGAGATGACGGGACTGGTCTACAACCCTCTAACCAAGGCCTATCGTCTGGACAGCTCGGATGTCGATGTAAACTACATGCTGGCCTGCCGCAAAGAGGTTGATTGATGAATTTCCCGGCGGCCGTACTTTTCGATCTGGACGGTACTTTGCTTGACACGGCTCAAGATTTTCATCGCGTCGTCAATCGAATGCTGACTGAAGCAGGCCGCCCCGAAATCGGCTACGACTCACTGCGCACCCAAGTATCCAACGGCGCACGCGCAATGGTCTGCCATGCGTTCAAGCTCGAGAGTGATGCCGAGGACTTTCCTCGGCTGCACCAGCAATTACTGGATTACTATGCCGAGCAACTGATCATCAGCAGCAGCCTCTTCCCCGGCATGCTCGAGCTGCTGGACTGGCTGGACCACAACGGGATTCATTGGGGTATTGTGACCAACAAGCCCAAACGCTTTACTCAACCATTATTGAAAACTCTGGACCTGGATACTCGCTGCGGCAGCATCATCTGCCCGGAAGACGTCAGCCGAGCAAAACCGGACCCTGAAGGGCTGCTGCTGGCATGCCATCAGCTTGGTGTGGCACCCGAGCATAGCGTCTACGTCGGCGATCACGTCCGGGATATTGAGGCAGGCCGTGCAGCCAACATGTGCACCATCGCTGCCGGATGGGGCTATCTCAATTCCGGGGAAACACCCGAAGAGTGGTGCAGCGACCATATCAGCCATCGCTCTACTGATCTTCAACCGCTGCTACACTCAATCATGAAGGCCAGTTAATATCTGCTTTTCGCCCGACTCATACCAAGGAGCTTAGGATGTTTCACTACGACGCCCCAGCCGGCCTACTCAAAGACCGCATCATTCTGGTGACTGGCGCTGGCGAGGGTATAGGCCGAGCCGCCGCCTGGCAGTATGCGGCGCACGGCGCCACTGTGGTACTGCTGGGGCGAACCCTGGAAAAGCTGGAGTCACTCTACGATGAGATAGAGAATGCAGGCTACCCTCAACCTGCCATCGTACCGATGAACCTCGACTCTGCCACCGAGCATGACTACATCGAACTGAGCAACCAGCTGTTTGACGAGTTTGGCCGCTTGGACGGCGTCCTTCACAACGCGGGACTTCTGGGGATGCGTACCCCGCTGGAAACATACGACCCCATCACCTGGGAACAGGTAATGCGTGTCAATGTGCACGCCCCCTTTCTGATGACGCAATCCCTGCTTCCACTGCTGCAGCGCTCCGAGGACGCATCAATCATCTTCACGTCCTCCGGTGTCGGCCGCAAAGGGCGCGCCTACTGGGGTGCCTATGCAGTCTCCAAGTTTGCAACCGAAGGCATGATGCAGGTACTGGCAGACGAACTGGAAAATACTCCCAACATCAGGGTCAATGCAATCAATCCCGGGGCGACACGCACTCAAATGCGTGCATATGCCTATCCGGCCGAGCCACCTGAAAGCAACCCGACACCCGCCGAAATCATGCCTTTGTATCTGTATTTAATGGGAGCGGACAGCCGCCAGATCAACGGCCAATCTCTGGACGCTCAGGGTGATGAAAGCGCCTGAGCCCCATCCATGAAACAAAAAAAGGGGGCTAAGCCCCCTTTTTTTAAGCACTGCTGCCGTGTTTACACGCGACGACCGCGGCGACTGACATTACGCTTACCAACCGAACGAGCTTTGCTTCGCTTCTTACCTGCAGTGCGTGGCTTCTCTTCTTCACTTTGTCCCTTGATTACTTCCTGACGCACACGCTGACGCTTGTATAGACGTTTTTCCTTTTCAGACTCCAGCGGTGTCGGATGGTGAGTACGCGCCACATCCAGCCCCACCTCTTTCGACAAGAGGTCAACCTCTTTCGGGGCCAGCTCACGCCAGGTACCCACCTTGATATCACTGGGCAGGAAGACGGGACCAAAACGAACCCGCTTCAGACGGTTCACCTGTAAACCCTGAGATTCCCAGAGACGACGAACTTCACGGTTACGACCTTCCATAACCACGCAGTGATACCACTTGTTGGCGCCCTCACCATCGAAGTAACGCACGTCAGTAAAACGTGCCATGCCGTCGTCCAGCAAGACCCCCTGCTTGAGGCGCTCCAACATCGCCTCATCCACATCACCCAATACCCTTACAGCATACTCACGATCAATTTGCATTGATGGGTGCATCATGCAATTAGCCAGCTCACCATCGGTGGTAAAAATCAGCAGACCACTGGTATTGATATCCAAACGCCCAATCGCCACCCAACGCCCCTGCTTCAGTGGTGGCAGATTGTCGAAGACAGTAGGACGACCTTCCGGGTCATGACGAGTGCAAACTTCACCCAGCGGCTTGTTATAAACCAGCACTCGACGTTCGGCCGTTGCCGAAAAGGTCAGCTCAACTTCCTTGCCATCGACACACACGCGATCCTCAGCTGTTACCCGGTCACCAAGGGTCGCTGGATGGTCGTTCAAGGTTATACGACCACTTTCTATCCAACGCTCCATCTCACGACGCGAGCCAAAACCGGAACGCGCCAAAACTTTCTGCAATTTTTCATCATGCATTTTGACGTCTCCTGAGGCGCTCCAGGTAAGGACCGCCCGAATATATCCTGAAAAATTAAAAAAGCCCCTTCAGGTATTCCCGAAGAGGCTTCGAACCGAAAGCATGATGCCTGATCAATCCAGAGTCGGCAACTCTTCCTTGGTCAGGTTATGCTGATCCATGTACTCACGGAAAGCGATCGGGGTACGACCACGGCCAGACCAGCTATGCTCATTACCTTCGCTATCGGTGATAACATACTTTGCCTTGACTGATTTACGCGAAACAGGCTCAACTCCCTGCTTGAGCTCATCAAGGCCGATTCCCGCTTCCTTCATCAGACGCTGAATTTCTTCAACCTGCTGCTTCTTGGCCTGCTCCATTTCAGCCTGACGCTGGGCAGTTTCCTCGATTTCAGCACGAATATCGTTCAGGTCCGCAATTACCTTGTCGATGTCTGCCAGACTCATTTCCTGGCACTGTTTGCGTAAAGAGTTCTTGCGAGTCAGTATCTTAATGAAGTCAGTCATTTTAAAGCGCCATTAGTCAGTCGTTAATTACGTTTAATTATCGCTATAAAAGACTTTTTTTCAATAAAAAGAGAATAATTATTTAAAATGTTCGGTATTACCAGCCCCTTCTCGAACAACTTCAGGAACATCATCCACCATATTGATTACGCTGGTGGCTTCCATACCGCAATAACCACCATCAATGATGAGATCAACCTGATGCTGCAAGAGATCACGCATTTCATATGGGTCCGTCATTGGCAACTCCTCTCCAGGCATTATCAATGAGGTACTCATTATGGGCTCACCCAACTGAGACAACAGGGCCGACACTATCGCATTATCAGGTACACGAATACCGATGGTCCGACGCTTTGGATGCAATAAACGGCGTGGTACCTCAGTTGTGGCTGGTAGAATAAACGTGTAAGCGCCTGGCGTGTGCGCTTTTAATAACCTGAACTGCTGATTATCAACTTTGGCATACGTACCAATTGAGGACAAATCGTCACAGACCAGAGTAAAGTTGTGCTTATCATCCAGACGACGAATCTGCTTGATTCGATCGACTGCTTTTTTGTCACCCAAGTGACACCCCAGTGCGTACGCGCAGTCCGTTGGGTAAATGATGACTCCCCCTTGATGGAGAATTTCAACCGCCTGCTGAATCAAACGTTGCTGAGGGTTATCTGGATGAATCTGAAAAAACTGGCTCATGCTTAAGCCTCCTGTATCAATGTGCACCCTGTATCAGGCTCGAAGGGGCATATCCGTATAAAACTGATGAATAAGATGTCTGGGCGAATCCACCTTAGGAAAGCGCCCCAAACCGGTCCAATGATGCGCCGGGTTATGGAAATCACTCCCGGAGGAAACCTTCAAATCCAGCGCTTCGGCTTGTTTGAGCATTAATCGAATGTAATCCTGGCTAATACCGGGATAGGCAACCTCAAACCCATCCATACCAGCTTCAGACAATGACGATAAAAGCAGTCTGAGTCTGGAAAAGGTCATATTGTATTTGGTTGGATGAGCCAAAATCGCAAATCCGCCACTCTCTTGAACAATAGCAATGGACTCGCTCACCTCTGGCCACTCAGCCTTTACATCACCCGTTTTACCCTGGCCAAGATAACGATCAAAAGCTTCGTTTTCACTGCTTACGAACCCTGCTTCCACAAGCGCTTTGGCAAAATGCGGCCTACCTATCTGTCCACAGCCTGCAAACTTTCGAGCGCGCTCCAGAATATCCTCTGGAGCGCGCTTGGCGCGCAACTTGGTGGCAATAACCTCGGCCCGCTTCTCACGCAACACTTGCAGACGTGATTCATAATCTCGCCAGCCCTCATAGTCCGGATCAATCCCGAGCCCAAGCAGGTGAAGCGTACGCTTATTCCAGAGGCAGGTTAATTCAACCCCGGGTATAAATCTGATTCCCAACCGATCTGCGGCAATCTGCGCTTCCTTTAAACCAGCAAGGGTGTCGTGATCAGTCAAAGCCAGACAGCGGATCGAATTCTCGGCTGCCTGCTCAACCAGCTCAGCCGGGGACAGCGCACCATCAGATGCTGTACTATGCATATGCAGATCAAACTTCAATTGCTCTGCAAGGTTCAGGTTGGTCACGATTAGGGGCGCACCTTCATATTCACTTACTGGTCAGATTAGCAGGACGATGAAACTATTACTCGACTTTCTTCCAGTCATTATATTCTTTGCCGTATATAAATTCAGTGGCGACATCATTTTGGCCACTGCCGTCCTGATTCCTGCCACGTTGTTACAAATGGCTTACACCTGGATCAAGACTCATCGCATCGAAAAAATGCAGCTGGTTACTCTCGGTCTGGTCGTTGTGCTTGGGGGGGCCACAGTGTTACTTGACGATAAGGCGTTCATTCAGTGGAAACCGACTGTAGTTAACTGGTTATTCGCGCTGGCATTTCTCGGCAGTCACTTTATCGGCCAAAAACCCATCGTCCAGCGCATGATGGAGAGCAGCATTGAACTTCCCGAGCGTATCTGGCGCCAACTGAATATGGGCTGGACCGTCTTTTTCGTCCTGATGGGAATACTTAATCTGGCAGTTGTCCACACCATGAGCGAAGAAGCCTGGGTCAATTTCAAACTCTTCGGCATGCTTGGCTGCACACTGGTGTTTATCATTGCCCAGGGGGTGTACATTTCCCGTCATATGCCTCAGCAGGATCAACATAACGGAGAACAATAATGTATTACGCCATCATGGCTGAAGATAAGCCAAACGTCCTTGATAAACGCATGGCAGCGCGCCCGGATCATCTGGAGCGACTGGAGCAGCTTAAACAGCAGGGACGACTGCTCGTCGCCGGGCCGCATCCCGCCATCGACAGTGAGGACCCAGGCCCGGCGGGCTTTACTGGCAGCCTCGTTATTGCCGAATTTGATTCACTTGCAGATGCCCAGAATTGGGCCGATGCCGACCCTTACTTCGCGGCCGGTGTTTATCAGAAAGTCACCGTCAAACCGTATAAAAAAGTTCTGCCTTAAGCTAGTATAGCTGTTAGCTGATGCAGCCTTGAAACAACAGCTTGTATGGAATACAAGCGTTCTGCTGCTGTTAAGGCGAAATTTGCTGTAATGTACTAAACTGTTTGCAAATTCAAACATCCACCTGGCACAAGGATATAATGATGAAAAAAATTGCAATTGCTGCTGGATTGGCGATCGCCCTGGGCGCTTCTGCCGCTCAGGCTGCAGTACCGGGTTATGCCACAAACTCCAGCGACACTATCTGGCGCACCAGCTTCGGTGAGTGCTGGCACACTGGTTTCTGGACTCAGGAACAGGCGGTTGAAGGCTGCGACAACGTAATGGCCAAAGCTGAAGAACCGGCTCCGGCTCCGGCTCCGGCTGCCATGGCTGACGTTGAGAAGAAGTTCGCCCTGTACTTCGACTTCGACAGCACCCAGGTTGGTGATGTAAGCAACATCGTTAACTACATCGGCTCTCTGGCCAGCCTGCAGAGCGTTAAGCTGGTAGGTTACGCAGACTTCATCGGTTCTGCAGCTTACAACGAAAAGCTGTCTGAGCGTCGCGCACGCGCCGTTGCTGCCAAGCTGGAACAGGCTGGTGTTGACGCAAGCAAAATGGCTATCGGCTTCATGGGCGAGTCCGCCCCGGTTGCAAACTGCACCGGCCGTGGCGCTGAGCTGATTGCATGTCTGCGTCCGGACCGTCGTGTAGACGTTGAAATCATGGGTCAGAAGCGCGTTCAGCAGTAATCTGCTCAACCGCCTGAAGCTCACAAAAAAGCCGGCTTGATGCCGGCTTTTTTGCGCCTTCATTTCTTGCCAGACCACCCAAATTAAAGAGAATCCAGTCATGCTCAGATCCTGTTTACTGGCGTGGGCATTACTTCTTGTCACAACTCACGCCTTCGCGGACAAGACCTATCCACCCCAGAAAGTCATTTATCACATTAACTACAGCGACCCTTCACGCCTGGCAGCGACTTTTACCAACATCCGTAACCACATACAGACAGTCGGTGAAGGAAATATAGATTTGAGTGCCGTCATCCACGGCAAGGCTATCGAGTATTTTATAAGCGCCAAGCAGGATAAGACCAAACAGGTTACTCTCGATACCCTCCGCCTTAACGGCACTCGCTTTATTATCTGTGGCAACACTCTGGATGCATACCGAATTACCCGTGAACAGCTGTATGACGTCAATGCGGAAGATATGGTTCAGGCAGGACTACCCGAAATCGTTTTCCTGCAGCAACAAGGCTTTGTATATGTACGCCCCTGAATGAATTATCCGTATGCAATAAAAACGGCAGCCGAAGCTGCCGTTTTCTTATCTGAAGGAAAGCTGTACTTATTCTCCAACCCAGACGCGTGCATTACGGAACATGCGCATCCATGCACCATCTTCTGACCAGTCATCCGGTGACCACGAGTTCTGCACAGCACGGAAGACACGCTCCGGATGCGGCATCATGATGGTGACACGGCCATCAGGCGTAGTCAGACCAGTAATACCCAATGGAGAACCGTTGGGGTTGGCCGGATAGACTGTTGTAGCATCGCCACGGTTATCCACATAACGCAGAGACACGGTACCGGACTCATTCAACATGCGCAGCTGCGCATCGTCTTCAAACTCGGCACGACCTTCGCCATGGGCCACCGCGATCGGCATGCGGGAGCCCGCCATGCCCTGCAGGAAGATGGATGGGCTATCCTGCACTTCCACCATGGCCACACGCGCTTCAAACTGCTCGGACTGGTTGCGCACGAAGTGCGGCCAGAGATCGGCACCCGGAATTAGCTCATGCAGGTTGGACAGCATCTGACAGCCGTTACACACGCCCAGCGTGAAGGTATCTTCACGCTCGAAGAAAGCAGAGAACTGTTCACGTGCAACCGGGTTGAACAGGATGGACTTGGCCCAGCCTTCACCGGCACCCAGCACATCGCCATAGGAGAAGCCACCACAGGCCACCAACCCACGGAACTGATCCAGGGTAATACGGCCAGACAGAATGTCACTCATATGGACATCAATCGCCTCGAAACCAGCACGATCAAATGCTGCTGCCATCTCAACCTGACCATTTACGCCCTGCTCACGCAGGATCGCCACTTTCGGACGCACACCGGAGGCGATCAGCTCAGCGGCCACATCTTCATTCTGGTCGAAGCTCAGACTTGCATTCAGACCCGGATCTTCACGATCCAGCAGACGATCGAATTCCTGCTGAGCACATTCCGAGTTGTCACGCAGCGACTGGATGCGGAAGGAGGTTTCGGCCCACCAGCGCTGCAGCTGAATCAGGTCAGCGCTGTACACTTCTTCATCGTCAAAGAAGCAGTTCAACTGCAGATCCGGGTTCAGGGTACCAATCACCTTGGCCACATCCCCCAGGCCAGCCGCGTTCAGTTCATTGAGGACAGTTTCCATGTCATCGCGACGGATCTGGATCACGGCACCCAACTCTTCATTGAACAGCGCCGCCGCCAGCTCGGACGTATCTTCCGCGAGCAGATCCAGGTTCAGATCGACACCAGTGCGACCGGCGAAGCCCATCTCGGCGACGGTAGCCAGCAGACCGCCATCGGCACGATCGTGGTAAGCCAGGATCAGACCCTGTTCGTTGAGCTCCTGAATGGCGGCGAAGAAATTGGCCAGCAGTTCGGCGTCATCCACGTCCGGAACGTCCCGACCCACTTCGTTGTACACCTGCGCCAGCGCGGACAGACCCATGCGATTCTGACCATTCCCCAGATCCAGCAGGATCAGGTCGGTCTCACCCTTGTCCGTGCGCAACTGCGGGGTCAGCGTCTTGCGTGCATCCAGCACCGGCGCGAAGCCGGAAATAATCAGCGACATAGGCGCAGTGACACTCTTCTGCTCGCCGTTGTCATCCCAGACGGTACGCATGGACATGGAGTCCTTGCCTACCGGAATGGTAATACCCAACTCAGGGCACAGCTCCATACCCACTGCCTTGACAGTGTCGTAGAGCTTCTCGTCTTCTCCCGCATGCCCAGCAGCACACATCCAGTTGGCCGACAGTTTGATGTCAGACAACTGACCGATACGTGCAGCCGCCAGGTTGGTGATGGTCTCACCGACTGCCATGCGGCCGGAAGCCGGAGAATCTACCAGTGCCAGCGGAGTGCGCTCACCCATCGCCATGGCTTCACCGGCATAGGTGTCATAGGACGCCGTTGTCACAGCACAATCTGCTACCGGCACCTGCCAGGGGCCGACCATTTGGTCACGCGCCACAGTTCCGGTGATGGAGCGGTCACCGATGGTGATCAGGAAGGACTTGGATGCAACTGCCGGCAGCTTGAGAACGCGCTCAACCGCATCGACCAGCTCAATCTTGCTGGTATCGAACTCGGGCACTTCGTAAGCCTTGCGTTCGATGGAGCGATGCATCTTCGGCGGCTTGCCAAACAACACGCTCATCGGCAGATCGACCGGCTTGTTCTCGAAGTGAGTGTCACCCAGCGTCAGGTGGTGCTCTTCTGTTGCTTCACCGACCACCGCAAACGGGCAGCGCTCACGTTCACAAATCGCCTCAAAACGGGCCAGATCTTCCGGCTTAACAGCCAGAACATAACGTTCCTGGGCTTCGTTACACCAGATCTCCAGCGGCGACATGCCCGGTTCGTCGTTGTTGACGTTACGCAGTTCGAAGTTACCGCCTCGGCCACCGTCCTTCACCAATTCAGGGAAGGCATTGGACAGGCCACCGGCACCTACATCGTGGATAAAAGCGATCGGATTGTCTTCGCCAAGCTGCCAGCAGCGATCGATTACTTCCTGACAACGACGCTCGATCTCCGGGTTGCCGCGCTGTACAGAAGCAAAATCCAGATCTGCAGAAGAGCTGCCAGAAGACATGGAGGAAGCGGCGCCGCCACCCAGGCCGATCAGCATCGCGGGACCACCCAGGCAGATCAGCTTGGCACCAACCGTAATCTCGCCTTTCTCGACATGCTCTTCACGGATGTTGCCCAGACCACCGGCGATCATGATCGGCTTGTGGTAACCACGCACCTCGTTACCGTTAGCGCCGGGCACCTGCTGCTCGAAGGTACGGAAATAACCGGTCAGGTTGGGACGACCGAACTCGTTGTTGAATGCCGCACCGCCGATGGGGCCTTCGATCATGATATCCAGTGCGGATGCAATGCGCTCAGGCTTGCCGTAAGTGGATTCCCAGGGCTGCTCGAAATTCGGAATACGCAGGTCGGAGACGGTAAAGCCGGTCAGGCCTGCCTTCGGCTTTGAACCACGGCCAGTCGCACCTTCATCGCGGATTTCGCCGCCGGAGCCGGTGGCCGCACCCGAAAAGGGCGCAATCGCGGTCGGGTGGTTATGGGTTTCCACCTTCATCAGGATATGGATCGCTTCAGGGTTATAACCGTACTGCCCCGTGGCCGGATCCGGGAAGAAACGCCCCGCCTTGCTGCCCACGATCACGGATGCGTTGTCTTTGTAGGCGGACAGTACGTTTTCGCCACCCTGGTTATAGGTATTGCGAATCATGGCGAACAGGGAATGCTCCTGACGCACGCCATCGATATCCCAGCTGGCATTGAAGATCTTGTGACGACAGTGTTCGGAGTTCGCCTGGGCGAACATCATCAGCTCAACGTCGTTGGGGTTACGTCCCAGCCCGGTGAAACTTTCAACCAGATAATCGATCTCATCTTCAGCCAGCGCCAGACCCAGCTCAACGTTAGCGTTAGCCAGAGCGTCGCGCCCACCACCCAGAATATCAACCTGGGTCATCGGACGGGGCTGCTCATGACGGAAGAGGCTTTCAGCCTGGCTGAGGTCAGTCATGATCGCTTCAACCATGCGGTCGTGAAGCAATGAAGCGACCTGTTCACGCTGCTCAGCTGACAGTGCCTGTTCGCTGCGAACATAATAGGCAACACCACGCTCCAAACGCTCGATTGCATTCAGACCGCAGTTATGGGCAATATCAGTCGCCTTGCTTGACCAGGGAGAAATGGTGCCCGGACGCGGCACAACCAGAAACAGCTCACCGATCGGCTCTTCAGCACTGGCTTTAGGGCCATAGCGCAGGATACGATCAAGAACCTGAGACTCCTGCGCTTCCAGATCACGCTGCAGATCTGCAAAATGAGTGTATTCTGCGTACAGGCCAGTCACAGCAGGCAGCAGGGACTGAATCTGGGACAGTAGTTTGGCATGACGAAAAGACGAAAGAGCGGGAGCTCCACGCAGTACGAGCATGTTGATATCGAGCCTCTTGGTTCTACCTGCGAATCAGGCGTTGGAGAGCAAAAATTTAAATGACGATTTTACCTGATCAGGCCATCGAGATACAGAATAGCAGAGCCTATGTTTGAACTGCGCCAGTCCCCGCACTTACGAGAGCTGATCTACTTCGGCTTCCTGGTCGTCATGACTTTCGGACTGGCCATGCTCAGCCTGAGTACTCCTACCCAGCTGGAGGCAATCAAGCAGAACGGTCTGATCCGCTTTGCCACAACTAATACGCCGATGACGTATTACATCCGCAAGGGAGAACCGGCCGGATTCGAATATGAACTGGCCCAGGCCTTTGCCGATCACCTGGGCGTCAAGCTGGAGCTGGCCCTGCCCGACAGTTTTGCCGGTCTGTTTCAGGTACTTAAGGCAAGGAATGCTCACATTGCTGCCGCCAGCCTGACGGCAACACCAGAAAGACGCAAACAGTTTGATTTCTCGCCTGCATATCGCAGCAGCGCACCGGTCGTAATCTACCGCGTCCGGCGCGGCAACCCCGCCCCCAAAACCCTGGAAGATCTGTATAACCGCAATATTCGTGTGCTTGCAGGCTCCAGCTATGCAGAGCTGCTCAAGCAAATACAGAAGCAACATCCTGATCTGAAATGGTCCAGCACCGATGATGACTCCGTCACCGACCTGCTCGACCTCGTACATGACGGCACCCTGGATTACACTCTGCTGGATTCTGCCGTCTTCGATGCACAAAAGTCATTTTATCCCGGCCTCAAAGCTGCCTTTGAACTTCAGGAGCCTCAGCCTATCGCCTGGATGCTGAACCGACATCACGACGGCACTCTCAAGGCTGAGCTGGAAAACTGGTTTCAGCTTGAAAGCACACAGACTCTGATCAAACAGCTCGAGGAACGTTACTTTTCGCGCACCAACCCGCTCAACTTCTTCGACACTGTGACCTTCCGGCGAGATCTTCAGGAACGCTTCCTTCCCCTTTACCCCTGGTTCAAACAGGCTGAAGAGGAGACCGGCATCAGCTGGTTACTGCTGGCAGCTATCGCTTATCAGGAGTCACACTGGAGGGCCGATGCCGTGTCGCCGACAGGCGTCCGAGGCATCATGATGCTTACCCAGGCCGCAGCCGATGAAGTCGGTGTGAGCGACCGAACAGACCCTCAGCAAAGCATTCTGGGCGGAGCTCGTTATCTGGTGAATGTCAAAAAGAAAATCCCCGAACGCATACCTGATCCGGATCACACCTGGTTCGCACTGGCGGGCTACAACGTTGGGTTTGGACACCTGGAGGATGCCCGCATTCTGACGCAAAAGGCTGGCAAGAACCCGGACAAGTGGCAACACGTTCGCGACTTTCTGCCTCGACTGAGCAATCCAAAGTATTACCCGCAGACACGCTATGGCTATGCACGCGGTCATGAACCGGTCCAGTATGTCAGTAATATTCGCAAGTACATGGAGTTGCTGCGCTGGGAGGTGGACACTGCCAGCGCGCGCGACTTGGCACCATCACCGGACTCTGACAGCGACGCAGCCGAAGTCGAGCCAAGCACTACCCTGCCGGAACTGCCATTAAGCAATCTGCCCAGCGCACTTTAAGAGGTAAACTTCAGTCCCCGGCAGCTTCTCGCCGAAGCCGCTTCTGTCGTTTCTGCTCGTCTCGCCGAAGCCGGAAGAACTCGCTGATCACTGACGCGCAAGCCCCCTCAAGCACACCGCCTTCATGTTCCGGGCGATGATTCACCCAGGGCTGATCGAACAACTGCTGATTACTCACAACCGCACCCGCCTTCGGCTCCGTGGTCCCGAACACTACCCTGGCTACACGCGCATGCACCAACGCTCCTGCGCACATGGTACAGGGCTCAATGGTGACGTACAGAGTTGCCCCAACCAGCCTGTAGTTACCCACTCGTGCAGCGGCCTCACGCAAGGCCATGATTTCGGCATGCGCCGTGGGATCATGACCACTGATGGGGCGGTTCCATCCCTCGCCGATGACCTCACCATCCATTACCAGCAGAGCGCCAACCGGAACCTCACCCAACTGTGCCGCTTTTTCGGCCAGCCGTAACGCCTGCTGCATGTAGAAACGATCCAACTGCTCCTGATCCATCGTTACTTACCGCCTTGCCCTCAAACATGAAAAAGCCCGCAACAGCGGGCTTTTCAATCTGATCATCCAGACGCGCCGATCATTCCCACTCAATAGTAGCCGGCGGTTTGCTGGATACGTCGTAGGTCACACGCGAAACCTGTGCGATTTCGTTGATGATTCGACCAGACACCTTCTCCAGAAGCTCATATGGCAGGTGAGCCCAACGCGCTGTCATGAAGTCGATGGTTTCGACAGCACGCAACGCGATCACGTACTCGTAGCGACGTCCGTCACCCACAACCCCCACGGACTTCACCGGCAGGAATACTGCGAACGCCTGGCTGGTCTTGTGATACCAGTCAGCATTGTGCAACTCTTCGATGAAGATCGCATCAGCCTCGCGCAGGATATCCGCGTATTCCTTCTTCACCTCTCCAAGGATACGTACACCCAGACCCGGACCCGGGAACGGATGACGGTAGACCATATCGTATGGCAGCCCCAGCTCCAGACCGATCTTGCGTACCTCATCCTTGAACAGCTCGCGCAGCGGCTCGACCAGTTCGAACTTCATGTCTTCCGGCAGGCCACCCACGTTGTGGTGCGACTTGATCACATGCGCCTTGCCGGTCTTGGCAGCGGCCGATTCAATCACGTCCGGATAGATGGTCCCCTGGGCCAGGAAGCGGCAATCCTTGAGTTTTTCGGCTTCCGTATCAAATACTTCAATGAAGGTGTTGCCGATGATCTTGCGCTTGGCCTCAGGATCGGCTTCGCCTTTCAAACGACTCAGGAACTGATCCTCTGCATTGGCACGGATCACATTCACACCCATATTACGGGCAAACATGTCCATTACCTGGTCGCCTTCACCCTTGCGCAGCAGACCGTTATCCACAAACACGCAGGTCAGTTTGTCACCGATCGCCTTGTGCAGCAGCGCTGCTACTACGGATGAGTCCACGCCGCCAGACAGGCCCAACAATACCTTGGCATCACCAACCTGCTGCTGGACCTTCTCAATGAGGTCCTGAATGATGTTGGCAGCCGTCCACAGAGCTTCGGTACCACAGATCTCGCGAACGAAGCGCTCCAGAATTCGCAGTCCCTGCTTGGTGTGAGTCACTTCCGGGTGGAACTGAACGCCATAGAGATTGCGCTTGGGATCACACATGGCCGCAATCGGCGCAGAGTCGGTGGCTGCAATCACATGGAAGCCTTCCGGCAGCTCAGTGACCTTGTCACCATGGCTCATCCAGACATCCAGAGAAAGGCTGCCGTTGTTGGCGATATGGTCCTCAATACCTTCCAGCAGGCGACTGGGGCTATCAGCCAGGCGCACGCGGGCATAGCCGAACTCTCGCTGGTCAGAGCTGCTGACCTTGCCACCTAACTGTTCAGCCATGGTCTGCATACCGTAGCAGATACCCAGAACCGGCAACCCCATGTTGAAGACACACTCGGGTGCGCGCGGAGAATCCAGCTCGGTTACGGACTCAGGGCCGCCGGCCAGAATGATGCCCTTGGGGGCAAATTCACGAATCGCCGCCTCATCCATATCAAAAGCATGGATCTCACAGTAAACCCCGATTTCACGCACTCGACGTGCGATCAGCTGGGTGTACTGGGAACCGAAGTCCAGAATCAGGATGCGTTGCGCGTGAATGTCTTTGCTCATACTCAGTGACTCCACCGAATGCTGGCCGCCAGGCGGCGCAAACAAAAAGTGGGGCAATCTGACGCCCCACTTACTGGTTAGTGTTAAATCTGTTTAGCCCACACGATAGTTGGGCGCTTCCTTGGTGATGCTGACGTCGTGTACATGGCTTTCAGTGATGCCCGCATTGGTGATACGCACAAACTTCGGCTTGTTACGCATCTCTTCAATAGTGGAGCAACCGGTGTAGCCCATGGAGGCTCGCAGACCACCCATCAACTGATGTAGCACACCACCCATTGGCCCCTTGCAAGGCACACGACCTTCGATGCCTTCCGGCACCAGCTTTTCGGCACCTTCTTTAGCATCCTGGAAGTAACGATCAGACGAACCGGTCAGGCCTGACATGGCCCCCAGGGAACCCATGCCACGATAGGACTTGAATGCACGCCCCTGGAACAGCTCGACTTCACCAGGCGCTTCGTCAGTACCCGCCAGCATGGAGCCTACCATGACCGCAGAAGCACCGGCAGCTATAGCCTTGGCCAGGTCACCGGAGAAACGAACACCGCCATCTGCAATCAAGGGAACACCATGCTCGCGCAGCGCTGCAGCCACGTTGGCCACGGCAGAAATCTGAGGCACACCGACACCGGCAACGATACGAGTTGTACAGATAGAACCCGGACCGATACCAACCTTGACGCCATCAGCACCCGCTTCTGCCAGCGCGACCGCCGCTTCAGCCGTAGCGATGTTACCGCCGATCACCTGAACCTGCGGGAAGTTCTGTTTTACCCACGCCACGCGATCAATGACACCCTTGGAATGACCGTGGGCAGTATCAACTACAACCAGGTCCACACCGGCCGCAACCAGCGCAGCAACACGATCAGGCGTCTCCGGACCAGTGCCTACGGCCGCACCCACGATCAGGCGACCACGACTGTCCTTGGCCGCATTCGGGAATGCCTGCGCCTTGTTCATGTCCTTAACGGTCATCATGCCACGCAGTGAGAAGTTATCGTCAACCAACAGGATTTTCTCGATGCGATGACGACGCAGCAGCTCGCGAATCACTTCCTGGTCTTCACCCTCTTTGGCGGTTACCAGGCGATCCTTGGGTGTCATAATGGTGGAAACCTTGGCATCCAGATCGTGCTCGAAACGCACATCGCGACTGGTCACGATACCGACCAGCTCGCCATTATCGACTACCGGGAAGCCGGAGAAATTCAGTTCGCTCGACAGGTTGATGATCTCGCGCACGGTCGTATCTGAACTGCAGGTCACCGGATCCGTAACCACACCCGCTTCGAACTTCTTCACGCGGCGTACTTCGTCAGCCTGCTTTTCGATGGTGAGGTTCTTGTGGATGATACCAATACCACCTTCCTGAGCCATGGCGATTGCCAGACGGGACTCGGTCACCGTATCCATTGCCGCAGAGACCAGCGGAATGTTCAGTTCAATACCCTTGGTCAGACGGGTTTTCAGCGAGACGTCTTTCGGGAGCACTTCGGAGTACCCCGGAACCAGCAAAACATCATCAAAAGTAAGCGCTTCTTCAACGATTCGCAACATACTGAACCAGCCCGTATTTCCGTGAAAAATTAAACGAGAAATTGTACATCAAAACTGCCCGAACAACAATCAGCAATAACCAAGGATGCCTTCACCAGCGGGGTCGTTTAAGATGTTCGCATGAACAATTACATAGCCTCTCGGAACAGCGGCGCCGTCAGCGTCAGCGAGCTCAATCGCCAGGTCAAATCCCTGCTGGAGCATTCATTTATGACCGTGCAGGTCGAAGGCGAAATCAGCAACCTCGCCAGACCCTCCTCGGGCCACTGGTATTTTACCCTTAAGGATGATCGCGCACAGGTTCGCTGCGCCATGTTTCGCAACCGCAACCTGCAAGTCCGCTTTCGCCCCAAGGAAGGCGACCAGGTTGTGGTCATGGCCAAGGTCAGCCTGTACGAAGGCAGAGGCGACTTCCAGCTGATCTGTGAACAGATGCAGGAGAGCGGACAAGGCCGACTGCAGCAGGCATACGAGCGACTCAAACTGCAGCTCAGTCAGGAAGGGCTGTTCGATCAGGCACGCAAACGCCCAATTCCCCGTCCCGTACGTCATGTGGGTGTGATCACATCACCCACGGGAGCAGCCATACACGATATTCTGCAGGTACTGGCAAGACGCTGCCCATCACTGCCGGTCGCACTCTATCCAACCGCCGTACAGGGAAGCGAAGCAGCGGCACAGATTGTGCGCGCAATTGAACTGGCCAACCGCGATGGCCGCTGCGACGCATTGATAGTCGGTCGTGGCGGCGGTTCGCTGGAAGATCTCTGGCCTTTCAACGAGGAAATTGTGGCGCGCGCAATTGCCGCTTCCGCAATCCCGGTGGTATCGGCTGTGGGCCACGAGGTTGATATATCAATCAGCGATCTGGTGGCTGACCTGCGTGCGCCCACCCCCTCAGCAGCCGCAGAGCTGTTGAGTACTGACCAGGCATCACTCCAGCAGCAGCTTCAAACGCTCCAGCAACGATTGACGCGTCAAACTCTGCGCTATTTGAGCCTGCACCGCACACGTCTGGAGCACTTGCGCGCACGCTTACGACACCCCGGCGAACGCCTTCGCGAGCAATCGCAACGTCTTGACCAGCTTGAACTTCGACTTCAGCGGGCCCTTTCACTGCGCTTGCAGCAGAGTGACCAACATCTGGACGCCTTACATCGGAGGCTGCAACGCAGCTCTCCACAGCGAATACTGGAACGTAAACGCCAGTTACTTTCTCCGTTACAACAACGACTTCAGCATGCCATTGACCTGCTATTGCGCCAGCGTCGGCAGCAATTGCTGTTTCAGGCACGCCAGTTGAACGGCGTCAGCCCGCTGGCAACACTGGAGCGGGGTTATGCGATCGTACAGAACGAGAACGGACAAGCCATCACCCGGCAGGAACAGGTCAGCCCAGGCGATCAAATCAGCGCTCGGCTGCATGAAGGCACGTTGATCTGTACCGTCGACCGTTATGCAGACTGAACCCGCATCCCCGTTGTGGTAGGATCACGCCCCTTTGCATTAACACAACCAAACAGGCAAGTACTATGTCAGAACAGGCTTTGGAAACCACAGAACAACGTGCCAGTTACGGCATCGGGCGCCAGATGGGCGATCAACTGGCTCAAGGCAGCTTCGACGGTGTTGACGTAGAAGCCGTCATCACAGGTCTGCGCGACTCCTTCCATGGTGAAGCACTGCGTGTGCCGGCTGAGCAGATTCAGGCGGCTTTCAACGAAATCAGCCAGCGCATCCGTGAAGCTCAGGAGGCCCTGGCCAAGGAAGCCGCTGAAGCCGGCGAGCAGTTCCTGGCCGACAATGCCACACGTGAAGGCGTTATCACCCTGGAATCCGGTCTGCAGTACGAAATCATCGAAGCCGGTGAAGAAGACGGCGACAAGCCGACCAAGCAGAGCAAGGTGCGCACTCACTACCATGGCACTTTCATCGACGGCAAGGTATTCGACAGCTCCTACGAGCGTGGTCAGCCAGCCGAATTCCCGGTGGGTGGCGTTATCGCTGGCTGGACCGAAGCATTGCAGCTGATGAGCAAGGGTGCCAAATGGCGCCTGTACGTACCCTACCAGCTGGCCTATGGCGCGCAGGGCTCACCGGGTGGCATCCCGCCCTACTCGACCCTGATCTTCGATGTCGAGCTGATCGACATCCTCTGATCCAAGCGGGGCGCTCAAAGGCGCCCCGTCTGTCGACCGAGAGACCTTTATCATGTTGTTGCACTTTCAACGTCACGGCCAGGGCGAGCCACTGGTCATTCTTCACGGCTTGTTTGGCACTTTGGAAAACTGGGGCGCACAGATCAAGGAACTGAGCGAGCATTTCGATGTTATCGCGGCGGATCTGCGCAACCATGGCCGCTCACCGCACAGCGATGAGATGAACTATCAAGCCATGAGCAACGACCTGCTGGATCTGCTGGATCATTTGCAACTCGAGCACATCAACCTGATGGGGCATTCCATGGGCGGCAAAGCCGCAATGCAGTTCGCACTGGACCATCCCGAACGTGTCAAACGACTGATCGTTGTTGATATCGCACCGGTCGAGTATCCCCCCCACCACAACGACGTTATTGCCGGCCTGAATCAGATTGATCTGCTCAATTTGAAAAGCCGAGGAGATGCCGATCGCACGTTGAGCGAATATATCGATTCAGCCGCGACCCGCGCCTTCCTGCTGAAAAACCTGTATCGCAACGAGCACAAGCAGTTTGCCTGGCGCATGAACCTTCCAGTGCTTGAGCAGCAATACGCTCGCATCAGCGAGTCGCCTGAAGGCAGCCGCTATACCGGTGAGGTACTGTTCATCAAGGGTGGGGAGTCCAACTATCTCATGGCGGAACATCAGCAGCCGATCCAGCAGCTGTTTCCCCACGCGAGTTTCAAGATTATCGCAGGAGCAGGACACCTCCCCCATGTGGAGAAGCCGACTGCCTTCACGCGATTGGTGGAAAACTTTCTTGCACAGTGACCGGAGGTCAGGCCTGTAGGTTGAGCAGGGACCCCGAAGGATAGAGCGAAGTGTACACGCCCGCTTCAATCAGCTGCTGCTGGACCGTATTCAAGGGCTGAGGCGCAGCCTGCCGAGCTGTGTCTTGCAGCTGTGCATTGCCCGTCGCTTTGCTCTGAGTGCTTTCGGCCTCGGACACTGACTCATCCTTGCCTGCATCATCGGCTTCAGCAGTATCTTCCTGCTCGCTTTCTTCAAGCTTTGCCAACTCTGCCCGGGCCTCTGCAGCCATGGCCCGCGCACTGGCGGCTACCCGGTAATCCTGTGATGAAGGCTCGGCCGGCGCCATTGCCGCCCTGATAATGGCTTCCGCTTTTTCCAGCGTAGCCCGAGGGTCGCCACTGACGGCGGAGGTGTCGATACTGACCTCACCACCCACGGCATACATGCGCCCATCCGGTCCACGCTGAAACGTATAGGAAACAGCCCCCGTATGACCGCCACCTGCCGCCTGATGCGCCATTTCGTGCTGGCGAACTTCTCGATCACGGGCACTCAGCTGACGTACCACCTGCTGCTCCTGCAGCTCCTGGGCACGTTCCTTTGTGGACATCTCCGATGGCTGTCGAGCCTTGTCGGATTCCGGTGTCAGAGAGTCCGAACGATTTTCTCGCGCCGAGCCGGCAGCGGAAGCACGGCCCGGCAGTTCATCACCAGCAGCAGGAGTAGCGCCACTGCCGGGAGTTGCAATGGGCATTAAGGGAGTGGGAGTGCTCGAAATAACCGTGCTCATGACAAATAGCAACGAAGCCAATCAGCCTGAACGAGTCAGACCCGGGTATCGATCAGGTTACCCAGCACTTCACTGGCCTGATTGACAACTTTTGTCGCCGCCGCGTCTGCCGTACGATCAACAGCAGTATCAGCAATCGCCGGATTCACAGGGCGACCTGAGGCCATTTCAGGGTTTTCAACTTGCCCACTGCCCAGAGTATCACTGGATGCCTTGGGGACGTTATCCAGAGTTCGATTTACGTTGAACAGGCTGTT
This sequence comes from Marinobacterium sediminicola, assembly GCF_022343685.1. Taxonomy (GTDB): domain Bacteria; phylum Pseudomonadota; class Gammaproteobacteria; order Pseudomonadales; family Balneatricaceae; genus Marinobacterium; species Marinobacterium sediminicola. Next base: position 882,966 of record NZ_CP092123.1, on the reverse strand, counting down.
GGCGGTTGTCACATTCATGCCACACCTTCCTATGATCCTTGGGGCCAGCTTAGCGTTGCCGGGTCATTAGAGTTGATCATGTACCCGGTTACGGGATTGCTGCCAGTATAGATCAAACCCAATCACTGGTCACTTTTTACTCACCCAAAAGCAGCCTCAAGTCAAGGTGATCGGCAACAGCATCCGCAGTAGGCGCTTCAAGCCAGGGCACACGCCCCAGAAGAGGGGCTCGGAAAAGGCGTTCCAGGGTCGCCAGGTTCTCATCCGGACAACTCATCGCAGGATCGATATGGTTGGCGACCCAACCCGCCAGACGCAGACCATCACGCGCAATCGCCTCAGCCGTCAAGATGGCATGATTGATACATCCCAGCTTCATGCCTACCACCAGAATGACGTCCAGCTCCAACAGCTGAGGCAGGCGCGCCAGGCTTTCACGCATACTCAGCGGTACCCGCCAGCCTCCGGCCCCTTCTACCAACACCAGATCCGCCGGCTGCATCATGGCGCCCCGGCAGTAGGCCGCAAGTCGATCCGCACTCAGGGCCCGCCCTTCCTGCTCTGCTGCAATATGCGGAGCGATGGGTGGTTCAAAGGCGATTGGATTCACCTGCTCATAGCTCAACTTGACACTGGCCGTCTGCTGCAACTGAAGTGCATCGCTGTTGCGCAGCCCATCCGGTGTCTGCTCGCAGCCTGCGGCTACGGGTTTGAGACCCATGGTTCTCAACCCCTGACGATTCGCCGCTGCCAAAAGACCGGTCGTCACCAAGGTCTTGCCGGCATCGGTATCGGTACCGGCGATAAAGAAACGCTTTTTCACGGCAGATCCTTACTCAATTCCACATAATAGACTTCATAAGTAGCTGGCAGAGCACCATCAGCCTGACGCTGCTGCTCATAGGCATTCAGCAGACGAACAAGACGTTGACGACTACTGAGCCCCTGCTCTCGACGATGGTTGACGTTGTGAGCTCCCAAAGCCTTGAGCTCGTGCATCAGCTGCTGCAGGCGGCCATAACGAAGTACGCGATATTCAGTTTCACTGCGCACCAGCTCCAGGCCAGCAGGGTGCTCCAACAATTGCTGCAGCGGAATAAAGCTGTTCACATGCACATCATCATCTACCGCTGCCCAGGCCTGTTTAAGCTCATGCAGCGTATCCGGGCCCAATGTAGCCAGCAGACAACGTCCTCCTGGCCTCAGCACGCGAGCCAGCTCGGACAGCAAACGATCAGGCTGCTCACACCACTGGATCGCCAGGCTCGACCAGACCAGATCCACGCTGGCGTCGGCCAGCGGCAGCTGCTCCGCATCACCACATAAATAGTACGCTCCGGGAACCGGGCGCTGCTCGCGAGCATACGCCAGCATGCCATGCGCCAGATCCAGGTGAATCAATGGCGCCTGTGGATAGCGCTCTCGTAACAGCGGTGCTGCATAGCCGGTACCACAGCCCAGATCAAGCAGCTCTCCATCGACCTCAGGTGGCAACCAGTGCAAAAGCCGGTCAGCAATATCCCGCTGTAGCTGTGCAACCGAGTCATAACTCTGCGCGGCCCGACTGAACGCCTGGGCAACCTTGCGCTTATCCCGCTGCATTCACACCTTCTGTATTTCCAGTAAGTGAATTCAGGGCCTGAAGCACCTGATCGGCATGACTGATGAAAGGCAGATGCGCACCCCGTTCCAGCACCCATACATCAAGATGTTGGTTTAACCGGCTAACGTTCGCTGCAAGTGACACCGGTACCAACTGATCTTCAGCCCCCAATATCAACTGAACCGGACAACGGATACCTGCAAGCCCTTTACGCAGATCCGATTCAAGCAGCATGAGTGCCGCAGCCAATGCCTCAGGAGCCGTGTTCACAATGACGGACTTGAGTCGTTTCAATTCATCACGGGCACTGTCTGAGCCCCGAGTTTGCAATGCAGCGAAGCGCTGCAGCGTCTTGGCCTCATTATCAGCCAGCGAATCCACAAAGGCCCCGAACACCTCCGGCGCCATGGCGCAGGGCCAGTCATCGCGAGCCACAAAGCAGGGATTGGAGGCAACCAGACTCAGGCTTTTCACCCGCTCTGGAGCGTGCTCGGCTACGGCCAGTGCCAGTTGCCCGCCCAGTGACCAGCCCACCCAATGAGCCTGCTCTGGAGCAACCTCCAGCAATGACTGGACAACCGCATGCAACGACATGTCACCAGCCGGCACTGAACGTCCAAGCCCGGGCAAGTCAATCAGCGTCACCCGGTAGCGCTCGCTCAAACGGTCGGCAAACTCGCCCCAGATCTCCGAGCTCAATCCCCAGCCGTGCAATAACACCAGCTCGGGCCCATAGCCGCGCGTTTCGGTCCACAGGCTCATTTTACCTCTCCACGCACCGCGTCCAGCGCCTCAAGCAGGCGATCAATCTGCGCCTCACTGTGGGCAGCACTGATTGTGACCCTGAGGCGTGAGCTGCCCGCCGGCACGGTTGGCGGGCGAATGGCACTGATGAAAATGCCACGCGCTTCAAGCTCCGCACTGATGCGCATGGCTTCACCCGCCTCGCCAATCAGGATCGGCTGGATCGGTGTCGGCGAGTCCATGAGCTCATAGCCCAGCTGTGAGCAGCCTCGACGAAATCGCTGGATCAGTTGTGCCAACTTGTCACGGCGCCAGCTCTCGGCTTGCAACAGCCCGAGACTGGTACGGGTCGCTTCCGCAACTGCAGGCGACATGCTGGTGGTATAGATATAGGTCCGGGCAAACTGGATCAGGGTTTCAATCAACACTTCAGAGCCGGCCACGAAGGCACCAGAGGTACCGAACCCCTTGCCCAGCGTGCCGATCAAAACGGGGACGTCTTCACTGCTCAGGCCAAAATGTTCAACACAACCGCCACCGTTATTGCCCAGGCAGCCAAAACCATGTGCATCATCGACCATCAGCCAGCCCCCCTGCTCCCGTGTCACACGACTCAGCTCGGGCAGGTCGGCAATATCGCCATCCATACTGAACACGCCATCCGTAACGACCAGCTTCCGGCGCGCTTCAGAACGCGCCATACGCTGAGCAAGGCTCTCGGGATCATTATGGAGATAGCGCTGGAACCGGGCACCACTGAGCAGACCCGCATCCAGCAAAGAGGCGTGGTTGAGGCGGTCTTGAAACACGGCATCCTGCCTGTCGATCAATGCGTTGATGGCACCGATATTAGCCATGTAGCCGGTGGAAAAGAGCAATACCCGCTCACGACCGGTAAAGGCAGCCAGCTCTTCTTCCAGCGCATGGTGTGCGCGTGAGTGGCCATTGACCAGATGAGAAGCCCCCCCACCAACACCATAGGTATCCGCTCCACGCTTGAGTGCGGTGATCACGTCAGGATGGTTGGCGAGCCCCAGGTAGTCATTGGAGCAAAATGCCAGATAGCGGCGACCGTCGACACTGACTTCAGGTCCCTGCGCCGACTCCAGTACCCGGCGCTGGCGGTAAAGGTTGCCCTGCCGCCGCGCTTGCAGCGCGGCAGCGAGATCATTGAAAGACATAGGAGAAGTGCCTCAGTGAGCCGAGGTAGCATCAACGAACAGTTCGGCATCCTGTTGGGCCTGAATTTTCTGTACCAGACGCTGCTCCTGATCGGCATCGGAATCTTCTATACGCTGCTCTGGACGAATGCCCAAACGCCTGAACAGTTGGAGATCGCGATGGGTTTCCGGATTCGGCGTCGTCAGCAGACACTCACCGTAGAAAATGGAGTTGGCGCCCGCGAAGAAAGCCATCGCCTGAAGCTCATCAGACATCTGCTCACGACCGGCGGACAGGCGCACATGTGACTTCGGCATCATGATACGCGCCACGGCGATGGTACGGATGAACTCCAGCGGATCCAGATCCTCGACATCTTCCAGCGGAGTCCCCTGTACCTTGACCAGCATGTTGATCGGCACCGACTCCGGCTGCTGTGGCAAATTAGCCAACTGCATCAACAGGCCATAGCGGTCCTTGGCCGTCTCCCCCATACCCAGAATACCGCCGCTGCAGATTTTCATGCCGGAATCACGCACATGCTGCAGGGTGTTGAGGCGATCCTCGTAGGTTCGAGTGGTGATGATCTTGTCGTAGAATTCAGGCGAGGTGTCAAGGTTGTGGTTGTAATAGTCCAGACCGGCGTCTGCCAACTGCTGCGCCTGAGACTCCTTCAGCATGCCCAAGGTCATGCAGGTTTCCAGCCCCATCTCCTTCACGCCCTTGATCATCTCGATGACGTAGGGCATGTCACGGTCAGTGGGGTGCTTCCAGGCCGCGCCCATGCAGAAACGGGTTGAACCGGACTCCTTGGCCTGGCGAGCCTTGTTCAATACCGCCTCGACCTCCATCAGACGCTGCTTTTCAAGACCGGTATTGTAGTGAGCACTCTGTGGGCAGTACTTGCAGTCTTCAGGGCAGGAACCGGTTTTGATCGACAGCAAAGTGCTGACCTGAACTTCATTGGGATTAAAGTGCTGACGGTGCACGCTTTGCGCCTGGAACAGCAGATCGTTCATCGGCAGCTCAAACAGCTCACGGACTTCCTGTTCGGTCCAGTCGTGGCGCACTTCAGCCAGGTTTTGCATGACTCCAATCCCCTTGTGACATAATCGGTGATGCGCACCCAAGGACGGGTGCCGGCAATATGGTGTTGATCATAAAGCGACAGAAGGAGCTGTCAACCTATGTTTTTATCAAAAATAAACAACTGGTTATTAATTAACCAGTCCTGCGTGCTATGTGGCTTTCCCGGTGCCGATCCTCATGGCATCTGCGCTGATTGCCACGCCGACCTGCCATGGCTGTTAAGCAGGTGTCGCGGCTGTGCCATGCCTTTGCCTCCGTTTACGCCCCCGGGAAGCCTGTGTGTACGTTGCCTAAAGGAGAGTCCCTGTTTTGATCGCGTTGTGGCTGCTTTTAACTATGATTTTCCGATAAGCCAGTTACTGCCCAGAATCAAATACCGGCGCCAGCCGGGGCATCTGGGATGGATGGGCCGAGTATTTGCCACTTTTTTGCGTGAACAGTACGAACAGGAATGGCCCGATGCCCTTGTCGCGGTGCCCATGCATCCACTCAGCGAGTTCACGCGTGGCTTTAATCAGGCCCGGCTGCTTGCTAACGTTCTGTCGAGCGACCTGAAATTGCCACTGTGCCACTGCCTGAGCAAGACTCGGCGTACCCCGCAGCAGATGACACTGGGGTTGGACGAGCGAAGGCAAAACCTGCAGCATGCTTTCAAGGTCACTCGACAACCACCGCGACACCTGGCAGTTGTCGATGATGTTATGACCACCGGTACCACCGCCAACACCCTTGCCCGGCTACTCAAGTCAGCCGGTGCTGAACACGTCGACATCTGGGTGCTGGCCAGAACGCCGGAGGTTCGATAAATTGAAATGCCATCGCAACGTCAGGGAAGCACATGTTCACACGCCTGCTCTGCGCGCTTTGCCTGCTGCTGCCGAGCCTTGCTCTGGCCGACGGCCTCAACCTGGCCGTCGCCGCCAACTTCAAGCGTCCGCTGGAACAGCTGGTCGCACTTTTTGATCCTCGGCACGAACACGACATCACCATCAGCAGTGCATCGACGGGCATGCTCTATACCCAGATTCATCAAGGCGCTCCCTTCGATATCTTTTTCGCTGCTGACCGGGTTCGGCCAGAGCGATTGGAGCGGGAGGGACTCGGTCTCCCCGGCAGCCGCATGACCTATGCCACCGGCCAACTGGCACTTTGGCAGCCGGCAGGACAGCCGGTATCAATTGCCGACCTGAGCTCAGGGGCTCTTGCCATCGCCAACCCTCGCACGGCCCCCTACGGTCTGGCTGCACAACAGGCCCTGACCGCCATCGGTCGATGGAACGATATCCGAGTCATTCAAGGCAGCAACATCGCCCAGGCATTCCAATTTATCCACAGTGGTAACGTCAGTCAGGGGTTGGTGGCTCAAGCCTTACTGATTCAGCAGAATATTCCCGCCTCACAATGGGCCCCAGTTGACCCACGACTGCATCTACCGGTTGAGCAGCAATTAATCCGGTTGCGGCGCAGTGCCGGCAACCCGCTTGCTGAGCGCTTCATCGAGTTTCTGCACTCGGAACCCGCACAAGAGCTGATCACACAAAGCGGCTATATCTCCATTGAAGGAGCCAACCATGCTGCCCACTGAACAGGACCTGACCGCTCTTTGGCTGACGCTGCAACTGGCGAGTCTGACAACCATCATTCTGCTGCTGCTCGGCACGCCGTTCGCCTGGTGGCTGGCGAATACCCGCCACCGCTGGAAAGTGATACCCGAAGCATTGGTAGCCCTGCCATTGATACTGCCGCCGACGGTACTCGGCTTCTACCTGTTATTGGCATTCGCTCCGGACGGTGCTTTGGGTGCGCCCTGGCAATGGCTTACGGGCTCGGGGCTGGCTTTTACGTTCACCGGTTTGTTGATCGGTTCCGTTCTCTATTCCCTGCCGTTTGTTGTTCAGCCTTTACAAGGCGGCTTCGAGCAACTGGATCAAGGCATGCTGCAGGCGGCACGCTCACTGGGTGCCGGACGCTGGTCCTGTTTCAGGCGCATCGTGCTGCCACTGTGTCGACGCAGTTTTCTGACGGCTGTCACGCTGGGCTTCGCGCATACGGTCGGCGAGTTCGGTGTGGTACTGATGATCGGCGGCAATATCCCGGGCAGCACCCAGGTCCTGTCGATCGCTCTTTACGATCACGTGGAAACCCTCGATTACGGCCGGGCTCACTGGCTGGCGGGTGGGCTACTGCTGTTTTCCGTTAGTTTGCTGCTGGTGCTTTACAGCATCAATCATCGTCAACGCACAGAGGTGATTCGATGAGTCTGTCCCTCTCGCTGCAGCACCGTTATTCGACCTTTGAACTTGAAGTTGAATTGCAGCTGGCCTGCCAGGGCATCACCGCGCTCTTTGGCCCCTCCGGATGCGGCAAATCCACCCTGATGCGATTGCTGTCCGGCCTGGAGCCAGCACAACAGGGCGTCATCCGCTTCGGGAACGATTGCTGGCAGGACTGTGATCGGGGTACTTTTATACCGCCTGAACAGCGCAATATCGGCATGGTCTTTCAGGATGCCCGGTTATTTCCCCACCTGAACGTGCAGGACAATCTCAACTTCGCTACCCCCTATCGGCGCCTGGGTGTTCAACTGGACAAGGCCCTTCTGATCGAACAGTTGCAACTGGGCCCCCTGCTCAGACAAAAGCCTGCAACCCTGTCTGGCGGTCAAAAACAGCGCGTTGCGCTGGCCCGCGCCCTGCTTAGTCGCCCGCGGCTGCTCTTGCTGGACGAGCCCCTGAGTGCACTCGACCAGGAATCACGCCTGTTGATTATGGCCTTGATTGAACAGCTTCAGCAGAGTCACTCCCTGCCTGTGCTGTATGTGACTCACGCGGTCGACGAGGTTTTGAGACTGGCAAATCATATGGTTTGCCTGCAACAGGGAAGAGTGATCGCCGAAGGAGACCCTGCTACCCTTTTCGGTCAGCAAGGCTGCATTCCTCAATTGAGCAACCGCGCACTGCTGCGCGGACGCGTATGCAATCTTGATGTCCGGAGCCGGATGACCGCCATTCTTATTGAAGAGGATCTGCCCCCGATCTGGATAGCAGGCGCTACGCATACTCCCGGAACACCCTTGACGCTGAGCCTTCAGGCTGAAGATATAGCCCTGTCACTGCAGCCTCTCTCCGGTACCAGCCTGCAGAACCAGTTACCGGTGACCATCACGAATATCGAGCATCCCGATCCTGACCGTCCCTGTATTCAGGTCCGTTTTGGCCGTCATGCTCTGCCGGTCAGCATCAGCCACCGCGCACTGGAAGAACTGGACTTGCGACCGGGTCTTCAACTTTGGGCTCTGGTGAAATCCGTTGCCGTTGAATATTGAAAACCTGAAAATCACTTTTGCGACAAACACTTGCTCGACCTGCACCTAATGCTCTGCTAATTTTGAGACAACAATCAAGGGAGATGCTAAGGGAATGACACTGGAAATGCTGGGACAGCTTTTTGGCGGCATAGGACTGTTCCTGCTCGGGATGCAGCTGTTGACCAATGGTCTCAAGCAGGCCGCAGGTCGCTCACTCAAGGCCGCGCTGGAGCATGCCACCGGCTCAAGACTGAAAGGTGTGGTATCAGGTGCCCTTATCACTGCTCTTGTACAGTCATCCAGTGCCGTCACTGTCGCCACGTTGGGCTTTGTCAACGCCGGTTTGCTGTCGCTGGCTCAGTCGGTTTCGATCATCTATGGCAGCAATATCGGCACTACCATGGTGGGCTGGCTGGTCGCCTTGATTGGTTTCAAGTTCAAGATCAGCGCCTTTGCCCTGCCTCTGATTGGTGCCGGCATGGTGCTTCGCGTCAGCGGCGGCAACAGCCGACGGGCACACATAGGGACTGCCATTGCCGGTTTTGGCATTTTCTTCATCGGCCTCGACTTCCTTCGTGCCAGCTTTGATGGCCTGAGTAATTCCGTTCCGCTGGCTGAACTGGGAGCCGGGCCGCTGGCATTGGCACTCTTTGTCGTTGCGGGCATAGTGCTGACCTTCCTGATGCAGGCCTCAGCCGCGGTTATTGCGATTGCCCTGTCTCTGGTACATACCGAAAGTATCTCTCTGGCCGCTGCCGCCGCGCTGGTGATCGGTGCCAATGTCGGCACCACGACCACCGCGCTGCTGGCTTCCATCGGCGCCACACCTAACGCCAAGCGCATCTCGGCGGCTCACGTGCTGTTCAACCTGCTGACCGGCCTGGTCGGTTTGGTACTACTGGTAACACTGGGTGGCCTGCTCAACCAACTGGACCCTTCGGCATTCGACCTGGTCGCGCTGCTGGCCCTGTTCCATACCCTGTTCAATATCGCTGGCGTCTTGTTGATGTGGCCCCTGACTGACCGAATGGTGGCATTTTTAAAGAAACGTTTTCGCACCCTGGAGGAAAGCGAAGCCAAGCCCCGTTATCTGGACAGCAACATACTGACCACCCCATCTCTGGCGGTAGAGGCAATCAATATGGAGTTGGCTCGGGTGAGCCGCATTTGCAGCCGTATGGCTCGAGAAGCCATCAGTGCAGAACGAGGGGCTGCCGAGCGCTTGCAACAGCAATATGAAAGTCTGAACCAGCTGGTCAGTAGCATCGGTGAATTCAACCAGGAACTGGCTCGGCAGAACCTCAGCGTCGAAATCAGCGAAACCCTGCCAATATCATTGCGCGTTGCCCGTTACTTCAACGAAATGGCTCGGCTTGCAGCTCGACTGCCCGAGTACTACCCGGTGTTCGAACAGCTGCAGGAGTCAGGCATTCGCTCCAACGTCCATGATTATCAACAGGCGGTTGTTCACTTGATCGATGCCTGCGAAGTCCGCGATGACATGGCCATTCAAGGCTATGAAACGCATCAGATGAAACGCGAGATGGAACGGGAATACCAGCATCTCAAAAGCGGCCTGCTTGACCAGACAATTTCCCGTCAGTTGACGCCGGCTGACTCAGTGCAACTGCTGGATGCACTGAGTCATATTCACCGCCTGGCCGAGCAGGCCGAGAAAGCATCACGCTACTGGAGCAGCACGACACCGGTACAACACAGGGCACCGCTGCTGGAGCAGGACTGATAGGATATACTGCGCTTCAGCTAACCCAGCGGAGCAGCAAATGAGTCAGCCCCAGTTCCCGATGCAAGCAATTGGTTATATCCACAGCCCTTTCGATGAGAAATTCGGCATCCCGCGCCAGCCAGGCCTGGCGTCCATTCGTGCCGAAGTGGAGCTTGTACCGCCCTATGCGAATGCGGATGCTGTACGTGGCCTCGAGCATTGCTCCCATATCTGGCTGGTGTTTCTGTTCAGCGCGACCGCCGACAAGGGGTGGAGTCCAACCGTGCGACCACCTCGCCTCGGTGGCAACCAGCGTCTGGGGGTCTTTGCGACACGGTCCCCTTTCAGGCCCAACCCCATAGGATTATCCTGTGTTCGCCTGATCGACATCCGCTGCGAACATGACAGCATAAAACTGGACATTGAGGGTGCTGACCTGCTCAATGGCACCCCTATTCTGGATATCAAGCCCTATCTGCCCTATTCGGACAGTCTGCCGGATGCGGAATTCAGTCTGGCGTCCAAAATCGAACGTCTTCAGCAACCAGTGGTATTCAGCCCTTCCGCCGCCAAAAGCTGTGAACAGCTTAGCCGGGATCTGAATCAGCCCTTGGCACGCCAGATCAGTGAAATTCTGAGTTGTGACCCCCGTCCAGCCTATAAGAAAGAGGACAGTGAACGGGTCTACGGCATCAGCCTCTATGGCCAGAATATCCGTTTCCGCATCACTCAAGAACAGATCGACGTCATTAGCATTGAACCCAACATGGAGCTCTGAACCATGCGCATACGGAAGTGCCTCTTCCCTTCTGCAATCCTGTTGGTGCTGCTGTTAAGCGGCTGCGGCCCTGCTCCCGAAAACGCACCGGTCAAGGAGCAATCTCGCCCGGCCAGCCTGTTTGTGGTGCCCGATATCGACACGGGGCTGCAGCGCCAATTTCCCGCCACTGTTGAGGCATGGCGCAGCGCCACTCTGGCCTTCAGGGTACCCGGCACCCTCGAATTGCTTCCGGCTCAGGCAGGGCTGGAGGTCAAACAGGGCGATCTGCTTGCACAACTGGACAGCACCGATTTTCGTCGAATTCTGACTGAGCGTGAGGCTCGATTCGAGCTGGCTCAAATACGCTTCGACCAGCAACAATCCCTGCTATCACGCAATTACACTTCAGAAGTCAGCCTCGATGAAGCCCGCGCCGAACTCAAGGCGGCACGAGCGGCGCTCGAAATTGCCCGCGACAACCTCAGTTATACACGGTTACATGCACCGTTCAGCGGTACCGTTTCGAGACTGCAGACCGAGAACTTCCAGCAGGTTCAGGCCCAGCAACCGGTCCTGCTGCTGCAGGACGAGCGTCAACTGGATATCCGCTTCGGTGTCCCCGAATCGATCATCAGTCGCCTGCGTCCTGAACTACAGCCCGATGGCAATATCTGTGGTCAAGTTCGCTTTACTGCACATCCGAAACATGAGTTCACGGCCTGTTATGCCGAACATGAGTCGGTCTCTGATGTGAGTACCCGCACCTACGAAGTGGTGTTCCGTATGCCACAACCGGAGGTTTTCCCTGCTCATTCCGGCATGAGTGTTGAACTGACCGTGGATCTGGCGCCACTGCTGCAGCCTATTGAAATCAAGGGGGTACCGGTTCCTGTCAGTGCTGTTTTCATGCATGAGCAACAGCATTGGGTATGGCGGCTGGATGCCGAGAATCGGGCCCGTCGACTGGAAGTAACCCCGGTGCAGATTCGTGGAAACCACATTCTGGTTAACGGCGATCTGCAAACCGGCGATCAACTGGTCATGGCAGGAGTCAGTCAGGTGCGGGAGGGGATGAAACTACATCCTATCCCTCAGGAACGCGGCCTCTAAACGGAGACAGGGATGAATCTGACCGAATATGCCATCCGCCAGCGGGTGGTCAGCTGGATGTGTATTCTGCTGTTGCTGGCCGGCGGCATTATCTCCTTTTTCGGCCTGGGACAGCTTGAAGACCCCGAGTTTACCGTCAAGGAGGCGATCATCGCCGTTCCCTATCCGGGTGCTTCTGCGCAGGAGGTCGAGGAGGAGGTTACCCTTCCTGTCGAAATGGCTATCCAGCAGCTGGCCCAGGTAGACACTCTGGATTCGATCTCGTCCGCCGGACTCGCCCAGATCATGGTGACGATGAAAAGTACCTACCGTGAGCAGGAACTTCGTCAGATCTGGGACGAAATGCGACGTAAGCTCAATGATCTGAAGCCGAAACTGCCCCCAGGGGTTGGTCCGATTCAGATTAATGATGACTTCGGTGATGTCTACGGCATTTTCCTGGCCTTGACGGGCGAAGGCTTTGGCTATCGAGCCCTGGCCGACCACGCTGACTTTTTACGTCGCGAGCTGGTGCTGGTCGATGGCGTCAGCAAGGTGATTATCGGAGGCAAGCATCAGCAACAGATCATCGTCGAAGTTGACCGCAACCGAATGGCCGCGATGCAGGTTTCGCCGCAGATGATTCAACTTGCGATCAACTCCCAGAGTCTGATCAGCAATGCGGGCAGCATCCGCCTGAACGGGGATCGGTTGCGCATCGCCCCGGAAGGCACTGCTACTTCAGCCGAGCAGCTCAACGATCTGCTGTTGGGCCAAACCGGTGGCCGGCTGGTCTATCTCAGTGATGTCGCCCGGGTCTATCTGGATTACGCCGAGCCCCCAACCCATCTCTACCGTTTTAATGGTCAGCCGGCACTTACGCTCGGTGTTTCCTTTATGTCAGGTGTCAATGTGGTTGATGTGGGCAAGGCCGTTAAGGCCCGACTGGCAGAGCTGGACTATCGTCTGCCGGTCGGCATGATGCTGGATACCATCTATGACCAGCCCCACCACGTGGACGTATCGGTCAATGACTTCCTGATCAGCCTGGCGCAGGCCATCGCGATTGTGGTGCTGGTGCTGTTAATCACCATGGGTGCCCGTTCGGGTTTACTGATGAGTCTGGTACTGCTGCTCACCATTCTGGGAACGTTCATCATCATGAACATGGCCTCGATCAGCCTGCACCGGGTATCTCTGGGTGCGTTGATCATCGCTTTGGGCATGCTCGTCGATAATGCGATCGTCATCACCGAGGGCATACTGATCAACCTTCAGCGGGGCTACTCAAGACTGGAAGCCGCAATACGTATCGTGAGCCATACTCGCTGGCCCTTGCTGGGCGCCACGCTGATTTCCATTACCGCCTTTGCTCCTATTGGCCTGTCCCCCGATGCGACCGGTGAATTCACCGGCAGCCTGTTCTGGGTGCTATGCATTTCGCTCATGCTCAGCTGGCTGCTGGCGATTACCATTACCCCCTTTCTGGCTTCGGTCCTGTTTCGCGAACAACTGGCCGATGCGCCCACTCGGGAGCCATACCAAAGCCTGTTCTATCAGCTATTCCGCAGTTTACTGAAGCAGGCGCTGCAGTGGCGCTGGCTGACCCTGTTGTTGGCTGTTGCCCTGCTGGGCACCTCGCTGATCAGCTTCAAGCATGTACGTCAGGGATTTTTTCCAGATGCGACACTGCCACTGGTACAGGTGGATTACTGGCTGCCTCAGAGCAGCGATATCCGTACCACCGAACGCGATATCAGCCAGATTGAACAGGATCTGCTGGCGATGAAAGGGGTTCATCAAGTCACCAGCACCATTGGACGAGGCGCTGAACGTTTCATGCTCACCTATGCTCCTGAACGTCAGTATGCCAGCTATGCCCAGCTGCTGGTGGAAGCCGATAGCCGTGACAGTCTGGAGCGCCTGTTACCTGAACTGCGAACCTATCTGCAAACGCATTATCCACAGGCACAGAGCAAACTGAGTCGGATCTCAATCGGCCCTACAACCAAGTCAAAAATTGAGGCTCGTATCAGCGGCCCTGATGCCGAAGTACTGCGACAGCTGGGCCACACCATGATGACTGACGTGTTTGATCAGACCCCGGGGGCGATCAACATCCGGCATGACTGGCGCGAGCGAACACCGGTTATCATCCCGCGTTTCGATGAAGCCGAGGGACGCCGCCTGGGGATCACCCAAGCCGATCTTGCCTCGGCCATCGCACGCAATGTCGAAGGCCAGCCCAGTGGCCTGATTCGAGATGGCAGTCAACTGCTGCCGGTTATTCTGCGCCCGCCTGCCGCACAGCGCCAAAGCCCGGAACAGCTGGAATCCCTGCCCATTTACAGCCAAACCCTGCAACAATGGGTCGATGCTGGTCAGGTATTACAGGGTATAGAGGTCGGTTGGGAAGATCCCTTGATCATGCGACGTGACCGCAAGCGCACCCTGACCGTCATGGCCGATCCTGACCCGGACAGCGGCCTGACAGCCGCCGCACTCTTCAGCCAGGTACGCCCGAGAGCCGAGGCTGTAGATTTGCCACCGGGTTACAGCCTCAGCTGGGGTGGCGAATATGAGGCACAGCAGGATGCAAACAAGGCGCTGTTCGCGTTTGTTCCCATCGGGTTGCTGACGATGGTTGTGATTACCGTATTGCTGTTCGGTTCGGTCCGCCAGACACTGGTCATCTGGCTGACGGTTCCCATGGCGATCATCGGGGTTACGATCGGCCTGCTCAGCATGCAGACCGCATTTGCCTTTACCGCGTTGCTGGGGGTTCTGAGTCTGAGCGGTATGCTGATCAAAAACAGCATCGTGCTGGTGGAGGAGATCAAGCGCCTGTATGACGAGGAAAAGTACAGCTGGCATGATGCTATTGTTGACGCCACCGTAAGCCGACTACGTCCGGTCTCGATGGCGGCCCTGACAACCATTCTGGGCATGTTGCCTCTGCTGATGGACGCATTTTTCCGTCCTCTTGCCGTGACGATCATGTTTGGACTGGGCTTTGCCACCTTGCTGACGCTGGTTGTGGTGCCCGTTCTCTATGCACTGATCTACAGAATCAAATACTGACGTGGCCTGAAAAGACCACAGCCCCCTGTCATCAAAACTGAATAACACAAGGAGCTCGAGATGCCGGAGCGATCATCTTCAGAATCCGGGGTGAGCCACTGGCTCCCCTTCTTCCCGGTGACCTTTTTTGCCAGTGTCATGGGGCTGAGCGGCCTGACCCTGAGCTGGCAGAAGGCCGCTCACAGTCTTGGTCTGGAGCCGATCGTGGGGCGTCTGTTACTGGTGTTCACCGCGTGCGTACTGTTGAGCATCACCTGCACCTACCTGTTCAAGTCCCTGCGTTACCGCGAACAGGTGCTGGCCGAATTCAACCACCCGATCCAGATCAGTTTTTTCCCCGCCTTTTCCATCAGCCTGCTGCTGCTGGCAATTGCGACACTGGAAGTTTCACTGGCACTGTCACATTACCTCTGGATCTGTGGAGCCGGTCTCCACTTGATGCTTACGTTGAACGTTATGACGCAATGGATACACCACTCGCGTTTTAAGGTTCAGCACAGCACACCCGCCTGGTTCATTCCGGTTGTCGGCAATATCATTGCCCCTATCGCAGGCGTTCAACATGGCTATATTGAAGCCAGCTGGTTCTTCTTCGCCATTGGTCTGCTTTACTGGCTGGTCCTGAAAACGCTTATCTTCAATCGCATACTCTTCCATGAACCCTTACCTGAGAAACTGCTGCCGACTCTGTTCATTATGATTGCCCCGCCCGCTATCGGCTTCACTTCCTACCTGCAGCTGAACAACGGAGCTGTGGATAATTTCGCGCGCATTCTTTATTACGCGGCCCTGTTCATCACACTGCTGCTTTTTACCCAATTACCCCGTTTTTCGCGTATCCAGTTCTACCTGTCCTGGTGGGCCTACAGCTTCCCTCTGGCGGCTTTTTCAATTGCCACCCAGAGCATGTGGCTCAATACTAGAAACGAGTTCTTTCTGTTGATGAGCTGGATTTCACTGATCGTTGTCACATTTGTTGTGATTCTGCTGCTGATCAAGACGACACGCGCAGTCGTCAGTGGCAAGCTGTTTATGCCGGACTAACAGACCGACGAGCGACACCCTCATCAGGAACCTGATCCCATGTCGAATGAGAGCCCTAAAATCAGAAAAATCAGTTACATTCTGGTTCTGCTAGGGCTTTACCTTAGCGTGGCGCTATATCTGGCCGATACGCGCAGAGACAAGGAACAGCAATATCTCGGCCAAACGGTCACCCTGCTCAATACCATCTATCAAGCCAGCCTGGACCGTTACGCACTGGCTATGGACAGCTTTCATGATGGCCTGCTGCGGCGCTCGGATATCCTTCCCCTGCTGCAAGCCGGCAGTCAGGCCGAAGGCATGGAGCAGCAGATTTTGCGTGAGGCGCTCTATACACAGCTGCTGCCCGACTATCATGACCTCCAGGCACGTGGTATTGATCAGTGGCAGTTTCATCTGCCCGATGGCCGCAGTTATTTACGTTTTCATGCACCTCATATCCACGGCGACAATCTGCTGAGTGTCCGCCCTTCACTGCAGCAGGTACAAGGCGATCCGGTACCCCGTTACGGATTTGAGGTGGGAAGACTGTTCATCGGCTTCCGCTTTGTTCACCCGCTGATCGATCAAGGCAAACTGATCGGCAGCATGGAGACCGCTGTTTCCTTCCAGCAGATCAGCCAGACCCTCTCCAACCTGGCCCCGGGACAGGCCTTTCTGTTTCTGTTACATCGGGAAACCGTTGACGCTGTCAGCTTGATCGATGTTCGCCGCCAGTTACGCCCGGCCGTCATCAGTAAAGACTTTCTGCTGGATACTCGAAATGTATTCGCCCAGTCGGATACCGAAAACCTCCCTCTGGACGCGTTGCTGGCTCAGCTGGCCAGGGACAACCTGTCATCCAGACTTGAGCAAGGGGAGCACTTTGCCGTCGCTATCTATCACCAGAGCCTGGGCTACAGTGCTTCATTCATTCCAGTCTACAGCTTTGACAGCAGTCTGGGCGGCTATATTCTGGCGCTGCACCCTCAGCCCCTGCTGACCAGTATCCAGTGGGAATTCTACAGTTCCCTTGGTATCAGTTTGCTGGCTATTCTGCTGCTGGGATGGCTACTGCTGAGCCTGCACCATCAGCGCCAACGCGCATTGCAACAGAAGCTCCGACTCGATGCGATCGGCCAGGCAGTTGGGGAAGGGATTTACGTACTCGACCTTGAGGGACGAACCCTGTATGTGAACGAAGCCACCTGTCGCCTGACCGGGTTCAACGCCGAAAAGTTCTACAGTGACAACATTCATCACCTGATCCACTGTCATGCCGGAAACGAACACCTTTCACTCTCCAAGTGCCCGATTTTTACTGCCGCACTGAAGGGACAGAGTTATGAAAGTGACGAGATGTTTCGCAGGCGCACCGGCGAGCTTTTTCCGGTCGTCGTGACCAGTCGTCCGATGATCGAGAATGGCAAGATCACAGGTGTTGTTACCGTGTTCCGCGATATTTCCGAGCGCAAGGAGCATGAGCGCAAGCTGGCCCTGCTGGCGACCACCGATCCATTGACCGGACTGTGTAATCGTCGAGCCTTCATCGAGCGCCTCCACAAGGAACAGCGTCTCAGACAACGCCTGCAACACGACAGCGCTTTGATCATGATCGACTTTGATCATTTCAAGAGGATCAATGACGATTACGGGCACAAGGCCGGAGACGAGGTTCTCAAGCATTTTGCCCGCATGGCATCAGACTGCCTGCGTGAAACGGACCTTCTGGGACGCCTGGGTGGAGAGGAATTCGCGCTGCTGTTGCCGGGTACGGACCTGCAGGGGGCTCTTCACCTGGCCGAACGCATTCGTCAGTGTCTGGAACAGAACCCGACCCAGATGGACAATCAGCAGATTCCCATGACTCTTTCCATCGGTCTTACCCTGCTCGACGAGAATGATTCGGATACGTCAGCGGCTCTCAGCCGTGCCGACAAGGCGCTGTATCAGGCCAAGAACCGGGGACGCAACCGGGTCGAGACCGCCTGAGCAAAACTTGCGTCTGCTGACAAAGATCGCTCTAATGAGGCCCCTCATACCTTTCCACGAGGAGTCGCACCCATGATGAGCGGTCCGAATGAAGAGCAACTGGCCTTTGATTCCCAGCATATCTGGCACCCCTATTCATCGATGATCAATCCACCGGCCATGTTCCCGGTTGAGTCGGCATCAGGGGTACGTATCAAGCTGTCCGACGGACGAGAACTCATCGATGGCATGGCCTCCTGGTGGTCTGTGGTACACGGCTACAACCACCCGCGACTGAACGCGGCAGCCAAGTCACAGATTGATCGTATGGCACATGTGATGTTTGGAGGCCTGACCCATAGCCCTGCCATCGAGTTGTCACGCAAACTGGTCGAGATGACCCCTGAGCCGCTACAGCGCGTGTTTATCGCTGACTCGGGCTCAGTCTCCGTCGAAGTCGCATTGAAAATGGCGATTCAGTACTGGCATGCACGGGGCAAACCGGGCAAACATCGAATGCTCAGCATTCTGAACGGTTACCACGGTGATACTTTCGGTGCCATGTCCGTGTGTGATCCCGTCAACGGCATGCACGAACTGTTCAGTGGCGTGCTCAGCAAACAGCTTTTTGCTCCCCGCCCGGAAACGCCTTTTGGCGGTGAGTTTGATACTGCCGATATCGCCGAGTTGGAACGCCTGCTGGCGGAGCATCAGAATGAACTCGCTGCTCTGATTCTTGAACCCGTGGTTCAGGGTGCCGGCGGCATGCGCTTCTACTCACCGGAATGGCTGCGATGCGCGCGTGAACTCTGTGACCGGTATGAGGTGTTGTTGATTGCCGATGAGATCGCAACCGGTTTCGGTCGCAGCGGAGAGCTCTTTGCCTGTAATCATGCAGGTATCAACCCGGATATTCTCTGTGTCGGCAAGGCACTGACCGGGGGATACATGACCCTGGCCGCAACGCTTGCGACCGCCGATATTGCCGAAACCATCTCCTCCGGCGGTGCCGGCTGCTTCATGCACGGACCAACCTTCATGGCCAATCCGCTGGCCTGTGCCGTCGCCCTGGAAAGTCTGAATTTGCTGCAGGAAATGGATTGGCGCAGCCAGGTCAAGCGCCTGGAATCCGGTCTCAAGCAGGGACTGGAGCCGGCGCAAGAACTGGACTCGGTTGCTGATGTACGTGTCCTGGGCGCCATTGGTGTCATCGAGCGTCATGAGCCGGTCAAACTCCCCGAGGTTCAGCCAATGTTTGTCGAGCGCGGCGTCTGGGTACGCCCCTTCGGCAAGCTTGTCTATGTCATGCCGCCGTATATCATGAGCGATGAGGATCTGGCGACACTGACCGGCGCCATGGTCGACGTGATCAAAGCGCTGGATTGAGTGCGAGTAACCGGAAGGAGCCTGAACAATGGCAAGAATCAAACTGAACATGCCGGACAACTACCTGTTCAGCACTGAACTGGCAGTCCGCATCAGCGATATCAATTATGGCGGCCATATGGGTAATGATGCCGTACTCTCGATGGTACATGAGGCTCGGCTACGCTTTCTCAAGCACTACCATTACACCGAATTTGATGTGGAAGGTGCCGGCATCATCATGACCGACTCCGCCATCGTCTACAAAAATGAAGGATTTCATGGTGACCGCATCCAGGTCGATGTGACCGTAGCCGACTTCAACAAGTACGGCTGCGACCTTTACTACCTGCTCAGCAACAAGGACACTGCTGTCGAGGTCGCACATGCCAAAACCGGTATCGTCTTCTTCGATTATGACAACCGCAAGGTCGTGACGGTGCCTGAAGGCTTTCGTAACAAGATGCTCAGGGAGCCCTGAGCATCATACATCTCTACTCGTCAGAGCTGTAATCGTAGGAACCGTGGGCCAGGTTCTCGAAGCGGGTGTATTTGCCGATAAACGCCAGCCGCACCGAGCCGATAGGACCGTTACGCTGCTTACCGATGATGATTTCGGCTACGCCCTTGTCCGGGCTGTCTTCGTTGTAAACTTCGTCGCGGTAAATAAACATGATTACGTCCGCATCCTGCTCGATCGCTCCCGATTCACGCAGGTCCGAGTTCACCGGGCGCTTGTTCGGACGCTGCTCAAGGCTTCGGTTCAGCTGCGAGAGCGCGATCACCGGACAGTTCATCTCCTTGGCCAGAGCTTTCAAAGAGCGTGAGATTTCGGAAATCTCCTGGGTTCGACCTTCGCTCTTGCCGGTCTTCAGTGTCATCAACTGCAGATAGTCCACCATGATCATGGCCAGATCGCCGTGCTCGCGGACGATACGGCGGGCACGGGTACGCATCTCATTGGGACTGATGCCAGGCTGGTCATCGATGAACAGCGGTTTATTCTTGAGCATGTTCACCGCGGTGGTCAGCTTGGGCCAGTCGTCCTCCTCCAGCTGACCGTTACGGACCTTGGTCTGGTTGATACGGCCCAGTGACGACAGCATACGGGTGACCAGCTGGTCTGCAGGCATCTCCAGCGAGAACACCAGCACCGGCCGTTCGGTGGCCATCAGGGCGTTTTCCACCAGATTCATGGCAAAGGTCGTCTTACCCATGGACGGTCGTGCGGCCACAATCACCAGATCCGATTTCTGCAAGCCGCCGGTACGATCATCCAAATCATCAAACCCAGTGGTCACACCGGTCAACGCATCTGAATTGTTGAACAGCTCATCAATTCGGTCCACGGCACGTTTCAGCAGCGGATTAACCGGTTCAGGCCCACCCTGATTGGGTCGATTCTCGGCAATCTGGAAGATTTTCTGTTCGGCTTCATTCAGAATTTCGTCAGATGCACGTCCACCGGGATGAAAGGCGCTGTCAGCAATTTCATTGGCCACGCTGATCATCTGCCTTAACAGTGAACGGTCACGCACGATCTCGGCATAGGCACGGATATTGGAGGTGCTCGGCGTATTGCGTGCGAGCGAAACCAGATACTCCAGCCCGCCGGCCTGCTCAAGCTCGGCGGTGCGATCCAGCTCTTCCGAAAGCGTTACCACGTCGATCGGTCGCCCGTCATCGATCAGCTTTTGCATGGTGCGGAAGATCATGCGATGGGTCGGGCGGTAAAACTGGTCCTCCAGCAACACCTCGGATACGGCATCCCAGGTATTGTTATCCAGCATCAGGCCACCCAGCACCGATTGCTCGGCTTCGATCGAGTGCGGCGGCTGCTTGATCGTCTCCAGGGCTTCGTCGTTCAGGTCGGCCATATCCATCGCTGACTACCTCTAGCTGGCTGTTGGGAGGAGGATGCGGATGCCATTGTCCGGCTTCCTTCAGTACATAAAAAAGCACCGCGCAGTATACCACGCGGTGCTTTTTCTTAACCGATTGTCGGGCGGGAATTATTCGCCAGCGATAACCAGTTTGATAGTAGCGGTAACTTCCGGGTGAACCTGGATGTCAACGTCGTACTCACCGATGTGGCGGATAGCGCCTTCCGGCAGACGAACTTCGCTCTTGTCAGCTTCAACGCCAGCAGAAGTCAGCGCTTCAGCGATGTCGCGAGTACCGATAGAACCGAACAGTTTGCCTTCGTCACCGGCTTTGGTGACCAGGGACAGTTCCAGTTCGTTCAGCTGCTCAGCACGTGCCTGAGCGTTAGCCAGCTTTTCAGCAGCGGCTTTTTCCAGTTCAGCGCGACGCTCTTCGAACTGTGCTACGTTAGCAGCGGTAGCCGGTACGGCTTTACCCTGGGGAACCAGGTAGTTACGGCCAAAACCGGACTTGACAGATACTTTGTCGCCCAGCTTACCCAGCTTGCCGATATTTTCGAGCAGAATAACTTCCATCTCGTAAACCTCTTGTTCTGCAAAGGCTGCAGTCTTGAATCCTGGCTGCAGATATCCACTGAATATCCACAGCATTAATCTTGGTGGATCGTATCGCGTTTAGCGTACGACCTCCGGCTGTATCAGCCGACGTTCAATTAAACGTCGTGACTGTCGGTGTACGGCAGCAGGGCCAGGTAGCGTGCGCGCTTGATAGCGGTCGCCAGCTGACGCTGGTAGCGTGCCTTGGTACCAGTGATACGGCTCGGAACGATTTTGCCGGTTTCAGTGATGTAGCCTTTCAGGGTGTCCAGATCTTTGTAATCGATCTGCTTGACGCCTTCAGCGGTGAAACGGCAGAACTTGCGACGACGGAAAAAACGTGCCATCTGAATTTCTCCAAAAATAAGGTTAACGATTACTCTTCAGCAGCTTCTTCAGATTCTTCAGCAGCTTTTTCCTGCTTCTGCTCTGAACGCTCTTCGCGACGCGGCTTGCGCTCTTCGCGAGATTCTGCAGCCTTGATCGGAGATTCTTCAGTGATCGCTTCGTTGCAACGAATCACCATGTTACGCAGAACGGCGTCGTTGTAGCGGAACATGTTGGACAGTTCGTCCATCACTTCCTGAGTCGCTTCAACGTTCATCAGCACGTAGTGTGCCTTGTGCGCGTTGTTGATCGGGTAAGCCAGCTGACGACGGCCCCAGTCTTCCAGACGATGGATAGTACCTTCAGCACCTTCGATCAGCGCCTTGTAACGCTCGATCATCGCCGGAACCTGCTCGCTCTGGTTCGGGTGAACCAGGAATACGATTTCGTAATGACGCATTTTTGCTCCTTACGGTTTCACAGCCTCCAAGTCACTCACCGTATGTGAATGGTTGAAAGCAAGGAGTTGAACAAATAAAAGGACGCAACATTCTAATGCCGCGCCCTTCCAAACACAAGTCGAAATAACCAATTATTCGACTTCAACGATCTCGAAGCTGTGGGTGATCTTGACGCCGCCACGCTCCAGCATCAGGGACGCAGAGCAGTACTGCTCCGCTGACAGGCGAACAGCCCGCTCGACTGCTGCCTCGCGCAGCTTGCGACCACTGACGATGAACTTGACGTGAATCTCTGTAAACACAGAGGGCACTTCGTCAGAACGCTCAGCATTGATCTCGGCCACACAGTTGACCACATCCTGACGCGCCTTGCGCAGGATACCGACCACATCAACGCTGGTGCAGCCGCCGAGGCCGGCCAGCATCAGTTCCATCGGGCGCGGCCCCTGCTGCAGATCCTTGTCGATTACGATATCGAAACCGGAACCGGTGGTCGCCTTGAAGCGATCGTCGCCTTCCCAGTTAACGCTGACACTCATGCTCATGGTTGTTTCTCTAAATCAGGTTAGTTGGCCTTTTGAGCCGCCGCAAAGAACTCGGCCAGGGTCTGACCGGGGTTTTCAGCCCGCATGAACGCCTCACCAATCAGAAAAGCGTTGACCTGGCGCGCCTGCATGGCAGCAACATCTTCGGGCGTAAGGATACCACTTTCGGTCACCACGATGCGGTCTTCAGGAATCTGGTCCAGCAGTTTGAAGGTATTCTCCAGGCTCACCTCGAACGTGTGCAGATCACGGTTGTTGATACCGATCAAACGGGTGTTGAGCGGCAGAATACGCTGCAACTCCTGTTCATTGTGTACTTCAATCAGGACATCCATACCCAGCTCATGGGTCAGCGCCGTCAAGTCGGCAAGCTGCTGATCATTGAGTGCCGCCACGATCAGCAGGATACAGTCAGCCCCCAGCGCACGCGCTTCATAAATCTGATACGGATCGACAATGAAGTCCTTTCGGATCACCGGCAGCGAACAGGCGGCACGCGCCTGCTGCAAGTACTCATCAGACCCCTGGAAAAAGTCCACATCGGTCAGCACCGAAAGGCAGCAGGCGCCTCCCGCTTCATAACCCGGGGCTATCTCGGCCGGAACAAAGGGATCGCGGATCACCCCTTTGGAGGGGCTCGCCTTCTTGATCTCGGCGATCACGGCGGCACGTCCCGCGTCCAGCGCACGCTCCAAACTGGCAACAAACCCGCGCGGGTCAGTATCGCTCCCCTGCTGACGGGCAATCCGTGACTTGAGGTCATCAATGGAGACACGCGCACTGCGCTCGGCCACTTCCTCATGCTTGCGCGCGATGATTTTTTTCAGAATGGTCGGGGTATCGTTCATCAGTTGCCTTGCTCCAATTGCTGACTGAAAGCGGCCAGCTGTTCCATTTTTTCAAGTGCCGCACCGGACTGTATCGCCTCAAGCGCCCGCGCCACACCGGCCTTGTGGCTCTCCGCCTGACCACCCAGATAGATGGCTGCACCGGCATTCAGCGCGACCATCGCCGCAGCCTTGCGTGCCGCTGGCTCGCCGGTGTTGCTCAGGGCCGCCTTGATCAGCGCCAGCGACTCATCGGAGCTCTCGACTACCAGCCCGATCAGGCTCTGACTGTCGATGCCCAGATCTTCCGGAGTGATCTTGTACTCGCGGATTTCGCCGTCCTTAAGTTCGGCTACATGGGTGTGACTCGCCAGACTGATTTCGTCCAAACCATCATCCGCGTGAACCACCATGATGTGCTCGGCACCGAGCTGATGCATCACCTCGGCCATGGGACGGCAGAGCTTTTGCGTGAAAACACCGATGACTTCACGCTTGGCACCGGCCGGATTGGTCATCGGCCCCAGAATATTGAACATCGTTCGCATCCCCAGGGCGCGGCGGGCTCCGATGGCGTGTTTCATGGCGCTGTGGTAACCCGGCGCAAACATGAAACCCACTCCCACTTCGTCGATGCAACGTGCCACGCTCTCGGCGCCAAGATCAAGATTAATGCCGGCCTTTTCCAGCAGGTCAGCACTGCCGCTGCTGGAGGAAACACCACGGTTGCCATGCTTGGCGATATGAACACCGCAGGCCGCTGCTACGAATGCGCTGGCAGAGGACACATTGAACAGGTTTGCGCCGTCGCCACCGGTGCCGACGATGTCCACCAGCGGGCCTTTTTCAGGACGGACCGGCGTTGCGAGCTCTCGCATCACCTGAGCCGCGCCCGTGATTTCCTCGATCGACTCACTTTTCATGCGCAGTCCGACCAGGAAGCCAGCCACCTGGGATTCACTGCACTGCCCGGTCATCACCTGGCGCATGACATCGACCATCTCCTCACGACTGAGGTCGATGTGATCGACCACACGGGCCAACGCTTGCTGAATGTTCATTCCGTGTCTCCTCTGAAAAAGGGGGGTCAGGCCTGCTGCAAAAAGTTATCCAACAGCTGGTGGCCCTGACGGGTCAATACTGATTCGGGGTGAAACTGCACTCCCTGGATCGCCAGCTCCCGATGCCGGATCGCCATGATCTCGTCCATCTCACCACGATCATTAGTGGTCCAGGCCGTTATCTCAAGGCAGTCAGGCAAGGTATCGGCTCGCAATACCAACGAATGGTAACGGGTGACTTCCAGTGGATGATCGAGGCCCTGAAACACCCCGACTCCGGCATGTTCAATCAAGGATGTTTTGCCATGCATCACCTGGCGGGCGCGAACGACTTCGGCCCCCAATGCCTGACCAATGCTTTGGTGGCCAAGGCAAACCCCCAGAATCGGCAATTTGCCGGCAAAATATTCAATCGCTGATATCGAGATGCCCGCCTCGTTGGGCGTGCAGGGTCCCGGTGAGATAACCAGATGGGAAGGGCTCAGTGCCTCAATCTGCTCAAGGGTGATGGCATTATTGCGAAACACCTGAACTTCAGTGCCCAGTTCTTCAAAGTACCGAACCAGATTCCAGGTAAAGCTATCGAAGTTATCGATCATCACCAGCATCAGGATACTCCCGCTGCCAATGTCGGTTTGTCATGAACGCCTTGCAAGCTTTTATCCACCCTTGTAACTGTACTGCACAAGCGGCTACTCAGAGCCGTTTGCCGTCATCATACAGCATGCGCGTGTAATAGCGAACTGATACACGCAACCGATGAGCGCCTGTGGAAAGGCGGTCACGCCAGCCGATTTCTGCTAGAGTTCGAGCTTTCTCTGCACTGCCTGAAAGAGCGATGATCAAGCCTCAACCTTTGCCGATAGATCCGCTGCTACCCTCCATTTGCCAGACACTCGACCAGCATGACGAGCTTGTTCTGGAAGCACCACCAGGAGCAGGCAAGACAACCCGGGTACCGCTTGCACTGCTTGGCCAGCCTTGGCTCGACCAGAAGAAAATACTTTTGCTGGAGCCTCGCCGGTTGGCAGCCAAGGCAGCGGCACAGAGGCTGGCTGAACAGCTTGAAGAAAAAGTCGGCCAGACCGTCGGCTACCGCATCCGCATGGAGACCAGGGTAAGTGCCGCTACCCGCATCGAAGTCGTGACCGAAGGTATCCTGACCCGAATGCTGCAGGATGACCCTGGCCTGGAGGATGTTGGGCTTGTTATTTTCGATGAATTTCACGAGCGAAGCCTTGATGCAGATACTGGGCTTGCACTGATCCTGCAAGGGCGAGAACTGCTCCGCGAAGGTCCTCCTCTCAAACTGCTGCTAATGTCAGCCACCCTCGATGGCGCTGCAGTGTCAGACCTGCTGGGCGGAGCCCCTGTACTGCGCAGTGAAGGGCGGGCCTACCCTGTTGAACTGGTCTACTCGCCCCCCAGCCGTATCGATACTCCGGTCGAGGAGCGTGTCGTCAACCGTATCCGCCAGGCCTTGGACCGACACGATGGCAGCCTGCTGGTCTTTCTGCCTGGACAGCGAGAGATACGCCGTGTGAGGCAACTGCTCGACGATAGCCTGCCAAACCATGAACTGTTGATCACACCGCTCTATGGTGACCTGTCTCTGGGCGAACAGCAGCAGGCCATCACCGCCGCGCCCCCCGGAAAACGCAAGATCGTGCTGGCTACAGCCATCGCCGAAACCAGCCTGACGATTGAGGGCATTGAGGTTGTGATTGATGCAGGACTCAGCCGACAGGCCCGTTTCGACCCGGGCAGCGGCATGACCCGCTTGCTCACCACCCGCGTATCTGCCGCCGCCGCAACCCAGCGTGCCGGGCGTGCCGGGCGTCTCGGCCCCGGTACTTGCTACAGACTCTGGTCGGAACAGCAGCAGGCACAACTGGAGCCACAGACACCCGCCGAAATTCAACATGCCGATCTGGCCCCGCTGGCACTGCAACTGCTGAAGTGGGGGGTTAACGACCCAACCGAACTCTGCTGGCTCACCCCACCACCCGCTGCTGCTTACAACCAGTCACTGGAGCTGCTGCGACAACTGGACGCCGTTGAAACCCTGTCACCGGGCCAGTTCCGGTTGACCGCGCGCGGTGAGCAAATGGCACAACTGCCGGCACACCCTCGCCTCAGCCATATGCTGCTGTGTGGCGCTGAACAGGGGCAGGCTCGTCTGGCTGCCGATCTGGCGGCTCTGCTATCCGAACGCGATCCGCTGAACACCCCCCAGTCCGATCTGACGCAGCGACTTGAATGGCTACAATCATCGCGTGGAAAGGGCCAGGGGCAGCGCCTGCAGCGTTTGGCTCAGCAGTATTTTCAGCTGTCCGACAACCTTTCAACGGCCGAGCAGACCCCACACCGGCTAACAAAAGATTCCGCTACAGGCTATCTCATTGCCTGCGCCTATCCGGATCGGATCGCGCGTCGTCGGGATAACCAGACAGGGCAATACCGTCTCAGTCTGGGACGTGGTGCCAAACTGTCCGAGCAGGACCGGCTAAACCGGTGCGAATGGCTCGCCGTGGCAGCGCTGACCAGCCGTCAGGACAGTGCCACAGACCTGATCCGGCTGGCCTGCCCTCTCGACCCTGAACTGTTTGAACACCTGCTCGCAGATATGAAAGAGAGCGAAGAGGTGGTCATATGGAATGCTCAGCAAGATCGACTGATTGCCGAGAGACAGACCCGGATCGGCCAGTTGGTCTTGCACCGTGATACTTCGCTCGGCCTGCCCCCTGATCGCATCACCGCCGCCCTGATCGCTCACATACGCCGTCAGGGCCTGAGATTACTGCCTTGGGATGAAGCTGCGGAAGAGTTGCGACAACGTCTGGCCTTCGTTCGCCAGCATGATCCTGCCCCCTCGCGCTGGCCGGACCTTTCGGATACAGCGCTTCTTAATACCCTGGAAAAATGGCTGTCTCCCTGGCTTGAAGGCATCAACAAGGGCAGCGATTTTGCGCGGCTGGATATGGCCGACATCCTGCGCAGCCAGCTGGAATGGTCACAGCAGCAGGAGCTGGACCGTTTGGCCCCGGAGCGTATCCAGGTCCCTTCCGGCTCCCGGATCAGGGTCAATTACAGTCAGTCGCCTCCCGTGCTGGCGGTCAAGCTGCAAGAGATGTTCGGTTGCACCGACACCCCCAGACTGGGCTTCAACATACCGGTCATCCTGCATCTGCTGTCTCCTGCTCAGCGCCCACTACAGGTCACCCAGGATCTGGCAGGGTTCTGGCAAGGCAGCTACGCCGAAGTTCGTAAGGAAATGAAAGGGCGCTACCCCAAACACCCCTGGCCAGAAGATCCAACCAGCGCACCGGCAACCTCTCGTACCAAGCGCACCTCTCAATCCTGACCCGGCCCGGCCCAGGGCAGCTCGACCCAGAAGGTTGAACCCTGCCCGGGCTGGCTGTCGCACCCAATATCGCCCCCCATCAACTCAACCAGCTGCTTACTGATACTCAACCCGATACCCGTACCCGGAATGCTGGTGTTCTCGTAGCCAAGCCGGTTGAATGGCATAAACAATTCCTGCAAGCGGCCTGAAGTAATGCCGCTGCCGGTATCCCTGACTGATATCCTCACCTTATCTCCAAGGCGGGCACATTCCACACTGACCTGACCACCAGAGTGGTTGTACTTGATCGCATTGGACAGCAGGTTCAACAATACCTGGCTCAACCTGTTGGCATCCGCTCGAACCACCAGCTCGCGCCCCTGAAAAAATCTCTGCAGCAGGACAGATTTCTCAGCCGCCTGAGGCTCAATCATGCGCAGACAGGCATCAACCCTGTCAGCAACCGGGACCGACTCAAGACTCGTCTGGACCTGCCCCGCCTGAACCTGCGCCAAATCCAGCACGTCGTTAATCAGGCACAACAGATGCTCGGCAGCACGCAGGATCTCATGCACGCAAGCGCGCTCATCATCGCCCAAACTATTACTGTTCTGAACAAGCTCGGCAAAACCGATAATGGATGTCAGCGGTGTTCTCAACTCGTGACTGATACTGGACAAAAATCGGTTCTTGGCTCGATTGGCACGCCCCAGCACCGCGCCCATTTTGACCACCGCGTCGGCACTTTGCTGCAACTCTTGCAGCTTGAATTGAAGCCCTGGCTGGTCATAACGTTCCTGACCAATTTCCGACAGTACACGATTCAATGTTGCCAGCGGCGCAGAAATGGCGCGACTGAGCCACACAGAACGCCGCCAGGTATAGGCAAAGAACAACAGATAAAAAATCAACAGGCCTACAATCAGCAGGTACACGATCACACGAAAGTGCCGGGCAAGCTCATCTGCTGAACGATAGATGGCTTCCTCATCGACGATGGTCAACAACTGCCAGCCCGCCGAATCAATCTCACGCCAGGCAACCCGCTTCGTCTGGCCATTCAGTACCAAAGTCCCCTGACCATCAGGTTCTGCCTGCATCCGGTCGGCCAGATTTGCTGTATCCGGTCGCTGTCGAAGATTGAAACGCTCCGGCTTGAAATTCTCTTTCGGCACGCCTTTGCTGTAGTTGAAAGCCGTTAACTCTTCCAATCCGAAATCCCGCTCCCCTCGTGAAGGAAGGGCCATAATGGTGCCTTTTCGGTTAATCAGAACAGCATACCCCTGCCAGGGAATGTCCAGCTGCTGGATCTGTTCTACGATCGTCGCCACGGTAATGTCTATCCCAACCACTCCCTCCAGAAAGTCACCGCGATACACAGGTGCAACTGCGGAAGTCATCCAGCCAAGCCCCGCCGGATCGACATACACATCGGTCCAGACCACCTTGCGCTCAGGGTTGTGGCGCTCATCAGCCGCGTAGTAAAACGGATAATCCCTTGCCAGGGTGTCAGGCGCGTATTGGGCAGGAGTGTCGAACCAGGGAAAAATGCGGTTATAGCCATCCCAGCTGTTGAAATAGATCGCATTAACCATCGGATTGGTTCGCATCATATCCAGCATCAGCGGGTCCAGCTGTTCCAGACGATAGACCTTGGTCATATCCTGGCGATCAGCGGGTGTACTGGCCGAATAAAAGGACGCCGCACGACCATCATCGACGGGGCTGTAAAGGACTCCGTCCTCATTACGGACATAGATTCCTGCACCGGACTGAGGGGGCGGAGCTACCAGCGCACGACCAACGGCCTGACGGTATATCTCAACCAGGGCAGCGACGGCCTGCACCTGCTCGTTGATGACATTGACTTCAAGCCGCGCGGTATTGATCAGCTGTTCATCTGCCTGATTTCGCAGCAGTTTGACGTTGCCTTCACGAATATAGCCGCTGGAAAAGAGGTAGACGCCTACCAGCAGCGTTTCCACCAGTAACAAAGGAATCAAAGCCGAGCGCACCAACGCACGCCACACCCAGCGCTGGGTGCTGAGCAAGCCGGCTCCTTCGCGTTTTGGCGGAATTACTGTGTTCAGGCAGAGATCTCCACCTCGTGCATCTCCAGGCCACCTCCAGCACCGAAAGCCTCCCTGGGAAGAGACTGCTCTCTATGGGCTGCCTTGAAGTCGTCTGAAGCCACCCAGGCTTCAAAGGCCCCCTTGTCTCGCCAGTGGGTCATCACCACCCAGGGACAGCCTTCATTCACCGGCCGCATCACTTCCAGACGCACAAAGCCCGGTTGCTGCTCAACCTGACCGGCACGCTGACGAAAACGCTCGGCGAACGCTTCCTCATATCCCGGATTCACCATAATTCTGTTCGCAACGACAAACATAGACACCTCCCGATTTCATATAAAACCAGTCTATCAAAGATCAGGAAGATCACGGCAGGAAACGAGGTACATCAGAGGGATAACAGGATGGAAAAAGGCCGGCACTTCCGTACCGGCCAGAGGGGAGTTAGCTGCGAACGATTGATACGTCCTCGGCCTGAAGCCCCTTATCACTTTCACGAACACTGAAACGGACCTGTTGCCCTTCATTAAGGGACCGGTGACCTCGGCCACGAATGTTGCGGAAATGAACAAACACGTCATCGCCATTATCACGCGTAATGAAACCAAACCCCTTGGAGACATTGAACCATTTAACAACACCCAGCTCACGGGTGTCATTGGCATCATCCACTTCAGCATCATCAGCCGATTGCGCAGCAGCTGCCTTGACAGCAGAAGCGGCGCTGCCCGGCTGCCATGCAGCGGCCAGGGTGACAACAAATACAACAACAGCCACGACAGCCAAAACCGGCAGGGTAAAACCGATCTCGATGGAAGCGACCTTTTGTAGCAGGAAAGGAATAATAAACGCGGCCAGTACGCTGGCCAGTACACTTTTGACTAACTGGTTACCACTCATGGATCTTCTCTGTTATTAAATAAGGTGTTGATGGTAAAGGTACGCAAATGGTCAATAAACCGCGCACTAACTGATCAGATATACTGTATTCATCATTTTTTTTCAACGGCTTATCAAAACTGGTTCTTTTCGTCACATTGCCGATCGTCTATGCTTCAGGCACATACCACCTTATTGGAAGGAGAGAAACATGACTGATCATGAGACCCTTGCGGAGCTGGAATCCCGTATCGCCTTCCAGGAAGACGCCATCGACAAGCTTAGTGAGATGGTCGCCAAGCAGGAGATGGATATTGAACGCCTGACTCGGATGGTCAAGATTCTGAATGTTCAGCTACGTGAGATGGGTACAGGAGAAAATGTTGGCGACGCTAACGAAGTGCCGCCCCACTACTGATACCCCAGAGTCCTGGACTTGCAAGGGCTGAAACACGATAGGCTCAGTCAGAGCCGAGAGCCTTCAAGGCGTAGATATCATATCGACTGGATTTGCCGTCCACCGTGTAGGTCGGTGCAGGCCCCTCAATCGCAGGGGCCTTGCGCGCACGCTTGACCACCACCCGATAGCGGGCGACTTTCAAGGCGGCCGCCAACAGCTCTCGGTCATCGCTGTCATAGCCAACCAGCTCACGAAAAGCCAGCATCTCCTTTTTCACCAGCGCTTTCTTGTCCGTGTGTGGAAACATGGGGTCCAGATAAATCAGATCAGGCGCCTGCTCAGCTGAGCACTGCTCAAGCCACTGCCGACCATCTGCCTGCTCCAGCGTCATGTGGCCGATGATTTCATCCAGATCACCAACGGCTGCCGCCTGCTCCAGCCCGGACTCCAGCAACGCATGCACCACCGGCGAGCGCTCAAGCATATGCACTCGACACCCCAGTGTCGCCAGCACAAAAGCGTCACGCCCAAGCCCTGCGGTCGCATCGAGAATATTGGGGCGAATGCCCCCTTTTATGCCGCACGCCTTGGCGATTAGCTGACCGGTTCCACCTCCAAACTGGCGTCGATGCGCAACCGCTCCCCCGGTAAAGTCGGCTTTGACCGGTCCCGGACGCTTGCGTCCAGTCGCACAGAGCGCCACTTCACCAGCTGCAACCAACAGGATCTGACTCCAGGTCTCATCCTGAGAAAGATCAGGCTGTGCAACCAGAGGCAACTGAAGCCGCTCTGCCAATACCCTTGCCCTGCTTTCGTCCCGGAGTGTTTCCCATCCAACGGCCAGGGTCACAGCAAATCTCCCGGGTTAGCGAAGTACACCAGCAGCAGCAACACTCCCAACAACAGACGGTAAACAACGAACGGCTTCATTCCTACCCTGTCCAGCCATTTCAGGAACAGATGAATACAGGCCAAGGCGCTGAAACCAGCAATCAAAGTTCCGACTCCGACTTGAAGCCAGTGTGTGCCATTGCCTTCCTGATAGAGCTCGATTCCCTTCAACGAACCCGCCCCCAGAATGACCGGGATCGACAGCAAAAATGAAAAACGTGCCGCTGTCTGGCGGTCGAAGCCCAGCATCAGGGCTGCAGTAATGGTAATACCTGAACGAGACGTCCCGGGAATCAGCGCAAGAGCCTGTGCAAGACCGATAAATCCGGCCTCTCGCAAGCCAAGCCCCTCACTTGTTCGGCGTTCGGTGCGCTTCATGTCAGCCCACCCCAGCAGAACACCGAAAATCAGTGTCGTGGCGGCAATGACCAGTATGGAACGTCCGTAGTGATCAACCAGCCATCCGAACATGAAACCGGCTACCAGCGACGGCAGTGTTGCAAGAATCACCAGCCAGGCCAGAAGACCATCGGCATCGGCATGACCGGACAGGGAGCGACACCATGCCGCGGTCATCCGGCTCAGTTCATGACGGAAATAGAACATCACGGCGATCAGGGTACCCACATGGACCCCGACATCAAAGGCCAGTCCCTGATCCGGCCAACCCAGTAGCTGGGACGGCAGGATCAGGTGTGCCGAACTGGAGATTGGCAGGAACTCAGTCAACCCCTGAATGACGGCCAGCAGAGCCGTGTGGACCCACTCACTGAAGTTCACTGCTGATCCTTTTTCTTCCAGGCAACCTGATCCCGAAGGTAGACCGGCTGAGCTTCATCCGGGGACACGACCTCTCCCCGTTCGACAGCCATATCCGCAAGACGCGCCATGGCCTCAGCCTGAGGATAAACATCGGTCATGTACTGAGCAATGTGTTCAGTCAGCCCCTCAGACATCTGCTCACGGTAGACCCAGCCGCTGCCCAGAGCAGCAAAAGAGATACCGGCATACGCATCCGGCAACAGCACACCCGATGGAGCACATACCTGCTCATCCACCAGTGCCCTCAATCCGTCGCTGCCTCGTTGCCAGGCACACCAGTACACTTCATCCATGCGTGCATCCAGCGCCGTAAGCAAGTACTCACCGGTGTTGGCATCGGCGGCAAAGGCCATCGCTTCCAGCGTGGACACCGGCACTACCGGAAGGTCCGCGGCCAGCGCCAACCCCTGAGCCGCTCCGGTTGCTATGCGGATGCCGGCAAAAGAGCCCGGACCACGGCCAAACGCAATCGCATCCAGCGCAGCAAGGGTGACGCCGGCTTCTGCCAACAGCTCTTCCACCATCGGCAACAGCAAATGAGTATGGCGACGAGGTTCAATCTTGAACCGCTGGAGCATTTCTCCATTCAGCAGCAGAGCCGCAGAACAGGCATCAGTCGATGTATCCAGGGCGAGAATATTGGACATGGGACTCTCGGTCAGAATAAAAACGCAGATATTGTAATGACAGGCGGGAGACAATGCATCTGCAAGACAGCTAGAGCATTGATTCTCCCCATCGCGGCAGCAACGTCTGCTCAAACCCCAACTGTGCCAGCAGACGAGCGACGATAAAATCGACCATATCCTCTACCGTCTGAGGCTTTTGATAGAAACCGGGACTGGCGGGTACGACAACCGCCCCCATGCGCGTCAGTTTCAGCATATGCTCCAGATGGATTTCGGAATACGGGGCTTCTCTCGGTACCAGCAATAACTGGCGACGCTCCTTGAGCGCGACATCAGCCGCCCGCTCAATCAGATTATTACTGGCGCCGCAGGCAATCGCCGACAGAGTACCAGTACTGCAGGGACATACCACCATGGCACTGGGCGCGCCGGAGCCTGATGCCACCGGAGCCATCCACTGCTCACGACCATAGACCTTAATCTGGCCGGGACGTGCGGCGAAATACTCAGTCAGAAACGACTCCATGGCTTCGGGCGCGCCAGGCAGCTTCAATTCCGTCTCGGTCGCAATCACGACCTGAGCCGCCTTGGACACCATCAACAACACCTGTGTATCCAGCCCCAGCAGGCACTGCAGCAGACGCAAGCCGTACTGAACCCCGGATGCTCCGGTAATCGCCAGTGTCACCCGGCGTGCATAAGCCACCTCAGAGTTAGAGGACATGAATCGACTCCCGCTGCTCCAGCGCTTTCAGCAACTTCTGATGAATGCCGCCAAAGCCACCATTGCTCATGATCACAACCTGAGCTCCCCGCGGCAGTTCGCTGACCAATCGACCCAACAGCGTATCCAGTTGGGACTCAAGCTGAGCCGGCACCGTACTCTGTTCGACGACCTCGTCCAGAGACCAGTCCATCCCCTCGGGCTGATACCAGTACACTCTGTCAGCCGCCGCTGTCGATTGTGCCAGCGCCTCTTTGTGAGCCCCCAGCCGCATGGTGTTCGAGCGCGGCTCAATGACCGCAATCACCGGCGCATGCTCACCCACTCGGGCCTTGATCCCCTCCAAAGTGGTCTGAATCGCCGTGGGATGATGGGCGAAATCATCATAAACCGTAATTCCGGCAACCTCGCCCAGGCGCTCCATGCGACGTTTGACACCACCAAAGCGGCTCAATGCAGCTATGGCATGTTCTGGCTGCACACCGACATGACGCGCCGCTACGAGAGCGTTGATCGCGTTACTGACATTATGCAGGCCAGTTTGCTGCCAACAGACTTCACCGACTGTTTCACCTTCATGTTGAACTGCGAAATGACTGCCATCTTCACTGAGCAATTGCGCTGACCAGGTTGCACGTCGATCGAATCCGGTCAGTACCCGACCACTCCAGCACCCCATGTCGATCACTTCATTCAGAGCAGGCGCATCCGCAGGCATGATGATCTGGCCTCCGCCAGGCACCAAGCGCACCAGATGATGGAACTGCCGCTGAATAGCGGCCAGATCCGGAAATATATCCGCATGATCGAACTCGAGATTGTTAAGAATCAGGGTTCTCGGGTTGTAGTGGACAAACTTGGAGCGTTTATCGAAGAAAGCGGTGTCGTATTCGTCTGCCTCAATGACAAAGAAAGGTGTTTCTCCGAGGCGGGCAGACGTTTCGAAACCCATTGGAATTCCGCCGATCAGGTAGCCCGGGGCCATCCCGGCCTGCTCCAGAATCCACGCCAGCATGGTGGCCGTAGTGGTTTTGCCGTGGGTTCCGGCCACCGCCAGCACCCAGCGATCGGCCAGCAGATGATCATGCAACCACTGAGGACCAGAGGTGAAACGCATGTTGCGCTCCAGCATGTACTCGATACAGGGGTTGCCACGGGACATGGCATTACCGACCACAACCAGATCCGGTTGTGGTTCCAGCTGTGCAGGGTCATAGCCTTCTATCAACTCGATACCCTGCTGTTCAAGCTGAGTGCTCATCGGTGGATAAACGTTGGCATCCGAGCCCGTAACCCTGTGCCCCAGCTGCTTTGCCAGTACCGCCAGTGACCCCATGAAGGTTCCACAGATTCCGAGAATATGGATATGCACCCCTGTACTCCTTTCTATTTGGGTATGAGTCCAATCATAACAGGTCGCAGGAGCGAAAACCGCACCAGCCAGCCATGCAAAAGCCGGGCTGTTAGCGTACAATGTACGAGTCTTTTCAATCGGATCAACCAAAGGCCGAACTCACCCATGCAGCTGCTCAGCAACTACCTGAAACACCACGACACAGATCTTGAACTCGTTGAACTTATCGACACCCTGATGATCGCCTGCAAGGAGATCGCCCTGCAGCTGCGTGAAGGCGCTCTGGCTGGCGTGCTTGGCACCACCGAAGATACCAATGTTCAGGGTGAAACCCAGAAAAAACTGGACGTAATTTCAAACGATGTCCTCAAGAAGGTATTGCTGGACAACCCGCTGGTACGCGGCATCGCCTCCGAAGAGGAAGATGACCCCGTCTTCGGCAACCCTGACGGCCGCTTTCTGGTGACCTTCGACCCGCTGGACGGCTCATCCAACATCGACATTAATGTATCCGTCGGTACCATCTTCTCAATTCTGGAAGTACCCGAAAACATCACGGAAAATTCCGTGGAGATGTTCCTGCAGTCAGGCCGTAAACAGGTTGCCTCCGGTTATGTACTCTACGGTCCTTCTGCTGTACTGGCGCTGACCACCGGCCATGGCGTCAACATGTTCACCCTGGCACACACCGGCGACTTCCTGCTTACACGTGAAAACGTACAAATTCCGGCCCAGACCAAGGAGTTCGCCATCAACATGTCGAACCATCGTTTCTGGGAACCGCAGATGCGCAACTACGTTGACGATCTGCTCAAGGGAGCTGACGGTCCCCGTGGCAAGAACTACAACATGCGCTGGATTGCCTCCATGGTCGCTGAAGTTCACCGTGTCCTGACGCGTGGCGGTATTTTTACCTACCCGTGGGATTCCCGTGATCCGTCAAAACCGGGCAAACTGCGCCTGATGTACGAAGGCAACCCGATGAGCCTGCTGATCGAGCAGGCCGGTGGCATCTCCAGTACCTGTTACCACAATATCCTTGACGTCCAGCCGGACCACATCCACCAGCGCGTCTCCGTGGCTCTGGGCTCCAAAGAAGAAGTCGAAACTCTGCTCAACTACCACTGCGAGCAGTAAGAGTTTCACCGGTAAGTCGTATTCCAGCGGATCGCAGTGACGTTTATACTGCGGTCCGCTATCCGATCTGTCCTTGTAACCGATAACAGGAAAACAGCTCATGAGCTTTGAGAAAGTCCCTGCCGGCAAAGAACTGCCGAATGACATCTATGTGATCATCGAAATTCCGGCGGAAAGCTCCCCGGTCAAGTACGAAATCGACAAAGACGCTGATGCGATCTTCGTTGACCGCTTCATGGCTGCGCCGATGTTCTACCCGGCCAACTACGGCTACATCAACAACACTCTGGCAGACGATGGCGATCCCCTGGACGTACTGGTTCT
This sequence comes from Marinobacterium sediminicola, assembly GCF_022343685.1. Classification (GTDB taxonomy): domain Bacteria; phylum Pseudomonadota; class Gammaproteobacteria; order Pseudomonadales; family Balneatricaceae; genus Marinobacterium; species Marinobacterium sediminicola. The sequence continues at coordinate 845,768 of NZ_CP092123.1, read as the reverse complement.
GACTCCGCACCCGGTCATGACCGGCTCCGTGATTCGCTGCCGTCCGGTTGGCATCCTGAACATGACCGATGAAGCCGGTGGTGATGCCAAGCTGGTGGCTGTACCGCACGAGAAGCTGAGCCAGGCCTACAACGACATCCACGATGTAGACGACATTCCTCAGCTGACCAAGGACCAGATCGCGCACTTCTTCGAGAACTACAAGAAGCTCGAAAAAGGCAAGTGGGTCAAGGTCGAAGGCTGGGCTGACGCTGCTACCGCCCGCGCCGAAATCGAGAAGTCCGCTGCTGCATACGAAGCGGCCAAATAAGGCAGGCTTCCTCGGAGATGTACCTAGGTACATCTCCCTATCTCCTCTCTTTTCTGCCCGTCCCTATCTGATACACTGCCCTCTGTCCAAGTGAACAGACAGAGAAGCCGATGAAGTTTTCAGGTACTGACCGTTACGTTGCCACCGATGATCTGCAGATGGCCGTCAATGCTGCCATCACCTTGCAGCGCCCGTTGCTGGTCAAGGGCGAACCGGGCACAGGCAAGACCATGCTGGCCGAAGAACTGGCTGCCGCACTGGGCAAGCCCCTGCTGCGCTGGCACGTCAAATCCACCACCAAGGCTCAACAGGGCCTGTACGAATATGATGCCGTCTCCCGCCTTCGCGACTCCCAGTTGGGTGATGACCGTGTTCACGACATTGCCAACTACATCCGCAAGGGCATGCTCTGGCAGGCCTTCGAAGCTGATGAGCAGGTCGTGCTGCTGATTGACGAGATTGACAAGGCCGATATCGAATTCCCCAATGACCTGCTGACTGAACTCGACAAAATGGAATTCGATGTTTACGAAACCGGCGAGCGCATCAGCGCGAGACAGCGCCCGATCGTCATCATCACCAGCAACAACGAGAAAGAACTGCCCGATGCGTTCCTGCGCCGCTGCTTCTTTCACTACATTGCCTTCCCGGACAAGGACACCCTGCAATCGATCGTGGATGTTCACTTCCCCCAGATCGAGCAGAAGCTGGTGCGTGAAGCTCTGGAAATTTTCTTCCGTCTGCGTGACGTGCCGGGTCTGAAGAAAAAACCTTCCACATCCGAGCTGATCGACTGGCTCAAGCTGTTGCTGGCAGACCGTATTCCATCCGAAGTGCTTGCTGACCAGGACCCGTCCAGCGCCATGCCGCCACTGTACGGAGCCCTGCTGAAGAACGAACAGGATGTCCATATGCTGCAGCGACTGGCATTCATGACCCGCCGCGGAGCCCGCTGATGCTGATCGACCTGTTCCGCCATCTGCGCCAGGGCCAGGTGCCGGTTTCAGTACGCGAGCTGCTTGACCTGATCGCTGCGCTGGAACAGCGCCTTGCCACCCTGGATGTCAACGAGTTCTACATGCTCACTCGCGCCTGCATGGTGAAGGACGAGAAGTATTACGACCGCTTTGACCGTGCTTTCGGGCAATACTTTGCCGGCTTGCAGGCACAGGGAGACATCACCGATGCGCTCATCCCGTCCCATTGGCTGGAAAGCGATTTCCTCAAGCAGCTCAGTGAAGAGGAAAGGGCTCAAATCGAAGCCCTGGGTGGGCTGGACAAACTGCTGGACACCCTCAAGCAACGGCTGGAGGAACAGAAGGAGCGCCACGCAGGCGGCAACAAGTGGGTTGGCACCGGCGGTACCTCTCCCTTCGGCCATAGTGGCTACAACCCCGAAGGCATACGCATCGGAGGTGAAAGCAAGCACAAGCGTGCAGTCAAAGTCTGGGAGAAACGCCAGTTTCGTAATCTGGATGACAGCATTGAGCTGGGCACACGGAATATCAAGGTAGCCCTGCGCAAGCTGCGCAAGTTTGCCCGTACCGGTGCTGCCGATCAGCTGGATCTGGACGACACCATTCGTTCCACCGCACGGAATGCGGGCCTGCTGGACCTGAAGATGGTGCCTGAGCGCCATAATGCCGCCAAGGTTCTGCTGTTCCTCGATGTTGGCGGCTCAATGGACCCGTTCATACGTACCTGCGAAGAGCTGTTTTCCGCCGCCCGTACCGAGTTCAAGCACCTGGAATACTTCTACTTCCATAATTGCGTGTACGAGAAAGTTTGGCGCGACAATCGTCGCCGTTACGATGAGGCGATTCCCACTCTGGATGTGCTGCACACCTACGGCCGGGATTATCGGGTGATATTCGTCGGTGATGCCGCCATGTCTCCCTATGAGTTGATCGACCGTTATGGCAGTGTCGAGCACATGAACGAGGAGCCGGGACAGTTGTGGCTGCAGCGCATTCTGGATACCTGGGACAAGGTCATCTGGCTTAACCCGTCTTCCGAGCGCTACTGGAACTATACCCAGAGCACCCAGATGATTCGACAGCTGGTGGATAACCACATGTATCCTCTGACTCTGGAAGGCATTGAAGCTGGCATCCGCTACCTGTCACGCTAGCGGATACCTGAGACTCAACCTTTAACGACCAACCTGTTCCCGGGCGGCCTCTTGCAGTCGCTCAACATAGGTCAGATTTTCCTTGGCCTTTGGATAGAAGGTCGGAGACAGCGTCATGGCCTTTTCAAAATACTGTTTTGCCAGGCTGTAACGACCATCCAGCATGCAAATATAGCCGATGTCGTTATGCGCCTTGGCGCTGTCCATCACCCTCTCCAGTGCATTGAGCGCAGCCAGATAGCGCTGCTGACGGGCATAAACCAATCCCAGATTACGCCATACCTGGTCGTATTCCGGATCAATCTCCAGTGCCTTGCGAAACTGACGTTCGGCATCATCCCAACGCGCGTCCAGATAGTAGGAATAGCCAAGATTATTCAACGTGTCAGCGGCATCCGGTCTGATGCTCAACGAGATTTGATAAAGTCGCTGGGCTTCTGCCGTGTTACCGTCCAGATCGGCCAAAACACCCAGACCGTTATAGGCTCGGGACGGAGAGCGGGCGTCATACTGCTGTTCAGCAGAGGCCTCGAAACGTTTGCGATCCAGCTCCAACGCTTTATCCAGATTCGTCCTTGCCTCACTATAGCGGTTATGTTTCAGGTGCAACACGCCTAGAGCCGTCAGTGCTCCGATATGTTCAGGTTCGATACCCAGCGCACTGCGCAGAGCCAGCGAGGCAAGCTTCTCGTTCCCCCGCCCAATATGAACCTGGCCGATACGAAAATAGGCCGCCGCGCTCTCCGACTCCAGGTCCAGCACCTGCACATAGTGATAGAGCGCTTCATCGGTTTCTCCGCGCGCCAGCGCCTGATCGCCCATGATAATGCCCTGCTTTACCGTCGCAGCCCGTGGCAGCCCGGAATAGGCAAGCGTGGGCTTTCCTTCGTAGAAGGCATCATTGTCTGAACTCGTCTGTTCCATCTGTGAATTGGCTGCACATCCCGCCAACAACACAACCGTCATCAAGAGCAGTCCCTTGCCCAACGGACTTTTCACTGTGCCTGACATCATGTCGAATCCCCCTGTTCAGGTATGCGCACTCCAAACCAGCCCGCGGCGCATTCAGCGTCCAAAAACTTCAAGTACTTTCAGAATAGCTGGGCCAACGGCGACCACAAAAAAACCTGGCCAGATACAGAAAGTAAGCGGAAAAATCATCTTGGTGCCAATCTTGGCGGCCTGCTCCTCTGCTGCCTGCATTCGCTTGTCACGAAACTCCTCGGAATAGACCCGCAGGGTATCGGCGACGCTGCTGCCAAAACGAACACTTTGATCCAGCAACGCGACCAGCCCGCGGATATCCTCAACACCGGTTCGCTGGGCCATCCCCTTGAGTGCGTCGATACGGTTCACACCGGCACGAATTTCCACGTTGACCAGATGCAGCTCTTCGGACAGTTCCGGATGACTCACCTCAAGCTCCTGACCAACTCGTTGCAGGGCTGCTGTCAGGCCAAGACCGGATTCGACACAGACCACCAGCAAATCCAGCGCGTCCGGGAAGGCATTACGGATGGCTCGCTGGCGCCGGTTCGCAAGATGATCCAGAACCATATTGGGCATGATAAAGCCGATATAAGCGGCGCCCGCACAGATCATCAGCACTTTGTCTGCCGTCAGCTTGGGGTCAAAGGTGGTCACCAGCCAGGTTACAAACAGCAGGCAAAGTGACAACAACACTTTCAAAGCGTAGAGGGAACTGATCGCATTGGGCGCCCGGAACCCGGCATGCACCAGCTGGGCATGCAGACGACTTTTGTCCCAGTCCTTGCCCGGCAACAAATGTCTGGTCAGTGGATCCAGTGATGACAGCACCTTGCTGCGCCCCTCACCAACCTGTGCCTTGGCACCCTGATGACCGGTCAGCGCCCTCACTCGGTGACGAAAAGGAGCCACCAGCCCGTTGATCAGTACCGTCAGGCTCAGTCCGAATGCCAGCGCGGCCGCTGCCACCAGTCCGATCACCACATAACGGGCATAGGTTTCATTGCCTATCTGCTGATTGATCAGTTCGACTAAGGTTTCCATGACTCACACCTCGATTCTCAGCAGGCGCCGGATCCAGATCGCACCGACTAACATCAGGACAAAACTGATCACGATCAACTGGTGACCGCGCTCAGACCTGACCAATGCTTCCATGTATCCCGGCGTCGTAAAGTAGATCAGCCCAAACAAGCCAAAGGGCACCAACATCAAAATCCAGGCTGACAAACGCCCCTCGGCCGAGAGGGTTTTGACCCGGCGCTGGAAGCGGAATCGTCCACGAATCACCGAGCCGATATTTTCCAGAATTTCGGCCAGGTTGCCCCCGGTTTCCTTTTGCACCAGTACCGCAGTGACAAAAGCCATCAACGTGACACTGGGCACGCGCTCCAGCAGACCCAACATCGCCCGGCGCAGATCCGAGCCATAGCTGAGGTCAGAATAGGTGATGGCAAACTCGGTCGAAACCGGGCCCTCCAGACCTTCCGCAACCAGATTGAGCGACTCACTGAAGGGGTGACCTGTCAACAAGGCTCGCTTGATGATGTCGATCGCTTCAGGCAACTGGGCCTCGAACTCCAGCAGACGCATGTGGCGCCGATACACCAGCCTCAGGTAAGGAGCTGCCAGGGCCGCAACCCCAGCCGCCAGTGCGATCACCCAGTACTTGGACAGCAACCAGACCACCAGAAAAGCAACCACACCCAGCAGCAGAGACAGCAACAACACCTTATAGGCCATCATTTTGCCGCCAGACTGCTCAATCAGCCTTGCCAGAGACGCCATACCGGGAAGGGTTTCAAGCTGCCGCTCGAACGGGTTGAGCTTTTTCAGATAGCGCGCCCGCAGCAAAGTACTGATGGAGGGCTGATCCGATTCGGATGAAATCTCACCCAAACGCTGTTGCAATCGCTTTTTCACTCGTCGCTGTTCACCAAACACCGGAATAGACAGACTGGCGAGCAGAACGAAAACGGAAATAAACACCATCACCAGAATGACAATGAGCTCCGTAGACTCCAGTTGCAGATTCATGGTTCACCCTCCCGCTATTCGGGCTCGAACAGTGAGGTCGGTATATCGATCCCCCGCTGCGCCAGCCGCTTGTGGAAGCCCGGCACAATCCCTGTGGCCTTGAACTTGCCGAGCACATTGCCCTTGGAATCCAGCCCCTGACGCTCGAAGGTAAAGAGTTCGGACATGGTGATGATGTCGCCCTCCATGCCGTTGATTTCCTGAATGCTGACCAGCTTGCGGCGACCATCCTCAAGGCGTGTTACCTGCAACACCACATCGATCGCAGACGCGATCTGTGCACGCAATGCCTTGGTCGGAAAGCTGATCCCGGTCATCGCCACCATGTTTTCGATACGGCCCAGTGCGTCGCGCGCACTGTTGGCATGGATGGTGGTCAAGGATCCGTCATGCCCGGTGTTCATCGCCTGCAGCATGTCCAGCGTTTCACCACCACGCACCTCGCCCAGCACGATGCGGTCGGGTCTCATCCTGAGACTGTTCTTGACCAGGTCACGCTGGGTAACTTCACCACGCCCTTCAATGTTGGGCGGGCGCGTTTCCAGCCGCACCACATGGGGCTGCTGCAACTGCAGCTCTGCCGAGTCTTCAATGGTGACGATACGTTCGTCATGGGGAATGTAACCGGAGAGAATATTGAGCAGGGTCGTCTTGCCCGAGCCGGTCCCCCCCGAAATCAGAATATTCAGCCTTGCCTTGACGATCCCTTCCAGCACGGGTGCGACTTTCTCGTCCACCGACCCAAGCTCAATGAGGTTCTGCATCGATAACAGTTCGACCATGAAACGGCGAATAGAGATTTGCGGCCCGTCGAGAGCAAGCGGCGGAATAATAACGTTGACACGTGAGCCATCCTTGAGACGTGCATCCACCATCGGTGAGGATTCATCGATATGGCGCCCCACACTGGAGACAATGCGATCGATAGTGTTCATCAGGTGTGCATTGCTGCTGAAGCTGACAGGGCAGTGCTCCAGCTTGCCAAATCGTTCGACGTAGATCGAATCAGGACCATTGACCAGAATGTCTGAAATGGTCTTGTCCTCCAGCAGGGGCTCCAGCGGCCCCAGCCCCATGATCTCGTCCTCGATCAGTTTCATGATCTTCTGGCGCGACTGGGAACTGAAAGGAACCGAAAGCTCCTCCATTAATTGGCGGCAAAGATCGCTGATCTGGCACCGGGCATCTGGCTCATCCAGACTGTCGATCAGCGAGAGATCCATCCGTTTGAGCAACTCCTGGTGCAGTTGCAGCTTGCATTCAAGCTCGGCGGCCGAGAGCGTTTCGATCATCAGCGGCGGGCGTTCCTGAACCGGCTCCTGCTCCTGAGCTTCGTTTACGTCCTGCGCCAGCTCCACCACTTCGGCAACACGCAGCCGGTTTAAGCGATTACTTAACAGCGACATGGTTCAGTCCCCCTTGACCAGATGAAGCAACTTGCCCAGCAGCCCGGTACTGGTTTTATCCTTGCCGCCGGTAATCTCTTCACTGAGGCCATGCAATGCGCGGCTGATCGGCGCACGCCGTGCCACATCGAACAACGGCATACCGTTATTCAAAGACTCGCTGACATGCTTGAAGTCATTGGGCACCGTCAGGATCGGCTGATGCTTGAGCGCCTTGGCGACTTCAGCCAGGGTGATGGGTGATGACTTGTCGTAACGGTTCACCACCACCAGAATGCGATGATCAGGAATGTCCAGATCCCGGCGCATCACATCGATCAACCGGGATGCATCTCGCAAGTAGGTAATGCCCTGCTGCAACATCAGCACCACCTGGTCAGCCTGCTCCAGCACGGTTGTTGTAATCAGGTCGATCTGGCGCGGCAGGTCTACCACCAAATGCTGATGATCCTTGGCCAGTAATCTGAACAGCTGGAGCAGCTGTTCGCTGGACACCTCGTCATTCAACAGCAACCGGTCCTGTTCCGAGCTCAGCACCTTGAGCCCGCTGACATGTCGGGCGAGATACCCTTCAAGCGCCAGACTGTCCAGGTCTTCCACATTTTCCAGCGCCTGCTTGATCCCTCGCTGAGGGCTGAGGTCCAGATAGTGCGACAGTGAACCAAACTGCAGATCCAGGTCGACAAGCACTACCTTGCGATGCCCATCGGATGCCAGCTGATGTGCAAGGTTGGTCGCGATCAGGCTCGCGCCTGAGCCACCCTTGGCGTTCATTACCACGGTCAGATGGGTGTTAAGGGCGCTTTGCTGATCTCTGGACTCCCGATAAAGCTGATCCACGACCCTGAGCAGCTCACCATCTTCCAGCGGCTCGGGGAAAAAGTCCCGCGCCCCGGCTTTCATCGACAATCGCATCGCCTGAGCCGGAGCATCGGCACTGACCACCAGCATGGGTACCCGGGCTTCAGCCGGTCGTGCGCAGAGCGACTCCAATTCGGCCTGCCAGCACTCACCTACGCGGAAGATCAGCAGATCCGGCAATTTTTCCAGGCCGTGCAGAGGGTCAGTGTGCCCGTTGCTGATCAATCGGCAGTTTATTTTTACGCCGACCGGCATCAGGCTCAGTGCCGATTTCAGTTGAGTGAGTGCATCAGCTGAGCGACTGGCAATCAGGATAGAGAACTCACTGGTGCTCTGAGCGCCCGACGGCGTTTTCACTTCATATAGAAAGTTTTGCTTCATCATGACAGCTCTCCTAACTCCCACAGGGAGGGTCTCCAGCCGTAGCGGGGTGCACTCCAAGGCTCTCTGCCGGCAAGGTCGTAGAAAAACTTGGAGAAGGGACCCAGTCATCACTATCAGAATCGGGGTCAAAGAAGTTACCGATCATAGGTACAAGAAAAACGTGTCGATAAACATCATCAATTGACTTGTCTACAAAACCTTGCCAATTATCTTTATTAACTATTTCAGCTCTGACGTAATAAGTATTTGCTGTAGAGGTTGCTGGTGTTATGCCATCTTCCTGCAGGTATCGAATCGCGATATTGGCTGCCGTAAAGTTGGGCAGCATGGTGCCCTTAAAGGCACCTTCATTTTGCGCAAATAAACGACCTGCTTCTGTCACCGGACATACCACCGCGAGGCGGGCTGCACGGCGGGTCGCCTCATCCAGCACGTTCCACGTAAACATCAGTCGGCCAAACTCGATCAGGCCAAACAGCACGACAAACAACACCGAGCCAACCAGCGCGAATTCAACCGTGGTAATCCCACGCTGCGTGCTTCTGCCTGCCCTCTGAATATTCATCTCAACTGCCTCCCAGCACTCTCATGCTGATTGAGCTATCAAGCGTGAAGTCGATGTTGACGGGGTCACCCAAACCGAAAGTCGGCAGGCTGTTGAACAGCATGGGGGAGAAGTCATAGCGGACATGCACCTGGACCTCGTTCAGTGCAGGCACTTCGCAAAAACTGACATCGGCCGTTTCCAGTCCGGGCAGAACAGGCTCATCGCCACCCAGCTCTGAACCATAAACAATCAGATTTCGTGATCGCGCCATCAAATTGTCCGGCAGCAATATCACTGGATCATCCAACGTTGGACAATCATTCAAAACCGCCTGCTGGCCATAATTCAGATGCGTTGCCAGCAAGCGCGCGCCACTGCGTTGCGCCTTGGTCAGGGTGTTGTACTGGTAGAGCATGCGACCGATTTCAGCGGTTGCCAGCAGCAACAGCAGCAATACCGGCAGTACCAGGGTCATCTCGACGGCGGCCAGACCTTGCTGACGCTTTCCGGATAGTAACGGGCGTCTAGTCATCATGAGTCTCCACTGTCAGTGTCTCTGAAGAGCACGATCTTGAAGACAGCACTGGGGTCGGCAGGTGTACTGGTAAAGGTACCTATGGCATCACAGCCTTCTGATTCAGAAAAGAACTGGCCGAACACTTCCGCATCATTACCCACATCCACATCCTGCATCAGGAAGAAGCAGCCGACGGTATAGACGTAAACATCCTGACTGGTGCCTGTAGTCGTACCGGTACAGTCACCGATCGGTAAAACCAGCTCTCGCCTGCCACAGGATTCGCCGCCCAGACAGCCATCGGCATATTCGGGGCTATCCAGGTAATCCTGGTAGTCAAACAGTCCATCTACACTTTCAGTGCCATCTGCTCTTTTTATGATTGGACGACCATTCTCATCCAGGCCTTCAAGCACCAGCCGGTTGCTGCTGTCAAAATCGGTGACCACATCCGCCGGGGCTTCGTCTGGCCCTATGGGGCCACCATAGATACCCAGACGCGTATTCAGCCCCTGTCCGACCGGTCCCGATTTGTTACCGGGCTCCGTATCGGCTTCCTGGTCATCTCCAATACTGCTGCACTGGTTGGCGACTCCAGCCAGAGCATCTCGCAAATCTCCCCCGCCGGTACCGTCAAGGCGCAAGAGGCGGAAATTGCCGGGACCGACATCGGAACCACTGCCACCGGCCAGCTTGATCACGCTCACATCATCCAGCGAGGCGATATCGTTGTTATCGTTATCGACATATCCGAAATAGTTGCCATCACCCGGACCACAGTCATCGGCGGGATTGTCGGGTGTGGCCTCGCCCGTAGAATCACAGCCACAGGCCAGGATCGGCAGCAGATCACAGGTGTTCGCATTCAGCCCGATGGGCCCTGCCACCGCACTGGCACTGACATCCTTATCCGCAAACCCCACCACCTGAAGTAACCAGACTTCCAGCGGCAGATCGACTGCCGTCACCCGCACGTATGGCTGTCCGTCAGCAGCATCGACAAAGGGATTCAAGGTTGTGGAAAACTCCACCAGTAACGGAGTTTCCGAACTGGTATAGGCTTCGTTCAGCTCACCGTTGTCTGCAAGCCCAAGGTTACTCATGAACGTCGCCAGTGCAGACGCTTCCGCGGCGGCATGGATGGTGGCGATCGAGGTATCCTCCGGAAAGTCGGCCATCGTGCGAGCGGCACTCAGTGCTGACGCATCAACCGCGTTTTGCAGTCGCGTTTTGTTCAGCAGCATATGCCCGCCATCCATGGCCAACCCGGCCATGGCCAGTAATGCCAGCATGGCAATGGCAACCAGAACCAGCACGGCACCCTGTTGTTTTTTCCGAATGGTCGTTGCGTATTGGCGCTTCATTTTCGCCTCCTTCCGGGGCTTGGCAGCAGCCCCTCCCCAGATGGTTCTCAGCGGCTTTTCACGGCTCAGTTGCCAATATTGATTTCAATGTCACCCGCTACTCCGTTGGCACTCTCGGCCTGCCCTCGGTAGCTGGTCATGACTTTATGGGCTTTTTCCCCATCCAGCCGTAATGGCATGTGCTGATCCGCCGCATCGGGATTCTGTGTCTGTACCCGCCTCATTTCCTCAACAGCAAGCCCCAAGGGCTCATGTGGCGGGTTGACGCTGCAGCCCGAGGCCATCAGAAAGCCGGCTGCCAGCAGGCTCAATGTACAGATTTTGCTGTTCATGGCAGTTCTCCTGTCTGGCTGGCTATTGGATACTGTGACCAAAGGTGGATTCGCTTCCGTCGGTCACGGGGTAAACGCGGACATCATTATCGACGGCCATTCCGCTGGCAGGTCCATTGCCGCTGTTCTCCGTAGCGTCGCTGACATTGCCATCCGAAGCGGCAGCGCCAGCGTCATTGGAGGCCATGGAGGTACTCCAAGAGCGACTTCCACGGGTTCGACCCAAGAGGTAAAACTCCGCATCCGAAGGCTCAACAAAGCCATCACCCGGCAAGGGAATGCCCTCGTTCTTGAACGGCTGTGCCAGCGTGGGCGTCACCAGAATCACCAGCTCGGTTTCACCGCTTTCAAATTGAGAACTACGGAACAGATGCCCAAGCACCGGCACATCCCCCAAACCCGGAAATTTGTTGACCGCTTCACGCGTACTTTCGCTGATCAGGCCCGCTATTCCGATGGTCTGGCCATCCCCCAGTTCGACAGTGGAACGAGCGCTGCGCTTGGTTAGGGCAGGAATCAAATAGGTACCACTGTCACCGACGCTGCTTTGCACAGCTCCGGTTGCAGCGAAGTCGGTCACGGCAACGTTCAGACTGAGGTTGATCGTTCCCGAATCCAGCACGACAGGCAGAAATTTCAGTCCTACGCCATATTCCTTGAACTCGATGGTAATACCGTCATCATCGGGCACAGGAACGGGAAATTCACCACCGGACAGAAACTCGGCTTCCTGTCCGGTCAAGGTTGTCAGCGTGGGTTCCGCCAGGATGCGGGCACTGCCGTTTTCCTTCGCCGCATCGAGAGCGACACTGAAGAGAAGATTGCTATCAAGATACCGGGCAAGAAAACCGTGTTGTGTAACACTCGGGATGGCATCACTGAAATCAATGGCATCAAACCCGAAACCACTGCCCACACTTCCCCCTACACTGCTGGCCCCTACGCTCCAGTTACCATCGCTGATATCCAGCAAGTTGAAGTTCAGTCCCATCCGCTTGGTCACATCCCGAGACATTTCGGCAACGGTCACTTTCAGCATTACCTGCTGAGAGCCACCGACCTTGAGAAGGTTCACGACTTCACCCATCTGGGAAGCACCCTCACCAGAGGGTTTTTGCAGGAAACTGTCTGCCAGGCGAACCGCCATGTCCATGGTGCCAATATTGGAAACCTCGCCGCTCAACAGAATGGACCCCTGAGAGGAATTGACGCGAATGTTTTCGCTGGGTGCCATCTCATAGAGCTTGGCCTTCAGGCTGTTCACATCCGGTGTGACCTCAACATCGATGGATGCGGTAAGACGGTTCCGTTTGTCCCAGAGCAGCACGTTCGTCGTACCGATGCCCTTGCCCAACACATAGATCTGCTGAGACCGCATCACCAGAATATCGGCAATCTCCTCGTTACCGATCGAGACCTTATGCACCGGCCCGTTCAGCTGCACCACCTTGGACTTGTACAGCGGTACGGTCAGGCGCTCCACCATTGAGTCCGCGCCAGCCTCGATCGTCGCTGCCTTCGCCTCGCCGACCATCAGTATCAGCATGACGATCAGCAGGAATGCAGGCAGGATGCCCTCAAACCAGTAGTCGGAATCTCTGTTCACGACTACTGCATGTCGCTCTTGTTGCTTGGCCATAATCCAATCTCCTCAGTCGCCTTCCATCGATACCCCGACTACATGGGTACTCGCTTGCGTTCCCAGTCGACTCCCTTGATAACGATGACTGACGGGGGAGCGCTGCTGTAGCTTCGCTTGGGTTGTGGTTTCGGTTCGACGGGAGCGGGTGCGGGTTCGCTGACCGGCTCGGCTTCCGCCACGACCGGCTGCGGCTTTTCTTCGCTCATCGGGTTGCGAAGCGTCAGCTGAATGCGCCCTTCCTCACGAGCCTTGGCCAGCTCCTCCGATTCCTTGGGTGTCAGTTCAAGGGTTACGGCCCTGACCACAATGGGGTCGTTCTTGTCGGTGCGCGCCTTCTGGTCCACGGCCAACACCTTGACATCCCTCAGCACGGTTCTGGCCTTGACGCTCTTGCCTTCGCTTTTGGTCGCGATGATATCCACGTGATTACCCGGCAGCAGGAAACCGGCAACCCCCACCACGTCGTTCACACGTACGGTAAAGGCACGCTTTTCCGGATCGATCAGTGCTGCCAGAGTTGCACCTTCGCTGTGCTCACTCAGTCGTTCCCTGCGCAGGGCATCTCCGGCCAGGATATCCTGCAGCGGTACCATGCCTTCGACTTCGGCAGGGTCGGCAATGCTGTTTGCCGGCACAAGGTCATCTGGCATCGCCTTGATTTTCAGGTGTCTGCGCTCGATCGGCTGACCGTAAGGGATATCCATTGCTGCATAGACGACCGGGATTCCTTCTGCAGCAACCGCGGTGCTGCCTGGCAGCTGTTGTTTCAACCAGGCGTTGGTATAGATGGCGGCACCCGCCGCCAACAGTACCGAGAGGGTCAAGAGTAAAAGCGTTCTGCCCTTAAACATGGTCATTCCTCCTGTTCAGAGTGGTCGAGGACATCTCCACTTCGGCATCAAGACGAACGAAGTAGCTGTCCCAGGCCCACGTCAGGGACTCGATATTGAGGGCAGCGGCATCACCACCCAGATAACGCACGCGATCCTGCGCCATGCCCAGCAGGTCCCTCGGGTGGCAGGGACGCAGCCCAACCTTGTGCTTGGCATGAAGTTGAGTCAGTACGAACTCCAGCAACTGGGGCTCAAAATTGATCCCTTTTTCAGCACAGACCTGCTGCCAGATGCGTCCGTATTCATCAGGTTCCAGAAAACCGAAGTAGATCTTGTAGCCGATGCGACGCAGGAAGGCCTCATCGGCCAGATCCAGCGGGTTGATGTTGGATGAGAACACCAGAATCTGATCGAATGGAGTCTGAAAGTGGCGACCGGCTCCCAGCGTCAGGTAGTCCTGCTTCTCTTCCATCGGCACAATCCAGCGGTTGAAGATCTCCATTGGCGTGGCCCGCTGACGGCCCATATCGTCGATGATGAAGATGCCATTATTGGCCTTCAGCTGAAGTGGCGCCTGATACTCCTTGGTGACCGGATTGAAGTGCACTTCCAGCATTTCCATTCCCAGCTCACCACCGGTGATCACCTCTGGTCGCCTGCAGTGGACAAAACGCGGATCGTGCCCCTGATCCAGCATCAGACTGGGTGACTGTTCGGCGGACTCCACCGGCTGGTGCAGTAGCGGATCAAATAGTGAAATCACCTGTTCATTCACCGAAATCGCATAGGGGATCAGGCAGGTATCGGCAAACAGCCCGGTCAGTTTCTGGGTGATATAGGTTTTACCGGTACCCGCCGGGCCATAGATAAAGATGGCACGCCCAGAATTCATGGCAGGACCCAGCTGCTGCTTGAGTGAATCCCTGAGCACCACATCGGCAAACAGGCTGTTCAGCGACGCGGCGGTAACGTTGGCATGATGCACGGTCTGCGCCGCCACCACCTCGCGGTAACGCTGGATCGGGACCGGAGCCGGCCCCAGATAGCCGCTGCGCGCGTAGGCATCAATCGCGGTTTCACGACCGCGCTGGGTCAGGCCATAACTGAGCTCACGCTTGTCGAAGCCCTGGCCATGCACTTCGATCATCACCTCTTTGCGCAGGAATTCGATCAACTCTTCCAGCACAGGGCCAGCCAGAGCCAATCGCTGCATCAGCTGCTTGGAACTCAGCAGACCCGCATCGTACAGATGCTTGATCATCAGCTCGGTCAGGAAGTGGCGGCTCAGGCCGGTCTCGGCCAGTGCCAGCGGACGAAGCGCCAGGGTTTGCAAATTGGCAGTTCGAGCAGATTCACCCGCGTTTTCTGGTGACTGAAACGGCATGACATCATTCATTGCATCACCCCCAGTGCCTGCAGCTGATAGCTGATTTGGGTGGTCAGATGGTAGAACTCCAGCTTGCCGGTCAACCCCAGCTGTATCAGGGTGCCCAGTGCAATGGAGAGCGAGAAGGGAAAGCGGCGGCGGGCCACCGAGCCGGCCTCGGCCGGAATCAGGGTGCGTGTAGTCACCATGACCAGGTAGCGGCGATACAGGCTCACCAGCTCGCCGCTGCGCAGGATCATATAGACGGCAACACAGCCGCCGATCACCAGAGAAAAGGCGGCCGCCATCAGGACGGCCGAGGGTCCGATAAAGCTGCCGATGGCCGCCATCAGCTTGACATCACCAGCGCCCATGCCGCCGGTGAGGTAGAAAGGGAGCAGTATAGCCAAGCCGACGCCAATACCCTTAATGCTAGCCAACCACTCAGGGCTGGATATAAACAGGTAATGTAATAACAACCCTGTCAATAAAGAACCGAAAGTAAGCCAATTAGGAATTCGGTGTCGACTCATGTCTGTGGTTACTGCAAATCCAAGAACAAATACAAGGAGGAAGGTTGATAAGTCATATGTGTAATATGAAAGCATCGCCCGTCCCCCTAACTAGATTTGTATCAAAATGGTATTAAGCTCCACAGACTGTAGTCGGGGCCGCATCACCGTTTATCGCATCCACTAGTCCAACTATTGCATTACAAACTTCCAAACCAAGCTCTGTAAATGCAAGAACAACTACTGCCGCAATCAACGCCCCCGCCACCGCATACTCAACCGTAGTCAACCCTTCTTCTTCCTTGATGAAGTCCACAAATTTTTGAGTGATAACGTTCATTGTTCCGCCCTCTTTTTGTTTGCCCCTTAGGGGCGATACCGGTACAACTGCATTCACCACCGGTGTGCACCGGGTACGTGAATGACTATAGGCAGGGGGAAAACGGAGCGCTGAAACGATCTTGCACAAAAGATAGGACTATTTTGCTCAGGCCTGTTTCAGATCTGAAACAGACTGCGTGAATATCAATTCTGTTACAGCGATGGTTTTTTTGTATAAAAAATCGACAAGTTGCTGGAACACTCTTCTGCTGATTGTTCTCTATACTGAACACTGTGCTCCCTCAATGGACACATCGCCCCCACACGACCCAAATGAACAAGATCCCTCGTGGGAGGCTCTGGATCATGCCTCAACCCGATAGACTGACACTGCTTTGGCTTGACCTTCGCAGCTCAGACCGTTCCTCAACACTCTTTGACCTGTTCAGCGACAGGTTCGAGATTGAACAATTGAATCTTCATAACCCGGTATATGACCGTCAGCAGTTGTCACCTGTCGCCATCTGTATCGACTTTGACTATCCCGATATGCATGGACTGGCGATGGTCAGGGAACTGCACGATCAATATCATCTGCCGATCATCATGATGACCGAACAGCATTCGGAGTCATTGATGGTATGGGCCTTGAGGGTGAGGGTCTGGGATATTCTGCTCAAGCCCATGCAAGCATCGACTGCTGAGTATCAAATTGATGCCCTGCATCAGCGACTGGATCAGGCGGCCCAAAATCCGGCCTCACTGGATGAGGTCAGCCCAATGCTGAGGTTGCCAGAAGAATCCCGTTTCCACGGCAGCCACAATGAGACTCGCACCGTTCATCCCGCCCTTTCCTACATGCAGCTGCATTTGGGTGAAAGAGTCAGTGAGGAGCAGCTGGCACAGTTCTGTAACCTGCGGCCGCTGCAGTTCAGCCGCCAGTTCAAAAAAGCGTTCGGGGTGAGTTTCCAGGAGATGCTGCAGCAATTGCGGATACAGGAAGCCACTCGATTACTGGAAAATCCCGACTTGCAGATTCTGGATATCGCCCTGACCGTAGGTTACAGGGACCACTCCTACTTCTGTCGCGTATTCAAGAAATACCTTGGCGTAACGCCCAAGACTTACCAGGAGCAGCTGCAGTCCAAGAGTGAAAGCGAGCAGCAGGAAATGATCGAAGTAAAACTCAAGGCGGTTGCTAACCTGATGCCGCCTCAGCCCACTTCGACAAGGGAAAGCTGGAGCCGCCGCCCTTCACACTGAATGTGTCAGCAACGGCGGCCCAAGCGTTAATGGGTATGATCGAGCAGGTCTTCGACCACCTCCTGCTCTTCGTGGAGATCATTATCCACAGGTTTGGATGAGGGCAGGATCAGGTTAAGCACGATCGCCACTGCACCGCAGAGACTGACGCCCTGCAGGCTCAGATCGCCCTGTCCCAAAGCCATGCCACCGATACCGAACACCAGCGTGGTCGCCACGATCACCAGGTTACGCTGCTCAGCTAGGTCTACATGTGCCTTGATCAACGTATTCATCCCGACCGCAGCAATGGAACCGAACAGCAGGATCAGAATCCCCCCCATGACCGGCGCCGGAATAGTCTGTAGAGCCAAGCCGAACTTGGCGATAAACGCCAGTGCTATTGCGACGATTGCAGCCCACACCATCACTACCGGGTTGAATGACTTGGTCAGCATGACCGCACCGGTCACTTCTGAATAGGTGGTATTCGGCGGGCCACCAAAACAGGCCGCTGCCGTTGTCGCCAGGCCGTCACCGAACAGCGTGCGATGCAAGCCAGGCTTGCGCACATAGTCCTTGCCGGTCACGTTGGAGATCGCCAGGATATCCCCCACATGCTCAATTGCCGGTGCCAGCGCAACCGGCACCATAAACAGGATTGCCTGCCAGTTGAACTCGGGCATCACGAAGCTTGGCATGGCGATCCAGCTGGCTTCAACGATCGGGGTATAGTCCACCATGCCACTGAAATGTGCGACGACGTATCCCACGACCACGCCGGACAGAATCGGCAACAGCCGGAAAATACCGTGCGCAAAAACGGCCACGACAAGCGTGGTGACCAGCGCGCTCATGGACACCAGCATGGCCTGATCGTACGGAAACAGTTCGATGGAACCATCACCGCTTTTCCCCATGGCCATGTTAACGGCGATCGGCGCCAACCCAAGGCCGATAATCATGATCACGGGACCGGTTACCACCGGCGGCATCAGCCGGTGCAGGAAACCAACCCCTTTCAGTTTCACTGCCAGCGCCAGCAACATGTAGACAACACCCGCAGCCATCAGACCGCCCATGGTAGCGGCAACGCCCCAGTTCTGTACCGAATAGGTGATGGGTGCAATGAATACGAAAGAAGACGCCAGAAAGATCGGGACTGTCAGGCCTGTGATCAGGTGAAACAGCAGCGTGCCCACACCCGCCGTGAAGAGTGCCACACTGGGATCAAGCCCGGTCAGCAGTGGCATCAGTACCAGCGCACCAAATGCGACAAACAGCATCTGCGATCCGGCCAGCGCCGTGCGCCAGTGGAAAGCGCCTTGTTGAAGGTTATGCATGAGTCCTGCCCCCGTGGGTTTATTTGGTGCCGAAAATCTTGTCACCGGCGTCGCCGAGACCCGGCATGATATACCCCTGATCGTTCAGCCCCTGATCGATGGATGCGGTAAAGATATCCACATCCGGATGCGCTGCCTGCACTTTCGCGATCCCTTCCGGAGCGGCTACCAATACCAGTGCACGAATACTGGTGCATCCGGCTGCTTTCAGCAGATCAATGGTCGCGATCATGGAGCCGCCGGTTGCCAGCATAGGGTCAACCACCAGCGCCATTCGGGCTTCGATATCACTGGCCAGTTTCTCGAAATAGGTCACCGGCTCCAGCGTTTCTTCATCACGATAAAGGCCCACCACCGAAATCTTGGCACTGGGTACCAGCTCCAGTACGCCGTCCAGCATACCCAAACCGGCACGCAGGATTGGCACAACCGTAATTTTCTTGCCCTTGATGCGCTCGGCTTCGATATCTCCACACCAGCCCTTAACGGTATAGGGCTCAAGCTCCAGATCCTTGGTCGCTTCGTAAGTCAGCAAGCAACCTACCTCTGCGGCCAGCTGGCGAAAACTGCGTGTGCTTTTATTACTGGAACGCATCAGGCCCAGTTTGTGCTGAACCAGGGGGTGTTTGATCTCGTGGACACTCATTGCAGGGCAACCTCATTCGTGCAGCGGACATCTTTGACGAATGTCCGGCTTGACAAAAAATTCTTGGCAAGACTATCGAATGATCCCTCATCTGTCATCCAAGAAACCCACAAGTTGCCCCGGAAGGCAAACCTGAGTAACCTTGCTCACTTTTTTTACAATCGGGCCGTTGCTGAACGGCCAAAAGCGTACATTGCGGAGCCGGTTCCATGAGCACCATCACAGCTGACGAAATCAAAAAGGTCTATATCGAAGCCGACCTTCTGTACAGCCAGGCCGAGGTCGATGCCGCCATCAGCAAAATGGCTATGGAGATCACCGAGGACCTGCACGACAAGGACCCGGTGGTCTTTGCCATCATGAATGGCGGGCTGGTGATCGCCGGTCAACTGCTGACCCGCCTGAACTTTCCTTTGACAGCCAGTTACCTGCATGCGACTCGCTACCGCAACAGTACCTCCGGTCATGAACTGGAGTGGAAAGTGCCGCCGATGGTCGACTTCAAGGACCGCCCTGTACTCGTGGTCGACGATATCCTCGACGAGGGCCACACCCTGGTTGAAGTCATGGAATACCTTAAAGCCGAAGGCGCCGCCTCTGTTAAGTGCGCGGTACTGGTCGACAAGCATCATGATCGCAAGGCTCGAGCGGACCTGAAAGCCGATTTTGTCGGTCTTGAAATCGAGGATCGCTACATCTTCGGTTACGGTATGGACTACAAGGGTTACTGGCGCAACGCCCCCGGCATCTTCGCTGTAAAGGGGATGTAATCAAGGCTTGCCATCGGTGACCGGCCGGTTACAATGCAAGTGTCCATAGAAATTGACAGGGTTTGCATGACGGAACTGGTCATTCTCGCGTTGTCGGCCACGGCTCTCGCCCTCTGGCTGCTGCGTTTGAGACGCAAATCGCTCGCCGCACGGGAAAGTGCCGCTCAACGCGACTGCGTATTCATGAGTGATGGTCGGGTTATTGCGCCAGACAAGTAGTACAGGTCTTCGGCACTTTACCCCAGGCGATACAAAAACGGAGCCAATCGGCTCCGTTTTTTTATGCTCAGCGTGCGCATATGCTCTGTGGCAACCGGATGCGCAAGAGCGGCTCTGATTTCAGGAAAAGAATGCTTTCAGCCCCCTGCTTCCAGCTCATCGAACAGCTGGACAAACTCCAGTGTCAACTTGTGGTTCGGCGCCAGATGAATCAGCGGCCGAGCCTCGTTATGAGACTCTTTCATCTTCACCGAGGCCGACAAACGCGTTGACAACACCGGCAGTTGTTCAGCCTCGAGTCCGGCAACAATCTTCCGCGGCAGTGATGCGCGTGGCTGATACTGGTTCACCACGATACCCTCCACCTGCAATCGGTCGTTATGATCCGCCTGCGTCTCGCGTACATTGTTCAGCAGGTTGTAGAGAGCCTGACGGGCAAACTCATCACAGTCGAAGGGAATCAGGCAGCGCTCAGCAGCCACCAGAGCCGAGAGCGTAAAGAAATTGAAAGCCGGCGGCGTATCGATATAGATAGCATCGTATTCCTGAGCCAGCTGATCGATCGCATCGCGCAGCTTGTAGATCTTGTGCTTGCTCTCCAGCTTGGACTGCAGATCACCGAGTTCAGGATGTGAGGGCAAAATCGCCAGGTCAGTAAACGGTGTCGGGTGGACGAACTCATCGGCCGACCGGGGCTTGAGCTGGAAGCTCAACGCCTGCTCAAAAAATCCGTAGGCATCGGTCTGCGGCTGATTGGCGTCATCCCCCAGCAGATAATGGGTCGAATTACACTGGGGGTCCAGGTCCACGACCAGAGTCCGGATACCTCGGCTGGCACTGATCGCTGCCAGATTGACAGCGATACTGGACTTGCCGACACCGCCTTTCTGGTTAAATACCACTCTGCGCATGATTGGATAGCTCTCCGTACTTATCCCTGGGACAGGAGGTCACGCAGGTCGATGATCGCAGCGTTGGCGCGCGAAATATAGGACGCCATCACCAATGAATGGTTGGCCAGAAAGCCGAACTCCGTACCGTTCAGAATCATCGGACTCCAAATCGTGCCCTGGGTCGCTTCCAGCTCCCGGATGATCTGGCGTACACTGGCACGTGCATTTTTCTTGTCCAATGCGTCACCAAAATCCCTCTCGACCGCCTCCAGCATGTGAATCAACGCCCAGGCCGTGCCTCGCGCTTCGTAGAAGACATTATCGATCTGCAACCATGGCGTCTTGATTTCCAGCTCGTCACTGGCCACTGTTGCCTGACGACCGGCACTGTCACCCGCCAGATCGGTATTGATGCGACGCTGCCCGACACTGGCACTGAGGCGCTGCGACAGGCTGCCGAGACGGGTCGAGACGTCACCCAACCAGTCACGCAGGTTATCGGCACGCGCATAGAACTGCGCATCCTGCTGCTGGGTATCGATCAAACGCTTGCGGTAGTCATACAACAGCTTCAGCGACTTGCGATATTCACTTTCGGTGGATGGAAGAATCCAGTTGCGATGATCAAAGTGCAACAGTGGCTCGGCTTTCGCCAATGCCGGATCTTCAGTGGATTGGGACTGAGAGCGACTGAAGCTTTTGCGCAATGCACGGCTCATATCCCGAACCTGAACCAGAACACCGAATTCCCAGGACGGAATATTGTCCAGCCAGATGCCTGGTGGCGTCATGTCGTTGCTGAGATAGCCACCCGGCTTTTCGAGCAGGGTCTCGGTCAAGTGAATCAGCGTCGCCACAGTATGTGCCCCCGTAACCGGCGACTCCATCGCGGTCTGCTGCCGAGCCTGTTCACTGACATCAAACCGATCCGGCTCGAAGCTCCAGTAAATACCGAACGCCGTCGCCAGCAGTAACCCGGCCAAGACAAAAGCCAAGGCAAGCTTGAGTTTGCGGGCCGAATTGAAGCTGTCCCACAAGGTTAACCAGATCCGTTCTAAACGCTCCACCCAAAACTCCTTGAAGATGTCATGCCCCGCTTTACCGGCGGGGGTGAATGCTGCATTGCACTATGGCGAATTTCTGCATACCGGTCAATTGCACTCAGCTCTGGTTCATCCTCTCCCACAGGCAGGATGCTGGCCAATATCAAGCTATCTTCGCCAAACTGGCCGCTAACGACCGAAAATTGAATAGACAGCATAGACAGAGTTTTCACTTTCATGCACACTAGTCGACCTTAGTTTTACCCTCTGGCGAACACGATCTTGCGGAGCATCTGCATGGCTCATATCCTGGTTTTGAACGGTCCCAATCTGAACCTGCTCGGAACCCGTGAGCCCGGCATCTACGGTGCTGCCACACTCGCTGAAATCGAGCAACAGATCCAGTCTCATGCCAGATCGCTGGGGCATTCTGCAGAATGCTTCCAGAGCAACGCCGAGTTTGAATTGATTGAGCGGATCCATCAGGCCCCCGCTCAGGGCACCGAGTTCATTATCATTAACCCGGCTGCCTTCACCCATACCAGTGTTGCCATACGCGATGCTCTTTTGGGCGTCGGTATACCTTTTATCGAAGTTCATCTATCGAATGTGCATGCCCGTGAACCTTTCCGTCAGCACTCCTATCTGTCGGACAAGGCCGTGGGTGTCATCTGTGGACTCGGCCCGGCCGGATACCAATTTGCACTGGAAGCCGCTCATCAGCGCTTGTCGCTGACGCAGGCTTGATTCGATAGAACTACCCATAAACATCAGAATCAGAGAAGCCGTCATAGTATGGATATTCGCAAAGTCAAAAAGCTGATCGAGCTGCTGGAAGAATCCAACATCAACGAAATCGAGATCAAGGAAGGCGAAGAGTCCGTCCGCATCAGCCGTGGAGGCAGCATTGTAGCCGCTCCCGCTCAGGCACAGTACATGGCAGCTCCTGCAGTCGCTCCGGCGGCACCGGCTCCCGCAGCACCTGCGGCCGCAGAAGCCCCGGCTGCAGAAGCACCGGCAGGCCACGCTGTTCGTTCACCGATGGTTGGCACTTTCTATCGTTCCCCGTCTCCGACGTCTGCTGCATTCGTCGAAGTTGGCCAGAGCGTAAAAGCCGGCGACGTGATCTGCATCGTTGAGGCGATGAAGATGATGAACCAGATCGAAGCGGACAAATCCGGCGTGATCGAAAGCATTCTGGTCGAAGATGGCCAGCCGGTCGAGTTCGACCAGCCGCTGATCACCATCGCCTGATTGTTGACCAAGGATTTTCACTATGCTGGATAAAGTGCTGATTGCAAACCGTGGTGAGATCGCGCTGCGTATCCTCCGCGCCTGCAAGGAGCTGGGCATCAAGACCGTGGCGGTTCATTCCGTCGCCGACCGTGATCTGATGCACGTTCGTCTGGCCGACGAAGCGGTATGTATCGGTCCGGCTCCTTCACCGCAGAGCTACCTGAACATCCCGGCGATCATCAGTGCCGCCGAGGTAACCGACTCTGTAGGCATTCACCCGGGCTATGGCTTCCTGGCTGAGAACGCTGACTTTGCTGAACAGGTAGAGCGTTCAGGCTTCACCTTCATTGGGCCACGTGCCGATACCATCCGCCTCATGGGCGACAAGGTATCTGCGATCGAAGCAATGAAGAAAGCCGGCGTTCCAACCGTACCGGGCTCCGACGGCCCGCTGCCGGAAGATAATGAGACCATCTACAAGATCGCCCGCCGTATCGGCTATCCGGTGATCATCAAGGCCGCTGCCGGCGGTGGTGGTCGAGGCATGCGCGTGGTGCACACCGAGGCGCACCTGGCCAACGCCGTACAGGTGACCAAGTCAGAAGCAGGCGCAGCCTTCGGTGACTCCACGGTGTACATGGAGAAATTCCTCGAGAAGCCGCGTCACGTTGAGGTCCAGGTACTGGCTGATGGTCAGGGTAACGCCATTCACCTGTACGACCGCGACTGCTCCATGCAGCGTCGTCATCAGAAGGTCGTTGAAGAAGCGCCGGCACCGATGATCGACGAAGCAGCACGTGCCAAGGTACTCAAGGCCTGTGTCGATGCCTGCATCGAGATCGGTTACCGTGGCGCCGGTACCTTCGAGTTCCTGTATGAAGATGGTGAGTTCTTCTTCATCGAGATGAACACCCGCGTACAGGTGGAGCACCCGGTAACCGAAATGGTCACAGGTGTGGATATCGTCAAGGAACAGCTGCGCATCGCCTCGGGCCTGCCGCTGTCCTACAAGCAGGACGACATCAAGCTGCGTGGTCACTCGATTGAGTGCCGTCTCAACGCCGAAGACCCGAAAACCTTCATGCCGAGTCCCGGCAAGGTTACTCACTTCCATGCCGCAGGTGGCAACGGCGTTCGCGTCGACTCTCACCTGTACAGTGGTTACAGTGTGCCGCCGCACTACGACTCACTGATCGCCAAGCTGATCACCTTCGCCGATGACCGCGAAACAGCGCTGGCCCGCATGGAAAGTGCGCTGGATGAGACCCTGATCGAAGGCATCAAGACCAACATCCCGCTGCACCGGGATATCGTGCGCGACGCCAATTTCGCCCGTGGTGGAGTCAACATCCACTACCTCGAAAAGAAACTGGGTCTTTGATCCTTCATGGCGGCCTGCCCTGCAGGCTGCCATCCTTTCCTGACATACCCCGTAAACACCGCCTGAACTCTGTCCGCCCGCATGTGCTCTACATCATCCTTCGAAGATGTATCCGTCGCGCTTTTAGGACATAATTAAAACCTTCGTTTGACAGGAGAGCCTTCATGCCCTGGCTTCAGATCAAAGTTTCCATTCCGCCCGAACAGGCTGAAACCTATGAGGACCTGCTGCTGGCTGCTGGCTGTGCCGCTGTTACCTATCAGGATGCTGCTGACCAGCCAATCTTCGAACCCGATCTGGGCACGACTCCGTTGTGGAATTCCACTGTGGTCACAGGCCTTTTTGCCGCCGAGCATGACCTGCGCGAAACGCTTGATCTGCTCCAGACTGCACAGCGACAGCTGGCCTCCGACCAGGCCCCGCTACCGGAATTCAAGGCAGAGATCCTTGAAGACAAGGACTGGGAACGGGAATGGATGGACAGCTACCATCCCATGCGATTTGGTACCCGCCTGTGGGTATGCCCAAGCTGGCGCGAGGCACCCGAGCCGGATGCCGTCAACATGATGCTTGACCCGGGTCTGGCCTTCGGTACCGGCACCCACCCAACCACGGCTCTCTGCCTGGAATGGCTTGATGCACAGGACCTGCAGGGCAAACAGGTGGTCGACTATGGCTGTGGCAGCGGCATTCTCGGCATCGCCGCGTTGTTGCTGGGAGCCGAACATGTTCAGGCTGTCGACATCGATCCACAGGCACTGACAGCGACCCGGGATAACCTGGAACGCAACAAGCTTTCGGCATCGCGACTGGATGCCTTCCTGCCGCTGGACGCCCCCCTGATCGAAGCAGACCTGCTGGTCGCCAACATCCTGGCTGGCCCACTTTGTGAGCTGTCCCCGACACTGGCCGCACGCGTCCGTCCCGGGGGCCGTATCCTGCTGTCCGGGCTGTTATCCCAGCAGGCAGATGAGATAATATCCACCTACAGTCAATGGTTTGATATGGACGCACCGGGTGAGCGTGAAGGCTGGATACGCATCAGTGGTACCCGGAAGCAGGAGAGCTGATACTTGGTTATAACGCGCTGCCCCGAATGTCATGCCCGTTTTCGTGTGACCGACGGCCAGCTAAAGCTGGCGCGGGGGCAGGTGCGTTGCGGTGCCTGCCTGTGCGTTTTCGATGCCATAGCACATGCACAACCAGCCACCAGCCCTCAGCCTGTCCGCTCTGATGCAGAACATGTCGAAACCTCTGGCGCTTTGACATCCGCACCAGCCACCGACACGCCGGATGCGATTCAGACTCCTGCTACACCCGACATTGAAGCCTCCCTCACGGAACAGCCTGCACCGCCGTCTGCTCAAGCCGATGAGCAGCAGGACAAACCCGCCGAGGAAAACGCTTCTCTGCCTTTCAGTGCCGAGCCCATTGCCCTGAGTGGCCGCAATGGGGAGGACAACCCTGTTGCCACCACCGGCTGGCTGTTGCTCAGTATGGTCGCGCTACTGGCCCTGGCAGCGCAACTGCTCTGGTTCGAACGTGCCCGTCTGGCCGAATACCCCCAGCTTGGCAGCATCTACGCGCTGCTGTGTGAACAGGTTGACTGCTCTCTGACCCAGAGCGCATTTTCACTGATCGACAATCAGGGCCTTCATCTGCAGCCACACCCCAAATACAGTGATGCGCTGAACGCCACAATCCTGCTGGAAAACCGTGCCGCTTTCAGCCAGCCCTGGCCAGGACTGCAGCTCAGGTTTACCGATCTCAAGGGCCGACTGGTGGCCCAGCGCACCTTCCAGCCTGAAGAGTATCTGGATATCAGCAGTGTGGACCCCTTGCGCATGCCCACGAGACAACCGGTCCAGATCGAGCTGGAACTGGCCTCCCCCGGTCGACGTGGTATCAGCTACGAACTGAAGCTCGCACCCGCAACTCCGATCGCAAAATAGATCAATTTTTCATCAGAAATGGTTGGCCCTAAGGGGCCGAAAGAGTATCATTGGCCGCCTTCCGAAAGTTAACCCTGAATTTGTTGCAGCGATGCAGCGAATAGAGTTTCTTTTACCCTTTTGACAGGATGTGGCATGTTCAGGATCGGCCCATACAGCATTGATAGTCGGGTGATTCTGGCCCCCATGGCCGGGGTAACCGACCGACCCTTCCGGCAGCTATGCCGCCGTATGGGTGCAGGGCTGGTCGTGTCCGAAATGGTGACGTCCGACAGCCGCCTCTGGCATACCCGTAAATCCAGCTTCCGCCTGGACCACACCGGTGAAGCAGAGCCTCGCTCAATCCAGATCGCCGGTGGCGATCCGGAAATGATGGCCGAAGCTGCACGGCTCAACGTGACCAACGGTGCTCAGATCATCGACATCAATATGGGCTGTCCAGCCAAGAAAGTCTGCAACAAGGCTGCCGGCTCTGCATTGCTGCGCGATGAACCCCTGGTCAAGGATATCCTTCAGGCAGTCATTGCTGCCGTAGAGGTACCTGTCACGCTGAAAATTCGCACCGGCTGGTGTCAGGAAACACGTAACGGCGTTCGCATCGCCGAAATGGCCGAAGCCGCCGGCATCGCTGCACTGGCTGTGCATGGACGCACCCGCGCTGACCGTTACCAGGGTGAAGCTGAATACGACACCATCGCTCGTATCCGTGAAGCAATCAGCATTCCGCTGTTCGCCAACGGAGATATCGACTCACCGCAAAAAGCGGCTCAGGTACTTGAACAGACCGGTGCCGACGCGGTGATGATCGGTCGGGCTGCTCAGGGACGCCCCTGGCTGCTGGGACAAATCGATCACTACCTGCGCACCGGCGAACTTCAGCCCGAGCCAGACCTGACCACCCAGCACACAATTCTGCGTGAGCACCTGCATGCCCTGCACGATTTCTACGGAGATTATCTGGGTGTGCGTATCGCACGCAAGCACGTGGGCTGGTACCTGCAGAGCTGCACCGACAATCGGAACTTTCGGCAAAGATTTAATCAACTTGAAACAGCATCAGATCAGGTGAATGCCGTGGACGCATTTTTTGCGGCCCGGCATGAAGCCGCCTGATCCCTGGATTGGGTACAGAAGTACAGTGGATACCAAAGACTTGAAACAGACAAACAACAGCGCGCAGGCACAGATTCCGCAGCAGACCCTGCGTGATACCGTGCATCAGTCCCTGACCAGCTACTTCAAACAGCTGGACGGTCAGCCTGTTACCGATGTCTATCAGATGGTTCTGTCCGAAATCGAGGCCCCGCTGTTCGAAAGCGTGATGGCCTACACCAAGGACAACCAGACCAAAGCATCCGAGGTACTGGGCCTGAACCGCGGCACACTGCGCAAGAAGCTGAAGCAGTACGGCCTGCTGTAACGAATTCATCTTGAACGGGAATGCATACCATGTCTGAACAGAATACTACTCCTGTCCGCCGCGCGCTGATCAGCGTGTCGGACAAAACCGGCATCGTCGAATTCGCACAGGCCCTGAGCGCCGAGGGTGTTGAGATCCTCTCCACCGGCGGTACCTACAAGTTGCTGTGCGACAACAACATCCCTGCAGTGGAAGTCTCCGACTACACCGGCTTCCCGGAAATGATGGACGGCCGCGTCAAGACCCTGCATCCGAAAGTACATGGTGGCATTCTGGGCCGTCGCGGCACTGACGATGCCATCATGAACGAGCACGGCATTCAGCCGATCGACATGGTTGTCGTTAACCTCTACCCGTTCGCTGCTACCATTGCCCGTCCGGACTGCGACCTGCCGATGGCAATCGAAAACATCGATATCGGTGGTCCGACCATGGTTCGCTCAGCAGCCAAGAACCACAAGGATGTTGCCATCGTCGTCAACGCTTCCGACTATGACAGCATCATCGCCGAGCTGAAAGCCAATGGCGGCCTGGGCATGAAGACCCGCTTCGACCTGGCGGTTAAAGCCTTCGAACACACCGCAGCCTACGACGGCATGATCGCCAACTACCTGGGCGCCATCGTCGAAGGTGATGAAGAGATGCCGGCCGCATTCCCGCGCACCTTCAACACCCAGTTCGTCAAGGCACAGGATATGCGCTACGGTGAGAACCCGCATCAGCGCGCCGCGTTCTACGTTGAAGCCAACCCGTCCGAAGCCAGCGTGGCCACTGCGCGTCAGCTGCAGGGCAAGGAACTGTCCTACAACAACGTCGCCGATACCGATGCAGCACTGGAATGCGTCAAGCCGTTCCTGGAACCGGCCTGTGTTATCGTCAAGCACGCCAACCCCTGTGGCGTCGCGGTTGGCAGCGATATCCTGGAAGCCTATAACCGTGCCTTCCAGACCGACCCGACCTCCGCATTCGGCGGCATCATCGCCTTCAACCGTGAACTGGACGGCAAGACCGCTCAGGCCATCGTTGATCGTCAGTTCGTTGAAGTGATCATCGCCCCGACCGTTTCCCAGGAAGCGTCCGACATCGTTGCGGCCAAGCCGAACGTCCGTCTGCTGGCCTGCGGCGAGTGGAACAAGGACCGTGCACACGGTTTCGACTACAAGCGCGTCAACGGTGGCCTGCTGGTTCAGGACCGTGACCTGGGCATGATCGATGCGTCCCAGCTGAAAATCGTGACCCAGCGCCAGCCGACCGAACAGGAAATCCGCGATCTGCTGTTCTGCTGGGAAGTCGCCAAGTACGTCAAGTCCAATGCCATCGTCTATGCCAAGAACGGTCAGACCATCGGCATCGGTGCCGGTCAGATGAGCCGCGTCTACTCTGCCAAGATCGCCGGCATCAAGGCCGCTGATGAAGGTCTGGAAGTACCGGGTTCCGTCATGGCTTCCGATGCTTTCTTCCCGTTCCGTGACGGTATCGACGCCGCAGCGGCTGCCGGTATCACTGCGGTGATCCAGCCAGGTGGTTCCATGCGCGACCAGGAAGTGATTGACGCTGCCGACGAGCACGGTCTGGCGATGGTCTTCACCGGCATGCGCCATTTCCGCCATTAAGAGCGTCACTAATCAAGAGAAGGACCTGAACATGAATATTCTGGTTATCGGTTCTGGCGGTCGTGAACATGCCCTGGCCTGGGCTGCCGCACAGGACTCCGCTGTTGAGCGTGTTTTCGTAGCTCCGGGCAACGCCGGTACGGCCACTGAGCCCAAGCTGGAAAACGTCGCCATCGATGTGATGGACCTGGATGCGCTGGTCGCCTTCGCACGTGACAACAGCATCGCACTGACCATCGTTGGGCCGGAAGCCCCTCTGGTAGCAGGCGTCGTTGATCGCTTCCGCGAAGCTGGCCTGGCAATCTTCGGACCGACCGCGGGCGCTGCTCAGCTGGAAGGCTCCAAGGCGTTCACCAAGGACTTTCTGGCACGCCAGCAGATTCCGACCGCCGAGTATCAAAACTTCACCGAGATCGAGCCGGCGCTGGCCTACGTGCGTGAAAAAGGCGCTCCGATTGTGGTCAAGGCCGACGGCCTGGCCGCAGGCAAAGGCGTCATCGTCGCCATGACTCTGGAAGAAGCCGAAGACGCCATTCGCGATATGCTGGCCGGCAACGCCTTCGGTGATGCAGGCAGCCGCGTGGTCATCGAGGAATTTCTCGACGGCGAAGAAGCTTCCTACATTGTCATGGTCGATGGTGACAACGTACTGCCGATGGCTACCAGTCAGGACCACAAGCGCGTCGGCGACGGCGACACCGGCCTGAACACCGGTGGCATGGGCGCCTATTCTCCCGCCCCCGTGGTAACGCCCGAAATAGACCAGCGCGTGATGGACGAAGTGATCATGCCGACCGTTAACGGCATGAAAGCGGAAGGCAACGAGTACACCGGCTTCCTGTACGCCGGCCTGATGATCATGGCCGATGGTACTCCGAAAGTGATCGAGTACAACTGCCGCTTCGGTGATCCGGAAACCCAGCCGATCATGCTGCGTCTGAAGTCCTCTCTGGTACAGCTGTGCCAGGCAGCACTGGACAAGAAGCTGGATCAGACCACGGCCGAATGGGATGAGCGCAAGTCTGTGGGTGTCGTCATGGCGGCCGGTGGCTACCCCGGTGATTATGCCAAGGGCGATGTCATCACTCTGCCGGCATCCTGCCCGGAAGGCAGCAAGATCTTCCACGCCGGCACCAAGCTGGATGAGAAGGGTAATGTCGTTACCGCCGGTGGTCGCGTACTCTGCGTAACCGCTCTGGGCGACAGCGTGACCGAAGCACAGCAGCGTGCTTACGAACTGCTGAAGCAGGTCAGCTGGAAAGACGCCTACTTCCGTACCGATATCGCCTACCGCGCGATCGCACGCGAAAACGGCTAAGCCTTTTCAGTGTAAAGACAGCCGCCTGCGGGCGGCTGTTTGCGTTCTGAGGAGTACATGATGAGTCTTGAAATCTGGGTTGCCCTGTTGGGTACCGCTATCTTGATCAGCCTTTCACCCGGCGCCAGTGCCGCCACCGCAATGGGCGCGGGACTGACCTATGGCATTCGTGGCGCAGGCTGGAGCACTTTGGGGCTGGTCTGTGGCTATGGCGTACAAATTCTGGTTGTCTGTCTGGGCCTCGGCAGTTTGCTGGCAACGGCACCGGAGTGGTTTGAGGTGTTGCGGTGGATCGGGGTCGGCTACCTGACCTGGCTAGGCATTCAATTCTGGCGCCAGCGCAAATCAGCTGATATCGAATCACAAACCTTTGCGCCCCGGCACACCCGCTTTTTTCAGGCGCTGCTGGTCAACATCACCAACCCCAAGGGGCTGGTGTTTCTGCTCGCACTGATTCCGCAGTTCATCGATCCCGTACACCCCCAGTTACCACAGCTGCTGATCATCAGTGCTACACTGATGCTCAGTGAGGCTTTTATCATGACAGGCTATAGCGGACTGGCTTCAGGCCTGCGTCAGCGCTTTGCCGATCCGGTCGCATTGATGTGGCAGCAACGGCTGACCGGCTGTGCATTGATTGCCGCTGCCTTGGCCCTGTCCGCTACCGCCATCTGATTCGAGGTATAAGACCGACGTGCGCATACAGGAAGTAGCCACCATCACATTGAGCATGACGCTGGTGGCTTGCAGTCTGCAAACACCGGCGCCGGACTCGAACTCTGCAACTGAAAGTCATTGTTTCCGTGCCGGCAGCGAGCAACAATTTGACTGCTCCGCGCCGGCGCTGCAGCTGAATGAACTGCGGGACCCTCTGGCCCAAACCAGCCGGTTTACCGACGAAGAACTGATGGACCTGCTGGCCGAGATCAAGCGCTGGCTGGCACGCCGCAAGCTTTTGCTTCAGGGTGAAACAATCCCGCCAGAACTGTTACCCAAGCATTCACCAGTCCCCGTTACCACATCGACAGAAGAAAATGCTCGCCTGCCGCGCCCCTGGGCCCTGATACTGAACGATTTTTCCGCCGAATCGCTGCAACGCAGCAATTCAAGTCAACACTGACGCAACCACCCGCGCCAGTTTCATTCCTGCCACGTTTGTGCACCTGCACAGCCTCCGCTTATCTACAGTAAATCTTTGATCCTCAAGCTGTACTTTAACCATGGCTGTGCTATTCCAAAGATAACGGCGCTGCGATCCACAAGATCCGACAACGCCGATTTTTATACCCGTTTTCCGGTTTGGCTTAACCCGCGGAGGACCCCGTCATGTTGAAGCAGATGGAAAACGCCGGCCTGACCGATCTTCACTTCGGATTGGACCCGGCCAGCGGCATGAAAGCGATCATCGCCATCCACTCCACCGCTCGCGGTGCCGCCATCGGCGGCTGTCGATTCATCCACTATGCACGCGAGCAGGAAGCCATCACCGACGCCCTGCGACTGGCCCGTGGCATGAGCTACAAGGCAGCTCTGGCAGGTTTGCCTCACGGCGGTGGCAAGGCCGTCATGATCGAGCCTGAAGGCGACTATGACCGTACTGCACTGATGCAGGCGTTTGGTCGTTTTGTCGACCAGTTGGGCGGTCGCTATATCACCGCCATGGACAGCGGTACTGAAGTCAGTGATATGGATATCATCGAGACAGCGACTCGTTATGTGAGCTGTACCAGTGCCAGCGGCGATCCTTCACCACATACTGCACTCGGGGTATTTGAAGGAATCAGAGCTGCAGTGCTTCACCGACTTGAGCGAGACTCGCTTGCAGGGCTGGTGATCAGTATTCAGGGCCTTGGGCATGTAGGCCATGCGCTGGCGGCCATGCTGCACGAAGCAGGCGCAAAACTGATCGTCGCGGATATTGACTCCGCCCGCGTTCAGACCTGCATCAACCAGTTTGGTGCACGTGCCGTCGCTGCAGACGAGATCTACGATGTCGAAGCCGATGTATTCAGTCCTTGCGGCCTGGGTGCCATTCTCAACGCGGAGACCATTCCCCGCCTGAAGTGCAGCATCGTCGCCGGCAGCGCCAATAACCAGTTGGCCGTTGACGAGGATGGCAATCGGCTGCGTGCTCGAGGCATCCTGTACGCCCCCGATTATGTCATCAATGCCGGAGGCCTGATTCATGTTGCCCTTCACCATGCCGGTGTTGACGGCGACAGGCGGGATGCCAAGATTCGAGAGATTGGCGATACCCTGACTCACCTGTTTACCGAGGCCAAACGCAGCAACCAGTCAGTACACCATGTTGCTGACCTGCACGCCGAGGCGCTGCTCAAGGCCGCAGCCTCAGACGATTCTGCACAGGAGTGCCGTCATGCATGAGATCAGTTATCAGGGCGAGATCCGCCTGACGCGTTACCTTGATGACCAAGGCGTGCCTTTGGGCGAGATGCCAAAATGGGCTTGTGGCGACTCCCCCTGGGTTACCTACTACCAGCAGATGGTCTTGGCACGTCAGTTTGATACCAAGGCGATCAGCCTGCAGCGCACGGGGCAGATGGGCACTTACGCCTCCCTGCTGGGTGCCGAAGCAATCGACGTGGTCTGTGCCTCACTGATGCAGCCAGACGATGTGCTGGTGCCCTATTACCGCAACCATGCCATGCAGATGATCAGAGGCATGTCGCTCACTCAGCTGTTCCTGTATTGGGGGGGCGATGAGCGAGGCAGTGCAACACCGGAGATGCGACGCGATCTGCCCAACTGCGTTCCGATCGCAACCCAGTGTCTGCACGCCTGCGGCGTGGCGACCGCACTTAAACTCCGTGGTGAACATCAAGCGGTATTAACCATGATCGGCGACGGTGGCACCTCCAAGGGGGATTTCCTGGAAGCCATTAACGTGGCAGGTGCCTGGCAGCTGCCGGTGGTGTTTATCATCAACAACAACCAGTGGGCGATTTCGGTACCGCGCAGTAAGCAGTGCATCGCACCGACACTGGCTCAGAAAGCACTGGGCGCCGGTATACGCGGCGAGCAGGTAGACGGCAACGATGCGGTGGCACTGCATGAGGTGGTGGGCCAGGCGCTGGAACGTGCTCGCGCGGGCAAGGGCCCTACCCTGATCGAAGCCCTCAGCTATCGACTCTCGGACCACACCACGGCGGATGATGCCACGCGCTATCGCCCCTCAGATGAATTGAAAGCCGCATGGGCACGTGAACCTGTGGCCCGGCTGCGCAATTGGCTGCACAGCCAGGGGCTTTGGGACGAAGCGCGTGAACAGGCCTGGCAGGCTGAAACCCGCCAGATGATCGAAGACGCGGTAAAAGCCTATCAGGCAATCCCGCCACAAACCGTGGATGAGCTGTACGACTACGTCTATGCCGAATGCCCAGCGGGCCTCAGCGAACAGCGTGAACAGGCTCGCATCCGGCAGCAGCGTCGTGAACAGGGAGGAACCGATCATGAGTGACCATGCCATCACCCTGCTGGATGCCGTCAATCTGGCCCTGGCCCGTGCACTGGATGAAGACCCGAATGTGGTGCTGCTCGGGGAGGATATTGGCACCAACGGCGGCGTCTTCCGTGCGACCGACGGCCTCAAGGCACGTTTTGGCGAGCGTCGCGTGATCGATACGCCGCTGGCCGAAACCATGATCGCGGGCCTCAGTGTCGGCATGGCCACTCAAGGGCTTCGTCCGGTCGCCGAGATTCAGTTCATGGGCTTCATTTTTCCGACCATGGAGCACATGATCGCTCATGCCGCACGCATGCGGCACCGTACCCGAGGCAGACTCAGCTGTCCGATGGTGCTCCGTGCGCCCTTCGGTGGCGGCATCCATGCCCCTGAGCACCATTCGGAGAGTACCGAAACTCTGCTGGCCCATATTCCTGGCTTGCGCGTGGTAATCCCCTCGTCACCGGCAAGGGCATACGGCCTGCTGCTGGCAGCGATCCGTTGTGATGATCCGGTGGTGTTTCTTGAACCCAAGCGCATCTACCGCGCCAGCAAGACGCTGGTGGAAGATAACGGCGAAGCACTGCCCCTGGATACCTGTTTCACCCTGCGTGAGGGCAGCGACATCACGCTGATCAGCTGGGGCGCCATGATCAGTGAAACCCTCACCGCCGCCGACCGCCTGGCAGATGAAGGCATCAGCTGCGAGGTCATTGATGTCGCCACATTAAATCCCATTGATCACGCCACGCTTGTGGCTTCGGTCAGCAAAACCGGGCGCTGTGTCATCATCCATGAAGCCCCTCACCATGCCGGCATGGGCGCCGAAATTGAGGCGACTCTTAGCGAGCAGGCACTCACTTACCTGCAGGCACCACCCAGGCGAGTCACCGGTGACGACACCATCATGCCTTACTACCGCTATGAGCAACTGTATCTGCCCGATGTGGACGACATCCTCATCGCCGTCAGAGAGACCATGGAGTATTCAGGATGAAATATTTCAAATTGCCCGATTTGGGAGAAGGTCTGCCCGAAGCCGAGATTGTCGAATGGCATGTACAGGAAGGCGACGAAGTAGCCGTGGACCAAATACTGGTTTCTGTTGAAACAGCCAAGGCTATTGTCGAAGTACCGTCACCTCAAGCCGGAGTGATTGCTCACCTGTTTGGCGCCGCAGGGGATACCATCCATACTGGTGAACCCCTGGTGGAGTTTGCCGGAGGTGAGGACAGTGACAGTGGCACCGTGGTGGGCAAACTGAGTCAGGCCAAGAATACCGAAAGCCAGCGCGAAGACTTCATTATCGGTGCTTCCCCCAGCAGCCGTCAGGCCGCCAGCCAAAATTCCACACCGGCCGTTCGCTCACTGGCACATCGGTTGGGCGTCAGTCTGGACACACTCAGGGGCTCGGGTCCAGGAGGCAGAATCACCGCCAGCGATGTGGAGCGGGCGGCGGATCTGGACCAGTCCTTTGGAGCACCGGAACCACTGAAAGGTGTTCGCAAGCAGATGGCCAAAGCGATGGCTCAATCTCACGCCGAGGTGGTGCCGGTCACCCTGTGCGAAGACGCCGATATCGATCATTGGCCTGAGGGCACCGACATCACCATGCGACTGGTACAGGCCGTTGCAGCGGCCTGCGCGGCCGTACCGGATCTGAACGTCTGGTTTGACGGTCAGCAGCTGGCCCGACGCCCGCATCACAAGATTGATCTTGGCGTCGCTGTTGATACCGAGCAGGGTCTGTTCGTGCCGGTGTTACGTGATATCGGCAACCGCAGCCAGGAGGACCTGCGTGATGGCCTCAATCGGCTTCGCGCCGATGTAAAAGCTCGCTCTATCCCTCCTGCCGAGATGCAGGGTGCCACCATTACGCTGAGCAACTTCGGCACCCTTGCCGGACGCTACGCCAGCCCCGTCATTGTTCCGCCACAGGTTGCCATCGTAGGGGCCGGTGTCATCCGACGCCAGCCGGTGGCGGTCGGTGATGATATTCGGGTACACCGCGTCATGCCGCTGTCACTGACGTTCGATCACCGGGCAGCAACTGGTGGCGAAGCCGCACGCTTCATGCAGGCACTGATCCAATCCCTCTCAGAGTGAACGACCCGAGGGGTACGGAACGTACCCCTCAATACAGGGTCAGAATTATCAGGGACAAACCCGTAAGACTTTTTTCCACCCCACTCCGTCCTTGACTCCCTCTAATCTGGACTACACTGAAAACAGCGAAGAACGCAAACCACTGGCTCATAAGCATTTGAATTCTCAGTGGCTAGCGCAAAAGACAGGAAGGTGAGCATGAGCATCTTTGACCACTACAAGGCCCGTTATTCAGCGATCCAGCAGGAGGAGATGAGCCTGCAGGAATACCTCAACCTGTGCAAGGAGAAACCGGAAGTTTACGCCAATGCCGCCGAGCGCATGCTCAAGGCAATCGGGGAGCCCGAAGTCGTCGATACGGCTCTGGACCCGCGTCTGAGCCGCATCTTCTCCAACAAAGTCATCAAGCGCTATCCGGCATTCAGTGAGTTCTACGGTATGGAGGAAGCGATCGAGAATATCGTTTCCTATTTCCGTCATGCCGCTCAGGGGCTTGAGGAAAAGAAACAGATCCTCTACCTGCTGGGCCCCGTAGGGGGTGGTAAGTCCTCACTGGCTGAGCGACTCAAGCACCTGATGGAGCATATCCCCTTCTACGCGATCAAGGGGTCTCCCGTTTTCGAGTCCCCACTGGGTCTGTTCAAGCCCGAGGAAGACGCCGAAATTCTGGAACAGGAATATGGCATTCCGCGCCGCTACATGAACGGGATCATGTCCCCCTGGGCGGTGAAACGGCTGCATGAATATGGCGGTGACATTACCCAGTTCCGTGTGGTCAAACTGTTCCCCTCCATTCTTGACCAGGTCGGTATCGCCAAGACCGAACCGGGTGATGAAAACAACCAGGATATCTCCAGTCTGGTGGGTAAAGTCGACATTCGAAAGCTGGAGGAATACCCTCAGCACGACCCTGATGCCTACAGTTTTTCTGGCGCACTCTGCCGAGCCAACCAGGGCATCATGGAGTTCGTGGAGATGTTCAAGGCACCGATCAAGGTGCTGCACCCGTTGCTGACCGCGACCCAGGAAGGCAACTACAACAGTACAGAAGGCATGGGGGCTATACCCTACGACGGCATTCTGCTGGCCCACTCCAACGAGTCCGAGTGGCAGACCTTCAAGAATAACAAGACCAACGAAGCCTTCATCGACCGTGTGTACATCGTCAAGGTGCCATATTGCACCCGAGTCACCGAAGAAGTGCATATTTACGAAAAGCTGCTGGAAAACAGCTCGCTGAACGAATCCCCCTGTGCGCCCGATACTCTGAATATGCTGGCCCAGTTCACGGTGCTGTCTCGCATCAAAAACCCCGAAAACTCCAGCATCTATTCCAAAATGCGCATCTATGACGGTGAGAACCTGAAGGATACCGATCCGCGAGCCAAATCCATGCAGGAATACAAGGATGCGGCCGGCGTCAACGAAGGCATGGATGGTCTATCGACCCGTTTTGCCTTCAAGATTCTGTCCAAGGTATTCAACTTCGACCCGACTGAAGTGGCTGCCAACCCGGTTCATCTGATGTATGTCCTGGAAAGGGAAATCAGTCAGCAGCAGTTCCCGAGTGAAAT
Organism: Marinobacterium sediminicola; assembly: GCF_022343685.1. Lineage (GTDB taxonomy): Bacteria > Pseudomonadota > Gammaproteobacteria > Pseudomonadales > Balneatricaceae > Marinobacterium > Marinobacterium sediminicola. The sequence continues at coordinate 807,999 of NZ_CP092123.1, read as the reverse complement.
TCAGGACCGTTACCTGGGTCATTTGAAAGAGTACATTGCACCGAAGTACATCGATTTCCTCGGCAAGGAGATCCAGACCGCTTATCTGGAATCCTACTCCGAATATGGCCAGAACATCTTCGATCGCTATGTCACTTATGCCGACTTCTGGATTCAGGACCAGGAATACCGCGATCCTGAAACCGGCGACATTCTCGATCGTCAGTCGATCAACGAAGAGCTGGAAAAAATCGAGAAACCGGCCGGCATCAGCAACCCGAAAGACTTCCGCCACGAGATCGTCAACTTCGTTCTACGTGCCCGCGCCAGCAACAACGGCAAGAACCCGGCATGGAACAGCTACGAGAAGATGCGCTCCGTGATCGAGAAGAAGATGTTTGCCAATACGGAAGACCTGCTGCCGGTTATCTCCTTCAATCCAAAGGCATCGTCCGACGATCAGAAGAAACACGGCGAGTTCGTCAAGCGGATGATCGAGCGTGGTTATACCGAGAAGCAGGTCCGCTTGCTGTCCGAGTGGTACATCCGCGTACGCAAGTCTCAGTAACCCCACAACAGGGAGCCGTACACTGAAGGAACTGAACCGCGCAGCCGTGGCACTGCGGTGCCACTCTAGCTGCCGCTCCGGGAGCCCGATATATGAGCTATATCATCGATCGCCGTGAGAATGCGAAGAAGAAAAGCACGGTCAACCGCCAGCGCTTTTTACGTCGCTACAAGCAGCACATTAAAAAGGCTGTTGAAGAGGCGATACATAACCGTTCGATCAAGGATATCGATCAGGGTGGGCAGGTCACCATTCCCAAACGGGATATCTCTGAACCGATTTTCCACCACGGTGATGGCGGCGTTCGGCACAAGATTTTCCCCGGCAACAAGGAGTTCGTGGAAGGCGATGAGTTCCGTCGTCCCGAGGGCGGTGGTGGTGGCGGTGCCGGCCAGGGCAAGGCGAGCAATCAGGGCGAAGGGGAAGATGACTTCACCTTCAATATCAGCCAGGAAGAATTCCTCGATTTCATGTTCGAGGATCTGGAATTGCCCTGGATGGTCCGCAAGCAGCTGAAGGATGCGACCACCTTCGAAACTCGCCGTGCCGGATTTACCAATGCCGGTTCACCGGAAAAGCTTCATATCGTCCGCTCACTGAGAGCAGCCCATGCACGTCGTATCGCTTTGACCGACAAGGAGGTCCGTCAGCAGATCCGGGCGCTGCGCAAGGAACTTTGGGCACTTGAAGAGTCGCCTCCTTCGGCCGAACGTACCGAGAAAATCACCGCACTGCGCGCCCGCATCATCGAACTGGAGAAAAGCTCACGTAAACTGCCGTTCCTCGACGACTTCGACCTTCGTTATACCAACATGGTGCGTGTCCCCATGCCCTCAAGCAAGGCGGTCATGTTCTGTGTCATGGACGTATCCGGCTCGATGACCCAGAGCATCAAGGATATTGCCAAACGCTTCTTCATCCTGCTGTATCTGTTCCTGAATCGGAACTACAAGCAGATTGAAGTAGTGTTCGTGCGCCACCATACGCACGCCAAAGAGGTAGACGAACAGGAGTTCTTTTACTCCCGTGAAACCGGCGGCACCATCGTATCCAGCGCTCTGGCACTGACGGCCGATATCATCGACAAGCGCTATCCACCGGCCGACTGGAACATCTATATCGCCCAGGCATCCGATGGGGACAACTGGGATGGTGACTCCAGCACCTGCAGCAAGCTGCTGACAGAGCGCATTCTGCCGAAGACGCAATATTACGCCTACGTCGAGATCACCACCGGTCCACACCAGAATCTCTGGCACGAGTATGAGCATGTGAATGAAGCCTTCAGCGAACGCTTCTCCATGCAGCAGATTACCGACGCCGGTGAAATCTACCCGGTATTCCGCCGCCTGTTCGAGAAACGCACGGAGGGTGCCCATGAGCCGTCCTAAAGCACGCCAGCCGCTTTCGACCGGGTCCGATTGGACCTTCGAGCTGATAGAAGCCTACGACCGTGAAATCGGCAGAATTGCTGCCAACTTCGGCCTGGATACCTATCCCAACCAGATCGAAATCATTACTTCAGAACAGATGATGGATGCCTACTCCTCGGTCGGCATGCCGCTGAACTACAACCACTGGTCATTCGGCAAGCAGTTTGTCGAAACCGAGCAAAGCTACAAGCGCGGCCACATGGGACTCGCTTACGAGATCGTCATCAATTCCAACCCCTGTATTGCCTACCTGATGGAGGAAAACACCATCACCATGCAGGCGCTGGTGATTGCACATGCCTGCTACGGCCACAATTCCTTCTTCAAGGGCAATTACCTGTTCCGCACCTGGACCGATGCCAGCGCCATCATCGACTATCTGCTGTTTGCCAAGAATTACATCCGACGTTGTGAAGAGAAACATGGCGTAGACGAGGTCGAAAAGCTGCTCGATTCCTGCCATGCGCTGATGAACTATGGCGTCAACCGGTACAAGCGTCCGCGTCCGCTGACCGCTGCGGAAGAGCGTGAACGCCAGCGCGCCCGCGAAGAGTACATTCAGCGGCACCTGAATGACCTCTGGAACACAACCATTCCGCGCCGAAGCGATGACGACGCGGGTAAGCAGCCCCGCTTCCCCGCTGAGCCCGAGGAAAACATCCTCTACTTCATCGAAAAAAACGCGCCGCTGCTCGAGCCCTGGCAGCGCGAGATCATCCGTATCGTCCGCAAAGTGGCCCAGTACTTTTATCCACAGAAACAGACTCAGGTCATGAACGAGGGCTGGGCCTGCTTCTGGCACTACACCCTGCTGCATCAGCTTTTCGATGAAGGACTGGTCACCGACGGTTTCATGATGGAGTTTCTGCACTCTCACTCCAGCGTGATCTATCAGCCGCCCTTCGACAGCCCCTATTTCAGCGGCATCAACCCCTACACGCTTGGCTATAACATGATGCAGGATATTCGGCGCATCTGTGAAAAGCCCACGGAGGAAGATCGGGAATGGTTCCCCGATATTGCTGGCAGCAACTGGCAGGAGACGCTGGATAATGCGATGCGTAACTACAAGGACGAGAGCTTTATTCTCCAGTTCCTGTCTCCTCGATTGATGCGTGAACTCAAACTCTTTTCCATCATGGACGACAGTAGCCGCCCCACTTTAAGAGTGGATGCCATCCACAACGAGCGCGGCTATCGTGCCCTGCGCGAATCGTTGTCAGCGCAATACAACCTGGGCAACCGGGAGCCCAACATACAGGTATACAACGTCAACGTCCGTGGTGACCGATCGCTGACAATGCGACACTACATGCATAACGGGCAACCACTGGGGGCATCAACCGAAGAGGTTCTTAAACACCTGCACCGCTTATGGGGCTTTGATGTTCTCTTGGAGTCCGTGACCCCGGAAGGCAATGTGATGCAATCCTTTGCCTGTCCGCCAAGGCCGCAGGAGCTGACAGTTGAGGGGATCGCCTAGCGCTGGCTATACTGGTTCGCTACATCACTCAAGGACCAAAAGGGTTTGTTATGGACTGTCTGTTTTGCAAGATCCTCGACGGCGATATTCCGGCCGAGGTTGTATATGAAGATGATCAGGTACTGGCGTTCCGGGATATCAACCCACAGGCTCCTTTCCATTGCCTGATCATTCCACGCAAGCATATTGCCACGCTGAACGACATTGCCGACGAAGATCAGGCACTGGTTGGCCACATGATCCAGGCCGCCGGCACCATTGCCAAACAGCAGGGTTTTGACGAAAGTGGTTATCGCACCGTTTTCAACTGCAATACTCATGGTGGCCAGACGGTTTATCACATCCACCTGCATCTGCTGGGTGGCAAGCCGATGGGCTGGCCTCCCTATCAGGATACGCTCAAAGTGGCGGTGGACTGAATACCGCCTCCCGGCCGCGCCCCATGGCCCGGCCGCTTCTCCCCCGCTTGTCTTTGATCAATCCAGCCTGTTTTGTTGACTACTTAATGTTGCACTGCGTCATAATGCGTTCATTATGAGACATTAGTTTGATGGCTTGTTAAACAGAGGGATTGTTCATGTCGATTGCAGCCGATTCGCCCGTTACCACCGAAATGCCCCCCATGCATGATCAGCTTGAGTTCTACATCGAGCAGGCACGCAAGGCGGGTCCCATACGCACGGCCGTTGTGCACCCTGTGGATCACAACAGCCTTCTGGGCGCGATCGAAGCTGCCGAGCAAGGCCTGATCGAGCCTTTGCTGGTCGGTCCCGAGCATAAGATCCGCGCCGCAGCTGAAGCCGAGAATATCGATCTGACTCCCTATCGAATCATCAGCACCGAACACAGCCATGAGGCTGCCGAACGGGCCTGTGAGCTGATTCGTCTTGCGGAAGCCGAAGCCTTGATGAAAGGCAGCCTTGGCACTTCGGAACTGCTCAGTGCCGTTATCCACAAAACCAAGGGGATTCGCACCGAGCGTCGTCTGAGTCATGTTTTCGTGTTTGATGTGCCCAATTACCACAAACCGCTGGTGATTACCGACGCGGCCATCAACGTGGCTCCGGATCTGAGCGTCAAACGCGATATCGTTCAGAACGCCATCGACTTCTGCCAGTCACTGGGTAACAAGCAGCCCAAGGTAGCGATTCTGGCCGCCGTCGAGAAGGTTAAACCCGGCATGCAAAGCACCATCGATGCGGCGGCTCTGTGCAAGATGGCCGACCGTGAGCAGATTACCGGAGGCATCATCGATGGCCCTCTGGCATTCGACAACGCCATTTCGCTTCAGGCCGCCATCGACAAGCATATCAAGTCTCCGGTTTCCGGCGACGCCGACATCCTGTTGGCACCGGATCTGGAGGCGGCCAACATGATCGCCAAGCAGTTGATCTACCTGGCCGACGCCAAGTCAGCCGGTCTTGCCGTAGGGGCTCGAGTCCCCATCATCCTGACCAGCCGCGCCGAAGGTACCCTGGGACGCCTTGCCTCCTGTGCCCTGGCTTCGCACATGGTCAAGCACGCTCAGGGAGGCAAGTGATGGATACCATCCTGACCGTTAATGGCGGCTCATCAAGCCTGAAGTGCGGCCTCTACGCTCTGGAAGGCGGGGTACTGCGCTGCCTGATCCATCTCAAGGTGGAAAACCTGCTGGGCAACCCAACCCTGTTCAAGGTACGTGACGAGCAGAATCAGGTGCTGGATGCTCACGAACTGGATTGCTGCCATGTGCCCCAGGATGAACGCCACCAGTTTGCCCTGCAGGAAGTCCTGCAATGGGTAAGCGTTCACTTGCCCGAGTCCCACCTGATTGCAACGGGCCATCGTGTCGTTCACGGCGGCAACCAGTACAGCACTCCTGTGCTGCTCGATGATGCAAGCTTCGCCGAGCTTGAAACCCTGATTCCCCTGGCGCCACTGCATCAGCCCTACAACCTGAAACTGGTTCAGGCCTGCCGCGCTCTGGCCCCTGAACTGCCGGTTGTAGCCTGCTTCGACACCATGTTTCATGCTCAACAATCCCGACTGGAGCGTCTCTACGCCCTGCCTCGTCGTCTTGTGGATAAGGGCGTCCATCGCTACGGTTTCCACGGCCTCTCATATGAATATCTTCAGCGCCAGCTGACACTTGCCGGTGCCGGCAACCTGAAAACCATCGTCTGTCATCTCGGCGCCGGTGCCAGCATGTGTGCGATTCGCGAAGGGCGTTCCATCGCCTCCAGCATGGGTTTCACCGCTGTGGAAGGACTGCCGATGGGCAGCCGTACGGGTAACCTGGACCCCGGCGTCCTGCTCTACCTGATGCGTGAAGAAGGGATGGATGTAGATGCCCTGGAACACCTGCTCTATAAAGAAAGCGGCTGGCTGGGTATCTCCGGCATCAGCTCCGATATGAAAACCCTGCATCAGGCCCATGAGCCCGCCGCAGAGGAAGCGATCGACCTGTTCTGTTATCGAGTCGCACTGGAGATGGGCCGACTGGCCGCTGCCACGGAAGGTGTGGAGCAGGTGGTGTTCTCAGGTGGTGTGGGAGAGAACGATGCCGATGTTCGCGCACGCGTTCTGCAGCGCTGCGGCTGGCTTGGCATCGAACTGGATGCCGACGCCAATCAGCGTAATGCCGGGATCATCAGCACCCCGGATTCACGGGTGACTGTGCGTGTCATGCCGACCAATGAGGAAGCGATGATTGCCACTCACGTGACAGAACTGCTGCACTGACCACCCCACTCCCCGGGCCGTTCAGGCCTGGGCAGACCTGCGCTGGCGAACGATCTCGAACAGGCACACACCGGTCGCTACGGAGACATTCAGGCTGCTGACCTCTCCAGCCATCGGGATATTGATCAGCTGATCACAGTTTTCACGGGTCAAACGGCGCATCCCCTTGCCTTCTGCCCCCATTACCAGAGCAGAGGGACCTGTCAGATCGGTATCATAAATACTGGCGTCCGCTTCCCCGGCCGTCCCGGTAATCCAGATGCCACGCTGCTGCAGTGACTGCAGAGTACGGGCCAGATTGGTGACCTGAATATAGGGCACCACCTCGGCAGCACCACACGCCACCTTGGCCACGGTTGCATTCAACGGAGCCGACTTGTCCTTGGGAGCAATCACCACGGCCACACCGGCGGCGTCAGCAGTACGCAAACAGGCCCCCAGATTATGTGGATCAGTCACGCCGTCCAATACCAGCACCAGCGGTGCAGGACCGGCATTATCCAGTAACACGTCCAGCGCCTTTTCCGACAATGCCTTGATCGGTTCACACTCCGCGATCACGCCTTGATGACGACCACCGCCTGCACGCTGATCCAGCTGAGCCTTGGGCTCCTCTATTACTTTGATCCGCTGGGCTTCAGCCTTGTCCAGCAGTGTCTGCAGGCGTTCATCATGGCGCCCCTGCTGAACCAGCAGACGGCGTACACGACCAGGGTTACGGTTAAGCAGGCTGGTGACGGCGTGCAGACCAAAGATATCGGTTTGGCTCATGGGACTCCCAGGGTCAATAGGTCAAATTACAGCTGTGTATTATGCGGTAAAACCAATAAAAAAGCCGCCCGGAGGCGGCTTTCTCGACATCAGATTCGACTTAGGCGTTCAGACCGGAGAAGACCTTGTCTCGGATGTCATTAACGCTGCCAACCCCTTCCACGTACACGTACGCAGGGGCCTTGGCTTCGCCGCTTTCGTTCCAGCCACGGTAGTAGCTGATCAGCGGTGCAGTCTGGTCATGGTAGACCTTCAGACGCTGACGCACGGTTTCTTCCTTGTCATCTTCACGCTGAACCAGTTCATCACCGGTCACGTCATCCTTGCCTTCTTCCTTCGGCGGATTGAAAACAACATGGTAGGTACGACCGGAAGCCGGATGGACACGGCGGCCGCTCATGCGCTTGATGATCTCTTCATCAGCCACGTCGATCTCGACAACAGCATCGATATCGACGCCCGCTTCTTTCAGCGCATCAGCCTGAGGAATGGTGCGCGGGAAGCCATCAAACAGGAAGCCATTGGCGCAATCCGCTTCCGCAATACGTTCCTTGACCAGACCAATGATGATGTCATCGGATACCAGACCACCCGCGTCCATCACTTCCTTGGCCTGTTTGCCCAGCGGGGTACCCGCCTTCACCGCCGCACGCAGCATGTCGCCGGTGGAGATCTGCGGGATGCCATACTTCTCGGTAATATACTGGGCCTGAGTGCCCTTACCGGCACCGGGTGCTCCAAGCAGAATAATGCGCATGTATCTAGTCTCCTGAACGTTATAGTAATCGGTAAATCTGTGGAGCAGCCGTCGCAGCGGCTCCCCCTGAATTCGATAAAAGGGTTCTTTGCAGGCTATCTGCCCGGGCCCTGTGAGCACAATTCGACATTAGACCTAGCACTTGTCGGATTGTTGACAAAGGGACCGAGGTTACGCAAAGCGATTGGGTGATTCAACCCCCTTTTGGGCGTAGACCTCAACCGGTATTGCGCATGCCAGCAGAGATCCCGGCCATAGTGACCATCAAGGCCTGCTCCAGTCGCTGATCCGGCTGGTTTCGGTCACGGAACAACAGTTCAGCCTGAAGTACGTGTAGAGGATCAATATAAGGGTTTCTCACATCAATCGACTGCCGGATGGTGCCGTTGCCCGCCAGCAGTTTATCCTCCTGCTTGATCTGCTTGACCTGCTCGACGGTCTGCTCCAGGCGCAGACGCAGGCTGGAACCCAGAGCCTGCAGCTCGGGCGATACCAGACGCTGCTCATAATAGGCCGAGATGTTTACATCGCTCTTGGCCAGAACCATCTCCAGCATGTCGATCCAGGACTGGAAGAAAGGCCAGTCATGGTACATCTCATGGAGCAGAGGAAGCTGATCATCCTTCACAGCCATGTCCAGCGCCGCACCGGACCCCAGCCAGGCCGGTAACATCAGCCGTGTTTGCGTCCAGGCGAAAATCCACGGTATCGCCCTCAGACTTTCAACACCACCATCGGCCTTGCGCTTGGCCGGGCGCGAACCCAACGGCAACTTGGCCAGTTCCTGCTCCGGTGTCAGTGCACGGAAATAGGGAACAAACTGCGGTTCTTCACGCACCAGAGAGCGGTACACGGTCATGCCACAACTTGCCATGCTGTCCATGAGCGAGCGCCAGGCAGGCTTCGGCGCAGGCCCCGGACTCAGCGTAGCCTTGAGCACCGCTGCAGTATAAAGCGTCAGGTTGCGTACCGCGATTTCCGGGATACCGAACTTGAAACGGATCATCTCTCCCTGCTCCGTAACCCTGAGACTGCCAGCAACAGATCCCGGTGGTTGTGCCAGTATCGCCGTATGGCTTGGGCCACCGCCCCGTCCCACGGTACCGCCACGGCCATGGAACAGCGTCAACCGAATACCTTCACGGTTACAGAGTTCAGTCAGGGCTTCCTGAGCACGGTATTGTCCCCAGGCGGCGGCCAACTGGCCAGCATCCTTGGAGGAGTCAGAGTAACCGATCATCACCTCCTGATGACCGTCGACATACTCCCGGTACCAGTCAATTGCCAGCAGCGCGCCGATGCAGTCCGGTGCATTATCCAGATCGTCCAGAGTCTCGAACAGAGGTACAACCCGCATATTGTGCTCAACCCCAACCTCCTGCAACAAGAGGTTGACCGCCAGCACATCGGAAGGCTGACCGGCCATGGAGATCACATAAGAGCCCAGACTGTAGGCAGGGTTTGCAGCAATGACACGGCAGGTGTTAATGACTTCCATGACGCTATCGCCCGGTTGCCAGTGATGCGGCAATAATGGTCGACGTGACTGCAACTCCTGCAGCAGGAAGGCCTGCTTACGTGCCTCATCCCATTCGGAATAACGGCCCAGCTGATAGAACTCGGTCAACGCATCGAACACCTCGGCGTGGCGATCCGCATTCTGGCGCACATCGACACGTACCAGCGTCAGGCCAAAACAGGCAATGCGGCGCAACAGATCTTCCAGCGCACCGGCCGCGATACAGGACATGCCAGACTCAATCAGCGAACGGTGGCAGATCAGCAAAGGCTCCAACAGTTCATCCAGATCACTGATCCAGATATCGGGATCACTGGGGTGTCCCTTGAGATAGGCTTCAATCCCGTTGCGAGTATCCAGCAAACGACTGCGCAGACGGCCCAGCAGCTCACGATAAGGCTCAGGATGGTGATCAGTCAGATGACGCAATTCAGCATTGGCGGCATGCATCGACAGTTCCGCGCGCAGTTGATCCACATCACGGGCATAGAGATCGGCAGCCATCCAGCGCGCCAACAACAGAACTTCAGACGTGACCGCCGCGGTTACATTGGGGTTGCCATCACGGTCGCCTCCCATCCAGGAGGAAAAATGCACCGGGCTGCAGGTCAGAGGCAGACTGACACCCAGCTCTGACTGCAGCCGCTTGTCGAACAACCGCAGGAACCGTGGCATTGCACTCCACAAAGAGTTCTCGATGACCGCGAAACCCCACTTGGCTTCTTCCACCGGTGTCGGCCGGTTTTGACGGATTTCGTTGGTATGCCAGATCTGGCTGATCAGCTGATCAAGGCGCGACTGCACCGGCTCACCGCGATCACGCTGCTTCAATGTCTCGGCAATGGCATCGTATTTCTGGATCAGAGTACGGCGATTGACTTCGGTTGGATGGGCCGTCAACACCAGGTCGATACTGAGTGTTTCGATACAGGCAAGAATAGCGTCTGGCGACTGGCCTCCGGCCTTGAGTTCTGCAAACAGCTGATCCAGCAAATCGGCATCTTCATCGCCTTCGGTTTCGAGATGTCGACGCACCCTGTGGTGTTCCTCGGCGATATTGGCCAGGTTAAGGAACTGTGTGAAGGCACGCGCCATCGGCAGCACTTCATCTTCATTCAGACCATCCAGTGCCTGACGCAGCTGCTCCTGACTGGCGTCTTCAGCAAGGCGTGCAGACTTGGCCAGTTTGCGAATATGCTCGACACGGGCCAGAAATGGCGAGCCAAGGTGGGCTTCCATGGTACGTCCCAGGCTCTCACCCAGAACACGGACATCGTCACGCAACGCTTCGTGCAGATCACTCATCCCATCCCCTCCGTTCAGGTTCCATAGCCTTCGATGCTAACCGATCAAGACGGTTGACCGTTAGCACCCTTGGTATGAATTTAACCGGGGATGATGTTCGTCTTGTGAATGAGGTGTGCTGAACTGTCAGAGACCCTTGACCTTGGCCTCATCCCACCATTGATCCAGCTGCTCCAGAGGCAATTGCTGCCACTCGTGGTTACCCTCGTTGACCTGCTGTTCGACATAGCCGAAACGGCGCTCAAATTTGCTGTTGGTATTCCGTAGCGCCTGTTCGGGATCCATCTCAAGATGACGTGCCAGATTGACCTGGGCAAACAGAAGATCACCGATCTCTTCGCGGGCATTCTCCAGGTCACCTTGCTCCAGGGCTTGACGAAGTTCGCCAATCTCCTCTTCGATCTTGTCCAGTACACCACCGATCTCGGGCCAGTCAAAACCGACACGGGCTGCACGCCGCTGCAACTTGGCCGCCCGACTCAGGGCGGGCAGGCCCAGCGGAACTTCATCCAGCACCCCTGAACGGGACTTGGCATTGCGCTCCTGCTGTTTGATCGCTTCCCATTTCTGGCTGACCTGATCCGTTTCGATCGGATCTGCCCCTGCACTATCCAGAGTTCCCTTGGGAAAGACGTGTGGATGACGCCGAATCAGCTTGCCAACCAACTGGTCGATAACCGCGTGCAAATCAAACCACTGATTTTCATCGGCCATACGGGCATAGAAGACCACCTGAAACAGCAGGTCACCAAGCTCATCACGCAAATGCTCCCAGTCCTGCCGCTCAATGCAGTCAGCCACTTCGTAGGCCTCTTCCAGAGTATGCGGCACGATACTGGCAAATGTCTGTTCCAGATCCCAGGGGCATCCCGAGTCAGGATTCCGCAAGGCATCCATCAGTCGGATCAGATCATCCAGGGTATAGCTCATCAATGGTTACCACTGCGTTCACGATGCACATCGAGCACGTTCGGCACCTGGTTGATTTTGTCCATCAAGCGTCCCAATCGCTCCAGACGCGGTATTTCAACGGTCAGGGTCAGACGTGCCATGTTGTTCTTGCGGTCCGTCAGCGTGTTGGCCGCCAGGATATTGAGCTTCTCGTTACTCAACACCAGCATGACGTCACGCAGCAAACCGGGACGATCAAAGGCCTCAATGGTCATGTCTACAGGGTAGGTCTGTTCATTCTCTTCGCCCCAATCGACACTGATGACCCGATCCGGTTCGTTCTCGCGCAACGTCATCAGGTTGAGGCAATCTTCGTGATGAATGGAGATGCCTCTACCCTGAGTGATGTAACCCATGATCGGATCACCGGGTACCGGCTTGCAGCAGGTCGCCAGTGTCGTCAGCAGGTTGCCAACACCCTGAATGTTGATGCCGCTGCCCCCTTTGCGGGGCTCGTGCGAGGATCGACTCGAGCGGAGCTCGAGGTCCATCTGTGGTTCGGGACGTTCAGGTTCTATCTGACGCTGAGCCTCATGAATGATCTGCGAGAGCCGCAGATCACCCGCACCAAGGGCGGCACAGAGGTCTTCCGAGGTCTTGTAGTTGAGTGCAACCGCAATCCGGTCCAGATCGATCGCATGAGGATCCAGCGCCAGACGGCGGAACTCGCGCAAGATGATGTCACGACCGGCATCGGCGTTCTGTTCCTTGGCCTGCAGCTTGAACCAGTGCGCAACCTTGGCCCGAGCCCGTGAGGTGGTCACAAAACCGTAGTTGGTATTGAGCCAGTCACGACGCGGCGCCTCTTCCCGGGAGGTCATGATTTCAACCTGGTCACCGGTCTTGAGCGGCTTGTTCAGGGGAATAATCCGGCCGTTGACCTTGGCACCACGGCAACGGTGCCCCACTTCGGTATGCACACGATAAGCGAAGTCCACGGCCGTCGCACCCTGTGGCAAGTCAATCACGTGACCGTCAGGGGTAAACACGTAGACCCGGTCCTGAACCACATCACCTCGCAGCATGTCGCCCAGGGCTTCGGTATCCCCCAGGTCATCATGCCACTCGAGCACCTGGCGCAACCAGGCGATCTTCTCTTCGTAGCCGTCACCACGGGACTGGGTGTCGGTCCCCTTGTACAGGTGGTGAGCACAGACACCGAGTTCCGCCTCGTCATGCATGGCGAAGGTCCGTATCTGCACCTCCAGCACCTTGCCTTCAGGGCCGAATACAGCGGTGTGCAGGGAGCGGTAGCCATTCGGTTTGGGGGATGCGATGTAGTCATCGAACTCGTGCGGAATATTGCGCCACAAACCGTGCACGATGCCGAGTACGGTATAACAGTCCCGAATCTCGGGTACCAGAATACGCACGGCACGCACATCATAGACCTGGCTGAAATCGATGTTCTTGCGCTGCATCTTTCGCCAGATGCTGTAGATGTGCTTGGCTCGGCCCATAACCTCGCCATCGATACCGGCATCTTCAAGCCGACTGCGCAGCAGTTCTACCACCTGATTGATAAACAGCTGGCGGTCGAGTCGTTTCTCGTCCAGCAGACGGGCAATATGCTTGTAATCGTTGGGTTTCAGGTAGCGGAACGAGAGGTCTTCAAGCTCCCACTTGATGTGACCGATACCCAGACGATGTGCCAAAGGCGCATAGATGTCGAATACTTCTCGGGCCACCAGGTAGCGCTTTTTACGGTCTCCGTTTTTCACCCCGCGGATCGCACAGGTACGCTCGGCAATCTTGATCAGCGCGACGCGCACATCATCAATCATCGCCACCAGCATCTTGCGGACGTTATCGACCTGGGCAATGCTCGTGCCCAGAACCGCATCATCAGAACGGGGATTTTTGCGACTACCGATGGCCGCCATCTGCAATACGCCGTCAATCAAACCGGCGATGGTCTGACCGAAGCGTTCACGGACTACATCCAGCTTGAGTTTGTGCTCGCGTACGGAGCGATAGAGAATCGCAGCAACCAGTGTTTCCTGGTCCTGCTGGAGTTCCGCCAGGATCTGGGCCATCTCAAGCCCGGTCCGGAAACTGCCGACGGTATTCTTTGCCCAGTCGTCATCCGACTCGGCGACAGCAGCGCGGGCCTCCTTGGCCAGCAAACATGCCTGCCTGATCTGCTCGATGTCACTGACTTCAACCTGTTGCTGCAGACGCAGCAGCCAGAGGTCCAAATCAACGGTGCCATCTTCTCGTATCGGATGATCTTCTCGAACCTTCACCATGGCCTAAGCCACTCCTGTCTTGCCTCCGGCGACGATTACTGAAAAAGCGGGCGTCAGCCGGTCTGATGCGGCCCACTCCTTCAGGGATGGGGCCATATTTTAGTCGGTAAGACCGTTCAGTGCGAGTAAGTTCCCCGTAAACACGATAAAACAATAACTTAGGCGTCAAAAACACCTGTAGAAAGGTAACGGTCTCCCCGATCGCAGATGATGCAAACGATGGTGGCATTTTCAACCCTCTGCGCCAGCTGCAAAGCTCCGGCTACGGCACCACCAGAGGACACGCCACAGAAAATACCCTCTTCTCGAGCCAGCGCACGCATGGTGTTCTCGGCATCCTGCTGACTGATATCGATCACTTCATCAACACGACTGCGTTCAAAGATCTGCGGCAGATAAGCTTCAGGCCAGCGACGAATTCCGGGGATCTGAGATCCTTCCTGCGGCTGAAGACCCACGATACGGATATCCGGGTTCTGCTCTTTCAAGTATCGAGAAACACCCATGATCGTACCTGTCGTCCCCATAGAGCTGACAAAATGAGTTACCGTGCCATGGGTTTGCTGCCAGATTTCAGGGCCTGTACCGGTGTAATGGGCTTCAGGATTGTCCAGATTGGAAAACTGATCCAGCACCTTGCCTTCGCCGGCTGCCTGCATCTCCAACGCGAGATCGCGCGCCCGCTCCATGCCCTCTTGCTGAGTCACCTCGATCAGCTCGGCACCGTACGCCGTCATGGCAGCCTTGCGTTCGGAGCTCATGTTGGCGGGCATAATCAGCTTCATGCGATAGCCTTTGATCGCCGCAGCCATTGCCAGCGCAATACCGGTATTACCGGAAGTGGCCTCGATCAGACAGTCACCGGGCTGTATGTCACCGCGGGCTTCCGCCAGAGTGATCATGCTGAGTGCGGGACGATCCTTCACCGAGCCGGCAGGGTTGTTGCCTTCCAGCTTGCACAGTACGGTGTTGCCATTTGGAACCGGCAGGCGCTGCAGGCGCACCAGCGGGGTATGGCCGACATAGTCGGCAATAGTGGGATATTCAATAGGCATGGAGACTCCGCAAAACTTCCGCGATGGAGCTATAAGAAAAGGATTATTTATTCCTGATAAATATAGTCGGAATAATATCAGCCCGAAGGGAAGCAAACAATCTCAGCCGCCTTCAGCGATCACAAACGCGGATACATACGCGCGCTCGTCGGTATAGCTCAGATGCCAACGGTGAATACCGGCAGCGGCCGCCCTGCTGGCGGCTTCGTCCTTGACCGACAGCAGAGGCCTGCCCAACGGATCATGTGATATTTCGAAGTGCTGCCAGCTGATGCCACGACCTATCCCTGTACCAAGCGCCTTGACTGCGGCTTCCTTGGCCGCAAAGCGTTTGGCAAGGAAGAGGGCAGGACGAGCATGTTCGCGAAAGGCTGTCAGCTCTGCCTGTGTCAAAATGCGCTCGGGCAGGCGCGGCGTACGTGCCAGCGCCCGCTCCATACGCGCAATTTCCAGCAGGTCAGTGCCGATACCGACAATCATGAGCGTATGGCATCGCGACGGGCCTGCACCCGCTGCTGTACCTGCATCAGCAGATCACGCATCTCTTGCACGGCAGGCTTGAGTCCCACCATCAACGCACGCGCAATGATACCGTGGCCAATGTTGAGTTCGTTGATTTCCGGAATCTCGGCAACCGGTTCCACATTGTGGTAGTGAAGTCCATGACCCGCATTGACGACAAGTCCCAACTGCCACGCATGACGGGATGCCAGTTTCAGCCTGTCGAGCTCTTCACTGCGGGCCACAAGCGTTTCGGCATCGGCATAATTGCCGGTGTGCAACTCGATCACCGGAGCACCACAGCGAGCGGCCGCATCAATCTGCAGAGGTTCCGGATCAATAAACAGAGAGACTTCACAACCTGCATCCGCCAGGCGCATACAGGCCGCACGAATCTGCTCTTCCTGCCCCAGCACATCCAGACCACCCTCGGTGGTCAGTTCTTCACGCTTTTCAGGTACCAGGCAGACATGAGCAGGGCGAATGCGCTCGGCCAGCTGCAGCATCTCTTCGGTCACGGCCATTTCAAGGTTCATTCGGGTCTGCAGCGTTTGCGCCAGCAGCTCGATATCACGGTCCTGTATATGGCGACGATCTTCACGCAGGTGCACCGTGATGCCATCGGCACCGGCCTCTTCTGCCAGTGCAGCCGCCTGTACCGGATCAGGATAACGGGTACCACGTGCCTGTCGCAGAGTGGCAATATGATCGATATTGATGCCTAACAGCAAACGATCGGGTTCAGTCATCCTTAGCTCCTTTGCGTTTTAAAAAAAGTTCGCGGCTGCGCAAGGGTTTGTCGCCAAGAAGAGGCGCCAGGCGCACACGCATCAGTTGTTTGGCAGTGCGTCGCACCGCCGGATCATCATAACAATCCTGCTCGATCGACAGCAGATGTGTCCCCGGGAATCCTTTTCCACTCCGGCATGGACGCAACCCGGTTTCGGCGTGCCATTCATAGCAGTTGTCATCTGTAACAGCACTGCAATCCAGCGCGAAGCCCAGCTGCTCCAGCAACTGACGCTCGAAGGTCCGCAAAGCGCCTTCGATGTCGGTAGCCAGCTTGAGTTCGTTGAGAGCATAGCGGAACAGCACAAATATCCGTGGATGGGGGTCAAACGGGCTTAGAAGACGTTGAACCAGCTCGTTGAGATAGAGGCCACAAAGGAGTGCCCGGCCCTGCAACATGGCGCCAACCTCTGTCGTTTCGGCCATGCGCAGGTTTTTCAAATCGGTGCGCCCTTGCCAGCCCACCTGCAGCAACTGAAACGGTTGAAGGCTGGCACGCAACCGGGACCCGGGCTTGCGCGCACCTCGAGCCACAACACTGACCAGTCCATGCTCGAGCGTCAGCAGGTCTACCAGCAGGCTGGTTTCACGGTAGGGGCGCGAGTGCAGCACGTAGGCTGCAGTCGCATCGACGCGCTGCGTCATCACTCGTGTCGGTAACCCAGACTCTGCAACGCGCGCTCATTATCCGACCAGCCACGCTTGACCTTTACCCAGAGGTTAAGCATGACTTTGGTATCGAACATCTTTTCCATGTCCAACCGGGCATCGCGACCAATGGTTTTGATCACAGCACCTGAATCGCCAATGACAATCCGTTTCTGGCCATCGCGCTCAACCAGAATCAGAGCGCTGATGTGCAATACCCTGCCATCGTGCTTGAACTCTTCGATCTCCACCGTGGTGCCATAGGGCACCTCATCACCCAGATTACGCATCAGTTTTTCGCGCACCAGTTCGGCAGCGACAAAACGGGAGCTTCGGTCGGTAATCTGATCCTCAGGGAACATGTGCATCCCTTCCGGAATACGACTCTCGACCTCACGCTGCAGACGTTCGACGTTGTGTCCCTTCTGGGCCGAGATCGGGATGATAGCATCAAAGTGGCGCTTGGCTGCCAACAGGTCCAGCTGCGGCAGCAGTGCTTCCTTATCCTTGAGCTGATCAACCTTATTGACTGCCAGGATCACTGGACAACGTACATGCTCCAGCTTGTCCAAAACGATCTGGTCCTCATCGGTCCAGGCCGTACGGTCGACGATGAATACGACTAGATCCACATGACGCAGGGCTTCAGAAGCAGTGCGGTTCATGAACCGGTTCAGTGCTTTACCCTTGTCGTCCTTATGCAAACCGGGCGTATCCACATAGACCACCTGCAGATCACCTTCGGTATGAATACCCAGAATCTGGTGGCGTGTTGTCTGGGGTTTGCGTGAGGTAATACTCAGCTTCTGTCCCAGAATATGGTTGAGCAAGGTTGATTTGCCCACATTGGGGCGGCCGACAATGGCGACATAGCCGCAACGGGTAATGGCTTCACTCATGCGCCGGTCTCCTGTCCCAAAGTTTTCAGTGCTCGACGGGCGGCTTCCTGTTCTGCCTGACGCCGGCTGCTACCTCGCCCCTCGGTTGGCTGTTCCAGCAGCACCACGTCACAACGGATATGGAAGGTTTGATCGTGGGGATCCCCTTCAACCGATACCAGTTCGTATCGAGGCAGCTCGACACGGCGTGACTGAAGGAACTCCTGCAGTCGCGTTTTGGCATCTTTCAGCGATATATTCAAATCCAGCTGATCAAGGTGGCCAGCGAACCAATGCAGAATAAAACGGCGTGCCGCTTCAATTCCCTGATCCAGATAGACGGCTCCGATAATCGCCTCAACACTGTCCGCCAGAATGGAGTCACGGCGATAGCCGCCACTTTTCAGTTCACCTGAGCCGAGACGCAGATAGTCACCCAGCTGCATCTCGCGCGCAATCTTGGCCAGGGTTTCCCCCTTGACCACGCGCGAACGCAGACGGCTCATCTGCCCTTCACGAGCCGCGGGAAAACGCTGATAAAGATCGTCAGCGATGACGAAACTCAGGATGGCATCGCCAAGAAACTCCAGCCGCTCATTGTTGCGTTTACCACAACTGCGATGGGTGAGTGCCAGTTCAAACAGCTCGTTATCGGTACAGGGGTTGCCCAGTTTACGGGCCAGTTCAGCAGCAGGTTTAATCAAGGTTTTACAGCTTCGTAGTGTTCTTCAAACATAACCAGAGCATCGACGTTGTAGAACATCGGTACCCGGACTTCGTAGACCAGATCAAAATAGATCACTCCCTCTTCCAGACGGATCTGGAGCGAATCCTTTTCAGGCAGTTCAACCTGGTTAATGTACAGTTTCTTATCCAGATCACGGCGCAGTTCGCGCAGAGACTTTGACAGCTCATCCGGGTCTTGGCTTACAGTCTTCACAATCGAGTTGATAGTCGCGTGATCCCAGTATGCCGAAAACAGTTTGAAGCCAACGGCAAAAAAGATCCCGACCACAATCAGGCCGATCAGTGTCGAGGTAAAGGAAGCTCCCCGCTGAAAGTGTGCTACGCCTTTGTCCATGTTATGCAATCCTCTAGTTTATGCGACGAACATCACTGAATTCAGGCAGGCTGAAAAAGCCATCCCAGTGCATCCACACCGCAGTGGCCTTGCCCACCAGCAATTCATCCGGAACGAATCCCCAATAACGGCTGTCCTTGCTGTTATCGCGATTATCGCCCAGAACGAAATAATGACCATCAGGCACCGTCCATTCACCATCGATCACCGGGCGATAGATATCCCGGTAAATTCGATGCGGCACCTCAGCCAGTGTCTCTTTCAGCAGCAACTGTTCCGGACGTGAAGGCGGCAACTTGGCTAACAGCTCCTGCTGCTGAGCCACGCCGTTAACGTAAAGCACCTTATTTTTGTAGGTAATTACATCACCGGGAACGCCAACCACCCGCTTAATGAAGTTGATGCTGGTATCCTCAGGATAGCGGAAGACGATGACATCACCATGTTGAGGATCATTGTTAGCCACAAAACGGGTATTCAGAACCGGCAACCTCAAACCATAGTGGTACTTGTTGACCAGGATGAAGTCACCGATTTTCAACGTCGGCAGCATGGAGCCGGACGGGATCTGAAAAGGTTCGTAAAGAAATGATCTCAACAGCAGTACGAACAGCAGGACGGGGAACATCGACTTGGACGTATCCGCCCAGCCGGGCTGACGCAGCAGTGCCTTACACTGAGCCTCGGGCAGCGGCTCCTGCGCCTGCTGCTGAGCTGTTTGCAACGCCTGCTGACGCCGCGGGGCAAAGATCGCAGCATCCAGCAGCCAAAGCACACCGGTCAACGCGGTGACCAGAACCAGTATCAGTGAAAAATCCAGATTCATAACCAGGCCTTAGCTGTCGACTTTGAGCACGGCGAGGAAGGCATCCTGAGGAATCTCGACCCGGCCTACCTGCTTCATGCGCTTCTTGCCCTCTTTCTGCTTGGCAAGCAGCTTCTTCTTACGGCTGACATCACCGCCATAACACTTGGCCAGTACGTTCTTGCGCAACGCCTTAACGGTGGTGCGGGCAATGACCTTGCCGCCAAGAGCCGCCTGGATGGCAACATCAAACATCTGACGCGGGATCAGCTCCTTCATTTTTTCACAGAGCTGACGACCACGGTAAAGCGCATTGTCCTTGTGCAGAATCACGGCCAGAGCATCAACACGCTCACCATTGATCAGGATATCCATACGCACCAGTTTGGCTGGTTCGAAACGCTGGAAGTTGTACTCCAGAGAAGCATAACCGCGGCTTACTGACTTAAGACGATCAAAGAAGTCGAGAACGACTTCCGCCATGGGCAGTTCATAGGTGACCTGAACCTGCTTGCCCACGAAGTGCATGTTTTTCTGGACACCGCGTTTTTCGACACAGAGCCCGATCACCTGTCCCAGATACTCGTCCGGCACAAGGATATTGGCCAAAACAATCGGTTCACGCATTTCTCGGATAGACCCGGGATCTGGCAACTTGGACGGACTGTCGATATGAACCACTTCACCCGAATTCAATTCAAGCTCGTACACCACCGTCGGTGCAGTTGTGACCAAATCCAGATCATATTCGCGTTCCAGGCGTTCCTGGATGATTTCCATGTGCAGCATGCCCAGGAAACCGCATCGGAAACCGAATCCCAGCGCATCTGATGTTTCAGGTTCGAAAAACAGGGATGCATCATTCAGGGTCAACTTATCCAATGCTTCACGGAAGTCCTCGTAATCATCCGCACTGGTCGGGAACAGGCCTGCGTAAACCTGAGGCTGCACCTTCTGGAAACCAGGCAAACTACCCACATCCGGTGTTTTGGCATGGATCAGCGTATCGCCTACGGGTGCACCGTGAATATCCTTGATGCCGGCCACCACGAAACCTACTTCACCTGCTCTGAGCATGTCGGTTTCCTTACGCTTGGGCGTAAAGATTCCCACCGCATCAATCTGGTGTGCCTGTCCAGTGGACTTGACCAGAATCTTGTCTTTCTTGCGGAGAGTACCGTTTTTAACTCTGACCAGGGAGACGACCCCCAGGTAGTTGTCAAACCAGGAGTCGATGATCAGCGCCTGAAGCGGTGCATCCACATCGCCTTCGGGCGGCGGAATGACACGTACGAGGGCCTCAAGCACGTCATCGATACCCATACCGGTCTTGGCTGAGCATGCGATCGCACCGTCGGCGTCGATACCGATCACCTCTTCTATCTCCTGACGCACCCGTTCAGGATCAGCCTGCGGCAGGTCCATTTTGTTGAGTACCGGCAGCACTTCGAGATTCTGTTCAATGGCGGTGTAACAGTTGGCAACCGATTGCGCTTCTACACCCTGTGCAGCATCCACAACCAGCAGCGCACCTTCGCATGCGGCAAGCGAACGTGAAACTTCATAGGAGAAGTCAACATGTCCCGGTGTATCGATGAAATTCAGCTGGTAGGTCTTGCCGTCTTTGGCGTGGTAGTCAAGGGTGACACTCTGCGCCTTGATAGTAATTCCACGCTCACGCTCGAGATCCATGGAATCGAGCACCTGGGCCGCCATCTCACGGTCACTGAGGCCGCCGCAAGTCTGGATGAGACGGTCTGACAGTGTGGATTTGCCATGGTCGATATGGGCGATGATCGAGAAATTACGAATATGATCCAGGTTACTCACGATAGGGCTACCCGACTCCAGCTGTAAACAGGATTGATAAGGAGGACGCAGTTTAACGTAAGAAGGGGGTTCAGGTCATCAGAACCCGCGTGTGATATCCATAAACAGCAAGGGGGCCAAAGGCCCCCTGAGTGCAGAGTTACTCCGGTTTGAGCGCAATGAACATCGGATTTCCCCGGCGGACAACACGCAAGGGTACCGAGCGGCCACCGGGCAACTCTGATACGATGCGCTGGAACTGATCGAGCGTCTCAACCCGCTCGCCATTGAGCATGGTGATGACATCCCCGCGAACCAGCCCGGCACGAGCACCAGCCCCTTCTTCAACGCGTTCCACGATGACGCCTGAACGCACATTCCATTTATCTTTCAGTTCTTCTGGCAAGGGTGCCACAACAACGCCAAGACGGCTGGTTTCGACCGGCGGCTTCTGAATCGGGGGCTGCCCTTCTTCATCGTTCGGCAGACGTCCGATCGTCACATCAAGCGTCTTGCGTCTCCCTTCCCGGATGACTTCGACTTCAGCTGTATCTCCGGGCTTAATGCGACCAACCAGAGGTGGCAAGTCAGATGACAGCACTACATCATGGTCGTTAAAACTGAGGATAATATCGCCTTCCTGAATACCGGCAGCAGCAGCAGGGCTGTCCGGCATTACCTTGGCAACCAGAGCTCCTGCCGGCTTTTTAAGGCCAAAGGATTCAGCCAGATCACGATTTACCTCCTGAATCAACACACCAAGCCATCCGCGTTCGACAAATCCCTGCCCTTTGAGCTGTTCAGAGACTTCAAGCGCTACGTCAATCGGGATGGCAAATGACAGCCCCATGAAACCGCCGGAGCGCGTGTATATCTGCGAATTGATACCAACGACTTCGCCTTTCAGGTTAAACAGAGGCCCTCCCGAATTGCCCGGATTGATCGCTACATCAGTCTGAATGAAAGGCACGTAGTTTTCGTTCGCAAGCGCACGCTCAGTAGCACTGACGATCCCTGCCGTTACACTGTGATCAAAACCAAAGGGTGACCCGATCGCCAATACCCACTCCCCGACTTTCAACTGTGATGAGCGACCCAGTCGCACAACCGGAAGATCGTCAGCATCAATTTTGAGTAATGCAACATCGGTTCTTTCGTCGGAGCCAACGACTTCAGCCTCAAGTTCACGGCGATCATTGAGACGAACCATGACCTGATCAGCATCCTTGATCACATGGTGGTTGGTCAGGATGTAACCATCATGAGAAATAATGAAGCCTGAACCCAAAGAACGTGGCGCTCGGTGAGGACGGTCTCGAAACTGTGGAATCTCACGGAAAAAATGCCGGAAGATTTCCGGAATTTCTTCACCATTGGGGCCATGAAACTGACCAAAGGGAGTCGAAAGCGCTTGTGAATCCTGCTTTTGAACCGTACTGATATTCACGACAGCCGGCGAAGCATCTTCAACCAGTTCAGTAAAGTCAGGTAAAGCGGCTGCATTAACAAGCGGCGTCAACAAACAGGCAAAAACGAGAAAAAGATTAATCTTGATTGCTTTCATCAAATGTCACCTTTCCTGTTCAAACAATTCTCAGCAGGACCGGTTGGTAGCGTGCCTTGACACCTTGCCCTGTACTGAGCTGGCGAGCCAATAAAAAGCCCCCCAACATCAACACCAATGCCAGTATCACCTGCTGCCACTCCACCAGACCCAATGCAGAACCGAGCAAGGCGCCGGCAATCAGCAAGGCAAGAGGCAACAAATACAGCAGCAGGGAAGCTCGAACTAGACTTCCCTCCTCAAGACCTATTACCACCTGCTGCCCTGGTTCCACTACTATGGCTCCCGGGTTGAAGACATCAATTTCGACCGTCTTGCCCGACCGCCACTGGGACAGCACACCCTGACTGCAACTTGATTTGCTGGCACATTGAGCACAAGCACTGGTTCGTTCAGCAGTGACTCGGACGACATTAGTGCCGACGGCCGAAACCACTGCAAATTCTTCAATCATGATTAGCGCTCAGGCTGAACAGCACTGGCTATTCGGTCCGCAATCATCAGGGGCACATTTCCTACTACCGTAACGAAATGATCACCGCGACGCTTGCCCACGGCAATATACCCATCTGCCTGAGCAACGCCTTCGGGCAAGCTCTGGTGACCGAGCTCCTCAACACTGACCGAGAAGGCGTCGCGCCCTTTGGCAAAAACCATCACTTCACCATGTGGTAGAAGCTCATGACGGACCATTGAATAGCCTTCAGGCATCCAGCGGGTACTCCATTGAGGCACCCGTTGAGCCTCAACCAAATGCTGATGCTGATCGATGTATTTTTTCAACCCATCTGACAAGCGAATAACATCCGGTGAATCGTATCCGGGCATCGTTGGTGCTGAGCGTCCCAGGTTTGTTCGCATCAAATCACCATTGACAGTAGCGCCTGGCAGATAAAAATTGGGCGTTTGAGAGGGAGACTCTGAAAAGTTACCCGCACCAAGAATCACCGCAGCCGTTACCGAAGCCGCAACCGCCATGCTGCTTACGGAACGCCACCAACGCGAAACCGGCTTGGAGGATACCGAGGATGCAGGCTCGCGATCATAAGCCGACGGATGATAAGTGGGCTCCTGCTCAAGTGCGGACATGACACCTGCACTGATATCAATCTGTAAACCAGATTGGAGTTCACCCCTCAGGCCGGCACGGGCAATATGATAACGACGCCACTGCTGAGCCAACTCAGGGTCATCGGCAACCTGCTCCAGCGTTCGGCGCAGCTCGAATTCACCCACTTCGCCATCCATCAATGCAGAGATGGAGTCATTCGCTCTATGCATAGTTTTTCCTCTGATGCCGTTGAACGGCATGCCTAAATCGACACGATTAGTTTGCAAGCAACGGGGCGATCTCTTTATCGATCGCTTCACGTGCTCGAAAAATACGTGAACGGACAGTTCCGACCGGACAGTCCATCACGTTGGCGATATCCTCATAGCTCATGCCCTCGAACTCTCGCAGGGTCAAGGCAACACGCAGATCTTCAGGGAGACGATCCAGCGTCGTTTTGACCACACGCTCCAGTTCATCCCTGTACAGCGAACTCTCCGGGGTCTCCAGCTCACGCAGTTCCGAGTCGGTATCGATGTAATGAGCATCATCAACATCAACATCAACATCGGGCGGGCGACGGCTGCGAGAAACCAAATGGTTCTTCGCTGTGTTTATAGCAATACGGTACAACCAGGTATAAAAGGCGCTGTCACCACGAAACCCCGGCAGTGCACGGTAAGCCTTGATAAAGGCCTCCTGAGCAACATCCATTGCTTCGTGCGGGTCGTATACATAGCGGCCAATCAAGCCAATGATTTTGTGCTGATACTGCTTGACCAGTAGATCGAAGGCTCGTTTATCACCCGCCTGTACACGCTTAACCAGTACCTGATCGCTGGCTGCCTGACTCTCGTTAGACACTGGGTATCCTTAAATTAAGTCGCTGCGACTTTCGGTGCCCTGCTCGAGTGGCAGGGCTATTTCAATTTCGATGCAGTATGTAACGCCGACCTAATGCATTGCAACCTCATGTCTGTAACAGGCACGCACCAAGTATGAGCCTGAATACAGCATGAAGTTCCCAAAAAAATTTATTGGTAACCGGTCTTACACTGGGTAGCTTGAAACCTCATAATAGATTGCAGTGAACGTACGGAATGTGAATATGAGCTCAAACCAAGGCACTCCTCTGGACTACGATGTATTGGTAATCGGCAGCGGTGCAGCAGGACTAACTCTCGCACTGCAACTCCCCTCTCATTTTCAGGTCGCTGTGCTGAGCAAGGCTCGTTTCGAAAGTGGCTCAACCTGGATGGCTCAGGGTGGGATTGCCGCAGTTCTAGAGACCACGGACAGTTTCCAGGAGCACACACGGGACACTTTGGTCGCAGGAGCAGAACTGAGCCGCCCTGAAGCTGTAAAACACATCATCGAGGAGGGACCGGCCAGTATTCAATGGCTTATTGAGCAAGGTGTACCTTTTACCCGTGAAGGTGACCATTACCACTTGACGCAAGAAGGTGGACACTCCCACCGTCGGATTATTCATGCTGCCGACGCAACGGGTCGAGCCATTCACTCGACGCTACTTAAACGCGCTCATGAAGCCTCAAACATCACCCTCCTGGACCACCATGTCGCGATTGATTTAATAACAAGGAGAAAGCTCCGCCTCCCTCACAATCGTTGCATTGGTGCCTATGTACTCAACAAGCACACCGGCCACGTACAGGCTTTCCGAGCAAATAATGTTGTGTTGGCTACAGGCGGTGCCGCAAAAGCTTATCTATACACAACCAACAGTGACGGCTCGACCGGTGATGGCATTGCAATGGCTTGGCGGGCAGGCTGTAGAGTTGCCAACATGGAGTTCAATCAATTCCATCCTACCTGCCTCTATCATCCTCAAGCCAAGTCTTTCCTGATCAGTGAAGCAGTTCGTGGTGAAGGTGGGCGGTTGTTGCTACCAGACGGCACCCGATTCATGCCGTCATTCGACGATCGGGCCGAGCTGGCTCCAAGAGATATTGTTGCCCGAGCGATTGACCACGAAATGAAGCGTCTTGGCTGCGACTGTGTATATCTTGATATCTCTCACCGTTCAGCCGATTTCATCAAGGAACACTTCCCGACTATTTATCAGGGTTGTTTGAACTATGGCATCGACATCACAAAGGACCCAATCCCCGTGGTGCCAGCAGCACATTACACTTGTGGTGGCGTCATAACCGACAATGAAGGCCGAACAGATCTCGAAGGACTCTATGCCATCGGTGAAACGGCATTTACTGGTTTGCACGGAGCAAACCGACTGGCATCGAACTCACTTCTCGAATGTATCGTCTACGGGGCGGCATCGGCACGGTCAATTGCACAACGTTCAACCGTTGAAAACCTCGATACCATAGAAGTGCCAAACTGGGATGAGTCACTCGTCACTAATTCAGATGAAGATGTAATCATTTCGCACAACTGGGACGAGCTTAGACGCTTTATGTGGGACTACGTAGGTATCGTCCGCACCACGAAACGTCTGCAGCGTGCACAACATCGAATCGAGCTGCTGCTTCAGGAAATTGCCGAGTATTACAGTAATTACCGGGTCAGTTCTGATCTGATCGAATTGCGCAATCTGGCGACGGTAGCCGAACTGATGATCCGCAGCGCCATCACACGCAAGGAAAGCCGCGGGCTGCACTACACATTGGACTACCCATCAGCATCACAGGAAAGGGTTGATACGATCCTTTCTCCGCTTAATTTTCAGTGGCCGGATTCGGTGCGATAGGCGCACCGAATTTCATCGCCACACTCAAACGCCTGGCATCGTCACCTGTTATCGAGCCGGGCGTAATCCAAAACCATGTACGTAGTGCCCTGTCCCTGCGTTGCAAGACCAGCAGATAGAACATGCCAGGCACAACAAGGCGATTATACACCTTATCTACAGGCACCCATTTTCCCTGAGTAGTTAAGACACTCATCATCTTGTGCTCAACATCCCAATCCAGGCCAACGAGCTGATCCGCTGTATGCATAACCAATAACTGCCAGATGATGACACTGCCGACCAACAGGTAAGTCACAATAATCAACAACAGTCGCTCAGGTTCTACGGATAACTTTGAGAGAGCAATAAAACCCAACATCAGCGTTGCCGGGTAAAGGATGTGCAGTAGCCGGGAACTACCGCACGGTAGGATCTTAATCGGGCTGAACGCGTTCAAGAATAATGTTCACAATTCGTTGAGTATCTGGATCTTCTGGCTCAGAGCGCTGCATGAACCACATGAAAAGATCCTGGTCTTCAGAATCCAGCAATTTTACGAAGCGTGTTTGATCTTCAACGGGCAATTCAGCAAAGGCCTCTTCCATAAAAGGCACCAGGAGCACATCAAGCTCCAGCATACCCCGTCTGCACTGCCAGGTGAGGCGGCGAATATCATCATCTGAGTACATCTGTTTACCTTAACACGTTAACGACAAACTGAGCAGATATTACCCGTTGCCTGCCCCAAGAGCCATACCCAAAATCTGCCCCATAACGCAAAAACCCCGGCCTCAACGAGACCGGGGTTCTGCTTAAATAAGTGCTTGGCGATGACCTACTCTCACATGGGGAAGCCCCACACTACCATCGGCGATGACGCGTTTCACTGCTGAGTTCGGGATGGGATCAGGTGGTTCCACGTCTCTATGGTCGCCAAGCAAAACTGGTACAAATCAGATCTGAAATTCGTGACTGTCTGTGTTGTCGCTACAAGCGTTCAACCGGTGCTCTTACGAGCTACGATAATCTTTCTAACCATTCATTTCAAACGCCTTGGGCGTTATATGGTCAAGCCTCACGAGCAATTAGTACTGGTTAGCTCAACGCCTTACAACGCTTACACACCCAGCCTATCAACGTCCTGGTCTCGGACGGCTCTACAGGGACCTCAAGGGTCCAGTGAGATCTCATCTTGAAGGAGGCTTCCCGCTTAGATGCTTTCAGCGGTTATCCCGTCCGAACGTAGCTACCCGGCAATGCCACTGGCGTGACAACCGGAACACCAGAGGTTCGTTCACTCCGGTCCTCTCGTACTAGGAGCAACTCTTCTCAAATCTCAAACGCCCACGGCAGATAGGGACCGAACTGTCTCACGACGTTCTAAACCCAGCTCGCGTACCACTTTAAATGGCGAACAGCCATACCCTTGGGACCGGCTTCAGCCCCAGGATGTGATGAGCCGACATCGAGGTGCCAAACACCGCCGTCGATGTGAACTCTTGGGCGGTATCAGCCTGTTATCCCCGGAGTACCTTTTATCCGTTGAGCGATGGCCCTTCCATACAGAACCACCGGATCACTAGAACCTACTTTCGTACCTGCTCGACGTGTCTGTCTCGCAGTCAAGCACCCTTCTACTCTTGCGCTCATTGGCTGATTTCCGACCAGCCTGAGGGTACCTTCGTGCTCCTCCGTTACGCTTTGGGAGGAGACCGCCCCAGTCAAACTACCCACCACACAATGTCCTCGATCCGGATTACGGACCTGAGTTAGAACCTCAACAGTACCAGGCTGGTATTTCAAGGACGGCTCCACTCGAACTGGCGTCCGAGCTTCAAAGCCTCCCAGCTATCCTACACAAGTAATGTCAAAGTCCACTGTGAAGCTATAGTAAAGGTTCACGGGGTCTTTCCGTCTAGCCGCGGGTACGCTGCATCTTCACAGCGAGTTCAATTTCACTGAGTCTCGGGTGGAGACAGTGTGGCCATCGTTACGCCATTCGTGCAGGTCGGAACTTACCCGACAAGGAATTTCGCTACCTTAGGACCGTTATAGTTACGGCCGCCGTTTACCGGGGCTTCGATCAAGAGCTTCGCCGAAGCTAACCCCATCAATTAACCTTCCGGCACCGGGCAGGCGTCACACCCTATACGTCCACTTTCGTGTTTGCAGAGTGCTGTGTTTTTAATAAACAGTCGCAGCCACCTGGTATCTTCGACCGGCATCAGCTTAGAGAGCAAGTCTCATCACCAACACCGGCGTGCCTTCTCCCGAAGTTACGGCACCATTTTGCCTAGTTCCTTCACCCGAGTTCTCTCAAGCGCCTTGGTATTCTCAACCTGACCACCTGTGTCGGTTTCGGGTACGGTCCCGCATAACCTGAAGCTTAGAGGATTTTCCTGGAAGCATGGCATCAACCACTTCGACTCATAAAGAGTCTCGTCATCAGGTCTCAGTCTTAAGGAGCCGGATTTGCCTAACTCCTCAACCTACACCCTTAAACGCGGACAACCAACGCCGCGCTGGCCTAGCCTTCTCCGTCCCCCCGTCGCAGTTATGCGCGGTACAGGAATATTAACCTGTTTCCCATCGACTACGCTTTTCAGCCTCGCCTTAGGGGCCGACTCACCCTACCCCGATTAACGTTGGATAGGAACCCTTGGTCTTCCGGCGAGGGGGTTTTTCACCCCCTTTATCGTTACTTATGTCAGCATTCGCACTTCTGATACCTCCACGGTGCCTTACAGCTTCCGCTTCAACGGCTTACAGAACGCTCCTCTACCATGCCCTAAGGCATCCGCAGCTTCGGTGTCTAGTTTGAGCCCCGTTATATCTTCCGCGCAGGCCGACTCGACTAGTGAGCTATTACGCTTTCTTTAAAGGGTGGCTGCTTCTAAGCCAACCTCCTAGCTGTCTAAGCCTTCCCACATCGTTTCCCACTTAACTAGAACTTTGGGACCTTAGCTGGCGGTCTGGGTTGTTTCCCTTTCCACGACGGACGTTAGCACCCGCCGTGTGTCTCCCATGATTGCACTCTTGGGTATTCGGAGTTTGCATCGGGTTGGTAAGTCGGGATGACCCCCTAGCCGAAACAGTGCTCTACCCCCCAAGGTGAGACATGAGGCGCTACCTAAATAGCTTTCGAGGAGAACCAGCTATCTCCGGGCTTGATTAGCCTTTCACTCCGATCCACAGGTCATCCGCTAACTTTTCAACGGTAGTCGGTTCGGTCCTCCAGTTGATGTTACTCAACCTTCAACCTGCCCATGGATAGATCGCCCGGTTTCGGGTCTACTCCCAGCGACTTGGCGCCCTATTAAGACTCGGTTTCCCTACGCCTCCCCTAAACGGTTAAGCTTGCCACTGAAAGTAAGTCGCTGACCCATTATACAAAAGGTACGCAGTCACCGTCCGAAAACGGCTCCCACTGCTTGTACGTACACGGTTTCAGGGTCTATTTCACTCCCCTCACAGGGGTTCTTTTCGCCTTTCCCTCACGGTACTGGTTCACTATCGGTCAGTCAGGAGTATTTAGCCTTGGAGGATGGTCCCCCCATATTCAGACAGGATAACACGTGTCCCGTCCTACTCGATTTCACTGTAAATAGGTTTTCGCATACGGGGCTATCACCCACTATGGCCACACT
The DNA here is from genome assembly GCF_022343685.1 of Marinobacterium sediminicola. GTDB lineage: Bacteria > Pseudomonadota > Gammaproteobacteria > Pseudomonadales > Balneatricaceae > Marinobacterium > Marinobacterium sediminicola. Next base: position 777,722 of record NZ_CP092123.1, on the reverse strand, counting down.
TTCCAGAGTGTTCTGCTAACCACATCACAGCTTAAGGGCTGGTCCCCGTTCGCTCGCCGCTACTAAGGGAATCTCGGTTGATTTCTTTTCCTCCGGGTACTTAGATGTTTCAGTTCCCCGGGTTCGCCTCTCAAAACCTATGTATTCAGTTAAGAGATACCCGCAAGCGGGTGGGTTTCCCCATTCGGAAATCCTCGGATCAAAGTCTGTTTACCGACTCCCCGAGGCTTATCGCAGGTTACTACGTCCTTCATCGCCTCTGACTGCCAAGGCATCCACCGTGCACGCTTATTCACTTGACCATATAACCCGAAGGCGTCTGGAAAAATGAATGGTTCGTAACGATTATCGCCGGTTGGCGCTTGTATCAAACAATACAAGACAATCTTTCAGATCCAATTTGTTAAAGAGCGTTTAAAGCTAAGAAGCTTTAAAAGATAAACTCAAAAGAGCGTATGTTTTAAAACTTTCTTGACCATTCCAGGCATCTAAGGAATGGTGGAGCTATGCGGGATCGAACCGCAGACCTCCTGCGTGCAAAGCAGGCGCTCTCCCAGCTGAGCTATAGCCCCATCGAGTCGCTTCCCCATCGGCCAGGCCGTGAGGAAATTGGTAGGCCTGAGTGGATTTGAACCACCGACCTCACCCTTATCAGGGGTGCGCTCTAACCAACTGAGCTACAAGCCTACATATTCAGCACCAGGCTGATTACGCTCTCTTCAACTTTCGATCAGGTAATATGTGTGAACGCTTGCCAGAACTTCGCAATCGTTTAAGGAGGTGATCCAGCCCCAGGTTCCCCTAGGGCTACCTTGTTACGACTTCACCCCAGTCATGAATCACACCGTGGTAACCGTCCTCCCGAAGGTTAGACTAGCTACTTCTGGTGCAACCCACTCCCATGGTGTGACGGGCGGTGTGTACAAGGCCCGGGAACGTATTCACCGCGACATTCTGATTCGCGATTACTAGCGATTCCGACTTCACGCAGTCGAGTTGCAGACTGCGATCCGGACTACGACCGGTTTTCTGAGATTAGCTTACCCTCGCAGGTTCGCGGCCCTCTGTACCGGCCATTGTAGCACGTGTGTAGCCCTACTCGTAAGGGCCATGATGACTTGACGTCATCCCCACCTTCCTCCGGTTTGTCACCGGCAGTCTCCTTAGAGTTCCCACCCGAAGTGCTGGCAAATAAGGATAGGGGTTGCGCTCGTTACGGGACTTAACCCAACATTTCACAACACGAGCTGACGACAGCCATGCAGCACCTGTCACTGCGCTCCCGAAGGCACCAAGGTATCTCTACCAAGTTCGCAGGATGTCAAGAGTAGGTAAGGTTCTTCGCGTTGCTTCGAATTAAACCACATGCTCCACCGCTTGTGCGGGCCCCCGTCAATTCATTTGAGTTTTAACCTTGCGGCCGTACTCCCCAGGCGGTCAACTTATCGCGTTAGCTGCGCCACTAAAGGATCAAGTCCCCCAACGGCTAGTTGACATCGTTTACGGCGTGGACTACCAGGGTATCTAATCCTGTTTGCTACCCACGCTTTCGCACCTCAGTGTCAGTATCAGTCCAGGCAGTCGCCTTCGCCACTGGTGTTCCTTCCGATCTCTACGCATTTCACCGCTACACCGGAAATTCCACTGCCCTCTACCGTACTCTAGTTTGGCAGTATCAGGTGCAGTTCCCAGGTTAAGCCCGGGGCTTTCACATCTGACTGACCAAACCACCTACGCGCGCTTTACGCCCAGTAATTCCGATTAACGCTTGCACCCTCCGTATTACCGCGGCTGCTGGCACGGAGTTAGCCGGTGCTTCTTCTGCAGTTAACGTCACAGCATGCCGGTATTAACGACACACCTTTCCTCACTGCTGAAAGTGCTTTACAACCCGAAGGCCTTCTTCACACACGCGGCATGGCTGGATCAGGGTTGCCCCCATTGTCCAATATTCCCCACTGCTGCCTCCCGTAGGAGTCTGGGCCGTGTCTCAGTCCCAGTGTGGCTGATCATCCTCTCAGACCAGCTACGGATCATCGCCTTGGTGAGCCTTTACCTCACCAACCAGCTAATCCGACGCGGGCTCATCTGATAGCGTGAGGTCCGAAGATCCCCCACTTTCCCCCGAAGGGCGTATGCGGTATTAGCAGTCGTTTCCGACTGTTGTCCCCCACTACCAGGTAGATTCCCACGCGTTACTCACCCGTCCGCCGCTCGCCGGCGATCTAGCAAGCTAGATCCCGCTGCCGCTCGACTTGCATGTGTTAGGCCTGCCGCCAGCGTTCAATCTGAGCCATGATCAAACTCTTCAGTTTAAATCTTTGGTTGAGTCTTTTACGAAAGGAGGAATGATCCCTTCAGACTCGGCTCAAGGTATTACACAACGCTAAATGAATATTCAGTTAGGTTGCTTGCCTTGATTAAGCTTTGCGTGCTCAATCCTGACAAGCGCCCACACATATTACCTGATCAATTTGTTAAAGAGCGGGCTTGGCCAACCGCGCCGTAGCGCAACCTGTTGTCTCAAGCGAGGCACACATTTTACTGCGCACCACTTCTGTGTCAAGTTTTTTTCAACTCTTTTCAACAACTTATTTATTATTGAAAAGCGCGCTTGCCGCTGAAGTGGGGCGTATTCTACAGCCTACCATTTCACTGTCAACGCTTTTTTTCGATTATTTCAAAGTAGCTGTATGGTGTTGAATATCAACCAGCTCGACACCAGCGGCATCAATCTGTTCGTTAAAGAAGTTATTGGCAACACGAGCAAATCGTTCAGGCCCATCAGTGACTAAAAAGCTCAACTGACCTGGTGCTTGCTGTGGATTCAATAATTTTTCCGATACCAGGCGAGCTTTCACTGCCGATGCAGTAGTCGCAGCGGAGTCAACCAGTATGACTTGGCTGCCAACCACCTTAGCGATTGCGCCACTAAGTGCCGGGAAATGGGTACAGCCCAGTACCAGGGTATCGAGGGCGCCTTCGCTTTCACTGCCTCTCATTAAAGGTTTTAGACACTTGGCAACAATCTGTTCAACGAGCTCTCCGTGGTGCCAGCCCTCTTCTGCCAAAGCTACAAATAATGAACACGCCTGCGCCTGTATGCGCGCTTCTGGCATGATACCGAGTATAGCCTTTTGATATGCCTGGTTGTTGGTTGTACTTTCTGTCGCGATGACACCTATATGCTTGCGTCTGGTTGCCTTGCAAGCTGCAAGGGCACCCGGCTCAATAACACCCAATACCGGCAATTCAGGGTAGCAATTTTGAAGATGCTCAAGCGCCATCGCAGAAGCTGTATTGCAGGCGATGACTATCGCTTTGATTCGCCTTGCATGCAGTGCTTTTACAGCTTGTTCAGCATAGCGCATGACAGATACTGCACTTTTGGTTCCATAGGGTACCCGTGCGGTATCCCCCAGATACACCAGGTTTTCGTTAGGTAGTGCTTTGCGGAGAGCATTCAACACTGTCAGCCCTCCCACTCCTGAATCGAACACCCCTATCGCCGCTTCCAGATCAACTGGACTGGATCGCCCCATCAGCGCTGCGCCTTCTTTTTGGCCTTATGTTTCATCGTCTTAATGTGCTGACGATTTCGCTCTTTCTTTGCCAACTGACGCGGCGTCAGCTTGTTACGACGACCCGCGAACGGGTTGTCACTGGTTTTGAATTCAAACCGAATCGGAGTTCCGCGTACCTTGAGGTAGCGAATAAATCTGTTTTCGAGGTATCGCTTATAAGATCCAGGCAACGCATCGGTCTGATTACCGTGAACAACAATAATGGGTGGATTGGATCCACCCTGGTGCGCATATCGCAGCTTAATTCGACGATTATTAATGGCCGGTGGCTGGTGGTCCGCTACGACATCCTCAAGCAAGCGTGTTAGCTGATTGGTTGACCACTTAGCCATTGCGCAATCATAGGCTTCATTTACCGAACCATAGAGATCCCCAACCCCAGAACCATGCAATGCTGATATAAAGTGGAATCGAGCGAAGGCGGCGAATTCAAGACGTCTCTCGACCTGTGACTTCACATGGTCACGCTGTTCAGAGGTCATACCGTCCCATTTGTTTAATGCCACAACCAGTGCACGACCTGAATCGATGACAAAGCCAAGCATACTGAGATCCTGCTCGGTCACCCCCTCTCTGGCATCTATAACACTGATCACTACATTGGCATCCTTGATTGCCTGCAGCGTCTTGACGATCGAGAACTTTTCTACCGCTTCGGTGATATGCTTGCGACGGCGAACACCAGCCGTATCGATCAGTGTGTACTTCTGCCCCTCGCGCTCGTAGGGGATATAAATACTGTCACGCGTCGTACCCGCCTGATCGTAGACTACCACACGCTCTTCGCCCAACATCCGGTTAACCAGAGTGGACTTGCCTACATTTGGGCGACCGATAACAGCGATACGAATGCTGTCATCTCTCTCTTTATCAGCCTGTTCGGCTTCCAGAGCTTCCTCATCAGGCATGTACGGCGCGAGCACTTCATCAATCAAGGAAGTGACATTGCGACCATGAGCGGCTGCGATAGGTACGGGCTGCCCAATACCCAATGCATAAAAATCTGCCATAGCCGTATCAGGGTCAATGCCATCCGTCTTGTTTACAACAAGCCAGCACTCCTTATTGTTGCGCCGCAAATGGTCTGCAATCATTTCATCGGCTGGATTTAAACCGGCGCGACCATCTACCAGAAACAAGACGATATCGGCTTCATCGATGGCCAGCAGTGACTGCTCTGCCATGCGTTGGTCAATACCGGCTTCATCACCGGAAATCCCGCCCGTATCGATTACGATGTAATCACAGCCACCAACACGTCCTTCGCCATACTTGCGATCCCGGGTCAATCCGGGCAGGTCGGCAACCAGAGCATCTCGGGAACGAGTCAGCCGGTTAAACAGGGTCGATTTGCCAACATTGGGACGACCCACCAAAGCGATTACGGGTAACATAGGATTTCACCTGGAAACAACACGGCGGCACTCTGCAGAACAGAGGCCGCCGTGGAAAAATTCAATTGTGCTTACTGCAACTTCAAAGCGGTTAAGCGGCCATCGTTGCTAAGCGCATAGAGTACATCATCTTTAACCAGCAGATCACTCTGCACACCTGCAGAAGTCAATTTGTACCGTGCTGTAAAATGACCATCAATCTGAGACAGTACGTGCAGATAGCCTTCCCCATCTGCCACAACAAGACTGTTGCCTAACACTGTTGGCGTAGTCACTTTGCGGTTCAACAGCCCATCCTGACGCCAGACGCTGGCGCTGTTTCGCGCATCAAACGCCTGCACACTGTCATCAGCCGTGACAGCGTATACATTACCAAACCCACCAGCCAGACCACGATAACTGGAAAGATCCTGAGCCCAGATCATTTGGCCATTTGCGGGATTAACCGCAGCAAGACGCCCCTGATAACTGGTAACGTATACAAGGCGATTATAAACCAGCGGCTTGGCATCAATATCGATGATACGATCAAGCTCTGAGCGCCCTTCAGACAAAGCAATTCGCTGCTCCCACAGAGGACGTCCACTGCGATTATCTATTGCCACGAGCTTGCCGTTGGCAAAACCGGCCAAGGTCAGGTCGGCTGCAACGATAGGCGCCGCAGTTCCACGAAGACTCAAGCGGGGAATCTGGCTGTCATAGGTCCACAACTGACGCCCCGTCAGAAGATCCAGTGCCGTCAACCTGCCATCCAGTTGCTGGACTACGAGCATTTCTGCATTCATTTGTGGCTGACTGATCACTTCAGACGACGCCTGATAACGCCAAAGCTCGTTGCCATCATCAGCCGAAAGCGCCAGTACCTCACCACTCAGCGTGGACAGTACAACCAATCCATTACCTGCACCGACACCACCCATGATCTCGGTTTCCAGTTCGCGGCGCCAGATAATATTCCCCGAGGCAAGGTCTGCTGCCACGACATCACCCTCTGCACTGGCAGCAAAAATACGGCTGCCATCAATCGACGGCGCCAACTGATGAAACTTGCCACCCAGATTCCCACCCAGGTTGACGCTCCATACAGTTTCAAGGGATTGCTCACGCTCAAACTCTACCAACTCGGTCGGCTTGACTCCCTCTTCAGAGCTGAACATTCCACAACCTGTCAGACTGCTTCCGATTACGGCGGCAGCCAGCAAGATTCTTAGCTTTGCTGCCATCATGATTTCACCTCAGCCAGATCGTCACGTTTGATCTTCAACAAGGGTTTACGAGCTTCGCCACCGGCTGCCAGCAATGCCGCATCATAGGCAGTGCGTGCCTGTTCAACATTCCCGATAGACAAATACAGGTCACCAAGCAACTCCTGCTTTTCTGCCTCGAAGGTACCGGCATCCAGCCCTTTCACCAGTTCAACAGCCGCCTCAACTGCGCCCTGTTGCTGCATCACCAGCGCCTTACGCAAAGTTGCGACACGCTTGATACTGTCGACCTCACCAGAAGCAGACAACACCCAATCAAGCTCGGTGATGGCTGCAGCATACTCTTCCTGCTGAACATGCATCGCCGCCAATACGAGCCCGGCATAACGTGCGTAAGTCGTATCCGCGAAATCGGCTTTCAGCTGCTCTGTCAAGTGCTTGGCCGTGGCATACTGCGCATTATCAGCGGTATTCATCGCCTGCAGCTGTGCTGCTTCGGTCAGATTCTGATAAAGCGCTGAAGCGGAAGCAGCTTTTTGTTGCTGGTGCGACTGCCAACCCTGCCAGCCAAGAACCAGTGCAATCGCCAAACCCACACCCAGAACAAGCGACTTACCGTTCTCCTGCCACCAGGCTTTTAACGCCTGCAACTGTTCCTCTTCCGTTCGCAATTCAGCCACGTTCCGACTCCTGATTGTTATGCATTGGCTATCAATTTAGTGGGCAAACAAAACTTGCAGGCGTTCACAAAGCCGCTCCAGCTGCAAGTCATATTCTGTTTCATCATTATGCCACAGGGACGCCTGAAGCCCGTGTTCGTCTGTTTTCTTAACCAGCACAATTGCAGAAGCACCCGTTTGGCGCGCCTTGGTGGCAATATTCTTTAACCCTGCACAGTGTACACGGACACGCAATCCAGGCACTGCAGACCGCAATTGTTCTGCCAACAGAATCAAATCTGCCTGAATACCCTTGTGCTCGGCAGCCAGATACAGATCAAACGTCTGGCGAGTCGTCTCGGGAACCAGCTGAAGGGTTTCAAGCAGCAGAATCAGACGCTCAACCCCCATAGCAAAACCAACCGCTGGCGTTGGTTTACCACCCAGCTGTTTAACCAGGCCGTCATAGCGCCCACCGGCACAGACTGTCCCCTGAGCACCCAGCTCATCAGTCACCCATTCGAAAACAGTCTTGCAGTAATAGTCCAGCCCACGTACCAGGTATGGATTCACCTCATAACGCACGCCTGCTGCATCCAGCATTTCGCATAGCTGACGAAAATCCTGCGCAGACTCGTCGTCCAGATAGTCAGTCAGAACCGGCGCTTCTTCAAGGACTACGCGTGTTGCTTCGTTCTTGCTATCAAGAACCCGCAAGGGGTTGCTCTCCAGGCGACGCTGACTATCTTCATCCAGCTGATCAAAATGCTGGCGAAGATAGGCGACTAATGCATCCCGATACTCGGCACGAGCCTGATTACTGCCCAGGGAGTTCAGCTGCAGGGTCACCGCATTTTCCATCCCAAGTTCACGCCAGAGTGCAGCTGTCATCAGGATCAGCTCGGCATCCACATCGGGACCGGCCATGCCAAAGGCCTCAACCCCTACTTGATGGAATTGGCGATAACGCCCTTTCTGCGGCTTTTCATATCGAAACATCGGGCCTTGATACCATAACCGCTGAGTCTGGTTGTAGAGCAAACCATGCTCCTCTCCAGCACGAACACAGCAGGCTGTTCCCTCTGGACGTAGCGTCAGACTTTCACCGTTGCGGTCATCAAAGGTGTACATTTCCTTTTCGACAATGTCGGTTACTTCGCCAATGGAGCGTTTAAACAGGTCGGTCTGTTCGACGATTGGCATACGGATCTCAGAGTACCCATAAGCACCCACTACACGCTTGATAGTGGCCTCAAGGTACTGCCAAACCGGTGTCTGTTCCGGCAGAATGTCGTTCATGCCGCGAATGGCTTTAATCTTTGTCAAAACGTCAGCTTTCCTGTCAAATCAAATAAGGTTTTACAGAGGTAAACTCAGGCGGGCCACATTGTCTTTGCTGATGGCAGCAAGTTCAATCGGTTCATTGTTATAGCGGAGATCAGCCACGGCACTGACACGACCGATGACAACGGACAGAGGCTCATCACCTTCGAACTCAAGTACGCTACCAGCTGCGGCAACGCCGCTATAGAGAGTACGACCGAGAGCGTCTTCAATACTAAGCCAGCAGTCTTCGACCAGACTGATGGACAAACCGGAATGTACAGACGACTCAGGCTGACCACCCTCTGCTTCATTATTGATCTTCTCGTCAGAAGACTGGCTTTCAGTCTCTGCCGTTGTGGTATTGGCGCTTTGACTGACAGACTCAACCGACTCTTGAGGCTCCTCTGAAGTCTCATCCGCTGACTCATTGACAGGCTGCGAATCAACATGCGCACTGACTTCGGCCTCGGTTTCAAGATCACTGACAGGTGGCAACAGAAGCGTCGTGCCGTCGGTCGTTTCAACTGAAACAGGCAGGTCATTCAGAATTGAACGTTCCTCAGCATCAAATCCGAACTGTGTCTGCGACCACCAGATGCTGACCGCAATCAATACGAGAATGAACACCCAAGTACCTACTTTAAGCACTGGATGCCCATGACGCCGTCCTGGTGCAGTTGAAACAGAACCAATGGCCCTTACTTGCGCCGTTGTCGAAAGGTTACCGGTTTGCTGGTTATAGGCCGCAACCAGCGCATCAGCATCCAGCTTGAGGAAACGTGCATAGGCACGTATGTAACCTCTGGAAAAAACCGGATCCTTAAGCTTATCCAGCTCTCCCCCCTCGATGGAATGAATAACAGCCTCAGGCAGATGCAGTTGACGGGCAACCTGCTGGATACTCAATTCCAAGCGCTGCCGCGCTTCAGAAAATGCCTGACCGGAGAAAACAGCAGGGGGACTCACGACTTCTGTTTCATCGCTCACTGGGCACTCTCCTGGTAGAGACGATACTCTTCAGATGCAGGGAACATGTTTTTAAGCAGCAGAGCATAAGTTGCGGCACGAGACACATTACGATCAAGGCGCGCCAGCTGTATCCCGACCCACAAACTCCTTGGGTAATGTTCAACCTGTCTTTGGTCCACCTGTTGGCGGAAACGCTCAAAGTAACGACTCGCCGCTGCATGCTCATCACGGTCCAGCAGCAACTGGGCAATTTCAACCAGCGCTACAGGGCGGTTGCCATTAATGGCCAGTGAGCGCTTGAAGGCTTCTTCGGCATCGATGTCACGGTTGATCAGGACATAACAGCGCCCAAGATTTTCAAGCGCCTGTGCCCGCTGTGGATAAAACGGATCCCGTGTCGCAAGATCCAGTTGCTCGCAAGCCTCTTGGTAGCGTTGACGAGCAAACAGGAAAGCACCGAAGTTGTTATGTAACATGGCCGACTCTGGGTCAGCTGCCACACCCTTGCGAAAATATTCTTCCGCCAACAGGTATTCCTGCTCAACCTGGAATACCAGAGCCATTGCGTTGTAAGCCGGAGCGTATTCGGGATCTATCGAAAGGGCTCTCTGCAGGGACATTTTGGCATTTACCGTATTCCCCGCTTGCAGGTACTGCACTCCAAGAGCGGTATATGCTTCAACAGCCTCTTCAGGCTCAGCCCCCTGCATTCCAACGGTACTTCCCGACTGTGTTGCACAGCCGGACAACAACGCTGCCGCAAGCAGCAGCGAAACCAAGCTGGAGCCCTTCACACTTCCCCCTTAAACCCTTTCAGTCTTTCCGTGAACAGGCTCCTCTTGTACCACAGGAATGTATTTTTGGCTACGGCGTGTACGGTCATCGACCTGACCGACCAGCTGACCACAGGCGGCATCCACATCATCACCTCGTGTCCGTCTGACCGTGGTGATAATCGAGGCTTTCAGCATGATATCCTTGAATCGCTGAATCGCTTCTTCACTCGGACGTCGATAACCTGAATTCGGGAAAGGGTTGAAGGGGATCAGGTTAAGCTTGCACGGCACCTGACGCAGCACCTTGATCAGCTCCCGGGCATGTTCCGGCTGATCATTGATGCCTTCTATCAAAGTATACTCAACGGTGATCACCCGTTTGTCATTCAGACCTTCAAGATAACGATTGCACGCGGCAATCAACTCTTCGATCGGATAACGCTTGTTGATCGGCACCAACTGATCACGAAGCGCGTTGTTTGGTGCATGTAACGAGATCGCCAGGGAAACATCACTGACTTCTCGCAGCTTGTCCAGCGCCGGTACAACACCAGAGGTACTTAATGTCACTCGCCGCTTGGACAGCCCATAAGCGTTGTCATCCATCATCAATTCGGTGGCATCGACAACGTTTTCGAAATTCATCAGCGGCTCGCCCATCCCCATCAACACCACGTTGGTGACGCGACGCTCGGATGGATCAAAGGGGCCATAAGCGCGAATTGCCACTCGTAACTGAGCAATGATTTCCGCTGTAGACAGGTTACGGTTGTAGCCCTGCTTTCCGGTGGAGCAGAAACTGCAGTCCAGCGAACAGCCGACCTGAGAAGAGACGCACAAAGTTCTGCGGTCACCGTCAGGAATCAGCACCATCTCGATTGCAGAACCGCCATCCATGCGAATAACCCACTTGCGGGTACCGTCCCGAGAAGTTTTATCCAGCAGGATTTCCGGCTCGCGAATCTCGGCCACTTCAGCCAGTTTCGCTCGCAGCGCCTTGCTGATATTGGTCATCTCTTCAAAGCTGGACGCGCCTTGCTGATGCAGCCATTTGAGGACCTGAGTAGCGCGAAAACGCTTCTCGCCCATTTCGTCAAAAAAGGCTTCCAGCTTGGCCGGAGACAGTCCCAGGAGATTGATTTTGGATGGGGTCTCAGACATATCGTAGATTTACTCGTTTAGGGTGACAGGCTGCCCAGAACAGGCAGCCCGTAACGAAATCAAGCGCCGAAGAAGTAGGCGATTTCGCGCTCTGCAGAAGCAGCAGAGTCAGAACCGTGCACAGCGTTGGCGTCGATAGATTCAGCGAAGTCACGACGGATGGTGCCTTCAGCCGCTTCCTGCGGGTTGGTAGCACCCATCAGTTCACGGTTCAGAGCGATCGCATTTTCACCTTCCAGAACCTGAACAACAACAGGACCAGAAGTCATGAATGCCACCAGATCAGCGAAGAAAGGACGCTCTTTGTGCTCAGCATAGAAGCCTTCTGCATCTTCTTTGCTCAGCTGCTTCATCTGCATTTCAACAATTTTCAGACCCGCTTTCTCGAAGCGGCTTTCAATCTCACCGATTACGTTTTTGGCAACAGCATCCGGCTTGATGATGGAAAGAGTACGTTCAACTGCCATAGGTATAATCCCCAATCTATAGTGCTATAGGTCAATAAGGCGCAATATTATACGCAAAGCACCATACGCTGAACAGATAACACTCATGAGCGATAGCCCGTCATGGTGCACGGGCCTCTCGAGATCACCCTTTACTCGGCCTCTTCGATCCAGGCCATCTGGATCGCTTCCAGAATTTTCTCGCCACAGTGGTCCGGATCATCATCGAAGTCATCCAGCTCAAGGACCTTGGTATACAGGTCCGGAAAGCTGATCTGCAACGGATTCACATCCGGGTAGGCTTCATACAGCTCAATGGCTATATCGTGTACATCAATCCACTTTAGTCCCATATGACACCTCAGTGCTGTTCTGACACCTGGTTAATGGTGTACTTGGGAATCTCGACAACAAGATCTTCCTCGCCAACCAATGCCTGGCAGCTTAAACGTGATTCCGGTTCAAGCCCCCATGCCTTGTCCAGCATGTCATCTTCCAGCTCATCCGCTTCATTGAGAGAATCAAATCCCTCACGCACTATCACATGGCAGGTTGTACACGCACAGGACTTCTCGCAGGCGTGCTCGATTTCCACACCGTTCGCCAGCGCCAGATCACAAATAGACACCCCTGCCTGCGCTTCAACGACTTTACCCTCCGGGCAAAGTTCTTCATGTGGCAGAAAAATCACCTGGGGCATTAACGCGCCTCCTTATCAAGTTCTTCAATCGAGTGTCCGGACAGCGCCCGGGAGATACTCTGGTCCATTCGCCTTGAAGCGAAGAAATCGCTGGCCTTGGCCAATTCCTCAACACCGCTTTCAATACGGCGATAATCGCCTTCAGCAACCGTGGACTCCAGTTTCACGACCGCCTGCTCCAGGGCCTGACGCTCGGCTTCGGACAGCAACTCACCATCCTGCGCCATGGCCGCACGCAGTGCTGCAATGATTCGCTCAGCTTCTACCTGCTGTTCCCGCAAATTGCGTGCCTCAAGGTCCTCAGCAGCATGACTGTAGGACTCCTTGAGCATACGGGCAATTTCGTCATCACTGAGCCCATAGGAAGGCTTCACCTGAATACTGCTGGTCACACCTGTGGATAACTCTTCAGCCGATACACTCAGCAGACCATCCGCATCCACCTGGAAGGTCACACGAATCTTTGCGGCCCCAGCTGCCATCGGAGGAATATCACGCAGCACGAATCGCGCCAGCGAACGACAGTCCTGAACCAGTTCACGCTCCCCCTGAACCACATGGATTGCCATTGCTGTCTGGCCATCCTGATAAGTGGTGAATTCCTGCGCACGCGCTACCGGGATAGCTGTATTACGATGGATAATCTTTTCCACCAGCCCCCCCATGGTTTCAAGCCCAAGCGAGAGTGGAATCACATCCAGCAGCAGCATATCGCTATCCGGCTTGTTACCCACCAGTACATCGGCCTGCAAGGCGGCGCCGATCGCAACGACCCTGTCGGGGTCAATATCGATATGAGGGGGCCGACCAAAGAATTCACCGACCGATTCACGTACCAAAGGAACACGGGTCGAACCGCCCACCATGACCACTTCGGCAATCTCATCTACCGAAATGCCGGCATCCTTAAGCGCGCGACGACAGGTACGCAGAGTTCGCTTCACCAGTGACTGAATCAGCGCATCAAAATGTTCTCGACTAACGTCAACCGTAAACTCCCGGCCATCGAGTTCGACAATTTGGCTGACCCGAGGCTCATCAGTCAGGCGTTCCTTGATACGTCGCGCCAGCGTCGTCAGGGCGCGAGCCGAAGAAGCATTCAGCGCGTCACCCAAACCGGACTGCAACAACAGATCTTCAGCCAACAGGCGGTCAAAGTCATCCCCACCCAGCGCAGTATCACCGCCAGTCGCCAGCACCTCGAAAACACCGCGATTCAGGCGCAGGATTGAGATATCAAAGGTACCGCCCCCAAGATCATAAACAGCAATGATGCCCTCATCCTGCTTATCAAGACCGTAGGCTACGGCGGCTGCCGTCGGCTCATTGAGTAGCCGCAACACCTTGAGGCCTGCGAGCTGAGCTGCATCCTTGGTCGCCTGACGCTGAGCATCATCGAAATAGGCAGGCACCGTAATGACGACCCCTTCGAGGTCACCGCCCAGCGCTTCTCGTGCACGACGATCCAGAGCCGAAAGAATATCTGCTGAAACCTCAACCGGGCTTTTGTTGCCAGCCGCGGTTTTCAGGTAGGGCATACCTGATTCTGAAGCAGCGAAGTGATAGGGCAGCTCTTCTCCAAGCCCTTTGATGTCTTCTACACCACGCCCCATCAGTCGCTTGACTGAAATGATCGTGTTGTAAGGATCATTGGATGCCTGCTCCAAAGCCTCGACACCGACACAGGGCCGGGCATCAGCCTGGTATCGCACAACCGACGGCAACAGATGGCGACCACTGGCATCCGCCAGGGTCACGGCTTCCCCGCTGCGTACCGAGGCGACCAGTGAATTGGTTGTTCCCAGATCAATCCCGACAGCCAGTTTACGTGCATGAGGCTCAGGGCTTTGACCAGGTTCAGCTATTTGCAGTAATGCCATAGAACTTCCGTTAATCGTCGAACAGCCTGTCTTCCAGCGCCTCAATATCGCTGTGCAGCTTGCATATAAACTGCATCTTGCGCACCAGCACCTCTGCCTGCTCGAATTGCTTGCTGTCCCAACTGCCGGCAAAAGCCACCTGCAACGCCTTGAATTCAGCATCAACATGCGCCTGAAGGGCTTCCAGTTCAGCCTCGGGATCATCATGATCAACGGCATCGGCAGCGCGCTCGCGCAACTCCATCTGCTCCATCAGAAACATGGGATCCAGCTGGGCACGGGAGTCGGAAAGCGTATCTATCCCTTTCAGGGATAACAGATACTGAGCTCGCTTGAGCGGTGACTTGAGGGTGGTTAGCGCTTCATTGAGATATGCGGTGTACTGCACCGCAAGGCGCTGCTCTCGATCAGACTGATGTGAATGTCTGTCTGGATGTATCTGTTTCTGTAAGTCGCGGTATCGCTCGGACAGCCGGGCCTGATCCACATCGAAGCTGACCGGCAAACCGAGGAATTCGAAGTAGTTTCGCGTAATGTCCATCAACCGGCCTCACTGACTGCAACGATCAGACGTTGAAGCTTTCACCGCAACCACATTCGCTGCGCACATTTGGGTTGTTGAACTTGAAACCTTCATTCAACCCTTCGCGAACGAAATCAAGCTCGGTCCCATCCAGGTAAGCCAGGCTTTTAGGGTCAACCATTACTTTGACACCGCCAAACTCGAATACCTGATCTTCAGCCTCACTGGTATCGACAAACTCCAGCACATAGGCCATACCGGAGCAGCCCGATGTCCTCACGCCCAGACGAATACCCTCGCCGTGACCACGTTTTTCAAGATAGCGCGCGACATGGTCGATCGCGGCCTGTGTCATGCTAATTGCCATAATTACCCCAAGCACGGAGGGCTTACGCCCTCCGGTACGGTGTCACTTCTGCTGTTTCTTGCGGTAGTCTTCCACCGCAGCCTTGATCGCATCTTCAGCCAGCACTGAACAGTGAATCTTCACCGGCGGCAGCGCCAACTCCTCGGCGATCTGGGAATTCTTCAGCTCGGATGCCTGATCAAGCGTCATACCCTTAACCCACTCTGTTACCAGGGAGCTGGATGCGATCGCAGATCCGCAACCATAGGTTTTGAAGCGGGCATCTTCAATCACCCCTTCGTCATTAACCTTAATCTGCAGACGCATGACGTCACCACAGGCAGGCGCACCCACCATACCGGTACCGACATGCGGATCTTCGGCATCCATTTTACCGACATTGCGCGGGTTTTCGTAATGATCAATAACCTGTTCGCTGTAAGCCATGATAAACCTCCAAAACGTCTTCGGGACCTTAGTGGTGGACCCACTCAACCTTGCTCAGATCTACACCGTCTTTATACATATCCCAAAGCGGGGACAGTTCACGCAGCTTCTCGACAGCATTGCGAACCTGTTCGATGGCGTAGTCCACCTCTTCTTCAGTCGTGAAGCGACCCAGAGAGAAACGGATTGAGCTGTGCGCCAGCTCGTCATTCAGCCCCAGTGCGCGCAGCACATAAGAGGGTTCCAAACTGGCCGATGTACAGGCTGAACCTGAGGACACGGCCAAGTCCTTAATTGACATCAGCAGCGACTCACCTTCCACAAAGGCAAAACTGATGTTGAGAATGCCCGGCACACGCTGTTCACCAGAGCCGTTCAGGTGCACCTCTTCCATATCTTTAACACCAGCCCAAAGACGCTCTCGCAGTGTCTCCAGACGGGTCGTTTCAGCGGCCATCTCTTCTCCCGCAATCCGGAAAGCCTCGCCCATACCTACGATCTGGTGTGTCGGCAAAGTACCGGAGCGCATGCCTCGCTCGTGACCGCCACCATGAATCAGGGCTTCCAGACGCACACGAGGCTTGCGTCGAACGTACAGCGCACCCACGCCTTTGGGGCCATAGATCTTGTGCGCACATACGGACATCAGATCAACTTTCATCTCGTCCATATTGATCGGCAGCTTGCCGGCACTCTGGGCTGCATCCACATGAAATAGCACGCCCTTTTCACGTGTAATTTCCCCGATCGCCGCAATATCGGTAACCGTGCCAATCTCATTATTCACGTGCATCAGAGAAACCAGAATAGTGTCTTCGCGCAGGGCAGCGGCAACCTGCTCAGGCGTGATCAGGCCGTTTGCATCAGGCTCCAGGTAAGTCACCTCAAAGCCTTCACGTTCAAGCTGACGACAGGGATCCAGTACAGCCTTGTGCTCAATCTTGGACGTAATGATGTGTTTGCCCTTTTTACTGTAAAAGTGGGCAACACCCTTGATGGCCAGATTATCGGACTCGGTTGCACCAGAGGTCCAAACGATCTCACGCGGATCCGCACCCAGCAGATCTGCGACCTGGCGACGCGCCGTTTCCACTGCTTCTTCCGCTTTCCAACCAAAAAGGTGTGAGCGCGAAGCGGGGTTACCAAAGTTACCGTCGGGAGTCAGGCACTGAACCATTTTCTCTGCCACACGAGGGTCAACCGGTGTTGTTGCGGCGTAATCAAGGTAGATCGGCAGTTTCATCTTCTCTCTCCAAAAAAACTCTACACAGCGGCCTTGCTGCTCACGGGCTGTTCTGTGGTACTGGCGATCAGTTGATCCACCTGGCGCTGCTGACGACCGGCCACTTCCTGCACATCACGACGAGCCACCAGGTCAGCCAAACTGATACTGCTCAGGAAGCCATGAATCTGATCACTGAGATCACACCACAGGTGGTGAGTGAGACACACTTCACCTCCCTGGCAGCTACCCGTTTGCTTGCATCCAGTGGCGTCGACCGACTCATTGACGGCATCGATCACTTCAGCAACGTTAATGCAGGCCTGGTCGCGCTTAAGCTGATATCCGCCCCCTGGGCCACGAACACTGCGAACCAGTTCATTGCGACGCAGCTTGGCAAACAACTGCTCCAGATAGGACAAGGAGATACCCTGGCGCTCGGAAATATCGGCCAGACTGATCGGCCCCTTGCCTTCATGCAGTGCCAAATCCAGCATCGCCGTGACGGCATACCGCCCTTTAGTTGTTAATCGCATAGTATTCCTCATACTCACGCTTTACAGCATGGGCACATTATGCGATTCCCTACTAATTTAGTCAATTATTCAACCGACTTGTTCTCTCGGTCTTTTAACCCTTGAGACGATAAGGCTTCTGCGCCAGCCCCATTGGACAACATACCACTGGCATCATCCACTGCCGCCTCAAAGTCCTCTGACTTCAGCTCAGGCAACTGCTCGTCACAGTACTCTGGCTTCAGCTCACAAAGCGCCTTACCCATGGTATCGACCTTGTGATCCATTGCCTGCATGTGATCGAGCAGGCAACGAATGGCGTGAGCAACCGGGTCCGAGACTTCCTTGGTCACGGCATACGCATCAAAACCGACCTTGTCGGCCATCTGCTGGCGCTTCAACTCTTCCGGAGTATCTTCATCAGGATGACGTTTAATGATCCGTCCGGGAATCCCGACGACGGTTGCATCTTCTGGCACATCACGGGTTACCACCGCATTCGAACCAACGCGCGCACCTGCACCAATAGTGATCGGTCCCAGCACCTTGGCTCCAGCACCACACACCACGTTATTACCCAGTGTCGGATGGCGCTTCCCCTTATTCCAGGTAGTCCCCCCCAGCGTTACGCCGTGATACAGGGTTACGTCATCTCCGATTTCGGCTGTCTCACCAATCACCACTCCCATGCCGTGGTCGATGAAGAAACGCCGACCTATGGTTGCACCGGGATGGATCTCGATACCGGTCAACCAGCGTGCAATATTGGAAATAATGCGCGCCAGCCACTTGAAATCACGTCGCCAGAGGGCATTCGCCAAGCGGTGAAACCAGATCGCATGCAGCCCCGGATAGGCCGTTAAGACCTCAAACGCATTACGTGCCGCTGGATCACGATGAAAAACCGAGCGTATATCTTCGCGGATCTGCTTAAACATCGTCTTTATCACCCTTCGATACTGGCATCTCTATCCTGCGCTCAACCGCTTTTAGAATGCCGCGCAACACATTGACCTCGACCTTGTCCGGGACTGCACGCTGCAACAACCGACGCAGGCGTGGCATAAGCTGTCTAGGGTTATCGGGATCAAGAAATTCGATTTTCACCAGGGTTTGCTCAAGGTGCTCAAACATGAGCTCCAGCTCACGCTGCTCGGCCAATTCGATATCCCAGTTGGTGCCCCATTGAGGCTTGTTCAATGGCTGCTGGGCAAGCTCCGCCATTCGCAGCTCATAAGTAATCACCTGCACTGCGGCAGCAATGTTAAGTGAGCTAAAACTTTCAACGGCAGGAATGTGCACATGATGGTGACAGCGCTGCAACTCTTCATTGGTCAACCCGCGATCTTCGCGACCAAAGAGGATAGCGACCTTGGCCTTACCCTTGAGGGGGGCCGCTATCGCTGCCAGTTCTCGAGGGTCAACCAAAGGCCAGGGAATGTGACGCTCACGCGCACTGGTTCCGAACACCAGCTCACAATCAGCGATGGCCTCATCAATGGTTTCCACAACACTGGCGGATTCAAGCAGATCCGTCGCACCTGAGGCACGCGCATCAGCATCCGGGTGCGGAAACAGCTTGGGGCTCACCAGACAAAGATCTTTCAGCCCCATGTTTTTCATGGCTCGCGCTACACCGCCGATATTACCGGGGTGGGTCGTATTCACCAGTACAATGCGGATATGTTCAGACATGGAGTTACGCCGTTAAAAGCTGAATATTCTATCAGAACATGATTGAGTTGCAGACCACCTGTTCAGCGAAGCGCCGGTCTGAGCTACAATAGACCTTTGACAACCATGAAGACTGGACACCAACACTGATGCAACCAATGGTTAATATTGCCCTGCGCGCGGCCCGGCTCGCAGGCGAACAGATTTCGCGCGCTCTTGAACGCCTGGATCTGATCAAATCTGAACAGGCCGATGTCGCTGAGTTCATCAGTGAGCTCTGCCAGCAGGCTGAACGCACAATCGCCACCTCCATCCAAAAGGCTTACCCTCACCACAGCCTCATCGGTGAATATAGTGGCCAATATGCTCCAATTGGCGAAGGCCCCGGCCACTGCGAATGGCACATCAGCCCGATTGACAGTCTGATCAACTTTTCCAACGCTCTACCCATGTTTGCCCTGAGCATTACTGGCTATATCGATGGAAAAGCTGAACACTGCGTGGTTCTGAACCCTGTTTTCGGCGAAGAATTTACCGCCAGCCGAGGCAAGGGCGCCCAGCTTAATGGCAAACGCCTGCGCGTAAGCAATCGCACCTCACTGGAAGGCGCTGTCATCGGCACGGGATACCATGCTCGCCGCAGCGACAAGCCCTGGATGGAATCTCACGCCCGCATGATGCAACAGGTGATGCAGGCAGGCGCAACGCTGCACAACAGCGGCTCCCCCGTGCTCAGCCTGGCTTACACTGCCGCCGGCCGCCTCGACGGTTTCTATCAAATCGGTCTGAGCCAGACTGAACTTTCGGCTGGCCTGCTGCTGATTCGTGAAGCAGGCGGCCTCGTTGGCGACTTCTCAGGCGGCAACAAGTACAGCGACCACGGCAACCTGGTAGCCGGCAATACCAAGGTACTCAAAGCCCTGCTTCGCACACTGCACCCTGCTACGGCAGAAGCCCTGCGCTAATCGGCCGGATTTCCGGGCACAAAAAAACCGCATCTTTGGATGCGGTTTTTTTTGAGCCGTTCGAAGCATTATGCTTCGAACGGGTGACGCAGAACGATGGTTTCGTTGCGATCGGGACCGGTCGAGATAATATCGATCGGCGCTTCGATCAGCGCTTCCAGCCGATTGATGTATGCACGCGCATTAGCAGGCAGCTCATCAAGAGCCTTCACACCGACGGTAGACTCACTCCACCCCGGCAGCTGCTCGTAGATCGGCTCGACTGCTTCGTAGTCTTCGCTTCCATTCAGGGAGCTGACAACATTGCCGTTCTTGTCCTTGTAGCCGGTGCAGATATTGATCTGCTCCAGACCATCCAAAACGTCCAACTTGGTCAGACAGATACCGGAAACAGAGTTGATCTGGATAGCGTGCTTAAGCGCAACCGCATCAAACCAGCCACAGCGACGCGCGCGACCAGTGGTAGAACCGAACTCGTGACCACGCTCAGCCAAACGCTGACCCACATCGCAGTGCAGCTCGGTCGGGAAAGGACCACCACCAACTCGAGTCGTGTAAGCCTTGGTAATACCCAGGATATAGTCCAGGTACAGCGGACCAAAACCACTACCGGTTGAAGTGCCACCAGCCGTAGTGTTTGAGGATGTCACGTACGGATAGGTACCGTGGTCGATATCCAGCAAAGAACCCTGAGCACCTTCGAACATGATGCTAGCGCCCTGCTTGCGCAGATCGTGCAACTTGGCGGTAACATCAGTGATCATCGGCACCAATGTCTTGGCCATTTCCATGCAGCTGTCATACGTCTGCTGGAAATCCACAGGGTCAACCTTGTAGTAGTTCTGCAGTACGAAGTTGTGGTATTCCAGCACTTCCTTCAGTTTGGCTGCAAAACGCTCCGGATCCGCCATATCTCCCAGACGCAGACCACGACGAGCCACTTTGTCTTCGTAGGCAGGCCCGATTCCGCGACCGGTAGTACCAATTTTGGCGTTGCCACGCGCCAGTTCGCGCGCCTGATCAAGTGCAACATGGTAAGGCAGAATCAACGGACACGCCGGGCTCAGCTGCAGACGCTCACGGACAGGCACACCACGCGCTTCCAGACCAGCGACTTCCTTCAACAGCGCTTCCGGCGACAGCACAACGCCGTTGCCGATCAGGCAGAGCACATTCTGACGCAGGATGCCGGACGGAATCAGGTGAAGAACAGTTTTTTCACCATCAATAACCAGTGTATGCCCTGCATTGTGCCCGCCCTGGAAGCGAACGACGGCAGCGACCTGCTCGGTCAACAGATCTACGATCTTACCCTTGCCTTCATCACCCCACTGGGTGCCCAGAACAACGACGTTTTTACCCATTGCTGTCTCGATTACTCTTAATTATCAAAAAGTTGCGATCAAAGATCGACCAAAACCCATTCACCGCCCTCAGACTTCAGCTGCTGAGAGTAGCGGTTATCACAATCCGTTTCGCCTTCCAGCCGCTGAACCACGCGCTTTCCAGCCTGACGCAGCTTGGCAATCGCGGATTGCAGGTCTTGAGCCTCTCCCGCAGGTGCCAGAATCACGCCTTCCGCCTGTTCGGCCAGCTGGCCAGACAGGTCCATCAAAGTTTTCAAGTCGGCACTAAAGCCGGTAGCCGGACGCGCACGGCCAAAGTCACGCCCGATATTGTCATAACGCCCGCCTTTCGCCAGCGCCTGACCAAAACTCGGCGTGTAAGCTGCAAACACAATACCGGTATGATAGTGGTATCCGCGCAACTCACTGAGATCAAAATAGGTATCCACCGATGGGAAGCGTGCCGAAATACGAGCCGCCAAGTCTGCCAGATAATCCACAGCTTTCATCAGCTCGACATCAGACGCGAAGAGCTCACGTGCCTTGCCCAGTATAGCCGCACCACCATTAAGACGAGGTAATTCAAGCAACCAATCGCAAAGCGGTGCAGTCAAATCAAGCTCAGATACAAAACGACCGATCTCCGGCAACGCCTTGCGCTGCAACATATCCTGATAGTCACTTTGCTGCTGCGAACTCAGGTTGGCCAACGCCATCAGTCGACTGAATACTCCAACATGCCCAAGATCAAGACTGACCGGCGTTCGCAAACCAACTTCATCCAGAGTTGCCAGCATCAGGGCAATCACTTCGACATCGCTGTCAGGGCCGGAGTGACCGTACAATTCGGCACCAAGCTGCAGAGGGTTGCGCGAAGCCAGCATGTTTTCAGCATGACTGTGCAGCACCGATCCACAATAGCAGAGGCGACTGGCACCTTCGGTACGCAGACGATGGGCATCGATACGCGCTACCTGAGGCGTCATATCGGCGCGCACGCCCAAAGTGTGGCCACTCATACGATCGGTCAGCTTGAAGGTATTGAGATCGAGATCATGACCGACACCGGTCAGCAGGGACTCCAGATGCTCCGCAATCGGCGGCATCACCAGCTCGTAACCCCATCGATGATAGAGGTCGAGCACCTTACGCCGCATCAATTCAACCTGCCGCGCCTGCGGCGGCAGCAGCTCCATTATTCCGTCGGGCAGCAACCAGCGATCTGCCAAGGCCATGCATTACTCCGCTGTCATCAGGTGGTCTGAATCACAAAAAAACCGGGCACAGACCCGGTTGCTTAACTATATCATGAAACCGGGCGCCAAAGGCACCCGGTTTTCATTGCACTATTGGGTAACAGATTTCCCGGTCGCGCTGTTCAGGTAACGGAAGAATTCACTCTTCGGATCCAGAACAAACATGTCGCCGCCAGAGAAGGACTCCCGGTATGCATTCAGACTGCGGTAGAAGGCATAAAATTCGGGGTCTCGCTGGAAAGCTTCTGCATAAATGGACGCCGCCAGCGCATCACCTTCACCACGAACAGTCTCAGCCTCACGGAAGGCATCAGCCAGCAGAACGGTACGCTGACGATCGGCATCTGCACGGATACCCTCAGCCAATTCCTTGCCTCGCGCCCGCAACTCACGTGCCAGTCTCAGACGCTCGGTGCGCATACGCTCGTACACCGAAGAAGACACTTCCTGCGGCAGGTCAATTCGCTTGACGCGCACATCGATAACCTCGATACCCAACTCCGACTGGGCCAGGTCACTCAGCGCACGAATCACATCACCCATCACCTCCTCACGCGCACCGGACACCACTTCGGTCAGCGTACGCTCACCGAACTGGTTACGAAGGCTGGTTTCGATACGGGTGGACAGAAGATCAGCCGCCCGGAACTCGTCACCAGAGGTTGCCGTGTAGTACTTCTCAACATTATCGATACGCCACTTGATGAAGGAGTCCACGATGAGACGCTTCTTCTCCAGCGTCAAAAACGCCTGGGGACGCGCATCCAATGTCATGGTGCGACCTTCAAATTTGCGCACGGTGTTCACGAACGGAATCTTGAAGTGCAGACCCGGCTTGATGTCAGCCTCCACAACCTCACCGAAGCGCAGCTTGATGGCACGCTCCGTTTCCTTAACGATATAAACCGATTTGGAACCAATCATCACTACCAAAAGGAGTGCTATCAGTCCGAACATGGATGTAGGCTTCATTAGCGTCCCTCCCTCAGGCCGGAAGTAGTCTGTGTACGCTGACGCGTCTCCTCCAGCACCTGGTCGGTAATCTGGCGCAGTGCATTCTCGTCAAGACGAACGCCACGACCAGCACTGTCACGCACTGGCTGCTTTTCAGCCAGACGATCCAGCGGCAGATACATCATGTTATTGCCACCCTCTACATCAACCATCACCTTGCCCGTACTGGCCAATACTTCCTGCAGGGTATCGATGTACAGACGCTCACGAGTTACGTCAGGCGCCTTCTGGTATTCGGTCAACAGAGCCTTGAATCGACTAGCCTCACCAGTCGCCTTGGCCACTACTTCTTCCCGGTAGGCATTCGCCTCTTCCAGAAGACGCTGGGCGCGACCACGGGCTTCTGGAACGATACCGTTGGCATAAGCCTCGGCTTCGTTCTTGGCACGCTGCTCATCCTCACGCGCCTTGATCACGTCATCGAATGCATCCTGCACCTGACGGGGTGCCTGGGCGTTCTTGATGTTGACCTTGGAGATGCTCAGACCAGTGGTGTAGTTCTCCATGTAGCGTTGCAGACGTGCCTGCACCTGCAATGCCAAGGTGTCACGACCTTCTGTCAGGATGCTGTGCATTTCGGAAGTACCCACAACATGACGCAGCGCAGACTCGGAAGACTGTGCCAGGCTGTCACTGGGATCACGCACCTTGAGCAGGAACTGAACAGGGTCTGCAACCACATACTGCACCGTCATATCCACATCGACGATGTTTTCGTCAGCCGTCAGCATCAGGGAACGGTGATCGTAGGTACGAATACGAGTGGTATTGACCTTGACCACCTCATCAATCAGCGGAGGATTCCACTGCAGACCCGGCTGGACGGTATCATGGTACTTACCCAGGCGCAGGACGATGCCCCGCTCCTGCTGATCGACGGTATAGAACCCCATACCCGCCCAAAAAAGAGCCGCCAATACGACCAGGACAACAAAGAAGCCGGTACCACCGCCTTTGCCGCGTCCATCTCCGCCGCCAAAGCCGCCCCGCTTCTTGCCACCGCCAAAAATTCCGCCGATGCGATCCTGCAGCTTGCGCATCGCCTCATCGAGATCAGGCGGTCCCTGATCGTTGCCACCACCACGCTTGCCGCGGTTGTCGCCACCGCCACTCCAGGGGTCATGGTTGTTACCATTCCCGCCAGGCTCATTCCAGGCCATAGTGTTCTCCGTTTTAAACCGCTTTATTAGCTTTCTAAGGATTCGTCATTGTTGCCGTATCGGCGCTGCTTAGTCGACCATTTCAGACAGGTATTGTTCCTGACGAATTCCCAAACGACTAAGAATACGCTTGAAGTCCTTCATCTGAAGTCGGACCTCTACCAACATCTCGCCCTGATCATCTACCTTTTCAGCAACCACCGCTCCCTGTGCGTACAGCTGGGCTCTTAGATTGCCATCGGTCGGCGCCAGCTTCAGCTCATCATGAAACATCTCTTCACCCAGACGCTCACTGACGGCACTCAGCAATAAATCCAAACCCGCACCACTGACAGCTGACACCCAGACGCGCCAGGGGACGCCATTCTCGTCACGATCAATGCGAGGCTCAGCCCCTTCGATGCGATCGATCTTGTTGTATACCTGTAGTACGGGCACTTCAGCAGCACCGATCTCTTCCAGTACCGCTTCCACCTGTTCAATATGCCCTAAACGCTCATCATCGTAACAATCGATTACATGCAGCAGCAGGCTTGCTTCGGTCGTTTCCTGCAGCGTAGCACGAAAGGCCTCAACGAGTTTATGGGGCAGATGACGAATAAAGCCCACCGTGTCCGCCAGAATCGCCTGCCCGACATCCGCCAGCTCTATTTTGCGCAATGTGGGGTCAAGCGTTGCAAACAACTGGTCAGCTGCGTAGACATCCGAGGTCGTCAGACGATTAAACAGGGTTGACTTGCCCGCATTGGTGTATCCAACCAGCGAAACAGTAGGCACTTCGGCACGCTTACGCGCACGCCGCCCCTGATCACGCTGTTTGCGGACCTTTTCGAGTCGCTTAAGAATGGATTTGATGCGCGCGCGCAGTAGTCGTCGGTCAGTCTCAAGCTGAGTTTCACCGGGACCACGCAGACCGATACCGCCCTTCTGGCGTTCGAGGTGAGTCCAGCCACGCACGAGACGGGTAGACATGTGCTCAAGCTGAGCCAGCTCCACCTGCAGCTTACCCTCGTGCGTGCGGGCACGCTGGGCGAAGATGTCCAGAATCAGGCCGGTACGATCCAGTACTCGGCACTGCAGTTCGCGCTCAAGGTTACGCTCCTGCGCCGGGCTCAGAGCATGATTGAAGATCACCAGTTCGGCTTCATGCTCTCGCACCAGCTCTGCCAGCTCTTCAACCTTGCCTTTGCCCAGAAAAAACTTGGGACTGGGGTCAGCGCGGGTGCCGGTCAGAAATTCGACCGGATCGGCGCCAGCCGACAGTGCCAACTCTTCCAGTTCTCGTGGATTCTCGCGATCAGCCTCTGAGGCCAGTTCAATATGGACGAGGATCGCGCGCTCGCCTGACTCGGGACGTTCGAAAAACAATTAATACCTCATTCAGCAGGCTTTTCGTCGGCCACAGGCAGCTTGACCGGGCGAGAAGGCACTACTGTAGAAATCGCGTGCTTGTAAACCATCTGACTGACAGTGTTTTTCAGCAGGATGACAAACTGGTCAAAAGATTCGATCTGACCCTGCAGCTTGATGCCGTTAACCAGAAAGATCGATACCGGAACACGTTCCTTGCGCAGAACATTAAGATAAGGGTCTTGTAGTGATTGCCCTTTTGACATTGCAAACTCCTTCCATAATGGAAATCAATTTATAGTGTAGTTATGAATTCGGCTAAAGCTGACTCGGCGTCATACAGCTGCATGAACAGAGTTTGCGCGCGATCATACCGGAAATCATTATATAACGGCAGGGTCTGACAGTTTCAAGGCATCGGAAACTAAATTCGATGACTCGCTCTCGAGCCAGTGCACCCCTTCCCAGCCACGTAACCACGTAAGCTGACGCTTGGCTAATTGACGCGTTGCCACCACGCCCTTGTATCTCATCGTTTCCCGATCATAGTCGCCACTGAAGTATGACCACATCTGACGATAGCCGACACATCGGATCGAAGGCATACCCGCATGCAGATCACCACGCTCCCAAAGACGCCGCACCTCCTCTTCAAAACCACTTTTAAGCATGATATCGAAGCGCTGCTCAATACGCTGATGCAGGCGGGAGCGTTCCGCAGGCGCCAGCGCGATAGGGATTATCTCGAACGGCAAATCCGCTTCTGCCTGCTCCCGCCAGTGCTCACTGATCGGCTTACCCGTTAACAGGACTACTTCCAGCGCCCGCTGGAGACGCTGAGAGTCCGTCGGCTTAAGACGCCGGGCACCTTCTGGATCCAGCTCAGCCAGACGGGCATGTATCGCCGGCCAGCCTCTTTCAGCGGCTTCCGCTTCAACACGGGCACGCAGTTCAGGATCTGCTTCAGGCAAAGCAGCCAATCCCTGCTGCAACGCGTTGAAATAGAGCATGGTTCCGCCCACCAGCACCGGTATTCGATCTGCCTGCTGAATATCCGCTATCTGGGCGAGCGCATCCTCTCGGAACTGGGCCGCAGAATAGGCCTCTGCAGGGTCAAGAATATCCACAAGCCGATGGGGATATGCGTTCAACTCATCCGAAGTCGGCTTAGCAGTCCCGATATCCATGTCTCGATAGACCATGGCCGAGTCCACACTAATGAGCTCACACGGCAGGTGGTCACAGAGCCGCATCGCCAGATCGGTTTTGCCCGATGCGGTAGGCCCCATCACAAAAATCACTTTGGGCTTATTCTTGGCCTGCGACTGCATTACTGTCCCCGCAAAAATAGCTTGTCCAGCTGAGCAAGTGACAGCTGGGTCCAGGTTGGTCGCCCGTGGTTACACTGACCACTGCGTTCTGTCTGTTCCATGTCGCGAAGAAGCGCGTTCATCTCGGTTACGGTCAATTGACGGTTGGCGCGGACTGCACCGTGACAGGCCATGGTTGCCAACAACTCGTTCAAGTGCGCCTGAATGCGGTCACTGGTGCCGTACTGCAGCATATCGGACAGCACATCACGAACCAGCTGTTCCACATTCGCTTTTGCCAGCGCCACCGGAACTTCTCGTATCACCAGAGACTCTTCAGCCATGCGTTCCAGACGAAAACCCAAACGATGGAATTCATCCGGACATTCTTCCGCGATATCGCCTTCGCGTGCACTGACGGCCAGATTGACCGGCACCAGCAATGGCTGACTGCGGATACGATCCTGTTCAAATGCGATTTTCATCCGCTCGTAGACAATCCGCTCATGGGCCGCATGCATATCCACCAGCACCATGCCTTCCGCATTTTGGGCAAGGATATAGATCCCGTGCAGCTGCGCCAGGGCGTACCCCAGCGGCGGGACCAATTGTCCCTCCGCCCCGGAACTCACGTCCGGGGCCGGGGCAGGCGCGACCCCAGCCGGCTGATGCAGCGCAGCATAGCCCTGAATCTGTTCACGCACCTGACTCTGACCACCCGAGCCGGCAAACCCCAGCCCCATAGGACGTTGACGCAACGCCGAGAGATCACGCCCCGAAGCGGAAGGCTCCACTGATGTCGAAAAACCATTAGCGGACACGGCCAAATCTGACTGCGACGGCAACTGAGCGCCACTTTGCACCGGCGCGACATCCTGAGGACGCAAATCAGCAATCACTCGGTACAGGGTGCGGAAGATGAAATCATGCACCAGCCTGCTCTCACGGAAGCGAACCTCATGCTTGGTAGGATGCACGTTGACATCCACCAGCGACGGATCCAGTTCCAGATAGAGTACATAGGCGGGGTGACGGCCGTGAAAGAGTACATCCTGATAGGCCTGACGCACCGCATGAGTGACTACCTTGTCACGAATCACACGACCATTGACAAAGAAATACTGTTGATCTGCCTGAGCACGGGAGAACGTGGGCAATCCCATCCAACCCCAGAGGCGTAACCCCGATGCCTCAGCCACCACATCCAGAGCTACCGATTCGTTGACGAAGCCGGCTCCCAGCAACTGCCCCAAACGCTGCTCTCTCGCCTGTTCGGTCTCCGCTGGCCGCAGCTGATGTATCGCCTTGCCGTTGTGCCTCAGGGTAAAGCCAACGTCATAGCAGCTCAGCGCCAGTCGCTTGACCACTTCTTCCAGATGGCGCAGCTCGGTTTTCTCTGTTTTCAGGAATTTGCGACGTGCAGGTGTGTTGAAGAACAGGTCTCGTACCTCAACTGTCGTTCCGGGGGGATGGGCGGCGGGAACGACCTCTGCAGCCATGTCACGCCCCTGCACCGAAACTGCCCAGGCATTATCCTGCGCCAATGTGCGCGACGTCAGGGTCAATCTTGATACCGAACTGATACTGGCCAATGCCTCACCGCGAAAGCCGAGGCTCCCAACTGCTTCCAGATCCTCCAGCGCCGTGATTTTGGAGGTCGCGTGACGACTCAGTGCCAGCGGCAGATCTTCCTTGTCAATGCCACGCCCGTTATCACGCAGGCGAATCAATTTCACGCCTCCCTGCTCAATATCCAGCTCGACCTTGTCTGCGCCGGAGTCGAGGCTGTTCTCGAGCAATTCCTTAACAACCGATGCGGGGCGCTCAACAACCTCGCCAGCCGCAATCTGGTTAGCCAGTTGCGGCGATAAAAGATGTATTCGTGACATAAAAACCTGAGGTTCAACCAGCGGGAATGCGCAGTACCTGACCGACTCGTATGCTGTCACCATTGAGCTTATTGGCACTGCGCAACTGCTGCAGTGAAACACCATTGCGCTGCGCGATAAGGGACAGGGTATCACCCGAGACCACTTTGTACAGCCGTTCACTCGCAGCCAGATTATTACCGGACTGTTTCTGCCAGGCGATATAGGTTGCAGCGGGCGGCTTTTCCCAGAAATGATCGACAATGCCGCGATAGATCGCTTCGGCCATCTGCTTCTGATAACTGGCTGTACGCAGTTTACTCGCCTCGCCCGGGTTGGAGATAAATCCGGTTTCAACCAGAATCGAAGGAATATCAGGCGACTTGAGCACCACAAATCCGGCCTGTTCGACATGCTTCTTGTGCATGCGGGCAAAGCGATCCATGTTGGCATGAATACGTGAGGCGACCTGGTGACTGTCCTTGCGGCTGGCGTTCATCGACATGTCCAGCAACACGCTGGCCAGCACATCATCCTTGTCATCAAGGCTCAGGCTACCGACACCACCAATCAGGTCGGCACTGTTTTCCCGTTTCGCAAGCCATCGGCCCATTTCAGAACTGGCACCTCGCCCGGACAGCACCCACACCGAGGCACCTCGAGCCCGCGGGTCCTTGAAAGCATCGGCGTGAATGGACACAAACAGGTCAGCGTTACTCTTGCGTGCCTTGCCAGTCCGCCCGCGCAGACTGATGTAGTAATCGCCGGTTCGCGTCAGAACGGCTCGATAGCCCTTGCGGGCATCAATCATCGCCTTGAGTTTTTTGGCAATTGCCAACACCACATCCTTCTCGCGCACGCCACCAGGGCCGATCGCACCGGGGTCCTCCCCACCGTGACCAGCATCGATCATCACGACGATATCGCGCTTTCCACCCTCGCCAGGCACCGGCACCACGGTTTTGGTGACTACGGCCTGTTCGCGCATTTCCAGGTCAACCACCAGACGATGCCCATACTGCTCATTGGGCTTGAGGTCGAAGCTCTTGGGACGAACCTTTTCC
Organism: Marinobacterium sediminicola; assembly: GCF_022343685.1. GTDB lineage: Bacteria > Pseudomonadota > Gammaproteobacteria > Pseudomonadales > Balneatricaceae > Marinobacterium > Marinobacterium sediminicola. The sequence continues at coordinate 747,562 of NZ_CP092123.1, read as the reverse complement.
TGCAGATCAAGCACAATGCGCAGACCATCGCCGCGCTCGCTATGACGGATAGCCCCCACCGGACTGTTCTCAAGACCCAACTTGTCCAGTGAAGCCGTCAAATTGACCTGTTCGATGTCGATAACCACACGATCGGGATTGGAGAGGGTAAACAGCTTGTGATCCACAGGCCCCGACAGGTCAAACACAAGGCGAGTATTATCCGGTGCCAGCCAGGCACGAACATTACGAATCTCCTCGGCCGCCTGCAGCAGGGTCGCCATCAGGCTGAACAGCAGAAGTGTCAGCAGTTGCCCGAACTTTCTCATCGGTCCATTCACGTTTCGTTGCCAGTCTTATTCAGTGTATCGACCACATGCTGTCCTTTTTGAGTTCTGGCGGTCAATTCCACCTCTCGTCCCTGACCCGAAAGGGACAGACGAATCTCCAGATCAGGTTGCGGCAGGATCCCCTTGCCTTTTTCCGGCCACTCCACCAGACACAGTGCATCATCAGTAAAATAATCACGGATTCCCAGAAATTCCAACTCTTCCGGGTCCGACAATCGATACAGATCAAAGTGATAGACCGCTCCGGCCGGCGTTTCATATGGCTCGACCAGTGTATAGGTCGGACTTTTGACCGATCCTGCATGACCACAGCCGCGTAGCACACCTCTGCTCAGAGTGGTCTTGCCCATCCCCAGATCACCGAGCAGAAAAACCACGCCACCTGCGTCCAGAGCCTGCGCCAGTTGAGCACCAAAGTCAGCCATTGCCTGTTCATCGCAGAGGTAGCGTTTCATCAACTGCATTCCTTCATTCAATTCCACTGAGAACTCGACGCACACGGCTGATCAGATCTGTAGCCAGCAACCCTCGTTCGCCCTGTTCAGCCGCACAGAGGTCGGCTGCACGGGCATGAGCATAGACACCGGCTCTTGCTGCATCCACCGCGCTCAAGCGTTGCGCACGTAAGGCACCGATGATACCGGAGAGCACATCTCCCATGCCACCGCAGGCCATACCCGGGTTGCCGGCGTTACACAAATGCATTGCATCGCCATCAAAACTGAGACTGCCGGCCCCTTTGAGCACGACAGTACCACCAAAACGCGACTGCAGTTCACGTACTGCTCTGAACCGATCCTGTTGGACAACGTCGGTCTCCCAACCCAGCAATCGTGCCGCTTCTCCCGGGTGAGGGGTCAACACCCAATCATGGAGCGCGAGTCCGTTATACTGTCGGCGCTGCAACAGGTTGAGCGCATCGGCATCCAGCACCAGCGGCAACCCCGAATTCAGCGCCTGTTGCAGCAGTTGATCTGCCCAGGCACTTTGCCCCAGCCCCGGCCCCACAACCAGCACATCGGGACGTTCCAGCAAGGGTTGCAGATCCTGCCCCGAGTTGACGCCCGCCACCATCACTTCAGGCGCACGAGTCAATGCCGCCGTTACATGTTCCGGCCGGGTTGCCAGCGAAACCAACCCTGCTCCGCTGCGCGCCGCTGCCTCGGCCGCCATGAGCGCCGCCCCCCCCATACCGTGATCACCACCAATGATCATGACATGACCAAACACCCCCTTGTGAGAGGATCGCCGACGAGGCGGCAGCAACTTGGCCAGATCATCACTATCGGTACGAAAGGCGCTTAACGAAACCTCTTCGTATACCTCGTCGGGCAACATCAAACTGTCAAACAGCACTTGACCGCAATGATCTACCCCGTCATGGGTCAACAGACCCTGCTTTAGCCCGATAAAGGTCAGGGTCAAATCTGCACGCACGGCCACGCCGAGCACACGTCCCGTATCGCTGCACAACCCCGAGGGAATATCCACCGCCAGCACAGGGCGAGAGCTGCGGTTGAACTGTTTGATCAGCTCCGCGGTTTCACCACGTACCGGGCCGCTCAGTCCGGTCCCCAACAGAGCATCGACCAGCACGTCCCCCTGCAGTTCCATACCGGTCTGCCAGCGGGTCAGCTCAACCCCAACAGCCTGCGCCCACTGCCAGGCTGCGAGTGCTTCACCCTGCAAACGCGCTTCAAAATCATCATTGAGCACCAGCACCTGCACATCAACGCCTTGCTGCCGAGCCAGGCCTGCAACAATGAGGCCATCACCGCCATTATTGCCACTGCCACAGCCTACCGTGAGCCGACGTATACCCGGCCAGTGCGCCATCAGCTCCACGAAGGCCGCATGCCCCGCACGCTGCATCAGTCGAAAACCCGGAATCCCGAACTGCTCGATTGCAGTACGGTCAAGGGCACGACTCTGTTCAGCCGTGTATAATGCTCCCGGCAGCTCTGCTCTGCTCATGATGGCTTTCTCCTTTCTTATCAGTTCATTATAGAGGATGGACTGACCAGGACGCACCCGGTTCCCGATATGTCACAACTCAGCCCTGAACAGCTCGACGCTCTTGCCCGATCGCTCAAGCAACAGGCCCAGTCCATGGGCTTTGCTGACTGCGCCATCACGCTGCCGGATGCGCGCACCGAGGCTGAACAATTGCAGTTGTGGCTTGAACGTGGTTATCACGGCAGCATGGACTACCTGACCCAGAACGTCGATAAGCGCCTGAACCCGACACTGCTGGTACCGGAGACCCGCCGTATCATCATGCTGCGCATGGATTACCTGCCGTCGCAGACACCGATCACCGGCGTTTTGCGTGATCCGGACAAGGCCTACGTGGCCCGTTACACGCTGGGCCGGGACTATCACAAAATGATGCGCAAGCGCCTGAAGCAACTGGGGCAATGGCTGGACAACCAGATTGAAGGCACCGAAGTGCGCTTCCGCCCCTTTGTCGACAGCGCCCCGGTGCTCGAGCGCCCCCTGGCCCGCAATGCAGGACTCGGCTGGATCGGCAAGCATACCCTGCTACTGAATCGACAGGCGGGCTCATGGTTTCTGCTCGGCGAGTTGTTCATTGATCTGCCTTTGCCAATCGACCCTCCTGAAACCGAGTCCCACTGCGGCCGGTGCTCTGCCTGTATCGACATTTGTCCGACTCAGGCATTCCCGGAACCGGGCGTATTGGATGCCCGACGCTGCATCTCGTACCTGACTATCGAGTACAAGGGCAGCATTCCACTGGAGCTGCGTCCATTGATGGGCAATCGCATCTTTGGCTGTGACGATTGTCAGCTCATTTGCCCCTGGAACCGTTTTGCCAAGCGCAGTGACGAACCTGACTTCCAGCCGCGTCACAATCTTGATCAGGCAGCGCTGCTGGAGTTATTCCTTTGGGACGAAGCCACTTTTCTTAAACTCACCGAGGGCTCGGCGATCCGGCGCACCGGCTATGAGGGCTGGCAGCGCAACCTGGCGGTCGCGCTGGGAAATGGCAGAGGCGGGCAACAGGTCATCGACGCCTTGCTTAACCGCCGCGGGATCAGCAGCGAACTGGTCCAGGAGCACATCGACTGGGCGTTGACACGACTCACTTCCGGCGAAGCGCCATCCCCCTTGCCGATACTTGACCACCCGGGAGCACGCCGCTTGCCGGAGTGACCGCTGCCTCACAGGCGGAAGAAATGACGCCGGTAGTGCTTCAGCTCTTCGATCGACTCACGGATATCGTCCAGTGCCAGGTGGTTGGCCTGTTTCTTGAAGCCTTCCAGTGCCGCAGGTTTCCAGCGCCGCGCCAATTCCTTGATGGTGCTGACGTCCAGGTTGCGATAGTGGAAAAACGCTTCCAGCTCAGGCATGTAACGCCACAGGAAACGACGATCCTGACCAATGCTGTTGCCGCACATGGGTGAGGCGCCCTGCTCACTGTGTTCACGCAGGAATGCGAGCATGATCTGTTCCGCTTCGGTCTCGCTGATGGCGCTGTTGCGTACGCGGTCGGTCAGCCCGGACTGACCGTGCGTGCGGGTACACCACTCGTCCATGCGGGAGAGCACAGTATCCGGCTGATGCACTGCTATCACAGGACTTTCGGCTATGAGATTCAGATCCGGATCGGTTACGATCACGGCCATCTCGATGATTCGGTCTGTATCCGGGTTCAACCCGGTCATCTCCAGATCGATCCAGATCAGATTATCCTTGAGTGCCATGCACTGTTTCTCCCCTGGCAAAACTGTCAATTTAACTCGGATTGGAATACCTTAGCACGTCAATGAGAGTAGCAGTGAGCGAGTGATACCGGTCGGTATGGGAAAACGCAAAGTCAACCGGCGCCAAGCCTGGCGCATCAGCAAGATTCAGGAAGAGCGCGCAGCCCGCGCCCAGCGACGTGACACCCTCATCGAGGATCAGCTGGAGGGTGGCGATCTGGGGCCGGAACAGCAGGGCCTGATCATTTCCCATTTCGGTCGTCAGGTCGATGTAGAAGTGCTCGAGGGTGAACACAAGGGTGAAATCCAGCGCTGCCATATGCGCACCCATTTGGGTCAGCTGGTCACCGGCGATCGCGTGATCTGGCGCCGATCTACCGACAGCGGCGTGGTGGTGGCGGCACTGGATCGCCACAGTGAACTCCTGCGCCCGAACAACCATGGTGAACTCAAGCCGGTCGCGGCCAATATCGATTACATCGTCATCGTGATCGCCGTCGAACCCTATGCGCATGCCAACCTGATCGACCGTTATCTGGTTGCGGCTGAGGCCAGCGGCATCGAACCGGTGCTGCTGCTGAACAAGGCCGACCTTCTGAACGAGGACAACCGCCAACGCCTCGAGCCCCTGCTGGAGCAATATCACCAGCTGGGTTACCGAACACTGCAGGCCTCCACCGCCAGCAGTCATGGCCTGGACGAGCTCAAGGCATTACTGGCCGATCATATCAGCGTTTTCGTCGGCCAGTCCGGTGTGGGTAAGTCCTCGCTGATCAACAGTCTGTTACCGGGGGCCGACTTGAAAACCGGCGCACTCTCCGAACAGAGTCGCAAGGGCCGTCACACCACGACCACTGCGCGCTTGTTCCACTTTCCCGATGGCGGTGACTTGATTGACTCACCGGGGATACGTGAGTTTGCGCTCTGGCACATGACCGAAGAGCAGGTACTGGAAGGCTTTAGAGAATTGGCCGACCTGCGCGGCCACTGCCGCTTCCGCGACTGCCGCCATGAGCAGGAACCGGGCTGCGCCTTTCTGCAGGCACTGGAAGATGGCTCGATCAGCCCGCAACGCTTCAACAGTTACCAACAGATTCTGAACTCGATGCAGGACAGCCGCTGACCCATGCCAAACAGCCAGCCCGCACCTCGCCCCTATCTCCACGGCCTTGAGGCCTGGGCCGACTACCTGGAAACCAGGGCTCTGCCGGTTCGTGTCAGTATTCTGACCCGCTTTCGGCGCTTGCTGGCCAACGACCGCAGCACCCTGCAACAACTGACCCATCTGGTCAGTTCGGATCCTGTCCTCAGCCTGCACGTAACCCGCACGGCGCAACAGCTTCATCAGGGTAAACGCACTTCGGTCACGAGTATCCAGCACGCCGTCAGTTCCATCGGCCTGGACCGGTTACAGACCCTTGCCAAGGAGCTCAGCAGCCTGAAGATCAACCCGGGCAGCATGCAGCAAAAGATGTATTTTCGCGCCATCGCGGACAGTCTTCATGCATCCTTTCAAAGTGCTGAACTCTGCCGCATGCGGGGCTTGCCGTTTGTGGAAGAGGTTCGTCTGGCCTCGCTGCTGTATGGCTTCATTCACTGGCTGGCATGGCTTTATGCCCCCCTGCACAAGCAGCACTATCAAGAGCGAGTTTTGCTTCATGGCGTAGACGTTGCACTGGCTGAACAGGATATTTTCGGCTGCACTCTGCAGGCATTGGGGGCCGAGCTGGCAGCACGCTGGGACCTGCCGGAGCTGACCCGGGATGCTCTGAGCCATGCGACTTCACCGAGCCACAATGACCTGCATCTGTTGCACCGTCGCGCCGTTCAGGACCCATCCTTGGGCAAGTTGGACATGCGCAACATCAATCAACTGACCCAGCAGCGCTTTTTTCCGGTCAAGCTGGGTAACTGGCTGGCCCTGACCACGACGCGCAGCTGGCACAGCGACAAGGCCTTGCGTCTGTTCGACATTCTGGCCGACTACCTCAGCCTGACAACGGACCGTCTGGTGTCGCAGTTGCACCAGCACTGCGCCGAAGCTGCACGTCGCTACCACGTTGCCGGCACCCTAAGTCCTGCCGCCGAACTGATTTTTCTGCCGACACAGGATGGGACTCCACACACTGGACTGATTCCCTCCCCCGAGCTGAAACGCCTGAGTAAAGGCAGTTATCCGTTGCTGGAGGTTCCTCCCAGCCCGGCACCGACGACCTTGGCCGAGCCTCCCGCAGAGCAGGAGGACGTCGCCAGGCCGGTCGAAGAACACCTCGACAGTGATCGTTACCGGCAGTCGCTGGAGCGCCTCACCGATCCTCAATACGCCTTTACCAAGCCGGCACAAGTGCTGCAAACCCTGCTACAGGGGCTCCACCAGGGGCTGGGACTACAGAGACTGGCCTTGCTGCTGGTCAACCTGCCCCGCCAACAACTGCAATGCGCCCACCGCCTTGGCCTGCCGGCTGAGCACTCGCTTGGCGAGGTCAGGATCAGCCTGGAAGTTCCCAGTCTGTTCAAACGCCTGAGCGAGAAACCCGCAGGCATACTGATGGATAGCCGCAACCGTAAGAAGCTGGACCCCATGCTGCCTGAAGCCTTCACCAGCCGGCTTGATCAGGGAGATTACATGCTGATGTCCATCTTCCAGAGCAGTACACCAGTCGCGCTGATCTATGCGGACGATCTGCCCCGACATGAACAGCTGTCACCGTTCCAGTTTGAGCAGTTCCGCCAGCTGTGCGCTGCCGCTTCTCAGGCCATGCGGCGTCTGGCCGGATAGCTTTGCGTACAGCCCCGGCTTCGCTATGATCCCCTGACAACAGAACAAGTATCGGATATCACCATGCTGCCTCTACCTCTGGTCATCTCCCCCGAGGAGCTTGCCCGTCACCTGCACTCCCCCGAGGTTCTGATCCTCGACCTGTCCAGTGCGGAAAACTACCTGGCGGGACATATTCCTGGCGCCATCCATCTGGACCCCAAGCATCTGCTGCGTGGTGAAGGCGAGATTCCCAATCTGATCCCGACACCTGAACAGCTCCGGTCACTGGCTTCCGACCTGGGTCTGACACCTGACACTCAGGTCGTCGCCTATGACGACCAGATGGGCCCCTGGGCTGGCCGTCTTATCTGGACCCTGAACAGCATCGGCCACGAATCGGCCAGTTTCCTGGACGGGCAGCTGGAGGGCTGGAAAGCCGCTGGCCTGCCGCTGGAGCAGCAAGCCAATCAGGCGACGCCTTCAGAGGTCTCGATTCATGAGGTGAGCTCTCTGCGCGTCACGGCCGAAGACATACTGGCCGGCCTCGAAAACAATGAAATCTGTGTCTGGGATGCCCGCTCGGCTGACGAATACAGCGGTGCCAAAGTAATCAATGCCAAACAGGGCGGCCACATCCCCGGTGCACGCCACCTGGAGTGGACAGACCTGCTTCAACCAGGCCCCATTCCATGGCTGAAGCCACGAGAACAACTTGCCACTCTGCTGCTCGAACAAGGCATAGAAACTGATAAGCGCGTTGTGACCCACTGCCAGACCCATCGTCGCTCAGGGCTGACCTACCTGGTTGGCAAGTGGCTGGGGATCGCCCAGTTGGCCTGCTATGACGGTTCCTGGTATGAGTGGGGCAACCGACTCGACCTGCCAGTTGAAACCCAGTGATACCCGACATTATTGATAGGTAACGATTTGAAAGATTCTCTTTTTATCCTGCTTCAGAAGCTGCTGCCTCAACACCTGCTTTCACGTCTGGTTGGGCGCCTGGCTGAGTGCCGCACCCCCTGGGTCAAAAACCTCTTCATCAACTGGTTTCGCAAGCGCTACCGGGTCGATATGAGTCAGGCACTGGAACCCAACCCCGAAGCCTATGAGCACTTCAATGCCTTCTTTACACGCGCACTGAAACCGGATGCACGCCCTTTGGACAATACCCGGGGCGCGATCCTGTCACCGGCTGATGGCGCCATCAGTCAACTGGGCCCCATCGAGCACGGTCGCATTTTTCAGGCCAAGGGCCATAGTTATGCCCTGAGCACACTGCTGGGAGGAGATCTGGAGCGCGCCAAGCCTTTCATCAACGGCAGTTTTGCGACCATCTACCTGTCGCCACGGGACTACCATCGTGTTCATATGCCGGTGGCCGGTACACTGCGCGAGAGCATCTACATTCCCGGTGACCTGTATTCTGTCAATCAGGTGACCGCCGCAGGTGTCGAAAACCTCTTTGCTCGCAACGAGCGTCTGGTGGCCATCTTTGATACCGAGCTGGGCCCGATGGCGATGGTTCTGGTGGGTGCCATGATCGTAGCCGGCATCGAAACCGTCTGGAGCGGCCAGGTAGCACCGCTGCCTCGCCAGCCGCTGGTGCTTGATGCTGCCCCGGGCCGCACGCCTGTTGAGCTCGCAGCGGGTGAAGAAATGGGGCGCTTCAAGCTGGGTTCTACCGTCATTCTGCTGTTTGGCTCCGACGTCATGGACTGGGCCGAACAACTGAGTGCAGGTGATGCCGTCGTGATGGGCCGAAGCATCGGTCAGGCACGCCAGGCGTAATAACCCTGAATAACACGGGCTGATAAAGGCCCGTTTATTGTTTAGACTCACGGCATCCGATTTTCAATGGAGATCAATTCCCTATGCACGCTCACTGGCGCGAATGGCTGCAACAGCCGGGTATTCAGCTGACCGATGATCAGATCAGCCGCACACCTGCCCATGACATGCCGACGTCGGTTATTCCACTGACAGATGCCTGCATCATCTCTGTCTCCGGCCCCGATGCCCATAAATTCCTGCAGGGCCAGCTCAGCTGTGATCTTGCACAAGTGGACCGCCTGGGGTCACTACCCGGTGCTCACTGCAATATCAAGGGTCATATTCACAGCCTCTATCAGGTGATCCGTGCCGACGAAGCCTGTTACTGGCTGCGCACACGCAGCTCGATGGCGACTGACGCGCTTGCTCTGCTGAAGAAGTACATCATCTTCTCCAAGGCGGAAGCCGTGCTGGAAGAGAACCTGCTGGGGATTGGCCTGCTTGGCTCAGAAGCCGGCACCCTGGCCGAACGTATTCAGGCCAACATTGGCAACTGCGTTCTGGCTCGACACAGCGATACCCTGATCGAATGCTGGTTTGCCGCTGATCAGTTGACGCAGCTTATGGAACTGGTGCTGGCCACAGCAGGCCTGGAGGACAGCAACTGCTGGGAGCTGGCCGCCGTCAATGCCGCCATTCCTGATCTGTTTCCCTCCACCCGGGAGGCTTTCATTCCGCAGATGATCAACCTGCAGGTGTTCGAAGGCGTCAGCTTTACCAAGGGGTGCTATACCGGTCAGGAGATCGTCACCCGACTTCAACACCGTGGTCAGCTCAAGCGGCCCATGTATCTGGCAGAGGTCGAGATGACCGAGCCTCCCCATCCGGGAATGCCACTGGCCAGTCCGGACAAGGACAATGTGGGTCAACTGGTGCGTGTTGCTCGCTGTGGCGACAATCTTTACCGCGTGCTTGCTGTTATCGTCAAGGATCAGGCCGAGCAGCACACCATCCATCTGGAGTCCGTGGCAGGGCCGGTGCTGTCGTTAGAAGAGCTGCCCTACACACTCGACCCGCGACTGTTCGAAAGCAAGCGCTGATTTCGCCAGTGCCAATCGCCATGTTTATTGATTTTGGTCGTTCGATGTACTGCTACCCTCTGGTAATCTGACGCCTCCAGAGTGACAGCGGCTGATGTCGTCGGCACCCAGATTTAATTAAAGCAGACTTATTTTCCGAGCAGATTTTGCGCTATCCTCTGCTCTGGACTCACTAACATGAAGGAACACACCATGCTTCGGAAGGTATGCCTCCTGAGCATCGGCAGCACATTGCTTGCAGGATGCTTTGGTACTCACACATCACAAGCCCCCATCGCAACGACTTACCCCATCTCTGAACAACAGAAGATGCAGGCCGCACATCACTGGGACGTTTTAGCCCAGCACCAAGCTGACCTGTTGACTCAGAATGAGCGGCTGAAAAACCAGCCACTGTTCATCAAGAGCCCTGACCAGACGACGCCTTTCAGCAGAGCCTTCGACACCCTGCTGACCAGCCAACTTGTGGCCAAAGGTGCCTATGTCAAGACATCTCCAACTCAGGCGGCTCTTGTGAGCTATAAGGTACAGGTTGTAGAGCACAAGGACCGCGGCTACATCCGTGCACCAGAGGGAGCAATGACTGCATTAGCTGCTGGTATTGCTGTTGCAACTATTCCTTACAACAACTGGGCTGAGCCTGCACTGGCGCTGATCCCGGCAGCCGCTGCTACCGATCTGTTCAGCGGTAGCTGGACCAGCGAAACCGATCAGGAAGTGGTCATCACCACTCAGGTGACCATGGCGGATCAGGTGGTGTATTCCAACTCCAACATCTACTACATCAACCCGGGTGACAACGGCCATTACTCGCCCGCCAGCGAGGGTGCCAAGCTGAAGAGCATGAACGTCAGCGGCGAATGGTAACTTGGGAGATAGAGTCATGTTGAAACAAAGCAAAACGATCCTGGCGGCTTCCTTTATGACGATTGCTATGCTCGGTGCCAGCGGTTGCACAACAACGCAACCCAAAAGCTCTCCGCAGGCCGCAGAAGTGGATCTGATCCAGGAAGTGAAAAGCGCTTCAAGCCAGCTGATCGCCAAGACCAGTGGTTTGAAGCTGGGAGCGCCGGTACTGGCAGCAACATTTGCTGATATCGATGATTTGCAGCAATCTTCCACCTTAGGCCGAACACTGTCTGAACAGTTCTCCAGCGCCCTGTCTTCAAATAGCGTACCAGTGATTGAAGTAAAGATGCGCGACAGCCTGTTCATCAAGGAGCGCACTGGTGAATTGATCCTGTCCCGCAAACTGCACAGCCTGGTACAGGCCCATGATGCTCAGGCCGTACTGCTGGGCACTTACGCCATCGGTGGCAGCAATGTGTATGTGAACGTGCGAATGGTACGCACCAGCGATAATATCATCCTAGGCTCCCATGACTTCAGCCTGCCACTGAACCGTGATATCAAGGCAATGCTGCCTCGCAAACGATAGTCAGCCAAGCCTAATCAAGGAAAGCCGGCTATTTAGCCGGCTTTTTATTCACGTTTTTTTCCGAACGACATTATCGCGAATCTAACTGCTGCCGTTAGATCCCAGCCCCCCCTGCTTATGAGTTTACTTTCTCTTCAATGAGGTCAACGGGCAACTGCCAGTCGACCGGCTCCCGCCCCTGCTCGACCAGCCACTGGTTCGCCTTGCTGAAGTGACCACAGCCCAGAAAGCCACGGTGCGCGGACAGAGGCGACGGGTGCGGAGCCTTAAGTACAAGATGACGCCTGTCATCGATACAGGCTCCCTTCTTCTGTGCATAACTGCCCCAGAGCAGAAAAACCACATGCTCGCACTGTTCATTGACCAGTTGAATGATGCGGTCGGTGAACTGTTCCCAGCCCTTGCCCTGGTGAGCGTTGGCATTGCCCTGTTCGACCGTCAGCACGGCATTAAGCAACAGCACGCCCTGGCGAGCCCAGTGCTCCAGATAGCCGTGATCCACTGGAGCAATTCCCAGATCCGCCTGAAGTTCCTTGTAGATATTGACCAGCGAGGGCGGAATCCTGACACCAGGCTTGACCGAAAAACACAGCCCATGCGCCTGACCAGGCTGGTGGTACGGGTCCTGACCGAGGATCACGACTCGGACCCGGTCCAGCGGGGTGGCCTCAAGGGCATGGAACCAGTGTGAAGAGTGTGGATAGATAACCTTGTTAGCCGCCTTCTCGGCTTGCAGGAACCGCTTCAGCGACTGCATGTAAGGCTGATCAAACTCCGGCTGCAGCCAGGGCTGCCAGCTCGGTGCATTGTCCAGTGCCATTAACCTTCTCCTGAATAGACCCGGTTAATGCTCGTGAGGGCCACGCCCCTGCCCGCATTAACGTCAGCTCCCAATACAAGAAGGGCCACGTGACGTGGCCCTTGTGGATAATCTGTTGTCGCCAGTCCCGATCAGCCGCGCGGACGCATCGCCGGGAACAGCAGTACGTCACGGATCGACGGCGAGTCGGTAAACAGCATTACCAGACGGTCGATGCCAATGCCCTCACCGGCGGTCGGCGGCAAGCCGTATTCCAGCGCCTGAACGTAGTCGGCATCAAAGTGCATCGCTTCGTCGTCACCGGCGTCTTTCTCTTCGACCTGCTTCAGGAAGCGCTCGGCCTGATCTTCGGCATCATTCAGCTCCGAGAAACCGTTGGCCAGCTCACGACCGGCCACAAAGAATTCGAAACGGTCCGTAACGTGCGGGTTATGGTCATTACGACGTGCCAGCGGACTCACTTCAGTCGGGTACTCGGTGATGAACGTAGGCTGCTGCAGACGATGCTCAACCGTTTTCTCGAAGATCTCGATCTGTACCTTGCCCAGACCCCAGCCGTCTTTCACGTCAATATCCATGCGCTCGGCAATCTGACGCGCAGCGGTTTCGTCGGCCAGCGCTTCTGCAGTGATATCCGGGTTGTAGTGCAGGATGGAGTCAAACACGCTCATGCGGGTAAACGGCTTGCCCATGTCGTATTCGAAGGTTTCCAGCACTTCGCCATCTTCGTTGCGGACCGTGTTGGTCACGACGGTGGTACCCAACACATCCAGCGCCACTGTGCGCAGCATGTCTTCGGTCAGATCCATCAGGTCGTTGTAGTCAGCATAGGCCTGGTAGAACTCGATCATGGTGAATTCCGGGTTATGACGGGTAGAAAGCCCCTCATTTCGGAAATTGCGGTTGATCTCGAATACACGCTCAAAACCGCCCACCACCAGTCGCTTCAGGTACAGCTCAGGCGCGATACGCAGGTACATGTCCAGATCCAGGGCGTTGTGATGGGTCACAAACGGGCGCGCACTGGCACCACCGGGGATCGGATGCAGCATCGGCGTCTCCGCTTCGATGAAGCGGCGATCGATCAGGTACTTGCGGATACCGGCGACGATCTTGGAGCGCATCTCGAACACCTTGCGTGACTGATCGTTCATGATCAGATCCACATAGCGCTGACGATAGCGCATCTCCATGTCCTGCAGCCCCTTGAACTTGTCCGGCAGCGGGCGCAGGCTCTTGGTCAGCATTTCGAATTCGGCCATGTCGACGTAGAGGTCGCCCTTACCGGACTTGTGCAGCACACCAGTGACACCGATGATATCGCCCAGGTCAACAGACTTGGCAAAGGCACGCGCTTCCTTGTTCACGTACAGCTGGATGCGGCCGCTCATGTCCTGCAGCACCATGAAGGCACCACGGTTTAGCATCACACGACCGGCGACGGAAACACGTATCTCTGCCGCTTCCAGCTCTTCCTTGCTTTTCTCGCCATGCGCCTGCTGCAGGTCCTCAGCGTAGCTGTCGCGACGGAAGGTGTTGGGGAAGGCGTTACCGGCCTGGCGCAGGGCGGCGAGTTTCTCGCGGCGCTCGGCAATCAGGCGGTTTTCATCTTGCTGCACGTTATTGTCTGACATCGGATCTACCTTAAAACGGATTCTTACAGGCCAGCCTTGAGGCTGGCTTCGATAAACATGTCCAGATCGCCGTCGAGTACGCGATCACAGTTGGAGGTCTGCACGTTGGTACGCAGGTCCTTGATACGCTGGTCATCCAGTACATAGGAGCGGATCTGGCTGCCCCAACCGATGTCGGCCTTGGAGTCTTCCAACTCCTGTGCAGCCTCACGACGTTTGAGCATCTCCATCTCATACAGCTTCGCACGCAGCTGCTTCATACAGGTGTCACGGTTCTGGTGCTGGGAACGAGCGGACTGGCTCTGTACCACGATGCCGGACGGTTCGTGGGTAATACGCACAGCGGATTCGGTCCGGTTAACGTGCTGACCGCCGGCACCAGAGGCACGGTATACGTCCACGCGCAGGTCGGCCGGGTTGATCTCGATCTCCACGTTATCGTCGATCTCCGGCGATACGAATACGGAAGAGAAAGACGTGTGACGACGGCCACCAGAGTCGAACGGCGACTTGCGCACCAGACGGTGCACACCGGTTTCGGTGCGCAGCCAGCCGTAGGCATACTCGCCTTCGAAGCGGATAGTCGCAGACTTGATACCGGCGACTTCACCGCCGGATACTTCCAGCAGTTCGGTCTTGAAGCCCTTGCTTTCACCCCAGCGCAGGTACATGCGCAGCATCATGTTGGCCCAGTCCTGCGCCTCGGTACCACCGGAGCCGGCCTGGATCTCCAGGAAGGCGTTATTGGCATCAGCTTCGCCGGAGAACATGCGGCGGAACTCCAGCTGTTCCAGCATGTTTTTCAGTCGTGCCACATCGGCTTCGACCTCGGCAACGGTATCCTCATCGTCCTCCTCAACAGCCATGTCCAGCAGATCACGGGCATCACTGACGCCGATTTCCAGCTCGTCGATGGTTTTGACCACGCTTTCCAGTCCCGCACGCTCTTTACCAAGCTGCTGGGCATTTTCCGGATTGTTCCAGACATTGGGGTCTTCCAGCTCACGCTCGACCTCTTCAAGACGTTCGCGTTTGCCATCGTAATCGAGGTAGGTGCGCAGCGCCTGGGTACGCTCGCTGAACTCTTTCAGGCTGTTGAGAATCGGATTGATTTCCATCGTGGTACTTGGATACTCGCTGCTTGGAAAAAAGGAGCTTATTCTAACCGATCAGGGGCGCTGTTTGAATGACTCAACCACGGGATCGCCCCCGGCTCGACTTAGTCTGTCGGCTGGGTGAGAATGGGTCGGGTCAATGACCGCCTGAGTGAAAGGTAAAGCAGCCCAGCTCCGGCATCCAACGCCCCGTTTCGGTAAGGAAACCCGAAGGATGACGACCTCTTCCGTCCCGAATTTGCTGGATCTGACCACCAGTGTATATGGTTACCTGGCCCTGCTGGTCTTTTTGCTGGGCTACGTATTCGTGGTGCTGGAAGAACAGCTGGGACTGCGCAAATCCAAACCGGTCATTGTCGCCTCCGGTCTGATCTGGGTACTGGTTGGCATCGCTTACCAGCAGCATGGAGATCCTCACACGGCAGGCATCCAGCTCAGACACTACATACTCGACTATGCTGAGCTGTTTCTGTTCCTCCTGGCCGCGATGACTTTCGTCAACCTGATGGAAGAAAGGCGAGTATTCGTAGCGCTACGCACCTGGCTGGTGTCCCGTGGCTATACCATACGCACCATCTACTGGGTGACAGGCGCTCTGACCTTCCTGATCTCTCCGGTTGCCGACAACCTGTCCACAGCCCTGCTGATGGGCGCCGTTGTACTGGCCGTTGGCGACCATAACTACCGTTTTATCTCGGTCGGCTGCATCAACGTCGTGGTTGCCGCCAATGCGGGTGGAGCCTTCAGTCCGTTTGGTGACATTACGACACTGATGGTGTGGCAAAAGGGTGTTGTTCAGTTTGTCGATTTCTTTCAGCTATTGCTGCCCTCACTGGTCAACTGGATTATCCCCGCCCTGTTGATGAGCCTTACGATCGAACGCTCTCAATCCAGCGGTGAACCTCGCCACCAGAGAATGAAAAAAGGGGGCGTGACCATCGTGCTGCTGTTTCTCCTGACCATCGCACTCTCCGTCATGGTACACAGCATGCTTCACCTGCCACCGGTACTGGGCATGATGACAGGGCTTGGGGTCCTCAAGATTTATGGCTACTACCTCAGCTTTCATGATCCTATCTTCCGAGAGCACGGGCACATTACCCACCACCACGCTGAAAGCACGACAAAACACAGCTTGCTGCATGGTGATCATTCCGGGGTCATTCGACGCTTTGATATTTTCAAGGTCGTGGAACGTGAGTCATGGGATACGCTGATGTTCTTTTACGGCGTTGTACTCTGTGTCGGCGGCCTTGCCACCCTGGGCTATTTGACCAACCTGTCGGTACTGCTCTATGAGGGCTGGGGAATCAACCTTGCAAACGCCGTTATCGGCCTGCTGTCAGCCCTGGTGGATAATATTCCGATCATGTTTGCGGTCCTGAGCATGGATCCAGGCATGACGCTCAACCAGTGGCTGCTCGCGACACTGGCCGTCGGCACAGGCGGCTCTCTGCTGTCGATAGGCTCTGCTGCCGGAGTTGCCCTCATGGGGCAGGCCAAGGGAACCTATACGTTCTACAGCCATCTGAAGTGGAGCTGGGCGATCCTGCTGGGCTACATCGCCAGCCTTACCTGTCATTTCTGGTTAAATGGATTCTGATATGACCCAACTGCATACTGACAAGGAACCCACACCGGTCTGGGATATTTTTATTCGTCTGTTCCACTGGTCGTTGGCGGCCAGCATCCTTTTTGCCTGGTGGAGCGGTGAACAGGGCGGCAACTGGATGCAATGGCATATGTATGCTGGCTACTCGGTGCTGGGACTGGTTACTTTCCGTATCCTCTGGGGTGTGGTCGGCAGCCACTATGCACGTTTCAGCGAGTTTGTCCGCTCACCGGCCCATACGCTGAAATACGGTCAGCAGCTGGCCAAAGGCGAAGCGCCCCGCCACACTGGCCATAACCCCTTGGGCGGCTGGATGGTATTGCTACTGTTAGCGCTCAGTGCCGCTCAGGCTGGCACCGGCCTTTTTGCCAATGACGAGATTTTCACCGAAGGCCCTCTGGTCCATCTTGTCGGCTATGACCTCAGCGTGGAAATTACCCGATGGCACAAACTGATCTTCGACGGCTTGCTCATCGCCATCGGACTTCACCTGCTGGGTGTGTTCGTACATCAGGTTTTCAAGGGGGAAAAGCTGGTTCAGGCGATGCTGCATGGCCGCAAGCCCGGTTCCACGCAGGCGGGGCACTATCCGTTCGCCCCGCTTTCTCGCGGTATCGTTCTGGCGCTGCTGGCCGGCACTGCTGTCTGGAGTCTGCTCAATTTGTTGTAGTACAAAAACAAAAAAGGGCGTCAAGGCGCCCTTTTTTCTATCACACCGGATACGCCTGAATCTTACTCCTTGAAGTTATCGTGACAACCTTTACAGGTCTTGCCAACTTCTCCGAATGCTGGCTTGATCTGCTCCAGATCACCGGTCTGGGCAGCCACAGCCAAAGCGGCTGTTCGCTCCACCAGCGCCTTCATGCCGCCATCAAACTTTTCACGATCATCCTCAATAGCCGGCAGCGCGCTGGTTTCGCCCTCATAGGTACCCGGAAGAAAACCTTCGATCGGCAGCTTACTCAGTTGGGCCACGATCTCAGCACGACGACTGAAATCTTCAGCATCATACTCCATCTTGCCTTTTACCATCGCGCCCATGGTGCCAAAGTGCCACTTGATCGCACTGAATACGCCCTGACGGTAATCGATTGCGTCTTCCGGCTTGGCCGCGACCGCCATTGTACTGGCCGCAGCCAGAATTCCTGCCAATCCCATTGCAGCAAATTTCTTCATTATCATTTCCTTTCTGGATAAATCGGACGTGGAACACACATTAGACCAAACTAATACTTAAATTCAACACTGCTCGAAGAGCAGTTCCCCAGCCACGTCCTGAAGTATAATTTGGCCTAACCCTGGCCCTCTTCAGTCTCTGACAAGGATGCAAAGTTCCATGCCGCTAATCGTTCGTCTGCTCATCCCCTTTGCCCTCGGTTACTGGCTCTCCTATGTGTTCAGGGTCATCAATGCTGTTGTGGCACCGGCTATCATGAGTGATCTTGGCCTGGACAGCGCAACTCTGGGGTTTATTTCCAGCGCCTACTTCCTGACCTTCGCTGCCTGCCAGATCCCGCTGGGCATTCTGCTTGATCGATATCAGACCCGCCATGTCGCAGCAACCCTACTCCTGTTCGCCGCTGCCGGAAGCCTGACGTTTGCACTGGCCGAAGACAGCCTGGGTCTATGGATTGGGCGAGGACTGATCGGCATCGGCGTTTCGGCCTGTCTCATGGCTGCTTTTAAGAGCTATACCACCTGGTTGAAGGCAGAACAGCTCCCCCTGATCAATGGACTCCAGCTGACCAGCGGTGGTCTGGGTGCCCTGACCGCGACCGCGCCCGTGGAATGGGCGTTGCAGTACAGTGACTGGCGGACACTTTTCATTGTCCTGGCAGGGATTAGCCTGCTGATTGCCCTGCTGATCAGCCGCTGGATTCCATTAACAGAGTCACAGCATAAACCTGCGAGTATGTTGATTCAGCTACGCCAGACGTTGACAGTTATCCGCTCCCCGACGTTCTACCAGCTGGCTCCGGCCAGCATGCTGTCCCAATCCGTTTTCATCGCGACTCAATCACTTTGGGCGGGCATCTGGTTACAACAGGTCAATCTTTTACCCCCTGCTGAAGCGGCCCAGACCCTGCTGGTGTCAGCAGCCAGTATGGTGGCCGGCTTTCTGGGGTTAGGGGTGATTGCCAGCCGCATGAACCGCATCGGCATCAGCACTCAGAGCGTCAGCTTCATCGGCATGAGTGGTTTCTTGTTGGCACTGCTGTGGATTCAGTTACACCCGACTCAGGTAGATACTCTGGCATGGGTGGCATTCGGCTTCTTCGGCACATCAGGCACACTGATGTTCGCAGGGCTGGCACAACAGTTTCCGACCGAAATCAGTGCCCGTGTCAGCACCAGTCTCAATCTCGGCATTTTTCTCGGCGCGTTCATTGTACAGTGGGGAATGGGTGCCATTATCGCCTGCTGGCCGTCCACCAATGGCGTAGACTATCCGGCCGAGGCCTATCGAGCAGCATTGGGGAGCGCCACACTGCTGCAAGCGCTCAGCCTATGCTGGTATCTTGCCTGCCGCCTGAAGGGGTTTCAGGCTTCGAAAGCGGAGATCACCTGAGGCAGCCAATGCTGCAAGCGTTCTTCGGTTTCACCATGTTGGCCATCTTCATCCAGCGCCAAACCCACGAAGTACTGTCCGTCCTCCGTCAATGCTTTCGAAGCTTCGAACTGATAACCAACCACCGGCCAGTGGACGACTACCTGTGCACCCGCGTTCCGCACCTGTTGATCCAGCAGTCCCATGGCATCCTGAAACCATTCACCATATCCCAGCTGATCACCCAAACCGAACAGGGCCACACGTTTACCGCTCAGATCCAGTGCCGACAGCTCTTCCCAATGCTCAGCCCAATCCTCCTGTAACTCTCCGAAGTCCCAGGTTGGAATACCCAGAATCAGACAGCGATATTCAGCCATGGCGGCCACGCCTTCCACCGCAATATCATGCAGATGGATGCAATCCGGCAACATGGCCGCAATCTGATCCGCAATCTGCTCTGTGTTACCGGTGGTACTGGCGTAAAACAAACCGATGCTGAGTGCCATAATCTCCATCTCTAAAAACAAAAAGCAGCCACACCGGGCTGCTTCTGGTAACAGTGAACTCGCTCAACTTTACTTCTTGCCAGTAAAAGCCTCAAGCGAGTTCTGGGTCAGCTGCTGAATCGCTTGCTGCGCGGCGGTCAGGGCTTTCATATTCTGCTCATTGGCAGCCTTCAGCGTCGTTTCAAGTTCCTTTGCATAAGCCTGCTGCAATTCGATCAGATCATTCGGGGTTTTGCATTTCTGCAGCTCGCTGCTCTGCTGCATGGTCGCTTCAAGGCAGGCCTTGGTGCATTCCATCTGCTGGCGGGTCAGCTCCTCCAACATTTTGGTCTGAATATTGACCAACTCACGGAATGGAGCCATGGATTCATTGAACTGTTTAGTCATATCCTGAAACATGGGTCAGCCCCCCTTGGCTATTGTTATTAATACTTCCAATTAATCATTGTAGACTGAAAGCCGCAAGCAGATTCTGCGGGATCAGCGATATAGATCAGGTTTTCAACACGACTGAAGAGGTGTTTTCATGCGCATGCTGCATACCATGTACCGGGTAACTGACCTGGACAAATCCCTGGCCTTCTACACTGAAGTACTGGGAATGCGACTGCTGCGACGCAAGGACTATCCGGAAGGCAAGTTCACGCTCGCCTTTGTCGGCTACGGTGATGAAGCGGAAAACACCGTACTGGAACTGACACATAACTGGGAAACAAACGAGTATGACCTGGGTACCGGCTATGGCCACATCGCCATTGAAGTCGATGATGTCTATGAAGCCTGTGACCAGATCAAGGCACGGGGCGGTGAGGTTGTACGTGAGGCAGGTCCGATGAAAAACAGCAGCTCAGGCACTATCCTGGCATTCGTGAAAGACCCGGACGGTTACCTGATCGAGCTGCTCAGCCCTCAGAGAAAGGACTGAACAACTCAGGTATCGCGTTACACCCGGAAACGGGTAGCGATATTTTGCAGGTCTGCCGCCAGCCGTGAAAGCTCATGGCTGGCACTCTCGGTCTGCGATGCGCCAGCTGAAGATTCCTGAGCGCCATCGCTGATCGATACCAGTGAACGGTTGATCTCTTCGGCCACACTGCTCTGCTCTTCGGACGCACTGGCAATCTGTGCGTTCAGGTCGGTAATCCGCTGAACCGCCTGAGCGATTCGGCGCAATGCCTCACCCGCTTCCCCGGCCTGCTCCCCGGTGAGTTCAGCCCTTTCCTGGCTGACATTCATCGCTTCGACCGCATGACGCGTCCCCTGCTGAAGGCGCTCAATCACGCCCTGGATCTCTGCGGTAGACTCCTGGGTACGCTGAGCCAGTGAACGAACTTCATCCGCCACGACGGCAAAACCACGTCCCTGGTCGCCGGCACGTGCCGCCTCGATTGCTGCGTTAAGTGCCAGCAAATTGGTCTGCTCCGCGATCCCTCTGATGACTTCTACGACACTGCCGATGCTTTCGCTGTCTTTCTCCACGATAGCGATCTGCTCAGCCACACGTCCCACCTGATGCACCAGCTCGGAAGTCGACGCAGCGGCAC
Organism: Marinobacterium sediminicola; assembly: GCF_022343685.1. GTDB lineage: Bacteria > Pseudomonadota > Gammaproteobacteria > Pseudomonadales > Balneatricaceae > Marinobacterium > Marinobacterium sediminicola. The sequence continues at coordinate 726,657 of NZ_CP092123.1, read as the reverse complement.
GAGCCACCACCTGATCACCATTACGGGATTCTTCCAGGGTCTGCCGAGCTTCCTGGTCTGCTCGTTCTGCGCTGCCTGCCACTTCCTGAACTGTGGATACCATCTCATTCATGGCAGCCGCGACCTGTTCAACTTCAGCACGCTGGTTGTTGATGACATGGCTGGAGTGACTGCTGATGCTGCTCATCTCTTCCGCCGCAGATGCCAGCTGAGTGGTTGCACTGACAATATGTCCTACCAGTTCCTGCACCTGCTCGAGCATGTGGTTAAAACTGCCCGCCATCTGGCCAATCTCGTCATTATTTTCAACCTTCGCCCGAAGACGAAGATCAGAGTTACTTGCCACCTGGCTCATGACTGCCTGCAGGTGCTCCAGAGGACCACGGATCGAACGGTAGTTGTACCAGGCGAACAGTGCCAACAGCAGTACGATGACCACCGCCAGACCTATGAGCACCAACTGCTGGTTACCATAGGCAACTCGCATTTGCTGGCGCATTATATTCGCTTCGCGCAGCTGCAAGCTGACCAGTTCACTGACCTTTTCGGTGACCGGATCAATCGTGGCATAAAGCCCACCATTGAACTCGTTCAACCCATTCTCGCTGATCCCGCTCATCTGTTGCAGTTTGGACTTGAGTCGCGTGATCGACTGATTGGCCGCGCCAAACAGCTTTTCTACCTCACCCGCCAATCGAGCCTCTTCAACCGTCAGCGTCGTGGCGCGATAGTCACGCCAGTTGGATGCAATCTGTTGCTCGGCTTCAACTACACCACGGTAGGCATCTTCAGCACTGATCAGACCATTATCGACTTTATTGACAGCATCAATCACGTTGACTGCGTAGAGATCTGACACCGTCTTGAGCTGCTGCAGCGGCACAACTCGATCGGCATAAAGGCGATCCACGTTGTCATTGGCCAATTTGAGCTCGAACAAGGAATCAGCCACTATCACCAGCAAGCCCAGAATGGGAAGGATGGAGCCCACAATCAGTTTGGTACGTATCGACATGTTAGTAATCATCCTCAACTTCCCAAAAGGGCAATGGATGTTAAGAGCACAGGTGCAGCGCTTTGCGATTTTCCTGTACAATAAATATTAGAAACACCTTATCGAAAAGTGTCTCACGTGGGGGACATTACCTAATTATGATTACTCCCTCCGAGCACCACAAGAGTGCACTGCTGATATAAAATTTCGGCGGAAGCCGTCCAGACGACTTCCTGACATGCATCAACATGATGACGAAGGCATGGCTTTAATGAATAAATCCGCACTTTTTGCAGCGGCAAGTCTGCTGTTCTCACTGCACATCACTCCTGCAAGCGCATCCAGCATCGATGAAGCCAAACGCGCTCTGGATGCAGGCGATTACACCAAGGCCCAATCCGAGCTGCAGGCACTGGTCAAATCCCAGGACCCCGATGCTTTGAACCTTCAGGGCCAGATGTATGAAAACGGCTGGGGCGTCGAACAGGACACGGACAAGGCACGCCGTCTTTACGAACAGGGCGCTCGCCAGGGTCACCTTGAGAGCGTTAACAGCCTGCGCGCTCTGAAAAACAAGGAGTATAAAGTCGAATTCGATAAGCTGCTCCCTCTGGCGGAACAGGGCGATGGAGAAGCACAGAACCGTATCGGCGAAATGTATGAATTCGGTCATGGTGTGGCACGCGACAACGGCAAGGCGCTGGAATGGTTCCGCAAGGCAGCTGAGCAGGAGGTCGTAGCAGCCTGGCACAACCTCGGCCGCAGCTACAACTTCGGCACAGGTGTTAATCAGGACTATGCCGAGGCTGAGCACTGGTATCGTAAGGCTGCCGAGAAAGGCTTCATGGAGTCAATGTTCTTCCTCGGCACACTGTATTCAAATGCGCACGGACAGGACACCAGCGTAGACACCAACATCGCGGCCTACGCCTGGATGCACAACGCAGCGGTGCTCGGTAACCGTACCGCAGCTACCATCGAAACCCGCTTGCTGCTGAAACTGGACGAAAGCGAACTGGCCGAAGCCAAGGCGCTGGCTGAAAGCTACAAGGCCCAGTATGTAACCCCGTTCCAGTAAGACCTTCCAAAACCGGGCGGGAGGTCACTCCCGCCTGGCGTTCCGTAGATGATCGATCGAGCATTCTGCTTACCCTGAACCAACGACCAGAGCAGACCAACTTATCCCGATCCTGTTTCCGGTGCTACAATCCGGCACCAACGTCTTCAGCCGGAATCAGGAACCGATCCCATGCACCGTCCGTTCAAGCAGGAATTCGCGCAGATCACTCCCGCCTCATTCATCAAGCGCCTCATGGCGATGGTCTATGACAGCCTGCTACTGCTGGCTCTATGGATGGTGATCGGTGCCGTTAGCGTGGGTATCAACGGGGGCGAGGCGATCAGTATCGAGTCCAGTTCTCGCACCACGGTCGCTCTGTTCAACTCTGCACTGTTCTGCGCGACTTTCCTGTTTTTCGGCTTCTTTTGGACCCGAAATGGACAGACTTTGGGCATGCTGGCCTGGCGACTGCGCGTGCAAACGATGGCGGGTGGACGTCTAAGCTGGGGACAGGCACTGATGCGCTTTCTGCTGGCTATCCCGTCACTGGGACTCTTCGGTATCGGTTTCCTGTGGATGCTGCTGACTGACGAACGTCTTAGCCTGCATGACCGCTGGTCAGGCAGCTGCGTTGTGCAACTGCCTAAACCGGAGAAAAAGAAGAAAGCAAAGTCTTAACCGGCTCTGCGCAACAGCCAAAGACCAGCAGCGGTGCATAGCAGAATCGGTACGATCACGGCAATCATCGGAGGAAAGCCGAAAACCGTACTGGCCGGCCCCAGCAGATCCTGAGCAAATTTGAAGATCAGACCAAAGATGACACCGGCAATCACCCGCTGCCCAACTGTCACGCTGCGCAGCGGGCCAAAAATAAAGGAAACGCCGATCAGCACCAGAGCCAGAATAGCCAGCGGCTGCAGCAGCTTGCTCCAGAAGGCCAGCAGATAGGTGTCGGCGTTCACGCCCTGTTCTTGCAGATAGCGCGAGTAGGACCAAAGACCACTGATCGGCAAATCCAGAGGCTCAACCACGATCACCGACAACAGGTCGGGTGTCAGGCCACTCTGCCAGCTTTCTTCAGCCAGATTATCGATCTGCGTCCCCTGCTCGCTAAAGCGGGTATTACGGACCTGCTCCAGCTGCCACTGGCCATCCCTGTACCGCCCCTTGAGCGCATAACTGGCCTGCTCCAGCTGATGGTCCTCACCGAAACGATAGCGGGTAATGCCGTGAATCACACGCCCGCCCTCTACCGCATTGATGTGAATAAAGCTGCGCCCCTCACGGTGCCAGACCCCATAACGCGAGCCCATGGTCCCATTACCGGATTCAGCCAGAGCCCGATAGCTCTGTGCCTGCTGTTCGGTAAACGGCGCGATAAACTGTCCCAGGACCAACGCAAACAGCGCCAGCAACATGACCGGCTTGAACACGCCGAGCAAGATACGACGGGTCGAAAAGCCGGCTGCACGCATCACCGTCAATTCACTGTGCGTGGCCAACATGCCCAAACCGATCAAACAACCCACCAGGCTGCTCAAGGGAATAAATTCGTAGACTCGTCGCGGGATGGTTAATGTCAGGTACCACAGACTATCAAGAAAGCTGTAGCGATCATCCAGTGCATCCAGCTGATCCAGCAGCGCCGATACCAAATCCAACCCGACAACGACGAGCAGCACGGCCAGAATCGCACCTATCACATGGCGTGCGATATACCACTCAAGACGTAACATCAGGCACCCCTCCGACGAAACCTGGGCAATGAGGGCAAACGATTCCAGACCCGCTCCCAGAAGCGGTCAGCCAGAATCAGGTTGGCCGCCAGCAGGATAAAGCCACCATGGATCACCCACAGCATCCAGACTGAAAGATCACCATCCTCGACCGCCGAACGCGTGCTGGTCAGCAACGACAGGTACAACAGGTACACGATGATAGAAGGTATCAGCTTGGCGAAGCGCCCCTGTCGTGGATTGGTTCGACTCATCGGCACCGCAATCAGGGTGACAATGAACGCCAGAACCGGCAATGACAGCCGCCAATGCAGGCGCGCTTCCTGTTTGGGATCTTCGCTGGTCATCAGTTGTCGGGTCGGCAAGGCGTCCAGCTCGGTGACCTCTCGGGCGATTTCGGCTTCAGGCAAGCTGATGCCATAACTCTCGTAAGCTGTGCGGCTATAGGCCGCCTGCCCCGGCACGCCATCATATCGATAGCCGTTCTGCAGGATCAGGAAACGCCCGCCATACTCCGGCAGGAACTGACGTTCAGCACGTTCCGCCATCAGTACGATCGGCTCCCCCGCTTCGTTACGCTGCGCGATGAAAATTTCCTGCAACTGATCGGCCTCGGCGTCATAGGATTCCGCATAGGTCACCTGACGACCACTGGTTTGCGACTGAAAGCGACCCGGCGTTAACAGCTCCAGCTCACTGCGCGCTTCCTGGATGCTGAAAATCTCTTCCGATTTGGCTGCCCCCAGAGGCGCGAGCCAAAGTGTCATGACCGCCACCATTGCAGCCACCAGTGCCGCTGGCCCCAGAGCATAGAGTGCGAGGCGCTTCTGGCTGATACCGCAGGCACGCAGCACCACCATCTCGCTGTCGAGGTAGAGACGACCAAAGGCCAGCAAAATGCCAAGGAACAGACCCAACGGCAGCAGCAACTCCAAAAAGCCCGGAATACGCCAAAGAATCACCCAGAACACGAAGCTGGCCTCAAGTTTGCCGGTCGCGGCATCGGCCAGATATTTGATCAAGCGGGCACTGGTGATGATCAGCAGCAAAACAGAGGTGACCGCTGCAGTTGAGATCAACGCCTCACGGGCCAGATAACGGAAGATAATCAAAGCAGATTCCCTTTCACCGCCATGGTTTCCAATCGGAGAAATGGTTTATAGTGCGCGTTACATCAGGAACATAAGTAGCGCAAAGCCGAGCAGCCCGGTGCGGAAAATACCGCCGCCCCAAGGGCCATTAATCGGCGCATTATCGCGCAATCAGTCTGCAATGTCTTGTACGGAGTCGTCATGGATTTTGAGATCATCAATGGCAGTGTCGAAACACTGAAAACCGAATGTATCGTAGTTGCCCTGAGCGCAGACGGCATCCTTTACCCCTCTGCCGCGGCTGTGGACAAGGCTTCCAACGGTTACCTGACCGAACTGGTCAACAGCGGTGACATCTCCGGCAAAGCGGGCGAGCAACTGCTGCTGTTCAAGGTACCGGGTATTCAGGCACGCCGCGTGCTGCTCGTAGGCCTGGGCAAGAGTGATGAGCGCAAGGATCGTCATTATCGCAAGCTGGTTAAAGGTATTACTGCAACCCTGAAGAAGTCCGGCATCACTTCCGTTGTTTTTGCCCTCGACGGCTGTGCCAGTTACCGCGACGATATCTACCGAGAAACCCGCCAGCTGGTGGAATGGGTGTCCGCGGATTTCTACCAGTATGACGAAACCAAGAGCAAGAAAGCCGACCCCGTCAAACTGGAAAGTGTTCAGATACTGCTGACAGAAGAGGACACTGAACTGGGCGAAGGCGCCCTGCTGGATGGTGTCGCTATCGCCAACGGCGTGGATACCGCCCGTGAGCTGGGCAACCTGCCGGGCAACATCTGCACCCCGACCTACCTGGCCGAACGTGCCGAAGCGCTGGGCGAAGAGTTTGACGAACTGACCGTCAAGATTCTGGGTGATGAGGAAATGGCCGAGCTGGGCATGAACTCACTGCTGGCCGTGGGCAAGGGCAGCGCCCAGCCTTCTCGCCTGATCGTGATGGAATACAACGGTGGCGAAGCCGGCGAAAAGCCTCACGTACTGGTCGGCAAGGGTATTACCTTCGATACCGGTGGCATCAGCCTCAAACCGGGTGCCGGCATGGACGAGATGAAATTCGACATGTGTGGTGCTGCCAGCGTACTGGGTACCATGGAAGCCGTAGCCGAGATGCAGCTGCCGCTGAATGTGGTCGGCATCATCGCCGCTGCCGAAAACATGCCGGGCAGTCAGGCAACCAAACCGGGCGATATCGTCACCACCATGTCCGGCCAGACCGTCGAAATCCTCAACACCGATGCCGAGGGGCGTCTGGTATTGTGTGACGCACTGACCTACGCCGGTCGTTACAACCCGGAAACAGTCGTCGACATCGCCACTCTGACCGGTGCTTGCATCATCGCACTGGGCCATCATGCGACCGGTATTCTGTCCAATGACGAAGACCTGGCTGGTGCCCTGCTGGATGCCGGCGACTTCGCGGCTGACCGTGGCTGGCCGCTGCCGCTGTGGGATGAATTCCAGGAGCAGCTGGACTCCAACTTTGCCGACATCGCCAACATCGGCGGCCGTCCGGCTGGCACCATCACCGCAGCCTGCTTCCTGTCACGCTTCACCAAGGAGTACCGCTGGGCACACCTGGACATCGCCGGCGTAGCCTGGAACAGCGGTGGCAAGGAAAAAGGCGCCACCGGTCGTTGCGTGCCGATGCTGAGCCAGTACCTGCTGGATCTGGCCGAGCAGGTTGAAGTGGAAGACCATCACCACGCTCACGAGGAGTAAGCGTTGTCCCGCGCAGACTACTACATTCTGCCGGACAGCGACCCTGACAGCCGGGCCGCCTTCCTGTGCCGGCTCTGTGACAAGATCCTGGGGCTCGGCCTCAGGGTCTTCATCAGCACCGAGCATGAAACGGCGGCTCGTCAGCTGGACCATCAGCTGTGGAGCGCCAAACCCGAGAGCTTTGTGCCTCATGTACTGCTGGGCCAGCCGCCGAACTCGCCAATCGAGATCGGCTGGGGTGACCAGCTGCCCGACCATCGCCAGGTTTTCGTCAACCTGTCTGCCAGGCTCCCCGATGCGGCGTTTGATTTCGAACGCATCGTCGAAATCGTGGTGCAAACCCCCGAAGTACTGGCGGCGACCCGCGACAACTATGCACGCTGCCGTGATCGCGGCATCGAGCTGCACCGTACCGACATGCGCCGACGCGGTTGAGTCCGGTCAATCCGAAGAGAGGCTGGCTCACCTATACTGGATCCGAGACGCAAGGAGCCCAATCGGATGAAAAAGCTGCTCGTGAGCCTTGGCCTGCTGATGTTGATCGCAGCAGGACTCTACTTCCTGAATCGCCCCTCCCCCGTGAGCGTACGCCTTGTCGATGTGCAGACCGGGCAAGTGGAACAGCTCGCCGCCAACAGCCGAGCCGGTACCGTCAGAGCCTGTCGGCGCTCACGACTGTCGATGCCCCAGGGGGGACGCGTTGAGCAACTTCTGGTGGATGAAGGCGCTCACGTGGAGCAGGGCCAGCCGTTGCTGGAACTGTGGAATGCCGACCTCAAGGCGCGACTCGAAGAAGTTGCCGCCACACTGAAGGCCCGTGAAATCCAGCTATCCAGTGCTTGCCATACTGCGGCGCTGGCGCAACGGGAGGCCCGTCGGGCAGAATCACTGGCCAAGAATCGTCTTGCGTCCGAAGAGCTGCTCGACCAGCGCCAGACCGAAGCCCGCCGTGCTGTGCTTGCCTGTGACGAAGCCCAGGCAGTCACTGAACAGGCACGTGCCACGCTTAAGCTGCATCAGGTGTTGCTTGATAACACCATCCTAAAAGCGCCTTTCGCCGGTATCATCGCGGAGATCAACGGTGAAATCGGCGAATATGTCACCCCCTCTCCGCCAGGTGTAGCCACACCGCCTGCTGTTGACCTGATCGATGACAGCTGCCTCTACGTGCGCGCGCCCATCGATGAAGTCGAGGCCTCCCGACTGGAGGTGGGACAACGAGTACGCATCACCCTGGATGCTTTCAGAGGCCGCCACTTTGACGGTCAGCTGACCCGCATCGCTCCCTTCGTCTCTGAAGTGGAGAAACAGGCCCGGACGGTCGACGTGGATGTCAATTTCACACCGCCCCCCCATGATGCTCACTTGCTCGTCGGCTACAGTGCCGATATCGAGGTGATCATTGAACAGCGTGACGATGTGCTGCGGGTTCCCACCGAAACCCTATTACAGGGCAACCGGGTTTTGCGGTATGACGCCAACCTGCAGACACTGGAGGACGTCCATGTGGAAACCGGGCTGGGTAACTGGACCTGGACCGAAATCCTCAGCGGCCTGAGTGCCGGCGACCGCATCCTGCGCTCACTGGATGCTGCCGGCGCAGAAGCCGGAGCCCGAGTGGAACCGGCACCATGATTCGCCTTGAGCAGCTGTGCAAACGCTATCAGCTCGGCGACGAGCCAGTGCAGGCGCTGGATCATGTGGACCTGAATATCACTGCCGGTGAGTATCTCTCCGTGATGGGGCCTTCAGGTTCCGGCAAGTCCACGCTGCTCAACATGCTCGGCTTGCTCGACACGCCGGACAGTGGCCATTACTGGCTCAACGATACCGACATGACCACACTGGACGAGGAAGCCCGTGCCGCCGAACGCAACTGCCGCATCGGTTTTGTGTTTCAGGCCTACCACCTGATTGATCGACTCAGTGCGCGGGAGAATATCGAGCTACCCCTGGTACTGACTGGCACCCCGCCCGCCCAACGCCATCTGAAGGTCAATGAGCTGCTGCAACGGCTTGGATTGGACCGCCACGCCGACCACCGTCCCAATCAACTGTCCGGAGGCCAGCGTCAGCGAGTGGCGATTGCCCGGGCAGTGATCCGCAAACCGGCCCTGCTGCTGGCCGATGAACCCACCGGCAACCTGGACAGCCATTCCGGCCAGGATGTAATCGAGCTGCTGGAAGAGCTCAACAGTGAAGGCATCACCCTGGTGATGGTCACCCATGACGCGAACATGGGTCGAAGAGCACGCCGACGCCTGTGGATGCAGGACGGCAAGCTGCTGAAGGATGAGCAGGATGCGCAGCCCTGACCTGTTGCGCTTCAACCTGCGCCTGCTGACCGGCCAATGGTTCCGCACCCTGATGACCCTGCTTGCGACGGCGGTCGGTGTTGCCGCGGTACTTCTGCTGACTGGTATGGGTGAAGGCGCTCGTCGTTTTGTGCTCGAAGAGTTCAATCTGCTGGGCAACGATGTCCTTATCGTGCTGCCCGGGCGCAAGGAGACTACCGGAGGTATACCGCCGCTGACCGGTGAAGGCACTCGGGACCTGACACTGGGCGATGCCGAAGCTCTGCTCGGCCTGCCGGGTGTGCGCGCGGTCGCCCCTCTGGTGGTTGGTCTTACCCAGGTCGAAGGTGGTGGTCGCAACCGTGAGCTGGTCGTCGTCGGCACCAGCGTCGAGTTGTTTCACATCCGCCAGCTGTATGTTTCACAGGGCCGCTTGCTGCCGGAAACCCCTCTGGATCAGGCCGAACCCGTGTGCATGATTGGGCCTGAGGTACGTCGCTCCCTGTTTGATCAGCAGCCCGTTCTGGGACGCTGGCTCAGAACCGGTGATCGTCGCTGCCGTATCATTGGTGTGCTGGAGGACCGCGGCGTCTCACTGGGGACCGACATGAACGATACGGTCATTATCCCTGTCGCCAGCGCCCAGCAACTGTTCAATACTGAGGGCCTGTTCCGCCTGTTCGTTCAGGTCCAGCACCTGGAGCTGCTCGACAGCGTCAAGGAGGAGGTGCTTGAGCTGATTCAGCGCCGCCATCAAGGCGAGCGAGACGTGACCCTCATCACTCAGGACAGCCTCTTAGGTGTTTTCGACGATGTCCTTAAACTGCTGACCCTGGCCGTCGGTGCCATTGCCGCCATCAGTTTGGTAGTCGCGGGCATCCTGATCATGAACATCACCCTGATCAGTGTCAGTCAGCGGACCTCAGAGATCGGACTGCTGAAGGCACTGGGGGCCAGCGAACGTCAGGTCCACCGTCTGTTTCTGAGTGAAGCGCTGATCATGACGCTGATCGGAGCCTTTACAGGCGTGGTGGCCGGTTACGCCTTGCTCTGGACCGGACACTGGCTTTGGCCGCAGTTTCCGGTGTCGGTGCCACTTTGGGCATTGATCGGCGCCGTGCTGCTGGCGATCGGTGTCGCCCTGTTGTTCGCCTGGCTACCGGCACGCAAGGCCGCCAGAGTGCCGCCTGTGCTGGCTCTGAAGGGGATCTCCGATGCGCATCGTTGATTATCTTCGCCTGACACTCTCCAGCCTGAGATCCAGTCGCATGCGCAGTGCATTGACGATCCTCGGCATCGCCATTGGCATCTGTGCGGTCGTACTGCTGACGACGCTGGGTGAAGGCTTGCGCCTGTATGTGCTGGAAAATTTTTCCCAGTTCGGCAGCCGCATCGTTGCCATCAACCCCGGAAAATCACAGACGGGAGGTACCGGTGGTCTGCTGGCAAGCACTCGCCCCCTGCTGGTCGAAGATGCCTGGAGCCTGCAGCAACTGCCCTATGTCGAGTTTGTAGTACCGGTGGTTCAGGGCAGTGGCGCCATCGAATTCGGCAACCGGGTGCGTTACACCGATATCATCGGCACTGGCAGTGACATGGCGGCCGCCTGGCGCTTCGAGATCGCTCAGGGACGCACCCTGCCAGACAGCCGCGGAGGCTACCCACAACCCTGGGCAATGCTGGGACACAAGGTCAAGCAGGAACTGTTCGGCGAGCAGAGCGCCCTGGGGCAGTTCATACGGGTAGGGGGGGAGCGCTACCGGGTGGTCGGCGTCATGGCCGAAAAGGGACAGATGCTGGGGTTCGATCTGGACGATATCGTCTACATTCCGGTGGAAAGAGCGCTGAGCCTGTTTAACCGTCCCGGATTGATGGAGATCGACGTCACCTACCGTGCCGGCACCACGGCCCAGGAAATGGCCGAGCGAATTCGACAACGCCTGATCGCCCGCCACGGCGTGGAAGACTTTTCGCTGATCACTCAGGACGAAATGCTCAAGAGTCTGGACCGAATCCTGGCCATTCTGACCGTGGCAATCGGCGGCCTGGGTGGCATCTCGCTGGTCGTTGGCGCCATCGGCATTGTCACCATAATGGTCACTACCGTACATGAACGCCGCGCCGAAATCGGCCTGTTCCGAGCAATTGGCGCAACCCGGCGTCAGGTCATGTGGCTGTTCCTCGGTGAGGCGATCCTGCTGGCCTTGATCGGTGGACTAGGCGGTATTCTGATCAGCGGACTGGCCCTTGCCGTTTTGACGCTGGCCATGCCCGCACTGCCGATACAACTCGATCCCTTTTATCTGCTGCTGGCACTGACACTGTCGGCGCTGGTCGGCCTGGTATCGGGTGTACTGCCCGCCCGCCGCGCCGCCAGCCTGAATCCGGTGCTGGCGCTGCAGAGCGAGTAGGTAATGGCGTGCTGAAAAGAGCGACCTTATCTAACGCTTTTTGCCCGGAGCGGACATTCCACTGACAGTCTTACACGGGGCAACTGGCACTTAGCTGCCATGGGTTCTCAACCGAAATCTGGTATCTGACCACACCAAAACTGGTAAACAAGTGCTTTTCAATTATGCGGAACTGAATTAGCGACGCCTAATTCAAGACGCCGCCAATGCGTACTTATTTCAGGCTTGCGATTATTCCGATTTGGTCGCTGTCACCTGTTAAGCTTTGGCCTGTCAGCCCTCCGGAGGCAAGATCGACTTGGAACCCCGCATGCTCAAGCTCGCACCTGATATTCTCTAATGAGAAATGCTGGAACCAATTAAAGATTTCCCATGTCTCGCGGGGTTCTACGATCATAAATCGATCCAATACTAATAATTCTTTGGGATAGATGAACGTTTTTTGTAGACCAATGTAGCTGCTTGAACTCCAAAACCCACCCATAAAGTTTTGCTCAATGACCGAGTTTTCCTTCCTGTTTGCTATGGCGCTGTCAGACATAACATCAAACACAATGCGCCCCCCTGTGTTGAGCATGCCTTTCATTCGATGAAGTAAAAGCTGCCTCTGCGTGGGAGATAGTGCGCATAGATCACAGTATATGAGAGTCACCACATCGAATCCTGTGGGTAGTTTTCCCTCAAGGTAATCAGCGTGCAGGTATGTTACTTTGCTTCCTGAGTGTTTCTTGGCGTAGTTGATGCTGTTTGCCGAGAAATCGACGCCTGTTACTGATGCTCCGGCTTTTGCGAATCGTTCCGTATAGAGTCCTGGGCCACAACCCAGATCGCAAACCCTTTTCCCCGCGAAATTAATCTCGGAATTAATCCATTGGACTACAAGATCGATGGTCTCAATCTTACGAGAGGCGAGATCCGTTTCTTGATTGAGGTGATAATTCAGCATCTGCTGAGCGAGGTGAGGACGAGTCCAGAGCTCTTTGGCCGTATAGCGAGAGAAAGGAGCCGGCTTTCTAGATGTGGGTGCTAAGGAGGTTGTTCACGCCGGTTAAGTTCGAGATGCTGGTTATCGCCAAACAAACAGCACAGAACAACCGACATGAACAACCCTCACAAGAATGCCCGAACTACGCCTCATATTCGAGCCCTGATCGTTGATCGAGCCCTCCGTAAGCGGCAGCCGGTGCGAGACATTGCCAGCACTTTTGGTATCAGCACGCACACTGTGTACAAGTGGATTGCTCGTTATCGAGAGGCAGGTGAGGCTGGTCTTGAGTCAGCATCCAGCCGTCCCCACGCCTCACCGAGGCAGATGCCGAAACAGTGGGTTGAGCTGATTCAGAAGATGCGCCTGACACTCAAGTGGACTGCCAAGCAGATCGCACAGGCACTGAGTCTGGCTTACTCCACAGTGACAGCTGTACTGCGCCGACTTAAGCTCAATCGAGCCTCACACCTGGAGCCGGTGCAACCTGCGCAGCGCTACGAACACCCCGCGCCGGGTGACATGCTGCATATGGATATCAAGAAGCTGCCTCGCTTCGACAGGCCCGGCCACCGCGTGACAAACAACCGTCGCCAGAATACCCGAGGTGCGGGTTATGAGTGCGTTCATATCTGTATTGATGATCACAGCCGCTGGGCGTTTGCCCGGGTACTACCAGATGAGCAGCAAGGCACCACAACGCGCTTTTTGGAAAACGCTCTAGCGGCCTACCGCGGAATAGGTGTAGAGGTGAAACGCCTGATGACCGATAACGGTCCAGCCTATCGTTCCCGTCGGTTCAATGCAGTTTTACAACGGGAAGGGATCAAGCATGTATACACGCGCCCATACACGCCCAGAACGAACGGCAAGGCGGAGCGATTTATACAAACAATGATCAGGGAGTGGGCATATGCAGTGCCCTACGCAAACGACATATCAAGGGCCTGGGCGCTGACAGACTGGATCAACCACTACAATAAACAGCGCCCTCATGGCAGTATCGGAAATCTACCGCCGGTGTCTCGAATACCGAAGCTGCGTGAACAAGGTGTTTAGTATTCACATCTAGAGAAATCAAATAGCATTTCATACATAACATTAATCCCTTCAAAGCATGGTGCTTCGAATAAATAAATTCTTATGGAATATTCGGGACGAGCGAGACCTCGACTTGAAAGTCTCAAATCGTTAGACGTATGAGGTCGGTCCCAGATGATGTATGTGCTATTTATTTCATGATGGTGCGAATCCTAACACCCGCTTAATGCCATGTAAAACATTAGGCTTCTCTGATGAAGCTGCATGCTAAAGGCAATCACCCAAGCTGCTTGGCAGTCTACATATGTATTCAGACATCAAACCATAAGTTGTAAGAGTGACCGCGCAGGGTCGAAAACTAAAGATGGCCATGCCCGCTATATTCATCCACAACGTGCGCAAAGCAGCCACTTGGCCGCTCAGCATTAAAAGCAGCATCGACACGAAACAGTTCCAGAGAGCAGGATAGCCCTACAGGTTTTACACAAAAGAAAAGGGCCGGCCTGCTATCACAGACCAGCCCTTGACTTCAGCTGCAAATGGCGATTATTAAAACCGTTTCTGGTAACGGTGGCAGTACGGCACTTTCCCAGTGCGCACATAGTAGTCCTGGTGAAACTCCTCGGCGCGCCAGAATGGCGCCATCGGCAGCACCCGTGTGACCACGTTCAGTCCCTTGTTCTCCAGCTCGGCAATCAGGCATTCGCTGACGCCGCGCTCCTCTTCGTCGTGTACGAAGATGGCCGAGGCATATTGCGGGCCGATATCCGGCCCCTGGCCATCCTCTTGTGTCGGATCGTGGATCTCGAAGAACAACTTGGCCAGTGTTTCAAAGCTGACCACTGCCGGATCATAGAGGACTTCGACGGTTTCCAGATGACCGGTCTGCTTGCTACAGACCTGTTCATAACTGGGGTTATCCACATGTCCCCCCATGTAACCGGAGACCACGGACACCACCCCCGGTTGCTGCTGCAGCAGATGTTCGACCCCCCAAAAGCAGCCACCGGCAAAATAAGCCGTTTTCAGGGCACTCCCCTGCTGGCGAGCCAGCTCTTCGGCACTGACAAAGTTCATCGACAGGGAATTTACACAATGGCGCACGTTCTTGCGCGTCAGCATCTCGCCTTCAAACACGTGCCCCAGATGACCACCACAATTGGCACACAGAATCTCGATTCGCCGACCATCCGCATCCACTTCTCTGCGAATAGCGCCTTCAATTTCGTCGTCGAAACTGGGCCAGCCGCAGTGCGACGGGAACTTGTCTTCCGAGCGGTAGAGCGGTGCATCACACTGCTTGCAGGTATAAACACCGGCCGCAAAATGCTCGTTGTACTCACCGGTAAAGGGGCGTTCGGTACCCTTGTTCAGGATCACGTACGCTTCTTCAGGGGTCAATTTGTTGTAGCTCATCAAGGCACCATTCTCTTGTTTTGCATCCCGGACTGATTAGTTGGGCCGGAGGTCCAACGAAAGGTTCCCGCAACCCGAAGACGCCGATCCTCACCGGGGCACTTCAAGCAGCCACTGGCTGACGTCTGCAGCAGTCGCCGCCATCAACACTGAAAACGCATCCACCACTGCAGCCACATCCTTGCCCTGGGCCGGCTGCGTGACTGCCAGCGGTCGTTCGGCCAAAATCCGTCGACTGTTGACTTCTACCAGCTGCAGATAGCCTCGGATCACCGCGACCGGCTGTCCATTACGGTATTCGCTTTGGAAAGCATCCAGACGACTGACCAGTTCATAACGTGCCGCAACTCTGACCTCGTCACCGCTGATGTGAGAAAAACGGCTATCCTGCTGCAGCGAACCGACCAGGTAATCACGCCAGAGCGTGGGAATCGAAGCGCCCCAACGAGCCCCCTGGTAAACACTGACCGGCTGCCCCTCGGGGACGACCAGCATGTAACTGCCACTGAGCAGATCCTGCGTCTGCGGCCTCAAAATTCGCAGGTCACTGAACGCGTCTTCAGAACCGCTGTCACTGATCACCTTGGCTTCCGGTACCAGTGTCCAGCTTTGTACCGGTTTAGCCGCCGGCAACAGGCTGCAGGCCCCAAGCACCAGGGTCAGTCCTGCGATCAATGAAGCCTTTGCTGTGTTTCGCAACATGCCCAACCTCTCAAGGGGTAAATTCATTGGCCGGAGCCTTGCCGGTCAGGTAACCGGCGGGATCTTCCTCCAGCCGCGCCAGAATACGGTTCAGGGTACCCAGACTGCGTTGCAACTCCTGCATCACGGGGCCAATTTCGGCCATGCCCTGCAAGCCATTACTCAGGGCACCGGAATTTTGGCTCAGCAGGCGCTCCAGCTGTTGACTGATCTGGGCCATCGACTGCATCGCCTTCTGCCCCTCTGCCAGCATCGGCTCGCCGCGGTCTGCCAGCATGCGATCGGCATGAGCCAGCAGCTCACTGGCATCACGCATTACGATCTGCGCATCCCGCGCGGCCTGCGTCAGTTCATTCAATGTCTCGCCAAGGCCTGCGCGCGATTCCACCAGCTCATCGGAAACGCGTTCCAGATTGCGAATAATACGACCGATGCTGTCAATATTCTCGGCCGACAACAGCTGGGCCCCCTGCTCCACCAGCTCATTTACGTTGGCAAACAGTGTCTCGCTGTTACCCAGCAAAGACCCGATTGCAGAGGGCTCGGCCACAATCACCGGCGGCGAATCCTCCTGTTGCGCAAGCGGTAATGCATTTGGATTGTCGGTACTGAGCAGAATATTGGCGGCCCCGGTGATATTGGCAATGGCCAGTCTCGCACGGGTTCCCTGATTGATTGGCGTGGTAGCGCTGACTTCCATATCAGCCAGCACCCGTCGCGGATCGGCAGGGTCCAGCTGCAACCGGCGTACTTCACCGACTCTCAGGCCGTTGTACTGCACCAGGCTCCCCACGCTCAGACCGGTGACCGCTTCCTCGAAGACAACGCGATAACGTGCCGTTTCCTGCTGCTTGCCCGATTTTACCAACCAGACTCCGAATCCCAGTGCCAATAACAGGCTGAGCAGCGTAAACAGACCAATGATCACATGATGTGCACGTGTTTCCATATCAACTCCCTTGGGCCGCCCGATAGGCAGCACGGCCGCGCGGGCCATTGAAATAGTTCTGTATCCACTGATCGTCGTAGTTCGCCACCCGTTCCGGTGCATCTGCCACCAGAACCCGCTTCTGTGACAGCACCGCTATGCGATCACAGGCGGTCCACAGTGAGTCCAGATCATGGGTGACCATAAACACGGTAAGCCCCAGCGCGTTGCGCAATGTCAGCAGCAGCTGATCGAAGTCAGCCGCACCGATGGGGTCCAGCCCGGCGGTCGGCTCATCCAGAAAGAGCACATCCGGGTCCAGCGCCAGCGCCCGTGCCAGCGAGGCACGCTTGACCATGCCACCGGACAGGGAAGCGGGATAAAGGTCACCTGCGTGAGGGGCAAGGCCGGACAGCGCCAGCTTCACCTCGGCCAGTGCCTCGGCATCACTGCGTGACAGCCCCGCATGTTCGATCAGCGGCAGCGCCACGTTTTCACGTACCGTCAGCGAACTGAACAAAGCGCCTCCCTGAAACAGCACTCCCAATCGCTGCTCGAGACGCGAGCGCTCACTCACCGGCAGCGACAGCAGATTCTGGCCAAAGAGCCTGACCTCTCCCTCACTCGGCCGGTTCAAGCCGACAATGGATCGGAGCAATACGGATTTCCCGGTACCCGAACCTCCGACCACACCGAGAATCTCGCCGCGATACAGATCCAGGTCCAGATTCTCATGCACCGAGTTGCGACCAAACCGGTTGCAGAGCCCTCGCACCTCGATGATCACCTCTGCGCTCACCAGCCCATCTCCATAAAGAACATCGCCGCCACTGCATCCAGCAGGATCACCATAAAGATCGATTGCACCACACTCGAGGTGGTATGACGCCCCACCGACTCAGCACTGCCGCTGACCTTGAATCCTTCCATGCACCCGATCACCGCGACCACAAAGGCAAACACAGGCGCTTTCGCCAGCCCGACCAGATAATGCTTGAGCGGCACATCGGCCAGAATACCCAGATACTGACCCAGCGGAATATCCAGGGCCACCAGTGACACCAGCGCACCGCCGAACAGGCCGGACATCACCGCGACAAACGTCAGCAGCGGCAGGGTAATCAACAGCGCCAGTACCCGAGGAATCACCAGTAACTCAATGGGATTCAGCCCCAGCGTTCGCAAGGCATCCAGTTCCTCGTTGGCTTTCATCGAACCGATCTGTGCCGTAAAGGCACTGGCCGTTCGCCCCGCCAACAGAATGGACGCCAGAATCACGCCAAACTCGCGCAGGAAAGAGTAGGCCACCAGATTGACCGTGTAGATCTCGGCACCGAACTCGCCCAGCACAGTCGCCCCCAGAAAGGCCACCACCGCCCCCACCAGGAACGTCAACAGCGCCACGATGGGCACCGCATTCAACCCGGTTTGATGAATCTGGTTCACCAGCGCCGTGACGCGCCAGCGCGAAGGGCGAACCAGAACGCCCAGCAGACTTTGCAAAACCAGGCCGACAAAGCCGCTGAGCTGCCACAGATGACGTGCCAGTTGTTCGCTGTGCTGTCCCAGCAGAGTCAAGGCCTGCACCAGTGCCGGGGGTTGAGGCTGTACCGGTGGCGGCTCACGGCGAATGGCGCGCAACAACGTTTCCAACAGGGCGCGACGCTCGGGCTGCAGGTCTGTTTCACTGCTGATGATGGCTTCCAGCCGCTCAATGCCCAGCCATTGCACCAGCAGGGTCGCGCCGGCGGTGTCCAGCGACGCGATATCCTTAAGACATACCTGCCCTTCCGGCACCGGCGTATCGGCCACCAGTCGCTTGAGTTGGTGATGCTGCGCCAATGTCCAGGCCCCCAGCAGCCGGGTCACTGCTCCGCTATCAATTGCGGGCGCTGTCTCATTGATCAAGGTCGATCCTTCCACGCTAGAGTCTGGATTCATTGTCGCGGTCCATCGTGCCCACTGCAAGCCGGGTTACAACCCTGTAATCACCCTCTACCAGCCTGTATAATGTCCGGTTTCGACCGGGCTGCCGACGCCCCGTGCTCATCGCACGCCAAGCGCGCATTCGGCAACCATCCGAGCGGCCACAAGATCAGAGATACGGACCCTAATGGACAAGACCTACCAGCCACACGAGATCGAGAAATCCTGGTACCAGACCTGGGAAGAGAAAGGTTACTTTGCTCCCTCCGGTGAAGGCGACGCCTACTGCATCATGATTCCGCCGCCCAACGTAACCGGTAGCCTGCACATGGGCCACGCCTTCCAGCACACCATCATGGACGCGCTGACCCGCTACCGCCGCATGCAGGGCCGCAACACCCTGTGGCAAGTGGGCACCGACCACGCCGGCATCGCCACGCAGATGGTCGTTGAACGCAAGCTGGCGGCGGAAGAGAACCTGACCCGCCACGACCTGGGCCGCGATGCCTTCATCGAAAAGATCTGGGAGTGGAAGGAAGAATCCGGCGGCACCATCACCCGACAGATGCGCCGTCTGGGCAACTCCGTAGACTGGCCCACCGAGCGCTTCACCATGGACTCCGGTTTCTACCGCGCCGTGCAGGAAGTGTTCATCCGCCTGTACGATGACAAGCTGATCTACCGTGGCAAGCGTCTGGTCAACTGGGACCCGAAACTGCACACCGCCATCTCTGACCTGGAGGTGGAGAACCGCGAAGTCAAAGGCAAAATGTGGTATCTGCGCTACCCGCTGGCGGATGGCATGAAAACCGCAGCCGGTGAAGACCACATCGTCGTCGGTACCACCCGTCCGGAAACCCTGCTCGGCGACACCGGTGTAGCGGTGAACCCGGAAGACGAACGCTACCAGAGCCTGATCGGCAAGTTTGTCGAGCTGCCGCTGGTCGGCCGTCGCATCCCGATCGTGGCCGACGAGCACGCCGACATGGAGAAAGGCACCGGCTGCGTAAAAATCACCCCGGCGCACGACTTCAACGACAACGAAGTCGGCAAGCGTTGTGGCCTGCCGATGATCAACGTGCTGACGCTGGATGCCCATATCCGTCAGGAAGCCCAGGTGTTCAACACCGATGGCAGCGTCAACACCGAAATTGACCCAAGCCTGCCGGAAAAATACCGTGGTCTGGAGCGCTTCGAAGCCCGTCGACAGATCGTGGCGGATATGGAAGAAGCCGGCCTGCTGGTCAAGATCGAAGAAAACAACATGACCATCCCCTACGGCGACCGTGGCGGCGTGGTGATCGAGCCGATGCTGACCGACCAGTGGTTCTGCGATGCCAAGACCCTGGCCAAGCCGGCCATCGAAGCGGTCGAGAACGGCGACATCAAGTTCGTGCCCAAGCAGTACGAAAACATGTACTTCGCCTGGATGCGTGACATTCAGGACTGGTGTATCTCTCGTCAGCTGTGGTGGGGTCACCGCATCCCGGCGTTCTATGACAACGAAGGCAACGTTTACGTCGCGGCCGACAAGGATGCTGCTCGCCAGAAGTACAACCTGGACCCGGAACTCGAACTGCGTCAGGACGATGACGTACTGGATACCTGGTTCAGCTCCGCGCTGTGGACCTTCGGTACTCTGGGCTGGCCTGAAAACACCGAACGTCTGAAGACCTTCCACCCGACCGATACCCTGGTCACCGGCTTCGACATCATCTTCTTCTGGGTGGCGCGCATGATCATGATGACCATGCACTTCATGAAGGACGAAGACGGCAAGCCGCAGGTACCGTTCAAGAATGTCTATGTCACCGGTCTGATCCGCGATGAGAACGGCGACAAGATGTCCAAGTCCAAGGGCAACGTACTGGACCCGCTGGACATGATCGACGGCATCAGCCTGGAAGACCTGCTGGAGAAGCGGACCGGCAACATGATGCAGCCGCAGTTGGCCGAGAAGATCGGCAAGCGCACCGAGAAGCAGTTCCCGGAAGGCATTGCCGCCCACGGCACCGACGCCCTGCGCTTTACCCTGACCGCGCTGGCCTCCACCGGCCGCGACATCAACTGGGACATGAAGCGACTGGAAGGTTACCGCAACTTCTGTAACAAGATCTGGAACGCGGCCCGTTACGTGTTGAGCAACACCGAAGGTCAGGATTGCGCCCAGAAGAACGAGGAAGTGCTCCTGACCCTGGCCGATCGCTGGATCATCAGCAGCCTGCAGCGCACCGAACAGACTGTCATCAAGCATCTGGACGAGTACCGCTTCGACCTGGCCGCCCAGACCCTGTACGACTTCATCTGGAACCAGTACTGCGACTGGTATCTGGAGCTGTCCAAACCGGTACTTTGGGACGAATCCGAAGGCGAAACCGACGAAGAGAAGGAGCGCCTGGCTGCCCTGCGTCGTGGTACCCGTGGCACCCTGGTACGCGTGCTGGAAGCAATCATGCGCCTTGCCCACCCGCTGATGCCGTTCATCACCGAAGAGATCTGGCAGCAGATCAAGGGACTGGCCGGCAAGGAAGGCGACACCATCATGCTGCAGACCTACCCGCAGCCGGTCGCTGAGCTGATCGACGAAGCCGCTGAAGCCGATATCGAGTGGCTCAAGGAGGTCATCGTCAGCGTACGCAACATCCGCGGCGAGATGAACATCGGTCCGGGCAAGGAGCTGGAAGTGCTGATGCACAACGGCAGCGATGAAGATTTCCGCCGTGTGCAGGAAAACTATGTTGCCCTGACCAAGCTGGCCAAGCTGAGCGAAATCAAGTGGCTGGAAGCGGACGAGGAAGCCCCCATGTCCGTCACCAAACTGGTCGGCAAGATGGAAGTGCTGGTGCCGATGGCAGGCCTGATCGACAAGGACGCCGAACTGGCGCGTCTGCAGAAGGAGCTGGATCGACTGACCGGCGAAATCAAGCGTGTCGAAGGCAAACTGTCCAACGAGAAGTTCGTTGCCAACGCTCCGGAAGCCGTGGTCGCCAAGGAGAAAGAGAAAATCGCCGACGCTCAGGAAGCGTTCGACAAGCTCAAGGAACAGTACGCCAAGATCGAGGCGCTATAATGCTTTGGGCCGGATTCTGTCCGGCCCTTTTCCTTCATCGGCCAAATAGACTTTACGGTCGAACCTGCCACGGCTAAAGCCGGCATGAATCACAGGGAGGTAGAACATGCGTATTTCAATTACGCTTTCCAAAATATCCAAAATACCAATCTTCCTGATGTTCTGAGTTTTGATGACTGCTTTTGCCCACCCATATATGGCAGCAGTACGCGAAAAAACTCGTTCTTCAGAAGCTTCATTACTGTATCGGAAGGTGTGATTTAGCCAGATTCAATATTTATTGTGCAGGTTCATTACATGAAAATACTGCTTGTAGACGACCATCAGTTGTTCCTTGACGGACTCACCTCTTTGCTGACTGGTTCTGACCTAGTCAAATCGATAAAGACTGTTAATAACGGTCGAGATGCTTTAAGGCTACTAAAAACCAGTGAATTTGATGTCGCTTTGATTGATTTGCGTCTGCCTATCATGGATGGCTTCAGTCTTCTGGACTCGCTTGCAAAAATCCATTCGCCAGTACCAATTATTATCGTAAGTGCTTCCCGTGACCCTGATGACATACGTCGTGCACTGGAACTGGGAGCAATGAGTTTTATCCCAAAATCATCGTCAGGCGCGAAAATTCTCGAAACGATTGAAGCTGTCAATCGTGGTGAAGTGGTCTACCACCCTTTCGAAAGTTCTGAACCTTCACTGCAAGCATTTTCAGAAGATTGGGCAAACCAGCATAATATGACAAAACGTCAGCTGGAAGTGCTTCGACTGATTATACAAGGGCTATCCAATCAAGCGATTGCAGAGCAACTCAACCTTAGTTTAGCCACTGTTAAAACACATATTAGTTCAATATTTCAAATATTGAACACACGCAGTCGCTCTGAATCGATAAAAAAAGCTCAGCAGCTTGGATTGGATTAATGTTAAATTCACTTCCTCTTGTGAAAATCAGGTCCCGATATCTAGAGAGAATCAATGCGGAAAAAATTCTGATTGCACAACGCAATACTCCTGCAACGCTGATCGGAAATTTATTGGGGGGTATTCCTCTTACTCTCGCGCTGAGCGATACGCCTCATGCTTCTGTTGCCTACACCTGGTTAGGCACTCTTTATCTTTTCACCCTTGTACGCTGGATTCATTATTTATCATTCAATAAAAGCTTGTCGCAAAACGGCGATATTTTTCTACATGGACGGCTACAGACAGCATGCATTTTTATAGCAGGCTCTATTTGGGGATCAGCTGGAATTATTTTTTTTGATCCTGAAAATTTCAAAAACATTGTATTCATCGTATTGACTTTTGTTTGTATGCTGGGTGGAAGTCTGGCATCTCTGTCATCACGTCCACTTGCTTATATAGCCTTTGCAGCTCCCGTCATGCTCCCACTTATTGTGGAAATGACCTTTCAGCAAATAGAGATTTATCGCTGGATGGCATTCGGTGCAACGGCCTATCTGGCAGCAACCATTGTGTTTTGCCTAAACATTCACCATGTTATTACACGATCACTCAGCCTTCAGTATGAGAATACTGATTTGATAAGTGATCTGAAGGAGCAAAAAGAGCGAGCCGATAAGGCAAACAGAGAAAAGTCTCGCTTTTTGGCTTCAGCAAGTCACGATTTACGGCAACCATTACATGCTATCAACTTGTTAGCCGAGGTATTGAGTGGAAAGGTCCAGCAACCTGAACAGAAGCAGGATTTGGATAATATTAAGCACGGCCTCAACTCTCTGAGTGATCTTCTGGATGTTCTGCTCGACATATCGCGACTTGACTCAGAATCCGTCCGCGCAAATAAAATCAACTTTGATATAAGCGAAATATTCTCCAGCCTGAAAAAAACTTTCTATATTGATGCTCAGGAAAGAGGCTTGGAATTTAATGTCTCAAATGAAAAGCATTTCATCTTCAGCGACCCCCTTCTGATCGAACGAGTGATAACTAATCTGCTGGTAAATGCTTTCCGCTATACAAATAAGGGTCAAGTAAAAGTATTCTACACCCTGAATGATGACACCGTTAACGTTCATATTGCCGATACTGGAGTCGGCATAGAGCCAGAGCACTTGGAAATGATATTTGATGAATTTTTCCAGGTTGGAAATCAGGAACGCAATCGGCAAAAAGGGCTCGGCCTTGGTCTTGCTATTGTTAAAAGAATACTGGATCTTCTCGAGCACACTCTCGAGGTAAAATCCATCTTTGGACAAGGCACTGAAGTAGTCCTGTCGTTACCCTTGGGCCAGGAAGCAAAGACCGCGTCAGAGAATGTTTTTTCCAATCCTGAAGCCAATTTCACAAGCGACATATTCAAAGGCGTCAACATTCTTCTGGTCGACAATGAACCAGATATAGTTGATGCGATGGAAAAGCTTTTGCGTGGCTGGGGATTGGAGTGCCTGTCGGCAATCTCAACAGAATCAGCTTTGGATCATATAGAGTCAGGGTATCGACCCACATTGCTACTGGTCGATTATAGAATGCCTGGCCCACACAATGGATGCTCATTCATTCAAAAGGCGAGATCTGTCATTGGCACTGTTCCAGCCATCGTCATCACCGGCGACAGCAGCGAGGAAGTCATTAATGAGATCACTGCGCAAGGCCTTGTTTATCTGCGTAAACCTATCAAGGCAGGACAGCTGAGAACCTTGATTACTCGAATGCTCAAGGAAAAGTAGAATTAAAAAATTATTCAAGAATAAAAGCGGTCTTTTAAAACTTAAAAGGCGATGATCAGACACCGCCTTTTAATATTCAATATCGTTACTGAATCGTAATATCCTCAACTGTCTCTTCAGGAGGCTCGAGGTGCTCAGGCAAGCGTGTTATACATCCCAGAGAAATCAAGTGAGCATATATCAGACCTAACCAGCCTTTTTTATGCAGCTCCCCTAATTGATTATCCTCAAGTTTTGCCAATTTCTCTTCATCCACCACACGGAAGTCATTAAGAAAGAAGTTTCGACCAAACCTGTCCGATACTCTCAAGGTTCTGGTGGCCAACAAGTCATGCTCCTGTAACCAGGACACAAAGCCTGCTGTCATTTCCAACTCACGAGTGTAACGATTCAAGAAATCGATCACGCCGCCAAGATAACTTGATTCCTTGCCTTCTTCATCGAACAAGGCGTCACCGCTGTCATCCGAAAAGCCGGCATAGGACTGGTCAAAACAAATCGTGAAGTCTGACTGGGTTTCATTACGAGCAAGAATAAACGGGTAACGGCGAACAAAAGCGGGAACATAGGTTCCTTTAATCCAACGCTTATCGTCACTAACGAACAGGTTTTCGTTTTCACGCAACCCCAGCAGAGCAATAGCACCTGCCGAATCGCCTTCACCCGCAAACAGAATGGGGTAATCTTTTGAAGCCTGATAAAATTCGCTCGCAGCCAGGGGCACGTAATGCGTATGTTCGGCAAAACTCGCATCCCCTTTGCTGGAATCAATATGAAGTGTACGATGTTTATCCCGGTTCAACGGGATTATGTCGTTATAAAACAGCTTGCTCGCCATATTTTCCTTCCTTAGTGCAAAATGACTGACTGGATTAATGCCAACGGTAGCTGATCCGTGTATGCAACCGTGCAGAATCCTGATCAGGTACGACATCCTCAAGAGGAATGCCCAGTGAAAGCTCAGCAGATAAATGCTTGTCTGCAAACCACTTAACACCGACTCCCAGAGAGCTCAGCGTTACTGAGTCTGGACTGATATCTTCAGCTCGTCCGTAGTCTGCAAACGTATATCCCTGCCAACGATCATTAAATCGATAATGCAATTCAAAGCTGGTGGTCAAACCCTTCGCACCCGCGACTACACCTTGACTATATCCCCTGACAGTATTAACACCGCCAAGCTGAAATAACACAGGAGACGGCACAGTTTCCAGATCCGTTAGCTGCCACCCTGCTCGGGCGATTGCTGTGAGCCGTTCATTCAGGGCATAGACCAGGCTTGCATCGCCCTGCAGTAAAGTAACATCTGTCTGATCTTCGAACATATCCTTGACCTTGTAAAAGCGCAGTCCCTGTCCAAGCCTCCAGACAAACCGCTCCTCAAAACCCTGCAGCAGCCCGCCGATCCCCCAGCTCTCAACTTCGAACTCACTCAGGCTTTCACCAGATATCTCTGATACTGATTCCATCCGTGCGATATTGAACCAGCCATCCAACCAATATTGATCATGGCGAATGAACGGCTGCTTTAACATAAATTCGACACTGGAGCTGCTTCCCTCAATGTCCAGGCTGGTAAAGGGGCCTTCAACGACCTCAATATCGCCTTCAGAGAGGCTGAGGTGAACACGACCACCTGTGGTATTGAACGGCATATTCCAGTTTAACAAGCCACTGGTAGACCCATTGCTACCAACCAGATACAAATCAACCCTGTCATCACGGCCAAGCAAACCATAGGCCCCCAACAGAGTGCCAACACGGTATTCTCCTGTCGATTCACTGCCGTTGTTGTCCGCAAAAATCTCTACCGTATAACGCGAAGGCTCTAAAACCTCCAGCAGGACATCGGTTTCTCCGGGATTTTCGCCTGATTTGAGCGCGGCCTGTAAACGCAACTCTGAGGTACTGTTAACCCAGTTCAGTGAATGGCGCAGAGCGGGTACATCGACGACTTCCCCCACTGTCAGAGGGAGCCTCGCAGACAAAAAATCGAAACGGGTCCGCGCTTCCGGGTCAATCAACAGCTGTCCCAGGCGCCCTTCGACCAAGCGCACATACAATATACCGTCCTGAATGGTTTGAGGTGGAATAACGGCTCTGGCACTCACAATCCCTCTTTCACGATAGATTGCATTGATGCGCTCGATCATTGCATTCAACTGTTCGAAACCAATTTCAACCTCCACATAGTCTCGACCAATCGTCAGTAAACGTTCGGTCGATATAAAGCTGGAACTATCAAAACGGATCTCTTGTAATGTAAAACGCAACGCATTTTCAGGCAGCCCGGCACCACTGTCCGGACCCGGCGCGATGATAACGTCTTCATCCGAAGGACGCTGTCCTCGCGTTTCCTCTTCCTGGCGATAACGGCGCTCATCCAGCACACCTTGTCGCTGAACACCCGGGTCCAGCGTCCTGATGTCCGGCTGTAAAGGCGCTGCATGCAACTCCTTTGTCAGCAACAGGCAAAAGACACTTCCCAATAGAAGTCGTGTGCGGTAAACCGACCTGTCAACCGAGCGTTTCATATCCGCTACGTCTTTCTTCCTTGCGCTCATATTCCATCTTTTTCCTGTTCCGGCTGCTCATCTTCACTATCCAACCGTACTGCAAAACCGCTCACAGGCCCCTGAACCGGGCTAGAGGCCAGCACAGGCGATTGGAATGGCGTCATAATCGAACCTGTATACACGTAGCTCTCAGGCTCGCTGAGAATACGACCAACCGTACGTTCAACACTTTGACCACCTACTAGAACCCCCTCAAGATCATGAGTGTCCGTAAAGTTCGGCACACTGACAGTCCAGCCTGGGCGGTAGTAGACAACATAGGCGTCGGTTTCAACATTCTGTCCAGAAACCGATACTTTGAATGCCTGGTCAGGCTCATAGAGTTGCGTATCTACCTGCTGTGTCCCGGGATTCAACTGGTTCATCCAGACATAGGTTTCAGGAGTCTGCAATGCCATGCTTTCACTTATGCGTACGTCTCGCATGACCAATTCAAGCGCATCTGTCCACAGCTCCAGTACTCCTGCATAGAGCCGATCAATCTCGACACCTTCATCGCCGAAAATCCGCAGGCTGATTCGATCTGCCAGACCTTCATGCCCGTCGTGCAGATCAAGCCTGATCCAGTCACCGTCAGTGTCATACACACTGGTGTTCAGACCCGAACCATACAACCCGACAAAGTTCGCTGCATTGACCTGAGGAATTCGGGTTACGCCTCCCGAGCGCAGTGATACGCTGTCGGCTTCCGCAAGGTCGATGGAAAGGTTCACCCCTTCGGTCACGTCAGGCTGGCTTTCACCATCAAGCCATTGCACACCCGCGGTCATATCGATCAGCGGACCTCCCTTCACGGTACGCCCGATGATGGAGCCCCCTGCTGCAGCTGTAACACCACTGCCAGCCTCCATATCCTCGAACTCAATGCGGCCACCAGCGGTCAACCCCAGTGCACCCAGCGTATCCACGCTTACAATGACGATGTCTTCGAGGGTTTTCAGTGCCACATCGGCACCGGCTGAGAGTGAACCCAGATTTAACGACTCAGCTTCAAGGGTCACATCGCGGCCTGACGCGATCCGATTAACGTCCAGCGATCCTCCAGCCCGCAAGTTCAAATCAAGCCCTGTACGTATCTGATCACCGGTTATGATGCCGGCCGCAACACCGTTGATATTCTGGCCGGCAATCAGCGTGCCGAAACTGAGGTTCTCCCCGGTATTCAGCGCCAAAGACCCGACGATATCGGCACTGCCGATATGCAGATCGTTGACGGCACTGAGCAGAGCATCACGGCCCGACGCGACCTGATTAACGTTCAGAGTTCCTCCAGCCGACAGGTTCAGATCAAGCCCTGTACGTATCTGATCACCGGTTATGGTGCCGGCCGCAACACCGTTGATATTCTGGCCGGCAATCAGCGTACCGAAACTGAGGTTCTCCCCGTTATTCAACTCCAAAGATTCGACGATATCAGCACTGCCGATATGCAAGTCGTTGACG
Source organism: Marinobacterium sediminicola (assembly GCF_022343685.1). Classification (GTDB taxonomy): domain Bacteria; phylum Pseudomonadota; class Gammaproteobacteria; order Pseudomonadales; family Balneatricaceae; genus Marinobacterium; species Marinobacterium sediminicola. The sequence continues at coordinate 698,566 of NZ_CP092123.1, read as the reverse complement.
GCACTGAGCAGAGCTCCGGCTTCTGATCCCAAAGTTCCCAGCTGCATTGTCCCCTGGTCCACAGCATTGACACCATCCGCGCCGAACAGGCTGTCCAACAACAGGTCACCGGCCGCATTGACACTGACTTCTCCCCCCAGTGCCGCGATAGCTCCACCACCGGTCATGTCACTCAGCAGGTCGAGGTAGACGCTACCGTTTTGACTCAGTGCATTGACCGAGCCGGTCGAGACACGCAGGTAGGCATCCGAGGTACCAATATCATTCGTCGCCGTCAGGCTGAGAGCGCCGTTGAGACGCAAATGAGGCCCGTCACCCACCGCCTGGATCGCTGTGGACTCAAGGGTGAAATCATTTGCCTCACCCCATAACCGGATATCGGACAGCACGCTTGTGCCCCCCGTGCGAGCCGAGACATTGCCCAGTGACTGCAGCGAGGATGTCGAAGACATTCGCCAGTCATTTTGCAGATCCATCAACAGATTGCCACTGACGCCAGCGTCGGCATCCGACAGCAATACGTCCCACACATTGGCAATGGTCAGATCTCCGCCCACCATCAATTGGGCAAAGTTGAGGTTGCCCACCGCACCATTAAGCTGTCGGGCACCCAGCCAGACATCACCTGATACTTCCAGGTTCAGCCATTCACTGCTGCCCTGAGTAATATCCACGGCACCCGTTTCCGATCCAAGATTACCGGATACACTCAATGTCACATTACCGCCGTTGAAAGTGGCACCGGTACTGCGAGCGGCCGTCACATCACCGACCACATCCATCCAGATACCACCCAATGCAGTCACGCTGTCAACAATCACATCTCCTCTCTGGAACAGGTACAGTGAGCCACTGGTTCGCGCCGTCAACTGCCCGATCAGATCCGTCACCAGAGGGAGGTCTTCGGAGCCGATGTTGCCGCTCGATGCCTCCAGAATCAGATCCGTGCCCCTGATCCTGCTCCCGGGTGACAGTGAGTCATCCAGCAGAATCGAACCGTTGGTTTTAATACGAATGGTTTTTCCATTGATCTGTTGAATGTTGAGGTCCTGATCACCGCCAATAAAGGCATTCTCATGGGCAGTAACCAATATGCCCCCACTCGCCGCAAAATCCACGTCATCACGCCGTAGAATGGTCAAGACATTCGGGTTCTCGGGGTCGATAGCCACATCATCATATTCGGCCGTCGACAGTGCCTGACGCTCTGCTGTAGTCAGAGACCGAACACCATCCGTCAGGTCGATGACGAGTGTTTCGTCCAGCGTTTTGCCTACGTTATTAGCGGCAATAAAGACGTTATGACCCACAATGTTCGGATCTTCATTCAGCACGCCGGTGTTCTGGCCAGGCGCACGCGCAATGCCTTCGGCCACCGAATAGGTCAGCTGGTCGACCGTCCATTTGTGGCCCTGCGAAATGGCATCAATGTCATCCTGTGACAAGACAAAAGCAAAATTCGGGTCGTAGGCTCCCGTGCCGAACTCCTGGTGCAGGGCGTGATACTCATCGGTCGCCAGCTGTTCCATGCGCGCGACTCCGGCTTCCACTTCCGCAGGCGTCGACCATCCGTAGGTCGCTTTCAACGCTTCGATACGACTGCTGCCATAGCTGACACGGAAGTCGGGATCATAGGCATCACTGCTATAGGCCACCGGCTGGCCACTTTCATCCAGCTCAATCGACAGATTGCGCAGCGTCCAGTAACGCTGGTAACGCGTTTGCCCGGCCTGTGTCTGAGCATCCAGCTCCCTCTGCAACGCTTCATCCGCACCCGTGCCGGTAAGATCCATGTCGTCCCACAGTGCCTCGATAACCGCCGCCTGACGTTGATCGACACTCGCGGTGGTATTACCGTCCAGCAAATCACCGTCCCCAAGTGTCACACTGACATCAGAAGCCCCGGCATCCAGGGTCGTCACCCAAAGATCACCCTCCCTTTGCAACAGATTGATTCCGCCAGGTGCCGATGCAGCCAACACATCCTGCTCGGTACTGCCGGTCTGTATTGCGCCGTTAATGGAACCACTGAGGGAAGTCAGCTCGATCGACCCTCCCTTGATCCCTAAGCTCGAACCGCTACGAATATCCCCCACTGCACGCAACCAGACATCGCCGTCCTGGGTGCTGACTTCTCTGATATTGAGGCCCCCGTTGACCGCATCGAAACGGATATCGCCACCCACACTCGCCGCTCTCAAGTCGCCCGAAATCTGGGTCCTCATGGCTTGCGTCAGGCCGATGCCTTCAGTTGTGTATACGTTCAGATGTCCGGCGCTGATAATCGCATCAGGATCCAGCTGGTCCAGAACATTGGCTCTGATAGTAGTCGTACCGGACTCATTGAGCACTGAACCGCCCACCAGCACGTCCGACAGGGTGCTGGTGATATTGATGCTGCCACTGTCGTAGCCGATAAAGTTGATGTTGATGTCCTGATCTGCCGCCATGCCACGCCGGTGAATCCCGACCAGTCCGCTGGTCGTGGTTTCCTTTGTCCAGTACCGTCGTTCCAGACACACGATGAAGTGCGACTCGCAGGTTGACCAGGTTTCGACCACAGTACTGTCGGCACTGCCATCGCTTTCGTAGTCCTGTACCCCCCAGTCATAAACATTGCCAAGTCCTCGCTCGCCTTCGGGAATCTCACCTTCAGCCAGGTAGTTGGCACCCGGGATGGCCCGTGGTTCAGCACTGCCAGGAATGGTTTCGCTCGAATAGAGCGTACCCGATCCTGCCGGGATAAACCCGATGGCGGTATCGCTGTAACGGGTCTCAATATTGAGCGCCTGGTAACTTTCACCATCGAGCCAGATATAGTCGAGACCTTCACGCGGAGCATATACGGTCGAGCGGGAGCCTGCCGAAGCAGTCAGTGACGAATCAAGGAATTCGGCTGTCGTGTCAATCTCGCCGAAAGCTCCGCGATACACCTGGATACTGTTGCCCACTCGGGTATAGATTGTTGAGGTCAGGTTATTGTCATCACCATCCAACAGACCGGCATCGTTGATGCGGAGCCGTCCCTCGATTTCAGTGCCGATATCAATCCCGGCAATTTCCAGATCAATACCGGTTTCATTATTGACGGACACTCGACCATAACCATCAAGGACGCGCAGCTCGCCATTACCGGTACTGATAATCTTGCCGGTCAGCTCCATATAGCCACCGGAAACATCAACAGAATCCAGCACTATCCTGTCATTGCGGGCATCGTAGCGATAGCCGATGGTACCGCTCAACGGATCGGATTCACGAATCCGCACCAGTTCTTCACCGGCTCCGTTATTGAAGTCGGTGCGAGCCTGAGACATCACGGTTGCATCGCCCGCACTGATGGTGAGGTTCCAGTTCGGTATGCCACTCTGAACCAGACCGTTCACGTTGATGTAGCGGGCACTGATAATAACCGAGTTGCCGGCCACCGTAGCGCCGCTCGCATCAGGTGCAGCCAGACCCGCCGGGTCTGTATCCAGGTGACGGAAATCGTCGATATAGCTCAGAACCACATTCTCACCGGCACCGATGCTCGTACTGTTGGCGCGAATGCTGCCATCGACAATGACGCTGCCATGGTTGCTCTTGATCAGCACACTGCCACGCCGATTTTCCACATCACCCACAGCAAACACATCAGGTGCCAACGTCCCCGGCAGATCCGTGGGGTTGAAACTGTTAATGACGCTGATCTGCGGCACATCCGAGTTAGCGGCCGTATTCACTTCAGAGAAGTTCGCTACTCTTCCATCCTTGTTCAGGGCCGTGATCTCGGCGGTCGATTTGACCAGTGCACGGTTGAAGCGGACTTCACCACCCATCCGGTCTGGAACAATCAGGTCATTGGTGCGGAGAAAAGCCGGTGTGTTGTTGATAATTTCGATACTGGCATCACCCGGCGCATCCAGTACACCCGTACCGGTGAGAACCTGTGCACCGATTTCGATATTACCTGGACGTGCGATGATATCGTCCAGTTCCACGGTATAGATCGGGAAACTGGTCGGTATGACGAGTGCGCCATCCCTGCCATCCGGGTACATTTCGGCTTCGGTGAGCCCTGCCTGGGTGCCCAGAGCCTCCAGCTGGCGGCGAATCAGATCGATTTCGGCCTGGAAAGCCGCTTTTTCGACTGCCGAAGCGTTGTAATCGACCTGTTGGGCATACAGCGTGTTCAGTCGCTCAAACAGGTTCTGGGTGTAATCCTCGGACAGCAACGTGTAGCCGACGCCCTCGCTGCTGCGGCTGGCATAAACCTCGAAAGTTTCACCGCCACTGCCGTCAGAAACAACCCGGTGATTCAGTGTCAGGAACTGGTCATGGTAGATACCCGCCTCAACACGCCCATCGATGCTGACCGCGGTCTGGTTATCGATGGAGGTACTGCCCCCTTTCAACTCCAGCGAAATCTCTTCCGCCCCCACCAGAGAGCCTATGGCGTTAACGATCCCTTCAGCTGCGGCACGATACAGATCCTTGCCAGTCCCCTGAGCAGTCAACGCGTTTTTTCCGCCATCGGCGATGAGGTACACATCCCCCACACTGGCCACACGAGCACCGCTATCGATCGCGATATTACCCGTGCGGGTCAGCAGGACATCGGCTACCGGCGGACCGCCGACCGGCAACGCAGTATAGTTCCAGAGGTCGGTATAGGCCTGAAGATCAATCTCGCTGTCGTTTCCGAAAGTATCACGACCGGTCATCAAGCGCATGTCACCCCAGGACAGCAGCTCCGCTCCCTGACCGACATCTATGCTCTGCTCACTGCTGAATTCAATGCGGGATGTGCCGCCCGCGGCACCGCTTACGCCATAGGTTTTGGCATTGGCACTGGCACCGATATCCGCATCGTTATAGCTTGCCAACACCATATCGCCGGTGGACTCGAGCCTTGCACCCTCGGCAATATTAAGGGTTGCCGAGACGTCATTGGCGGTAATCCTGGACTCCGCGTGAGCGGTGGCAATGAGACCGCCTGCATCCAGCTTGACCCTGTCACTCAGATCCAGAGTATTGGCAGCCTGCACCGTGAATGTGCCCGGACTGGTCCAGTCCCCCTTCAGACCCAACATAACGTTGCGACCGAGGTCGACCAAAGTATTCAGTACGATATCTGCCATGCTGGACGCGCCGGCAAAATCAAAGATACCGCCTGACCCACTCTGAACGTTGAAATCGTCACCACTGTTGCTGGACACACTGCCCAGAGCATCGATCTTGACGTTATTCGCCTGAACAACGCTGTCTTCGGCTACTGTTACGGTGACATCCGCATCCACCGAATTCACGCTCCAGCCACCACTCATGCCGAGCAGGGAAGCACGCGTCGAATCTACGGTCGTCAGATATTCGGTGGTGTGACTGGCCGCAAGCGTCAGGTCGCCAACTGAAATTGCACTGCTGTTGGCCAGCGTTGCACTGACACTGCTGGCATCCAGTGTGCTTGCACTGGCCGCAGCACCGGCCACAAGGCCACCACTACCGGCCTCTGCCTGAGCTTCGTTAACGTTCTCGCTTATGGCGCGCACACTCAGATCACCGTGACCGGAACCTCCGATGGCCCCGGCAAAGTGGGCCTTGGTCGTTCCCGAAGATTCCGCATGTGCATCGTTGGCCCCGGCGGCAACCAGCCCGATCGAATAACCATCGGCATTCGCCGACTGACGGGCATCGGTCCAGGCCAGCAACTGGATATCTCCTTGCTGGTTGAATGTGCTGCCACTCTCGATTTCGGTGTTGATATGACTGGTCGTACGCGCGTCGGCTACCGTGGCATTGGCACCCAGCGCCGCGCCTCCGGAGGCGCCGGTTGCGCGTGCCCAGGCCAGGCCGCCGCTACCGGAAACCTGTTCAAGGCGTGCCTTGAGCTCCACGTCACCAATCCCGTTCACCGTCGTGGTGCCGAAAATGACCGCATCAACATCGGCTTCCACCTTCGCCGTCGCAACCGAGGCTCCCACACTGTAGGAGCCGGCCACGTTGTACCCCTCGGCCAGCGCGCGTACCTCGGGCCGGCTCTTGGCATCGATATTCAAGCCATCGCCCTTGACGTACAAGACGTTAGCGCCATAGAGACCGGCATCCACATCGCTGCCATCAATCGCCGTGGCAACCGAGCCACTGCCCGCAGCCAGAATGCCCCCTGCGGCGGCGACCGAATGCGCATTCACACGACCGGAACTGGCCGCTGCCAACTCAATCTCACGCGCACTACTGGCGTACAGAGTGGCGTCAGCAATGCGTGCGTCGACTCGGCTGGTTTTTCCGGCGTTCGCCAGCACAATCCCGGCTGCGGAGGCTCCGGCCTGTGCGCCTATGGCCTCTGCATTAACGCTGCTCAGATCTTCTGCCTTTACACTCAGCACACTGCCAGGCCCTTGCAGTCGAGCCGAAAAGCCCGCTTCGACCTGATTATCGATACGTGCGTCGACCACGGCCGCACCCAGCGCGACCATACCGGCACTGCCAGCAACAGCAGTATCGGTCAGTTCATCAGTATCCCCGGCCTCACCGGCAACCGCTTTTACACTCACGTCGCCATGAGAGTAGATGCTGGCATTATCACTGATTAGAGCACTGACCTGACTGTAGGAACGGCTGATGGATACCGCGCCACCAAAGCCCAATGAACCACCGGCGATTGCACCAACCGTATTGGTAATGCGCGAGACATCCTCGGCATTAACATTCAGGTTGGCGGCCACGATGCTGCCACCTGAAATGCGTGCACGGGTTCGATCGGCCACAGTCCCGGATACTGCTGTATCAAAGTCATAAGCCGAGCTTGTAGCGATCTGCTCCTGTTGGTCCTGAGACAGCAGCTCGGCGGTATCGCCGTTGCGCTCCGCCTGATTCAGGTCGGAAACATGACTGAGCGTTCCCTGGCCGTCCTTGTCAATTTCCTCATCCGCATCACCACGCTCCCCACTGCCGATAAGCGTCACGGATACGGAGCCGGAAATGCCCGCGCTTGCACCGCCTGAGGCAGCGATGCTGACGGCATTGCTGGTGAGATCACTGCGGGCAAGCACATCCAGATCCCCACCCATCTGAACGCTTGAGTGTTCCAGAGCAGCATCGGTTACCGAATGGACTACCGAAACCTGTGCCCCAGCCCCGACGCCTGATCCGGATACGCCGACGCCCAAGGCCCCAGCAAAGGTCGAGAGCGTTACCGCCTCGGTTGCTTCTATGCCGAGACTGCTATCCCAGGTGCCCTGCAGACGAGCATTGCGCATGCCCGCCATTGTGGTGTTGTCGACCACATTGACGCCAATGGAGCCGGCAACCCCCAGGGTACCGCCGCCCGCCGCGCCTATTGCGTAGTTTTCGATACCGCTGTCGCTGTTGGCCTTGATTCGGGTATCGCCTGATACAATCAGTTGTCCAGAGCCGGTCGGTGTTTCATTGGTTTCATCACGCCACTCAGAATCGATCTCCGCTTCGGTGGTGAGACTGGAGACCGCAAGATTGGTCGCGCCTGCACCGCCGCCGGTCACTCCGATACCCACGGCACCGGACACCAGCGTCATGCGGTTACGGGCATCGGCATCGAGTACCAGTTGCGCCGTATCGGCATCCGTTTCGCCTTCGAAGTAAGCCAGCGTGGTCGCGTCATGAACGGCAATGTTGCCGCTGCCGGCTATACCGGCAACACCTCCGGCGCCACCAATGGACAGCATGCTGGTTCCCAGCGTGGTTCGTGCTACGACATCGATGCGATCTGTCGCATGCAGGTCCGCCTCACTGGCCCAGGCCGAGGTCCTGCGGGAAAGTGTATCGATAGCGAGAGTACCCGAACCACTGCCGGTAGCACTGGCTGCAACCCCTGTCGCCAGATTGGCGCTGTAGGCATGACTCGATGCCCTCAAGTCGAGTTGCTGATATTCGCTCGCGCCCACAGCACGATTGATGTCGCCCCCCCGAATCCAGGCACTGGTCTCACCCGCAATGACGTTATTGCTGGACGTCACGGCGCCAGAAGCACCACCACTGACCCCGATTGTCACGGCCAGTGCACCCACACTCTGAATCGAACTTGCGTTCACGGCCACACCGGTGACGTCATGAGAAGCCCGCTCCACGTTCACCGGACTGAAATCGACGACTTCTTCCAGTTTGGTCGCCGAGATTTCGCTGGTGAGATCGCCGGTTGCCACAGAGATCACATCGGCAGCATCAAGAGCCAGTGCGCTGACCCGAGTTGTAGCACCATCAATATAGGCCTGGGTCACCCCCATCATGTGATTGATCACAAAGGACAGCCCGCCACCTACGGCGCCAATGCCGATACCGGCACTGCCGGCAATCACGTTGACAGCGTCATTATTGGTCGCGACCACTCCTACGTTGTGTTGCGCCTCGATATCAGCGCCTGAATCGATATAAGCCGATGTGACCGTATCCATCAGATTAACCGCAATGGAACCGGCCAGCCCGGCCTGCCCGCCCACGGCAACGCCCGCCGCTATGGTGTTGATTGCGGCAAGACTGGATGCATCAATGGACAGGTTCTCAACTCGCAATCGTCCGCCGCTGACCTGAGCACTGATTTGATTAGCGATGTCATTTACAACCGCTGCGGCTCCGACGGCACCGGTGCCGCCACCCTGCACGGCACCGGCAAGACTGTCGATGGCCGCATGGTCGGCCGCCTGTACGTTCACACGTGCCGTATCACGCTCAAGGTAGGTATTATTGAGTCCCGCCGATATCATGGCGCGGTTGGAACTGGATGCGTCCGACACCCCCGCAGAGATGTTGCCGGAGCCGCCGCCGGAGACAGCCAATGTTTTGATCGACGAATGGTTATCGCTGCTGACATCCACCTGGTCGGTACCCAGCAGCGTTGTGCCGCTGATTCCGGAGCTGATGGCATTCGCCAGCGTATTGAACGAGAACGCCAAACCAAAACCGGCCGTGTTGCTGACAGTGATGCTGCCGGCCAGCGACCAGATATCATTGGAATTGTCTTCACTGCCATTGGCAGCACGCACACGGAGACTGTCAGCCTCCACACTTGAAGCGTCTACCTGCGCACTGGTCGAGGCGGTCAGGCTGTTGATCGTAACCGAGCCCGCAGCCGCCACCGTGCCGCCTGCATTCACACCACCCGCAATGGCCAACGCGCGGATATCGGCATCCTGCTGCGCCAGCACATCAACACTGGCACCCTCACCAGCCGGGTTACTGCCGGTTACATGTACCCGATCGCCACCCAGCGTGGCCGCAACAGTGCCACCAATTTCGTTATAACTTGCCGCCGCACCAATCGCGGCAGTGCCTGATGAGGTCGCACTCAAGGCCCCGGCCAGAGAAAAGATTTCACCCTGTGCTTCTGCCTTGACACCGATATTGTCGGCTTCCAGCACGGAGCTTCCGCCCACCTGAGCCACCACATCGGTTTTACTGACAGTAATAGCACCTGACCCCAGGGCTGTGATGGCTGCCGCATCCGAGTAGCTGGCACCGGCGGCGATTCCGATTGCCGTGCGGCTGTTGATGGCAGCCACATCGATGGCACCCGCTGCAGTAACATCGGCATCCAGAATCTCGGCACGGTAGCTGCCGCCCAACTCCGTATAGCCAACGGCCACACCCGCTGCAGCCGCATCGCCCCCAATAGCCAGAGAACCGGCAAACCCGAGTACCGCCTCACCGGGCAAAGCCAGATCCGGCATAGCCAGTCCAGTCTGGTCCGTATCGATACCGGCCAGCACGTTACCGTCAAAGTCAGCGCCGGTATTCAGCCCCCCCTCGACAAAATGGCTATCCAGCTCCGCGGTCCCCGAGGTACTGGCGGCCAGCACCTGCAGATCACCTGACAACGTCAGTACCGATTCGGAGACCAGCTCCGGTACGGCCGGGGTTTCAGGGTTCGAATCGTCATCGACTTCATGGTAGGTGCCGGTGACACCGGCCCCCAGATCACTGTCGACACTGAGCACATAGACGGAACCGGCACCACTCAGGGTACTGGAACCGGTATCCACCGCCCCGCCGAAAGCAGCAGCGAGAACCCGTGAAGCGCTGAGAGCACTCACACCCACATTGCCGTAGTTGTACAGTTCACTGCCTCGAATGTAGGCCGAAACATCGTTATCGATGCGGCCATAGGTCAGCGCCAGGCCCACACCGCCACCGCCGTCGCCCGAACCATGGTAGAGCGCGCCACCACCCACCAGAATGCGTGAGCGGTCATAACCGGTCAGATTCAGATCCGAATCATTGCCCAACAGCATCGAATTCTCGATTTCCGCGCGCGTATCCGAATCAATCATGCCCAGCGATGCCGAAACGGCCCCACCGTAACTGGCATTGCCATCAGACGACGCCAAGGCCAGACCGGCCGACAGGATGTCACCCGAGCTTGCCGCCAGCACATCGACAGTTGATGTTTCTCCACCGGCCGCGAGGGTGACACCATACAAACCCGCACGGGTTTCGTTCTGGATATCGTTGAAGGCAACCGCCCCTGCCACGGCGGTAGACCGCGAGGCCGAACCACTGCCGGACAGGGACAACGCGGCAGCACCACTGCCACTGATCTGATCAATATCGCTGATCGCATTGACACTGATCTGAACCGCCCCATCCGCAGGTGTGTTCAGCAAAGCCACATCGTTCATTTCGGCAACGGTATTGATACGCGAGAAGTTAAGCGTACCTGAGCCGGCTCCGGTCAGTGACGGTGCAGCCGTGGGGGCTGAAGAGGAAGAGCCAAACGACTGGCTCATATTCTGCAATGAACCCAGAAAACCTGAATTCTGTGTGTTGCTGCTGGTATTGCTGCTCAGGCCACCGGCCGTATTCTGCTGCTGACTGCCAACACTTGAGCTTGACGATGCCCCGCTACGCGCCACGGCGCCAGCTACGGAGATCGCTCCTACCTCACCTTCGGTGCGGGCATTGAGATTGACCTCATCAGCAAGAATTCCGGCAGCCGAACCGTCGGCCACCAGCACATCGGCCCTTTCGGTATCGGCCATGCCATCCCCATCGGTATCCTCACCCTCTTCAGGGACCCGATCAGCGCTGTTGTCGCCAACCCAGGCGCGGGTATCGCTGCTGATACTGTCTACTGCCACCGCAACACCGATGCTGGTTTCGGACGACGAAGCCATCGCGCCACCGATCGCCCACAGCCAGGTATTCTGATCCGCCAGTATATCCAGCACTCCCACATCCAGATGGGCACCGTTGTGTACGCTGGCATGAGTTACACCGTCGAGCTGGGCATAACTGAAGATACCGTTTCCTGCCACGCTGTCCCCCTGTCCCGCACTGGGCGCAATCACGACCATCAAGTCGGTCGTTACTGCATTCACATCCAGTGCACTGGCACGCACCACGGCACCATCGCCGATCCCGGCAATGGTCCGCGTGTCAAATTGGGTCCAGCCAAAACTGCCTCCGACAGAGTTGCCCGAAGGGTCATTACGGTTCAGCAGCAGGCTGAGAATTGACAGGTTGCCTGTAAAACCAATGGTTTCCGTCGTACTTTGCGCGTCTACATCGACCGGGGCCGACCAGGTCCATGATTCTGCAGCGTCGATATCCCAGGGATCTTCACCATCATCCACTTCAATGGGAATACCGAAGTCAGAACTCCACTCGGCATCTGCCCCGGTAGCGTTCAGGGTTGCACCTTCACCTACCCAGGCCCGAGTGTCATGTCCGGTCAGCAGAATATTGGCTGAGCCAAAAACCGCGTTTTCCTCGGCTGTGCCGTAGGCGTTCGAGTATCCCGTCAGGAGATAATCCGCCAACCCTGCACTTTCCACAGCGGTGGCATCCGGCATCATGACCGCTTCATAGAGAGAGGTCAGCGCGCCGAAGAAGTCATCCGGCCCATCCCATTGGGTCACGTCAAAATCACTGAGCGCCTCGTCGTAGTCGTTATCGATAGGCAGCAGGCTGCGCGCCCCCACACCGATATTGGCGGCATTAACGCTGGCGCCGTCTCCGATCAACGCATGACTGGCATGGTTGTACTCGCCAAAGGCAAAGGCCACGCTGCCCGAAATCTGGCTGGCATCGGATCCCGATGTGGAGTTGACTCGGCTATCAGCGATGTTGCGAATGCCCTGGTCAATCACGCGTGAACGCACCGCAACATCACCGGCAGCATTCACAACAGCACCGGAGCCAATCCGAGCAGAAGCGGTCTGCTCACTGATGGTCACGGCAGCGGCACCCGCGATACGCAGACTGGAAGGTGATCCCGAACGGGAAATGGCTCCGGACAAGAGTCCATCCAGCGCACTCTGGCGATTGCTTCGGCTTCCCAGCAGATAATCGAAAAAGTTATTACCGGTCTGCACGCTGGCACGGGTCGAGCGTGACACGCTGAGGTTCTGGGCAATCACATCCAGCGATTCCAGCTCTTCGCCGGCAGCCAATCGCGCATCAAAGTAGGCATCAACGCCGGTTTTCCAGTCCGAGATGGCGACAGTCAGCGCGCCCTGTGACTGGGTCGGTGCCCCGGCTTTGGTACTTTTGATGGCAATGCTCTGGGCTTCGGTGCTGAAATCATCCATACCCGCCGCGTGCACATCCACGTCGCCGGCGTCAAGCACCACGCTTTCACCGATTCCAGCGGTGGTATTCACACGCGCCCTGCCAATCGCCAAGGCGAATGCCGCCGAGGAGTTGCCCTGGGTGGTATTGGAGGTTGTTTTAGCAGCCTCGACCTGAGCTTCCGCCCCCACTTCCAGCTCGTTTTTACTGAACGCCGTGACATTGACCGCCTCGGTCGTTGTCAGACGGGCATTCCCGGAAACAATCGCCGTGGTTTCCCCGGACACCTGCCCATAGATCGCGCCTATGCCGATATTCGGAATGGAGCCTGCCAACAGGCCGCCACTGGCACCATTGACACTGCGTTCGGCATTCGCTGACACATTGATTTCGCCACTGGCTTCCAGCACTGCACCATTGCCAATTTCCACTTTGGCATCGGCATGGGCTATACCCGCCGTGATGGGCAGTCCAACCCCCAGCAGGTTGGTCAGATCAGTGGGGTCATCCGCGTTCTCGATCAGGTCTGCATGTATCTGATCGAACTCAACATCGGATATTTCCTCCATCAGCGTGAGCGTACCTGTCGGGTTGGCCGGATCCAGAGCCGCCAGGAAACTGAAATCGACGCCCGCATTGGCACTGGCGGTCACATTGATATCGCCGCCACGCAGCATACCGTTCACGACGACAGATGCACTGGCCTGCGACCAGCCGGCCACTTGCAGATCCGATGCTTCGGCACTGATTTCGATATTGCCGTCAGCACCGGCAGCGCCCATGTATCCGGAGCGCTCCAGGTATCGGGCATCCAGCACGGCGCCCTCTGCAATAGAGATGGACACGTCATCGGTTGAGGCCACCGCGATAGGGGAACCGATGCTGTCGATGTCGGTGAAGTAATCCCCCACGGACGGAGCTTCACAGATATTACAGGTGAAGTTATCGCCGGATAACAGGCTAATATCGCCCGCATCGTACCCATCGGTGGCGAAGGTATTGATCCGCGCGCCTGCTTCAATCGTGATATTCGGAGCCTGCAATGTCACGTTGCCGGAACGACCAATCGACGCCACTGTTTCACTGTCTGCAGGTAGCAGGAAGGGATTATCTCCGGGGGCTGCCCAGTCCCCGTACAGCTTGTCATCGCCAGCAGGATCAAGAATCTGTCGGGTGTTGATGACGGCATTTTCAGCCAGGGTAATCGTATCGGATGCAACGATGGTAACGTTGCCGCCATTGGTGTAATAAGCCGTTGAACCCGCGTTGACGGTCACCGGATCAATCAGGAACTCGCCCACCTCACCACCGGCCCCGGCGCCAAGGTCTGCATTGAGGCCATCCAGCGTCACCGTGCGTGCGGCACTGACTTCAATAAAGCCACCATCGCCGGTCGCCCCTGCGCTGGCATCAAACCGAACCCCAGTTGATACTGTGGCATCGCGATCAGCCCAAATGTCGATAACACCGGCCGAGCCTCCTGAATCAGCACCGGCCACGGACATCACAGCACCATCATTCAAACTGACGTCACGACCGGCACGAACCCGTATATGACCACCTTGTTCGCCTGAGGCCGGAGCCGAAACATTGGCAACACCGCTGATGACAACATCATCAGCGGCATGAATAACGATATTGCCCGCCTCAAGGCTGGCTCCGGAAGCCACGGCCAGACCTTCGGTATTCACCGCGGCCTCAAACAGCGCCTGATGTGCTTCATCCGTTGCAACTTCGACCGTTCCGTCGAGCACTACGACTCGACCTCCAAGATGAACCGCGTCGAGTGCATTCACTTTGCCATCAATCCTGATCTGGCCGTCACCCACTGGGGCTGTTCCAGCGAGCAAATCACTTACCGCGGCTTCATCAATCGCGCCCTCCGCTGAAATCATGCGATCCATGAATTCCGACGTCGGCGCAGCCAGCATCAAGCTGCCGACATTTATGACACCATTTGCCCCAACGACGACACCATGAGGGTCTGCAAACACGATATGGCCATCGATATTGCCGTTCTTGACGCCGTTGAGTGTCCCGTCGATGACAGCTCGACTGTCATGGACCAGGTTAATCAGGTTCTGTGCGTTGGATGGGACATGCAGATTAACGGTATTGCCTGCGGCTACATTGAAGTGATGGAAGGAGTTGAAGCCGTTTGCTCCACGCACCGTTCCAGTTACAACGTCCGTGACATTGCCATTCACATTCAGGCGTGTATCGGTGCGTCCATCCACTACGATGGTATTGGCCCACAGAGGGCTGATTCCCGCTCCCAGTGCAGCTGCCACAGCAGCAGCCAATGTCGAACGGGCCGCCGTGAATTTCTGTCCTGCGATTTGACGCAACCCGCCTCTGCGTCGCTTAGCCGCTCTAGCCATATCCTTTACTCCCTGTTTGGAATCCCTTGCAGACTCCCATGCCCGCTTCCGACACGCAGACCCATGATTAATATGATGACAAGCAACATACAGATGTTTGAATCCGTCATGGAGTCACTATTCAGTGACTCCAGTGCCCTCCAACCAAAGCGCCGTTAATCCTGTGCGCCCCCTGACTCCGAACTTGCGACAGATTCTGACGCAATAGGTATGCACGGTGCTTTTGCTCAAATTGAGATGATCTGCTATCTGTGACTCAGTCTTAGCCGTCAACAGTCCACTCAAAACCTTTCGCTCTGAAGAGGTAAGTGGCTCACTCGCCACTATGGATCCGTGATGCAGAGCCAACTGCCGATGGAACCATTTCATTGGTCTGACAGCATGCTCCAGCAACAGCTTCTCACGCTGACTAAACCTCGGCTTCTTCGCATCTAAGCGCTCAAAGGCAAACCATGACTCCGCATCCTGAGTGACTGGAGTACAAACAAAGATGACTTCACCAGTGTCCGTTAACGGGTCAGAGCTTTCGCAGAGTTCAGACTCAGAACATGCCGAATCAAGCCTCTCGTCTTGAACCGAAATGCCGAATCGCCCAGCTTCCCCGGGATGACTCAACAGGCAAGCATCAGCATCTTTTGAATCGATTCTTTTGGGAGACTCCGTTCTTGCCATATCCTGCTCGAAACCGTCAGACAGACGCACTACGTGCCTCGGTTTCCAGCACATGGCCGAATCACTGAAGGCCTTGTCTTGCACTCTCAGAGTTCCCATCCAATAGGCGTCCTGAGCGCAAATCAGACTGCACAGCCCTTTAAGGACATGGATAAGCGCCTGGTCAGTCTCTGAAGCCCCAAAAGCCGCCAACTCATCCCACAGGGTGTGAATCTGTTGAGTTTCTTCGGCATCAATGCCTTTCATGCTCCATGCTCCATAAACTGCCTGTTCAGCTTGAGGCGTTTTAACTAAGCGAATTTCCCGGAAAGAAGCATTTCTTGCCAACCCGGTATCTCAAGTTGGTAGCTCATCACATTTACACATCCATAAAATGGACATATCACTGGACGGCAGTTTGTTAACCTGATCTGTTTGATCAAATTTTATCAGCGGCAGCTGAGTTATCATCAGCCGAAAGAATGGTTTCGAAGGGGAATAAAGCGAATCGAATTGCTCAGAAATCAGCCGCTATCTTGCGGACAAAACGTATTAACGGAATAAAACGGGATAAAGTGGTCAGGCCCATTTTGTCTGGTTAAAGTCCTTGCACCAGGCTCAACAGAATAGTCTTGCATCTCCTGACAGTCAGATGATGCAGAAACAATCCTGCCCTTTCCAATTCCCGGTTTTGAACAATACTTGAGTCATGGCAGGTCAGAACCTGCACCCACACATTGATCAAACAGCGGGAGAACTTACATGGCTACCTGGTACGTTGTTGCCGACGCCGCCAAGGCACGCATCTTCCAACAGAAAAGCCCCAGGGACACGGCTGAAGAGATCCATACCCTGGTCCACCCTGCCGCACGTGCGCCGGGGTCGTCACTGACGAGCGATGCACCTGGCGCTCAGGCCAATGCAGGCTCTGGCACCCATGGCATGCAAGAAAAGGTCACCCCGCGCCAGGCTGAGGACCAGCGCTTTGCTCGCGAGGTGATCGATCAGGTACGCCATGCCCTGAATGACAATCAGATCAGCCAGTTTTATATGGCTGCTCCACCGCACTTTCTGGGTTTGCTGCGTGGCGCCATGGATAATCGGGTGTCAAAGGCGCTGGCCGGCGATCTGGACAAGAACCTGTCAACAGCCAAACCTGATGAAGCCTGTGCCGCTTTCAAGCCCAAACTGATGTGAACAACAGCATGGGAGGATGACGCTGGTGACCGGGGATGATTATCAGAGGCCAGGCGCAACCTCCCACACCTCAGCCCGATGGCTCCCCCATCCGACACCCTTGTTTGTGAGGGTCAGTCCCGATTACGCACCATATCAGCAATGGCGAACATCGGTTCCTTGAGCATCTGCTTGAGCTCTTCTTCAGCTCCAATCTGCTCCAGTGCCTTGTCCATGCACAGCAGCCACTGGTCACGCTCTGCCGTCCCTATCGCATAGGGCTTGTGAGGGCTGGTCATGCAAACCGAGCCATATTTTTCGGCATAGAGCTGAGGACCGCCCATCCAGCCGATCAGATATTCGGCCAGTCGCTCCTTCATGGGCCCCAGGTCCTTGCCATGCATGGCACGAATGCCAGCCACTTCAGGCGCCGTATCCATGAAATCGTAAAAGGCGTTGGTGAGGCTGCGAATACCGTCTTCACCCAGCGCTTCATAAGGCGTGTTGTAGCAACCCATGTTGTGTCCTTGAACGGTTGTTGATGTTATTCCTGACAACCTATCCGAATACGCCACAGGAAGAAAGCCACAACCGGACCAGGGATATCCATCCGCTGCACAAAAATATTGTTGATGTGATATCAGACCGGGCTAGCCGCATGGCCAGCAGCAGTGCCAATGGCTCTGGAGTCCACCTTCAGGATACCCATTTCAGCCCTACCAACGAGCACAACAGCAGGGCCAGAAAAAACAGCCGCAACCCGCTGACCGGGTCTCCAAACCAGATCATTCCAACCAGCACCGTCCCCATGGCCCCCACGCCAGTCCAGATCGCATAGGCCGTTCCCAGCGGGATACTGGCCATGGCCTTGGTGAGTAGCATGAAACTCAATCCTCCCAGTACCACGAAGGTTATTGAGGGCCCCAGCCTGCTCAGCCCTTCCGACTGTTTCAAGGCCACCGCGAATCCCACTTCGAACACACCTGCCAGCAAAAGATAGAGCCAAGCCATTTTATCTTCCCAGTAAGATAATCATGCGTGATATTATCTTCCGAGAAAGATAAAAACAAGGAACCTCTCCCCATGAGCCGTGAACGTGTGAGTTTTACTGAACTAACCGATGTCTCCCAGAAATACTGGCCCGAGGCTTCGGTCGGAGTCAGTCTGATTGCTCCTGCCATCTACCGGTTGCATGAGTATTTGAACCGTCTGGCCAGGGAGCTGTTCAAGCAGTACAACCTGCAAAGCGCAGAGTTTGAGACGCTCTGTGCCCTGCGTAACAGTCCTGAGCCATACCGAATCACGCCAACCGAGCTCTATCGCAAACTCCTGGTCAGTTCAGGCGGCATGACGAAAATTCTGCTCAGACTGGAAGACAAGGAGTTAATCGAGCGCCCCGCCAATCTGGCAGATGCCCGTAGCCGCCTGGTCGCTCTGACGCCCAAGGGTAAAAGCCTGATTGAAAAGGTGACGGCACAGTTGATTGAGCAGGAAGCAGAGCTGGTTGCCCGGATTGACCAGCCCGGGCAGCTGGAGCAGCACTTATTGCGGTGGCTTGCCCAGATCGAATCGCATCAGGACGACAAGGGTCCACACCTTTGACTGACGACTGTCAGCCCATGATGACTTCTTCGACCGGTCGCCTTGATGAAGCCGGCAGCACCTCTTCGGGGTAACCTAGCCGCAACAGAATTTGGGGGAAGCCCGCAATGCCCAGCTGCTGCTTCAGCCGAGAACGCAACTCGGCGACCTGAATTGGCTGGTTCAGATAGGACGCCTGAATCCCTTGTCGCTGCGCCACCAGCAACAGGCGTTGCAATGCCTGACCCGCTTGCAGCCAGTATTCAGGACTGTCCCCCTCTGTGGATAACAGTATCAGAGCAGGAGATTCTTCCACCAGCAGACTGTCCTGCGAGGCCACACTTTTCCCCATATCAAAATGCCGTACCACACCGCGGACCAGTGGCGCTACCAGTCCCGGAACAGCCAGCCCATCGCCCTTGCGTCCTGCGTGCAACCACTGCGCCAGTTCGTCACGCCAGGCATCATTCTGCCACTGGAGACTATCCCCTTCACGGATCAGCTCCACCAGGGCATCCCGTAGCAGGTCGTCCTTAATAACCACCGGCTGGCAGTGTTCGACTTCAGCTGCACGGATCAGCGACTCTTCCAGTAACGGTTCCAAGGCTTCCTTTTTGAAACGGTTTCGATAGGTGCGCCGTAACAACATCGCATCGAAAAGTACTGCCAGCGAGGAATCGGCCGGTTCTGCATCCAGCGAGATACGTGCCAAAAGGCAGGGCTCGGCACTCTCTGGCAACAGCTCCAGGCTGACTCCCCAGCCTGCATGGGCGGCAGATACTCTAAGGTTCATCAGCGCACAGCCACAACTGATATGCAGTTCCCGGTTATCGGGATCATTGACCGGCAGTCGACGTTTCAGGTCCGCATGAAGTTCAAGCTGGTGTTTGAGCCCCCTGAAGCGCCACGGCTGGGAGTTATGGCTGGAAGGCGCCAGCACCGCATGTTGTATCAGTGACATGAGGTTGTCAGCATCACGGCCCTTGTCCATAGTACGCACTCCCGATACAGGCATGAGCTTAGAGTGTATGCCAGCAGGTTCCGATCGTCAGCCTACGCTCCGAAATGTCCGGGGATAAGCGAGTCACATGTTTGAACCTCATCCGCAAGCTAGCCGGCAATGGCAGCAAAACGCGCCGACGTCAGCCGGCACAGATCATCAGGGGCCAGTTCGATCTCCAGACCACGACGTCCGGCACTGACATGCATCGTGCTGTACTGCTGAGCACTTGCGTCGATAAAGGTTGCCAAACGCTTTTTCTGACCTAAAGGACTAACCCCACCCATGACATAACCGGTGACGCGTTCGACTTCGGCCGGATCAGCCATGGCGGCTTTTTTCGCCCCGGCCGCCTTGGCAATCTGCTTCAGATTCAGCTTGCCGGCAACCGGTACTATACCGACGGCCAGCGTTTTACCATCCAGACTTACCACCAGCGTCTTGAACACCTGCTCTGGAGAGAGCCCAAGCTTTTCGGCAGCCTCGGTACCATAAGACTCGCTGCTGGGGTCATGCTGGTACTCGTGAACCCGATGGTCGACCCCTGCCTTGCGGACCTGATTGATTGCAGGTGTCATTCCTGCCTCCTGTGTACTCGAATTTCAACGGCATACATCGCTGCGCTCATGAATGAAGCGCGCCGGGGAGATGGTAAAAGTAGTACTGGTTCTTGCCCTGTTGCTTGGCGGTGTACATTGCCTGATCGGCATGACGCAGCAGCGTATCCGGGTCCCGGCCATCCTGTGGATATGTCGTAACACCAATACTGGCAGAAACGTGACAATCCCTGTCATGAACAACGACAGTGTCCGCAACCCGACGCAGTACACGCTCCAGCGTCACTTCGGCCTGTTCAAGCGTACTGATACCACTCAACAGCAGCACAAACTCATCTCCCCCGAGACGCGACACGGTATCGACCTCTCTAAGGGTGGCAACCAGTCGCTGAGCGATTTCTATCAGCACTCTATCCCCTGCCTCATGTCCCAAAGCATCATTAATTGCCTTGAAGCCATCCAGGTCGAGATAACAGACAGCAAACACCGAACCGTAGCGATGCGCATGGGCAACCGCCTGCTCCATGCGCTCGGCCAGCAATGCTCGGTTCGGCAGCCCGGTCAGACTGTCATAATGAGCCAGCTGTTCCAGCTTTTGTTGCTGATGTTTAAGCTGGGAAATGTCTCGAGTGACCGAAAGCACCGCCGAGATCTGTCCATCGGTGTCGCGCAACGGAGCTGCATGGGTATCCAGCCAGCGGACCTGGCCCTGCCGCCCGGTCACGGTAAATTCCAGTGAACCAGAATCCCCCTGGAGCACGCGTTGATTGAGTGCCTCAAATTGTTCCCGGTATTTCGGATCGACAAAACTGAGCACCCCAGCCTGGTTAACCTGCTCGACACTGTCCGCTTCCAGCATCGCAAGACCAGCAGAGTTCATCTGCAGCAGCTCACCATCCGGAGACATGACCTTGACGCATTCGGGCTGGGTCTCGATGATCGTTTCCAACCGCTGTTCGCTGGCCGCCAGGGCTCGACGGTCCATCTCCTGGGTAATGGCAGAGCCTATCCAGCGCGCCAACAGGCGCATGAACTCCCGATCACCATCATCGAACTCTCGCTCATAGGACTCGGGCCCGGAAAAGTTCACCGTCCCGAAAACCTGGTCATTCACATAAACGGGCGCACCCAGATAGGACTCAAGGTGGAACAGCTCATAGCAAGGGTGATGATGGTAGACAGAAGACCCCATGCTTGATATGGCCAGCACGTCATTCAGCTTCAAGGTGATGTCACAGTAGGTATTACCCAGTTCGAAGCACTGTGCATCTTCAAGGGTGCCGGGCGGCGACACTTGCGCCAGTAACTTGTAGGTTTGTCCTGAAATCTCGCTGACGATGCCAAAACTGAGCCCAAAATGCTCATTCCCGATTCTGAGCGCCTGGCGCAACTGCTCCTGAAATGGCAGATGGGTTAATGCCGCGACCTCGTTCAAAGCCGCCAGCCCCTTGCGCTGACGCAGCTCCTCGGCTTCGATGCGCTTGCGCACGGTAATATCTTCAATCAGGGCGATACCGCCCACGATCTCACCGGCTTCACTCCTGACCGGGGCGCAACGCATCGAAATCCACAACTGCACACTGCCATAGCTGGTACAGTACTCACCTTCATAGTAGGTACGCTTGCCTTCCAGTGAACCTTCCAAAGCCGGAATCACGCGCTGGTCACGCAGTTTGTGACAATTCAGCCCCAACATGTACTCGATCGGAACACACATGATCTCGGCAAAACGGGTGTTCACATAGGTTACCTGCAACTCACGATCATAGTTGAGGATACCTGCTGGTGAATTACTCAGCAGCTGACGATATCGCTCCTCGCTCTGCTGCAACTTGGCCTGACTTTGCAGCAGGGCAGCCTCTGCTGCCTTGCGAGCGCTGGTATCAATCATGGTGCCCGCCATGACAGCAGGTTCTCCATGCTCATCCGATTCGACAACCTGCCCTCTGATCAACACCCAGGACCAATTATCACTGTCCGTTTTGAAACGGCATTCAGCTTCGAACAGCTCATCAATACCACTGAGGTGATTGTTCAGCTGAAGATTGAATGAGGGCACGTCCTCGGGGTGCATAAGGCTGCGCAACAGTTCACCACTGGTTGCCATGGGTAGCTGATTCAGTACATGCGATTCCTTGGCATGGCTGATACGGTCATCCTTCAGACTCCACTCCCACATCCCCAGCTCTGCCCCCAGGCTCGCCAGCGCCAGGCGACGTTGACTCACGCTGAGTTCCCCGATCAGCACTGTGATGAGTACGGGAATGATGGTCGCTGTTGCCATGTAGCCCCAGAGCATGGCCAGGCTGAAATGGACGTCATCAGACAGGAAGGGGCCGCTGCCCTGTGCCGTTGCCCATACTGCCTGCGCCGACAGTAACAGTGCAGCTCCAGAGGCCACCGCCACACCACCCCTGATCGCCAACCAGGACAAGAGGAAAAATGGCAGGTAAAGGACAGGATGATACAAGGCTTCATTGTTCACCGGGCCGTTGAAAATCAGTACCCCGGTGCACAGCAGGAGCAGGAGGGCGATGCCAAGATCAATCCCGCGGGATCCACCAAGCGTCGTTTTCAAAGCGGACCAGCGGAACGTCATCAACGGAATCCCGCACACCAGAGCGCCCATGGCGTCCCCCAGCCACCACACCGCCCAGGCCTTGGGCAGAGCCGCGGTCGGCACCACATCGGCCAGCCAGAGCTGATATACCCCATTGGCTGAAGTGATCAGCATGGCTGTGACAACGCCGAGTATCAGATAAAGCAGCAGGTCTGTGCGACGCGCCAGACTGGGATTGAAACCTGAGCGCTTGAGCAACCAGACCCCCAACAGCGGCCCTATCGTATTACCAGTGGCGATGATACTGGCCAACCAGAGCGAACCATCAATCGACAGGTTGATACTGAAGGCAGCCAGCCAGATCGCAGGCCATAATGACAATCCCCAGCGCATCAGGGCCGCTAAGGCGATACCTGTCGGCGCCCAGATAAGCGTGATGTGAGCATCGAGAAAGGGAACAGACAGCCCGACCAGCCCAGCTGTGTAATACGCCAGCGCCAGCATCATGAAACGGCCCGGCCAACGCCAGTCGTTGAACATTTTTTTCATTATAAGGGCCTTGAAAAAGGTTCTATCTTTTCATTTTTGCAGCTCTGCAGCACTCAATTCAACTACTATGAAGCTTCCCTTTGTTCGCAATGCTGAGTATCTGTTCGGACAAGGCCATAGCCCGCTTTAACGGGAAAACAGAGAACGACGACCTGCCGAACGTGCAGGCTTACGCTCAGGGCTGTTGGTTTCCTTGCTGGCAGTTCTGGATTTCTGGGCTGACCGAGGCTTTGAAGCACCGGGTCTGCTCGTTTTTTTCTCAGCCAGTGGGGCACTCTCGATCAGGCGCCCATTTTCAAAGCGAGGCACGGGCTGCACCTGCAAGGGTTTGTTGAGCAACGCCGAGATCGCCTGCAGAAAACGCCGCTCTTCCGGTGCCACCAAAGAAACGGCCCAGCCGCGCTGACCGGCTCGGCCGGTTCGCCCGATGCGGTGAACATAGGCCTCGGGCTGATTGGGCAGATCGTAATTCACCACCTGCGGCAATGCTTCGATATCCAGACCACGGGCCGCCACATCCGTTGCCACCAGCACCTGCACCTCTCCCTCCTTGAATGCCTGCAACGCCGCCAGCCGCTCACGCTGGTGGCGGTCGCCATGGATCGCCAACGTACTGATGCCTTCCTCCTGCAGCTGAGCCGCCACCAGATCAGCCCGGCGCTTGGTACGGGTGAATACCAGTGTCTGTTGCCAGTTTCCCTCTCTGATCAGGTAACTGAGCACGTCGGTCTTGTCGGCATTGGTCACCGCATAGGCACTCTGTTTGACCTGCTGGCTGGCGGCATTGCGACGGGCAACCTGCACCCGTTCCGGCTGTCGCAACAGCGATTCGGCAAGAGCCTCTACCGAGCTATTCAGCGTGGCGGAAAAAAGCAGCGTCTGACGCTGTTCCGGCATATGGCTCATCAGCTTGCGGATATCGTGAATAAACCCCAGGTCCAGCATGCGGTCTGCTTCGTCCAGCACCAGCAGCTGCAGGTGTGCCAGCGAGAGTTTCTTCTGATTGAGCATGTCCAGCAGACGCCCCGGGGTCGCCACCAGAATATCAGCGCCACGTTTCATCTTGCGGATCTGGTTGTCGAAGCGTACACCACCAAAAATGGAGATCACTCTCATACCCAGCAGTCGGCCGTACTCCAGCGCATTGTCCCCCACCTGAACCGCCAGCTCGCGGGTCGGCACGAGCACCAGCCCGCGGATCTCATGATACTCATCCGTGACCGGTTCCCGGCTCAACTGCTGAATCATCGGCAAGGCAAAGGCTGCCGTCTTGCCGGTGCCGGTCTGCGCCTCGGCGATCAGATCCTTGCCAGCCAGTATGCGCGGAATCGCCTGAGCCTGAATCGGCGTAGGCTGCTTGTAGCCCAGCTCCTCCAGCGTATGGACAAGTTCCGGACAGAGATGAAGATCGGCAAAAGTGGTCACGACGGCAGACTCGGCTGAAAACGGCTATTATCGCATGAAGCTCAGGGCCGCCCAAACAGCTTCAACACACAGCGGTTTTGTGTGCTTGAGCGGAGGCAGGATATGCAGCCAGCCGGTATTTCTGAACAGGCTGGCTGCGTCACATCAAGGAACGATCAGGAATCCTGCGAACGCAGGTAATCTTCGTAGTTGCCGTGGAAGTCGACGATGCCGGTCGGTGTCAGCTCGATGATGCGGGTAGCCAGTGATGATACAAACTCTCGGTCGTGGCTGACGAAGATCAGCGTCCCGGGATAGTTCTCCAGTGCCAGATTGAGCGACTCGATGGATTCCATATCCAGGTGGTTGGTGGGCTCGTCCAGCAGCATGATATTGGGCTTCTGCAGGATCAGTTTGCCGAACAGCATACGCCCCTGCTCACCACCGGAGATGACTTTAACGGACTTGTCGATCTCTTTCTGCGAGAACAGCATCCGGCCCAGCGTGCCACGGATCACCTGCTCATCATCACCCTCTTTGCCCCACTGACTCATCCAGTCGTACAGGTTCATGTCCTGCTCGAATTCGTGGGCATGATCCTGGGCGTAATAACCGATCTCGGCGTTCTCGGACCATTTCACCGTCCCGGCATTCGGCTCCAGATCGCCGACCAGACACTTGAGCAGGGTGGATTTACCGATGCCGTTGGGACCGATGATGGCAACCCGCTCACCCACGGACACCTGCAAATTCAGTCCGGAGAACAATTCTTCGTCGAACGACTTGGCCAGCCCTTCCACCTCAAGCGCGGTACGGTGAAGTTTTTTCGCCTGTTCGAAGCGGATGAACGGATTCTGGCGGCTGGAAGGCTTGATCTCTTCCAGCTGAATCTTGTCGATCTGCTTCAGGCGTGAAGTGGCCTGGCGTGACTTGGAGGCGTTGGCAGAAAAGCGACTGACAAACGCCTTGAGGTCGGCGATCTGAGCCTTCTTCTTGGCGTTGTCAGCCTGCATGCGCTCACGCGCCTGAGTAGAAGCCAGCATGTAATCGTCGTAGGTCCCCGGATACACCCTGAGCGTACCGTAGTCGATATCGGCCATGTGGGTGCACACGCTGTTGAGGAAGTGGCGGTCGTGCGAAATGATGATCATGGTGCACTGACGCTGGTTCAACACCCCTTCCAGCCAACGAATGGTGTTGATATCCAGGTTGTTGGTCGGCTCGTCGAGCAGCAGAATATCCGGGTCGGAGAACAGTGCCTGGGCCAGCAAGACACGCAGTTTCCAGCCCGGCGCGACTTCGCTCATCAAGCCAAAGTGCTGCTCCACCGGGATGCCGACACCGATCAGCAGTTCCCCCGCACGGGACTCGGCGGTATAACCATCCATCTCGGCAAATTCGGCTTCCAGCTCGCCGGCGCGAATACCGTCTTCCTCGGTCATCTCGGCCTTGGCGTAGATCGCGTCACGCTCAGACTTGATCGCCCAAAGCTCCTCATGCCCCATGATCACCGTATCGACCACGGAGTACTCCTCGTAGGCGAACTGATCCTGACGCAGCTTACCCAACCGCTCATTCGGATCTTTGGAGACATTGCCGGAGGACGGTTCCAGGTCGCCACCCAGAATTTTCATGAAGGTGGATTTACCGCAGCCGTTGGCACCGATAAGGCCGTAACGGTTGCCGTCACCGAATTTGACAGAAATGTTCTCAAACAGTGGCTTGGCGCCAAACTGCATGGTGATGTTCGCAGTGGTCAGCAATGGAATGGTCTCACTTGCCTGGAAAATGGAAATTCTGAAACGAGGAAGGCGGGGCCGGCTGCACATGGTTCAGCGGGCAGATGACGCTTTTCGATGCCGTATTATGCCACAAACAAACGCCGTTTACAGTGAGCACCTCATCGCTGACGTCACTCGAAAATGAGCAGCAAATTGCCATGAATCACGAGGATCTCCTTGCGATCTGCTCGGTCTGTGCCACGCTTGAATCATCTAATACGGAGAGGTCAACATGTTCAGAATTGAGATAACTCGACCGCTGTTACCGGCTCTGCTGGGGTTGGCTTTGGCAATCCCTGTAAGTGCGCACAACCATATGATGCAACAAGCGCCAACCAACATGCCCGGACCTGCCATGGCACAGGGAATGGGCCCCGGAATGATGTACGGCTATGGCCCCATGATGGGCTATGGCATGGGCGGTCACATGATGGGGTATGGCATGGGAATGGGCGGTATGGGAATGGGCGGTATGGGAATGGGAAGCATGGGAATAATGCCCTGCCCAATGATGGGTGGAATCCAGGGAGGCCCAAACACGTTCGGCCTGCAGTTGGATGAAAACCAGCAGCAAAGGATGAACGAGATCGGCAAAAAGGTCTGGCAGCTGTATCAGGAACAGATGAAGGAAATGTGGGAACACCACAACGAGATGCAGCAGCTTTGGCAGGATGGAAAACCCGACAATGACAAGCTACTGAATGCACATCGGGAAATGCAGCAGGAACAGCTGGAAATGCTTGAACAACGCCTGAAACTGCAGCAGGAGATGGAGAGTGTGCTGACAGAGGAACAGCGCCAGCAGCTATGGCAGATGCATCGAGGGATGTATCGAGGCGGCCAGTAAACCGTTCGCGGCCGGCAGCATGCATTGAACAAAACATCCACCGGCCCGTTTTACCCGTGAAGCCCCGTTACTGATCCGAGGCATGATGCCGTCGATGCAGCTGATGAATTTGGTCAATCAGTTCCGGCACCGGCCCTTCAACCTTTAGTCCGGGTACCACATCACGGATCGGCAAGGCACTGACCGGCGCAGCCGGCACACCCAGCTCCTCAAGCCAGCGCCCCAATTGCTGGCAAGAGCTGGCGTAAACAATGCGGCCCAGTCCGACCCAGCCATGCGCAGCCGCGCACATGGGACAATGCTCTCCCGAGGTATAAACCGTGGCCGTCGCTCGCTCTTCAGGGGTCAGGTGCTCGGCCGCCCAGCGAGCCAGCTCGAACTCGGGGTGACGCGTATTGTCACCGGTTGCATGGATACGGTTGCGGTCTTCCGCGAGTATCCGACCGTCAGCGGCCACCAGAACAGAGCCAAAGGGCTCATCTCCGGCTTCCACAGCTTCCTCGGCGAGCTCTACAGCCCTGCGCAGATATTGCATATCGGATTCGGACCACATATCTATCTCCTGTCAAACCTTTCAGCTTTTAACAGCTTAGCAGAGCCCGTTTCCCGCCTCGACGATTACTGCTAACCTCAGCACTCCCGCGCAGACAAGGCCCTGACATGTCGGACATATTTACCCTTGAATCCCGTAATCCTGAGCAGTACCGCCAGGAGACCCGCAAAAGCAACCTGATCGTGATGGCGACCTTTGCGATTCTGGCCATGACACTGGCCACACTGAGTGTGCGTATTTTTGGCAGCCCGGAAGGCGGAAACTTCATCTGGAATCTGGCCGGGGTGCTGTCCGGCGTCATCGCCACCACCCTGGTCTTCAAAGGCTACTACTGGCAGCAGCCCTGGATGGACTCGGCCCGCTACGGCTGGCAACTCAAGCGCAGCCTGATGAGCGTGACCAACATCCTGCATGCGGTCAAGGACGGCGTTGAGCGTAATGATCACACGGCCTTGAAGGTCATGCGCTTCTACCATCTGGGACTGGAGCAGATGTACCGACTGGAAAACAACGAAAGCGAACTGCGTGACCTGCAGACAGAAAGTCAGGCTCATCTGGACAGACTGCTGGCGTTGGGAATCGCACCAGAGCAGACATCACTCGATCCGGCCTGGATTGAGCAGCTGAAACCGCCGAAGCGCACAAAACGCTGAGGGGCCGGCGCTGTTATCACCCCCACTCAACCTGAGTCTTACCCGCGTCTGATCGGAAACGAACCGACTCGACCCGCCCTTGCCACACGGGCTGAAACACACCCAGCCGGTACCAACCCACCTCTGCCCGGGTGGGCAATAAGGCACCCTCAAAACGCTGGTATTGCTCCAGCCGGGCCTCCCAGGGACGCAAACGATACTTGTGTCCTTCACGACAATACCGGCCGGGACTGTATACCCGGCACACTTCGTCTTGTTCATTGAAATAGAATATCAGCGTAGCGCTGACGCCCTCACAATGAATTTCAACCTGTGCCGATCGCGCCGACAATGACTGCCAGCGAATACAGGGATCAGAAATCAGCATTGCCGGATACCAGACACTCTCGGCCAGGAAGCGCATCAAGGCAGCCGAATTCAACTCGCTGCCGCCTCTCTCTCGTGCCAGAGGTATCAACGAGAACAACCGGACCTCTCCCCGCCCTTGCCCCTGATGAAAGCCATCCCTGACACTCACCCATGCCCCAGGAAAAATGCCGACTTTCGCCTGCCAGATGAATGCATGCTGCAGGGGCCATACCCGCTGGCGTGCACTGAACGTCAGCCACCGCGACTGGTCCATATCCGTTCGCAATCGCCCCGATTGCAGGATCTCCAGCTCAGAGGACACTTTGCTCCACTCAGGCAACACTTTGGCCAGCCAGGCGGCCACCGGGGCTGGCAGTGATTGTTGTGGCTGAACAGCGGCCGGTTCATTCATTTCCCTTGTCTCTCTCAGACCAGGCGGCCCTGCTGATAATCTTCGATGGCCTGATCCAGTTCAGCCACCGTATTCATGACAAAAGGACCATATTGAGCAACCGGTTCTCCTATCGGCCTTGCTGCGAGAATCAGCATGGCAGCTCCCTGTTCACCGGCACTAAATGACAGTTGGTCACCGGCCGACAGCTCGGCGGCCTCGTTGAGATTGAGCACCTCCGATCCCAATTGCCCGCTGCCTTCAAACAGGTAGATAAAACCGGCGCGCTCAGACGCCAGTGGCAGCGAGAGGCAGGCGTTGGGTGGCAGGCGCAGATCCAGCATCAAGGGGTCACGGCTGATGCCTTTGACCGGGCCGGCATAGGACTGACCATTGAGTTCTATTTCACCGGCGATGAGCTTGAGTCGGGCTCCCGAAAGCGCGTCTTCAACCAGAGCAATCTGGTCGGCCGCAAATTCCTGATAATGTGCTGGCATCATCTTTTCGGCGGCGGGCAGATTCACCCAAAGCTGGAATCCTCGCATCAGCCCCTCTTCCTGCTCCGGCATTTCCTCATGGATCACACCACGGCCAGCCGTCATCCACTGCACGCCGCCACTTTCGAGCACCGCTTCGTTACCCAGATGGTCACGGTGGCGCATGCGCCCATCCAGCATATAGGTGACGGTTTCAAAACCACGGTGAGGATGCGCCGGAAAACCGGCAATGTAATCTTCAGGATTATCGGAAAAAAAGTTATCCAGCATCAGGAAAGGATCAATACGATGCTGCGCCGAGCGGCCCAGACTGCGCAGCAGGCGCACGCCGGCGCCATCGCGGCTCTCACGGGCAGGGATACGACGTTTGATGGTACGTTCATTCATGGCAAGCCTCCTGTTGCGGGCTGCGCAACTCGTTCATGGATAACTGCCATTGTGCAATCGGAAGCACTGATCATGAACGGCAAAAAACAGCACAAAGTGATCAGTTTTGCTGATTTAAACTATTTCAGGGCTGCACCTTGCCCCGCATCGACTTGATGCTGCCACGCTGCTTTTTCTTATCCAGCCGCTTGCGCTGAGAACTGCGAGTCGGTTTCGTGGCACGGCGTTTTTTTTCTACCTTTACCGCACTGCGAATCAGTTCGGCCAAACGATTCAGTGCATCCTCACGGTTCTGTTCCTGAGTGCGGTACTGCTGCGCCTTGATCACGATCACACCCTCTCGGGTGATACGGCTGTCATTGAGCGCAAGCAATCGTTCCTTGTAAAACTCCGGCAGAGAAGAAGCACAGATATCGAAACGCAAATGAATCGCCGAAGACACCTTGTTGACGTTCTGCCCACCGGCTCCCTGAGCACGAATGGCACTCAGTTCAATCTCATCATCGGCCAGCGATACCGCGTTTGAAATCCTCAGCATGCCCTGATCAGCGCTCACTCAGGGTAAGTGACACCATTGCCTGAATCGCAGCCCCGGACTCACGAGAGGTGGTCAGGGTGAGTAACAGGCGGCGCGGTGCATGCTCGGTCGCCCATTGCCAGGACTCAGTCAGTGCCTCGCCGTTGAGTGGGGTCTGTATCTGTTTTTCACTGAGTTTACTGGAGTGGAGCGGTGTCGGGGCCTGCGAAGCCAAGTCGGCAAACCACTGACGGGTGACGGTCGCATCACTTCGCCGTGCCAGAACCGAACAGAGCCGGTTTCCCTCCGGCAAGGCCAGAACATACTGGCCAAACTGCCCCTGATAAGGGATCGGCCAGGCATCGCCGCCACCTTCCGGCAGGAAATGCTGAGCCTGCTGTGGCGGCAATTTGGGCAACTGCTGAGCAATCAGCTCATGGCGCAGGGCACCATAATCGTCAAAGTGCTTCATGCAGAATGAGAGATAAACCTTCTTCAAAAACACGGCACGCTCATCCGCCTGGGCCAGACTTGGCAACACCGTCATCAGTACCAGAAGGCAGGCCGTATATTTCTTCATGCAGGGATTACTCTTCGTTCTGTTTCATTGTCAGTGTCAGCGACAGGATTGCCTGTATCTGTGCATCTTGTTGCTCGGAAACCATAAGACTGTGAGTCAAAACACGATCAGACCCATTCCAGGCCCAGCGATTGATCTGGGCATTCCCGGCGAAATGTCCTTCAGCTTCAGCAGTCTGCAGCCGCTCAGGATCATAGCCCTCTGGGGGGTTAAGCATCAGCTGCTCAAACCAGCTCAGCGTGTAATTCACATCCGCATACCGGGCGACAATGGCGCAACTGTTTTCATCTTCGGCCAGCACCAGAACATATTCGCGTCTTCCCTGATAGGCCAGAGCCCAGCCCTGAACGCTGTCGTTGCCCATCAGCAGTTGACGCACGAGGGCGGAGGGCAACTGAGGCAGCGCTCCGTTTTCAAGGCGCTGCCGAAAGCTCTCCGGATCCTCGGCAAAGGCCAGACACTGGGTGCGATACTGGTGTTGCAGGAAGCCGTCACGTTCAATCGCCCACGCGACCGTGCCTGCAAACATCATCAGCAAGGCCAGCAACCCTCTCTTCATCCCTGTCATACAAAACATCCTCCGTGATTGTTTTTCCAAAGTCTGACCGCCATACCGGCCTTTGGCAAGCCGGTTCACTGGAAAAAAAGCCATGCTGTTCTAAGCTGAGTGGCATACTTAAAATTAGCGTCACATAAGGATATATGGCCATGTTCTGGATCAAGACGCTGCTGGTACTGGCTTTTCTCGGCATTGGCGTTATCAGCAGCTGGGGCCTGACCGATCACACTCTGCACCTGACTTCGACTCAAGCCTTCTGTGGCAGTTGCCACAGCATGAAGCCAATGCAGGCCTCTTTTTTGCGGGACACTCATGGTGGCAACTCCACGACGGGCATTCAGGCCCTGTGTACCGACTGCCATCTGCCGCATGACAGCACGATCAATTACCTGTGGGTCAAGGCCCGCAGCGGCGCCTGGGATATCTGGAAAGAGTTCGTTCTCGGAGCCGAGGATGTGGACTGGCACGCCAAGCGCGCCCGGGCCAACACCTATGTTTATGATTCCGGTTGCATCAAGTGCCACAACAACCTGCAATCCGGCTCCGGGCTGGACCCTGCACAATTTGTGGCACATAAACCCTATTTTCTCGGCACCATCAAGGATAGCTGTATCGACTGCCATAGTGTCGGTCATGCCGATCTGAGCCGCGAACTGCCCCCTCCGCCAACGGCGGCCATCACCGAATAAGGAGATCGATCATGGTTCAGCTTTTCTGCCGACTCTTGCTGCTCATACTGCTGCCGCTGAGCGTCCTGGCCCAGGCTGCCGCCACAGGTTCCGAGATCAATCCGAGTATCAAATCACTGGCATTCAGCCGTAGCCTCTCCGAACTTGACCGCCAGTGCGTCAGCTGCCATCAACAGGAACACCCGGGAGTCGTCGCAGACTGGAAGAACAGCCGACACAGCCATGTCGGCGTAGGTTGCAACGACTGCCATGCGGCAGCCAAGGGCGAACCCGATGCTCGGCTGCATAATCAGGAAGGACTGGAAAATGTCTATATTTCCCCCCTGGTCTCCCCGGACACCTGTGGCCGCTGTCATGCGCAGGAGCAGCAGGAGTTCAATCACAGCGGTCATTTCCGTGCCTACCGCCAGATCATTCCCAAGAACAGCCTGCACGCCCTGGTGAAATTCCATGAAGGGCGCAATAACCCTGAACTGGGCAATGCACCGGACGAAACCGGCTGCATGCAATGCCACGGCACGGAGATCAAGCTGCTGGACGACGGCCGCCCCGATCCCACAACCTGGCCCAACTCGGGCATGGGTAATATCTATCCGGACGGATCAACCGGTAACTGCGGTGCCTGCCATACCCGCCACCGCTTCTCCATTGCCGAAGCCCGCAAGCCTCAAGCCTGTGCCAGCTGCCATCTGGGGCCGGACCACCCCGATATTGAAGTCTTCGAAAACAGCAAACACGGGCAGGTGTTTGCAGCCGAAGGCCATGAGTGGAACTGGAACGCTCCCGCCGACGGCTGGGAACCCGGCGATTATCGTGCCCCAACCTGTGCCACCTGCCATATGAGCGGCGTCGGCAATCTGGCCCCTACTCACAACATCACTCAGCGCTTGTACTGGAACCTTTGGGCTGAACGCTCTGAAGTGCGCAACTCCACCGATGTACTGAGTCCGCTGCTTGGCAACGGCGAGCAGGGCCGACAGGAGATGAAAGCGGTCTGCAAGGCCTGTCATGGCAAGTCGCATACCGAAGGTTTTTTCAAACAGGGTGACAAGGCTGTTCAGCTGTATAACGTGGAGTACTACGATCCTGCGCGCAAAATGCGTGACGAGCTCAAGGAAAAGGGCTTGCTGAAGGATAACCCCTGGACCGACGAGTTCCAGATCACCTTCTACCATCTATGGCACCATGAAGGACGCAGAGCCCGCCACGGTGCCATGATGGCCGGCCCCGATTATGCCCACTGGCATGGATTCTTTGAGCTCCAGCAGGATCTCTACAAACTGCAGGGAATCTACCGTAAACGGATTGAGAGTGGTCAAATCGAGGATTGATCTCTCATTTGGTACCCGGCCCTCAGTGACGAGGGCCGGTCACAGTTTCCATCAACGCCACCAGATCCTCGGCAGTAGTGTGTTCAAAATTGTGCCAATCGAGGTAGTACTCGCTGAGCAACGGGTTGGGATCGATGCAATCATCCTTGCCACGGGACTTGTGCAGCTCGATATGCATGGGCGAGATATTCAGCACCCGCCCCTCTTCTTCCCAAAGAATATCCTGCAGATCGTAAAGGGCATTCATGATGATGAAATGCTTACGAAAGAGGGCGAGCAGTCCATCCGCTTCCAACTCGTCAAATGCATTCTGCCGGTCCAGTGTCCGCATCAGGTAATACTCACTGACCCCTTCCGGGTGCTGACGAAGCTCGCTCAGTACTTGGGGCAATACAGGGTTAATCATGCGTCACCTTCCGCTCTTGTCTTTCTGCGCGGGAGCCAATTGCATTATAGTCAAAGCGATCTGTTCGTCAGGGCAGAAGGCGGCAACATGGATATAG
Source organism: Marinobacterium sediminicola (assembly GCF_022343685.1). Lineage (GTDB taxonomy): Bacteria > Pseudomonadota > Gammaproteobacteria > Pseudomonadales > Balneatricaceae > Marinobacterium > Marinobacterium sediminicola. Next base: position 664,549 of record NZ_CP092123.1, on the reverse strand, counting down.
ATGAGGTGGATGATGGATGAACTCTGGCTGCTTTTGATGGCTCTCCCACTGTTTGTAGTGGTCGGAGCCTGTTTCGGCATTCGCGCCTGGGTCGTTACCCGTCACCTGCGCGATCACATTACCCAGCTGCAGGAGCGTGTCCAGGAGCTGGAACAGCGCGAGGCTCCACGGACCACCGATGTAGCAACCGCCCGCCCACCCGAAAACCTCACCGCTCCCCCCCCCCGACCGGAAGCGGAACCCGCGCCACCCCCCACACGCCAGGAGAGCGCCACGCCCACAGAAGCCACTCAGCATGCTGCCGCTGATGCTGCCTGGGGTGTGGAACCAGCACCCGCTGCCGAACAGCCCCCAACGATTTCCATCTCACCTCCCATCACGGCTGAAGCGCCCCGCTTTTTTGATCGTCTTGCCGCCAACCTCCGAGCCAACTGGATGATCTGGCTGGGCGGTATCTGTGTCGGTCTGGCCGGCGTTTTCATGGTGCATTACTCCATTGAGCAGGGTCTGCTGGGGCCGGAAGCGCGTGTCATTCTTTCCCTGATTGCCGGCGTGGTGCTACATGGGGCCGCCGAATGGCTCAGGCGCAGCCGTGGCCAGCATGATGTGTTCGCGGCATTGGCCGGAGGCGCCAGTATCATCCTTTATGCCGCACTCTTTGCCGCCTTCAAGTTACTGAACGACATTTCGCCGGGGCTGATTTTTACTGGCATGGCACTGGTCTCCTTCGCCACCCAGGCACTGGCGTTGAGACATGGCCCTGTACTGGCCGCGCTCGGCATGCTCGGAGGTTATCTGGTCCCCATTCTGGTCAATACCGGCTCAGGCCAGATCGAGCTGGCCCTGATCTACATCGGCATCCTGACCCTGTTCTCGCTCTGGCTGCTGGCTTACGTTGAAAGACGCTGGCTCTGGCTGGGGGTCATCGCAGGCAGCTTGGGCTGGTGGCTGCTAAGTCTTGGCAGCCATCCGGCTGACGGTGTCCGATCGCTCTATCTGCTGGCACTGACCTACCTGTTTCTGGCCGTGCCCGGTTACGACTGGCTGCTGCAGCGGCGCGACGAGCCTGCCAGTCACTGGCTGCAGTTACTCAAACAGGTTCGCAGCACCCGCTACTGGCCGGTCCTTCCGACACTGGTGCTGATCGTACTGGCACAGGGGATTACGCTGGCCACTGAAACCGTCTCCCGCAGCAGTTATCCGACCCTGCTGCTGTTACCAGCCCTGCTGTTGCTCGCCGCCAGTCGGCGCCCGATTCTGAATCCCCTGCCAGTTCTGTTGCTGCTGGCGACCGCACTGGCAGTGGTCATGCCGATGCTGAGCTATCTCGGCGATCAGTTGCTGTTCACCGCACCGGACGCCGCCACTCAGGCGGCACTGGTTTCCCGCTTTGTGATGCTGACGATCCTCTATACCGCCGGTTCAGCCTGGCTGCTGCAGCGACGGGTGGAATACCCGGGGTTCTGGGTTGGCCTTGGCTGTTTCACGCCGTTGCTGATGCTGGCACTGGGCTACTACCTTTTCACCGCCTTCACTGCCGACTGGGCCTGGGGAGGCGCAGCGCTCATTCTCGGGTTGATTTATCTGACGCTGTCGAAGATGGCCCTGGAGCGCCCCACCAGCGACCTGGTAAGGGTATTGCTGATCAGCAGTGCCCATCTGGGGCTGTCGCTGGCCGCGGTAATCTGGCTGGTCGATGCCACTCTGACCCTGGCCTTTGCCGTTCAACTGATCACCCTGTCGCTGCTGCAACGACACTATCAGCTGAGATTGCTGCCTTGGGTGATTCGCCTGCTCCTTGCCGTGGTGATCTGCCGCCTGACGTTCAACCCCTGGCTGCTGACCTACGACAGCGGTACCCACTGGTCGCTGTGGACCTATGGCGGCTCGACGCTCTGCGCCTTTGCCGGGGCCTGGATTCTGCGCCACGACCACAAGCTGACCGCCTGGCTTCAGGGCGCCGCCGCCCACTTGCTGGTACTGACACTGGCGGCCGAGGTACGTTATTGGCTCTATGACGGCGATATCTTCCGCCATGAATACAGTTTTCTCGAAGCCAGCCTCAACACGCTGATCTGGGGCTCCGCCGGCTGCGTCTACCTCTGGCGCGCCAGACTTAGCCAATACCTGCAACGCTTCTATCAGGTGATCGCAACCCTGCACCTGCTGGCAGCCGCCGGTAACCATCTGCTCTTGGTCGTACTCTGGTATAACCCGCTTTGGCACAGTACCGAGATCAGCCCGACTCCGCTGTGGAACCTGCTGCTGATCAGCTACGGCCTGCCAAGCCTGCTGATGCTGATACTTTGGCGGCTCTTGCCCGGCCGCATTGGGCGCTACTCTGCGATGGCCGCAGGGTTGAACTGGCTGCTGTTCATTTCACTGGAGATCCGCCACCTCTGGCAGGGCAAACTGAGCCTGAGCTATCCAACCCCGGACGGTGAGCTGTACACCTATTCCGCAGTCTGGCTGCTGATGGCTTCGGGTGCCCTGTTGGGCGGAAACTGGCTGCAGAAAGCCTCGTTGTATCGTGGAGGCCTGGCCCTGCTGCTGGTGGTGGTCGCCAAGCTGTTCCTGATCGACATGTCGGACCTGACTGGACTCTGGCGGGTGGCATCCTTCATGGGACTGGGGTTGGCACTGCTGGCGCTGGCCTGGCTGCATCAGCGACTGACGCCGAAGAGCAGCGTCCCCCCGGATGCCTCCGGGGTGGACGCCGATTAGACCTCAAAGAGCATTGGCTGACCCGGTCTGACCCGGGTCTTTTTTGCGGGACAGACGGTGACCAAGTCGCCGCAGGTCCTCCAGCAGCATGAAGTTGACTGGTACCATAATCAGCGTCACCAGTGTTGCGAAGATGATGCCGAAGCCGAGTGAAACGGCCATCGGGATCAGGAACTGTGCCTGTACCGCCTTTTCGAACAGCAGCGGCATCAGGCCGATGAAAGTGGTCAGCGAAGTCAGCATCACCGGACGGAAACGTGCAACGCCCGACACCAGTACGGCCTGACGCGTCGCCTCGAAATGTGAGTGTTCACCCGCATCCTGAAGTTCTTTCCGCCGCTTGTTGGTGAAGTCCACCAGCACCAGGCTGTCGTTGACGACCACACCGATCAACGCCATCAGTCCGAGCAGGCTCATGATGGTCAGGTCCATCCCCATGATCCAGTGGCCGATGATGGCACCAATCGCCCCGAAGGGAATCACCGACATCACGATCAGCGGCTGCAGATAGGAACGGAACGGTATCGCCAGCAGGCTGTAGATCACGAAGAATACAAACCCCAGGCCGATTGCCATGGAAGAGAAAGACTCGCGCTGCTCACGCGCCTCCCCTTCAAGGCTGAAGGACGCCCCGGGGTACTGACGTACGAGCTCGGACAGGAACTGCTCCAGGTCACGATTCAGCACCGTGGTATTGGTATTCAGCTTATCCATGTCGGCGACCACGCTGACCGTACGCTGCTGGTCAACACGATAGATCGCTGCAGGGCTCTGCCCCGGCACCAGGCGCGCGACCGCATCCAGCGGCACCTGCCCCTGGGCGGTACTGATCAGCACCTCCCTCAGCCCCGAAATCGCCTGACGCTCAGCCAGCGGCAAACGCACCATGACCCGCACATCATCCCGCCCTCGCTGTACACGCTGCACTTCTATGCCGAAGAATTTCTGCCGCACCTGACGGATGATGTCGCTGCGGGTCAACCCGAGCAGATGCGCCTGCTCGGTCAACTCCAGCTGCAGCTCTTCCTTGCCATCGGACAGGTTGTCCGTGATATCGAACAGAGTCGGATAGGTCTTCAGTCGTGCCTTGACCTCGGCGGCCATGGCTTCCAGGTCCGACACCCGGCTGGAGCGCAGCTGGATATCGACAGGATCACTGGCTCGGCCTATCTCGGCCCTGAACGTCAGAGTCTCGGCTCCGGGAATGGGACCGATAAGCTCACGCCATTCCTGCACGATCCTGCGCGTGCTGATACTCTCGTCACGCTGCTCTGAAGGCAGCAGCTCAAAACGCACCCGTCCTTCTTCGGTGCTGCCGCCGGTACCGGAAGTAGAATAGATATTGAGAATGGCACTCTCGCCGGTCACCGGGTCACGGTACTGCTCCTGCAGTTCTCGGGCTGCGTCCACCATGCGAACGATATAACGGTCAGTGACCTCAAACGGGGTACCACTGGGCATGGTCAGTGAAGCCCGAGCGGTATCGCTCTGCACCCGGGGGAAGAACACAAACCGGGTCCAGCCACTCAGAATCATCGCCAGAATCAGAATAAACACGCCACTGAAGAGTGCCAGTGTGGTCAGCCGGTGCCGCAAGGCCGTTTCCAGCAACGGCCTGTAATAGCGCAGGATCATACTTTCGAAGCCGTCGGCAAAACTCTGCTGCAGTCTGGCCAGACGCCCCTGTTGCTCCACGTTTTCGTGACGCAGCTTGAGATGCTTGAGATGGGCCGGCAACACGAACTTGGACTCGATCAGCGAGAACAACAGTACCGGTATGACGACAACCGGAATCTGCGCAAAGAGCGCGCCACGTTGGCCTTCAATAAAGCCAATCGGTAGAAAGGCCGCTACTGTCGTCAGCACGCCGAAGGTCACGGGGACCGCCACTTCCTGGGTTCCGCGGATTGACGCCTGCAGCCCGGATTCGGCCCCCCGCAGGTGGCTGTAGATATTCTCGCCGGTGACAATGGCATCATCAACGACGATACCCAACACCAGAATGAAACCGAACAGCGACAGGATGTTCAGCGTGACACCGAACACCGGCATCACCAGGAACGCCCCCATGAAACTGACCGGGATACCGATAAACACCCAGAAGGCGATCGAAGGCCGCAGGAACAGGGTCAGCAACAAGAGCACCAGCACACCGCCCTGCACCGCATTGGTCAGCAGGGTGTTGATTCGGCTTTTGACGATTTCGGAATCATCGTCCCAGTAACTCAGGCTCAGACCTTCCGGCAACTGCGGCTGCTGCCGAGCGATGTAATCCTTGATCGCATCCGCTACCGCAATAGCGCTCTGGTCACCCACCCGGTACACCTCGATCATCGCCGCCGGCATGCCGTTAAAACGGGTGCGCAGCGCACTTTCCTCGAAGCCGTCGGTTACCTGGGCCAGATCCCCCAAACGCAGCAGACTGCCATCGGGATGGGTCTTGATCACCAGCGGCTCGAACTCGTCGCGGCTGTAGGCCTGCCCCTTGGAGCGGATGAGGATATCACCGCCATCGGTGCGAATGTTGCCGGCAGACAGGTCCAAAGAGCTGGCAGCGATGCGATCGGCCACATCCGCCAGCGTCAGGTCATAGTCACGCAACCGATCCTGAGCGATCTCGATGGCGATCTCGTAATTGCGAACCCCATCCAGCTCCACCTGAGTGACGCCGTCCAGCTGAAGCAGATCATCCCGTACCTGCTCGGCGTAGCTGCGCAACTCGCGCTCGGACAAATCACCGGAAATGGCTACCGTGATCACATCCCGCTTGAACGTCGCCAGTGCAATCACCGGCTCCTCCGCCTCGGCCGGGAAGGTGCCAATCTCGTCCACCCGGGATTTGACGTCGGCCAGCAACTCGCGGGCGTCATAGCCCTTCTCCACCTCGATGGTGACCGTGGTGCCGCCTTCAACCGAACGGCTGCGCAGCTCCTCAACACCTTCCAGATCGCTGACGGCTTCCTCGACGCGGGTGGCAAGACTCAACTCGGCATCTTCGGGTGTGGCGCCCCGCAGGCTGATCTGCACACTGATGGTGTCGGACTCGAAGCTGGGAAAGATCTCCAGCGGGATATTGATCTTGAGGGACATCAGGCCGGTAAACAGAATCGTGACCATCAACAGATTGGCGGCCACATGGTTACGGGCAAACCAGGCGATCATGAGCGGCCTCCTTGAGGCACAGCATCTTCAGCCGGTACTGATGAAGAGCCTGATTCGGCACCGCGAACCCGTACCCGTGTTCCCGACACCACCTGCCCCAGCGACGTCAGCACCAGCTCTTCACCCGGCTCAAGCCCCGCCGCAACCAGTGCCTGTGTCTCGTCCTGCCAGGCAACTTCGATTTCACGCCGTTGCAGCATGCCTTCTTCAACCACGTACACGTAACTGCCCTGATAGATCGCCTTGTTCGGCACCAGCAACGCATCCGGGACCTCGATTCCTTCGATCAACGCGGTCACATACTGCCCGACTTTGAGCGGCACCCGATCGACCGCTTTCTCGCCGTAGGGGTCATCAATCTGCGCCAACACATGCAGCTGTCGGCTGGTTTCATCAATGGCGCCTTCTGTCTGCACGATTCGTCCCTGCCAGCGCTCGGGCCGGATCAGGTCAGAGTAAATTGACACTTTCGGCTGAAAGCTTTCCCCTGCCTTCACCCGATACTCTTCCGGCAAACGCAGATAGGCCAAATCCCGGTTCTGCAACGGCAGACGGACTTCGAGCACGTCCACGGCATAGATTTCGCCCAGTACAGTCCCGCTGGAAACGACCTGCCCAAGGTCCACCTCGGTGTCCAGCACACGCCCGGAGAAGGGAGCACGGATACGTGTACGTTCCAGATTCAGTCTGGCAATCGCCAGCGCCGCTTCGGCCGAAGCCACTGCCGCCTTGGCCGCGTTCAATTGGGGTTTGCGCAGCACCAGCGGGGGGGCATTTCCGGGGTTACCCAGCCGCTTCCAGTCAGCAGCCGCCTGAGCACTACGAGCTTCCTCCTCCGCCAACGCTTGACGGGCGCTCATCAGCGTCGCCTCGCTCTGGGACACAGCCGCTTTGTAGTCACGGTTGTCGAGCCGCACAAGCTCCTCATCCGATTCGAAAAAACCACCGGCACGAAAATCAGGGTTCAACCAGACGATCTGACCGGATACCTGCGGCAACAGCGTACTCTGGGTACGTGGCTTGACCCGGCCATAACTTTTTACCTGTATCTTGAATGGCACCCGCGCCAGCGTCTGCGTCTCTACACTGGTGCGACTGGCCTGGGGGGGAGCTCCTCGCTGCACTTCGGGTGGGTTCTGGTAAATCACCCAGCTGACCGCGCCCAGCACGGCAATAACGATAAGGGGAAGTATCCGCTTGATCATGGGGTGTCAGACTCCTTTGCCTGCTGAAGCGGAGCGCTCTTGGCAGTCGACGCAAAGCGACCTCCCAGCGCTCGGTAAAGCTCGATCCTGTTATCCAGTAATTGCCGACGCAGGTTTATCACACTGGTTTGCGCGTCCAGTGAACGACGTTGAGCTTCCAGTACGGTGGTGTAGTTCTCAAGACCATTTCTGTACTGCTCGAATGCCAGCGTCTCAGCGCTCAGTGCATTCTGCTCTGCCTTGAGGTAGAGCGCATAGCGGGCCTTGAGACTCTGCCGAGACGACAGGGCATTCTCGACCTCGGTCAGGGCGCTGAACAGGGCATCCAGCCAGCGCTGCTCCTGCTCTCGACGCACCGCCAGCGCCTGATCCTGGACTGCCGCCTTACGCCCGGCGTCGAACAGGCTTTGCACCAGAGAAGCACCCAGACTCCAGGCCAGGTTGCCACCGGAAAGCAGGTCACTCAACGCATCGCTGCTACCGCCATAAGCGGCGCTCAGATTAAACGCGGGAAAGCGGTCGCGATGGGCAGCGGCAAGAGCGGCATCCGAGGCCAGCAGTTGCAGCCACTGCTGCTGCAGATCAGGGCGACGCGTCAGAATCTCCGCAGGCTGTCCCGCAACGATGACCTCATCGTTGAGCGGCAACAGCGCATCGTTGGTCAACTGCGCCGCAGGGTAACGGCCCAACTGGCGTTCCAGCTCCCGCTGCAACTCGCTCAAGGTCTGTTGCTGCTGCTCTACCCGAGCGGCCTCGGCATGCAGGTTATTACGGGCCAGATAGAGATCCAGTGCCTCGTTCAATCCCTGCCGATAACCTGACTCAATGATATCCAGATTCTGTTGCAGGTTATCGCGACGCTGGGTGTAGAGCATCAGCAGCATGCGCGCTTCCTGCAAGGCAAACCAGTTGCGTGCCAGACTCGCTGCCAGCGCTTCACGCTGTTCAACGTAGGCGGCTTCCGCTGCTGCGCGGCTCAGTTCCGCTTCCCGTTGATCGGCGCTGAGTTTGCCCCAGACATCCAACGTCCAGCCCGATCCCTGTTCCATGGATTCAGACCGCGGACTCCCCTCCTGACGACGACTGCTCAACTCGAGAGAAAGCTGCGGGTAACGAGCAGCACCGGTAATCTCTGCACGTTGCTGAGCAGCCAGCCACTGCTGTCGCACAGCTTCCAGTGAAGGATTTCGCAACATGGCCTCGTCGACCAGTTCCACCAATGCCGGGTCGTTCAGGCCAACCAGCCAGTCTGGCGACTGCTCCCCGGTATCGGCAGGCGACTGCCAGGCGGAGGGCAGGTCGGGCGAAGGAGGCTGCAGTTCGGGCGGGGCGCTGCAGGCGGTCAGCAGCACCATCAGGGGCAAAAACAGATAGGTGCGCACATTATTTCCCTGTATCGATAGATCTCAATCTGTCCTCTGAACCACCATGGTAGAGGATTGTTCCCCTGACGACAGCGGCTTTTACATTTCTTTACGCTGCCGTGTTTACGTTCATTACCCGGAACGGAGCACCTCATAGGCACGACGGACTTCAATGAAGGCTTCGCTATCTCCTCCCTTGTCAGGATGAAGACGCGCCGCCAGCTGCCGATAGCGCAAACGAATCTCTTCCTCGGTCGCACCTTCTTCCAGTTCCAGAGTGATCAGCGCCTGCTGGCGTGCACCGGGGTTGAAACACTGCTTCCAGAACCCTCGCAGCAACTTCTGTACATCTTCGGCACTGGTGCTGCTCAGCTGTTGCCAGTCGAGATAGTACTCACGCAGGCTGTCTCCGGCTCCGGGTACGCTTGCCTGCTCGGTAGTTTCTTCAACGCTCTCCATGAAAAGGCGAACGCTCAGCGGTGAGATCTCCACACGCAACTGCTCTTCGTACCAGAGCCGGGTCTGCAAGGTGTACAGACCGTTCATGATCATGAAATGCTTCTGAAACAGGCACAGCTGATAGTCTTCAGCCAAATCGCTGAAAGCCTGATGTGACTCCAGTGCCTTCATCAAACTGAATTCACTGATCCCTTCAGGATTTTGCCTGAGCAGAGCCAGCAACTCGGGTATCAGAGGGTTAGGCGTCATATCTGGGCACATGGTGGCTCCGGGTCTTACACTGGGCTGAGGCTGTCCAGCCGATGAGCGCTTCTGGCACAATGAGCATTCACCGACTACGGCTAGGGACAGTGTCTCATGTTGCTACGACTTTTTATCCTCCTTATCCTGGCACCGGTTGTCCATGCTGCCGAATGGAAAAAAATTCTTGATCAAGCCCCCGCAGGCAGCCAGGTTGCACTGGTCGTGGAACCGCTCGGCGCCAATGCGCCTCTTCAGATCCACTATCGTGACGACCGTTTTCTGCCACCGGCAAGCACCCTCAAGCTGTTTACCGCGACGGCTGCTGAACTGGAGCTTGGCGAGGACTACCGATTCGAAACCCGCCTGTGGCATCGGGGCCAGCAGCGCAATGGCCGTTGGCAAGGCGACTGGTTGCTCGAGTTTCGAGGCGCTCCTGACCTGAACCGGCAACAACTGGCCGAACTGCTGGAAGTGCTGCGACAGCAGAGCGTTCGTGAAATAGAGGGTGACCTGCTGCTCGACGTCAGTTACTTCACGGGCTATGACCGTGCCATTGGCTGGCCCTGGAACAACCTGGGGGTCTGCTACAGCGCACCCGCCTCGGCCCTGACACTGGAGGGCAATTGCGTGGCGGCCAGCCTGACCAATCAGGGCCAGGATCGCCCCGCCCGATTCTTTGTACCGGCACATCAACCGATTGAAGTAACGTCGGAGGTGGTGGTTAGAACGCAGGATGAGATTGATGCCGAGCTCTGCGAGCTGGAATCATGGGTCGGTCCGGGCAACCGCTATCACTTGAGCGGCTGCATCAACGACAGGCGCGAAGTCTTGCCACTCAACTTTGCCATCAATGACCCCATCGCCCATGGCAAGGCACTGGTGCGTCAGGAGTTGAGCCGTCTGGGCATCGTGTTGCGTGGCGAGATCCGCGTCGACAGACGTGACGATCAGGGCTGGCAGCTGGCAAGCCAAGTAGAGTCTGCTCCGCTGGCCACGCTGCTCACTGAAATGCTGCAGGATTCAGACAATCTGATCGCCGACCTGACATTGAAAAACCTGGGGGCTGCCGAGCACACCCCGGGAAGTTTTGCCCGTGGTGTAAGAGCGATGAAAAACAGCATCCTGACACGTACGGGTATTGATCTGACACTGTCGAAAGTAACCGATGGATCAGGCCTGTCGCGAGACAATCTGATGCAGGCCAGTCAGCTGGCTCAACTGCTGCAGTGGTTGGCCCGACATCCGGACATGACAACCTACAAGGCGCTGCCGGTCTCAGGAGAGAATGGCACGCTGAAATACCGCCGCAGCACTCGTCAGGCCCCGCTGAAAGGTGCCATTCAAGCCAAGAGTGGTACCGTCAACGGCACGCGTAATCTGGCCGGCTATATCACCACCGCCTCCGGTGAACGTTATGTATTCGTATTGATGCTGAGCGGGATCAGCCTGCCTGACCATATGCCAAGGCCGACTCCGGTCACCGTATTCGAAAAGTCACTGCTGGAATGGATCTACCACAACGGTTAATCGGCTCCATCCAGCCGCTCAACTCTAGCCTGACCATGCAGCTGTTCGCTCAACGCAGAGACGAAGGCGGACTCCTGTTCCAGCGGCAGGGACAGTGACAACTGCACCTGCTCGGTAAACTGATGATCCTGAACATTGGTCTCGAATCCGTTCAACGTAGCCTCCACGGCGGCCGTCAAGCTGTAGGGATACGTCAGGCGATAATACGCCTGCGGTTCTCGCAGCACCTGTGGGGTTTGCTCCAGCACGGCCCGGACCGCCTGCGAATAGGCACGCACCAACCCTCCCGTACCCAGTTTGGTCCCACCGAAGAAGCGGGTGACCACCACACAGGCCTGACCCAGTTCTGCCCCTGTCAATACAGCCAGCATGGGACGCCCGGCAGTCCCGGATGGCTCGCCATCGTCACTACTGCCCAGCCCTTTCAATGCAAAGGGTTCCGCGACAACGAATGCCCAACAGTGGTGGTTCGCCCCGGGAAAACGATTGCGCTGTCGCTCGATAAAGGCTTTGGCTTCCGCTTCGGAGGTGATTGGGCACAGGCTGGCAATAAAACGGCTTTTCTTGACCTCGATTTCAGCCTCGGCTTCGCTCATCGGGATCTTGTAGGCACGGGGGGTAGACAAAACGGGACTCTCAGACAAACAGGATAAGTGCCAAAAACATGCATCGACACCGGGCATCATAACAGATGTCCAACAGGCTTTCCGAGCGCCCAAAACAGCAGACCCCCGTCAATGCGGGGGTCTTGATAACACACCGGCGGACTGAATCGGGGAAATCAGGCTCCTGTCATCTGTCGCTTATTTGCCGTGCTTATGCGCATCTTCATTCATCAGCTTGCGCACCTTCACGAAGGCCCAGATCATGGCGGCGGTCATACCCGCAACACCCAGAAGACTCGGCCACAGGGTTCCAAAGCTGTAAGTATCAATTCCGAACATAGCAATCACCTGCTTCACTGTTTTCTAATGTTGGGATCAGATTACTCCTATACGAAGTAGGGGTTATTGACTTGGCTCAAGCAATATTGATCACACTTTGAACAGGCACCTGAGCCCCTTCACTCGCTTGCAAAAACCGAGGAAGTGCGCCATATCTGAACTATCGACGCCGACGATCAAGGAGCCCCACATGTATAAAACCAAACACTGGACGCCCGAACAGATCAGCAAGATGAACGAAGAGAGTTTCCTGGTGGAGATGCTCGACATGTTTCAATACTCTCCTTCCAATGCAGACTCCAACCCCACTGAACAGATGCGGCAAAAGCTGGATGCCATTGAAGAGGCGCTCAAAACACGTCTCGATGCCAAACGCAACGACTGAAATCTGAACCAGTCAGCTTCCTGACAGGTAGCACCCTCGCTGCCTGTCGACTCTATCCCCTGTCTACCATGTTCGCCCCAGCCGTCAGCTGGGGGTTCAGGCCACCCGCCAGGCCATCCTTCCACGTAATCCCACTCCACCTTTTGCGCTTGTCGACTCATCGTCACGCTTTCACCGTTCTGAACGCCATAAAAGTGCTTTGGACCGCATGATCAACGCACCGCAGGCACGCCTGGGCCGAATGATGACAATTTCATTTTGATAATTCATAAATCTCTTATGAATTATCACAAAGCAATAAAGATAATAAAAACTCTATATCGATAGCAAAAAAGTATAAGCCGATTGATTTTTTACCCTTTTAAAAACAATGAGTTACGGATACTCACAAAACAAAGTTACGCCCTCCTCTATCGCAATGAAAATCCCAATAAATACAAAGACTTAGGCAGCGCTGCGTCGCGCTTTTATTTTGCGATAAATCATTATTGATTATATAATGATCACTAAAGATTAATGATTAATCAGAATAGGAATAACGATCATGCAGGAAAAGGAAATCAAGCTGCTCTTTAAGGCGGGTGTATTCGAGTCCTGTCAGGCAATTCCGATTTCAATGTCGCGCGGCTGGACACTGAAATTCATTACGCGGGACCAGGAAGTCGTAACGTTGAACCTGCAGCGCTCAAAGGGTGAACGGGAGTTCAAAAGTCTGGATGGCGCTTCCGCTGTGGCAAGACGGATAGGATTTGACTGGCTCAATGTCCAGATCGGCGATCTGCAGTGGCGGGAAAAGGTGTCATAACCCTGGTCGGAAACCCGTCAAAGACAGCCGTGAGGAGCGCGGGCAGGCGCACGGAGGGCGTTTCGGTCAGTTCCTGAGGAGTGTGTTATGACGCCCGCGGTCACTCTTCGTGATCGGCAGGCGTTGAGAAGGCAGGGCCAACATCAGAGGTACAGGATGAGGCCCCAAAGTGCGGGGTCAGGGCTGCAGCCGTTCCAGTTGCCAGATACCGTCTACCAGTGTGTAGCGAAAACGGTCATGCAATCGGTTTTCGCGCCCCTGCCAGAACTCATACTGATGTGGAATCAGGCAATAGCCGCCCCAGGTTTCAGGGCAGGGAATCACCTCTCCGGCATATGCCTGATCAAGTTCGCTGACCCGCTGCTCCAGCGTGGCGCGATGATCGACAGCATGGCTCTGGGTCGAAGCTGCAGCACTGAGCTGACTGCCACGTGGGCGCTGGTGGAAATAGGTTTCACCATCGTTATAGGGCAGCCGCTCCACACGACCACGGACGCGCACCTGCCGCTCCAATCCACGCCAGTAGAACATCAGTTCTGCTTTGGGGTTTTGCTCCAGTTGAACGCCTTTTTCACTGCGGAAATCCGTAAACCAGCAGAAGCCTTCACTGTCGAAGCGCTTAAGCAGGACTATTCTGGCGGAGGGCCAGCCATCCGCGTCAGCCGTCGCCAGTGTCATTGAGGTGGCGTCATCGGGGTGAGCTTCCAGTGCTGAGTGCATCCAGCCACGGAACTGGTCCAGGGGATCGGCTAGCATGTCGTGCCGATGCAAGCCCGCGGCTACATATTCACGGCGCAAGGCACTGATTTCAGGGGTATCGGTCATAGCTCTCTCCATCGGATTGACACAGGCCATTACTATAAAGCATCGCCAGAGGGTTATACTGCCACGGATCATGCATGGAGCATTAGTGACTCAACGATTGATGAATGGAGCCCAATCACATGGCCCGCGCCCGATTCTGCCACTCCCTTGCTGTGCTGGTGTGTGCGACACTGCTGCTCGGCGGCTGCGTCAGCAACGGCCAGCCCCGTCCCTTCCAGATCAAGAACCTGGCCAAATCGGAAATCGATATGGTCGCCGACCTGCATGTCGAGGCCGTTAATCGCCTGGCCCGAGAGTTGACCATCAAGCTGTACAAGCGCAACCCGCGCGAACTGGCCAAGATTCCGGGCATGACCATCGAACGTCGGCTCGAGCTCCTGCTGGGCTCCCCCCGACTGATCACCCACCCTGAACTGAACAACCTTTATGCGGAAAAAGCCGTGCCGCTGGCATTTGATCCGGCATTCACTGGCGATCGGGTGTTTGCCTTGATGGTCGGTATCACCGGCATGTTGCACGCCTCATACAACTACCGGGACGAGTTCTATCTACTCAATGAGATGGACCAGCAAAAGCTCTACAACTCGGCGCGCAACCTCGAAGCCGTTGCCTGGCGACTGAATACCTACCGTCAGCCGAACGGAGCCCCTTTCCTGCTCGCCAATGACCCGGCCAACCTTAGTTTCGAGCGCCTGTTCGGCAAGTTGATTGCTCATCAGGACATGATGGCACGCATCGTATCTGATTCGACCAACCGTGCCATCAACTCAGTGGTACACGGCATCGCCTCAACGACGCTGCTGCCGATCTAAGCGGTATATGATGACATCGCGACGCGGCGTTCGGATTCAACAGTCCCGTAACGGGTTGAATACCCGGATATCGGCGATCTTGTGGTTCTCGTTGAGAAACAGCGTGACATCGGCCTGATCAGGCATCTGCTCCAGCATCGCTCGAGTCAGCCTTTCATAGTGCTGGATGAAGCGTTCGATCTCGTTCTCATTCATGATGCGCAGGTGATCGGTCGGCTGCTGAGTGTCATAGATATACTGCACCCGCTCGGCCAGTTTCTTTTCCTGTAAAGATCGCCACTCGTAGACCGCATCCATGCTGGGGACACAGAGCATGAGAAGCATGTCCAGACGGGAAAAGAGCTCACGGTAAGGTCCCTTGAGCTGTTCATTGACATACCGGCGCCAGACCCCGTCAGGGTCCTCATCACGTTCCAGTTGATTGACCGGTTCGACCAGCGAGACATCCGGTTGCGGCTGAGCGCCGACACACCAGCCTTCAAACACAATCAGGTCAGCTCCGCCAACCCATTCCTGCCAGACAAAGTCGGGACAGCGATCATCGATCGATTTGTCGAACACTGGAATCTTGGTCACCTGCTCGGGATCATCGGTACACAGGCTGTCGATGATTTCGATACCCAGATCCACATCGTGCGTACCCGGGACGCCACGGGTGACAAACAAGGGATGGATCGCTTCCGCCATGGCCTCTCGGTCAGCACGCGTCTTGTAGAGGTCGTCGATGGAAAAGCCGACTACACGCAAGCCAAAACCTTCTCCGAGAATCACTTCAAGCAGGTTGAACAGGGTGGACTTGCCCGCACCTTGCGCCCCGTTGATGCCCAACACCAGCGGCCCCTGATGTTGCCGCTTACGCGCCAGAATCCAGGCCGCCAGTGGCACGTAGATTTCCTCGAACATTTCCTTGAGGCCAATATCCACCTTCAAGGATTCGAGGGTAGCGGCAAATGCCTGCTCGACCGCCTGAACAGCGTGCTTTCGCTCTGCTGCAGACAGACAGAGCTGGTTGCGTGGCCAACGGGTCAAAATGCTCATGGCGTATCCTGCATTGCGATGACAAAAAGGCTGAGACTAAAGCACCCAGTTTATACCAGTTCCCCTGTGGGGGGATAAGCGCCAACACCTGTCATTTTCTGACGACATCCGAGCTGTGGATACTATTAGGCTTTTCTCATAGTATGAAGCCATCCCGGGCATGTGGCGAAGACGTTTTCCACCGGTCGTATTGCTGCAGTCTCCGACTTTCACTCCGTTGATCAAGGACCATCAATGCGTGATACCTCCCGTCTTCTGTCACTGCCCAGCCGATGGCTGCCCCTGGCCATTCTCCTGGCGGCAGCACTCATCACCTTCGTACTGATCAAAACCCGGGAGCAGCCTCAGGCCCAGGAGGCCGGCGTCAAGCGCTGGAATGTCAACAGCATTGAGCTGACTCCGATCAGCGCCCGACCCGAACTGAAACTCTACGGTCAGTTTGAGGCGCCTCAGCTGACCCGATTGAGCAGCGCATTGAACGCCGATGTCCAGCGGATTGAGGTACGCGAAGGCGATCGCGTGCAACAACACAGCCTCCTGCTTGAGCTGGATGCACGTGAAGTCGAGCTACAGTTGCGCCAGCGTCAGTCAGAGCTGGCCGCAGTGGAAGCGCGCATTGCCGCCGAACATAACCGCCATCGCAACGACCTGCGTTCACTCAAACTGGAGCAGGAAGTGCAGGCGCTGAACGAAGAGCGTGTCAGCCGTGCCGAACGCCTGCACCAGCGTACCCTGCTCAGTCAGGAGCAGCTCGACAACACACGCCTTACAACCCGACAGCAGGCCCTGGCCATCCGGGCGCGCCAGCAGGCAATTGCCGACCACCCCAATCGGCTGGCACAGCTCCACGCCGAGCGGGATCGTGCTCAGGCCCTTGTTGACAGTGCGCAGCTGGACCTGTCCCGCACCCGTATTCAGGCCCCCTTTAATGCTCGTATCGTCAGTATCGACACCGCCATCGGCAACCGCACCCGTACCGGCGATAGGCTGCTGACGCTCTACGATCTGGATCGACTGCAACTGCGCGCCCAGGTACCCGAGCACTTGCTTCCCATCCTGCGCCAGGGACTGGACAGCCAGGCAGGCGAGGCCGAAAAGCTGTCTGCACATGCCATGATGCAAGGCACTTCGGTGAGGCTTTCACTCGCCCGTCTGGCCGCTCGAGTCAATGCAGGCCAAGCAGGGGTCGATGCGCTGTTTACACTGATGGACACCAACGTTCAGGCCGTTCCCGGACAGACATTGAGTCTGACCCTGAAGCTGCCCGAGCAGTCCGGCCTCTATGCTCTGCCCCCTTCGGCACTCTATGGCAGCAACCGCATTTACCGAATCGTTGACGACGATCGCCTGCAGGGCATTGAGGTGCACCTGGTCGGCCAGCATCACCCGGGTGGACAGCCGGAACAACTGCTGGTCAGCAGTGCTGAACTGAAGCCGGGTGATCGCGTGATCACGACCCAACTGCCCAATGCGATCGGCGGTCTGCCGGTAAAAGTCGTGGAGTAAGCCATGCACGGAGCCATCGCACTTTTTGCCGGTCACCGCGTTGCCGCCAACCTGCTCATGCTGCTGTTGCTGCTGGCGGGGCTCTTCGGTTTGCGCAATCTCAACACCCAGTTCTTCCCCACTTTTGATCTCGATATGATCACCGTGCAGGTGATCTGGAGCGGTGCCACTGCTGAAGACATTGAACGCTCCATCCTGCTGCCCGTGGAGCAGGAGCTGCGTTCGGTCAACGGTATCGACAGCCTCTTTGCCACCGCCAATCAGGGGGTCGCGTCCTTTCGTGTCGAACTGGAAGAGGGCACTGATGTGGATTATGCCCTCACCGAAGTGCGCCAGAAGATTGATGCCATCCGTGCTGACCTGCCCAGCGACAGCGAGGAGCCGCTGGTTCAGAAGGTCATCAACTACGAAGGCATTTCCGATGTCATTTTGACGTCTGACCGAGCCTCACTGGAAGAGCTTCGACCACTCGCCTACCGGCTGGAACAGCAACTTCTGGAGCGCGGTGTACGCAAGATCGATTTTATCGGCCTGCCGGACGAAGAGATTGCCATCCAGGTGCCCCCGGACAAACTGCAGCAGCTGGGTCTTACCCTGAATGATATCGTTGGCAAAATCCGTCAACAGAGCCTGGACCTGCCAGCCGGCACGGCGGCCCAAAGTGAAGGTGCTCGCCAGATTCGCAGCCTGGGACAGCAACGTGATGCCGAGGGCTTTCGTCAACTGCCTCTGATGACGGATGAGCAGGGTCGGCTGATAAGGGTGGGTGACATTGCCGAGGTGGAGCAACGACCACGTGACGCTCAGGTGCTGCTCTCATGGCAGGACCAGCCTGCCGTCCTGCTGCAGCTCAAACGGACCGATGCTGACGATACCCTTGAGGCGGCCGAAATCCTCAATACCTGGCTCACCGAAGTGCGTCCTGAACTGCCTGCAGGCACTCAGTTGGTGGCCTTTAACGAAAGCTGGCAGCTGATCAATGACCGTATCCAGCTGCTGATCAAGAACGGTGTCAGCGGTCTGATTCTGGTGGTTCTGATTCTGTTTCTGTTCCTCAATGCCCGCGTCGCCTTCTGGGTCAGCGTCGGCATTCCGATCTCCTTCATGACTGCGTTGGCGGTGCTCTGGGTTATCGGCGGCTCGATCAACATGCTGTCCCTGTTCGCATTCATCATGGCGTTGGGGATCATCGTGGACGATGCCATCGTTGTCGGTGAGGACACGCTCACCCATGTGCAACGCGGCGAGCCCGGGCTTCAAGCCGCCATCGGTGGTGCCAAACGGATGGCGGCTCCCGTCATTGCCTCTTCGCTGACCACGATAGCGGCCTTCCTGCCTCTGCTGATGGTGGGCGGCATCATCGGCAACATTCTGGTCGACATCCCCATCGTTGTTATCTGCGTCATTCTGGCGTCGCTGCTCGAATGCCTGTTCATTTTGCCCGGCCACCTGAGTCACAGCTTGCGCAGCATCCAGGACCTGCACCCGTCCAACTTGCGGTTACGTCTGGATCGGGGCTTCAATCACTTCCGTGAAGCCTGGTTTCGCCCCTTTGTTACTTTGACCCTGCACCACCGTGGCACCACCATCGCCTGTGCGCTGGCCATGCTGATTATCAGCATCGGCCTGCTTGCCGGCGGTCGTCTCCAGTTCACGTTCTTTCCCAGCGTCGAAACCGACACCCTGACTGCCAACGTCAAGTTCGTCGCGGGTACCGAGGGCGTCACGGTCGAGCGCTTTCTGGCCCACCTTGACCAGACCTTGCGGGAAACCGACCGTGCGTTCGGCGGTGGACTGGTGAAGATCGCTCTCAGGGAGTCGGGCATGGCCAACTTCCCTCGCAGCTCGGCCATGCCCTTCAATGGGGAAGTCTATGGCTCGCTTTATGTCGAGCTGGTGCCTGCCGACCACCGACATGTGCGCAACCAGCCCCTGATTCAGGCCTGGCGTGAGCGTATTCGCCTGCCTGCCGGAGTCGAGAAGTTCAGCATCGACCTTGCCCAGGCCGGCCCACCGGGCAAGCCGATCGAGGTCAAGCTGACCGGCCCGGATATTGAGACGCTCAAACAGGCCTCGGTGGATTTGCAGAACACGCTGAACCGTTATGCGGGTCTGTCCAATATCGATGACGACCTGCCCTGGGGCAGTTCCCAGTTGATCTATCGTCTGACCCCCGGTGCGGAGTCGGCAGGACTGACTCTGGAAACACTGGGACGTCAGTTACGTGCCGCCTTCGACGGACAGCTGGTGCAGTCGTTCTACGCAGGGCGAGATGAAATCGAGGTCAGAGTGATGCTGCCGGATGCTGAGCGTGACCGCCTGAGTACTCTCGGCTCACTGCCGGTGGTATTACCCGACGGCAGCATCACCCCGATCAGCAATGTAGTCGAATTCACCGCAAGACCCGGACTGGACAGCCTGCAGCGGATTGATGGCCAGTTGGCACTGAACGTATCCGCTGATCTTGACGAGGCGGTGGCCAATGCTGACGAGATCATTGCCCGGCTGCAGGACGAGTCCCTGCCGGCCCTGACCAGCCGCTATGGCATTCATGCCAGCTTTGAAGGCAAGAATCGCGACCAGCGCGAAACGCTGGCTGACATGAAAGCCGGACTGCTTCTGGCCCTCGCTCTGATCTATATCATTCTCGCCTGGGTCTTCGGCGCCTGGAGTTGGCCGCTGGTGGTCATGATGGCCATTCCCTTGGGTCTGACCGGCGCCATCTTTGGTCATCTGCTCACCGGACAGGACCTGACCGTACTGTCACTCTTTGGTCTCTTTGGCCTGTCCGGCATTGTGATCAATGACTCCATCGTTCTGGTCACCTTTTACAAGCAGCTTAAAGCGAAGGGCATGGCTGTTCAGGAAGCGATATCCGAAGCCGCTTGCCAGCGTCTGCGCGCCGTTTTATTGACCTCTCTCACCACCATTGGTGGCCTGACCCCGATACTCTTTGAAACTTCATTGCAGGCCCGTTTTCTAATCCCTATGGCCACTTCAATCGTATTTGGTCTGGCCTATGGCACTCTTCTCATTCTGGTGGTAGTGCCTGCCATGCTGAGCCTGGTAGAAGAATACAAGCCACGTCGTTTCAAGACGACCGATGCCCGACCGTTAACCGAAAAGGAGCAGTAACCATGACCCGGAATACCCGCACGGAACACGACAGCCTGGGCACGGTAGAGGTCCCCGCAGACGCGCTCTTCGCTGCCCAGACCCAACGCGCTGTGGATAATTTCAACATCAGCGACCTGACGTTACCGGTTCACTTCATCAAGACGCTGGCCCAGATCAAGGGTGCCTGCGCTCGCGCCAACGCCGAATTGGGCTTGCTGGAAAAGGAGGAAGCCGAAGCGATCGTCGCAGCCGTCGACCAGATCGTCGCCGGTAAACACCTGGATCAGTTCCCTGTTGACGTTTTTCAGACCGGATCAGGCACCAGCAGCAACATGAACATGAACGAGGTACTGGCCGCACTGGTCAAGCGAGACAGCGGACTCGACCTGCACCCGAACGACCATATCAACATGAGCCAGAGCTCAAACGATGTGATCCCAACCTGTATCCATGTCAGTGCCCTGCTGCAACTTGAAAACAGCGTACTGCCTGCGCTGCATCATCTGGCAGGCATCTTGATGCGCAAACGCTCCGCGGTGATGCATATCGTCAAGACCGGCCGCACCCACCTGATGGATGCCATGCCGATCCGCATGGATCAGGAGATTTCAGGCTGGCTGCAGCAGGTTAAGGACTGCATTACCCGACTGGAGAATATAAGGCCCCGACTGGTGCAGGTGGCACAGGGTGGTACCGCCGTCGGCACCGGCGTCAACGCGCCTCGCACCTTCTCCCGTCTGTTCTGCCGACATCTGAGCGTACGCACCGGCCTGACCCTGCAGCCGGCCGCCAATCATTTCAGCGCCCAGGCCTCCCAGGATACGGCGGTCGAACTGTCAGGCCAGCTCAAAACCTGCGCCACCATGCTGATGAAGATTGCCAACGACCTGCGCTGGATGAACTCCGGTCCACTGGCAGGACTGGGCGAAATCGCCCTGCCGGCGCTGCAGCCGGGATCATCGATCATGCCCGGCAAGGTCAACCCGGTGATCTCGGAAGCCGTGATGATGGCCGCCGCCCAGGTCTGCGGCAACGATACCAGCATCACCATCTGCGCCCAGCACGGCAATTTCCAGCTCAACACCATGCTGCCCCTGATCGGCTATAACCTGCTCCAGAGCGAGCAGCTGGTAGCCAATGCGGCCATCACACTGGCCGACAAGGCGATCAGCGGTTTCACCGTTAACCGTGCCCATATCGAGGCGACTCTGTCTCGCAACCCGGTGCTGGTTACCGCATTGAATCCGATACTCGGTTATGAGCAGGCCGCTACGCTGGCGAAACAGGCCTATGCCGAATGCCGACCGATCGTCGATGTGGTGGTGGAGCAAACCGATCTTGAGCGCGACGAGGTCGAGAGCCTGCTTGATCCTCACCACCTTACTGGCGCCGAATAGGCGCCATCCGCTATACTTTCGCCCCTGAATGTGGCCGAAAACCCTGCAGTTTGCAGGGTCTGACAGGAAAAACGCATGAACCACGATCTCGACAGACTCCAGCCCTACCCGTTTGAAAAGCTGGCCGTACTCAAGGCCGGTATCCAGCCACCAGACAGCCTCGAGCACATTTCGCTCGGCATTGGTGAACCCAAGCACCCGGCGCCGCCGTTCGTGCAGGAAGTGCTGGCCAACAACCTGGACTGCCTGTCGAACTACCCGACCACCAAGGGAATGCCAGAGCTGCGCGAAGCGATCGCCGGCTGGTGCGAACGCCGTTTCGAACTGCAAAGTGGCAGCATGGACCCGGAGCGCAACGCACTGCCGGTCAACGGGACGCGTGAAGCGATCTTCGCCTTTACCCAGGCGGCGGTGGAACGTAAGGATGACGCTCTGGTGGTGTCACCCAACCCCTTCTACCAGATCTACGAAGGTGCTGCCTACCTGGCCGGTGCCGAGCCGCATTACCTGAATTGCCTGGCCGAGAACGGCTTCATCCCGGACTACGACGCGGTACCCGCCGACATCTGGCAGCGCTGTCAGCTGTTGTTCGTGTGCTCCCCCGGCAACCCGACCGGCGCCGTACACAGTATCGACACGCTGAAGAAGCTGATCGCACTGGCGGACGAGCATGACTTCATCATCTGCTCCGACGAGTGCTACTCCGAACTGTACCCGGACGAAAACAACAAACCGGCAGGTCTGCTGCAGGCCTGTGCCGAGCTGGGCCGTCACGACTTCGCACGCTGCATCGTATTCCACAGTCTGTCCAAGCGCTCCAACCTGCCGGGCATGCGCTCAGGCTTTATTGCCGGCGATGCCAGCCTGCTGGAACCCTTCCTGCTGTACCGTACCTACCACGGCTGCTCCATGCCCGTGCAGCACCAGCTGGCCTCCATCGCGGCCTGGAATGATGAAGCTCACGTGCTGGAAAACCGCAGCCAGTACCGGCACAAGTTCGAAGCCGTACTGCGTATCCTGCAACCAGTGATGGATGTGAAACAGTCCGATGCCAGTTTCTACCTCTGGGCACCGACACCGATCGCCGATGATGAATTTGCCAAGGGCCTGTTTGCCCAGCAGAACCTGACCGTACTGCCGGGCCGCTATTTGTCCCGTGAAGTCGATGGCGTAGTGCCGGGTGAAGGCTTTGTACGCATGGCGCTGGTCGCAACCGTATCCGAGTGTGTCGAGGCAGCTGAACGTATTCGCCGCTATATTGAATCATTGTAAGAGGCTCGAAGTGACCATTATTTACGGAATCAGCAACTGCGACACCGTGCGCAAGGCGCGCAAATGGCTGGAAGCCGAGGCTGTCGCATTTGACTTTCATGACTT
This sequence comes from Marinobacterium sediminicola, assembly GCF_022343685.1. Taxonomy (GTDB): domain Bacteria; phylum Pseudomonadota; class Gammaproteobacteria; order Pseudomonadales; family Balneatricaceae; genus Marinobacterium; species Marinobacterium sediminicola. The sequence goes on along the minus strand of NZ_CP092123.1, from coordinate 641,659 downwards.
CCGCAAACAGGGCCTGAGCGCAGAGCAGGTCGACCGCTGGTGCGCAGCCGTAGGCCTGGATACGCTGCTGAACAAGCGCGGCACGACCTGGCGCCAACTGCCGGACGAGGTCAAGGCCAACACTGATGAGGCCGCTCTGAAAGCGCTTCTGGTGGAGCAACCGACACTGATCAAACGGCCCGTCCTGGAACTGGATGATGGCCGTATCGAGATCGGCTTCAAGGCTGAGCAGTACGCAGCCGCTTTCGATCGCTGAACGCTCAAACAGCGTACACATGAAGCCTTACGAACGTATTTTTTTGCATTATTGAACGACGGAGTAAACGATGGCGAATTTCGCATTTGGTCTGGGTGTAGGTACTAAATCTTCCGCCGGTGACTGGCTGGAGGTGTACTACAACGCACCGCTGCTGAACGCAGACGATGCCCTGATCGCGGCCGTGGCCGACAAGGTGGGTTATGAGGGTGGCAACCAGACCATCGAACTGAACGCCAGCCAGCTGAAGGCACTGGAAGCGGCTTTCCTGTCAGTGGATGCCGAAGAGCAGGCTGAAGTCGTGGAGATCCTGGAAGGCACCAAGCAACCGCTGGTCCTGTGTATTCTGGAGACCGACGCAGCGCCTCAGACCACCGCTGAGGTGTACCTCAAGCTCTCGCTGCTGTCTCATCGCCTGGTTCAGCCGCACGGTGTTGACCTGAGCGGCATGTTCCCGCTGCTGCCGAACGTCGCCTGGACCAACGAAGGTGCTGTGGCACTGGAAGACCTGCCGCGCCGCCAGCTGTCTGCCCGCGCCCAGGGTCGCGTGCTGGATGTTCTGTCGGTGGACAAGTTCCCGAAAATGGCCAACTACGCTGTTCCGGCCGGTATCCGCATCGGTGATGCTTCCCGCATCCGCCTGGGTGCTCATGTGGGTGAAGGCACCACCGTGATGCACGAAGGCTTCATCAACTTCAATGCCGGTACACTGGGCGTAAGCATGGTTGAAGGCCGTATCTCCGCTGGCGTTGTCGTCGGCAACGGTTCCGACATCGGTGGTGGCGCTTCTACTATGGGCACCCTGTCCGGCGGCAACAACGTGGTCATCTCCGTGGGCGAGAACTGCCTGCTGGGCGCCAACTCCGGTCTCGGTCTGCCGCTGGGTGATCGCTGCACCATCGAAGCGGGCCTGTATGTGACCGGCGGTTCCAAGGTCACCATCCTGGACGACCAGAACAACGAAGTGGGCGTGGTCAAGGCAGGCGAGTTGGCCGGCAAACCGGACCTGCTGTTCCGCCGCAACTCCCAGAACGGTCGCATCGAGGTGAAAACCAACAAGAGCGCGATCGAACTGAACGCCGAGCTGCACAAGCACAACTAAGCACTCGCCTCCGGCACATTGACTACCCCGCACGCCTGACGGTCTGCGGGGTTTTATCCGTTTGCAACGCAGGACATCCCGATGACACAGCTTTCGCCGACTCTTGAATTGGCCAAGGACCTGATCAGCCGCCCTTCGGTGACCCCGGAAGACGCCGGTTGTCAGGAACTGATGATCAGCCGACTCGAAGCCCTGGGCTTCAAGATCGAACGCCTGCCGTTCGAAGAGGTTACCAATTTCTGGGCCCGCCGGGGCGACAGCGGTCCGGTGTTCTGTTTTGCCGGCCATACCGACGTGGTACCGACGGGACCGGTTGAACAGTGGCAGTTCCCGCCCTTCGAACCCACAATCGAAGAGGGCTACCTGTATGGCCGCGGCGCAGCGGACATGAAAGGCAGCCTGGCCGCCTTCATCACTGCCGTCGAGCGTTTCATCGACCATCATCCGGATCATAAGGGCTCTATCGCCTTCCTGATTACCAGCGATGAGGAAGGCCCCTTCATCAACGGCACCACCCGTGTGATCGACCATCTGGAAGCGCGTAACGAGAAGATTGATTGGTGCATCGTCGGCGAACCGTCCAGCACCGAGAAAGTGGGCGATATCATCAAGAACGGACGCCGGGGCTCCTTGAGCGGCACTCTCAAGGTACGTGGTGTGCAGGGTCATGTCGCTTATCCGCACCTGGTCCGCAACCCGATCCACGAAGCGGCTCCGGCACTGGCTGAACTGGCCGCAACCGTCTGGGATGAAGGCAACGAGTTTTTCCCGCCGACCAGCTTCCAGATTTCCAACATTCATGCCGGCACTGGTGCGACCAATGTGGTTCCGGGCGAAGTAGAGATAGCGTTCAACTTCCGTTTCTCCACCGAGGTCACGGCTGACGAACTGAAAGTGCGCGTGCGCGACATTCTCGACAGACACAACCTGGAGTGGGATATCGACTGGATTCTCTCCGGCAACCCCTTCCTGACCGCCGCCGGCGAACTGGTTGATGCCAGCCGTGAAGCGATCAAGACCATCCTGGGTTACGATACCGAGCTGTCCACCTCCGGTGGCACTTCGGATGGGCGTTTCATTGCTCCCACCGGCGCTCAGGTGGTGGAGCTGGGTCCGGTCAACGCAACCATCCACAAGATCAATGAGCGCGTACGCGTTACTGATCTGGATGACCTGTCGGCGCTCTACGAAAACATCCTGGCTCGGTTGCTGGTCGACGCATGAAGGCACCCGAGTTGATCTGCCCGGTTTGTCGCGAGCCACTTCAGGCTGTGGATAACAGCCTGTGCTGCAGCAACCGCCATAGCTTCGACCGCGCCCGACAGGGTTACTGGAACCTGCTACTGGCGCAGAAGAAGCGCAGCAAGACACCGGGTGACAACGCTGAAATGGTTCAGGCACGCCAACGCTTTCTTGAGGCAGGACACTATGCCCCCCTGTGCGAGGCGATCGGGACACTGCTGCAGACCCACTTATCCACAGCGAACCACGCCAATCTGCTGGATCTTGGCTGTGGCGAAGGCTGGTATACCGATCGGCTTCAAAAGCAGATGGATTCCCGCATGACCGGCCTCGATATTTCCAAGGATGCTGTGAAGGCTGCCTGTCGACGCAACAGGGACGTCACCTGGCTGGTCGCCACCGGTGCCGATATTCCCATGGCAGATGCATCCGTGGACGCTGCCACACTGATTTTCAGCCGTCTGATGCCTGAACCCACGGCACGCGTTCTCAAGCCTGGCGGATTGCTGCTGGTGGTTCATCCGGGCCCCGACCACCTGTTGGCCCTGCGTCGATTGATCTACTCCGAGGTCCGCGCTTCGTCAGGTTTTGATCCGGCAACTCAGCTGGCCGAGTGGTTCGACCCGGTCGTCGAGCAGTCACTGGGATTCGAGTTCTCCCTCGACACCCCGGATGCCATTCAGGACCTGCTCGCGATGACGCCGCACGGCCAGCGCCTCAATGCCGACGCGCGTACCCGCATTGCCGCCTGCAATGCACTGCAGGAACAGGCCGACTTCCGCCTCTGCCTGTTCCGCAAACGTGCCAGCTCGGAATAACGCCGTGCGCATACGTACTGACGCCCTCAAGGCCTGGCTGCGACAACGTGCTGAGGATCCCAGAGGCAACCTGCGTCTGCTGATGAGCGGTGCCTTTCTGTTCTTCAGCGGGCTGGGTGGCATCATGATGGCGCAGCACGGCCTGCCTGCCGGGCTGAAAGCGGAACTTCTCGCACTGGCCGGCTTGATCCTGCTGCTGGCCGGCAGCATACTCGCCCTGTTGGGCTATCTGAGCCTGAGCCTTTTACGTATCTGGCACCTTCTGGACAATGATGATGAGCAACGATAACCGCCACCCCGACATTGAGATCTACATCAAGAACCGATCCCTGGATCAGATCCTAGAGTGGTTACGGGAACGCTGCGACAGCCTGGAGCCACAGCACAGCGGCGGTGGTACCCATGCACTCAAAGCCGTGCTGGACGGTGTCACCGTGCCGGTCATGATTCATGAAAAGGCAGTCGGCAAGGCCTGGATCAGTGTCTGGTTCCGTTCTGATGCCACCCCCTGGGTGCGCGACCTGGATTGTGCCGAAGAAGTCTCCAACGCTCTGGATACTCAGGTACGCTGCATCGTTTCAGGCTGGCAGGACGGTGATGATCCAGATGAGTGGTGGCGAATCGAAAACGGCAGCACCGAAAAGATCACCTGGCGTACCGAATAAGACGCACGACTGACATTGATTGATCAGGGAGAGCCATATGACCATCGAATTGACTCCACTCCACGCTCTGTTGCTCGATGGTCAGGGCGGTGCCCGTTCACTAACCCCTGCCGAAGTCGACAACTGGACACCAGAACAGGGCACTCTCTGGCTGCACCTGGACTACACCGAGGAAGGCTCCCGCTTCTGGCTGGAACATCATAGCGGACTGCCCGAACTGGCGATTGACGCCCTGCTGGCGGAAAATACCCGCCCCCGCGCCGCCGTGCTCGGTGAGCACCTGCTGCTGGCACTGCGCGGCGTCAACACCAATCCCGGTGCCGACCCTGAAGACATGGTCTCCATCCGGCTTTGCATCTCGGACAAGCGTATCATTTCCACCCGCAAACGCCGCCTGATGTCCGTCAGCCGCTTGCTGGAAGACCTGCACAATGGCTGCGGCCCCATTGACAGTGCAGAGCTGATCGTCCAGCTCAACGACCGTCTGGTAGAGCGCATGGGCACTACTGTCGAGACGCTGGACGACCAGCTGTCCGAACTTGAGCTGGATCTGCTTGCCGAGGCCGGCAGCGAGATGCGACACGCGGTGCGCAATCTGCGCCGCCAGAGCATCAGCCTGCGCCGATACTATGCACCCCAGCGCGATGCCTTCAACCAGTTGCAGAGCGAGCGCCTGGGCTGGCTGACCACCGATACCCGTCTGGCCCTGCGCGAGATCAGTGACCGACTGCTGCGCCATATCGAGGATCTGGACATGCTGCGCGAACGCGCCGCCATGGCCCAGGAGGAACTGGCCAGCATACAAGGTGAGCAGCTCAACCAGCGCATGTATGTCCTCTCGATCATTTCGGCAATTTTCCTGCCACTGGGTTTCCTGACCGGGCTGCTGGGCATCAACGTCGGCGGTATTCCCGGAGCCGATAACGAAAACGCCTTCCTGATGTTCCTCGGCGCCTTGACCCTGATGGTCGCGGGCCTGTTCTGGTTATTCCGCCGCTGGCGCTGGCTCTGAGCGGGCCGCTCGCTGCTGCCAGACAACAGCCAGTACGATCAGCCCCAGGCCGATGAACGTGGCCGGGGCAACCGGCTCATCCAGCAGGAAATAGATAAATACCAGTGACAGAAAGGGCGACAGGAAAATCAGGTTGGAGATGCGGCTGACATGGGTCGCTGCACGCATGGCCCCTAACCAGAGCATGAATGTCAGCCCCATTTCAAACAGCCCCACATATGCAGCCCCCAGAAGCCCCTGCCAGGAAGGCAGCATTGACTCGCCCTGCCAGAGCATCAATCCCCAGACCAGCGGTGTGCCACACAGGAAACACAGCAACAGACTGACTGCGGGACTGCCCTCCGCACGGGCGTTCAGAATCCAGTACAGCGCCCAGATCAGCGTACTGAACAGTGCCAGTGCTACGCCCGGCACACTGTCGAACTCCAGTGTCAGCAGGTTGCCACGAGTCGCGATCACCAGCGCACCGCCATAACCCAGCAGCATCGCCAGCAGATCCACCCGTTGCAGCTTCTGCTTCAGCAGCGGCACCGCCAGCAGCGCCAGCGTCAACGCCCAGGTATAGTTCAGCGCCTGCGCCTGCTGCGCAGGCAACAAGTCATAGGCGCGAAACAACACCAGATAATACAATGCCGGATTCAATGCCCCCAACCCCAGATAAAACAACGGACGCTGACGCCATTGGGTTGCCAACTCACGCCATTTTTGCTGCCAGCTGACGCCAGCCGCCAGCACGCCAGTTGAAAACAGACCGGCCCACGCCAGCAGCTGCAATGGCGACATCTGTTGCAGTGAAAGCTTGAAAGCCGTGGCGACAGTGGACCACAGCAGTACCGCCGACAGGCCCAGAACAAAAGCTCTGGATTGAGATTTTTCTGACATGGATATCCTTGGGGGCAAACGCAAAAGCGCCTAGGAAAGCATAATTGAAGCCTTCTGTCAGGCTTTCACGTTGATGCTCTGACGTGCCGTTGCGATCGTGCCTGCCAGATTACTGGCGGCGTACAACGCCACCTGTTCAAAGCGATCCGATGCCAATGCCTGTGCACGCGGCGTACGTGCCTGAACATCAAGCCGGCTGACCAGAAAGGCGTAATCACCGGGGATCGGATCATTGATGGAGTGATTGAGGCGATCCACCACTTCCGAGGTGTGCAGCTGAGCGGGATCCGGATAACTCAGGGCCTGTCCCGGCAGTGCAAAACCTTCACCCGGCGACTGTTGGGGCTGAGGTCGGTAGATCTCCTGATTGGACGCGATAAGACTGAGCAGAAACGCGAACTGCGCCCCATTGGGCGAGTGCACCGCCTGTGGCAGCGAGGCCGTATAGGTCTCGATTCGTGCTTGTATACTGTCAGTCTGCATCTTACCTCCGTTGGAGCTGGTATTATCGGCAACTGACTGTAATTCTTTATATTTTTATTCGGTTCTTTCTTTGATCAAGAGGCAGATGAGTCATGGGACGCTGGCGACCACCCCAACCGAAAAGTTCTCCCTACATTACGCAGGAAGGCTACGACAGGCTCAACGAAGAGCTACGCTACCTGTGGAAGGTCAAGCGCCCCGAAGTCACCCAGTCGGTCAAGGAAGCAGCCGCTCAAGGCGATCGTTCAGAGAATGCCGAGTACATCTACGGCAAGAAACAGCTGCGTGAAATCGATCGACGCGTCCGTTACCTGTCCAAGCGTCTTGAACATATCAAGGTCGTGGACCGCGCTCCTGACGACACCAGCCGTATCTTTTTCGGCGCCTGGGTAACGCTGCTGGATGAAGAAGACCATCAGCGCCGCTACCGTATCGTCGGAGCCGATGAAATTGATCCGGCCAAAGGCTATATCAGTATAGATGCGCCTCTCGCCCGTCAGCTGCTGAAGAAGCAGGTGGGCGATGAAGTGACGATACAGCGTGGAGATGGGGATGAACTCTGGCTCGAAATAACCGGGATTGATTACTGAATCACAAAAGCGGATCTTCGGCAGGGATGCCGGAAGAGATAATAAACACTGGGAAAAGACAGGAAAGAACCGGAAGTGGTGGGTCGTATAGGACTCGAACCTATGACCAATTGGTTAAAAGCCAACTGCTCTACCAACTGAGCTAACGACCCTCCGGTTGCGAAGAGTGGTGGGTCGTATAGGACTCGAACCTATGACCAATTGGTTAAAAGCCAACTGCTCTACCAACTGAGCTAACGACCCGCTCTTTGCAGCGACCATGCCAGACAGGCAAGGCCTTCATGATTTGGCTCCTCGACCTGGACTCGAACCAGGGACCAATAGATTAACAGTCTACTGCTCTACCAACTGAGCTATCGAGGAACTGCTCAAATCATCATCCTTTAATGGCGGAGGGGCAGGGATTCGAACCCTGGGAGCCTCTCGACTCGTCGGTTTTCAAGACCGGTGCTTTCGACCACTCAGCCACCCCTCCAAAGGATGGGCGCAGATTTTATAGAGTTCAGATTTTCTGTCAACACCCTTTTTGAAAAAAATTACTTAACTTTCAGAAACGGTTAGATTTTTACCTGTTGTTCACCATGTTCGGACAGCGGACGCGGTGCGGAAAACAGGTAGCCCTGCAGCTCGTCACAACCCCGTGCCTGAAGGAACTCCGCCTGCGCCGATGTTTCCACCCCTTCCGCGACCACCTGCAGCCCCAGCGAATGGGCCAATACGATGATCGTCTCGACGATCACGCGATCATCCGCGTCTGTTTCGATGTCACGCACGAAGGAGCGGTCGATTTTGAGATAGTCGATTGGCAGTCGCTTGAGATACTCCAGCGATGAATACCCTGTCCCGAAATCATCAATCGCCACTTCCACACCCAGCGCCTGCATCTCTTCAAGTTGAGCAGCCGTGGCCTGAAAGTTTTCAACCAGCGCATTTTCCGTCACCTCGATACAGAGCTGGTCGGGCCGCAATCGGTACTGCTCGATGGTCGCCTTGAGCGTTGCGGCCCAGTTGCCGGTCTGGAACTGACGCGGTGACAGGTTGATACTCACCTGCTTGCCACGCATGACTTCGTGGGACAAATCCTGAGCGACCTGATGCAGTAACCAGGCAGTCATCTGCCCCAACACTTCGGTGGTTTCAGCAATGGGTATAAACTCTGCAGGTGAGACCGAACCCAGCTCTTCGCTGTTCCAGCGTAGCAGCGCCTCATAGCCTGTCACCTTGCGGCTTTCCGAGTGCACACGCGGCTGATAGACAAGACTCAGCTCCTGCTTTTCCAAAGCCTGATTCAGACCGGTCTTGATCTTCATCACACGCTGGTTGCGAGCATTGATCTGTGGGTCAAAGAAGGCGTAGCGTCCACGTCCCTGCTCCTTGGCAAAGTACATGGCCGCATCAGCATGCCCCAGCAGGGTATCCCTTTCACTGCCGTCTCTGGGATAACTGACCATGCCAATACTGCAACCGATCTGTATTTTCTGTCCCTCGATCAGAAATGGTTCGCGCAGCTGCTCAATCAGCTTATCAGCAACCGTCGTCAAGTCACTGTCGTGACCCGCCTTTGGCAGCAGCACTGTAAATTCATCCCCTCCCAGACGGAAAGCATGATCCGTCTCACGCAAACAGCCGCGCAATCGCTCGGCGACCTGGCACAACAACTTGTCGCCGGCGGCATGGCCAAAGCTGTCATTGACCTCCTTGAACAGGTCAAGATCGATAAACAAGAGGCCAAAGGGCTCGCCATACCGCTCTCCTCGCTTCAGCGCATCTGCCAGAATGCGCATGAACTCGGTACGGTTGAAAAGCCCGGTCAAGGTATCGTGATACGCCAGCAGGTGGAGATCCCGCTCCGATTTTTTCTCCTCGGTAATATCCTGGAAGATGCCGAAGAAACCATCGCGCTCACCTTGCCGATTGAGGATGGTGCTGATCGACAGGCGAACCGGATAGTATTGACCGTCTGCGCGCTGGTTGATCAGTTCACCACTCCACTTGCCCTGTGTCTGAAGCGCCTTCCACATGCTGGCATAGAAGCCTGCGTCCTGCTGATCTGATCGCTGCAGTGACGGCGGCTGGCCCAGCAACTGATCCCGCGTGTAACCGGTCATCTCCACCAGGGACTGATTGACATCGACGATGCGATTCTCCGCATCGGTGATCATGATCCCTTCCGTAGTGTGCTCGAAGACGCGCTGCGCAATTCTGGCGAGGTTCTCGTTACGTTCCTGCTCGGTTACGTCCGTCGCTACCGTGCAAATGGCATACACCTGCCCTTCCTCATTGACCAGAGGAAACTTGACCATGAACCAGTTGTGCATTTCGCCTTGCACCGGAAAACTGATATGAAACTGGCGCGCTTCTCTGCTTTCAAGCACTCTGCGGTCATGATCCGCAATCTCGCTGGCAAAAGGCTCAGGAAGCACATCAAAAACGGTTGTTCCGCCTTCGTCCGGCTCTCCAAGCACCTGAACAAAACGTTCATTGACCAGGCGATAACGCCCTTCCGGATCCTTGATGTAGACCATCGACGGTATGAAGCGCAGGATATTTTCCATTTGCCGGTTGGCCTGCACCAGCTGATAACGGTTCTGCTCCAGACGGTCGGCCATCTGGTCAAGCGTCTGGCCCAGCATGCTGAGTTCGTCCTTTCCCTGTAGCAGGGTTCGGTGACTGAAGTCTTCAGCAGCAAGCCGGTGAACCGTATCCGTAATCCGTACCAGCCGCCGGTTGACCGCTCGTTCAAGCAGCAACCAGGAAAAGCCGGCCAACACTACTACGGCTATCCCTACCCACATGAACAGAGTATCCAGACGCCGGTAAACCTGGTTCAGAGTACGGTCGATATCGACTTCCAGAATAACCAGTCCTCTGCGCTCCCGAAACCCGTTTTCAGTATCGGGATAAAGATAAGGGGCCGCACCGTAGATGGTATTTTCACCCTGCTGTTGACGATGATAGGCCGGCTTCCAGCCCGCCTTGACCTCGTCGATCAACGACGACTCGTAATGAATAGGCACACTGTTAATCAGTTGCCCTACATACGAAAGCTGACTGGCCGCTACCACCTTGCCGCTGGCGTCGATCATCAGCAGGTTTTTCACCTCGATGTGCGCGCTGGTGGCAGCAACCTCTCGCCTCACGCCCTCAAGGTCGCCCTTGCTGAGCAGATATTCGGTAGTCCCCTGCAAGCGGTTCAGCGTTGAGCGCAGTCCCGATTCCAGATTCTGATACAACAGTTCACCAACGAAGGGCTTGATGACGGCAAACGACAGCACCAGCATGACCACTGCAAATACCAGAATGGTCGCCGGTATAACCCGGCGCAGAGGGATGTTGTTGATAAGACTCATTCGACGGGGTAATGGCTGTAGATCAGCCCCTCCAGATCCGGAATTGTGTCGATGAGCTGGTGCTGAAACATGCTGTCAGCCAGTTTCACCGCCTGCTGAGGTAACGGAGAGGTCTTGCCCATCAGATTTCGACTGCGTTGCCAACCGGGCAGCTCCAGATCCTCATGACTCTTGAGCACTTCGTCCGGTGTCAGTTTCAGGCGTTCGGCCATCATTTCCGCCGAAGACCTTGGCTGCGAGCGAACCAGATCCAGGCTTCGCTGCCAGGCCTGTACCAGATGCTGAATCTGGTCATGACGCTCTTTCAGCAAAGATTCGCGCACGACCAGCACATCCACGATTTCACCTGGAATCTGGCTCGAATCGAACACCTTTACCGCTCCGGCTTCCATCAGCTGCTGGCGGACCGGATCAAAGGTTACGACGGCATCCACCGCACCGCTCAAGAACGCCTCCCGATGTTCGTTGACCTCCAGCCTGACCACTTCCACATCGTCCGGTGACATCTGATGCATTTCCAGCGCTCGTGACAACATGTATGCCCCAAGAGCGGTTGCTTCGACGCCAACCCGACGGCCCTGCAAGTCGTTAACGGCACGAATACCGGGCCGAGCCAGAATCACATCGGCGCCATTGGAAATATCGGCCACCTGGACAATCACCGGCTTCAGGCCAATGGCCCTGAGGCTGATGACCTCATCCAGCGTCAGTGCTGCCGCATCGATCGCACCGTTACGAAAAGCTCGCATAACCTCACTGGCCGAGAGCAACTCGACCAAGGCAACCTGATCCTCAGACAGCAGCCCCTGCTGCCGTGCCAGATACAGGGGCTCATAACCGGGCCAGAGGTTGGTCCCCAGTTTCAGGGGAGGAGTGGACGACGGCAAACAAGCAGCCAGAACAACGACCAGAGGCAGAATGACACTGAACCTTAGCCACATTTTCCTCAAGGCATATTCCTCTTGACGCTAAATAAAGACATTCTATCGAAAAACAGCACTGCTCACCTCGATCATGCGAAACGATTCCGGATTATTTACACCGATGCGTTATCCAGACTCGAATTGCACTCTATCCCGCAGTTTGCACACACCATTACCCACAACAACCGAACACATTAAATTTTGTTGAAAACCATCCCTTTTTTGCTCACATATTCTGTGCAAAAACATCGGGATAACTTTTGGAAAGAGTGAAAAGCATATAAATAACTAATTGATTTATATGGATATTTAAAAAGCGTACATTTCTTGATCGCGCAGGTGATAGTTTTAATCAACACCGGTTTGTCAACCCCGAACAACCGTCTATTTTTTAGCCAAAACGGCATTCCGTCACAATAATCAAGACTTCTTTTCCACATTGCAAAAGTTATTCTGCCGACTTGAGGGACAGATCGACGCTCCTGTTAATAACTTCTTCCGGAGCCAGCCGCCTTGCCATCCACCAGGCATCCTGCCAATAGGGATTATCCAGTCGAGAGATCATCACTCCCCGACTTGTGGATGCATGGATAAATTCGCCATTGCCAATGTATATCCCGGCATGACGCTGCTTCTCCCCGGTTTTGAAAAATATAAGATCAGCCGGTTGCAGTTTCTGCAGCCGGACCCTGCCTCCAAGCTCAGCCAGCTGTTCAGTTGTGCGGGGCAACAGCCGACCGTCCAGCTGCCAAAAAACCTGTTGGATAAACCCGGAGCAATCGACACCCTTTTGATCATTGCCACCAAACCGGTATGGGGTGCCTGCCCAATCGGCAAAGACCTGGAGCAGACGGTGACGTTGAGCATCGTTGAAATGACTTTGTGGCGGCACTGAATTTCGACTGGCACAGCCAACCAGCAACAGACACAAAACAAGATTGGGGATAAGCGATAAGCGTATCGGCACGGATATGACCTCTCACTGTGATGACCAGAGTCGGCAAGTGCCCTGACTGACAATGTAGCAAAGCCCAGGCATGCCTGTCTGCGGGGTAGATCACCTTCCATGCATCTCAAATCCTCTCGAAAGCTTCCGCAGCCTTCCAAAACCCCTGGCCGGTCTGGCTGTATCCACAGAAACTGTGGACAAACGTCTTAACAACCTAGGCACAGGTTGAGCGATCCCCCGGCGACAGGGAGTTTGACTATCTGGATCATTTTACATCCTCAGAGCAGCCAGAATTTGCTAGGATTCGTGCACACATGACCATGCGAGAACTCAACGTGTTTGCTGAATTGATGCTGCATGATCGCCTGCTTAAGGCGATCGACAAACTGGGCTTTACCCAGCCCACCCCCGTACAACAGGCAGCCTTGCCGGAAGCCCTGAATGGCCACGACCTGATCGTGGGCGCAGAAACCGGCAGCGGCAAGACGCTCGCGTTCGTTGTACCCATGCTCCAGCATTTTCTGGATGCTCCCGCCCCCAACACGGGCACCCGGGGCCTGATTTTGACGCCTACCCGCGAACTGGCCGAACAGGTCTGTCAGGCAGTCAAGGATATGGCAGCCTATACACGCATCGGCGTCATGACCGTCTGCGGTGGCACAGGCTTCAAGGAGCAGGCGGCCGAGATGCGCAAGAATCCGGAGATTCTGGTCGCCACTCCCGGCCGTTTGGCCGAACATTTGGAACGTCAGACGCTGGACTTTGATGACCTGGAATTTCTGGTTCTGGATGAAGCGGATCGCATGCTGGACATGGGTTTCCGCGACGAAGTCATGGCGATCATCAACGTCTGCCGCGCCGAGCGTCAGTCAATGGTGTTTTCTGCCACCCTGACCCATCGCGGTGTACGTGCGCTGCTGCCGGAAGTGCTTAACGAGCCCAAAGAGCTGATTCTGAACACCCCACAAAGCTCACAGGAACAGATTCGTCAGCAGATCATTCTGGCCGATGACGACAAGCACAAGGAGCGGCTGGTCGAGTGGCTGTTGGCACATGAAACCTATGACAAGGCGATCATCTTTACCAACACCCGCGACAAGGCACAGTGGCTGGCCAAGAGCCTGCAGCGCCAGAACCGCCGCTCGGGTGTCCTGCATGGCGAAATGAGCCAGGACGAGCGCAAGCATGTCATGGAGCTGATGCGCAGCGGCAAGATCAACATCCTGGTCGCGACCGATGTCGCTGCACGCGGGCTTGATATCGAGGGCCTGGATCTGGTGGTCAACTTTGACATGGCGCGCAAGGGCGACGAACACCTCCACCGTGTCGGCCGTACCGGTCGTCAGGAACGCGAAGGCCTGGCCATCTGCCTGATCGCTCACAACGAATGGAACCTGATGGCCAGCATCGAGCGCTACCTGAGACTCGAATTCGAGCGCCGGACCATCAAGGGCGTGGAAGGCAGCTATAAGGGCCCGAAAAAACTGAAGGCATCCGGCAAGGCTGCTGGCAGCAAAAAGAAGAAAACCGACAGTAAAGGCAGCAAGAAAACGGCAGCCAATAAAGTACGCTCCCGTGACCGCAAGCAAGTCGGCAAGCGTCGAAGTGAACCTGCGGGCAACAGTGCAGCGCCCAAAGGGCCTTCGTTGGGTGACGGCTCCATGCCGATGATGAAACGCAAACCCAAGCCGCAGGCTGACTGAGCGCCAACCTGTGCATTCCATCAAAAACGGGCCATTAAGGCCCGTTTTTTTATGTCCGTCTGCAGCACTGATGACATCGGTCTCACCGCCCCCATCAGCCTGACAGGAGGCAAGAGGTTGCTCAGTTTGCAACTCAGTTTCTACAAAACCGCAACAATGTCTACAATATTTTTCAAAAACTAGACTAAAGAACTATTACACATACCCTTACCAGCTCTCAAAACCCTCTAAATCACTGATAGAATGGCGATCCCACTATCTTGTACAAAAAACAGACACAAGTCTAAATCACAAGATTGTCAACAATATGACGTGAGATTGAATATGCCTGATACGTCACGAATCCTGTGCCCAGTACTCAGCCAGCGCATTATGAGTGCCGAAGAAGCGGCCGAGCTGATTCCGGCAGGTGCCAATGTCGGCATGAGCGGTTTTACCGGCGCCGGTTACCCAAAAGCGGTACCGGGCGCACTCGCTGAGCGCATCCGTCACCTGAACGCCGAAAATACCAAGCCCTTCCGCATCAACGTGTGGACTGGCGCGTCTACTGCGCCGGAACTGGATGGTGTTCTGGCCGAAGTGGATGGCATCGAGATGCGTCTGCCGTTCCAGAGCGACCCCATCTGCCGCAGCCGCATCAACAACGGCACCATGGATTACGTTGATTACCACCTTTCCGAGGTGTCCCAGTACGCCTGGTCCGGCTTCCTCGGCAAGATGGATATTGCTCTGATCGAAGTGGCCGGAATCCGTGAAGACGGCAGCCTGATCCCCTCCTCCTCCATTGGTAACAACAAGACCTGGATCGAGCAGGCCGACAAGATCATTCTGGAGGTCAACTCCAGGCAGAATGCCAAGCTGGAAGGGATGCACGACATCTACTACGGCACCGCTCTGCCGCCGAACCGCAAGCCGATCATGCTGACCGACCCGGCTGATCGTATCGGCGAGCAGTATCTGGCCTGCCCGCCGGAAAAAGTGATCGCTGTGGTGGAAACCGCCGCGCCGGATCGCAACTCGCCGTTCAAGCCGAGCGACGACGTTTCCAAGAAGATCGCCGGGCACATCCTCGAGTTCTTCAACAGGGAGATCGAGCTGGGCCGTCTGCCGAAAGAACTGCTGCCGATCCAGTCCGGTGTAGGCAACATCCCCAACGCCGTGCTCGAAGGCCTGGATGCCGGCCCCTACAAGGGACTGACCGCGTTCACCGAGGTGATTCAGGACGGCATGCTGAAGATGCTCAAGTCCGGCACCCTGAAGGTCGCGTCCGCAACCGCTTTCTCCCTGAGCCCGGACGGCATCAAGGAATTCGATGAAAACATCGACTTCTACCGCGACAAGATCATTCTGCGCCAACAGGATATTTCGAATCACCCGGAACTGGCACGGCGTCTTGGCGTCATAGCCATGAATGGACTGATTGAGGCGGATATCTACGGTAACGTCAATTCCACTCACATCATGGGTACACGAATGATGAATGGTATTGGAGGATCCGGTGACTTCGCCCGCAACGGCTACCTGTCGATCTTTGTATCACCGTCGACGGCAAAAGGCGGCGCTATTTCGGCGATAGTGCCAATGGTTTCTCACGTGGATCACACGGAGCATGACGTCAAGATTATCGTAACCGAGCAGGGTCTGGCAGATCTGCGTGGCCTGTCACCACGCCAGCGCGCCCACGAAATCATCAATAACTGCGCTCATCCGGACTTCCGTCCTGCACTGATCGACTATTACGAGCGTGCGCTGCACTCTGGTCGCGGCATGCACACTCCACACCTGCTTGAGGAAGCGTTGAGTTGGCACCAGCGCTACGAAGAAACCGGGCAGATGTAAGTTTTTTCTGATGCTCTAAGCCTTGAGCGCCCTTTGGGCGCTTTTTTTTGCTTTTCTTGATAGCCCCAACCAGAATTTCACCATATGACAATCCGGCTCTTGTCGGAATTCCCCCACTGATCCAAGAAAAAACCGTCAAGATCAAAACACTTACATTTACCATGTATATGAACTGTCTTAATATAGCGCCATCATTATAAACAAGCATATTTCCTGCATCATTTGCTTCGATCCCGGGTGCTCCCGCCCCCGGTAAAATGGTCACTGGATCAGTTTGGCGTCTGAGGCAGAATTTAATAGCCGTTATGGCAGAAGCACACCGGCTATGGCCGATGATAAAAGTAGTCCGACGATGCCTCTGCTCAAACTTCACAGAATCTTGCTGCTGATGACCGGAGCTGCAAGCCCAGCTCAAAACACCAGGAAAGTGCCAGACAACAGACATGATTGACATGATCAGGCCAGACGCAGGCTCCTCACGCTTTGAGTATGAGTGGGAGCGACAATACGCTGCACTCAACCACCACGCCATCGTCAGTATTACGGATGCTCAGGGACGTATTACATACGTCAACGACCTGTTTTGCGAAATCAGTGGCTACAACCGTGAAGAGTTGCTGGGCAAGACCCATAGCCTGGTGAAATCCGACGTTCACGATCCCGCCTTTTACCAGGATATGTGGCGCACCATCACCTCTGGCCAGCTCTGGAAGGGCGAAGTCTGCAACCGCCGTAAGGATGGCTCTTTCTATTGGGTCGAATCCACGATCACCCCTTTTATGGATGATCAGGGCAAACCCTATCAGTTCGTCTCTATCCGTACTGACATTACGCGAATGAAGGAACACGAGCGGGAGCTGATCGCCGCACGTAACGAAGCCGAGCGAGCCAACCGTGCCAAGTCCCAGTTTCTCTCCAGCATGAGCCACGAACTGCGTACCCCGATGAATGCGATCCTCGGGTTCGGCCAGCTCATGGAGTATGACAACGACCTTCCCACGGAGCACAAGGAGAGCGTGCACGAAATTTTGAAGGCGGGACGTCACCTGCTCGACCTGATCAATGAAATTCTCGATCTGGCCAAGGTGGAGGCCGGGCACTTGACCCTGTAACTTGAACCCGTCGAGCTGTCTGGCCTTGTCAACGAGTGCATTAGCCTTGTCTCCCCCTTGGCCAATACCCGCGACATCCGCTTAAACGTTCATAACCTGGAACGCGTTCGCGTGACCGCTGACAAGACTCGACTCAAACAGGTGATATTGAACCTGCTGTCGAACGCGGTGAAGTACAACCGCGATCAGGGTACTGTCACCCTTGAATGCGTTGCTACCAGGAACGAACGTGTCCGGCTGCAATTTACCGATACAGGGCGCGGCATTCCGGCAGAACAGCTTGAGAACCTTTTTCAGCCTTTCAACCGAATGGGCGCGGAAAGAACCGGTATCGAAGGAACCGGCATTGGCCTGACCCTTAGCAAGCAACTGATCGAATGCATGGGCGGCGCCATCGGCGCACAAAGCACGTTGAACCAGGGCAGCTGTTTCTGGATTGACATTCCATGGGACAGCCAGCCTCACAGCCTGAACAGCTCTGACAGTGAGCCGCAGAACACCCTGCCTGATGCCCCTGAGGGGATGACGAAAACCGTTCTTTATGTGGACGACAATCCCTCCAACATCAAGCTTATCCGTGGGCTGATAAGCCATCACAGCAGGATCAGACTGCTGGACGCGCATACCCCCGATCTGGGTCTAGAACTCGCCAGGCAACATCATCCGGACCTGATTATTCTGGATATCAACATGCCCGGGCTTGATGGTTATGAAGTGTTGAGCATTCTGAAAAGAACACCGGCTTTTGTTGAGACCCCCATCATTGCGCTCACCGCCAATGCCATGACCAAGGATATTGAAAAGGGGCTGAATGCCGGTTTTGCACACTACCTGACCAAGCCTCTGAACGTCCCTGCCTTTTTTGAAGTGATTGAGACGATACTCGGCCTCGACAAGGAAAAAGAGCATGGCCCGGTCTGATTTTGCCCGAGCAGTTCGCATATTACGGATCGAAACACTGTCTCGCTCCACGCTCGGGTTGTTTTGCGCAATTTTCCTCTTGCTGACGGCTTTGCTGCTGGCCATCGGCTATCCGATCCTGCAGGCTTTTGAAGCCCAGCGAAACAAAGCCCTCGACATCTTGCACCTGCACCACCTGGAAGAATCCAAACAGCTGGTTCAGTCCGAACTGAGACGCGCTGCCGATGACGCTTTGCTGTTGGCTCATTTGCCGGCCCTGACCACCTTTCTGCATCAGCCCACCCCCGAACACAAAGCCCGCCTGGAGAATTTTTTCGAACTCTTGTCGAACAGACTGGGCACCTATGCCCAAATTCGCTTTATTGATCTTCAAGGGCAGGAGCATGTTCGGATCGATCATCAGGACGGTGTCGCCTTCGCCGTTGCCGAAGACCAGCTGCAGGATAAATCTGGTCGTTATTACTTCCAGCAGTCCCGGGCGCTGCCAGCCGGTAAGGTGTTTATTTCCAAGGCTGATCTGAACGTCGAACATGGTCAAATTGAGATTCCGTTCCAGCCGATGATTCGTATCGCCACGCCGGTGTTTGATGGCCGCAATGAGCGCCGCGGGGTTCTCGTCATCAACTACCGACTGGAAGAGATGCTTTCCCACATTCGCGATCGCTTTGCCCTGATACAGCAGGGAACCGCGGTGCTGATCAGCCATGAAGGGGACTATTTGATTGGCAGCTACCCCGGCCATGAATGGGGGTCCATACGCGACCGGGCAGATCTCAACTACCAGCAGGATCATCCTGAGGTATGGGCCCAGCTCCAGCGCGCCACTCACCAGCCAATTGTGACACCCGTTGCCAACGTTCTGACGCTGGACATACCGCTGCTTGAAGTCATGCCGGGCACTCACGCACTATCCGTTGAGTCTGTCATCTCACCGGAGCTGATACGGTGGACGGCGTTGGTTCACCGTCAACCCAGGCATACGCTGGGTACGACGTTCCAGTCGGTAACCAGCTGGTTGACGCTGGGCTTTACCCTGCTCCTGCTCGCCCTGATCGCCTGGCTGTCGGCGTCACGTATCGTCAGCCGCCACCTCTATATTGAGCATATGGCCGCAGCCGCACGGGAGGCGGAAGCAGCCAATCTGGCCAAGAGCCGTTTTCTGGCCAACATGAGCCATGAACTGCGCACCCCGATGAATGCGATTCTTGGATTTGGCCAACTGATGGAATACGACCGCAACCTGGCACCCGAGCACAAGGAAAGCGTTCACGAAATTCTTACCGCCGGCAATCACCTGCTGGAACTGATCAACGACATTCTCGATCTGGCCCGGATTGAGTCGGGACGCATGGTACTGTCGTTGGAGTCGGTTTCAATCGCAGACCTTGTCGATGAGTGTACTCGCCTGATTCGACCGCTGGCTGACCAGCAGCAGATTCGCATCGAGACATTACCGCTGACTTCCCGTCATGCCATGGCCGACAGGACTCGACTGAAACAAGTGATTCTGAACCTGCTGTCCAATGCGGTGAAATACAATCGCGAGCAGGGGCTGGTCAGAATCAGCGGCCAGATGCTCGAAAACAACCGATTCAAACTGAGCATTCAGGATACAGGTACCGGTATCTCCACCGAGAACCTGAAGCAGTTGTTTCAACCCTTTAACCGGCTGGATGCAGATCACTCCGGTATTGAAGGAACCGGTGTCGGCTTGACGCTGGCGAAGCAACTTATGGAACTGATGGACGGTACCATCGGCGTGCACAGCACCCCGAACGAAGGCAGCTGTTTCTGGATTACCTTATCCCTGGACAGCGCAGAGGATTCACCCACCGCTGAGGACATCACGGAGGCGCTTGTCGCCAAGGATACAACGCCCATGAAAACCATTTTGTATGTTGATGATAACCCCTCTAACATCAAGCTGTTACGGGGACTCATGAACCGTCTGAAAGATGTCGTCATGCTGGACGCCCATACCCCCAGCCTGGGATTGGAGCTGGCCAAACAACACCAGCCGGACCTGATCATACTCGACATCAACATGCCCGAGATGGATGGCTACGAACTGCTTCAACTGATGAAAAAAGAACCGACACTCATGCATACACCGGTGATGGCATTGACGGCCAACGCCATGCACAATGACGTCGAAAGAGGCCTTGAAGCCGGCTTTGACAGCTACCTGACCAAACCTCTTGATGTAAAAATACTGCTTGAAACCACCGAGCAGCTCTTAAATATGAAGGGAGAAAACCCGAATGTCTCTCAATAACACGCTCACCCACTCCCGCATACTGGTGGTGGATGACGAGCCGGTCAATCTGCGGCTGGTCGAGCGCGTTTTGGCACTGGAGGGATACGACGGGCTCTCCCTGATCAGCGACCCTCGTCGGGCTGTCGAGGAGTACCAGCAGCACCGCTTTGACCTGGTACTGCTGGATATCAATATGCCGGGGATGGATGGATTCGAAGTGCTGGAGGCCATCAAGGCGCTGGAGCCCGAGATGCTGCCGCCGGTCATCATGCTGACCGCGCAGCACGACAAGTCTTTCCGCCTGAAAGCCCTGTCGATGGGTGTGCGTGACTTCATCACCAAGCCCTTCGACCGTGATGAACTGCTGATGCGTGTTGGCAACCTGCTGCAACTGCAGATGGGCCTGCGCATGATCCATGACCAGAAAAACGTGCTGGAAGAGCTGGTGCAACAGCGCACCGAGGAGCTTTACAACAGCCGCCTCGATCTGGTGCAGCGACTGGGTCGTGCCGCCGAGTACAAGGACGAGGAAACCGGCAGTCATATCCTCAGAGTCAGCCATGGTGCCGCGTTACTGGCCAGGGCTCTGGGCTGGGATGATGAGCAGATCAAGCTGATCTTTAACGCCTCCCCCATGCATGACATCGGCAAGCTCGGCGTCCCGGACGCCATCCTGCGCAAGCCAGGCCGGCTGACGCCCGAAGAGTTCGACCAGATCAAGCTGCACACGCTGATTGGCGCAGAGCTGCTGGATGGCGCCAACGAAAATGACCCGCTGCTGCAGATGGCCAAGAGCATAGCGCTCTCACACCATGAAAAGTGGGATGGCTCCGGCTATCCTCTGGGGCTTGCCGGAGAAGCAATTCCGATTGAAGGGCGTATCGTGGCGATCGTCGATGTCTTCGATGCGCTCACTTCAGAACGCCCCTACAAGAAAAGCTGGTCAATCGAGGACGCTGCTGCGCTGATTCGGGACAACCGTGGCAAGCACTTCGACCCCGAGCTGGTCGATCTTTTCTTCGCCCACTTCGAGCAGATCTGCCAGCTGCGCCAGCAGTTCAGCGAATAAACCCACTGCCAGAATCTTACCGGTGCGTTCAGGGACAATCGTCCCCTGAATGCCCGCTGATTTTTCTTCCCCACAATTGCCACCACTTCCGCACGGAACCTGCCCGGTACAATTATTCTGTTCTAATCTGATAGGCTTGAAGTATCGCGTCGAACAGCCCTGGCGGAGGCGTTATGGACAACTCTCAACTACTGCATGTACTGGTGGCGCTGGCATTGGGCATGCTTATCGGCCTGCAGCGCGGCTGGCATGAACGCAACATTCGTGCGGGCGGACGCATTGCCGGCATCCGCACCTTCGGTCTGCTTGCGGTCACCGGTGCCCTGACCGCTGTCCTGTTGCCGACTCTGGGGCCGGGCATCAGCATTGCTATCGGCATCGGTATCACCCTGTTGCTTGGTCTGGCGCACTGGCTCGACTCCAGCGAAGACCATGACTACGGCATGACCACCGTGATCGCCGGTATCGTTACCTATCTCATTGGTGTTATTACCCTAGTGGGCGATCTCAAACTGGCCGTTGCAACGGCCGTGATGACCACCATCGTGCTGCATTTCAAGCAGACCCTGCATCACGCCCTGGAGCACCTGAGCGACTCCGAAATCCGCGGCATTCTCCAACTCGCCCTGATTTCAGCCGTGCTCTTGCCGGTATTGCCAAACCAGTCCTACGGCCCCTGGAATGCCCTCAACCCCTATGAAATCTGGTTGCTGGTGGTGCTGATCGCAGGGATCAGCCTGACCGCCTACTTTGCCATGCGCCTGACCGGGCCAGACAAGGGCATCATGATTACCAGCCTGCTGGGCGGTCTGGCTTCCAGCACGGCGCTGACCCTGAGCCTGGCACGGATGAACGCGCATCTGCCCCTGCCCCGCTTGCTTGCCTGCGGCATCCTGCTGGCAGCTGCGATCATGTATCCTCGCATTCTGCTCGAAGTCGCCGTGGTCAACCCGGGCTTGCTGCCCGACCTCTGGCCACCGATGCTGGCGATGACACTGGGCTGTGCAGCCAGCGCCTTCTGGCTTTGGCATCGCAAGGAGCCGTTCGGCTGTATTGATGCCAGCAAGGTAACGGCTCAACCCTTTCAGTTACTGCCGGCACTCCAGTTCGGTGCCCTGCTGGTGGTCATCATGCTGATTGCGCATGGCATTCAGGCACACATGGGAGAACAGGGGCTTTGGCTGGTCGCCATCGTTGCGGGTCTGACCGACGTTGATGCCATTACGTTGACGCTGGCGCGCATGTCGATTGACGGTATCGCCGCCGATACCGCGGTGACCGGCATCACCCTGGCAGCCATCACCAACACTCTGGTCAAGGGTGGACTGGCCTTCTTCGCCGGACACTGGAGTTTGTGCCGCTCTCTCTGGCCCGGCTTGACCCTCGCGATTCTGCTGGCCCTGCTAACCTTAAGTCTGATCTGATCTAAAGGGATACGTCATGGACACGCCGCTCACCCCCGAACAGTTACGCCACAGCTGTGATCTTTCCGCTTTCGGTATTTCGTCCACGGCAGATATCACGCCCGATTACTCGGCACTGGGCCAAACCCGTGCCATGGATGCGATCCAGTTTGCCATCGGCATGGAGCACCAGGGTTACAACCTGTTTGTCAGTGGCTCCACCGGCGTTGGCAAGCGCGAACTGGTCTCCCGCATCATCAGCGCCGAGTCAGCCAGCGGCGAAGCCCCCAGTGACTGCTGCTATATCCACAATTTCGAGCGCCCCAACCAGCCTTGCGTCCTCATCCTGCCACAAGGCACCGGGCATCGGCTGCACATGGACCTGCGCAAACTGATCGAGATCCTGATGGTGCGGATACCGGCTCAATTCAAGAGCGACGAGTACCGCAACCAGTTGCAGGCGCTGAACGATGAATTCCAGCAACGCGAAGAGATGAGCTTCAAGGCGCTGGGCAAAAAGGCACACGAGCTTGGCATTACCCTGCTGCGCACGCCGGGCGGCTATACTCTGGGTCCCATTCGGGACGGCAAGTTGATGACCCCGGACGAGTTCAAGCAACTCCCCGAGGAAGAGCGAGAACAGATCAAAAGGGCGATCGACACCCTCAATGAGGAGTTGACCGAGCTGATTCATGAAGTTCCGAAAATGCACCAGGAGCATCAAAGCCGTATCCGTGAACTGGAACAGGAAACCACCCGGGGCGTGATCGACCCGGCGCTGAACAACCTGCGCCAGACCTATGGCGGGCATGCCGGGGTGCTCGACTTTCTGGACACCATTCATCAGGACCTGATCGAAAACGTAGACGATTTCTTTCCGTCCGAAGAGGAGGAACGGGCTCCGCTGCACAAGCGGGCTCGCTCGGCCAAGTTCCGCCGCTATCAGGTCAATATGCTGGTAAGCCAGAACCACAACGGCGGCGCACCGGTGGTATTTGAAGATATTCCAAGCTACCAGAACCTGATCGGCCGTATCGAATATGAAGCCCATTTCGGTACGCTGACGACCGACTTCAGCCTGATTCAGCCCGGAGCCCTGCACCGCGCCAACGGTGGATATCTTGTCGTTGATGCCCAGAAACTGCTGACCTTTCCCTTCGCCTGGGAGGGACTCAAGCGCGCCCTGCGCAACCGCGAACTGCGCATCGACCCGCTGGAAAAGATCTACGGCGTCAGCGGCACCCGCTCGCTGGAACCTGAACCCGTGCCACTGGATGTCCGCGTGATTCTGATCGGTGACCGCCGCCTCTACTATCTGCTCAAGCAGTATGATCCCGAGTTCACCACCCTGTTCAAGGTCTACGCCGACTTCGCCGAGGGCTTCGACCGAGACCGGGCAAACCTGGAAAACTATCTGGGACTCATCACCATGCTGATTCGCGAGGAGGGGCTGGCCCACTTCGATCTCAGCGCACTGGAAGCGGTGGTCGAACACAGCTCCCGGCAAATGGACGACAGCCAGAAACTGTCACTGAATCGAGGCCAGCTGATCGATCTGCTGCGCGAGTCCAGCTTCTGGGCACTGCGTCAGGGCGCATCTCAGGCATCACGTGAGCATGTCCACAAGGCCATCGTTCAGCAGCGTTACCGCAGCAGCCAGTTTTCGGAACTGCTTCAGGAGCAGATCGAAAGAGGGACGTTGATGATCAGCACCAGCGGCATGGCCATCGGCCAGGCCAATGGTCTGGCGGTTTACCAACTCGGCGATCAGCGCTTCGGCAAGCCCAACCGGATCTCAGCGACCGCCCGCATGGGAAGCGGTCGCATGCTCGACATCGAGCGAGAAACCAAGCTTGGCGGGCCAGTGCATTCCAAGGGCGTAATGATTCTGGCCGCCTGCATCGGCAGTCGATACGCTCGCAACCAGCCCCTCTCCCTGAACGCCAGCCTGGTGTTCGAGCAATCCTACGGCCCGGTAGACGGTGACAGCGCATCGGCAGTTGAACTCTGTGTGCTGCTGTCGGCCATCTGCGGATTGCCTCTGAAACAAAGCTTCGCCGTGACCGGATCAATTAATCAGCAAGGGGAGGTCCAGGCCATCGGTGGGGTGAACGAGAAGATCGAAGGCTTTTTCGAGTTATGCGAGGCGCGCGGGCTGGACGGCAGCCACGGGGTGATTATTCCGGCGGCAAACGTACCACACCTGATTCTGGACCCATCAGTGGTGGATGCCTGCCGTGAAGGACGCTTCGCCATCCATGCTGTCAGCACACTTGATCAGCTGATTAAGCTGCTGTTTGACCGCGACGCCGGACGTGCCGACAGCGACGGCCGCTACCCACCGTCCACCGTCAACGGGATGGTGCAGCTGCAGCTTGCCGACTGGGCAGAGCAGGCCCGCAAGCTGAACGGCAAAGGCGACGACTGAAAAGGGAAGCAGACCGATCAATGACGGGCCCGCACCTGAAGGCCGGTGTAACACCGGCCTGATCAGATAAAGCAACAGAATCAGGTGCGAAAGTGCACCACCCTATCGTGCATTTCTGCCGCCAAACGAGCAAGTTCCTGGCTTGCGGCGCTGGTCTGGTTGGCACCCGCGGCGGTCTGTGCCGCAAGATCACGGATATTGATCAGATTTCGATCCACTTCTCGTGCAACCTGTGTCTGCTCTTCTGCCGCACTGGCGATGATCAGGTTACGGTCATTGATCTGACTGATGGAGCCAAAGATTTCCTCCAGTGCCGAGCTCACCATCCCGGCGCCAGACAGGGTGCGCTCGGCGGAACCACGACAGAGATCCATGGCACGAATCACGCTGTCGGTACCCTGACGCATATTTTGAATCAGCTTCTCGATCTCAGTCGTCGATGCCTGGGTTCGTTGGGCAAGTGTACGCACCTCGTCGGCAACGACCGCGAACCCGCGCCCGGCCTCACCAGCCCGGGCAGCTTCAATCGCCGCATTCAGTGCCAGCAGGTTGGTCTGCTCGGCCACATCATGAATCACATCGAGGATCTGGCCAATATTGCGACTGTTTTCTGCCAGTTGTGCAACCTGTGACGAGGTTTGTTCCACACCTTCCACAACCGCGTGAATATCGCCCACGGTGGCTTGTACACCACGGCGACACTCGGCGGCCAGTGCGTTAGATGCCTGAGAAGCCTCAGAGGTACTCAACGCATTATTGGCCACATCGTCTACCGCCGTGCTGAGCTCGGTAATAGCCGTGGCCGCCTGTTGCAGCTGATCGCTCTGTTCCTGCAGCCCGCGCTGGCTCTCGTCTGTTACCGCACTGAGTTCTTTGGCAGCTGCGGCCAGCTGGCTGGAGGACGCCATCAACGCGCGGATCATGTTGCGTTTGGCCTGCTTCATTTCGTGCAGCGATTTGAACAGGTCACCAATCTCATTCCGGCTTGAGGTATCAATATCCTGAGTCAGGTCCCCCTGCGCCATCATCCGGAAATGCGCCTGCGCCAGCTGCAGAGGCGCGGTCACATAACGACGGACATACCAGAGACTCCCGGTAACCAGCAACAGCGACAACAGCGTTAACCCCACGGCCCCAAAGATTGACCTGTCATAGGCCGACTGCGCCTGCACCATGCGCACACGACGATCCTCTGCCTGCACCCGCTGAAAATCGAGCAGTGCGGCATAGTAACCCTCACTGGCTTCGCGCGCCTTCAGGTTCGCCGCCAGAAAAGCACTGCGGTCACGACCGTTCAAGGCAAGGTTCAACTGCTGGATTGCTTGCTGGAACTGCTCAAAACGAGCCGACACCTGCCGTGCTATCGGGGCGGTAGCCGGAGACGTTTCAGCCTGCTGGAATGTCCGGAAGGTATCCGCCGCTTCTTGCGCGAATCGCTTCGAAGCATCGTGACTGTGCCTCGCATTCTCCAGATTGCCGTTCTGATACTCTGCCTCGGCACCAATCACCGCCAGGCGCGCCCGCAGAACGGTGATCAAAGTGTTGGTCACCGGCACCGTCTGGGTTTCGGTGATTCGATTCAGCTGGGTCAGTGCCTGGTGAGCCTCTCTGGCCGTCCACCAGGCAGTGACACTGATCAGAACCAGGAGACCGCTGAACACCAGAAGAATGAGCAGCAGCGCGGAGCGAATTTTGACATGTTTGAGTTCCATGGGAGCCTTATTGAAACCGTCATTCTGACTTTGCGAAAAAGAGCGCAATCTTCTCGCATTTGCAGAATCAATAAGACACCCAAAACCGGCAACTCTGAGTTGCCCAGTTTACGCCACGGCCAGGTTGCTTTCGCTCAGCCAGCTGGCAATGGCCTCAAGTCCATCCATGACCGGCTTAAAAATCTCCACCAGCTCGGCCTCTGTTGCCTGCAGGGCTGCAGCCCCATCGAAGTTGACGTAGGAGAGACGAGCAACCAGCTCCTGCTCAGGCATGCCGAAGGCCGTGCCCGGCAACAGAGCCACCCCCGCTTCCTCGAGCAGCCGACTACAAAGCTGGTTCGAAGTTGAAATACCGGAAGCCTCCAGCCGCTTGCGCCAGTGCCCAAAGTCAGGGAACAGATAAAACCCGCCTTCGGGAGATGCTGTCAGGACCCCCACCTGGTTAAGCCGGTCAGCAGCCTGCTGGCCGAGCTGAGACAGTATCTGCCGTTCACGCTGGACATAGTGTTCCACTTCCGGCCCAAAACGATATGCCTCGGCAGCGGCCTGCTGAACCGGCGCGGCCACACACGACCAGGTTTCGGAGGCTACGCCCAGCAACCGTGGCAGCAGGTTGTCTGACAGTGCTTCAGGCACATGCAGGACGCCAAGACGCCAGCCACCGGCACCACACCATTTGGATAAGCCGCCGGTGACCAGGGTACCTTCCGGGTAGTATCGCGCCAGAGAGCGATGCTCACCGCGGTGGTGCAACATGCCATAAATTTCGTCACTGATGACCAGTACACCATAGCGACGCATCACCGCTGCAAGCTCACGCAACTGCTCCTCGCTGTAGGTGGTCCCGCTCGGGTTGCCCGGGTAGTTCAGCACCAGCAACAGGGGCAGCTCCGGGTTTTCTCGTGTTTCACAGAAGGCCTCCAGCATTGCCGGGGTCAGCCGCCACTCGCTGGCCGCGTCAGCCTGCACACGTGACACCTTATGGCCAGCCAGTTTTGCCTGGGGCTCATAGGATACCCAGCTGGGGGATACCAGCAGTACCTCAGCCTGGGTGAAGGCAGCCATTACCGCGTAGATCAACAGCTTGCTGCCGGGCCCCACCAGCACCCGCTCCGGCTGCCAGTCAACTGCATCCTGCTGGCGATGAAAGGCCGCGACGGCCTCACGCAAGGGTTTCCAGCCCTGCACGGGCAAATAGGCCTTCTCATGTGCCTGCTGACGCAGCACTTCAGTCACCCCTGCCGGTACCGGAAAGGGCGACTGGCCAAAGCCGAAACGGTAGACCTGACGGCTGGCCGCCAGCTGGTCGGAAAGTTCATTGATCAACAGTGTTTCTGAATGGTTGATCGGACGAAGATAGGCATCAATGGACATGGTCAAGGGTTCCTGTGGTGAATCCATGTGCAATACTATGGATCAAATAAAACTCGTTTCAATTTGACCGATCAATTTGGAAATATTTTTTCAAAAAAACATTCAATCCTAATAACTGCCCCTGATAATCGATTAAAATCAAATAGCTACAGCAACAAAATCGAAAGGATAAAAAGGTTTTGAAATCTGCATCCGGCATCAACTTCCCTCCCGCATCGCTGGCCGAGTTGCGCAAGCTGCCATCACTGCTCAAACGGGGTGAGCTGACACTGCCGATGGGCAAGCGACTTCTGGTCGCTCTGTGCGTGATGCTGGATGACCCCCGCCTGGTCGCTACACACAGTATCACCGAGCTGGCACAGGTAACGTCTGTCAGTCCCGCCTCACTGACCCGGTTGGCCAAGCTGCTGGGGTTCAAGGGTTTTGTCCAATTTCAAAGCCTGTTTCGCCATGCTCTCAGCCAGCCAGGCCGCTACTACAGTGCCCAGGCCTCGGCACTGATCAAGCCGAGTGAAGAGATGTCAGTGGAAAACAGGGTCCGGCATCATCTGGAGCAACAGGCCGAAAACCTCGCCCAGTCAGCCGCTCAACTCACTGAACAAAACCTGAGTCAGGCCGCTCAATTACTGGTGAAGGCCCGCCGTGTCAGGATCTCCGGGCGACGGCAGTCATACGGCCTGGCCAGCATGTTCAGCTACATGCTGGGGCTGATTCGGGAACAGGTCAGTGTGGTTGGCTCGGCGGGAGAAGGGCAGGCTCAGGCGTTGGCGGAACTGGGTTCAAGAGATCTTCTGGTGATGTTCGGCTCCGAACCCTACAGTCGAGATTCGGTGATGCTGGCACAGGTAGCCAACCAGCTGAAACTGCCACTGCTGACCATCACAGACAGCCACCATTCTCCTCTGGCGCAGCTGGCCGACTGCAGCCTGATCAGTCGCAACAACAGTCCGCTGTATACCAACAGCATGGTTGCCACTCAGTTTCTGGCCGAAACCCTGCTGCTGCAAACGGCGCGTATGCTGGGCGAGCGAGCCGTCGAACGACTGAGTCATCGAGAAGAACTGATTAACCGCCTGAACGACGAGTTCTAGTGCGAACGCACCTGAGCCGCGTCAGTCGTTTCTTCAGCAGTGGCCCGTTCACTGAACGGGTGACTGAAGCGGTAACAGTTACGCCCTGCCGACTTGGCGGCATAGAGCGCTGCATCCGCATCACGCAGCACTGATTCCAGATCATCCCGACTGGCCAGGTGACAACCGATACTGAAGGTCATGCTCAGATAAGTGCCACCGGGGGTCTGCAGGCTTTGGCCTCGAATCACGCGTAGCAGTCGCTCACAAATGCGTTCTATCAGGTAACGGTCGGCATCCCGAACCATCAGCAGAAACTCGTCTCCGCCCCAACGGGAGGCGGCATCATATTCCCGCACCACCGAACGCAGTACTCGAGCCACCAGCTTCAGCGCTTCATCACCAACAGCGTGGCCATGAACGTCATTGATCTCCTTGAACAGATCCAGGTCGATCCAGATCACACCCAATTGGCGATTTTCACGCGCAGAGCGCTTGAGTTCCTCATCCAGTCGTTCGTCCATGCCGCGACGGTTCAGCAGCCCCGTCAATGGATCGGTTTGGCTGATTCGGTTCAACTCATCGGTCCGCTCTCGCACCTTGGCTTCAAGGTTGGAGCGAGCTTGAAACACCTCTGCAGTCATCTGCTCGAATTCACCGACCAGACGTCCCACTTCATCTCCCGAAGCTTTCACCCCCAGAGGCTCGCCGCGGTAATCCCCCTGCCTGAAGCGGCGCATGGCGGCATCCAGAGTCTGTAGAGGCCCCAGAACCACACGTCCGAGCACAACATGAAACATCAGCAGAGTTGCCAGCAGGGTGCCTGCAAAGATCAACAGGATCGGATTGAACCGACTCATCGGCAGCAGCTGGTTCAGATCCATAAGAGTAATTTCGTACCAGTCGATATCCGGCAGGTAAGCAACTCCGACGAGATAGCGGGTCTCCTTGATGTCCACAAAACGGCTGGCCACCGCTTGAGGATCCATCTTGACCTCTGCCATTGCAGCCTGCAATTTAAGCAAATCGTTCGGGGTTACCATTAAGTTCAGTCGTTTCTGATCACCTTCAGGCTTACCCAAAGTGGCAAAGTCGATCAGTGCCTGATCCCGGTATAACTGAATTGCACCATCATGGTTAACGAAGAGGCTGGTGATGCCAGCATCCCCGCTGTCGACGAAGTCATTGAGGAACCGGCTCAGGTTGAGGCCTGTACCGGCGACACCCAGCACCCGACCGTCTGGCCCCCGCAGGAGTACGTCTATCCAGAGCTTGGTCACGCCCAGATGGGGGTCCGGATTGACATTCAGGTTAAGGTCTTTTCCCTGAGCGATCATGTCATAGAACCAGCGGTCGGCCGGTTCGTGCGGATAAAGAACATACCTCAGCTGATCGTTGCCGTATTCATCTTCTGCATTGTTGTAGTAGTAGCGCCCATTACCCACGATACCGAGAAAATAATTATTGTCCTCAAAGGCTTCGCGGTAGCGCTCAAGCTCGGCCAGCGCACGAAACTCCAATACGATGTCGTCCGGGCTCTGTAACCATTCCAGCAGCAAAGGAGAACTCGCCAACTGTCGTGCCAGCACGATCTCGCGCAGCAGCGGCTGCAGCACGCGCTGCTTGTCATAGCGCGCCTGCTTTTCGACGTAACGCTCAGCCCATTCCGTAATGATTCGCTCGGCCAAAGTTTGTACTGAGACCCATACGGCCAGACCTGAAGCGATCATCAGCACTATAACCAAGAGGCTGAACTTTGCTTTCAGCTTCAAAGGCAACCTCCCTGCATTCGACCGGCACCCCTAATTCCTTTAAGTCTAATCGGCCTAATATAGTTAAAACTTTAAGAAAAACGTACCTGAACTCTGACATTTCCCCAATACGATTAATAAATTAACACTTCGCCCTCCAAAATACGGGGCTTGATTACCTTTCAACCGGCGCCTCAATGGCTGCTCGACTTAAAAATGACACCCGCTTCAGCGTCTCTCCCGGCAGCCGGGCAGCAACGCTGCAAACAGTGCCAAAGCCCCATCTGCTCAAGGCTGCCAAAGGTTCAGAGTATCGAGATAGTTGGCACGCTCCCAGGCGGACGGATCGGCCGAGTTGGCATGACAAACACTTCCACGCAACTGATCCAAAGAATCGTATTCTTTCTCATCCATCCACTGCAGCATGGCCGTTTTCATCTCCGTCAGCATCGATTCGCCACGCTGCATCAGGACGCTGGCCAGCTGAGCCACCTGAGCCCCAACCAATTGCGTCTTGAGTACTCCCTCCGCTGAGTGGACCCCGCCCGTAATCGCGATATCCAGCCCAACCTGAGCCCGCATGATGGACGTCCAGCGCAAGCGTTCATTCAGTTCATCCGCTGTGGATAACTTCAGCTGGGGTACTATTTTCAGTGTCTCAAGATCCAGTGTTGGCTCCAGGAAACGGTTGAACAGCACGACGGCGTTGGCGCCCTGCGCCTCCAGCTGGGCCGCCAGATGAACCGGGCTGGAAAAACATGCCCCCAGCTTCACGGCCAGCGGCAAATCCGGCACGGCCCTGCGCACTTCATTGAGTACACTCAAGTACCGTTGCTCCACCTCCATTCCGCTCTCATGGACAGAAGCGGCAATGTGGTAAACATTCAGCTCAAGAGCATCTGCACCCGCCTCGGCCAGTTGACGAGCGTGGTCTGCCCAGCCCCGAGGGCTGACGCCATTCAGGCTGGCAATCACCGGGATCTGTAACCCGGCCTTCATCGCCTGCAGGCGTTCAAGGTAATGTTCTTCAGCGGTTTTGAACGCATCCGGAACCGGCAGGTAGTCATCCGCTTCATAATGACCTATCTCCTGCTCATAGAGGAAATGATGCAGCAACTCATGATCGCGAGAACACTCCTCCTCGAACAGGCTGTGCATGACAATGGCACCGGCACCTGCCTCTTCCAGTCGCAACGCTCCCGCCAGAGTTGCGGTCAGTGGTGAAGCCGATGGCATCAGAGGGTTATCAAGATCCATCCCGAGGTAACGGGTATGCAAACGCTTACTCATGTTCTGCCTCCTGGTCCTGCTCGGGCACTTCAACCTGCTCCCAGCTCAACCCGGCCAGCTGCTCGTAACGGTGGTAGCGTTCGCTGACCTC
The DNA here is from genome assembly GCF_022343685.1 of Marinobacterium sediminicola. Taxonomy (GTDB): domain Bacteria; phylum Pseudomonadota; class Gammaproteobacteria; order Pseudomonadales; family Balneatricaceae; genus Marinobacterium; species Marinobacterium sediminicola. The sequence goes on along the minus strand of NZ_CP092123.1, from coordinate 609,367 downwards.
ATGCTGAGCCTGCTCGATAAACGCCCTCGCTGCCTCGGGATTGGAGCGCGCCAGCATGCTGAAGCGGGCCTCGGTGCGTGCGAAGGCCTCATAGGCAATCGAGGGCGGCTTCGAATCCAGCCGCAGCGGGTTCTCCCCCTGCTCAGCCCGACGCGGATCGTATCGCAGCAAGGGCCAGTGGCCAGACTCCACCGCCAACCGCTGGTGCTCATGGTTGTCGGCCATATCGAAGCCATGAGCGATACAGGGCGAATAGGCGATGATCAGCGAGGGGCCATCCCAGGACTCGGCCTCCTGAAAAGCATGCAGGGTCTGCATGTCCTTGGCGGCATAGGCCACATGAGCCACGTATACATGCTCATAATCCATCGCGATGCGCGCCAGATCCTTCTTCGCCACCGCTTTGCCACCGGCCGAGAACTTGGCCACCGCACCAAGGGGAGTCGCCTTGGAGGTCTGCCCCCCGGTGTTGGAGTAGACCTCGGTATCCAGTACCAGAATATTCACGTTTCGCCCCGACGCCAGCACATGGTCAAGACCACCGTAGCCGATATCGTAAGCCCAGCCATCGCCTCCGATGATCCAGACACTGTGCCGACACAGCTGGTCAGCCAGTGCCGCAAGCGTGTAGGCACGTGGATCATCCATGATCTGCAGCCGTTCACGCAACCGGGCGATGCGCTGGCGTTGTGCCTGGATACCGGCCTCGTCCCCTTGATCGGCCGTCAACAGCTCTTCCACCAGGTGGGCATCCAGCTGACTACTCAGCCCCTGCAGCAACTCGCGTGCATACTCGTTTTGCTTATCCAGAGCCACACGCATGCCCAGACCAAACTCGGCATTATCCTCGAACAGGGAGTTATTCCAGGCAGGACCGCGGCCATCGGCGTTCAGGGTCCAGGGGGTCGTCGGCAGGTTGCCGCCATAAATAGAGGAACAGCCGGTGGCGTTGGCCACCAGCATGCGATCACCGAACAGCTGACTCAGCAGGCGGATGTATGGGGTTTCGCCACAACCGGAGCAGGCGCCGCTGAATTCAAACAGTGGCTGCATCAGCATCGAGCCTTTCATCGTATTGGCTTTCAATGCAGTCCGGTCAAACTCCGGCAATCCCGTGAAGAAGTCCCAATTGGCTCGCTCACGCTCCACAACCCTGTCCTTGGGCACCATATTGAGTGCCTTGCGGCTCTGATTGGATTTGTCATGAATGGGGCAGATCTCGACGCAGAGGGTACAGCCGGTACAGTCATCCGGCGATACCTGATAGCTGATCAGCGTTTTGTCAGGGAAATCCTTGGCCCCCTTGATCGGCACCGCCTTGAAACCTTCCGGAGCCTGCTTCATCTGTGCTTCGGAGAAGGCCTTGGAACGAATTACCGAGTGTGGGCAAACAAATACACACTTGCCACAATGGGTGCATAGATCCTCTTCCCACTGCGGCAACTCACGCGCAAGATCCCGTTTCTCATAGGCTGCGGTACCACTGGGCCAGGTTCCATCCACCGGCACTCGACTGACGGGCACACCGTCACCACGTCCGGCAATCAGCTCTGTAGTCACCTGCTGCACGAAACGACTGGCATCCTCTGCCACGACCTCATGCATGGGAATCAGGCTGCTCACGTGCCTGGGAAGCTCGAATTCGACCAGATGGGTCAAGGCATTGTCGATTGCCGCCAGGTTCATGTCAGCAATGCGTCGGCTTCGGCGTCCGTAACTGGCTTCTACGGCAGCCTTGATCTCGGCTATGGCGTCTTCCTGCGGCAGAATATCGGTCAGGGCGAAAAAGCAGGTCTGCATGATGGTATTGATACGCTTGCCCAATCCTGCCTCGGCAGCCACCTTATAGGCATCAATCAGGGATACCCTGAGCTGCTTGTCGATCATGGCCTGCTGCACCGGGGCAGGCAGTCGGTGCCAAAACGCTTCGCCACTCAGGTCCGTATTGATCAGCACCCGAGCACCCCGAGCGGCCTTGTCGAGCATCGGGTAGCGCTGCAGAAACTGGGGCTGGTGGCAGCCGATGAAATCGGCCTCTCCATCCTGAATTTCATAGGTGGATCGGATAGGATCGGGGCCGAAGCGCAGATGGGAAACCGTAACAGCCCCCGACTTTTTGGAGTCGTATACGAAGTGTCCCTGAGCGAAGTGCCCCTCAACCCCACCGATGATTTTGATGCTGTTCTTGTTGGCCGACACCGTTCCGTCCGCGCCCAGGCCATAAAAAACAGCCTGAATCTGCCGCTCAGCCGCATCGGTACGAAAACCGGCCTCCCAAGCCAGACTCAACCGGGTCACATCGTCATCGATACCCACCGTAAACTGACGCTGGCCACCGGGTTTACTCAGGCGATCAAAAACCGCCTTTACCATCCCCGGGGTGAACTCCTTGGACGATAGACCAAAACGCCCGCCCAGCACCCGAGGCATTGATTCACTCGGCCAACGCCCTTCGCTGCAGGCTTCGAATACCGCAGTGACCACATCCTTGAACAGGGGCTCTCCATCCGCCCCAGGCTCCTTGGTGCGATCCAGCACGGCAATTGCGCTCACACTGGCTGGCAAAGCGGCCAGCAAACGCTCTGCCGCAAGGGGTCGAAACAGACGCACCGCCAGCACCCCAACTTTTCCCCCACGTGCATTCAGGTGATCCACGGTTTCCTGTACACAGGACACCGCCGAACCCATCACCACGATCACCCGCTCCGCATCTTCAGCGCCATGATAGTCATAGAGCTTGTACTGGCGCCCGGTCACATCAGCAAAACGGTCCATGGCGTTCTGCACAATCGCCGGAAAAGCATCATAAAAAGGATTTGCCGCCTCACGAGACTGAAAGAACAGATCAGGGTTCTGTGAAGTACCGCGGATGAAGGGATGATCCGGCGACAGAGCGCGCTCTCGGCAGGCCTGAACCAGCCGCGGATTGATCAGGCTTAACAGTTGCTCCGTACTCACCACATCTACCGTAGAGATCTCGTGACTGGTACGGAAACCATCAAAAAAATGCAGCACCGGCACCCGCCCTTCCAGGGTTGCCATTTCCGCTATACACGCCATGTCCATGACTTCCTGGGCATTACCGGATGCAAGCAGAGCAAAGCCGGTCATACGGGCGGCCATCACGTCACTGTGATCGCAGAAGATCGACAGTGCATGAGTGGCCACCGAGCGTGCGGCCACGTGGAATACCGTCGGCGTCAATTCGCCGGCGATCTTGAACATGTTTGGAATCTTCAGCAACAGCCCCTGAGAAGCGGTGAAAGTGCAGGTTTTGGCCCCCGCCTGCAGAGCGCCGTGAACCGCACCGGCGGCACCTGCCTCGCTCTGCAGTTCGATCACCTGAGGCACTGTACCCCAGAGATTGCGGCGACCGCGCTCACTCCAGCTGTCTGCCAGTTCGCCCATGACTGAGGCCGGTGTAATCGGATAGATGGCAATGACATCATTAAGCTGATGCGCAATTGTAGTCGCCGCCTCGTTACCATCCATCATCCGTGTTTCTGACCTGGCCATTCCCCACTCCTGCGCCTTGAATACTGCGTTCAGTATGGCAGAAATGGGAACGGCGGCGATTGACCTGCGCCAATCGCCGCCGTTCTGGTTAACCGGTTAAGGCATCTCCCGTCAGACAGTTTCGCCTCGACCAAACAACGCATCGACCAGGTCACGGAAACTGGAAGCCTGCAGGTTAATCTCAACCGGTATCTGCAGACGACGAGCGATTTCACTGGCTGAGATGATGCCACAGATGGCATGTGATTCCGGATCGACCACCAGCATGTGCATGCTGCCTTCATGGCGCAAAGTCTTCAGCAGATCGCCGATGGTCCCCTGCTGAAGGGCAGACAGGGTGACACCACGCAATTTTTCTCGACTGATCATGACGTCCTTGATGCTCAGATCATCACGCTTAAGCCCGAGACTGGTCGCCTGGCTAAGCACTTTACGGCTCTCAAGATCCATCACCGTCAGAATGCCACGGAAATCACCACTGCTGTCGGTCACGATGACCGAACGCACATGTACCTTGCGCATGGCCCGAGTCGCGTCACTGACACTTTCGGTCAGGCTCATGGTCAGCGGCGGAACCCGGCGAAAGTCGGTCATCACCTCTTGCGCAGGGGAATCCAGGCTGGTTTTCGAATGCCCTGAGCCCTCGCTCAAGCGAGTATAGTCTTCAAGCCCGATGGTTTTGAGTTCATGGTATTGTTTCATCTTGGTGCTCCACGCGCTGCCTGAGCGCTCTGTTCAATAGAGAAATCGGCACGGTACCGGTTGGGTAATGCGAAGCTGCTCATGTGAACGGTGGTGCACGTGACCGATAACAGGATTGCAATCTCAGGCAGGGTGTTTCAGCACCTGTTTGAATCGGGATAAAAGAGGTACCCGACGGCACTGCCGGGAAGTGCTGAGGCAGAAAGATGTCAGGATGAGATTGTGAGTCGCCGGAAAAATCGAAGTAAACGAGTTCGAGACTTAATGTCGAAGGAAGCGATAAAGAGGCTGTATTTCCTTCTGAACCGGAAAAAAGAAGCAGAACAGCCAAGACTAGACAGGGAAGCTTTGCAACCGCAGCTAGCGGAGAGGTTTCTCCAGATTGGAAACGATAACGGAATCTTGATCGCAATGGATCAACCTCGGCAGAACACGATGACGCTTTCAGCTTAGTCCCGCCATCCCGCCTGTCAAACGCTTTACCCCTGAATCACTCGCCCCCGATAAACTCTGAGTGTAGTGCTGGAGGTTACGGGAGCAGAAAGGCCGGCCTTATTCTGATGCCAACGCTCCTCATGTTCAGAGGACTTGCGATACCCCAAAGTGTTCAGCAATCGATCGCCCTGCTCAGGCAACAGCGTCTCAGTCAGCGGATAGATAAGTTCCGGCGTGAAGGAGAAACGCAGCGGTGTCATGGCGGCAAGCTGTTCCAGTGCTGTTTCATTATGCATGCCATGATGGGCAACCCCCAGCAACTGCCCACGGGACAGTACAATCTGAGCCGAATGGTTATCCGCGGTGGCCACGAACAGGGTGCCCGTTGCTCGCTCGTCAACGAGCTCGAAAAGTGTTGTTTTGAATCCGCTGAAATCAGCTGAAAGACTGCCCATGGCTCTCTCCATTTATCCATGACTGCTCGTTGTGCAAACCTGACTCAGCTGAAGCAAGAAGCGGACCAGCACCGATTTTACAGGCTGCGGGGGTCCGCTGATCTCAAATTGTGCACTATAAGCGTGCACACTTACCCGATCTGGGGCGCGTCGTAGTCTTCCGGCTCATCGGTATAGATACACACGTTCCAATCCTCAGCCAGACCATCTTCGGCCTTACAATAGCGCTCGAAGAAGTCGACGATTTCCTTACGCTGACAATGCGCTTCAAAGCTTTCCATATCGCTCCAGATTTCGTGGAACACGATCGGGAAACTGGTGCCCTCAGCAAAGGGGCTGCTGATCTGGCGTGTCACCGTGTACTGCACACAGGCGTCTTCTCGGTGGGCATTGGGCTCCAGCGCCTGGAGCGCTTTGAACAGCTCACGCTCCTTGCCAGGCTTGGGCTTGAACTGGGCAGTGCAGTAAACCAGTGATGACATTGGCGACTCCTTGATAATCCATTGAGGTGTGGTTATTGCGAAAACACCCGGTCAAGCCGGGCAATATGAGGACGAACCTGTTGTTTATCAGCTTCGGGCACCCGGGACAGCACTTTTGCGATCAGCATCGCCTGCTCGACCTGGAGCCTCTGCTCCGGCGGTAACAGTTGCATGAACTGAGGGTCTGCGCCTTGCATCTGCCTGGCCAGTTGCAGTATCGCCGGGCTTTCGGACTCCACCTTAATGGCGCCATAAGCCAATACCACACGATCACCAACCAGCGCCCAGCTTTCGGGACTGATGAAACCTCTGCGCTGGACGATCCGCATCAGTGCCTGGTGCTGATCAGCATGCTCTCGCTTGAGCGCCATGACCGCACGCTGGTGAGGATCAAAAGCTTCACCGGCTCTGGGCATGATTTCTCGCTCCAGAAACGCGCCCAGTCCTGAGGATTTCATGCGCTCGCCCAACTGCTTGACCTCATCGAGGGTATCCAGATAGGCGTCAACCTGTTGTTTCTCCAGTACCGCTGCAAACAGCGACAGGGGTGTCATCAGCATTATCAAGAGTACCAGCAGTACTCTCATCGGTTTGCTTTGCATCTTTCTTCCTCTTCCCTGATCCCCGGTGGCTCCGGAGTCTATCAGAACCCGGCAGCAGCGACTAAGCTTCTTCGCAGGGGTAAAAAAACTGTGTAATAATCAACCCGATAGTCGTTCTAAAAACATAATAAATCGGTGCCTCTGCAAGCGCTGACAATGACTAACCCATGAGGGGAACAACATGAAACTGAAACATGGATCCTTCGGTAAGACCCTGATCGCTGCCAGCACCCTGATGGCGGCCCTTGGCGTTCAGGCTGAAACACTCAAGATTGGTATTGCCGGCCCTGTCACAGGCCCCGTGGCCCAGTATGGGGATATGCAGAAAATCGGTGCCATTATGGCGATCGACAAGATCAATGAAGCCGGTGGTATCAACGGCATGACCCTTGAAGGCGTAATTTACGACGATGCCTGCGACCCCAAACAGGCTGTCGCGGTCGCCAACCGAATCGTCAATGACGAGATCCGCCATGTCATCGGTCACCTGTGTTCCAGCTCCACCGAACCGGCTTCGGATATCTACGAAGAGGAAGGGGTGATGATGATCACCGCTGCGTCCACTTCCCCCAGCATCACCGAAAAGGGGCATCAGCTGATCTTCCGCACCATCGGTCTGGATAGTCTGCAAGGCACGCTCGCAGCCGAATACATCAAGGACAACATCAAGCCTCAGCGTCTGGCCGTGATCCACGACAAGCAACAGTACGGTGAAGGTCTGGCGACCACGGTGAAGAATCTGCTCGCAGAAGCCGGCACCGAAGCGGTGATGTTCGAAGGCGTCACGCCCGGCGACAAGGACTTCTCGGCCCTGATTGCAAAGCTCAAGCGTAACGATGTGGATTTCGTCTACTACGGTGGCTACCACCCGGAACTGGGTCTGATCCTGCGCCAGTCCCGCGAAAAGGGCTTTGATGCTCCCTTCATGGGCCCGGAAGGCGTCGTGAACTCCGACCTGGCCGCCATTGCCGGTGAGGCGATGGAAGGCGTATTGGCCACCGCACCCAAGAGCTTTGACCAGAGCCCAGAGAACGCGGCCCTGGTAGAAGCCTTCAAGGCTCGCAACGAAGATCCGTCCGGTCCTTTCGTGTTCCCGGCCTACTCGGCGATTCAGGTGATGACCGAAGCGATGAAGGCGACCGGCTCCACCGATCCCTATGAACTGGCAGATCATCTGCGTGCCAACCGTTTCAACACCACCATCGGTGAAATCGGATTCGACGCCAAAGGAGACCTGACCGAGCCGACGTTCGAGATCTACACTCTGCACGCTGACGGCAGCAAAACGCCGGTCAGCGAGTAACCACTGAAGCACAAGGCTCTCCCCCTATCCAATGCCGGGGGAGAGCCCTCTGTCTGAGGGCTCATGATGACTGAAACCAGCCTCTATGTACTTCAGCAGCTGATCAACGGACTGACCATCGGCTCAACCTACGCCCTGATCGCTATCGGTTATACGATGGTGTACGGCATTATCGGCATGATCAACTTCGCCCACGGCGAGGTCTACATGATCGGCACCTATACGGCATTCATCACCATCATCGGTCTGTTGACCATGGGCGTTGGCTCCTTGCCCATCGTCATGTTGCTGGCCTTGATGACCGCCATCATTATTTCCTCAACCTATGGCTATGCCATCGAAAGGGTGGCCTACCGACCATTGCGCGGAGGCCCCAGGCTCATTCCGCTGATTACCGCAATCGGCATGTCCATTTTCCTGCAGAACTATATCCGCCTGGCTCAGGGCTCTCGTGACCTGGCCATGCCAGCCCTGGTCTCCGGCGGCATCCAGTTCGGTGACCCTGCCGTATTCGAGGTCAGCATTTCCTGGATGCAGCTGATTATCTGGGTGGTGACGCTGATCTCGATGACCGCACTGGCCCTGTTCATCTCCCGCTCTCGACTTGGCCGTGCCTGTCGCGCCTGTGCTCAGGACCTGAAGATGACCAACCTGCTCGGGATCGATACCAACCGCATCATCGCGCTGACGTTCGTCATTGGGGCGGCTCTGGCTGCAGTGGCCGGGGTTCTGTTGGGACTTTACTACGGTACCATCAACCCCTACATCGGCTTCATGGCCGGACTCAAGGCGTTTACTGCAGCCGTCCTGGGCGGTATTGGCTCCATCCCCGGCGCCATGCTCGGCGGTCTGATTCTGGGCGTCACTGAAGCCTTAACGGCCGCGTTTTTCCCATCCGAGTACAAGGATGTGGTGGCCTTTAGCCTGCTGGTGCTGATTCTGTTGTTCCGCCCCACCGGCCTGCTCGGCAAGCCGGAAGTGGAGAAGGTGTAAGAGGAGTCGATAATGCAAAGAGCACTCTTTCCCGCCCTCTTTGCGGCGGGTGTAACCTTCCTGCTGACCTGTCTGGTCATTGGTGTGCGTCTGGAGCAGGAAGGCCCCAACCTGACTGTCGTCGGTGCCGATGCCGAAACCTGGAGCTGGATCGGTTTTGCCGTGATCGTGGTGTTTCTGTTCCAGCTTTTTCAGCAACCACTGTCACGCCTCAAGCAACGCCTGCCCTCACCGGATGTCACCGGACTGTTGCCCGATCATAAGTTGCGTGCACGCCTTCGCCCCTGGCTGATCGCACTGGTCGTCGTCGGGCTGTTTGTCTGGCCGTTCATGGTATCGCGGGGTGCTGTGGACCTGGCGACGCTGACCCTGATCTACGTGATGCTGGGCCTGGGCCTCAATATCGTGGTCGGCTTTGCAGGCCTGCTGGACCTGGGGTATGTCGCCTTCTATGCCGTAGGGGCATACACCTATGCACTGCTGTCGGAGTACTACGGACTTTCCTTCTGGGTCTGTCTGCCAATCGCCGGACTACTGGCGGCCACCTTTGGCTGTATTCTTGGTTTTCCGGTATTGCGCCTGCGAGGTGATTACCTGGCCATTGTAACGCTTGGGTTCGGTGAGATTATCCGTATCCTGCTCAACAACTGGACCAACGTCACCGGCGGCCCCAACGGTATCGGCGGCATCGAGAAGCCATCCCTCTTCGGCCTTGAGTTCAGCCGCCGTGCCAGCGAGGGCGGTCAGACCTTTCATGAGTTTTTCGGCATCAGCTACAACAGCAGCCATAAGGTGATCTTTCTCTATCTGGTCGCGGTACTGCTGGTTTTGCTGACCATTTACGTGATCAACCGAATACAGCGCATGCCTATTGGCCGTGCCTGGGAGGCCTTGCGCGAAGACGAAATCGCCTGTCGTTCGCTGGGACTCAACCCGACGGTGATCAAGCTGTCCGCTTTCACCATGGGGGCTTCTTTCGCCGGCTTTGCTGGCTGTTTCTTCGCAGCGCGTCAGGGCTTCATCAGTCCCGAGTCCTTCACCTTCATCGAATCGGCGATCATTCTTGCGATCGTGGTACTGGGGGGCATGGGCTCACAGCTGGGCGTCATCCTCGCCGCTATTGCCATGACCATACTGCCGGAACTGGCACGTGAATTTCAGGAATACCGCATGCTGATGTTCGGTGGTGTCATGGTACTGATGATGCTGTGGCGTCCGCAGGGCCTGCTGCCAATGAAACGTCCCCACCTGGAGCTGAAAACCTCATGAGCGAAAATCTGTTAGACGTCTCAGGTCTGATGATGCGCTTCGGCGGGCTGCTGGCGGTGGATAACGTCAGCCTGCAGGTGAAGCCGCGTCAGATTCACTCGGTGATCGGCCCCAACGGGGCCGGCAAAACCACCGTCTTCAACTGTATCAGTGGCTTCTACAAGCCAACCGGCGGCGAAATCCGCTACCGCGGCCAACCGATTCAGGGGATGACCGGTCACCGCATCTCTCTGCTCGGACTGGTGCGCACCTTCCAGCATGTACGCCTGTTCGCCAACATGACCGTGATCGAGAACCTGCTGGTGGCCCAGCACCGTCACCTGAACACCAACTATTTTGCCGGTCTGGTCAAAACGCCGTCCTATCGACGCCGTCAGCGCGAGGCGATGGACAGGGCTGCCCACTGGCTGCAGCAGGTTGACCTGCTCGAATTCGCCAACCGTGAAGCAGGCAACCTCTCCTATGGTCAGCAACGCCGCCTTGAAATTGCCCGTTGCATGGTGACCGAACCGGGTTTGCTGATGCTGGATGAACCCGCAGCCGGGCTTAACCCCAAGGAGACATCGGAACTGGACCAGCTGATCCTGCGTCTGCGTGACGAGCAGGATATTTCTGTACTGTTGATCGAGCACGATATGGGGCTGGTCATGGGTATTTCCGATCACATCACCGTCATCAATCAGGGTGCCCCGCTGGCCGACGGCACACCGGATCAGGTTCGCCAAAACCCGGATGTGATCAAAGCTTACCTGGGAGAGAGCTGATGCTGCGACTGGATAATGTTTCGACTTTTTACGGCAAGATTCAGGCTCTGCACAATGTCTCACTTGAGGTGAACAAGGGCGAGATCCTGACCCTGATCGGCGCCAATGGCGCCGGTAAAACGACTCTGATGATGACCATTTGCGGCGACCCTCGCGCCCATGGCGGCCATATCGAGTTCGATGGCCAGCAGATTCAACAGATGAATACCTCAGATATCATGCGCATGGGCCTGGCTGTGGTGCCGGAGGGAAGACGAATCTTCTCCGCCATGACGGTTGAAGAGAACCTGTTCATGGGCAGTTTCTTCCAAAGCCGGGGTGATGCTGAAGCCCAGCTCGATCATGTGCTGGAGCTCTTTCCTCGCCTTAAGGAGCGCTTTAACCAGCGCGGAGGCACCATGTCCGGAGGCGAGCAGCAGATGCTCGCGATCGGACGTGCCCTGATGAGCAAACCGCGGCTGCTGTTGCTTGATGAGCCCTCACTGGGGTTAGCTCCTATCATCATCCAGCAGATTTTCGAGATCATCGAAAAGCTGCGAGAGGAGGGTGTGACCATTTTTCTGGTCGAACAAAACGCCCACCAGGCATTAAGGATTGCAGATCGAGGTTACGTGCTGGAGAATGGCCGCATCGTAATGAGTGGCAGCGGTGACGCCCTGCTCAACGATGACAGTGTTCGTAAAGCATATCTTGGCGGTTAATGGACGAATCGAATGCGCCTTCTGGTCATCTCTCTGCTGGCACTCTTTGCCAGCCTTTCCCTGCTGATTATCGGCAACTCTTTCCTGATCACACTGCTCGGCCTGAGGTTCAGTCTGCTCGGTATCGAGCCCTCCACCATCGGTATGGTGATGGTCTGTTACTCTGCCGGTTTCGTGATCGGGTCCCTCTATGCCGACCGGATAGTGCGCAGAGTGGGCCATATCAGGGCCTTTGCCGTTTTTGCCGCCGTGGCAGCAATGGCGGCCCTGATCTACCCGATGACCTACAACGTCTGGTACTGGGGTATTCTCCGTGGTGTTGGCGGCCTGACCATTGCAGCCCTGTTTATCACCATTGAAAGCTGGTTCAGCGCCGTTGCCACCAACAAGAACCGCTCCACCATCTTTTCTCTGTATCAGATCGCAGCCTATTCGGCTGCCGCACTGGGTCAGCTGCTGATCGGTAACGGTAATCCGATCAACTACGCCCTGTTTTCTCTGGCCGCCCTGTTCATTATTGCCGGTATCATTCCCCTGTCATTGTCACGGATGAAGTCACCGGAAATTTCTGAACACACCGATAGCATGTCCTTACTGCAACTGGTGCAACTGGCTCCCATCGGAGTGATGGCCGCTTTTACCAGCGGCATATTCCTGGGGTCCTTCTATGCTCTGGTGCCCCTGTTCGCCAGTCTGACAGGGCTGGAAAACAATGAAATCTCCATCTACATGTTCGCTTCCATTCTGGCGGCCATGCTGTTTGCCTGGCCAATCGGTTGGGTCTGCGACAGGGCCAAACGCAGTAACGTACTGCTGTTTATTCTGGTCCTTGGCGCTGGGGCCTGTGCAGCCAATGCGCTCGTCGTCGACATGGAGTTTGGCTTGCGGCTGCTGGCTCTGTGCGTCTGTATGGGACTGGCCTCTACCATCTACTCCATCGGTGTTGCCATCACCAATGACATGATGGACAGCAGCCAGATTATTGCCGCCAGCTCCGGTCTGATGCTCAGTTACGGTGTCGGCAGCGTGGTCGGGCCGCTGGTCAGTTCATCCCTTATGGAATATTCCGGCCCCGAAGCTCTGTTCCAGACCCTGGCCTCCGCACTTGTGCTGATGGCGGCTTACACCCTCTACCGCCAGCGCCGTGTACCACCGATGCCGGTCGAGGCACAGGAGCAGTTTGTCCCCGCCATTCCGGATGTGAATGCGCTCCCCGATATCGATCCGCGTAATGAAGAGTTCGTCGATACACCGATTGAGGAGCTGTTCCACCGTACTCCCGATACAGTGGACAGCGGAGACGAAGGCGAACTGATGGGCAAGGCTGATGCTGAATCGGCAATAGCATCTCCGGAGGGCAACGAAGCGGCGCCATCGGCCGATCAACCCGAGCCGGAAGAGCCCGCTCCCCCCCGCAGTGGCAACTGAATCTGCTCGGCACAGAGAAACCCTTCAATAGCCGGCGTGTAGTCCCAGCGTTCAAGCTGAAGCGCCTGTTGCGCAGGCAGCCATTCAATCAGGTTGAACGAGTTGGCTTTATGGTCACGTACTCGGAACGAGATGGCGGTACCTGCCTGAAAAGTCCAGCACTCCGGCGACAAGCCGGGGTAACGGCGCTCAAGACGCGCGCAGAAGGGATAGTGGATATGGCCGGCCAGATACAGCTGCATGCCCGCCTGAGTCCAGGTACGCACCGCTCTTTCAGCACCGCGGGCGATATTTCGTTCATCACTTTCCAGCACCGCATCCACCGGGTGGTGACCCATGACGATCTTGACCCTGGCATGACTGGCTTTGAGCCGGTGCGCGACGGTCTCGATCTGCTTTTCGGTGAAAGTGCCATCGATATGCCTGCGCGGACAGGTCGTATTGACCCCTACAACCAGCACCTGCCCACTGTCATGGCAGGGTAGCAGGTCATCGCCGAACGTACGGGTAAAGTGAGCATAGGGTGCGACCAGCCGTTGCCAGAGGTTGAACAAGGGGATGTCATGGTTACCCGGCACGGCCATTATGGCTGCTGGCGGCAGCCGAGCCAGCAACCGCTCACAGGCACGGAACTGGGCACGCCGGGCGCGCTGAGTAATATCCCCGCTGAGCAGCAACAGATCAGGACTCAGCTGATGCATGACCGTTACCAGAGCGTCCATCACCTCTGGGCGCTCAGTACCGAAATGCAGATCAGACAGCTGAATCATTCGCATTGAGGCCCTCCTGCATGAGACGTTCGAGCAGGAACCAGACATCGATATGCCTCTCGCCGGGTTTCCAGCACCAGCGGTGAACGGCAGCGATGCAGCTCACCATCAATGGCCACCGTCACACGCCGCCTGCGGGTGGACACCTGCAGCCACTCGGTCAGAAAATAGTCCAGTTGCTCAAGCCGCTTGAGTTCACCCCGCAGACTCGCCCAGAGGTATCGCCAAAGTGCCTTGGGCGCATCAGACTGCATCACGAAGACCAGCATCTGCCCGCGCCTGATGCCTTCCACCTCGGTTAGGGCAAAGTTTTCCAGCTGACTGGGACTGACGCTGGCCAGCAGCATGGGAGCCGTTTCAACCCGCTGTTCGCCGTCATGCTCAAGGTAGAGTCGTCGTCCACGGGCTCGAGTCAGGAAGACCCAGATACCACTGAGAAGAGAGACCAGGCGGTTACGACCGGTCAGCGCACTGACCTGTTCACGTGCCGCAATGATGCGGGGATAGACACCGAGACTGGCACTGACACAGAAAGGAATTCCATTGATACTTGCCAGCGAAAAGGTGCGCGCCTGACCGTGAAGCAGCACGTCAATCGCTGCCTCAGAGTCCACCGGTATTCCCCGGTCACGGACAAAATAATTGAACGTACCGCAGGGAATGACGCCCAGGGTAACCTCCGTACCCGCGAGTACCCTCAGCGCTGCACTCAGGGTACCGTCACCTCCGGCAACCACGAGTATGGCCCCGGTTTCGGTACAACGCTCAACCTGCTGCTGCAACTGCGACACCAGGCCGGATTTCGGCTTCAGCCGCTGCAGCCCAAGCAGCTGCTGCTTCGGTATTCGCCGTCGAATCCAGTGCTCAAGTTCCAGATCAGCCTGATCACCGGCACTCGTGTTGATACAAACCAGAAAATCACGCCTGGGAACCGACATCATGGCTATACTCCTGATGACAACGGGTATCGATCTTCCAGGGAACCCTCTCCAGAGGTCAGGGTCCTACCCCTGTTATTTTTCAAGGAGAGCACAACATGCATTTTATCCGCCCACATTCAGGTTACCTGAGTCTGATGCTTGCAGCCACGATTCTGGTGACAGGATGCAGCACATTGTATGGCGACCGAAGCCATGAAGTTTCGGGGCAGGCCCTATACCGTGAACGCATGATTGTGCCCGCCGACAGCCGTCTTGAGGTGCGCCTGCAGGATGTATCCCGTGCCGATGCGCCGGCGGTCATACTCGACAGGGTTGTGCGTGACAACATTGCCAGCCCACCTTACCCGTTCAGCTTCAAGGTAGCCGCTGATCAGCTTCAGCCAGGGCACAGCTATAGCGTCAGCGCTCGCATTACCCATAACGACCGCCTGCTATTCATCACCGACAGCCGATACAGGGTCCTGGCCGGAGAGAAGGATACGGATCTGATGCTGGTGATGAAAAAGGTCAACGAAGAGTCCACTCAGGCCAGGTTGCAAAACACCTACTGGAAACTGACTGCCTTGAATGGCGCAGTGATCGAGCTGGATAAGGAACAGCGTGAGCCGCACCTGATCCTCAAGCAGGGGGATCGCGTCCAGGGGTTTTCTGGCTGCAACCAATTCATGGGGCAATTCACACAGACAGAAAACAGCCTCTACTTTGGCCCCATTGCCGGCACCATGCGCGCGTGCGTGCCCAGCATCGATTACGAGCACCGTTTCCTGCAACTGTTGCAGGGCGAGGTCAACTGGTCGATCGACGGCGAGCAGCTCCATCTGAGCAACCCCGCAAACGACCTGCGCGCAACTTTTCAGGCTGTCTATTTGAAATAGTCCAAAGGCCCCGAGCACAGCCCCTCTTCGGAGGGGCTTTTTTGTGCCGAATTTTTTTCAATTTTGTGTAAGGATCCGCTCGCAAACCCGACTGATGTACAGAACCGAACGGAACGGCACGAGGCAAACGCCCGGCCGACACGGATTTCTATAATCAAAACAACGAGGTAACTATTATGTCCAAGCATACAAAACCCACTATCGCTGCTGTCGGCACCGCTTTTCTGCTGGGTCTGGGCGCCACGTCCGGAGCCATTGCGGCCGAAAACCCCTTTGCCGCCCAGCCTCTGAGCAACGGCTATGCCCAGCTGGCCGAAGCCAAGTGCGGCGAAGCCAAATGCGGCGGCGATACTGCCCCTAAAGCTGATACCGAGGGCAAATGCGGTGAGGCCAAGTGCGGTGGCGATACTGCCCCCAAGGCTGATCGAGAAGGCAAGTGTGGTGAAGCCAAGTGTGGTGGTAACCAGTAACAGCCCGACCACCGGCTCCTGATGGGAGTCGGTGGTTCCTGCAACAGGAGCCAGCATGAGTACCTCAACCTTTCAAGCGCTTCAGGGTTCCGGTCTGGGCCTCAGACGCCCCATGCTCAAAGAATTGCCTGAAGCGGATATTGGCGATGTCGATTTTTTCGAGATTGCCCCCGAAAACTGGATGCAGATGGGCGGTCGCCTGGGACGCCAGTTTCGCGAGCTTACCGAACGCCATACGTTCAGCGCCCACGGCTTGTCCCTCTCCCTGGGAGGCCCTGAAGCGCTGGATATGGACTTCGTGGATAACATCGGGAAGTTTATGCAGCAACACGATATCAAGCTGTACAGCGAACACCTGAGCAGCTGCAGCGATCATGCTCATCTTTACGATCTGATGCCGATCCCTTTTACCGAAGAGGCGGTCCATCATGTCGCCCGGCGTATTCGTCAGGTGCAGGATCGGCTGCAACGCCGAATCGCTATCGAGAATGTCAGTTACTACACTCCGCTTGCTACAGATCTCAGCGAAATCGAATTCATTAATGCCGTACTGGAAGAGGCCGACTGCGACCTGCTGCTGGACGTCAACAACATCTACGTCAACAGCATCAACCATCGCTACGATGCAGAAGCGTTCATGCGTGCTCTGCCTGCAGAGCGAGTGGTCTGCCTGCACATGGCTGGTCATTACCAGGAGGCCGAAGATCTTCTCATAGACACACACGGCGCGCCGATCATCGACCCGGTCTGGTCACTGCTGGCCAAGACCTACGCACATACCGGCCCAGTGGCAACGCTGCTCGAACGTGACTTCAACCTGCCACCGCTAAACGAACTGCTGCAGGAAGTCCGCCAGATCCGCCACTGCCAGCAACAGGGAGCCTGCCAGCATGAACGTATCCCGGCCTGAACCCGACTTCATCCGTTGCCAGCGGCGGTTTGCCGAGCAGATACGCAACCCGGAGCTGTCGCTGCCGGAGGGCATCGAGGCTCGCCGCATGCAGGTGTATGTGGAGCTGTTCTTCAACAATATCGCCGGTTTTCTGGAAGGCGCCTTTCCGGTCTACCGCAGCCTGTGTGATGACCCTTTCTGGCAAGCCGAGATTCGTCGCTTCATGCAGGAGTACGGATCAAAGAGCCCACTGTTCAGGGATCTGGCACTGGCCTATCGCGACTATGTGGAAAACACCCGCAGGCCCCAGCCGGAGGACCCTCCCTTCCTGCAGGAGTTGCTGCACTACGAATGGGTCGAGCTGGCGCTGGATATCGCCGAGGAAGATCCCTTCATGGACTGGCCACCAGCAACGATCAATCCCGACCAACTGTTGCGGGAGCACCCCGTGGTATCACCGCTGGCCTGGTCATTCGGCTATCAGTGGCCAGTGCATCGCATCAACAGCAGCTTCTGTCCGGATCAACCAGCCGAGCAGCCCAGCTGGTTGCTGGTCTATCGCAATCGTGAAGACAAGGTGAAATTCATCGAACTGAATGCCCTCAGCGCTCGCCTGCTTTGGCTTTTAAACGAAACCCCAGACCTGAGTGGTGCTCGGGCACTGGAGCTGATCGCTGACGAATTGCCGCAGATCCCTCGCGAAACCATCATTCAGGGCGGCCTGGATTTGATGCAGCAATTTATGCGTGACGACATTCTGCTGGGCACACACCCCGCAGGCAATCCAACCCCTGCCGGGAGGTAACCCCATGAATCGACTGACCACTGCCTACCGCCCCCTGCAAGGCGCCTTGCAACAACTTCAGTGGGGTGATGGCCTGGCTCCTCTTTTGCTCAGACTTTATCTGGCGCCCGTCATGCTCCAGGCGGGCTGGAACAAGCTGAGCCATTTCGAGGATACCGCTGCCTGGTTCGGCAACCCCGAGTGGGGGTTGGGCCTGCCCTTCCCCGAGCTGATGGCCGCGTTGGCGGCCGGAACCGAATTCTTCGGCGGCCTGCTGCTGTTGATTGGGTTGGCAGTGCGCTGGATCAGCATCCCGCTCATGATCACCATGCTGGTCGCCGCGCTCGCCGTACACTGGGATAACGGCTGGCTGGCAATTGCCGACCCTTCGAGCTGGCTGGCCAATGACCGGGTGATGGAATCTGCCGAGCGTTTGCAGCGTGCCCGCAGTCTCCTGCAGGAACATGGTCATTACGATTGGCTGACCGGTCGCGGCTCCATCGTCATTCTCAACAACGGCATCGAGTTCGCAGCCACCTACTTTGTCATGCTGCTGAGCCTGTTTTTCACCGGTGCAGGCCGCTTTACCAGCCTGGATTACTGGCTGGCCAGAAAAACAGGACTGGGAATCACCCCCCCGTCAAAGTGATACAGGCAACATGCCGGCCAGCCCCAGCAGCCAGAGAATCAGGTTGATGCTGACAAAAGACACGGCCGTCGCAACCACCAGCGCCGGGGTACAGATTGCAGACTGACCGTACCGCTGCCCCAGCAACGACAGCACACTGGCCATGGGCATGGCTGCCATGAGGATGGCGATGGCCTGCATGGCGGGGTCGAAGTCCGGCAGGGTCCAGACGGCAAGCGCCACGATGGCCGGGTGCAGCAACAGCTTG
Source organism: Marinobacterium sediminicola (assembly GCF_022343685.1). GTDB lineage: Bacteria > Pseudomonadota > Gammaproteobacteria > Pseudomonadales > Balneatricaceae > Marinobacterium > Marinobacterium sediminicola. The sequence continues at coordinate 591,089 of NZ_CP092123.1, read as the reverse complement.
AATGCTGTCATCTGGCCGATGTCGACCATCCGTCCCTTGATCGAACTGCCGACCAGGCTGCCACCAATGACAAAGAGCGCCACCGCGGGTGCGGAACGGCCCAGCATGCCCACTGCCTGGTCCAGCGCTTCAGGCAAACCGATTTCCAGCCAGGACACCAGCAGACCAGCCGCAATGGCCAGTACCAGTGGATTCACCAGCGTACGCCGAAACAACTGGACAGCACGTCGTCCTGCACCGCCCTGCCCGCTGCAAAGCTCTGCCAGCACCAGCCCTAACGGAATCAGAATCAGCAGGTCCACCAGCATGGTCAAGGCCACCGCTATCGCAGCCGCCGAGCCGAACAGTTCGCCGGCAACCGCCAGACCGATAAAGGCACTGTTGGCCAAAGTGGAGCCGAGGCCCTGAAAGGCGGACGCCCAACAGCTGGCCTGACGCACCTTGGCACTGAGCGCAAAGGCGCCCAGCAGCAATATGACCGATCCCAGTGCATAGGCCCGGATGTAGTCAAAGTTCAACGATTCCTCCACCGGACGTGATGCCATTGACTGAAACAGCAAAGCCGGCAATGCCAGCTTGATCACATAGCTGCCCAGTGACGGCAAGGCCGACTCGCTGACCCAACCGGCTCGTACCGCAAAGTAGCCAATGGCGATCAGCATGAAGATCGGCAGTGTCAGGAGAAAAAGTTGTAACATCGCACCTCCGGAAGGCATATAGTTAATATATTAATTAAGTGGCGAGATTGTGCGCCTCAAGAGCTTGCTTCTGAAGCGATTAATTTTCAGCCAACCGGTGCATTTTTTTCATGGTTGACCATGGCGGGGGCGATGAAGGATGATGAGGTCAGTTTTTTTCAGGAATCTCTCATGCTGCTTTCTTCTGCACCTGTCGTGATGCGACGTAACGATGCCATCGGTGTCCCGCCGAAGGCATGTCTGTGCATTGAGCTGCCGAGCCCTGATCTGTTCTGATCCAATTAAGCCAAGGCCGCAGCAGTTTCTGCGGCCTTTGTCGCTGAAGCTGCGGCCGACTGACACGGAGCGGTTATGTCGGTACCCATTTCCTATTTCGCAGTGGTGTTGATCTGGTCCACTACCCCCCTGACAATTGCCTGGAGCAGTGAGTCAGTCGACCCTGTCGTGGCTGCCGGCCTGCGCATGGCGATCGCTGCTTTTCTTGGCCTGTGCCTGATGGCACTGCTGCGCACCCCGCTGCCACTGCACCGCCGGGCTCAGAAAACCTATGCCAGTGCTGCCATCGGTGTGTTCGGCGCCATGTGCTGTGCCTACCTGTCGTCACGCTATGTGCCCTCCGGGCTGATCTCGATCATGTTCGGCCTGGCGCCGATTCTGTCGGCGGTTCTGGGCCAGTGGCTGCTGAAAGAGCCCACTTTTCGCGCCTATCGCTGGGTTGCCTGCATGCTTGCACTGCTGGGCCTGGGCGTGATCTTTACCGATGATGTGGCTTTGGGGCCGGACAGTCTCACCGGCCTGTTGTTACTGCTGCTGGCTGTCACCCTGTTCAGCCTGAGTGCCGTACTGGTCAAGCGCTGCAACGGCCAGCTGCACCCACTGGCACATACAGTAGGTGCATTGATCTGGTCTCTGCCGGGCTTTGCCATCACTGGCTGGCTGCTGAGCACCGGACCGGTCGAGATCGATGTTGCCAGCCGCTCGTTCTGGTCAATCATCTATCTGGCCACCTTTGGCTCTTTACTCGGCTTCGTCTGCTACTACCATGTACTGCGCCACCTCCCACCCAGTACGGTAGCTCTGGTCACCCTGATCACGCCGGTTTTTGCCCTGATGCTTGGGCACTGGCTGAACGGAGAACCATTAACGGCGGGGCTATGGCAGGGCTGCCTGCTGGTCGTTGCAGGACTTGGGTTATTCTTTTGGGGCCACCGGCTGCAACCGGTGCGCGGCTGAGCAGGAGAAACTGATGAAACGTCTGACTCTGATTCGACACGCCAAGTCCAGCTGGGACGATCCTTTCCTCGCCGATTTCGATCGTCCCTTGAACCATCGCGGCCAGTATGACCTGCCGCTGATGTGTGCGCGTGTGCAGGCACATGGCCCCCGGCCGGACCGGCTGATTCACAGCAGCGCCCTGCGCACGAGGCTAACGGCAACGCCGCTGATCGAGGCTTTCGAACTCGATAACGCGTCGGTCATGAGCACGGAGAGGATCTATGAAGCCAGCGAAGACGCGCTGCTTGAACTGATTCGGCAACAGCCGGACCACATCGAACACCTTATGCTGGTCGGCCACAACCCGGGGTTGCTGATGCTGGCACATTGGCTCTGTGAAGAGGCGCCTGCCAAGTTGCCCACATCGGCGGTTATTCAGCTTGAACTGGCAACAGCGCACTGGGACACCCTCGAACCGGACAGCGCCCGGCTGTTGTGGTTCGACTTTCCCAAACTCCATGCCCAGTCCTACAAATGAGTGCCAGATAGGCTACACTCGCTTTCCCGTAACCGCAGCGGAGCCCCGACTTGAACCTCTATCTGCAAACACTAGGCTATACCGCCAATATCGTCGCGCCGATATTCTTCATCCTCTTTCTCGGTTACCTGCTGCGCCGCAGTCGGCTGATCGACGACGCCTTCGTTGCCACCGGATCCAAGCTGGTATTTGTCGTGACCCTCCCGGCATTGGTGTTCATGTCGATCGCCCGGATGGATTTTCATGCCGTATTCAATCCCCACCAACTGGGGTACGTCATGGTCGGCATTCTGATCAGTTTCGCTCTGATCTGGTGGCTGGCTGCTCGCTGGATCAAGGCGCCGGAAGACCTGGGCGTCTTCGTGCAGGGTGCCTTCCGCAGCAACTACGGCATTATCGGCCTGGCTGTCAGCTTCAACCTCTTTGGTGATGCCGGCCTGGCCCAGGCTTCGCTGCTGCTGGCACTGGTGATCCCGCTGTTCAACGTGCTGTCGATCCTCTGCCTGAGTATTCCCATGCAGCGCAGCGAGAGCATGAAACTGAGCCGCACTCTGCTGGAAATCCTGAAAAACCCGCTGATTCTGGCGGTGCTCTTTGCCCTGCCGGTGTCCTGGTTCGGCATTCAGCTGCCGCAGGTCGTCGCCAAGACCGGCACCTACTTCGCCAACCTGACCCTGCCGCTGGCACTGTTGACGATCGGTGCTTCATTGAATCTGAAGAGCCTGCATGACACCTCGGCACAGGCATTCTGGGCGACCGCCTTGAAGCTGGTAATTCTGCCGGTCGTGCTGACCTTCGGTGCCTGGCTGTACGGTTTCAGTGGTGAAGAGCTTGCCATTCTGATGGTGCTGTTCGGTTGCCCAACCGCCGCGGCCAGCTTCGTCATGGCGCGCGCCATGGGCGGCAACGCCCAACTGGCGGCCAACATCGTACTGACGACCACGCTGGGATCGGTGCTGACGCTCAGCGCCGGCATCTATCTGCTGCGCCTGATCGGCATGATCTGAGCCAGGGCAAACGAGGTAGAAGAGATATGCTTACATCACTGTTCGACAGTCGCCATGAACGCCTGCTCAAGGCAATCGAAAACAACGACCTCGACAAGGTCGTGAAGCATATGAGCAAGCTGGAACCTGAGCTGTTGCTGACACCGGGCAAGGACGGTCGTCACCCGCTTGAAGCCGCACTGACCGCCGAGGAAAGCAGAATACTGGAACTGCTGCTTCATAAGGCGCCACGCCCTCTGCCGTCAGCCCGCTGCGGCACCCCTCTGGTTTGCCTGGCACTGCAACACCCGGACAGCCTGCCACGCCTGACGATGCTGCTTCAGGCCGGCGAAAACCCCGACCTTGAACATCAGGGCCAGCCGTTACTGCACCTGTGTGTCGAATACTGTGATCCCGGTCGACTGATGCTGCATCTGAGCCGCCTGCTGCAACAGGGTGCAGACATCAACCGTCGCAATGCCGAGGGGATGACGCTGCTGCAGCGACTTCTACCGAAGGGCGACCAGCCACTGCTGCAGTTTTTGCTGCAATCCGGGGCCGAGTGTGAAGCACACTGGTTGGAGGAGATGGAAAACAGAGAGCTGGCCACCCAGCTAAACCGCGTTCTGGATGACCTGCGCATTCGCCAGTTAATGATGGGCGGCTAATTGTCCCTGGGGCGCAACGCCCAAACGCGGAATCTCGATCGCCGGGCAACGATCCATGACCACTTCAAGTCCGGCAGCTTCCGCACGCTCAGCCGCTTCTTCATTGATGACGCCCAGCTGCATCCAGACCGACTTGGCACCCGCCTCGATGGCTTCATCGACAACGTAACCGGCATCGACCGAATTGCGGAAGATGTCCACGATATCCACAGGCCCGTCAATTTCGGCCAGCGATGACACAACCGGCTGCCCCAGGAGTTCCTGACCGGCCAATGCGGGGTTGACGGGGATGACCTCGTAGCCGCTGTTCAGCAGATAGGACATCACCTGGTAGCTGGCACGGTGGGACTTGGCACTGGCACCCACCAGCGCAATACGGTGACTACGCTCTAGCAGTGCTTTGATCTTATTATCCTGCATCTTGCGTGTTTCCTTTACAGATCGGACATTCTGGGTCAGGGCGCAACTTCAGGCTACGCCATTGCATTCGTTTGCCGTCGAGCAGCAATAGACGGCCGGTGAGGGTCTCTCCGACACCGGCCAGTAGTTTAAGAGCTTCCATCGCCTGCATGCTGCCGATCACGCCAACCAGCGGCGGAAAGACACCGGACTCGCTGCAGGTCATCGCCTCATCATCCCCGCCTCGCCCATAAAGACACTGGTAGCAGGGTGAATCCGGCTGGCGCGGGTCGTAGACGCTGATCTGGCCATCAAAGCGGATGGCCGCTCCGGAAACCAGTGGGGTACCGCTGGCAAAGCAGGCACGATTCAGGGCAAATCGGGTTTTGAAGTTATCACTGCAGTCCAACACGAGGTCCACCTGCTCCACCCACGCCCGCAGCGCATCCTCTTCCAGCCGTTCGGCCAGCTGAGTCACACGCACGTCCGGATTGATCGCCGACAGCGTGACCGCCGCCGAGGCCACCTTGGCTTCACCGCAGGCTTCGTGACTGTGGATAACCTGTCGCTGCAGGTTACTCAGCTCCACCCGGTCGTCATCGACCAGTATCAGTTCACCGACACCCGCCGCGGCCAGATACGCAGCTGCCGGACCGCCCAAACCTCCCAGACCGAGAATCAGCACTCGCGCATTGCACCAGGCATCCTGACCGGCGATATCAACTTCCGGCAGCATGATGCTGCGGCTGTAACGAAGCAGTTGTTGGTCATTGAGCATCGCTCTCTCCTTGCCAGTATCCAAGGGTCACCCGGTCATTGTCGCCAAGATCTCGATGCGTGCAGACCTGGACATAGCCAAGAGCCTGCAACAGATGACGCACCAACTCTCCCTGATCATAGCCGTGCTCGAACAGCAGCCAGCCGCCCGGCTGCAGCAGGGCTCGCGCCTGTTCAGCAATGGTGCGAATATCGGCCATCCCCTTCTCTTCGGCCGTCAGTGCCGACAAAGGTTCAAAGCGAACGTCGCCCTGATCAAGGTGAGGATCATCGGGGTCGATATAGGGAGGATTGCTGACGATCATGTCGAAATGGCCACTCAGCGGTTCACACCAGCTGCCTTGCCGTATTTCTACGTTGCTCAACCCGCAGGCCTGTGCATTTTCGCGCGCCAGCGACACGGCTCCCGGATGCAGGTCGGTGGCAACCAGTTGCCACTGTGGCCGCTCACTGGCCAGCGCCAGAGCAATGGCCCCCGTCCCGGTGCCCAGATCAGCTACTCGCGCAGGCTGATCCGGCAGCAGAGCCAACGCCTGCTCGACCAGAGTCTCGGTGTCAGGGCGGGGAATCAGCGTGTCAGGACTGACTTTCAGTCTTAGTGTCCAGAAATCTCGGTAGCCCAGCAGATGAGCGATCGGGGTACCCTGCACTCGACGCATGAGCAACTGTTCGAAACGCATCTGCTGCTCGGCACTGAGGACCTTGTCAGGCCAGGTGAACAGCCAGCTTCGAGGCTTATCAAGGACTTCACAGAGCAGCATTTCAATATCAGCCCTGGGGCTGTCGCTGACGTCGGTCAGTTCGGCTGCCCGGTCCAGCGCCTCAGCGACACTCAGTTCAATCATTGGAGAGGCTGCTGAGCTGCTCGGCCTGGTATTCGTTGCGTAGCGGCTGAATCACCTGATCCAGATCGCCGGCAACAATTTCGTTGAGGCGGTAAAGGGTCAGATTGATCCGGTGATCCGTCAACCGTCCCTGTGGGAAATTGTAGGTACGGATACGCTCGGAACGGTCGCCGGAGCCGACCAGACTCTTGCGGGTGCTGGCCTGCTCGGCCTGTTGCTTGTCCAGTTCTGCCTGCTGCAGGCGCGACGCCAGCAGCGCCATCGCCTTGGAGCGGTTCTTGTGCTGGGAGCGCTCTTCCTGACACTCCACCACCAGCCCGGTGGGCAGGTGGGTGATGCGGATCGCCGAGTCGGTCTTGTTGACGTGCTGACCACCGGCACCGGACGCACGGTAGGTATCCACGCGCAGGTCGGCCTTGTTGATCTCGATCTCCGCCGATTCGTCCATCTCCGGCATCACCGCCACGGTACAGGCCGAGGTGTGGATACGTCCCTGAGATTCGGTTTCGGGTACGCGTTGTACACGGTGCGCACCGGATTCGAATTTCAGGTGTGCATAAACATCGTCACCGGCCACCCGAGTGATGATCTCCTTGTAGCCGCCGTGCTCGCCTTCACTGGCGCTGATCACTTCGACACGCCAGCCTTTCTGTTCCGCATAGCGAGAGTACATGCGATAAAGATCACCCGAGAAAATCGCGGCCTCGTCACCACCGGTACCGGCACGAATCTCGAGAAACACGTTGCGGTGATCGTTGGGATCACGGGGCAGCAACAAAATCTGCAGCTCGGCTTCCAGGCTTTCGATTTGCTCTTTGGCGCTGTCGATCTCGTCCCGCGCCATCTCACGCAGCTCGGCGTCGTCTTCGTTCAGCATCTCTTCGGCAGAAGCCAGATCCTGCTGCGCCTGTTGCCAGCCGGCAAAGGCTTTGGTGATCTCTTCAAGCTCGGAGTATTCACGGGAGTAATCACGGAAACGATTCTGGTCCGCAATCACCTCAGGTTCACTGAGCAGCGCCGCCAGCTCTTCATGGCGGTCGCACAGTTTCTCCAGCTTGCTCTTGATCGATGCTTTCATGACAGCCTTAATTCCTGTGCTGATCCGCTCAACCGACCGGGTCGCTATCGTTCAGCTGATAAAGTTCCTGTGCCAGTTGCAGCAGGTCGGAGCGTCCTTCCGAGGAAGCACGGCGCAGCTGCACGGTTGGCTGGTGCAAGAGTTTGTTGGTGAGGCCATTGGCCAGACGCTTGAGCACCTCTTCGGCGTCTTTGCCATTACGCAGCTGACGCAGACTCTTCTCAAGTTCCTGCTGGGCCAGCTGATGGGCCTGATTGCGCAGCTGAGTCAGCGTATCCACCGCACCCAGTTCCCGCAGCTGGCGCATAAACTCCAGTGCCCCGGCTTCGATGATGCCTTCCGCTTCCAGTGCCGCGCTCTGACGCTCCCGCTGGTTTTCTTCTATTACTTCACGCAGATCGTCCACGGTATAGAGGTACACATCATCCAGTTCGCCGACCTGAGGCTCGATATCGCGTGGAACGGCAATGTCGACCATGAAGATGGGGCGATGCTTGCGCTTTTTCAACGCGACTTCCACCGCGCCCTTGCCCAGAATCGGCAACTGGCTGGCAGTGGACGCGATCAGAATATCCGTCTGCGGCAGCTCGTCGGGGATCTGACTCAGTTCGATTGCACGGCCATCAAATTCTTCTGCCACAGCCAGGGCGCGAGACAGTGTGCGGTTGGCGACCGTAATCTGCTGAACGCCAGCCCTCTTGAGGTGGCGAGCAACCAGTTCAATCGTTTCACCGGCGCCGATCAGCAGTGCCCGGCTACTGCTCATGTCGGCAAAAATATGCTGCGCCAGACTGACGGCCGCGTACGCAACGGAAACCGGGTTCTGACCGATGGCTGTTTGGGTGCGAACATCCTTGGCCACGGAGAAAGTGGCGCGGAACAGGCGTCCCAGCTCCACATTGGCCAGTCCTTCAGTCTGGGAAATGGAATAGGCGGATTTAAGCTGCCCGAGAATCTGGGGTTCCCCCAGTACCAGGGAGTCAAGACCGCTGGCCACCCGCATCATGTGACGCACGGCATCCTCGCCCCAGTAGGCATAGGAACAGCGCTGCAGCTCTTCAACATCCAGGTCGTGATAGTCTCCCAGCCACTCCAGCAGTGCACGCGTGCCTTCAAGCCCGGTCGTGCAGTAGAGTTCCGTCCGGTTACAGGTGGAAAGAATCGCCACCTCGGACAGCCGGACGCGCCGACACGCTTCATGCAGCGCCTCGGCCAGAGACTCGGGCGCAAAAGCCACCCGCTCGCGCACCTCGACCGGTGCTGTCTTGTGATTGATACCTAACGCCAGCAAAGCCATAAACGGACCGCGTCACCCCATTACAGACAAGCGCGTCATCATACACCTTTGCCGCTCCGGGATTAAGCCGTTGACGTATGCTTACTGTTGAAGGGAACCCTGAGCCCAGTTTGCAGACCAAACCACATACGGCATGACAGCCAGGAGCCCCCTGCTCTATAGTGAGCATTCAACCACCTGCAGGACCGGAACCGTGTATCGATTCAGCAAACAGCCTTTACTGCTCAGTCTGCTCGCCGGACTGGTATTGAGCGGCTGCAGCAGCCAGACACAGCCCCCCGTTGCCACATCGGGCCCCGATACCTTCACTCCGTCCGCTTATACACCAGGTGAGTTTAACGCCAACAGCCTCTATCACCTGCTGACTGCCGAACTGGCCGGCAAGCAGGGTCGCTTCGATCTGGCGCTGGATAATTATCTGCAGGAAGCCGAAGCCACTGGCGATGCGGCCGTTGCAGAACGCGCCACCCGCATCGCTCAGTTTCTTCGCCGCCCCGCTGCGGTACTCAAAGCCAGCCAGCTTTGGAGCGAGGCAGCGCCTGATGCCCTGGAGCCGCTGCACATTCAAGCCAACATCCTGTTGCATGAAGGGCGCTTTGAAGCTGCGCTCCCGCTCATGCAACAGTTGATTGAGAACGGCGGCAACGAGGCCCTGTCCCTGATTGCAGGTCGTATCGACGAGATGTCGCCGGAAATCGCCGGACATTATTCGCGCCTGTTGACCGAAATCAGCACATCCTTTCCGCAGCGCCTCGACCTGCTGCTGACCCGAGCCCTGCTGCTGAAACAGCAGCAACGCCCGGATGAAGCCGCACGTTTGCTTGATCAAGGGCTTCGCCTCAGCCCCAACGAAACCGAGCTGGCACTTCAGCGGGCCGAGCTTTTCCGCTTGCAGGGCGCATACAGCGAAGGCCTGAAACTGGTCGAACGCGCCCTGAAAGATACTCCCGATCACCGGCGTTTGCAGGCAACACGCGCACAGCTGCTGCTGCTAAGCGGTCAGCCAAGACGAGCCTGGCAAGCGATCCAGGACCTGCTGGCAGAGCAGGACAACGCTCAGCTCAGTTATTACTTTGCGCTGCTGCTGCTTGAAAACGAGCGCTGGCAGGAAAGCCAAACCCTGCTGCAGCAGTTGCTGGAAGAAGATCCGACGACCACAGCGCCCCATTTTTATCTCGGTGTCATTGCACAGACCCGCCAACAACCAGAGCAGGCTTTACGCCACTATCTGCAGGTTGAGGACGGCCCTAATCTGATTCAGGCTCACGCCAGAGCCCTGGCACTCTATGATCAGCCACAACAAGCGGCCGAAGTAGAAGCCTTGATAGACCTCGCCATCCGCAAACACCCTGAGCAGCGCGAGTCCCTGATCATTCTGTATGTCGAGTGGCTGCAACGCCAGGAGATGGTGGACGCCGCACTGGAAATTCTGAACCAGGCGCTGGCCAATACGCCGGACAGCATCAATCTGCTTTACACCCGCGCCATGCTCAGCGGTCATGATGATGCCGAGCGCATGATCAGCGACCTGCGCCGTGCCCTGGCACTGGCTCCGGACAACCCGATGGTGCAAAACGCTTTGGGCTATACGCTAACCCTGTATACCGATCAACTGAATGAGGCGCACGCACTGATCAGTCGCGCACTGGCACAACAGCCCGATGATGCCGCAACGTTGGACTCCATGGGCTGGATCCTGCACAAGCTGGGCCGACACGGCGAAGCCCGTCACTTTCTGCAGCGCGCCTACGATTCACACCCTGACCCGGAGGTCGGCGGCCACCTGATCCAGGTACTTTGGGCTCTGGGCGAACAGCAGGCCGCCCGCGAGCTGTTAACCAACAGCCTGGAGCAACACCCTGACAATGAACACCTGCTGGATGCCGCCAGCGTGATTGGAGTCACCCCCTGATGCGCCAGTCAATTCTGTTGATTCTGCTGTTCGGTCTGCTCGGAGGCTGCAGCCAGATGGCCCAGCAACCGCTCCCACCGCTGTCCATCGACCCGCAACAGGTCCAGCAGCTGCAGCAATGGTCTGCTGAAGGCCGGATCGGCATTCGCTGGTCCGAAGACAGCCAAAGTGCCAACCTTGACTGGCAGCAGACAGAGGATCGTTACCAAATCCGGGTCAGTGGCCCCTTGGGTCAGGGCGGCATCAGGATTGAAGGCAACGAGCAGATGGTCAGCCTGCAACGCTCCGGTGATGATCAACTCTATCTTGCAGACAGCCCCGAGGCACTGATGCAGCAACTGCTCGGTTGGCAGTTGCCTTTGAGTCAGGCGCAATACTGGATTCGCGGCATTCCGGCACCCGGCAACGAGGTCGAGTCGCTTAGCGACGGCCAATTCGGCTTTATCCAGTCTGGCTGGCAAATCGAATACCCTCGCCTGACCCATGCCGCCGGCATTGTCTTGCCGGAGAAGCTGCGCATGACTCGGGACGACCTGCGCATCACCGTGATCATCAACACATGGGAACGCCATGACGAGCGCTGAAAGAGAGCACAACAAATTCGCCTCAGGGGTTGATTTCATGAGACGCTTTATAGAGAATATGCGCCTTCTTGGAGCGTGGTCCACACCACAGGAGACGACTGGGGTATCGCCAAGCGGTAAGGCACTGGATTCTGATTCCAGCATGCGTAGGTTCGAATCCTACTACCCCAGCCAATTACCATGACTGACTTCCTCTCTACTTCATCAAACTCCGACGCAATCGAGAAGGTAATCGCCGTGTCTAAAATGATGGTCTTCACCGGCAACTCAAACCCGGAGCTGGCTCAGAAAGTTGTCGAACGCCTCGATATCCCGATGGGCAAGGCACACGTAGGCTGTTTCAGTGACGGCGAAGTCAGTGTCGAGATCCAGGAAAACGTGCGCGGCAAGGACGTTTTCATCATCCAGTCCACTTGCGCACCGACCAATGACAACCTGATGGAGCTGATTGTGTTCGCGGACGCCATGCGTCGCGCCTCCGCTACTCGCATCACGGCTGTTATCCCTTATTTCGGCTACGCCCGCCAGGATCGTCGTCCGCGCTCTGCGCGTGTACCGATCAGCGCCAAGGTCGTGGCCAGCATGATCGCCAACGTTGGCATCGACCGCGTACTGACCGTCGATCTGCACGCCGACCAGATCCAGGGTTTCTTCGACATCCCTGTTGATAACGTCTATGGCTCACCGATTCTGCTCGACGATATCGTTGACCAGCAGTATGACGACATCACCGTTGTGTCTCCGGACGTAGGCGGCGTGGTACGTGCCCGTGCCGTTGCCAAGCAACTGGACTGCGACCTGGCGATCATCGACAAGCGCCGCGAGCGCGCCAACGAATCTCAGGTCATGAACATCATCGGTGATGTTTCCGGTCGCACCTGCATTCTGGTCGATGACATGTGTGATACGGCAGGCACCCTGTGCAAGGCTGCCAAGGCGCTGAAGGACAAAGGCGCTGCCCGCGTCGTTTCCTACGTGACGCACCCGGTTCTGTCCGGTCCTGCGATCAACAACATTATTGCTTCAGAGCTGGATGAGCTCGTCGTTACCGACACCATCCCGCTGTCCGAGCAGGCGCAGAAGTGCGACAAGATCCGCCAGCTGTCTCTGTCGCCGCTGTTGGCAGAAGCGGTTCGCCGCGTCTGCAACGAAGAATCCATCAGTGCAATGTTCCGCTAAGCGGAACAGGCACTGAGTCCGGCTCTGCCGGTTACTTGAAAGGCCACATTTGAGGCCACAACATGCTGCATGCTTCTGGTCGCGGGGGTATGCAGCTTTAATTTATAAGGTGTAAATCACATGGCTACTTTTACTGTTAATGCTGTTGCCCGTAACGATCAGGGGAAAGGTGCGAGCCGCCGCCTGCGTCGTGAAGGCCTGATTCCGGGTATCATCTACGGTTCCAGCGAGCCGAAGGCGATCTCCGTAATCGCCAAGGACCTGAACCGCATGCTGCTGGAAGAAGGTTTCTACTCTTCTATCCTGACTCTGAACCTGGACGGTCAGGAAGAGAAAGTGATCATCAAGGATCTGCAGCGTCACCCGGCCAAGCCGGTTGTTCTGCACGCTGACTTCCAGCGCATCGATGACAACCAGAAGATCAAGCTGCAGGTTCCGCTGACTTTCGTCAACTTCGAGAAGTCTGCTGCCTCCAAGGCTGCTGCCAAGTTCGCCAAGGAAGCGTCTACTGTTGAAATCCTGTGTCTGCCGAAAGACCTGCCGGAAGTTCTGGAAGTAGATCTGTCCAAGATCGAACTGGGCCAGATTGCTCACCTGTCCGACATCACTCTGCCGGAAGGTGTTGAAATCGTTGCCCTGCGCCGTGGTGCTGACCACGACCAGAGTGTTGGCTACTGCTACGCACCGCGTGGTGCTCGCGCTGGCAAGTAAGCGTAGACCACGGGCACTGGCATGAAGGACCGGATTCAACTGATCGTCGGTCTCGGCAACCCCGGGACCGAATACAGCCAAACCCGCCACAATGCCGGTGCCGAGCTGGTGGAGCAGCTTGCTGCCCACCAGCACACCTCTCTGCAACCGGAGAAGAAATTCTTCGGCCTCTATGGCAAGGTGATCATCGACCACCTCCCGGTCCATCTGCTGATTCCTACAACCTACATGAATCGCAGTGGTCAGGCAGTGGCCGCACTGGCCAATTTCTACAAGATTCCTTCCAGTGACATACTGGTCGTGCATGATGAGCTGGATATCCCCCCGGGTACGGCACGCCTGAAACAGGGCGGCGGCCACGGAGGTCACAACGGCCTGCGCGACATCATCAGCAAACTGGGGAATGACCGAAATTTCTACCGTCTGCGTGTTGGCATTGGCCACCCCGGCAGCGCCGCTCAGGTGTCCGGTTTTGTCCTGAGCAAGGCACCGGTGTCCGAACGCGATAAAACGCAGGCGGCGATCGACGAAGCTTTGAATGTCCTGCCTGTGGCCGTCAGTGGTGAATGGGCCAAGGCGATGAATCGACTGCACAGCTTCAACGGCTAACTTCAACTACAGGATCTAAGCATGGGTTTCAAATGCGGTATTGTCGGCCTGCCTAACGTCGGCAAATCTACGCTCTTCAATGCCCTGACCAAAGCGGGCATCGACGCCGAAAACTTCCCGTTCTGCACCATCGAGCCGAATGCAGGTGTTGTGCCCATGCCGGACCCGCGCCTGAACGCACTGGCAGAGATCGTCAAGCCGGAACGGGTCATTCCGACCACCATGGAATTCGTCGACATCGCCGGTCTGGTAGCGGGCGCATCCAAGGGCGAAGGTCTGGGCAACAAGTTCCTGGCCAACATCCGCGAAACCGACGCCATCGCACATGTGGTTCGTTGCTTCGAAGATGACAACGTCATTCACGTGGCCAACCGCATCCACCCGCTGGAAGATATCGAGACCATCAACCTGGAGCTGGCCCTGGCGGACCTGGAGTCCTGCGAGAAGCAGCTGCAGCGCGTACAGCGCACCGCCAAGGGTGGTGACAAGGAAGCAGTTGCTTCCAAGGCCCTGCTGGAAAAGCTGATTCCGCATCTTGAAGAAGGCCTGCCAGTACGTGGACTGGAACTGGACGACAACGAGCGCAAGCTGGTTCGCAGTTTCCACCTGCTGACGACCAAGCCGACCATGTATATCGCAAACGTGGCCGAGGACGGTTTCGAGAACAATCCGCACCTGGATCAGGTGAAGGAACTGGCTGCATCCGAAGGCGCCGAAGTCGTAGCGATCTGCAACAAGCTGGAATCCGAAATTGCCGAGCTTGAGGACGACGAGAAAGTCGAGTTCCTGCAGGAGATGGGTATGGATGAACCGGGTCTGGACCGTGTCATTCGAGCGGGCTACAGCCTGCTGGGCTTGCAGACCTATTTCACAGCAGGTGTTAAGGAAGTTCGCGCCTGGACCGTCAAGATCGGTGCCACTGCACCACAGGCAGCCGGCGTAATTCACACCGACTTCGAGAAAGGTTTTATTCGTGCTGAAGTGATCGGCTACGACGATTTCATCGCCCACAAAGGCGAACAGGGCGCGAAGGATGCCGGTCGCTGGCGCCTCGAAGGGAAGGAGTACATCGTGCAGGACGGCGATGTCATTCACTTCCGCTTCAACGTGTAAAATTTTTAACTTTTTTGCTTTCAAGCTGTTGACATAAATACGAATTCACGGAATAATTCGCGGCCTTGAAAGCACACGGCAATGTAGCTCAGTTGGTTAGAGCAACGCATTCATAATGCGTGGGTCGCAGGTTCGAGTCCCGCCATTGCCACCAGCTTTCAACACATTGCAGGGGTATCGCCAAGCGGTAAGGCAACGGGTTTTGATCCCGTCATGCGGAGGTTCGAATCCTCCTACCCCTGCCATTTTGTGTGGCAATATAGCTCAGTTGGTTAGAGCAACGCATTCATAATGCGTGGGTCGCAGGTTCGAGTCCCGCTATTGCCACCATTCTCTGCAGGGGTATCGCCAAGCGGTAAGGCACTGGATTCTGATTCCAGCATGCGGAGGTTCGAATCCTCCTACCCCTGCCATCGCTCCCTTTTCTCAATCCTCTCCCGTTGTTCAATTGCCAGCTGACAGACGCCCTTCAAGGCCTTAAGCTTGACCGGTGAATTGAATATCAAGGACTGAGCGAACACCATGAGCGGTTCATCCGACGAGATCATCAGTGCGCTGGCCCGAAGTGCCCAGCAGGATTCTCCCAGACGCAATATCAATATTCTGTTTGCCCACTGTAACAGCACACAGACCGACCAGATCCTGAACCAACTGCGCACCGCCCGCTTTGCTCCACGCGGCGAGGCTGTCACTAGCCTCTCAGGCCTGCAGGAGGCTTTGGGGAAACGCACCTGGGACCTGCTCATCATGGCCGAAAATGAGCACCATGCGGATGAACTGACGCCCACACACACCGTGGCACTACTCCATCATCTGGACCGTGACCTGCCGGTATTGTTGCTGCTGCCCGGCCAGGATTACCCTGATCCGACCCCTTGGCTCAGAGACGGCATTCAGGCTGTGATCCCTGAAGCCAACAGTGCATTGCTGTTACTGACGGTTCAGCAGCTGTTTGATGCCTTGAACACCCGTCGAGAGTTACTGCAGGCCCAAATCCAGCTGAGCCACCTGAACAGTTACAGCCAGCGCCTTGTCCAGCATTCGTCACTGGCGATCTGTTACGTACATAACGGCCTGATCCGCTATGCCAATGACAGTTTTGCTCACCTGTTTGGTCATGAAAGCGGCGAACGCATGCACGATCATTCGCTGCGCCAGCTCATGCAACCGCAATACCGTGAAGACCTGGACATGATCTTGCATGAGAGTATCCAGGACGGGAGTCGCGTACAGCGCTCACTCGGTTCCGAGAGACCCGACCAGACCCGCTTCGACGCGCTTTTCACCATCGACCACACCGAATTTCAGGGGCAGCCCTGCCTGAGCGTTGAAGTCACCACCAGCCTCGACAGCTCCGAACAGATCTTCAAGGAAGTACACCCTCTCAGCGGCCTGCGGAATCAGACTGCGTTTCTGCAGGCGCTGGACAGCGCCTGTCATAACGCCCACAGGGGCGGGCAGGACCGCAGTCTGGTACTGGTTACACTTGACCACCTGGACGTCATCCGCAGCGAAGTGGGTACCGAGGGAATTGAACTCATCCTGCGCGATATCAGCACGATCCTGAAGCAGCAGGTCAGCCGCGCACACCTGGTCAGCCATCTGGACGACGACACTTTCGCCATCCTGATGCATAACGCCGACCCTGATATTGCACTCGCTCTGAGCAATACTCTCTGTCGCAGCGTCAGCACGCATGTGTGCAAGGTGCAGAAAACTGCCATCCACACCACCGTGTCGATCGGCGTAGTGATGATCAACGACAGCGCCCCGTCACCACAGCAACTGCTGCAACGGGCACGTTTGGCGGCCGAAAGCCTGCATCACGGCAACCGCCCCGGTAATGGCGTCAGTCTTTACCAGAGCGAACAGGCCTTGCTGCCCAGCATCGATACCAGAATGAGCAAGCGCCTGCTGAACGCGCTCAAGCTGGATCGCTTCCGACTGCTGTTCCAGCCGGTCGTCCCGCTGCGACTGAACAGCCAGTCCCAGTATTACGAGGTACTGCTGCGCCTGATCAGTGACAGCGAAAGAGCCCTGTCACCGAATACCTTTATCGCCCAGGCCATCGACCCAGAAGTACTTATAGAACTGGACCGCTGGGTCATCTCCACAGCGCTGGAGAAGCTCTCTGAGGCGTTTTTGAAGGGCGACCGAGTGCATCTACTGATCAACCTTTCCGGACCGTCCATGCGCAGTGCAGAGCTTCTGGAGTGGCTGAGTGACAAACTGCGACTCTCCCGCGTACCTGCCGAATACCTGGTCTTCCAGATCAGCGAGAGCGATGCCGCGGTAGATCTGATGGAAGTCCGCAGCTTCACTCAGGCCCTGCAGCAGCTCAACTGTCAGGTCTGCCTGAAGCACTTCGGCAGCTCACCGAACTCTGAACATGTACTCCGTGAACTGGACAGCAAGTTCATTAAACTGGATGGATCCTACATACAGGACCTGAAAGACCGCACGATCAAGCTGGATGCAATCAGGGCCATGCTGGAACCTCTCCATGCACGGCACAAGCTGATCATTGCCCCACTGGTGGAACACACCAGCGTGATCAGTGATTTGTATACGGCGGGCGTCCACCTGATCCAGGGCTACTACCTGCAGCAGCCACGGGAGCAGATGGACTATGACTTCTTCGCGGGAGACTCGCACTGACCCGGATGATCCGGGTCAACACGCCTGCTTTCAGAGCAGGCTGTCGCGGTCGCGGAACCCGATCAGGTAGAGAATGCCATCCAGCCCCAGCGTCGAGATCGCCTGTTTGGCGCTCTGGCGCACCAGCGGCTTGGCACGGAAGGCAATACCCAATCCGGCGATGGACAACATCGGCAGATCATTGGCACCGTCTCCCACTGCAATGGTCTGCTCCAGACACACGCCTTCTCGTTCGGCGATTTCACGCAACAGCTGTGCCTTGCGCTCACCGTTAACGATCTGCCCTGTCACTTCACCGGTGACCTTGCCGTCCTTGATATCCAGCTCATTGGCATACACGTAGTCGAAGCCCAATTTCTCCTGCAGATAACGCCCGAAGTAGTTGAAGCCACCGGACAGGATCGCGGTCTTGAAGCCCAAGGCCTTGAGGTGCCCCACAAGCTCGGCGGCGCCCTCTGTCAATGGCAGGCGTTCGGCGATCCGTTCCAGCACGCCGGCATCCAACCCTTTCAGCAGGGCGACGCGGCGTCTGAAGCTTTCGTTGAAGTCGATCTCGCCGCGCATGGCCGCTTCGGTAATCTCGATCACCTGCTCACCGACTCCCGCCTCCTTGGCCAGCTCGTCGATGACTTCTGCCTCGATAAGCGTGGAGTCCATATCAAACACCACCAGGCGGCGATTGCGGCGGTAGATATCATCCTTCTGGAAGGCGATATCCACATCCAGATCACTGGCGGCCTTGAGAAACTCCTCGCGCAGAGCACCTGCATCCGCCGGCAAACCCCGCACCGAGAATTCGACACAGGCACGCGTGCGCGGACAGTTGTCTTCCTGCAACGAGATCCTGCCAGAAAGGCGACTGATATTATCGATATTCAGCCCATGATCCGCAGCGATGCTGGTTACCCGAGCAATATGCTCCGCACTGATGCGGCGTGCGAGCAGCGTGATGATATGACGCGACTTGCCCTGCCCTTCTACCCATTGCTCGTATGCATCACCGTCCACCGGTTCAAAGCGAACCTGCATGTTCATCTCGTGCGCCTTGAACAACACGTCACGCAGCAACGGGGAAGATTCCAGCTCGGTCGGTACCTGGATCAGTACGCCCAGTGACAAGGTGTTGTGGATAACCGCCTGACCGATATCGAGGATATTGATATGGTAGCGGGCGAGAATACCGGTTATAGCCGAGGTTACGCCCGGGCGGTCGTCACCGGATACTGTCAGCAGGATGATTTCGTTCATCGCACCCTTCCGTTAAATGAGGCATCGCTGGTAAAGCCAGCACTGGGCTGCAATTATATCAGAGGGAGTACCACCCCCGCATTGTCACAGCCGTCAATCTATCCGAGATCCATACCGTGCTGGAGAGCCTGCTCACAACCCTTAGCCCGTCACCTTTTTTGCTGTTGTTGCTGATCTCGGCGATAGCTTTATTGGAGTCGTTGGCGTTTGTCGGCCTTTTGTTACCCGGCGTCGCGCTGTTGTTTGGGCTGGCCTTCGCGGCAGGCTCAAGTGGTGTTGATCCCCTAGCCTGCCTGCTGGCCGGTTTCGTTGGCGCCGTGCTGGGTGACGGCTTCAGCTTTCTGCTTGGTCAGCATGCAGCACCCCGCATACGTCAACTGGGGTGGGTTCAGCGTCATCCTGACTGGCTGGATCGCAGTGAAGCATTCTTTCGCCGCTGGGGCGGCCTCAGTATTGTTACTGGCCGTTTCGTTGGCCCGATTCGCCCTATCATCCCTTTTGTTGCCGGGAGCTGCGGCCTTTCAACAGCCCGGTTCATGACCTACAACCTGCTGTCGGCTCTGGCCTGGGCTCCGGTTTACCTGCTGCCCGGTTACCTCACCGGCCACGGCATGCATCTTCTGCCCCGTGAGCTAATTCCGCTGCTATGGAGTCTGGCCGCACTGGCATTTCTGCTGCTGATGGTTCAACAGATTCACCGTCAACTGCACCCCGAAAGCAGTCTTTATCAACACTGCCGCCGGTTGATGCCAGGGCACTGGCAACCCGCTCCAGTATTGATGCTGTTTTTTTCAGGCTCCCTTTTTATAGGCGCCACATTGCTGAGCCTGACACCGGCCGGCACTTACCTTAACCAGCAACTGCTGGAGCCGCTGCATCAGTTCGGCCAACAACTGCCGTTATGGGCACTGGCCATCACCCTGCCTGGGGATCCCGGCCTTTGTGCGGCGCTGGCACTGATGAGTGCACTTTACGGACAATGGCGCCATCAACAGCACCAGGGCTGGGGAGTATTGTTGGGTGTGGGCATCGCCCTGAGTCTGAACCACCTGTTGAAGCTGACGTTCGCGCTACCCCGACCCGAGGGCGCGGCACTGAGCACTTTCAGTTTTCCCAGTGGACACGCATCGGCCATAACGGCACTCGTAGGACTCAGTGTGGTTTGGGTAGTACACAACCGTCACCATGCCATCCGCCACCTGTGCTATCTGCTCGCAGCTCCCGTCATTCTGCTGGTCGCTCTTTCTCGGCCGATGCTGGGGGTTCACTGGCCACTGGACGTAGTGGCGGGTTGTGCGGAGGGATTGATGATTGCCGCCGTCTATCGGCTTTGGCTGTATCGGCATCCAGCCGACAAACCCATTCCTCTGGCATGGCTGGCCCTGCTACTGGGCACAGCCATACTCTACAGCGGCGTGCGGCTGGATGAAGCCGCACAACTCTACTTCGGTTGAATCCAGAGCCATCCTAGCCCTGGCGTTTTTGCCTTGCTCTTGGCGGGTGCTTGGGTTTGTGCGCTTTCTTGCGCTTGGGCGTGGCGGCATTTTTCTCCTTTCCCGCAGAGCGCCTGTTCGGGGCATCACCATGATGCCCTTCAGGCTTTTTTCCGCGGCTACGCCCCTTCTTGCGAGCGGGACGAGCGTCCTCAATCTGTCCCTTCGCCAACCTTTCTCGCTGCGTCAGCTTTTTAGGCTTTGTCGCAGCCTGTTCACCCGAGAGTTCGAAGTCGATCTTGCGTTCGTCCAGATCCACCCGTACCACCTGCACATCCAGACGGTCGCCGAGTTTGAAGACACGACGAGTCCGATCACCCACGAGGCGCTGCTTGGCGGCTTCAAAGTGATAGTAGTCACTGGGCAGCGCAGTGATGTGGATAAGTCCTTCCACATACAGATCTTCCAGCTCGACAAAAACCCCGAAACCGGTCACGGCTGCAACCACACCCGGATAGACTTCACCGATCTGACTCTGCATGTATTCACACTTGAGCCAGGCCACCACATCCCGGGTGGCATCATCGGCACGCCGCTCGGTCATGGAGCAGTGCTCACCCAGCGCCAGCATCTGCTCAAGACTGTAGTCGTACTTGAACGCCGAACTTGGCTGGAATTTCTTCGGACGCTCAACGCCCTTGACCTTGCTTTCAGCGTGGATGGCACTTCGAATGGCACGATGAACCAGCAGGTCCGGATAACGCCGGATCGGAGAGGTGAAATGGGTGTAGGCCGGATAGGCAAGGCCGAAGTGGCCATGATTATCCGGACTGTACACGGCCTGCTGCATCGAGCGAAGCATCATGGTCTGGATGATGTGGCGATCCGGCCGCCCTTCGATTGCTTCAGCCAGCTTCAGATAGTCCTTCGGCTCCGGGCTGTCACCACCAGGCAAATTGAGACCCAGCTCACCGAGGAAGGCACGCAGATTCTCCAGCTTGGCTTCCTTCGGACCATCGTGGATACGATAGAGCGCCGGCTTACCATACTTGGCCAGGAAACGTGCGGTTGCCACGTTGGCAGTCAGCATGCATTCCTCGATCATTTTGTGAGCATCGTTGCGGTGTACCGGCACGATCTCATCAATCTTGCGCACCTGATCGAAGATGATACGAGTTTCCACGGTTTCGAAGTCGATGGCGCCACGCTCATCGCGCGCCTTGCGCAGCGACTTGTACAACGCGTGCAACTGTTCGATATGCGGCACGACATCACGGTATTCCTGACGCCAGTGCTGGTGCTCCTCATGGTCTGGATCCACCATGGCGCCCACCTTGGTATAGGTCAGTCGTGCCTTGGAGTTGATCACGGCCTCGTAGAACTTGTAACCGGACAACTTGCCCGCTCGACTGACCGTCATCTCACACACCATCGCCAGACGATCGACCTTGGGATTCAGTGAGCAAAGGCCATTGGAGAGCAATTCCGGCAGCATCGGCACCACAAACTCCGGGAAATACACCGAATTGCCACGCTTGACGGCTTCACGATCCAGCGGCGAGTCGGGACGCACATAGTAGGAGACATCGGCAATCGCGACCCAGAGGCGCCAGCCGCCAAAGGTTTTCTTCTCACAATAGACCGCATCGTCAAAGTCCTTGGCATCTTCACCGTCGATAGTGACAAAGGGCAGGTCACGCAGGTCAAAGCGGTTCTGTTTGTCCTCTTCTCGCACTTCAGGCGTCAGCTCGCCAATTTGCTGATGCACCTCGTCCGGGAATTCGTCCGGAATTTCATAGTTGTGGATGGCAACCTTGATCTCCATGCCCGGTGCCATGCGATCACCCAGTACTTCGATCACCCGCGCACGGGCCGGCTGCTTGCGGGTCGGATGCTGGATAATCTCCGCGACCACCAGCTGACCATCTTCGTATTCCAGCCCGGTGGTCGGATCAGGGATGATCATCACCTGGTTGGTGATGCGCTGGTTTTCACAGATCAGGCTGCCAAAGCCACCATGACCATCAAAGCGGCCCACCAGTTTGGTGGTACAGCGTTCAAGGACCTCGACGATCTTGCCTTCGCGGCGACCGCGATGATCGATACCGATCGACTGCACCAGCACCCGATCACCATCGAACACCTCACGCATGTTGCGCGGACTGAGAAAGAGGTCATCACCACCGGCATCAGGCTGCAGGAAGCCAAAACCATCTCGGTGACCGATCACCCGCCCGGGGATCAGGTCCATCTTGCGGATCAGGCCATATTCGCCCTTCCGGTTCGAGATCAGCTGACCATCGCGGCACATGGCGATCAAGCGACGGCGAACACCTTCGATACCGTCTTCATCTTCGATGCCGAGTTCACGGCAGAGCAGCGGGTGGCTGATCGGTGCCCCCCACTTTTCAAGAAAATTGAGCAGGAAATCACGGCTTGGGACCGGCTGGTCATATTTCTCAGCTTCCTGCTGGGCATTGGGGTCTTTATCTTGCCAATTCTTAGTCATTCAATATCCAATTTTGTCTGTCACAGCCTCCACGGCTGCCAGCATCAACCATTCTTAGACTTAGAGAATAGTCGGGTAATCCATAAAAAATAAAGCCGGCAGAGCCGGCTTTACAAGTATCAGGGCAGCTCTTCTGCCTCTTCGCCCTCTTCTTTCTGGGGCGGGAGCAGATCATCTCGGGTAATGCCCAACATGATGAGCGCATTGGCCGCCACATAGATCGACGAGTAGGTACCGATGAGTACACCCACCAGCAATGCCATGGCAAAACCGTGAATCATTTCGCCGCCGAAGTAGAACAGCGCAACCAGTACCAGCAAGGTGGTCAAAGAGGTCATCAGGGTACGGCTCAGGGTCTGGGTCAACGAGGCATTCATCACCTCAGCGGCATCCCCCTTGCGCATGATACGGAAGTTCTCACGGATACGATCGTAAACCACAATGGTATCGTTCAGCGAGTAACCAATCACCGCCAGTACAGCCGCGAGTACGGTCAGATCGAATTCCACCTGCAGCAGGGAGAAAAAGCCCAGCACCACGATCACGTCATGCACAAGAGCCAGCACCGCGCCCAGCGAAAACTTGAACTGAAAGCGGAATGCCAGATACACCATGATCATGAACAGCGCCAGCAACATGCCAAGGCCGCCCTGTTCGCGCAGCTCTTCCCCGACCTGGGAACCGACGAATTCATTTCGACGCAGCTCCAGCGACTGATCGGTACCTGTCTGCAATGCAGCCAGCACCTTATCGCCCAGTACGGGGTCGTGGTCAGCCTGTAGACGGATCAGCACGTCCCTCGGAGAGCCGAAGGTTTGCACGGTCACATCCGCAAAGCCGGCGTCCTGCAGCTGGCTACGAACCTGCTCCAGATCAGCCTGCTGCTCATACCCGATTTCCACCAGACTGCCGCCGGTAAAATCAAGGCCGAACTTGAGACCGTTGACCGCCAGGGAGCCGATGGATACCAGCATCAGGATCAGGGAAAACGCCAGCGCCAGCTTGCGAATCCCCATGAAGTTGTAAATTTTCGTTGCATTGGCCATGGGGAGCTCCTCAGATCATCACTTTCTTCAGCGTGCGGCCACCGTACACCAGATTGACCAGCGCACGCGTCACCAGCAATGCGGTGAACATGGAGGTCAGAATACCGACCGACAGAGTCACGGCGAAGCCCTTGACCGGCCCAGTTCCCATGGCAAAGAGGATCACTGCCGCAATCAGGGTGGTGATGTTCGCATCCAGGATCGTGGTAAAGGCGCGACTGAAACCGGCATGGATCGCCGACTGCACCGGCAGACCATTACGCAGCTCTTCCTTGATACGCTCGAAGATCAATACGTTGGCATCTACCGCCATACCGACCGTCAGCACGATACCGGCGATACCCGGCAACGTCAGTGTCGCCGACAGCAGTGACATAACGGCTACAAGCAGCACCAGGTTCAGTGTCAGCGCGATATTCGCCAGCAGACCAAAAGTCTTGTAGTAAATGAGCATGAAGATCAGGACCAGCGCGAAACCGATCTGGACCGACAGGGTACCCAGTTCGATATTCTCGGCCCCCAGGCTAGGCCCAACGGTGCGCTCTTCGACAAAATAGATCGGCGCAGCGAGGGCACCGGCTCGCAGCAGCAGCGCCAGCTCGGAAGACTCCTGGGCACTGTCCAGACCGGTAATGCGGAATGAATTACCCAGCGTACTCTGAATAGTGGCCAGTGAGATGATGCCTTTCTCGGTATAGGGAATACGCTTTTCGACCCGCTCGCCGTCGATGGTCTGCACCAGCATGCGCTGCTTGTGCTCCACGAACAGCACGGCCATACGGCGCTGGATCGCATTGCGGGTGACGCGACTCATCATCTGGCCGCCCTTCGCATCCAGTGTAATCGACACCTGCGGCATGCCGTTTTCGTCAAACGCCGCCTGTGCATTGGAAACGCTGGAACCGGTGATGATTACGTCCTTCTCCAGCGTGGCCTTGCGGTCAGGCGTATCGCGGAAGCCATAGATTTCGGTATCCGCACGGCTGGCATCCGGACCTGCTTCCAGACGAAACTCCAGATTGGCGGTCTTGCCGATGATGCGTTTGGCAGCAGCCGCATCCTGCACGCCCGGAAGCTGAACCACGATGCGGTTGCGCCCCTGACGCTGTACCAGCGGTTCTGCCACACCCAGTTCGTTGACACGGTTACGCAGCGTGGTCAGGTTCTGCTTGATCGCATAGTCTTCGATGTCACGGATGGTCTGTTCGGTCAGATTGACGTAGAGCCAGGCTTCACCATCGACGTCATCGCTGTCGACCAGAAACTCCTGATAAGTACGCAGCAGCAGGCTTGAAGCCGCATCCCGGGTTTCCGCATCGATGAAGCGGATCGCCAGACGACCATCTTCGAGGTGGTCCACCACGCGGTAGCGCAGTTTTTCCTCACGCAGCTTGGTCTTGATTTCGCTGACATACACGTCGAGGCGCTGTCCCACCGCCTGCGCCATGTCGACTTCCAGCAGGAAGTGAACACCACCACGCAGGTCCAGACCCAGCTTCATGGGACCGGCGCCCATGCTGCCCAACCAGTCCGGGGTTGTCGGTGCCAGGTTCAGCGCGACCACGTAGTCGCTACCCAACTGATCCGAGATTGCATCCTTGGCCGCCAACTGAGCGTCAGAACTCGGCAGCCGAACCAGCGCCACTCCGTCCTGCTGCATTTCAGTACCTTTCACTTGGATACCGGAGGCCTCCAGTGCCGACTCTATCCGTGTCAGGGTGTCAGCATCGACCTGAGTCGTACGTGTACCCGAGATCTGTACGGCATAATCGTCAGGGTACAGGTTGGGAGCTGCATAGAGACCGGCGATCGCCAGCACCAGCAGGATCATCAGATTTTTCCACAGGGGGTAGCGGTTGAGCATCGTGCTCCATCCTCACCAAAAACAAAAGCGCCACCTGAACAGTGGCGCTGGATCACTCAAGACTGGGCTTAGATACCCTTGATCGTGCCCTTGGGCAGTTCGGCAGCCACGTGGGCTTTCTGGAACTTGAGCTCGGTACCTTCAGACACTTCCAGTACGACGTAGTCATCAGTCAGGCGAGTAACCTTGCCGATAATGCCGCCGGCGGTGATCACTTCATCACCCTTGGCCAGATTGGAGATCAGATTCTTGTGCTCCTTGGCACGCTTGGCCTGTGGGCGCCACATGAAGAAGTAGAAAATCAGACCGAAGCCGACCAGGAACAGGATGTTGAACAGACCCGCATCTGGGGCTGCTGCAGGGGCTTCAGCGGCCAGCGCCGGAGAGATGAAAAAGCTCATTCAGGTGTACTCCCGATTACAGTAAAAAGTGTTCGTGTCATGCCGTCAGTGGTGGCGTTTCCTCGCCCCGCTGACGATAGAATTCGTCTACAAAGTCGCTCAATTTACCCTGTTCAATAGCGTTGCGCAAACCGGCCATCAGCTCCTGATAATAGTGCAGGTTATGGATGGTATTGAGCTGCGCACCAAGGATCTCCTTGCACTTGTCCAGGTGGTGCAGGTAGGCGCGACTGAAGTTCTGACAGGTATAACAGCTGCAGGTTTCATCAACCGGTGAAGTATTCGTCTTGTTCGCCGAGTTGCGGATCTTGACGATACCCTTGCGGGTGAAGAGGAAACCGTTGCGCGCGTTACGGGTAGGCATCACGCAGTCAAACATGTCAACGCCGCGACGGACGCCCTCAACCAGATCTTCCGGCTTGCCCACGCCCATCAGGTAGCGCGGCTTGTCTTCCGGCATTTTCCACGCCAGATGATCCAGAACGCGTTTCATGTCTTCCTTCGGCTCGCCCACGGACAACCCGCCAATGGCATAACCATCGAAGCCGATACCGGTCAGGCCTTCCAGCGACTCGTCACGCAGGTCTTCATACATGCCCCCCTGGATAATACCGAACAGCGCCGAAGGGCTGTCACCATGGGCGTCTTTCGAACGCTGAGCCCAGCGCAGCGACATGCGCATGGAATCAGCCGCCTCCTTGTGAGAAGCCGGATAGGGCGTGCATTCGTCGAAGATCATGACGATGTCGGAACCCAGCTCACGCTGCACCTGCATGGAACTTTCCGGGGTCATCACCACTTTGCTGCCATTGACGGGTGACTGGAAAGTCACGCCCTCTTCGGTGATCTTGCGCAACTTGCCAAGACTGAACACCTGAAAACCGCCCGAGTCCGTCAGAATCGGCCCCTTCCACTGCATGAAATCATGCAGATCACCGTGCATCTGCACGATTTCGGTGCCCGGTCGCAGCATCAGGTGGAAGGTGTTGCCAAGAATAATCTGCGCACCGGTGGCTTCGATATCACGCGGCAGCATGCCCTTGACCGTACCGTACGTCCCCACCGGCATGAACGCCGGGGTTTCCACCACGCCCCGCGGGAAGGTCAGACGACCACGACGCGCCTTGCCTTCCGTGGTGATGGTTTCAAACTTCATAAAGCATTCTTTTCTCACGGGGACTCCTCATCCGTCGCCTCACGACGGGTCAAAAACATGGCATCGCCATAGCTGAAGAAACGGTAACGTTCGGCTACGGCTTCGGCATAGGCATCCATCATCGCCTTGTGGCCTGAAAAGGCACTGACCAGCATCAACAGGGTCGATTCAGGCAGATGGAAGTTGGTAATCAGGGCCTCCACCGTGCGGTAGCGATAACCGGGATAGATGAAAATATCGGTATCACCATAAAACGGCTGGATTTCGCCGGACTGACTGGCGGTTTCCAGACAACGCACGCTGGTCGTACCCACGGCGATCACACGATTGCCACGCGCCTGTGCCGCCTTGACTGCCGCACAGGTCTCTTCCGAGACTTCGATATACTCGGCATGCATGTGATGATCCTGAATATTGTCCACCTTCACCGGCTGGAAGGTCCCCGCTCCGACATGCAGGGTCACAAATGCCTGCTCGACCCCCATCGCCTTGAGCTGCTCCAGCAAGGGCTGATCGAAATGCAGCCCTGCCGTGGGCGCGGCCACCGCGCCGGGCTTGCGGTTATAGACCGTCTGGTAACGTTCTCGATCGGACAGCTGATCTTCGCGCTTCATGTAGGGCGGCAGCGGCATATGACCATGTTCTTCAAGCGCACTGACCAGGTGCCCGTCCAGATTGGTGAAGCGCACCTGGAACAGGTTCTCCTGACGCCCGGTCACCTCCGCCTCAAGCCCGCCTTCGAGTTCGAGCTTCGCGCCGGGTTTTGGGGCACGGCTGGAGCGGATATGCGCCAGCGCTTCACTGTCTGAAGTCACGCGCTCAATCAGCATCTCGATCTTGCCACCGCTCGCCTTCTGGCCAAACAAACGCGCCGGAATCACGCGGGTGTCGTTGAAGACCAGCAAATCACCGGGCTGAAGCAAGGAAGGCAGATCAGAGAACTGGCGATGCGCCCGTTCGCCGGTATTGCCGTCGACACAGAGCAAACGGCTGGCACTGCGCTGCTCCAGAGGGTAGCGCGCAATCAGCTCCTCCGGCAGCTCGAAGTAGAAATCTTTTACCTGCATGGGACTCAAACTGGAAACCTGTTGGAAAGGGCGAATTCTACCTGAGCGCAGCATTTTTTTCAGTCCTGATTGACGAACCGATCAAGACAAATATAATATGCGCCTGCTTTCAACGGTTTGACTGTTGATCGACTGCAAAGCCAGCGTGGTGAAATTGGTAGACACAGGGGATTCAAAATCCCCCGCCTTAACGGGTGTGCCGGTTCGAGTCCGGCCGCTGGTACCACTTCTTCAAGCCCTTGAAGAAGCACAGAAAAAGCCTGTAAATCAAAGGCTTTGACAAGCAAGCGGGACCGAAAGGTGGCCGCTTTTTTTGTGCCTGAATGCCCCACCCGGTCCATATCCTGCCCGCCGTCTGTGCAGTTTCTGTGCGTCGTGACATCCAACGGTATCCATCAAGCTCCGGTGTGCTCACCTGTTGTTCCGCGACCTGAAGGCCGCGCTAGTGCTCCGGTTAGACCTTAACTCGCCCAAGCCGAGGCGATCGGCACTGGCTCCGGCCACCTGTAACCGCATCATCGGGTTGCTGAAGACGATGGGACAGCTGGCGCTGCGCATGGATGTAATCGACGTGAATGAAGCGATGAAGATCGAGCAGTTGCGGGAGGACAACATTCGTACCCGTTTTCTGGACGTGCAGTAGCTTAAGGCGGTAATCCACGCATTGCTGGCGGTGACCACGAACGGCGGAAGCCGGGAGGTATGTCGGGTGCGAACCCGTAACAGATCTCGGCATCCGAGGAGGTTTTCCTCCCCGGTGCCGCTGGAGCTGTCCCTTATCTTAGAAGGGCACGGCCAGCCTGAAACGAATTGAGTCAGCATGACCGGAATTAACGGATTGAGTCCGTTCGTACACAAGCGAAGAGCCTACCCCGTTATTATGCTGATAATCCCCACCAACTCGGAAAATCCAATGGGAGGTTGCGGAAGCATCAACTTTCAAACGATAGCCTGTTGCATCACCAACATAGCGGAGATCAGCATTGGACTCGGGAGACAAATCCAAGCCGTAAGCCAGCCTCGCAAAAGGTCTGAGCTGACCACCATTCACAGCCATCTTATAATCGGCATCCACACCCAGATATATCATGTAATTCTTAACATTCTGTCTGTCATACTCCAGAGCAAGTGCACCACCCTGTTCTGTATAGCTTCCCAGCCTTGTATAAGCGGCATTTATTTCTGCGTAGGGGGTCAGCAAAAAGTCCCCTTTGATGATCGGCTCTTTTCTGATGGATGCGGAACCGAAGATCATATTGGCATTTCGGCTTCCGGTCAGCACCTGGGTGCCATCCATTCGCACTGAGTCCAGGCTCATGTGACCCAACCCCAATACCAGATCAATTGGCGGCAGCTCTTGACTGTCAATACTGGTATACATGGACAAACTGACATTATCGGATTCAAGGTTACTGCCAGCGTTGCCAACATCGATATCATCCTGCCCCAGATTCAAGGCGAAGCCGATAATCGATTCATTGCTCAGCTGCTTATCCATACCAATAGCCAGGTTAATACTTTCAGTATCATTGCTCTGGTTGGTGACTGAGTTTTTGTCTTTCGCAAGTGTCAGGTTACCTGCGGTCCAAAGATACCAGTCACCAAGGACTTTTCCGGCGGTCGGGTTCAGATTGACCCTTCCAAAACTGTTTTGAGCGCTCGCAATGACCAACTCCATTGGAGGGGCCTCTACATCAGCCATGGTCTGTACATTGGCCCCCAGACGACTGTCACTCTGAGATGTCGTGTTCGATGCAAGGTAGAATGCGCTCAGCGCTTTCGGGTCCCCACTGATGAACTGTTGCAGCAAAGGATCATCAACATGAAGATTAATCCCCTGAACCGATTTCAAATCGGATGACTGATTCCTTCGCAGCCACTGCATCCTATCATTCGCATGCTTGATACTATTGCTGTAGAAACGATTGGCGGCCTGAGTCGTTGCATTCAATGTATCAATAACGTCAGCTTTCGATGTCGGGTCAGATCCATAATTCCACTCAAATACGCTGGAAGCGGTATTTCCATTACTGGCGGCGTCTGTAAATACACCTGCCAAAACGGACACAGTGACAGTTCCAATAGAGTTCGGAACAAGGGTGGCTGTATACACAGTGGATGAAACTGCACTGAAGCTGTTGATTGAGCCATTACCCACTGTCACGTCCGATGCATCAAAATTCACAGTCGGTTCATTTGTCGTGAACGTAAGCTGGATGCTGCTGTCGTCCGAGGATTCTCCACTTGATACTTCTTGAGCCGAAATATTTATATTTGGCGGAGTAGAGTCACAGGCAGTTGTAGTGAAGGTTTGCTCAGGGCCGTAGAATACGCCAAACCAGTTGGCGGCATAGTAATATGTTTGCCCACAGCTGAGACCAGAGATATTTCTTGATATAGTGATTGTCGAATTTGGGGGTACATTCTGCCCAGATGTCGTATTAGTGTAAGGCGTACCCGAGTTTCCACCCCAACCAATTGCTACGCCATCAACAGAGTTGCTGCCACTGGTGTTCTGCACTCTGATATTAAGCGTAGCACTGGTACTGGTTATATTACTGGAGTATGTCGACTGTACCAGCAGTGCAGCTTCAGCTTTAGCTGAGATGGAACCCAAAAGCAGCAAATACAGGAAAGGCTGCCCGTATCTCAAGATTTTTTTCACAAGCTTACACCCCTAAGTCTTATGGATTGTTCTTAAAAACCCCCATCTTCTTTGTGTATTTCTTTGGAGTCAATAGTAACGGAGAAGCGATTGAATTCTCACGCATCGCCGAACTGGCCAGCCGAAAGAGACCGGCAGACAAAAACGGCCCAAGCATGGGTTTTCAAGGTGATCATGACGTGCGCGCTAGAGGGTTCAAAATTCCCCTGCCCTAACAGGTGTGCCGGTTCGAGTCCGGCCGCGGGTACCACTTCTTCAAGCCTTTGACGAAGTTTGCAAGAGCACATTCTGTACTAACCCTTACTCCCCCCTTACAGTCGCTTCGATAGGCTGCAAAACAGCATTTTATCCTTCCGTTCAGCCTGTTAAAGCCTGGCCGTCCGTCATGGTATAATCACGATTATTTTCCCCTCCCGGCAAAGGTGTACTCATGCCTCGCATTTCTTCCGAGCACCTGTGTTCAGAATGGTCGTCCATCAACCTTCGTTTCTCCCCTGATATACGGCAGCTCGCCATCGACTTTGCACGGGAGCACTCGGCTTCTCTATCCGAACACTTCTATCGGGAAATGCTATCCGACCCCGGCGCGTCACAGTTTTTATCCAACGACGAGGTCCAAAGCCGCCTAGGTGTGGGTGCTAAGGAGGTTGTTCACGCCGGTTAAGTTCGAGATGCTGGTTATCGCCAAACAAACAGCACAGAACAACCGACATGAACAACCCTCACAAGAATGCCCGAACTACGCCTCATATTCGAGCCCTGATCGTTGATCGAGCCCTCCGTAAGCGGCAGCCGGTGCGAGACATTGCCAGCACTTTTGGTATCAGCACGCACACTGTGTACAAGTGGATTGCTCGTTATCGAGAGGCAGGTGAGGCTGGTCTTGAGTCAGCATCCAGCCGTCCCCACGCCTCACCGAGGCAGATGCCGAAACAGTGGGTTGAGCTGATTCAGAAGATGCGCCTGACACTCAAGTGGACTGCCAAGCAGATCGCACAGGCACTGAGTCTGGCTTACTCCACAGTGACAGCTGTACTGCGCCGACTTAAGCTCAATCGAGCCTCACACCTGGAGCCGGTGCAACCTGCGCAGCGCTACGAACACCCCGCGCCGGGTGACATGCTGCATATGGATATCAAGAAGCTGCCTCGCTTCGACAGGCCCGGCCACCGCGTGACAAACAACCGTCGCCAGAATACCCGAGGTGCGGGTTATGAGTGCGTTCATATCTGTATTGATGATCACAGCCGCTGGGCGTTTGCCCGGGTACTACCAGATGAGCAGCAAGGCACCACAACGCGCTTTTTGGAAAACGCTCTAGCGGCCTACCGCGGAATAGGTGTAGAGGTGAAACGCCTGATGACCGATAACGGTCCAGCCTATCGTTCCCGTCGGTTCAATGCAGTTTTACAACGGGAAGGGATCAAGCATGTATACACGCGCCCATACACGCCCAGAACGAACGGCAAGGCGGAGCGATTTATACAAACAATGATCAGGGAGTGGGCATATGCAGTGCCCTACGCAAACGACATATCAAGGGCCTGGGCGCTGACAGACTGGATCAACCACTACAATAAACAGCGCCCTCATGGCAGTATCGGAAATCTACCGCCGGTGTCTCGAATACCGAAGCTGCGTGAACAAGGTGTTTAGTATTCACACCTAGGGCAGTCGATGCAGCGCTGGGTATCCGGTCTGTTCTGCGCAGGCACCGATGAAGACGTGCAGCGACTGATTGCCGAGCAGCGCAAGATTGGTGAAGTGCATGCACGTATCGACATTCCCTTACACCTGGTACTTCGGGGGGCTCGTTGTCTGAAGGATCGATTTGCGCAGCTGTTACACGAAGTCGATCACCTTTCGGCAGACGCACGGTACTCGGCCATACGACTGGTCGCCGACACGATTGACCTGGCGATGGAAATCATGGGCCATGCCTATGAACTGTCACACGACCGTAACTCCAGAGCAGAAGAAGCTTATCGACTGTTCGCCATTACCCAGAATATTGCCAACGAGAAAGAACACCAGAGAGCGGCCCTGTTCGATTGGGAAAACCAGCTGATGTTCAGTCAGGCAATTGGCACCAAATCCAGCGAAATGCCCCGCATCCAGGCGTCAGACTTCGGACTTTGGTTTCGGCACAAGGGGATTCATGCCTTCGAGGGCTCAGCCGAGGCAGCGGTGGTTATGGACACCATGGAAGAGATCGACAACGTGCTGCTGCCCCTGTTTGGCGCTGATGACAACAGTGTCAACAGTAAGCTCTCCAACATTCACCTGCTCAGGGATCTGCGTGACAAGGTCAAGAGCATTCGCTTTCACCTGAGCAACCTGTTTGAGCAGAACAACGAACTGGAGTCAGGGCGAGATGTGCTGACCCGGTTATTGAACCGCAAATTCATGCCTGTGGTGTTGAGCAAGCAGATCAGTCAGGCCCGCTCACAAAAAACGAGCTTTGCCGTTTTCGCGATTGATATTGATTACTTCAAGCGGGTGAATGATACCTATGGCCATCAGGCCGGTGACGCGGTACTGCAGCAATTGTCACTCATTCTGGTGAACAACAGCCGTTCCGGTGATTATTTGTTCCGTCTGGGCGGAGAAGAGTTTTTGCTGATTGCCGTGGACATGGATGCGACCCGCGCCAGGTCGATGGCCGAGAAACTGCGTAAAAGCGTCGAGCAGGAAGCGTTCCGGCTCTCCGAGGGTAAAGAGCTGAACGCCACGATCAGTATTGGCATCGCCTGTTTTGACGGGCACCCAGACTATCAGCGTCTGGTGCGCAGAGCGGATGATGCCCTGTATCACGCCAAGAATACGGGCCGCAATAAAGTGGTGGTCGATCTGGCTGGAGATGCTCTAGCAGACTCCCAATCTGGACATCCATGATTTGACCTGTTTTTCAGCCTTGTCCTGAAGGCCTTGCGGGATGAGGCCCACCTCCATCAGACTGAAACACTCGAGCACACTCGCTTGCCTCACCCGGAAACGGTCAATGTGATCGGTTCTGCAGAATGAACTATGATGACCTCAAGGCTGCTCTTAACTGCCTGACAGCCTGTATCGACAATCAAGGAAGTGATCATGAAACTGGCAATACTCTCTCGGTCCTTAAAATCATATAGCACCCGCCGGTTGAAAGAAGCCGCCTTGGACAGAGGCATCAATGTCAAGGTACTGGACACACTGAAGTTTGCCATCGATTTAAAGCGTGGCGACCCTGACCTGTATTTCCGTGGCAGACAGCTCAGTGATTATGATGCCGTCCTGCCCAGAATTGGCGCCTCGATCACTTACTACGGTACGGCGGTCGTGCGTCAATTCCAGGAAATGGACGTTTTCTGCGCCAATACCGCTCATGGCATTGCCAACTCCCGAGACAAACTGCGCAGCCTGCAGATTCTTGCCCGCCACCATATCGGCATTCCGGAAACCACTTTCGTTCGCGACAAGCGGGATGTTTTGCCGGCCATTGAACGTGTAGGCGGTGCTCCGGTCATCATAAAACTCATCGAAGGCACTCAAGGCATAGGTGTTCTTCTGGCAGATACCGTCAAGGCTGCCGAGTCGATCATCGAGTTACTGCAAAGCCAGAAACAGAACGTACTGATTCAGAAATTCGTCGCCGAGAGCCGCGGCCGGGATATACGTGCGCTGGTCGTCGGCGATCGCGTGGTTGCCGCCATGCGACGCGTTGCTCAAGGACAGGAGTTCAGAAGCAACGTCCACCGTGGTGGTATCGCCGAACCAATTGACCTCCCGGAAGAGTATGCAGAAGCCGCCATTCGCTCAGCACAAATTCTGGGCTTGCGTGTTGCCGGGGTCGATATGCTGGAGAGCGCCACCGGCCCCCAAATCATGGAAGTCAATTCATCCCCCGGCCTGGAGGGCATCGAAAGCTGTACTCAGCTGGATGTTGCCGGTGCCATCATTGACTACATAGCGGCACAGGTTGAGTTTCCCGAAATAGATATTCGCCAGCGACTCACTGTCAGCAAGGGGTACGGCGTCAGTGAAATTCTGGTTCCAGATGGGTCAGAATTCGTCGGCAAAACCATTTCGGATGTAGACCTCTCATCCAAGGACCTGAATGTCCTGACCCTTAACAGGGGCAGTAAAGTCATACCCAACCCAAGAGCGGACCGGATTCTGGAACCGGGGGACAAGCTGCTGTGCTTCGGTAAACTCGAATCCATGCGCGGCATGGTTCCGGCTCGAGCTCAACGCAGGCGCCGCCCCAAGGTAATGGACTTGCCTGACACAGCGGTAACCAATCCTGACTCTGATGGACACAATGGACATGACTAAAACACTTGGATGGCGAGAATGGGTATCCCTGCCTGATTTAGGGATTGCGAAGATCAAGGCAAAAGTCGATACCGGCGCAAGGACATCCGCTCTGCATGCTTTCGATGTCAGGCTTGCAGAGGTCGATGGCGTTAAGATGGTGAACTTCAAGATTCACCCGTTTCAGCGAGACTCGGAAACGGTGATTGAGTGCCAGGCACCCTTGCTTGATGAACGCGAAGTACGCGACTCTGGTGGTCACAGCGAAATGCGTTATGTCATAGAGACCTGCATAACCATAGGTTCAACCACGCATATCGCAGAAGTCACGCTGACAAACCGCGACACTATGGGATTCCGCATGCTGATCGGCAGAACGACCATGAAGGGGCATTATCTTGTCGATCCCGGAAAGTCCTATCTGCTGAGAAAAACCAAAAAAACCGCCTGACATTATCCAGATCTCATACACCAGAGCCATCTGCCTGTGGCCACAATGCCCCTGGAAACAATCAATGCAGTTTCAGGCCATTGCCAAAAAAAGGCTTCGATCGGTCAGACCACTCCTTATGCAGCATTTGCAGGAGGCTCTGGAGCATCATGGGACGTGCTGTATTAGAGTGCGCCCTCAGTAGAAAGCAGAGTACGCCTTCCTGAAAGCGCATACTCACAGCGCGTTCATGCACCCTTCAGACATGGTTGATTCATCGGTCAGCTCCCTTAGGGACTCAGCCAGCGTTTCAGACTCACCACGAAAAGCGATCTGTCAAACCATGCCCTTGGTCAACCTTAGTGGTAAGGGACTTGTTTTCACTGAATAAAGTTTGGAATATGGTGCCTGCGCTTTCACAACTCGGTAGTTGCTCATGCGAAAGCGACCGGATGTTCAAGGACAGGACTTCCTCTTGTTTGGCAAGCCAATGACACGCCCCCTGTCACCATCATGCCAATGTAAAAGTCCTGTCTGGGGAAAATAATAATGATTAACCATCGGACACATTCTCTCTCTGCCCCGTGCATGGCCTTGCTATGTACGGTGTCTGTAACTGTTCAGGCCGCCGCGCCCGATGGTGCCGACTTTGCGTCACTGTCTCTCAAGGAACTGGTTTCTCTTGAGGTGTTCACTTCGGCATCGCTGCTGCCAACACAAACCAGCAAGGCACCGGGAACGGTTTACACTTTCAGCCGGAAAGAATTCGAGCACCTTGGTGTTCGCTCTCTGGATGACCTTATGGCCTTTGTCCCCGGCCTGCAGTCGAACCAGTACCGCAAACGGCACCGCTCCATCTGGGCTCGCGGCCTGCTGGATCGTTACAACGACAAGATGGTGCTCATGGTGGACGGCGTCAGGATGCGCAGCCTCTACTATGGTCACTTCTCGCTGGGCGACAACCTGCCTCTTGAGAGCATCGAGAAAGTCGAGGTCATTCTTGGCCCTGCATCCAGCCTTTATGGCGCCAATGCCTTCGGCGGCATCATCTCCGTTACCACCCGTGATTTTTCAGACACTCCGGAATATAACCTGACTGCCGAAGCGGCCGACCACCAGCGCCTGAAAGGCACGCTGAGTTACAACAGCCCGACATTCCAGGCGTTTGCCAGTCACACGCAACAGGATGCTCCTTTTCGGAGCGACCGTCTGAGTTTTATCGGAACAGAGGTTCTCCAGCCACTGGATGAAGATTTCAGTAACTTCCAGCTCAAGGGCAAGCCTCTACCGGGCCTGACCTTGTCGCTGAATTACACGGACAACTCGACGCCTTTTTTATTCATCCCCAGCAGCCAGGATGCCTTTGTCGATGAGCAATTACTGACACTGGCGGCAAACTATGAAACGGGTACCATTGATACGGGGCGCATCGAGAGCGTGCTCTATTATCAGCAGGACCACATCAAAGAATACGAGATTGAGCAGAACACCCGAGCTCTGGGTTACATCGAGTATCAGAATGCCACCAAGGCCGGTGCTTCAGTAACCGGCTTGAAGCGCTATGGAGACCATACGCTTGCCGCTGGCCTGAGCTGGCAGCATGAGCAGGCCGACGACACCAGCTACACTCGCTTCTTTCATTTCAGTGATGGTTTTCTGGACCCTGCCGAAACCGGCAACCTGCTGTCCAAACCGGGCATCACCAACAACGACTTTGCCCTCTTCGTTCAGGATGTCTGGGATATCAGCCCCGAGCTGAACCTGACTCTTGGTGGCCGCTATGACGAATTTGACCAGTTCGGCGGTTACTTCAACTACCGTGCGGCGCTGGTATATACCCCGGACGCTCGGCAGACATTCAAGGCTCAGTACGGTACCGCGATCCGCACTCCAACCCTGCGTGAATACCTCAAGGTGATGGAAGGTACCAGCTTCATCCCACCAGTGGCTGATGCCGAAGAGATTCGCATGATGGAACTTGGGTATATCTATCAATGGGATGAGGCCAATCTGAGTATCAGCCTGTTCAGGAGTCAGCTGGATAACTTTATTCTGGAGATGCCTACGCCAGACAATGCCGACGAGTTTTTCTCCAACAGTGACGATCGCTATACGATGCGTGGTGTCGAGGCTCTGTTCAATGCCCGCCTCAGCGATCGACTGAATCTGCGTCTGGGAGCGGCATATCTGCATTCAGACGCACCGGACAGTCAGGAGTTGCCCTACCTGGCCAGCTGGACCGGTAGTGCTCAGCTGGATTATCGCTACTTGCCGCATCACAACCTTGGTCTGAGTCTGATTCATAACAGTACTCGCGAGGACACCAACAGTTTCTCGAATGATGCTGCCGATCACTTTGTGGTGACCAACCTCTATGCCTTTGGACAGATTAACCCCAGCCTTTCCTACACCGCCGGGATTGACAACCTGTTTGATAAAAAGGTCTTCGACCCGGCCGCCGACTTTGGCTCTCAGTTCAACAATGAACGCAGTGAACGAGTAATCTGGCTGCGCCTGAGCTGGAGTGGTGACCTTTGATCCAGGCTCTGATAGAACGCCGCGATATGAAGCCTTATCCCGTGCAGGTTGCGCTCTGGCTGTCACTCTGCGCCTGTTGTCTGATCGCGAGCAGCAGAGCCTTTGCCGATCCTCAGTCTGAGAAAGTCAGCCTCATAAAAGCGGCCTTTGTGTATAACATGGCCAAGTTTGTCGACTGGCCCCAGAATCTCTCGATCCAGCGTCAGGATCGATTTGTCATCTGCTATTACCGGGAAGACTTTCTGGGCCGCGGATTCGAATCCATCCAGGGTAAGAAAGTACAGCAGCGCCCTGTGGAAAAACGGGTTATCGATGCTCTCCATCGCTCGAATTCCTGTGACGTGGTGCTCATTGGCACCTCTCAGTTGCAGCAGTTTCACCTTGAGCTGGACGATACTCTTACAGACCCTGTATTGACCATTGCAGACCTTACTGAACCGGGTACCCGCAACGAAGACCACCATCACGCCATGATCAATCTGGTTCGAGACGGAAAGGGCATGGGATTTGAAGTCAACCTCAATCTCGTCACCCAGGCAGGGCTCACCATCAGTTCGGAGTTGCTGAAACTGGCCAGAGTCAACCGACCCTAGTGTAGGCAAGTATGAAGAGTCTGTTCAAAAGGCAATCGCTCAAACGCAAACTTCTGGTCCTGCTGATGGTCATCAGCTGTTCCGTGCTGCTGCTCGCCACACTGGGATTTGCTGTCAGTGACTGGATTAGTTCAAGAGGCGAACTCTACGACCGAATGCGCTCGCAGGGCAGTCTGATTGGTAACAACACCCTGGCCGCTCTGGTGTTCGGTGATACGGACGCGGCGCAACAAACTCTGGCGACCCTGAGCGGTGAAGACAATGTGGTTGCCGCGGCACTGTTTGACCATTCAGGACAGAGCTTTGCAACCTACAGAAGAGGATCGGTCTCCCTCCCTGAGGCCTTGCCCAAGCGCACTACCGGCGAACTTGATGGCGTACTCTATATACTCCAGCCGGTCATTCATGATCATGAAACCATCGGCCATATCATGATTCTGTCCGAACTGAGCAACTGGCAGCAACAGCAGGTACAGCGAATGATGGTGGTACTGGGACTGTTTCTGGTCTCCGTTCTGGTCGCCAGTATTTTATCGGATGTCGCACAAGGCGTAGTAACAGGCCCGATTCTGAACCTTGCCCGAACCGCTCGGCGCATCACCGAGACCCGCAATTATGAGCTCAGAGCAGAAAAGCTTTCGCAAGATGAAATTGGCAACCTGGCAGATGACTTCAATGAAATGCTCAACCAGATCCAGTTGCGTGATGAGGAATTGCGCAGCATTCAGGCTCATCTTGAAGAAAAGGTTCAAGAGCGCACCGCAGAACTGGAGGAGCTCACCCGTCAGCTTGAACATCAGGCCTTTCATGACACCCTGACGGAGCTATCCAATCGCGCTACCTTTGATAACAACCTCATTACCGCGATCCATTATGCGCAACGGCATAAAAGCCAGCTTGCCGTCATGTTTCTCGACCTGGACCGATTCAAGGAGATCAACGATACCCTTGGGCATGGCATCGGAGATAAACTGCTGATCGAAATGTCAGCGCGCCTGCGGAACTGCCTGCGTGAGAGTGACAACCTTGCCCGCCTGGGGGGGGATGAATTTGCTGTTCTGTTGATGGATGCCAGCGTTGACGGCGCAGCAGAAGTGGCACAGAAGCTGGTCAAGGCGATCAGCCATCCGGCCAATATTGATGGTTACCATCTGCAGGTCAGTACCAGCATCGGCATCAGTCTCTTTCCTGAAGACGGCACAGAGGCGTCAGCACTGCTGAAGAATGCCGACACGGCCATGTATCATTCAAAAGAACTGGGCGGCAATCAGTTCAACTTCTACGTCACTGAAATGAACCAGCGGACCGAACGCCGTATGCTGCTGGAAAGCAAGTTGCGTTGTGCACTGACCCAGCATGCCTTTACCCTCCACTACCAGCCCAAATGGGACAGCCAAAGCCTCAGGATGACAGGCGTTGAAGCCCTCATACGCTGGTTCGATGATGAGGAGGGCTTTATCTCACCGGCCGAGTTCATTCCTTTGGCCGAGGATTGCGGCCTCATCAGTGAAATAGACGACTGGGTGACTCATCGGGCCTGCCAGGATCTTCTGTCACTGTATGGCGAGTCAGAACCCCAGCTGTCACTTGCAGTTAATCTGTCCCCTGCGTTGTTTATCAAGGAAGATGTCTACCGGCGCATCGCCAGAACCCTTGAAGAGACTGGTTTTCCGGCACATAAACTGGAACTGGAAGTTACCGAAACGCTGGTGGTTTCCGAGGTCGGTTCGGTATATGAGCAGCTGAGCAAGATTCGCAACCTCGGTGTTGAGATCGCCATTGATGACTTCGGGGTCGCCTATTCATCCCTGAGTCGCCTCAAGCAACTGCCACTGAATACCCTGAAGATTGATCGTTCTTTCATACAGGACATCGGCACAGATCCGAATGACGAAGTCATTGTCAGAACGATTATCGATATGGCACACAACCTGAACCTGAAGGTCGTTGCTGAGGGTGTGGAAACAGAACAGCA
Organism: Marinobacterium sediminicola; assembly: GCF_022343685.1. Lineage (GTDB taxonomy): Bacteria > Pseudomonadota > Gammaproteobacteria > Pseudomonadales > Balneatricaceae > Marinobacterium > Marinobacterium sediminicola. The sequence goes on along the minus strand of NZ_CP092123.1, from coordinate 550,604 downwards.
ATATCAGTTCGTTAAAAACCATCTTTGCAACCAGGTACAGGGCTACCTGTTCAGCAAACCCGTTCCCTTGTGTGAGCTGGCCGTTTTGCTTCGACAACAGGACCAGGCCCCTGGCCCCTCCTCGCCCAGCGTTCAAGCCAAGCTGTTCTAACAACTGTCGCACGGAGCGTCGCACCCGAACACCCAGCACTCAAACCATCATCAGGCCTGACCGTGAACAGCTATCCGATTGCGCCCCTGCTGCTTGGCCAAATACAGTGCTTTATCCGCATGAGCCAGCAGTACTTCTGCATCAAGCTCTCCTCGGCTGCAACTTGTCACCCCGATGCTCACCGTGATCTGGACCTGCTCACCACCCGGCAGTTGAATTCGACAGTCTGATACCGCCTCGCGTAACCGCTCTGCCAGCTGCTCAGCCTGCAGGCAAGCGGTATTGGGCAGCACGACGGTAAATTCTTCGCCACCATAGCGACCAAGAAAATCGACTTCGCGCAGGTGCCTCAGGAGCACATTGGAAGTTTCTTTCAGCACCTGATCTCCTGAGGGGTGCCCATAGCTATCGTTGATACGTTTAAAGTGATCAAGATCCAGCATCAGCACACTGAGCGCCTGGCCATAGCGTGAACTTCGCTTAATCTCTGTGGATAACTGCTCCATCAAGGCTCTTCGGCTCAACACTCCGGTGAGCTCATCCCGCTCCACCAATTGCTGCAACTCGGCCTGGGCTTTAACACTGGCACTCAGGCGACTGCGTACCAGATAAAACAGGCTGAACAGGCTTACCCCCATGATCGACAGGAATACGAACACCAGCAAATGGATTCGACTGGAACCTTGCTGCATCTCACTGACCAACTGATCAACCTGGACGGCGGGTACGCTAAAGCCGATACCGCCCCGGATATCCCCTATCCGATACCCCTGACCTTCATGACATTGCATACACTCTGGCTGGATGGTCAGGCCAGCGAAATAACGATAACGTCCCCCGATTCTCTCGACCCGTTCAAGCTGACCACTGCGCTCAAACTGCTGCAAGGTTGCCGCTTCCCAGGCATCAGGGCGATTGGCAGGATTGATCGGTTGAAGGCTGGTGATGCGCATCTGTATCTCTGAGCCCTGTAACAGCTCCGAGATCTGTCGCGTCATATATGCAGGGTTAACTTGTGTCAGCTTACGCCCAAAGTTATCGGTGATATCCCGATCCTTGTTTCGCAGGTAAGGGTTAGGTGGCGTCGCCTCTGAAACCGGGACATACACCTTGCCTTGAATTGCGTTCCAGTGCCGGGCCGTTTGGATCAACTCAAAAGCGGCACGCCCCTGCACACTGAACACCTTCAGTGATATGGCCTCTATTGCCTCACGGTTAATGTGCCAGGAGAGCCCCACCACGTGCCCTAACCCCAACACGATCAGCAGATTGATAATCGCCAGCCTACGCAACAGTGACCCCGCTGAAATAGAAGCAGATGAAATACCCTTTTAGCATAGAAGAATAACGCAGGCGCACAAAGCCGATACTGATTCCCATCAAAGGCTAAATTTCGTACAGCCCGTTGTGTCACAATCATCACCACGATATAATACTAAGGTCTAACACACATATTGGGGAGTGTTGTTATGAACGCAAAGCACTACACCGGTTTTCCGAGTGAGGATCGTCGTATCCACCTGGAGCTGGTTGCCATGGGCTACACGGATTGTTCTGAGGAACAAGGTCCTGGTGCTTTTGCCCGACTGTACAAACAGGCTGGCGAACTGCTGACCTGGATGCGCTGGAAGGGTGAAATCGCTGTTAGCGGTCACCGTATCGGTGCCCATGTGACCCGTCACATGGAAGCGATCAAGACTGCGTGACAGCTTCAGGGTGTTGATACCTAATCTGTTGTTTGTTGTTTAGGCCCGCAAGGTTTACCTTGCGGGTTTTTTTATGCCTGTGCTTTACAGAGATCCACCCCAGGCTTACATGCGTAGCCATGCCTAAAATGCACGGAAAACGCCCATGCCCAATGCCCCCCGCCTTAGACTCGTTCTCGGAGATCAGCTCAACCTGAACATTTCCAGTCTGCGTGATGCAGACCCGAGTCACGACCTGATCCTGATGTGCGAGCTCAGTGTGGAAGCAACGTATGTACGCCACCACAAACAAAAACTGGTACTCGTACTTTCGGCCATGCGCCACTTTGCAAAGCAGCTGAAGGAAGAAGGATTCAAAGTCCGTTACCTGCGGCTGGATGATACGGAAAACAGTGGCAGTTTTACCGCTGAAATCGAAAAGATTCTGTCTTCTTCCGATTGCCGACACTGCGTAATGACCGAACCCGGTGAGTACCGTCTGAAGCTTCAGTTTGAGCAATGGCAGCAGGCACACCCGGAATACACCCTTGAGGTACGCGAAGACGATCGTTTCCTCTGCCGTCATGAAGAGTTCCGCCAATGGACAGAGGGACGCAAACAGTTGCGCATGGAGTACTTTTATCGGTGGATGCGACGCCGCTACAAACTACTCATGGACGGTGAACAACCGGTGGGAGGCAACTGGAATCTGGATGCACAAAACCGTAATCCCTTGCCCGACACCCAGCGCCCTCCCAAACCTGTGCGTTTTCCACCGGATCGTATCACCCAAGAGGTCATCGATCTGGTCGAAGATCGATTTCATAACCATTTTGGCGATCTGCATGAGTTCGGGTGGGGTGTGACCGCCGCACACGCAAAAGAGGCTCTGGACAGTTTTATTCGTGAACGGTTACCGCTGTTCGGTGACTATCAGGACGCCATGCGAGCAGGAGACCCTTGGCTGTATCACTCACACCTGAGCGTATACATCAACCTGGGATTACTTGATCCAATGCAGGCAATCCGCGCTGCTGAAGCAGCCTATGAATCCGGGAGCGCCCCCCTTAACGCCGTCGAGGGCTTCATTCGTCAGATTCTGGGTTGGAGAGAGTTTGTTCGAGGTCTTTACTGGCTGTGGATGCCCGACTATCCCAGACTTAATTACCTTCAGGCCGATCGTCCATTGCCTGGTTTTTATTGGGATGCAAAAACCGATATGCACTGTCTGCAACAGTGTATACAGGACACACACAAACATGCCTACGCTCACCACATTCAGCGCCTGATGGTGTTGGGAAATTTTGCTCTGCTGGCAGGCATTGATCCGACCGCAGTCAACGAGTGGTATCTGCTGGTCTACGCTGATGCTTACGAGTGGGTGGAACTGCCCAATGTCCACGGCATGATTCTCTATGCTGATGGCGGCGCTCTTGCCAGCAAGCCCTATGCCGCAGGAGGCGCTTACATCAACCGGATGTCAAATTACTGCACCCGATGCCGTTATGATGTGAAGCAGAAAACCGGGACCAACGCCTGTCCCTTCAATTATCTGTACTGGCACTTTCTGGAACGGAATATCAACCTGCTGCGCCACAATCCCCGCATGGCACTGGCCTACCGAAACCTTGAACGTATGAAAGAGGAACTGCGTGAGGAAACCAATCGAAGCGCGCAAATCTTTTTGCAGCAACTGGACTAGCACACTAGCGCAGTAACACACCAAGGCTGCCGCCGGGCAGTTCCTCCAGTGGCTGTTTACGATAGATTCGCAACTGGCTTTGGCGCAGCGTCTCTGCAGTATTCAAGGGCAGGCGCTCCGTGAGACGCAGGTATCGATCAACCATTTTCAGGCGTTGCTCCCGCTTGCCGTCACTGTCCCTGGCCGCTTCCATAAACAGCTGTGCCAGATTCAACAGTGCCGCAGCATTACCCGGATCATATTCAATTGCCAGCCCGAAATAACGTATGGCTTGCGAAAGCTTACCAGCCAGGTAGTGCTTAACACCCAAACGATTAACCTTGTCACTCATGCCCTGATCACGCTGAGTGCCCGTGTCGACTACCTCTGGTTCAGGCTCCAGAACCGGAACATGATCACCCGCCAGAATCAACGACTCACGCTCCAGCTGCAGGGGTAGATCCAGCTCGGCGTTGCGACGCTCCGCGTCCTGCCGGTACTTGTGGGCCTCCTGCATTTCACCCAGATCCTGAGCCACATTGGCACGCAGCAAGGCCGTTCTCACCTTCAGTGCCGCATCCCCCGGAAAACTGTACTCGGCCTTATTCAGATGTGCATCCAATTCGTTGCGGAGCTCGATCTGTCGGCGAATGTCGGCCCCCTGCATCTCTAAGCGACGAATATTGGCCAGCCTCAAGTAGGGCTCAGGTGAGCGATAGCAACTGTTGCGCCCAAGGGCTATGGATTTACGGTATGCCCCTTCTGCCAATTCCAGCACCCGGGTCTGCGTAGCGACCCTGCCCAATTCCATCTGCCGGGGAATACCCAGAGGTGCCTTGGACGTCGCCAGCTGCAACATCTCTCTGGCGCCATCAAGATCCCCACTCTGCTCGCAAACCTGAGCCATGAGGTCATAGGCGGCAATCAGCAGAGGGTAATGTTCAATCAGGCTCTCAAGCAAATCCTGGGCTTCTGCCAATCGCCTCATGGCAACCAGTGCCTGAGCCATGCATAGCCCAAGTTCCTTGTCCGGCGTCTGCCAGAATGCGGGCTCAAGGACAGCATAGGCCTCATCGGGCCGATGGAGCTGTAGCAGCAGACTGGCCTTCAGACGACGAGCATAGTCCCGGTTGGCATCCTGACGCGGCAAATCGTCACAGGCCTGAACAGCCGCTTCAAGATCACCGGCCTCGATCGCCTGCTCAACGGGAGCCATGACCTCCTTTCGCAGTACCAGGTTGTCCAAACGACTTTTCAACTCTTCAATGGAAAAGGGGCGCGTCAACAGATCATCAGGACGACTGTCGATGGCGTGCAACACGACTTCCTGAGAAGCATCACTGGTCATGAAGATCCAGCCAGCAGTGGGACGGATAAAACCGCGGAAACGCGCTTCCTCCAGCAGCTGTAGCCCCGTGACAGCATCGCTGCTGTTGTGTCCCAGCAGGATGATGTCAAAAGACTCTTCCTGAATCAGCTGAAGCACTTTTTCATTGACGGTCGTCGCTTTGACATTTCGCACACCCAGCTCACGCAACATGTAGAAGATGGTCGAGCGCAGGTTGCCACTGCTGTCGATCAGCAGAACCTTTTTGTGGGTGTAGTCGATGTTGCGAGAAGCCACCGTGGCCGGTCCACCTTCAAGTCTGATACTGTTGTTGGAAATTGTATTCAGTATACAGAGCCTTAGGTGCAGCAAGAAGCACAGGAAGAGAGGGAGACTGATAAAAAAACACCGAGCATCGGGGGCGATGCTCGGCGTCAAAGACAGTTCTATGCTGTCTGAACACTATAGAGGACCTTTGTCGCAGGACTCATGACCGAGGTCAAATATCAATACAGAGACTAGGGTTTAAGAAGAATTAAGACCTTCGCCTAAGCCTCGGTCACTACTTTTTCCTCTAGAATGTCGACAATAGAGGAACAGGCTATCGCTATGACGACCGCATTTATTACACACAAGGACTGCATGCTGCATAACATGGGCCCCGAGCATCCGGAGAGCCCAGTTCGGTTAGCAGCTATTCACAAGGTGTTGCAACGCACCGGCCTCATCGACCAACTGGATCAGGTCACTGCGGTGCCCGTTACCGACGAGCAGATCTCACTGGCACACCACAAGCTGCACCACAAGCGGCTGGAAGCCAAGCAGCCACAGTCGGGGGTTCACTACACAGACGACGATACTGCACTCTGCCCGGACTCGCTGCATGCCGCGAGCCTTGCGGCCGGTGGTGTTATCCTTGCGACCAACCGTGTACTGGCCGGCAAGGCCAATAACGCCTTCTGTGCGGTACGGCCTCCCGGCCATCATGCGGAATACAACCTCGCGATGGGTTTTTGCCTCTACAACAACGTCGCCATAGGTGCCGCTCACGCACTGCTGCAACCCGGGATTCAGAAAGTTGCCATTCTGGATTTTGACGTTCACCACTGCAACGGTACGGTGGATATTTTCAAGGACCGCCCCGAGGTACTTGTGTGCTCAACCTTCCAGCACCCCTACTACCCTGAACGCTATCACGAGATCGACCGCCCCAATATCGTCAACTGCCCCATCGCGGCACATACAGAACCTCATGTATTCCATCGTGCGATCGAGGAAAAATGGCTGCCGGCATTACACGAGCACCGCCCTGACATGATTTTCATATCGGCCGGCTTTGATGCTCACAAGGAAGACCCGATGGCCGACCTGAACCTGGAAGAAGAGGACTATCGAAAAGTCACTCAGGTAATCAAGCAGTTTGCCGATGAGCACTGTGGCGGTCGCATTGTTTCCGTGCTCGAGGGGGGATATAACCCGGTGCCGCTCGCTTTCAGCGTCCAGGCTCATCTGGAAGTCCTGGCCGGTTTCTGAACCGGTCCGTTCATTCGGACGAATAGCATCCTCACTGTGCAACTGAGGAAAACAGCCAACAAAAAACGGAGCCCTGAGGCTCCGTTTTCATTTGGAACGGCTTGAGAATCAGCCTACAAACTTGATCATCACACCAGCCGCAACCGCCGAGCCAATTACGCCAGCCACGTTCGGACCCATGGCATGCATCAGCAGGAAGTTCTGCGGGTTGGCTTCCAGACCCAGTTTATTGGAGACGCGGGCCGCCATGGGAACAGCGGATACGCCAGCCGAGCCGATCAACGGGTTGATGGCATTGCCACCTTCCAGTTTGTTCAGCAATTTAGCCATCAATACACCAGCCGCAGTGCCAATACCGAAGGCGACAATACCCAGCACCAGAATGCCCAGGGTCTGTACATCCAGGAACTTGTCGGCAGACAGCTTGGAGCCCACGGACAGGCCGAGGAAGATGGTCACGATGTTGATCAGTGCGTTCTGAGCGGTGTCACTCAGACGATCAACTACACCACACTCCCGCATCAGGTTACCAAAGCAGAACATACCCAACAGCGGTGCAGCATCCGGCAGCAGCAGCGCTACCAGGATCAACAGCAGGATCGGGAACATGATCTTTTCGATTTTGGACACGTGACGCAGCTGGCTCATGCTGATCTTGCGCTCGGCTTCAGTGGTCAGCGCACGCATGATCGGCGGCTGGATCAGCGGTACCAGCGCCATGTAGGAGTAGGCTGCTACCGCGATTGCACCCAGCAGATGCGGTGCCAGCATGCTGGCTACATAGATAGCCGTCGGGCCGTCCGCACCACCGATGATACCGATGGCTGCCGCATCCTGAATGCTGAAGTCCATGAGACCCAGACTAGTCAAACCGACAGCGCCAAGCACAGTCGCGAAGATACCGAACTGTGCTGCCGCCCCCAGGAACAGGGTCTTCGGGTTGGCCAGCAGCGGACCGAAGTCGGTCATTGCACCCACGCCCATGAAGATCAGCAGCGGTGCAGCACCCGAGGCAATGGCGATGGTATAGAAGTTATACAGCATGCCATTGCTGTAACCGGCATCCTGAGCAACCAACGCAGCTGCCGCATGGGTGCTGGCGTTGGAGTTGTGATACACGTGTGCCAATTCATGCGCATCAGTGCCATTCACACCCAGAACATTTGCCAGGGCCTGCAACACTTCCGGCTTGGCAAAATGGATCGCATTTTCCACCGCCGACATTGCCAGACCCGCTTCAGGGATGTTCGCCAGAATACCGCCGAAGCCGATCGGAACCAGCAGGAGCGGCTCGAAGTTCTTGCGGATCGCAAGGTAGAGCAACACCAGGCCGATGATCATCATCGTCAGCTGGCCGAAGGAGATATTGTAAATCCCCGATGCCTGCCATAGATCAAGTAGCTTTTCCATGCGGCGTTACCTTAGGCCAGGGTCACCAGAGAGTCGCCGACCTGTACGGCGTCGCCCTCTTTGACATCAACAGAGACGATGGTGCCGGCACGCGCTGCACGCACTTCAGTTTCCATCTTCATCGCTTCCAGAATGACCAGGACATCACCTTCCTGTACGGCCTGACCAGCAGCCACCTGTACTTTCCAGATGTTACCTGCCAGCGGTGCAGGAACCGGCTCACCGGAGCCAGCTGCAGGAGCTGCAACTGCCGGAGCTGCGGCAGGAGCTGACTGGATAGAGGAAACATCACCACCTTCGGTCACCTGAACCACGTAGTTCTGGCCGTTGACATTGATGGTATAAACTTCAGGTCCGTTGTTTTTCTTGGTTGCCATGGGTTTTGCGTCCTCAAGAGTCGGTACAGGTTCAAATGCGTCGGGATTACCGCGGTTTTCCAGGAACTTCAGGCCAATCTGCGGGAACAGAGCGTAGGTCAGAACGTCATCGATCTCCTTGTCACCCTGCTCAAGATTGATGTCCTTTTCACTGGCAATCTGCTTCAGCTCAGCGGTCAGCTTTTCGACTTCAGGCTGCAACTGGTCAGCAGGACGGCAGGTCAGAGGCTCCTTGCCTTCGAGTACACGGGCCTGAAGCTCAGCATTGTAAGGTGCCGGTGCAGCACCATACTCACCCTTCAGGATGCCCTGTACTTCCTTGGAGATAGTCTTGTAACGCTCGCCCATCAGCACGTTGATAACCGCCTGAGTACCCACAATCTGGGACGTCGGGGTTACCAGAGGGATATAGCCCAGGTCTTCACGCACACGCGGAATCTCGGCCAGTACTTCGTCGAACTTGTCGGCGGCGCCCTGTTCCTTGAGCTGGCTTTCCATGTTGGTCAGCATACCACCTGGCACCTGAGCAACCAGGATGCGGGAATCGGTACCACGCAGGGAACCTTCAAACTTGGCATACTTCTTCCGGACTTCACGGAAGTACGCGGCAATTTCTTCCAGCGCCTTCAGGTCAAGACCGGTATCACGATCGGTACCCGCAAGCGCGGCCACAACCGATTCAGTCGCAGTGTGACCGTAGGTCATGGACATGGAGGAAATGGCAGTATCGACACGATCCACACCCGCTTCTACAGCTTTCAGGATCGTCATGTCAGAGAGACCCGCAGTGGCGTGGGCATGGAACTGAACTTCCAGGCCGGTCTGAGCCTTCAGGCGGGAGATCAGGTCAAAGGCATTGTACGGCGTCAGAATGCCGGACATATCCTTGATCGCAATGGAATCGGCCCCCAGGTCTTCCAGAGTCTTGGCGTAATCGACCCAAGTCTCGATGGTGTGAACCGGGCTGGTGGTGTAGGAAATAGTGCCCTGAGCGTGCTTGCCACAGTTCTTGACTGCCTTGATGGCTCGCTCCAGGTTACGCGGATCGTTCATGGCGTCGAAGATACGGAACACATCTACGCCATTGGTCGCTGCGCGCTCGACGAACTTGTCGACAACATCGTCAGCATAGTGGCGGTAGCCCAGCAGGTTCTGGCCGCGCAGCAGCATCTGCTGCTTGGTGTTGGGCATGACCGCTTTCAGTTCACGAATGCGAGTCCAGGGATCTTCACCCAGGTAACGGATACAGGAGTCGAAGGTGGCACCACCCCAGCTTTCAAGGGACCAAAAGCCGATTTTATCCAGCTTTTCGGCAATCGGCAGCATATCGTCGAGTCGCAGACGGGTCGCAAACAGAGACTGATGCGCATCACGCAGAACGACGTCGGTAATGCCTAGCGGTTTTTTTACGTCTGACATGAGTTAGCCTTTCCTTTCAGATTTCTTGTTATTCACCGCATCACTTGGAACGGTACTTGTGTACCGCTGCCGTGATGGCCGCGACTAATTCGTCGTTGTTGGCACTTGCCCCTGCAGCCGCAGGCTGGGGACGGGCTTTGGGCGCCTTGGCTACCGGCTCAGGCAGATAGCGTGTAGCCAACCGCGACATGATGCCAGTGGCAAACACCAGCAACGTCAGAAAGACGAAGACGAAACCCATGCCGAAGGCCATAAGAGTGAGGCCTTCCGAGAACAGATTATCCATCTTGTGGGTGCTCCTGTTGTAATTCTAAACCCTGGGGCCTGCCGGCGGCTTTTGGCCGCACTCAGCTCTCCTGGTTTCAGAGCCGGGACGACAGACGGATGTCCAGACTATGAGGTTTGACTGCAAATAGCTATCAGCAGATGCCCCATGATCGAACGAATCTATTCTAACGCAAACCAAGGGGGCAATTGCAAGATTGTCGACAATCTGTAATTTTTTTACATTTCATACAGCTTCAAGCTTATTTTGCGACAATAATGTCGACATTAACGCAGAGGTGTTTCATTAATGCAACAATGACACTTAGCCTTTTGGCTAATTTACAAATTCGACACAAAAAAAAGCCACTCATCGAGTGGCTGGACGGAAGACTTTGACGTTGTTGTAACCCAACTCGTGCAGATGCTGCGCATGCATCTGTGACATTACACCCTTATCGCAGTAGAGCAGGTATTCCCGCTCCTCGGGCAATGTCGGAAACTCGGTTTCCAGCTGATAAAACGGAATGATACGAACATCACAGCCAGGCATATTCAGCGGCTTACGTTCCTGTTCCCGTGGCGGACGGATATCGACCAGCGTCTGATTGTCAGCAACACGGGTCATCGCCTCAATCTCAGAATTGATATTATGATTTTCCACAATATCATCAATCCGAATCACCTCAGCCTGCTCAAGGGCGCGCTCCAGCGTCTCGAAATCAAAATTACTTTCTTCCGCTTCGACCCGCTCACGGCGAGCATGCGTTGTCGGCTTATCGGAAATAACCCCACAGTACTCCGGCATGGCACTGGCAAAGTCGAAGGCACCGATCTGGCGCGAGATATCGATGATCTCCGGCTTATCCATGGTCACCAGAGGACGCAACACCAGATGCTCGCAACTTTCATCGATCAGACGCAGGTTAGGCAGTGTTTGGCTAGAAACCTGCGCGACGCTTTCACCAGTAACGATGGCGTTGAGCTGCATACGGTCTGCCACCTTGTCAGCGGCACGCATCATCATACGCTTGAGCACTACCCCCATGTGAGAGTGATGCACCGACTGGAGGATTTCGCCCACCACCTCTTCGAAAGGCACGGTGATGAATTTGACCCTCGCTGAGGCGCCGTAACGCTTCCACAGATATAGCGCGACCTGCTTGACGCCGATTTCATGTGCATGACCGCCCAAATTGAAAAACAGGAAATGGGTCTTGCTGCCACGGCGCATGGTCATGTAGGACGCTACGACAGAATCGAAGCCACCCGAAATCAGTGACAATACGTCTTCCTGTGTACCCAAAGGATAACCGCCCAGCCCCTTGTGTATCGCCGTCACCACGAAAAGCGTGTTGTCACGTACTTCGAGATCGACCCACACATCAGGGTTGCGCACATCAACACCAGCAGCCTCGGTATGCTCGCGCAAACCGCCACCGATATAGCGCTCCAGCTCCACAGAGGTAAAATCATGTTGACCGGTACGTTTGACGCGCACCTTGAAGGTTTTGCCCTTCAGACGTTCCGCATAAGCCTCACGGGTCAGCTGGAAGGCATTGTCAAAGTCGACCAGCGGATATTCCTGGACTTCCAGAAAGTTCTGAATACCCGGTACACGCTGCATCTCGTCCACAATCTGACGGCCAAGCTCATCATTCTGTCCCTGGAAGCTCACTTCGACCTTGTCCCAGAAGCCACTGACCTTGATATCCTCATCAAGGCGTTTGAGCAATATCTGCAGGTTGCTCTGCAGGCGCTGGATGAGACGACGGCGAACAGGACGGCTCTTGATCGTGATTTCAGGAAACAGCTTGGCAATGAATTTCATAGTAGTTCCGGATTGATGGAAATCAGACGAAACGCCCGGCTTACGATGATGGAAATAATCAGAAAGGGGATGGCGCGCCCGAGAGGATTCGAACCTCTGACCGCCTGGTTCGTAGCCAGGTACTCTATCCAGCTGAGCTACGGGCGCATACCGAAAGGATGGAAAAGATGGCGCGCCCGAGAGGATTCGAACCTCTGACCGCCTGGTTCGTAGCCAGGTACTCTATCCAGCTGAGCTACGGGCGCACACATGTTTTCAATTGTTGTTGCCTTGAGATGGCGCGCCCGAGAGGATTCGAACCTCTGACCGCCTGGTTCGTAGCCAGGTACTCTATCCAGCTGAGCTACGGGCGCACATCAAATGGCGGTGAGTGAGGGATTCGAACCCTCGATACCTTGCGGTATACGCCCTTAGCAGGGGCGCGCCTTCAGCCACTCGGCCAACTCACCTCGTCAACAACGGCGCGTATGTTACAAGACTGATTTTTAAAAGGAAAGAGATATTTTAAAAAAATTACTCTTGGTCGTTGTCTTGTGACTTTTCACGCTGAATGCGCTGGTAAATCTCTTCACGATGAACAGAGACATCCTTGGGCGCATTTACACCGATGCGGACTTGGTTACCTTTCACACCGAGTACGGTTACGGTGACATCATCACCAACCATAAGTGTTTCGCCAACGCGGCGGGTTAGAATCAGCATTTGTGGCTCTCCTTAAATTGTCCTGTTGGGCGCTGAATTCTTTCTCTTTGAAGCAGATTCACACCATTACCCCTACGTCCTTAGAACATCCAGGTTGACTACGAATGGGCAAAAACCGCTCCAAACTGCTTTTGAGGGGGCCTAGAACGGTACTATAGAACAGATGTTGGCCCCCGTCATCCGATACTGTCGTTACTCGCGGACTGTATCAGATGCATCCAGATCGAACGCCGAATGCAGCGCACGCACTGCCAACTCCAGATATTTCTCGGCTATAACCACTGATACCTTGATTTCAGAGGTCGAGATCATCTGGATATTGATATTTTCTGCCGCAAGCGCATCGAACATTTTGCTGGCAACGCCTGCATGTGAACGCATGCCGACACCGACAATCGACACTTTGGCGATCTTGTTGTTTCCGATCGCTTCCCGCGCGCCGAGTTCCTTAACGACCTGCTGCAGCACCTGCTCAGCTTTATCATAGTCGTTCCTGTGCACTGTAAAGGTAAAATCGGTGGTCTGATCAGCGGCAATATTCTGCACAATCATATCGACTTCGATATTGGCTCGGCTGATTGGCCCAAGAATTCTGGAGGCGACTCCCGGAATATCCGGCACACCCACGACCGTCAGTTTGGCTTCATCGCGGTTGAACGCAATACCTGAGATAACCGGTTTTTCCACAGTCTCATCATCCTCTATCGTAATCAGTGTGCCAGGGCCATCCTGGAAACTGGACAATACACGCAATGGAACCTTGTATTTGCCTGCAAACTCCACCGAGCGGATCTGCAGCACCTTCGAACCCAGGCTTGCCATTTCAAGCATCTCTTCGAAAGTGATCTTTTCCAGGCGACGAGCTCCCTCGACGACACGCGGATCGGTCGTGTACACGCCATCCACATCGGTATAGATCTGACACTCATCCGCCTTCAGTGCTGCAGCAAGTGCAACGCCCGTGGTATCAGAACCACCACGCCCAAGGGTGGTGATATTGCCGTCAGTATCCACGCCCTGAAACCCTGCAACCACGACCACACGCCCCTGAGCCAGGTCGGCGCGCATGCGCTCAGTCTCGATATCCTGAATACGCGCCTTGGTATGGTACTGATCAGTTAGAATGCGGACCTGCGCCCCCGTGTATGAGCGTGCATCAACCCCTCGCTGTTTCAGCGCCATGCACAGCAGTGCTATGGTGACCTGTTCACCGGTTGAAAGCAGCGTGTCCAGCTCTCGCGGATCCGGACGCTCCTGCATCTCATTAGCCAGCGCAATCAAGCGGTTGGTTTCGCCACTCATGGCAGAGACGACAACAACAATGTCATGCCCCTGCTGACGAAAACCCTTGACCTTATCGGCGACCGCCTGGATGCGCTCCACAGAGCCAACAGAGGTACCACCGTATTTTTGAACGTATAACGCCATTTTCCAGTTTCCATCTGGCTGCCGGTCGCTCGAAACCGGCAGCGCCTGACTTACTTACAGGCTTGCCGCAACCAGCTCGGGCACTGCTTGCAGAGCCGCAGGGACAGCACTCACATCAGTGCCCCCACCCTGAGCCATGTCCGGGCGACCGCCCCCTTTACCGCCAAGGCGTGATGCCAGTTCACGCACCAGGTCACCCGCCTTGATCTGACCGGTCAAATCCTTGGTGACACCAGCAATCAGGCTGACCTTGTCATCCTGAGCCGTGATCAGTACCACCACACCGCTACCCAACTTGCTCTTGAGCTGATCCAGAGTGTCGCGCAGGGCCTTGGGTTCAACGCCTTCCAGTTTGGCGGCCAGGACCTTGATACCGCTCACGTCCTGAACCTGGCTCAGCAGGTCACCGCTTTGAGCGCTGGCCAGCTTGGCTGCCAGGCGTTCAATTTCTTTCTCCAGCTGCCGGCTGCGTTCATTCAGGCTGCGCACTTTTTCCAGTGCACTCTCACGCGAGCCTTTGACCAGCGCAGCTATCTCGCCAAGCGCCTGCTCATTGCTGTTGACCCACTGCAGTGCACCCGCACCGGTCACAGCTTCGATACGACGTACACCTGATGCAATACCGCTTTCGGCAACAATTTTCAGCAGACCGATATCACCGGTACGCTTGGCATGAGTACCACCGCACAGTTCCACAGAGAAGTCACCTCCCATGCTCAGCACACGGACTTCAGCATCGTACTTCTCACCGAACAGAGCCATGGCTCCTTTTGCCTTGGCGGCATCAAGTTCCATCAGTTCCGTTTCGACGGCAGTGTTGGCGCGAATCTGTTCATTTACCATCGTTTCGACAGCAGCAACCTGCTCTGCGGTCATGGCCTCGAAGTGAGCGAAATCGAAACGCAGACGGTCAGCGTTAACCAAAGAGCCTTTCTGCTGTACATGATCACCCAGCACTTTGCGCAGGGCAGCATGCAACAGGTGTGTCGCCGAGTGATTCAGAGCAGTCGCCTGACGCTTGCCCATATCAACTTCGGTCACCACCTGATCACCCACCTGCAATACGCCCTCACTCAGGACTCCGTGGTGCAGGTGATGTCCGCTTTCCTTGGTACAGTCGTTTACATCAAACTGACCACGGTCCCAGCGCAACAAGCCCTGATCGCCGGCCTGACCACCGGACTCGGCATAGAAGGCCGTATTCTTCAGCACCACCACACCGGTCTCGCCCGCTGACAACTGGTTGACAGCTTCGCCCTCACGATAAAGCGCCACCACTTCAGACCGATCTTCAAGACGATCATAGCCGGTGAAGGCCGTGCTGCCTTCCAGCTTGATCTGGTCATTGTAGTCTACGGAGAACTGGCCAGACGCACGGGCACGCTCACGCTGAGCTTCCATCGCCTGCTCGAAGCCATCCATATCCAGTGTAAGCTCGTGCTCACGAGCAACATCCGCGGTCAGGTCAACCGGGAAACCGTAGGTGTCATACAGACGGAATACGGTTTCACCCGGAATGACGCTACCCTCGAGTTCGGCAATCGCCTGGGTCAGCAACTGCATGCCATGATCCAGCGTTCGGGCGAACTGCTGCTCTTCTTTGAGCAGGATTCGCTCCACCTGATCCTGCATCTTGGCCAGTTCAGGATAAGCCTCGCCCATCTCCTTGACCAAGGGTGCTACCAGCTTGTGGAAGAAAGGTTCAGTTGCACCCAGTTTGTTACCGTGACGAATGGCACGACGCATAATGCGGCGCAGCACATAGCCACGTCCTTCGTTTGACGGCAGCACGCCATCGGCAATCAGGAACGAGCAGGAACGGATATGGTCGGCGATAACACGCAGCGACTTGCTGTCGATGCTGTCCAGCCCCAACACGCTAGCCGTTGCCTTGAGCAGGTTCTGGAACAGGTCGATCTCGTAGTTGCTGTGTACGCCCTGCATCACCGCAGCTACACGCTCAAGCCCCATACCGGTATCGATGCTGGGACGCGCCAGCGGCTCCATGGTGCCATCGGCAGAGCGGTTGTACTGCATGAACACCAGGTTCCAGATTTCGATATAGCGGTCGCCATCTTCGTCCGGGCTGCCCGGAGGCCCGCCCGCCACGTCAGGACCATGGTCGAAGAAAATCTCTGTGCAGGGACCGCAGGGGCCGGTATCACCCATGGCCCAGAAGTTGTCTTCATCCAGTTTGGAAAAGCGTTCGGGGTTGATCCCCATCTCTTCCTTCCAGATCTTCTCGGCTTCGTCATCCGTGTAGTGCACGGTTACCCACAGGCGCTCTTCCGGCAGACCCAGACGCTTGGTCAGAAACTCCCAGGCAAACTTGATCGCTTCACGCTTGAAATAATCACCGAAGCTGAAGTTGCCGAGCATTTCGAAGAAGGTGTGATGACGTGCGGTGTAGCCGACATTCTCAAGGTCGTTGTGCTTACCGCCGGCACGCACGCAGCGCTGTGAGGTTGTCGCACGGCTGTAAGGACGCTGATCAGAGCCAAGGAACACATCCTTGAACTGCACCATGCCTGCGTTGGTGAACAGCAGCGTCGGATCGTTACCCGGAATCAGCGGACTGGAGGCAACAATCTCATGTCCCTGCTGGTTGAAGTAATCGAGAAATGCCTGGCGGATCTCCGCACTTGTCATGTAGTTCATATAAGGTCCGTTGCGTCTGTACTGGTTGGCACGACAGACCGCTTTTCATCGAGTAAAAAGCGGGCATTTGTACGCAAAAATTAGCCGCCAAGTATATAACGCGGGCAAAAAATGTACGATAGGTTTTGCGCCCGCTTTTATGCACAGACCTGTTGATTTTAGTCGTATTCATCCCCCTTGCAGGCAAGCGCGTAGCGAGCATCATCATAGCCAAAGCCGCGACTGATCATGAAGCGCATGCGCTTTGCGTAGTCTTTATGGTCCTTGGGTGGCTCTTCGCCAAAACGGCGCTGATAACAATCCAGCGCCAACTGCCGGCTATCGATTTCATGCTGCTGCAAAACCTGCTCAATCTGCTCGCGGCCTATCCCCTTGCGTTGCAGTTCCTGCCGAATCCTGACCTGTCCATAGCCTGCACTCAGCCTGCTGCGAACAAAAACTTCGGTAAACCGCTGATCACTCTGATATCCGTCGGCCTGAAGCTGGTCCAGGGCCTCCATCAGCAACCTGCCATCCGGGGTTCGCCCTCGCAACTTTTGCTCAAGTTCGGCACGGCTGTATTCCCTTCTCGCCAACAGCGCAATGGCCGCATTACGAACATTTGCCAGCGTTTCCAGTGCTTTGGCCATTTACATTTCCCCTAAACCAAACAGGGGCCAAAAGGCCCCTGTGGTTTGATCAACAGCCCCAGATCAAAGATCCAGCTGTCCTGCTTCTTCAGCCGGTACTGCAGCCTCTTTGGGCTTGGGCACGTTAAGCAGCTGGGCACGGATTTCGTTTTCGATTTCCTGCGCCACTTCCGGATGATCTTCCAGGTACTTGGCTGCATTAGCCTTACCCTGTCCGATCTTGTCGCCCTTGTAGGCGTACCAGGCACCGGATTTATCGACCAGGCCCTGCTGAACGCCAAGGTCAACCACCTCACCCATATGGTAAATGCCCTGACCATACAGGATCTGGAACTCGGCCTGACGGAACGGCGGTGACACCTTGTTCTTGACGACCTTAACGCGCGTTTCGTTGCCCACAACCTCGTCGCCCTGCTTGACCGCACCGGTGCGGCGAATATCAAGACGAACGGACGCGTAAAACTTCAGCGCGTTACCACCAGTTGTGGTTTCAGGGTTACCGAACATCACACCAATCTTCATACGAATCTGGTTGATGAACACCAGCAGGCAGTTGGACTGCTTGACGCTGCCAGTCAGTTTACGCAGCGCCTGCGACATCAAACGCGCCTGCAGACCAACATGGGAATCACCCATTTCACCTTCAATCTCTGCCTTCGGTACCAGTGCTGCTACTGAGTCGACGATGATCACGTCTACAGCCCCCGAACGGGTCAGCATGTCGGTAATTTCCAGCGCCTGTTCACCGGTGTCCGGCTGAGACACCAGCAACGCATCCACGTCCACACCCAGTTTTTCAGCGTAGACCGGGTCCAGTGCATGCTCGGCATCAACGAAGGCACAGGTTTTCCCCTGTTTCTGCGCTTCAGCAATGACCTGCAGCGTCAGCGTGGTTTTGCCGGAAGATTCGGGGCCATAGATCTCAACCACTCGACCGTAAGGCAATCCACCGATACCCAGTGCGATATCCAGGCCCAGCGAACCGGTTGACACCGCCGGGATGGCTTCACGGGGCTGATCCCCCATGCGCATAACCGCGCCCTTGCCGAACTGACGTTCAATCTGTGACAGTGCTGCATCCAACGCTTTCTTTCTGTTTGCGTCCATCGGGAAACCTTTCATTAGCCGAGGGGTTAAAATACTGTATATCTGGACAGTATTATTTCACACCCTGATCAGATTGCAACCTCTGTCCATCAATGAGGCAAGTAAGCCATGATGCCTTCCAGTGCCTGCTCAACCGCCTGCTGACGAATTTCATCTCGCCCGCCGTTAAAAAAGCTCAAACAGGTCACCGTGGGATGACCTTCTACCGCCCAGGCAAACCAGACCGTACCAACAGGTTTATCCTCACTGCCGCCTCCGGGTCCGGCAAGACCACTGATTGCAACTGCGATATCTGCGTCACTGTTACGCAATGCACCTTCTGCCATTTGCGCCACTACCGGCTCACTGACAGCACCACTTTTTTCCAGTACCGCGAGGTCAACACCCAGCATCTTGTGCTTTGCGGTGTTGGAATAGGACACGAAACCGCAATCAAACCAGCCGGAACTGCCTGGAACGGCCGTCACCGCCTGGGATACCCAGCCTCCGGTGCAGGACTCGGCCGCAGCCAATTTCATCCCCTTTGCCAAGAGGGTTTCACCTACTTTCTGTGCCAGGTTTTTCATATGGTTACTCCAAAGCCGCGACTACGCAGCGTGCCATGTTTAACGTACAATTCCCTCATTAAAACCCCGAGCCGAACCCGTTTCAATCCCCGCAAAAGGATGATCGCGTCAACTATGTCTTCAGCAAGCAAGAGCACTCAACACACTCCGATGATGCAGCAGTACCTGCGCATCAAGGCCCAGCACCCGGACCAGCTGCTCTTCTACCGCATGGGTGACTTTTACGAGCTGTTCTATGATGACGCCAAGAAGGCTGCCTCGCTGCTGGATATTTCACTGACCGCACGCGGTAAGTCTGCCGGCGAACCTATCCCCATGGCAGGCATTCCCTACCATGCGGCTGAAGGCTATATCGCTCGCATTGTCAAAGCCGGCGAGTCCGTGGTCATCTGTGAACAGGTCGGCGATCCAGCTACCAGCAAGGGTCCCGTCGCCCGCGAAGTGGTGAGGATTGTCACGCCGGGGACGCTCACTGACGAGGCATTGCTGGACGAACATCAGGACAATCTGCTGATGGGTGTGGCTCGACAGGATGATCGCTACGGGCTTGCGATGATCGATATCAGTTCAGGCCGCTTCAGCCTGTTCGAGGTCGATGGTGATGAAGCCCTGCTGGCGGAGCTGGAACGATTGCGCCCTGCTGAGCTGCTATACCCTGATGATGTGGCCGTACCAGAGCCCTTGCGCAAGCGTCCCGGCGCTCATGCCCGCCCACCCTGGGATTTCGAACCCGACACCGCAGAGCGTCTGTTGTGCGACCAGTTCAACACCCGTGATCTGAGCGGTTTCGGCTGTGATCACTTGAAGCTGGCCATTTGTGCGGCCGGTTGCCTGCTGCAGTATGCGCGTGATACCCAGCGCAGCAGCCTGCCCCATATTCGTCGACTGCAGGTAGAGCAACACGACGAAGCCGTGGTGCTGGATGCTGCGACACGGCGGAATCTCGAACTGGATTTGAACCTGTCCGGCGGTCGCAACAATACGCTCGCATCGGTTCTGGACAAGTGCCGCACCCCAATGGGTAGCCGTCTGTTGCGCCGCTGGCTTCATCGCCCATTACGTGATCGCGCTATTCTGGAGGCCCGTCAGGATGCTATCCGCTGGCTGATGAATCCTGACTGCTGCGACAACATTTCAGAACAACTGAAACCTGTCGGTGACATGGAGCGAATCCTCTCCCGTGTCGCATTGAGGTCCGCTCGCCCCCGTGATCTGGAACGTCTGCGCAACGCTCTGGCTTCACTGCCGGCCTTGCAACAGCTGCTTGGGCGTAACGACTCGCCACACATCAAAACCCTTGCCAGTACCATCTCGACCTTCCCCGAACAGGCTGGACTGCTGTCTCGCGCCATTATCGATGCACCACCTGTTGTCATCAGGGATGGTGGCGTCATCGCTTCCGGCTATGACGCGGAATTGGATGAGCTTCGTAGTCTAAGCGAGAATGCCGGCGACTTCCTGCTGCAGCTGGAAGCACGCGAACGTGCCCGCACCGACATTTCCACCCTCAAGGTGGGTTACAACCGGGTACATGGCTATTTCATTGAGGTCAGTAAGGCACAGGCTATCGACATGCCTGCCGAATATGTTCGCCGCCAGACACTGAAGAATGCTGAACGTTTCATCACCCCCGAACTGAAAGAGTTTGAAGACAAGGCTCTGAGCGCCAAGAGCAAGGCGCTGGCCCGTGAGAAGCAGCTTTACGATGAACTGCTCGAGTTGATTGCCGCTCAACTGGCACCACTGCAGGAGTGTGCTGCGGCTCTGTCGGAGCTGGATGTCCTCAATACACTTGCGGAGCGCGCCCTGTCGCTCGACTATCAGCGCCCTCAACTGGTCGACGAACCTTGCATCAAAATTACGCAGGGGCGCCACCCGGTCGTCGAGGCGGTCCTGGACGCCCCCTTCGTAGCCAACGACCTGATGCTGGATACCGAACGACACATGCTGGTGATCACGGGCCCCAACATGGGTGGTAAGTCCACGTATATGCGCCAGGCTGCACTGATTACGCTGCTCGCACACATCGGTAGTTACGTACCGGCCGAAGCCGCAACCATCGGCATCGTTGACCGCATTTTCACCCGCATGGGCTCATCCGATGACCTGGCGGGTGGCCGCTCCACCTTCATGGTGGAAATGACCGAAACAGCCAATATCCTGCACAATGCAACGGCCCGCAGCCTGGTGTTGATGGATGAGGTCGGACGCGGCACCAGTACCTTCGACGGCCTTTCACTGGCCTGGTCATGTGCTGAATTCCTCGCACGTGAGGTCAAGGCGTTTACCCTGTTTGCCACCCACTATTTCGAGCTGACCAGTCTGCCGGAACGGGAGAGCGGGGTAGCCAACGTTCACTTGACTGCTGTTGAGCATAATGACCATATCGTGTTCATGCATGAAGTACAGGAAGGGCCTGCCAGTCAGAGTTACGGACTGCAGGTCGCACAACTGGCCGGCATTCCGTCGGGCGTCATCCGCAGCGCCCGCGACAAACTCATCGTCCTTGAACAGGACAGCCGTGATCAGGGTGAAAAAGTCTCCCGTAATCCCGAGCCCGTTTCGGCCAAGGGCAAGGAAGAACCGATGCAGACCGATCTTTTCGTCAGCTATCAGCCTTCGGCAGCCGAGCGCCAGCTGCGCGACCTTGACCCGGATAATCTGACACCGCGTCAGGCACTGGATCAGCTTTACGCCCTCAAGGCCTTGCTGTCCTGATAAGGATTCAGATCAAAATATTCTGTGCGCACTATACTGCACTCAGTATCGAGCCAATGGGAGGCTGAGCGATGACCTACATCGTGACCGAAAACTGCATCCGCTGTAAGTACACCGATTGTGTCGAGGTATGCCCGGTGGACTGCTTCTATGAAGGGCCGAACTTTCTGGTGATTCACCCGGACGAGTGCATCGACTGTGGACTGTGCGAACCGGAGTGCCCGGCAGAAGCGATTCTGCACGAAGATGACCTGAGCCCGGAGCAGGACCAATTCTACCAGCTCAACGCCGAGCTGGCCGAAATCTGGCCCAACATTTCCGAGCGCAAGGCACCTTTGCCGGATGCGGAGAAGTGGGACGGAGTACCGGACAAGCTCCAGTATCTGGAGCGCTGACCGCTTCTCCACCGTGAAAGGATCTGTTACTGCAACAGATCCTCTCCGGTCAGACCATTCTTCTCGACAATCTCACGCAATTTGCGTAATGCTTCGACCTGTATCTGGCGCACCCGCTCACGAGTCAACCCGATTTCCAGACCGACCTGCTCAAGAGTGCTCATCTCGTATCCCCTCAAACCGAAGCGACGTGAGAGTACATCCGCGTGTTTCTCAGGAAGCATCTCCAGCCAGCGGTTCAGGTTGCCACTGATGTTGTTGTTTTGCAGCAGTGTTTCCGGGTCAGCAGCGTCCTGATCGGCGATGGTATCCAAGAGCGGTTTGTCTGCTCCTTGGCCGGCGGGCACATCGACTGAGCTTACGCGCTCATTGAGCCCCAGCATGCGCTCCACGTTAGCCACAGGTTTATCCACTAATGCGGCGATCTCTTCCGCTGTCGGTTCATGATCGAGCTTCTGAGCCAACTCGCGAGAAGCGCGCAGATACACATTAAGCTCCTTGACCACATGTATCGGCAGGCGGATGGTTCGGGTCTGATTCATGATCGCCCGTTCGATGGTCTGACGAATCCACCAGGTGGCATAGGTTGAGAAGCGAAAGCCACGCTCAGGATCAAATTTCTCAACCGCGCGAATCAACCCCAGATTTCCTTCCTCAATCAGATCAAGCAGGGTCAGTCCACGATTGATATAGCGTCTGGCGATTTTGACAACCAAGCGAAGGTTGCTTTCGATCATACGCTTGCGAGCCGCTTCGTCCCCCTTGAGGGCGAGCCGAGAGAAATAGACTTCCTCCTCCGCGCTCAGCAGCGGCGAGAAACCAATTTCATTGAGATACAGCTGGGTTGCATCCAGCGAACGGGCATTCACCAGATCCTTGTGAGCCATGGAGCCTCGTCCACGACCACTGTTGATGAATTCAGGCAGGTCTTCAGAGGAATCATCCTCGTCCAACGACGAGGTGTCATCCTGGTCTTCGTCATCGTCAAGCGTCTCGTCCATTCGATGCTCGTCATCCAGGTCGCTTTCACGGCTCTGCGCGGAATAGCGTACCTCTTCTCCTAGGATTCCCATAATCTTCACCCCCAGGTTTTGGGAGGGCGGACTTACACCCATCCCGGCTTGTCATGATTTTTATTGTTGTTATCGCTTGGGAAGATAGCGCAACGGGTCTACCGGATCTCCATCTCGTCTGATTTCAAAATGCAGCATTGTGCGAGTGGCACCGGTATTACCTATCTCGGCTATTTTTTCACCAGCTTTAACCTTATCACCCTCTCGTACAAAGATGCGACTGTTATGTGCATAGGCACTGAGATAGCGTTTATCGTGGTTCACAATAACCAGGTTGCCGTAACCCAGCAGCCCGTTACCGGCATACACCACTTCCCCATGTGCGGCAGCTTTGACGGCTTCGCCCTTGTTGCCTGCAATATCAACCCCTTTGTTGGCCGGCTGGCCACGGCCAAAGGCGAGGATAATTTTGCCTTCATGAGGCCAGTGCCAGCGCACAGGACCAGAGGGTGCAGATGCTTCCTGACGTGAAGAACGGGGCGCTGGACGGGCTGCAGGCGCAGCAACCGCGGGTCTCGCAGCTGTAGCGGACGGAGAGGGTTTGGCGGCCGTAGAAGCCGTTGAGGAAGAGGTGGATGAGGCGCGGGTCGCTCTTTCGCCGGATCGCGAACTGGCCGTGACCGGCGGAGCCTGAAGGCGCAGTTTCTGCCCCGGGTAGATGAAGTATTGGCTATCGATGTTATTCCAGCGAGCCACACTGCGGTAATCCAGACCATAGCGAAAGGCGATGGAATAGAGGGTATCACCCTGTTTGACCCGGTAGTTTGATGGTGCGGGCTCCTTGGCACTTGCCCGGGCCCCCAGAGAGCGCTCGGCAACAGGCGCATAACCCGTCGAGCACCCCCCAAGGACCATGCCCAGACAAGTCAGCACAAGCAGCAAACGATAGGGCACTCCGGTCTCCCACTTCAGTGCTGCTGGCGGTCCATCACCACTCCCAGCAGCGCACCCAACAACATCAGCGCCAAAGCAGGCCACAACCAGGCATTCAACCCGGTCAGAACCTCATAGCTGCCCGGCAGCAGATTATCCTGCAGTAGCGGCACCTCTTCTCCATGCCGGTTGATGGTATAGGCCAGCGTGTATTTCCATGGCCACACCTTGTTCAACGAACCCAGCATGAAGCCACCCAGCAAAGCCAGAGTCAGCATTCGGTGGTGATGAAATGCCCAACTCAATACCCGCGAGAAACTGAGCAGTCCAAGTACACAGCCACTGACGAACAACCCAAGTGTCAGCCACTCCAACCCTTTGATCGCGCCAAGAATGGGTGTATACATGCCCATCAGCAGCAAAATAAAACTGCCTGAAATACCCGGCAATATCATGGCACAGATAGCGATCATGCCGGAGAGAAAGACCATCATCAAGGTAGGTTCAACAGAAGTCGGTGCCTGTTCGGTAATGATATAGGCGAGCAAGGCTCCGCTGGCAAACATGGCCACAAGGTTGGTATTCCAGCCACGAATATGACGCAACACACTCCAGGTCGATGCCAAAATCAGTCCGAAGAAAAACGACCAGATCAGAATAGGATGCGCTTCCAGCAAATAGAGCACCAGATGAGACACCGACACCAGGCTCAGCAGAACTCCACTGAAAAGCGCCAGCAGGAAATTACCATTTACATAGCGCCAGCAGGATAGAAGCCCCTCACTGAACAGGATACGAACAGCTTCGGGATTGAACTGCTTTAAGGTATCAATGAGCTCTTCGTAGATACCGGTAATAAACGCAATTGTACCGCCGGATACACCGGGAACGGCATCGGCTGCCCCCATCATCATCCCTTTGCCGGACAGCAGCAGATAGTCCTTTTTACTTCGCACGTACATTCCTCATCAATTAACGCACTGTCCCGCCAAGCAGCGGCACAAAACGGACACTTTCCAGCACTTCGGTTTCGTATTCAGTCTCACTGGTGCGTGTGATCCGCTTCAGGGTCTGATGCTCGTCACCAACAGGTATGACCAGACGCCCCCCAACAGCCAGCTGCTCCAGCAGCTCCTTCGGTACTTCCCGGGGAGCGGCCGTCACAAGAATTCCGTCAAAAGGCGCCTTGTCAGGCCAGCCCATCCCGCCATCGGTATGGCGCAGCATCACATTATGCAGCTTGAGTCGTTGCAGGCGCTTGCGTGCTTTCTCCTGCAGCGGGCGTATCCGCTCAACGCTGAAAACCTGATCCACCAGCTGAGCCAGTATCGCCGTCTGGTAACCGGAACCGGTACCCACTTCCAACACTTTGGCAAGAGGACCGGCCTCCAGCAACTGCTCCGTCATCCGTGCGACGATATAGGGCTGGGAGATGGTCTGGTTAAAGCCGATGGGTAGTGCCGTGTCTTCATACGCTCGATGCGAGAGCGCCTCATCGATGAAAATGTGACGAGGTGTATCAACCAGCACCTTCAGCACATCCTCATTCAGAACACCCTGATCACGCAAACGCTGCGCAAGACGCTCCCGTGTCCGCCGAGAGGTCATGCCGATACCCTGCAAATCCCGATCGATCACATCAGCCCCTCCAGCCAGTCCGCCAGATTATCCATGCCCGTATAGTGGGTCATGTCGATCTGCAGGGGCGTCACCGACACAAAGCCGTTTTCCACCGCGTAAAAGTCGGTACCGGGTTCTGAATCCGCTGCATCTCCCGCACCGGCAATCCAGTATCGAACCCGCCCTCGCGGGTCTTCAACCTGTACAGGAGGCTCCGCACCATGACGATGCCCAAGACGAGTGACATGGATACCCTTGATCTGATCCAGTGGGAGATCAGGCACATTGACATTGAGGACAGTCCGCGGCGCTACCACCAGTGATTCCAGGCGCTGAATCAATGTCGCCACAATTTCAGCAGCCGTCTCATAGTGCTGTGGATGGAAACTGTGCATGGATACAGCGATAGGAGGAAGTCGACAGTGACGCCCTTCTGTCGCTGCCGCAACGGTGCCGGAATACAGCACATCATCGCCCAGATTCGCGCCGGCATTGATGCCAGACACGACGATATCCGGCTTCTGGCCATCCGTGAACAGCCCCGAGCCCCCCAGATGTACGCAGTCAGTTGGCGTACCGTTGATACCGTAATAACCGCTGCTGTGGTAGTGGGCTTCCAGTGGTCGATCCAGCGTCAGCGAATTGCTGGCACCGCTACGGTTACGATCAGGCGCCACCACGCAGGTCTGATGATCCTGCGCCAAACGTTCTGCCAAAGTGGCCAATCCCGGTGCATACACACCATCGTCATTAGAGATCAGAGTCAGCATGTCCGTTCTTCTTGATTATATCTGCTCGGTGGCCGCGTTATGCCACTGACAAAGTTCACGCAATACACTGGTGGCAAAAGCCCCTGCCGGGAGTTCGAATTCCAGACGCCACTGGTCCTCTGCCTCAGCTTCGGCCTTCAACCCCTGAGGCATCAATCGAAGTGAGCGGCGCTCCTGGTTCAGGCCCAGGCCTTCAAGCCCCTCACACAATGACTGCCATGGCGCCAGCGCTGCCATTTCAAATGCCCGCGCATCGATCTGGGTCATCAACTCGCCACGCCCCCACATGGGGCCGGTCAAATGCAGATCACCCTGCTCAAGGCGCGGCATCATGTCCGAGGGATTATCAGCCATGAAACAGCTCTGGGTGCCATTCAGCATGAGTACATCCCCGGGCAGTATGCTGCTCCATAACTGCTGATCAATACGGGCGCTAATCACCTGATTGAACAGCCAGGAGCGCAGGGCAGAGATATACAACCCTTTCTTGTGTCGCTGGCGCTCCCTCAGCGTCCCGGCCAAAAGTGCCTGCCCCTTGGTCAGGTTTCCGCCATCATTGCCGAAGCGCTGCTCGCCGAAATAGTTGGGAACCCCCAGGCGCACTTTCTCAATCCGCGCAGCCAATGCGTCAGGCTGGGATACCTGGCGCAGCCGAATGACAAATCGGTTACCAGACAAAGCCCCCAGCCTGAGTTTACGGCTGTGGCGCTCCGTTTTCAGTACCTCGATAGTCTCACCCCCGAACAGAGACCAGTTCAAAGTTCTTCCGATCGGCAGACGCACGCTGAACCATTGTTCGGTTACGGCGTGGCGATCCTTTTTGCCGGCATAGCCGACATCACGAGGGCTAATCTGACAGAAGCGTGCCAATTGGCGGGCGACCCAATCAGTGTTTTCTCCGGTCTTGCGGATATACAGGAAAAGATGCTCCCCTTCGCCATCAGGTTCAAACGGCAGACGTTCATAGACCTGAAAGTCGTCCGCGGCACTGCGCAGCATCGCTTGGGATAATGGCTCGCCATACAGCCACTTACAGGCGAGATCTAGGTTCAACGTTGAGATGTCTCCGGCTCGGGTTCGATTAACTGGAAGAAGGTTTCACCCTCTCGGATCATGCCCATCTCACTACGGGCGCGCTCCTCCAGAGCGGTCAGACCCTGCTTGAGATCCTGCACTTCAGCCTCAAGGCGTTTGTTGCGCTCTGTCAGCTGCTGATTAACCTGCTGCTGCTCCAGAATTTGTTGCTCCAGCTGCCATACCTGACGCAGGTTGGCTTCGCCAAACCAGAGCCGATATTGCAGCCCGGCGAGCATCACCAGCAGAATCAACAACAACCAGCGGTACACAGGCTTACCTCTTGCGAATCAGGCCCAGGGTCAAAAAAGGGGGCCCAAGGCCCCCTTTTTATCACATTTTCAGGACTCAGGCCTGACCTTTGATCTCTTTCAGACCGTTGTATACCGCACCGGCACCCAACTCTTCAGCGATCCGTAGCAAACGGTTGTACTTGGCCACACGGTCAGAACGACACAGAGAACCGGTCTTGATCTGGCCTGCTGCAGTACCTACTGCCAGATCGGCAATCGTCGTATCTTCGGTTTCACCTGAACGGTGAGAGATTACCGCGGTGTAGCCTGCATCCTTGGCCATCTTGATCGCATCCAGGGTCTCGGACAGTGAGCCGATCTGGTTGAACTTGATCAGGATGGAGTTGGCGATGGACTTCTCGATGCCTTCTTTCAGGATCTTGGTGTTGGTTACGAACAGGTCGTCACCCACCAACTGCACCTTGTCGCCGATCTTGCGGGTCAGGCTTGCCCAGCCGTCCCAGTCAGATTCATCCATACCGTCTTCAATAGACACGATCGGGTAGTTTTCGCACAGCTGAGCCAGGTAGTCGCCGAAGCCTTCGGCGTCGAATACCTTGCCTTCGCCGGCCAGGTCGTACTTGCCGTCCTTGTAGAACTCGGAAGAGGCACAGTCCAGCGCCAGGGTTACATCAGTACCCAGCTTGTAGCCTGCCTTGTCGATCGCTTCCTTGATGACCACAAGAGCTTCCTCGTTGGAGCCCAGGTTCGGTGCAAAGCCACCTTCATCACCCACTGCAGTGTTCAGACCACGAGCCTTCAGTACCGCTTTCAGCGCATGGAAGATTTCGGCACCACAACGCAGAGCGTCCTGGAAGTTGTCGAAGTTCACCGGCTGTACCATGAACTCCTGAATGTCCACGTTGTTGTCAGCATGCTCGCCACCGTTGAGGATGTTCATCATCGGCACCGGCATGGAGAACTGACCGGCAGTACCGTTGATTTCAGCGATGTGCGCGTACAGCGGGATGCCCTTTTCGGTTGCAGCCGCTTTCGCCGCGGCCAGGGATACCGCCAGAATAGCGTTGGCACCCAGGTTGGACTTGTTCTCGGTACCGTCCAGCGCCAGCATTTTGTCATCCAGCGCGCGCTGGTCAGTGACATCCATACCGACCAGAGCTTCACGAATAGCACCGTTGATCGCAGCTACGGCTTTCTGCACGCCCTTGCCCAGGTAACGTGACTTGTCGCCGTCGCGCAGTTCCAGCGCTTCGCGGGAACCGGTAGAGGCACCGGACGGTGCGCAGGCAGAACCCACTACGCCGGAAGCCAGAATCACGTCCGCTTCAACAGTCGGGTTACCACGGGAATCCAGAACTTCACGTGCCTTGATATTCGCAATCTGAGCCATTGTATCTGTGTCTCCAGTTAACTCGTAAAAGTGTTACTGCTGCGCCTGAAGAGCCAGCGCGGCCTTGATAAATCCTGTGAACAGGCCGTGACCGTCACGCGGGGTCGAGGTGAACTCAGGGTGGAACTGACAGGCCACGAACCAGGGATGGTCCGGCGCTTCCACGACTTCTACCAGCTCACCATCAACAGAGCGACCGGTAATCTTCAGCCCGGCCTCTTCAAGCAGCGGCACATAGTTATTGTTCACCTCGTAACGATGACGGTGACGCTCGCGGATTTCGGTGCTGCCATAGGCTTCTGCTACTTTGGAGCCTTCTGTCAAATGACAGGTCTGCGCACCCAGGCGCATGGTACCGCCCAGGTCAGAGTTCTCACCGCGCACCTCAACCTCACCGCTGCGGTCAGTCCACTCGGTAATCAGGCCAATCACCGGATGCTCTGACTGCTTGTTGAATTCGGTCGAGTTGGCATCCTTCAGTCCAGCTACGTGACGTGCATACTCAATGACGGCCACCTGCATGCCGAGGCAGATACCCAGGTAAGGAATCTTGTTTTCGCGGGCGAAACGAACGGCTTCGATCTTGCCTTCAACACCACGCTCACCAAAGCCCCCCGGCACCAGAATGGCGCTGAAGCCTTCCAGAATCTGGCTGCCTTCACGCTCAACACGTTCAGAGTCGATGTACTCGATTCTGACCTTCTTGCGCAGCGCAATACCGGCATGAGAGATAGCTTCAATCAGTGACTTGTAGGCGTCCAGCAGCTCCATGTACTTGCCGACCATGGCGATGGTCACTTCACCTTCCGGATGCAGGTAGGCATCAGCGACACGGCTCCATTCGCTCAGGTCCGCAGGCTTGCAGTTGATGCGGAAGCGCTCGGTCACGATTTCATCCAGATGCTGCTCCCACAACATCGCCGGGATGTTGTAGATGGTATCAGCGTCCGGCAGTGAAATAACGGCTCGCTCGTCCACGTTGGTGAACATGGCGACTTTCTTGCGAGAAGACTCATCCAGCGGCTGTTCGGAACGGCACACCAGAATATCCGGCTGGATACCGATAGAACGCAGCTCTTTTACCGAGTGCTGAGTTGGTTTGGTCTTGGTTTCACCAGCGGTCGCGATGTACGGAACCAGTGTCAGATGCATGAACATGGCGCGGGATGCACCCACTTCCACTTTCAGCTGACGCACGGCCTCAAGGAACGGCAGAGACTCGATGTCACCCACGGTACCACCGATCTCGACCAGTGCCACATCGGCATCACCCGCGCCTTCAATCACGCGACGCTTGATCTCGTTGGTGATGTGCGGAATGACCTGTACGGTACCGCCCAGATAGTCGCCACGACGTTCCTTGCTCAGCACGTGCTGATAGACACGACCGGTCGTGAAGTTGTTGCGACGCGTCATGGTGGTACGGATGAAACGCTCATAGTGACCCAGATCCAGGTCGGTCTCGGCGCCATCGTCGGTCACGAACACCTCACCATGCTGGAAGGGGCTCATGGTACCCGGGTCCACGTTGATATACGGATCCAGCTTGAGCATGGTGACCTTGAGACCACGGGCCTCAAGAATAGCCGCCAAAGAAGCTGATGCGATGCCTTTGCCCAATGAGGACACAACACCGCCTGTGACGAAAATATAACGCGTCATGCGGAACCTGTCAGATCGAGATGTTGGGGAGGAGAAAACGTACTCAAGATGGGGTTGCAGCTTAGCAAAAACCGCCCCTCAGGACAAACCAAAACCGCTCCATTGAGGCACCCAAGCGTTTTCGACCCAGGGACCTTCGCACAGGCAGACGCCCGGAACGGCCAGAATACTGTCTCCAAGCCAGATAATCGGCTGCAAAGACCTGAGCCAGGGAGGTACACCAGCTTCCTGCAGCAACTGCTTGAGACTGACAGAACCCCCTCGCCCCATGGGCCTGAGGCGCTCGCCCCCCTGACGAAAACCCAGCGTTAATGCCACGCCTTCCGGCAGCCCCAGCCTTGATCGTTCCCACTCAAGCACCCCCTGGGGTAACACCAGGGGCGTCCCGACGACCAACGACAAACGGCTGTCGGCCTTTATGGTCGGCAGCGGATCCGGAAGCAGATAAAGGCGATCACGATAGCGCCTGAGCTGCTGTCCCTGAAGTCGCTCCACAGGCTCGGCATCATCACGTTCAGAGAGCATGGAGTTCAGCAGGTTTTGCAACCGCTGGCGACTCAGACGCATCCCCGCTTGGTGGCTAACCCAGTGATGGACAAGATTACGCTGACGCTCTGGCGATAACCGGCGAATCGCCTCGATGCTCAGCTCACCCGTTCCCAGTCGACAAATCTGCAGATCCTCTTCAGCACGCTCGCGCAGCAACAGATTCGCATCGGCCATAAGAGCCGCCGTATCCCGACAACGCTGCAGCAGAGCCGGCCAATGTTGTTTCAGGCCCGGCATGATATGCAATCGCAGCCAGTTACGATCATAGTGATCCTGCCCGTTGCTCGGATCCTCCACCGGCGACAACCCGAGCTCTGCCGCACATTGTTCAAGCGAGGCCCTTGACAGGGTCAATAGCGGACGAAGCAATCGCCCCTTGCCCAAAGGCCTGCGCTCAGGCATGCCTGCCATCCCGGCAACACCGGCACCGCGCAGCAGGCGCAGCAACAGCGTCTCTGCCTGGTCATCGGCATGCTGCGCCAGCAACAGACAGTCTCCGGATTGAAGGAAGTCGGTAAAAGCCGCATATCGGGCATCACGGGCACTGGCTTCCGAAGCCGAATCAGGAATGACGGTCAGCGTTGTCAGCGGCACCGAAAGGCGCTGACAATGACGTCGACAATGTTCGGCCCAGTCGGCCGATCCTGGCTGCAGCTGATGGTCGATATGAAGCGCTACCAGTGGCTGAGCCAATTGCAGGCGGGAACAGAGTTCAAGCAGAAGAGAGGAATCGAGACCGCCACTGAAAGCAATAACCCAGCGGCGGACATCAATCTCAACAGCCAGTCGGGCTGCCAGATCTTGAAGCAAAACGGGCAGCGGGGAAACTGCCCGATATTCATCAGTCCTCGAACACACCGTAGGACATCAGGCGCTGGTAACGACGCTCAAGCAGCTCGTCGGACTCCAGAGTAGAAAGACGGTCAAGCGTTTCCAGCAGGTGTTTTTTCAGGTTGGCTGCCATCAGCTCAGGGTTGCGGTGTGCGCCCCCCAAAGGCTCGCTTACCACCTGATCAACCAGACCCAGCTCATGCAGACGACCGGAAGTAATACCCATCGCCTTGGCCGCATCGGATGCACGCTCCGCACTTTTCCACAGGATGGACGCACAGCCTTCCGGTGAAATAACCGAGTAGGTGCCGTACTGCAGCATCAGCAGCTCGTCACAGACACCGATCGCCAGTGCACCACCGGAGCCGCCTTCACCGATCACGGTCGAGATGATCGGAGTGTTCAGCTGAGACATTTTGGCCAGGTTGAAAGCGATCGCCTCGGACTGGCCACGCTCTTCCGCATCGATACCCGGGTAGGCTCCCGGCGTGTCGATGAAGGTCAGTACCGGCAGCTTGAAGCGCTCGGCCATTTCCATCATGCGCAACGCCTTGCGGTATCCTTCAGGGCGTGGCATGCCGAAGTTGCGACGCACCTTTTCCTTTACCTCACGGCCTTTCTGATGACCGATCACCATCACCGGGCGACCATCCAGGCGAGCCAGGCCGCCCACGATAGCCTGATCGTCGGCAAAATGGCGGTCACCGTGGATTTCGTCAAAGTCATCAAAGATGTGTTTGACGTAATCAAGGGTATAAGGACGCTGCGGGTGACGTGCGATCTGGGAGATCTGCCAGGCAGACAGATCCTTGAAGATCGACTCGGTCAGGGTACGACTCTTTTCCTGCAGCTTTTCCAGCTCATCACTCAGGTTGAGCCCCGCCGTGTCCTCGTTGACATGGCGCAGCTCACTGATTTTGGCTTCCAGCTCTGCAATCGGCTGTTCAAAATCCAGATAGTTCGGATTCATGCGTGTCTGCTTCTGTTCAGTAACTTGGGGCCCAAAGGCACGAAAAATAATTGCACGATTCTACCGTCTGCCGGCTCGGATCACCACCCTGTTCAATCGTAACAGAGCCGGACCGCCTCGTTGCCAAACTGCTCCTTGAGCTGCAGCAACAGCTCATCGGTCGGAGCGGTCGCCCACTGGCTGTCAAGCCAGAGCCGCGCTTCGGCATCCTCCCGGCGATAGTGCAAGGCCACCGCCAGACTGATCAACGGACTACGATGCTGTCTCAGCGTATTCCCCAACTGACGCAACCCTTGCTGATTCATCTGACGGCGCTCACAACATATCTCGACACAGCGGGCCGCTTGAGCGCGCACCTGCGCCATGCTCGAGACCTTGTTGCAGCGCACCTTAAGTCCGCCATTGTAGTCATCCTGGGCGACTTCGCCCTCCACCACCAATACGGCATCCTTATTAATCAGGTTGCGGGCTTCTTCATAGGTGTCACCAAACAGGGTGACTTCCATGCGGGCACTGCGGTCATCGAGGGTCAGGAAACAAAGGTTGTCGCCTTTCTTGGTCTTTTTAAGTCGCATGTCCACGACCAGACCCGCCATTTTCTGGGTGCTGCCACGACTCGGCTGCAACTCTACCAGCTTGCGACTGACCAGATGCTTAAGCTCGGTCTCGTACTCATCGATCGGATGACCGGTCACATAGAGACCAAGCGTATCCTTTTCACCCTGGAGTCGCTCCTTGTCGGTCCAGTCGCGTGCCTTGCCAAACTCGGCATAGGGGTCGGATGGGCTTTCAGCCTCCACGGCACCAAACATGTCCATGATGCCAGCATCGGCATTACGCGCACTCTGGTCTGCGGCCTTGAGTGCAGAGGCGATGGCCTCCCAAAGAACCGCACGCGATGGTCCCAGGCTGTCCAGCGCACCACAGCGCACCAGTGCCTCAAGCACACGCTTGTTGAGTTTGCCGGCACCAACGCGCTCACAGAAGTCAAACAGGTCCTTGAACGGCCCGCCTTCACGGCGAGCCTGAACGATCGCATCCACGGGACCTTCACCGACACCCTTGACCGCTCCCAGACCATACACCACTTCATCGGCATCGTTGACGGTAAACATGTACTCACCGTCATTGACGTCCGGCAGACGCACCTTGAGCCCCATCTGTCGACACTCTTCGATGAAGATCACCACCTTGTCGGTGTTCTGCATATCCGAGGACAGTACTGCGGCCATGAAAGCCGCTGGATAATGCTGCTTCAGCCAGGCGGTCTGGTAGGAAACCAGGGCATAGGCTGCCGAGTGAGACTTGTTGAAGCCATAGCCGGCAAACTTTTCTACCAGATCGAAGATGTTGCCCGCCAGGTCCTTATCAATACCCTGATTGGCACAGCCTTCAAGAAAGACAGCACGCTGCTTGGCCATCTCCTCAGGCTTTTTTTTACCCATGGCTCGACGCAGCATATCCGCGCCACCCAGTGTATAGCCCGCCATTACCTGGGCAATCTGCATCACCTGCTCCTGATACAGGATGATGCCGTAGGTCGGTTCCAGCACCGGTTGCAGGCTGTCGAGCTGGTAGTCGGGGTGTGGCCAGGCCAGAGGCGCGCGACCGTGCTTACGGTTAATGAAGTCGTCCACCATGCCCGACTGCAACGGCCCCGGACGGAACAGCGCCACCAGTGCGACGATGTCCTCAAAGCGGGAAGGCTGAAGACGACGAATCAGGTCCTTCATGCCGCTGGATTCAAGCTGGAACACCGCGGTCGTCTGTGCACTCTGCAGCAGTTTGAAGGTAGGCGGATCCTCCAGATCGATACTCTCGATCTCCAACGGCTCCTCACCCGCCTTTTGACGCTTGCGGTTGATGGTGTCGAGTGCCCAGTCGATGATGGTCAGTGTGCGCAGGCCGAGGAAGTCGAACTTCACCAGCCCGGCTTCTTCCACGTCGTTCTTGTCGAACTGGGTCACCAACCCCTGACCTTCCTCGTCGCAGTAGGTGGCAGCAAAGTCCGTCAGTTTTGTGGGCGCGATCACCACACCACCGGCGTGCTTGCCGACATTTCGGGTGATCCCTTCCAGCTTGTAGGCCATCTCCATGATTTCTTCGGCTTCTTCACTGCCATTGACGAAATCACGCAGTGCCTCTTCCTGCTCCCAGGCCTTGCTCAAAGTCATGCCGACCTCGAACGGGATCAGCTTGGACAGGCGGTCAGCCAGGCCAAAGGGCTTGCCCTGAACGCGCGCCACGTCTCGCACGACCGCCTTCGCAGCCATGGTACCGTAAGTAATGATCTGAGAAACGGCATCGCGGCCGTAAGTCCGGGCCACGTAGTCGATCACCTTGTCACGGTTGTCCATGCAGAAGTCGATATCGAAGTCAGGCATGGAAACTCGTTCAGGGTTCAGGAAGCGCTCGAACAGCAGGTCATATTCAAGCGGGTCCAGATCGGTAATTTTCAGTACATAGGCCACCAGTGAACCGGCACCGGAGCCGCGCCCAGGGCCTACCGGGATGCCGTTTTCCTTGGCCCACTTGATAAAGTCCATTACGATCAGGAAGTAGCCCGGAAAACCCATCTGGATGATGATATCCAGTTCGAACTTCAGACGTTCTTCATAGGGCTTGCGCCGCTCCTGATAATCAGGGGCAGCCTTATCGAGCAGAAAATCGAGTCGCTCCTCCAGCCCGTCCCAGGACACCTGGCGGAAGAAGTCATCCATCAGCATCCCTTCAGGCACCGGGAAGCGTGGCAGATAGTAAGTACCCAGCTCGATCTCGATGTTGCATCGACGTGCGATCTCGACGGTATTTTCCAGCGCACTGGGAATATCGCTGAACAGCTCGGCCATTTCCTCGGCAGAGCGGAAATACTGCTGATCGGAGTAATTGCGCGGTCGCTGTGGATCATCCAGCGTGCGTCCAAGGTTGATGCACACTCGCGCTTCGTGGGCTTCAAAGTCCTCCTGTTTGAGGAACATCACCTCGTTGGTCGCAACCAGCGGACAACCGGTTTTGGCTGCCAGCTCAACACTGGCATGGACCAGCGCCTCATCACCGGAACGCCCGGTACGCTGAATCTCAAGATAAAAACTGTCAGGGAATACTTCTTGCCATTCAGCCAGCACCGCTTCGGCCTGATCAGGCGCCCCCGACAACAACGCACGCCCAACTTCACCCAGGCGCGCACCGGAGAGTGCAATCAGCCCTTCAGCCTTTTCCTTGATCCACTCTTTTTTTACCAGCGCCCATTCGGGAATGATGTTCTGACCTTCGGCATACGCGCGAGACACCAGCTCCATCAGATTGCGATAGCCCTGACCATTGCGCACCAGCAAGGTTAGCCGGAAAGGCTCACCGTCTGGCTCAGCCGGATTCTGGACCCATAGGTCCACACCACAAATCGGCTTGACACCTGCCCCCAGCGCAGCCTTGTAGAATTTAACCAGCGCGAACAGGTTGGTCTGGTCAGTAATCGCAACAGCAGGCATTTGCTGAGCCGCAGCCGTAGACACCAGCGGCTTGATGCGTACCAAACCATCGAACAGGGAATATTCGGAGTGCACCCGAAGGTGAATAAAACCAGGATCAGACATTTTCTTCTCGTGCCAGGCGCTCTCTTACCGGGCGAAAGCTGCGTCGATGCTCGGGCAAAGCCCCCAGCTTTTCCAGCGCAGCCAGATGTTCAGGAGTTGGGTAGCCCTTATGGCGAGCAAAACCGTAATCGGGATAGCGCAGATCCAGCTCGACCATCTGGCGGTCACGGGTTACCTTCGCCAGGATGGATGCAGCACCGATCTCCGCGACGCGTGCATCACCCTTGACCACAGGCTCAGCCGGACAGGGCAATGCAGGACAGCGATTACCATCGATCAAGGCATAATCGGGCACCAGACTCAAACCCGCCACTGCACGCTGCATCGCCAGCATGGTCGCATGCAGGATATTCAGCTCGTCGATCTCGGCAGGTGATGCTGAGGCGATACACCAGGCCAGGGCCTTTTCTATGATCTCGTCATAGAGCCGCTCGCGTTTTTTCTCACTGATTGCTTTTGAATCGCCCAAACCCTGAATCGGATTGTGGGGATCAAGCACCACCGCAGCAGCCACGACATCACCGATCAGCGGACCACGGCCGACCTCATCAACACCGACCACAAGGCCTTCGGGACGAAAATCGAACTCAACGCTCCGCACTAGGGTTCTCCAACAGTTCCACTACGGCTTCCGCAGCGCGTTCACTGGCATTTTGCCGCAACTGCTCACCAATGATGCCAAAGACACGGTGCAGGCGCTTGCGATAAGAATCATCCTCCAGTGCCTTGAGCACCAGCGGCCCCATCACTTCAGGGGTCACCTGCTGCTGTAGCACCTCCGGCACCATCTCCTCATCAGCCAGCACATTCGGTAAGGAGATCCAGCGGCTTTTGATCATTCGCGAGTAGATTCGATAGGTCAGTTCGGCCATGCGATAGGCCACAACCATAGGTTTTTGCAACAAGCAGGCTTCAAGCGTCGCAGTACCCGATGCTATCAAGATTGCATCAGCAGCCGCCATCACTTCCCGCGACTGCTGTAACACCAACCTGAGGTTCAGATCGGAGAACTCTGCATCAATCAGCTTTTGTAACTGATCATAGCGTCGCTGATTGGCGGCGGGCAGGACAAATTGCAGCTCTGGGCGGCGCTGTTGCAACCAGCGCGCGGTCGTCAGGAAAGGGCTCGCCAGATATTTGATCTCGCTGCCGCGGCTACCCGGCAAAAGGGCCACCATGTCACCGCCGCTTTCCTTTCTAAACTCAAGACGTGCAGCATTCAGATCCATCTGTGCAGGAATGACATCGGCCAAGGGATGACCCACAAAACGAAGATTTTGCTGCGTCGGCTGATACACCTCTGCTTCGAACGGAAACAGAGTCAGCATCAAATCGGTACTTTGCTTGATCTTGAAGATGCGCTTGCGTTTCCAGGCCCAGACAGAAGGACTCACATAATGCACCGTCGGTATACCGGCTTGCTTGAGCGCCTTTTCCATTCCCAGAGTAAAGTCTGGAGCATCGACACCGATGAAAACATCTGGCGGGTTGTCGATGAAGTGCTGTATCAAGCGCCGACGAACAAGCAAAAGCTCGGGCAAGCGACCGAGTACTTCGACCAGCCCCATCACAGACAGACGCTCAAGGGGGTAGAGTGAGTGACAGCCCTCTGCCAGCATCAGCTCGCCGGCAATCCCCTCAAATTCAGCCTGTGGATAACGCTGCTTTAATGCCTGAATCAGGCCGGCCCCCAGGATATCCCCGGAGGCCTCGCCGGCTACGATCCCTATCCGCAGAGGTTTCATGCCAACCTCAACGAATAATGCCGCGGGTCGAAGTTTCCAGCGACTCGATCAACAACTGCACTGCGGGATGATCCTGAGCCATCAGATTCAGCTCCTGCAATGCCTGATCAACAGTCAGCCCTTTGCGATAGATTATCTTGTAGGCTCGGCGCAGAGCACCGAGTGCTTCAGCGTCAAAACCTCTGCGGCGCAGACCTTCAAGGTTGATGCCGTGAGGGCGTGCACTATTGCCGGTTGCCATGACGTAGGCGGGGATATCCTTCAGCACAACCGTACCCGCACCACACATCACATGGGCACCAATTCGGCAAAACTGATGTACAGCCGTAAAACCACCCAGGATGGCATGATCACCCACATGAACATGCCCTGCCAATGCGGCATTGTTGGCAAGAATGATGTTGTTCCCCATGACACAGTCATGCGCAACATGAGCATAGGCCATCAGCAGGTTATGACTGCCGATACGCGTAATGCCCTCATCCTGAACGGTGCCACGATGAATCGTGCAGCCTTCTCGGATGACATTATGGTCACCGATTTCCAGTCGGGTCGGCTCACCAGCATATTTCTTGTCCTGGCAATCCTCACCGATGGTCGCAAACTGGAAGATCTGATTCCCTTCACCAATACGCGTAGGCCCCTTGATCACGACGTGAGAGGCGATACGAGTGCCCGCACCGATCTCCACATCCGGTCCGATCAGCGTCCATGGGCCGACTTCGACATCCTCGGCAATGCGCGCCGAGGGATCAACTATGGCTTGCGGGTGAATCAATGTCACACCTTTCGATCTGCACACAGAATAGTTGCGCTGCTGACGGTTTCACCGTCGACGCTGGCGCGGACATCAAATTTCCAGATGCCACGACGCTCTGAAATCACCTTGGCATCCAACTGCAACTGGTCTCCGGGCACCACTGGACGCTTGAAGCGCAGGTTATCGGCGCCGACGAAGTAATAAATCGAACCGTCTTCCGGCGTTTTGTCCATGGTCTTGAAACCCAGCACCCCTGCCGCCTGCGCCATCGCTTCCACGATCAGCACGCCCGGCATCACCGGGTGGTCTGGAAAGTGGCCATTAAAGAAGGGCTCGTTCACGGTTACATTCTTGATTGCGGTGATCGACTCACCCGGCTCCAGAGCCAAGACCCGGTCCACCAGCAGAAACGGATAGCGGTGGGGCAGATAGTTCCGGATCTCTTTAACGTCCATCATCTTTTTGACCTTCTGTAGAGTATAGTTCGACAGCCTGTTCGAGTTTACGCACCCGGCGCGCCAACTCGTCGAGCTGACGGAAGCGAACCACGTTGCGCTTCCACTGCTGGTGTGGTTCAAGACCGGTGCCGGAAGAGTATACACCGGGACGTGTGATCGACTTGCTGACCAGTGACATGGCTGTCACATGGCTGCCATCAGCGATCTCAAGGTGTCCAGTAATTCCGGTCATCCCGGCAATCGTACAGCGTTCGCCAATTCTAGTGCTTCCCGCCACTGCGGTACAGCCTGCGATGGCGCTATCCCGTCCGATCACGACGTTATGGGCGATCTGGATCTGGTTATCCAACTTGACGCCGGCACCGATACGCGTGTCGTCCAGCGCGCCACGATCAATGGTCACGCCCGCACCAATCTCGACGCGATCCTCAACAACCACCCCGCCAAGCTGGCATATTTTTTCCCAGCCCAGAGGAGTAGGAGCAAAGCCAAAGCCATCGCTGCCCAGCACCGCTGCACTGTGAACCAGCACATCAGAGCCAAGGCGCACGTTTGGATACAGCGTCACGTTGGCCTCCAGACGTGTGCGGTCTCCGATCACGCAGCGCTCTCCAATCACGGAGCCTGCTCCAATGACCACACCTTGCCCAAGCGCAACATCAGCCTCAATTACGACGTGGGCACCGATCTCGGCATCTGCCGGCACCGGCACACCCTCTGCAATCACAGCGGTCGGATGCACGCCAGGCTTTGCAGGCCTGCGCCAGTCGAACAACTGACTGGCACGCGCGAAAGCAAGATAGGGGTCATCCACGACAATGGTTGCAACAGGGCAATCCGAACGATGTGCTGCCGAAACCAGCACCGCTTCAGCTTTGGTCTCGCGGAGCTGCTGCAGATAACGGGAATTGGCGAAGAAGGAGAGCTGACTCTCCCCGGCCGACATCAGCGTAGCCAGGGAGCGAATCTGAAGCGAGGGATCACCTTGAAGCTCACCACCCAGAATGCCGGCAAGCTCTGCCAGTGTGTAACAGGCGGCAGTGCTCATCGAATTATTGCTTGTTCAACAGTTCAGTCACGCGTGAGGTCAGGTCAACACTGTCAGCACTGAAAACCGTTGCCTGTTTGGAGATCACGATATCGAATTTCTCTTTCTCGATGATTTCACGGATCGCTTTATCCAGACGAGGACGCATTTCAGCGATAAACGCCTGCTCACGTTCTGCGCGCTGCTGTTGCATCGCCTGCCCCTGGCGCTGATACTCCGCAAAGGCTTTCTGGAACTGCAAACGCATCTGCTTGATGTCTTCTTCAGAAGCCAGACCTGCATTTTTCTGCAGTTTGTCACGCAGCTCACGCGCCTGTTTTTCAAGTGCGACCAGCTGTTTCTCGTCGTCAGCAAATTCCTTTTTCAGCTCCTCGCGAAAGCTGCCTGCCGCACTGGATGTCAACAGAGCTTCTTCTACACTCAATACTGCAATTTTCTGTGCCCAGACAGGTGCACTGAACATCAGGGCAGCCATGGCAGCCGCTCGAGTAAAACGTTTCATCACATCTCCTTAGAAAGTCTGACCGAGCGCAAACTGGAACACTTCGGTATCGTCATTTTCCTTGCTGTTCAGTGGCTTGCCGAGGGACACAGACAGCGGCCCGATCGGGGTCAGCCAACTGATACCCAAACCGACCGAGTAGCGCAACTCACCCAGATCCACATCTTCCGAGCAGTTGACCTGGCTGGTATAGCAAGCGGTGGAGTAGACATTACCAGCATCAAGGAAGACCAGGCTACGCCATGCACTCTTGTCATCAAGGAAAGGCATCGGGAAGATCAGTTCGGCATTACCGGTCAACATCAGGTTGCCGCCGAACGGGTCTTCATTGGAGTCAACCGGCCCCAGCGAGTTGTTGGCATAGCCGCGCACCGATTTCAGGCCACCCGCATAGAAGTGCTTGAAGAACGGATAGTTGTTGCCCCCCAGGCTGTCACCGTAGCCGGCACGGCCACGCAGACTCAATACCCAGGTTTCGTCCTCGTTCAGCGGACGATACCACTTGCTGTTGTACTGGGCACGGATATAGGACAGATCGCTTCCCGGCACAGCCATCTCGATACTGGCACCCTGCGCATAACCACGGGTCGGGAAGAAGCCACGGTTCAGACGGTTATCACTCCAGCCCGCCGTCAATTTCCAGTTGAGGAAACTGTCATTACCTTCGTCTTCCAGGAAGCCACAAACATCCTGTGCCGTTCCGCTCAGACTGGTATTAGTAAAATCTCGATCACAGTTAAAGGTATTCAGCTGGATAAACTCAATATCACCACTGAAGCTCAGGCGCTGGTAATCATCGATCGGGTAGCCGAAGGTTACACCACCACCGGCTTCATCAGCGGTATATGAACTGATATCGTCTTCTTCATAGTCACGTTCACGGAAGTAGACGTTGAAGCCACGACTGACCCCATCCACCGTATAATAGGGGTCCAGGTAGTTGAAGCTGTACTCGGTGCGGGTTGAACTGTTGGAGATACTGAAGCCCACTTTCTTGCCGCTGCCAAGGAAGTTATCCTGCTGCACGCCAAGATCAAGAATCAAGCCGTCGTTCTGCGAGAAACCGACACTGGCAGTAAACTGACCTGACTGCTGCTCCTCAACACTGTACTCCAGATCCACCTGATCATCGGTACCCGGAACCGGGCGCGTTTCCACATTCACACTTTTG
Organism: Marinobacterium sediminicola; assembly: GCF_022343685.1. Classification (GTDB taxonomy): domain Bacteria; phylum Pseudomonadota; class Gammaproteobacteria; order Pseudomonadales; family Balneatricaceae; genus Marinobacterium; species Marinobacterium sediminicola. Next base: position 508,380 of record NZ_CP092123.1, on the reverse strand, counting down.
AAGTAGCCGGTTTTGTCCAGACGAACCTTGGAACGTTCAATATCTCGACTGGAGACGATGCCAGCTTCCATCTGCTCAAGCTCACGACGAATGACTTCATCGGCAGTACGCGTATTGCCTTTGATATTGATGCGGCGTACATAGGTGCGTTTGCCGGGCTCAACGAAGTATTTGATCGAAACCGTGTTGTCGTCATGCGTTTCAGGAACAGGGCTCACATTGGCAAACATGTAACCCTCGTCGCCAAGCAGGCGCACCAGTTTTTCCTGGCTTTCGGTCATGTGCTTGCGTGAGAACACTTCCCCGGCATTCACGGTCAGCTCTTGCTGCATCACGTCCTGAGGCACAACCATTTCACCGGCCACACTCACATCGCGAACGGTAAACTGCTCACCTTCACTGATACCAACGGTGATATAGACATGCTGCTTGTCAGGAGTGATCGAAACCTGAGCGGAGTCGATATTGAAATTGATGTAGCCACGATCGAGGTACCAGGAACGCAAGCGCTCAAGGTCACCGGTCATTTTCTCGCGCGCGTAGCGGTCGCTTTTGGTGTAGAAGGACCAGAAGTTGGGCAGTTTCAACGAGAACAAATCTTTCAGTTCTTCGTCGCTGAACACGGTATTGCCCACAATATTGATATGCTGGATGGTGGCAACCTGACCTTCATTGATTGTGATATTCAACTGCACTCGGTTGCCTGAAAGCGGCTCAACCTCGGTATTGATGTCCGCACCGTATCGACCTTGAGAGGTGTACACACGCAGCAGGTCCTGACTGATCTGGTTCAGCGCCGCACGACGAAACACATCACCTTCGCGCAGACCGGATTGCTTAAGGCCATTAAGCAAATCCTCTTCCTTGATCACATCATTCCCTTCGATGTTGATCAAGGCGACCGAAGGCCTTTCCTGCAACTTGAGCACAAGCACGTCACCATCACGCTCTGCTTGCACATCAGCAAAATAACCTGACCGGAACAGTTCACGCACAGCATCTGACAGCTGGCTTCGTGTCAGCTGATCTCCTGCCGTTACCGGGAAGTTGCGAAATACAATGCCGGGCTCGACCCGCTGCAATCCCTCCAGGCGAATGTCATTGACTTCAAACGGGAGCGCGGCAGCTTGCGCCTGCGCCATCCATAGCATCGATACAAAAAACAGACCCAGCTTGCGTTTCATGCAGTACTTCTTACGTTTATTTGGCTGACTGATAGGAAAACTGGCTCAGATCAAAAGAGCCGGGCGATGTCATTGATAATTGCCAATGCCATCAGACTGAACAGCAAGGCCATCCCAATCCTGAGACCCAGCATCTGCACCTGCTCACTCACTGGGCGCCCACGCACCAGCTCGACAACGTAATACAGCAGATGTCCTCCATCCAGCATCGGAATTGGCAGCAGGTTAAGCACGCCCAGGCTGATACTGAGATAGGCCAGAAAACTGATAAATGACTCCAGCCCCGAGGCCGCTGAAGTCCCCGCCACTTTAGCAATGGTTATCGGGCCACTCAAGTTTTTTACCGAGATCACACCGGCAATCATCTTGCCGATGGAGTCAAGGGTAAGACTGATCATCTGTCCGGTCTTGTGAATCCCGTTCACCAGTGCATCAACCGGACCATAGCTCAAGGTGCGCTGCATCGACTCGGGCATTTCAACCGGAGCGACACCCGCACCGATATATCCATGCACACGACCATCTTCAAACGTACGCGATTCGGGTGTCACCACCACCGTGTGACGCCCATCTTCACGTTCAACACTCAGCTGCAGTGACTTCGAGGGCGAACTCTGGATCAGTCGGACCAGGTGCAGCCAGTCCTCCACGGATTCGCCATCTACCGACAGCACTTTATCTCCAACCTTCAAGCCATCTCTGGCCGCTACACCATCAGGCAGCAGCTGCCCGATCACAGCCGGAAAGCTCGGTTGCCAAGGCTCAAGTCCAAGCGCCGACAGTGGAGATTCGCGCTCCAGATCTACCGACCAGTCATTGATCTCAACCTGATAGCTGTGAGCATACCCCCGCTTGGGATCACCCATCATCAACTCGATGATACCGCTCTCCCCAACTCGAGCAGCCAGGCGCAAATTCACCTCATTCCAGGTCCGGACGGGATGCCCATCCACCTCCAGCACTTCATAGCCGCTGTCGACTCCTGCTACGGCAGCGGGAGAGCCAGCCGCAACACCACCCACAAGCGGAACGACCGTACTGATACCTGACATAAACAGGAACCAGTAAGCCAAAACGGCAAAGATGAGGTTAACCAGAGGTCCGGCTGCAACGATGGCTATTCGCTGTAACACCGGTTTATTGTTGAACGCCTGATTCCGTAACGCCTCAGGTACATCACCTTCGCGTTCATCAAGCATGCGGACATAGCCGCCCAAGGGAATGGCAGCAATCGCGTATTCAGTGCCATCGGCTGCCGTTCTCATCCATAAAGGCTTGCCAAAGCCAACGGAGAAACGCAGCACCTTGACACCACAGCGCCGCGCCACCCAGAAGTGGCCCCATTCATGAATAGTTACCAATACACCGAGCGCCACCAGCGTGGCCAACAGGGTCTGCAACAGCTCCATGGGAATGCTCAGGCTCCTTGAAGAAAATAGAGGCCGACCAGAAATACCGGGGCTGCAGCGGTCAAACTGTCAATTCTGTCCAGCACACCACCATGTCCCGGCAACAGCTTGCCACTATCCTTGATACCTCGCTCACGCTTGAACAGGCTTTCCAACAGATCACCCAGCACCGAAACCAGGCCTGTCATAATCGACAGCAACACCACATAGACTGATTCCGAGAGGCCAAGTTCCAGCCATATAGAAAAGAGCACCCCCACCAACGCACAGGTCGTCAAGCCGCCCCAAAGCCCTTCGCGGGTTTTGCCCGGACTAACCAAAGGCATCAGCTTGTTGCGCCCAAAGGTTTTCCCAGCCGCATAGGCGCCAATATCAGCCCCCCACACCAGCATCAGCAGCATCAGCAGCAGCGGCAGGCCCTGCTCCTGAGCTCGCAAGGCCGTCATCGCGAACCAGGACGGCACCAGCACCAGCACCCCAATCAAAACTCCGGCCTGCTTGCGACACCAGCCGGCAGATCCGGGATAACCGCGAACCATAAACAGCGCCAACACCCAGAAGACCAACGCAGCCCCCAGCGACCAGGGCTGGAGCCACTCCTGAGTCCCGACCACCAGCATCAGACCCGCCAGGGCCAAGACATATATCATCCGCGACAGAGACTGGAGTCGACAGAGATTCCCCCACTCCCAGGCACCATACAGAAAAACTGCCGCAGCCACCCATTCAAAGGGCTGCTGCGGCAGCAGGAAAAGCGCTGCCAACGCGACAGGCGCCAGCAGTACAGCGGTCAGTATTCTCTGCTTCAACACCGTTTATCGGCCTCCAACTGCTCACTGGTACGCCCAAAACGGCGTTCACGGGTCAGAAATGACTGCAGCGCAGCAAATAGTTCAGCCTTATCAAAGTCAGGCCAGAAGCAGTCGCTGAAATAGAACTCGGTGTAGGCAAACTGCCAGATCAGGAAATTGCTGATCCGCTGTTCACCTCCGGTGCGAATACACAGATCTGGAGGTGCCAGGTCAGCAAGGGAAACCTGTTCGTTGAACAGGTCTTCGGTGATATCAGCCGGATCAAGCTCACCATCCACACAGCGCTGAGCCAAACTGCGTGCCGCCTGTACAATATCCCAGCGACCACCATAGTTCGCTGCAATATTGAGCGCCAAACCGGTATTACCCGCCGTGAGTTCTTCCGCGTCACGAATCCGCTTCTGCAACTCGGGACTGAAACGACTCAGATCCCCCACAATCCGCAGACGAATATTGTGACGGTGAAGCTTGCGCACTTCATGTTCCAGCGCACGCATGAACAACTGCATCAACCCTTTGACTTCAAGCGCCGGCCGCTTCCAGTTTTCACTACTGAATGCAAACAGGGTCAACGCTTCGACCCCCTGTTCAACACAGCCCTCAATCACGGCTCGAACGCTGTTGACGCCCGCTTTATGCCCTGCGAGCCCCGGCAAGCGTCGTTCTTTGGCCCAACGGTTGTTGCCATCCATGATGATCGCGATGTGACGGGGCATGGAGCGCCCCGGAGGGATAATCAGCTGGTGCTCAGAAGTCATGCAGATCCGTTGCGGGGCCAGGCCCCGCCTGTCAGTTTAGATTTCCATCAGGTCCGTTTCTTTCTGAGCGAGCAGTTTGTCGACTTCAGCCACAAACTTGTCGGTCAGTTTCTGCACCTGATCTTCACCGCGACGGCTATCGTCTTCAGTGATTTCCTTTTCCTTCAGCAGATCCTTGATATCGCCATTGGCATCACGGCGAATGTTACGGATCGCTACACGAGCACCCTCAGCCTCGGTGCGTGCCTGGCGAATATAGCCCTTACGGGTTTCTTCGGTCAGAGGCGGCATGGGTACACGAATGACATCACCATTGGTGCTGGGATTCAGACCCAGATCAGACTTGTGAATCGCCCGCTCGATATCACTCACCACCTTCTTTTCCCAGGGAATGATGGTCAGCGTGCGCGCATCCTCAACGGACACGTTGGCAACCTGCTGAATGGGCACATCCGAGCCATAGTAGGAAACGGTGATCGTATCCAGAATGCTCGGATGAGCACGTCCGGTCCGGATCTTCTTGAAGTTTTCTACCAGGGCTTCGACACTTTTCTGCATGCGGCTGTCCGCATCGCTCACAATCTCATTAATCATCGAGTTCTCCAGCTGTAGAGCCGCTATCAATCAGAGTTCCTTCGTCACCACCAACCACCAGATTGACCAGCGCACCATGCTTGTTCATGTTAAACACGCGCACCGGCATGTCATGATCCCGGGTCAGGCAGATCGCCGTCATATCCATCACACCCAACTGCTTTTCCAACACTTCATCGAAAGTGAGGCGCGTATAGCGGGTGGCGGTCGGATCTTTCACTGGATCAGCGGTATAAACACCATCCACTTTGGTCGCCTTCAATACCACATCAGCCTCGATCTCAATGCCACGCAGACAGGCTGCCGAGTCAGTGGTAAAGAAAGGATTACCGGTACCCGCTGCAAAAATTACCACATCACCCTGATTCAGGTAGCGCATGGCGTTGCGGCGGTCATACTGGTCAACCACACCGCTCATCGGGATGGCCGACATGACACGGGTAGCGATATTACAACGTTCAAGGGCATCACGCATGGCCAGGGCATTCATCACTGTAGCCAGCATACCCATATGATCGCCGGTCACCCGATCCAGCCCGGCTGCACTCAGCGCCGCGCCACGAAACAGGTTACCACCGCCGATCACCATTCCGACCTGGACACCAATCCCCACCAGCTGCCCGATCTCGAGCGCCATACGATTCAAAACCTTGGGATCAATCCCGAAGTTTTCATCACCCATCAGGGCCTCACCGCTCAGTTTCAGCAGGAGCCGCTTGTATCTGGACTGTTTTTCAGGGGCAGGCATGATTTTCTCCGCACAGACGAAATGGCAAAAAGTGTAGCAGGAATGCAGGCGACTGGGCATATGAAATGCCCAGTCGAAAGGGCAGCAGCCGATTACTTCTTCAGCTGTTCTGCAACTTCAGCAGCGAAGTCTTTCTGCTCGACTTCGATACCTTCGCCAACAGCAACACGTACGAAAGATACGACTTCCGCACCGGCTTCCTTGGCTACCTGACCAACAGTCTGCTCAGGATTCTTGACGAACGGCTGCTCAACCAGGCTGTTTTCAGCCAGGAACTTCTTGATGCGGCCACCAGCCATTTTTTCCTTGATTTCCTGCGGCTTGCCTTCCATATCCGGCTGAGCCATGATGATTTCTTTCTCACGCACCAGCTCTTCTTCCGGCATTTCCTCCGGACGGGTAACGCGCGGGTTAACCGCAGTCACGTGCATGGCAACATCACGAGCCACGTCAGCGTTACCGCCTTTCAGCGCTACCAGAGCAGCCAGACGGTTGTTGCTGTGGACATACGCATCAACCACATCACCTTCAACCAGCATCAGGCGACGAACGGTGATGTTTTCACCGATTTTCTGCACCAGCGCTTCACGAGCAGACTCGAGCTCACCAGCCATCAGAGCAGCAACATCAGTTGCCTTGTCAGCGAAAGCTTTCTCCAGAACGGTGTTCACGAAGCCCAGGAAGTTATCGTCACGAGCAACGAAGTCGGTTTCGGAGTTGACTTCAACGGCAATTGCAAAGCTGTTGTCGTCAGCAACTTTAACGGCAACGACACCATCAGCAGCAGTACGGCCAGCCTTCTTGGCAGCCTTCATACCAGAAGACTTGCGCAGATCATCGATCGCTTTTTCGATGTCACCTTCAGCTTCAACCAGTGCCTTTTTGCACTCCATCATGCCCAGGCCGGTACGCTCACGCAGTTCTTTAACCATCGCTGCAGAGATATTCGCCATGTCGCATTCCTCTCTATTAATGCTCTAATTCAAATTCAAAAAAGGGGAGCCAGGCCCCCCTTTCAAAATCCGTTCAAGACTATCGACTCAAGTTGTCAGCCCGATTACTGGGCCGCTTCCTCAGCGTCAACTTCAACGAACTCGCCCTTGTCGCCAGCGTTGGCAGCGGCACCTTCTACGCAAGCGTCTGCAACAGACTTCACGTAGATCTGGATTGCACGCAGAGCATCGTCGTTACCCGGGATAACGTGATCGATGCCGTCCGGGTTGCTGTTGGTATCAACAACACCAATAACCGGGATACCCAGCTTGTTGGCTTCGTTGATAGCGATACGCTCGTGGTCAACGTCGATTACGAACAGCGCGTCCGGCAGGCCGCCCATGTCCTTGATACCGCCGATAGACAGCTCCAGCTTCTCCATTTCACGGGTGCGCATCAGAGCTTCTTTCTTGGTCAGTTTTTCGAAGGTGCCGTCCTGAGACTGAGTCTCAAGCTCACGCAGACGACGGATAGACTGACGGATGGTCTTGTAGTTGGTCAGCATACCACCCAACCAGCGGTGGTTAACGTAAGGCATGCCAGCGCGAGCGGCTTCCTCTTTGATCACCTTAGCGGCAGCACGCTTGGTGCCGACGAACATGATCTTGTTCTTGTTGCTGGCCATGTTCTGAACCACATCCAGAGCGTTGTTCAGCGCCGGCAGGGTGTGTTCCAGGTTGATGATATGGATCTTGTTACGCGCACCGAAGATGTACTTGGACATTTTCGGGTTCCAGTAACGGGTCTGGTGACCGAAGTGAACACCTGCTTTCAGCAGGTCGCGCATAGAAACTTTAGCCATTGTGGTCTTTCCTCTAACGGGTTATAACCTCCACATATCCCATCGCCCAACCGCATGGCGGCACCCAGGACGCATGTGACGATACGTGTGTGTTTTCAGTTGATTAAATTCAGAGCCGCACAAGCGCCTCTTTCGGGAGCGCGATTTATACCACAGCAGCGGCACTTTTTGAAGCGCCCTTTGGCGCCTGACGCCCGCTTTCGATACAATGCAAGTCTAGCTGACGCTCACGCAGTTTGCGTGCGACTTACCCCGTTTCGACAAGCCGAGTACTTATGACTATCAAGATCAAGACCCCCGAAGAAATCGACAAGATGCGCGTAGCCGGCCGTTTGGCGGCCGAGGTTCTGGAAATGATCGAACCCTACGTCAAGCCGGGCGTCACCACCAACGAACTGAATCAGATCTGCCACGACTACATTGTCAATGAGCAGGGCGCCATTCCTGCTCCGCTGAACTACCACGGCTTCCCCAAGTCCATTTGCACTTCAGTCAATCAGGTTGTCTGCCACGGCATTCCCAACGACAAGAAACTGAAAAGCGGTGACATCATCAATGTCGATATCACCGTCATCAAGGACGGTTACCATGGCGATACCAGCAAAATGTTTTATGTTGGTGACGTCGCGCCTCACGCCAAGCGTCTTTGTGAGGTGACCCGCGAGTGCATGTTCAAGGGTATCGAGCAGGTACGTCCGGGGGCTCGCCTGGGTGATATTGCCGCGGCAATCCAGCAGCACGCCGAGAGCAACCATTACACCGTGGTGCGGGAATACTGTGGCCACGGCATCGGCGCCGAGTTCCATGAAGACCCTCAGGTACTGCACTACGGTAAGGCAGGGACCGGCGAAGAGCTTAAAGAAGGCATGATTTTCACCATCGAACCGATGATCAATGCCGGCAAGCGCCATGTAAAACTGAACAAGCGCGACGGCTGGACCGTGGAAACGGCCGACCGGCGCCTTTCAGCGCAGTGGGAACATGAGGTTCTGGTCACCGCCGACGGTTACGAGATCCTCACCCTGCGCAAGGAAGAAATGTCCAACTGAGCCTGACAGAGAGCACTGGCATGACCCGCACCGTTCAACCGCTCGCAGCCGTTCCTGAGCTTTTCGACAGTCAGGAGATTCAAGCCAGCCTCAAGGCCGGTGATCAGCCGGTCATTAAAGTGCTCAAGCAGGCACTCAAGGATGCCCAGTCCCGCATGGATGAGGCTTTCCGACAAGGCGAGGACATCCGCAGGCTGATTTATGGCCGTGCCTGGATTCTCGACTGCATTCTGCAGCTCGCCTGGGAACAGTTCACCTGGCCACCGGCCGAGCAGGCCGCTCTGGTCGCGGTCGGCGGTTATGGTCGCGGCGAGCTGCACCCCTATTCCGATGTGGACATCCTGCTGCTGTTTGATCAGGTCGAACCGGCCGACTGGCAGGACAGCATCAGCGGCTTTCTGACCCTGCTCTGGGATATCAGTCTCGACCTGGGATCCAGTGTGCGAACCATCGACGAATGCTACGACGAGGCTCGCAACGATATCACCATTGCAACCAACCTTATCGAGTCACGCACCATTTGCGGCGATCCGACCCTGCAACTGGAAATGTACAATCGGGTTACGTCCGAGGGTGCCTGGACCGACAAGGAGTTTTTCAAGGCCAAGCTGGCCGAGCAGAAAGAGCGACACGAAAAAACCAACAACACCGAATACAACCTGGAGCCTAACCTCAAGGCCTCCCCTGGTGGACTTCGGGATATCCAGACGGTCGGCTGGGTCGCCAAACGCCATTTCGGCGCCACCTATATTCGAGATCTGGTCGACCACGGCTTTGTCACCGAGTCCGAGCTGGACACCCTGAACAAGGGCGAACTGTACCTGTGGACCGTGCGCTACGCTTTGCACATGCTCTGCAAGCGGCGCGAAGACCGGCTGCTGTTCGACCATCAGCGCACCCTGGCGTCCTATTTCGGGTATGAAGACCAGGAAGGCGCTCTCGCCGTTGAACAGTTCATGAGCAAATACTATCGGGTCGCCATGGCGATGTCCGAGTTCAACGACATGCTGCTGCAGCATTTCGATGAAGCCATCCTGCGCATCGATGACAAGCAAAGCATCCGACCGCTGAACAACCGTTTCCAGGTCCGTAACGATTTCCTCGAAGCCGTTTATGACAAGGTGTTCGAACACCATCCGTTCGCCATCATGGAGCTGTTTGTGCTCATGGCCCAGCACCCGGAAATCAAGGGTGTCCGCGCGTCTACCATCCGCCTGGTGCGCGATCACCGTCATCTGATCGATGACGAATTTCGCCATGACATCCGCAACACCTCCCTGTTCATGGAACTGCTGCGTTCACCGGAAGGGGTTTCGACAGAGCTTAAACGCATGAACCGCTACGGTATCCTGGGACGCTATCTGCCCGAATTCGGCAAGATCGTTGGCCAGATGCAGCACGACCTCTTCCATATTTACACCGTCGACGCGCATACCCTGAAAGTGATCCAGAAAATGCGCCAGTTCCGTCACAGAGAATACCGCGAGCAATTCTCCATCGCGCACCGGATTGTCAACCAGCTGCCCAAGATTGAACTGCTCTACATTGCAGGCCTCTATCATGATATCGCCAAGGGGCGTGGTGGCGACCACTCCGAACTCGGCGCCGAAGATGTTGTGGACTTCTGTCGCCGCCACCACCTGGGCAAATGGGATACCCACCTGGTCGCCTGGCTGGTTCGCAACCACCTGAAAATGTCGATGACTGCCCAGCGCCGTGACATCTCAGACCCTGAGGTTATCCACAGCTTCGCCATGGAAGTCCGCGATCTGGTCCACCTCGACTATCTCTATGTGCTGACCGTGGCCGACATCAACGCGACCAACAACACTCTGTGGAACAACTGGCGCGCGACCCTGCTACGCCAGTTGTATATGGAAACCAAGCGCGCTTTGCGTCGCGGCCTGGAAAACCCGATCAACAAGGAAGACCGCATCGAACAGGTTCAGCATGAGGCCATGTTGCTGCTGGCCCGCAAGGGGGTTCGCGAGCAGGATGTGCTCGATTACTGGTCATTGCTTGGCGATGACTACTTCCTGCGCGAAGATGCCCATAACATCGCCTGGCATACTCAGGCGATTCTGGAGCATGGTGACAGCCCGCTACCTCTGGTGCTGATCCGTAAGACTTCCTATCGGGTGTTTGAAGGCGCCACCGAGATCTTCATTTACAGCGAGGATCTGCCCACCCTCTTCCCGGCTACCGTGGCGGCAATGGATCAACTCAACCTGAACATTCAGGATGCGCGCATCATTCTGACCGATCACGGTCGCACCCTGAACACCTACACGGTGTTGACTGAAGATAACCAGCCATTGTCCGAGAACCCCGAGTATCTGGCGAATATTCAGCGACATCTGACCGAAGAGCTGGATGATCCGGAAGACTACCCTGAGATAATTCAACGCAGGGTACCGCGCCAGCTGAAGCTATTCACGACACCGACACGCCTGACCTTGAGCAACGATCCGGTTGCACAGCAAACAGTACTGGAGGTAATCACACCTGACCGCCCGGGACTGCTGGCGCGCATCGGGCGCATCTTTGTCGAGTTCGGAATTTCGGTTCGCAAGGCCAAAATTTCCAGCATCGGCGAACGCGTCGAGGATTTCTTTTTCATCACTGACAGCCAGAATCAGCCAATCAGCGACCCTGAGCTGTGCCGCCGCCTGCAACAGTCGATCTGTGACCAGCTGGACCAGCATATTCATTGAGGCCACACCTGCAAAAATAAAAGCGTCTCCCCCGGGAGACGCTCGGCATTTTTTGCTAAAGTAGCGTCTTTTTGCACCGATATAGGTGCTATAGCAACGACCGGATACAGCCCTTTCAGGCGTCGACAAGGACTTTTTGGCTTATGAACAACCTTTTCAGGCTCACTACCATTGCAGGTCTGGCTCTGATCATTACTGGCTGCGCTCAATACTCGCCCTACTGCGACCCCTGCGAGCCGCGCGCCAGAACCTATGTCCAGGTACAACAGCCACCCGCTCAACCCGCGCCTCAGGCAAGCTATGCCTCACCGAAGGTCGACGACACTCTGGTCATCAAGGTCACCGGCTATGGTGCTCCCAAAAGCACTTTCGAGAGTCTGGCCCAACGGCGCCTGATGGCCCTTCGTGCCTCTGAACTTGATGCCTACCGTAAAATCGCGGAGCAGGTTTCAGGCCTTCATATTGTCGGGGACACCCGAATGGATGATTTCATCGCCGACCGTGACCGCCTGCGTGCCTACCTCAACAGCTTTGTGCAGGGTGCGGCCATTATCAATCAGGAATTCGAAGCCGACGGTCTGGCGGTTACCACCATGTCACTGAAGATCAGCCGTAGCCGTATGCTTCAGCAGCTGGAGCAGGAACGCCGTTGGCATGCCGCAGGTGGGCATCTGCCACCCGGCAGCGCTTACAGCACTCCATCCTTCGCACCGCGTTACTGAGTGTACATGAGACCTTCCCAGCGAAGGTCTCTTCAAACCGGCACCGCAAGGAGTCTGCATGCTGACGTCATCATCATGGTCCGCCATGCTGCTTGCCCTTACGCTGGTCATGACACCAGCGGGCGCGGCAGCCAGCAGCACGTACACCGTGCAGCAGGGAGACAGTCTCTCTTCCATCTCTGCACAACTGCTCGGCAGTGCCGATCGCTGGCGTGAGATATGGGCGCTCAACCCTCAGATTCGCTCTCCAGAACAGCTTCAGCCCGGTGCTCGCCTGCGCCTGCCAACGGCCACGGAAAACGCCTTACAGACCGAACATCACGCCACGACACTACTGGATCAATCCCAAAACTCGGGTTCGCTTGACCCCATCGTTGTAATGGCAGAAGACCTTCTGCGCAGCGGGCATATCGATCGGATGCGTACCGATTATCGTCTGCTCGCCACAGGCGCCCCAGAGCTTCTGATCCGCATTCACAGTACCCGCGCTGAAGCCGATGGCGACTATGTATACATCCACGGGCTCGATCGAGTGTTCCCGGAAGGTACACTCTTTGGACTGTTCAGGCCCAGCATGGAGCCGATTAGCGAAACGACGGTGGAGCTGATCCGAACCGGCAAGGCCAGGCTGCTACTGCAGCAGGATGACAAGGCGCGCTTGCGCGTTACCGAAAACAGCCAGGAAGACCTGCATACCATGCTGGCCCTCCCTTTGGAGAGCCCCCCGACGGGCTTCAACATCGGCTACCCGGACGCGCCGATCAATGCTCACGTGATCAAGGCTCTCTATGAACAGTCCGGAGGCTACCTGCTGATACTCGACCAGGGCCTGGGCACAGGGCTAAAACCCGGCCACTTGCTGCGCTACAGCAAGCCCGACCTCGTTGCGTCGCAGGCAGAACCCGTCATAAAGGCGCGACAGGGAGGGGGCTGGATGCTGGTGATTGATACCAGCCATGAGATGAGTCTTGCCCTTGTTCTCCAGGCTCGGCAGATTCCGGCCGTGGGCGACAGAGCGCACTAAGAGCACCCGCTCAGTCAGCCGTTGTGATCAGACGGGGCTCCCCCCGAACGAAGCGTGCACATGGCAGTGAACGCTGCAGACGATGACCACGCACTAATCGCAGATGCCCTGTTTCTCCTTCGAAATACCCCGAAGCGCCCGCGCGCATCTGTGGCAAGGCACGATAGACCGACCCTGCATCCAGCCCCAGTGCAAAAAAGCTGCTGGAGGGTGAACGTCCCGGGCGCTGACGCAATCGCCAAGGCATGTCACAAAATACGATGCCTTCCAGGTCACGATCCTGGATAGCGTCAACCTTGCCAGTAAACAGATGTGAACCGGCATACACCGGCAATGCATCTGCCCTGTGATAATTGAGAATCGGCTTGACCAATCGCGCCTCGTCAGGCCGAGCGATCAACAGCACGGCATCGATGTCTCGACGATGCCGTGCCTCCTGTTTGGGCGCTTCCGGCAGCAATTGCGCCAGTTGCTGCGCGCGCTCACGACTGGCGTTCACGCCCAGCACTTGACCCAGTTGCCAGCTCAACCGCTCAGGTGTCGCTTCATAGCGCAAGCGATCCTGAATGACCAGTTCCTGAGATACACTCAGTTGCTCGATCCAGGCCAACAGGGGCTCCACCCAGGCTTCATCCGCTGGCGCCAGCAGCAACACACGACGGTGACCATCCTGCCGAATCTGCTTGATCAGCTGGCGCAGCTCCTGGTCGGATGCCAAATCAAGTTGATAGCCGTTAAATTCTTCCCCTCCCGCCCGATTCAGAGCCAGCACGGGGACTGACTGCATACGGGTGAGCTGCTGTGTCAGCTCAGGTCGCAACGGACCAACCAACAGGTCTGGAGCCCCCTCTTCCGCCAGCTGGCTCAAGAATTCTGGCAATTCTTCCACAGCCCCAGTGTCGTGGATCTGCAACTGAGGCACCGCATAGCCCTGACGCCGGTCCCATTCCAGTGCAGCACGCATGCCGGCCAACACTTCTCGACCCTGCTCTGCAAACTGACCACTGAGTGGCAACAGCACCCCAAGACGCTCGACACGATCAGGTACTGAAGCCCGTGGAACTGCCTGTTTCAGGTAAGGCAGCCAGACCTTCGCCGGGTGGTGAAACCAGCGCGCCTGCCACTGATCCAGCCGGCTGTCTTGCTGACTTGTGGTCACCAGCCGATAGTCTCGGGCCAATTCAAACCATCCCTGCTCGAAGTAATTGTTGCTGTCCTGACGGCTCAGTTCGATCAGCTGTGCGATGGGCAATTCCTGCAGTGCACGCCAGACTGGTTCAAGGGATGATGCCGAGGGATGCACGCCTGCTGCGTTGATCAACTGCCTTAGCCTGTCGGTTTTGACACCATCCTCGGCCGTGGTGCTCAGAGGAAACAGCAGCGCCCCCCAAAACAGCAATATCAACATCCTCTTCATCTGACTTATCCATCCTGACCTGCAGCCTGTAATATGGTGTTTTTCCTCGCTACAATCCAGAGACACTCACCCAGCCAGTCGGGATTCGACTTCATGAAACAGCTAGCCGCCGCTCTGCTCCACCTTCTGACATTGACCCTGTTGCTGCTGCCAAGCCAGGCGTCGGCGGTGTCGATTGAAGCCACCGGTCAGGCTCCTTACGTTGAAGAAGACCCGGGACTGTCACGCCAGCAGGCACTGCAGCGTGCCATGGAGCAAGCCTCGATTCGTGCCTCCGCCTGGCTGAGCGGTACACGCCAGGCCCGCGACGGAGTCCTGGAAATTGATACCCTGCGTCTGAGCACACTGGGCAAGGTCAGTAACGTGCGCGTGATTGATGAGCAGGTCAGGGATGATCAGATCAGCGTTACCATTATCGCGGATGTGGATATCGCGCAGGGCTGCAAGGACAGCCTGCCGCAAACGGCTTATCGAAAATCCCTGGCGATCACACATTTCCCGCTGGAGAACCCTGCCGATGCCAATAACGGCCAGTTGCACGAAATTCAGCAGGGGCTGGCGACACTGCTGGCCTACGAGCTGCAGCGCAGCAGTACCTTTGAAGCACTGGATGCCGGCAACCTGAACATCATTGGCGACCCAACCCAGGCACCGGTTCGCCTGCTGCCCGAGGGCACCCTGACCACCATCCTGAACAACACGCCCCAGCACCAGGTGCAGTACCTGATTAGCGGCGTCATCCGCGGAATGGCGCCACACTATACTCCTGGCCCACGCGAGCCTAACGTACTGGTCGATCTGTACCGGCAGTTCGACAGGGAGCAGCGCTTCCATCAGCGTGATCTGGTACTCGACCTGTTCATCCATGATGCCTTCACCGGTGCTCTCAAACACCAACAGCGCTATCACATGACGGCCGACTGGAACGCGGACAGCCACGCCAAGGTTGGTTTTGGTACCCCGCAGTTCTGGCAGCAGCCGTTTGGCCAGCAGCTGCGCAGTGTCATCCGGGCGGTCAGCAACGATATTCAGCTACAACTGACCTGCGAGCCATTTACGGCGCGCATCACCCGCACCCGCGACAAGGAGGTATGGATCAGTGCAGGCAGCCTTGACGGCCTCAAACCGGGAGACCGACTCAGCGTCTACCGCCGCCTGACCCACTATGATGGCCAAATGCGCCCCGAGTACGAGCTCATCAATACCGAGCACAATCTCACCCTGACGCAAACTCAGCCCAGCTTCTCCAAAGGCACACTGGACGTCGATAGCGAAACCCTCAACATTCAGCAGGACGATATTGTAATTGCGCATTGACAGGCTTAGTCTTGAGCACTTTTAGCGAGTGCCACAGGAGCAAGTCACCATGCAGAGCGAACTCTTTACCGAACTGGAAAGCAAAATTGAGGGATTGATCGAAGAGGTCGAACTGCTGCGCTTGGAAGTCAGTGAGCTGCGCCAGGCCAAACAAGGCCTCGAAGAGGAACGTTCCCGGACCGAACAAAACCTGCAGCGTCTGCTGGGCAAGTTTGATCGCCTGAAGGAAAGCGAAAACATCTGAAGCACGGCCTGGCATAGAAAAACCAGAAGGGGCGTCCTGTGGACGCCCCTTTTTGCTTGCCGCCGGAAAGCTATTCTTCAATTCAACGCTGAGTACCGCGAATCTTGATTTCAACACGGCGATTCGCTGCCCGCCCTGCGGCCGAATCATTACTGGCAATCGGGTAGCGCTCGCCATAACCGCGAGCATCCAGGCGCAGGTTATCCACACCAACCGACGACAGATAACGAGCAACGCTGGTGGCACGGCGCTCCGACAGCTGCTGGTTATATTCGAAAGAACCCGTGGAGTCCGTAAAGCCCTCAACCGCAACCTGGGTACGGTCGAACTTGATCAGCACTTTGGCCACCGAATCCAGCACCGAGTAGAAAGAAGGTGCAACACGATCACTGTCGGTGGCGAAGGTAATATTCCCGGGCATGATCAGGCGGATGTCGTCACCAATACGCTCAACACGCACCCCTGTGCCTTCCAGCTCCTGGCGCAACAGCATTTCCTGACGATCCATGTAGTAACCGATGCCACCACCGACTGCACCTCCGATGACAGCCCCCGCCAGCGCGCCTTCGTTGCGATCACCCTTATCGGAAACAGCAGCACCGAGAACGGCCCCTGCCAGCGCTCCGATACCTGCGCCTTTGGTTGCGTTGGACGTTTTGGATTCCTGAGTGTAAGGATCCAGCGTCGTACAGCCACCCAGTACCAGCGCGCTCATGGCCGTTGCCAGCATCAGTTTTTTCATGATTCCTCCTGAATTCAGACATCCGGCCCCTGTTCAGGCACCGGCAAACGAGATCTATATAGACCAGAATAGCTGAATACTATATGAAAAACAGTTCCACCCCCGCCTATTAAAACCGTCCACAGCGCTGGCCAGTCTTGCACTCAGGCGATAAAATGCACTGTTATCTTTTTCTGTCACCCGCGTCACCATCCCGAGGAGTTTCTCTTGTCTCAACTGCCTGTCATTGTCGGTTTTGGTGGTATCAGCCCCGCTGGTCGTTCCTCTTTTCATCACGGCTATCGCCGTCTGATTCTCGATCAGCTGGATACGCGCAGTCGACAGGAAACCCTGACCGATCTTGCTACTCTGACAGGTCTGGCACGTTATGAAGACGGGCAATATCGACTGGGCGAGCAGATGCTGCCGGACCGCAATGCCCTCGCCGAAGCGGTGGAACAGCAGGTCCGCAACAGCACCCTGATCCGCCGCATCCATCCGGACTGGTTTGATGTCAATGCAGTGATGTTCAACCGACCGGCAACCGCCAAGAGTGGTGATGAGCCACTGCGCTTCCGTCTGCGCAACCGCCACCTGCCTCAGGTGATTCCGGATAACTGGACCCTCAACGATATCGGCGGTGGCCAAACCGAGATTACCATTGAAGGCAGCTGCGAGCTGATCTTCCCTGACAGCAAGACTTCGCTGGTTCAAAGCGCGGGCATGCTGCCCACCGGCTTCGAGCCGGGCAAGCTGTATCAGTCACGTAACCACCCCCGTGGCCTGCAGATGGCTGTTTACGCTGCATCAGATGCCCTCCGCTCTGTCGGCATCGATTACGACAGTATTCTCAACCGCCTGGCCCCGGACCAGATTGCCGTATTCGCCAGCAACTCCATCGGCCAGCTGGATGATCTGGGCTTTGGCGGTTTGACCAAGTTCCCGGCCCTGGGCAAGCGCACCACATCCAAGCAGATGCCACTGGGCTATGCCCAGATGCCGGCAGACTTCATCAATGCCTACCTGCTGGGTAATGTCGGTACCACTGGAGGCGCCTTGGGTGCCTGTGCCACCTTCCTGTACAACCTCAAGAGTGGCGTGGAAGCCATTCGCGGCGGCAGATGCAAACTGGTGCTGGTGGGGGGAAGCGATGCGCCGGTGACGCCGGAGATCATCGAAGGTTTCCGCGCCATGGGGGCGCTGGCCGAAGACAAACAACTGGCCGCGCTGGATAATCTGGCGGAACTGGCAGAAGAACACTACCGTCAGGCCTGCCGTCCTTTCGGTAACAACTGTGGTTTTACCATGGGTGAATCCAGCCAGTTCCTGGTCCTGATGAGCGATGATCTGGCACTGGAGCTGGGTGCCGATATTCATGGTGCCGTCGCCGACGTCTTTGTTCACGCTGACGGTCACAAGAAGTCGATCTCGGCCCCCGGCATCGGCAACTACATGACCCTGGGCAAGGCTGCTTCACTGATCGCCGAACTGCTGGGCGAGGAGTCCCTGCGCCAGCGCAGCTTCGTTCAGGCTCACGGCACCAGTACGCCTCAGAACCGTGTCACTGAATCCCATGTCATCAACGAAACCGCCAAGGCATTCAATATCCCGGCCTGGCCTGTCAGCGCAGTAAAGGCGTATCTGGGGCACTCTCAGGGCACCGCAGGTGGCGATCAGCTGTTTGCGTCTCTGGGCGTCTGGAAATACGGCATCATCCCGGGACTGACCACCACTCCTGAGATTGCCGACGATGTGCATGACTCCAACCTCAACCTGCCGCTGGAGCACCTGAACGTAGGCCCGCAGGGGATGGATTCTGTATTGATCAACGCCAAGGGCTTTGGCGGCAACAACGCCAGTGCTGCCATTCTGGCTCCTCATGTAGTCGAGCAGATGCTGACCAAACGCCATGGCGAACATGCCATGAGTGCCTGGCGTGAGCGCCGCGAACAGGTACGTGAGCAGGCAGAAACCTATAACCAGGCAGCGATCAACGGCGAAGCCCGTCCGATCTACCACTATGACTACCATGTGTTGACCGGTGAGGACCTGCACATCACGGCTGACGAGATCCGTTTGCCGGGGTATGCGAATGCAATCTCGCTGAAGGTCGACAACCCCTACAAGGATCTGTGCTGAACCTTAGGCTCGGCTCCCGTTGTCGCACCCGGCAGCAGGAGCCGATTTTCTGCTACACTCGCTCGCAATCCATAGATTGAAACAGGACGTTGCCATGAAGCGCTTGAGTCTGCTGGCCTCTGTGCTGGCTTTGGGAGGATGCGTCAACCTGTCCGGTGCGCTGAAGGAAGATCCCACCGCCGATCAGTTTTACACCCTGGATACCCGCTACTACCGTTTCTGCCGCGGCGAAACTTCAAGCTGCCAGGACCTTACCTCTATTGTCTCGGTTCGCGCCCAGCTGAAGCCGATCGAAGAAATTTACGGCCGCAAAATCCAGGGACCCAATTACCCAACGGATCTGGCCCGGATGATTCTCACCCCGCCGGATGGCAGCTACAGCAGCGAATCGGCTGGTACTGATGGTCGTTACTTCCGCGTGCCGATCAACCGCCACACCGATACCGTCTGGCATACCGTCGACAAAGCATACAACAGTATCTATCAGTAAGCCGGCAGGCGCAGCAGCTGCTGCGCTGTCACCGACGTCTTCCTGGCAACTTCTTCGATAGACAGCCCACGCAGTGCAGCAATCAGCGCCGCCACACCAGCCACTCGGGCAGGTTCGTTGGGCTTTCCCCGGTGTGACTCAAGCGGCATATCCGGCGCATCAGTCTCCAGCACCAGCCACTCCAGCGGCAATTCAGCTGCCAGACGGCGCAGCTTCTGTGCTCGCTCGTAGCTGATGGCCCCGCCAATTCCCAATTTGAACCCCAGCTTTGCATATTCCCGGGCCTGCTGCTCGCTGCCGGAGAAGGCATGTACGATCCCCGCCCGTGGCAACTGATAACGGCGCAACAGTTTGAGCACCTGATCGTGTGCCCTGACCACATGCAGCAGCACCGGCAGGTCATATTGTCGGGCCAGTTGCAGCTGCTGCTCGAACAGTGGCTGTTGCACCTCGGCCTCAATCTGTCCGGGACGAAAGTCCAGTCCTATTTCCCCGATTGCCACGACCTTATTCACTTCCAGTGCCTGTGCCAGAGTATTCAGGGCGGCATCGGTGTCATGTGGAAAGCAGGGGTGTAACCCAAGTGCAGGATGGAAACAGGGCGAAGAGGCACAGAGATCGATAACGCGCTGAAGGTTATCCACAGTCACCGAGGGTATAACAATATGATCTACCTCTGCGGCCAGCGCGCGCGTGACCACCGCCTCGCGGTCAGCGTCAAAATCAGAAAAATCGAGATGACAATGGGTATCGATCAGCATGCAAGGAGTATGGCACAGACCTGAACGGCCTGTGCCAGTGAGCGATCAGTGCTCGCGGGTGGCACGGAAGCGAATATCCGGCCAGCGTTCTTCGGTCAATGACAGGTTGACTCGCGTGGGTGCGAGATAGGTCAGCAGGCCGGCACCGTCTTCAGCAAGGTTGTCATAGCCCTTGCGGCGGAAGTCGTCGAGCATCTTATGGTCGTCGCACTCAACCCAACGCGCCGTCTGGACACTGATCGGCTCGTACAGACACTCCACCTTGTACTCATCCTTCAGGCGGAACACCACCACGTCAAACTGCAGCTGACCGACCGCACCCAGAATCAGGTCATTGTTTTTCAGCGGCTGGAACAACTGCACTGCCCCTTCTTCCGACAACTGCTGCAGGCCCTTCTGCAGCTGCTTCATTTTCAGCGGGTCAGTGGGACGTACACGGCGGAACATCTCCGGTGCGAAGTGCGGAATGCCTGTGAACTTCAGGCTTTCACCAGCCGTGAAGGTATCGCCAATCTGAATGGTGCCGTGGTTATGCAGTCCGATAATATCCCCGGACCAGGCTTCCTCCACGTTCTCGCGGTCACCCGCGATGAAAGTGACCGCATCCGCAATACGCACATCCTTGCCGATACGCACGTGTTTCATTTTCATGCCTCGGGTATAGCGGCCGGAGCAGATACGCATGAACGCGATACGGTCACGGTGTTTGGGATCCATGTTCGCCTGAATCTTGAACACGAAACCACTGAATGCATCTTCACCGGATTCGACTTCACGGGTTTCAGTCGGACGCGCGGGGGGAGCCGGAGCCCACTCGACGAAGTCATCAAGCATCTCCTTGACGCCGAAGTTACCCAGTGCGGTACCGAAGAACACCGGTGTCATCCTGCCTTCCAGGTAGGCCTGCTGATCCCATTCGTGACAGGCACCTTTTACCAGTTCGATCTCGTCTACGAAATCGTCATAATCGTCTTCCAGCAGAGCACGGGCCTCATCGGAGTCCAACCCCTGGATACGCTTGTCTTCGGGCAGTTTATGCCCCTGCCCCGGGGTGAACAGGTGAATGGTATCGGTGTAGAGGTTGTACACGCCCTTGAACCACTTGCCGGAGCCTATTGGCCAGTTGATCGGCGCTGCCTCAATCTTGAGAACCTCTTCGATCTCATCCAGCAGTTCGATCGGATCACGAATGTCCCGGTCCAGCTTGTTCACGAACGAGAAGATCGGCGTATCTCGCAGACGACAGACATCCATCAACTTGATGGTTCGCTCCTCGACCCCTTTGGCACCATCGACGACCATCAGAGCCGAGTCTACGGCGGTCAGGGTTCGGTAGGTATCTTCGGAGAAATCCTCGTGCCCGGGAGTATCCAACAGGTTGACTGTTCGGTCATTGTAGGGGAACTGCATCACGGAAGAGGTGATGGAGATACCACGCTCCTGCTCCATGCTCATCCAGTCAGAGGTAGCATGGCGATCGCTGCCACGTCCCTTGACAGTACCGGCGACCTGAATCAGCTGACCCAGCAGCAACAGCTTTTCAGTGATGGTGGTTTTACCGGCATCAGGGTGAGAAATGATGGCAAAGGTGCGACGTTTGGAAACTTCCTGGGCAATGGACATGAATTCGTGTCTTTTCGTCTGGACAGGGACAGGGCCTTGCGACCCGTATGTGCGGTTGATCATTGATTGGTCGTTATTCTCGCCGATCACACGGGCTTAAACAACGGCTTTGCCGAGAGTTGTCATGCCTGACAGCGGCTTTCTTCTGCCATACGAGCAGCGTGATCGGCAAAGGCCGGGATTTGTTCACTGCGCAATGAACGACTGAACAGCCAGCCCTGTACGGATGCCCGGTTCGCCACCATCACATGGGCAAGCTGCTCCCGCGTCTCGACACCCTCGATGATCACATCCAATTCCAGTGCTTCGGCAAATCCCAGAATACCACTGAACACCTTGCCACCCTTGTCAGAGTCCAGCGCCAGTACAAAGCTTCTGTCGATCTTGATCGCATCCACGGAAAATTGGCTCAGGTATCCCAGTGACGAGTAGCCTGTGCCGAAGTCGTCTATGTAGACCTGCACCCCGATACCGCGAATGCGATCTATATGATGTTTCACGATGGCTGGTTCAGCCGTCAAGGCTTGCTCTGTGATTTCGAGCGCAACCTGCCCCTGACAGGTACTCAGAAGCTCAATGACGTCATCCACCACTCGGGCATCACATAACCCTTCTGCGGACAAATTGATACTGACCTTGAACCGATAACCGGCGCGTGCCCATTCATTGGCTTGCCGGCAGGCTTCCCGAACGACCCAGATATCCATCGCCCTCATCATGCCACCCTGTTCCAGCTGGGGCATGAATCGGGAGGGCAGCAACAGCTGACCGGCGGAGTTCTCGGCACGTACCAGAGCCTCAACACCTGTCATGACACCCGTGTGAGGGTCCACCTGTGGCTGGTACTCCAGCAGAAACTCGTAGTCCCCCAATTCATCAAGCTTTTGCCTTAACTGCAGCTTGCTCTTACGCTCCCGCAAACCATCGGTCACGGTATCCCGAGCACCATGTTCGGCCTCTTCAACATGCCGAGCAAACAGGGTCTCAATCGAACGCGCGATAACAGCCTGCCCTTCAACAAAGCGGGTTTCCAGGCCGCTCACAAACGGTCGATAAAGCAGTATTCCCAGTGTCAGGTTGACCAGCTGCAACACCACTGCCCCCGGATCTCCACCGGTTGCCAGATACACATTCAGGAGCACGGGACTGTTGAAAGGAACATTAATGTAAGGCCCCTGTACCCATCCCAACTCTATCGCCGTCTGTCCCACCAGCACGTTCAGCACCGGCACCAGCACAAAAGGCAACAGCAGTCTCGGATTGAAGATGACCGGCAAACCGAAGAGCAGCAGCTCATTCACATTCATCAGCGCCAACGGCAGGCTCGCCATGGCCAATAGCACAAGATTCGGTACCCGTGTGCTGCACAAAATGGCCAGTGCCAACGAAAGGGTAGCCCCACTGCCGCCGATGAATACGAACGCCCCCAAGAAGGCACTGTTCATCGAATAGGCCAAACCCGAGCCACCGGCCATCACAGTAGCATAGTTCAGCTGCAGGGCCTGCTCCAGCCCCTCCAGCATGGGTAATAGCGCGTGGTAGCCGTGTACCCCGAAAAACCAGAGGATGGAATTCAGCAAACTATAGGTTACGCCAACCTGATAAGGCTCATTCGCGTAATCCATGAACAGGTAATAGTTGATCCAGTCCGGCGCAGGCAACACCAGAATCAGCGCGGTCATCGTCAGCAAGACCAGCGCTGCAACCAGAATACCCGGAATGATGAAATTCATGGTTTCACGCACCGTGCCACAGGTGCCTTCTATGCGGGCCAGATGGCACCAGGGCTTGGCATGCAGTACGGCCAGGGCACGTGTAGCCCAAATCGGGATCAGAATCGCACTGAGCAGAAAGACGATGCGCGCGGCGCCATTGTAATGTTCCATCAGCTGGGAGACGCAGGCCAGATAGGTCAAGTTGAGAAACATTACCGGCAACCTTGGCAGGTGTGCCTGAATGGCCACCATATAGGCTATGGATGCAGTCACCAGGTAGGGCGTAATTGCAGTAATGCGATCATATAACTGGTTCAGCACGGCCACCCGCTCTGCACTGACACCCAGCATTTCCAGGCAAACAGCCAGGACCAGCAGCGTAGCCGAAAGAATCAGACAGGGTACCACGCCCAGGAGGCCATCTCGAATGGCTCTGAGGGAAGGTTTCGCCGCCAGTGCTTCAACCTTGCGATCCATCGCCCTCACGACCGACAACAAGTGATCAACCAGGACTGACATGCGTCAACCTCTCTATGACCAGAAGACTGACAGCAGTATAGCAGCTGGCAATCCCGCGCTGCTCCGGGCAGAAGCCGAATCTGCTGATCGAAATCGGCTACCGCCACAGGGCCGATATCGGCGTATCGGCATCAAAGCGATCCGCTACCTGCGCCAGCAGTAGCTCACCCGATGCGATCGCATCGGTCAGCGCATGATGGGGGCGATAGTATGGCAGATGATAACGCTCGCGGCTTTGGGCCAGTCGAATCGAAACCGGCCGACGCCCCAGCAGACGCGCCCAGAACCCCAGTGGACGCCGACGCCAGAGTCGCGCCTCCAGTTCCATGGTGTCAATCACCGGAAATTCGATGCCTTCTGTGATCCGGGCTTTGAGCGCGGCATTGAGAAAGGCTCTCTCGATACCCCGATGATGCACCACAACGACCTTGCCTTGCAGCTGCAACAACAGCTCATCAAGGATCAGGGACAGATCGGGGGCGGCCTCTATCTCGGAGTGAGTGATGCCATGTACGACGACTGACTCACTGCTCAATACCGCCCTTGGTTTGAGCACCCAGTGACATGCCTGTGAACAGTAAATGCGATGAATGGTCATCGGCACCAGACCAATACTGACGATCCCGCCATTGCGCGGGTCCAGGCTGGTGGTTTCAAAGTCCATCGCCACCAGCGGCACCTGCTCCAGTGGCGTATCGGGAGCCACCATCCCGGCCGCATAGTAACTCTTCAGCGCCGGGTATCGGGCAGACATTGCCAGTTCACGGAAACGCTCCGACCAGTCGCTGACAGCAGTATCCTGCTCCTCAAGGGAAGGCTCACTCTGCAGCTTGCTGCGTTCAAGGTAGAACATCAGCTACTCCGCCCCGGCTGATAGCGGTACTTGAGAAACTTCTGCGCATTGGACAGGATTTGAAACGCATCCTTCAGGTTCTTGCGTTCAAAATCGGACAGGTTTTCAGGCTCGATATTGTTGTCAGGCTCATTGCCTGCCTCCAGGTCCAGCGCCTGATGCCGGATTCGTACCATGGCGATCAACTCCAGTGCATCCCGCAGGTCTGCTCCCCGTCCTCGAGGCAGGATATCAGCCTCGATAATCTCCTTGAGTCGATCGAAGGTGTTGCACTCGCGAGACCCGATCGCCAGTGCGTGTACCCGCACCAGATCAGCCAGCGGCGCCGTGCCACGGCGCTTCATATTGATCGAGTTGCTGTGACGACCATCGGTTTCCATCACGAAATCCTTGAAGAACCCCAACGGTGGTGTTCGTTGCAACGCATTACGCGCCATGCAGGCCAGAAAGCGCGGGTTGCGCTGCGCCTTGCGCCGAATCAGGTCATTGAGCATGTTGGCCCAGCGCGTTTCCCCCCAGACCCCTTCCAGATCGAAAAAAATGGAGCTATTGAGCAGAAACTCGGGCGTGGGCTTTTCGATCCAGTCGCTGAAATACTGCTCCCAGACCCTGAGCGGCTGACGCCATTTGGGGTTGGTGGCCATGATGCCGCCCGCACAGAAGGTATACCCGCAGGCATCCAGCCCCGTGCACACGAAGTCGGCCAATGCCTTGAAATAGCCGTCATGCAGAGCAGGCTCAAAACGGTTATCCAGGATCATGGCATTGTCCTGGTCGGTGACGATCAACTGCTCTTCCCGCGCCATGGAGCCCAGTGCCAGAAAACAGTACGGGACCGGTGGCGGCCCCAGTTTCTCTTCCGCAAGCTCCAACAAACGCTGCTTGAAGCTGCGTCCGATAACCGACATGGCAGTGCCGATCATTTGAGAGTTGGCATCCTCGTTTACCATGCGACTGAAGCAGGCACTGACATCACTGCGCAGGGCGACAAGCTCCTCAACGCTCTGCGCACGGAAGATGCTGCTGACCACGAACAGGCTATTCTGGGACTCATAGCGGATGATATCGGAGATCGCCACCACGCCCAGCGGCTGCTGCCGTTTGACTACCGGCAAATGATGCACGTTGTGCCTGAGCATCAGCAGCATCGCCTCGAAGACGAATTGGTTGTGCTCAACGGCGATGAGTTCGGCTGTCATGATCTCGGTGACCGGCGTATCAAAGCTCAGCCCCGGGGTAATCAGGCGATTACGCAGGTCCCGATCCGTGATGATCCCCACAACCTGCGGCTCTGCCACACGATCATCCAGCACTAGCACCGAAGACACGCCTTCCTCGCTCATCCTGATGGCGGCATCTCGTGCTGTGGCTTCCATCGACAAGGTCACTGCCGGACGTTTGACCAGCGTTTCGATTTTCGCCGTCATCAACTCATTGGCGTCTTCTCGTCGCCGCGCAACAGCCTGACGCAGGCGCGTACGGTCCTCGACTTCGACGATATCGGCAAAGGCTTCGTTATTGTCGAACAGTTCGTTGAATACCGCCTCAGGGATCAAATAGACGAGCGTATCTTCCAGTGCCTTGATCGGAAAGCGGACCCGCCCGTTGCGCAACAGACCAAACTCACCAAAGAAACCACCTTCGCTGAGTCGGTTGTACAGGTCACCATTTCGACGATAGATCTCCACAGCACCGCTGCGAATCACGTACCATTCGTGAATTTCCTCGCCAAACTCCAGAATTTGGCTGCCCGCCTTGAAATAGGCGATCTCTACCTGAGTCGCAACCTGAGCCAGCTGCTCTTCGGACAGTTCGCTGAACGGCTGATGCCGCCCGAGAAAGTCGGCGATCTCTACATGTTCCGCATGCATCTCAGCGCTCTCATCAGTTTCATAACGAAAACAGGCGGAGCCCGCGATACGCTGACCCCGCCTGACAGATCACAGCAAGCTTCAGATCCGGGGCTCGGATGCCAGCCCCTTGACCATTGAGAAAGCCGCCATCAGCAGCACCAGTGTAAACGGCAAGCCGGTCGACACAGCCATTGCCTGCAAGGCAGCCAGACCGCCCCCCAGAATAAGGGCGATTGCAACCAGTCCCTCAAAGGTGCACCAGAAAACGCGTTGTGGTGTCGGTGCATCCACCTTGCCACCCGCTGCGATCACGTCGATGACCAGCGAACCGGAATCGGAGGAGGTGACGAAGAAGACCACCACCAGCACGATGGCAATAAAGGAGGTGATTTCAGCCAGCGGCAGTACATCCAGCATCGTGAACAATTGCAGCGGCAAAGCGGCGTCCTTGATCGCGGTATAGCCCTCGGCAAAGTACAGATTGACGGCGGTTCCCCCGAACACGGTCATCCAGAGCACACAGGCCGTAGAGGGCACCAACAGTACGGCAATGATAAATTCGCGGACACTGCGGCCTCGTGAGACTCGGGCAATGAACATGCCCACGAACGGGCTCCAGGAGATCCACCAGGCCCAATAGAAGGCGGTCCAGCCGGATGCAAAATTGGCATCCTCACGACCAACAGGATTGGCCAGCTCCGGCAGGTAGCGCAGGTAGGACACCAGGTTGTCGAAAAATCCGGTCAGCAGCAGGACTGTTGGACCAACAAGAACCACAAATACCAGCAACAACACCGCCAGCATCATGTTGATTTCGGACAGCCGCTTCACCCCGGCATCCAGACCGGCCAGCACAGATACCAGTGCAATACCGGTAATGCCGATCACCAGCAGAATCTGAGTGGTGTCACCCAGCGGAATACCAAACAGGTAGTTAAGCCCTGATGTCGCCTGGGACGCACCATAGCCCAGAGAAGTAGCGAGACCAAAGAGGGTCGCCAGTACCGCGAGAATATCGATGATATGACCCGGCCAGCCCCAGACACGCTCCCCCAGAAGCGGGTAAAAGACCGAGCGAATGGTCAGCGGCAAGCCTTTGTTGAACGAGAACAGTGCCAGCCCCAGTGCCATCACGGCATAAATCGCCCAGGGATGCAGAGCCCAGTGGTAAATGGTCGCCGCCATGCCCAGTTGAAGGGCCGCCTCCTCATCACCGACAGCAGCTCCCAATGGAGCCCAGTCGCTACGTACACCGTTTTCCAGACTGGTGCCACCGAATGAACTGAGCGTATGTGAAAGCGGCTCGGAAACACCAAAGAACATCAGGCCGATCCCCATTCCGGCCGCAAACAGCATCGAGAACCAGCCCAGATAGCTGTAGTCCGGTTGCGCCTCGGTACCGCCCAGACGCACTCTGCCCAGGGGCGTAAAAATAAGCACGATGCACAACACCACGAAAATGTTGGCCGCACTGATAAAGAACCAGTCAAGGCTGGTTGTCAGCCAGTTGCGCAAGTCCGTGAACAGGGGTTCGACCTGATTCTGGAATGCCAGCGTCAGGAATACGAAGGCGACAACGGCAAAGCCGGAGATTGCAAAGACACGGTTGTGAATATCGAGCCCGAACGGGCCTACGTTGACAACAATGTTATCCTGACCGATCTGGTAGTCTGTATCGATAGGATTGACATCACCATCGGGGATCATAGGATCTCTATTGTCAGCCATTATGGACTGTCTCCCTCAGGTTATAAAACAACAGGTTGCAGCCGGACTCCGCATGTACGCGCGCGCCGGCACTTCCTTTATTAGTATGTTTGATACTTTAGTCGTTAATCAAGTTGCATATATGCGACAATCCTCATGCGACACTTGGTCGCAGCATCCGGTCTGAAGTACAGGGGTATACTGATCCCCCGACACATTGATGGAGATTTTCCCTGAACGGTTATCACGCTTCGCTGCTGCAACTGAGCTATATTCGCACCCTGGTGCTGCTCATACAGAGCGGTGCGCTGACGTTCGCCCTCTTCGTCCTGCACCTGAATCTGGATGCCTGGCTGTTGGGCTCAGTGCTGGCAGCGCTGCTGGTGCTGAACCTGATGACCTTCACCCGACTGCATTCACCCTTGCCGGTGACAGACTGGGAACTGTTCAGCCAGGTCTGTGCCGATGTTGTGCTCTATGGCTGCCTCCTCTACCAGTCGGGAGGCGCGACCAACCCGTTCATCTTCATCCTGCTGATACCTCTGCTGATCACCGCGGCAACCCTGCCCAAGGGCTTTACCCTGCTGATGGCACTGATGGTGGTGACCCTGTACAGCATCCTGCTGCGGCACTTCCAGCCGCTGATTGAACCCGGCGATAGCCACCAGCACATCTTGCTCAATCTGTTTGACCTGCACATTACCGGCATGTGGATAAACTTCCTGTTTACCGTGCTGTTGGTCATCTGGTTCATCAACCGGATGCAATTGTCTTTGGACAGGCAACGTCAGGTCTTGCAGCAGGAGCGGGAAAAGCAGATTCAGGATCAGCAGCTGCTTTCCCTGGCCACCATGGCCGCCGGCACGGCACATGAGCTGGGTACACCACTGGCCACCATGAAAGTCACGCTGAAGGAGATGGCACTGGACCACCCTGACTCACCTCAGCTGCAGGAGGATATCGCTCTGTTGCAGGAACAGGTTGAGCAGTGCAGCCAACGCCTGCGCCAACTGGCACATAAGGTTCGGGATGAGCAGGTCAGCGGTCCTGCGGTTCCGCTCAAGACGCTGCTGGACGGCGTCATAGAGGAGTGGGGACTGATGCGTCCCGAAGTCGGCTACAGGCTTGACGTCAGCATCAGCGAAGAATCCCTCGTTCAGGACTCAACCACCCTGCGCCAGGCATTGCTGAACCTGCTCAACAACGCGGCCGATGCCTGTCCTGACGAGATTGAAATCCAGCTGAGCGACACCGATTCCGGACAGGCGGCTCTGCTGAAAATCCGTGACCACGGCCCTGGCCTGCCACTGGAGCAGGCTGACCAGCTGGGGAAACCCTTCGTCACGACCAAGGGACGCGGGCTGGGCATCGGCCTGTTTCTGACCACTTCCACCCTGGCCCGACACCAGGGTGAAGTGCGCCTGTATAACCATCCTGAAGGCGGAACACTGACTGAAGTCTGCCTGCCTCTGCTTCCACCTCGACAAAAGGACAATGTGGATGCCTGAACATTTTCTGATTGTGGATGATGACCCGACCTTTACCCGGGTACTGGCCCGAGCAATGACACGACGGGGTTTCGAGGTTGCTGTGGCACGCAACGTCCCTGATGCAATCAGTCAGGCACGCGAGCAGCTTCCAACTTATGCTACCGTTGACCTGAAGATGGACGGCCCTTCAGGGCTGGCACTGATTCCAGAGCTGCGGGCGTTGAATCCCGAGATGAAGATTCTGGTTTTGACCGGTTATGCCAGCATTGCCACAACAGTCGACGCCATCAAGTCCGGCGCTGACAACTATTTGCCAAAACCCGCCGATGCCGACCAGATTCTGCGTGCACTGGCGTTTGATACCGACACGGTGGCGTTACCGGCAGAAATTCCCGATACCCCCATGTCCGTCAACCGACTGGAGTGGGAACATATCCAGAAGGTGCCGCAGGAGCACGATGGGAACATCTCTGCAACTGCACGCGCATTAGGCATGCATCGTCGCACTCTACAACGCAAGCTTGCCAAGCACCCGGTAAGGCGCTGATACCCGTCTCGGTGAAGCTTCACTGCTCATCAATATAATGGCGCGCGTCGAAAGTACGAATCCAGTCGGGATGAAACACCATCATCGCGGTCATGATGATGCCGTTGAGCAACCCTTCCGGGAACATGATCAGCGGCAAAAAGCGCACATACTCCAGGTAGATCTTGCCCCAGGCATAGACACCATCCACCCAAAGCAGTAATGCCATCACCATGCCGGCCACCGCCGTTGCCGCCCCGGCACCAAAGAAGGCACATAGAAACAGGTAAACAAAGAAGTTTCTTGGCAGACGCGCTTCAACCAGTCGCAACACCCCCATACTGGCCAAGGCAGGCACAATAACCGAACAAAGCACGTTGACGCTGAAGGTATCCCAGCTTTCCTGCCCAATGAGAGTCATGCCCAACATGGCCAGCGTGCCTGACAGGATTGCCAGGTCCCAGCCAAACATCAGCGTCAACGTCGTCATGCCCAGAAAGTGAATACCCAGCCCGGGAGAAATACCGGCACGCATGGTCCACATCAGCATCAGCGCAACCGTGGCGCCAAACAGCAGGTGCTGCAACCGCCGTTCCTGCGCCAGCACACCCCAGGGTGCACACCGTACGGCCAGCAACAGAGTGAATACCGAAAACAGAGCGGCAGCCCAGAGCCAGCCCCCGCTGATCAGCCCCTGTGTCAGACTCATAGCGCTACCCGTTCAGTTCAGACCAGAATTCAGAGTGTGCGACTGAAGATAAGTGCATCCTCTCGACCATCCGCCAGTGGATAGTAGTCCTTGCGCCTGCCGCTCTGCTGCCAGCCGGCACGGCGATAAAGCTGTTGTGCCGGCTGATTGGACAGCCTGACCTCCAGAAACAGCTGGGCAGTTCCCGACTCTCTGAGAGCCGTTTCGGCATGGCTCAGCAGTCTTGCTCCAAGCCCCCGCTGCCGGGCATCAGGGGCAATGGCGATACGCAGCAACTCGGCTTCATCCAGCACGCGACTGAACAGGCAGTAGCCAAGCAGTCGGTCATCTTGCCATGCCACCGAGGCAAAGGCTCCCTGTCCCGAGACGGCCTTGTGCCACCAACCAGATGCAAACGCGTCACCCTCGAAGCACAGAAGATCCAGCTGTTGTACCGCAGCCAGATCGTTATCGGTCAAAGGACGCAGCTCAGTCATGATCCTGCTTCAGGTCACGACGGAAGGGTTGCAGGTCACACCACACCTCTGCCTTACGCTCAGGCAGACGCAACAGTTCACTGAGGCTCAAGGTCACCAGCGCCTGGCGCCCTTCGCCCAATTCCAACACCCGGCCCTGCATATCATCAAAATGGCCTTCCTGCTCGACCACCCAATGGCTGGCAGCCTCACCCAGCAGCAATACCTGCCGGATTTCAGGCTTGAACGCCAGTGTGTTGTGCAGTTTTCGACTGACCGCCTTGCGCGCCTCATCCGGTCCCTGATTCAACGTTTTACCGGCCAGCATCGGCCAGGGCAGCATGAACGGAGCCGAGAGCTCTTCAGTCGCCTTGATTCCCAGTGCATTGGTGATGCCCTGTAGCAGTTGACGGTGCTGACGGCTGAAGCCTTCCGGCTGGTGGGGCGGCAACGAATCGATGATCAACAAATCTTCCCGTACCAGCCAGGCCAGCTTGAATCGGGGGGCCGGTTCAGGCTTGGCGGCACGAACTGGAGTGGCTCGCTGCAGCTCAGACACCTGAGCCTCACTGGTGGAAGGAGCCAGAGAAGACGACTCCGGGCGACGTTCGCTCGGACGACGAGGCTCATCCAGCAGGGCACTCGTATCGATCCTCGGCCCCGACGCTTTGACCGCTCCGGCAACCGGCCGAGGCGGCTCTTCAACTGTCTCACCGCCCCAGGAATCGTCCTGCCAGGACGACGCATCGGACTCGGGATAACAAAACGTTTCGACCCACTCTGGCGAGGGGGCAGCACCCGACAGTGGCTGACGGGGCAACCAGCTGTCGATGCCGATTGCCTCCAGCCACTGGTGACGCTCCAGCTCATGAGCCTGCAAGGACATCAGCGCCCCTTATACCTGCGGGTGCGCTTTTTGAATGTTGGCATCCAGCATGTTCAATGCATGAATGTAAGCCTTGGCAGAGGCGATGATGATATCGGTATCCGCGCCCAGACCATTGACGATACGGCCCGCCTTTTCCAGACGCACGGTCACCTCGCCCTGAGAATCGGTACCGCTGGTGATGGCGTTGACCGAGTACAGCTGCAGGTTGGCGCCCGAGTTGGCCACCTGTTCCAGCGCCTTGAACGCCGCATCCACGGGACCACTGCCGGATGACTCTACTGAGTGCTCTTCACCATCGACCGATACCACCAGGCTGGCGACCGGCGTTTCACCGGTCTGAGAGGTCACATTGAGGCTGCTCAACTTGTACTTCTCATGACCGGCAGAGGCACGTGCATCGCTGACCAGTGCCACCAGGTCGTCATCAAAGATTTCACTCTTCTTGTCGGCGAGTTCCTTGAAGCGGGAGAAGGCTGCATTGAGTTCAGCATCAGATGCAAAGGTGGTACCCAGCTCTTCCATACGGGTACGGAAGGCATTACGGCCAGAAAGCTTGCCCAGCACCATACGGTTGGTGTTCCAGCCCACATCTTCCGCGGTCATGATTTCATAGGTTTCGCGATGCTTGAGCACACCGTCCTGATGGATGCCGGACTCGTGAGCGAAGGCGTTGGCACCAACGATCGCCTTGTTCGGCTGAACCGGAAAACCGGTCACGCTTGAGACCAGACGGGATGCAGGCACGATTTGAGTCGTATCGATGCGGGTTTCCAGCCCCAGTACATCCTTGCGGGTACGCAGCGCCATCACGATCTCTTCCAGTGACGCGTTGCCGGCACGTTCACCCAGGCCATTGATAGTACACTCGACCTGGCGGGCACCGGCACTCACCGCCGCCAGAGAGTTGGCGACAGCCAGACCCAAATCGTTGTGACAGTGCACGGAGAAGATCGCCTTGTCCGCGTTGGGAATACGCTGGATCAACTGAGCAATGGTATTGCCGTACTCCTGGGGCACTGCATAGCCCACTGTATCCGGAATATTGATGGTGCGGGCACCGGCATCAATCACCTGCTCGATGATACGGCACATGAAGTCCAGCTCCGAGCGGCTGGCATCCTCCAGTGAGAACTCCACATCATCGATCAGGTTACGGGCACGTTTCACCGCACGCACCGCGTTTTCAACCACCTGATCCGGCTCCATCTGCAGCTTGTACTGCATGTGGATCGGTGAGGTCGCAATAAAGGTATGAATACGACCGGAATTGGCGCCGCGCAGGGCTTCACCGGCACGGTCGATATCCGCATCCAGGGCACGAGACAGGGA
Source organism: Marinobacterium sediminicola (assembly GCF_022343685.1). Taxonomy (GTDB): domain Bacteria; phylum Pseudomonadota; class Gammaproteobacteria; order Pseudomonadales; family Balneatricaceae; genus Marinobacterium; species Marinobacterium sediminicola. The sequence goes on along the minus strand of NZ_CP092123.1, from coordinate 474,814 downwards.
ACAGACCGTGCTGTCCTTGATGGTATCGGCGATGGTTTTCACCGACTCGAAATCACCGGGGCTGGCGATGGCAAAACCCGCTTCGATCACATCCACACGCAGTTTTTCCAACTGCTTGGCGATGCGCAGCTTCTCGTCACGCGTCATCGACGCGCCCGGGCTCTGCTCGCCGTCACGCAAGGTGGTATCGAAAATAATCACGCGGTCATCATTGCAGCTCATGCTCACTACTCCCGTCGGGCCCGAACAACTCCTGTCCGGGTGTGGATACGTCTGCCTTGAGATCACAGGTGGAAGGCAGCTGAAGATAGGCTTATTGTATCACCAAGCTGCACTCGTCAACACGCATAGAGACCAGGAGCCAGGGACATGAATGCCACCCGTTTTGACCAGCTGATCGACCGCCGCGCCACTTCCAGCGAAAAATGGGAGAAATATGCCGACAGCGAAATTCTGCCGATGTGGGTGGCCGATACCGATTTCATGGCGCCTCAACCGGTGATCGAGGCCCTGCATCAGCGCATCGACCATGGCGTTTTCGGCTATACCTGCACGCCGCAGGAGCTGAACCAACTGGTGATTGAGCGCATGCAGTCGCGGTATGACTGGCAAATAGAAGCCAACGACCTGGTGTGGCTGCCGGGACTGGTCTGCGGTCTCAATCTGGCCTGCAGAGCCGTCGGCGAGAGCGGCTCGGCGGTGATCACGCCAGCCCCCGTCTACCCGCCCTTCATGTCTGCGCCTCGCCTTTCGGAGCGCACCCTGATCAAGGTACCCCTCAAGCGCGGCGAGGACTGCCGGACACTGATTGACCTGGAAGCGCTTGAAGCGGCCATTACGCCCGAGGCGAAATTGCTGCTGTTCTGCAATCCGCACAACCCGGGAGGCACGCTTTATCGTCGCGAGGAACTGAGCGCTCTGGCCGAGATCATCATTCGCCACGACCTGATCATCTGTTCAGACGAGATCCACTGTGACCTGATTCTGGAGCCGGGGCTCACCCACACGCCAATCGCCTCGCTGGGCGAGGAGATCGCCGCGCGCACCATCACTCTGATGGCACCGAGCAAAACATACAACATCGCCGGTCTGGGCTGCTCCTTCGCGGTGATTCAGAACCCGGAACTGCGCCAGCGTTTCCAGCGCGTACGCAAGGGCATCGTGCCTGACGTCAACCTGCTCGGCTATACCGCCACACTGGCGGCCTACCGCGACGGTGACGAGTGGAACCGCGCCCAGCTCAACTATTTGCGCGCCAATCGCGATTATCTTGTAGAAGCGATCAACGCCATCCCCGGCCTGAAACTGGACCCGATCGAAGCCACCTACCTGGCCTGGATCGACGTGTCTGCCGCCAGTCTGGAAAACCCGCCCCATTTCTTCGAACAGGCCGGGGTCGGCATGTCACCGGGGCGCGACTTCGGTGACGACCGTTTCATGCGCCTGAATTTCGGCTGCCCCAGAGCGCTGCTGGAACAAGCGGTGGACCGGATTCGACGCGCGCTGTTGAACGAGCTGCCGGCCTGAGTGAAATACGGGCCCCTCAGGCCCGTTCGTGCATAAAGGACACAACCTGTTCGAGACTGTCTACACCCAGCGCCAGCATTACCAGACGGTCCACCCCCAACGCCACGCCCGCGCATTCGGGTATCCCTGCCTCCAGTGCCTGCACGAGACGTTGTTCCAGCGGTCGCTGGGGCAACCCCAGTGCAGCGCGCTGCAGCTGATCGGCGTTCAGCCGACGCGCCTGCTCGGCGGCATCGGTCAGCTCGTGGTAACCATTGGCCAGTTCCACGCCGTCAACAAACAGCTCGAAGCGGGCCGCAACCTGCCGCCCCTGTGCATCCTTCCGCACCTGCGCCAGCGCGGCCATCGACGCCGGATAGCTGTGGATAAACACCGCGCCTTTCAGGCGTGGCTCAAGTACATGGGACATCAACAGGTTGAGCCAGGTGTCGCGATCATCGTCGTCGAAGGGCGCGTCCAGATGCTCACGGCAGCGTTGCTGCAACTGTTCCAGAGTGGCCCGGTGCGGATCCAGCCCCAGTTCCTGTTCGAACAGGTCAGCATAGCTCAGGTAACGCACCTGCAGTTCGGGGACCACTTCCCTGATCAATGCCTCAACCTCGGCCATCAACTGACGGTCGTCGAAGCCGAGTCGATACCATTCAAGCATGGTGAACTCGGGGTTATGCCGACGACCCGATTCGCCGTTACGAAACACCTTGGCCATCTGGTAAATGTCGCCACTACCGGCGGCCAGCAGACGTTTCATGGCATATTCAGGCGAAGTCTGCAGATAAAGACGCTCATCTTCGACACCCGGCTGGAACCCGAAGCTGACCTCAAGGCTGTCGATAAAGGGGTCACTGACGGCACACTTTGACAGCACGGGGGTTTCAACTTCCAGCACCTCTCGCTGGGCAAAAAAGCGACGGATCTGCGCCAGCACCTTGCCACGGGCACGCAGGTTTTCAATCGGGGCACTCGGGCGCCAGCCTGTCTCTTGCATGGAAATCTTGCTCACAAAACAAGAAAGGCAGCCGAAGCTGCCATTCTGATGGATCACCGAGCGAGGATTAGTTCGCGCGGCTAACGTATTCGCCGGTACGGGTATCGATGCGCAGTACTTCACCCTGCTCGATGAACAGCGGAACACGCACCACGGCACCAGTGCTCAGGGTTGCCGGCTTGGAGCCACCCTGGGCAGTGTCGCCTTTCAGACCCGGGTCGGTTTCCACGACTTCCAGTTCAACGAAGTTCGGCGGCGTTACGCTGATCGGGTTGTTGTTCCACAGGGTCACAACAATCTTGTCCTGCTCTTTCAGCCACTTGGCAGCATCGCCCACGGCATTCTGATCAGCGGCAACCTGCTCGAAAGTTTTCGGATCCATGAAGTGCCACATTTCGCCGTCGTTATACAGGTACTCCATATCCGTATCCATAACGTCCGCGCTTTCAGCGCTTTCGTTGGACTTGAAGGTACGCTCCCAGATACGACCGGTCAGCAGGTTGCGCAGACGCACACGGGTGAATGCCTGACCTTTGCCCGGCTTGACGAATTCAACATCGACCATGCTGCACGGGTCGCCGTCGATCATCACTTTCATGCCGTTCTTGAACTGGTTGCTGGAATAGTTAGCCATAAATAGAAAGTTCCGCGATCTGAAATTTCGAAGGCAGGCAACCGTCCAGCGGACAGGCGGCCCGTAAATTGACAGCCATTCTACTGCAAAGGAGAATGCAGGCAAATCCATCCGCACAACCCCTGAGCGACACACCCCGATGAACCTGCTACACCCCGTTGATGCCGACTGGCAGCACGAACTGCGCCACGCAATTACCGATCCGGCTCAACTTCTGGCTGAACTGGAGTTACCTGCTGATCTGCTGATCGGTGCACAGGAAGCAGGCCGGCTGTTTGCGCTTAAGGTACCTCGCCCCTACCTTAACCGTATTCGCAAGGGTGACCCGAATGACCCCCTGCTGCGCCAGATCCTGCCGCTGGGGCAGGAGCTTCTTGAGGTACCGGGTTTCGTCAACGATCCTCTTGCCGAGGCCGCCGCCAACAAGTCCCGGGGTCTGATCCATAAATATACCGATCGGGTGCTGTTGATCCTGTCTGGCGCCTGCGCCATCAACTGCCGCTACTGTTTCCGCCGCCACTTCCCGTATGGCGATAATCAGCTGGGTGGTGATCAGTGGCAGGCCGCGCTGGAGTATATTCGCAACCACGAGCAGGTCAGCGAAGTCATCTTCTCCGGCGGCGACCCTCTGGCTACGCCGGATCGCCGTCTGGCCAGGATGATCAGCGATCTTGAGGCTATTCCTCACCTCAAGCGACTGCGCATTCATTCTCGACTGCCGCTGGTGATTCCGCAGCGCGTCACGCCTGAGCTGGTCAACAGGCTCGCCGACAGCCGGCTGTCATCAACGCTGGTATTACATATCAACCATCCACAGGAAGTGGACCAGCAGGTACGTGACAGCCTGAAACCTTTACGCCAGGCCGGGGTCACTCTATTGAATCAGGCAGTGTTGCTCAGGGGCATTAACGACAGCGTCCCTGTACAAAAAACACTCAGCGAGAATCTGTTCAGTGAAGGTATCCTGCCCTATTATCTATTTGTGCTGGATGCGGTGGCGGGCGCTGCACACTTCGATATCAGCGATGAAGAAGCGCGCCTGTTGGTCGGAGAGTTGCAAACGGTGTTACCAGGCTATCTGGTGCCTCGTTTGGCGCGGGAGATTCCCGGACGCCCCTCCAAAACCCTGTTGCTGCCCATCGTACCAGTGGACGGTGCCCAGATCTGAACCCGTTGTAAGCCAGCATTCAGTTTGCTGACGTCACCCTAGCGCCCTACCCTGGCCCCGGCCGGGCAATGTCAGAATTAAGGGATTTGGATACCCATGTTGAATCAAGGTAAGAGCAATCGTCGTTTTTCACCCCTTCGCCTTGGCGGTCTGTTGGGCATCAGTATCTTGCTGGCCGCCTGCGCCCAGAAGCCGGCTGCGCCCCCCGTTGCCCAAAAAGCCCCCAAGCCGGCTCTCAAACCCGTTCTTCTTATCAACGACCACCATACCCGTGGCAGCAGCGATGCCAGCATCAGTTTCACCAACGGCACCGATCAGACGCTTCAGTACGTCATGTTCAAGACCACCGCTTTTACCCGTGAAGGCAAGCCGGTACATTCCAAGAAGAGTGGCCGCCGAGATGCCTGGCTTCGGGTGGCTGGCCCCTTTGCGCCCGGTGAGCGCATCGGAGATAAAGTCTGGCAGAAAGTGTGGCAACATCCCAATTTGGGCTGCTTCAGGATCGAAGGGGCTGAGCTGATCTTTGCCGATCAGAGCGTGGAGTACCACAGCACCGACCGCCTCGCGATGCTGAACCAGAGCGCCATGCAGAATGCCGCCTGTGGCGGCAAGGGCGTGCGCACGGCGGCTCAGTAAAGCTTACTTATCCTTGCGTGGCGGGGTCAGGGGAAAGGCCGCAATATTGCCCTTGGCCTCGCTGATACGAGCAACCCCTTCGTTCTTGACTTCATCAATGCGGATAATCGCCTGCATGGGTACATAGCAGGTGTTCACATCGGCAAACTCCTGCTTGAGCTTTTCCTCGCCCGGATCAACCAGCAGTTCCGAACGATTGCCAAACACGAAGTCCTCCAGCTGGATGAAGCCCCACATATCACTTTGATAGACATGGCGCACATAGACTTCGTACACCTTGTCCTGATTGACGAAATTGACTCGATAAAGACGTTCTTCGCTGGCCATTAAACGCAACTCTCCCGATAAACTCTCTGAGCCAATATGGGGTCTTGAGAGAGGAAAACAAGGCTGGATATTTTTTAACCAGTTTATGGCCTCAGGGCTTGGCCTTGGGTATAATTTTGCCCCTCTTCGAGACCCGCTCTCTTTTATTTCCACAGGCTTTACAGGTGATTCATGGCGAAAAAGCTGTTTATCAAGACACATGGCTGTCAGATGAACGAGTACGACTCTTCCCGCATGGCGGATCTGCTGGGCGAAAGTCACGCGCTGGAGTTGACGGACAATCCGGAAGAAGCGGACGTCCTTCTGCTGAACACCTGCTCGATCCGTGAGAAGGCACAGGAGAAGGTGTTTCATCAGCTGGGTCGATGGCGCAAGCTGAAAGAACAGAAACCGGACCTGATGATCGGGGTTGGCGGCTGCGTGGCCTCACAGGAAGGAGAAGCGATTCGTGATCGTGCGCCCTACGTGGACATGATCTTCGGCCCTCAGACCCTGCACCGCCTGCCGGAAATGATCACCGAAAGCCGCAACGGCGGTGTGGGCATCGTGGATGTCAGCTTCCCCGAAATCGAGAAGTTCGATCACCTGCCCGCGCCCAAGGTCGAGGGTGCCGAGGCATTCGTATCGGTGATGGAAGGCTGCAGCAAATACTGCACTTTCTGCGTGGTGCCCTATACCCGCGGAGAGGAGGTCAGCCGTCCACTGGATGACGTTCTGGCAGAGTGTGTCGAGCTGGCCGAACAGGGTGTGCGTGAAGTCAACCTGCTGGGCCAGAACGTGAATGCCTACCGTGGTGCCACCCATGACGGTGACACTGCCGATCTGGCCGAACTGATCCGCTGCGTGGCCGCGATCGACGGCATCGACCGTATCCGCTTCACCACCTCTCACCCGGTGGAGTTCAGTGACAGCCTGATCGACGTCTACGCCGAGGTGCCCGAGCTGGTCAGCCATCTGCACCTGCCGGTTCAGAGCGGTTCCGACCGCATCCTGATGGCGATGAAACGCGGACATACCGTGCTGGAGTACAAATCCAAGCTGCGCCGTATCAAGAAGCTGCGCCCGGATATCAGTTTCTCCTCGGACTTCATCATCGGCTTCCCCAATGAAACCGAAGCGGATTTCGAGGCGACCATGAACCTGATTGCCGAAGTCGGCTTTGATGCCTCGTTCAGTTTCATCTACAGCCGCCGTCCGGGCACTCCGGCGGCCGATCTGCCGGACAACGTTGACGAAGAAACCAAGAAGCAGCGCCTGAAGATTCTGCAGGATCGTATTACCGCTCAGGCGTTCCAGATCAGTCGCCGCATGGTGGGCAGCACCCAGCGCATTCTGGTCAACGGCTACTCCAAGAAGGACCCGGGCCAGCTGTCCGGTCGCACCGAGAACAACCGTGTCGTCAACTTCCGCTGCGACAATCCGGACCTGATCGGCCACTTCGCCGACGTGCGAATTGCTGAAGCCTACGCCAACTCATTGCTCGGTGAACTGGTCAGTTCCGAGCTTGACGCCTGACTCTAGGAGCGCGACTTGACCCCCAACCACTCCACTACTCTGATCCTGGAGCCGAACAACCCGGCCGCACTGCTGAACCTGTGCGGCCAGTTTGATGCTCACCTTAAACTGCTGGAGGAACGCACCGGTGTCGAGATCCGCAACCGAGGCAACCGCTTCCAGCTGGTCGGTGGTGAGACCGCAACCCGTGCCATGAGCCGCCTGTTGGAGCAGCTTTATCAACAGGCGCTGGCCGGTGACGATCTGAACCCGGAAGGCATCCACCTGCAGTTGCAGGACAGCGGAATCGAACAGCCCCCCAGGGCAAGCGACAAGGCGCAGAGCGCCGAAGAGAAGCGCTATGCGATCCGTACCCGCAAGGTGTTGATCAAACCACGTCCAGGCAAGCAGCAAGACTATGTTCAGCAGATCCGCACCCACGACATCAACTTCGGCATCGGCCCGGCCGGCACCGGCAAGACTTACCTGGCCGTAGCCTGCGCCGTGGAAGCACTGGAGCGTGAGGAGGTCAGTCGTATTCTGCTGGTCCGCCCGGCGGTTGAGGCCGGCGAGAAGCTCGGCTTTCTGCCCGGCGACCTGAGCCAGAAGGTAGACCCTTACCTGCGCCCGCTCTACGATGCCCTGTACGAGATGCTCGGTTTTGAAAAGGTGGCCAAGCTGATCGAGCGCAACGTGATCGAAGTCGCTCCCCTGGCCTACATGCGTGGCCGAACCCTGAACGGCTCCTTCGTGATTCTGGACGAAAGCCAGAACACCACCCGTGAACAGATGAAGATGTTCCTGACCCGTATCGGTTTCGGTTCCACGGCCGTAATCACCGGTGACAAGACTCAGATCGACCTGCCCAAGGGGGTCAAATCCGGTCTGTTGCATGCCATGGAAGTGCTTGATGGCGTCAAGGAGATCGGTTTCACCTATTTCGGTTCCAAAGACGTGGTGCGCCACCCGCTGGTACAGCACATTGTCGAAGCCTATGAGCGCCACGAAGCCGCTCAGCAAGAGGAAGACGCGCGATGAGTATTGCCGTTGATGTCCAGTTCGCGATCGAAGCTCCCAACCTGCCGACTGAAGCGGATTTTACCCTGTGGGTCGAAACCGTACTCAAGGAGCGCAAGGTAGACGGCGAAGTCTGCATCCGCATCGTCGATCAGGAAGAGAGCCAGGCACTGAATGCCGAGTACCGTGGCAAGGACAAGCCGACCAACGTGCTGTCCTTTCCGTTCGAGGTACCACCGGGTGTTCCCGTCACCCTGCTGGGCGATCTGGTGATCTGCGCAGATGTAGTCGCTCAGGAAGCCGAAGAGCAAGAGAAACCCCTGTTGCATCACTGGGCTCATATGGTTGTACACGGGACCTTGCATCTGCTCGGATTCGATCATATAAATGACGACGAAGCCGAAGAGATGGAAGCGCTGGAGCGCGACCTTCTGGCCCGGCTGGATATAGCCGATCCCTATCAGGCTGACGTCTGATCCGGTCCAGCGACCGGACACAGCGTTTAGCCCAGACTCCTTTCAGAGGACCCCTATGAGCGAAGACCGATCGGGCGCAACGTCAAAGAGCTGGCTGGAAAAACTGACTCAGGCCTTCTCCGACGAACCCCGCAGTCTTGAGGATGTGCGTGAGATTCTGTTGCAAGCCAACGAATCCGGCATTCTCGACAACGACGCCCACAGCATCATCGAGGGCGCCATGCAGGTCACCGAAATGCAGGTGCGGGATGTTATGATCCCGCGCTCGCAGATGACCATGGTTCAGGTGAACCAGACACCACGGGAATTCCTGCCGGTGATTATTTCCAGCGCCCACTCCCGCTTCCCCGTTTGTGGCGAAAATCCGGACGAGGTGCTGGGCATCATGCTGGCCAAGGACCTGCTGCCCTACATGCTTGAGGGCACTCTGGACCAGTTCGACATTCGGCAGTGCCTACGCAAGGCCACCTTCATCCCCGAGAGCAAGCGCCTTAACGTGCTGCTCAACGAGTTCCGTGGCACTCGCAACCATATGGCAATCGTGGTCGATGAGTATGGCGGTATCGCTGGCCTCATCACCATTGAGGACGTGCTGGAACAGATCGTTGGCGAGATCGAGGACGAACACGACGCCGAGGACGACGATGGCAACATTCGCCCCTTCGACGACAATGGTTTCCTGGTCAAGGCACTGACGCCGATCGAGGACTTCAATGCCTACTTCGATGTCGGTTTCTCCGACGATGAGTTCGACACCATCGGCGGCATCGTCACTCAACACTTCGGACACCTGCCAGCCAAGGATGAGCAGATCGATATCGACGGTTTCAGTTTCAAGGTACTGGCCGCCGATAACCGCCGCCTCCGCCTGCTGCAGGTGACACGCCGCTGACGTGACCACCACGACCAGACACTCGAACTGGTTAACCGCTCTGCTGGCACTGGCCGGTGGAGCGGGCATTACCCTGTCACTGGCTCCTTTCGACCTTCTGCCATTCGCCCTGCTGGGCCCAGCCCTGCTCTACTGGCTGCAACGCCACCAGAAAGGCCGTCCTGCCTTCCTGACAGGCTGGGCCTTCGGCATCGGTTTCTGGGGCGCAGGCGTGTCCTGGGTCTATGTCAGTATCCATACCTATGGCAACGCTTCAGCCGCACTGGCCGGTCTGCTCACGGGACTGTTTGTGGTTGCCCTTGGGCTGCTCTTTGCTGTGCAAGGCTGGTGTTTCAGCAAGCTGGCACAGCCGGCTCGACAACGCTGGCTGGTGTTCTCGCTGGTGTGGGTCGGATTCGAGTGGCTGCGCAGCTGGCTGCTGACCGGTTTTCCCTGGCTGCTGCTCGGCTACGCCTGGCTGGATACACCGATGCAGTCCTGGGCCCCTGTCGGCGGCGTCTGGCTGCTGTCACTGCTGTCCGTATTGCTGGCAACCGGACTGGTCCGCCTGCTGGTCGACCGTAAGCCCCTGGCTCTGATACCTGGCGCATTGATGGCGGCCATTGCCTTTGCTTTACCCTTGAACTGGACTGAACCTCAGGACAACAAGCCGCTGGATGTAGCGCTGATCCAGCCCAACATCCCTCAGCTGGCCAAGTGGCAACCCGACAACCTGCAGCGTATTCTGCAACACCAGATCAGTTTGAGCCTGCCGATGGCCGACGCTGACCTGATCGTCTGGCCGGAAACGGCGATCCCTGCCACCTTTGACCGCGCCGCCCCGGTTTTGACACCTTTCCTGAATCGTCTGGATGCTCAAGGGACCGCTCTCATCAGCGGCTTCCCTTTCGCCGAGGCGGACCCTGAAAGCCCACGCGGCCATCGTTTCCACAACAGCATCGGGGTGTTCAGTGGGGGACAGGATCTCTATCACAAGCAACGGCTGGTGCCCTTCGGTGAATATGTGCCTTTTGAAGCCCAGCTCCGTGGCCTGATCGCTTTCTTTGATCTGCCCATGTCCAGTTTCAGCCTGCCAACCCGAGATACCGATCCGCTGCAGCTGGGCGAGCTCAGTATCGCTCCGGCCGTGTGCTACGAGATCGCCTACCCCGGACTGGTCCGGTCACTGGCGAATGACAGTGGCATTCTGCTGACCGTTTCCAATGACACCTGGTTCGGCCGCTCCATTGCGCCGGATCAGCACCTTCAGCTGGCGCGCATGCGGGCACTGGAAAACGGCCGCTGGCTGATTCGCAGCACCAACAACGGCCTGACCGCCTTTGTGGCACCGGATGGCAGCATCGCGGCACTTGCTCCAGTGGATCAGGCCACTCAACTGCGTTATACATTGATCCCAATGAGTGGCCTTACGCCCTGGCAGCGTTTTGGTCTCTGGCCCGTAACCCTGCTGGGCCTGGTATTGGGCCTAGTGGCCTTCTGGCGACCAGGGCAGCGAAACGCGCTCAAACAGTACCGCCCCACAGTGTGAACAGGGCTGGATCCGCTCAGTCGCCTTTAACTGCTGTTTTTCACCGCATTGCAGACACCTCAGGGTACCCGGCGCACTGACTTCGCCAGCCAGATACTGATCTTCCGAATGCGCCAGCTGTTCGCGCAGCAGCTCATGCTGAACTCTCGTCTTGTCAGCCAGATCCATCAGGCTCTGTTTGATCTTCTGTTCAAGAAAATCAAGATCGAAATGCAGCCACGCAGCGATCCCCTCACCGGTTTCGTGGGCATAGTAGCCAAGCTGCTTGAGATCGCGACGAAGATAGGCTTTCAATAGCTCGATCTCGTCACGGGTCATCTCTTCCGCCGCCAGCTCGACTTCGGCCGCCTCTTCGATCTGTTCCTGCAGATATTCCCAGCTGACTTCACCGGCCTTGTCCAGTCGCTGACGCAACTGCTCAAGGATACGATCATAGGCAGCAGGGGCATTTTCGGAGTGTTTCGGGGTTGTGGGCTCTTGCTTGCTCATCGGCGACTCCTGGACTTCCTCGACCGCAAAATGCGGCCAGGGTTTGCTTCAGTATATAGCCGATTTCAAGTGACTGAAGGGGCACAGGTCAACACTGGCAGACCTGTGCCCTTGCGGGGAGGGTGATCAACGAACCAAAGTCGCATTCACTGCCGTGGTATCGCGTACCCACACTTCAACTCGACGGTTGCGCTCGCGGCCGGTGGCCGTAGCATTGGAAGCAACCGGGGCCAACGCCCCCAAGCCCTGCACGTCAGCCACGTTGATCCCCCTCGCCAACAACTGGTCGCGGACAATCTGGGCACGCTGCAGCGAAAGGCTGCGGTTGTGCTCAGGATCCCCGGTGCTGTCGGAGAAGCCGATCAAAAACACGCGCTGCCCCGGATTCTTCTCAAAGAATCGGATCACTCGCTCCAGATCTCTCTGCGCCTTGTTGTCCAGCTCGAAGGTGCCGCTATTGAAGCGGAAGTTCAGCGACAGGCGGCTGCCACCACGGGTCAGAGCCAGATATTCCTGCGGCAGTTCGTTACTCAGTACCGGCTGAATCCGCTGGATATTCTGGGAAATAAAGCCGCTCTTGCGGACAATGTCCTGCCCTTCTTCCGAGGTTACGAAACGCATGAACTGGTGCGCCGGGCTGTTCAGCGACAGAGTCATCGGCTCATACATGTAGAGACGTCGAGTCAGGGGGTAATCTTCAGTCGACACGGTAAAGGTCGTCGGAAAGACCGGCAGAGCCCCCTCTTCGTCCGCCACCGCCAAGGCCTTTGCCCTGAGCACGTAGGGCAAGCCGATAAAGCCGATAGCGCCCGGCTCCTGACTGACCCGGTCGGAGAGTTCCATGCTCGATTCGAAGCGACGGGCGGTGGCTGCCAGCTTTACGCCGTGCTTCTTCAGCACCATGCTCTTGAACGAGTCCCAGGTTCCGGAGTTTTCATCACGGCTGTATATTCTCACCGGCTCATCCGGCCCACCCAGTTGCTTCCAGTTAACAATCTCACCGGAAAACAGCCTCGCCAGCTGAGCCGTGCTCAGACTGCTGATAGGGTTACGCGGATGAACAATGATCGCCAACCCATCCATACCCACCACGTGCTCGGTGCGGACGCTGCTCAGGTCGCCATAGAGGGGTGCCAGACGGGTCTTTTCCTGATCCTTGATTCGGCGCGAAGCCATGGCCAGATCTGTCTCACGGTTTAACAGTCCTTTGAAACCCGTGCTGGAGCCATGTGCCTTGAGTTCGACCCGCTGCAAGGCTGACTTGCCCGGCAGCGAGAACAGGATATCCCGTTCAACCTCAACGGTTCCCTGATGTATTCGGATATCCTGTGCCCCCTGCTGTTGCCAGAACGCCTTCAACAGTTCAGGCGCCAGCGTTTCGCCAATGGTATTGGAACCATGTATCCGAAACAGGGTTTCCGTGGAGGCATGCGGTTTGATAGCCTGTGTTGGAGAGGTCTGCACTGCTGAGGCGACTGCCGGCGATGCTACATCAACATCAGCCTGCCGCCCCTTCAATCCTGCAGTACTGATAAGATCGGAGGCAATCTGGTTGCCGGTCAACTCGACCAGTGCCGCCACACCAACCAACAGAAACAGCACAATGAAAAGCCCGGTCAGAAAACCCGGCGCCTTACGACCACTTTCCACAGTATGCACTGGCCCACCAGGACGTGGCTTGGTAACCGGGGGAAGGGTCCGCACCTGACGGGTGATATCCAGAGTGCGCCTGTCGAGCAGCTCAGGCAAGATTTGCTGATAAGCCGGATTCAAGGCTTTCAGGTCCACCTGTTTGAGGACACGACGACGATATTCCAGATCCTCAATAAAGGCCGGCATATCAATCGTTTCTAATCCTTTCAGTTCGAGCTCCTGCTTCAGCTGCCACAACAGATCAAAAAACGTAGTATTCACTCTGACTCTTCCCTGGGATTCGAAGCAGGATGCGTCGATCCGCTGCCCTGCCAAATGCTGTTGCCTTCAGGCTACGTCATCCAGATGTCACCCTTGTGACATCTGCCGAACACCTCGTCACCCACTCTGTTGACAGCAGGCTGAATATTGTATGCTATGCGCCATTCATCCCATTTTCGGCTGCCGGTGATGCGCCCCCAGTACAGGTGATTCCTGCCGGCACCTCAGCTACCAACGAGTTGCAACCGACCACAATGAACGAACAATACAATCCCCAGGATATCGAACCCCAGGTACAGAAACATTGGGAAGCTCAGGACAGCTTCAAGGCTGACGAGAACGCCGCTGGCGAGCCCTTCTACTGCCTGTCCATGTTCCCCTACCCCAGCGGTCGACTGCACATGGGCCATGTTCGTAACTACACCATCGGTGATGTGGTCTCCCGCTACCAGCGCATGAAAGGCCGCAACGTACTGCAGCCCATGGGCTGGGACGCCTTTGGCCTGCCCGCTGAAAATGCGGCAATGAAGAACAATGTCCCGCCGGCCAAGTGGACCTACGAAAACATCGACTATATGCGTAACCAGCTCAAGCAGATGGGTTTTGGTTACGACTGGTCCCGCGAGCTGGCCACCTGCCATCCTGAGTACTACCGCTGGGAGCAGTGGTTCTTCACCCGCCTGATGGAAAAGGGCCTGGTCTACAAGAAAGAAGCCGAGGTGAACTGGGACCCGGTTGACCAGACTGTTCTGGCCAACGAGCAGGTCATTGACGGACGCGGCTGGCGTTCAGGTGCACTGGTCGAGCGCAAGAAGATTCCACAGTGGTTCCTCAAGATTACAGACTATGCGGATCAGCTACTGGACGATCTGGACAAACTGGATGGCTGGCCGGAGCAGGTCAAGACCATGCAGCGCAACTGGATCGGTCGCTCCGAAGGTGTAGAGCTGAACTTTCATGTTGACGATTTCGGTGAGCTGGAAGTGTTCACCACTCGCCCGGACACCCTGATGGGCGTGACCTATGTTGCCGTCGCGGCACAGCATCCGCTGGCACTGAAAGCGGCCGAGAATAATCCGGAACTGGCTGCCTTCATCGAGGAGTGCCGCCACACCAAGGTTGCCGAAGCCGATATGGCGACCATGGAGAAAAAGGGCATGGCGCTGGGTATTGAAGCGGTTCACCCTCTGACCGGAGAGAAAGTGCCCGTCTGGACTGCCAACTTCGTACTGATGGACTACGGTTCAGGTGCGGTGATGTCCGTTCCGGGCCATGACCAGCGCGACTGGGAGTTCGCCCGCAAGTACGGCCTGCCGATCAAGCAGGTGGTTGCGCCGCTGAACTCCGATGTGTCCGTAGACCTGGACAAAGAAGCCTTTACCGACAAGGGCGTGCTGGTCAACTCCGGCGACTTTGACGATCTCGAGTTTGAAGTCGCCTTCAAAGCGATCGCCAAGGAGCTGGAAAGCAAGGGCAAGGGCCGCACCACCATCAACTACCGTTTGCGTGATTGGGGTGTCTCCCGCCAGCGTTACTGGGGTGCGCCGATCCCGGTGATCAACTGTGCATGCTGTGGTGCCGTGCCGGTGCCTGAAGACCAGCTGCCCGTGTTGCTGCCTGAAGAGGTCGAGTTCGATGGTTCCGGCTCACCGATCAAGAAGATGCGTGAGTTCATCGACACCACTTGCCCGAAATGCGGCGGTGCTGCCGAGCGCGAAACCGACACTTTCGACACGTTCATGGAATCCAGCTGGTACTACGCCCGTTACGCCAGCATGAACCCGAACGCCATGCTTGATCCCAAGCAGGCCAATCACTGGCTGCCGGTGGATCAGTACATCGGGGGTATCGAACATGCCATCCTGCATCTGCTGTATTCACGCTTCTTCCACAAGCTGATGCGAGACGAAGGACTGGTCGACTCCGACGAGCCGTTCAAGCGCCTGCTGTGCCAGGGCATGGTACTGGCAGACAGCTACTACTATGAAGACGAAAAAGGCGGCCAGGTCTGGATCTCACCCGCTGAGGTCACCACCGAAAAGGACGACAAGGGCCGTGTTACGCGTGCTACCACTGCCGATGGTCGCGAACTGAACCACGACGGCATGTCCAAGATGTCCAAGTCGAAGAACAACGGCATCGACCCGCAGATCATGATCGACCGCTACGGTGCCGACACCGTACGCCTGTTCATGATGTTTGCTGCCCCGCCGGAGCAATCGCTGGAATGGCTGGATTCCGGTGTGGAAGGTGCCCACCGTTTCCTGCGACGACTGTGGAAACAGGTTCATGATCACCTGCAGACGGGTACTGACTGTCCGGCGCTGGATGTGGACACACTCAACGACGAACAGCGCGACCTGCGCCGCAAGGTGCACGAGACCATCGCCAAGGTCAGCGACGACATGGATCGCCGTCAGACCTTCAACACGGCTATTGCCGCGGTGATGGAACTGTCCAACGCCATCGGCCGCTTTGTCGATGTAAGCGACCAGGGTCGAGCGGTGACCCGCGAGGCACTGGAAGCCGCCATCCGACTGCTGGCACCGATCGTGCCGCACATGACTCATGAACTCTGGCGCGAGCTGGGCCACAGCGATGACTTGCTGCACACGCCATGGCCGGAAGTGGATGAAGCCGCACTGACTCGCGCCAGTGTTGAACTGGTGGTGCAAGTCAACGGTAAGGTACGAGCCAAGATCACTGTCCCAGCCGATGCTGATGAGGACATCGTCTTGCATACGGCACTGGCCAACGAGAACGTCCAGAAGCACATGGAAGGCAAGACCATCCGCAAGAAGATCGTCGTACCCAACAAACTGCTCAACATCGTTGTCGGTTAAGGAGAAACCGCCATGCGCAAACACCTGACACTGCCGCTGTTTGCCCTCCTGATGAGCGTGATGCTCAGTGCTTGCGGGTTCAAGTTGCGGGGACTCTACGATGTACCCGAAGCACTGCGTCAGGTGGCGCTGGTGACTGCCAGCCAACCCAGCCAGATCGAACCCGAACTGCGCCGCGCACTGGAGATCAACGGTATCGACATCAGCACCTCAGCCCGTTACCAGCTCGAGGTGCTGCAGGAGCGTCATAACCGACGCACAGCCACTCTGACCGGTGATGCCGATGCTTCCGAGTATGAACTGCGCTCTGAAGTCAGCTTTCGCGTCATCGACCGTCAGCGTGACAACCTGGCGTTGATGCCGGAGCGTACAATTACGATTGAGCGCGTCTACAGCAACGAGGCCAGCAACATCACCGCCAGCGCTTCTCATGAGAACCTGATCCGCCACCAGATGCAGCAGGACATGGCGCAACAGATCGTGCGTCAGTACCTGAGCATCAAGCCCGGATCCTGAAGCCAAGCGCATGAAAACCAGGCCTGACCAGCTGGTCAATCAGCTAGAGCGACTCAAGGCACCGTTGCCGGTCTATATGGTGACCGGCGACGAGCCTCTGCAACACGCCGAAAGCTGTGACAATATTCGTCGATCTCTGCGCGCCGCCGAGTTTACCGAGCGCGAAGTGATGCACGTCGACGCCGGTTTTGCCTGGGAAAGCCTGCTCGAAAGCGCCAATGCACTCTCGCTGTTCGCCGAGCGCAAGATCATTGAACTGCGTCTGGGCAACCAGAAACTGGACAAGAAGGCCAGCGGTCTGTTGCAGCGCTATCTCGACAACCCGGCTCCCGACAATGCATTGCTGATCATGGCCGATCGGCTGGACGCCGGCGCCAAAAAAAGCGCCTGGTTCAAGCAAGTGGAGAAGACCGGACTGGTCGTCGAGATCTGGCCGATCGAAGCCGACCAGTTACCGGGCTGGCTGATGCAGCGCGCCCGCAGCCTTGGACTGGAACTGACCTCGGATGCCGTGCAGCTGCTGGGAAGCAGAATTGAAGGTAACCTGCTGGCGGCCCAGCAGGAAATGGACAAGCTCAGCCTGCTCTATCCCAACCAGAAGATTGATGTGGAGCAGGTCATCGAGGCCGTTGCCGACAGCTCACGTTTCGATATTTTCGCCCTCAGCGATGCCCTGCTGCAACATGACCCGGCCCGATGCCAGAAAATTCTGCTGGTATTGCGCCAGGAAGGCGTTGAAGCCACTCTGGTGCTCTGGGGGATCAGTCGCGAGATCCGCACATTGCTCAACGTGCAGCGCGGGCTTGCCAATGGATTGGCCTATGACAGCCTGTGCCAGCGTGAAAAGATCTGGGGCAAACGCAAGGCTCTGGTGCGCAAGGCAAGTCAGAAACTTTCCGCACATCAATTGGAAGGCCTGCTGATACTTTGCCACGATATCGACCAGGCGATCAAAGGACAGCTCAAGGCAGATCCCTGGCTTCTGTTGTCCACCCTGACACTGGAACTCTCGGGCTGTCATCTGAACCAGCCCAATCCGATTCACTGAAGGATTTACTCTCCATGAATCGCACGCCTGGACTTATCCGCTTGCTGCTCTTGCCCCTCACCGGCCTGATACTGAGCGGCTGTAGTGACCCCTCTCCGCAGCAGTTGAAAAAAGGGGATGAGCTCTACAGCTATTACTGCCGCAACTGTCACGAAGTTAAAGGACTGGGGCCTTTTCTGGAGCAGCTGCCACTGACAGCATCGTCACTTAAACAGCACGAAGTGGTACTGATGATCAAGCATGGTTATCCACAGGGCCATGAGGCCATGCCCGTGTTTACACAATTAAGTCATGAACAGGCCGACGCCGTGGCACGCTTCATCCTGCAGCAGCGCTATCGCCGCCCGATTCAGCCCAACTGAGCGCGGATCTCTTCGAGCAGCAACGCTTCCTTGCCCTCGCGCAGCAGCGCCCCGACTTCATCGGCGGGCAGCGGAATGATGCTGACCAGTGCTCTTGAGGGGATTTCCAGATCGGCAAAGGGGGTGTTTTGCAACTGATCGCACAACAGAATCAGCGGGGTTATCTGATGTTGTAACTGGGCCACGTTGACTCGCTGAGCCGGCTCACTGCGGATCAGCAGACTACGGCCATCGGAGGTCACTCCGATCAATTCATCCACACGCCCCAAATGTGTGGCTTGAGGTGTAAGACGCGTAAGGATCAGCACATGTTGCATCAGCCCGGGCTTCCTGGTTGCAGCTTGGTCGATCACTATAGCACGGCCCCGGCAAAGTCCAGCTGTCGCCAGGCTTCGTACACCACGATGGCACAGGCATTGGACAGATTCAGGCTGCGACTGTCTGGCAGCATCGGCAGGCGAAGCCCCTCAAACCGCTCCCGCACTTCGGCCGGCAGGCCACGGGTTTCAGGCCCAAACAGCAACATGTCGCCTGCTGCAAACTCGACCCGGCTGTAACACCGGGAAGCCTTGGTAGTCAGTGCCCAGACCCGCTTCGGTTTCAGCTTGTCCAGACAGCTGTCCAGATCCGCATGCACCTGCACCCGCGCCCATTCGTGGTAATCCAGACCCGCACGACGCAGGCGTTTGTCATCCAGTTCAAATGCCAGCGGCTCAATCAGATGCAGTCGAAAACCTGTATTGGCACACAGGCGGATGATATTACCGGTATTGGGCGGTATTTCGGGCTGATAGAGCACCAGATCCAGCATAGGGAGCCTCCTTTGATCGGCCCGCTATTATACCGGCTGAATATCAGTCGTCACCCTCGTCATCCCCGAGGTCATGGTCGTCCAGGTGCAGTTCCTTGATCTTGCGCGTAAGCGTGTTACGCCCCCAGCCCAATAACCGAGCCGCATCTCGGCGGCGCCCCGCGGTCGCCTTTAGCGCCGTCATGATCATCACCCGCTCAAATGCCGGAACGGCTTCCTGCAGTATGCCCTCGGCACCATAGCTCAGCTGCTGCTCTGCCCAAACACGCAGACCTTCCTGCCAGCTGCCGGACACGATGGGGACTTCCTGTTGCTGCGACAAGAGCTCGGGCGGCAGATCTGAAACCAGTACTTCGCGACCCGACGCCATTACCGTGATCCAGCGACAGGTATTCTCCAGCTGACGCACGTTACCCGGCCAGGGCAAATCGCACATGAACGCAGCCGTTTCCGGTTTGAGTACCTTGGGCTCTACTGCCAGTTCCTCCGCCGAGCTGGCCAGAAAATGCCGCGCCAGTCGCGGAATATCCTCGCGCCGCTCGGCCAGACGCGGAATATGAATCCGAATCACGTTGAGGCGATGGAAAAGGTCCTCTCGAAAGCGACCTTCCTTGACCAGCTGCTCCAGGTTCTGATGTGTGGCCGCGATAATGCGCACATCGACCCGAACCGGGGTGTGGCCGCCAACCCGATAGAACTCACCATCAGCCAGTACACGCAAGAGACGGGTCTGAGTATCGGCAGGCATGTCACCGATCTCGTCCAGAAACAGGGTCCCACCGTCTGCCTGTTCAAAGCGGCCTCGGCGGCTGGCGGCTGCACCGGTAAAGGCACCTTTCTCATGTCCGAACAGCTCAGACTCGATCAGATCCTTGGGAATTGCAGCCATATTCAATGGAATGAAGGGCTTGCTGGCCCGTGGACTGTGTCGATGCAGAGCGTGGGCAACCAGCTCCTTACCTGTGCCTGATTCACCATTGATCAGTACGGTGATGTTTGAATGGGCAAGACGACCAATGGCACGGAACACTTCCTGCATGGCCGGAGCTTCACCGATAATCTCGGTGGCACGTTCGGGCAGTATTTCTTCAGTCTGCGCCGCACGCTGCTCACGGGCATGAGCGACCGCTCGCTGTACCAGAGCCAGCGCTTCATCCACATCGAATGGTTTGGGCAGATATTCAAAGGCACCGCCCTGATAGGACGCAACCGCACTGTCCAGATCCGAGTGAGCTGTCATGATGATCACCGGCAATTCGGGATGATCGTCGTGCAGGTGTTCCAGCAACTTGAGCCCGTCCATACCCGGCATACGCACATCACTGAGCACGGCATCAGGGACTTTTTGATCCAGCCGCTCCAGCATTGCTGCAGCGGAATCGAAGGTTTCGGTCGTCAGGCCGGCCGAGGACAGCGCCTTGTCCAACACCCAGCGGATGGAACGATCATCGTCCACGATCCAGACATTAGCGGCTTGCGTCATGGCTTAGCTCCAGAGGTATAAACAGGTTGAAACGGGTACAGCCAGGTTCCGAGGTGAACTCGATCAACCCCTTGTGCTGATTCATGATGGACTGGGCGATTGAAAGCCCCAACCCCGATCCCTGGGCGCGACTGCTGACCATCGGATAGAACAATGTATCGGCCAGCTCGGCAGGGATACCGGGACCGTTGTCGATGATCTCCAGTGCACACACCAGCCGATGGCGTTCGGCACCCAGCGTAATCTGCCGCAGCGCACGGGTTCTCAGCGTAATGACCGGTTCCGGTGTTTGCGCCTCTTCCAGCGCCTGCATGGCGTTACGGATAATATTCAGTACTGCCTGAATCAGTTGACCGCGTGCGCCCTGAAACTCAGGAATGCTGGGATCGTAATCACGCACGATTTTGATTCTTCCACCGACCTCCGCCGTTACCAGACTGCACACATGCTCCAGGATCGCATGAATGTTGACGACCTCGATCACCGGCAGCTTGTGCGGACCCAGCAACCGATCAACCAGATGCCGCAAACGATCGGCCTCGTCGATGATGATGCGGGTATACTCATGCAATTCTTCGCGGTCGAGCTCCCGGTCCAGCAACTGGGCAGCGCCGCGAATCCCCCCGAGGGGATTCTTGATTTCATGCGCCAATCCGCGCACCAGTACCCGAGCACTGGCATGGCGGGTCAGCAACTCTTCTTCACGTTCGATTCGGATCAGACGATCACGCGCCTGGATCTCCAGCAGAATACCGGCTTCCGGTATCGGATTAACGCTGTAATCAACCGTCAGTTCCTGACCAGTCTGAGTGACCAGCCGCGCCTCACGCTTGCTGTAAGGGTGACCACTGGCCAGCGACTGACGCAGCACGGCCAGCTCATCTTCGCTGGATGAAAGCCATTCCTCGATGGGGCGATTCTTCAACCGACGTGCTGTCGCTTCCAGCAACATCTCGGCGGCCGGATTCATGTACTGGATACACAGTTGATCATCCAGCACGAGAACCGCCCCGGTCAGGTTATCCAGTATTTGTTTGTGCGACTGTGAATGTGGCATAAGCTCTCGTCGTGCTGATCTGTTATTTTATTAAGCAAGAAAAGCGCCAATTCCGTTTTAAGTTCAGGCCGCCAAAACGCGGTAATGTTCTGGCCTTACAGCAAAATGCCCCAACGCCCAATGCACCATAATAGTGCAAATAATCTTCATGCACTTCTTTGCACCAGAAAGGCGCACCCACATCATTGACCGATGAACGTCGGAAATAAAAAAGGCTTCCCGGGGGAAGCCTTTTCTAGATATGCGCTACTCGTGATTAAACAGAGTAGTACAGGTCGAATTCAACCGGGTGAGTGGTCATGTTGACCTTGGCCACTTCCTCACGCTTCAGCTTGATGTAAGCGTCCAGCATGTCGTCGGTGAATACGCCACCGCGGGTCAGGAACTCGCGATCCTGTTCCAGAGCATCCAGTGCTTCGGTCAGAGAGCTGACAACAGTCGGGATCTCTTTGGCTTCTTCAGCCGGCAGGTCGTACAGATCCTTGTCAGCCGGGTCGCCCGGGTGGATCTTGTTCTGGATACCGTCCAGACCGGCCATCAGCAGCGCTGCGAAGCACAGGTACGGGTTGGCAGCCGGATCCGGGAAGCGCGCTTCAACACGACGTGCTTTCGGGCTGGTGGTGTACGGAATACGCAGAGAAGCAGAACGGTTACGGGCAGAGTAAGCCAGCATAACAGGCGCTTCGAAGCCCGGTACCAGACGCTTGTAAGAGTTGGTAGACGGGTTGCAGATAGCGTTCAGCGCCTTGGCGTGCTTAACGATACCACCGATGTAGTACAGAGCGGTTTCGCTCAGACCGCCGTAGCCGTCACCCGCGAAGATGTTGGCACCGTCCTTGGACATGGACAGGTGAACGTGCATGCCGGAACCGTTATCACCGACCAGCGGCTTGGGCATGAAGGTCGCAGTCTTGCCGTATGCGTGCGCAACGTTGTGTACGCAGTACTTCAGGATCTGAACTTCGTCAGCCTTGGCTACCAGGGTGTTACCGCGAACGCCGATTTCACACTGACCAGCAGTCGCCACTTCGTGGTGGTGTACTTCGATAGTCAGGCCCATGGACTCCATGGCATCACACATGGCTGCACGCAGGTCGTGCAGGGAGTCGATCGGCGGAACCGGGAAGTAACCGCCTTTTACGCGCGGACGGTGACCGGTGTTACCACCTTCGATCTTGTGGTTGGACGCCCAGGCAGCTTCTTCAGACTGAATGCTGTAGCCGCAGCCGCTGATGTCGGCGTGCCACTCAACACCATCAAATACGAAGAATTCAGGTTCCGGGCCCAACATGGCGGAATCAGCGATACCGGTAGACTTCAGGTACTCTTCGGCGCGCTTGGCAACGGAGCGCGGGTCACGCTCGTAGCCCTGGCCAGTGGCCGGCTCAATGATGTCGCAGCGTACGATAACGGTTGCATCTTCAGCGAAGGGATCCAGTACGGAAGCGCTGTCGTCCGGGCGCAGGATCATGTCGGATTCCTGAATGCCTTTCCAGCCAGCGATGGAGGAACCGTCGAACATTTTGCCTTCTTCAAAGAAGTCATCACCCATGTCAGAGACCGGGATGGTGACGTGCTGTTCCTTGCCTTTGAAGTCGGTAAAGCGCATATCAATCCACTTTGCGCCACTTTCTTTGATCAGATTCAGAGTCTTCTCTGACATTTGGCTATCCCCACTCGTTATCAGTTTGCCTGGGCAAAACATCTTTACATTAGGATCCGGAAACCGGTTGCCAGAACATAAAGCAAAGGTCGTGCCAGCTTCTAGAACAAGCTAAGTGCTTGATTTATTGAATGCACGGATTTGGCGCAATAACTTTATGCACCAAAAAAGAGCACGCGCGACCTTAAGTGCACCGTACCAGTGCAAACTATCCGCAGTCAGCGTACGCATCACGGCATCTGGTGCCTATAATAGTGCAAAGCAAAACCGAATGCTGCACACCACCGTGCTTTAAATCATTCCTCGGTCAGAGTACCCTTCAGGTGTTACTCCTGATGAAAGACCGCTATTGGACACCATGCTCAGACTTTCCAGACTGTTGTGCTGCACCCTCTTCATGGCCAACTTGTCGTCGCAGGCACTGGCTACCACAACACCCGGATATGGCAAGCGTTTCCCGGCCAAGTGGCTTGAGCGCAGCGGCGAAATCCTGCTCGATACCATCTGCTATAACTACCCGGCCGACAGCTACATGTATCGCCTTTGCCGTGAAGAAGCCGTACATACGCTGAATGCACGCTGCCAACGCTATGAGGCTGTTGCGCAACACTCACCGGACAGCAACCACTACCTCGAACTGGCCGATAAGTATTGTGTCGCGGCCCGACTTTATCGCCCATTTCCCGAACAAGCGCCTTTGGACAACAATAACGGTCAGTAAATGATCGATTGTTACACATCCCTTCCGTATAATGTCGCGCTTTAACACATCACCAAGGTACTACGCGTGATCGAGAACCTCCGAAATATTGCCATTATCGCCCACGTTGACCACGGCAAAACCACACTGGTCGACAAGTTGCTGCAGCAGTCTGGCACTCTGGGCCGCCGCGATGAAGGCGCCGAGCGCATCATGGACTCCAATGACCAGGAACGTGAGCGCGGCATTACCATTCTGGCCAAGAACACGGCCATCAAGTGGAACGATTACCGTATCAACATCGTTGACACCCCGGGGCATGCGGACTTCGGTGGCGAAGTTGAACGCGTACTGTCCATGGTTGACTGTGTTCTGCTGCTGGTGGACGCACAGGACGGCCCCATGCCGCAGACACGTTTCGTTACGCAGAAGGCCTTTGCTCGCGGCCTGCGCCCGATTGTTGTCATCAACAAGATCGACCGCCCCGGCGCGCGTCCCGACTGGGTCATGGATCAGGTCTTCGACCTGTTCGACAACCTGGGCGCTACTGACGAACAGCTGGATTTCCCGATCGTCTACGCATCTGCCCTGAACGGTATCGCCGGTAATGATCCGGACGACATGGCCGATGACATGACACCGCTGTTCGAAGCGATCATCAAGCATGTTGACGCACCGCATGTAGACACCGAAGGCCCGTTCCAGATGCAGATTTCCGCGCTGGACTACAACAGCTATACCGGCGTTATCGGTGTCGGCCGCGTTTCCCGCGGCAGCATCAAGACCAACACTCAGGTCAAGGTCATCGACAGTCACGCCAAGGTGCGTAACGGCCGAGTGCTGAAGATCATGGGTTACCATGGTCTGGAGCGCGTGGAAGTCGATTCTGCCCAGGCTGGCGACATCATCTGCATCACCGGTCTGGACGAGCTGAATATCTCCGATACGCTGTGTGACCCCGAAGTCGTGGAAGCACTGCCGGCCCTGTCCGTGGACGAGCCGACTGTATCCATGACCTTCCAGGTCAACGACTCACCATTCGCCGGTCAGGAAGGCAAGTTCATTACCAGCCGTAACATCAAGGACCGTCTGGAACGTGAACTGATCCACAACGTGGCCCTGCGTGTCGAGCCCGGCGACAGCCCGGAGAAATTCCGTGTTTCCGGCCGCGGTGAACTGCACCTGTCGGTGCTGATCGAATCCATGCGTCGCGAAGGCTACGAACTGGGTGTTTCCCGTCCCGAAGTTATCCAGAAGGTTGTCGATGGCGAAGTCCACGAACCTTATGAAGTGGTGATGATCGACGTTGAGGAGGAGCACCAAGGTTCTGTCATCGAAGAGCTGGGCAAGCGTCGCGCAGACATGACCAACATGGAAGTGGATGGCAAGGGCCGTGTACGCCTGACCTTCATGATGCCGTCTCGCGGTCTGATCGGCTTCCGCAGCCAGTTCATGACCATGACGTCCGGTACCGGCATCATGACTTCCGTGTTCGACCACTACGGTCCAGTCAAGGCAGGTGAAGTGGTATCACGTCACAACGGCGTACTGGTTTCCATGGTCAACGGCAAGGCACTGGGTTACGCCCTGTTCAGCCTGCAGGAGCGCGGCCGTCTGTTCATCGATCCGAACATCGAAGTCTACGAAGGCATGGTGCTGGGCATTCACAGCCGCAACAACGACCTGGTGGTCAACCCGACCAAGGGCAAGCAGCTGACCAACGTTCGTGCCTCCGGTACCGATGAAAACATCGTGCTGACACCGCCGATCAAGTTCTCGCTGGAGCAGGCTCTGGACTTCATCGAAGATGACGAACTGGTCGAAGTGACTCCTGAAAGCATCCGTATCCGCAAGAAACTGCTGAAAGAAAACGAGCGCAAGCGCGCCGGCAAGAAGTAAGTTTTTTCGGAATATGAAAAGGCCGGTGGCACTTGCCCCGGCCTTTTTTTATGCTCCCGGCACGCCAGGCCCAATTGCAGCCCGAGCCCGCCACATCATGACTGACGGAATCGGACATTCCAGGTTCAAGTCCAGCAGACGGCTGGCTATACTGGGTCTTCAGTCGGAAAAGGAGACTCCCCATGCGCACCCTCTACCCGGAAATCGGGATCAATCACGAGTACTACCTCGAGGTAGACGAGCAACACACGCTCTATGTGGAGGAGTGCGGTAACCCTAACGGCATTCCGGTATTGTTCGTACATGGCGGTCCCGGTGGCGGCTGCAGCCCGTCCCATCGGCGCTTTTTCAACCCGGAACGCTACCGCATCATCCTGTTCGACCAACGCGGTTGTGGCCGCTCCACTCCCCATGCAGAGCTGGAGGGCAACACCACCCAGGCGCTGGTCAGCGACATGGAGCGGATTCGGGAGTTCTTCAGTATCGATCAGTGGCTGCTGTTCGGCGGCAGCTGGGGCTCTACGCTGAGCCTGGTCTATGCCCAGACCCATCCGTCTCGTGTGTCAGGCATGATTCTGCGCGGCATTTTCCTGTGTCGGGACCGGGATATTCACTGGTTCTATCAGCAGGGCGCCAGCGCCCTCTTCCCTGATTACTGGCAGGACTATCTGGAGCCGATCCCCGCAACAGAACAGCAGGATATGCTCACAGCCTACTATACGCGACTGACGTCCCCCAACGAGCTGGCTCAGATGCAAGCAGCCAAAGCCTGGTCTGTTTGGGAAGGGCGCTGTTCTACTCTTGATCCGAATCCCGGCGTCGTCGAACACTTCGGGGACCCACATTTTGCCCTGGCCATGGCGCGGATCGAAGCCCATTATTTTATCAACAAGGCGTTTCTGGAGCCGGACCAGATTTTGCGTGATGCCACAAAACTGCTTGATATCCCGCTGACCATCGTCCATGGCCGCTATGATGTGGTCTGCCCGCTGGAACAGGCTTACGCTCTCCATCAGGCACTGCCACAGGCTCGCCTGCATATCGTTCGTGACGCAGGCCACTCCGCTTTCGAACCCGGCATCATTGATAACCTGATTCAGGCAACCGACGATTTTGCCTCGTGCAGAGCCTGATCCTGAGGAGTAGTCGTGAAAGGACTGATTCAGCGTGTGCGCCACGCCAGTGTCACCGTGGATGGAGAAATCACCGGACAGATCGACCAGGGCATCCTGCTGTTACTGGGCGTTGAAAAAGGTGACAACGAAACCAGCGCGAACAAGCTGCTGCAGAAAGTACTGAAGTATCGCATCTTCGCGGATGCCGACGACAAGATGAACCTGAGCCTGGCCGATATCGGCGGAGGCCTGCTGGTCGTATCCCAGTTCACTCTGGTAGCAGACACCCGCAAGGGACTCAGGCCCAGTTTCTCATCAGGCGCCACGCCCGCCGAAGGCGAGCGCCTGTACAACCATTTCGTCAAGCAGGCCGAAATTATCCACAGCCCTGTCGCAACAGGGCGTTTCGGTGCCGATATGAAGGTGGAACTGCTCAATGACGGCCCCGTCACTTTCCTGCTGGAAGTTCCACCGACGGATTAAGCGTGCCTCACTTCAGCCAGGCTGTTGATAAGCTCTATTCATCAGCCGAGCTGATGAGTAACGCGAGTGTCCAGCTTGATGTTGTCATGCAGAGGGCAGCGCTCGCAGACAGCATCGAGAAACGCCTGCTTCTCCTCCTCACTCATGTCCGCGTCAATCTCTGCTGATACCTGAATCTGCTGAAAGCCAACGCGGTCATCACTCGGCTTGCCCAGCAGGCCGGCAGGGTTGTAGTCCCCCGCAACACTGACCTTCATGCCACGCAGGTTGATCTTCTGCTGCATGGCCGCGATACGACCAATAGTGCAGATACAACCGCCCAGAGAAAACAGGAAGTACTCCAGCGGAGTCGGCCCTTTATCCGTACCACGTGCGGCTTCCGGCTGATCGATGCTGACCTGGTGACCACGGATATCCGCGCTGACCAGAAACCCTTCGGCCATCTCGGCATTGACTGAAACACGCTTGTTGCTACTCACTAGGCTTCCCCTGAATCGATAAATAAGAGATAACTAATATTAAGGAGAACCCCTTAGCGAGGCAATGCTTCAGATACAAAAAAGCGCCCGAAGGCGCTTTTTGCGATGCCATCCAAGCATGCCTTCAGCCGACTTTCTCGCCCTTCGCCTGAAGGTCGGCATGGTAGGAGGAGCGTACCAGCGGACCACTGGCTACGTGGGTAAACCCAATCTCCTTGGCAATGCGCTCGAACTCAGCAAACTCATCTGGCGTTACATAACGATCCAGCGCCAGGTGGTTGCGGCTTGGCTGCAGATACTGACCGATGGTGATCATATCGACATCGTGAGCACGCAGATCATGCATCACCTCAATGATTTCCTCATTGGTCTCGCCGCAGCCCACCATCAGACCGGACTTGGTACGCACTTCCGGGCGCAACGCCTTGTAGCGCTTGAGCAGCTCCAGCGACCACTGGTAATCAGCACCCGGTCTTACCTTGCGGTACAGACGCGGAACAGTTTCCAGATTGTGGTTGAACACGTCCGGCGGAGTCTGTTCCAGAATTTCAAGCGCCACATCCATGCGACCACGGAAGTCGGGCACCAGCGTCTCAATCTGAATTCCCGGCAGACGCTCGCGGGTTTCCCGAATACAGTCTGCAAAGTGCTGGGCACCACCATCACGCAGATCGTCACGATCCACCGAAGTGATCACCACATACTTCAACCCCATGTCCGCAATCGCTTCAGCCAGCTCTCTCGGCTCGTCCGGTGACAGTGCATTGGGACGACCGTGAGCCACATCGCAGAAGGGACAGCGACGGGTACAGATATCGCCCATGATCATGAAAGTGGCAGTGCCGTGACTGAAGCATTCACCCAGATTGGGGCAGCTGGCTTCTTCACAGACGGACGCCAGCTTGTGTTTGCGCAGCTTATCCTTGATCCGCTTTACTTCCGCATTGGAGCCCATGCGAACTCGCAGCCAGTCCGGCTTGCGCAGCATCTCTTCCTTTTCCGTCGGAATGACCTTGACCGGAATACGAGCCACCTTTTCAGCGCCACGCAATTTGACGCCCTGCTCGACCCGACCGGTTTTGTTTTCGGAGGATTCAGCCATACTAATCAGTCTTCCAATGTGTGTGTGCGGGTGAGGACAGTATACCCCAACTTCTTAACCAAGTAATTTACTAGGTTATTGGGAACAGCGTCCAGATCGGCCCTTGGGGCCAGTGTACGTAGCTGGGTCATCTGCAAACCGGCATAGCCGCAGGGATTGATCCGCAGGAAAGGTTCAAGATCCATGTCCAGGTTCAGGGCAAGGCCATGAAAGGAGCAGCCACGACGGATCCTGAGACCCAATGAGCAGATTTTCTGTTCATTGACGTAAACGCCGGGGGCATCCGGCTTGGGATAGGCTTCGATGCCGTAATCCGCCAGCAGTTCAACGATCGACTGCTCGATGATGTCGACCAGTTCACGCACACCGAGCTTGCGACGACGCAAATCAAGCATCAGGTAAGCGATCAGCTGTCCGGGACCGTGATAGGTCACCTGACCTCCACGATCCACCTGTACAACCGGAATGTCACCCGGTTGCAGCAAGTGCTCGGCCTTGCCCGCCTGCCCCTGAGTGAAGACCCGCTCATGCTGAAGCAGCCAGATCTCGTCCACCGTATTTTCATCACGGTTCGAGGTCAAAGCCTGCATCGACTGCCAGGTTGGTTCGTAAGGCTGCAGTCCCGGCAGCTGACGAATAATCAGCTCATCGGCTACGGCCATCAAAGCACCATCTTCACTCGGCCGGTCGCCTTGAGGTCTTCATGCAGATTGACCAGCTGCTGCTCGCTGGTCGCGGTGATTTTCAAACGTACGGAGCTGTAATTGCCCTTACCGCTCTCCTGCACGACGACCTGCTCGATATCCAGATCAGGCGCATGGACCTGCACGATTTCGATGACCATTCCCTTGAAGTCAGCCTGGTTGTCGCCGATCACCTTGATCGGGTAGTCGGGATGCGGAAATTCGATTTTCGGTGCTTCGGTTTCGGTACTCATTACGCCTCTCCGGTCATTAGCCGGTGTTGAAAACGGGTAAACAGGTCGAACATCCGGTGCCACAACGGGCCTTTTTGGCCGTCGGCAACGGGTTCACCATCAATGGTCAAAACGGGCATCACGCCACGGGTCGAGCTGGATATCCAGACTTCATCAGCGGTGGCAAGCTCTTCAGGCCTGATGTCCACTTCCTGATAGGGAATACCGGCTTCTGACGCCAGTTCCAGAATCAGTTCACGGGTCGTTCCCCCCAGAATCTCCGAGCTGCGCTTGGGGGTATAGATGACTCCCTGCTTTACTACGAAGAGATTGCTTGAGGTCCCCTCACTCAGCAGTCCGTCCCGGACCAGCAGCGCCTCATCGGCACCGGCTTCACGGGCCTGCTGCAACACCAGGATATTGGGCAATAACCCGGTGGACTTGATATCGCAGCGACGCCAGCGCAGATCGGCCGTGACGATCACGTTATAGCCCTGAATCTGTTCGGCGCCATCACTGTAGATATCACGAATCGGCGAGGTACAGGCAAACACTGTCGGGCGCATGCTGTCGTCGTAGGTATGCGTACGATAGCCGGCGCTGCCACGGCTCACCTGCAGATAGACCGACAGGTTGCCGCCGCCATTACGACGTACCAGTTCATCCAGAATGGCAGCCCAGTCTTCATCCGCCTGGATACGAACCGCTCTGAGGCTGTAGGCCAACCGATCCAGATGTTGTTGCAAACGAAAGCCGACGCCCCGGTAGTAGGGGATGACTTCATAGACGCTATCGGCGAACAGAAATCCCCGATCGAATACGGAGACCTGCGCCTGATCAGGCGCCACAAAACGACCGTTAAGGTATACGACTTCGCTTTTCATAAAATGCAACTGCCCACATCCCTAGATGTGGGCAGCATAAACCGGTTTCAAGGTTTTGTCTGTTTTTCAGCCAATCAGGCCAAGGAAGAACAGCAGGATCGCATGCCAGATTCGCTTGAACAAACCACCTTCTTCAACGCTTTCCAGCGCCACCAACGGAACAGTTGTTACGGTTTCGCCATCAATACTGACACGCACCTTGCCCAGTTCCTGCCCCTGAACAACCGGTGCCTTGATCACCTTGTCCAGCTCGATGTTGGCTTCGAGCTGGTCGATCTTGCCACGTGGCACGGTCACCGCCAGATTCTCGGTCAGTCCCATGCGGACCTGATCACGCTGGCCGGCCCAGATCTTGCTGTCCTTGAGCACCTGACCGGCCGTATACAGCTGATGGGTGCGGTAGTAACGGAAGCCGTAGGACAATAGTTTCTGGCTTTCGCGGGCGCGCGCTTCCTCACTGTCAGTGCCCATGACCACCGAAATCAGGCGCATGTCATCACGTTTGGCTGATGCAACCAGGCAGTAGCCCGCTTCGTCGGTATGGCCGGTTTTGATGCCATCGACACTGTTATCCCGCCACAACAGCTTGTTGCGGTTGGGCTGGCGGATGTTGTTGTAGGTGAAGTACTTCTGCGCATAGATAGCATACTGATCAGGGAACTTGGTGATCAGTGCCTTGGCCAGTATTGCCAGGTCGATGGCTGAGGAATAATGATCCTCGGCCGGCAGGCCGGTGGCGTTGACGAAGTGGGTATCGTTCATACCCAACAGGCGCGCATGCTGGTTCATCAGGTCTGCGAATGCACGTTCGCTGCCGGCAATATGCTCGGCCAGAGCGACGGAGGCATCGTTACCGGACTGAATGATCACGCCGCGCAGCAGGTCCCCCACCTTCACCTGGGTACCTTCCTGAATGAACATGCGGGAACCGCCGGTGCGCCAGGCCTTTTCACTGACCAGCACCAGGTCTTCTTCGCTGATGTTGCCCTTGCTGATTTCGTATTCAACGATGTAACTGGTCATCATTTTGGTCAGGCTGGCCGGTGCAAAGCGCTCGTTCTCACGATCCGCTGCAATGATATGACCGGTATCGGCATCCATCACCAGATAGGCACGAGCCGAAACCTGGGGCGGAGCCGGAATCAGCGCCGAAGCAGCCTGTACGGTACTGGCCATTAGCAGGGCCAGCATCAGGGTGAGATAGAGGAATGCGGTCGAGAAGGAGATTCGTTGCGCCATAATCAGTCAGTTACATCATTATCAATGGGTGAAGGTGCAGCCGCCTGTGCGACCCCACACATAAGGTTTCCACTCTACCCGCGGCATCATGGCAAGTCCACCAGATGCGCCCCGGAGTACCCTGCCTGAGACAGCTGCTGCAGCAGCCAGTTCAATGTATGTGTACCTGTGAGCGGTCCAAGGCGAACCCGGTACAGCGTACGTCCGTCACGTTCGGCATGCACCACCTGAACCGGCTCGTTGAGCAGCGTCCGCAATTCGCTTGCCAGTGTTTCGGCCCCCTGAACACTGCTCAGGGCCGCAACCTGCAAAGTGCGTCCGGTGATGGCGGCCTGCTCAGCCGGTACTCCACTGCGTCCGTACGCGGCCGTCATCAGTTTGGCCCCTGGCGTGATCGCTTCAACCTCAACGCGCGCCGTGCCCTTGCCCAGCATATCCAGACGATAGGCGGCGGCATAGGACAGGTCGATAATCCGTCCCTCATGGAAAGGCCCACGGTCGTTCACCCGCACAACGACCTGGCGCCCGTTATCCAGATTGGTGACACGAACATAGCTGGGCAACGGCAGTGACTTGTGCGCAGCGCTCATCTGGTACATGTCATAGATCTCACCGTTGGAAGTGGTGTGACCATGAAACTTTTTGCCGTACCAGGAAGCGACGCCGCGCTGACGATAGCCTTCGGCACTGGGCAGCACCTGGTATCGCTTGCCCAGAACGGTATAGGGGCTCTTGTTACCCCAGCGGCTGGGCGGCTCTGACCGGGGCACTGCATCCGGCACACGTGACAGGTCTACAGCGCCGTCCGGCCCCCGGTCCTGCTTGATGCTGTAACGCCCGGCATTGTCGTTGGAGGCACAGCCTCCCAGCAACAACACACCGGCACTGAAAGTTGCAATCAGCCAGGGCTTCATATCAGGACTCCTGAGCGGTTTCCGGCTGGCGCGCGTCCTTGATCGCCTGACTCAGTTCATACACGGCCATGGCGTACAGGCGGCTGTGGTTGTAACGAGTAATCACGTAGAAGTTATGCAACCCGAACCAGTAATGCTCGCCATCTTCCATGGTCAGTTCCATCAGGGTAGCCGGCTGTTGCGGATCCAGATCCCTGCGCGTCGCGATGCCACGCTCATGCCATTGCGCCAATGTCAGCTCAGGCTTGAGACCGGCATTGAACCAGCTTGGATCGGCACTGCCGTTGATGACCACGTTGGAGCGCACCGGTTCACCGGCCTTCCAGCCATGTTCACGGAAGTAGTTCGCCACACTGCCGATGGCGTCGACCTCATTGCTCCAGATATCACGCTTACCGTCACCATCGAAGTCGACCGCATAATTGCGGAAACTGGAGGGAATGAACTGGCCATATCCCATGGCCCCGGCGTAGGACCCCAGCGGTTGGGTCGGATCCAGCTGTTCTTCCCGAGCCATGCGCATGAAGTCCACCAACTGTCCGCGGAAGAAGTCAGCCCGTTTGGGATAGTCAAAGCCCAGCGTTGCCAGTGCATCCAGCACGCGGTAACGCCCCATGATTCGACCGTAACGGGTTTCCACTCCAATGATGGAGACGATGATTTCGGCTGGAACTCCGTAGGTTTCCTCGGCACGCTTCAGCGTGGCTTCATGCTCATTCCAGAAGGCAACACCCTGCTTGATCCGACGTGGCTCAACAAAAATCTTGCGATATTCGCCCCAGGTCAAACGGCGCTCGGCCGGACGTGAGATCGCCTCAAGAATTGATTCCTGCCGCTTGGCCTTGGCCAGAACTGAGCGAACCTCCTCAGCGTCAAACCCTTCTGCAGCCAATTGTTCCACGACCTCACCCGCCAACGGGTGGTTCTCATAACCGCTACTGGCCCATACTGAACCTGTCGTCAGCAGGGTGCTGGCCAGCAGTAAACGTCCCAGTGTCTTGCGCATTCCTATCTCCATCATCGAGTCAGCATCTGCCGGTGGGTACTGATCGACATCAGCACGCCGAAACCGGCCATAAGAGTTACGATCGAGGTGCCGCCATAGCTGACCATCGGCAGCGGCACACCGACTACCGGCAGCAAACCGGTGACCATACCGATATTCACGAACACATAGACAAAAAATGTCAGTGTAATACTCCCCGCCAACAGCCGGGAAAAGCTGTCCTGTGCTCGAGCCGCAATAATCAGCCCTCGCGCAATGATCATCAGATAGATTCCCAGCAGCACCAGAACCCCCGTCATACCAAGCTCTTCACCAATCACCGCAATGATGAAGTCGGTGTGAGATTCGGGCAGAAAATCGAGCTGCGATTGTGTTCCTTGCAACCACCCCTTGCCGGACAGGCCACCGGAACCGATCGCGGTCTTCGACTGAATAATGTTCCAGCCAGAACCCAACGGATCGCTCTCCGGATCGAGGAACGTCAGCACTCGCTGGCGCTGGTAGTCCTTCATCACCGCCCAGAGCGCTGGCAATGCGGCTCCGAGCAAGCCCATGGCGATGAAAATCCAGCGCCAGTACACCCCGGACAACAGAATAACAAATACACCTGACGCGGCGATTAACAACGAAGTGCCAAGGTCCGGCTGCTTCATGATCAGCACCGTCGGAATTGCCAGCAGCACCAGCGTGCTGAGCAAGTGCTTGAACGTAGGCGGCAGCTGCTCACGGGTCAGCCAGGCCGCTACCATCATCGGCAGCACCAATTTCATGATCTCAGAGGGCTGGAAACGAAACCCGGGCAACTCCAGCCAGCGCTGGGCTCCCTTGGCCCCGACCCCGAACAGCAAAACACCAACCAGCAGACCAACACCTGCCAGATAGCCCCAGGGGGCCAGCCGACGAAACGTTCGCGGCTGGAACTGGGCCAATACGATCAAGCCAAAAAAGCCAGCACCCATTCGTATGCCCTGACGCAGCACGTAGTCCATGTCCTGACCTGAGGCGCTGTAGAGTACGAACAGACCAAAGCCACAAAGTATCAGCAACAGCGACAGCAACCAGGCATCCAGATGAGTGTAGTGCCAGAGTCCAGTGGGGCGCTGCAGGTGTACGCTGCTGCCCGGCATGGTGCGTTGGAAGTCCCGATGACTCATCCGTCCTCCTTCAGGTCGTTGCGATAGTCGCCCAGCAGCCAGGCATCCATCACTTCACGGGCAACCGGTGCGGCGGTCGACGAGCCACCACCGCCATTTTCGACCACAACCGCCAGCGCAATTTTCGGGTTATCCACCGGCGCGAAAGCAACAAAGAGCGCGTGGTCACGATGACGCTCCTCCAGCGCTTCGGCATCGTATTCTTCGTCCTGGGCAATACCCACCACCTGAGCGGTGCCGGTCTTGCCGGCGATACGGTATTGAGCCCCTTCCGCAGAGCGTCTTGCGGTCCCTTCGCTGCCGTGCATGACCGATATCATGCCCTCAATCACCTGATCCCAGTGTTTTGGATCCTTGAGTACCACATCATCCGGTTTTTCCTTTCGAGTGAGCATGGGCGCATAGGGTTGAGGCTCACCACCCGTTTCGTCCAGCACGCCCTGCAACATGCGCGGCTGCACCCAGCGACCACGGTTGGCCATCACGGCCGTGGCCGTCGCCATCTGCAAGGGAGTCATCACCAGGAATCCCTGTCCGATACTCATGTTGATCGAGTCACCGGGATACCAGGGCAGACGCCGCCGCCCCTCTTTCCATTCACGTGACGGCAGGAAATTGGTCAGTGCTTCCGGCTGATCAAGACTGGCATCCTGACCGACACCGAAACGCCCCAGCATATCCGACATGGGATCTACGCCCATCTTGTGGCCGGCTTCATAGAACCAGACGTCACAGGACTGTGCCAGCGCATGATTGAGGTCCACCCAGCCATGTCCCCAGCGCTTCCAGTCACGATAGCGACGACCGTTCTTGGTAATCTGGTAGAAACCGGGGTCCCAGACCCTGTCCTCGGCGGTGAAGGTATTGGTTTCCAGCGCCGCCAACGCAATGATCGGTTTGACCGTCGATGCCGGTGGATAGCTGCCGCGCAGGGAACGATTGAAAAGCGGCAGGTCGCGGGAATTTCGCAGGGCGTTATAGTCCTTGCTGGAGATACCGGTGACGAACAGGTTGGGATCATAGGTCGGTGTGCTGACCATGGCCAGGATCTCACCGCTGGAAGGATCAATTGCCACCACTGAGGCACGTCGGCCTTCCAGCAGGCTTTCGGTAAACTGCTGCAGGCGCAAATCAAGGCTCAACTGCAGATCGCGGCCAGGCACCGGGTCCTGGCGCTCAAGCACCCGCAGCACACGCCCGCGGGCATTGGTTTCCACCTTCTGGAAGCCCACCTGCCCGTGCAGTATATCCTCGTAAAATTTTTCGATACCAAGCTTGCCGATATAGTGGGTAGCCGCGTAGTTCTGCTCGTCGACCTTGCTCAGCTCGCGTTCGTTGATACGTCCGACATATCCCAACGCATGTACCAGAGAGGCGCCATGAGGGTAGTAACGGATGAGATCCGCTTCTACCTGCACACCCGGCAGGCGATGGTAATTCAGTGATATTCGGGCAATTTCCTCCTCGGTGAGACCAAAACGCAAGGGCACCGATTCAAAGGGACGACGACGCTGGTCCAGTCGTTTGCGAAAACGTTCCACATCGCGATCATTCAGTTCGATCAGCTGCCCCAGCTCCACCAGAGTGGCATCCAGGTCTCTGATTTCCTCTTTCAGCAGCGTAACGCTGAAGTTGGGACGATTATCAGCCAGCAACTCACCGTTGCGGTCGAAAATCAGACCACGGCGCGGCGCCACCGGCTGTAACTGAACGCGATTATTCTCTGAAATGGCCGCATAGCGGTCGTGTTCGATCACCTGCAGGTAATAGATGCGCGCGATCAACACCAGCATCAGCAGTACCACGAACACAAACGCGATCACTGACCGGCTGGTAAAGGTAATGCTCTCCCGGGAATAGTCCTTTAGGCGTTCGAAGGATTCCATGTGGCAGAGTTACTTGTGATAGGGATGGCCCTGGAGAATACTCCAGGCACGGTAAAGCTGTTCTGCCAACACCACCCGCACCAGCGGGTGCGGCAGTGTCAGCGCGGACAGGGACCACTTCTGATCCGCCTGCGCCAGACAGCGAGGGTCCAGCCCATCGGGACCACCCACCAGCAGACTGATGTTGCGGCCGTCCATACGCCAGCCTTCGGCCTGTTCGGCCAGCTGTTCTGTTGACCAGGGCCGCCCTTTCACGTCCAGTGCGACGACCCGATCACCCTTGCCGATTGCCGCCAGCATGGCATCGCCTTCGCTGCGGATGGCGCGAGCCAGGTCCGCATTTTTGCCCCGATGCCCTGGCGCCAGCTCAACCAGCTCCAGCTGAAAGTCGGACGGCAGACGGCGGGCATACTCGTTGTAGCCCGCTTCCACCCAATCCGGCATGCGGTTACCCACCGCCAGCAAACGGATACGCATGGTTCAGTGGTTACTCCGCAGCTGCTTCTTCATCAGCGTCAAACTGCCACAACCGTTCCAGATCATAGAAGCTGCGCGCATCCGGCATCATTACGTGCACAACCATGTCACCCAGATCCACCAGGATCCAGTCGCCCGCGCTTTGCCCTTCGGTGCCCAGCGGTTGAAGGCCGGCTTCCTTCACCTTGTCCAGCACTTCCTGCGCCACCGACATCACATGACGTTTGGACGTGCCGCTGGCGATCACCATGTAATCGGTGACGCTGGATTTGCCGCGCACATCCAGTTCGGTGATATCACGTGCTTTCATGTCGTCCAGTGCGGTATGCACCAGCTCACGCAGTTGATCGATCTCCATCAGAGCCTTGTACCTTTCTTAAAAATAACCATAGAGTTTATGTTGCTGGATATAGTGCCACACCGGTTCTGGAAGCAGATAGCGTGGCGAATGCCCCTGGGCAATCAGCCGGCGAATCTGTGTCGCCGAGATGCCCAGTGGGGTCAACTCCTGAATATGCACCCTGCCCGACGGACGGGTCAGCAACTCGCTGACGGCGCTCGCCTGATGCGCTTCTGTAAAGCGCAGCAGCTGTTCGTCAGCGCCCGTCTTCTCGTAACCGGGCCGTGCCAGCACCAGAATGTGGGCATAGTCCAGAAAGGACTCCCACTGATGCCAGCTGGGCAGCGTCTGATAGGCATCCATCCCCATCGTCATGATAATCGGACAATCGCTCCCCCGCTCGCTTCTCAACGCCTGCAGCGTCAACAACGAATAGGAGGGCGCATCCGACTCGATCTCCCGCGGATCGGCACAAAGCGCCGGCTCATCCTGCACGGCAAGTTGTACCATCTCCAGTCGCTGCAGCGGTGTACAGCCGGGCTCGTCCCGATGGACCGGAGCCCCTGACGGGATCAGGCATACCTGATCGACGCCCAGCCACTGCTTGAGTTCCAGCGCCGTGCGCAGATGACCGTTGTGAACGGGGTCAAAAGTCCCGCCCATGAACACCAGCGGTTGCATCAAACACGAACCTGACCGTCGCCTAGTACCACGTACTTTTCGGAGGTAAGGCCTTCCAGACCCACAGGCCCGCGGGCATGGATCTTGTCGGTTGAAATGCCGATTTCGGCACCCAATCCATACTCGAAGCCATCGGCAAAGCGGGTAGAGGCGTTGACCATGACCGAGCTCGAGTCCACCTCACGCAGGAATGCCCGCGCCTTGGTGTAGTTTTCCGTGATGATCGCGTCGGTGTGGTGTGAACCGTGACGATTAATATGCTCGATCGCCTCGGCCATTCCAGCGACCACTTTGACCGCCAGGATCGGCGCCAGATACTCGGTATCCCAGTCTTCGGCAGTCGCGGCCTTGATGCCCGGCAGCAAGGCACGCGTCTGGTCGCAGCCACGCAGCTCTACGCCCAACTGGCCGTAGTGCTCCGCCAGTTCCGGCAACAGCTCCGCCGCCACTGCGGTATCCACCAGCAGGGTTTCCATAGTGTTGCAGGTACCATAACGGTGCGTCTTGGCATTAATGGCGATGTTCAGCGCCTTGCTGCGGTCGGCTTCGGCATCGATAAACACGTGACAGATACCGTCCAGATGTTTGATCACGGGGACGCGGGCATCTGTGGAGATTCGCTCGATCAGCCCCTTGCCGCCACGCGGCACGATGACATCTACATATTCAGGCATCGCGATCAGGCGACCTACGGCCTCACGGTCGGTCGTTTCGACTACCTGTACCGCTTCCTGCGGCAGCCCTGCTGCTTCAAGCCCCTGGCGAATGCAAACCGCGATCGCCTGGTTGGAATGGATCGCTTCGGAGCCGCCACGCAGAATAGTCGCATTGCCAGACTTCAGGCACAGGCTCGCCGCTTCACAGGTCACGTTGGGACGCGACTCATAGATGATGCCGATCACGCCCAGCGGGACGCGCATCTTGCCAACCTGAATACCTGATGGGCGGTAGTTCATGTCACGGATACCACCGATCGGGTCCGGCAGTGCCGCTACCTGACGCAAGCCCTCGATCATGCCGTCGATACGCGCCGGGGTCAGTTCCAGACGATCAAGCATGGCTGCATCCAGTCCCTTTTCGCGACCGTTCTGCATATCCTGTGCATTGGCTTCGGCCAATACTGCGCGATTGGCATCAATGGCATCGGCCATGGCGGCCAGAGCCCTGTTCTTGCTGGCGGTATCGGCACGCGCCATCACACGGGAAGCAGCACGTGCGCGCTCCCCCAATTCAGTCATATAGGCTTCTACATTCATCTCATCTATCCGGCTCGATGATTTTAGCGGTACAGTATAACCTTAACCTGGATCAAAGGTCTTTGAGATCCATGCATAATCGGCAACGCTGTGCTCTTCACAAGGATGTTGCTATGATCAGACATCAACCTGAACATCTGCCTGCTTCAGATGTGGAGCCTCAATGAAGCCGACAGCCGAAACCGCCAACCGCACCTCCAGCCTGCCTTTGCGCACCCTGCTGTCAGTCTCACTGGTCCTGATGCTAAGCCTGCTGCTGGGCGGCACTTTTGAGTATCTTCGCCTGCAGGACAGAGCCGCTGAGCAGGCCAACGAAATCAGCCGTGCCTTCGGCCGCAGCAGTGCCGTCCTGATTCAGCCTCTGGTGCTGTCGGATGACCGCATCAGCCTGAATTACCTGCTGAACGAACTGACCCGACAGCCGTTGATCAACGGCATGCGCCTGACAGCCCCCGACCAGACATTGATTGCACTGGCTGGTGACGCTCAGGGACGCATGCACACCCTGGAGCTGCTCCAGGGCGATGTCCCCCTGGGACAATTAACCCTGTGGAGCAATGCCGCTGCTTTCAGCACGCCATTGCGTGATCAGTTGCTGGAAACAGCCTTATTGCTGTTTTTATGTCTCACTGGTGCCGCTACCCTGATCGCACTCAGCCTGAGACGCAACACAAGCTCCGAACGCGCCACTGAGCCCAGCTTTGCCGAGGTCAAGGCGGCTTTCGAACAACCGCGTGACAGCGACCGCATTCCCGACTTCACGTTTGATCTGGACAGTGATCCCGAGCCGCTCACCGAAACGTCGACACCGCAACCAGGCCGCTCTGCGCCCGCACGCCCCTCCCAAACCACCGGTGAATCCTCCAGTATCCCGGCTATCGGACCTGCTCCTGACGTGGAACAGGGCGCTGAGCCGATGCCAGCCGATTCGGACGCCCCGCCGGACCTTCAGTCTGAGCTCGAGTCCCTCGAGAAATCTGCCGCCGAGGATAGCGCAGCTAACGGCAACAAACAGGATCAGCTCGATACCGGTGAACTGGTTTCGTTGCTCAAGCCGGAACGCTCCGACGACAGTATTCCTCGCTTCACTCCACGTGCCCCCGGAGCCGACCTGCCGGAGGATGATGTGGATGAAGCGATGGTGCCGAGCCTGGGCAGCGCCACCGACGACGACTTTACCGTTGATGAGCTGGGTCCCGCAGAGCCTGCCAACACGCGCCTCAACCCGCTCCAGCTCAGCGATGAAGAACAGCTTGGCCTGTATACCTTTGAACAGGAGCTGGAGTTGCTGCTGACTCCGGAAGAAGCCGGCTATCTGTTACTGATCGATACCCGCAGCGCACACAGCGACAATGTCGAGGATGAAGAGCGCAACCAATTGCTGCGCAATTACCGTACGCTGGCCAACTCGGCCGCCCGCATTTACAGCGGTGAGATCAGCGCGCTCAAGGACGGCAATCTGCGCATCCTGTTTACCGAGGGTGACGACAAGGATAGCCACGGCATCAACGCGCTGTGCTGCGCCATGCTGTTCACCTACCTGTACAAGCAGTACAACCAGCGTCAGATCCGCGCCTTCCAACCGGTAATGAATCTGCACATGGCACTGGTACGAGGCGCCAGTGAGCGGGTCGACCGCATGCAGGAGGAAGCCCACTTCCTGACCCGCACAACGCAGAGCAACGAACTGATCAGCCATACAGCATTGACCGAAGCACCCTTGCTGAAGGAAATGCTGCTGCAGAAAGCCGATATCCGTCGGGAAGATGAGGACAAGGTCCTGATCCTGAGCATCAGCGATGCCTACCAGACCCTGCTGGAGAAACAGGCACGCCACCTGCTGAGCAAACTCAGCGAGCGGGAACGCGGCAATACCGGTGCCTGATAACCGGTATTGCCGTTCTGATCAGTCGCTGATCACTTCCAGACTATCCACCTTCTGATAACCGCGCGGCAGCTTGTTACCGCGACGACCTCGTTCGCCCCGGTAATGATCCAGCTCGGCACCCTTAAGCTTCAGGTGCTGACGACCGGCATTGACGACCAGCGTATCCTCGGGGTTCAGCAGGATCACCTGGGTCATCAGCTCTTCCCGGGTCGCGGCGCGTGCACTCGGGATGTTGATCACCTTGTTGCCCTTACCTCGGGCCAGCTCCGGCAGCTCTGTGACCGGGAACACCAGCAGCCTTCCTTCACTGCTGACGGCAGCCAGCAGAGCATCTTCACCGGGCACCAGAGCCGGCTGCAACACCTTGGCCCCCTTGGGCAGGGTCAGCGCGGCCTTGCCGTTTTTGGTCTTGCTGGTCAGCTGGTCGATGCGGGTAATAAAACCGTATCCGGCATCGGAGGCCAGCAGCACGGCATCACTGTCACGCCCACAGACCAGCGCATCGACCATGGCTCCCTTGGGCAAACTGACATGGCCTGTCACCGGCTCGCCTTGTCCCCGTGCTGAAGGCAGCTTGTGGGTTTCCAGCGTATAGCTGCGTCCCGTTGAATCGAGCAGAATACAGGGCTGGTTCATGCGTCCCGGACTGGCCAGCTTGAAACCGTCACCGGATTTGTAGTTAAGCCCGGCCGCATCGATCTCATGTCCCTTGGCGGCACGGATCCAACCCTGCTTGGACAACACCACGGTCACCGGGTCAGCGCTGAGCAGGTCTTTCTCGCTGAATGCCTGTGCTTCCTTACGCTCCACCAGCGGTGAGCGACGCTCGTCCCCGAACTCTTCCGCGGTCGCCTCGATCTCTTCACGAATCAGCTTGCGCATCAACTCGTCAGAATCCAGTGTCTCTTCCAGACGTTGACGCTCTTCGTTGAGTTCATCCTGTTCACCACGAATCTTGATCTCTTCCAGACGCGCCAAATGACGCAGCTTGAGATCGAGGATCGCATCAGCCTGCACATCGCTCAGCTCGAAGCGGCGCATCAGCTCCTCTTTCGGCTTTTCCTCCTCGCGGATAATGGCGATCACCTCATCGATGTTGAGGT
This sequence comes from Marinobacterium sediminicola, assembly GCF_022343685.1. Classification (GTDB taxonomy): domain Bacteria; phylum Pseudomonadota; class Gammaproteobacteria; order Pseudomonadales; family Balneatricaceae; genus Marinobacterium; species Marinobacterium sediminicola. The sequence continues at coordinate 432,422 of NZ_CP092123.1, read as the reverse complement.
AGGCCACCATCAGGCCTTCGAGGATATGCAGTCGATCACGCACCTTCTGCAGGCGGTACTCCAGTCGGCGACGCACCACACTGGTACGCCAGCTCAGCCATTCAACCAGAATCTGGCGCAGGTCCTTGACCTGAGGGCGGCCATCTATACCGATCATGTTCAGGTTGACGCGGTAGCTGCGTTCCAGGTCGGTGGTCGCAAACAGGTGCGCCATGAGCTGATCGCAGTCGATCCGGTTGGAGCGGGGCACCACCACCAGGCGCGTGGGGTTCTCGTGGTCGGACTCGTCACGCAAGTCGCTGACCATCGGCAACTTCTTCTGCTGCATCTGCGCCGCTATCTGCTCCAGCACCTTGGCGCCAGACACCTGTGCCGGCAGCGCAGTGATGACGATCTCGCCCTCTTCCCGGCTCCACAGAGCACGCATGCGGAAACTGCCCTTGCCTGTGGCATAGAGCTTCTTCAACTCCTCGGCGGGAGTAATGATCTCCGCCTCGGTGGGCATGTCCGGCCCCGGCACCAGCGCACAAACGTCTTCCAGCGTCGCCTGAGGGTGATCCAGCAGATGACAGCAGGCCGCAGCCACTTCACGCAGGTTGTGCGACGGAATATCGGTGGCCATACCCACCGCGATGCCGGTACCGCCATTGAGCAGAACGTTGGGCAGCCGTGCCGGCAGCACTTCCGGCTCGTCCAGGGTGCCGTCAAAATTGGGCACCCAGTTGACCGTGCCCTGCCCCAGCTCCTTGAGCAGCACCTCGGCATAAGGCGCCAGTCGCGACTCGGTGTAACGCATGGCGGCGAAGGATTTGGGATCGTCCGGTGAGCCCCAGTTACCCTGACCGTCGATCAGCGGATAACGGTAGCTGAACGACTGTGCCATCAGCACCATGGCTTCGTAGCAGGCAGAGTCCCCATGGGGGTGGAACTTACCCAGCACATCACCGACTGTACGTGCCGATTTCTTGTACTTGGCTGTGGCCTTGAGCCCCAGCTCGGACATGGCATAGACAATACGTCGCTGTACCGGCTTCATGCCGTCGCCCAAATGTGGCAGGGCACGGTCGAGAATCACGTACATGGAATAGTCCAGATACGCCTTTTCGGTAAAGTCGCGGAGTGACAGCTGCTCGGTATCGCCGTCAAAAGTGGTTTCTACACTCATCAACTGATCCTTGCACGGAAGTGCCCACGGCCGAGCGTGGAGGCAATTGCGGTTATGGCGGCAGTATGCCAGCTCGATGCAAAAAGCGCATCCCGACAGCTCCCGTCTTGAGGATTTTGCGTATAGGATAAATATAAATGCCAACACGGAGGGTCTTGCCATGTCGACCGACAACAACCGCCTGCTGCTGGAACTGGACCGATACCGCCGAGAAATCAATCGCGACATCATCAACCCGCGTTTTCCCGAGCTGCGCATGGAAGACCTGAAACCGGTATTGACCATGGTTGCTCATGCACGTGCCGACTTTGTGTCGCAACTGCTGGAGTTGGCTGAAAGCGGTTCAGGAGAACCCCCGGCACCGGAACAGATTGCGACTCTTAAGCGCAGCCGCGAAACCTTTGAAGAGCTGGTCGCGGCGGTCAATGCCCTTGAAAGCGTGATTTCACGCGACTACCTGGACGTTGACAGCGGATCTCAGAGCCGATGAAAGCACTACTGGCCTTCACGCTGATGTGTTTTAGCGCCCTGAACTGGGCGCAACCGGCACACCCTCTGGAGGGCAGACTATGGGCCATTGAATCGGCTGAGTTCATCACCACGGAAGCGCTTTTTGAACGTTTACCGGCGGGTGGATGGCTGCTGTTGGGTGAACAGCATGATCATCCGGAGCATCACCGGATTCAAACCCGGTGGATTTCGGCATTGGCTGATCGCCAGCAACTGGGAAGTGTTGCGCTGGAAATGGCTGATCACAGCCAACAGACCCATCTTGATGCGGCTCGCGGCAAGGGCGACCGACTCACGCCTGAAATGCTGCACTGGCAGGAAGGCTGGCCCTGGACCCTGTACGGAGAAGTGGTTTCCACTGCGTTGAACCGTGCGGCTGCCGTTGCCGCCGCCGACCTGACCCGTGATGAGCAGCGCAGGTTCTATCGCGAGGGCGCTCCACAGGGTGAACTGGAGGATGAGCATGCCAGTTTCATGCGTGACCTGCTGTACGAGAGCCATTGTGGCCAGATGCCACGACAGGCACTCGATGGCATGCGCCAGGTGCAACTGGCGCGTGATCAGCGCATGGCCGAGGTACTTCGTCAGTATGCCGACGACCGCCGCACCGGCGTGATGCTCACCGGCGGTATTCACGCCCGACGGGATTTGGGCATTCCTCGCTGGCTCCATCTCCCCGTCATCAGCGTGTTGATGATTCCGGCCGATGGCTCCGAGGCCCCGACCGACTATCTGCCGCAGGGGTTACCCGGTCACCCGGTGGCAGATTACCTGTTATTCACCACCGCATTGCCGGACAAGGACTACTGTGCAAGCTTTGAGGAACAGCCGAACTAACGGGCCGGCATCAACGGCAACCGTCCCTGCTCTTCAACACGTACCGGCCACTGCAAACCACCGCCGTCGAGCTTGGCCTCAACACGATAATCAAGCGCTTCGATTTGCGGGCTGTTCATCAAATCACTCAGCAACCGGATACTGCCAAACAAGGCCGGAGTGGCACTGACCTCAATGGTACGGGAGGAGTAGCCGGCAACGTCCGGCAAGTCTCGGGCAACGCCACTGAGTACACGCTGCTCCTGCAGGTAAAGGTTATAGCTGATCCCGTCCAGTCGCAGCGATTGGCGGTTCGGGTTGATGACACGAAGACCGATCAGGAATTGAGGCACTGCACCACGGCTGGAGGGGTCCAGCCGCACACCTGTGACTTCCAGTGTGGGTGGCTCGTAGCCCGGTTGCAGACCGGCACAGCCTGCCAGCAGCGCAGCCAGCATCATCAGGCCGATGGTATAGAATCGAAGCCGCATAGGTTTCTCCCTGTAGAGTCCGCTTGCCATTGAAGGCGGTCACGGATGAAGCTTAGCTGAACCCGAGCACTCTGCAGCGGTCCATTATCAGACCTCTGGCCAGCACACTTGCCCGATTATTGCGCCAGTACAGAGCTTAATGAAGGAGTTTTATCATGCAATCCCTGGCCCTGGGGCCCTTTGCCCTGTCCATCGACCGCCTGCTGATACTGCTGGCCATTGCAGTGGCATTATTCGCCGGCTGGATCAGCAGTCGACGAGACGGCCGCAACCCTGAAGCTGCTTTGATCACCATCGTATTGATCGGGATCCTGGGCGCACGCTTGGGATTCGTGCTTCGTTATCACGAAGATTATCTCGCCGATCCGCTGCAGATTATCGACATCCGTGACGGCGGCTTCTGGTGGGTCAGCGGCCTGGCTTGCGGCCTGACAGTCGCTCTGACCTACCTCTGGCGCCAGCCCGATATCCGCCGCTCACTTGGCATTGCTCTGGCCACAGGCACATTGGTCTGGGGCAGCATAGCCCTGCCCCTGGCACAGTTGCAGAACAGCACTCGAGGCTTGCCGGAAATGACACTGATGACAGCGGCGGGAGAAGCAGTAAACCTGCGAGACTACGCGGGACAGCCGATAGTGCTGAATGTCTGGGCCAGCTGGTGTCCGCCCTGCGTACGTGAAATGCCGGTTCTGGAGGAAGCCCAGCACCGCTACCCCGGCGTACAATTCCTCTTTGCCAACCTGGGTGAAGACCCCGCAACGGTGGAGGCCTTCCTGTCTCAACTGGATGTCGACCTGCAACACGTGCTGCTGGATCAACATAACCAGCTGGGCCAGCATTACGGCTCAAGAGGACTCCCCACAACCCTGTTCATCGATGCCGATGGACAGCTCAAGGACACACACCTTGGAGAGCTGTCCGTGGCAAGCCTGAAAGGACGACTGGGCAGCATTCTGCCGGGTCAGCTGCCCCAGTAACGCACGCGCCCGGTATCGATATGCACGAAATTCGAGCGCGTATACAGGCCTACACCGCCCACCTTGGCCTCACAGGCCAGGCGGTGCAGCTCTTTCAATGGCGTACCCGGCAAACGGATATCCAGTGCACGCCCCTGCATATGCAGACTCTTCTTGGCCACGCCGCTGCTGGAAGCACTCAACTGTGCGTTGGTCTTTGGTGAGCGATAACCGGAGATGATCTGGAAGGGATTATCATTACCCGTTTGCTGCTGCAGCCGGTGTAACAGGTCCAGCAGTTTAGGATCGATCGGGTGCACTTCTCCGGTACGGAAATCCCTCAGCAGATGATTGATATCCGTCAGGCTGGCACTGACATATTGCCCTTCGGCCCAATAGGTCGTGCTCAGTTTCTCCCCCGTATGCAGGTGATCAAACTTCAGCTCACGACCAAACAGCGGACGAATATTTGCCTGAGCGACCGGCAGGTGCAGCAGTGCGGCTGAACCGGCCAGTCCTCCCAGCAGGCGACGACGCTGGCGGCACTCTGGCTCTTGTGTTTCGGTCCGGGGATGACGGCGAGGGGTTAACAGCATGAAAAACCTCAACTGTATCAACTACTGTATAAAAATCAGGCAAAACTGGGCGAATTTTACCCATAAATCACGAACCTGACTACTTTTTGAGCAGTTTTTGTGCCAGTTGCAGTTGTGCTGGGCTCAGCGGGGTGGGGAGAGGGCCAAGAGCGACGTTCATGCGAGCATCTGCACCGTAGAGATCGGGATAGAAGTAAGGCTGACCCGACTCGTCAACCCAGACACTCAGGTAAACAAGGTAGACCGGCAAGGGGGCATCCAACAGCAGGTGCCTTGTCCCTTCCTTGCTTAACTCCAGCTCCAGAGATTCCTCGCCCAGCAGCGTTTGAGCCAGTTGCCCGATTCCCTGCACACGAATACAGCCGGAGCTGAACGCCCGCAGAGGCTCATCAAACAAGGATTGCTGAGGCGTGTCATGCAGAAAAATGCTGTGTGGATTGGCCATGCCAAAGCGTATCTGCCCAAGGCTGTTATGGGGGCCGGGTTGCTGCCGCAGCAGATAATGAAAGTTATGGCGCGACACCCCGGACCAGTCGATCGATGCGCTGTCCACAGGCGTCCAGTGTCCATCCTGCTGTGCGAGAACCTCGATCCCCAGGCGCGTGAAATAGTCAGGGTCCTGCTGCTGCTTGGGCAAGAGGTCCTCCACCGCCAGTCGGAAAGGCACCGTCCAGGGCGGGTGCAAGATCAGTCGATCCACGTTAGCCGCAAAGGAAAGACTGGGCCGCGCCGGACGCCCACTGATGATCGAGTGGCGCTCCGTCACCGCCCCCTGCTCCACCAGATCAAGACTGAATGCCGCCGTACGCACCAGCAGATAACGCTCACCCAGCGAAGCGGGCAATGCTCGCCAGCGCGCCAGGTTGGCACGCACCTGCTGCAGCTTGTGCGCCGGGCTCAACAGCATGGCGGCACGGGTATCGGGCCCGAAAATACCGTCTACCTTCAACCCCTGCTGTTGCTGAAAGCGCCTGACCGCATCAGCCACCTGAACGCTGTAGGTGCGTTCATCCTCAAGCGAACTCTGCGCTGCATTAAGCAGCCCCAAGTGGCTTAACCAGCCGCGCAACTCAACCACGCCCTCAGAGCGATCACCGATACGCACCAGCCCTGTTGGCAACAGGGGAGGGACGAACGGCTGAAATGTCTGCTCGGCCAGCTCGACATGCAAGTCGACCAGCCGGTTATACTCATCTGAGCGAGGCAAAAGCCCCCTCAACAACTGATCGACGCCCAGGCCATGGTCCAACTGCCGAAGCAATTCCACAGGATCCAGCACTTTCGCCGGCAGGCGCCACAAAGGATCGATCTGGCGCAGGTCCAGACGGCTACCGGACAAGTCCTGCGCCAGCCGAATGAAGGCATGACTCATCAGCAGGTCGTTTAACAAAGCCTCGCTGCTCAACCCGGGGGCTGAGCCTGCTTCATCCATGCCGTTCAATAACTGCAGCCGTTCATGGCCATAATCACGAGGATTCAGTCCATGCGCATGTGACAGGGTGATCCATGCTGCCAGCTGTTCCCGGCGTTCATGTCGCGGCGCCCCATTAACATCTGACCAGACCAATTGCCAGTCGCGCTGCTCATACAAGCGCTGCAACTCGGACCAATGTTCGATCATGACCCCCGGGAGTGCACCCTGGCGCCCAGCGGCCAGCAACTGCTTCAGATGCTCCCCCACCGGCAAGGCCGTTGCGGCCACCAGGGACGAAAAAGCCAGTAATATCGGCAACAGGCACCCGAAGAGCCAGGATCTGGCAGCGCGAAACATAGTGCCTCCACAGATTTACACTTTCTTCACTATAGCCTGTTTTGACTTGATGTTATGCTCAGAGCCGATATGCGGACGGGCAGCCGGAAGGCGGTCGCTGCAATATGACATAACCCGAGTACGATGGAGAAAAGGATGCAAAAGTGGATTGGTGCGGGTGTTTTGGTCGCGGCCGCAGGTGCGGGGCTGGCATGGCAGCAGGGATGGTTCGGCACAGCTGCCGGCAGCGAGCCATTGACCGCCTATGTGCCGGCCGACACGGTGCTCTACGTGGGCGGTCAAGCCGATGCCGACCAGATGGAACATATTCGCAAGCTGCCGCTGATGGCCAACTCCCAGTTCCAGGCCAAGCAGCTGCTCGACGAACTGGAGCGCAGTAACCGTCGCCAGACCCCGCAAGGCCTGTTTGCCACCGCTCTGTTCGCGGACTTTATTCGCAATGCCAACACCTATGGTGACATGGCAGAGCACTACGGCCTTGATCTGACCAAGCCTCAGGCGATTTACATGGATGGCCTGGTACCGGTCATTCGTTTCGGTCTGAACAATGAAGCCGCCTTCTGGCAGGTGCTGGACAAGGCATCAGCCGACAGCGGACTACAGCCGCGCGAAGTGACAATCGGTGACACAACCGCCAAGCTCTGGCGGCTGACCGCGGAAGGCGACAAGACGCTGGACCTTGCCGTCAACGTCCGTGGCGGCACAGCCACCATTACAGCGTTCCATTTCCTGGACCAGGACAGCGATCAGCAGCAGCGTCTTGCACTGACCAAGCCAGCCCGATCACTGGCTGACAGTGGCGAACTGGATCAGCTGCGCAAGACGTACAGCTTCGATGACAGCATGCTGGCACTGTTGCACTTCCAGCGCCTGGCACAAGGCATATTGCAGCCGGAGAGTAACGGTTTCGGTCAGGATCTGGGCGCGCTGCTCAAATCACAGAACAAGCCTCTGCCCGGCGAAGAGATGGAGGCTGCGTGCCGCACAGAAGTACTGGACCTGATCAGTCAGGTGCCGCGTCTGGTCGCTGGCAACACCAATACGAGCAGCGGCAAGGTATTGCAGATGCAGACCCGTTCGGTACTGGAACTGACCAATGCCGAAGTCGTCGGAACTCTGTCATCCCTGCGTGGCCACATCCCGGGACACACTCGCCATTCGGAGGGACAGATTCTGGGTTTTGGTGCAGGTCTGAATATCGACAACCTGGTCCCGGCCGCCACGACCCTGTTCAACAAGTTCACTTCCACCGAATCGAATTGCCCTCAGGTCCGTCGCATGCAACGTGAGATGAGCGGCGCCAGTCCGGCGATGATGGGCATGTTCACCGGTATGGTGCAAGGCACCAAAGGCATCGGCTTCTCACTGTATGACCTGGAGCTGGACGGCAACAACCCGATCCCGTCCAGTTATGACTTCCTGTTCAGCATCGCCACCAGCAATCCCCAACCGCTGCTGGGCATGCTGTCGATGTCGCCGATGGGACGCCAGTTACAGATCCCGACCGATGGCAGCCTCGCCGATGTGGATCTTTCCTTCATTGCGCCGGGCCTGAGCCTCAAGGCCGGTGTTCAGGGCAACCACCTGGTCGCATTCGCCGGTGACAAGGCACAGCAGGCTGTCGACAAGCTCAAGGCAGAATCCCTTGAGCCGAACGGTCTGACCCACTTGTCTGCCGACTACAGTCGCTTTGCTGACCTGATCGATGCCATTCCACCGATGATCGCCAGCGAGATGAACGCCGGTTTGTCCGAAAGCGGCTGCGTCGCTCAGGCCCAGCTGTCGCACATGCTGCGCAGCCAGAGCGCCAGCCTGGACTACACGCTGGATATCATTGACCAGGGTGTCAGCACCGATATCAGCATGAAAATGGATACCACGGCACTGGCGGGCATCAACCCTGTCGGCCAGTATACGCTGATGGATCAAACCTGGGATTGCGCCGGAGGTGAAGCCCTGGGGATCGAAGAGATTCGCGCCGACAAGACCGGTGTATATACCTATGCTGCGGATGGCTGCGACCTCTATCGCACCGAATATACCTGGTCACAGCAGGGCAACCTGTTCAGCGTAGAACCCACCAAAGCAGAAAGCCGTGACAGCTGTGAAGCAGAGTGGAAACCGGAAGAACTGGTTAGCAGCCAGTGCATACTGCTGCCGGCCGACCAGGGCTTCCGCTGCATCTACAGCGACGACGATCGCGAAAGCCTGTTCCACTATATCCCCCGTTCCTGACAGGGGTTTAATGACTCCGCTGCAGTAACGAAAACGCCGGGCATTGCCCGGCGTTTCTGTTTGCATGGCCTGCCTCAATGCAGGTCAGATGACCTCGGCCAGATTGCCCTTCTGTTCCAGCCAGCGCTTGCGATCCGGCGAACGCTTTTTCGCCAGCAGCATATCCATGATCTCCAGGGTGTCATCCCCTGCCGCCAGAGTCAGCTGAACCAGGCGTCGCGTATCCGGTGACATGGTGGTTTCACGCAGCTGCAGCGGGTTCATCTCGCCCAGCCCCTTGAAACGCTGTACCCCGATCCTGGCATTCTTGCGCTCGGCCCGGATACGCTCGATAACGCCATCTTTCTCGGCATCATCGAGGGCATAGTAGACCTCCTTACCGAAATCGATCCGATACAGCGGCGGCATGGCCACATAAATATGTCCGGCAGCGACCAGCGGCTTGAAGTGACGCACGAACAGTGCACACAGCAGCGTGGCGATATGCAGACCGTCAGAGTCGGCATCAGCCAGAATGCAGACCTTGTTGTAACGCAGACCGTCCAGCTTATCCGACCCCGGATCAACACCGATCGCCACCGAGATGTCATGGATTTCCTGAGAGGCCAGCACCTCCGCAGGATCAACCTCCCAGGAGTTGAGAATCTTGCCGCGCAACGGCATGATCGCCTGAAACTCACGGTTTCGCGCCTGCTTGGCGGAACCGCCGGCAGAATCACCTTCCACGAGGAACAACTCGGACTGGCTGGCGTCAGCACCGGAACAGTCTGCCAGTTTGCCCGGCAGAGCCGGCCCCTGAGTCACTTTCTTGCGTACCACCTTGCGACCGGCGCGCATGCGACGCTGGGCACTGGCAATGACCAGCTCGGCCAGCTTCTCGCCCTCCTCCACATGGCGATTGAGCCAGAGTGAGAAGGCGTCCTTGATGGCGCCGGAAATAAAGGCCGCGATCTGACGGGACGACAGACGTTCCTTGGTCTGACCGGCGAACTGGGGATCACGCATTTTCGCCGACAGGATGTAACAGCAGCGGTCCCAGATGTCATCGGGGCTCAGCTTGACGCCACGCGGCAGCAGGTTGCGAAACTCGCAGAACTCGCGCATGGCATCCAGCAGCCCGGTGCGCATACCGTTAACGTGAGTGCCTCCCTGAGCCGTGGGAATCAGGTTGACGTAACTCTCGGCAGTCACCTCGCCACCTTCAACCAGCCACTGTACCGCCCATTCGACGGCATCTTCCTCACCCTGAAGGCTGCCACTGAACGGCTCCGCCGGCAGGGTTTCATAGACCTGAGTGGTACCACGCAGATAAGCGACCAGGCCATCTTCGTAATACCACTCTTCCTGCTCCTTCTTGCCGCCGCTGAGGTCGGTGAAGGTAACCTTGAGGCCAGGACAGAGTACGGCCTTGGCACGCAGGTTATGCTTGAGCCGGGACACGCTGAACTTGGGGCTGTCGAAGTACTTGGGATCCGGCAGGAATCGCACCTGGGTGCCGGTATTGCGCTTGCCACAGGTTCCGATCACTTCCAGCTCGGACACCTTGTCGCCATCGGCAAAGCCGATCCTGTACACCTGACCGTCACGCTTGATTTCGACATTGAGCAACTTGGACAGGGCGTTCACCACCGACACCCCGACCCCGTGCAAACCGCCGGAATAGTTATAGTTGTCGTTATTGAACTTGCCCCCCGCATGCAGCTTGGTGAGGATCAGTTCCACACCGCTTACACCCTGCTCAGGATGGATATCCACCGGCATGCCGCGGCCGTCATCCGACACGCTCAAAGACCCGTCTTCATGCAGGCAGACGTCGATCTGTTTGGCATGACCGGCCAGCGCCTCGTCCACCGAGTTGTCGATCACTTCCTGTGCCAGGTGGTTAGGACGGTCGGTTTCGGTGTACATGCCAGGGCGACGGCGCACCGGGTCCAGGCCACTGAGAACTTCTATCGCTTCGGCGTTGTATTGCTTCGACATCAGGTCTTCCTGTTCAGAGAGAGACGGCCGGCAGAGGCGTGGGTTCGGGCAGATCTATCCTGCCCTCCGCAAACGCCAGCACCGCCGGAATCAGCGCCTCGAACTGTTCAAATCCATGACTGCCACCCGGCTGTACGAACTGCGCACAGGCGGCATAATGTTCCACCGCTTCGCGGTAATCGAGTGTTTCATCCGCCGTCTGCACCAGCAGCAGATAGCGCGATGGATCTGCCTGCAGCGGACAGGCCAGGGCCTTCAGCTGGGCAAGGTGCTCAGGTGTGAGCTCGTAATGTTCATCGGTGTAGAGATTGGTATTGTCTCCCAGCCAGGCTTCCAGCAGACGATAGGGATAAACCGCCGGGTTCACCATGACTGCGCGCACGCCCGGGATCTGCTCCACCAGCCAATGGCTGTAATATCCACCCAGAGAACTGCCGACCAGCGTCACCGGGCCGTCGGCGGCTTCAATCTCAGCTTGCAACTGACGGATCGCCTCCTCTGGCCAATGCGACAACTTGGGCACCTTCAATCGATGCCCCAGCCCCAGTGCATCCATATGCGCCTGTAATTGCCGCGCTTTCCAGGATTGAGGTGAGCTGTTGAAACCATGGACATAGATGATCAGCGATTCGCTCATGCAGGGCAAGCCTCTTCACCAGATGTGCACTCGGGCGTTGTGGACAGGTGCAGTAGATGGGCATCGATGCGACCGTCTGCGTGCAGCTCGTACCAACGACACCCCGGGGTCGAAATGGATGGGTCACTTTCCAGCGTAAAGTCATCACAGCCGGCCGCAAACTGCACCACCGTGGACGGAGCACTCCACAGGGGACGACCGGCAAAATTCAGCTGCTGAGCCTGATGCAGATGTCCACAGATCAGCCCCTTCACCTGAGGTGCCTGTTCAACAATGACCTCCAGCACCTGAGGATTACCCAGCCGGATAGCATCCTGCCAACGACTGCCGGTCGCCACCGGGTTGTGGTGCAGCGCCAACAGAACGTGCTGATCCTTGAGCAGGCTCAGGGTTTGCTGCAACCATTCCAGCTCCCTCCTGGAGAGCGAGCCACTGCCGCGACCATCGGGAAAGGCTGTGGTATCGAGCTGCAGCAAGGTCCAGTCACCACTTAGCTTGACCTGCTTGCGCCCCAGCACACGTTCGGGATCAGCCGCCTGCATCGCATTCCACTCATCATGGTTACCCGGGAGCCAATGAGGCTCACCGGCCAAGGGCGCAATAAGCGACAGCAATCGCCGGTAAGCATCCACGCCTGCGTGGTGAGTGAGATCGCCGGTAAGCAGCAGATGGTCGAACGCAGGCATGCGGGACAGCTCGGCCACCAGTGCCGCCAGTGTGCAATCGGCGTCCCGGCCACGAAAGGCTTCGCCGGCACGGGCCTGCAGGTGACAATCACTCAACTGAAGCAGGCGCAGTCTCACTCGGCAAACACCTCCTCCATCAGCTGGCCGTGGGCCAGACAGTGACTGAGCCATTCCCCCAGAAAGGCATTAAGCTGGGCTTTCTCATCCGGCTGGTGCATCTGCTGGTTGGGGTAAGGGTAGACGCCGGACAGCTGACGACGCTGGCGGGTGCAGATCACTTCAGCCACACGCGCATCATGGTAGAGGCGAACGACCAGCTTGGGTGCTTCCAGCCAGACAGACGCATTTTCATGCTGCTGGGAAACCACCACACTGGTGGTATAGGCAAAGCGCTCGTCCACTTCAAGACGCACCCGTGCGCGCTGATTGTCGATGACCACCTGAAATTCACGCTGGTCACAGTGGTCCAGATCCGGCAACAGCTTGATCAGTCGCAGATAGTTGGCTTCACCCTGAGCCATTTGCCGTTTCAGGTCAGGCACATATTTACGTTTCATCGGACACCCGCATTGTTTGCAGCCGTCCATGGTTCAGTTCCAGCCACTGCAGGGCAATGATCGCCGCTGCGTTGCTCAATTTATGGTCACGCACCAGGGCGAAGGCATCGGCAGCGTCAATCACATGCACCTTGATATCCTCACCCTCACTGTCGAGACCATGGACACCGCCCGCCCCGCTGGAATCGATCAGCGCACAGACCAGATCGATCCACTCGTCACAGCCCCCGGGGCTGGGCAAATAGCCGGTTATCGGAAAGACCGGTCCCAGTTCGATGCCGGCCTCTTCAACGCTTTCACGCCTCGCCACCGCTTCAGCGGATTCCCCTTCTTCCACCATACCGGCGACCAGCTCCAGCAGCCAGGGACTATCGAGCTTACCCAGTGCGCCGGCACGAAACTGCTCCACCAACACCACTGTGTCCGCCACAGGGTCATACAGCAACACACACACCGCATCGCCACGGTCCAGAATTTCGCGTTGAATGCGCACCCGTCCGCCCTCAAAGCGGGGATGGCTCAAGGTCAGTCGATGCAGGCGGAAAAAGCCGTTATACAGCGGCTCGTCCTGTTCCAGACGAACATCACGCTCATCGAAGACGGGACTCCAGGCAGTGGACATGGGGGTAACCTCGACACGCTTGAATCAAAACGCGACTATACCACTGCAAGGCAATAGACCCCAATTGGGGTCAGGCGAGGGACAGCAACTGTCGGCAGCAGGCTCAGCCGTACCAGCGACGACGCAGGAATCGGCGTGCCCGACAGGCCAATGAGGGACGCAACTGCTCGGGTGTCAGCAAGGGGCGGGGGTGCAGTTCAGGCCGTCCCAGCAGGAACCCCTGCCCCAGTTCCACTCCCAGAGCCTGCAGGCTATGCAGCTCGGCTTCATCCTCCAATCCTTCTGCCAGAATGCAGCAGCCCAGACTTCGGCCGATCTGGCTGATGGAGCGGACAAACTCGCGCTTCACCGGATCACGGTGCAATCCCCGGATGAAATGCTTGTCGATTTTGACGAACTCCGGCTGCAATTCCGACCAGAGCTTAAGTCCCGAGTAGCCACTGCCCAAGTCATCGATAGCGATGCGAAATCCCATGCTGCGATAGTGGTCGACAGCGGCACGCGTCAGCCCATGTTGATCGAAGGGGTGCTGCTCCGATAATTCGATGACGATATTTTCGACAGGGATACCGAGCTGATGCAGCAGATCGCGGGTAAACCCACGCTGATGGTCAGGAGAACTGAGCAGGGAGGCGGTCACGTTAAGGAAAAGAACACCCTCGAGCCCCAAACGGGCGAACTGCTGCAAGGTCAGCTTGCGACACAACAGCTCAAGCTCCAGCTGACAGCCTTGCTTGATCGCCACCCGGAACAGTGCTGCGGGCGAGTGCAGCGGACTGTTCCAGGGGCCACGAATCAGGGCTTCATGGCCCAGCAACGAGCCGGTCTCAAGACACATGATCGGCTGAAAATGAGGATAAAGCAGTTCCTCACGGAGAATCCGTTCCAGCTCGCTCTGCTCTGACAAGGCGCCCTCGAGAGACGCTGCCTGATGACTACCGTTGTTGACCCATGCCAGCTGCATACCGCACTCACACCTGCTGCTAAAAAAACAGAGCGAGTCTAGGCCGCCTCCGTGACAGGGGTATGACAGGTCTCAGGCAGCCGCCAGCGCCCGCAGCTGCTGGATCTCATCAGCCCAGATCTCCGGCTCGATGGTCTCCAGTACCAGCGGAATACCTTCAAAGCGGGGATCTTTCATGATGTATTCGAAAGGCGCCCAGCCGATTTCACCCTGCCCCAGGCTGTGGTGGCGGTCAATACGGCTTTCCAGCGCTCCCTTGGAGTCGTTCAGGTGCATCCCCCGCAGGTACTCGAACCCGACGATACGCTCAAACTCGGCGAAGGTATGCTCACAGGCTTCGGGTGTACGCAGGTCATAGCCCGCGGCAAAGGTGTGACAGGTATCGAGACAGACCCCCACACGGGACTTGTCATCGACCTGCTCGATGATCGCGGCCAGCTGCTCAAAGCGAAAGCCCAGATTGGAGCCTTGACCAGCGGTATTTTCGATCACGGCGACAACGTTTTCAGTCTCGGCCAGCGCCAGGTTGATCGACTCAGCGATGGTGCTCAGGCAGGTTGCTTCATCCACCTTGCGCAGATGGCTACCGGGGTGGAAGTTGAGCAACTTGAGCCCGAGCTGTTCACAGCGTTGCATCTCGTCCAGAAAAGCCACGCGGGATTTTTCCAGAGCGTCTGTTTCCGGGTGACCCAGGTTGATCAGGTAGCTGTCATGCGGCAGGATCTGATCCGCTGAAAAACCCAGCCGCTCGCAGTTGGCCTTGAATGCCTTGATGCTTTTGCTGGTCAGCGGTTTGGCATCCCAGCGACGCTGATTCTTGGTAAACAGGGCAAAGGCGTTGGCACCGATTCTGGCGGCGTTCAGCGGGGCATTTTCAACCCCGCCCGAAGCGCTGACATGAGCTCCGATATAGTACATGACAACCTCTTACAGCTTGCAGGCACCACCGAGGCAGTCATCAAAATCCATGCTTTCCAGCTCGCTGCGCTCGGCATGGGCAGTTTTGAGACGGTTCAGAAGATCGGCTTCAACGGCATCCACAGTATCGCCGGCACGGTCAAACACGCTCAGCAGTGCGGTCAATTCTTCCAAAGTCAGTTCATGCATGAGGTACTCCTCGGCCAGCTTCCGGCCGGTCTAATGGGCAATCAAAACGGGGCGCGTATCCTAGCCTAACAGCAGACCAAACGACACCGTATACAGAATTTAACCAGACTCAGTCCGTGCCGATCCAGTCCACCATCAGCTGCAGACTGCGTTGGCCACGAAATTCATTCACGTCCAGCCGGTACACCAGGCGCACCTTCTGTACCGACTCATCCGGCCACACCAGCGTATCCACATTGAAAGCGATGGCATCCAGCGCTAGGGTGCCGCCTTCGGGCATCACCACCAGCTTGAGGTGGCGCTGGCCGACGATGCGCTGCTGCAGCAGGTGGAAGCGGCCCTCGAACAGCGGCTCGGGGAACTGATGCCCCCAGGGACCCGCGTTGCGCAACGCTTCTGCCAGTTCCATGCTGAACGCTGTTTCCGGCAACTCGCCATCGGTGAGGATGCGTTGGGTCAGGTCTTCGGCGTTCAGTTGACGACGCACTTCGGCATCGAAGGCATCGCTGAAGGCCGCCAGATCATCGGCGGCGATGGTCAGACCGGCTGCCATGGCATGACCACCGAACTTCTTCAGCAGGCCCGGATGCCTGGCCGCCACGGCATCGAGGCCGTCACGGATATGAAAACCGTTGATCGAACGCGCCGAACCCTTGATCTCGCCCTCGTCACCGGGGGCGAAGGCGATCACCGGTCGGTGCACCCGCTCCTTGATGCGCGAGGCCAGAATGCCTATCACGCCCTGATGCCAGTATTCGTCATACAGACACAGGCCAAACGGCAGCTCCTGATCATTCAGGCTCAGCTGTCCCAGCAGCTCCAGTGCCTGCTGCTGCATTTCCTGCTCAATACCGCGGCGCTCTCGATTGAGCTCATCCAGTTCACGGGCCATCGACAGTGCGCGGTCGTAGTTCTCTTCCAGCAGACATTCGATGCCGATCGACATGTCTTCCAGACGTCCGGCGGCATTCAGCCTTGGTGCGATGGCAAAGCCCAGGTCACTGGCAACGATGCGGTCACGACGACGGCCGGACACTTCGATCAGCGCCAGCAAGCCGGGCCGCGCCTGACCGGCACGGATACGCTGCAGCCCCTGCCACACCAGCGCGCGGTTGTTGCGCTCCAGCGGTACCACGTCCGCTACCGTGCCCAGCGCGACCAGATCCAGCAGGGCCGCCAGATTGGGCGGCTGACCGTTGAAC
The DNA here is from genome assembly GCF_022343685.1 of Marinobacterium sediminicola. Taxonomy (GTDB): domain Bacteria; phylum Pseudomonadota; class Gammaproteobacteria; order Pseudomonadales; family Balneatricaceae; genus Marinobacterium; species Marinobacterium sediminicola. The sequence continues at coordinate 416,127 of NZ_CP092123.1, read as the reverse complement.
CAGCCACGTTCATTCAGGGCGCGGCGCAGCGCAATCAGCACATAGAAAATCACGCCCACACCGCAGGTGGACTTGGCAATAAAATCGCAGCCCGGCTGGTTGGGGTTGACGATGGCACAGGCCTCGGGCAGCTCGGCCCCGGCCAAGTGATGATCGGTAACGATCACGTCAATGCCCAGCGCCTTGGCGCGCGCCACCCCCTCAATGCTGGAGATGCCGTTATCCACGGTAATCACCAGATCCGGCTGGCTTTTTGCCGCGACCTCAACAATTTCGGGACTGAGGCCATAGCCGTACTCGAAGCGGTTGGGCACGAGATAGTCCACCTCGGCCACGCCCAGCATGCGTAACCCCAGTACTGCCACACTGGTACTGGTGGCACCATCACAATCGAAGTCACCGACGATGAGTATTTTCTGGCGCTGCTCGAATGCGACCAGCAAACGCTCCACTGCCGCAGGAACCCCTTTCATCTGGCTATCCGGCAGCAGTTCCTGCAAACGACGCCCCAGTTGCTCGGGATCATCGATACCACGCGCGGCGTAAATGCGGGCCAGCACGGGATCGAGCGCGCTCAGATTAGGGTGGGCGGGATCGACCTGGAGTGGCCGTTGTTCGATGATCGGATCGGATACGCTCATGCAGGACAGTCCAGCAACGACAAGGGGCAAAGGCGGAAAAAACAGGACAAGCATGGCGGACCTGCAGAAAGCAGGCCCGCCGGAACGGACTCAGCCGTCAGTGATCAGTCGCGGTGAACGTGACCGGCGATAAAGCTCTGCACCTGAGACAGGTCGTTGGCCAGCACTTCGTATCGCTCTTCACGCTCGAACAGGTCAGCCATGTGCGCCGGCAGCTGCGGCGATTCCAGACCAGCCTTGACCACCGGCTCCGGGAATTTGACCGGGTGAGCAGTGGCCAGCGTGATCATCGGCACTGACTTGTCGCGCCAGCATTCACGCGCCGCCTTGACGCCAATAGCGGTGTGCGGATCAAGCAGGTAGCCGGTCTCGGCATGCACATCCTTGATCACTTCGCAGGTGGTATCGTCGTTAACTGCGTAGCTGTCGAACACCTCACGGACCTTGTCCCACTGCGCCGGGTCCAGCTGTACGGATTCGGTCTTGAAGCGTGCCATCAGATCGTCGATGGCTGCACCGTCACGGCCGTAGACATCGAACAGCAGACGCTCGAAGTTGGAGCTGACCATGATATCCATGGACGGGGACAGGGTATGGACCAGATCGCCTTTGGACATGTCGTTGCCACTGATCACGCGGTGCAGAATGTCATTGCGGTTGGTGGCCACCACCAGCTGCTCGATCGGCAGACCCATCTGCTTGGCCAGGTAACCGGCGAAGATGTCACCGAAATTGCCGGTCGGCACGGAGAAGGACACCGGACGGTGCGGACCGCCCACGGCCAGCGCCGCAGAGAAGTAGTAAACGATCTGGGACATGATGCGCGCCCAGTTGATCGAGTTCACCGCACCCAGCTTCATGCCCTTCAGGAACCCCTGATCGGCAAAGCTGTCCTTGACCATCTGCTGGCAGTCGTCGAAGTTGCCTTCCAGCGCGATATTGAACACATTGTCTTCCAGAATGGTGGTCATCTGGCGACGCTGAACTTCGGAGACACGCTGATAGGGGTGCAGGATGAAGATATCCAGATGCTCGGAGTGACGGCAGCCTTCGATCGCAGCGGAGCCGGTGTCACCGGAGGTGGCACCCATGATCACCAGACGCTCGCCGCGCTCGGCCAATACATGATCCATCAGGCGGCCCAGCAGCTGCAGCGCGAAGTCCTTGAACGCCAGGGTCGGGCCGTGGAACAGCTCCAGTACCCACTCATTGGTTCCCAGCTCTTTCAGCGGCGCCACGGCGCTGTGGTTGAAACCGGCATAGGTCTCATCCACCATGCGCTTGAGGTCGGTTTCGCTGATGCAGTCAGCCACAAACGGCTTGATCACCTTGAATGCCAGTTCGGCATAGGACAGCCCGGCCCAGGAAGCGATCTCGTCCTGGGAAAAAGTCGGCAGCTCTTCCGGCACATACAAACCACCGTCGCTGGCCAGACCGGCCAGGAGCACATCGGCAAATTTCAGTTTCGGCGCCTGGCCGCGGGTAGAGATGTAGTTCATTCCTGTATTCCTCAATCAGCCAGCAGCTCGACACGGATGCGAACGATTTCGCCGAGAATGTCCGGCAACGCTTCGATCTCGCGGATCGCTTCGTTCATCATCCGCTCTTCCACTCGCTGAGTCAGCATGATCACCGGCACCTGAGCCTCGGTGGTCTGTTTCTGGATGATCGCTTCGATATTGATGCCCTTCTCACCCAGAATACGGGTCACATGGGCCAGCACCCCGGGACGCTCAACGGCCTGCAGGCGCAGGTAGTAGGCGCTGGTGGTTTCTTCCACCGGCAGCACCGGCGCATCGGACAGTTCGGACGGCTGGAACGCCAGGTGCGGCACACGGTTGTCGCGATCGGCGGTCAGGGTACGGACCACATCCACGATATCCGCCACCACGGCAGAGGCGGTCGCTTCGGCACCGGCACCCGGGCCGTAGTACATGGTCTGGCCAACGGCATCGCCATCCACCAGCACCGCATTCATAACGCCGTTCACATTGGCCAGCAGCACTTCCCTGGGAATCAGCGTGGGGTGAACACGCAGCTCGATCCCCTTGTCGGTACGACGGGTGATGCCCAGATGCTTGACGCGGTAACCCAGTTCTTCCGCGTACTGGATATCCTGCGGAGTGATCTTGCTGATGCCTTCGGTGTAACCCTTGCTGAACTGCAGCGGGATACCGAATGCCAGCGAAGACAGGATGGTCAGCTTGTGCGCAGCATCAATCCCTTCGACATCGAAGGTCGGATCGGCTTCCGCATAACCCAGTGCCTGAGCTTCCTGCAACACATCAGCAAACTCGCGACCCTTCTCGCGCATCTCGGTCATGATGAAGTTGCCGGTACCGTTGATGATGCCGGCCAGCCAGTTGATCTGGTTTGCCGCCAGACCTTCACGGATCGCCTTGATGATCGGAATACCACCTGCCACGGAAGCCTCGAATGCAACCATGACGTTTTTTTCCTGCGCGGCTTCGAAGATTTCGTTGCCGTGCACGGCGATCAGCGCCTTGTTGGCAGTGACCACATGCTTGCCGTTTTCGATGGCGGTCATGACCAGATCACGTGCGGTGTCGTAGCCGCCGATCAGTTCCACGACGATGTCGATCTCGGGGTTGGTTGCCACCTCAAAGATATCCGTGGTTGTCTGCATGCCGCTGGTATCGCAGGCGGGGTTGTCACGGCGCGTCGCAATCTGTTCAATCACGATATGGCGCCCGGCACGCCGGGAAATCTCCTCTGCATTTCGCGTCAGGACATTGAAGGTACCGCCACCAACGGTCCCCAGACCACAGATCCCTACTTTTACAGGTTTCAAGCCAACACCTCGCAGATAGTTCGGTCAGATCAGTCACCGCCGGCCGGCGGTCAAAAAATGGGCTCCATTATAGCGAAAAGGCGGGTCATACACTATGTATGCCCGCCTTTGTCATGACTGGTCGCCCGGCTCCGATCCGGTCGCGCTCAGTTCAGCTTGAGAATCTGCTGCAATCGTGCCGCCGGCATGTAGCCCGGCAGCAGTGTTCCATCATCGGTGATCAGCGCAGGTGTACCGGTCACGCCCAGCGTCTGCCCCAGTACATACTGGTCCAGTACCGGGTTTTCACAGCTTTCGTTGTCCAGACGCTCGCCACCCTTGATCGCATCCATACGCTCACGACGCTGAGCCTCTGTGCCGCACCAGATGGTCTGCATTTTCAGATGGGCAGGGGAACCGGGACCACCACGCGGAAAAGCCAGGTAATTGACCTGCACTCCCATCTTGTTCAATGCCGGTACTTCCTCATGCAGCTTGCGGCAGTAAGGGCAGTCCACATCGGTAAACACATGCAAGGTGGCCTTAACCTCGCCGGTTGGCTTGTATACCACCATATCAGCCTCATCCAGCGCCTGCATTGCTTCCAGACGCGCCAGATTTCGCTTCTGCTCGGTCAGGTTGACCAGCCCCTGCTCCTGATCCACCTTGAACAGCTGGCCCGCCAGCAGATACTCCCCCTTCATGTCGGCATAGAGGGTTTCGCCACTGCTGAGCATAACTTCATAAAGCCCGGCAACCGGAGCCGGCTGAACACTCTGCACCTGCAGTCGACTGTCGACCTGACTCAGTTGCTGGCGGATATTTTCTTCTGCACTTTCAGCGGCCCAGACAGAACCTGTCAGGACCAGCATCATGGCTGATGTCAGGGTGGTAGATCGCATGAGAGCCTCAATTAAAAACAGGTTATACGGCTGTGATCTGCTCAAGCCGTTTTAGTTCCTAGCCACGCGGATGATGTTCACGGTGCAGCGACTGCAGACGATGACTGGCCACGTGGGTATAGATCTGGGTGGTTGACAGGTCGCTGTGCCCCAGCAACATCTGCACCACACGCAAATCGGCGCCGTGATTCAGCAAATGTGTTGCAAACGCATGGCGCAGCACATGCGGTGACAGCGGCTTATCAACTCCACTTTCAATCGCATAGCGTTTGACACGATACCAGAAAGTCTGCCGTGTCATCATCTGCCCACGCTGACTCAGAAAGAGTGCCTCTTCGCGCATATCTCGGACCAGCATTGGCCGCGCTTCTTTGAGGTAGCGTTGAACCCAGTAAAGGGCCTCATCCCCAACCGGGACCAGGCGCTCTTTATTACCCTTACCGATCACACGAATGACGCCGATGCGCTGATTGATCTGCTCCAACTGCAGAGCAATCAGTTCACTGACCCGCAGGCCTGTGGCATAAAGCACTTCCAGCATGGTGCGATCCCTCAGCCCGAGCACATCCGAAGTATCCGGAGCGGCCAGCAGAGTCTCGACATCCTGCTCGGTCAGCGTTTTAGGCAACGGCCGCCCGGTACGCGGGTTATCCAGGTTGAGCGTGGGGTCAGTACTGATCCGTCCCTCACGTAACAGATAGCGGTAGAAACCGCGCAGACAGGAAAGCAGCCTGGAAGTCGAGCTGCTTTTGAGTTGCTGTTCGAGCCGCCAGTTGAGGTAGTGCTGAAGCTCCGAGCGCCCGGCATGCAAGAGGCCAAGCTGCCGCTGATTCAGCCAAAGTGCATACTGGCGCAGATCACGACGATAGGATGACTGAGAATTTTCACTCAAGCCCTTTTCCAGCCAGAGCACATTGATCCAGGATTCGATCAGTTCGACATCGGTCGCCTGAGGCGACCGGGTCGTACAGCGTCGATCATGACTCAACGATAAACCTCAACCTGCTCAATACGCTTGTAATCAAGCGGGTATTCGGCCATCCCCTGCTCCAGACGCTGGAGTACACGGACACCGTGCTGCTCAACTGCCACCAGACGGCCTTCGACATCGTTACCAAAGTAGGTAAAGATACGCACATTCGCCCCGATATGATCCCCAAGCTGCTCGACCGGTGTTTCACGGAAGCGCTTGGCAACCGGTTTCTGAATAGCCGGTCGTGCAGGCTCCTCAAGACGGCCAACTGCAGCAGTCTCCACTCGGCTTTCAACCGGCACCTCCATAACTTCTGCCGGCTGCTCAACAGACACCTGCTCACTCTCACGTGCTACACGACTGCCGCTGCCGGCGAGGGCGAACTGCATGACAAGTTCATCCCACTTGACGCCGTCGAGGTTCAACGGGGCATCATTCACCTTGACGCTCGGATTCAGCTTTTCGATCAGGTAGCGAGGATCCTGCATCATCATCAACTCGGCTGAGCCGAAGCCTCCTACCGGATTCATCGAGAGGGTAAAGGAAGAACCTTCCTGCTGGAAGTCGGCATAGGCTTCCAGCCATCCGGCCGGCAGTTCAATACCATTGGTGTAGAGCCAGCGCTTGAACAGTTCAAGGTGGTGAGCGCGATAATCTGCTGGGCGCATTTCAGCCTCACGGGCACAGAGGTTCACCTGACGCTGGTTATAGCCGCGATCACGATAATCGACACTCAGCTTTTCCAGGCGCGCACTGCCAGTGGCCATCATAGGGTTCTTGAGCTGGGCAGGGTCAGCACTGAACACCATTTCCAGACGGGTATCACCCATCTTGTCGATATCCACCTGTGCTTCAAAACGGATCTTGCGCGCATTTTCATCGCCCTGGTAATGCAAGTCCAGATCCATGACCAGGTCACGGTAGCCCATCATTCGCGTCGTACTGACATCGAACTGCCGGATGGATCCACAGCCCAAGGCCGCTGGACTGACATACAGAGGGTTGGACTCACGCGCCAGGTCCATCTGTTTTTGCAGATCATGGAAAAGTGCGGACTCAAGACTTTGTTCCACCCGCTTGAGACTGACAAAAAGCTCTGCCGGAGGCTCATCCGCACCGAAGATCAACGCAAGCGGACCACCGGCCTGAACGCGAACCTGCTCAATCTCAACCGGTGAATGAACCTGATGAGGCGCAATACTCAGTGCGTTGACGCCTACAGTACCGTCAGGGTGCGCATAGATGGCGCCATATTGAATGCTGGCAAAAGGTGAAAGCTGCTGTACCAGCTCATCAACCTTGCTTTTGACCTGATACCAATACACGCCGTATGCCGCTGCCGTTGCCAGCACCAGTATTCCAAGCAATGATCCCAGCTTGCGCATGCAACACCCCGCGTTCCATTCAGTTGCTATTCAGAACGACCAATTCTAGGAGCTGAACCCTCAAATGGCGAGTATCCAGATCAACAAAAAAGGCAGCCACCTGGGCTGCCTTTTTCTTAAGCTGACAAGGTTTGACCTTAGCCGAGCTTCTCTTTGATACGTGCAGACTTGCCGCTACGCTCACGCAGGTAGTACAGCTTAGCCTGACGCACATCACCACGACGCTTCACTTCGATCTGTTCAACGGTCGGGCTGTAAGTCTGGAAAGTACGCTCAACGCCCACGCCGTGGGAGATCTTGCGTACGGTGAAAGCAGAGTTCAGGCCGCGGTTACGCTTGCCCAGCACTACGCCTTCGAACGCCTGCAGACGGCTACGGGTGCCTTCTACTACGCGTACCTGTACTACTACGGTGTCGCCCGGTGCAAAAGCCGGGACTTCTTTGCTCATCTGTTCAGCTTCGATCTGCTGAATAATCAGGCTCTTGTTGCTCATTGCTCGCTCCTAGATATTGCTCCCGCCGGCCGCCCGGGCCTCGCGGATATATTCGCTTAACAACGTCTGCTGTTCCGGGTTCAAATCGATCTTCTCCAACAGGTCCGGTCGCCGCTCCCAGGTTCGCCCCAGTTGCTGTTTCAGGCGCCAGCGACGGATCTCGGCATGATTGCCACTGAGCAATACCGCCGGCACCCGCTGGCCGTTCAGCTCCTCGGGACGGGTGTAGTGCGGACAGTCGAGCAAGCCTTCGAAGAATGAGTCTTCCACCGCCGAATCCTGATGCCCGAGAACTCCGGGCACCATTCGTGCCACGGCATCGATCATCACCATCGCCGGCAACTCGCCACCACTGAGAACGAAATCTCCCAGTGACCACTCTTCATCGACTTCACTCTGCAACAAACGCTCATCGATCCCTTCGTAGCGCCCGGCTACCAGAATCAACTTGTCGTTTGCCGCCAGCTCGCATACCCCGACCTGATCCAGACGACGCCCTTGCGGTGACAGATAAATCACCCGAGCACCCTCGCCTGCGGCCGTTCTGGCAGCATCGATCGCATCCCGCAGTGGCTGTACCTTCATCAACATGCCGGGACCACCCCCGTAGGGACGATCATCCACCGTGCGATGACGATCATGAGTGAAGTCGCGGGGATTCCAGCACTCCACATCAATCAGGCCGTTGCGTACTGCCCGTCCGGTGACGCCATAGCGGGTAACCGCTTCGAACATCTCCGGGAACAGGCTGACGATCCCGAACCACATGACTCAGAAATCCGGGTCCCAATCGACCCGCATCAATCCCGAATCAAGATCAACTTTTTTCACCACCTGATCAGGCAGCCAGGGGATCAGTCGCTGTTCACGATCGATACTCTCGGCTGTTCCCTTGACCACCAGCACATCATTTGCACCGGTTTCCATCAGGTGGCTGACCCGACCCAGCAATACGCCGGATTCGGTGTATACCAACAGGTTTTCCAGCTGGCTCCAGTAATACTCACCGGTCTCCAGTTGCGGCAGCTCGGACTGGGGCACTTTGATTTCGCGACCATTCCAGAGCCTTGCCTCTTCCGGAGTATTCACACCGGCCAATTTGGCGATCAGACCTTTCCCGTGGCGCTTGCCAGCTTCCAGTTTGACCGGCATCAAACGCCCGTCACACTCCACCTGCCACGAGTCATAGTTCAGTATGTTCTCCATCGGGTCGGTGTAAGAGTAGACCTTGATCCACCCTTTCACGCCGTAGGGAGCCGTGAAACGACCCAGTACTACCAGATCTGTGTTGTCACTGTTTACTGACACGGCCTGTATCCGACCTTACTCTGCTGCCTTGCGTGCTTCTTTGAGCAGCTGAGCAACACGCTCAGAAGTCTGAGCACCTTTGCCAACCCAGTAGTCGACACGTTCCAGGTTGACGCGCAGACGCTCTTCCTGGCCACGGGCAACCGGGTTGAAGAAGCCGACACGCTCAATAAAGCGGCCATCACGCGCATTGCGTGAATCGGCTACGGTGATGTGATAGAACGGACGCTTTTTAGCGCCACCACGAGACAAACGAATAGTGACCATGCGCTGGACCCCTTTATTTCGCTGGATGGGTTTTAGGATCGCCCATCGTTTTGTTTCTTCGTTCCCCAGCCAAACTGCCCAGATAAACGAAGGCCAAATTAAACAGGGCGGCAATTTTACGTGAAATTGCCGCCCGTTGAAAGCATAAAGATCAGATTTTAATCAGTTCGCAGCCGTTCAGAAACGCGGAAAACCACCACCGCCACCCATACCCGGGGGCATCATGCCTTTCATGCCGCGTGCCAGCTTGGCCATGCCCGACTTGGAGCCGAACTTCTTCATCATTTTGGCCATCTGCTTGTGCTGCTTGAGCAGGCGATTCACATCCTGAATCTGGGTCCCCGAACCCATGGCGATACGACGCTTGCGCGAACCGCTGATGACATCCGGGTTGCGACGCTCGTGCGGGGTCATTGAGTTGATGATGGTCACCATCTGCTGGATGCCTTTCTCGGCCTGCGCCGCCTGAGCGGCCTGGACCATCTGCCCCATGCCCGGCAGCTTCTCCAGCATCGACATCATACCGCCCATGTTGTGCATCTGCTGGATCTGCTCGCGGAAGTCTTCCAGGTCAAAGCCCTTGCCCTTGGTAATCTTCTTGGCAAACTTTTCCGCCTTGGCCTTGTCGATCTTGTGCTCGGCTTCCTCGATCAGTGACAGCACGTCACCCATACCAAGGATACGGGAGGCTACACGGTCCGGATGGAAGGGCTCCAGCGCGTCGGTTTTCTCACCAACGCCAAGGAACTTGATCGGCTTGCCCGTGATATGACGCACCGAGAGCGCGGCACCGCCACGGGCATCACCATCGGTCTTGGTCAGAATCACACCGGTCAGCGGCAGCACTTCGTTGAAGGCGCGTGCGGTATTGGCCGCATCCTGACCGGTCATGGAGTCAACCACGAACAGGGTTTCGACCGGTTTGACCGAGGCATGCAGGCGTTTGATCTCCTGCATCATATCTTCATCGACATGGAGACGGCCGGCCGTATCAACAATCAGGATATCAAACGCCTTGATACGCGCGTGCTGAATGGCCGCTTCGGCGATATCGACCGGATCCTGCTCCGCAGTAGACGGGAAGAACTCAACGCCGACTTCACCGGCAAGCGTTTCCAGCTGTCGAATTGCGGCAGGTCGGTAAATGTCGGCGGACACCACCAGCACCTTTTTCTTTTTGCGCTCTTTCAGGTAACGCGCCAATTTGGCCACGGAGGTGGTTTTACCCGCGCCCTGCAGGCCCGCCATCATCAAAACAGCAGGGGGTTGGGTCGCCAGATCAAGCTCGGCGTTGGCCTCACCCATCACCTTGACCAGCTCTTCGTTAACAATCTTGACGAAGACCTGACCCGGACTCAGGCTTTTGCTGACTTCCTGACCAACAGCTCGTTCCTTGACACTGTTGATGAACGCCTTCACTACCGGCAGGGCGACATCCGCCTCCAGCAATGCCATGCGCACTTCACGCAGGGTGCCCTTGATGTTGTCTTCAGTCAGTTTTGCCTGACCGGTCACCGAGCGCAGCGTCTGCGTAAGCCGTTCTGTCAGATTATCAAACATCGAATACCTCTATCTGCCGGTGGCACCCTCCCGGCACCCACCCTTAAACGCTTTGGCGACATATTATACAGAACCCCCTGCCCCGGGGGCACCTATATTTCCTCACCCCTGCATTTATGCCACACTTAGGCGCCATTAAGGAGGATATGGATGCTGATCACCACGACGCTTATCGCCGCCCTTTGCTATCTTGTTGCAACCGTACTGCAATGGCGTCGCCTGTCGGCCGGCAACCAGGATCAGTTGCGCCTGCCCACGCGCCTGCTCGGCATGGTCGGTTTCCTGCTGCAGGGTTACAGTGTGTATCTGCTGTTGCACCAGCCTGAGGGCATTGATCTCAGTTTCTTCCCGGTCGGCTCCCTGATCGCCTGGAGCGTCGCCGGCATGGTCCTGGCCAGCAGCCTGCGTCAGCGTCTCGACAACCTGTTCATCGGCGTTTTCCCGCTCGCCGCCATTACCTTGCTGGCCGCCACCTTCATTGATGCCGGGTCAGCCCCCAAACCCTATTCCGGCGGTTTGATCACCCATATCCTGCTGTCATTGCTGGCCTACAGCCTGTTTACCATCGCCACGGTACAGGCGGTTTTATTGTGGCGTCAGGAATCAGCCCTCAAACAGCACCACACCCGGGGTCTGGTCGCCTCGCTGCCGCCGCTGCAGATGATGGAGCGTCTGTTGTTCGAAAGCCTCTGGGCGGCATTCCTGCTGCTGAGTGCGGCGCTGGTGACCGGCTTCCTGTTCATCGACAACCTGTTTGCCCAGCATCTGGTGCACAAAACCCTGCTGTCATTGTTCGCCTGGGTCGTCTACGCCGTTCTGCTCGCCGGTCGTCACTTTCTCGGCTGGCGCAGTCGCACCGCCGTGCGCTGGACGCTGGGCGGTTTCCTGTTACTGATGCTGGCGTTCTTTGGCTCCAAACTGGTGCTTGAACTGCTACTCAAGGCTTAGTCGGTTCGCTTGACAGCCTGTTACTCTGACCAGAAAATGAACGCCCCGAATTCAATTAAGGTTAATGTCCCTTGGACGACGCGTCGTTAAGTACACTGACAGCTATTCTGGTCCTGCTGATTTTCTGTTCAGCGTTCTTCTCCAGCTCTGAAACCGGAATGATGTCGCTCAACCGCTACCGGTTGCGACACTTGGTGAAAAACGGACATCGCGCCGCCCGCAAGGCCAACAGCCTTCTGGAGCGTCCCGACCGCCTGATCGGCCTGATTCTGATCGGCAACAACTTCGTCAACATCCTGGCGTCCGCAATCGCCACGGTCATTGCAGTTCGCCTCTGGGGTGACGCCGGTATTGCCATCGCAACGGCGGGTTTGACCCTGGTGATCCTGATTTTTGCGGAAGTCTCGCCGAAGACCATGGCGGCTCTTCACCCTGAAAAGATTGCCTTTCCGGCTTCCTACATTTTGCAACCGATGCTGAAGCTGGCCTACCCGCTGGTGTGGATCATCAACGGTATCACCAACGGCTTCCTGCGCATGTTCGGCGTCAACGTAAACGAAGCCGGCAACGAACATCTGAGCACCGAAGAACTGCGCACCATCGTGCATGAAGCCGGTTCGCTGCTACCGCACCGCAACCAGTCGATGCTGCTGGGCGTGCTGGAGTTGAATGAGGTAACCGTCAACGACATCATGATTCCGCGCAACGAGGTTGAGGGGATCGACCTGGACCTGGAAATGGACCAGATTCTTGAACTGCTTTCCAAGACCGGACACACACGCCTGCCGGTCTATCGCGGCGACATCAACAACATCGTCGGCATCCTCCACATGCGCAACCTGGCCCAGCTGATTCAGCAGGGCAACGTCACCAAACCGGCCATCATGCAGGTGGTTCATGAAGCCTACTTCGTGCCCGAAAGCACCCCGCTGCAGACCCAGCTGCTCAACTTCCAGAAACACAGTCGCCGTATCGGCGTGGTGGTGGATGAGTACGGCGATATCGAAGGGATCGTCACTCTGGAAGATATTCTTGAAGAGATCGTGGGTGAACTCTCGAACGATCATGACGAGATGAACCAGGAAATTCACCCGCAGGAAGACGGCAGCTTCTTCATCGACGGCAGTGCCTATATCCGCGAGATCAACAAGGCTTTGCATTGGCAGTTGCCAACCGATGGGCCCAAGACACTGAATGGTCTGATCACCGAAGTGCTGGAGTCGATCCCCAACTCCAACGTGTGTCTGGAAGTGGCCGGCTACCGCATGGAAACTCTGCAGATCTGCGACAACCTGGTGAAGACTGTACGCGTCATCAAGACCGCCAAGGCTCGCGAGAGCCTCTAACCGGCCGGATCACGAGGAGCCCGGCACCCGCAAGGGCTCCTTACTCCCCCTGAACAGACTCCCCCTGCTCTCGACGCCGAATCAGCGCCCATACCGCACGCTTTTCGTCATTGCTCATCCGTCCCCACTGGCTGATCTCCTGACCGCTGCGGTGACAGGCGATGCAGATATCACCCTCACCCAAGGCGCAGACACTGACACAAGGGCTGGGCACAGGCTTGTCATCGATACAGTCAGTCACGGGGACTCTCCAGATGTTCAGGGCGTGGACGCATGGGGATATCGGCATCGAAGCCGACGTTGAGCAGCTCGCTCAGGATGTAGGCCGTGAGCCCCCAGATCACCTCGCCCTGCCACGGCCAGGCAGGAACGAATCGGGCCTGCCCGGCAAGCTCAAGCCGATCCATGCGCCGATTGGCCGGGTCCAGCAGAAAGCTGAGCGGCACTCGGTAAATCTCGGCGATCTCTTCCGGGTTGGCCACCAGCGGCAGGCTCGGAGAGATCACCCCCACCCAGGGCGTCACCTGCAAATGGTGCTTGGACACCACCTGACCCAGCGAGCCGATCACTTCGACATTACCAGGACTGAGCGCAATCTCCTCCTCGGCTTCACGCATCGCCGTTGCCAGCAGGTCAGGATCATCGGGATCTCGCTTGCCGCCGGGAAACGAGATTTCGCCGCTGTGCGTGGACAGGTGAGGCGACCTCAGAGTCAGAATCACTTCAGGATCGGTACAGTTGGTCAGTGCTACCAGCACTCCCGCTTCACGGCCACGAGTTCGCAGGCGCCAGGGACGGTGATGCTGCAGCCGGAAGCGAAGATGGTCTAGCATGGGAGATCCGGTTACATCTGATCTGCCTATAATACCCCTGTGGCAAGGCTACCGCGACCCTGGGTGAAAATGTCAAAATGATCCACCCAGCTCACAATAGAATTACAAGGAGCCAGGATGAAATACTGCAGCTGTTGCGGCTCTCCGGTTAGCCTCAAAATTCCCGCCGGGGATAACCGTGAGCGTCATGTCTGCGACCATTGTGGACAGATTCACTACCAGAATCCACGCATCATTTCCGGCTGCCTGCCTGTGCACGGAGATAAGGTACTGCTGTGTCGACGCGCGATCGAACCGCGGTACGGCTACTGGACACTGCCCGCCGGCTATATGGAGAACGGGGAAACGACAGAGGAAGCAGCTCTTCGAGAAACACGGGAAGAGGCCCGCGCAGAGGTCGTACTGCGCCAACTCTACACCCTGACCTCAATCATCCATGTCAATCAGGTGCAGTTGATCTATCTGGCCGACCTTCCCGAGCCACGGTTTGGCAGCAGCGAGGAAACGCTGGAAACACGGCTGTTCAGCGAAGAGGAAATCCCCTGGGATCGACTGGCCTTCACCACTATCCGCAACGCGCTCAGGTTCTACTTCGCGGACAGAGCCGGGAAGGAGCCCGAATTTCCGCTTCGCCACATCGCCTTGAGCCCTGAACAGGACGATCTGGTCTTGATCAGGTAAACCCCAGTTGTTCGATTTCGCTACTGTAACGGCGATAGTCCGGGCTGTCGTGGCGACTGTAGTTCAGGTTACGGAACAGGCCGGTCAGCTTGACGAAGTGGTCACGGACCGCCTCCTTATCCGCAAAGTCATGTGGCGCATCAAGACATTTCAGCAGCAGCAAGAACAGCTCCTGCTGGCGCTCAACCGGTGTCGACGCATCCACATCGTCGAACGCATCCTGCTGCAAATAGACCTGATCGAGACATTGCGACTTCTGCCAGTCAAGATAGTCCTCCAGCGTCACCCCTTCTTCCCCGGTCACCTGCATCATCTGCTGCACCTGCTCCCCCTGTCGGATCAGTTCCAGCATGCGTTTGACATCCTGAACCCACTGCGGCGACAGCTCACGGCTGAACCAGTCACTCAGCTGATCAAGATAACGCGACCAGGAGATCAGCGGATCTACTGCCGGATAGGCACGCTTATAGGCTCGCTCGGCGCTCAGTCCCAAAAAGGTTTTCACCGTACGCAACGTCGACTGGGTCACAGGCTCCTCGAAGTTACCCCCTGCCGGCGAAACCGTGCCGATCAGCGTCAGACTCCCCTGCTCCCGATCATTGGTTTCGACAAGACCGGCACGCTCATACAACGCCCGCACGGCCGAATCCAGATAGGCCGGGAACGCCTCTTCACCCGGAATTTCCTCCAGACGCCCGGAGGTTTCACGCATGGCCTGCGCCCAGCGTGAGGTCGAATCAGCAATCAACAGCACGTTGTAGCCCATCTGGCGGTAGTACTCGCTGATGGTGATTCCGGTATAGATGGAAGCCTCACGCGCCGCCACCGGCATCGACGAGGTATTACAGATGATCACGGTGCGGTCCATCAGAGTGCCGCCGCGCGGATCAGGCATGTTGGGGAATTCAGTGATCGTTTCGACCACCTCACCGGCTCGCTCACCGCAGGCCACAATGACCACGATATCCACGTTTGAGTAGCGTGAAATCAGCCCCTGAAGCACGGTTTTACCGGCTCCGAAAGGTCCGGGTATACAGGCCGTCCCTCCCAAAGCGACCGGAAAAAAGGTATCGATCAGACGGATACTGGTCAGCATCGGTTGCTGTGGAAACAACCGCTGATTGTAGCCTTCACGCAGCAGGTCCCGATTGACCGGCACACGCACCGGCCAGCGCTGCTGCATGCTGACCTCTCGCTCCTCGTCATTCTCCAGTCGCAACCGCACCACCGGCGTCGTGACGGTAAAGCTGCCTTCCTGCACCCAGGTCACTTCAGCCTCACCCCTCAGGTTGAACGGCACCATGATCTTGTGACTGAATCGGCTCTCCGGCACTCGCCCCAGCAGGTCACCCGCCTTGACCCGTGCCCCGACCTTGACCACGGGCTGAAAGGACCATTTCTGCTGTTGATCGATGCCGTCCACGGACAGTCCGCGCGGCAGGAAGAAACCGTGCTGGCCCGCAATCAGTTCCAGCGGGTTCTGCAAGCCGTCATACACCTGCCCCAACAATCCGGGCCCCAGCGCCACGGACAGCATCTGCCCGGTTTGCTCCACTTCGTCACCGATGGCGACGCCACGGGTGGTCTCGAATACCTGTACATCGGCCTCGCCGTGACGCACTCTGAGCACCTCTGCCTGCAGCCGCTCCTGACGCTCTCCATCATGGCGTCGAGGACAGATCAGCACCACTTCGTTTTTGGTGATCGGGTAATACTCACCTTCGGCATCACGCAGCATGCGGATGCTGACAATATCGTCACGGACACCGATTACGCGGGCGGTCGGAGTGTTCGGAGTTGTCATCGGTCGGCCTCTGTTACCGGGTCGATCCGGACCGGGTCCATCCCGTCATCCTGAGTGGCGCCTGACAGCGCACGATCAACCAGTTGCGAAAAATTTTGTTGTGCCGCCTTCGCCTGCCAGCGCAGTCGATACTCGGCAATGGACCACCGCAGCCGGTAGGCGGCGACAGCGATCAGAGAAAAGGGGTGACTCTGCTCCAGCATGCGCAGCTTGCGCCACAGACGCGCCAGAATCTGCTGCTCCAGCTCGACACCCTGCCCCTGCTTGAGCTGGGACAGGGATTCGACCAGCCATGGATACTGGCGTCCCAAACCGAAATCGGGCTGCTGCCAGTCGCGACGAATCATCCAGACGTGCTTGCCGTAACCCTCAAAGCTGCTGCCTTCCTGCTGTCCTGCCAGGCGATACCGCTGCGCCGCGATTACACTGCGCCATTCAAGGTTCTCCGCCAGCACCGCGCGCAGCGACTTGTAGGGAATCGACGCAAGCTCCTGCTCCCAGTGCAACACTTCATCCCGATCGGAGAAAGCCTCATCCCCACTGCGCTCACGCTGAAACAGGCGCAAGGCGCGCACCAGCAGGTCTCGATCCTCTTCCGGCAACATGCCCAGCCGCCGCTCAAGCTGCAGTATCGAAATGGGCAACTCCTTGAGCTGTTCAAGCTGGACCGGCAACGCCGGCAACGCCGGAATCAGGGTATAGTAGACCGACACTAGCGGATCACTCCCTCCAGAATTGCGCGGAAGCGCGGCTGGAGATGGCGCAGTAAAAGCTCGGCCAGAGCCCGGTCGCTGAGATCAATCTCGGCATCATCACCGTTGCAGCGGATGCGGATACCACGTCCGTCGTGTACATCCAGCGTCACGCCTTCTCTGAGCTGGACGTTGAGTTGCTCCTGCACGTACTGGCTCAGCTTACCCTCGCGGTAGGCGTGTGGATTACGCCGCAGCTCCTCGAGCCCCACCACGCCCGCCGGCAACAACACTTCAACCCTGGGCATGGCACAGATAGTGGCATCCTGACAGGCCTGCATCACCACCTCGCGGATCACTTCACGGATAAAGACTTCACTGTCGAGCTGTTCACTGACCTGCAGCCGTACACGGTCGGCAAAGGTCTGGCCGAGCTGCTCGCGCAGCTGCAGATTCATGTCTCGAGCGGCCATTTTCAGCGCATCTTCCCCGGCTCGCTTCAGGCGCTCAGCATCTTCCTGAGCACGACGGCGCAGGTTTTCCGCTTCCTGACGTGCCTGCTCCAGCAGCCAGTCAGCACGACGTTCGGCTTCTTCAATCAGCTCGGCCGCCTCTTGCTGTCCACGCTCGACCCCTTGCTGACGCAGGCGTTCAATCAGTGCCTCAACGCCCGAGGCTGCATGTTGTTTGGCCTGATCGTTCATTCGCGCCTCCGTTATGCCGGAATGCCCGCACTGATGACCAGCGCGAAGATGAAAGCGAAGACCGCAAAACCTTCCACGATGGCCGCCGGTGCGATCGACATACCGAAGATTTCCGGCTTGATCTTGGAGACATTGATGGCACTGGCACAGCACTGCCCCTGACGCACGGCACTGAACAACAGCGCCAGCCCGGCGAGAATACCGATCGCAAACAGACCCGGCGCATTATCCAGCGTGACCGTGCGATTCAGGGAAAACATCACCACGATGCCGTAGATTGTCTGCGACGATGGCATAGCGGCTATACCCACATAGCGGCCATGACCGGTTTCGGTTTCCAGCAGGGCACCACAGGCCGCCTGGCCCGCCAGTGCGCAGCCGATGATACTGCCGATTGCACCCAGCGCCATAGGGCCATAGAGTCCTGCCCATCCCAGGGCCAATATCAGGTTATCCAAGGGTTCACCTCCCGCTTGGTGAAAGGTTGAAAAGCGTAGCCTTCATCGGCCAGGCTCCAGTTGTAAAATTCGATCAGGTTCAGGCGCAGGCCGTGGATCACGCCACTGACCACCGCAAGTACAAAATTGAGCAGATGGCCCAGCAGCAGGATCAGCACTTCAAGGAAAAGCCCCATCCCCGGTACGGCGGCAGCCACATCACTGGCCAGCTGATTGAAGGTAATCGCCAAAGAAGCACTGGCTAATCCCAGCGCAAAAAGGCGCAGGTAGCTGAGCACATCGCCAAACATCTTGGACAGGCCGGTCAGGGCCAACAGACCATCCACCAGTCGCCATAGCCAGTTGCGAGCACCGAACCAGGGACGATCACTGGAACAGAACAGGATCAACACCATTCCAACAACCATCATGCCCCATTCGACATCCAGCTGCTGACGCAGCCAGCCGCTGACCCCGGCCACAATCAACAGCACCCAACCCAATGGTGCCAGCATCTGCAGGTTCGCCCGGTGACGCCAGGCACTGATCAGGTTGGCCAGCACCAGGTGGCCTGCGCCCATGATCACTGAAACCTGCATCATGCTGTCGAAGTCATTCATATCGAGTATTTTCAGCGCCGCAAGCGGCGCTGGAGGTTCGGCACCAAAATAGCTGCCAACCAGTACCCCCCAGCCGGCCGAAAACAGTGTCAGCGTGGTCCCCAGAGCACGCAGCCGGCGACCGGTTGCGCTTTCTCCCATACGGGTCCAGTAAAACATCAGAACAGCCCCCAGCAGCAGGGCGTAACCGGCATCAGACAGAATCAGGGCGAAAAAAGCCGCAAAGGAGAAAAACACCACCCGAGACGGGTCCCAGGCTCGGTAGCCGGGCATCTGGTAGAACCGCACAATCTCTTCACCGCCGGCCATGCTTTCAGGGTTGGCCAGCAGTGTCGGAGGCGTTTCACCTTCGGCAACAGGCTCAATCACCAACGCCAGCCCCTCGTCCTGTGCAAAGACCTCCAGCTGCAGCCGCTGATCGGCCGCAAACCAGCCCTGGATGGCGAAAATTTCACCGGCATCCAGCGTCTGCCGACCGACCTGCGCGCATTCGGCCCGATCCTGACTCCCCGCCAGCGATCGCTGCAGCAGGTAAAGCCAGCGCGTGAGGGCTTCACGCTCCGCATCCAGGGCTTCCAGTTCAATTTCCAGGTCTTCCTGTCGGCGGCGCAGCTGGCTCAGCGGAACCGAACCGGTGTGGGTCCGGGGTACAGGCATCTGGTTGGCGCGCGGCTCCGTCTCGGAAACCACAGCAACATAGGAGTAACGGTTATCACGATGAACGACCGACCAGGGCAGGTCGGTTTTGACGACTTCGGACATGCGGTAGTTGGGCACCAGATAGAACCAGAGCCGATAACCCAATAGCCCGGATTCACCGGGAAGTTCAAAGCTCCCCCAGGGTTCGAGATCACGAATGCGCTTGCGCAAAAAATCCAGCTGCTCCTGCAGATCCAATCGACGCTTGCGATTTTCCAGTGCAGCCATCACCACTTTGGTCAGATCAAAGTGCCGTTCGACCGTTACCTGCTTGCGCTTTTGTGGACAACTGAGCAGATAGCGGATCGCTTGCTGCAGCTGATCCGGGTGAACGTCCTCGGGCAACTCAAGCAGCAGATCAGGGCGCGCCGCACTCAGTGGAATCACATGCAGCAAGCCCAGTGACTGCAGACGATCCAGCACCACCGCCTTATCAGTCGTCAGTCCGACCAGGGTCGCCTTACTCAGCGTCTGAATACTCATGACATCGCCATCCTGGCCCGTTTGTTTTTGGCAATCTTCGCCCGCACCACGCCGGCACGCTCGGCATCGGACAGCGCAATGCGGATGCGTCGAATATTGGCCTCGGTTCGGGGAATCAGTACCTTATCAAACAGGTTCAGGCGCTGCGTCGTCTTTTGCAGCGCTGATTCGAGACGCTCAAGCCGCAACAGCTCGACCTCATGGCGAACCTTCAGCTCCAGCATCTGTCGCAAACGGTCTGCCAGGATATCGACCCATTGGGGCAAGGCCAGACGGGAGTACTGACGACTGTCGATTTCAACCCGCTCGACCACCGGCAACTCAATCCCGACCAGGTTATCGGTGCGCTGGTGCACACGCCTCAGTTGCACCAGAGAGCCCAGATCCAGAGAAGTACCTGCCAGCATGGGCAACTGCACGGCAACCGCTTCATTCACCTGCTGCATGTGCATTTCAAAGTCGGCCAGCGCGCGCCGCGATTTCAGTCGAGCCGCCAGGATCTGCTTACGCTTCAGGTCCAGTGCCGGCACAAATTGACGAAACGACTTCAGACGCTGGTTTTCATGGTTGAGTGTGCTCTTGTTCAGCGCCAGCTTGCCCATCGGACGTTACCCTGCAGCCTGTACCTTGGGAAAATACTTATCCACAAGCTGCTGTTTCATCAGCAACTCCTGCGGCTGGAAGCATTCCGCCAGGGTCTGCCAGCAGAGATCAAGCGCTTCCTCCAGCGGAATGGAAACACTGATATCCATGAAACGGCTACGGAACAGGTCACCGAACCTGAGCAGCCGAAGGTCATACTCGGTCAAATCAAACGACATGGCCTGCTTCTGCTGCGCATCCCGGGCCTCAGCATAGAAGCGCACCATGGTATTCATGATCTGGCCGTGGTCCTCGCGTGTCACCTTGCCGATCACATGCTGTTTGAGACGCGACAGGGAGCCGAAGGGATCAAGCACTCCGTTGTGTAGATAAAACTGCCCCTCGGTGATGTAACCGGTGTTATCGGGTACCGGGTGTGTGACGTCATCACCCGGCATGGTCGTTACCGACAGGATGGTGACCGAGCCGGCGCCCTTGTAGTCACAGGCCTTCTCATAGCGACGCGCCAGCTGAGAGTACAGATCGCCGATATAGCCACGATTGGAAGGCACATGTTCCATGGAAATGCCCACTTCCTTAAGGGCATCGGCGTAGGCGGTCATGTCGGTCAGCAGTACCAGTACCCGCTTGCCTTCCTCAACCGCGAAACGCTCCGCAACCGCCAATGCCATGTCCGGTACCAGCAGCCCTTCGACGGTAGGGTCAGACCCCAGATGGACGAACATCACGGTACGGGCGCTGACGCCTGCTTCCTCGAAAGCGCGACGGAAGAAATGGTAATCGTCAAAGATCAAACCGATGCCGCCAAACACCACCACATCGGCATCGGCATTCGCACCGATCTGTGCCAGCAGGCGGTTATAGGGCTCGCCAGCCACTGAGAATATGGGGATTTTCTGACTCTCGACCAAACAGTTGAACACATCAATCATCGGCACGTCGGTGCGGATCATTCTTGATGCGAGGATACGCCGAGCCGGGTTCACCGTAGGTCCGTCGATCTCGATGCGTGCTTCTTCACTGAGACTCGGCCCCCCATCGATGGCACGACCTGAACCGGAGAATGCGCGTCCGAGTATGTTGGGGGAGAATGTCACCTGCATCGGGTGCCCCAAAAAGCGGATACCGGCCTTGGTCGACAACCCTTTGGTGCCAGAGAACACCTGCAGGGAAACGCTGCCTCTCTCCAGCTGAATCACCTGCGCCATGAAAGGCGGCTGATCGGGATCGAGTATGTTTTCGATCAGGGCGAGGTCACCATAGCCTATGGCTGATACTTCACCCTCTTCGGGCTCAGGCACATGAACTTTGACAATATCGCCGACAATTTCCAGTATCCGCGAGTAGCGCACCAACAGCTGTGTCACTCCGACCTCCCTTTCCGTGCCCGATTCAGATATCGGTCAGCTTGTAGACTTCATAGGCCACTTCTTCATAAGGATGGGCCTGTTTCAAGGCTGCCACGGCCGCATGAATCAGCTCATCGCTGCAGACCATTTCGACCTTGAACTCGACGACCTTCTCCAGCTGGCCGAGTTGCCCCAGATGCGGATCGGCACCGGCAAGCGGGCGAAACTGCCCCGTACCCGATGTCTGCCAGCAGCACTGATCGTAGTCGCCAATCTTGCCGGCACCGGCTGCAAAAAGCGCCGCCTTGACGGGCTCAGCATCCGCTTCGGGCACGAAGAAACAGAGCTTGTACATCCTGCCTCCAGCAATCCGGTTCAGGCAAACTTCGTCATACATTAGCGCTGACTGTGCAGTTGCAGCAAGCGCTATCCGCAGGATGACAATCAACAGTGACAAAAAGATTGCGTTCGCGCATAAAAAAGCCCGCTACGTGAGCGGGCAGAGGGAACAACAACAAGGTTGAATTCAGTGTAGACCCAGAACGTCCTGCATGTCGAACAGACCGGTCTGTTTGCTTTCCAGCCAACCGGCAGCACGCACTGCGCCTTTGGCAAAGGTCATGCGGCTGGAGGCCTTGTGCGTGATCTCGATGCGCTCACCTTCAGTAGCGAACAGAACCGTATGATCACCCACAACGTCGCCGGCACGGATGGTCTCGAAGCCGATCTGCTTGGCCGGGCGAGCGCCGGTGATGCCTTCACGACCATAGACCGCACACTCTTTCAGGTCTCGACCCAGGGCATCGGCGACCACTTCACCCATGCGCAACGCAGTACCGGACGGAGCATCCACCTTGTGACGGTGATGGGCTTCGATCACTTCAATATCGTAGCCGCTGTCATCACCCAGCGCCTTGGCGGCAATCTCCAGTAGCTTGAAGCAGAGGTTAACCCCCACACTCATGTTCGGCGCGAACACGATTGCCGTCTTGTCGGCGGCCTGCTTCAACTCATCCTTCTGACCGTCACTCAGGCCGGTAGTTCCAATCACGACTTTTTTGCCGTGGGCCGCGCAGAAGGCCACATTCTGCATGGTCACTTCCGGCGCCGTGAAGTCGATCAGCAGATCGAAATCATCGACTACAGCATCCAGGCTGCCGGCCAGAGCCACACCCAGCTTGCCAACGCCCGCAAGTTCACCGGCATCCGCCCCGATCAGCGAACTATCCGGCTCAACGATGGCCGCACTGAATGTAACCGCATCGTCCTGCTGCAGCGCTTCAATAATGGTCTTGCCCATACGGCCGGCCGCGCCGGTCACCGCTACTCTGATCATGCTGTATTCCTGTGTCTGTCTGTAACGGCACACGCCGACAGAGGGTCTCTGTCGGCGTGTGCGATCAGGTCATATCTTCAAAGAACTTCTTCACCGAGTCAAAGAAGCCTTGCTTCTTCGGGCTGTGCTTGCTGTTGCCCTCTTCGGTTGCTTCAGCAAATTCACGCAACAGTTCTTTCTGACGGCTGTTGAGGTTGACCGGCGTTTCGATCATCACCTTGACCATCAGGTCACCGGTACTGCCGCCACGGACTGGCGTAACGCCCTTGCCTCGCAAACGGAACAGCTTGCCGGTCTGGGTCTCGGCCGGAATCTTCAGTTTCACGCGACCATCCAGCGTCGGTACATCCAGTTCGCCCCCCAGAGCAGCATCAACGAAGCTGATCGGCACTTCACAGTACAGGTGTTTGCCGTCACGCTGGAAGATCGGATGTTCACGTACATGCACCTGCACATAGAGATCACCCGAAGGGCCACCGTGAGTGCCCGCTTCCCCCTCGCCGGACAAGCGGATACGGTCACCGGTATCCACACCGGCCGGGATCTTGACCTGCAGAGTCTTGGTTTTCTCGACACGCCCCTGACCATGACAGCTGTCACAGGGGTCGGAAATGACCTTGCCTTCGCCGCGACAGGTGGGACAGGTCTGCTGAACCGAGAAGAAGCCCTGCTGCATGCGCACCTGCCCCATACCGCCGCAGGTCGAACAGGTCTTGGCACTGGTACCCGGTTTGGCACCACTGCCATCACAGATTTCGCAGCCGACCAGGGTCGGGATTTCCAGGGTTTTCTCGCAGCCACGTACAGCTTCTTCCAGCGACAGGTCCAGGTTATAACGCAGGTCAGCGCCACGCTGGACACTCGAGCGACGACGACCTCCGCCACCACCGCCGAAGATATCGCCGAACACATCACCGAAGATGTCAGAGAAATTGCCCTCGAAGCCGCCACCGCCGAAGCCGCCACCCTGACCATCTACCCCGGCATGGCCGAACTGGTCATAGGCCGCTTTTTTCTGGGCATCCGACAGTACCTCGTAGGCCTCGCTGATCTCCTTGAATTTGTCTTCGGCCGCTTTATCGTCCGGGTTGCGGTCCGGATGGTACTTCATCGCCAGGCGACGATAGGCTTTCTTGATATCGCGATCGGACGCGTCACGCGACACACCCAAAAGTTCGTAGTAGTCCTGCTTTGACATGATCCGAATCTGACTGGTTAAGGTTTGGCCCGCAAGAGCCGGACATGACAACGCGGGCCTGGGCCCGCGCTGTCACACTGCAACGATCGACAAGCGCGAGCGCTTACTTCTTATCGTCCTTAACTTCTTCGAATTCGGCATCGACAACGTCGTCTGCCGCATCCTTGGCACCTTCGGCACCGCCAGCCTGTTCAGCCTGAGCCGCTTCGGCGTACATCTTCTGAGCCACAACTGACAGCGCTTCAGTCAGGGCTTCGGTCTTGCTTTCAATCGCAGCCTTGTCTGTGCCCTTCAGTGCTTCTTCCAGCTCCTTGATTGCAGCTTCGATCTTTTCTTTCTCTTCCGCTGTCGCCTTGTCACCAGCATCCTTCAGCGTTTTGTTCGCCGTGTGGATCATGGCATCACCCTGGTTGCGGGCGCCGGTCAGCTCCTCGAACTTCTTGTCTTCTTCAGCGTGCGCTTCGGCATCGCGTACCATCTGCTCGACTTCATCATCGCTCAGGCCAGAAGAAGCCTTGATCACGATAGACTGTTCCTTGCCAGTGGCCTTGTCCTTCGCAGACACGTTCAGGATACCGTTGGCATCGATATCGAAGGTCACTTCGATCTGCGGCATGCCACGCGGTGCCGGCGGAATGTCGGCCAGGTCAAAGCGCCCCAGGGACTTGTTCTGTGCCGCCTGCTTACGCTCACCCTGAACGACGTGAATGGTCACGGCAGTCTGGTTGTCGTCCGCGGTTGAGAACACCTGCGACTTCTTGGTCGGGATGGTGGTGTTCTTCTCGATCAGCGGAGTCGCCACGCCGCCCATGGTTTCGATACCCAGTGTCAGCGGGGTTACGTCCAGCAGCAGTACGTCTTTCACATCACCGGACAGAACCGCACCCTGGATGGCTGCGCCGATGGCAACTGCCTCGTCCGGGTTCACGTCCTTGCGCGGTTCCTTGCCAAAGAACTCGGCCACTTTCTGCTGTACCAGCGGCATGCGAGTCTGGCCACCGACCAGGATCACCTCGTCGATCTCGGATACGGATACACCGGAGTCCTGAACCGCAATGCGGCACGGCTCAATGGAGCGCACCACCAGCTCTTCAACCAGCGATTCCAGCTTGGCACGGGACAGCTTCACGTTCAGGTGCTTCGGGCCGCTCGCATCAGCGGTGATGTAGGGCAGGTTGACGTCGGTCGCCTGCGCGGACGACAGTTCAACCTTGGCCTTCTCGGCCGCTTCCTTCAGACGCTGCAGTGCCAGCGGATCGTTGTGCAGATCGATACCGCTCTCTTTCTTGAATTCGTCGGCCAGGTAGTTGATCACCGCCAGGTCGAAGTCTTCGCCGCCCAGGAAGGTGTCACCATTGGTGGCCAGCACTTCGAACTGGTGCTCACCGTCAACGTCGGCGATCTCGATGATGGAGATATCGAAGGTACCACCACCCAGGTCGTATACGGCTACAGTCTTGTCGCCCTTGGACTTGTCCATACCGTAAGCCAGCGCAGCAGCCGTCGGCTCATTGATGATGCGCTTCACTTCCAGACCGGCAATTTTACCTGCGTCCTTGGTCGCCTGACGCTGAGAGTCGTTGAAGTAGGCCGGTACGGTAATAACCGCTTCAGTCACTTTCTCGCCCAGGTAGTCCTCGGCGGTCTTCTTCATCTTCTTCAGGATCTCGGCAGAAATCTGCGGCGGCGCCATTTTCTGACCCTTGACGTCAACCCAGGCATCGCCGTTGTCGGCCGCGATGATCTTGTACGGCACCATCTTGATGTCTTTCTGTACCACCTGATCTTCAAAACGGCGACCGATCAGACGCTTGATCGCAAACAGGGTGTTGTCCGGGTTGGTCACCGCCTGACGCTTGGCCGGCTGACCGACAAGGGTTTCACCATCATTGGTGTACGCGATGATGGACGGGGTGGTGCGATCGCCTTCGGCGTTCTCGATCACCTTGGTCTTGTCGCCATCCAGAATTGCCACACAGGAGTTGGTGGTGCCCAGGTCAATACCGATAATTTTGCCCATGTTCTGCTCCGATATTTCTGTTGCCCGCCAAGCGGGCTGATAATCTGTCTAAAATCTGGTTGCTTCTGTATATGGGTGCGCGTTGAGAAATTTCAACGCCCCGCGTCAGCCTTTTGCGACCATTACCATGGCCGGGCGCATCAGGCGACCATTGAGCAGGTAGCCTTTCTGGATCACGGTCACCACCGTGTTTGGCTCCACTCCCTCTGCCGGCACCATCGACATCGCCTGATGGTGTTCCGGGTTGAACGGCTGCCCTTCCGGGTTCAGCTGTTCAACATTGAATTTTTCCATGCTGCCCAGGAACATGCTCAGCGTCATTTCGACCCCTTCACGGATCGCCTTCATCGCCTCATCGTCCCCCTGACTGGCTTCGATGGCACGCTCCAGGCTGTCCACCACCGGCAACAGCTCATTGGCGAACTTTTCCAGACCAAACTTGTGCGCCTTTTCCACATCCTGCTCGGCACGACGACGAATGTTCTGGATTTCGGCCTGAGCGCGTGGCTGCAGCTCGGCCAACTCCTTCTTCAGGGCGTCGACTTCGGCACGGGATTCCTCGAGCTTCTGCAGCAAATCAGCCGCTGACTCTTCGGCAGCACTTGGTTCACAAGCCTCTGTCTCGGCCAGGTTTTCGACCGCGTCCTGAATCGGCTCAACGGTTTCCTGTGTGTTTTGCTGCTCTTTCGACATCAGGTCTCTCCAACTGACTCTTGAGGTTACGCCTAGATGCCAACCTATATGGGGACCTGCAACGCGGATTCAAGCGCTCAACCTATTTTTTTCATTCAACGATTGATGACCGGGAGAAAATGGCTTATATAGTACTGTATAAATAAACACTGTATATAAACCCATAGGGTGGCAGCCATGCTGACGCAGATAACGATCCGTAACTTCGCGATTGTCGATGCTCTGGAAGTGGAACTGGACTCCGGAATGACCGTCATCAGCGGTGAGACCGGTGCAGGCAAATCGATCATGCTGGATGCACTGGGCCTGTGTCTCGGTGACCGTGCAGACAGCGACAGCGTTCTGAAGGATGCCGATCGGGCCGAACTGACCGCCAGTTTTGATATCCGCAACCTGCCTACAGCAATGCTATGGCTGGATGAGCATGAACTTGAAGGCGATCCTCAGGAGTGTCAGCTGCGCCGCGTCATCACCCGTGAAGGCCGAAGCCGCAGTTACATTAATGGCCGCCCCACGCCACTGACTCTGGTTCGTGAATTCGGCCAGCACCTGGTCGATATCCATGGCCAGCATGAGCATCAACGTCTGCTGAAGAAGGACTACCATCGCGTACTGCTTGACGATTTCGGCGGCCATGCAGAGCTGGCCGAACAGGTACGTCGTCACTTTCACAAATGGCGTCGTCTGAATACCGAGTGGCTGGAACTGACCCAGATTTCAGATGAACGTAATGCGCGCATCCAGCTGCTCAGCTACCAGGTTGAGGAGCTGGACCAGCTGGCTCTGCAGGAAGGTGAACTCGAGCAGCTGGAACAGGAGCAACAACTGCTTGAGAATGCCGGCAGCCTGCTCGGCACCGGACACCAGTTGCTGCAACTGAGCAGCGATGCAGACGGCGAGAACTGCCTATCGATGCTTCAGCATTGCCTTCACCTGCTGGACCAGCTTCACGCTGAAGACAAACGTGTGCAGCAGGCCGGTGAGATGTTCAACACTGCGCTGATCCAGGTCGAGGAAGCCGGGCGGGAAATCCGACATTTCCTCGACAGCATTGAAACCAATCCCGAGCGCCAGCAGGAAGTGGAAGAGCGACTGTCCGCCATTTACGATGTCGCGCGCAAGCACCGCCTGTTGCCGGAGCAACTGATCGAGTTCCACCAGTCATTACAGGCCGAATTGAGCACCCTGACCGGGTCCGACGAGGCACTGGCGCAACTGGAGCAGGATGTACTGAACGCACGTGCCGACTATCTCAAGGCTGCCGCCGAGCTGAGCGAGGCTCGCCAGCGCTGTGCCGGCATGTTGGATACACAGGTCGACGAGCAACTCAGCGCTTTGGGAATGCCGGCCGCCCACTTCAGCGCCTGCCTGACCCCGCTGGATGAAGAACGTTACAACGCCAACGGCCTTGAAGATATTGAATTCCTGATCAGCACCAACGAAGGCCAGCCAGCTCGAGCGCTGGCCAAGGTTGCCTCCGGCGGCGAACTGTCTCGCATCAGCCTGGCCATTCAGGTGATCACCGCTCAGACCTCAAGCACACCGACCCTGGTATTTGATGAAGTCGATGTCGGCATCGGCGGTGGTGTCGCGGAAGTGGTCGGCCGAATGCTGCGTGAATTGGGTCAGCGTGTGCAGATTCTGTGCGTGACCCATCAGCCGCAGGTAGCCGCTCAGGGGCATCAACACCTGTTCGTCACCAAGAAAGGGGTACAGAACGGCACTCACACTCGAGTGCACCGTTTGAACAAGACACAACGAGTAGAAGAGGTTGCTCGGATGCTGGGCGGCGTGGACATCACCCGGACATCCTTGAATCACGCACGAGAGATGCTGTCAGCCTGATGGCTGACAGCAAAAGAGCAGTGTTGCTTACTTGCTTTCCTCACAGCCGTCCTTGCAGACGCCGTAAAGATATAGAGTACGATCAGTAATGGTGAAGCCAAGCTCTTCGGCCACCTTATCCAGAATTTCGCCAACCTTGGGTTCGCTGAATTCCCGCACCTTGCCGCATTTCACACAGACCACATGATCGTGGTGCTCATCACGAGCCAACTCAAATACTGAATGACCACCTTCAAAGTGGTGGCGAGACACCAGACCCGCCGCCTCAAACTGGGTCAATACACGATAGACGGTCGCCAGACCTACATCTTCGCCCTGCTCCATCAGAAGCTTATAGATATCTTCAGCACTGAAGTGGTCGCCCTCTCCGGCACGCTCCAGAATCTGATAAATTTTGACCCGCGGCAGAGTCACCTTCAGTCCGGCCTTCCGCAGTTCCTGATTTTCCAGTGCCATATTAGGTCTCAATCACTATGCTGTTCGGGATTTGCAATGTTAGACTCCATTATCTTTGTTTAGGCATGAAAACGGAAGCCATTGTCCGATGCGAAAGGTTCTTCTTAGCGTTACAGCTGCACTTCTGATTGCCGGCTGCTCCGAGTTCCCCGGTGTTTACAAGATCGATATCCCCCAGGGCAACGTCGTCACTCAGGAAATGGTCGACCAGCTGCGCCCCGGCATGACCCCGTCACAGGTGCGCTACATTCTCGGCACTCCGCTGGTTAATGACAGCTTCAGCGAAAACCGCTGGGACTACATCTACAGCATCAAGGATGGTGACGGTCAGCGCTACCAGGAGCGCATCAGTCTGTTCTTCGAAAACGACAAACTGGTCCGCCTCAGTGGCGACTTCCGTCCGGGCGCCAAGCCGGAAACCACTCGCTGATCTCCGGCGCGCCACTCATTCCTTTTCGGCCTCGGCGGCCTTCTGCGCTTTCATCTTGGCCGCCCGCCGCGCCCTGACCTCTTTAGGGTCTGCAATCAATGGGCGATAGATTTCCACGCGATCGCCATCTCTCAATGCGGTATTGCCTGGATCCTTGATCGCCTTGCCGAAAATACCCATCGGGGTACTGTCAGGATTGATCTCCGGAAACAGCTCAACAATGCCTGAGCGGATCACCGCCTGCTGGGCAGTACAGCCTTCTTCTACCTGCAGAGCGATGATTTTCTGCTCATGAGGCAATGCATAGGCAACTTCAACTTTCATCATCCCTCTCCTAACCGTAGATCTGATCAGCCCGGCTGACAAAAGCATCCACCATGGTCGTGGCCACCGAGTTGAAAACCTTGGACATGGCCATTCCGGTCAGCTTGCCCTTGAACTCGAAGTCCATGGTCAGCTCGACCTTACAGGCCTCATCACTTAGCGGCGTAAACACCCAGATACCGCGCAGGGAGGAGAAAGGCCCCTCCACCAGCGCGATTTCCATTCGCCCGGGCCTTTCCAGCCGGTTGCGCGTGGTGAAACTGTACTTGAGCCCCCCTTTGGACAGGTTAAGGGTCGCGACCAGTTCGTCGTCTCGTTCCGAGATCACCTCGGTCGACGCACACCAGGGCAGAAACTGCGGATAGTTGCGCACATCATTGACCAGATCGAACATCTGCTCGGCAGTGTGCAACACCAGCGCGCTGCGATTTACTTGAGTCATGTCGGCGGTTACCTGGCTGGCCTGAATCAGGCCAGCTTGTCATACAGGTTGACGACAAAGATCACCATCACCGCTACTGGCGCGATGAAGCGGATCACCAGCGACCAGGCGCTGTACGTCATATTGGAACCCAATGCCAGCTCATCACGCGTGATGTGCTTGTTCAGCATCCAGCCGGAATAGATCGCGATCATCAGACCACTGAGCGGCAACATGACATTGGCGGTAATAAAGTCGAGGAAATCGAAAATCCCCATACCCAGGAGCTTGATCTCCTCCCAGTGGTTGAAAGACAGCAGCGAAGCGATTCCCATCAGCCATACGATCACACCCAGCAGCAGCGCTGCGGGCAGACGCTTGAGACCGAAACGCTCTACCAGCCAAGCCGTCGCCGGCTCCAACAGAGAAATAGCGGATGTCCAAGCGGCTACACCCACCAACAGGAAGAACAGGAAGCCAAAGACCTGACCACCCGGCATCTGACCGAAGGCGACCGGCAGGGTAATGAACATCAGGCCCGGACCGGCAGCTGGATCCATCTGATTGGCAAAGACCACCGGGAAGATCGCCAGACCGGCCACCAGCGCCACGAGCGTATCGAGCACACCGATGGTCAATACGGTTACCCCGATAGAGTCCTTTTTACCCATGTAACTGCCGTACGCCATGATTGCGCCCATACCCAGTGACAGGGTAAAGAACGCATGCCCAAGCGCTACCAGAACCGCATCCCATGTCAACGCTTCCGGGTTGAAGCTGAACAGGAACGACCAGCCCTGGCCAAAGCTGCCCGTATTGACCGAGTAACCCAGCAATACCAGCAGCAGTACGAAAAGGGCCGGCATCATGATCTTGGTCGCACGCTCAAGGCCCTTGTTTACGCCACCCGCAACGACACCGACGACCATCAGCACGAACAGGGTATGCCAGACCAGCATTTGGTCCGGACTGGCCAACAGGTTAGTAAAGCGCTCGCCAGCCAGATCACTGCTGATATCCACAAACTGGCCAGTTCCCATCCCGGCAATATAGTGCAGAACCCAACCTGCCACGACGGAATAGAAGGAGAAAATGATGTAGCCTGCCAGCACACCCAGCCAGCCGATCAGGCTCCAGTTCTTGTTCAATCCAGCCTCGGCGGCGGTTTCGCGTACCGCATTAATCGGGCTCTGGCGAGCACGACGCCCCACCAGAATTTCACCCATCATGATCGGAATACCGACCAGCATAATGCAGAACAGGTACACCAGTACAAAGGCGCCACCACCGTTTTCACCTGTGATGTAGGGGAACTTCCAGATGTTACCCAGTCCGACGGCTGAACCCGTCGCTGCGAGAATGAAGATCCACCGGTTCGCCCATGAACCGTGAATTGACTGTTTAGACTGCATATTGTTCTCAAGTTGGAAATTGTACACGGGGGGCAATTGTTCATAAATCGGACAGAGGTGACAACCTTTTCGACCATTAGTTGATGCCCAGGTAACGCTAAGGTGCTGAAACGACGCAATTTGCCCGCTTTCATTGCACCAAGGCCACCTATATAATCGCGCCATGGCGAAGAAAAAGAAGGCTCCAGGCGGAAACACCATCTGCTTGAACAAACGTGCCAAGCACGAATACACCATCGAAACCCGTTTCGAGGCTGGCTTGTCCCTGCAAGGCTGGGAAGTCAAAAGCCTGCGCGAAGGACGGGGCCAGCTGGTCGACTCCTATGTCGTATTCAAGAACGACGAAGCCTGGCTGGTGGGCGCGCACATCACGCCGCTGATTTCGGCATCGACCCACTATGTCACCGACCCACGTCGCGATCGCAAGCTGCTGCTGCACCGCCGTGAAATTGAAAAGCTTACCAATGCGGTGGAAGCCAAAGGTTACACCTGTGTTGCCCTGGCCCTCTACTGGAAAAACGGCATGGTCAAGTGCGAGATCGCACTGGTGAAGGGCAAAAAGCTGCACGACAAGCGCGCGGCCGAGAAAGAGAAAGACTGGAACCGTCAGAAGCAGCGTGAAATGTCTGTCGCCGCCCGCTGAACTTTTCCACTTTCGCCCGGTCAACTAAGTCGTTACAATAGCTCGTTACATATCTGGGGGTGACTTGGCTTCGACGCTGATTACGAACCCTTAGGTGCATGCCGAGAACGTGATGATTCTCGTAAATCCCTCATCACACAGTTATAGTTGCAAACGACGATAACTACGCTCTGGCTGCTTAAGTCAGCCAGCGCCGCGCTCTAAGGTGTCTGTAACTCAGAGATTTTGCGGTGTCATTCGAGACAGAATCGCCCGGATGCTTTGCTCTAAGCTGAACGGTTAAAACTAAAAGAGCTCGCCCATAGCACCCTGGCTCTCGGGTCGCGACGGGTTAACTAAATAGAGATGCCTAAGCATGTAGATCTTGAGGCAGAGGATTGGCGGACGCGGGTTCGAAACCCGCCACCTCCACCACCTTCCCTTCCCAGACTTTCCCAGACAATCCCACACCCCTTGAAACCATGGGCCTCACGGCCTATTGTTGGTTTCAGACAGTCCCAACAAGTGCCAGCAAATCCGGGGCACATTGGGGGCATCGCTGGGGGCAGATTGCTGGTTTGAATTTCTTATGCCCCCAAAGACATGCCCCCACTCGAATTGAGCAGAGGGAGCCATGCCACTTTCCGACCGTCAGATCAAAGCCGCCAAGCCCCGCGACAAGGTGTATCGCCTGAGCGATGAGAGATCCCTATACCTGGAAATCACTCCTGCAGGGGGGTAATCCCCCCGAAAAGTAGCAGTGCTCAAAAGTAGAATTTTCTCGTAATGTATACGCAGGAGGTTCTGCATGAAGAAGTCCCGATACACCGACAGCCAGATCATGGCGATACTGAAACAAGCGGAAGCAGGTACCCCAGTTCCCGAACTATGTCGTGAACATGGGATGAGCAGCGCCACATTTTATAAGTGGCGGGCGAAATACGGCGGCATGGATGCTTCGTTGATGGCTCGGCTGAAAGAGCTTGAAGATGAAAACCGCCGCCTGAAGAAAATGTATGCTGAAGAGCGGCTGAAAGCCGAGATCATCCAGGAAGCACTGCAAAAAAAGTGGTGAAGCCGTCTCGGCGCAAGGAGATGGCACAGACCTATGTTGCTTCCCGTGGCGTCAGTATCCGGCTTGCCTGTGCTGCCTTTGGTATCAGCGAATCCTGCTACCGGTACCAACCCAAGCTGTCATCGGAGAATGCTGAGATTGCAGATTGGTTGATCCGCCTGACTGAACAGGATTCAGACTGGGGCTTTGGTATTTGCTTTGACTACCTGCGTAATGTGAAAGGCTTCGGCTGGAACCATAAGCGCGTATACCGTATCTACTGTGAACTTGCATTGAATCTGCGCATACGGCCTCGGCGGCGCCTAAAGCGCCATAAGCCGGAGCCGTTGAAACAGCCCCTGCGACGCAACCAGGTGTGGTCGATCGACTTCATGCACGATCAGCTGTCGGATGGCAGAAGCTACCGGCTGCTCAATGTGATCGATGACTACCGGCGAGAAGGACTGGCAATAGAAGCAGGCTTCTCTCTGCCATCCATGCGAGTGATACGCACCCTGTCTCAGTTGATTGAGTGGAGGGGGAAACCATCGCACATTCGCTGTGACAACGGCCCAGAATTCATCAGTCACGAATTCACCAACTGGGCTCGTAAACATGACATCCGGATTGAGTATATTCAACCCGGCAAGCCTCAACAGAACGCTTACATCGAGCGTCACAATCGAACGCTCCGCTACAGCTGGGTCAGTAAGCATCTATTCGAAACACTAGAGGACGTTCAGGATTATGCAACGCAGTGGCTCTGGTTTTACAATCATGAGCGGCCGCACAAAGCCAATGGTGGCCAGCCACCACTAAAAGTGGCTTAGCCTCTACTTTTGGCATCAGCTAAAAAGGGGAGGATTACCGGGGCTCCTCGCCTTTATATAATGATCGGATTATTGCTCATGAGATGGTTCATGCCGTAATGGCGGTTAACATGGACCTGACCGCAGATGGCAGTAATAACCAGGTTGATGGTGGGGACTCCTTCCCCGGTTGGTTTACTGAAGGAGCCGCTGAATTTATTCACGGCGCGGATGAACGAGTTCAGTCAGATATCGCCCGAGTGGGTATTGCTGCAATACTGGCCGCTCACCAAACCACTCCAGGTTCTCCAACAACCAGCGAAGGTTATTCAGCAGCTTATATAGCGGTTAAAAAATTGCATGCCGATATCCAGTCAGCCTCTGGCGGTGCGGCTGGCATCAAGGATGTAATGGCTCACTTGGCAGCAGACAGGAATAACTCTCTGGATAGCGCGCTGGCAAGTTTAAAAGGAAGCTATGCCACATTGCCCTATGGCAGCTTGAGTGAGTTTGATACACATTTTGCCAGCAATGGAGCTGACTTTATCAATGGCTTGGGACTCTATGCTACCAATGGCCTTAATCTAGCTGACGATGATACTGGATCTATTGCTGGCTCAGATTACGGAGGCAGCGTGCTTAATGCCGAGAACGTTCTGGCTAACGATGTCAGAGCAGGAAGCGCTCAGAATTTTTCCCTGAATTCGCCCACTCTAGCCCCTGACAAGGTCTATACCTTCGTTATTGGTACTCATGCTTCCGATAAAATTGAACTTGCTACCAGTGGAGTCGATACGGTCAGTTTGGGAAT
Source organism: Marinobacterium sediminicola (assembly GCF_022343685.1). Lineage (GTDB taxonomy): Bacteria > Pseudomonadota > Gammaproteobacteria > Pseudomonadales > Balneatricaceae > Marinobacterium > Marinobacterium sediminicola. The sequence goes on along the minus strand of NZ_CP092123.1, from coordinate 381,176 downwards.
TAGCCTGGTCGATATAGCTGTAGACGCTTCAGGTGCAAGTGATAAATTTGACAAAGCATTAGATGTGAATACTAAACACCTTGTTCACGCAGCTTCGGTATTCGAGACACCGGCGGTAGATTTCCGATACTGCCATGAGGGCGCTGTTTATTGTAGTGGTTGATCCAGTCTGTCAGCGCCCAGGCCCTTGATATGTCGTTTGCGTAGGGCACTGCATATGCCCACTCCCTGATCATTGTTTGTATAAATCGCTCCGCCTTGCCGTTCGTTCTGGGCGTGTATGGGCGCGTGTATACATGCTTGATCCCTTCCCGTTGTAAAACTGCATTGAACCGACGGGAACGATAGGCTGGACCGTTATCGGTCATCAGGCGTTTCACCTCTACACCTATTCCGCGGTAGGCCGCTAGAGCGTTTTCCAAAAAGCGCGTTGTGGTGCCTTGCTGCTCATCTGGTAGTACCCGGGCAAACGCCCAGCGGCTGTGATCATCAATACAGATATGAACGCACTCATAACCCGCACCTCGGGTATTCTGGCGACGGTTGTTTGTCACGCGGTGGCCGGGCCTGTCGAAGCGAGGCAGCTTCTTGATATCCATATGCAGCATGTCACCCGGCGCGGGGTGTTCGTAGCGCTGCGCAGGTTGCACCGGCTCCAGGTGTGAGGCTCGATTGAGCTTAAGTCGGCGCAGTACAGCTGTCACTGTGGAGTAAGCCAGACTCAGTGCCTGTGCGATCTGCTTGGCAGTCCACTTGAGTGTCAGGCGCATCTTCTGAATCAGCTCAACCCACTGTTTCGGCATCTGCCTCGGTGAGGCGTGGGGACGGCTGGATGCTGACTCAAGACCAGCCTCACCTGCCTCTCGATAACGAGCAATCCACTTGTACACAGTGTGCGTGCTGATACCAAAAGTGCTGGCAATGTCTCGCACCGGCTGCCGCTTACGGAGGGCTCGATCAACGATCAGGGCTCGAATATGAGGCGTAGTTCGGGCATTCTTGTGAGGGTTGTTCATGTCGGTTGTTCTGTGCTGTTTGTTTGGCGATAACCAGCATCTCGAACTTAACCGGCGTGAACAACCTCCTTAGCACCCACAATTAGAGCAGGTCAACTCTTTGCGAGGGAACTTCGGCTCGGTCCAGACACGGCTGAGCCTTAGCATTAGTTATATGAGCGGGGCCGTCACTATAAATTCAGAAGCTCGATCAAGAATCGAAGATGCTGATTTTGCCATTGAAAGTACAAATCTGGCCAAGTTTCAGATTATCCAGAGCGCAGCTACCTCTATGCTTGCGCAGGCAAATTTACAGCCCCAACAAGTTTTGAACCTTCTTCGATAAATTCGAACAAAAACAAACATCCTCTAATAATTGTCAGCCTCTCGACGTGATTTATGCGGAAGAGGCCTATCGGCTTTAACAGAAGCGGTCTCAGAGAAAGCATGCGATCAGCGAAAAGAGCATGCAACTCTTCTTTTCTGTTATCTGTTGAGCCGACCACACTCGATAAAAGACTAGCCACCTCTGTTACCAGCCCCGAACTGATTCCGGCGCTATCTCCGTGATAGTATCTTGGCCCGACACACTTTTATCCACAGCGAGGCCCCGATGATCTCCACCATTCTCGTCACCGGCTGTTCTACCGGTATTGGCAAACACTGTGCATTACGACTGCGTGAGTCTGGCTACCGTGTGCTGGCTACGGTGCGCAAGCAGGAAGATGTGGCGGCCCTCGAGGCACTGGGGCTGGAAAGCTTTGTACTGGACCTGAATTCATCCGAATCCATTGAGCAGGGCGTGGCTCATGCATTGGAACTGACCGATGGCCGTCTCGATGCGCTGTTCAATAATGGCGCCTACGGTCAGCCGGGCGCCGTAGAAGACCTCAGTCGCGAGGCTCTGCGTGAACAATTCGAAACCAACCTGTTTGGCTGGGTCGAGCTGACGAACCGTGTGATTCCGATCATGCGTCGACAGGGGCATGGCCGAATCGTCATGAACTCTTCAGTACTGGGACTGGTTGCGATGAAATACCGTGGCGCCTATAACGCCTCCAAGTTTGCTCTGGAGGGGATCACCGACACTTATCGTCAGGAGTTGAAAGGCTCGGGTATCGAGATTTCACTGATTGAGCCAGGCCCCATCACCAGTGCCTTTCGGCGTAATGCGCTTGCCGCATTCAAACGCAATATCGATCACCAGCACAGTGCTCATGCAGCGACCTATGCGGGTGTGCTAAAGCGCCTGGAAAGTGACGAAGACGAGGGGTCCCGTTTTACCCTGACCCCGGAAGCAGTTTTCAAGTCATTGCGCCATGCACTGGAGAGCTCTCGCCCGCGGGCGCGCTATTATGTAACGCTGCCAACCTACCTGCTGGGATACCTGCGTCGCTTGCTGCCAACACGATGGCTGGATGGATTGCTGATGCGATCATCCGAGAGCGAAAACCGCTGATCCAAACGTCGCGCACGGCCGTACTCTGGTTGTGGATAACCATGAAGAGGCCGTGCAATGTCGACTCGCTATCTGCTTCCCCTGCTAAGTCTGGTGCTGGCCCTGAGCGGCTGTTCCAGTGATGGCTGGAGGACGGCTAGTCGCGCCAGCGCCGGCATCGCCCCTTTGGCAGAGCACACCCCAGAGGCGGTCATTCAAGCCTATGCCGCTGATGCCTGGGGTTGGCGAGGTCTATTCGCGGTTCATACCTGGATAGCCGTCAAACCACAGCATGCCGATCAATATATAGTCTACGAGGTGATCGGGTGGCGAGAAAAGCGTGGACTACCGGTGCTGCGGCAGGAGCGAGACATTCCTGATCGCTATTGGTTTGGTGCCCGCCCGGAGTTGATTCTGGACCTGCGGGGCCCCGAAGCCGAGCGCCTGATAGCGCCAATACAAGCGGCCGTAAGAGACTACCCCTGGAAACATGAATACCGGGTGTTTCCTGGCCCAAACAGCAATACGTTTCCGGCATGGGTGGCACAAAAGGTTCCGGAACTGAATCTGGAACTCCCTTTTCGTGCAATAGGATCGGGCTGGACTCAATTTGCCCCCTGATAGCCAATGATCCAAGCAAGACTCTGCAGCGTAAGTCGCACATCAGATACATATTAAGAACCATTCAGGCTTATTTTTCTGTAGTATGTCTGGCCTCCGGCTCTCTGAACCCGGACGATCAGACTCATACCCTCTTGTGATGGCGAGACCTTCCATGTTCACACGTAAACTGAAACAAGAATTGTCCATCTGCAGGGAGCAGCTTTCAGAGAGTCAGCAATTGATTGCGGCCATAAGCAATTCGATGGCAATGATCGAGTTCACCCCGGAAGGGTATATCCTTAGCGCCAACGAGCTTTTTTCAAAAGTGATGGGCTATGCTGAGGATGAACTGATCGGCAAACACCACAGTATGCTCTGCGACTCGACCCTGACGCGCAGTCCTGATTACCGCCGCTTCTGGCAGAACCTTGCCCGCGGAAAAGGCGCCAGCGAACGCTTCAGTCGTATAGATAAGGGGGGACGCAGGGTCTGGCTGGAAGCCAGCTATATCCCCGTCAACCGTGAGGACGGCCAGGTGGCCAAGGTCATCAAGCTGGCCCAGGATATAACGCCCACCGTCTCACGCGAGCAGGATCACCAGAGCTTTCTGGATGCAATCAATCGCTCCATGGCGGTCATTGAGTTCAACCTTCAGGGTGAAGTGATTCGCGCCAATCAGAATTTCCTGTCCACAATGGGTTATCAGGAGAAGGACATTCTGGGTCGCCATCACCGCATGTTCTGCCCGGAATCCTATGTGGGCACCAAGGAATACACGCAGTTCTGGAAACAGCTCAACGAAGGTGAATACATGTCCGGCATGTTCGAACGTGTGGATCGCCATGGACGCACCGTTTGGCTCAACGCCACCTACAACCCGCTGTATGACGCTACCGGTAAGCGCTTTGGGGTTCTCAAGATCGCCAGCGACATCACCGCCGATATCGAACGAAGAAACGCCGAGTCAGAAGCCGCTCAGCTTGCATATGACATTGCGCTTGAAACTGACCAAAGTGCGGTCAACGGTGCTCTTGCTGTCGACGACACAGTCAGCATGGTACGCAATATAGAACAGCGCCTACAGACAGTGGCCGAACATGTGACCGCACTGAGTGATCAGTCCGGGAAGATTGAGCGCATTGTCGATGTCATTCAGGAAATTGCCGAACAGACCAACCTGTTAGCACTGAATGCGGCTATCGAAGCTGCCCGTGCCGGTAGTCAGGGTCGGGGGTTTGCCGTGGTCGCCGATGAGGTCCGCAATCTGGCGCGGCGAACCAGTCAGGCAACGGAAGAGATCAAGCAGGTCGTGGAGCAGAACCGCCACCTTGCAACCACCGCGGCTGACGAGGCCCGTAACAGTCAGACTCAAGCGGAACAAGGTGTCTTGCTCGCCAACAAGACAGGTACCGTCATGCTGGAGATCCGCCAAGAAGCGCAACGTGTAGTGGAAGCGATCGGTCAGTTCCGAGAGCAGGTTCAGGCGGACTGAATGCAAAAGGCCCGCAATATGCGGGCCTTGCTTGTGTATCCACTATCGATATTCAGACGACGCCCTGCTCCAGCATCGCATCCGCAACTCGGCGGAATCCGGCAATATTAGCCCCCAGCACCAGATTATGAGGCTGATCAAATTCCTTCGCGGTTTCACTGCAACGACTGTGGATATCGCTCATTATCGCCTTCAGTTGACGATCCACCTGCTCGAATGTCCAACGCTGCATGCTGGCATTCTGACTCATTTCCAACTGGCTGGTCGCCACACCACCGGCATTTGCTGCCTTGCCCGGACCATAATGGATGCGGTTGGCAATGAACAGTTCCACAGCGGCCGGTGTTGACGGCATGTTGGCTCCCTCGCTGACGCATCGGCAGCCACTGTTCAGCAACGCCCGGGCATCCGCTTCAGTGAGCTCGTTCTGCGTTGCACAGGGGAACGCCACATCGCCGTTGAAACGCCAGACGGCATGACCATCATCCGGATAGGCTTCTCGCGGGATGAATTCGGCCCTGGGGAACTCATTCAGGTATTCACGAAGCGAAACCCGCTTTTGCTCCTTGAGCAGCTTGAGGGTTTTGAGGTCTATACCCTGCGCATCATGGAGCGTTCCACTTGAATCTGAACAGGTAACGGGCCTGGCACCTAATTGATACAGCTTTTCGATGGTGTAGATGGCTACGTTGCCTGCCCCTGATACCAGGCAGGTTTTATCCTGCAGACTGTCACCGGAAGCCTTCAACATGTTTTCGGCAAAATAGACGCACCCATAGCCGGTTGCTTCCTTGCGCACCAGCGATCCCCCCCAGAGCAGTCCCTTGCCGGTCAAGACGCCTTCGTAACGACCGGTCAGACGCTTATACTGACCAAACATGTAACCGATCTCGCGCGCTCCAACCCCGATGTCACCCGCGGGCACATCCGTGTTAGGACCGATGTGGCGGTACAGCTCGTTCATGTACGACTGACAGAAGCGCATGATTTCCTGATCGGAACGCCCTTTAGGATCAAAATTGGCGCCGCCCTTGCCACCGCCAATCGGCAGCCCCGTCAGCGCATTCTTGAAAATCTGTTCAAATCCCAGGAATTTGATAATTCCGGCATTGACCGAGGGATGGAAACGCAGGCCTCCCTTGTAAGGCCCCAGCGCCGAATTGAACTCGATACGGTACCCCTTGTTGACCTGCACCTGCCCCTGGTCGTCAACCCAGGGAACCCGGAACATGATCTGGCGCTCTGGCTCGACCATACGTTCGATGATGCGGTTGTCACTATAGTGGGGGCTCTGTTCCAGCAGCGGCTCCAGCGACTCAAGCACCTCTTCGACCGCTTGGTAGAATTCGGTCTGCGCAGGGCTTGAGGCCATCAGGCCAGTGATGGTGTCATGAATATAGGACATTAAGTACCTCAGATAATGAAGCGGAAGATGGTCGGAACATCAACGTGCAGTCAGTAATGCCTTGCTGCATTTCTGACAAACGTCAGGCGACATCTGGAATACCGGAAAGCGCTGGAAAAATCCCGACACGATAAAGCGGCGACAATCATAAAGCACTACATTAGTGCAAACAACGCACCACATTAGGGCATTGAACTTATTTCAACCCGCTCCGTCTGACACCAATACTTGCTCGACAATAAACAACCGGGCTACTCTTTCACGCTGAAAATTCCACAGGGACAGGTCCTCATGAAGTTCATCCTGCAATTCTTGAACTCGCGAATCTACTGGCTGGTACTGCTTATTGGAGCTGTGACAGCCGAAGCCGTAGCGCTTTATTATCAATATGCACTCGACTATGGCCCCTGTGTTCTCTGCATCCATATTCGACTTTGGCTATTCGCACTGATTCTGCTGGCCATTGCAGCGCTGCTGTTGCCCCGCTGCCAAAAGGTGCAGACAGGAGGCAGATGCCTGGCTTTGCTCATCGCATTGGGTTTTACCGAACGCAGCTGGCGCACTCTGGCAATCGAGCGCTACTGGATTGAAAGCAGCTGTTCACTTGAATCGGGCCTGCCAACCTGGTTTGCACCCGATAAATGGTGGCCCTGGATGTTTGAGATCTGGGAATCCTGCGGCTACACCCCTGAGATGGTTGCCGGCTTTACCATGGCCGAACTGCTGTTGGCCTCAGGAGTGTTTTTCATCATCTTCAGCGCAACCGCTTTTGCCGCCAGCGTTGTCAGGAAAACACCTTAGAACTGACATCCAATTGTCACAATCAACCCCTCATAATGGCGCCATGACATAATCAAGAGGATAAGATCATGAGCGCCACTCAACTCACCGCTCAACTGCGCCAGTTGCTCAATCGGGGCTACTCCATCGAAGATGTACGCAATCTGGTTCCGGTACCGCATGAAGTGCTGGAACAAGCCATTCGCGAGCACCGCCTGCAGGAACACAGCCGTCGTCATGACCGCCTATTGCAGGGGCAGGCAGACTTCGCCATGCGCCTGGGACGCTGGAGCTGAACCCCTGCCACACTTTGCTTGACGCCGCTCACGGATGCGTTGATATGCCGCACCTTCGGAGTATTTACTTTCAGCAGAAGACAGGCCTAAACTCGCATTATTTGCGTACTAACGGTTGAAAACCGATCTAATAAAGGAAGCCTGCTATGAAGAAAACCCTGCTGATCGCAGCTGCTGCCGTGATGCTGTCTCCGGCTGCTGCCATGGCTGAACGCTCTGGCGAAGAAGTTTACAACACCAAGTGTTCCGTTTGTCACGTTGCCGGTATCGCTGGCGCGCCGAAATTCGGTGACGCTGCTGCCTGGGCTCCGCGTGCCGAGAAAGGCATCGATGCTCTGCTGGCAACCGCAATCACCGGTATCAAGGCCATGCCGCCGAAGGGTACCTGTGCAGATTGTTCTGACAGCGAACTCAAGTCCGCCATTCAGTACATGCTGGACGCTGCCAAGTAATCTCTTTGGCCGACTCAATAAAAAACCGCCTATTGGCGGTTTTTTATTGCCTACAACCTCTCTGTCCGATCAGAACAGGCTGGTCGGGTCCATCGGCTCTCCCTCGACATCCCCTTCAGGGCGTGACTGCAGCTTGTCGAGTGCTTCTTCCACGTCACCTTTCTGAATCACGATTTCAACCCGACGGTTACGCGCCCGCAGCTCCGGTGTGCTATTGGGACCCAGTGGACGAGTATCGGCATAGCCGGTGATGCTGTATCTCGACTGGTTGATACGACGATCGGAAAAGAGTTCATGTGCAACCGCCAGCGCACGCGCCGAGGACAGCTCCCAGTTGGATTCGAACTGACGCCCGCCGTAGGGAATATTGTCAGTATGCCCCTCAATCGCCACCTTGCCACTGATGTCGAGTAACAGGTCACGGATCTTCGCCACCACTGGAATGTATTCAAACTTCAGTGCAGCCGAGCCGGAATCAAAAGAACCACGCTCCTTCACCCGGATAATGATACGGGTACCGTCCGTTTCCACCTCGACGCTGCCCTCGCCTATCTCTGCCGACAGAGCCTCAGCCACTGCAATCGCTTCTTCGCGGGCCGTTTCTTCCTGCTCACGACGCAACGCCTCCAGACCTTTCAGCCGATCCTCGATCTGCGCTTCACCTTCAAGGGAACGAACATCAAGACTGTTCATGTCATTATTGATGGTCATTTGACGCACTTCGTTCAGCGGCGTTGGCTCTGGACGCCCGGGACTGAACTCCTGTGCAATGATAGAGGTACCCTTGGGGATATCTTCAACCTTGATCTGATTCTGTACGCCGAAGGCCTCGCGCATGGAACCGGCCAGCTGTTTGAACTTGAGCACGTCCATCTCGGAAAAGGACAGCAAGAGCACGAAGAAGCACATCAACAGCGACATCAAATCCGCAAAGGTCGCCATCCATGCAGGCGCACCGGGCGGGGGACATTTACACTTCTCTTCGTTATCGTCACTCATCGCCGCATCCCTCAGCTTTCGGCAACGGCACGTTTACCTTCGGGCAGGTAGCTGCGCAGCATCTGGTCGATTACACGTGGGTTCTGGCCTGCCTGAATCGCCAGCAGCCCATCAATCACCAGTGCCTGGTTAAGCGCTTCTTCGTCACGGCGCACTTCCAGCTTGTCCGCAATCGGCAGCGCAAACATGTTGGCAATCATGGCACCGTACAGCGTGGTCAACAGGGCCACCGCCATCGCGGGACCGATGGATTTGGGATCAGACATGTTGGACAGCATCTGTACCAGACCCACCAGCGTACCGATCATGCCCATCGCCGGGGCAACATCCCCCATCGCCTTGAAAATCTTGGTCCCAAAGTCATGACGGTCGTAGGTCAGGCCCGCTTCCTTTTTCAGCAGTTGCTTGACCACTTCTGGGTCATGGCCATCCACCAGCAGCTGAATGCCCCGCTGCATGAAGTCAGATGACACTTGCTTGTCCTCCAGCGACAGCAGCCCGCCCTTGCGTGCGGCATCCGCCAGATCAACGGTTTCAGCGATGATGTCTTCAGGGTTAAGAGACTTGAACATGAACGCCTTGACCATCACTTTGCCGGCGGCAAGGAACTGGGCAAGCGTGAATTTCATTAACACGACCAGCAGTGTCCCGCCAAGAACGATCAGAATAGAGGGCGGGTTCACGAAAATGCCGATATCGCCGCCGAGCACCATAGCCGCGATGATGATGCCAAAGGCCCCGATAAGGCCTACGAGGGTAGCCAGATCCACTGATCGCTCCTGAATAGATATTTCCGACCGAAAACGCGTGCAAAACCGGTAGTTTCGCCAGTAACGATGATACCAGAATGGAACAGGTGTTCACCCCATTTACCGGCTTTTTCCCACTGCGGATTGACCCCCCTCACTGGGTTGGTTAACGTGAGCGGCCTATAGAGGACAGTAAACCGCCATGGCATCCAAATCCAAGACTCCCGACTTTGAACAGTCCCTGCAACAACTGGAAGGACTGGTTGAACAGCTTGAGCAGGGCGACCTGCCCATCGAAGAAGCGCTGAAGGCGTTTGAGCAGGGTATACGGCTGACTCGTGACTGTCAGACCATACTGCAGCAGGCCGAGCAGAAAGTTCAGCTGCTGACCGAGCAGGACGGCGAAATCCATGCCAGCGACTTCCCGGAACAGGTAGACTCTTGATATGAGTGATCTCGCACAGCTGTTGCAACAGTATCGTCAGCGGGTCGAGCAGCAACTGGACCGTCTGGTAACGACCGAACAGGCTCTGGAACCCCGACTGCAGCAGACCATGCGCCATGGCCTGTTGAATGGTGGCAAGCGTCTTCGCCCGGCACTGGTGTATCTGAGTCACAAGCTCTGCAGCGGAGAAGGGCCCCACATTCTCACCGACCGGGCAGCGGTCGCCATTGAGTGCGTGCACAGCTACTCGCTGGTGCATGACGACCTGCCCGCCATGGATGACGATGATCTGCGCAGGGGACAGCCGACCTGCCATATCGCCTTTGACGAGGCCAGCGCCATCCTTGCCGGTGACGCGCTTCAGTGCCTGGCATTCGAACACCTCAGTGAGCCTTGTGAAGGCGTATCTGCCGCATTGCAGCTGCGCATGCTCAACGTGCTGGCCCGTGCCAGCGGCGAGCGCGGCATGGTTGCCGGTCAGGCATTTGACCTGTCACATGTGGACAAGCCGTTGGCGCTGGAACAGCTGCAGGCGATGCATGCCCACAAGACCGGCGCCCTGATCACCGCCGCTGTCGAACTGGGCGCGCTCTCCGCTTGCGCTCCGGGCGAAGACAAGCTGGAGCTGTTGCGCCGTTATGGCGACCTGATCGGACTGGCCTTCCAGATTCAGGACGACCTGCTCGATATCGAAGGTGATACCGCCACTCTGGGTAAGCCACAGGGTTCTGATCTGGCCCAGAACAAGCCGACCTACCCGGCCCTCCTGGGCCTGGAGGGTGCACGGGAGCGCCTGCACCAGTTGCATGAAGAGGCTGTCACCATACTGCGCGGTTTCGGGCCGGACGCCAACGACCTGATCGCACTGACCGATTACATCGTAAACCGCGATCATTGATGATGTTCAACCAGATTCCGACTACCCGACCGATCACACCGCTGCTGGACCAGATTGATTCACCCGCAGCCCTGCGCCGGCTGTCCCGGTCACAATTCCCCCAGCTCGCGCGTGAACTGAGAGCCTTCCTGCTCTATTCGGTTGGACAGACCGGTGGCCATTTTGGCGCCGGGCTGGGCGTGGTGGAACTCACCATCGCCCTGCATTACCTGTTACAGACACCCGATGAGGATCTGATCTGGGACGTGGGTCATCAAAGTTATCCACACAAGATACTGACGGGTCGTCGGGAGCAGATGCTGAGCATGCGTCAGAAGGGTGGCCTGTCCCCCTTCCCCAAGCGCAGCGAGAGCCCTTTCGATACCTTCGGTACCGGCCATTCCAGTACCTCCATATCCGCAGCACTTGGCATGGCGCTGGCCCAGCGCCTGCAGGGACATGACCGCCACACGGTTGCCGTCATCGGCGATGGTGCCATGACCGCCGGCATGGCCTTCGAGGCGTTGCATCACGCCGCCCACACCGGCGCCAATCTGCTGGTGATCCTCAATGACAATGACATGTCGATTTCGCGCAACGAGGGGGGACTTGCCAGTTACTTGGCGCGCAATTTGAAGCAAAAGACCGATAGCCCGGTAACTGCCGAACTGTTCAAGGCGCTGGAACTCAGCTATACCGGCCCCGTGGATGGCCATAACTTCAGTTTGCTGCTGCCCGCGCTGGAACAGGCGCTGGCTCAAAACGGCCCCAGGCTGCTGCATGTCGTAACCCGCAAGGGCAAGGGCTTTGCACCTGCAGAAGCGGACCCGGTGGGCTACCATGCACTGACCAAACTGGAACCACCGGCGAAAGCCTCTACCTCAGCCACCCCCAAGCGCCCCAAGTACTGTAATGTGTTTGGTCGCTGGCTGTGTGAAACCGCCTCTGTGGATAACCGCCTCGTCGGTATCACACCGGCCATGCGCGAAGGCTCAGACCTGGTGGCCTTCTCCCGGCAGTTTCCGGAGCGCTATTTCGACGTCGCCATCGCCGAGCAGCATGCCGCCACTCTGGCGGCCGGCTTTGCCTGCCGCGGCATGAAGCCGGTACTGGCAATCTATTCCACCTTTTTGCAACGCGCCTATGATCAGGTCATCCACGATATCGCGACCCAGCAACTGGATGTTCTGCTGGCCGTGGACCGGGCGGGCCTGGTGGGCGAAGACGGCGCCACCCATGCCGGATGCTTTGACCTGGCGTTCCTGCGCTGCCTGCCCGACATGGTACTGATGACACCGGCGGATGAGGCCGACCTCATGACCATGCTGACGTTGGGTTACCAGCATAAAGGCCCTGCCGCCGTGCGTTATCCCCGAGGCGCCGCAGCCCTGCCTCAGGCAACTGCCATTGACTCACTGCAACTGGGCAAGAGCCGCACCTTGCGCGAGGGCAGTAAGGTTGCGCTGCTCAATTTTGGCCCCTTGCTGAACAGCGCCCAACAGGTGGCCGAGGCGAATGACTACACGCTGGTGGATATGCGTTTCGTCAAACCGCTTGATTCAAAAAGACTGGAAGCATTGGCGGCGAGTCATGAACTGCTGGTCAGTATCGAGGATCATGCCGTGCAGGGCGGTGCTGGATCAGCCGTGGCAGAGTTTCTGCAACAGGCCGGTTTAACCACACCGCTGCTGATGCTTGGCATTCCGGATCGCTGGATTGCCCATGCGACACGAGAAGAACAGCTGATCGAGTGCGGACTGGATGCTGGCGGTATCGAAGCCTTGATCCATCAGCGTCTGGGACATTGACCGCCTGAAGGCTGTAAGGCCTGCGACCGCTGCACTGATACCAGCGGGTCGACAGGCTTACCGCAGCGCGTTATTCGTCCTTGAAATGGTGCTCGGTCATCATGTGACCCAGCTTGCCCATCTTGGTCTGCAGATAGTTTTCATTGTGGCGGTTCTTGCCAACCTGCAGCGGTACGCGCTCGGCCACGTTGACACCGTACTTCTCCAGTGCCGCCACCTTGCGCGGATTGTTGGTCATCAACTTGACCGCCTTGATCCCCAGATGCTCAAGCATCGGTTCACACATGCTGTAGTCACGCATGTCGGCGGCGAACCCCAGGCGTTCATTGGCTTCAACCGTATCGGCTCCACCATCCTGCAGGTGGTACGCCTTGATCTTGTTCAGCAGGCCGATGCCACGTCCTTCCTGACGCAGATAAAGCAGCACGCCCTTGCCCTCTTCCGCAATGCGCTTCAGTGCTTCCTGCAGCTGAAAGCCACAGTCACAACGCAGGCTGAACAGCGCATCGCCGGTCAGACATTCTGAATGGATACGGGCCAGTACCGGTTCATCACCGGCCACTTCGCCGAACACCAGCGCGACATGCTCCTTGCCGGTAGCGGGATCTTCAAAACCCACCATGGTAAAGACCCCCCAGGGGGTCGGCAGCCGCGAATCGGCTACATACTGTACTGACACCTTGGTTGTTTCCTCTGTCACTATACGTTTCACGGGGGCGACGCAGACTCAGCCCCAGAACAAGAGCAGCCCCTGAAGCACCAGCGCGGCAAAAACACCGGCCAGCACATCATCAAGCATGATTCCCAGGCCACCATGAACACGACGATCAATCGGTCGGATCGGCCAGGGCTTCCAGATATCGAACAGGCGGAACAGGATAAAGCCGAGCAACGCCCAGATCCAGTCCACCGGCACCGCGATCATGGTGATCCAGTAGCCGACGAACTCGTCCCAGACGATCCCGCCATGATCATGAACGCCCAGATCGCGTGATGTACGACCGCAAAGCCATATCCCGATCACAAAGGCGACCAGCGTCAATCCCAGATAGACCGGCAGACTGGTCTGAGCCATCAGATACCAGAGCGGCACCGCCGCCAAGGTGCCAAAAGTGCCCGGCGCCTTGGGCGCGGCACCACTGCCCAGCCCGAAGGCCAGAAAATGAACGGGGTTACGCCAGACCGAAGCCGGTGCCTTGTTCATGAAGACTCCTTGAAATGATCATACCCCTGCGCCAGCCCCTCGACCGGCTGCCCGAACTCGTCCAGCACACGCAGCCCCGGCTCAGCGGTGATACAGCCCACCTCGGTCAGCCGAATACCCAGACGCTCCGCTGCCGCGACACAGCCTCTTACCTGTTCGGCCGCAACGCTGAGGCAAAGTTCGAAATCCTCGCCGCCGGACAATGCCCACTCGGATGCATGTTGTGGATAAAGTCGGCGCAAGGCTGCCGAGCAAGGCACACGCTGTTGCTGTACCTCGGCCCCAACACCCGATGCCTCCAGCATATGGTTAAGATCGGCCAGGAGACCATCGGAAATATCGAGACCGGCATGAACCCGGCTACGCAGACGCTGGGCAAGCGACACTCGGGGCTCGGGACGGTGGAAACGCTGCTGCAGATAACGCACATCGGCATCGACCGGCAGCGGATGCAATAAGGTTTCCAGCCCGCCACGACTGTCACCCAGAGTGCCCGATACCAGAATGCGATCTCCTGCCCGGGCTCCGCTGCGCAACAGCGCTTGCCCCTCAGGCACCAGACCATGTACCTGGGCACTGAGCGTCAGGGTGGCACCACGGGTGGTATCACCACCAACCAGGCTCATACCCAGCTCAGTGGCTCGCTCGGCCAACGCGGCGGCAAAAGGTTCCAGCCAGGCTGCATCGCCACGGGGCAGAGTCAGCGCCAGCGTCAACCAGGCCGGTGTTGCCGCCGCCGCGGCCAGATCGCTGACAGCCGCACCCAGCAGGCGATAAGCCACCTCTGCAGGTGGGGTACCGGGCAGAAAATGGGTCCCTTCGACCAGCGTATCAATCGACACCACCAGCTGCTGTCCTGCAGGCACCTGAAGCACGGCGCAGTCGTCACCGATACCGGTGATCACGCCTGCCCCCTGCTTCGCCTGCATGAAACAGCGGCGGATCAGCTCGAACTCACCCACGATGGTTTGCTAAAACGCTCAGTTGCCGGAGCGACGTTCGCGGATCTCGGCCGCACGCACCCGCTGGGCCAGCTTGTCGAGAATACCGTTCACGTACTTGTGGCTCTCGGTGGCGCCAAATACTTTAGCCAGCTCCACGCTTTCATTGATCGCCACACGATAGGGCACCTGAAGGCGATGAATCAGCTCATAGGCACCGATGCGCAGTACGCTCAGCTCCACCGGGTCCAGATCATCCAGCGGACGATCCAGAAACGGACGAAACGCCTCGTCCAGATCACGGCTGCCACTGGTCACACCGCGCAGCAGTTCAGAGAACAGCTGAGTGTCGGTGTTGCCCATATCGTTATCGACACGGAACTGGGCTTCGATCTCGTTGGCACTCTGACCGGCCAGAGACCACTGATACAACGCCTGCAGTGCGAAGCTGCGAGCATTGCGGCGCATCTCGGTCAGGTTGGGCTTGCCCTTCTTACGCGGAGTGGTGTCGCTCATGCTCAGACCTCAAGCTGACGCAGCAGGCTGACCATTTCCAGTGCAGACAGTGCGGCTTCGGCGCCCTTGTTACCAGCCTTGGTTCCGGAGCGTTCAATGGCTTGTTCGATGGAGTTCACGGTCAGGATGCCGTTGGCCACCGGTACGTCGTAATCCATGGAGACCTGGGCCACGCCCTTGGAGCTCTCGGCAGAGACGTATTCGAAATGCGGGGTGCCACCGCGAATCACGGCACCCAGAGCGATAATGGCATCGTCCTGCTTCTGCTGGGCCACGCGCTTGACCGCCAGCGGGATTTCGAACGCACCCGGCACACGGATCACGCGGATATTCTCTTCAGCCACACCATGACGAGTCAGTGTGTCGATCGCACCATCCAGCAGGCTCTCGACCACGAACGCGTTGAAGCGGCCGACCACGATGGCGTATTTGCCGTTGGCGCTGACGAAGTCGCCTTCAAAAACTTGTACTGTCATAAGCTAATCCATCAATCCTCGTAGGGGATGTACTCTTCGATCTCGAGATCAAAACCCGAGATCGCATTGAATTTCATCGGCGAGCTGAGCAGGCGCATCTTGCGCACGCCCAGATCACGCAGAATCTGGGAACCTGTACCCACGGTCAAATAGGCACCGGAGGCACTGACATTTACCTTGGAACGCTTCTGGCTGGCATTGAGCAAGCTATCAATCGCCTCACCCAGATCGACACGGCGGCCGCTGTCGATCAGCAGTACCACACCCTTGCCTTCCTCGGCCACACGCTCCAGTGCACGGCGCATGGTCCACTTCACTTCCGGACCGCGGCGGACGCCGACCACGTCACGCAACACTTCAGTACGCACGTGCACACGCACCAGCGTAGACTCGTCCGGGGTGATGTCTCCCTTGACCAGTGCCAGATGGGTGCAGTTCTGAATCTCGTCGCGGTAGCTGACATAGCGGAAATCGCCGAACTCGGTCGGCAACATGCCTTCGTCCGTCCGCTCGACGGTATGCTCGTTCATGGTGCGGTAGTGGATCAGGTCGGCGATGGTGCCGATCTTCAGTCCGTGCTTGGCCGCGAACTTCTCCAGGTCCGGGCGGCGCGCCATGCTGCCGTCTTCATTGATGATTTCGACAATCACCGATGACGGCATGAACCCGGCCATACGCGCAATGTCACAACCTGCTTCAGTATGGCCCGCACGACTCAGGACGCCACCGGGCTGAGCCATCAACGGGAAAATGTGCCCCGGCTGAACGATATCCTCAGGCACGGCGTCGGCCTTGACCGCCGCATGTACGGTGACCGCACGATCAGCCGCAGAAATACCGGTGGTCACGCCCTTGGCCGCTTCGATCGACAGGGTAAAGTTGGTGGAGAAGGCAGCGCCATTGCTCTGCACCATCAGCGGCAGCTTGAGCTGCTCGCAACGCTCGCGGGTCAGGGTCAGACAGACCAGACCACGGGCGTGGGTAATCATGAAGTTGATATCTTCAGGACGCACGCACTGGGCAGCGATCACCAGATCACCTTCGTTTTCCCGGTCTTCGTCATCCATCAGGATGACCATCTTGCCCTGGCGAATATCTTCGATCAGTTCTTCGGTGGTGTTCAGCTGCATAATCCTCTCCCGCCGCCTCAGCGACGCATGAATCCGTGGTTAGCCAGCAACGCCAGAGTCACCCCTCCGGCATCGCCGTCAGCAGGTTCGTCAGTCTGCGCTGCACCCATCAGGCGTTCCAGATAGCGGGCTATGATGTCCACTTCCAGATGCACCTGACGACCGGCTGTATAACTATCGATAATGGTTTCCTGTGCCGTATGGGGCACTATATTCAGCAAAAAGCTGTCACACTCAAGGGCATTGACCGTCAGGCTGACGCCATCGACGGTGATCGACCCCTTGGCAGCCACGTAGCGCTGGATCGATGCCGGCATGCGTACTTGCAAGCGTACTGAACGGGCATCCTCGCTGCGCTCGACAATGGTACCCAGTGCGTCAACATGCCCAGTGACGATATGACCGCCGAAACGGGTATCGGCCCGCATCGCCTTTTCCAGATTGACCGCTTCACCGATGGCAAGCGACTCAAATCGGGTATGGGCCAGTGTCTCCCGCGACACATCGGCGATGAAGCCGTCGCCGGGCAGTTCCACCGCCGTCAGGCACACGCCGTTGGTGGCAATGCTGTCACCGAGCTTGACGTCGCTCAGGTCCAAACCGCCGGTACGCACATAAAGCCGCATGTCTCCACCAATCATGCGGATGTCTGCAATGCTGCCAACGGCTTCAATGATTCCGGTAAACATCAATCAGTTTCCTCGCGACAGCTCAGGGTCAGACGCAGGTCATCACCCAGCTGGCGCGTATCGGTTAATTGCAGACGATACTGCTGTGCCATCTGATCCAGCGGCAAATTGAACAGCGGTCGAGCCGAGCTGCCCAATAGCGTAGGCGCCATGTACAACACCAGTTCGTCGACCAGCCCCGCCCGCAGGGCGGCACCGGCCAGCGTCGCACCGCATTCGATCAGCAGTTCGTTGCACTGCTCATGTTCCGCCAGCCAGGGCAGCAGGGCCGCCAGATCCACTCGGCCATCGGCCGAGGGCAAGGATAACACCCGCGCGCCGGTAGCACTGAGAGCGATGGCGGCCGGCTCGTTTTCGGCCCGAGTCGTAGCGACGAGCGTACTGCCCGGCAGGCTCAGCATGGCGGTCGAAGCCGGTAAACGCAACTGGCTGTCAACGACCACTCTCATCGGCTGACGCTCTGCCGCCAGTGCCGCCTGCTCAGGCGGCAGTCCCAGCTCCGCAGCCCTTACGGTCAACGACGCATTGTCGATCAGCACCGTGTCCACGCCGGTTAGCACGGCTGAGCTGCGTGCCCGCAAGCGCTGCACGTCAGCCCGGGCGGCAGCCCCCGTAATCCATTGTGACTCCCCGCTCTGCATGGCGGTACGACCATCCAGACTAGAGGCCAGTTTCAGTCTCGTGTAGGGGCGCCCCCTCTCCATACGACTGATGAAGCCGGGATTAAGCGCTCGCGCCTCGGATTCCAGCAGTCCGGAAGCGGTTTCGATTCCGGCTTCCTGCAACCGCACCAGCCCTCGACCGGCCACCAGCGGGTTAGGATCCTGCATGGCACAGATCACACGGGAGACACCCGCCTTGACCAAGGCTTCGGCACAGGGCGGTGTTTTACCATGGTGACTGCAAGGCTCCAGAGTGACATACGCGGTCGCACCCCTGGCCTTGTCACCCGCGGCGCGCAGGGCATGGACCTCGGCATGGGGTTCACCTGCCTTGAGGTGGGCACCTTCACCGACCTTCTCGCCATCGCGTACGATCACGCATCCGACGCGCGGATTGGGATCGGTGGTATAAAGTCCCTGACGAGCCAGCTGAATGGCACGGGTCATCCATTGATGATCCTGGGCATTGAAGACACTGCTCATATCAGCATCACTCCCCGTCACCGCTGTTCGCCACAGGGTCGGACAGCCGCTCAATCTCTTCGCGGAACTCCCTGATATCCTGGAAGCTGCGGTAAACAGAGGCGAAACGGACGTAGGCAACCTCATCCAGCTTGCGCAATTCGGCCATCACGGCTTCGCCCACCTCACGCGAAGGCACTTCACGTTCACCGGTGGCACGCAGGCGCTGCTTGATGCGGGTAATGCAGGCTTCGATTTCCTCGATGCTGACCGGGCGCTTTTCCAGCGCTCGCTGGATGCCGGCACGCAGCTTGTCTTCATCGAATGGCTGACGGCTGCCGTCATTCTTGATCACGCGAGGCATGAGCAGTTCGGCAGTTTCGTAAGTGGTAAAACGCTCATGGCAGCTGATGCACTCACGCCGACGCCGGATCTGCTGGCCTTCGGCGACCAGCCGGGAGTCGACAACTTTGGTCTCATGGGTGCCACAAAACGGACAGTGCATGCATGCCTCAGCTTAAAGAGCGTTTGCCGTACAGGCGTTTCCCGAATGGGAGCCTGCCGGTGAGAATGTCTGGGCCTATGCCCTGGTATAAAAAAAGGGCGGCCGCAGCCGCCCCTGCTATTCTACCGGCTTACTTGTAAACCGGGAAGCGGGCACAGATTTCCTTAACCTGTTCCTTCACACGAGCGATGGTGTCTTCATTGTTGATATCGTCGAGGATATCGCAGATCCAGTTCGCCAGCTGAGCCACTTCCTCTTCCTTGAAACCGCGACGGGTCACGGCCGGAGTACCGATACGCAGACCAGAGGTCACGAACGGAGAACGCGGATCGTTCGGTACGGAGTTCTTGTTCACGGTGATGTTGGCGCGACCCAGGGCGGCGTCCGCATCCTTACCGGTGATGTCCTTGTTGATCAGGTCAACCAGGAACAGGTGGTCCTCAGTACCGCCAGACACGATATTGATGCCGCGATCCAGGAATACCTTGGCCATTGCCTTGGCGTTTTTGACAACCTGAGCCTGATACTCTTTCCATTCCGGCTCCATCGCTTCCTTGAAGCAGACAGCCTTGGCAGCGATCACGTGCATCAGCGGACCGCCCTGAGATTCCGGGAATACCGCGAAGTTCAGTTTCTTCTGCAGCTCTTCATCCGCATTGGCAGACAGGATCAGGCCGCCACGCGGACCACCCAGTGTCTTGTGAGTGGTAGTCGTCACTACGTCTGCGAAGGGCAGCGGAGTCGGGTATACACCTGCCGCGACCAGACCGGCGATGTGCGCCATGTCGACGAACAGGTAGGCGCCAACCTTGTCGGCGATTTCGCGGAAACGTGCCCAATCAACGATCTGAGAGTAGGCAGAGAAACCGGCCACGATCATTTTCGGCTTGTTCTCAACGGCCAGACGCTCAACTTCGTCGTAGTCGATGGCACCGGTTTCCGGGTTCAGGCCGTACTGTACCGCATTGTAGATACGGCCGGAGAAGGATACCGCCGCACCGTGGGTCAAGTGGCCACCGTGCGCCAGGCTCATGCCCAGAACGGTATCGCCCGGCTGGCACAGCGCCATGTAAACGGCTGCGTTAGCCTGGGAGCCGGAGTGCGGCTGAACGTTCGCATACGTTGCGCCGAACAGTTCTTTCGCACGTTCGATCGCCAGTTCTTCAACCACATCGACGTATTCGCAGCCACCGTAGTAACGCTTGTGCGGGTAGCCTTCGGCATACTTGTTGGTCAGAACGGAGCCCTGGGCTTCCATGACACGCGGGCTGGTGTAGTTCTCGGACGCGATCAGTTCGATGTGCTCTTCCTGACGAGTCGCTTCTGACTGCATCGCAGACCACAGATCCGCATCATAACTGGCAATAGACATATCTTTGCTAAACATTGCTGTCCCCTGAATTTGCAAAAATAGCGGCAAAGTTGGCGCAGGTAGTGACGGACTGACCTGTATGACCTGTAGCTGCCTTAAAAAAGAGGCGCATTATAGTCTAAAAATCATACGGAAGGCACATGAAAAGGGGTCAGTCCATTACGCAAAAGATTCATTTTATGGCAGACCCCCTTCAGATATTGCCCTGAAGACACTGCATTCATCTTCCATACGCTCATCAGCCGACAATTCGCAACGCACCAGCCCGTCGTGTTCCGTTGGGCAAGGGAACACGACGGGCCATAACGTGCAGACATCTGATGATGACCATCTCAGTCGATACTGATTTTCACACCTTCTTTCGGCTCGGCCGGCTTCTTGGGCAGAGTGATCGCCAGCACGCCATCTTCGAAGGCCGCTTTCACCGCCTTGGCATCCACATCACTGCCCACGGACAGCTGGCGGACGAACTGGCCGACATGACGTTCCTGACGGATCAGTTTGCCATCTTTTTCTTCCTTGTTTTCAGTACGCGTCTCCCCCTTGACCGTAAGCACACCGTTATCGAGGGAGATGTGGATATCCTCTTTCTTCACGCCCGGCATATCGACATTCACTTTGTAGGCGCTATCGCTTTCATGAACATCAATTGCCGCAACCCGGTCGCCGTTGGAACGGCTTGCCAGGGGACGGAAGAAATCATCAAGGAAGGTATCATCAAAAAGGCTGTTGAAACGGGTCAGACTTTTACTCATCTCAATGCCCCCATTCAGGTTGGATTATTGATCAGAGACCCAATCGGCACAGAGGCCGGTCGTCATGAGTGTAGGCCGGACCGAGTAATCGTGCCATTGCACCGGCTCAAATGGCTTTCGTGCCTGTCGACAGGTAGAATCTGGCTGTTTTTTAACCCCAAACCTACAGGCATATTGATGGCTCAGTACGTTTATACGATGAACCGCGTGGGCAAGGTGGTACCGCCCAAGCGTGAAATCCTCAAGGATATCTCCCTGTCGTTCTTTCCCGGCGCCAAGATCGGTGTACTTGGCCTGAACGGTGCCGGCAAATCCACCCTGCTGCGCATCATGGCGGGCGTTGACAAGGACTACACCGGCGAAGCGCGCCCCATGCCCAACATGAAAGTGGGCTACCTGCCGCAGGAGCCGGAGCTGGATGACAACAAGACTGTACGCGAAGTAATCGAGGAAGCGGTTTCCGACGTTAAAAATGCGTTGGCCGAGCTGGATCAGGTCTATGCAGCCTACGCCGACCCTGATGCCGACTTCGACGCTCTGGCCAAGAAACAGGCTGAACTGGAAAACCTGATCACCGCCAAGGACGGTCACAACCTGGATCAGGCATTGGAGCGCGCGGCCGACGCCATGCGCCTCCCGCCCTGGGATGCCAAGGTCGAACACCTGTCCGGTGGTGAACGCCGCCGTGTTGCGCTCTGCCGCCTGCTGCTGGACCACCCGGACATGCTGCTGCTGGACGAACCGACCAACCACCTGGATGCCGAATCCATCGCCTGGATCGAACGTTTCCTGCAGGAATACAGCGGCACCGTCGTGGCCATTACCCACGACCGTTATTTCCTCGACAACGCGGCCGGCTGGATTCTGGAACTGGACCGCGGCCACGGCATTCCCTGGGAAGGCAACTACTCCAGCTGGCTGGAGCAGAAGGAAGCGCGTCTGGAGCAGGAGGCCAAGTCCGAAGCAGCTCACCGCAAGGCGATGAAAGCCGAGCTGGAATGGGTGCGTCAGGGCGCCAAGGGCCGTCAGACCAAGTCCAAGGCTCGACTGAAAGCGTTCGAGGAGATGAATTCACGCGAATTCCAGCAGCGCAATGAAACCCAGGAGATCTATATTCCACCGGGTCCGCGTCTGGGCGATAAGGTCATCGAGCTGCATAACGTCACCAAGTCCTACGGCGACAAGCTGCTGTTCGAAAACCTGAACTTCTCTATCCCGCCGGGCGCCATCGTCGGTATCATCGGTCCCAACGGTGCCGGTAAATCTACCCTGTTCCGCATGCTGACCGGCGAAGAGCAGCCTGATTCCGGCGAAATCGAGATCGGTTCTACGGTACAGCTGGCCTATGTCAACCAGTCCCGTGAACTGAACGGCAACAACACCGTGTTCCAGGAGATTTCCGACGGTCAGGACATCATCACGGTAGGCAACTACCAGACGCCGTCACGAGCCTACTGCGGACGTTTCAACTTCAAGGGCTCCGACCAGCAGAAGTTCGTCAAGGACCTGTCCGGTGGTGAGCGCAACCGTCTGCACATGGCCAAGCTGCTGAAAGAAGGCGGCAATGTCCTGTTGCTCGACGAACCGACCAACGACCTTGACATCGAGACGCTGCGCGCACTGGAAGAAGCCCTGCTGGCCTTCCCGGGTTCCGCTGTGGTGATCTCGCACGACCGCTGGTTCCTCGACCGTATCTGTACTCACATCATCGCCTATGAAGGCGACTCCAATGTGGAGTTCTTCGAAGGCAACTACACCGAGTATGCCGAGGACTACAAGCGCCGTTACGGCAAGGACCATCAGCCTGAGCGGATCAAGTACCGCCGCATGAGCTGATTATAAAGGCCGCCTCTGGGCGGCCTTTTCGTTTGGCTATCAGGCAGCCTGCTCCAATTCCGCCATGCAATGGCGGTCGCGGCCACCATCCTTGGCGCAGTAGAGCGCTTCATCAGCGCGCTGCAACAGACTTGAGTGATCTTCCCCACCCTGCAGCATGGCGATGCCGATACTGGTGGTAAAGCTGACTTCGTCACCGGTTGGCACCTGGAGACTGGTCTGATGACAGGCGGCACGGATGGCTTCTGCCCGCTCACGAGCCTGATCGGCATCGACTCCGGGCAGAATCAGCAGAAACTCTTCACCACCGAAACGACCGGGCAGCTCATCCTTGCTCCTGGACTGCTGGCGCAGAATGCGTGCAAACTGCTTCAACACAATATCCCCGGCCGCATGACCATACTGATCGTTGAATCCCTTGAACTTGTCCAGATCGAACATCATCACGGCGAGCGGACGTCCCTGGCTGTGTGCATCCTTGATATCCTCATCCAACTGCTCCATCACCTGGCGACGGTTGGCCAGCCCGGTCAAGGGGTCGCGTGTCGCCTGTCGGTACAGCACCAGCAGCAGATTAAGTTGATTGACTGAGGCCCAGCCGGCAATGCAGCCCAACAGCGCCAGCAACCAGAGGTCGTTGACGGCAGTCACCTGACCAAAGCTGCTCAGCCAAAGCTGAGTGACCAGCTCGACGAGTACGACAAACAGTGTAAAGCCCAGTATCTCAAATACGGTCAGTGGAAAGATCGCCAGCATGGTGATGATCATGAACGGGAAGAATGCATATCCGGCCACACTGGTTTGATAGCCCTGATTCTCCAGAATCAGCGTACTTCCTGTCTGGAACAGCGTCAGCACCATGACCAGCAACAGCAGACGGATCAGGGACACTTCAAGACGGTAGGGCTGAGACGCCCAAAGTCCCAGCAGTAGACAGCTACAGCTGGAGGCAAGACGGGCATAGGCGATAGTGGTACTGACATCAGCCGGTAACAGCCACCAGTCAATCAGAATCCAGGCACTTTGCAGTACCATCAGCAGCCAGGCAATCATGCGCACCCGGGTAAAAAGATGATAACTGCGGGTATGATTGAAATAGCGCGAGTGCCGCCCGGCTGCCAGCAAATCTGTCATGACGTCCCACATTCCGAAACCTGCCTGAGATTATTTTTATAACCGACAAGATTAGGACAACAACCTGCAAACATTATTGATCTGGCGCACTCAGTCTCCACAATCCATCTGTGGTGTAATACCATTCGAAAGAAACTGGATCCTCAGGAGCCCGAGCGTGAACAATCATCTAGAACGGCGCCGCTTTACCCGCATCCCTTTTGATGCCGAATGCGAATTGCACAGCGACAAGGGCTCAGCGGTAGTCCAGTTGCTCGATATCTCCCTGCGCGGCACGCTGATCGAATCACCGCGCCCGCTGCCCATCGAGGTCGGCGAAACCGCCCGACTCCACCTGTATCTGGCCAACGATATTCTGATCGAAATCCCGGCGACCCTTAAGCACGCGGCCCCTCCGCAGTACGGTTTCGTTGCCGAAGGCATCGAGATCGACAGCATCACGCACCTGCGTCGCCTGATCGAATTGAATCTCGGTGACGAGACCCTGCTGGAGCGAGAGCTGGAACAACTCCTCGAGGGTTAAGCCAGCGCTGACTCAGATCGCGTCCAGTGCTTCGGAAAGGGTCTTCACACCGACCACTTCCATGCCGGGCATGGGCTCACGCGGGACATTGGCGATCGGTACGATGGCGCGTTTGAAACCGTGCTTTGATGCCTCGCGGATCCGCTCCTGACCATTTGGCACCGGTCGAATCTCTCCCGACAGCCCCACCTCGCCAAACACCATCAGCTCCTGCGACAGCGCCAGATTGCGAAAACTTGAGACAACGGCCAGCAAGAGCGCCAGGTCGGCACTGGTTTCCAGCACCTTGACGCCCCCCACCACATTGACGAATACATCCTGATCGCCGGTCATCAGACCGCCGTGACGGTTCAGCACCGCCAGCAGCATCGCCAGCCGGTTCTGCTCCAGACCCACCGCTACCCGGCGCGGGTTGGACAGATGTGAGGTATCCACCAGCGCCTGCAACTCCACCAGCAGCGGCCGGGTCCCTTCCCAGACCACCATCACCACACTGCCGGGGCTGGGTTCGCTGCCACGACTGAGGAAGATGGAACTCGGATTCTTCACCTCCTTGAGACCGTTCTCGAGCATCGCAAACACCCCCAGTTCGTTGACGGCACCAAAGCGGTTCTTATGGCTGCGCAGGGTACGAAAACGGCTGTCGGATGATCCCTCCAGCTGCAGTGAGCAGTCGATCATGTGCTCCAGCACCTTGGGGCCGGCCAGGGAACCATCCTTGGTGACATGACCGACGAGGAACAGCACCGTACCGGTCTGTTTGGCAAAGCGCGTCAGGAAAGCCGCACTTTCACGTACCTGAGAGACGGACCCCGGCGCCGATTGCACATCGGCCACGTGCATGACCTGAATGGAGTCGATCACAATCACCTTGGGCCGCAACTCGTTGGCCAGGTCACAGATGGTTTCCACCGCGGTTTCCGACAGCATCTGCAACTGGTCAGCCTTGAGTCCCAATCGTGCCGCCCTCATCGCAACCTGCTGTAATGACTCCTCCCCGGTGATATACAGTGCCGGCATCTGCCCGGCCAGGTGACACATGGTCTGCAGCAGCAGCGTACTCTTGCCCGCGCCCGGATGACCGCCGATCAACACCGCCGAGCCAGGCACCAGCCCACCGCCCAGAACACGGTCCAGCTCTGCGCTGCCGCTGGAGAAACGCGGCATCTCCTCCAGCGCCACTTCACTGAGGCTGACCACCTTCTTCTGCGCACCCGCCCCGCCGGCATAGCCATCAAAACGCGCACTGCGCACGCCGCCGGCATCGGAGCCCAGCCGCACCTCGGTAATCGTGTTCCACGCCCCGCAGGCACTGCACTGCCCCTGCCACTTGCGGTAATCAGCGCCGCAATCGTTGCAGACAAAGGCGGTTTTGGTTTTGGCCATCGGGGTGCCTCCTGAAGGATTAGGGTTTACACTGAGCGTCTGTTTGCAGAACTCGATTGTATCAAGCGGCAGCTGTCCGGGTCAGCCTCGGCCCCCTGTGAACGACCGCGCCGATCTAGCCAACAAGGAAAATCTAATAATGAAACTGGAAACACTCGCCCTGCATGCCGGTTACGAAACCGATCCGACCACCAAGTCCGCGGCTGTGCCGATCTACCAGACGACTTCCTATACCTTTGATGATGCCCAGCACGGTGCCGACCTGTTCGACCTGAAGGTGGCAGGCAACATCTACACTCGCATCATGAACCCGACGACGGATGTGTTGGAGAAGCGCGTCGCGGCAATGGAGGGCGGTGTCGCCGCGCTGGCGGTAGCCTCCGGCATGGCGGCCATCACGTATACCATCCAGACCCTGGCCGAGGCAGGGGACAATATCATTTCCACCAGCGAACTGTACGGCGGCACCTACAACCTGTTCGCCCACACCCTCCCGCGCCAGGGGCTGGAAGTGCGCTTTGTGCAGAAAGATGACTTTGCCGCTCTGGAAGCCAAGATTGATGCACGCACCAAGGCGATCTACTGCGAATCCGTGGGCAACCCCTCCGGTGGCATTGCCGATATCGAGAAGCTGGCCGAGATCGCTCATCGTCATGGTGTGCCGCTGGTGGTCGACAACACCGTGCCCAGCCCGTCACTGTGGCGTCCGATCGAACAGGGCGCTGACATCATAGTCACCGCAGCCACCAAATACATCGGCGGTCACGGCACGACCATCGGCGGCCTGATCATCGATTCCGGCAACTTCCCCTGGGCTGACAACAAAGAGCGCTTCCCGCTGCTCAATGAGCCCGACGTGTCCTACCACGGCGTGGTATACACCGAAGCCTTCGGCCCGGCCGCTTTCATTGGTCGTGCACGCGTGGTCCCGCTGCGCAACATGGGCGCGGCTCTGTCGCCGATGAACGCTTTCCTGCTGCTGCAGGGACTGGAAACCCTGTCGCTGCGCATGGAGCGCATCTGTGAGAATACGCAGAAGGTCGCCGAATATCTGGAGAATCACCCTGAGGTTACCTGGGTCAACTATGCCGGCCTGGAAAGCCACAAGGACCACGCTCTGGCGCAGAAGTACATGGGCGGCAAGGCATCCGGCATCCTCAGCTTCGGCCTCAAGTCAGGCCGTGAAGGTACGCGCCGATTCTACGATGCTCTGGAGATTTTCCTGCGTTTGGTGAATATCGGCGACTGCAAGTCTCTGGCGTCCATCCCGGCAGAAACCACCCACCGTCAGCTCAACGATGAAGAGCTGAAATCCGCCGGCGTTTCACCGGAGATGGTGCGTCTGTCAATCGGCATCGAACATGTCGACGACCTGATCGCCGACCTGGAACAGGCCCTGTCCAAAAGCGCCCAGTAAGGGTCAGCTTTCCGGCGGACAACACGCCAGAAAGC
Organism: Marinobacterium sediminicola; assembly: GCF_022343685.1. Classification (GTDB taxonomy): domain Bacteria; phylum Pseudomonadota; class Gammaproteobacteria; order Pseudomonadales; family Balneatricaceae; genus Marinobacterium; species Marinobacterium sediminicola. The sequence goes on along the minus strand of NZ_CP092123.1, from coordinate 353,794 downwards.
GCGCCACTGCAGCGGTATCAGGCCGCTGCCGGTGGCGCAGCAGGTACAGCTGACGCCGGATACTGTGTTCCGGCGCCAGCACCTGCAACTCGCCACTTTGCAACGACTGCTGCACCACATGCCTGGACAGGCAACTGACTCCCAGCCCTGCACGCACCGCATTGTGAATCGCTTCCGAACTGCCCAGCTCCAAAATCGGCTGCACGCCCTCCAGCGTACCGAAGAGTTCCTGTTCGACCACGCTGCGGGTACCCGACCCCGGCTCACGCATGATCCAGGGCAGATGAGCCAGCGACTGGCCCTTGAATGAAGGCGCTGCCACAATCACCATCTCATCCTGCCGCCAGGGTGTCATCACCAGATCCGGATGCAGGGCACGTCCTTCGATAAGCCCAAGATCAAGCTCGAATCTGAGCATCCGCTCGGCGATGTCGTCGGTATTCGCAATCTCTACCCGCTCACAAGGCAGTTCGCCACGTGCCTCTCCCAGAAGTCGTGGCAGCAAGTAATTACCGATGGTGGTGCTGGCACCTACCTTCAGCTGGTTGCCGCCGTCACGAAACAGGGCTTCTGCATCCCGTGCCTGTACCAGCAGCGCCCTGGCGCGCGGCTGCAATGCGCGCCCACTGGCATTCAATACCAGCCGCTTCCCCACCCGGTCAAACAGCCGCTCGCCCAGACGCGATTCCAGCTCCGAAAGGGCATTGCTGGCCGCCGACTGCGACAGGGAGACCGCTTCTGCCGCACGAATCGTAGAACCGGTTTCAATGACAGCGAGAAAAACCTGAAGTTGGCGCAGAGAAAGCATCGTCACCTCCATATCGAAAAAACAGGTAAATAATACCAAATCAATCCGTTTCTAAATTATAAACAATGACATTAGAGTGCTCACCTGCTTCACAGGAGATGCCCGATGCCACTGCTGTCACGATTCAATCTGCCTCATCTGTTGCCCGGCCTGACGCTGACACTGGTGTTGAGTCTGGGCGCCCTGCTGCTGGTGAAAATGCCACTGCCCGGCATCGCCATGGCCGGCCCACTGACACTGGCGATGCTGCTGGGGATACTGGCGGGTCATCTGGCCGGAAACAGGCTGGAACAGCTGAGCACTCAGGGACTTCACTTCAGCCGCCACTATCTGCTGCGTGCCGGCATCATTCTCTATGGCCTGCGCATCAGCTTCGATGATCTGCAGGCAGCCGGGCTCAGCGCACTGCTGATCGACCTGGTGGTTGTAGCCGTCACGCTGGCCACAGCCGCCTGGGTCGGTATCCGCTGGCTCAAACTGGAAGCCCGTACCGCCGTGTTGATTGGTGCCGGCAGCGCCATCTGTGGTGCGGCTGCCGTGCTGGCCAGTGCCCCCACCATTCGTGCCCGCCAGCAGGCGGTGCCCATTGCCATCGCCACCGTGGTGCTGTTCGGCAGTGCTGCCATGGTGCTGTATCCCTGGCTGTTCACTCAGCCGTGGGTACAGGCGTTGTTCGATAACGGCGACGTCGCGTTCGGAAGGCTGGTCGGCGCCACCACGCATGAGGTCGCTCAGGTCACGGCGATAGCGGCTACCCTGCCAGAAGAAGCCGCCCATACGGCCGTCGTGACCAAGCTGATGCGAGTCATGCTGCTGGTACCGGTGCTGCTGTTGCTGAGCCAGCTGTTCGGCCGCGAGGAAACGCCCGCAGCCGGCACCCAGCGACTGCCCATTCCCTGGTTTGCGCTGGTGTTCATGCTGCTGCCGCTGGTGAACACGCTTGAACTCTTGCCCGACAACCTGCTGATGCTGCTGCACCAGCTGGATCAGCTTTTCCTGGCAATGGCGATGGCCGCACTGGGCTTTGCCACCCGTTTGAGCGCAATCCGCGCAGCCGGCTGGAAACCGATGGTTCTGGGGGCTCTGCTCTTTGTTCTGCTGCTGCTTGGCGGGACAGCCCTGACAGTGCTGTTGGGCTGAGAAACAAAAGCCCCTCTATGATGAGGGGCCGGGTATAACCAACGGCAACCGAGTCACCTAGCTGAAGGCGCGGATGGACTCAATGCGCGCAATCGCCTGCTGCAGCTCAGGCTCCACCTCATCCGGGGTACCGGCACAAAACTCCAGGTCGGTCAGACGACCGTTCTTCAGGCTGTAAACCCAGCCATGAATGCTCAGCTCCTGACCGCGCGCCCAGGCGTCCTGAACGATAGTGGTATTGCAGACGTTATGGGCCTGCTCGATCGCATTCAGCTCACACATCATGTCCACCTGGGCAGGCGTATCCTTCCAGGGACCAACAAGCGCGCGGTGCTTGTTGTAAACATCCCGAATATTCCTGAGCCAGTTGTCGATCAGGCCATGAGAACGCTGATCCAGCGCAGCTCGTACACCACCACAGCCATAGTGCCCCACGACCATGACATGTTTGACCTTGAGTACCTCAACCGCGTATTGCAGGACCGACAGGCAGTTCATGTCGGTATGGACCACAATATTGGATACGTTGCGGTGGACAAACAGTTCCCCCGGCAGCAGATCGACAATCTCGTTGGCCGGCACACGGCTGTCGGAACAGCCGATCCACAGGTATTCGGGGGCCTGCTGAGATGCCAAAGCCGGGAAAAAGGCCGGGTCCTGCTCATGGATGCGGTCGGACCAGGTGCGGTTGTTCTGGAAAAGGTTTGAGAGCTTTTTCATCTGTTCTATCCGGTCGAAACAACACAGGCAGCGATGGGTATCACCGCTGCCCGTGTCTGACGGCTTTTTAATGCGGCCTGTTAGCGGTGGTACTGAGCACTCAGCTCGTGAACCGCATCGACAAAGACCTTAGCGCTCTCGGGATCAACAAACTGGTGGATACCATGACCGAGGTTGAAGACGTGACCGTTACCCTCACCAAAACGGGCCAGGATGTCGGCCACTTCCGCACGAATACGCTCCGCTGGAGCATAGAGTACGCTGGGATCCATGTTGCCCTGCAGGGCGACACGATCGCCGACACGGCGGCGGGCGTCATCGATGTTGGTGGTCCAGTCCAGACCCAAGGCATCAGCACCGGCCTCTGCCATCATTTCCAGCCACTGACCACCATTCTTGGTAAACAGGATCACCGGTACACGACGGCCTTCATGCTCACGGATCAAGCCGGACACGATCTGCTGCATGTATTTGAGCGAGAACTCCTGGTACATGGGTCCGCTGAGTACACCACCCCAGGTGTCGAAGATCTGTACCGCCTGAGCACCGCAGCGAATCTGTTCGTTCAGGTATCCGGTGACCGACTGCGCCAGCTTATCCAGCAGGGCATGCATCACCTCGGGAGTGGCATACATCATCTGCTTGATGTGGCGGAAATCCTTGCTGGAACCGCCTTCTACCATGTAAGTGGCCAGCGTCCAGGGGCTGCCGGAGAAACCGATCAACGGGACGCGTCCAGACAGGGCGCCACGGATTTCGCTGACCGCCGCCATGACGTAATCCAGATCCGAGGCCGCATCCGGGATCGGCAGCTCGGCCACGTCCTTTTCAGTGCGGATGATCTTCTTGAAGCGCGGGCCCTCGCCCTGTTCGAAGTAGAGCCCCAGCCCCATCGCATCCGGGATAGTCAGAATATCGGAAAACAGGATGGCCGCATCCAGATCGTAGCGTTCCAGCGGCTGCAGAGTTACCTCGCAGGCCAGTTCACGGTTTTTGCACAAACTCAGAAAGTCCCCCGCCTGAGCACGGGTCGCCCGATACTCCGGCAGATAACGCCCTGCCTGACGCATCATCCATACCGGAGTCACATCAACCGGTTCAAGCAGCAGCGCACGCAGAAAGCGATCGTTTTTCAGTTCAGCCATCTCGCCATCTATCCTGTAAGTCAGAATTTATTTGCCGACATTGTACCCGTAAAAGCGGGCAAATGCGCTCCACCTGATCACATCCATCCGGTTGCGCTGTATAATTTGTAGGCTAAGGTTAACTGAATAATGACTATCCGGTGACGATGTTACATGACGCGAAGCACCAAAGTTCTCAGCCTGCCCCCCTCCGCAGATCAGCACGACCACCAGCATCACCAACTGGTGTTTGGACTCGAAGGTGATACTGCCTTTGAACTGGTAGGGCATAGTCGCGAGGTGCGTATCGGTCACGGTTGTCTGGTTCCCTGTGCAACCGACCACATGTTCAGCGGCCTGGGCGACAACCGCATTCTGGTGCTGGACCTTCCGGTTGAGAGCGACGACCGCTTGCAGCAGGAACGTATCGACCGTCTGTTCCAGCAGGCCAGCTATTTCCACTGTCCTCCCGAACTGCAACTGTTGTTGCGTTCACTGAGCCGAGAGATTCAGCATAATCCCACCGACCCCCTGTTGCAGGAAGCCTGCAGTAACACCCTTATCTGCGCGCTGCAACGCCAACTCGATCAGACTCCACCCAGACGCATCCAGGGCAAACTCAACCTGGACCTGCTGGATGATTACATCGATATGCATATCGACCGTCGCCTCCCGGTGGAAGAGATGGCGGGCCTGTTTTGCCTGAGCAGCAGCCAGTTTTTCGCCCGCTTCCGTGATCAAACCGGGGTGACTCCCATCCAGTATGTCAACGAGCGGCGCCTGCAGGCGGTTCGCAAGGCACTGCTGCAGGCACCTGACTCCATTGCACAGCTTGCCGGCCGTTACGGTTTTGGCAACCAAAGCGCCCTGACCCGTGCCTTCAGCCAGCGTTTCGACATGTCACCGGCCCAGTTCCGTCGTCAACGAAGCGATCTGCCATCGGAGAATTAAGCAAAACAACCGTAGAAACCGACAAGACCGCTCCGCAACGACTGTTATTAAATGCCGCTTCAGTGGGCAATTCGGCTCTCTGAATCGGCAATACCCCAGGATGTCTGCCTGCAACCGGCAGCCCGGCATCTGCGGAAGAGTTGAGGAAAAGTCTATGTTCAAAGCGATCGATGCACTGCATCCGGGATTGATCGAGCAGCCTCTGACAGCGCTCTGGGAGCAGATCTCCCCGCTTTACGCCATTGACGAGAGCCGCTGGCTCAGGGAACTGATGGCGCTGGCCGAACCGACCGGCGATCAGATCCGCCAGGCAGAATCACGCGCGACCAGCCTGATCGAGCAGGTTCGGGCCGATGATGGTGCCATCCACATGATCGACGCCCTGCTGCTGGAATACAGCCTGGATACCCGCGAAGGCATCCTGCTGATGTGCCTGGCAGAAGCGTTGATGCGCATCCCCGATGCCGAAACCGCCGATGCTCTGATCCGCGACAAACTCAGTGTCGCCGACTGGAAGAGCCACCTGAGGAATTCCGACTCCCTGCTGGTCAACGCCTCCACCTGGGGCCTGTTGCTGACCGGCAAGGTGGTCACCATGGATGAGCGCGAAGACGGCACTCCGTCTGGCGTCATCAACCGTCTGGTCAACCGCCTGGGTGAGCCACTGATCCGCCGCGTCATGCAGCAGGCGATGAAGATCATGGGCCACCAGTTCGTACTCGGCCGTGATATCAACGAAGCGATGAAACGCGGCAGCGAGTACCGTCAGAAGGGTTACACCTACTCCTTCGACATGCTGGGCGAAGCCGCCCTGACCCGCACCGATGCTGCCAAGTACCTGAACGACTATAGTCGCGCCATCGACTTCGTCGGCAACTATCAGGACAAGAAGGCCAAGGGTCCGAAGCCGAGCGTTTCGATCAAACTGTCCGCCCTGCACCCGCGCTACGAGCCGGGACAGGAAGAACAGGTCATGGAGCAGCTGTTCGAGACCGTGCTGAAGCTGATTCGTCAGGCCCGTGCGCTGGATGTCGCCATCACCGTCGATGCCGAAGAAGCGGACCGTCTGGAGCTTTCCCTGCAGCTGTTCCAGAAGCTTTATCAACACCCCGATTGCAAAGGCTGGGGTGGATTTGGCCTGGTGGTACAGGCATATTCCAAACGCGCCCTGCCGGTCCTGATCTGGCTGGCAGCGCTGGCCAGGCAGCAGGGAGACCTGATCCCGGTACGCCTGGTTAAAGGCGCCTACTGGGATTCCGAGATCAAACTCTGCCAGCAGAAGGGTCTGGATGGTTACCCGGTCTTCACCCGCAAGGAGTCCACCGACGTCTCCTATCTGGCCTGTGCCCGCTTCCTGCTCAGCAGCCATGTTAAGGGCCTGATCTGGCCGCAGTTTGCCAGCCACAACGCGCACACGGTTGCCACGATCATGACCGAAGCGCAGCACAATCAGTTTGAATTCCAGCGCCTTCACGGCATGGGTGATGCGCTCTACGACCGCGTGCTGGAACAGGCCGGCGTGGCCGTGCGCATCTACGCACCCGTTGGCAACCACAAGGACCTGCTGCCTTACCTGGTTCGCCGCTTGCTGGAAAACGGCGCCAACAGCTCCTTCGTCCACCGTCTGGTCGATGCCCGTTGTCCGATCAGTGAACTGACCGAGCACCCCTGGCTGACCCTGAACAAGCGCAACCCGCTGCACAACCCGCATATCCCGCTGCCGCGCGACATTTACGGCCAGCAGCGCCAGAACTCTCGCGGTCCCAACATTGACATTGCCTGCGAGTGGAAACCGTTCAGCGCCAAAGTGAACGAATGGCTGAACCACCAGTGGCTGGCTGGACCGATCATCAACGGTGAGAGAATCGAGACCGGTCGTATCGTTGAGGCCAAGGCTCCTTACGATCACCGCCACCATACCGGCCGCGTTCACTTTGCCAACGCGGAACTGGTGGCGCAGGCAGTTCAGGTCGCCAGCGATGGTTTTGCCGACTGGCACGCCACTCCGGTCGGTATTCGAACTCAGGCACTGATGCGTCTTGGCAACCTGCTGGAAGAGAACCTGGAAGAACTGGTCGCACTCTGCCATCAGGAAGCGGGCAAGACCATTCAGGACAGCATCGATGAAGTCCGTGAAGCCGTGGACTTCTGTCGTTACTACGCGCTGCAGGCCAACGACCTGTTCAGCACTCCGACCAAGCGTATCCTCGCCGATGGCAGCAGCCATCAGTTGATTCGCGATGGCCGTGGCGTTTTCGTCTGCATCAGTCCGTGGAACTTCCCGCTGGCAATCTTTCTCGGTCAAATCACCGCAGCTTTGGCGGCCGGCAATACCGTTGTCGCCAAGCCGGCTGAACAGACCAGTCTGATCGCCGCACGCGCGATTGAGCTGATGCTGGCTGCCGGCATTCCGGGAAGCGCCATCCAGCTGCTGCCCGGTACAGGTGCCGACGTTGGTGCACCACTGACTGCCGACCCTCGAATTGCCGGTGTTGCCTTTACCGGATCGACCGAAACCGCACGGCTGATCAACCGCGCACTCGCGGCGCGCGACTGTGCGCCAGTGCCGCTGATCGCCGAAACCGGTGGTCAGAATGCGATGATTATCGATTCCACCTCCCTGCCGGAGCAGGTGGTCAAGGACGCCGTGCAGTCCGCGTTTGCATCCGCCGGCCAGCGCTGTTCAGCACTGCGCGTCCTTTGCGTGCAGAAGGACATTGCCGACCGCATCATCGATCTGCTCAAGGGTGCCATGGCCGAGCTCAAGACCGGCAACCCCTGCCTGCACAGCACCGATGTAGGCCCGGTGATTGACGCCGGCGCTCAGCAGGGACTGCTCAACTACATCGAGCAGATGAAGTCTCACGCTACGCTGCTGGCGCAGTCGGCACTGCACCCTGATGCGGATCAGGGCACCTTCGTCGCACCCACCGCGTTCGAAATCGACTCCATCGAACGCCTGGGTCGTGAACAGTTCGGTCCGATCATGCACCTGGTGCGCTATGAAGCCAAGGACCTGGATAAGCTGATCGATCAGATCAACCACTGTGGTTACGGCCTGACGCTGGGCATTCATACCCGCAACGAAGGTACCGCCGCGCACATCGAATCCCGTGCCCGCGTTGGCAATACCTACATCAACCGCAACCAGGTGGGTGCCACCGTTGGCGTGCAGCCGTTCGGTGGTCAGGGCCTGTCCGGCACCGGCCCCAAGGCAGGTGGCCCACACTACCTGCTGCGCTTTACCCGGCTGCAGCCGAATGTGACCCGACCGGCGTCCAAAACTGACAAGGTGGAGGGATAATGATGCATCACTCTGATATTCGCGACATCCAGGCTTCCGCAGTCTGGGAAGCCTGGAACCGCCGCGGCTTCGCTGACCGCTGCCGTCTGCTGACCGCCGCGCTGGAGCATCTGCCCGCACATGCCGAGGCAGCTCTGACGGAGCGCCTGGCACGTCAACTGATGGTCGATGCCGAAGCGCTGGAGATCACGCTGGAGATGCCGGGCCCCACCGGTGAATCCAACGAACTCTACCTGACAGGACGAGGGGTTGCCCTGATTCTGGGCACCGAGGCCAGCACTGAAACCCTGGTCGCCTGCCAACTGCTTGCTGCTCTGGCCTGTGGCAATGCCGTGGTGCTGCGCTGGCCCGGTCAGGAAAGCTGGCTCAGCCAACTGGTGGAAGCACTCCACCAGGCGGGTGTTCCCCGGGCGCTGCTGGCTGTCGACACCGATTCTCCGGAACCGGTGCTGTTCAGCCATAGCGACCTGCGCATGGTCATCGCCAGCTGCACACCTGAACAGGAAATCCAGCTGAACCGTTCGCTGTCCGCTCAGGAAGGCGTCCTGCTGCAGCTGGTTGCGGAAACGGATCTGCAGCATTGTCCGCTGCTCACCAGCCCCGATTTCCTGCTGCGTCTGGTGACTGAAAAAACCCGCACCATCAATACGACAGCCGTTGGCGGTAACGCGACCCTGCTGGAGCTCGGCAGCCGCACCGTCTAACATATCTGGATGGCAACGCCCCCACACCATCCGTTGTCGACCTGCCTCAGCTTCTCTGAGTTCACGCATGAGGCAGGCGTACAATAATCAGGCCCCACGAGGGCTGCAGAGAGGCTTTTTGCATGATTGAAAACAACTATGCGGTCTACGGGACCTTTGTCGTTTACCTGATTCTGATGCTGGCAATCGGTGTCATCGCCTACCAGCGCACTGCAAGCTCATCCGACTACTTCCTGGGCGGTCGCTCACTCGGCCCCTGGCCCGCGGCTCTTTCCGCCGGTGCTTCCGACATGAGTGGCTGGCTGCTGCTCGGTCTGCCGGGCTATGCCTTTGGCTCCGGTCTGGAAGCGCTCTGGCTTGCCGGCGGTCTGTTGATCGGTACCTGGGGCAACTGGGTACTGACAGCCAAGCGTCTGCGCACCTACAGTATCGAAGCCGGTGATGCCCTGACCCTGCCGGAGTTCTTTGCCAATCGCTTTCACGACAAATCGCGCATGCTACAGGTAATCTCAGCGTTCTTTATTCTGCTGTTCTTCCTGTTCTACACCAGCTCGGGACTGGTAGCCGGTGGCAAGCTGTTCGAAACCGTATTCGGTCTTGAATACACCACTGCACTGATCATCGGCACCATCTGCATCGTGTCCTATACACTGTTTGGCGGCTTCCTCGCCGTGTCCTGGACCGACTTGGTACAGGGGCTATTGATGGCGGCTGCCCTGCTGATCGTACCCGTTGCAGCGATTCAGGCAGACGGTGGTTTCTCTGCCATGTGGACCGCGGTCGAAGCGAAGAATCCCGAACTGCTGACCCTGTTCAATAACGCGGATGGTGAACCACTGGGCTTCATCGCCATCGTCTCGCTGGCAGCCTGGGGCCTGGGTTATTTCGGTCAGCCACACATCCTCGCCCGTTTCGCGGCCTGCCGCAGTAACCAAGAGATCCCGACTGCACGCCGCATCGCGGTGGCCTGGAGTGGCCTTTCCATGGCAGGCGCACTGCTGGTCGGTCTGGCGGGCATGCTGTTTGTCGAAACCCAGATGGGTGGTGAACTGGGCGATGGCGAAACCATCTTCATGCTGCTGGTCAATGCGATCTTCCACCCGGTCATTGCCGGTATCCTGCTGGCTGCGATTCTGGCGGCCATCATGAGCACCGCGGATTCTCAGCTGCTGGTATCATCCTCGGCCCTGGCCGAAGACTTCTACAAGCAACTTCTGCGTAAGGATGCTTCTCAGAAAGAGATCGTGATGGTCGGTCGTCTGGCTGTTATCGGACTTTCCCTGATTGCCATGTTCCTGGCATTCAACCCGGAAAGCACCGTACTGGGTCTGGTGTCCTATGCCTGGGCCGGCTTCGGCGCGGCCTTCGGCCCTGCACTGCTGATCAGTTTGTACTGGAAGAAGATGACTCGCAACGGTGCCCTGGCCGGTATCGTGGTCGGTGCCGTCACCGTAGTCGTCTGGAAACAACTTTCCGGCGGTCTGTTCGACATGTACGAAATCGTACCGGGCATCATTTTCGCAACCGTTGCGATCGTACTGGTATCGCTGATGGGAGCTGAACCCGATGCCGAGGTTCAGGCCCAGCACGAACGGATGTTGAAGAACCTCTGACCCACTCTGACGGCAGCCCGCTTTTCGCGGTGCTGCCGTTGCTGCACCTCCCTTTATCATCTATACATTAGGTGAACCCATCAGGGATGCAGTCAGCATGAAACTTTCACCGATTGCCTTTCTGGCTCTGGCCTGCGTCAGCCAACTAACCTTGGCCGGCGACGACTCAGACCTGCCGGACTGGGCAGCCAACAGTCTGGATCGCACCCATGACACCATCGGCAGCTGGGTCGACTATTCCGCACGTCGACTTGACGGACTGTTCGGCACCGAGGAAAGCCTGACGGTGGATAATGAATCCTTCCTGCGCATTACGCATGAGACGCTCTGGCAAGAGTCAGACGGTTTTTCGGATGATTTCAGTGTGCGCTTCAAACTCGATCTGCCCACCAGCCGAGAGCGCTTGCGACTGCTGATCGAGAGCGATCCCGAGGAATCCCTCGGCACACTGGCGGAACAGGGCAGCGACAGCCAGCTCAACCAGCGACTGGACGGCAACAATGTCACGATCGGTCTCGATAAACTGGACCCGGACGACAAGCGCCAGCACTGGAGTTACCGTTTTGGCGGCGGCATCAAGGTCAGAACGCCGATTGATCCCTACCTGCGCGCGACCGGAGAACGCGTCTGGAGCTGGGATGACAGCCCCTGGGAACTGAGCAGCTACAACCGCCTTTCCTGGTTTGACAGCGATGGCTACTCTGCACGCAGCCATTGGGATCTGAGCCGGCCACTGGCCCCCAATCGCCGCCTGCGCTCATACACCCAATTTCAATGGCAGGAAACAGAAGACACCCTGGAGTTCTCCCAACGTTTCGAGATTGCACGTCAGATCAATAACCGCAGCAGCCTCCGCCACGGGCTGATCATGGTCGGCGACAGCCTGTCCAGACCGCATATCAATGACTATTACCTGCAAAGCTGGTATCGACGCGACATCCACAAGGGGCGGTTGTTTCTGGACCTGATCCCGGAGCTGCACTTCGACCGTGACTCTGATTTTGACCCCCGCTGGGCCGTCACATTGAGACTGGAGTTTTTCCTCAGGAAAACGATCGACCGGGCAAGTCGTTAGAGGCCAGGCACAAAAAAACCGGATGCCATGACAGCATCCGGTTTTTTAAAAGTCGCTCAGGCAAGCAATCAGACTTCGAGGAAGTCCAGAATGCCCTCAGCAGCTTTACGTCCTTCATCAATGGCCGTTACCACCAGGTCAGAACCGCGCACCATGTCACCACCGGCAAACACCTTGGCATTGCTGGTCTGGAAGGCGAAACGGCCAATTTCCTGTGGCTGTGCCTGAGTCTTGATACGACCATCATCATGCAGATCGATACCGAAATCGGCAAACCAGGACGCCGGGCTCGGGCGGAAGCCGAAGGCCACCAGCACAGTGTCTGCCGGCAGTACTTCTTCAGATCCAGGCACCACTTCAGCTCGACGACGGCCGTTTTCATCAGGCTCACCCATACGGGTGGTGACCAGCTTGACGCCAGTAACCTTGCCATTCTCGCCAACCACTTCCACCGGCTGACGGTTGAACATGAATTCCACCCCCTCTTCGCGGGCGTTTTCCACCTCGCGCTTGGAGCCCGGCATGTTCTCTTCGTCACGACGATAGGCACAGATCACCGATTCGGCACCCTGACGGATGGAGGTACGGTTACAGTCCATGGCCGTGTCGCCGCCACCCAGTACCACAACTTTTTGACCCTTGACGCTGATGTATTCAGCCGGATCCTTCTCAAAGCCCAGGCAGTGGTTGACGTTGGAGATCAGGAACGGCAATGCGTCGTAGACACCGTCCAGGTCTTCACCCGGGAAACCGCCCTTCATGTAGGTGTAGGTTCCCATGCCCAGGAAGACGGCATCGTACTCGTCCATCAGCTGCTGCATGGTCACGTCCTGGCCGACTTCGGTGTTCAGACGGAACTCAACGCCCATCTCGGTGAACACTTCGCGACGACGGCTCATCACGCTCTTCTCAAGCTTGAACTCCGGAATACCGAAGGTCAGCAGACCACCAATCTCCGGGTTGCGGTCAAATACGACCGGCTTGACGCCGTTGCGCACCAGAATATCGGCACAACCGAGGCCCGCCGGGCCTGCGCCGATGATCGCAACCTTCTTGTCGGTCCATTCCACCTTGGACATATCCGGCTTCCAGCCCATGGCGAAAGCGGTGTCGGTGATGTACTTCTCGACAGAACCGATGGTCACGGCACCGAAGCCGTCATTCAGTGTACAGGCACCTTCACACAGACGGTCCTGCGGGCAAACACGGCCACACACTTCCGGCAGGGAGTTGGTCTGATGACTCAGCTCCACTGCTTCCATGATGTTGCCTTCAGTGACCAGCTTCAGCCAGTTGGGAATGAAATTGTGTACCGGACACTTCCATTCACAGTAAGGGTTACCGCACTCGAGACAGCGATGTGCCTGAGATGAGGCATCCTTGGGTTTGAACGGTTCATAGATCTCGGCAAACTGCTGTTTACGCACGCCCGCCGGGATTTTTTCCGGTCCCTGACGGCCAACATCGATAAACTGGAAATCGTTTTTCAGACGGTCAGTCATGTTACCACCTCGTCCGGCACCTGCCCCTCGGGCAGGTGCTGCTGTTAGTCGTTCTCTGTGCTTACTCGGGACGTACACGCACAGTGTTCAGAAGTTCATTCAGGCTTGCGGCCTTCGGCTTCACCAGCCAGAATTTGCCGCTGAAGTCGTAGAAGTTGTCGAGGATCTCCTGACCCCAGGCACTTCCGGTCTCCGCCGTGAACTCCTCGATCACCGAACGCAGGTGGTTCTTGTAAGCTTCCATCTGCTCGGTCGCGATGCGGTGAATGTCCACCAGCTCGTGGTTGTACTTGTCCACGAAACTGTTGTTCATATCCAGCACATAGGCAAAACCGCCCGTCATGCCGGCACCGAAGTTGTAGCCGGTCTCGCCCAGTACGGTCACCATACCACCGGTCATGTATTCACAGCAGTGGTCACCGGCCCCCTCGATCACCGCGTGACAACCGGAGTTGCGCACGGCAAAACGCTCACCGGCATGACCCGCTGCGAACAGCTTGCCACCGGTCGCACCATACAGGCAGGTATTACCCAGGATGGTGGTCTCATTGGACTTGAAGGTGACTTCCTTGAACGGACGCACGACGATCTTGCCACCCGCCATGCCCTTGCCGACATAGTCATTGGCATCACCTTCCAACAGCAGGTTCTGGCCACCGGCGTTCCACACACCGAAGGACTGACCGGCATGACCACGGAAGTTGAACGTGATCGGCGCATCGCTCATGCCCAGGTTGCTGTGCAAGCGCGCGATTTCACCGGAAGTACGTGCACCCACAGAGCGGTCGCAGTTGGTAATCTCCAGCGTCCACTCACCGCCCTGCTTACCGGCGATGGCATCACGCGCCAGCTCCAGCATCTGGGTATTCAGGCTGCCCGGATCATAGGGTTCGTTACGTGCCTGCTGACAGGTATGCGGATACTCTTCCGGCACCCCGGCAGTACCGATAATCGGTGTCAGGTCCAGGTTGGCATGTTTTTCGGTCACGCCTTCCAGGATTTCCAGCAGGTCGACACGACCGATCAGCTCGTCAAAGCTGCGTACGCCCAGCTGAGCCATCAGCTGACGGGTCTCTTCCGCCACGAAACGGAAGAAGTTTTTCACCATTTCCACGGTGCCGCGGAAGTGGTCGTTACGCAGATCGGCACGCTGGGTCGCAACACCGGTCGCACAGTTGTTCAGGTGACAAATACGCAGGTACTTACAGCCCAGCGCCACCATCGGCATGGTACCGAAGCCGAAGCTTTCCGCACCCAGAATCGCAGCCTTGACCACGTCCAGACCGGTTTTCAAACCACCGTCTGTCTGCAGACGAATCTTGCCGCGCAGCTGGTTGGCACGCAGTGCCTGCTGGGCATCAGCCAGACCCAGCTCCCACGGAGAACCGGCATAATGGATGGAGGTCAGCGGAGACGCCGCAGTACCACCGTCATAACCGGAGATGGTGATGAGGTCGGCATATGCCTTGGCAACACCACAGGCGATGGTGCCGACACCCGGACGGGATACCAGCTTCACTGACACCAGACCTTCAGGATTGATCTGCTTGAGGTCGAAGATCAGCTGCGCCAGGTCCTCGATCGAGTAGATGTCATGGTGCGGCGGCGGTGAAATCAGAGTCACGCCCGGTACCGAGTAACGCAGGCGTGCGATCAGATCGTTCACCTTGCCACCCGGCAGCTGACCACCTTCACCCGGCTTCGCGCCCTGAGCGACCTTGATCTGCATGACGTCGGCGCTCATCAGGTATTCCGGCGTCACACCGAAACGGCCCGAGGCCACCTGTTTGATCTTGGAGCGCTTGATCGTGCCGTGACGGGCTGGATCTTCACCACCCTCGCCGGAGTTGGAGCGACCACCCAGTTCGTTCATGGCCACAGCCAGCGCTTCATGCGCTTCCGGAGACAGCGCTCCCAGAGACATGGCGGCACTGTCAAAGCGCGGGAAGATATTCTCGACCGGCTCGACTTCGTCCAGCGGCACCGGCTTCAGGCCCTTTTTCAGACCCAGCAGGTCACGCAGTGTAGCCACACCACGGTTGTTGACCAGTTCCGCGTAACGGTCATAGGCGCGCTTATCGCCCGTGGTGACCGCTTCGTGGATCGTCTTGACCACATCCGGGTTGTAGGCATGGTATTCACCACCGTGAACGTACTTCAGCAAACCACCCTGACGAATCGGCTTACGGGGGCTCCAGGCCTGCTTGGCCAATTCACCCTGTTCCTTCTGGAAGTCGGTGAAGCGAGCACCTTCGATACGGCTGCAAACGCCACGGAAGCAAAGCTCAACCACTTCGCTGGACAGACCCACGGCTTCGAACAGCTGAGCACCACGATAGGACGCGATGGTTGAGATACCCATCTTGGACAGGATCTTCAGCAGACCCTTGTTGATGCCCTTGCGATAGTTTTCATGCGCCTGCAGCGGCTCCAGACCCAGTTCACCGGTGCGACAAAGGTCATTGAGCACACGGTAGGCCAGATACGGATATACCGCGGTGGCACCAAAGCCGAACAGCACTGCGAAGTGATGCGGGTCACGCGCAGTCGCGGTTTCAACGATCAGGTTGGTTTCGCAACGCAGTCCCTTCTCCACCAGGTGGTGGTGTACTGCACCGGTGGCCATGGAGGCATGGATCGGCAGCTTGCCGCGCTGGATGTAGGCATCGGTCAGGATCAGCAGCACCTTGCCACTGCGAGCGGCTTCTTCAGCCTGGGCACAGAGGTTCTGGATCGCCTGCTGCAAGCCGATTTCAGGATCGTACTGCAGATCCAGCTGCTGAGATTCGAACCCCTCATGCGGGCAATTCAGCAGATAGCGGAACTTGTTGGCAGACAGCACAGGCGTGGTCAGGATGATACGACGCGCATGCTCCGGCGTTTCTTCGAAGACGTTTTGCTCGGCACCGATACAGGTCTCGAGAGACATGACGATCGCTTCACGCAACGGGTCGATCGGCGGGTTGGTCACCTGCGCGAACTGCTGACGGAAGTAGTCGTACGGCGAGCGGATCTGACTGGACAGGACCGCCATCGGCTTGTCGTCGCCCATGGAGCCAACCGCTTCCATACCGGACTCGCCCAGCGGGCGCAGAACCTGATCACGCTCCTCGAAGCTGACATTGAACATCTTCATGTGTTCCCTGGTCTCTTCCGGCGACATTTCGCGGAAGGACTGGGACTCCACTTCGAAGTTCATGTGCTGTTCAAGGCGAATGGCATTGTCCTTCAGCCACTGCTTGTAGGGCTGACCGGACTTGAGCTTGTTGTCCACATCTTGTGTGTGCAGAACTTCACCGGTCTGGGTATCGATCGACAACATCTGACCCGGTCCGACACGGCCCTGAGCCACAATGTCTTCAGGCGCGTAGTCGAACACGCCGATCTCGGACGCGGTGCAGATATAACCGTCACGGGTCATTACCCAGCGGGACGGACGCAGTCCGTTGCGGTCCAGCATGCAGACTGCGAAGCGGCCATCGGTCATAACCATACCGGCGGGGCCATCCCAGGGCTCCATGTGCATGGAGTGATAATCGTAGAAGGCACGCAGATCGGAATCCATGGTCTCGACGTTCTGCCATGCCGGCGGCACGATCATGCGCACGGCCTTGTAGATATCCATGCCACCCACCAGCAGGAATTCCAGCATGTTGTCCATGCTGGAAGAGTCAGAGCCGGTTGTATTGACGATCGGCTGCAGCTCATCCAGATTGGGCAGAAGCTCAGTAACGAACTTGGTGCGACGTGCACGTGCCCAGTTGCGGTTGCCGTCAACAGTATTGATCTCACCGTTGTGTGCCAGGAAGCGGAAAGGCTGAGCCAACGGCCAGCGTGGAGCCGTGTTGGTCGAGAAACGCTGATGGTAAGTACAGATAGCCGTTTCCAGACGCGGATCGTTCAGGTCCTTGTAGAACACCGGCAGATCGACCGGCATCATCAGGCCCTTGTAGGACAGAACCTTGTCGGACAGGCTGCAAATGTAAAAATCAGGATCCTGGCTGAGAGCGTTTTCGGTGAGGCGGCGGGCTGTAAAGAGGCTAACGGCAAATTCTCGATCACTCTTGCCGTTCGGATTGATAAATACCTGCTCGATCTGTGGCAGTGTATCTTTCGCGATCGGCCCCAAGCAGCTTTGATCTGTTGGCACTTCACGCCAGCCAGCAACTTCAAGGCCCTGGGCCTCCAAAGCACTGTTCAGCTCATTCCGAGCCTGCTCGGCAAGGGCCGGCTCCCGGGACAGAAATACCATGCCCACGGCATAGTTTTCGCCGAGCTCTACGCCCCGCTCTTCTTTCATGACTGCACGCAGGAAAGTGTCCGGCTTCTGCATCAGCAGGCCACAACCATCCCCTGTTTTGCCGTCCGCAGCGATTCCCCCGCGGTGAGTCATGCAAGCCAGTGCTTCAATCGCCTTTTCCAACAAGTCGTGACTGGTCTGACCCTGCATATGGGCCATCAGACCAAAGCCACAGTTATCCTTGAATTCTCCGAGGCGATAAAGACCTTTATTCATAAGCCGACCTCACTAAAAAACTCTTCAAAAACAAATAGTTATAATATCTCCTTTCTCCCGGGGCATACTGGACGGGCAAAAAGGGGAAGCAATTTTACACGCGCGGTGAAAAAAGAACAAATTTTATCCAGCAAGGGGTAAAATTCGAGACCAAAAAAATGGCACCCAAAGGTGCCATTTTTCATCGTAAGCTACTGATTTTTCTGTATATCTGATTTAACACCCGCTATTGATCGTGCCCAGGGCCGCAACTTCTTGAGATCGGCCGGCAATGCATTTACGGCGCTCACAGCGGCTGCACGGTCAGCATATTGCCCATAGACCACGACATGCCAGGGCTTACCCTTGAACAGGGTACGGAAATAGTAGAAACGCTGCGGTTGGGACTGAGCCTCAATGAAGTCCTTAACGCTCTTTTCTTCGCGGGCTCCCAGCATCTGCAGGGTATATCCCTGCTCTGGCCAACCCAGCAACTCCTGCTCACGAAGCCAGCGCTCGGCCACGCCAGCCGTCGATTCAGCCTGAGCAGGCTTGGGCTCGGGTTCCGGTTTTGGTTCCGGTTTTGGTTCCGGTTTGGGCTCAGGTTTGGGCTCTGACTTCGGTTCCGGCTTGGGTTCTGGCTTAGCGACGGGTGTTGCTTCGGGTTCAACTGCTGCCTTGAGATCAGGCTCAGACTCAACAGCCAAGTCAGAGCGGGGGCCGGAATCAGCATTGGCAACAGAAATCGCCTCTGTTACCGGTGTCGCCTCCAGCGGCTCAGAAATGGCCTGTGCAACCGGTGAAGAAGCGCTGCCTGCAGATACATCATCAGACACAGCAGCCTGCGCAGCCACTTTCGGCAGTTCCGGCCTGACCATATCAATGTTTTCTGCTTGCGGAGCCTTGAACGGTGAAGGCTCTTCATCCAGAGGAATCTCTTTGACTGAACCTGTCTGCGCCTGAGGCACTTTATTAATGGCCAGCGGCAGGGTTACTCGTTCTGCAACCACTTGCTCTTCCTCTTCGTCCGGCAGGTATTGCCAGATGGCAACCGAGAAAACCAGCAGCAGGATCACAAAAGCGGCACTGATATGCTTGGGAGGCATCGGCAACCGGCCGGGCGAGCGAGATACCCCGGCGTCACGCTTGAGCACCTCGGCAACCGCCTGACGCAGCCGCGCTGGTCGGCCGGCAGACTGTTCAACCAGAAGGCGCAACTGTCGTTCCTTGAGTGCCACCCCATCCGGCAACAAGGACTCGATGAATTCCGCCGACTCTTCAGACGTAAAGGGTTCAAGGTTCTCGACATGCAGGTGCCCTTCGAGACGCTGATCCAGCTCCAGACCTCTGAAGCGCTGCTCAAACGCTGCGGTGCCCGCCAACAGGATGCGGGGAGCAGCAGCCCCCTCGAGAGTGGCAAAATTGATCAGCAATTCCAGCGCATTATTGGTCAGGTAGTCAGCATCATCGATCAGCAATACCAGCGAGAGGTCATCCTCCGCCAGCTGCTTCGCCAAGCCATGCAGTTGCGAAAGACGCGCCTGATTGCCATCTGCCGGTTCCAGCTGCAAGGCATGCGTCAACGCCTGCAGCAAGCCGGTTACATCCGCTGTGGCTTCAAAGCCCACCATTGCCGACCGACCCGTCGACGCCTGCCCGTCCTGCTCCAGCTTCTGCAAGAGTGTCGTTTTTCCACAGCCTTCGACACCCGTTATCAGGATCAGAAAGTCGGAAAAGCGCACCAGATGCTGCAGTTTTTCCGACAACTGCAAGCGCGAACCAGGCTCATGGTAGTAACTGGGTACACTCATGTCCGACCTTCAACCTCCTGTTCCGAATCTGCCTTCCAGCCGGTTATAGCTGACCCAGGCACTCACCTGCGGTCAGCGTTTCGGTCAGCCGCTCTGCAGGGAAATCAGACGTTACGACTGCCTTACCCAACTGCTGCAGTAGCACCAGACGCAGACTGCCGTCGATCACCTTTTTGTCTACCGCCATCAGCTCCACGAAACGCTCAGAACTCATGCTGGCCGGCGGCTGTACAGGCAAGCCTGCCGCCTGCAGGATTTTGCGAACACGGTCCAGGTCGGCCTGAGTCAGCCACCCCAAACGAGCCGACAGGTCCGCTGCCATCATGGTGCCAGCCCCAACGGCTTCGCCATGAAGCCACTGACCATATCCCTGATCGGTTTCGATCGCGTGACCGAAGGTATGCCCCAGATTCAACAGTGCACGAACACCTGATTCACGCTCATCCAAGGCCACCATCTCGGCCTTGATCTCACAGGAGCGGTAAATGGCCTGACTGAGTGCTCCGGCATCGCGCCGACGCAGTGCCGACATGTTCTCTTCCAGCCAGGCGAGAAACTCTGCATCATGGATCAAGCCATACTTGATCACTTCTGCCAGTCCTGCGGACAGCTCTCGTTCGGGTAAGGTTGCCAACACATCCGTATCGGCCAGCACCACCTGCGGCTGATGGAAGGCTCCGATCATGTTCTTGCCCAGCGGATGATTCACTCCAGTCTTGCCTCCAACAGAGGAATCAACCTGCGACAGTAGCGTCGTCGGGACCTGAATGAAAGCGACCCCACGCTGGTAACAGGCGGCCGCAAAACCGGTCATATCCCCTACGACACCGCCACCCAAGGCAATCAACGTGGTGGTTCGGTTGTGCCGCTTTTCGAGCAGGGCATCGAAGATCCGGTTGACATGATCCAGATTCTTGAAGGCCTCACCATCCGGCAGGATGATCATGTCGACCTGAAAACCGGACAACTGAGACATCAGTTTGTCCAGATATAACGGCGCAACGGTTTCATTGCTGACCACCATGACCTGTCGGCCTTTGATGAACGGCGCAAGCAGAGGCTGTGCCAACAGGTTCTGACCAATATGAATGGGGTAGCTGCGCTCCCCAAGATCAACATTCAGCGTTTGCATCAGTAAGTCTCCGAAAGCGCTTTACTCTGGCGTAGTGAGGGGTTTCTGCCGTTTGAGGTAACGAACGATGTCGTTGACGACCCCTCTGGGATGACGTCGATCGGTTTTGATCAACAGATCACAGCAAGCGCGGTACAGAGGATCACGCTCCTTGATCAGCGCTTCCAGCACAGCTCGTGGGTTCTCCGTCTGCAGGAGGGGCCGATTTCGGTCCTTTGCGGTCCGCTCAAGCTGTTGCTCAATGGAGGTATGCAAATACACCACCGTACCTCTGCTTTGCAGATGACGGCGATTGGGCTCACGCAGAACAGCACCGCCCCCGGTCGCCAGAACGATATTGTCCAGCAGAGTCAGCTCATCAATGGTTGCTTCTTCACGCTGGCGAAATCCCGCTTCACCCTCGACATCGAAGATCCACGGAATATTGGTACCGGCTTTGGCCTCGATTTCACGGTCGGAATCGTGGAACTCCAGCCCCAGCTCCTGGGAAAGCAAACGCCCTATGGTGCTTTTGCCAGCACCCATAGGGCCAATTAGAAACACATTCAAATTGTTATTAACTCTTTGTACTTATCGTCTCAGTGACTCGCGGATCATCTGCGGAGTAATGAAGATCAGGAGTTCACGTTTTTCGGCGCTACTGGAGCGACTTTTAAACAGATTTCCAATAACTGGTATGTCACCAAGCAAAGGCGTTTTAGTAAAGTTTTCATTACTTTGTCGACGCAGAACTCCGCCCAGCACAACTGTTTCACCATCAGCTATCACGATGGAAGTACGCAATTCTTGCTTATTAATTAGACGGTTGCCAAGTTCATCATAGACCTCACCAACTGAATCTTCAGTAATAATCAAGTCAAGCTGTACTTTATCACCCGGTATAAGCTGTGGCACGACATCCAGTTTGAGGACAACTTCTTTCCACTCAACTGTTACTTCACCATCACCATCGATAGTACGAGTTGGTATCTCCTGCCCAGCTTTAATAACAGCAGCCTTACCATTGGTTGTAATCACTTTCGGCTGTGAAACAACCTCAACCCGCCCATCAGTTTCAAGAGCAGATAGCTCAGCATTAATCAGGACATCACCGCTAATAAACCCAAGCGCAAGGCCTGATTTTATGCCGGTAGTTGGCCCCATATCGATCATTAAGCCAGTTGAATCCATCATGTTGCTTGTGGTGATTTCCTCTGTCACACCATCTTCAACTTGTGCAAGACGGCCACCTATTACCCAGTTATCGCTGCTGTGGTTCACGCCCCACTTTACACCAAGTGACTTTGCATCACTCATCGTAGCAGTCACTAGACGAGCCTCAACCATCACTTGCGCAACTTCAATATCAAACTGCTCGATTGTCCTGCGGATCTCTTCTATCTGACTGGCAGTTTCACGAACCATCAACGTATTGGTTTCATCATCTGCCATCACAAAGCCACGCTCTGAAACCAGCTTGGCTTCAACAACTCTGTCTTTAATGTCAGATGCTTTGCGATAGTCGATCTGAATGAAGTCGGTTACCAACGGCGCTACGGTGATCTCGCTCTGCTGACTCTGCAGTTCAACGGCTTCTCGCTCTGCAATCTCCTGAACAGTACCAACCAGCAGTACATTACCGGCTTCGCGCTTGTCCAGTCCCTTGGTTTTCAGCACGATATCCAGCGCTTGGTCCCAGGGCACATTTTTCAGACGCAGGGTAATATCACCCTGAACGTTGTCGCTGACCACCAGATTCATCTTGGCCACTTCGGCAATGATCTGCAGAACGGTACGAATCTCGACATTCTGGAAATTCAGATCGATCTTTTCGCCGTTGTAGGGGAACAGATTTTCCTTGGCTTTCTGCTCACCGACTGTCAGCGGTTTGAAGTCCAAAACCAGCTGGCTGCCACTCTGGTAGGCCATATAGTCATAAGGCGCGGAAGTCGTTTTGATCAGGATGGTCGCGTTACGACCATTGACTGCTGTGTCGATGAAGTTGACCGGTGTGGCAAAATCCTGCACGTCGAGACGCTGCTGCTGCGAAGGGTCCAGGTTAGCGTTGGTCAGGTTGACCACCACATTGCCGCCTTCCTCAATGATGTCGAGCCCGGCACCGGGATTGGCCAGATCGATGGTGATGCGCCCGCGATCACCCTCCAGGCGATGGAAATCCACTCCAGTGGACTGAGCAGGTGCATTTGTCTCGGCGCGCACTGCAGCTTCAGCACGGTTGGCTTTGGGCTGAGCCTGATCCGCACTGGCGACAACCTGATCTCCACCCAATTCCAGCAGCAACTGATTACCCTCGACACGAATGTCGTATCCCATCACCTCATTCAGGTTGGCTACGATACGCATACGGCCGTTGGCTTCCGCAAAATGCAGGCTGTCAACGTCACCGGACTTCACCGCCAGCATTTTCTGATCCATGCCGTTGCTGGCTCCCCAGACATCCATCACCAGTCGAGGCGGCGTTTCGATCAGGTAAGCCTTTGGCGCGGGAGGAGTAGAGTCGAAGCTCAGCTGAACCTCGATCTTCTTACCCGGCAAGGATGCAAAGTGTACGTCCTGAAGGACAGCATTCTGCGCCACCGCGGCACGACCAAAGACAGTCAGCATCAACGCCATTAGCAGGAGCCAGAATGGCGCCAAGCGTCGGGTCTGCATCCGGTTGGTTTCGATCCGTCTATCTGTATTCACGGTCTGCATCCTTATCAATCCTGCTGCTCTTCTAACGTCAGTGTACGCGGCCGCTTCATCCAGCCGCCCCGCCCATTGGAAATAATCTCTACCAGCTGAAGCTCACGCTCACTGATTTCGGTGACTTCACCGTAATCGTTGCCCAAGTAATTACCTGCGACAACGCGATGAACCTCCTGGTTGGGATCCTTGATCAAAGCCCAAAGAGTGTTGCCACCCGGTTCTGTGATGATGCCAACCATATGCAGGTCATCAACCGAGAACTCTTCCAGGTATTCCTTGGGCCGATCCAAATCCGGCTGAACCGCATCGTTGACGGTATTCTCGTCACGATCAGCCGTCACCCGAACGATGGGGCGGAAAGGATTCCTCAGACTGGCACCTTCATAAACGAAGCTTTCATAAGGCTTGAATGTAGGCAACGGCTCTATCTTGCCACTGGGCCGGGCCTGCTGTTCGCGTGTATAACGCTCGAGATCCTGAGTATCATCCACCCAAAGGCATCCCGCCAACGGCAGCACCAGAAGCAAGGCCAACCCCAGCCGGCCTTTTGACCGAGTATTATTTTGTATCATCATAGCGGTAAGTCTTCGCGCTGATTTCCATTGACAGTCGCCCGCCTGCTTCAGGCGAAAGAGAGAAGTCGTGCAGCGTTACGATACGCTTGATTGCGGCCACGCCACTGACGAATTCACCCATCTGGTGGTAGTTGCCTTGAACCATGATTCTGATAGGCAGCTCTACATAGAACTGTTCCTTTCTCTCAGGCTCAAGTTGTATCAGAGTAAACTCCAGCCCGGCCGCCTGACCGATCTCCGTAATATCTTCCAACAGGCCCGGTACTTCTTTATCGGTTGGCAGCTGCTTCAATAATTCGGCAAATCGACCTTCCACATCGGCCATCTGCTTGCGCAGCGCATCCAGGCTGGCCACCTGAAAAGCCTTGGTCTGGTATTCCTGCTTGTGCTCACGTTCCTTGCTGATCTCACGCTCAACCGCCACATGCTTGTCTTTGATGAAGAAGTGGACACCCGCCCCCACTACAACCGCAAATACCAGCAGATACACGACCACCTTGACACCAATCGGCCAGTTACCGGCCTGATTGATATCCACATTGTTAACATCAAAACCCTGAAAGGCGCGCTTGAATGAGTTGGCATCCATTTATTTAGCCTCCTCAGCATCAGGACGGCTCATGCCAACCTGCATATTGAAATGCTTGACTTCGCCATCTTGATCGACTTGACGCAGATCAGGCTCGGCAAACCAGATGGAGCCATCCAGTCTGCGCATCAACTCTGAAACCTCGTTATTGTTTTCCGCGAAGCCATCGATGGTGATTTTCTCACCCTTGCGCACCAGCAGTTCATAGTGCGCACCGTCCGGCAGCACACGAACCAACTCATCGAAGTTACGCACAATGACGGGACGATTGCCCTGTAACTGCTGGATCGCATTCAAACGTTCCAACAAACGCTCACGCTTGGCCCTGAGTTCCTGAATTTCCTTGATCTTCTGGTCCAGCTTGGCGATCTCGGTTTTCATGTAGTTGTTACGTGCGTTCTGACGATCCATCTGAACGTCGTAGTAATAGCTGATCGCCAGCACCACGAGCACCCCCAGAAGGGCGGCACCGACGATATTGCCGATGAAACGCTTCTGCAGCCGTTCATTCCGTTCTTCGCGCCAGGGTCTGAGGTTAATACGTGCCATACATAATCCCTATGATCCCTAAATATCAAAGCTTCGCTGCGCCAGGCCACATGCCTTGAGCAGGCATGGCGCATCCTTCTGCAACCGTGCCGCATTAACCTTGGAAGCCACTTGCATATTAACGAAGGGATTGGCGATGTGCGTGCTGACGCCAATCTCCTCTGCAACCATATCTGAGAGCCCTTCAAGCCCCGATGTACCACCCGCCAGGTAGAGCTTGCTCAACTGCCCCTGAGAGCCGGACGAGTAATAGAACTGGAGCGCACGGGACACCTGCTGCACGACCGTCTGACGGAAAGGCAGCACCAGCATGTCCATTGTCTCCTCATCCAACTCACCGGAGCTGAGCATGCGTTCAACGTCTGCCACTTCGATCCCTTTCTGCTGATGGATCATGTTGGTCAGATCATTGCCGCCAAACGCCTGCTCTCGGTTGTAAATAATCTTGTTACCCTTGAACACATTCAGGGTCAGGGTCGCAGCACCGATGTCGACGATACCCACAAGCTGACCGCCCGGTTCGCCCTGCTGAAGCAACGGCAAGGTCCGTTCGATCGCATAAGTATCAATATCGATGACTTCACACTTCAGGCCTGAGCCGTTAATCGCCTCTTCGCGGCTGTCGGCATCGTCCCGACGGCAGGCAACCAACAGAATATCGTTGAGCTCTGGAGCTTTGTCGACCGGTCCCTGCACCTCGAAATCCAGTGCGACTTCTTCGAGGGGGTAGGGAATGAACTGATCAGCTTCAACCTGAACCTGTTCTTCCAGCTCCATGCCAACAAAGGCATTACTGATTTCCAGGCGCTTGGTAATGACCGCAGAGGAAGGCACAGCCGTAACCGCATGAGACAGACTCACGCCACAGATTTTGATGCCTCGTTCGATGGCATCGGACACTTCACCGGGAATCTCGACATTGCCGTCGACAACCGCAGCAGGAGGCAAAGGAACGACAGCATAGCCTTCTATCTGGTATGACTGTCCATGTTTGGTAAGCGCGACCAGCTTGACAGAAGCGGACCCGATATCCACTCCTACCCAGCCGGCAGTCTTGGGCTTGAATAAGCTGAGCACGACATTTTCCTTATATCATCAACCAGGTGAAGTCCCGCAATCGGTCACAATGTAGCCTGATTCAGGAACAATTTAAACTGCAAGTTCACTGTGGACCGCGCTAGTTACACCTATATAATGATCCAGCTCTATTTTTTTCCAACGGACTTTCCAGGGCCCGCATGCGTATTCTGAAACGGCTATTTAAGTGGTTACTAACACTGTCTCTAATCGGCGTCTTTACTGGCTTTGCGACTTTTGCCGGCGTGTATTACTACTTCAGTCCGGAACTTCCCGACGTTCAGAGCCTTAGAGAAGTTAAATTCCAGACACCACTTCGCGTTTATTCCGCAGACGACAAACTGATTGCCGAATTTGGCGAAAAGAAACGCTCCCCGATCCCGTACGAAAAAATCCCCGACAATTTCATCAAGGCATTGCAAGCAGCTGAAGATGCGCGCTTCTTCGACCACTTTGGCATCGACATCAAGGGCCTTAGCCGTGCAGCCTTCCAGCTTGCTTCAACAGGACGCATCCAGAGCGGCGGCTCCACCATCACCATGCAGGTTGCCAAAAACTTCTTCCTTACCCGGGAACAGACCTTTAAGCGCAAGTTCATCGAAATTCTGCTGGCCCTGCAGATCGAGCAGGAGCTGAACAAGCAGGAGATCATGGAACTCTACGTCAACCAGATCTACCTCGGACACCGCGCCTATGGCATCCAGGCCGCCGCCAATACCTATTACGGCCAAAACATCGAAGACTTGAGCCTGGCACAGCTTGCCATGATTGCCGGCCTACCCAAAGCCCCTTCCGCCTTCAACCCGATCACCAATCCACAACGCGCTCTGGAGCGCCGAGACTGGATTCTGGGCCGCATGCTCCAACTGGGATACATCTCTCAACATCAGCATGAAGAAGCGGTTTCTACCCCGGTCACAGCACGCTACCACCGCAGCGACATCGAACTGGATGCTCCCTACATTGCGGAAATGGTTCGACAGCAGCTTTATGAGCAGTATGGTGAAGACCTTTACACCGATGGCTACCGTGTCTGGACAACCGTAAACAGCGGCATGCAGAAAGAAGCCACCGCCGCGCTGCGTCGCGGCCTGCTCGACTATACGGACGATCACGGCTACCGCGGCGCCGAGGCCAACATCGACATCGATTCACTGAACCCTGAAGACCAGCTTAACGCGCTGCGACAGTACACCGCTTACGCCGGACTGGAGCCCGCTCTGGTACTGGAGGTCACCGACAGCGGTGCTCGCCTCTTACGTACGGATGGCAGCGAGAGCCCGCTCGACTGGGCCGGGATCCAATGGGCGCGACCCTACCAAACCGTACACTGGACAGGCCCCGCGCCGAAACGCCCGGTAGACGTACTCAACGCCGGCGACATTATTCGGGTCATGCTGGATGATAACGGAGAACTTCGACTCACCCAGATGCCACAGGTTCAGGGCGCCCTGATCGCACTAAACCCTCAGGACGGCGCTATCCGCGCATTGACCGGCGGTTTCAGCTTTTACCACAACAAGTTCAACCGGGTTACTCAGGCCTATCGCCAGCCTGGCTCCAACATCAAGCCCTTCTTGTACACGGCCGCGCTGGAGAACGGATTCACTCCCGCTTCCATCATCAATGATGCGCCGGTTGTCTTCCATGACGTGAGCCTTGAGGGCACCTGGCGCCCCGAGAACGACAACGGCAAGTTCAATGGCCCGACCCGTCTACGCGAGGCCTTGTTCCGCTCACGCAATCTGGTATCGATACGCCTGATGCGCGCCCTCGGTATTGAGCAGGCGCGCGATTTCATTTTGCGCTTCGGTTTCGAGCCCGAGAACTTCCCTGGCAACCTCTCACTCTCACTGGGCAGCGCCAGCGCCACACCTCTTCAGGTCGCACGCGGCTATGCCGCACTGGCCAATGGCGGCTTCCTGGTACAACCCTACCTCATCAGTCGAATTGAGAACGCTGAGGGCGAGATCCTGTTGCAGGCAAACCCGATTCAGGCCTGCCCGGATTGCGCCCCGACCAGCACCTCAGAGAATACCAGCCCGGCACTGACCGGCGATGACACAAGTCCTTCTGACAGCGACAATCTGGTCGCAACAGAAGCACCGATACTGCTCCCCCCTGAGCAGATTCCGGCAAGCCCGACGCCGGCACCGCGCATCATCAGCCCGCGCAACGCCTTCCTGATCTACGACGTCATGCGTGATGTCATCACCCGCGGCACTGGCACCCGCGCTCAGGTGCTGCAGCGCGCAGACCTGGCGGGCAAAACCGGCACCACCAACGAGCAGAAAGATGTATGGTTCAGCGGCTTCAGCCCTGATCTGGTGGCTACCACTTGGGTAGGCTTTGACCAGCCGTCCCCCCTTGGCCGTGGTGAATACGGCAGCAGCCGAGCCTTGCCGATCTGGATCGATTTCATGGAAGAGGCACTGCAAGGCATTCCGGACAACCCGCCAGCCGTTCCTGAGGGTGTCGTACGCATCAGCATTGACCCCGCCACCGGCAAGCGCGCCTATCCGGGCCAGGAAAACGCCATGCCCGAGTACTTCAGAAGCGAGGATGTGCCACGCGAAACGGCCCGCAGCCCGGAGCAACAGCTCAAGGCACCGGCGACTGAAGCCATTTTCGGTTTCTGAACCGACCACTCGACAGGCATAAAAAAACCGCTGCGAACGCAGCGGTTTTTTTGTATTTTCCCGTGATACCGGCTGACTTACAGCGGGTAGCTCGCCGGGATCGGCAAACGTGCCACTCCAGTATCCACTGCAGCTTTGGCAACAGCGTAGGAGATTGCACCCAGCAGACGGGAATCAGTCGCCTTCGGCAGGATGTATTCACGACCGAACTCCAGAGCATCCAGACCGTAAGCGTTCAGTACTTCCTGAGTTACCGGCTCTTTCGCCAGATCAGCCAGAGCACGAACCGCCGCAGCCTTCATCTCTTCATTGATCGCGGTTGCACGAACATCCAGTGCACCACGGAAAATGAACGGGAAGCCCAGTACGTTGTTTACCTGATTCGGGTAATCGGAACGACCAGTCGCCATGATCACATCAGAACGGGTCTCACGCGCCAGTTCCGGCTTGATTTCCGGATCCGGGTTTGCGCAGGCGAAGACGATCGGGTTGTCCGCCATCTTCAGCAGGTTTTCCGGTGACAGCAGGTTCGGACCAGACAGGCCAACGAACACATCTGCGCCAGTAATTGCGTCTTCCAGAGTACGCTTGTCGGTTTCAGTGGCAAATGCCGCTTTTTCCGGTGTCAGATCTTCACGACCGGAGTGGATCACACCCTTGCGGTCCAGCATGAAGATGTTTTCGACCTTGGCACCCATATTGATCAGCAGCTTCATGCACGCGCTGGCAGCAGCGCCCGCACCCAGGCATACGATCTGTGCTTCTTCCAGCTTCTTGCCAGCCAGTTCCAGCGCGTTGATCATGCCGGCCGCGGTTACAATCGCGGTGCCATGCTGATCATCGTGGAAAACCGGGATCTTGCAACGCTCGATCAGGGCGCGCTCGATCTCGAAGCATTCAGGTGCTTTGATGTCTTCCAGGTTGATTCCACCGAAGGTTTCAGCGATACGCGCTACGGTATCGATGAATGCCTGCGGGCTCTCAGCATCCACTTCAATGTCGATAGAGTCGATATTGGCAAAACGCTTGAACAGCAGGGCCTTACCTTCCATCACCGGCTTGGAAGCCAGCGGACCCAGGTCACCCAGACCCAGGATAGCGGAACCGTTGGAGATCACGGCAACCAGGTTACCTTTGGCAGTGTAGCGATACGCTGCTTCCGGGTCCTTGGCAATCTCACGGACCGGTTCGGCCACGCCCGGCGAGTAAGCCAGGGAAAGATCGCGCGAAGTCTCAGCAGGGGTAGAGAGCTCTACACTGATTTTACCTGGACGAGGAAACTCGTGGTAATCGAGAGCAGCTTGTTTGAAATCTTGAGACATGGTTGCTGTTTCCAACTAAGGTTTAATAAGACGGACTTGCATCATATATAAAACCTATAACCACAACAACCGTGCTTCGGGCGATGCAATTTAGCACTTCAGTGCTCTCTTATGTGGTACTTATGCATCACTCTCAACAGCCAGCGCTGCTGGCCTGCAGCCAAATTCTGCTGACGCTGCAAGCGATCCACCAACCAGCCACGGGCCTCCAAAACCTGCCCCGTTTGCCAGAGATCCGCCCCAACCTCATCGACCACGTCCTCTGACAAAAACAGCGCCAGGTGTTGATCCAGGTCGATATAAAGCCCCCGCCGGGTCGGCGTGATCCTTGTCACCCTGCCTCGCACGACAGCAAAGCCACTCTGGCTGACATCCCCTGCCGCCACTGGCGACTGTTGCCATAACCGCTCAGACTTCTGCCTCGCTTCCTGCTCTGCCTCAAACAGACAATCAGCCAGGCGTTCATCGCTACCCATGGCCAACGCATAACCCAATCCCTCTCGCACCATCCATTCGGCAGCAAGACGGCCATCCGGCAGATAAAGATGCGCCAACAGTCGCCCATAGCGGTCACGAGACTCGCTCCCCGGCAACAGGTAAACCCGCTGTCGGTCTGCCCGTTGTTTCAACCAGTTACGTGCTTCCCGGGCATAAGGCTCATCAGCACGCCCGTCGCGCCCCATCTCCGGCGTGTTCACACCCACCAGGCGCACCTTGCGGCCATCCTGCAGGCGCAGGGTGTCACCATCGTAGACATGATCAACATGAGCCGAGAAGCCGCCGGGCAATTGCGAACAGGCAGCCTGCGTCAGCGCAGGAAACAAAAGAAAAAAAACAAGCAGACACACGGCCCGCGCAGATACAAAAAAGGCACTCATTATGAGTGCCTTTTTTTGTTCACGTGGAAAGAGTCGCTTACGACTTGAAGCCACGAGAACCGAAACGTTTCTTGAAGCGGTCAACACGGCCACCAGAAGTCGCTTCCTTCTGCTTGCCTGTGTAGAACGGGTGGCACTGGCTGCATACGTCGACCAGCATGTCCTGACCCAGAGTAGAACGGGTGTTCATTACGTTACCGCAAGAACAGGTAACTTTGATTTCGGTGTATTCCGGATGGATACCAGCTTTCATCTTAAACCTCGACAAAATTGGCGTGCCGCCACCCGGTCGCATCTGACGCCAGGCACCGCACATTTATTTGCGTGCTTTCAACAAGCACAATATATGTACAACCAAGGCGCGAAATTATACGCACTGTTACCCCTGCGGGCAAGCATCCAAAACCATTCCCTGTTCGTGCCAAAACCCCTAGACTGCAGCCTTAGATTCAGCGCTTATTCGCCACTCAGAGGCCCCATTTTGATTTTCCGCGTCGCCATACCCACACCTCTGTACCGCCTGTTTGATTACCGTCCGCCGATCTACGGCCCGGAGACGGCTCAACCCGGCTGTCGGGTGCGCGTACCCTTCGGCCGTCGCGAGGTCATTGGAGTACTGGTTTCGCTGGAGACCGAAAGCGAATTCCCTCTGAGCAAACTAAAACCGGCGCTGGAACTGCTCGATACCACCCCCGTACTCACTCAGGACCTTTTCCAACTGACCTCCTGGGCGGCTCAGTACTATCAACATCCATTGGGTGATGCTCTGCAACAGGCACTGCCGGTTCTGTTGCGCCAGGGACAGCCCGCGCACTTCCAGCACCAGACACTATGGCGACCTTCCAGCGAAGCTGATCTTAACCAGCTGTCGTCCCGCGCCGAGCGCCAGCGTGAACTGCTAACCTTGCTCCTGGAACATCCTCAGGGCATCAGCACCGACGCCCTGCGCGCTGAAGGGGGCAACCCTGCCCTGCTGAACACACTCAGCGAAAAAGGGTTGGCCGAGTCTTTTGAACGCCCCCCCGCACTCCCCCATGCAGACAACACCGGCCATGAACTCCTGCGTGAAGCACCATTGCCCCTGCATGACGAGCAACTTCAGGCCGTTGAAGCCATGCACCGGGCTCAGGGGTTTGCCCCCATGCTGCTGGAGGGTGTCACCGGCTCAGGCAAAACCGAAGTCTACCTGCAGGCGATTCAGCGCTGCATTGAAGAAGGCAAACAGGCACTGGTCCTGGTCCCCGAGATCGGGTTGACCCCCCAAACCATTGCCCGTTTCAAGGCCCGCTTCCGCGTACCGGTGTTGGCTCTGCATTCAGGACTGACCGACCGCCAGCGCCTGGATGCCTGGCTCTGGGCTCGGGAGGGCAGCGCACGCATTCTGATAGGCACCCGCTCGGCCATCTTCACACCGTTAAAACACCCGGGACTGATCATTGTCGACGAGGAACATGACGGCTCCTTCAAACAGCAGGACGGGTTTCGCTACCACGCCCGCGATCTGGCGATCTTCCGGGCTCGCGAGCACGGTATCCCGATTTTGCTCGGCAGTGCCACGCCCTCCCTGGAAACACTGCAGAACGCCCTCAGCGGACGCTTTCGCCACTTGCGCCTGACCCGCCGTGCAGGCAATGCGAAACCGCCCAGATTCGAGCTGCTCGATATCCGCCAGCAACAGCTGGATGCCGGACTCTCCGCACCTCTGATCAATCGCATTCACGAACATCTGGCCCGCGGCACCCAGGTATTACTGTTCCTGAACCGGCGCGGCTTTTCCCCGGCTCTGGTCTGCCACGATTGTGGCACCCCCGTTGATTGCACCCGCTGCGATGCACGCATGACCCTGCACCGCCAGCCGCCACACCTGCACTGTCATCACTGTGACCGTCAGACCCCCATCCCTCGTCAATGCGCCCAGTGCGGCAGTGACCAGTTGAGACCGGCCGGCAGCGGCACCGAAAGAGTCGAAGATCGCCTGGCCGTACACTTCCCCAAGACACCGATTCTGCGGGTCGATCGTGACAGCACTCAGCGCAAGCATGCACTGGAGCGGATTATGGACCAGGTTCATCAGGGCGACCCCTGCATACTGGTTGGCACCCAGATGCTGGCCAAGGGGCACCATTTCCCGAAGGTGACACTGGTCGCCATTCTGGATGCCGATGCCGGTCTGTTCAGTGCGGACTTTCGCGGCATGGAAAAAACCGCCCAGCTGATCCTGCAGGTTGCCGGTCGCGCCGGGCGTGCCGACCTGCCCGGCGAAGTACTCCTGCAGACGTTCAACGCCGATCACCCCATGCTCAACACGCTGGTCCATGCCGGCTACGACGCCTTTGCCCGCGAAGAATTGCAACTGCGCCGCGGCGGCTACCTGCCGCCCTTTGCCTACCATACGCTGATTCGCGCCGAAGCCACCCGCCAGGGGCTGGCAGAAAGCTTCCTGCTCAGCCTGCGCGAGCTCGCCGCCCAGCAACAACTGTTGCCGGACAGTGTTCAGTGCATCGGTCCCTTTCCCTCTTTGATGGAGAAGCGCGCAGGACTGTTCCGGGCGCAACTGCTGCTTCAGGCAGGTCAGCGCAAGCCCTTGCACCAGACGGTGTCGATCCTGATCGGACTGATGCAGACACACCCGGAAGCGCGAAGGGTGCGATGGACGCTGGATGTGGACCCAATCGACAGCTACTGACTGGCAATTAACCACTTTCGCGGCGTACAATATCCGGTTTATTGCATCATTCTGATCTTCAATTCCAGCCAGAGTACCCCGATGAAAGAACAGATTGCCCAACTGATTGAGGCGGCACTTTCAACCCTGACCGCTGACGGCACCCTGCCCGCCGACATCACGCCCAACATCCAGGTGGAAAACACCCGCGACAAGGCCCATGGCGACTTCGCCAGCAACATCGCCCTGACTCTGGCAAAACCGGCCCGACGCAATCCGCGTGAACTGGCTCAACTGCTGTGCGACGCCCTGCCGACCAACGGCAGCATCGAGAAAACCGAGATCGCAGGCCCCGGCTTCATCAATTTCTTCGTCAGCCAGGCTTCGATCTTCAACGTGGTCGGCGACATCCTGGAACAGGGTGATGGTTTCGGCCGCGGCGAGGCCAACTCCGGCCCTCGCATGCAGGTCGAATTCGTTTCCGCCAACCCGACAGGTCCTCTGCACGTCGGCCACGGCCGTGGCGCGGCCTATGGCGCGACTGTCGCCGACCTGCTGGAAGCCGCCGGGGTCGAGGTTGAGCGTGAATACTACGTCAACGATGCCGGCCGCCAGATGAATATCCTCGCCGCCAGCATCTGGCTGCGCTACCTGGAGCTGAACGAGCAGGAGCTGACATTCCCGAGCAACGGCTATCAGGGGCATTACATCCGCGATATCGCCCACGACCTGATCAAGGACCACGGCGACCGTTTCAACCGCCCGATTGCCGATGTATTTGCAGACATTCCGGCTGACGAACCGGCCGGCGGCGACAAGGAAGTGCATATCGATGCCCTGATCGAGCGTGCCCAGCAGCTGCTGGGTGACGACTACGAACTGGTTTTTGATGCCGGTCTGAACTCCATCCTGGCTGACATCCGTGAAGATCTGGGCGAATTCGGCGTCAATTACCAGGAGTGGTTCTCCGAGCGCTCCCTGACCAGCAGCGGCGACGTCAGTCGTGCACTGGAGCAGTTGGACGCCAAAGGCTTCCTGTACGAGCAGGACGGCAACATCTGGTTCCGCTCCACCGACTTCGGTGACGACAAGGACCGTGTGGTCAAGCGTGCCAACGGCCAGACCACCTACTTTGCCTCCGACATCGCCTACCACATGAACAAGTTCGAGCGCGGCTTCGACAAGGTGGTCAACATCTGGGGTGCCGACCACCACGGCTACATCGCGCGCGTAAAGGCGGCCATCCAGGCGATGGGGTACGACCCGGACAAGCTGGAAGTGCGCCTGGTGCAGTTCGCGATCCTCTACCGCGGCAGTGAACGCGTACAGATGTCCACCCGCTCCGGCTCCTTCGTCACCCTGCGCGAGCTGCGCAACGAAGTCGGCAACGATGCTTGCCGTTTCTTCTATGTGACCCGCAAGGCCGACCAGCACATGGACTTTGACCTGGAGCTGGCCAAGTCAGAATCCAAGGACAACCCGGTGTACTACATCCAGTATGCCCACGCCCGCGTCTGTTCGGTACTGCGCAAGCTGGAAAGCGAAGGCATGGCCTGGGACCAGGCCGCCGGTCTGGCGTCACTGGAGCGACTGGAAAGCGAAACCGAAAGCGATCTCGTCAAGCAGCTGGGCAAATACCCTGAAACCCTGCAGCATGCGGCACTCAACTTCGAGCCGCATGTACTGGCCAACTACCTGCGTGATCTCGCCGGTGATTTCCACACCTGGTACAACGGTCACAAGCTGATCATCGATGACGCCGAACTGCGCAACGCCCGCCTGACCCTCAGCGTCGCCGTACGTCAGGTACTGGCCAATGGCCTGAAACTGCTGGGCGTGTCCGCACCGGAGCAGATGTAAGTAATGGCCAAGCAGGATTTCGCCCGCAAGCGTCGCAGCGGCAACAGCGCCAGCCCAAAGCCGGCGCGCCAGCCGGCCCGACAGGCTGCCCCAAAGCGTACGGCGCCCCCTCCGCGCCGAACGCCCTGGGGACTGATGCTGTTCACGCTGGCAGTGCTGGGCGGCCTCGGCTACCTGGTCTACACCCTGCTGCAAACACCGCCGGAGACGGCCCCGGCCTCGGCCACGACCACAACGGTTGCACCCAAGCCGGCCTCGAAACCGACACCCAAACCGGCAGTCCCGTCACAGCCTGAGCCCGAGCCGGAAAAGAGCAAGTTCGAGTTCTACGAAATGCTGCCCAAGGCAGAAGTCGTGGCGCCCAAGGTGGAGGCCTACAAGTCGACCCCCAAGGACGCCAAGATGGAGCATCGCTATCTGTTGCAGGCCGGTTCCTTCCGCGACCCGGGTGATGCCGAACGGATGCGTGCAAAGCTTATTCTGCAAGGCTTCCCCGGTGTACGCACCGACCGCTCGGAAGGCAGCAATGGAGTCTGGTATCGGGTTCGTCTCGGTCCTTTCGACAACCAGACCGAAATAAACCAGGCTCACAACAAGCTGGGCAAACTCAATATCATTCCGATGCAGATCCGGATCGACTGATCCGGGTCCCCCCTTGAAATTCCGTCACCCGCATCCATATCTGTAGTCATCTGACACCCGGGTGAGCCCTGACAGCCTCCTGGGGTGTCCATTATCGGACCGACAGGATTTTTTTCTTATGACAACTATTGTTTCCGTGCGCCGCGGCGACCAGGTCGTAGTCGGCGGTGATGGCCAGGTTTCACTGGGCAACACCGTGATGAAAGGCACCGCCAAGAAGGTCAACATGCTGCCCAAGCATCAGGTGATCACCGGCTTTGCAGGCAGCACCGCGGATGCCATCACCCTGCGCGACCTGTTTGAGCAGCAGCTCGACAAGCACCAGGGCAACATCGTCAATGCCGTGATCCATCTGGCCCGTGAATGGCGGTCCGACCGCGTACTGCGCCGTCTGGAGGCGCTGATGCTGGTAGCCAACCGTGACAAGACCTATCTGATATCCGGCAACGGTGACGTGATCGAACCGGAAGACGGCGTCATCGCCATCGGCTCCGGCGGCAATTACGCACTGGCCGCGGCTCGAGCACTGGTGGACAACACCGAACTGAGCGCACGCGACATCGTTGAGAAAAGCCTGCATATCGCCGCCGGTATCTGTGTCTTTACCAACGACAACCTGACTATCGAAACCCTGACCAGCAGCCGCGAGGAGAGCTGAACATGTCCAACATGACCCCGCGCGAGATCGTGCATGAACTCAACCGTCACATCATCGGTCAGGACAACGCCAAGCGCTCCGTCGCAATTGCACTGCGTAACCGCTGGCGCCGGATGCAGCTGAACGACGAGCTGCGCCCGGAAGTGACGCCCAAGAACATTCTGATGATCGGCCCGACCGGTGTCGGCAAAACCGAAATCGCTCGCCGCCTGGCCAAGCTGGCCAACGCTCCCTTCATCAAGGTAGAAGCCACCAAGTTTACCGAAGTGGGCTACGTTGGCCGCGACGTGGAAACCATCGTCCGCGACCTGGTCGAGATGGCCGTCAAAATGGTACGCGAGCAGGCGATGGAACAGGTCCGTTTCCGCGCCGAGGAAGCCGCTGAAGAGCGCATCCTGGATGCCCTGCTGCCGCCGGCACGTCCTACCGGCTTTGGTCAGGAAGAACCCAGCAAGACCGACAGTGCTACCCGCCAGATCTTCCGCAAGAAGCTTCGTGAAGGCCAACTGGACGACAAGGAGATCGAGATCGAGGTGGCACAGACACCTGTCGGTGTCGAAATCATGGCGCCTCCCGGCATGGAAGAGATGACCAGCCAGCTGCAGAACATGTTTGCCAACCTGGGACAGGATCGCAAGAAGACCCAGCGCCTCAAGGTCAAGGATGCGTTCAAGCTGCTGACCGACGAGGAAGCGGCCGGCATGGTCAAGGAAGAGGAAGCCAAGCAGAAGGCAGTGGAACTGGTTGAGCAGAACGGTATCGTCTTCCTCGACGAGATCGACAAGGTGTGCAAGCGCGGTGAGAGCAACAGTGGTGGTGACGTGTCCCGTGAAGGGGTTCAGCGCGACCTTCTGCCGCTGATCGAAGGCTGCACCGTCAGCACCAAGTACGGCATGGTCAAGACCGACCACATCCTGTTCATCGCATCCGGCGCCTTCCACCTGGCTCGCCCATCCGACCTGATCCCCGAACTTCAGGGCCGTCTGCCGATCCGTGTCGAACTGAACGCCCTGACGCCGGACGACTTCCGTCGCATCCTGACCGAACCCAAGGCCTCACTGACCGAGCAGTACAAGGCGCTGCTGGCAACTGAAGGCGTCAACGTGGAATTTACCGAAGACGGTATCGAGCGTATTGCCCAGCTGGCGTTCGAGGTCAATGAACAGACCGAGAACATTGGTGCCCGCCGTCTGCACACCATGATGGAACGCCTGCTGGACGAGCTGTCGTTCGTGGCCTCCGACAAGTCCGGCGAAACCATCCGGATCGACGCAGACTACGTCAACGCGCAGCTGGATGAACTCAGTCACGACGAAGATCTGAGTCACTACATCCTCTGATGACCCTTAGCCGGGGTGAACCCACCCCGGCCTTTACGGAGCCCACCATGAATACTTCGGTTCCCCTGCCCTCCGATATCAAGCTGCACCTGAAGTCCCGCACGCTGGAACTGATCTACGCCGACGGCAGCTTTGAGCTGACCGCCGAATTTCTGCGTGTACACTCACCCTCGGCCGAAGTTCGTGGCCACGGCATCGGTAACGGCGTATTACAGACCGGCAAGCAGCATGTCGGCATCAAGGGTGTTGAGCCGGCCGGCAACTATGCCCTGAAAATCATCTTTGATGACGGTCATGACTCCGGCCTCTACACTTGGGAGTATCTGTACGATCTGGCCCACAATCAGGATGATTACTGGCAACGCTACCTGCAGCAGCTGGAAGCAGCCGGAGCCAGCCGTGACAACGGCCTGATCGCAAGGGGCTGACTGCCCCCGCCTACACGGGTGCGACAAACGCCGGGGCGCAGAGTAGAATGCCCCCAACCAGATCAACAGTCGGACAGAGAACAATGTCAGAGCAGAACGAGAAAAAAACCACTCACTTCGGCTATCAGGACGTCCCGGTCGAAGAGAAGGTCAAACGTGTTGCCGATGTCTTTCATTCGGTAGCAGGCAAGTACGATCTGATGAACGACCTCATGTCCGGCGGCATCCACCGCCTGTGGAAGCGCATCACCATCGACCAGAGCGGCGTGCGCCGGGGCCACAAGGTACTCGACATTGCCGGCGGCACAGGCGACCTGACGCGCAAGTTCGCGCGTATGGTCGGCTCCGAAGGCAAGGTGGTGCTGGCCGACATCAACGACTCCATGCTCAAGGTGGGGCGCGACAAGCTGCTTAACTCCGGTGTCGCCGGCAACGTGGAGTACGTTCAGGCCAATGCCGAGTGTCTGCCGTTTGAGGACAACACCTTCGACGTCATCACCATCGCCTTCGGTTTGCGCAACGTCACCGACCAGAATGCGGCCATCGCGTCCATGCTGCGCGTGTTGAAACCGGGTGGCAAACTGATGATCCTGGAGTTCTCCAAGACCGACAACCCGGCCCTGACCAAGCTGTATGACTTCTACTCGTTCAACATTCTGCCGCAGATGGGCAAGGTGATCGCCGGTGACGCCGACAGTTACCGCTATCTGGCCGAGTCGATCCGCAAGCATCCCGATCAGGAAACCCTGAAAGGCATGATGGAGCAGGCCGGCTTCGTCAACTGCCGTTATCAGAATATGACCGGCGGCATCGTGGCCCTGCATACCGGCATCAAACCCTGATACTGTCCTGAACCCGGTCCCACAGGAGTAACGTCATGGCCTCAGGAATGATCAACGCGACGCTGCTGACCCTGGCCGAGGCAAGCCTCAATCGAGTGTTGGCAAGAGACCCGGTGACCCTGGCGCGACTGGGCGAACTGGCCGGGTGCGAAATCCGCGTCGAGTGCCATCAACCGGAATGGCATTGCACCCTGTTGCCCCACAATCAGGGTATCGACCTGCTGGCCGAGAGCGGTGACGAAGCCGACGCCTGTATCCGCGGATCTGCGCTGAACCTGATACGCCTGCCCCAGGCGGGCAATCAGGTGCTGTTCGGACACGGCGTGACGATTGAAGGGGATAGCGGACTGGTCCACCGGCTGCAACAGATTCTCGCCGACAGCCAGATCGACTGGGAAGCCTGGCTGGCCGACATTATCGGCGACACCGCGGCACACCCGCTGGCCAACCTGCTGCGCACCGCCGCGCACCAGCTGCGCTATGGCAGCAGCAGCCTGATCCACAGTCTGGAAGAATACCTGCACGAAGAAGCGCGTCTGCTGCCAACACAGGTAGAAATCGATATCTGGCAGGAACAGGTGGAGGAACTGCGCGAAGCGACCGACCGGCTGGAGGCACGCATCGCACGACTGGAACACAAGCAGGCCCGCACCGATTGATGCAGACCTGCTCAAGGGTCAGAAGGGTTTGACCACCACGAAGATCAGGATCGGGATAAAAATCAGCAGCGGCAGCTCATTGTAAAGACGAAAATAGCGCCCGCTGCGGCTAAGCTCACCTCGCTGCATCTGCTTCAGATACGCACGACACCAGAAGTGGTAACCGATCAGCAAAACGACAAACAGCAGCTTCGCGTGCAACCAGCCACCACTGAACCCGTATCCCAACCAGAGCCAGAATCCCAGACCCAGCGTAAACACGGCCATGATGGTCATGAAACCGAACAGCTTGCGCGCCATGATCTCCAGACGGCTCACATCCTGCCCAGCCTCGCGACCTTCCACATAGTGCACAAAAATACGTGGCAGATAGAAGATACCTGCCATCCAGCTGGTCATCGCCAGGATATGCAGCATTTTAAACCAGAGCATCAAATTCCCCTTGTCGGCACAGGCTTGCCTCAGTCGTCCGTTTCGCAGTATCGGTTCTTTGCGGCGGTTTAGAGCACCGAGGTATCGACTCTCAGCAGGTCCACCAGTTCCACTCGCAGTTGATCGCCAGGCTGCACCGGCCCAACACCGGCCGGAGTACCGGTCAGCACCACATCCCCCGGCTCCAGCGTAAACCAGTGGCTGGCATAGGACAGCAGCTTGAGGACCGGCGTCAGCATCTGCGCCGAATTGCCATCCTGGCGCACCTCACCGTTAACGGTCAGTCGTATCTGCACATCGGTAAGATCATTCACCGATGCCGGGGACAGGAAGGCCGACAGCGGACAGGCGCCATCAAAGCATTTGGATTTCTCCCAGGGCTGGCCCTTCTGTTTCAGCTGATCCTGAACCTCACGCAGGGTCAAATCCAGCCCCAGACCGATACCGGCAATGGCATGCATCGCCTGCTGCTCATTGGCAGCACGCAACGTCTCGCCGATCAGTACCGCCATCTCGGTTTCGAAATGTACCGCTCCCTTGTCGACAGGGACATGGAACGGCTGCTCCATTGGCACCACCGAAGTTGCCGGTTTGATAAACAGAATCGGCTCCTTGGGAATGGGATTGTTCAGCTCCAGGGCATGATCGGCATAATTACGACCAATGCAGACCACTTTACCCAATGGCAGCTCCAGTTCGCGGCCATCAGCCGCACGATGTTGATACGTCATCACGAAGGATCTCCGAAACAGATTCTGTCCACAGTCTAACAGATCAGGCCAGCGCCGCGTTCAGCTGACGCTGCTGTAACCGGTAAAGAC
Source organism: Marinobacterium sediminicola (assembly GCF_022343685.1). Classification (GTDB taxonomy): domain Bacteria; phylum Pseudomonadota; class Gammaproteobacteria; order Pseudomonadales; family Balneatricaceae; genus Marinobacterium; species Marinobacterium sediminicola. The sequence continues at coordinate 312,751 of NZ_CP092123.1, read as the reverse complement.
AAAGACTCAATGACAGGGTCACCGCCAGTACCATTAGCGATCCGACCACCACGCCGTTCCAAGCCTGCCATTCCCAGAACGGATGCAGATAGAAGCCGCCCGTGCTGGCACCGGTGTAATAGAACAGCAGATACAGGGATGAAGCACTGGCACGGGCATGGGTCGCATTCTGGCTGACCCAGCTGCTGGCGCTGGAATGGGCAAAGAAAAATCCGAAGCTGTTCACCAGAAAGCCCAACACGATGAGCCACAGCTGCGACGACAATGTGAGCAGACTTCCGGCCATCAGCACCATGATTCCCAGGGCCATGCACAGAGGCTGAGCCAGTTTCTGACCGACCTTGCCGGAAATCGCTGAACCGAAGGTGCCCGCAAGATAGGTCAGGAACAGCATGCCCAACAGGCTGGCCGGCAGGCTGTAAGGTTCATCAGCCAGCACGAAAGTAATGTAACTGTACTGATTGATAAAGATAAAGAAGTTGAAGCCACCAATCAGGTAGGCCAGCAGCAGCACGGGGTTCCCCAAGTGGCTGCGCAAATCTGCCAACATGCGACGCGGTTTCACGGGCTGTGGCTGAAAGTGCCGTGACGCCGGCAACAGCAGTGCGAAAAGAATCAGACAGAGCAGGCTGATCAGCGTCATCACCAGAAATGCCTCGGACCATCCCAGCCAGTCCCCGACAAAACCGCCGATCAGGCGACCACTGATACCGCCCAGGCTGTTGCCACCGATGTAGAGCCCTACCGCCAGCAATACGGCCGGACGCTCGAACTCATCCCCCATCCAGGCGATCGCAATCGCCGGCAGGCCGGCCAGCAGGACGCCCTGCACCGCACGCAATACGAGCATGCCGGTATAACTGTCAATAAAGGAGAGCAACAAGGTGACAAGCGTCGCGCCGCCCATGGTGAGCAACATGATCCAGCGCCGCCCCAGAGCATCAGACAGCGGACCCCAGATCAGCAGCGAGAGTCCCAGCGTCAGCGTCGTGACGGTAAAGGTCCAGCCCGCCTGCAAGGGCGAGACCTGAAACGCCTCGGCCAGCATCGGCAGCAGCGGCTGCGTCACGTAGACATTGGAGAAAATCATGAACGACCCCAGGCACAGGGCCAGAGTTGCCCGCCAGAAGGCGGCGCTGCCGGAAACAATCATGGGGCGTACCTGAATCGAGCATTCGGAAAGTTGAGTGGTCCGACAATAACAGTGGATTTAAAATCATTAAAATATATAGTTTTTATAAAACCAATAATTAATATTGATATGGAACTGCGCAATCTTCGCTATTTTCTTGCCGTTGCCGAACAGGGCGGTTTCACCGCCGCCGCGGAACAACTGCACATCGCCCAACCGGCCGTCAGCATGGCCATTCGCAAGCTGGAACAGCAGCTGGAATTGCCCCTGTTTGACCGACAGGAGCGGCAGGTGCGATTAACCAGCGAAGGAGAAGTGCTGGTGCGGCATGCGCGACGGATTCTGCAAGCCGTTCAGGACGCCGAACGAGAGATGCGCGAACTGCATACTCTGGAACGGGGCGAGGTCCGTGTCGGCATTCCCAGCATGCTGGGCTCCTACTATTTTCCACCGATTCTGATGGCGTTCCGCCACCGCTATCCCGGCATTCGGCTGGAGGTCGTGGAGGCCGGCACGCGCAAGCTGCAACAGATGATCCACAGAGGTGAGATCGACATGGGGGTTATCGTCAGCGACACCCCACCGGAGGAACTGGAGACCCACCGCTTTCTGCAGGCACAAATGATGGCGATTCTGCCTGTCGATCACCCCCTGGCCGCAGCCGACAACATCAGTTATGACGCATTTTTTGCAGAGGAGCTGGTGTTGTTCAAGGAAGGCTATTTTCATCGCGAAGTGATCGACCGAATCAGCCACGAAGCCGGGGTGACTCCCAACATCGGTTTCGAAACCAATCTGATTCCGCTGATCAAGCAGATCGTTTCCCATGGTTATGGCATCACCACCCTGCTGGAAATGGTCGTTATCGATGACCCCTCCCTGGTGGCCATTCCCTTCGCCACTCCGGTCTGGTTGGACCTGTCTCTGGCCTGGCGCAAGGGGCATCATCTCTCGCGTGCCAACCAGACATTTGTCGACCTGGTGCTGGAACAGGCACGACCTGTTCAGGGCAGATGACAGCTGCAGGGCCTGCAGATTATGATGCGACTCCCAATGACGGCCTGACGGCCCCTGAGTTCAAGGAGAGCCCATGCTCAGCACCAACAGCTACTTCGACGGCAAAGTCGTTTCCATCGCATTCGAAACCCCGGAAGGTCCCGCCACATCCGGCGTCATGCTGCCGGGTGAGTTCACCTTCGGCACCAGCCAGAACGAGCGCATGATCGTAACGGCAGGTGAACTGGTCGTTCGCCTGCCGGGCAGTGACGAGTGGACTTCATTCCCCGCCGGTACGGAGTTCAACATCACCGCTGGTGACTCGTTCGACGTGCGCATCGAAACACCGACCGCTTACCTCTGCTATTACAGCTGATTACGGTCGAGCCTGCAGGGCTGATCCCCACCTCAGCCCTCATCTTCGCTTGTATTCATGACGAGCTGAATAATTTTCCACCACGCAACTCTGTGTGACCCCACACCGTCACCGAGTTTGTGATAGACTTGCCAACCTCAATTTTTCCCTGGCTGGACGACTTTCCGCCCAGCTGCAGCATGAGTCGCAGAAGATGAGCAAAACTACTTCTCTGGATAAGAGCAAGATCAAGATTCTGTTGCTGGAAGGCGTGCACCAGTCCGCGATCGACACGCTGAACGCGCAGGGCTACACCAACATCGAGTTTCATACCGGTTCCCTGCCGGAAGAAGAGCTGATCGAAAAGGTTCGTGACGTTCACTTCATCGGCATCCGTTCACGCACCCAGCTGACCCGTCAGGTGTTTGAAGCGGCCGAAAAACTGGTTGCCGTCGGTTGTTTCTGCATCGGTACCAACCAGGTTGACCTGCAGGCCGCAACCGAGAGCGGTATCGCCGTTTTCAACGCGCCTTACTCCAACACCCGCTCTGTTGCCGAGCTGGTGCTGGCCGAAGCGATCATCCTGCTGCGTGGCGTAGCGGAAAAGAATGCCAAGGCTCACCGTGGCGAGTGGCAGAAGAGCGCCAAGAATTCCTACGAGATCCGTGGCAAGAAACTGGGTATCGTCGGCTACGGCAGCATCGGCTCTCAGCTGAGCGTACTGGCCGAAGGCCTCGGCATGGACGTCTACTTCTACGACGTCGTGACCAAGCTGCCGCTGGGTAACGCCAAGCAGGTGAGCTCTTTGCCGGAACTGCTGGGCATGTGTGACATCATCAGCCTGCACGTACCGGAAACCGCTGCGACCAAGGACATGATGGGTAAATTCCAGTTTGAACAGATCAAGCAGGATGCCATCTTCATCAACGCCGCACGTGGTACCGTGGTCGACATCGATGCTCTCTGCGAAGCACTCAAGGCCGGCAAGCTGCTGGGTGCGGCTATCGACGTATTCCCGGTTGAGCCGCGCACCAATGACGATGAGTTCATCAGCCCACTGCGCGAATTCGACAATGTGATCCTGACCCCGCACGTGGGCGGCTCCACCATGGAAGCCCAGGAAAACATCGGCTACGAAGTCGCCGAAAAGCTGGTCAAGTACAGCGACAACGGTTCTTCCATCACCTCCGTGAACTTCCCGGAAGTGGCGCTGCCGGAGCATCCGAACAAGCACCGTCTGCTGCACGTCCACGAGAACATCCCGGGTGTCCTCACCCAGATCAACACCGTGTTCTCCGAAAACGGCATCAACATCTCCGGTCAGTACCTGCAGACCAACGACAAGGTTGGTTATGTGGTGATCGATGTCGATGCGGACTACTCCGAGCTGGCGCTGGAGAAGCTGAAGCAGGTCAACGGCACCATTCGCTGCCGCCGCCTGTTCTGATCAGTCGAACACAGACCTCTGCCTGACGGCAGTCGTCAGACGACAAAAACCCCGGTCTCATCAACCGGGGTTTTGTTTTATGGCCGTCACTGGTTTCTAAACGGCGACGCGGGGCAGTCGCTGCGGCCTCGAATGAGTTTTCAGCCGCTGACTGATCCGGTCCAGCACCTCTCGACGCCAGGGTTCTGCTTCGTTGACCAGGTGGTGACGTGCGGCCACCAGCCGCTCGATATTGGCCCGCGGCAGCAGGCGCGCCAGCACTTCCAGATTATGTTCCCACTCCAGCGTCTGATCATCTGTCCCCTGAACGATCAGCGCCGGAATCTGGATGGCATCCACCGACTCCACCAGATGCACCCACTCCAGCATCGCACCCACCCAGCCGACATCGACGAAATTACCCTGCATGGGGTCGTGATGGCGCATGAAATGGACGAAATCACTGTCATTGGAGCTCTCGCTGTGTTCACGATTCACACGCTTGAGGCACCAGTGCAACCAGCGATAGCTCAGCTCGATACGGTTGAAGTGACGTGGACGCACCAGCGGCGACAGCAAAACCCGGTCCCGCAGCAGCAAGCTCGCACGCTGCCGCTCCAGCGCCACCTGCAACAGAATGGCACCACCGGTACTCTGACCAATGCCGACGCAGGGCATTGTCAGCTTGTGTTCATGCCGCTGCAGCAGGCTGGTCAACTGACGCGCATAGGTGCGAAAAGTGTCGATGGCATAACGCTGCCCAGAAGACAGTCCATGCCCCGGCAGGTCATAAATCAACACATCCCAATGCTGATCTAGCAGATGTGCGATCAGATGGCGATACAGCCCGGCATGATCGGTATAACCATGTACCACCACTGCCGTGCCACGACTGTGAGCACGACTGAAATGCTGCACCACCAGTAGCGTGTCACCGATCAGCTCGGTACCAATGCTGTAGCGCGCCATTGCGCTGACCGCTTCCAGGCCGTAATAGGCCAGATAGGCCTGAACCTCATTATTGCAGAGAGTCTGCTCTCCCGGGATGAAGGTATCCAGCGACTCACGCAGCCGACAGGGATGGAAACCCGGTTCTGCATGACTATCAGGTCGTATTATTCTTGTTCTGTTCACCGTCATGCTCCTATGCTCTGATTAGCAACTACGATTATGCCCCCTCTCCATGTGCTGATATTGACAGACTGATGACAATACGATTACTGCGACTCTGGTTATTACTGGCCGGTTTGCTCCTGACCTGTACCTTAACTTTAGCTGCTTCCCCGGAAGAAACCATCCAGCGCCTGGAGCAGCAGCTGGAACAACAGCAGGATTCGACAGGCGATCAGGCTGCTCTGAGCGACCTCTATCAGAGAACCCTGAGTGCCCTGAAAAGCAGCCAGCAATACCAGCGACGCGCCGAAGAGCTGCAGCAACAGCTGGAACAACAGCCAGAGCTGTTGCGCCGTCAGCAGCAGACACTGGAGCAGGCCGCTGACCCGATTAAAGACAGCGGTTTTCTACAGCTGGACCGACCCGAACTGGAACAGGCGATTACGCTGAAGCGTGCGACCCTGCTGCAGCTTGAGCAGCAGCAGGAACAACAGAGTCAGCAGATCGACCTCAATGAACAAAAGCTGCTGAGCCTGCGCGAGCAACTGGCTGAGCTCAAGCAGACCCCGCCGGACCTGTCCGCTCTGCCCGCCGAGCAGGCAGGCCGGGAGTTCAACGATGCTCGTCTGCAATTGAAAAACGCCCTGCAGGAACGTCGCAGCAGTCACATACGGGCACTGGAACTGGAGCTGTTGGCTTTGCCTGGACAGACAGAGCTGGCACGCCTGCAACTGGAACAGCTGCGACGTCAGGTTCAGCAGGCCAGTCTCGACCTGAAAGGGATGCTGGATCGCCGTGAACAGATGCAGCGGGACGAGCTGGAGAGCACGCTGAGCAGTCTGACGGTGCCTGACGAAACGGCCATGGAACATCCGATGCTGACCGATCTGCTGCAACAGAACCGGGAGTTGAGCGAACAACTGCGGCAACTGATCGAGCACACCAGTGACGCCCAGCACCAGCGCGGGGTACTCGAACGTGAGCTGGACCTGATCACGCGCAGCTTCAAAACCATACAGCAGCAACTGGAGCTGGAAAGCTACAGTGCCAGTTATGAACTGCGCCGCTTCATGCAGGAGCTGTCCCGCCCGGTGGATACTGCAGACACGCGACAGGCGTTGAACGCTCTGCGCCTGAGCAGTCTGGACCTCAACAGCCTGCGTCAAACTGACAGCGGCAGCGGTATGGAAATCGCCGATCTGACTGCTACGCAGCGCCGATATCAGGAGCAGCTGCAGCAAAACCAGCAGACCCTGCGCGACCGCCTTCAGGAAAACCGCCAACAACTGATCAGTGAGCTGTCACAACTCTTGGCGGTCAAGGAACAGCTCAACGAACGCCTGCAGCAAGCCCGACGCCTGATTGAGCAGCAGCTGTTATGGTTGCCGGTTGCGCCTCCGGTTTCATGGCAGTGGCCTGGCGAGGTCGCTAGCGGTCTGAGTATGCTGCAACAACAGCTGATACAGCTTTTTGCCCAGCCACTGCTGGCCAGGGATGCCCACCTGAACTCACTGCTTGGGTTCTTCGCCCTGCTGCTGATCCTGTCACTGGCAACCTACCGCTACCAGAAACAGCACCGCCAGCGCTGGCGTCAGGAACTGGGCAACGTGGTCCACGACCGTTTTTCCCGCACGCTGCGACTGCTGTTGTCCGGTGCCATCGCCGCGTTGCCGGCACCGGCGCTGTTGCTGCTGCTGCGCAGTTACAGCCTGAACCCGGACCACCCCTATCATCAGGTCATTGATCAGCTGCTCCTGCTATGGGCATTGAGTCTTCAGTTCTATGGCATGGCCCTGATCTGGCTCAGAGCTCCAGACGGCCTGATGAACGGCCACTTTTCGGTGCCCGCCCCCCTGACCCGTGTGATCAGGCGACAGTTTCACCTGTTGTTCTGGGTTTCTTTGCCACTGCTGTCCTTGCTGCTGGTCACCGACAGCTATAACGCCATCGAGTTGCAAAGCGGTCCTGGTCGTCTGCTGTTCCTGCTTCTGGTAGCAAGCCTGCTGCTGTTCTGGCGAGGCTTCTGGCATGTCGGCCACGCCCTCGCACATCTGCGGCCAAATCACCGCTGGTGGCACAACACTCACCTGTGGGTCAGCCTGCTGATCCTGTTCAATCTGGCCATGTTCGGACTGGGACTCTGGGGCTACACCCTCACAGCCCTGTTCTTCATGTTGATATTGCTGGTCGTGATACTGCAGTTCATCGGCGCGTTTATCCTGTTCAAGCTGGGCCTGCGCTGGCTGCTGATCGAAGAGCGCCGCCTGGCGTTCAGTCGCGCCCGTGCCCGCCGGGCAGAGATTATTGCGGCTCGCGAAAGCAAGGAAGAAACGGCGCCGCTCAAGGAGGACTATCTGGATCTGCAGACCATTTCAGACCAGTCTCGGGTGCTGCTCAAGACCTCCATCGTGCTGCTGCTGGGCGTATTCCTGTGGCTGACGCTGGGCGACTTTCTGCCAACCCTTCAGGTGTTGGAGAGTGTTCAGCTGTGGAGCAGTCTGGAACAAAACGGAGACCAAAAGGTGCTCACCCACGTAACCCTGCGTGACCTGGTCGTCGGGGCGTTGATTGTCTGGCTCAGCCTGCTGGCCGCCAAGAACCTCCCGGGCCTCCTAGAGCTGCTGGCCTTGCGTCATCTGGACCTGTCACCGGGCACGGGCTATGCCGTCACCACCCTGCTCAAGTACTCATTGATTCTGGTCGGAGTCATGATCGCCATCGGCCAGTTTGGGGTTCAATGGAGCAAACTGCAGTGGCTGGTGGCCGCACTGGGTGTGGGGCTGGGCTTCGGTCTGCAGGAAATCGTGGCCAACTTCGTTTCAGGCCTGATCATCCTGTTCGAGAAACCGGTCCGCATCGGCGATACCGTCACCCTGGGCAATGTCACCGGCACCGTTTCACGCATCCAGATTCGCGCCACCACGATAACCGACTGGGATCGCAAGGAAGTGATTATCCCCAACAAGACCTTCATCACCGAGCAACTGATCAACTGGTCACTCAGTGATGCCACCACGCGTGTCGTGATCACCGTCGGTATCGCCTATGGCAGTGATGTCGAACTGGCCGAACAGCTGTTGCTGAAAGCCGCACAGGAGAATGAACGTGTGCTTGAAGACCCGGCACCGGACGCCTATTTCCGCGAGTTTGCCGACAGCACCCTGAGTATTGATCTGCGCGTATTCGTCAGCAGCATGGCAGACCGGGTACCCGTCACCGACGAGCTGAACAAGGCGATCAACCGGATGTTCAATGAGCACAACATCGAAATTGCCTTCCCGCAACTGGATGTCCACTTGCATCGCTCAAGGTAGGGGATTTCCCCTTTCCTGTACAAGCGCATAGAATCGGTTCCGATGTCTGCCTTTGGAGCCGTTCTATGCGCCTGGACCCCACCTCTTTGCGTCTTTTTGTCCGCGTTCTGGAAACCGGAACGATTGCCGCTGCCGCAGAACAGGAGCACATCGCGGCCTCCGCTGTGAGCAAGCGGATCAGCGAACTGGAAGCCAGTCTTGATGCCCAGCTGCTGACGCGGACCAACCGGGGTGTCGAAGGCACCCAGGCCGGCCTGGCACTGGCTCAGTTATCGCGCAGCGTGCTGCATCAGCTGGATGAGGTGCATGCACGCATGCACGAGTACTCTCAGGGTGTTCGCGGGGAAGTGCGGATCGTTGCCAACATTTCGGCCATCACCCAGTTCCTGCCCCGCCAGCTGAAAGCCTTTCTTGATCAGCACCCACGCATCCAGATCCAGCTGGAGGAGAAGATCAGTTCTGAAATCATAGAGACAGTCGCCCAGAACAAGGCTGATATCGGTATCTTTACCGAGGTGCTGGGCAACACCGACAACCTGCAGATTCACCCTTACCTTTCCGACCGTCTGGTGCTGATCACCGCCAACCAGCACCCGCTGGCCAGTGCCGAGCGCCTGCATTTCACCGATACACTCGAATTTGACTATGTGGGACTGCATACCGGCAGCGCTATCAACAACAAGCTGATTCATGCAGCCGCAGCGGCAGAACGCCCCTTCCGCATGCGGATTCAGGTCACCAGTTATGAAGCCCTGTTGCGCATGGTCGAACAGGATCTGGGGATCGGTATCATGCCGCAGGATATCGCCCGCCCCTATGTCAACACACAGCGCATCAAAGCCATTGCACTGGAAGATGCCTGGGCAAGCCGCAACCTCAAGCTGTGTACCAGCCGACAGCACCCCATGTCACAGGCGACAAGACGTTTGCTGGAGTACCTGAGACAGGACAGCTGACCCTTGCCATCGCGAAAGGAGATGGCAGCCTCGCATTTAACCATTTTGTCATTTTCGTATTCAGGACCATCATCTCTACACACAGAGTTGTAGCCATGTGATGCGAAGATGAGGTAAACATGACCGAGGAACACTCCTCCGCCAAGGAACAGGCAAGTCAGCCGCTGCCGCTGGAAGGCGTACGCGTGCTTGAGCTGGGCTCCCTGATCGCCGGCCCCTATGCCGCAAGTATTCTGGCCCAGTTCGGTGCCGAAGTGATCAAGGTCGAGCCCCCCGGTACCGGAGACCCCCTGCGCCGCTGGCGCAAGATGTACAAGGACACCTCCCTCTGGTGGTACTCACAGAGTCGCAACAAGAAATCCCTGACGCTCAACCTGAAGGATCCTGATGCACAGGCCGTGATCCACAAACTGGTGGAAGAGTGCGACATCGTGATCGAGAACTTCCGTCCCGGCACACTGGAAAAGTGGAACCTGGGCTGGGAACAGTTGTCGGCCATCAACCCTTCCCTGATCATGATCCGTGTTTCCGGCTACGGCCAGGATGGCCCCTATGCCTCCCGTCCCGGCTTTGCCGCCATTGCCGAATCCATTGGCGGCCTGCGTTATCTGGCCGGTTATCCGGACCGCCCGCCAGTCCGTGCCGGCGTCAGTATCGGCGACACTCTGGCCTCGCTCTATGGCGTCATTGGCGCCATGATGGCCATGCACCATCTCAAGGTGAATGGTGGCAAGGGCCAGTATGTGGATGTCGCCCTGTATGAAGCGGTATTCGGTGTCATGGAGAGCCTGATCCCCGAGTACGGCATGTTCGGCTTTGTGCGTGAGCGTACCGGTGCCAGCATGCCCGGCATCGCCCCCTCCAGCACCTATCGCAGCGCCGATGACCGCTACATCGTCATCGCCGCCAACAGTGACAGTATCTTCAAGCGTCTGATGAATGCCATTGATCGTCCGGATCTGGCCGAGGACCCCGAACTGGCGCATAACGACGGACGTGCCCGTCGCAGTGACGAACTGGACGAGGCGATCGAAGCCTGGACCTCCAGCCGCAGCCTGGAAGCAGCGCTGAAGGTGCTGGAAGACGCCGCCGTCCCCTCCAGCGGTATAAACACCGCAGCCGATATTTTCGAAGACCCCCACTTCCGGGCCCGCGGCATGATCACCGAACAGCCACTGCCGGATGGCGAGCAGATCTCCCTGCCGGGCATCGTACCCAAGCTCAGCGAGACGCCGGGAGCCACCCGCTGGCTGGGCCCTCAGCTCGGTGAGCACAACGAGGAGATTCTGTCTGCACTGGGTTACGACGCCGACGCGATTCAGGGTCTGAAGGACAAGGGGGCACTCTGATGTTTGCTCAGTTCCCGCAACAGGTCTGGGTCAACGAAGTGGTAACCCGCGACGGTTTCCAGAGCGAACCCGAGTTTGTCCCGACCGAGACCAAGATCGAGCTGATCAACAAACTGGCCCGACTGGGTCTGAACAAGATTGAAGTGACCTCCTTTGTATCACCACGCGCGATTCCCAACCTGCGCGATGCCGAAGAGGTAATGCGCAGCATTACCCGCGATACCGACACCCGGTATGTCGCGCTGGTGCCCAACGAGAAAGGCTGTGCCCGTGCACTGGAACTGGCTGTGGACGAAATCAATCTGGTGATGTCGGTCAGCCAGAGCCATAACCTGGCCAACATGCGCATGACCTGCGAGCAGTCACTGCAGCAGTTCACCCGCATTGCCGAGATGACGGCAGGGACTGCGATGCGCCTGAACGGCTCTCTGGCCACGGCGTTCGGATGCCCGTTTGAAGGGTCTCAGGCGCAGGAGCGCATCCTGCATTTCATCGACGCCTATCTGGAACGCGGCCTGCACAGCATCACCCTAGCCGATACCACCGGCATGGCCGTACCCAATCAGGTCCACGACCTGTGTCAGGCGGTCCGCGAGCGCTGGCCCGAGCTGGAAGTCACCATGCACTTTCACAACACCCGCGGCCTCGGCTTGAGCAATGTACTGGCAGCACTGGCCGCCGGCATGAACCAGTATGACGCCTCCCTGGGCGGACTCGGCGGATGTCCTTTCGCCCCCGGCGCGACCGGCAACATCTGCACCGAAGACCTGGTGCACATGCTGCATGAAATGGGTCTGAGCACCGGAGTGAACCTTGACGGTCTGCTGGCGCAATCGAGTGCACTGGCTTTCATCGTGGGACGCGACCTGCCCGGACAGGTTGGCAAAGCCGGCCCCCGGACCCTGACGCGTCCACTGCCCGAATCCGTAAAACAGCTGATGCAACAACACGGCCAGAACTGATCAGGCCGGCTCTACCCAGAGAACTATAAGATAAGGATTGATCATGAAACTGAAAACATTGCTCTGCTCCAGCGTACTCATGACTGCTCTCACCGCCATGCCCGCTCTGGCAGAGACCACCCTGAAGGTCACGCTTCAGTTGCCGCTGAAACACCATCTGGGCCAGAACCTGGTGGATTTCAAGAACGAAGTTGAAAGCACCAGTAACGGCGATATCAAAATCCAGATTTTCCCGGCGGCTCAGCTTTACAAGGATAAGGAAGTCCACCATGCGGTCACTTCCGGTGCGATCGAAATGGGCGTGCTGAGCGTTACCCAGCTGGCCGGCACCATCCCGGCGGTGGACGTGTTCTACGTACCTTTCATGTTCCCGACCTATGACAAGGTGATCAAGGCCACCGAGCCGGGTAGTGAACTGCGCAGTCTGCTCGACAATGAAATCATCAAGACCGGTGCCCGCCCGCTGTGGTGGCAGGCCTATGGCGGTGTAGCACTGCTGTCCAAAAACAAGCCGATCCAGCTGCCTGAAGATATGGATGGCATGAAGGTTCGCGTTTTCGGCAAGACTCTGGGTGAGTTCGCCAAATCCGTGAATGCCGCGCCGACCGTGATGGCCGGTTCTGAGCAGTTCCTGGCCTACCAGCGTGGTACCGTGGATGCCGGCATGACCGGTGTTACCGCCGTGGGCCCGCGCAAGCTCTATCAGGTCATGGATCACCTGACCCTGACCAACCATGCCAACATCGAGTTCATGACCATCATCAACGAGAAGGTATGGCAGGGTCTGAGCGATCGCGAGCGCGAAATCCTGCAGAACGCCGCACTGAAGGTGGAAAAGCAGCTGCGTGACAAGATTCAAACGCTGGAAGCGGATGCCGTGGCCAATGCCAAGCAGGAGATGAACGTGATCGAGCTGAGCGCGGACGATGTTGCCAAGTGGCAGCAGGCGACCCGCCCGGTACTCGACAGCTTCATTGAGAATGCAGGACCGCTGGGCCAGCAGGTGATCGACGCGGCTCGCGCACTCTGATCACAACCCTACCCCCACCCCTAACGGGCACCCTTTAGCGAGGGTGTCCGTTTTGTTCGCTACAAGTCGTCGGAATTACCCATGTCAGATGTGAACGCCTCCCAACATGACAAGCAGGCATGGCGCGCCAGCCATCCCTCACGCTGGATTCGCTTCAACCATGCTGTGGTCACTCTGTGCGGACGCCTGGCCGCGGCCCTGTTCGCCACGATTGCGGTCATGATCACCTACGAGGTGATCGCCCGTTACATTTTTCTCGCCCCCACCATCTGGGTGGAAGACCTCTCCCTGCTCTGCCAGATCTGGGCATCCTGCATGGGCGCCAGCTGGTTGCTGCAACATCAGGCACTGATTCGTATCGACATACTCACCACCCGTTTCGGTCCTCACATGCGGGTGTTTGCCGAACTCTGGTCGCTGCTGGTGGTGGCCCTGTTTTCAGCCTGGGTGGCCTGGTACGGCACCGAACTCGTGATCGAGTCCATCGCCATGGGCTCGGCATCAGCCTCCATGCTGGGACTGCCGATGTGGATTACCAAGAGTGCCATTCCCGTCGGTTTCGGCCTGTTGTTCGTTCAATGCCTGACGGAAGCCGTTCTGGTTCTGGGCGGTCACCTTCAGGCTGCTGAAGAGGTGAATATCTGATGACTGTTGCACTGATCATTTTCGCCCTGCTGATGTTGCTGCTGTCCGGCGTGCCGGTTGGCTTCGTGCTGGGCGGCCTGGGGCTGGCCATGCTGCTGCTGGCGGATATTTCGCCTCTGATGGTACCCATGGCGCTCTATTCTTCCTTCGACAGTTTTATTCTGCTGTCTGTGCCCCTGTTCCTGCTGATGTCCAACATCCTGCTTCAGGGTGGCGTGGGCAAGGACCTGTTCAACGCCGTCCAGAGCTGGGTTGGGCACTGGCCGGGTGGTCTGGGCATCGCCACCATCACCTCCTGCACCATTTTCTCTGCCATTTCAGGCTCTTCCGTGGCGACCGCTGCCACCATCGGCAGTGTCGCGATCAAGGAGATGACCGACCGAGGCTACTACCGTCCCTTCGTACTCGGCCTGATTGCCGCCGGGGGTACGCTGGGCATTCTGATTCCTCCGTCGATTCCCATGATCGTCTACGGCGTCATCACCGAGGAATCGATTGTTGACCTCTTTCTCGCCGGTATCGTGCCGGGCCTGATCATGGCCGGCAGCTTTATCGCCTTCAGTTTCTTCTATGCCATCTTTGGCAAGGCCTGCACACCGGTTGCCAGAGCCAACTGGCAGGAGCGTCGCACCGCGACCCTGCGTGCGCTGCCGACACTGTTGCTGGCTGCGTTGATCATCGGTGGTATCTATGCCGGTATTTTCACGCCAACCGAATCAGCCGCCATCGGCGTTGCCGTGTCTCTGGTGATCGTGATGGCGCTGCGCACCCTGACATGGAGCGGCCTCAAGGCCGCCTGCATGGATACCATGAAGACCTCCATCACCATTTTCCTGATCATTGCCGGGGCCAAGGTATTCGGTAAGGCGATCACGCTTTACCAGATCCCTCAGGAGATCTCGATGTTCGTCAGCATGCATATCGGGGAAGCTGGACTGTTCATTATGGCCGTGTGCCTTGTCCTGCTGATCATGGGCTTTTTCCTGGAGTCCATCTCCATGCTGCTGATCATGATGCCGGTTCTCTACCCCTCTCTGGCGCCGCTGGGCATCGATCCGATCTGGTTCGGTATCATTTTCGTCATCATGATCGAGTGCGCTCTGATCACGCCTCCGGTCGGGCTCAACCTGTTCGTGATACAGGCCGTCGCCGGGGGCCAGGTCATGGATGTGGTGCGCGGCGTCTGGCCGTTCATCCTGCTGATGTTCGGCTGCCTGCTGCTGGTTTTCTTCTTCCCCAAGGTCGCACTCTATCTTCCCTTCTACATGTAAAACTCCGCCGGGGCTTCGCCCCGGCGCCTTTTTTTTGCCGGATGGCTTCCAGCTCCAAAACGACCGGGCACCGGCTCCCCACAATTGACGCCCCCGTCACAAAACACGAATATCATCTTTCTCCCCCAACCCTGTTCAAGGAGAACAACATGACGGAAACTCCAGCACCGGTGCAGCCGCAAGATGGTGGTGCCAGCAATGCCAAGATTGTCTACATCCTCTATCTGGTCAGCTTGATTGCAGGCATTACCAGCATCATCGGTGTCGTCATGGCCTACATCTACCAGGGCGATGCCTCGGACTGGGTACGTGACCATTACCGCTGGCAGATCCGCACCTTCTGGATCGGCATCCTGTACAGTCTGGCCGGCTTTCTGCTGACCTTCATCGGTATCGGCTTCATCCTGTTATTGCTGGTTGTGGTCTGGTTCATCATCCGCTGCATCAAGGGTTTCCAGTGCCTGGAGAAACGCCAGCCGCTGCCCGATTCAGGCAGCTGGTTGTTCTAAAATTACGAAATCCAGTCGATTCTGTTTAACACATGCACAAGGGGCCGCTTACAGGCCCCTTTGCTTGTAAAAAAACAACGTAAAATTCACGAAAAACTGTCAACACACTGCGATCTTTCACGAAAATACCACCATCGACCCACTTCCTCATACTTTAGGCGCATACGCGGGACAGGCGAAAAAAAATGCGCTATTTTCGCAATGCACAATCCTTTGATGGACAGATTTCCTGTCTTTCTTCGCAGCAGGCGAGGAAAGAAGAGCTTAAAAATTGAGGCAAGAAGATGAGCCAACGGGTACAGGTCGGTGGCCTGCAGGTCGCCAAAGAGCTTTACGATTTCATCAACAACGAAGCACTGCCGGGCACCGGCGTCGATGTGGACCAGTTCTGGAGCCGCTTCGACAGCATCGTGCACGACCTCGCACCGCGTAACCGTGAGCTGCTGGCCAAGCGTGATGCCATTCAGGCGCAAATCGACGCCTGGCACCGCGACAACCGCGGCAACTTCAGCTTCGACGCATACAAGTCATTCCTGCAGGACATCGGTTACCTGCTGCCGGAGGGCGAGGACTTCACTGCCACCACCGAAAACGTGGATCCGGAAATGGCCACCATGGCCGGTCCTCAGCTGGTGGTACCGGTGATGAACGCACGTTACGCGCTGAATGCGGCTAACGCCCGCTGGGGCAGCCTGTACGACGCACTGTACGGTACCGATGCCATTCCCGAAGAGAACGGGGCCGAAAAAGGCCAGGGTTACAACCCGGCCCGTGGCGCCAAGGTCATCGCTTTCGGTCGCGAATTCCTCGACGAGAGCGCCCCGCTTGCGGGTGCATCGCACAAGGATTCTGCCGGATACAGCATCCAGAACGGTCAGCTCTGTGTTGTCCTGCGTGACGGTGGCGAAACCACTCTGGCAGATGGCACCCAGCTGGTAGGTTACACCGGCAACGCCAGCAACCCCACCGCGATCCTGCTGAAGCACAATGGCCTGCACTTCGAAATCCAGATCGATCGCGACAGCCAGATCGGCAAGAGCGATGCAGCCGGCGTCAAGGACATCCTGATGGAAGCGGCGCTGACCACCATCATGGACTGCGAAGACTCCGTTGCCGCAGTCGATGCCGAAGACAAGGTACTGGCCTACAAGAACTGGCTCGGCCTGATGAAAGGCACTCTGACCGAAGAGATCGCCAAGGGTGGTCAGACCTTTACCCGCAGCATGAACCCGGACCGTGAATACACCGCGCCGAACGGCGACAGCCTGACACTGAAAGGCCGCAGCCTGATGTTCGTGCGCAATGTCGGTCACCTGATGACCAACCCGGCCGTCATCGACAGCGAAGGTAACGAAATTCCTGAAGGTATCATGGATGGTGTCGTCACCACCCTGATCTCCCTTCACGACCTGAAAGGCAACGGCAAGTTCCGCAATGCGACCACCGGCTCCATCTACATCGTGAAGCCGAAGATGCATGGCCCGGAAGAAGTGGCCTTTGCCAACGAGCTCTTCGGTCGCGTCGAAGACGCACTCGACCTGCCCCGCTTCACCATGAAGATGGGCATCATGGACGAAGAGCGTCGTACGACCGTCAACCTGAAAGAGTGCATCCGCGCAGCCAAGGAGCGTGTTGTATTCATCAACACCGGCTTCCTCGACCGCACCGGTGACGAAATCCACACCTCCATGGAAGCCGGTCCGATGATCCGCAAGGGCGACATGAAGGGCGCTGCCTGGATCAAGGCCTATGAAGACTGGAACGTGGATATCGGCCTTGCCTGCGGCCTGAGCGGACGCGCCCAGATCGGCAAGGGCATGTGGGCCATGCCGGATCTGATGGCCAACATGCTTGAGCAGAAGATCGGTCACCCGCTGTCCGGCGCCAACACTGCCTGGGTTCCGTCCCCGACCGCCGCTGCGCTGCACGCGCTGCACTACCACAAGGTCGATGTGTTCGCCCGTCAGCAGGAACTGAAGAGCCGCGCCCGTGCCAGCCTCGATGACATCCTCAGCATTCCGGTCGCGCAGGACCCGAACTGGAGCGCCGAAGAGATTCAGCAGGAGCTGGACAACAATGCTCAGGGCATCCTCGGCTACGTGGTGCGCTGGGTCGATCAGGGTGTTGGCTGCTCCAAGGTCCCGGATATCAACGATGTGGGCCTGATGGAAGACCGCGCCACCCTGCGTATCTCCAGCCAGCACATCGCCAACTGGCTGCATCACGGTATCTGCTCGCAAGAGCAGGTAATGGAGACCATGCAGCGCATGGCAACCGTGGTTGACCGTCAGAACGCAGGTGACGATGCCTACCAGCCGATGGCACCGAACTTCGATGACAGCATCGCCTTCCAGGCAGCCTGCGAACTGGTCTTCAAGGGTTGTGAGCAGCCGAGCGGCTACACCGAGCCGGTCCTGCACCGTCGCCGCCTGGAGCTGAAGGCCAAACAGGCCAGCTAATCCGGCACCGTTGAGGCATAAAACAAAAGCCCCGCCGGCCAACGCCCGCGGGGCTTTTATGTACAGGAACGCCAGTCGTCGAGATTCAGTCCCTGAATTTGTCGTGACAGGCCTTACAGCTTTGCGCCAGACGACCCACCATTGACCGGAGGTCATCGCGCGCCAGCCGTTCGGCAGCGGCCTGATACAAGGCCTGACTGCGCATCTGCATCTCGTCCATCAGGCCATTGAAGCGCTCCGGGGCTTCCCAGATACGATAGGAAGCACGGCTTTTCACGGTCTCGCCACGGACGCTGTTGGCATCAGCAAAGCCCTCATCAACGATCTTGCCCAGTAGCACCAGACGCTCGGAGCGACTTTCAAACTCAACGGCATCAAAGGTCACACGCCCCTGCACCATCGCCGCCAGACGGCTCAGATTCCACTCCATCGCACGGTAGACGCCCTGACGATACTCAATTGCCGCATCGGCCTCCGTTTGCGCCTGCGCCATTTGGGCGGACAGACTCAAGACTCCGGCAGCAAGGATGACTCCAACCTTCATCTTCTCTCCTCAAACTGCGCGCTCAAAGTAAAGCTCGACGCCCCCCAGCTCTGCCACTTCATGCAACCACTGCTGCAGCCGTGGCGGGAACGTCAAGCCATCAACCAGAGTGAGATACTGCAACGGCGGAAAGTTCAACACATCATTCCAGCTCAGGGTGTCACCCTGTTCGGACGGCAACGTCAGCGGCGGCAGTTCAGCGAGGACTCGCTCGATCACCGCCTTGTGCGTGTCGGTTTCAGCCAGCGCCTGTTCGAACGAACAGCCCAACAGCGCCTCTTTCTTGGCACGAAAGTAATCACAGGCGGATTCAGTCGCAAACGTATCCATACCGATCCGGGTGACACGCGGGTAGGTCAATGCCCAGCTGTGCGCCTGCACCGGCTGCAGTCTGGGCTGAATCGCTTCGCCCAGTTGCAGAGGGCGCAGCGCTTTCGGGCCTTCTCCCAGTTCGTCCAGCAGCTTGGCAATATCCATGCTTTCGGCAATGGTAATGCCCTGATGCTCGAAGATCGGCACCATTTTCCTGCCAATCAGGCGATGGCAACTGTCTTCATCATCGTTCAACAGTACCACCTGTTGCAGATCACTGACCTGCCGGTAGTGAGCCACGATCAGGGTTCTGATGCAAAACGGGCAGTGGTCATAGATATACAATCGGGACATCCAAAATCTCCCCGCAGAGGTAAAAAGGGCTATCCTGACAGCATCACCCGGTGAAGCCAATGCCTGTTAGCCCGCTGGCTCAGCCATGCGTGACAACAACCGAGCGCACCGGATGTTCTGTGCTTCACCCAACCTTGCCTATTGAATGGAGCAGAGCCTTGACCGAAATCTGTATCTTCCCCATACCCGGCTGCGTAACCTTTCCCGGCACGGTGTTTCCCCTGCACGTGTTCGAACCGCGTTACCGGGAGATGATTCATCACTGTCTGGATACCGGAATGCCTGTTGCCATATGCCATACCCGAAAGGAGATCAGCCCGGGCAAACCGGTCGAAAGCCTGGAACAGGCTCTCAACTCCAATCAGGCCACCTACCGCCCCTACGACATTTTCAGTGCCGGACCTTGCGAGCTGCTGGACACCACCGAGGATGGCCGCATGCTGCTGAACGTGCATATCGAGCAACGCTATCGACGTGATCGGGAGATTCAGCTGCTGCCCTATCAGGTCTACGAATGCAGCCCCTTTCCGGACCTGGCGTCCACGCCGGATGAAGCAGCGGCCAACGCACTGCTGCGGGACAAGATCATCCACCGCCTGCAGGCACTGTCGCATCCAGAACCGGCTGCACGCCAGGCCATTGACCAGATTGCCGAGTCACCCGCATGGCAGGCCAAATCCGACAGCGAGTTCAGCATGGCACTGTTCGGCATCATCCGTTTCGATGCCGATATTCTGCAGGGGCTGCTGGAAATGAATTCAACTCACCAGCGCCTTCAGCACACACTCGAACTGCTCAACGAGGTGTGAACACGTTCAGATCCAGCCCAGTAGCTGCCACCACAGGTAATCCAGCGGCAGCAGGATGATCACGGTCAGCAGCGCCAGCACCAGACACAGGCGCGCTGCGTGACCAATGGAAACACCCGCCAGCGGCATTGCCATCATCAGCGGCACCGATTGATAGGTAAACACCACGGTGGAGAAGCCGAAGACCTGCGTCATCAATACCGCTTCCAGACTGAAACCGGTCATCTGGCTGATTTGCTCCGCCAGCGGCGTCAACGTCGCCGGCACTCCAGCCAGCGTCGCCACCACCCCGGTCAGCATCGCCGCCAGTGACAGCGAGAAGAAATTGATTGCGTCACGACCCGGTTCCAGCGGGAGCCACTCCAGCACCCGTTCACCGATCACCTGACTTACCTGGCTGTAATTGATCAGGCTGGCAATTCCGAGCAGTCCCGCCACCACCAGAATCGAGCTGATATTGACCTTCTCGTTAAAGCTCTTGGGCGACACCATGCCCACGCCAGGCAACAGCAGGAGCGTAGCCGCCGCCAGCCCGATCCATGCCGCTGAAATATGGTGTACCGAATCGGTCAGCCAGAAACCCAGTGTCCCCAGCATGATCAGCATCAGGCGGCTTTCGCGAAAACTGAACTCCCCATTGTCGCGGATCGCATCTGCACGCCGGGGGGTATCCGGATAGAGCTTGAGGATGATCAAAATCAGCAGCACGGCTTTCAATGCCCCCAGCACCGGAAAGTGCAACAGCAGGTATTCGGTAAACATGGGGGTCCAGCCATGGATCTTCTCGGCCGAGCCGATCATGATCATGTTCGGAATATTGGCCGGCAGGATGGCAAAGGTGGGCAGGTGACAGCCAAACGCTGCCGCCAGCACCACGCCGTGCTGGCCATTACTGCCCTTGGCAAAACCGCAGTGCTCGGCAATGGCCAGTGCGATGGGAATGAACAACACCACGCGTCCTACCGAGGAAGGCATCACAAAACCCAACAGCACCCCCATCAGCACAATACCGGTAATCAGCCCCGCATAGCTGCTGTCCAGATAGCGACTGAAGCGGTTCGAGATACGCTGTGCCAGACCGGTCTCGGCAATCGCGATCCCGATGACCAGGCCGGAAAAGATCAGCCAGCAGGCGGTTGACGTCAGCCCCGCAAACACTACCTCGGCCGGCGCCAGCGACAGCAGCATTGCCAGCACCAGCACGACCAGGGCCGTGACGAACTCCGGCAGCGCACCGGTGGCAAACAGCACCATCCCCGACATGATCAGCAACGCCGACACCTGCTGCTGACCGGTAAACAGATCAGCTGCCGGCGACAGCATCAGCAGCAACGACAAAGCAGGAATCAGAATCAGCGCAACTAGTTGAGAGCGTTTCAGTGGAATCGTCATGGCCAACCCCCGAATGACTGGATACTGGCTATTTTGCCAAAGGCCGATTAAGGTTTAAGTCGACAAAATGACATTCAATATCGAATTTCGGACATCATGTCGGAACAGCCCATCCCGCCACGCAAGCGCTACCGTTCAAAGCTGGGTCAGAGGGTCGACCCTGCACTGCCGATCCTTGGCCTCCACGACCTGATTCTGACCGACTTCGAATTCGACTTTCACAGCCACCCGCGCGGCCAGCTCGCCTATGCGTCCGCCGGCGTGATCAAGGTCTACACCGACAACGGCAGCTGGATCGTGCCGCCTTCACAGGCCGTCTGGATACCGGGAGGCCTGCGCCACTCGGTCAACCCTGAAGTCACCTCGGAGATTCGTCACCTGTTTGTCGACCCCTCCTGCCTGCACCGATTCCCGGAACAGTGCAGTGTCGTCGAGGTCTCGCCACTGTTACGCGAACTGATCCTGCGTGTCGCCAACTTCGGCGACGACTATGCTTCGGACAGCCCCGCCAGCCGTATCGCCGCCGTCATTCTCGATGAACTTCAGGCACTGGAGCCATCACGGCTTCACCTGCCGCTCTCTGGCGAGCGCCGCCTGCAACGGGTGATGCAAGGCATGATCGAACATCCCGATGCCGATACCGGGCTGGCCCAGTGGTCAGCCCGAGTCGGGGCCAGCGAACGTACCCTGCGCCGCCTGTTCATCCGTGAAACCGGTATGACCTTCCAGCAATGGCGTCGCCAGCTGCTGTTGCATGAGGCCGTGGGTCGACTGGGTCGCGGGGATTCCGTGATGAGGGTCGCGCTGGACCTGGGCTACAGCAGCCCCAGTGCCTTTGTCGCGATGTTCAGGAAGGCGCTGGGAAAGGCGCCCGGGCAATACTTCAAGGCCAGCCAATAATCAGGCGTGCCCCTGTTCGGGAGTCAACAGCTCCACCCGGTTGCGTCCCGCATTCTTGGCCATGTAGAGCGCATTATCGATTCTGGCGAACAGCTGATCGATACTGTCACCGGGATGATATTCGGTCACTCCGAAGCTGCAAGTCACAGTCAGACCCGGCATCATCTCCTGTTCACTGATCAGCTGGCGCAGCTTGTTAGCTGCACCCACCGCGCCTTCCAGCGATAT
The DNA here is from genome assembly GCF_022343685.1 of Marinobacterium sediminicola. Classification (GTDB taxonomy): domain Bacteria; phylum Pseudomonadota; class Gammaproteobacteria; order Pseudomonadales; family Balneatricaceae; genus Marinobacterium; species Marinobacterium sediminicola. The sequence continues at coordinate 290,695 of NZ_CP092123.1, read as the reverse complement.
GTCCGGGAAAATCAGTACGAACTCCTCTCCGCCCCAGCGGGCAAAGAGGTCAATATCACGAATATGCTGGTTCACAAAGGCTGACAGGTGCTCCAGCACGCCATCACCGGTTTTATGGCCGTAGGTATCGTTGATCTGCTTGAAATGATCGATGTCGAAGATCGCCATCGACAGTGGATGTTTGTAGCGATCCGCCCGGGATTTCTCCTTGATCAGCTCTTCCTCGAATTTCTTGCGATTGGCAATTCTGGTAAGCGCGTCAGTATTCGAGATATGCTCGATCTGCGCCACCTTTTCCTGCAGCTCCCGGTTTCGCCGTTCGAGCTCCTCGGCCTTCTTTCGCAGGCGCTTCTCCAGTGTCAGGTTACCCGCCTGCAACAGACGGTTCTGCTCGATCAGCTCAAGCTGGGCCACCTTGCGTGCGTGAATGTCCAGATGCGCGCCGATGATACGAGTCGCCTGCCCATCGTCGTCTCGCCCAACCGCCAACGCGCGATCCGTAATCCACAGATAGCTGCCGTCTGCCTTTTTACAGCGATAATCGATGCAATAGTCGTTTGTCGTTCCGCGGCTGAACAGCTCGAAGTTGCGCATGACGCGCGCATAATCGTCGGGATGTATGACATTTTCCCAGGTGAAGACATTATTTCCGAATTCACCCACGGCATAACCGAGCATGCGGAACCAGCCGGGACTGCGCAGGACTTCACCGGTTTGGCCGTTCCAGTCCCAGGTCCCTTCCACTATCAGGTCCAGGATGCTGTTTAATGTCCAGTCGGCATCCTCAAGACTGAGGTGCTGATAGGTGATGGCGGGCATGGTTGCTTTCATGGTAGTTGACCATCGAACCTGATCTGCTTGACACAGGGGGGCTATAAAAGAATGGCCCATACCGCTGCACTGCACAACTTTAAAATGCCCTGCAAAGAACAATTCATGAATATGGCCCGCGAACCAAATTCCGATTGACCCATCCCCGCGTTGTGATACCGTACTAGTACATGAATACAACCCATTTGAATGAGCTGCTCGATCACCTGCTGGAAATGCAGAATCGGGACTCCCTTGAAGAAGCCCTGCGCGACTTACTGACCCCGGCGGAGCTGACCGAGGTCTGCAATCGTCTGCAAATTCTGCGCATGCTGGAAGCCGGCGTGCCGCAGCGGGAGATCGCCAAACAGCTCGGCGTCGGTATCGCCACCGTTACTCGCGGGGCACGCGCCCTCAAGATCAAACAGCAACAGAGGCTAACATGAGCCAGAAACCGGCCCGCATCACGCTGCCTCGCAAGCCACATTACGTGACGCTGGCGGCAGACATCGACTTCTTTGGCCTGTTCAAGAAGATCGAGAAACGCTTCGACAACTGCTTCATGCTGGAGTCGCTGGGTGAAGAGAGCCACATCTCCCGCCACTCCATCATCGGCTTCGATCCGGAACAGATTCTCTGGGCCACCGAAGGCGAACTGCATGTGCAGGGCCGTGACGGTGCGGTCAACAGCTACGCCAGTGACAACCCCTATTACCTGCTGCGCGAGATCGTGCCCCAGAACATCATCTCGCGGAAGTATGCCGGCGGCCTGACCGGGTATATCGGCTACGATTGCATGAACTACTTTGAGCCGAGTCTGAAACTGCAGCACAGCGACATGTTCGACGTGTTCCGTTTCGGCGTGTTCAAGGACGGCTTGATCCTCGACAAGATGACCGGCGAAGTGATCTATTTCCACTATGATGACAGCCGTTTGGAGACCATCGAGCAGATTCTGGCAGAACCGGCCGTCAGTAACGGGCCACTGCAGGTGACGCCGATGGGCGAAACCATGACCCAGGCAGAACACGCTGCCGCGGTGATGAAAGTGAAGCAGGACATCATCGACGGCAAAGTCTTCCAGTGCGAAGTGGGCTTCAAGAAGCGTTTCCGCCTTGAGGGCGATACGATCAACCTGTACGAGCAGCTGCGTGAGGTAAACCCCTCACCGCAGATGTATTACGTCAAGTTCGGCGAGCAGAAACTGATCGGCGCCAGCCCCGAGCTGCTGTTCCGCCTGCGTCAGGGCGAAATGGAAACCTTCCCGCTGGCCGGCACCACCAAGCGTGGCGCCAACGAGGTGGAAGACACTCAGTTTGCCCGCACGCTGCTCAACGATCCCAAGGAGATCGCCGAGCACAACATGATCGTCGACCTGCACCGCAACGACATCGGCCGTGTGGCCCGCTTCGGCACGGTAAAGGTACGCAGCCTGATGGATATCAAGCGCTTCAGCCACGTGCAGCACATCTCCAGCGAGATTGTCGGCATTATTTCCGAGGATCACGACATGTTCTCGGCATTGGCCAGCAACTTCCCCGCCGGCACCCTGACCGGCGCACCCAAGATCGAAGCGATGAAGATCATCGACGACCTGGAATCGGATGGCCGCGGTCCCTATGGCGGTGCCGTGGGCCACTTCTCGTTCAACGGTGACTGCACCTTTGCCATCCCGATCCGTACCGTGTTCGCCAACGGCGAAAACGCCTATGTACAGACCTGTGGCGGCAACGTCTATGACTCCAACCCGGAGGACGAGTACGAGGAAATCCGGCGCAAGTTCGCCGGCACCAAGAAGGTTCTGGACCAGTTTATCGCGGAGGATGAGGCATGAAGGTCTATATCATCGACAACTATGACTCCTTCACCTACAACCTCTACCAGTACATCGGAGAAATCCTCAGCACCGAGCAGCATCAGGGCCGCCTCGACAGCTTCGACATTGTCGTCAAACGCAACGACGAAGTGACACTGGCCGATCTGCGGGATGCCGCACCGGACCGAATCATCATCTCGCCGGGCCCGGGCTCGCCTGACGACCCGGAATACTTCGGTGTCTGCGCCGAGGTGATCCGCGAGCTGGGGCCTCAGATTCCGCTGCTGGGCGTCTGCCTGGGCATGCAGGGCATCGTGCACGTCTTCGGCGGCAAGGTGGTCAAGGCGTCGCTGCCGATGCACGGCAAGATCAGCCCGATCAGCCACACCGCCGAAGGCGTGTTCGCCAATACGCCGGACCAGCTGGAGATCATGCGCTATCACTCGCTGATGGCCGAGCCGGAAAGCCTGCCGGAGTGTCTGGATGTGACGGCCGTGGTGGGCGACCTGCCGGTCGCAAGCTTCACCGACCACGCCCGCATTCATCAGGGCGGCGAATTCGAGATCATGGGGGTCAAGCACCGCGAGTACCCGATCCACGGCATTCAGTTCCACCCTGAATCCTTCGCCACCGAAGGGGGCAAGGAGCTGATCGCCAACTTCCTGTTCCAGGCCTGATCATCACCCACCTGCCGGCCTTTCCGGGCCGGCGGGAACCTCTCGGCCTGCGCCCCGGTTGACGGCCAGCACTGGCAGCAGAGTGTTTCTGCACTGACCACCCCACACAGACCATCGCATGGAATCCGGTTATCGCGCTACACTCAGTGCCTGCAGCCAGCCAGATGACAAGGAGTGCCTGTGCAATCGATCATCAAAATCCAGGGGGTCAGCAAGACCTACGCTTCAGGATTCACGGCCCTGAAGTCGGTCGACCTGGAGATCCGCCGCGGCGAGATTTTTGCCCTCCTCGGGCCCAACGGGGCCGGCAAGACAACACTGATCAGCATTATCTGTGGCATCGTCAATGCCAGCTCGGGCCGGGTGCTGGCGGATGGCGTCGACATCGTTGACGACTATCGCCAGGCACGCAGCCTGATCGGGCTGGTGCCCCAGGAGCTGACCACCGATGCCTTTGAAAGCGTCTGGGATACGGTGTCCTTCAGCCGCGGCCTGTTCGGCAAACCGGCTGATCCTGACTACATCGAGAAGGTGCTGCGCCAGCTCTCGCTCTGGGACAAGCGCCATTCGAAGATGCTGGCCCTGTCCGGCGGCATGAAGCGTCGTGTCATGATTGCCAAGGCCCTGTCCCACGAACCCCGTATCCTGTTTCTGGATGAACCGACCGCAGGCGTCGACGTAGAACTGCGCCGGGACATGTGGGAGATGGTACGCGGCCTGCGCGAAGATGGCGTGACCGTGATCCTCACCACCCATTACATCGAAGAGGCCGAAGAGATGGCCGATCGGATCGGCGTCATCAACCGGGGAGAGCTGGTTCTGGTGGAGGACAAGGCTGAACTGATCCAGAAGCTGGGCCAGAAGCAGTTGCATCTGCACCTGCAGACACCGCTGACGGAGCTGCCCCCTTCGCTGAAGCCGTTCAATCTGGTCCTGAGCGAAGAAGGCACTCAACTGACCTATACCTTCGATGCCCATCAGGAAACCAGCGGGATCGCGGACCTGCTGCGCGGCCTGAGTGAACTGAATATCGATCTCAAGGACCTGCAGTCGAAACAGAGTTCACTGGAGGAGATTTTCGTCAGCCTCGTCCACCGACCAGAGAGTTAAGCCATGAATATCAACGGAATTCGTGCGATCTACCGCTTCGAAATGAACCGCACCCGACGCACGCTGATGCAAAGTATCATTTCGCCGGTGCTGTCGACGTCGCTCTACTTCATCGTCTTCGGCACCGCGATCGGCTCGCGCATGGGCGAAATCGACGGGATCAGCTACGGCGCCTTCATCATTCCCGGTCTGCTGATGCTGTCGCTGCTCAGCGAGAGCATCTCCAACGCGTCCTTCGGCATCTTCTTTCCGAAATTCTCCGGCACCATTTACGAGGTGCTGTCGGCCCCGGTGTCCCCCTTCGAAATTCTGGCCGGCTATGTCGGTGCCGCAGCGACCAAATCGCTGATCATCGGCGCCCTGATACTGCTCACCGCCCGAGTGTTTGTCGACTACAGCATCGCCCACCCGTTCTGGATGCTGGCCTTCCTGCTGCTCACTGCGCTGACCTTCAGCCTGTTCGGGTTCATCATCGGGGTCTGGGCCAACGATTTCCAGCAACTGCAGGTGATTCCGCTGATGGTGATCACGCCACTGACGTTTCTGGGCGGAGCCTTCTACTCCATCAACATGCTGCCGGAACCCTGGCATACCCTGACCCTGTTCAATCCGGTGGTCTACCTGATCAACGGCTTCCGCTGGGCCTTTTACGGTGTTGCCGACGTCCACATGGGCCTGAGCCTTGGCATGACCCTGATGTTCCTGCTGATCTGCCTGACGGTTGTCTGGTGGATTTTCCGCACCGGATATCGCATCAAACCCTGAGTACCCAATGCAGCTTCTGGATAGTTGCCCCGCTTCCAAACGGTGTAACATCCCGCTTTTAGTCACAACTGAACGACACTGGAGAGTTGCCGATGAGCCTGACCCCCGCCCCGACCCTGACGCTGGCCAACGGGATCGAGATGCCCCAGGTTGGACTGGGCACCTGGCCACTGAACGACCAGCAAGCGGCGGAGGCCGTCACCACCGCGCTGGAGCTGGGGTACCGCATGATCGATACCGCCGAGAACTACAACAATGAGGTCGGTGTGGGACAGGGTATCCGCAACGCTTCGGTGCCACGCGATCAGGTGTTCGTGACCACCAAGTTCAATCGTCAGTGGCACGGTTTCGAAGGTGCACAGACAGCCTGTGAAGCCAGCCTCCAGCGCCTGGGACTGGACTACATCGACCTCTTGCTGATCCACTGGCCCAACCCGGATCAGGACCGCTTCGTCGAAGCCTATCTCGGTTTGCTCAACCTGCAGGACAAGGGACTGGTACGTGCCATCGGCACCTCCAACTTCAAACCCGCACATCTGCAACGCCTGCTGGCTTTGGGCCTGACCCCTCAGGTCAACCAGATCCAGCTGGACCCGTATCACCGCCGCGACGACCTGATCTCGCTGCACCAGAGCAAGGGCATCGTGACCGAGTCATGGCGTCCACTTGGCTGCGGCAACGCCATGCTGGCCGATCCTGTGGTCACCGGTATCGCCGCAGCGCACCAGTGTACGCCTGCACAGATCGTGCTGCGCTGGGCGGTGCAGCAGGGGTTCGCTACGGCACCCAAGTCAGCCAACCCGGCACGCATGGCCGAGAACCTGAGTCTGTTCGATTTCGCCCTGAGCGATAGCGAGATGGCAGCGCTGGATCAACTGGGTCGTGATGATCCGGAGATGCTGGACGCCGACAGCTTCGGTCATTGAAAGGGGCGGTTGCCATCAAGGCTGACCGCTCGAAACCGGCTGTGCAGGGTTCGGATCAGCCCTGCCGGCGCTGCAGATATGAAAGGGTCAGCGAATCCGGCTCGCCGCCGTAGTACTTGTCCAGTATCTGCTCAAACTGCGACCCCGGCTTGTCCGCTCGGGCAAAGAGGGTTGCGCAGGACCTGAGTTTGAGGTCGTCCGGCGAGCCCAGAATCGCATGAGCACTGAGTCCCTCATGCTCCAGCAGAGCCTCGCAGCACTTGCGCAGTCTTGGTCCCAAAACCGGATGGTGCAGATAGGCACGCGCCTCTTCCAGCCCCGAGAGGCCGTAATGCTGCGCCATGCTACTGCGCCCCAGCACCGCCAGTTGCGGCAGGATGTACCAGATCCAGTGGCTGCGCTTGCGTCCCGCCTTGAGCTCGGCCAGTGCTTGTGGATACGCGCCTTGCTGGGCGGTGACAAAGCGGTTCAGGTCGAAGGGATCAGTGCCCATGGCGCGCATCCTCACAGTCATTCAGCATCAGTGTAGCCTGCCTCACGGCAACTCCAATAAGACCGAAAGCACCATTAGTCCACCCGCCGAATATCGCAGTCGGGATAGACTGGCATTGCATGAGCCGCTGCAGCCTGCGCAGGATCCTGCTCCGCCTCGCCCCAGACCTGCCGCACCGGCAATACCCCCGCCCAGACCGGCCAGTCCATATCCTCCTCGTCATCCACGACACCGGCAGCACGCGCCTTCATGGAGGCTTCGTCCAGCTTGATCCTCATGATACCGGTGGCCCGGGCTTCCAGCTCGGTCACAGGACGAAGCTGCGGCCAGCGTCCGGGGCTGAGTTTTTCCACGAATCGCTCAAAGTGGTACAGCTTCTGTACCGGGTCCGTCACCGCTTCCGGTACGCCGTATACCATTACGGAGCGATAGTTGACCGAGTGGTGAAAGGCCGAACGTGCCATCACCAGGCCATCCAGAGTCGCCAGGGTGATGCAGACCTTCTGCTCCGCCTGCCCGGCGCCATGAACATTGGCTGCCTTGCTGTGACCGTGCCAATAGAGGTAGTCCCCATCGCGCCAGTGACACGTGGGTATCACCCGCACCTGACCCGCGATCTGAAAACCGACAAAACAGAGCAGTGACCGGTCGATAAAATCCAGCATGGCTTCGCGCTCAGTCAGCGCCCGTTTGGCACCCCGTTTCAACTGGGTCAGGGGAGTGGCTGAAAGACGACCGCAGGCAACATTCTGTGACATTGAGAATCTCCGCTCTGTGCTTTCCCGCGTGAAGCCACATGAACTGTCCGGCTGTAGCTGGGAAATGAAAAAGAATGAGCACACTTTAGCCCCTTCAGGTATTCTCAAAAACATCCACCTTTTAACTTTTTTACCAGTCCAGATGAGCAGCACACGGCGTCACAGTATCGGCAGTCTGAGCCTTTCCCTGCACCCCGGCCAGGGGCCCTATTACCGCCAGCTGATCGAGCAGATCCTGCAGGCCATCACGACGGGGCAACTCCAGCCCGGAGACCGACTGCCGGGCAGTCGCGCACTGGCACAGGCATTGGGCGTCTCGCGCAGCACACTGGTACACGTTTACGAGCGACTGATTGCTGAAGGCATGCTGATCAGTCGGGTCAAAAGCGGTGTTTTCGTGGCCGACCAGCCGCAGCCAAGCGTCCAGATCCGTCCCCTCGCCCCTGCGAAGCCCGAAGCCCAGCCGCTGGCCTTTGACTCCGGGGCCGATAGCCGCATGTTCCCAAGCCGGAGCTGGCAGAAAAGCATGCGGGCCAGCTGGCAAGCACCCGACCCGCGGGTACTGGACGACGCCTACGCAACCGGATACCCGCCGCTGAAGCAGGCGATTGCCGAATATCTCCATCAGCTGCGCGGACTGAACTGCTCGGCAGAGCAGGTGTTCATTACGGCCGGCAACCGTGATGCCCTCACTCTGCTGCGTCACGCCTTCGGACAGATCAGCCCCGATAGTCGCTGGCTGACTGAAACCCCGTCCTACACGCCGATCAGGCACCAGTTGGCTGACTGGGCGGGTAACAACCACCAGCCCTTTCTGCTGCCCGTCGATGGTGAAGGCTGCCGCCTGCCGGCTCAGGAGTCCGCGCCGCCCATCGTTTTGCTGACGCCCAATCGCCAGTACCCCTCGGGGGTGGCCATGAGCTCCGAACGACGCCAGCACTGGCTGCAGCAACTGCAGGACAGACACATATGGCTGGTGGAAGATGACTACGACAACGAATTCAGTTACCAGGGGCGTACGGGGTTGCCCCTGATGCAGGCGGATCGCTCCGGGCGGGTCTTTTTCCTCGGCAGCTTCTCCAAGGTACTGTTCCGAGGACTGCGCCTGGGGTTCATTCTGGCGCCGCCGGAACACTGTGCCAGCCTGCGCCGCAGCCGTGAACTGCTGGGCGGATCAGCGGCACTGCCCATGCAGCCGGTGCTGACCGAGTTCATGACCAACGGGGAATTCGGCCGCCACATCAACCGCATGCGCCGTCATTACCGTAAGAAAAGAGATTACCTGCTGTCCCTTGTCGAACAGTATTTGACGCCCTGGTTCGACTGGCAGAGCCCCCAAGGCGGCATGCATCTGATGATTCGCCTGCGCCCCGCCGTGGCAGAGCGACTGCGCTCTGGGGACCGTCAGGAGCAACGCCCGCTCGATCAGCAAATCGCCGCAACGTTGGCGGCCGAGGGGGTCCTGCTCGAGCCATTATCGCCACACTATGGCCACCCGAAACAGGTGATCCAGACAGCGGGTGACCCACGGACTCCATCTACCGAAGGCTTCATTCTGGGCTTTTCTCGCCCGGATGAAGACAGCATGCACCTCATGCTGCAGACGCTGGCGGAACAGCTGACCAGAATGTCTGACTGAACCGATGAAGTCTGGTGTCCCGCCCCCAGCTACTGGATTAATCCCGCCAAACCGGCTAAGGTGACCAAAAATAATTACGGCTGCAGGACATGCTCAACCGTTCCATGCATAAACATCAATGGCGTCTCTCGATCGGTCAGCACTGGTCGCGGAGCATTCGTGGCATCGCCATTCCCCCTCCCCGCTTCATCGGACAGATCTGATCTGGCCGAGCTTTTCCACATCTCCATTTTCGTTGTTACGGCATTTTAAGTTCCTTGCACGCGTCCGCGTGTGCTGAGCTTCGTCCCCGACATCTGAACGCCCTGCATACCCGGGAATCTGTCGTGCGAGGCTGAATGCCACCCGCCGTCTGAACGTACAACAGCGAATGGATATCCAGGCGAAGTACCGACCGAGCCAAGGCTCGGCGCTGTACCCGTGGCGGCATACCGCCGCAGGTACGGACGGCCAGACAACTCACTAAGGTTTACCCATTTGTCAGCCAAAAAGAGTTTTCTGCGTCATGAAGCACACAGCCATGAACAATACCGCCACGAAAAAAATGACCGCCGGCGAAGCCATGATCGAGTCCGCCGTTGCCAACGGAGTGGATACCGTTTTCGGCATTCCGGGGGCTCAGATCTACCCGCTGTTCGACGGCATCTACAAGCACAACCTCAACTTGATCGTGCCTCGGCATGAGCAGAGCGCAGCCTACATGGCGATGGGCTATGCCAAGTCCACCGGCAAGACCGGCACCTTTGCCGTAGTGCCCGGCCCCGGCATTCTCAACACCACCGCAGCATTGTGCACCGCCATGGGCAATTGCAGCCCGATCCTGGGCCTGACCGGACAGGTCCCGTCACCCTTCGTTGGCAAGGGCCGTGGCCACCTGCACGAACTCAAGGATCAGGCCGGCACGCTGCGGTCCATCATCAAGGACGCCTTCGCCATTGACGATCCTGCACAAACCGCACAGGTTATGAACCGGGCCTTTGACACGGCTCGCAGCGGTCGACCGGGGCCGGTCACCGTGGAAATGTGCTGGGACACCATGGCGGCCGAAGGCGAGTTTGCCTCACCCGCGCCGGTGCCGGCCGCCGAGCCTGAACCCGAGATCAGCCCTGACTCGATCAAGTCGGCGGTCGAGATGATCGCCAAGGCCCGCAAGCCGATGATCATGTGTGGGGCCGGCGCTCTGCATGCCTCCGAAGAAGTCACCGCACTGGCTGAATTGCTCAACGCACCGGTCACGGCCTTCCGCAGCGGCCGTGGCGTTGTGTCGGAAGATCACCTGCTGGGCATGTCTGCCGTTGCGGCACGCCAGTTGTGGGACGACTGCGACCTGCTGATCGGCATCGGTTCCCGGCTGGAGATGCCCTATCTGCGCTGGAACAACTACATGCAGTACGAGCGCAAGCCGAGCAGTGGCCCCCAGCTGATCCGCATCGATATCGATCCGGCACAGATGGAAATCTTCGCCCCGGATCTGGGCATTGTCGGCGACTCGGCCCAGGTTTGCCGTGCGCTGTACGATCAGCTCATCACCCGGGCCAAGCCGAATTCCGACCGTCTGGACGAAATCGCACAAGCCAAGGCGGTCGCCTGGAATGCGCTGCAGAGCGTTCAGCCGCAGATGGCCTATCTGGATGTGATTCGTCAGGTGCTGCCGCGTGATGGTTTTTACGTGCCCGAACTGTCCCAGATGGGCTTCACCACCTGGGTCGGCGGTCTGCCGGTCTACCAGCCGCGCACCTATGTGGAAGGGGGGTTTCAGGGCACGCTGGGCTACGGCTTCCCGACGGCGCTGGGCGTCAAGGTAGCCAATCCGGACAAGGCAGTGGTTTCCGTCAGCGGTGACGGCGGCTTCATGTTCGGCGTACAGGAGCTGATGACCGCTGCCGAGTTCAACATCGGGCTGGTGTGCATCGTGGTCAACAACCATTCCTACGGCAATGTTCGCCGCGATCAGGAAATGGGGTTCGGGGGCCGCTTCAGTGGCTCCGAGCTGAAAACGCCGGACTTCGTCAAGCTGGCGGAGAGCTTTGGCGTCCGGGCTCATCGGGTCAACAGCCCTCAGGCGCTCAAGCCGGTGCTGGCCAAATGCATCGAGCTGAACCAGCCCTGTCTGATCGAGATCCAGTCCGAGCGCGGTCTGGAAAGCTCGCCCTGGCCCTTCATCCATCCGCAGGGCCCCTTGAAATCGGCCTGATCCCCGCTATGGGTTAATATGAAGGTATTCGGAGCAGGCCGCTGGTCAGGCTGGCCTGCTCCACAACTCACTTCATCCCGATAACACGAGATCAGCATGGCGATTTACGAATATGACGGCCAGCGTCCCGACGTGGACGCAGACGCCTACGTCCATGAACAGGCCACCTTGATCGGACAGGTCACGCTCGCCTCCGGTGCCAGTGTCTGGCCACAGGCGGTATTGCGCGCCGACAACGAACCCATCCACATCGGCACCGGCAGTAACGTGCAGGACGGCGCTGTACTGCACACCGATCCGGGCTTTCCGCTCCAGATTGGTGACGGCGTCACCATCGGCCACCAGGCAATGCTGCATGGCTGCACCATCGGCGACAACTCGCTGGTCGGCATTCAGGCGGTGGTATTGAACGGTGCCAGGATCGGCCGCAACTGTCTGATCGGAGCCGGCTCACTGGTGACTGAAGGCAAGGAATTTCCGGACAACTCGCTGATTCTGGGCAGCCCGGCCAAGGTGGTTCGTCAGCTCAGCGACGAGGCGATCGAAGGGCTGCGCGCCAACGCCCTGTCCTATGTCGGCAAGGCAGGCGACTACCCGACCAAGCTGAAACGGATCGGCTGATATTCACGGCCCGGGTGACGGCGCTTTACTCGTCATCGTAGCCCTTGAGCAATCGGCGCAGGTACCAGAACAGGCCCAGGGCCAACAGCGGCACCAGCAGGCTGAGTCCCAGTGACAACTGGCGCTCCAGCTCGGTATCGCCGAGGATGTTCCTTAGCGTACGGTCGATCAGGTCGAAGGCATAGTAGGTCACCACGATCACGGTGAAGCTTTCCAGCTTGGCCTGCATACGGATCTGGCGGCGGGCCCGGCGGTTCAGGCCCTCCAGCAGGTCCTTGTTCTGCCCTTCGATGGAAAGATCGACCTGTGAGCGGATCAACTCGGTGGAGCGGGCAATGCGTTTCGACAGTCGTTCGACCCGCTCACCGGTGGCACGGCAGGTGCGCCGTGCCGGGTCCAATCGCCGGTCCATGAACTGCTCGATGGTCTGAATCCCCTCCAACCGCTCCTCCCGCAGTTCTTCAATGCGACTGTAGAGCAACGCAAAATAGGCTTCGGATGCGGCCAGGCGGTTGGCACTGCGGGCCGACAGCTCTTCCACCTGCGCGGCCTGCAACATCAGCTGGTTCACCAGCTCCGCCGGCTCACGGCGTGCTTCGGCAATAGCCGCCACCGTCTCCGCCAGCGCCCGGTCCAGCTCGGTAACCTGAGGCATAACATCATTACTCATCGGCAGGCCCAGCAGTGCCATATGGCGATAGGTGTCGATTTCGCAGATCCTCTGCAACAATCGTCCGCAGCGATAATCGATCATTTTCGGCTGCTGCAGCACCAGTACCCGGCTCATGCGGCTGTCAGCCCGCTCCCGGAAATCGGTAAACACCTGCCCGGCTGACCCCATCACCGACGAGCCGGACACCTGATGATCGCCAAAGTGCTGTTCCAGCAACGGCTCCAGATCCATCTCGATCTGGGGCTGGCAGATCACCTCGACACCACAGAGATAGGCACCCGGCAATTGACCACATTCCTCATTGGAAAAGGCCGGCGGCTCGGTCGTCGCCAGTGCATAGAGCGTCAGACTGTAGAACTCGCCATGCGGTTCGAATCTGAGTGCCCAGCGCTCGTTACGGGAAAAGAAGAACCCCTCGCCGTTCTCCGGCAACGGCAGCCCGCGCCGGCTGGCCAGATCACGTACGCTGCGATTGACGGCATCCTCGCCGACACCATCATACAAAATGGCCTGATGGCACAGCGCCAGCGGCCCACTGAGTTTCTGGAACGGACGAGCGTGCACTTCGGCAACGATTTGGTCACGAAGGGAGTGGTCATGCATACTGGCGAAGCTCCGGGAAGACAGGCGATCGACGATACCCCAGAGCATACCAGACACCGATGAAGGAGTTGTGCACAGGATGACATCGGGCGATACCCACACGCTGGCGACCGAGCTGCGGGACTTTCCCGAATGGCACCGGGGCATTCGTCATTACGCCGTCTGGACACTGCCGGTAGAAGAGCCTGCCTGGATCGCGCGCATCGAATATCTGCAACAGCAACTGGCCCCGCTGCTGCACCCCGGTTACGATCGCCAGCCACACATCACACTGTTCGCAGCAGGCCTTGTGGATAACCGTCATTTTGCCGACCACCACGCCCGCCAGCAGGCCAATGCCCTGCAGCAACTCGGGTTGCCGGTGATGACACTGGTGGCAGATGAGTTATCCACATTCAGCACCGCCCCCTGGCTGGGCATTTCCGCCGGAGATAGTCAGCTGTTACGGATTCGCCAGACACTGGCATCGGTCAGTGCCGAAGACTCGCCTGCCCGTGACTACCGTCCCCATATCACTCTGGGGTTTTATCAACAGGCCATGCGACTGGACGCCGTCCACCGCCGCCTGGCCAGTCTCAGCGAAAGCCTGCCGCCCCTGCCTCCGTTACAGGTAAAACGGTTAGAATTGTGTCATTACGCCACCCATGAGATTCAGGGGAAACTGACCGTGAAAGACTCGATCGAACTCACCGAACGCCCGGCAATGAGCCAGCAGCCAGCAGCCGCCGACCCGCTGGAAGCGATCAGGCAGATGCGTCAGGAACAACTCAGGGTATGTGCACTCAAGCAGCAGACGGAACTCGGCCGCTTGATCCATGAAGCCAAAGACACTCGGGAAAAAGACGTTTAATGCCCTGAGGGCAAAAACTAGACACCCGGTCTAATACTGCCGATAATCCGTTCAGTATTGAAACCGCGAGACATCATGCCAAGCGACCACCCCGACAAGCCCATGCGCCGGCGCGGCCGACCGCCCAAGGACAGTGCCCGCCCCTATGCCGAAACCCGTCAGGCCCTGATTCAGGCCGGTCTCGCCATTCTGACCGAGAAAGGCTATTCCGCGGTCGGCATTGACCAGATTTTGCGCTCGGTGAACGTGCCCAAAGGCTCTTTTTATCACTACTTCAAGAGCAAGGAAGCCTTTGGCCAGGCGCTGATCGATGCCTATGCCGAGTACTTCGCACGCAAACTCGATCGTTTCCTGCTCAACACTGACATTGCCCCCCTGCAGCGGCTGCGCAACTTCATTGATGATGCCGGTCAGGGGATGGCCCGTTATGCCTTTCGGCGCGGCTGTCTGGTCGGCAACCTGGGTCAGGAGATGAGCCTGTTGCCGGAGTCGTTCCGTGAGCAGCTGAGTGGCGTTTTCGAAGACTGGCAACAACGGACCGCCCGCTGCCTGCGCGACGCTCAGGCGCAGAACGAAATTCCGGCTGACCTGGATTGCGAGCATCTGGCCGCCTGGTTCTGGATCGGCTGGGAAGGCGCCGTCCTCAGGGCCAAGCTGGAAGCGTCAACACGTCCGCTGGATATCTTTGCTGAAGGCTTTTTTCTCCGCCTGCAAACGTGAAAAAGGGCACCCTTGGGTGCCCCTGTCGATTGTCTCAGCGTGGCTGGCGACCGAGGCTGTAGAACTCGGCGTTCGGACGCATGCTGGTCACGTTGGCCATACGGTTGGACAGGCCGAAGAAGGATGAGATCGCCGCGATATCCCAGATATCATCCTCGTCGAAGCCATGGGCCTTCAAGGCTGCGAAGTCCTCCTCACCCACCGCATAGGCCTGCATTGACACCTTGATGGCGAAATCCAGCATCGCCTTCTGGCGTTCAGTGATATCAGCCTTTCGATAGTTGACCGCCACCTGATCGGCTATCAGCGGGTCCTTGGCGCGGATGCGCAGGATGGCCCCGTGGGCCACCACGCAGTACTGGCACTGGTTCAGATTGCTGGTCGCCACCACGATCATTTCTCGCTCGGCAATCGTCAGGTTGCCCGGCTTTTCCATCAAGGCATCATGGTAGGCAAAGAAGGCACGGAACTCCTCCGGTCGATGTGCCAGCACCAGAAACACGTTGGGGACAAAACCGGCTTTCTCCTGTACTGCCAGTATCCGCTCGCGGATGTCCTCCGGCATTTCGGACAGCTCCGGCACCGGGAAACGGCTGATGGCCTGTTGTTCAACTGCACTCATTACGACTCTCCTGATTGTCGGGACTCTCATCCCTGATCATTATTCGCCGGCAACCGGCACCACGATGCGTCCGCGGATCTGGCCCTTCATCATCAGCGCGGCCTGATCGATCACCTGCTCGAACGGTACGTCGGTGATCAGGTTTTCCAGCTTGTTGATATCCAGGTCCTGTGCCAGACGCTGCCAGGCCTCCAGGCGTTCAGCCTTGGGGGCCATCACGCTGTCCACACCGACCAGCGTCACGCCTCGCAAAATGAATGGCGCGACCGTGGCCGGGAAGCCCATACCCGCAGCCAGCCCACAGGCGGCCACCACACCGCGGTATTTCATTGCTGCACAGACGTTGGCCAGCACCTGACCACCGGCCACGTCGATGGCACCGGCCCACTGCTCTTTCGCCAGCGGACGGCCTTTCTCGCTGTACTCGGCACGGTCCACGATACTGGATGCTCCCAGCATTTTGAGGAAGTCGGCTTCTTCCGGGCGACCGGTCATGGCCGCCACGTCGTAACCCAGCTTGGCCAGAACCGCCACGGCCACACTGCCGACGCCGCCAGCGGCACCAGTGACCAGAATCGGGCCGTCTTCGGGTTTCACGCCCTGTTTCTCAAGCGCCAGCACACAGAGCATCGCCGTGTATCCGGCAGTCCCCAGCCCCATCGCCTGACGCTCTGTAAACGGCGCCTGCAGCGGGATCAGCCAGTCGCCCGGCACACGGACCTTCTCGGCCAAACCGCCCCAGTGCTTCTCACCCACACCCCAGCCGTTCAGGACCACCTGATCGCCCGGCTTGAAATCCGGGTTGTCAGACGACTCGACCACGCCGGCAAAGTCGATGCCCGGCACCATGGGATAACTCTTGGCGATCGGCGCACTGCCGGTCAGCGCCAGCGCGTCCTTGTAGTTCATGGTGGTATACGCCACCCGCACGGTCACATCACCTTCGGGCAACTGGGCATCGTCCAGCTCTTTGAATGCAACGGTCTGCTGATCTTCTGCCTTGTCGAGTACGATAGCCTTGAACATATGTCCTCCTGCGTGCTGAACGTTAGCGGCCCAAAGGCGGCCCTGTTAATTAGACGACCGTCTAATTAATGCCGCAAAACAGTGCGACTGTCCAGCAGTTTAGTCGAGAACACATATTTTTCCTGTTTCAGCGGGCGTGCACCAAAAGCCCATACCCTCGGGCTCCGGTGCTCGCATTCGCGATCTAATCCAGCAGGAAATTACGACGACCATCCCCTTCCAGCGCCTCGGCGTCACCGGATTCGTCCTTCAGCTCGACACCGGAGAGTTTGCGCCGCAGGGACTCCCTGACCAGCCACAGCAGGCGTTCGGCCGCATCCTGCGGCGAGATACCGGCCGGGCGGATGTTGGAGATGCAGTTGCGGGCGGCATCGGTCAGGCCGACACGCGGGTTGTAGGTGTAGTAGATGCCCAGACTGTCCGGCGAGCTGAGGCCCGGTCGCTCGCCCACCAGCAGGATCACTACTCGACTGTCCAGCAACTCACCGACTTCGTCCCCCACGGCGACCCTGCCCTGCTGCACGATGCAGACCGGTGATCGGGTCAGTCCTTCAGCCGCCAGACGCCGGTCCACCTCGGCCGCGACCCGCGCTGCATGGCGCTGTACTGCCGTGGACGAAAGACCGTCGGCGATCACGATGGTCGCGTCGCTGGCGGGTTGCTGTTCGCTCACCTGCTTCAGCAATGCCGCCGAATCGGCATCCAGCCGCCGCCCCTTGTCCGGCCGCTGCAAGTAGGTTGCGCGATCCTCCGCCTGACTGTGCAGCAACAGGCTCTGCAGCCCGGCTTCCATCAATTCAGTCTTCAGCTGCTTCACATCCAGCGGTATATGCACGGCATCCCGAGCGCGGGCATGAGCCTGCTGGAACTCCAGCTGAGGCGCCGTCGGCTGGCTGATGCCGCTGCGGCCGAGTCCGATGCGGGCATCGGTATGGCGGCGCAGGCTGGCCCAGCTGTTGGACGTTACGATCTGATGTTTATCCACAGGATTCTTTTCCACAATCAGGCCTCCTTACAACCGGTCCTGAAGATGGGCAAAGGGCGGCGGCAGCGTTGAACCGCTGGCCAGCCGATTGTCCGCGCCGAAAATGCCCATCTTCTCCAGCCAGGCGGCAAACTCAGGTGCCGGCGGCTTGTTCAGTACCTCACGCACGTAGAGGGCATCGTGAAACGAGGTGGTCTGGTAGTTGAGCATGATGTCGTCGGAGCCGGGTATGCCCATGATGAAATTGATCCCGGCCACGCCCAGCTGAGTCAGAAGCATGTCCATGTCGTCCTGGTCCGCTTCAGCGTGGTTGGTGTAGCAGATGTCACAGCCCATCGGCAGGCCCAGCAATTTGCCGCAGAAGTGGTCCTCCAGCCCGGCGCGGATGATCTGCTTGCCGTCGTACAGGTACTCCGGGCCGATAAAGCCGACCACGGTATTCACCAGCAGCGGATCAAAACGGCGCGCCACGGCATAGGCGCGGGTCTCGCAGGTCTGCTGGTCAACGCCATGATGGGCATTGGCCGACAGCGCGCTGCCCTGACCGGTCTCGAAGTACATGACGTTCTGGCCCACGGTGCCGCGCCCCAGCTCCAGCGCCGCCTTGTGCGCCTCGTCCAGAATCGACAGGCTGATGCCGAAACTGTCGTTGGCCGCCTGAGTACCGGCAATGGACTGAAACACCAGATCCACCGGCGCGCCCCGATTGATCGCCTCCAGATGGGTGGTGACATGGGTCAGCACGCAGGACTGAGTGGGGATTTCGTAGCGCTGGATCACCTCGTCGAGCAAGTGCATCAGCCGGGTCACTGCATGGTAGTTGTCGGTGGCCGGGTTGATGCCGATCACCGCATCGCCATTGGCATAGAGCAGGCCATCCAGCACGCTGGCGGCGACGCCGGCCGGGTCATCGGTGGGGTGATTGGGCTGCAGCCGCGTGGACATTCTGCCGCTCAGACCGATGGTGTTGCGAAAGCGGGTGACCACTTCGGTTTTCTGCGCCACCAGAATCAGATCCTGTATCCGCATGATCTTGGACACGGCGGCCACCATCTCCGGCGTCAGCCCCGGCGCCAGTGCGCTCAGGCTCTCGTGGCTCGCATGATCGGACAGCAGCCAGTCACGGAAGTCGCCCACCGTCAGATGAGCGACCGGCGTGAAGGCTGCAGCATCATGCGTATCGAGGATCAGCCGGGTGACTTCGTCCTGTTCATAGGGGATCAGCGCCTCGTTCAGGAACTGTTTCAGCGGCACCTCGGCCAGGCAGCGCTGCGCCGCCACCCGCTCGGTGGCGTTCTCCGCCGCGATGCCCGCCAGACAATCGCCGGAGCGCAGCGGCGTCGCCTTCGCCATCAGGGTTTTCAGGTCCGGGAAGGCATACCGGGTCTGACCAATATCAACGTGATAGCCCATGCGACTCACCCCGCCGTTGCCCTGATCGACTGTTCAAGCCGATCCAGAAACAGGTCCGCTTCAGCCCGTGCGATACAGAGCGGCGGACGGATTTTCAGCGTGCTGCCGGACTTGCCGGCGGCACCGATCAGCACCCCGTTACGCTTGAGGTCGTTGATGACCGCCGTGGTCCGGCCTGCATCCGGCGCGCCGTCCCGGGCCGGGTTGCACAGGTCAAGGCCGATGAACAGGCCTGCCCCCCGCACCGCGGCCACCTCCTCAAGGGTAGACTGCAGTCCCTCGAGCTGCTGCTTCAGATAATCACCCTGCTGACGGGCATTGGCAATCAGCGCTTCCTCTGCCAGCACATCCAGCACCGCCATGCCGGCAGCCACCGCAACGGTCGAACCGCCGAAGGTATTGAAGTAGCCCACATCGTCATTGAGTGCAGCCAGCAGCTCTTCCCGCGCCGCCAGCCCTGACATCGGGAAGCCGTTCCCCATCGGTTTGCCCATGGTAACCACGTCCGGCGTAATCTGATGACGTTCGAAGCCCCACATGCTATGGCCGGTGCGGCCGAAACCGGGTTGGACCTCATCGGCAATGAACAGCATGCCCCTGGCCTGGAGCCATTCCACCGCCGGCTTGAGGAAGCCGGGCGGGTCGGCAAAGATGCCGTCGCTGGAGAAGATCGAATCCACCAGCAGTGCGGCACAGCCGTATCCCAGCGCATCCAGACGCGCCACACCAGCACGCACCTGATCGGCAAACCAGGCGGAAGGGTCGGCCTGCTCAGGCATCAGCGAAATCGGGATGACATGCACATGCTCGGGCAGCGTGCCTTTCTTGAAAGATGAGGGCGACACCTCGGTCACGGCCGAGGTGTTGCCATGGTAGGCCGCCTCGGTGACGATGATACCCTGCTGCCCAGTCCACTGACGCGCCAGACGCAGGGCCATATCGTTGCTTTCACTGCCGGTGCACATCATCACCAGACGGTTCAAAGGCGGTGGCAGCGTGGCCAGCAAGCGCTCTGAATACCGGTGTATGCCTTCATGCAGATAGCGGGTGTGTACATTCAGCGTGCCCATCTGCTCGGCCACCGCCTGCACCACTCTTGGGTGACAGTGCCCGACAGAGGGTACATTGTTGTACACATCCAGATAGCGCTGTCCCTGATCGTCAAACAGCCAGACCCCTTCGCCCCGGACGATGTGCAGGGGCTCCTCATAGAACAGCATCGAGGTGGGGCCAACGGTTTCCAGACGCTTGCGCACCAGCGCCCTGATCCGCTCATCGGTCTGCTGAAGACGATCGAAACTGAATGCATTCTGATCCAGAATGCCACGGATATCGCTCACGGTAATGCCTCCTCGCCTCAGCCATGATCCTGCAAATACTGTCGGGCCAGCTGGGCTGTCCCTTCGATGTAGCCATCAATCAGGCCCTGTGCCCCCTCGCTGTCGGCATGCGAGGCCAGCCAGGCACTGAGCATGATGCGCCGGATCATGACGAAGGTATCGAGCATCGCTTCATCCGCCGCGGTAAATTCGGCGACCGAGCGATAGCCCTGTACCCAGGCCTCGCGCAGCTGCGGGATGATCGGGTCCAGTTCGTAGAAGCTGATCGCCGCCGCAAAGTCATAGGCATACCAGCAGAAGCCGCTGTCATCGAAGTCGATGATCGACAGCCGGTCCCCGTCCACCAGCAGGTTGGCCAGACGCAGATCCGCATGCACCAGCCCATAGCGACCAGCGCCCTGCCCGTAGTCGGCAATCGCCTGCTCGATGCGCCCGATCGCTGCATTGATCAGGGCCTCATCAACCGACGTTAGCCCCGGGGCATCACGCCAGTCGCCCCACAGGCCGTCAGGGGCAATCATGGTGTCCAGATTCCAGCGCTTGCGTACGAACCACTCCGGCGGCTGCCAGTCCCGGCTGTGCTGATGCAGCCTGGCTGTCACCGCGCCCAGCTTCTCGAACCAGTGGGGCAGGCTCTGCCCGACATCGGGCTCAGCCCCCTTCACATGTTCAAAACCCACGGCAAAAAAGTCGCGCCCTTCGGCATTCACACTGATCACCGGGCTGCCGTTTCGGGTATCCAGCGGTGATGGTGTATGGACCCGCCCCGAGGCACGCAGGTCGTTTATCCATGCCAGTTCTGATTCAATTTCCTCGCGCACATGATAATCAGGCCGATGCACACGGATAATTATTTTCCGATCCGTGTGACGGTCACGGGAAATAAAAGTGGCATTTTCAGACGTCGTCAGTAAATCGATATGAGCGTCAGCCGGCATCTGCCAATATTCAAGACACTGTCCCAGTTCCGCCCTGAGAGTATTCACCAGAGTATCGGTATACATCTGATTATCTCCATCCTGTAAAAACATTTACTGCCAGAAAACCCGCACCCAAAGGTGCGGGCCTGATATTCAGGCGCGAGATGTATCAGCCTGCAGCGGCAACTCGGCTTCAGGCAGGTGAACACCGTCCATTTCATCAAGATCGTGTTCCGCATCGAGAATCAGTGCCAGCTCCTCATCGGCGGATTTGGCGACCAGATGACGTCGGCCGTAGACGAAGAAGTAGACGGCACCAATGACGAACAGCACCAGGGTGTAGTTGAAGGCGCGCGGATCAAAGGCGTAAACACCGGTCATTGCCACCAGCGACAGCACCAGCGCAATGGATGAGGTGAAGATGCCGCCCGGGGTCCTGTAGGGGCGTTTCAGCTCCGGACGACGCAGGCGCAGCAGGATATGGCTCAGGGCCATCAGTGCGTAGGAAATGGTCGCCCCCACCACCGCCATGCCCAGAATCAGGTCACCTTCGCCGGTCAGCGAGACCAGAAAACCGAAGATGCCCGGCACGATCAGCGCCCAGGTCGGCGCCTTGCGCTTGCTGGTCAGCGAAAGCGCCTTGGGCAGATAGCCGGCACGGGACAGGGCGAACACCAGACGGCTGTAGCCATAGATCACCGAGAAGAAGGAAGCGATCAGACCGGTCAGGCCCAGCACGTTGATCGCCGTCGCCAGACCACTGCTGCCGGTTGCCTTGAGCGCATCCACCAGCGGTACGCTGCTGCTGCCGATCGCATCAGCGCCGGCGGCACCCGCCAGCAGGAACATGACCAGCGCCGCAGTGAACAGCAACACAATCATGGCACCGATGATGCCCTTGGGCATGTCACGGGCGGGGTCGCGCGCTTCTTCTGCCGCCAGAGGAACCCCTTCCACAGCAAGAAACAGCCACATGGCAAAGGGCAGTGCGGCCCAGACGCCGTACCAGCCGAACGGCAGTATCTCACTGGCACCAGCCGCATCGGTCGGCGCGATATTGAACAGGTTGGCCGTCTCAAAATCACCGATCAACGCAATCGCCGTGGCCAGAATAGCCACCACCGCCAATCCGCTGATTACCATCATGGTTTTCAGCGCCTCACCGACACCGGCCAGATGGATGCCGATGAAAATGGCGTAAAACAGCGCGTAAACCCAGGGACCGTTGATTCCCAGCAACTCCTCAACGGCGGCGCCGATAAAGATCACGATCGCCGCCGGTGCCAGTGCGTACTCGATCAATACCGCCAGCCCCGTCAGGTAGCCCCCGGTAGTACCCATGGTCTGGCGGGCAAAGCTGTAGCCGCCACCAGCCGCCGGGATCGCCGCCGACATCTCGGCAAGCGAGAGCACCAGCGCAAAGTACATGGTCGCCATCAGTGCGGCCGCGATGGCAAAGCCACCCCAGCCCGCTTCGGCAAGGCCAAAGTTCCAGCCGGCAAAGTCGCCGGATATAACGTAGGACACCCCAAGACCCGCCAGCAGGACCCAGCCCGCGGTCCCCTTCTTGAGCTGGCGCTTGGCCAGATAGTCCTGATCGATCGTATTTGCCATGAGCATTCTCCTGATCAATAACCTTATTCGTTGTCGATGCCCATTCCCTTTCGCTGCCTCCCAACGAAAGGGAATGGATATTGCTAGCTCTTTCAGCGTAACGAGAGCGTGCAAACGCCGGTTATCAAAAATTGGCAAAAGTGCATGGGCAGGAGTAAATACGATGGTGCGGACTTGGCAGAATCAAAATACAGCGTCCATACTGGATCGAAAAAATAATAAAGAGGCCAAAGTGCACCAAAAAGAACAAAAAGCACCACAGAGGTGCATATCCGTTTCGGATGACATTAATGAACAGGCCTTCAATCTGACCGACTGGAATCAGGAATATAACCAGTACAGCAGCGGCCGTTTTCAGGGCCGTGTCGAGGAATGTCAGTTTGACGGCATCCAGTTGATCAACGAATACACCAATCAGGCACTGCATCAGCACTGCATGGTCTGGCCTGACTCCTTCTGGGTCGGCATCACGAGCAAGCGGGAAGAGTTCCGCATCAACGGCCAGTCCGTCGAGCAGGAAGATCTGCTCTGGCGTCACGGCAGTACCCCCTTCGAGCTGGTGACACCGGCTGATTGCAACATCCTCAGCATCGTGGTGCAGCGTGAAGAACTGTTCGGCCTGGCTGCACGCCAGGGCATCGCCACCCAGCCCGGCGTCGCCGGTGACAACCCGCGTCTGCGCAGCAGCCGACATCAGGTCGAGGAGCTGTCGCTGCTGGTCACACGGATACTGGCAGCAGCCGACGAGGGCATGGATACCGAGATCCACAAGGACCTGCTGATCCAGCAACTGTTGAACCTGCTGGACACGGCAGAAGTCAACGAACGGGTCATTCCAAGCTACCGGCATCGCAAGGCGGTCGTGGATCGGGTGCGGGAGTATGTGGATGCGGCCGGTGATCTGCCGGTCACCATGACCGCCCTCTGTGACCTGGCCTGTGTCAGCCGGCGTACCTTGCAGTACAGTTTTGAAAGCATTCTGGGCATAAGCCCGGTGCAGTTCCTGCGTGCCACCCGACTCAACCGGGTGCGTCGCAAGCTGCTGTCCGCCGAGAGCATCTCCATCTCCGATGCGGCGGCCAGTCAGGGCTTCTACCATCTGAGCCAGTTTGCCACCGACTACAGACGCCTCTTTGGCGAGCGCCCTTCCGAAACCCTCAAACGCGTCTCTCACTAAGCGCCGAGGGAGGCCTAAGCCTCCCTCGAATCGGTTTACAGATGCTTGTCGAAAGACTCTTTCTCGTGCTTCATGATGCTGGCATTCAGAAAGAGATAGATACCCACGGCCGCGGCCAGACTGATGGCAATGCCGGTCGGGCTGTCGGAAAAAGTAAAGTAGGTGGCAACGTTTTCCCAGCTGGTAATCGGACTTGAGAACATGTTGTGCTCCTCGGTGCCTTTCGCACCCTTAGTGACTCATCTTGCATTATCCGGCGCTGCCGCAGCAGCGCCGTTTCAGGTTAGGCTCAGACCAGTTTTTCCTGGCCCGGCTCCAAAGTGTTTTCCACGATCGCCTGTGCCGGCAGAGACTCCGGGTAAGGCTTGGCCGGAATTTCGACCAGGTCCAGACCGAGCACTTCCACCTGAGGCGGTACGCGCAGGGCGTTGAGTTTCTTCAGCACATAGGAGATACCCCAGCCCGGGATGAAACCGGTCAGCGCCATGACAATGGCACCAATCAGCTGGCCACTCAGCGTGATATCCGGCAGATCGCCCACGTTCGGGTAGGAGGCGGCAAACACACCGACCATCACCACACCGTAGAAACCGCAGAAGCCGTGAACGGCCACCGCACCCACGGCATCATCGACGCCCATCTTCTCGATCATGCGACCCACGATCGGCATCAGCGCACCACCGCTGGCGGCAAGCACAAAGGCCAGACCCGGATAGTAGAGATCCAGACCGGCTGCCACGGTAATGATGCCGGCCAGACCACCGGACATGGTCCAGAAGGGCTCACGGGAGGTCAGGTAGGCACCGACAACACCACCGGCAAAGCCCATCAGAGTGTTGAAGCCGAACGCGGACAGGTTGGTCGGGTTGCCATAGATGGTGGTCCAGCCGGTCTCACCGCCGTTGAAGATGATGCAGCCGCCCAGGAAGCCGAAGAAACCGACGATGATCATCATCAGACCGATCAGCGCCATCGGCAGGCTGTGCGGCGGAATGTACATGGCCACGCCATTCTGGAACTTGCCGACACGGGCACCCAGGTTCATCAACACACCCAGTGCGAAGAAACCGGCGACCGCATGCACCACACCGGAGGCACCCACATCGTGGTAACCCAGCTCGGTCAGCAGCCAGCCATCCGGATGCCATCCCCAGGCCCCGGCCAGAATCCAGACAGCGGAACCGAGAATAGCGGCCAGAATCAGGAAGGCGCTGAGACGGATACGCTCGATTACGGCGCCGGACAGGATGGAGCCGGTGGTCGCGCCGAACAGTGCGAAGGCCGCAAAGAAGATCCCGGTGCCCATATCCTGGACATCAGGTCCCATGCTCAGACTCCACGGCAGTGCGGCCGACGCATCGATCGGAATCAGGCCGTTCGGGAAGGCGTTGTATATCCACCAGCCGAAGAAGTAGAAGGTTGGAATGATGACCGAGAGGGTCAGAATATTCTTCATCCCTGAGGTCAGGGCGTTCTTGACGCGGGAAGCGCCGATCTCGTAAGCGAGGAATCCGGCGTGGATCATGAACATGATGGCGGTACACCACCAATAGAACACTTCCACATTCATCGCCTGATGCATTTCGAATGTCGCCTTGAGCGACTCCACGGTTTCCACAGTCATAGGCTTGTCCTCTTGGTGCGGAAAAGATCCGCTTTTCTGTTTGCTGCGTCGCAGCATTTAAGCCCGAGCATCCTTGCCCTTCAGTGATATTTATTTCCTGTTAAGAAAAAGCAATCCATGTGCCAAAACCAGCACCCGGTATAAAAAACTATCACAAGGATTATTTAATTAATTGTTTTATAAGTATTTTAATTATCACTCTATCCATTTGACCCACCCCGTCCGCAAGGATACAAATATCCCAGAATAATGAACGTGCATTATGTGAGGGCTTTTTTTGCATCTGCGTGCACTCATATTGTTCATTTATTATCCAGGCATAAAAAAAGCGCCCGTACGGGCGCCTTCATGAAGCCGGCCTTTTGCGGCCTCAGCTTCTTACTCTGAGCCGTTCAGGGTCGTGGAACGGCAATATCCGGACCTCGGCAGGCAAGCGCTTCTGCAACCCGTCCAGTTGCCCCACTTCCAGCCGGGTTCCCGGCTCCGACCAGGCGGGCTGTACTCGACAGAGCGCTATCATCTTGCCCAGCAAGGGGGACGCCGTGGCACTGGTGATCTGTCCCACCGGCATGCGGCCGTCATACACCAGGTCACCGTGGTGAACCGGCTCATTGCCGTCCAGCACCAGCCCGACCAGCCTTTGCCGACTTTCCGGTGCCTGTCGTTGCAGGGCGTCCCGACCGCTGAAATCCTCCTCCTTGGTTTTCATCGGTACGGTGAAGCCGATGCCCGCTTCGTAGGGGTTGGTCTGATTGCAGAACTCGTGCTCGGCAAAAATAAGCCCCGCCTCGATGCGTAACATGTCCAGTGCATCAAAACCAAGCGGTGCCAGGCCATAGGACTGACCTGCCTCCCAGATCGCATCCCACAGCTGCCCGCCGTCATCCGGGTGACACCAGACTTCAAACCCCAGCTCACCGGTATAACCGGTACGGGACACCATCAGCGGTATGCCTTCGGGACCACCGAGACGACCGATCGTGAAGTGGAACCATTTCAACTCGCTGACCGGTGTCCGATTTTCCGGTTGCCAGATCAGCTCCGACAGCAGCGCCCGGCTGTTGGGCCCCTGCACCGCGAGATTGTGCAGCTGATCGGTGGACTCGCGGATGCTGACCCGATCCCCGCGCTGTTCAGCCAGTTCACGCAGCCAGGTACCACTCCAGGAGTCTCCGCACACCCAGCGGAAAGCCTGCTCTCCCATGCGGAACAGGGTACCGTCATCGACCATGCCACCGGTTTCAAAACAGGCCGCCGAGTAGACGATCTCTCCCACCGCCAGCCGGCGTACATTGCGGGTCAATGCGTACTGCAGCAGGGCCTCGGCATCGGGACCAACCACTTCAAACTTGCGCAGCGGTGACAGATCCATCAACACCACGGCTTCGCGGCAGGCCAGATATTCGGCACGGGCGCCCCAGCCTTCGAATTCGGTCGGCACCCAGTAGCCCCGGTATTCGGCAAACTGCCGGGTTAGCTTCGAGGTACGGCTATGAAAAGCGGTCTGTTTGGTCATGCGCGGTAACTCCTCAGGCACCACGCGATGGGCAATGGCGCGCTCGAACTGGTTTTCCGCGCCATAGACGCGGACATGGATATCGGTCGGAACCCAGCCATTGGCCGGATCAATGTCATCGGGACAGGCGGAGGACGCACAGATCAGGTCCCGGTTGGCACGCAACAGCACATAGTCACCGGGACGGGACCAGGGCTCATCCATGCCGACCGTGCCACACGCCTCCACCTGGGTATTGAAAAAGAAATTGATCGCCGGCCAACCGGCACGCGGCGCCACCCCCCAGTCTTTCAGCGTGCGGTTGAAGTTGTCGCTACAGCTGACATGACCGAAGTAGCCACTGTCCTCGTAATACTTGGGGGTACAGGCCAGCAGGAAGCTGTCATGACGACCGACCGTGTCCTGCACCAGTTCCAGCATTGGCTGCAACCGGCTGTCGGCAAAGCGGGAGTAAAGCCCCGGCTGAGGTAAGGCATGACCGGCCAGCGTTCGGGTCGCAACCGCATCCAGCGTCACCTCTTCACCCTGCTCAAGCGCCGCCGCATCGAAGGCGATGAAGTCGGAACACTGCTTGCCGGCCACGTCGATGATCTGAATCCACTCTCCGGCACGGACCCGGTAGGCACGTGCACTGCTGTGCGGAATATGGATCTCCTGTACCGGTTCCGCCAGCGGAGCGGGCAGCTCAGGTGTCCGTTCAGGCAGCAGCCAGAGCGACACCTCAAGCTCACTCACCGTTGTCTGAGCGTCAGGCGTCATGTCCTCGCCCGGCGCCAGCAGGATCAGGCTGACCGGTCCGCTCTGCTCGGTGGCTTCGATCTGCAACGGCAACTGGTCGGCGGGCAGATGCACTGCCTGCTGCAACTGCGCTTCACGGATCCCCCAGCCCTCCAGCTGTCGCTGCAACCGCTGGGCCGAGGGTCGGCCACTGCTCAGATGAGCCAGGGTGACAGACGCCGACTGCACGTTGGCGTTCAGCCCAAGGGGTGCGTATACGTCAGCACCCGATGGCCCCAGCGCGACCAGCTCGCAGCACTGCCCCTGATCCGGGCTCTCGATCTGCATCAGCTCCCCGGGATGCAGGGATACCTGTATCGCGCCTTGTGCAGTCACTCTCTGCCTGACCGAAGCCGGTGGCACCCCTGCTGCCAGGGCACTCATTTGCATATTCATTCTGTCACTCCCGACACGTGCTGCTCAGGTCGCAGCTGCCTCAATTCTGTGCACGACCGGGCGTTTTGCCCTGTTTTGCAACTGCTCTGGCAGGCCTCGACCTGCAGGCAGTTACGGTCATCCACAGTAAAAATTCTTTACTTACAGTAATTAATGGGCAATGCGTCAAAGGAGCTACCTCTACGGGGGTAACCCGAACAATGCTGGCATGATGTGTGCATTTTCCTTCCAGTTATCACCAGATAGGAACAGGAGGGTAGTGTGGCTGTCAGTCTCACACGCTGGTTTGCACGCCTGCATTCGGATGCCCGGCCCGACACACGTCGCTATCGTCCGCAGCGCGAACTGCTGCATCGCATCACGCTGACGCTGATCCGCAATCCTGACGTTGGGGACAGCCTGCCGGAGTTGCTGCGACAGGGCGTCATGGCCTCGGGGTTTTCGCTGCCCATCTGGCTGGCCTGGCGGCGCGCGGCCGATGCCAACTGGAACCTGACCGGTACCGGGCGAACACCGGCAAGCCTGGAGACCGCCCGTCTTTTCTACCAGCTGGATCTGGCCAGCCGAGGTGATCGTTACCGGCTTTCCGGTCAAGACACCCTTGATCAGCAACCCATTCAGGGCCTGCGTCTGCCGGATGGCGACAGTGGCCTGCAGCTCTGGATGCTATCGCCCGTCCCCCCGCAAGCGTCGATGGATAGCTGGAGCCAACTGCTGCGCGATCTGGGCCAGGCGATCCGTGAAGGTCTGGATATTCACCAGGCTCAGGAGCAGCAGTTGCTGCGTCAGCGCCAGGAACTGCAGCAGTCACTGGCTGCCAGCCTGCATGACTCCGTTGCCCAGCAGCTCTGCTACCTCTGTCTGCAAACCGGACGGCTCGAAAAGCAGGCCGCTCAGCTCTCCAGCGAAGCGCTCAGCACACGGCTGCAGGAGATTCGCAAGCAGACCCGTCAGGCCTACCGCCAGACCCGTGAACTCATCAGCAGCGCCCGTATCCGCCTGCAACACAGTCTGGAGCAGGAACTGCAATGCGCCATCACCGAGTTTGAACAGCACTCGGGGATCATGTTCGAACTCGACAATCGGCTGTCTCCACTTGATCTGCCCGAACCGGTGGCGGTGGAACTGCTGCTGATCCTGCGTGAAGCCCTGAGCAACGCCGTCCGCCACGCCCATGCCCGCCACGTCAGCGTGCAACTGTTGCCTCACAACAACCGCGGCTTCCATATCCGTATTCAGGACGATGGCCGGGGGCTGCCCGATCAACGCAGCCCGGACAGTTTCGGACTGGGCATCATGGAAGAACGCGCACGCAAAATCGGTGCCTGCCTGCGCATCAGCTCAACGCCTGCACAGGGCACCTGTATTGAAGTGATTGCAGAGGAGATCTGTCCGTGAGCCATGCCAACGTCATCCTGGTCGATGATCACCCGCTGTTTCGGCGCGGGGTCGCCGAACTGCTGCAGGACAGTGATCGGTTCACCGTGGTGGCCGAGTTTGACGGCCCTGCCGGTGTGCTGGAAAGGATCGACCGCACCCCGCCCGACCTGCTGTTGCTGGATCTGCAAATGCACGACAGCAACGGGCTTGAGCTGCTGCAAAGCATCAAGGCCGCCCATGCGGACATCCCCGTGGTCATGTTGACCGCCTCCGATGATCCCGCCCACCTGATGGAAGCCCTGCGTCTGGGTGCGGAGGGCTATCTGCTCAAGGATACGGACCCCGAACTGATGCTGACCCGTCTCGGCGCGGTGCTGGACGGCCATATGGGACTGGATGAAGAAATGCTGCTGTTGTTGCGCGAAGGCCTGCGCCAGCAGGGCGAGACAACGGACACCCACTCGACGCCGGCCGCCGCGCCGGCAGATGATCGCTGGTACGAGGTGCTGACGGACCGTGAGCGGGAAACGCTGGTCTGGATCTCGCGTGGCCTGAGCAACAAGCTGATCGCGCGAGAGCTCGGCATCAGTGACAGTACCGTCAAGGTGTACGTCAAAAGCCTGCTGCGCAAGCTCAACCTGCACTCCCGACTGGAGCTGGCGGCCTGGGTCCACAACCACCCACTGCCGGAGGTGACGCCGTGTTAAGTCGACTGCTGTCACGACCGTCCGCATCCCTCGGGGACGATATTCCACTGGAGCGAATCCTCGACAGCCTGGATATGGCACTGGTGGTCATCGACGCCGCCGGCCATATCCTTGCGGCCAATCACCGCTGGCATGACCTCAGCGGTCACCCGAGCCGCCGGCTGTTTCACGAATACCTCCATCCCGGTGACCGTTCGGCGTGGCAACAGGCACTGCTGAAACCCGATCCCACAGTCAGTCTGCGCCTGCTGCTGCCGGAGCATGACGACTGCCGCTGGTACGAGCTGAAACTCGCCCCGCTCACCCCCGGCATTCCCTGGCCACTCAGTATCACCCTGACCGATATCAGCACCCGGATGCAGGTCGACCGCCAGCGGGATGCGGAGTGGCGCAGCCTGACCCAGTTGGTCAGCCTGTTGCCGGCCATGCTCTACCGGGGGCGCAACAATCGGGACTGGAGCATGGAGTATGTCAGTGATGGCTGTCTGGAGCTGACCGGTTACGCCCCCGAGGTGCTCACCCACCAGTCCTGTCTCAATTATGGCGACCTGATTCACCCTGAAGATGCCAATCCGGTCTGGGAGCAGGTACAGGACGCGATCAGCCGCCAGCAAACCTTCGAGCTGCATTACCGCTTGCAGCATGCCGATGGCCGGCTGATCCCGGTCTGTGAAAAGGGACGCGGCCTCTATGCCGACAATGGCGCCATTCTGGGTGTTGAAGGCGTGGTGCTGGCGTTTTCTACCCCCTCGTCCTACCCCCATTCGTAGCCCCGCGGGGGTACCTTCAACGGGGAATTTTTCCCGACGGTTCACGCGGTTAATTTGGTTATCAATGGTCACGTTCCTGTGGCCGCTCTGATCCCGACAACAGGATTGATGTGGAGATAACCATGAACAAGCGAGTAGCCATCATCGGTGCCGGTCCCAGTGGTCTGGCCCAACTGCGAGCCTTCCAGTCAGCCGAAGCCAAGGGTGCCGACATCCCCGAACTGGTCTGTTTCGAGAAGCAGGCCGACTGGGGCGGCATGTGGAATTACACCTGGCGCACCGGCCTGGACGAAAACGGCGAACCGGTCCACGGCAGCATGTACCGTTACCTCTGGTCCAATGGTCCCAAGGAGTGCCTTGAGTTTGCCGACTACACCTTCGAGGAGCACTTCGGACGTCAGATCGCCTCCTATCCGCCGCGCGAAGTGCTTTGGGACTATATCAAGGGGCGCGTAGAGAAGGCCGATGTACGCAAATACATCCGCTTCAACACCCCGGTGCGCAACGTTAGCTATGACGACAGCACCGGCCTGTTCACGGTCGCCGTCCACGACCACAATACCGACACTACCTACAGCGAAACCTTTGACTACGTGGTCTGCGCCAGTGGGCACTTCTCCACGCCGAAGATGCCGGAATACGACGGCTTCTCCACCTTCGGTGGCCGCGTCCTGCATGCCCATGACTTCCGCGATGCACTGGAATTCAAGGACAAGGACATCCTCATCGTCGGTGCCAGCTACTCGGCCGAGGATATCGGTTCCCAGTGCTACAAGTACGGTGCCCGCTCGATCACCAGCTGCTACCGCACGGCGCCGATGGGCTTCAAATGGCCCGACAACTGGGACGAAAAGCCGGCGCTGACCCACGTCGACGTGGATACCGCCTACTTCAAGGATGGCAGCAGCAAGAAGATCGACGCCATCATCCTCTGCACCGGCTACCTGCACCACTTCCCCTTCCTCGCCGACGACCTGCGCCTCAAAACCGACAACCGCCTCTGGCCGCTGAACCTCTACAAGGGCGTGGTCTGGGAGGACAACCCGCAGTTCTTCTACATCGGCATGCAGGACCAGTGGTACTCCTTCAACATGTTCGATGCCCAAGCCTGGTTTGTGCGTGACATTATCCTCGGTCGCATCCCCCTGCCTGCCAAGGAAGACATGACCGCCGACAGTCTGGCGTGGCGCGAACGGGAACTGGCACTGGAAACCGCCCAGGAAATGTACGAATACCAGGGGGCCTACATCCTCCACCTGATCGAACAGACCGACTACCCGACGTTCGACATTGATGGCGTCAACCGCACCTTCCTCGAGTGGAAGCAGCACAAGAAGGACAACATCATGACCTTCCGTGACCACTCCTATCGTTCACTGATGACCGGCACCATGGCGCCCCCGCACCATACGCCCTGGCTGGATGCACTGGACGACTCGATGGAAGCCTATCTGGCCGACGCGCCGCTGGAGCAGGCCGCCCGCAAGGCCGGCTGATCAACACACGAGTGCCGGCGTAGTCGGCGCTCTATCGAGGACACCACGATGAGCAACACCCCCGTTACCCGTTTGCCCAACCGTCAGGCTACACCGATCACCGATGCTCTGCCGGGCTGGACCGCCGTTGAGGGCGACCCCAGCATGACCACCTGGATCGAATACACCGCCGATGACGGCAGCATGATCAGCGGCTGGTGGGAAGCCACCCCCGGCACCTGGCATGCCCAATATGAGAGCTGGGAATTCATTCACCTGATGGAAGGCGCGGCGATCATCACACCGGACGGCGGCGAACCCATGGAAGTAGGCCCCGGCGACGCCTTCGTCATCGAAAAGGATTTCGTTGGCACCTGGGAAATTACCGCCCCGATCGTGAAGCACTTTGCGATCAAGCTGAAATAAACGCCCACCCGTTAAAGCCCGACCGCCCGGCAGCAGGCCCACACACCTCTGCCGGGCACCCTCACATTTCGTTGTTCTTCTATATGCCGGGGTTGGCTGCCGCGTACTCTGGGCGCTTGCTTGTCACTTCGCCGTGCTCATTTTTGACTGGAAACACGCCGAAAAATCGTAGAATATCTAAGCACTATGGACTGGCCGCTGCGGGATACTGCGCACGGCAAATCTGCAAAACGCGCATGCTTGTTTTCATCGGAAGAGAATGGCTGTGATACCTCGCTTTATCCTTTCTCCTCAAGTGCTTAGCATGGCTCTCTTAGTCGTTTAGTGATGACCAAAACATGCATGCTTACGATTAAAATGTCGGCCCGCAGAAAAAGAGCCACTTCGATGAACGTATTTATTGATACCAACGTCTTCCTGTCCTTCTATCATCTTACAAACGATGATTTGGAAGAGCTGCGTAAGCTCAAGGTGCTTTTGGAGAAAGGGGATGTAACTCTTCATCTTCCTGACCAAACAGTAGACGAATATAGGCGCAACCGAGAAACGAAGATCGCTGATGCTCTGAAGCGCCTGAAGGAACAGAAACTGAACCTTCAGTTTCCAGCACTGTGTAAAGACTATGGAGAATATGGAACGCTCCGCGAACTTCAGAAAGAATTCGAAAAGCAGCATTCATCGTTGGTCAGGAAAATATCCGAAGACATTGAAAGCAACTCCCTCAAGGCCGATCAAGTAATTCAGGAGCTCTTTGACAAAGCCGAGGCCATTGAAACTACTGAAAAGCTGATATCGAAAGCACAACTCCGAATCAGCATCGGCAACCCTCCGGGGAAGAACGGATCGCTGGGAGATGCCATCAATTGGGAGTCTTTGCTCGAGAACGTGCCCAATGCTGAGGACCTGTACCTTATTGCTGATGATCGGGACTATTTCTCAGTGCTAGACGAAAATAAGCCTAAAGAATTCCTAATCCGTGAGTGGAAGGATAAGAAAGATGCCGGTGTCTTTTTTTATCGCCGCTTGGCACCTTTCTTTAAAGAACACTATCCAGATATCAAATTGGCCAGTGAGTTGGAAAAAGAAATGGCTGTTCAGCAGCTTGTTGGAAGCAGCGCGTTTGTAACTACGCATAGCGCAATTGCCAAGCTCGCAGGATTTGAGAATTTCAGTCAATCACAAGTCACTGAGATCGTCGATGCGGCGCTAACAAATAGCCAGGTCAGTTGGATATTGGGAGATCAGGATGTATTAGAGTTTATGACTAAGTTCGCTGCAGACTACAAAGACAAGATCGAGGCAGACTCTTACGAACAGCTGATTAAAAGCCTTAAAAAGCATGAGCCCGATGAGGACTAAGATGATGATTTTCCGTTCTTAGGTACAGGCCCAACAAGTGCAGGCACTGGGAGCAAATTTCCGCTGCGCTCCAATTTTGCCCGTGTTGCAAACGTAATGCATAACAGGAGCATCTTTCTTGTTCATCACTATTGACAGCCAATTCGCGGACGGAGAGCTGTTGAGGCTTCAAGAGCTATTCGCAATACTTGATGAGAAACTGGCTGATATTGACGCTCGAATGGGTAATCCTCCCCTTTTTAGCTGATGCCAAAAGTAGAGGCTAAGCCACTTTTAGTGGTGGCTGGCCACCATTGGCTTTGTGCGGCCGCTCATGATTGTAAAACCAGAGCCACTGCGTTGCATAATCCTGAACGTCCTCCAGTGTTTCGAATAGATGCTTACTGACCCAGCTGTAGCGGAGCGTTCGATTGTGACGCTCGATGTAAGCGTTCTGTTGAGGCTTGCCGGGTTGAATATACTCAATCCGGATGTCATGTTTACGAGCCCAGTTGGTGAATTCGTGACTGATGAATTCTGGGCCGTTGTCACAGCGAATGTGCGATGGTTTTCCCCTCCACTCAATCAACTGAGACAGGGTGCGTATCACTCGCATGGATGGCAGAGAGAAGCCTGCTTCTATTGCCAGTCCTTCTCGCCGGTAGTCATCGATCACATTGAGCAGCCGGTAGCTTCTGCCATCCGACAGCTGATCGTGCATGAAGTCGATCGACCACACCTGGTTGCGTCGCAGGGGCTGTTTCAACGGCTCCGGCTTATGGCGCTTTAGGCGCCGCCGAGGCCGTATGCGCAGATTCAATGCAAGTTCACAGTAGATACGGTATACGCGCTTATGGTTCCAGCCGAAGCCTTTCACATTACGCAGGTAGTCAAAGCAAATACCAAAGCCCCAGTCTGAATCCTGTTCAGTCAGGCGGATCAACCAATCTGCAATCTCAGCATTCTCCGATGACAGCTTGGGTTGGTACCGGTAGCAGGATTCGCTGATACCAAAGGCAGCACAGGCAAGCCGGATACTGACGCCACGGGAAGCAACATAGGTCTGTGCCATCTCCTTGCGCCGAGACGGCTTCACCACTTTTTTTGCAGTGCTTCCTGGACGATCTCGGCCTTCAGCCGCTCTTCAGCATACATTTTCTTCAGGCGGCGGTTTTCATCTTCAAGCTCTTTCAGCCGAGCCATCAACGAAGCATCCATGCCGCCGTATTTCGCCCGCCACTTATAAAATGTGGCGCTGCTCATCCCATGTTCACGACATAGTTCGGGAACTGGGGTACCTGCTTCCGCTTGTTTCAGTATCGCCATGATCTGGCTGTCGGTGTATCGGGACTTCTTCATGCAGAACCTCCTGCGTATACATTACGAGAAAATTCTACTTTTGAGCACTGCTACTTTTCGGGGGGATTACCCCTCCTGCGTATACATTACGAGAAAATTCTACTTTTGAGCACTGCTACTTTTCGGGGGGATTACCCCCTAACCAAACCGGAACTGACTGTCCCAGTCTCGGTGGTTGAACACCTGACCGCTGGTGCGCACATCAGCCAGCGCGGCCAGATCCAGCTCGGCCACGACCCAGCCCGGTTGATGTTCATCGCCCAGCGCCACCACCCCGTCATCCGGGTAGCCGTAGTCCACCGGAGCAAAGATACCGGCACGGCCGGTGTTCACATCCACCGATTCCGACCAGTCGGCGCTGCCGATGGTCGGTGACTGGGCGACGAAACACTGGTTCTCCAGCGCCCGCGCCTGACAGCCGATGCGTACGCGATGATAACCGGCCTGGGTATCGGTACAGCTGGGCACCAGAATCAGGTCGGCTCCCTGCTCCACCTGTCGGCGTGCAATCTGCGGGAATTCGCTGTCGTAGCAGACCGCCACGCCGACCTTGCCGAAGGCGGTGTCCAGCACCTTGATCGCCTCGCCAGCCTGAATCTGCCAGCGCTCGGACTCGAAACGGGTCATCTGCAGTTTGTCCTGATAGTCACGACTGCCATCGGGACGAAACAGCCAGGCGCGGTTGCGGTAGTGGCCGTCAGCCTGACGCAGCGGGAAGGTGCCCGCCAGAATATGCAGGCCATGCTGCTGCGCAAGCGACGTGAACAGCGCCACGAACGGCTCATGCACCGCCTGTATCGCATCCAGCTGGCGGTCCAGACAGGCACAGACGTCCCGACCGAACAGGGAAGTCAGTTCCATGCTGAAATATTCGGGAAAGACCAGGAATTCAGCCCCCTGCGTCAGGGCGTCCTGCACCATGGCGTCAATCTTGCGCGTATAGGCCTGCCAGTCGTCGAGCCAGTCGATCGGGTACTGGGCAAGGGCCAGTGTTACGGTGGTTTTCATCGTGTCGCTGTCAGTTGAGAGGTTTCAGGTAGAACTGCATCGGCTTGTCGGTCGACTCGGCCTGATCGATGTCCTTCCAGCTGAAGTGGGTCGCCAGACCCGGTTGCAGCTGATAACCAAAGTGCTGCCACACCCCATCCAGCGGGGCGTAGTCTGCGGGCCTCAGCGGGTGTTGCTCGGGACGCTGTACCGCGCAGAACACGCTGTACGCCTTGCCCAGCTGCCGTGCCTGCTGCTCGCGGCGGGCAAAGAACTCACGGTAGAGACCTGCGCCCCGGTACGCCGGCAGGAGGACCGATTCGGCGCAATAGAATATCGGACCCGTATCGATCCCGGCTGTCACAAAGGGACGCCGAAACGCCTCGGTCTCGTCATCCAGCGCAAGTCCGGTCGAGGCGCCCACCACCTGATCGCCCGCCTTCGCCAGCACACAGATGGCGCTGTCGCAGTTGGCATAGGTTTTCAGGTATTCGGCCTCGTAGGCTCTGGAGCCGTCATAGAGGTAGGGAAAGTCGCGGAACACCCGGATACGCAGGTCAGCCACCTGCTCCAGCCAGGGTTCCAGCGCTTTTCCCTTCAGCGTCAGAATCTCGATATTCGCCATGCCGTCAAGCGACCTGTGTGATCCAGTCTTCAAGGTTGTAATAGTTGCTGATGCGGGCGACCTTGCCATCCTTCACGTCAAAAAAGGCACCCGCCGGGAGCCGGTATTGCTGGCCCTGCGCCTCTGGCAGGCCGACATCCGTCTGCAGGTATTCACCCAGCACGACAAACTCGGCCGCCGCTCGACTGCCATCGCCGTTGCTCATGATTTCGATATCCACCAGCTGTTCACGGTAATGGGTGTTCATCTTCTGCATGAAGGCAGCGAAC
This sequence comes from Marinobacterium sediminicola, assembly GCF_022343685.1. Taxonomy (GTDB): domain Bacteria; phylum Pseudomonadota; class Gammaproteobacteria; order Pseudomonadales; family Balneatricaceae; genus Marinobacterium; species Marinobacterium sediminicola. The sequence continues at coordinate 253,294 of NZ_CP092123.1, read as the reverse complement.
GCCTCGCGCCCGACTTCACGCCCGCCCTGGTTGATATCGTGGATCACATCCTCGCTCAACAGGGACAGAAAGCGGTCCATATCGCCCTGGTTGAAAGCCTCGTAATAGGCCGCGATCAGGGCCTCGGTTTCCTGTCTGCTCATCAATATTCTCTCATGCCGATGTGATCGGCCGCACATAAAAAACCGGAATGCGCTTGTGGCGACCGCATTCCGGTCATCGGATTCGGGTTACCCACTCGAAAGGCCGACCTCAGCCGACCGCTTCAAGCGACTCGGGCAGTATCTGCCCGCCATCCACGATCAGCGTCTGGCCGGTGATATAGCCCGCGTCGGGTGACGCAAAAAAGGCCGCGGCATGACCGATATCCTCGACACAGCCCAGCCGTTTCAACGGAATGGACGCTGCCATCTGGCGCAGGTAGTCCTCGCCCATGCCTTCCAGTCCCTCGGTGATGATGTTGCCCGGCATGACCGCATTGACGGTGATGCCGTATTTGGCCAGCTCAATCGATGCGGTTCGCACGAAACCGAGCTGACCGGCCTTGCTGGCACCGTAATGCGACCAGCCCGGAAAACCGGTGACCGGCCCGGTGATGGACGAGGTCACCACGATGCGGCCACACTGGCTCGCTTTCAGCGCCGGCAGGGCTGCCTGAACGGTATTGAACATGCCCTTGAGGTTGGTATTGAGGACCCGATCCCAGTCGTCTTCGGTCATGGTTTCAAGGTCTGCCGACGGGAAGATGCCCGCATTGGCGCACAACACGTCCAGTTGGCCGAAATGCGCCAGCACGGCACTCACGGCGGCCTCCAGCGAGGCGCGATCAGTCACGTCCGCCGCCAGCCCCAGCGCATCCGTCTTCAGGCTGTCAGCCGCCGCCTGCGCCTGCTCCAGATGCCGTGCCGCGATGGCGACCCGATAGCCTTTGCCGGCAAACACACGGGCGATCCCCAGTCCGATGCCCTTGCTTGCCCCTGTGACCAGCACAACCGGTTTGCTGTCATTCATGCTCATACCTCTCTGTTCCCATTCCATTTTGGCCGCTGTCAGACCGCACTCTCGCCAAAGAGCTTGAGCCCCACCACTCCTGCGATGATCATGCCGATACAGCCGATCCTGATCAGGCCGCCCGGCTCCTGCATGAACAGGATACCGACGACCGCCAGCGCCGATGCGCCTATCCCTGACCATACCGCATAGGCCGTTCCCACGGGAATGGTGCGCATCGCCAGCGACAGCAGCCCCAGGCTGACGACAATCAGCACCGCGGTGATCAGCGAAGGCCACAGCCGGGTGAAGCCGTCACTGTATTTGAGGCCGATCGCCCAGAGGCACTCCAGCACACCGGCGATCAGCAGATAGATCCAGCCCATGCTGCCTCCGTCTCAGTTGGCCGGATCGAAGCGCGACAGCCACTCGACGGCCAGATCGTGGTAACGGCCCAGCCCCTTGTACTCGACCAGCTCAGGCGGCAGGGTCTTGAGTACCCGGTGCATGCGACGCGCCCAGTCCGGGTTGGTCACCAGGTCGTCGAAGCTGAGCAGGTAGGTGCGGATACTGAACATCAACGCATTGCTGCGCGGCATGCGATCCAGCACCTGAAGCTCGACGCGCAGGTGCACCTTTTCGCCCACGTTGTCGGCGGTGACGCTGGCCCGGTCGGTCCCCCAGTTCGGATAGGTTTCCGGCGAGGTATCCATGCGCGCGTTCACGGTCAGGGTCCAGTTCAGGCGACGCACCGGACGCCCGACCGGAATGGCGGTCAGATACTTCAGGGCGCGATCGAACACGCCCATTTCGTGGGCCATGGGAACAGGGCCGTGCCACTCGGAAAAGCTCATGCCGGCGTCGAATGCCAGCGACCAGTCGGCCGGACAGGTGACGATGCCCGCATCCAGAAACAGATCGCCGTCACGCTGATCCAGCAGCGCGAAGTCTCCCTGCACCTGACGCCCCATGTATTCCATCGGCGGCAATGGCAGCGTGCTGCTGTCGCCAAAGGTGAAGCTGTCGTGGATATTGAGCAGTCGGTTGTGCCAGGTCCACTGGTCACCGTCGATGGTCAGGCTGAAGTGCTGAGGGTAATCCGCTGCCAGCGATTGCATGCAGCGTTCGATCATGTCCCAGCAGGCCAGGTCCATGTGCGGCATGGCCAGACAGCGCTGCGGGTTTTCCTTGAGTACGATATCCCGTTCGGCCATCTCCGACAGGTAGTGCTCGTCGATATCCAGCAGGAATTCGTACACCGAGCCTTCCGGTCCCGGCGTGACATGGGGCTCGATATTGACCGAATAGCGATACTCGTCTTCCGGGAAGGGAAACGGAAAACGTGCAATCGCGCCGGGACTGTTGCTGTAGGTAAAGTCGTCACGAAATGTCTGTACGGGTTTGGGTGACATGCGCATGATGCCGCTCCTATAGATCCAGAATCAGGTGGTTGCCGGCTGCGCGGGACACGCAGGGCATGATGCAGGTGCCGCTGGCCTTTTCATCGGCCGACAGGAAATCGTCGCGGTGTTCTACGCTACCCTCGACCACGGACGTGACGCACTGACCACACACGCCTCCCCGGCACAGGTTGGGGACCTCGATGCCTTCACGTTCCAGGGCCTCCAGCAGGCTCTCGTCGGCAGCAACTTCGACGGCCCGGCCGCTGCGGACCAGCTTCGCCTTGAAGGGCTCACCCGGCTCGGGTGCGGCGAAGGCTTCGTAATGGATCAGGCTCTCGGGCCAGCCCAACGCGCGGGCCGTTTCCCGCACCCCTTCAATGAGGGATTCGGGGCCGCAGATATACACATGACTGCCCGGCTCACGGTTGCTCAGCAGAACGCTGAGATCACAGCGCACGCCCGCATCCGAGTCATAGCCGTTGAACGCCTGCCCCAGACGATGCATCAGTTCATCCCGATAGGCACCGGTCTGACTGCTGCGGTAGAGGTAGTGCAATTCAAAGTCCGCACCCTGACGCTCCAGCTCGGGGATATAGGACATGAAAGGGGTGATCCCCACGCCACCGGCGATCAGCAGGTGCTTGCGCGCGTGCCAGGCCGGGGCAAAGAAGTTGGCCGGCGGGGTGATCTGCAAGCGATCACCGACGCTGACCTGCGAGTGCATGAACGCCGAACCGCCTCGGGAGTCCTCCTGCAGTCGCACGGCGATGCGGTAGCTGCCGGTCTCCCGTGGGTCACTGCAGAGGGAATACGCATTGCGAATCTCCCGCTGCTCACCGGGCATGGCCACCTGCACATGACTGCCCGGAGAAAAGGCGGGCAGGCTGCCGTCGATCGCCTCCAGGCGGAACTCGCGAATCATCGGCGCAACCGCTTCGATCGCCGCCACCCTGACCGGTATGCTGTCGATACTCATTACTGCAACACCTCCTGTTCGGGTAGTTCACTGGGATCTTCTGCATTGATCTGCACGCCCACGTAGGCTCCATGCAGGCGCGAGAAGTGATCACGCACCAGCAACAGGCGGCCACAGCCGCTGCAGCTGTGCGGACTGGCTTCAACCCCTTCCATGAGCGTGTAACAGTGGGTGCAGAACAGACGGCGCCCTCGGCTGACCGGCGGGGCGAGCTGAATCTGCTCGTCCACCAGCCCGGCCTCCAGCGCCAGATTACGGACATCCCAGAGGAAACCTTCGTGCCCGGCCACGTACAGGCGGGTCGACACCGGCACATTCACCAGCATCTGCTGCAGGCTCGCCAGCAGGGCCTCTGTGCCTGTTTCCTCGTCTGCCAGTACCCACTGCGCCTGCGCGGAGGCACACTGCTGATACAGCGGCTCAAGCAGGCCACGTGCCTCGGGCTGACAGACGAACAGCTGCAGCCCGGCCGGCTCCTCCAGCATGGGCGCCTGGTAGGTGGGACGACTCTTGATGGATGGATCGATCTGCATGGTTATACCTCCGGGTATCCGTTCAGCTCAGTGCGGCTTCAGGCATCGCCTTCGAGACGCTGACCACAGAAGAAACCGATACCGACGCTCGGAGACTGGAAGGTGATGGTGCTGCCCTTTTCGAAATAGAGCACGTCGCCCACCTTGGCGTGGACCTGATGCCCGGTTTCATCGGAGATCAGCATTTCGCCCTCCACGATGATTTTCATTTCGTGGTAGTGGTAGAAATACTCCAGCGGCGTGTCGGACTTCTCCATGCGGAAGAAGCCAGCCACGATGGTTTTTTCAGGATCGGTGGAGGCGATGACGTCATCCAGAAAGGCATTGCTGCCCGGCTTGTTCATGCTTGGCAGTTCCAGCTTGATCGCATCTTCAACGAATTTCATCGGCATGGGATCTACTCCTTTGGGGTTACCCAAAATTTATTAGTGGTATAATTTGTTTACTATCAGTAAAAGCAATTCCCCTGCCAAATTTAAAATATCCTTTAAATACAAATAGATATAAAAATCCTTCGATTTTTACCCACGGCCACCAGCACCGAGTCAGTGCATACCGGCGTCAACTGCTCAATCCAGGGGCGTCCTGCCGCGCACGATGCGGCACAGGCATAAAAAAAAGGCCCCGAAGGGCCTTTTGGTTCTGGAGGAATCAGGTTGTTTATTTCGAAGCAACCGGGCTTTCCTTGAAGACAGCGGCGCTCTGCGCCTGCGGCTCCATGCCGGGCTTGCCCGGGCCACTGCTCAGACCCATGGAGGAATGTGCCGGACCGAACTCCGGATAGGCCTGCATGCCACACTCGTGCACATCCATGCCTTCCAGCTCTTCCTCGTCACTGACACGCAGCCCCATGACGGCCTTGATCACCAGCAAGACGATAAAGCTGGCCACGAACATCCAGGCAAAGGTTGCCGCGGTGCCGATCAGCTGACCGGTGAAAGTGGCGTCATCGTTGCTCAGCAGCACCGCAAAGATGCCCCAGATACCGGCCGAGCCATGCACCGAGATGGCACCGACAGGGTCGTCCAGTTTCAGCTTGTCCAGCGCCAGTACCGACGCGACAACCACCAGGCCACCGATGGCACCGATGATGGAAGCCAGACCCGCAGAGGGCTGCAGCGGTTCAGCGGTAATTGCCACCAGACCGGCCAGCGCACCGTTGATGGTCATGGTCAGGTCGGTCTTGCCAAACAGGAAGCGGGCAAACAGGGCGGCGACGACCATGCCGGCAGCCGCGGCTGCGTTGGTGTTGACGAAAATCTTGGCCACCGCGTTGGCTTCTTCAACGTTGGCGATCTTCAGCTCAGAGCCACCGTTGAAGCCGAACCAGCCCATCCACAGGATGAACATGCCCAGCGTGGCCATCGGCAGGTTGGCACCCGGGATCGCACGGACTTCACCGTTCTTGCCATACTTGCCCTTGCGCGGACCGACCAGGATAACGGCGGCCAGTGCTGCGGCGGCACCCGCCATGTGAACAACGACAGAGCCGGCAAAGTCCTGGAAGCCCAGCTGATCCAGGAAACCGCCACCCCATTTCCAGTAGCCTTCCACCGGATAGATCACGGCAACCATCACCACCGCGAAGGCCATGAACGGCCAGAGTTTCATGCGTTCAGCCACGGCACCGGACACGATGGACATGGTGGCAGCGGCAAAAACCGCCTGGAAAATGAAGTCAGCCATGCTGGAGTAGTAAGGCGCATCGTCGCCACCGGCAACAACGGCTTCGGTGCTGTTGTCAGCGCCCAGCAGGAAGTCGATACCCGGAATCACCGAGCTGATCGGGTTGGCGGGATACATGACGTTGTATCCAACGACCAGATAGACAATACACGCCACACCATAGAGGAGTGCGTTCTTGTTGAGGATTTCTACCGTGTTCTTGGCGCGCACCAGACCGGCCTCGAGCATGGCGAAACCAGCCGCCATCCACATCACCAGTGCGGTGCACATCAGGAAGTAGAAAGTATCCAGGGCGTAGCCCAGTTCCAGCACCATGCCGTCCATATCTTTCTCCGCAAGTCACTTGGTTTGTGTGTCAGCTGCGCTCTTCGAGGGCATCGCCGACTTTTCCCAAAAGGATATTTAGTTTCCTGATATGAATAAGCAAAGGTTGGGCCACATTTTCAAGCCATTGTTTTTAAGACATAAATCATAAAGAAACAGCCCAACACCCGGCCGCAGTGGTCAAAAATAGAGCAGTCCATGGTGCACGGGGCCCATTGAGGGGCATTTGATGCCCGAACGCCCCGATGCCGGCCATAAAAAAAGCCGTACATCCCTGTTACGGCTGTACGGCTTGCTTGTGTTGCTGCCCGTGATTCTGGTGACGTCGGCTTCAGCCCGCTTCACTCGCCTCGCAGGCTTCCAGCGTATTCTGCAGCAGGCAAGCGATGGTCATCGGCCCGACCCCGCCGGGGACCGGCGTGATGGCGGAGGCTGTTTCAAAAGCGGTTTCAAATTCCACATCGCCGACCAGTCGGCCATCGTCGAGTCGGTTGATGCCCACATCAATCACGATCGCCCCCGGCTTCAGCCATTCGCCCTTGATGAACTCGGGAATCCCGACCGCCGCAATGACGATATCCGCCTGTGCCAGCTCCGCCGGCAGATCGGCCGTTCTGGAATGACAGATGGTGACGGTGGCCCGCGCCATCAGCAGCTCCAGTGCCACCGGGCGCCCGACGATGTTGGACGCTCCAACCACCACAGCCTTTTTACCCACAGGATCAATACCATAGGCTTCCAGCAGACGCATACAGCCATAGGGTGTGCAGGGTCTCAGTGTCGGCGCCTTGCCGGCCAAGCGGCCCAAATTGTAGGGATGGAAACCGTCCACATCCTTGGCCGGATCGATCCGCTCGATCACCGCCTGCACATCGATCTGCGGCGGCAGCGGCAATTGCACCAGGATGCCGTGGATGACCGGATCGGCATTGAGGCTGTCGATCAGCGCCAACAGTTCATCCTGGGTCGTCTCAGCCGGCAGACTGTGATTGCGGGAGATAATTCCCGCCTCTTCACAGGCTTTCACCTTGCTGCGCACATAGACCTGAGAGGCAGGGTCCTGACCGACCAGCACGACGGCCAGTCCCGGGCGGGACTTGCCTGCCGACACCCGCTCGGCCACCTGAGCCGCAATATCCATGCGCAACTGTGCGGCGACGGCCTTGCCGTCGATCCGCTTGTCACTAACGTTCAGCGCTTGGTTCACGCTTGTCTCCTCTGTTCGAAGAGGCGGGGCCGGACCCCGCCTCGGTTAGAGCATCAGAACTGCTGTCCGGGAATCCAGCTGGTACCGGCCAGCGGGACGCGGGCCATGGCGGCGGATTCTACGGTCAGCGCGACCAGATCTTCCGGTTCCAGGTTGCGCAGGTCATTCTTGCCACAGGCGCGGGCCAGCGTCTGGGCTTCCAGCGTCAGCACGCGCAGGTAGTTGGCCAGACGGCGACCGCCTTCGACCGGGTCCAGTCGCTTGGCCAGTTCCGGGTCCTGAGTGGAAATGCCGGCCGGGTCCTTGCCTTCCTGATAGTCGTCGTAGAAGCCGGCTGCTGAACCGATCTTCGCATAGTCCTCACTGTATTTGGGATCGTTACAGCCCAGTGCCACCAGTGCCGCGGTACCGATCGCCACTGCATCCGCCCCCAGCGCCATGCACTTGGCCACATCGGCCCCGTTGCGGATACCGCCGGAGACGATCAGCTGCACCTTGCGGTGCATGCCCATCTCCTGCAGGGCCTGTACGGCCTGCGGAATGGCCGCCAGCGTCGGGATGCCCACGTGTTCGATGAACACATCCTGAGTCGCCGCGGTGCCGCCCTGCATGCCATCGACCACGATCACGTCGGCACCGGCCTTCACCGCCAGTTTGACGTCATAGTAGGTACGGGTTGCGCCGACCTTGATGTAGATCGGTACCTGCCAGTCAGTGATCTCACGCAACTCCTGGATCTTGATCGCCAGGTCATCGGGACCGGTCCAGTCCGGGTGACGGCAAGCCGAGCGCTGGTCGATCCCCTTCGGCAGGGTCCGCATCTGTGCCACACGGTCGGTAATCTTCTGGCCCAGCAGCATGCCGCCGCCGCCCGGCTTGGCACCCTGACCCAGCACCACCTCAATGGCGTCCGCCTTGCGCAGATCGTCCGGGTTCATGCCGTAACGGGATGGCAGGTATTGGTAGACCAGCTTGCTGGACTGGCCACGCTCTTCCGGCGTCATGCCTCCGTCACCGGTGGTGGTGGAGGTGCCCACCATGGAGGCACCACGGCCCAAGGCTTCCTTGGCGTTGGCCGACAGGGCGCCAAAGCTCATGCCGGCGATGGTGACCGGGGTTTCGATCACGATCGGCTTCTTGGCAAAGCGGGTGCCCAGAGTCACCTGAGTGTTGCACTTCTCGCGGTAGCCCTCGAGCGGGTAGCGCGACATGGAAGCCCCCAGGAACAGCAGGTCATCGAAGTGCGGCAGCTTGCGCTTGGCGCCGAAGCCGCGGATGTCGTAGATGCCGGTGTCCGCAGCGCGGCGGATTTCGGCCATGGTGGTACGGTCAAAGGTGGCTGACTCACGCAGGCCCGGGTTGACGTTGATATCGTTGCTCATAATCAAGTCCTCAAAATTCGGTTTCAAAGGCCGCCTGACCGGATGGCTTACAGGCGGCCATGAAGGCCTGTGGCCGCTCAGTAAGCGCCCGCGTTATCGACCTTGAAGTTGTACAGCTGACGGGCGGAGCCGTAGCGCTTGAAGCTGGCCGGGTCTTCATCCAAACCGGCACGGTTGAGCAGCTCGGTCAGCTCTTCAATATGCTCGGGACGCATCTCCTTCTCGATGCAGTCGGCCCCCAGGGACTTCACTGTGCCCTTCACGTAGATGTGCACCTCGTACATGGAGTCGCCAAGCGCATCACCGGCGTCACCGCAGACCACCAGGTTGCCGGATTGACCCATGAAGCAGCTCATGTGGCCGATGCTGCCCTTGACCACGATATCCACCCCCTTCATGGAGATGCCGCAGCGAGCGCCGGCGTTGCCTTCGATCACCAGCAGACCGCCGTGGGCCGTGGCACCGGCGGCCTGGGAGGCATCGCCCTTGACGCGGACAGTGCCGGACATCATGTTCTCGGCGACACCCTGTCCGGCGTTGCCGTGAATGACGACGTGCGCCTTCTTGTTCATGCCGGCGCAGAAGTAGCCGGCATGACCATGGATATCCACCGACAGGTTCTGGTCCAGACCGCAGGCGATGTTGTGCTGTCCCTTCGGATTCAGCACTTCCCATTCCCGCTCGGTGCATTCAACGGCCTGGTCGTGCAGCGCCTGGTTCAGTTCACGGATGCTGGATTCAGCCAGATCGATTGTTTTCATCGTTGTTTCTCCTCACACAGGCTCAGTTGCTGCTACGTTCCCAGACATAGAAAGTGGCCGGTTCCGGCTCCCAAACCCTGGCGTTTTCGATCCCCGGCAGGGTCGTCAACGCCTGGTATTCGGACGCCATCGCCACGTAGTCGTCGGTTTCCGCGAGCACCGCCGGCTTGCAGGCGATGGGGTCACGCATCACGGCAAAGCCGTCACGGGTGCCAATGGTGAAGGTGAAGAAACCGTCCAGATCTTCCAGCGCATGCTCCAGCGCTTCCTTCAGGCTGTCGCCCTTCTGCAGACGCCAGGTCAGGTAGCCGGCAGCCACCTCGGAGTCGTTCTGCGTCTCGAAGCTGATACCCTCACGCTTGAGCGTGTCGCGCAGGCGGTTGTGGTTGGACAGGGAGCCGTTGTGCACCAGGCACAGGTCCATGCCGGTGGAGAACGGGTGGCTGCCCTCCATGGTCACGGCCGACTCGGTCGCCATACGGGTGTGACCGATGATGTGGCTGCCCTTCATGCGCTCCAGGCTGAAGGTTTCGGCGATCTTTTCCGGCAGCCCCACTTCCTTGAGGATTTCGATCGACTGGCCGACGCTGAGGATCAACACGTCCGGGGCTTCCTCTGCCAGCCACTCGCGCAGGGCCGCTTCCTCGGCACGCACCTTGAACACCGCCACGCTGGCGTTCTGGAACCAGCTCAGTTCCAGCTGCTGTTCCGTTTTAAGACGGGTCGCCAAGGCTTCCCAGTCATAGTCCGTTTCCGGATGGCGCAGGGTCAGCTTGATCCAGCCCTCGCCCACTTCGTCGCCGTAGATGGCAAAGCCGGCGCTGTCGGGACCACGGTCGGTCATCGCAATCAGCATCGGTTTGAACAGTTCGCCGATCCGGCTTTCCAGTTCAGGGTTTTTCAGATAAAGCCCGACAATTCCACACATAATCAGATTCCTCGTAACAGATCCGGATCAGAAAAATTCGGCGTAGTGGCTGACTTCCCAGTCAGACACGTGGCGGCTGTACTCAACCCATTCGGCCCGTTTCACTTTCAGGAATTCGGACACGATCTCGCTGCCCATCGCTTCAGCAAACACACTGTCCGCTTCCAGCGCATCGAGCGCTTCATTCAGGTTCTGCGGCAGGATGCCAACGCCCTTCTCCTTGATTTCGTCCAGGCTCAGGCTGTACAGGTTGATGTTCATCGGCTCGCCCGGGTCCAGCTCGCGCTCGACGCCATCCATGCCGGCGGCGATCAGGGCCGCGGTAACCAGATAGGGGTTGCAGCCGGAGTCCGGCAGGCGGAACTCCAGGCGGCCGTAGGGGATACGCACCATGGCGGAACGATTGTTGTCGCCATAGCAGATGTAGGCCGGCGCCCAGGTTGCGCCCGAGGCGTTGCCGCCCACGACCAGACGCTTGTAGGAATTCACTGTCGGCGCGGCGAAGGCACACAGGGCAGGGGCATGGGCCAGCAGACCGGCCGTGAAGTGATAGGCCAGTTTGGACAGCCCCATGCCGCTCTTGTCATCGGCATCGTGGAACAGGTTCTGGCCGTCCTTGTCGGTGATCGACAGGTGGAAGTGCATGCCGTTGCCGGTGCGGTCGGAGGATGGCTTGGGCATGAACGAGCAGACCATGTCCAGCTCGTTGGCGATTTCGCCCGCCGCCATGCGTACGAAGGTGAAACGGTCGGCAGAGGTCAGGGCATCGCTGTAGGTGTAGTTGATCTCGAACTGGCCGTTGGCGTCTTCGTGGTCGATCTGATAGACATCGAAGTCCACCGCCTGCAGGGACTCGACCAGCTTCTCCAGGAAGGCGCGGGAGCGGGACAACCCCTTGTAGTCATAGCAGGGCTTGTCCAGCACATCACTTTCATCGACCGGCTGCAGTGCACCCTTGTCGTCCCGGGTAAACAGGGAGAACTCAGGCTCGACACCGGTATTCAGCGTCCAGCCCTTTGCGGCCAGGCGTGCCAGCTGCTGCTTGAGCACTACGCGGCTGCAGTAGGGATGCGGCGCGTTATTGACGTAACCGTCGCAGGCGATGCGGGCATAGCCCGGCTGCCAGGGCACCACACTGAAGGTATTCAGGTCACCACGGGCCATGAAGTCAGGACCGTGAGGCTCCATGCCCAGTCCCCAGACCGCGAAACCGGCAAAGCCCGCGCCCTTTTCCACCACATCCATCAGGCAGTTGGCCGGGACCGATTTGGTCTTGGCTACGCCGTGGATATCCACAAACTGGGCCAGGACGTATTTGATATCGTTCTGGCTGACAATGCGTTCGATCTCTGCGGGCATCATGATGCACCTCCTGTCGGATTTCGGGTTGCGCTCAGGTCATCAAGGACCGCGCTGAAGGTTTCGATGAGGTAGTGGCGGTAGCCCGGATCAGCACCGATCAGCAGGTTTCCGCTTTCGATTTCGTGGTACAGCCAGCAGCTGACCCCGGCGGCGGAGGTCATCAGCCAGTCACCCGGCTGCAGCTGGCGGAAGTCGTACTGGCACAGATGGGTCATCAGCTCGACCCAGCCTCGCCCGGCAAGCTCGAACACGCAGTCATAGCGGCGGAAGCACCACTCGTCCTGCGGTGCCGGATGACCGGCCTTGAGCATCGCCATGTATTCGTCGCGTCCGGTGCGCGCGACCAGCGCGCCGGGACGCTCCTCGGCGGTCAGCAGCTGTTCGGGTACCGGCAGGCCGGCGGCCGCCAGCGCGGCACGGCTGGCGGGACCGGTCAGCAGATAGCTGGCCCGTTCGGTTTCGTTCAATCGCAGAGTGCTCATCAGGCCACCTCCGTCAGGTCAACGGTCTGACGCACACCTTCGGCGTCATAGAAGGGAGTGCTGCAAGGCTCAAGCGGCACCAGCGCACCGCTGTCGACCCGCACCTGGAACATGCGCTCGCTGCTGGCCAGCGGCTGGTCCACCATCGCTAGGCCGATGTAGCGACCAAGCGAGGGGCTGTAGGCGATACTGGTGATGCGACCGGCGATGTCGCCGTTGTCGATCAGCAGATGACACTCTTTCGGCAGTTCACCGCTGTACCCCTGAGGCAGCATGAAACCGCGCAGACTGCGCTGGCAGCGCTCCTTGAGCAGCGCCAGCGACGGCTTGCCGGTGAACCAGGGCTTGGTCTTGAGCGGTACGGCCCAGGGCATGTTGGCTTCGAACGGGTTGGTCAGGCCGTCGGTGTCCTGACCAACGATGATGTGGCCCTTTTCCAGTCGCAGCACACGCTGGGCTTCGACACCGAAGGGGCGGATACCATATTCGGCGCCCTGCTCCATCAGCGTGTTCCACACCTGGAGTGCCGCATCGACCGGCAGGTGGATCTCGTAACCCAGCTCACCGACGAAACCGACCCGGATCAGGCGGACCGGCACACCGCAGAGAGTGCCCTCCTGCAAGCCCAGATAGGGGAAGTTGTCTTCGCTCAGATCGATGTCGGTCAGCGGCTTGAGCAGCTTGCGGGCGTGAGGTCCGGCCAGGTTCATCGCCGCCAGCGTGCCGGTGCGGTTGACCAGACGTACATCCAGCCCCCACTCGACGATATGGCGCGACAGGGTGCGGAAAGTGGCATCGGCATGACTGGTCGTTGCGGTGACGTAGAAGCGATCCTCGGCGATGCGTCCGACAATGCCGTCATCCACAATCACGCCGCTGTCATCCACCATCAACGCATAGCGGGTCATGCCCAGCTTGATGTTGGACATGCGCATGGTGTAGGTGCCGTCCAGCAGCTTGCCGGCATCCGGTCCCATGACCTCGATCTTGCCCAGAGTGGACACGTCGATCAGACCCAGACCGGTGCGCACCGCCTGAACTTCACGCAGGATCGCCTGAGCACGTTCCTCAGGACGGCCATAGAATTCAGGCCGCATCCAGACACCCGCTTCCATCATTTGGGCACCGTTATCCAGATGCCACGGGTGCAGTGCCGTCAGTCGTTCCGGACGGAAGCGACGACCGGCCAGCGCCTGTACCGGTACCGGGTGGAACATGGGGCGGGCCGTGGTCGAGCCGGTCTGGTCGATGCTGCGACCGGTCACGGCGGCCAGCACGCGGATACCGTTCATGTTGGCGTGCTTGCCCTGGCTCGGCCCCATGCCGACGGTAGAGAAGCGCTTCATCAGCTCGATGTTGTCGAAGCCTTCCTTCGCCGCATTGACCAGATCCTTCAGCTGCAGATCCTCATCGAAGTCGACGAAGTTCTTGCCCTTGGGATGATCGACGATCGGCCAGGGGTGAGAATGCGCCTGAGTATCGCGGCAGGCTGCCAGTGCCGGTATCAGGGGCTCGCCTTTGAGGAAGGCGGCGGCTTCTGCACCGGCGCGCTCCCCGTCTGCCAGCCGCTGTTCCAGCGTGAAGGCACCGTTCAGGCGACCGCAGGCAAAGATCCCGTTCGGCAGCTCCTGCGGCAGGAGCTGCTCCAGGGTCGAATCGTAGGCCAGGCGACCACCGGCCTGATACAACAGCTGTGCCGCCGGTGCCCAGCCCACGCTCATCAGCAGCAGGTCGGCATCAAATTCCCGGGCATCACGGCTGTCACACTTGTCGCCATCGAAGGGTGCCACCACGACACGCTTCAGCTGTTCCTTGCCCTGAGCCTCGTAAACGGTATGACGCTCCAGAACCGGAATTTTCAGAGCATTCAGCTCGTCTGCCCAGACACCCCTTTCAGCCAGACTGCCCATATCAATCACGGCAGACACATCAACCCCTGCCTTGACCATATCCAGCGCCGCACGGTAGCCCTCGCTATTGGCGGTCAGCACCACCGCCCGCTGACCGGGTTTAACCGCATAACGCGCGACCAGTCGCTGGGCGCCGGAGGCCATCATCACGCCCGGCAGATCGTTGTTGCGAAACACCGCGGGCTGCTCCATCACGCCCGTCGCGCTGATCACGGCACGGGCGCGCATCTTGATGATGCCGTCCGGCCCCAGCAGCGGCACATAGTGATCGGTGTACCAGCCACAGGCCAGATGACCCGGCAGCACACGAATATTGGTGTGGTTCTGCACGTCATGCTTGAGGCGGGCGCGCACAACAGCCGCAGAGGCTTCGTTGACCAGCTGATAGTCCAGACTGCCGCCGATCTGCGGGTTCTCGTCCACCAGCACCACATCCAGTCCCTGCTCGGCGGCGCTTAGTGCGGCCTGCATGCCGGACGCACCGGCCCCGATCACCAGCAGATCGCAGAAGCCATAGGTCTTGGCCTTGCGACGTACGCTCCAGCCGGTATCGATGCGCCCCAGACCGGCTTTTTCGCGGATCAGCCGTTCCCATAGGGGGAAGAACTTCTTCGGCTTGTGGAACGTTTTGTAGTAGAAGCCCACCGGCAGGAAGCGGGACAGCTTGCCGATGATCTGGTCACGGTCCTTTGCCAGGCTGCCGTTGACGTTACAGGCCGTCAGTTGCATGCCGGCGGCCAGAGGCGTGACATCACCCCGGATGTTCGGCTCTTCACTGCTCTGGAACAGCGCATTGACGTCATGGTTGGCCAGCGTCACCGCACCGCGGGGACGGTGATACTTGAAACTGCGGCCCAGCAGGGTCTGGCCGGATGCCAACAGTGCCGAGCTGATGCTGTCACCGGCAAACCCGATGTAGTGCTGGCCCTCGAATTCAAAGCTCCGTGTCTCGGAGCGGTCAAGCCACTCCAGCGGCTGGGGATCAAGCCGGGATGTCATAACGCACCTCCTCCAGATCAATGAACCGCACCACTTCATCCTTCAGGGTGTCGCGTTCCATCACGTACCAGCGCCCGGTCGGACGGTGATACCACCACTCGCGCAGCAGGCCGGGTGCGCCCTGCCGGTTGAACACATAAGCAGCCCAGCTGGCCTCATCGGCATCCATCGGGGGCTTGCGAACCTCGCCGACATAGTCGAATTCGCTGATCGGCCGACGGCCGATGACGGGACAATCAAATACTTTCATCGCCCTTTCCTCAGTGCCCGACCGATGCTGCGCCCTTCTCGCCGACCAGATCGAAGTCGGTGAAACGGGACAGACGGAAGGGTTCAATCAGTTCATGGTTGCGATCGTTGGCCAGCGTCCAGGCCATGGTCTTGCCGCTCACCGGCGTGGCCTTGAAGCCCCAGGTGCCCCAGCCGGCATCGAGGTAGAAACCTTCGATCGGCGTCTTGCCCATGATCGGGGCGAAGTCAGGGGTGATGTCGCTCATGCCCGCCCACTGACGCATCACCTTCATGCGGCTCATGAACGGGAAAAGATCGATCATCTTGTCGGTCAGTCCCTCAACGAAATCGAAGCTGGAACGGGTGGAGTGCAGCACCGAAGGGTCCACCGAGGCCCCCATCACCATCTCGCCACGGGACGACTGGCTGACGTAAACGTGCAGGCTGCCGGAGACGACGATGGTGTCCATGAAGGGTTTCACCGGCTCGGACACGCAGGCCTGCAGCGGGAAGATCTCGATCGGCGTGTCCAGCCCCAGCATCGAGGTGATGCGTGGCGTGGAACCGGCCACCATGGAGACCACCTTGTTACAGCTGACGAAACCGCGATCGGTTTCGACACCGGTCACCTTGTCGCCCTGGGTGCGGATGCCGGTTACCCGAGTGCGCTGGTGAATCTCCACGCCACGGTTATAGGCACCGCGGGCATAGCCCCAGGCCACCGCATCATGACGCGCCACGGCACCCGGCGCGTGGTAGAGCGCGCCCATGACCGGGCTGTGACCGGCACAGTCCAGATCCATGTAGGGCACTTCTTTGGCGATGAAATCCCGGTCCACCACCTCGGAATCGATGCCGTGGTGCTTATTCACCTCGGCGCGCCAGCGCATGGTGCGCAGGGCACTGTCGGTGTGCGCCAGGGTGAAGTGACCCCGGGTGGAGTAGAAGATGTTGAGGTCGAAGTCATCGGACAGATCCTCGAACAGCTTGAGGCTGGTGTCGTAGAACTTGACCCCTTCCGGCGTCAGGTAGTTGGAGCGCACGATGGTGGTGTTGCGGCCGGTATTGCCGCCGCCGATATACCCCTGTTCCAGCACCGCCACGTTGGTGATGCCGTGTTCCTTGGCCAGGTAATAGGCACAGGCCATGCCGTGCCCGCCGCCGCCGATGATCACCACGTCGTAGTGGGATTTCAGCGGCCGTGACTCGGGAAAGAACCGGGGTTCGTCGTGAGACGACTTGAGGCCGTATTTAAGCAGGCGCCAGGGCATGGGATTCTCCTAGGCAAAAACAACGGTTTTGTTGCCGTGTATCAGCACACGATCTTCGATGTGGTAACGCAGGCCGCGTGCCAGCACCGCCTTCTCCACATCCTTGCCAAGACGGACCATGTCCGCCGTGGTGTTGTGATGAGTAACCCGGTGCACGTCCTGCTCGATGATCGGACCGGCATCCAGTTCAGCGGTCACGTAATGGCAGGTGGCCCCGATCTGCTTGACCCCGCGCTCGGCCGCCTGGTGGTAGGGGCGGGCTCCGATGAAGGACGGCAGGAAGCTGTGATGAATGTTGATGATCCGGCCCGGATAACGCTCACAGAGCTCCTCCGGGATAATCTGCATGTATTTGGCGAGCACGATGACATCGGCTTCGGCCGCGGCGATCTGCTCACGCACCGCCTGGAAATGCGGTTCCTTGTTGCTCATGTCGACCGGTACATGCACAAAGGGGATGCCATGCCACTCCACATAGGAGCGCAGCACGTCGTGATTGGAGATCACGCAGGGGATGTCGATATTCATCTCGCCGGAGCGCCAGCGATAGAGAAGATCGGACAATGCGTGGGCTTCCTTTGATACCATCAGTACCACGCGCTTGCGTGCTGCCGAATCGGTAATCTGCCACTGCATGTCGAATGCGTCGGCAAGTGGCGTGAATTTCGCTTTAAGCTCTTCGAGACCAAAGGGCAGAGAGTCCGCCAGCACCTCATAGCGCATGAAGAACTGGCAGTTCTCGGTATCGGCAAACTGGTGAGCCTCACTGATCCAGCCACTATGAGAGGCGAAGAACTGGGTGACGGCGGCTACAATGCCGACCCTGTCGGGGCAGGAGACGGTCAATCGGTACTTGCGTGCATGTTGGGTTTCGATAGCCATGACCTTGATCCAAATTTCTCATGGGGAAAATTTATTTCACCTAGGTAAAAGCAAACGCTTTGCCAACTTTGCACATATGAAGAATAAAAATTTCACCGCAGCTCTAAATGACTGTTTTTACTGAAATGATGAAAGTTTTTTTCTTGAAGGGAATATTCTAAGATTGAGCTGAAGTTTGATCAGATGCCGTGCTATTGAGCTTCAGGGCGCACCAGCACGGACCACTCTGCACAATGAAGGAGCATTCGAGCATGAAAAAAGAAGAAGAAAGTCCACGACTGCGCCTTGAGCAGTACATCGCCATGCGCGTCAAAAGCAAACGTACCGAACAGGGGCTGAAGATTACCGATGTGGCCCGCATTGCCGGGCTCAGCCAGGGCATGGTCAGCAAGATCGAGAATGCCCAGGTATCCACCAGCCTGGATACCCTCAGTCGACTCTGTGACGCCATCGGCCTGCCGATTTCACAACTGTTTACCGACTATGACCGTCCTGAAGGTACGGCCCAGCTGACCCGAGCCGGTGAAGGTATGGAAGTGGTCCGTCGGGGTACCGAGAAGGGTCATACCTACCAGTTGCTCAGCTATCACCGCGGCAAGAAGAAGAGTTACGAGCCTTTCCTGATTACGATGGATGACGCCAGCGAAGTGTTTCCGACCTTTTCCCACCCGGGGCAGGAGTTCATCTATCTATTGAAGGGACAGATCCGCTACCGTCACGGCAACCATCTGTATGATATGGGGCCAGGGGATGCACTCTCATTCGACGCCGAAATTCCGCATGGACCGGAAGAGTTGCTGGAGGTCCCTATCCAGCTGCTGTCAGTCATTCACTACGATGATCAATGAATCCTGAGCGGGTCAGGACAGGGTGAGAGGTCAATGCCCGCTCGGAAAGGGCTCGGGCTCGCTGAAAAGGAAGCCCTGAGAGGCATCGATGCCCAGTGATTCCACGATGGCCTGCACTTCTTTGCAGTGGACGAACTCGGCGACCGTTCGGATACCGGCATTGCGCGCAAAGAAGACGATGGCCCGCACGATTTCATAGCTGGTCGGATCCAGATGGATATTACGAATGTACTTCGCATCCACCTTGATCATATCGATCTCCAGTTCGAGAATGCGCTCGAAGTTGGAATACTCGGTTCCGAAGTCGTCAATGGCCAGCTGATAACCGCTGCGCTTGAGCTGTTGTAGCTGTTCGACGAAGGCCTGCTTGCTGCCACTGCTGACGCCCTCGTGTATCTCAAGAATCAGGCGTTTCGGGTCCACGCCCCGCGCACGCGTTTCCTGCTCGAGAAAATCGGGCAGGTAGCCCAGTTCCAGATCGGTTTCCGTAATGTTGACGGACACCTCGCCATCGACCCGCTGCAGCAGGCTGACCGCCTGTTCAACCATCTGGCGAGTAATGACCGGCATCAGGCCCGTCAGTTCAGCCACAGGCAAAAACTGCACCGGGCCAAAGATCTCGCCGCCATGCTCCAGACGAACCAGCGTCTCCCATTTGCGGATAACACCATCGTGGTTATCCCGGATGCCCTGAAACCAGGCCCTGATTCCCCCGTTCTGCAACGCTTCGTGCAGCCGCACACTCCAGCCGATGTAATCGACCTGCTGCTGTTTGACCGGTTCATCAATCGCGGGGTCATAGACATGGGTGGCGTTCTTGCCCCTCAGCCGCGCACGCTTGAGTGCCACCATGGACCGACGCAGCAGATCCTCGCCCTGCTGCGCGACCCCGGCATTGAAGGTCAGGTAGAAACTGGCTCCCTCCAGCTCGGCCGGCTCATTGAAAAAGTGCTTCCGCAAACGTGCCAGCTCCTGTTCCGGGTGCTCAAGCTCATCGTAGAGCAGGGCAAACTCGTCCGCGCTACCGCGAAACACCCGGCCGTGTCCCGAGATACGAGCCAGCTCCTGGCCGAAAGCCTGTAACAAGTGGTCGCCAGCCTTGAGACCATAGCGGGTATTGATCAGGCCCAGATTGTTCAGATTCAGCAGGATCAACACGGATGAAGACGGCACCTGGCGCAATGCCTGCACCAGACTCTGCCCATTGGGCAGTCCGGTCAGCGCATCCTGTTTCATCCGCTCGATCAGTGCATCCTTCTCCGCTTCAAGGCGCTGATGTTGGGCATGCCGGAGCACCGCGATCGAAATCAGCGCGGCTCCCACTTCCAGCAGGCGACGATGAAACCCCGAGGGACGACGGTGTTCGAACGAGGACAACGCAAAGGAACCGATCGCACGTCCCTCTTCATCTCGAACCGGCATGGACCAGCAGGAACACAGGTTGAAATCCACCGCCAGATCGCGAAGATCGGTCCAGCGGGGGTCCTCGAAGGTATTGAATACGAAGGTGGGTGCATTGCCATACACGGCATTGCCACAGGAGCCGCTGGCAGGTCCCGGGCGCAGCCCCTGCAGCCGTTCACGGCCGGTTTCGGGAACGCTCGGAGCCGCGACGACATTCATCAAACCCGACTGGTCGTCCAGACGCATGAACGAGGCCACCGAGCCGGGCAACAGCTGTTCTGCCATACGACAGGTTTCATTGATCACGTCGAGAAAGGGCGCGCCAGATGCAACCAAACTGCAAATGGTCTGTTGCAGACCCAGTATATGATCCAGCTGATCAATACTGAGACTGAGTTCTGTTTCCGTTGCAGACGGCATCAGGCCCTCGCTCATCTTTTGCCCTCTGATGCACATGGCCGTAGAGGCAGGTTGCATCGGTATTTACGCATTTGCGGCTCAGTATGACGCCACACAAAACAAACGGAAAACAGCTCCAGTCACTCCTGCCGGGGCGCTGTCTCCGTTTTACGAGAGGGCATCTGCTCCTGCAAATGATTGAACAGGTCCACGGGCAGCGGGAAAACGATGGTGTGGCTGTGCTGCCCGGCAATTTCGGTCAGCGTCTGCATGTAGCGCAACTGAATCGCCTGCGGCTGTTTTGACAGGGTCTGTGCTGCAAGCAGCAGCTTTTCCGAGGCTTCCTGCTCACCCAGGGCATGGATCACCTTGGCGCGACGGGCACGTTCGGCTTCGGCCTGACGGGCGATCGCCCGGATCATGCTTTCATCCAGGTCCACATGCTTGATCTCCACATTAGCGACCTTGATGCCCCAGGCATCGGTCTGCTTGTCGAGGATTTTCTGGATATCCACGTTGAGCTGGTCACGCTCCGACAGCATCTCGTCCAGCTCATGCTGACCCAGCACCGAACGCAAGGTGGTCTGTGACAGCTGACTGGTTGCCTCCAGATAGTTTTCCACATGAATCACCGCCCGCTCCGGGTCGACCACACGGAAATAGATCACGGCATTGACCCTCACGGATACGTTGTCGCGGGAGATCACATCCTGAGTCGGCACATCCATCACCAGCGTGCGCAGGTCCACGCGCACCATCTGCTGGATCACCGGCACGATAACGATCAGACCCGGCCCCTTGACGCGGTAGAAACGTCCCAGCAGGAAAACCACGCCTCGTTCATATTCACGCAGGATGCGGAACATGGAGATCAGCAGCACGACCACCAGCACGGCCAGCGTCGTCATGAAATAGGGAAAACCAAACATCTTATGTCTCCTGTTTGTCCACCAACAGATGCAGGCCGGCACTGCCGGTCACAAGTACTCTGTCACCCGGTGTCAGCGGCTGCTCACAGTGCACCGGCCAGAGTTCACCCTCAAAGCGCACCATGGCCCGCTCATCCTGTAACTGCTCAATCGCCAGCACCTGCCCCAATGCCGCATCTGTACCCAGTGTCTGCGGACGGTTTCTGGCTCTGAGTGCCATGGCAACGACCCCGAAGGCCACCAGCAGCGAACTGACGCCCAGGGCGATAATCACCGGCCAGGCGATCCGGTAGGCGGGCAGATCGGTATCCATCAGCATGATCGACCCCACCGTAAAAGCGATGGCGCCGCCGATGCCCAGAATGCCGAAACTGGGGGCATAGGCTTCAGCCACCATCAGGCCGATGCCCAGCAGCATCAGTCCCAGACCGGCATAGCTGATCGGCAGCACCTGAAAGGCATAGAGCGCGATCATCAGGCTGATCACGCCCAGTACGCCGGGTACGCCGAAGCCGGGATTGGAAAATTCAAAGATCAGACCATAGATGCCGATCAGCATCAGCAGGTAGGCCACATTGGGATTGGTGATAACGGCGAGAAACTCGGTACGCCAATCCGGCTGGTACTCGACTCGAGGAGCCGAGCTCAGGTGCAGCGGCAGCAGGCGTCCACCGAGTTCGATCTCGCGCCCCTCCAGCTGTGCCAGCAGTTGCTCCAGATCTGGCGCCACCAGATCGATCACTCGCTGTTCGAGCGCCTGTTCAGCACTCAGGCTGCTGCCCTCGCGCACCGCCTGTTCGGCCCAGTCCGCATTGCGTCCGCGCAGTTCGGCCAGACTGCGAATATAGGCCACGGCGTCATTGACGATCTTGCGCTCCATGGCACTGCCACTGCGCCGTGGTGCTGACGATTCATCTTCGGATTCAGGATCAAGGCTGGGCAGGCCACCGATGGCCACCGGCGTAGCGGCACCCAGATTGGTTGCCGGCGCCATGGCTGCGATATGGCAACTGTATAACAGGTAGGTACCGGCGCTGGCGGCACGAGCACCGCTCGGGGCCACATAGCCGACCACCGGGACCGGTGAGGCCAGTACAGCGGAAATCATCCGCCGCATCGACAGGTCCAGTCCGCCGGGCGTATCGATCTGCAGCACGACCGCCTGGGCACCGGCCGCAGCGGCCTGTTCCAGCCCACGCACCAGATAATCACTGCTGGCCGGACCCACAACACCTTCCAGCCGCATCAGCCAGACAGCTGCAGCCCCGGATGGGTCGGATTGAGGTTCTGCCGCTGGCAACGTGCCCCAGGGCAGCAGACTCAGCCACAGGGCAAGCAGCACGCGGATGCAAGATGACATGACACACCCCCGTCGATACTTCCAGTATAGAAGACTCTCGACAGGAACAAGTGATCAGGACCGGTCCGATCCCCTCATCGGATCAGGCCGGTGACATCAACGCCAACCCGGCTGCCAGCAACGCAACCTCCGTCAGTTCGATCAGTGCTCCGGCGGTATCACCGGTATAGCCCTGAAGACGCGCCAGCATCAGCCGCCGCAGCCACCAGAACAGCAGTAAGGGCAACAGCAACATCAAGGGGTGCAGACCCAGCAACACCCAGGCCAGCACGGCGGCCGTCAGCCAGACCGGCTGATGCGGTATCTGCCGCAACCCGCTGGCGATCCCGCCGGGACGGGCATAGTCAGTGGTCAGCAGCAACCACTGCGCCGCACTGCGACCAACCACCGGTGCCAGCAGCAGCGGCCAGAGGCTGTTGCCGGCCAGCAGTGCCTGCAACAGGCTCCACTTGAGCAGCAGCTGCAGCATCAACGCCAGGGCACCGGTCGCTCCGATGTGTGGATCTTTCATGATCCTCAGGGTGCGCTCGCGCTCACCCAGGCCACCCATCCAGCCATCGGCACTGTCTGCCAGCCCATCCAGGTGCAAGCCGCCGGTCAGGGCACACCAGAGCAGCAATACCAATGCGGCCTGAACACCGTCGGGCAGGCCCTGGCTCAGGGTCGCCAGTCCGGCGAACGAGGCGCCGAGCACCAGTCCGACCAGAGGATAATAGAGTACGGCCCTTGCCTGAGTGGCCGCATCAGGGACACCGGGCAGACGCACCGGAACCAGGGTCAGAAACTGCAGCGCGCAGAGGAAAGACCGCCAGTGAGCCCTCATCGGCGGGCATCCCTGAGCGAGTGCAGGCTGCCATGTTCCACCGGGTAGTTGAACATCTCACTGACCGGCAGGCCGTTGAGGATGGCATGCAAGGCACGAATAACACCGCCATGACAGATCAGCAGCACAGCGCCTTGATGACGGCGTTGAAGCTCGTCGACCAGATCCTCCAGACGGGCAAAGAAATCCGCCAGCGACTCGCCCATCGGAGGCGGGTTATGCCAGGGGTCCTGCCAGAAGCGTCCCAGCGAATCCGGATCACGGGCGTGAATCTGGGCTGCGGTCTCGCCATCCCATTCACCAAAATCATATTCGCTCAGCCGTTCGTCGATGTTTAAACGGCAGCTGCCAGCCCATTCCCGTGCAAAGCTGGCACAGCGCTGCAACGGTGAGCAGTAAATGCGTTCGTAATCGCCCGGCGCCATACTGGCCAGCCCCCGTTCCATCTGCTGCCAACCCTCTGCGGTCAACGCGGCATCGGTGCGTCCCAGAAAACAGTTGCCCCGCTCGGTCACGCCATGGCGCAGCAGGTCGATGCGCAGATCACTCATGACCCCTTCTCCGACACGGCGGCTTCGGCAAAGGTCGCCATCTCCGCATGCAGCTGGCACGCCATGCGCAGCAGCGGAACGGCGAGGGCTGCACCGCTGCCCTCGCCCAGGCGCAGGCCCATATCCAGTAACGGAGCAGACGGCAGGGCCTGAGACAGAAGCCGGTAACCGGGCTCAGCGGAGTGATGGGAAAAGAGCAACCAGTCGGCCACGGCAGGATTGAGGCGACAGCTCAGCAAGGCTGCAACGGTACAGATAAACCCATCCACCAATGCCGGAATGCCGGCCTGTGCACAGGCAAGATAGGCGCCGGTCAGGGCCGCCACTTCAAAGCCACCCAGTGACGCTAACAGCATCAGGGGGGCACGCGAATTACCGTGCCGCTCCAATGCCTGCTCGATTACCTGGCACTTCAAGGCCATGCCGGTACTGTCCAGCCCCGTACCCGGCCCCACCAGTTCCTTCACCGGCTGCTCCAGCAGCATGGCGGCCAGTGCCGTTGCCGCCGTGGTATTGCCGATTCCCATCTCACCGCCGATAAACAGATCCGTCGGCGAACGCAGCACCGCTTCGCGCCCCGTATCCAATGCCTGCTGCAACTGAGCTCCGGTCATTGCCGGCTCATGCAACAGGTTGCTGCTCTGCGGTGCAATGATCCTGGACTCAACCCCCGGCAGCGTTTCCAGTGCCACTACAGTGCCCAGGTTCCAGACACTCAGCTCGGCACCCAATGCCCGGGCTGCTACGCTGATGGCTGCGCCACCACGGGCAAAGTTGCGAATCATTTCGGCTGTCACGGCCTGTGGATACGCGGACACGCCCTCGGCCGCGACACCGTGATCAGCGGCGAACACGGCAATACTGACCGATTCCAGCCGCGGACAAACCCTGCCCTGCATACCCGCCAGACGAATGGCGAGCTGCTCCAGCACACCCAATGCCCCTGCCGGCTTGGTTAGCTGCTGCTGGCGCTCCTGCGCCGCTCTCTCTGCAGTTCTATCGAGGGGTTTAACCGCCTGCTCAAGCCAGCTCATCGACCGACCTCCAGTGCCGGTCCCTTGATCACCATCGGAATACCCGCCACCATCAGTACCACCTGATCGGCCAGAGCCGCCACCGACTGGTTGAGCCAGCCCGCCTCGTCACTGAAACGGCGACTCAGCTCGCCCATGGGCACCACCCCCATGCCGGTTTCATTACTGACCAGAATGACCTCGCCACGCGCATTGCCAAGCGCCGCACAGAGTGCCTCCCGCTCGGCCTGAAGGTCAGCGCCATCCAACAGCTGATTGGTCACCCAGAGGGTCAGGCAGTCGATCAGCAGGCACCGATCCGGTGCCTGCTGCGCCAGTATGGTGGCCGCCAGTTCAAGCGGCTCTTCAACTGTTTGCCAGTGAACGGGACGCTCTTCACGATGACGCTCAATGCGCTGACGCATCTCGTCGTCATGGGCCTGAGCCGTGGCGATATAGAAAACGTCACGTCCGGAAGCAAGCGCGAGCTGCTCCGCCTGCCGGCTTTTACCGGAGCGTGCGCCGCCGAGGATCAGTCGAATCACAGAGTTCTCCACCGGGGTTGATTAGAGATTGGGCTGACCTGAGTCAGGACCATTTGGCGCTCGGTGCCTGATACGCCTGCAGTACTTTCAGTAATGTCTCAGGCGTGTCCACCACCTGCAACATCTCGACATGCTCCGGTTTCAGAAAGGCTTCATCCTGCATCCGCTCGACAAAAGCCAGCAGCGGATCGTAAAAACCGTTGACGTTATAGAGCACCACCGGCTTGGCATGATGGCCCAGCTGCCCCCAGGTCCAGACCTCGAACAGCTCTTCCAGCGTGCCGATACCGCCGGGCAAGGCGACAAAGGCATCCGCCAGTTCCGCCATCCGCGCCTTGCGCGCATGCATGTCCGGGACCACTTCCAGCGCCGTCAGGCTATCATGGGCCAGTTCTTTCGACTGCAGGTATTCCGGAATCACCCCATGGGCGCGGCCGCCCGCGTCCAGCACGGCATCGGCAATGGTTCCCATCAGCCCCACATGACCGCCGCCAAATACCAGTTCGATCTGCTGTTCGGCAAAGAAGCGTCCCAGCTCGACTGCAGCCTGTTGATAAACGGGGGCGGCGCCGTGACGGGCACCACAGAATACGGTAATTTTCATCTCTGGAACTCCTCCTCATTGTCCTGCTCCGGCCAGCGGTTTTCCGCCAGCAGGGCCGCCAGCGGTTGCGCCTCGGCCCACCCCTCCTGCTCCAGCATGGGACGGTCATAGAACCTGTCCACAGGGCCGATGCAGAGGATAGCGATCGCCTTGCTGCCGGCGGGCATCTGTAACAGGTCACCCAGCGCATCCGGATCGAACAGCGATACCCACCCCACGCCAACGCCTTCGGCGCGGGCCGCCAGCCAGAGGTTCTGAATGGCACAGGACACCGAGGCCAGGTCCATCTCGGGCAACGTACGGCGACCGAAAATATGTTTTTCGCGCTGATCCATCAATGCCACCACCAGCACCTCGGCGCACTTGTCCATGCCTTCCACCTTGAGGCGCAGGAATTCGGCTTCGCGTTCGTTCATCGCATCAGCCGTGGCCTGACGCTCCTGCTCCACCAGACCTCGAATGCGTTCGCGCAAACGGGTATCGGTGATGCGGATAAAGCGCCAGGGCTGCATCAGCCCTACGCTGGGGGCCTGATGGGCGGCCTGCAGCAGGCGCTTGAGAATTTCGGGGTCCAGCGGTTCGCCGCTGAAATGGCGCATGTCGCGGCGCTCACGGATGGCGCGATAAACCGCTTCCCGCTCGGCATCACTGAACTGCCAGAGATTATGACTCATCTCAGTCTCCTGTCTGGACCTGTTTCGCGGCTGCTTCCAGCCGTCATCCCAACACCCGGATCAAGGGGCGTTCGCCACTGAAATCAACCTGCGCCTCGACCTGATACACCTGCCGGATCGACTCCGGGGTCAGCACCTCCTGCGGCGTGCCCAAAGCGTGCACGCGACCGCTGTCGAGCAGCACCAGCCGATCACACCAGTGCGCTGCCAGATTCAGATCGTGAATCGACAGGATAACACTGCGCGGCCCCTGAGCATGTTGGCGCAACAGCTCCAGTACCCGCTGCTGATAATGCAGATCGAGACTGGCCAGAGGTTCGTCGGCGAGGATGATCTCAGGCTGACCGGCCAGTACCCGGGCCAGCCAGACTCGCGCCTGCTCACCGCCGGACAGATGATCGACACGGGAGTCCAGCCATTCGGCCACGCCGGTCTGCTCCGCAGCCTGTGCAATCAGCCCCGCATCTTCATCGCCCCAGGGCAAACGTCCGAGTGCGATCACATCGGCCACCTTCAACGCCCAGGCGCTCTGACACCGCTGCGGCAACAGCGCCACACGCCGTGCCCGTTTCAGGCCCTGACAACGGCTGATGTCTTCGCCGTCCAGTGCAATGCGACCGCCATAGGCCTGCAGCCCGGCGATGCATTCCAGCAACGAGGACTTGCCTGCCCCGTTGGGACCGATGACGCCCAGCAGCTCACCCGGCTTGAGGGAGAGAGTGATGCCCGCCAGACGGCTGTCCAGCTGCAGCTGTTCAATTGAAATCAGAGCCATCGTTTGCGCTCCTGCCACACCAGCCAGATAAACAGTGGCGCACCGATCAACGAGGTCAGTACCCCCAGTTTGAGCTCACGCCCCGGCGGTAAGCCTCGCACAACGATATCCGCCAGACAGACCAGAATGGCGCCGGCCAGTGCCGCCGGAATCAGAATACGATCGGGCCGGTTGCGCACCAGCGGCCGCACCAGATGGGGCACCAGCAGGCCGACAAAACCGATGGCACCCGCCACCGCCACCGAAGCACCGACCAGCAGTGCCGCGCCGAGAATGATCAGCCGGCTGCCTCGGGTGTAGGACAGTCCCATGCTCTGGGCCACCTGTTCGCCCAGACTCAAACCCAGCAGCAGACGGCGCTGACTCCAGATCAAACCGCCGCCGATCAGCAGTGCTGGCAGCAGGATACCCAGATGATCCAACCCGCGTTCGGACACGGAGCCAAGCAGCCAGAACACCAGCTCGGACAACGCAAAGGGGTTAGGGGCAAAGTTGAGCACCGCCGCCAGCAGCGAGCCGGTCAGGGTGGAAATCGCCAGCCCCGCCATGATCACCATCGCCTGTCGCGAAGGGCCCGCCAGCAGCAGCATCAGCGACATGGCGATACCGGCGCCGATCAACCCCGCCAGTGCCGGAGCTGCGGCTCCCGCCGCTGGAAAAAGGCCAAAGTAGAACACGCTGGCCGCACCCAGCGCCGCGCCCTGACTGGCCCCGGTCAGCCCCGGGTCTGCCAGCGGGTTGCGCAGCAGCCCTTGCAGTGCGGCACCGCTGAGGCCCAGCGCGGCTCCCACCGTCAGTGCCAAAAGAGTGCGCGGCAGACGGATTTCGCCAATGACGATGGCGGCGGCGCTGTCGGTGCCGTTCAGCCACTGCCAGAGTCCGTCCAGCACGGCGATATCGGTGGAGCCCACATGCAGCGATACCAGTGCGGTCAGCAGCATCAACAGGGTCAGTACGGGGGTCATCTCATCCTCTTATTGTTTGGAGGGCGTGGTAACGCTTGTTGCAACTGTTCGATCAGCTCCCAGGTCCACGGGCCGGGGCATTGCCAGCGCCAGTTTTCCTTGGGCAGCCAGTGCTCCGCCGTCAGGCTGTGGCGCAACGCCAGGTGATCGGCAAAACGGGTTGCCAGTGCTTCGGCATCCGGGCTGTGCCAGAGAATGGCATCCGGTGGGTCCGCCACCACGCGTTCCAGATCCAGCCGCTCATAGCGTACCCCGGTGAGATAATTGCGCCAGCCCGCCTGTCGGATGACCTCGTCTTCAAAGGTGTTCGGCCCGGTACCGATACCGTTGGGCCCAAGCAACAACAGGCGTGGCGCATCGGTGGCCGGTTCACGCGGCTCGGGTGCCGGCTGGGCGTCCGCGGGGTTGCGCCCGATCAGGTTCAGTACCCGGCGTTCGTAGGCTTCGATATCGCTCAGACTGCGTGGCAATGTCACCAGTTGAACCGGCTGCTGCAGGGTTTGCAAGCGCTTACGCAACATCAGCGCATTGTGCTGACCGACCAGAATCAGATCCGGTTTGAGGCTGAACACCTGCTCCAGCGAACCGTCATGGCTGGGCCAGCCTTCCAATGGCCAGGGCAACGGGAAGCGCAGGTGCATCGGTGACAGCGCGGCCACCTGCTCGCGGTCAGCATGCAGCGCCAGCATCCGGTCCATGCACAGATCCAGCGACACCACACGCTGGGGCCGTGATTCGGCCAGCACCGGCATCGCCAGCAGGCAGGCCAGTAACAGACCACCGGTGCGCAGCCACGCCGTCATGCGCCCGCCTTCTCCCGCGGCAGATCCAGCATCGCCAGCACCGCATCCAGATCCAGATGCTGCTCCAGAGTATCGGCCAGGCGGTTGATACCCTCCTCACGCAGCTGGTGATAGTCCAGCGCTTCGGCCCCCTCCAGCCCGGCCCAGCGCAACACCAGCTGAGTCACCGCAGGGGTTTCGAACAGACCATGCAAGTAAGTACCTACTACCTGCTCATCCGCGGAGCAGGCGCCATCAGGTCCATGTTGCAGATTCACCAGCACGGGGCAGCCCTCAGCCACCTCGGTCACGCCACAGTGGATCTCGTAACCGCTGACCGGCACAGTATCCCCCACCAGCGTCAGCAGGCCGGTCACGTTGCGCAGCGCCTTTTCGCCTTCAAGGGTGGTTCGGGTCGGCAGCCAGCCGAGCCCTTCGCTTTCCCCCGCTTCGCCCTCGAGCCCAAAAGGGTCGGCGATCCGCTGGCCGAGCATCTGATAGCCGCCGCAGATACCCAGCAGCTTGCCGCCGTAGCGCAAGTGGCGTTGCAGGTAGTCTTCCCAACCCTGAGACCGCAGCCAGTGCAGGTCGGGCCTGACCGCCTTGGAGCCGGGCAGAATCACCAGATCGGCAGGCGGCTTGGGCTGATCGGGACCGACAAAATGCAGCCGTACCTGCGGGTGCAGCCGCAGCGGATCGAAGTCGGTATGGTTGCTGATATGCGGCAACACCGGCACCACCACATCCAGCACCCTGTCGGCACGCTCGATATCGGGGTCTTCGCTGATGGCGTCCTCGGCTTCCAGATGCAGACCGTGCAGATAGGGCAGCACGCCCAACACCGGCTTGCCGGTATAGTCTTCCAGCCAGTCCAGACCGGACTGCAGCAGCGCAATGTCGCCACGGAAACGGTTGATGACGAAGCCCTTGATGCGCGCCTGCTCGGTCTCGCTCAGCAGCGCCAGGGTGCCGACCAGATGAGCAAAGACCCCGCCCTTGTCGATATCGGCGATCAGGATCACCGGGCAATCCACCCGCTCGGCAAAGCCCATATTGGCGATATCGCGATCACGCAGATTGATCTCCGCCGGGGAGCCGGCCCCTTCCACCAGCACCGCTTCGTAATGGTCGCACAGGCGCTGGTGCGACTCGGCCACCGCCTGCCAGGCGATGGCTTTATAGTCGTGGTAGCGCCTGGCTTCCATGTTGTCCACCGCGCGACCGTGGATGATCACCTGAGCACCGGTATCACTGCAGGGCTTGAGCAGTACCGGGTTCATATCCACATGGGGAGGTAATCCACAGGCCTGAGCCTGAACCGCCTGAGCGCGGCCAATCTCGCCCCCCTCGGCGGTGACGGCACTGTTGAGTGCCATGTTCTGCGGTTTGAACGGCGCCACCGCGATGCCACGTCGCTGCAGTACCCGGCACAGGCCGGCCACCAGAGTGCTTTTGCCGGCATCGGAGGTGGTGCCCTGCACCATCAGAGTCTTCTGTCGATCAGTCATGTCGAATCTCGTTGAGTACGCTTTCCAGCCGCTGCCATTCACCCTCATCTCCGGGCAACCCAAAGCGCAGCGCCGCCGGCTGCTCAAACCGCCTGACAAGGATACCCGCCTGAGCACAACGCTGCTCGATCAGGGGTGCCTGTTCGGTCAAGACGGTCGCAAACAGCGCCGTGCTGCTGACCGCTGCCACCTTCTCGCCCAGCGTATCGGTCAGCAGGGCCTGCAACCGCGCCTGCTGCCATGCCAGCTGTGCCCGCATGGTCTGCTGCCAGACATTATCGGCCAACGCCTGCCTTGCCAGCCAGCGAGCCGGGTGGCTGAGCGCCCAGGGGCCTATTCGATGTGCCAGCGCATCGCGCACCTCGGCATGGGCACAGACCGCACCGACCCTGAGCCCGGCCAGCCCGAAAAACTTGCCCAGTGAGCGCAGGATAATCAATCCGGCGGGCATGGGATCACTGATCAGGCTTTGCTCGGGGGTGGCATCGATGAAGGCTTCATCCACCAGCAGCCAGCCGCAGCGCTTTACCAGCCGCGCATGCCAGTCAAGCAGCTGCTGGTACGAAAAGGTCCTGCCGCTGGGGTTACAGGGGTTGATCAGTACCAGTACGTCCAGCCGGTCCAGCCGGGCCTCGATCTGCCCGGACTCCAGCAGACTGACCCTGTGCCCCGCCTGCTGCCAGCGAAAGGCGTGCTCGGCATAGCCGGGGTAGAGCACACCGACCTCGGCCCGACCCGACCGGGACAGGCGCAACTCGGGCAACGCCTGAATCGCCGCCTGGGAGCCCGGCACCAGCAGCAGGTCCCGGCTGCCATAATACTCGCTGGCCACCGACTGCAGGCCGTCGTCCTCTTCCGGCAGACGGTTGAATACCTCTGCCGGGATCGGCGGCACCGGCCAGCTCTCGGGATTGATGCCGGTGGAGAGGTCCAGCCACTGCTCGCGCGGGATACCGTACTGCGCCACCGCCGCGTTCAGGCGGCCACCATGCAGAGGCGCTGGGGATACGTTTTCGGAGTATTGTTTATCAACAGCCGCAATCGACGCAGTCCGGCTGTGCATATCTTGAATCGGTCGCTTCGTCATCACAGCCCCCCTGCCACCGACAGCAGCACTATCACGCTTATCCACAGCCCCAGTGCCCGATCGACCAGATGCAGGGCACGGGACAGATCACGCGGCTGCGCCTTGTCTCCTTCACCCAGCAACGGCTTCTCGACCCAGACACCGCGATAACAGGTCAGACCGCCCAGTTCCACACCCAACGCACCGGCCCCCGCTGCCATTACCGGACCGGCATTGGGACTGTCATGCAACGGCGCCTGTGTCCGCCAGCAATGCAATGCCCGGCGGGTGTGGCCGCACAGAGCGTAGCTCAGCGCCGTCAGCCGTGCCGGAATCAATCCGACCAGGTCATCCAGCCGTGCGGCGGCCCAGCCAAAGTGAAGAAAACGTTCGCTGCGATAGCCCCACATGGCATCCAGCGTATTGATCAGGCGGAACGCCAATGCCCCCGGCGCACCGGCAATACAGAACCAGAAAAGGGCACCGAAGACCGCATCGCTGCCATTCTCCAGCACGGACTCCACCGCGGTGCGCTCCACATCCAGCTCCGCGGCATCGCGGCTGCAGATCCAGGAGGTCAGCCGCCGCGCCTCGGGCATATCACCGCGCAACAGCGCCCGCAGGATCGGCTGGATATGCCGCTTCAGGCTTTCCAGCCCGAGCGCAAACCAGAGCACCAGCACGGCGATCCACTCACCGATAATCGGTATCTGGGTCAGCACGGCAATCAGCAGCACCGGGGGCACCACCAGCAACACCACCAGCAACAGGCCTTTCAGGCGGCGCGACTCACCGTAATTACAGCGCGCTTCCAGCCAGTTGGCACAACGGCCGAATCCCACCAGCGGATGCCAGCGGGCCGGTTCGCCAAGCCAGCGGTCAATCAGGAGAGCAGCGATCAGTTGCAGCGCCAGCATGGCAGGTTCAGGGCCGGAACAGCTGGGCCACAGCCGCCGGGTTGGAAGGGAAATAGAAGTGAATATAGGACGCAGTCAGGCGATCCAGGCGGTAGACCGGCTCGGCTGCACGGCGACCGTTGGGGCACTCGCCACGGGCAATCGGCTCCAGTTCAGTCTCGGTGACCGAATGGTGGAAGGTGTGGCCGCGCAGCTCTTGACCATCCAGCAACAGCCGCTGCAGCCCCAGCGCGGCAAAACGTTGCTGCATCCGCGCCCTGACAGGCAGCAAGCCGCAGAGTCTCGCCGACAGACCGTCCAAAGCCGTCAACTCTTCACCCAGCCAGAGCATGCCTCCGCACTCGGCCAGTATCGGCTTTCCGGCCTGATAGTGAGTCTTCACATCCGTCATCAATGCGGTATTGGCTGCCAGCGTTTGCAGATGCAGTTCAGGGTAACCACCCGGCAGCCAGAGCGCATCCACCTCGGGCAATCGCGCATCAACCAACGGCGAGAAAAAAACCAGCTCCGCGCCCAGTCGCTGCAGGGTATGCAGGTTGGCCGGATAGATGAACGAGAAGGCCGCATCACGGGCAATCCCGATACGGACACCCTGCAGCAGCGGTTCGATGGCCGCGAACGGCTGGGGCTCAAAGACGATGGCCGGAGGCAGCTCAGCGCCCGCACTCTGTTCCAGGGCCTGGGCAGCGGTTTCGATGCGCTGCTCCAGATCGGCAATTTCGTCGCCCTGCACCAGCCCCAGATGGCGGCTGGGCAGACTGACCGCCTCGTCACGCGGCAGTGCGCCGTACCAGTGCAGATGAGCGGGCAAGGCCTCGGCCAGCATCTGCCCATGGCCGACACTGCCGACCCGGTTACCCAGCACACCGCTGAACGGCAGGCCGGGACGGAAACTGGCCAGACCGTGGGCCAGCGCAGCAAACGTCTGCGCCATGCCCCCGGCATCGATCACCGCCAGCACCGGTATACCAAACAGTTCGGCCAGATCAGCACTGGACGGATTGCCGTCGAACAGCCCCATCACGCCTTCAATCAGGATCAGATCCGCTTCACCGGCCGCTTCCCAGAGCTGCTGCTTGCACAGCAGCGGCGAGCCCATGAACAGATCCAGCTGTTCAACCTCGCAGCCAGCGGCGCGGCTCAGAATCATCGGGTCGAGGAAGTCCGGGCCGGTCTTGAATACGCGGACCCGGCGGCCCCGGTTGCGGTGCAGCCGGGCCAGTGCCGCCGTCACCGTGGTCTTGCCCTGCCCCGAGGCCGGCGCGGAGATCAACAGCGCCGGACAGCGCCGCACCTCCGCCCGCTCCATGTTCACAACTCCACGCCCTTCTGGGCACGGATACCATCCTTGAACGCATGCTTGACCACCTGCATCTCGGTGACCGTATCGGCGGCCTCGATCAATGCCTGGGGCGCACCACGACCGGTCACCACCACATGCTGCATTTCAGGGCGATTGCGCAGCGCGTCCAGCAGTTCGTCCAGATCGACGTACTGGTATCTCAGTGCGATGTTGAGTTCATCCAGCACCACCAGCGATATTTCGGGGTCGGCCAGCAGCTCGCGCGCCTTGTCCCAGGCGGCTGCCGCCGCCTTGAGGTCACGTTCACGGTCCTGGGTTTCCCAGGTAAACCCTTCACCCATGACGTGGTAGCGCACCTCGGGGAAGCGACGGAAGAAGGCTTCTTCACCGGTGCTGAAGCTGCCCTTGATGAACTGTACCACCCCGACCTGCATGCCGTGACCCAGTGCCCGCGCCAGCATGCCGAAAGCGGAGCTGCTCTTGCCCTTGCCATTGCCGGTCAGTACCAGCAGTACGCCCTGATCTCGGTCGGCGCGGGCGATCGCCTGATCGACCACTGCCTTCTTGCGCTCCATCCGCGCCTTGTGGCGCTCGTCACGGGTCTGGTCATCACTCATGTGCGGATCAACTCCTGATAGGTTTTGAACTGACGGAACAGGGTATACAGCATGGCCGCCATGCCGGTATACCCCAGCAGTGCGGGCAGTTTACCCGGGAAATACTGCTCGATGCGCCCCCAGAGACCGGCCAGACTGGTGGTTTCGAAGTTGCCCGAAAAGAAGTAGTAACCGCCGCTGGAGAACAGGTTGCTGACAAAGGCTCCCACCAGCAACGTCAACAGCAGCGGCGCCAAGGTGGACAACCGATCCTGATGCAGGCGCGCATACGTACGACCGGCATACCAAAGGGTGGCGTAGGCCGGGACCAGCAGCGCATAGGCGGGAGTGATGCAGTGAGCGGCAGCGCCACTCCAGCCGTAATAGCTCACATCCAGCAGCACCGCTTCAAGAAACAGCAGTGGAAAGCTCCACAACGGACGCAGGAACACACCGGCGAGGAAAAACACCGCCCAGGACGCGCTGGGCAGGTGTTCAACCGAGGCAAAGTGATGTCCCCGCGTCAGCGCCAGCAGCAGAATCAGGCCAAGGCCGCTGACCAGTTGGGCGCGTGACGACAGGTTGATCATGATCGTTATCCTTTATCTTGGCAGGCGGTTAAGGAGCGTAATGCAACGACAGCCAGTAGGTGCGGTCCGGCTGGTTGTAGCCGCGCGCCGTCTGGTAGTCCTCGTCGAGCAGGTTTTCGACCTTGGCCTTCAGCGACCAGTCGTTCCCCAGCGCGTAACTGCCGCGCAGATCGACGGTGGTGTAGCCGGCGAGACGAACATTGGTTTTCGGATGGATCTCATCATGGCGAACACCTATAGCCTGCAGAGTGCCACCAAAGCTATAGGCTCCAAAATCTCGATCCGCAGAGAAACGGAACACCTTGCGTGCGCGGCGCAGCAGCAGATCCTTCTGCGTTGGTTCAATATCGTTGGCAAGATTTTTCGGGTCCATCAAGTCAAGACCTGCGGAAACATTCCAACCAAGCAACTGAGTCGATGCTGCAAGCTCTAAGCCACGGATACGGGCCTCACTGACATTGGCAGGTGGCCAACCACTAATCAGGCTTTCAATATCAGTCTGGTAAAGGTTTGCAAACCACTGAACTCCAGCATGGTCGCCCGACAAACCGATTTCAATCGATTCTGACTCTTCAGGTTCGAGGTCTTCATCACCCGCATTTGGCCAATACAGGTCATTAAAGGTCGGCGCACTGAACGCTGTGCCATAGCTAGCAGTTAGACGGAAATTGCGCGGCAGTTCCACACCCCAGGCAACAGAACCCGTCGTATGCTCACCAAACTGCTCGTTATTATCATGGCGCAAGCTAAAGGCTAAATCATGCTGTCCCAAATACAGCTGATAAAGACCGAATACCCCTTTGTTGTCACGGCTGGTGACATCGTAGACGGTACTCTCACTGGATACCTTATCCTGCTGATAATCTACCCCCCACGTCAGCTGACTTGTTTGCGAAATCAGGTGTTCGCTTTGCAGTGATACCGTGTCTCGCTCAGTCTCATAGTCGTATTGATAAACTCCGTGATCATAGTGCTTTTGCACATCAGTGGTACGACCGCCGGACAGTTTCACATTCCAACCATCAAGAGGCGTAAGAATCAGGCTGCCTCCCAATGACTGGACACGACTTTTATCGTTCCAGTTCGTCATTGGCTCAGCTTCAGGCGTCGAAGAATAATCATAGTAAGAGTCGTAGTCGCTATCTCCGCGACTCTGGCTCCAGTGCAACTGTGCTTCCACCATTTCATTGAAACGGTAGCCACCACTCAGGGTATAAGAACGATTATCATAGCCATCATCATCAGGTTCATGGCTTGAAATATCTGCGGTTTTAACATCGATTCCATCCGTCGAGTAATCACTCACGCCCAGGTTGTACCAGCCCTGGTCATTACCACCGGAGACACCCAACGTCACTTCGCGGCTATCATCACTGCCTGCTCCCACACTAAAGCGAGGTTTGAAGCCTTCCTTACCTTTACGGGTAAAAATCTGGATAACACCACCGACCGCTTCAGAACCGTACAGGGAAGAGCGCGGACCACGCACGATCTCGATACGTTCGATCTGATCCGGTGACAGATGCTGGAACGAAAAGCCGCCACTAGTCGCCGAACCGGCTTTAACCCCATCGATCATCACCAACAGGTGATCAGAGCTAGTACCACGTAGGAAAATAGATGTGTTTTTACCGCGACCGCCATTGTTGGTCACAACCACCCCCGGCGTCTGCGCCAGCAGTTCGGTGACGGTCTGGGCCTGCTTGCGTTCGATCTCTTCGCGATCGATCACGGTGACCGAAGCCAACGCCTGATCGGCAGTCTGCGCGGTGCGGGTTGCCGTCACCAACAGAGTATCGGGATTGGTTTGGGCCTGAACGGCCATAACGGAAGTGCCCAGCAGCAATGCGACCGGGATAGAAAGCTGTTTCATGATGTGTCTGTCTGATTCCTGTGCGCGCCCACCCGCACGCATTTCGGGTTAACGGTCACGGTGATGACACAATACAGACAGACAGCGGCTATGGAGGATGACGCCGTCAGTGCTGATCGCCCACCGCGATACCGACTGCTTGCTTCGGGCCGGTCTCCGGGCTCAGGCGGCAGGCTTGTCAGCCAGGAGGGACGACACCTTCCCATATCCGCGGATACAGTGGCCTTTTGTCGTCGCCTCACGCCTCTACCGTTGCGGGGGCAGCGTCGGCATTGCGCCGGATTCGTCTGAACCGGCTACGCACCGACTTCCCGATTAAGTCCTGAACAGCTGTTCAGCACACCGGAAGCACGCGCGGATGATAGGCAGTCACCGGGGAGAGGTCAAACGGAGACTGTTCAAGTGAAGATGAACAGAAGCGAACAGGAAAAAAAAACGCCACCCTCCGGGGGAGTGGAGAGTGGCGCCAATCACTTTGGGCACTGTCTTTTGCGTACTATCAGCCATGCCTTCAGTGAGTCAGACCTGTCAATGAACAGAACCAACTGTAAAGCGAATCATTCTTATTTGCAACACCGTATTTCAATTTCCCCTTTCAACCTGCCTCCGTCAGCAGAATCATGTATCCACGACTAGACTCTAGGTGTTTTCGAAGACGCCTGGCGCTGGCCAGCACCTCATTAACACCATGACGAGGGACCTTTCATGAAACACGATCAGACATTGGTTCAACAGTTGAACAGGGTGCTGACGCTGGAACTCACTTCCATCAACCAGTATTTCCTGCATGCCCGCATCTTCAAGAACTGGGGACTGGAAAGGCTCAACCACAAGGCCTATGGCAAGTCGATCCTGGATATGAAGCAGGCCGACCGGCTGATCGAACGCATCCTGTTTCTGGAGGGGCTGCCCAACCTGCAGCACCTTGAGCGCCTGCGTATCGGAGAGGACACCGAAGAAATGCTGCAGGGTGACCTGAGCCTGGAGCAGGAGCAGCTCAGTCTGCTTCGCGAAGTGATCGCCCAGTGCGAAACGGGCCGGGACTATGTCAGCCGCGCCCTGCTGGTGGAGATCCTGGATGAGGAAGAAGCACACGTCGACTGGATCGAAACCCAACAGCATTTGATCCGCGAGATCGGCATCCAGAACTATCTGCAATCCGCCATCGAGGAGGACTAGCACGATGAAAGGCAATCAGACGATCATCGACGCACTGAACAAGCTGCTGGCTGGCGAACTGGCGGCCATGGATCAGTACTTCATCCACTCGGAGATGTATGCCGACTGGGGGCTGCACAAGCTGCACGCACGTATCGCGCACGAATTCGAGGACGAAAAGGGCCATGCCAGGCTGATGATCGAGCGCATCCTCTTCCTCGAAGGCACGCCCAACCTGTCCAAGCGCGATCCTATCCAGGTGGGCAAGACCGTGCCGGAAATGCTGCAGCATGATCTTGATGTCGAGTACCGTGTCGCCCACAACCTCAAGCAGGTAATCGCCCTGTGCGAGCAGGAACAGGACTTCCAGACACGCGAGATGTTGCGTCAGCAGCTGGCCGACACCGAGGAAGACCACGCCTACTGGCTGGAACAGCAGCTCGGCCTGATCAATCGGGTGGGTTTGCAGAACTACCTGCAGTCACAGATGTAACCCTCTGCCTGCATCGGGGTCCACAGTGCCGGACCCCGGCAAGGCAGCCGTTCCATCAGGGGATATATTCACAGACCAGCGCCCCGAGGCTGTCACTCGCTCTGAGGCTGATCAGAATGCGCTCGACTTGAGCCTGCCCGACCGGTGGTTCCACTCTCTGCCGATGATACTGGAAGGCCGCATCGGCATTACCCATCGCCGCATATTCAAACGGCAATGTGCGTGACTGCTCAAGCCAGTATGCCTGCTGGACATTAGAAGCTGAAGCATCAATATAAAGATTTGCAAGTTCAGGCGCTTCTTCAAGTTTTTGCAAAACC
Organism: Marinobacterium sediminicola; assembly: GCF_022343685.1. Taxonomy (GTDB): domain Bacteria; phylum Pseudomonadota; class Gammaproteobacteria; order Pseudomonadales; family Balneatricaceae; genus Marinobacterium; species Marinobacterium sediminicola. Next base: position 214,471 of record NZ_CP092123.1, on the reverse strand, counting down.
CAGACATCCGGCTCATCCGTCCAGCGAAATGCAAAATGGTGCTCCAGCAATGACAATTGCAACACCCTGCCCTGAATGACCACCACGCCGCCAAGCATTTCCAGGTGCTCCACGGCGTTGCTTCGGGTCATCGGCTCAGACTCCCAGATCAGCATCTTCTTCTCCCCTGCGCGACACACCATTATACGTCAGCTCGCGTCCGGCATCCTGCAGGTGATGCATGGACCAGGGAATCCGATCACCTGTGCTGACGGCACCGATGTCTGATCAACGCAAAAAAAGACTCCCTTAAACGGATGGTTGAGCCGCAAAGGGAGTCGAGGTGGGGGTTCTGTCAAGCCACCGATGATGACTTAAAACCTGAGGCGCATGCCGATGCGACCCGTGCGGGGTTTGCCGGGACCAACGAAATAGGGATCATCAATGCCTTCATCTTCCAGCACCTCATCCGATTCGCCATACAGACCGAAAGTCTCGTATTCGCGGTCAAAGACGTTATCCACTCGCAGGAAGAATTCCAGGTCCGGGTTGACACGATAGAGGCCCCGCAGGTTCACCAGGGTGTAGCCATCCACGGTTTCGTTCAGGTTGGCTTCGTCACCTCGGAACACCCGGTCGCTTTCCCAAACCAGATCGGCTCCGAGGGACAGTGCCTGGGTGGCGCTCCAGTCCGCGCTGAGCTTGATCATATGCTCCGGCAGTCCGGGCAGGCGATCCCCCTTCTCCACCGGGATCTGACCATCGGCATTGGCAGCCGGGTTGTTCGGGCTATTGGCGATAAACGGCGTCTGGAAGGTGGCATCCAGCCAGGTATAGGATGCGGCCAGACGCAGCTGATCGATACTGGTACTCAGTGCCAGCTCTACACCCTGACGACGAGTCTTGCCGACGTTGTCGAAGTAGCCTTCGCTGCTGAGATTGCCACCGTTGATGAACAGGATGTCATCATGGTTGACGCTGCGGAACACGCCGGCGCGCCATTCTGTCGCAGAATGCTGACCACGCAGCCCCAGCTCCCAGGTCTTGGCAACCACCTGTGCCAAGGGCGGGTCGGACAGGAAGGCATTCGGCAGCTTGCAGGGGGCGTCCGGGTCAGCACAGCTCAACTCTACCGGGGGGGGCGCGCGTGAGGCTTCACTGTAGTTGGCGTACAGATTCAGTTCCGGATTGATACGGTAACGCAGACCCGCAGCCGGGTTGAAACGGCTGAAGCGGTGATCACCATCCAGTTCGGTTCCATAGCCGTCGCGCATCTGGATGCTGGTGTAATTGTATCGGCCGGCCAGGGTGGCGCTGAGTCGATCGCTCAGATCGATGGTATCACTCACGTACAGGCCGTAATGCTCAACCTGGGACCTCAAGCGTACCCGGCTTTCGTCCACCAGCAGACCACTGCCCTGCGTACCGCGATCTTCGGTCAACTCCGCCAGCTCGGTATCGGACTTGAAATCGGTCCGTGCATAGTCGACCGAAACGCCGCCACTGAGCTGGTTGGGACGACCAAAGAGGTCGCGCGTGAAGGTCAGCTGCAGTGCAGTTCCCAGCCCCGTGGTGTCGGTGGCGCTGGTGTTATTGGTGGCTGAGGGCTCCTCGCCTGAAGGCAGCGTTGCACTGGCATTGCCGCCACCGATCAACTCAACCACTTCCTCGTCCGCGCCCGGCTCTTCACACAGAAGGCCGAGGTTGGCGGCCTGCTCGCAGGCCTCGTATTCGGTGTCGTCACCGTTGAAGGTATCGATCCGGTTGCGACGATAATAGATATTGCCGGCCAACTGCAGCTCATCATCCAGCCAGGTATCCCCGTTCAGCGCCAGCAGGTTCATGCGTGTTTCGGTCTGGTCAGGATGCGTAAACACCTGATCGCGACCAAAGCGCTCGAGCAGTGTACGCGGCGCTGCACCGTTGCCCAGCAGCTGGTTGTCATTGGCCGCCAGCAACAGGTTGATACGACCGCTGTCGTGCATCCAGCTCAGGTTGGCCAGCCCCTGGCGCAACTCCGAGGGTGAGTGCTGACGCCAGCCATCCTCTTCCAGATAGTTCCCGGTCAGGTACCAGGCAAAGTTCCCTTTCGATCCGCCGGAGCTGAGGCGGGTACTGCGCAGACCGTTTTCGCCCAGCATCACTTCCAGCTCACTGCCTTCGTGGGTAAAGCCGTTTTTCAGCTGCAGAGACAGAGCGCCCCCCAGCGTATTCTGACCGAACACCGGATTCGAACCGGGAAAGAGGTTTATCGAAGCGATGGCATCATCCGGCAGCAGATCCCAGTTCACCGTGTCGCCAAAGGGTTCGTTGAAGCGGATACCCTCGACATAGACCGAGAGGCCCTGTGGCAATCCCAGCAGCGGCGAGGCGGTAAAACCACGGAAACGAATGTCCGGCTGCCAGGGGTTATTCTGCGCCTCGTTGATGGTAACGCTGCTCAGGTTGAGACGCAGGTGTTCGGCCATGCTTAACGCCTGTCCCTGCTTCAGACTCTCGGCTGACACCGTCTGTACCGGCGTGGTCAACTGGTCTCGATAGAGGCCGGGTGCATGCAGCGGCAGCGGGGCTACCACTTCAATCATGGGCTGCCTGGACACCTCGGCGGCCGATACCATCAAAGCCGGCGCCAGCAAGACCAGACCTGTCGTCTTGGGGAGAAATTTCATCGTCGTGTCTCTTGTTATTGTTCATACAGAGAAATGTCGAGCGGAAGTATCCGAGCCAGACGGGAGTGCTGTCGTCATGTACAAGTCGAATAACCGGGGTACTTTGGTACCACTTCCCGCAAAAAGAGCACTTATCCCGGCTTTATCGGGAATTTTTCCCGACATCGACATTCCTTCTTTCCCAGTGCACCCTGGTCTGCCCCCCGTTCGCGCTCACGCCACGACCTGTAAAAGTCGGCTTCACTCCCCCCTGCGCTGAATTGTATTGGTCACAAAACAGCCATTGACCCGTCATAAAAAAGTCTCTAGCTTGAGTGCCAGTTCCCTCCCCCAAGAAGGGCAGGTGGACAATGAAATCGCCCAAGCGGCCAAAATCCGTACAACAAAAACAAGAGAGAAGCTGTCAGCGCCGTGATCCGGACAGGCAGCAGAGGATTTCACCATGACAATGCTCCAGGCCTCCCCGGCCAAACTGCGCCTCGGGCGCACTCCATCCGTATCGACTCCCGATTCATCTTTTTCCCCTGGGTTCACTGGCGCACTGACGCCTGAGCATCGGATCGGCTGCATCTGATCCGTTCCTGAATCCGTTCCGACTTATTTCGGTTCTCTGTCCGGCTCGGGCATGACATTGCCTGCGCCCGGCTCATCGAGGAAAAAGGTGACCCTATGCGTGATGTCAGTCTCAACGACGTTTGGGAACGCGAATCCGGCCCGGTTTACATGACCGGCAGCCAGGCACTGGCGCGACTTCCCCTGCTGCAAGCCAAACTGGATCAGCTCCATGGTCTGAATACTGCGGGCTTCATTTCCGGTTACCGCGGCTCGCCGCTCGGCGGCTTCGATAAGGTCCTGTGGCAAGCCAAGGACTACCTCAAACAGCACCGCATTCATTTCCTGCCCGGCGTGAACGAAGACCTGGGTGCCACGGCCGTCTGGGGCTCCCAGCAGGTGAACATGTTCGAAGGCGCCGAGTATGACGGTGTCTTTGCCCTCTGGTACGGCAAGGGCCCCGGTGTCGACCGCACCGGCGATGTATTCAAGCACGCCAACGCCGCCGGGAGCTCTCGCTTTGGCGGTGTACTGGCCGTCGCCGGCGACGACCATGCCTGCAAGTCCTCCACCCTGCCGCACCAGAGTGATTACGCCTTCATGGACGCGTCCATGCCCGTACTCAACCCCAGCGGCGTGCAGGAGATTCTCGACCTGGGCCTCTACGGCTGGGCCATGTCTCGCTTCAGTGGCTGCTGGATCGGCTTCAAGGCGTTGGCCGAAGTGATGGATTCCTCCATCACCGCCAACCTGGATCTGAGCCGCATCGACATCAAGATTCCCGAGCATTTCGAGCGGCCCTCCGATGGCCTCAATGCTCGCTGGCCGGACAAGCCACTGCAGCAGGAGGAGCGCCTGCACCGCTACAAGCTCGCTGCCGCCAAGGCATTCTGCCGCGCCAACCGTCTCGACAAGATCGTTCTGAACACCAGCCAGCCCCGCCTCGGCATCGTCACCACCGGCAAGTCCTATCTGGACGTGATTCAGGCGCTGGCCGACCTGGGACTGGGCGAGGCCGAGCGCGAAGCGATCGGTCTCTGCGTCTACAAGGTCGCCATGCCCTGGCCGCTGGAGCCGGAGGGGATGTTCGAATTCGCCGCCGGACTGGAAGAGATTCTGGTGGTGGAAGAAAAACGCGGCCTGATCGAAGAACAGCTCAAGACCCAGCTTTACGGCTGGCAGGACCAGTCACGCCCGACCATCATCGGCAAATGCGATGAAAAGGGTGCTGAGCTGCTGCCGTCCGTTTCCGAACTGACCCCGGCCATGGTGGCCCGTGCCATCGCCAGCCGCATCCGCGACCGCTACTGCAGCGACAAGCTGCGCCAGCGACTCGACTTCCTCACCGAGAAGGAGTCCAGTCTGGCGCAACCGAAGGAGCGCCTGGAGCGCACACCGCACTTCTGTTCCGGCTGTCCGCACAACACTTCCACTCAGGTACCGGAAGGCAGCCGCGCCCTCGGCGGCATCGGCTGTCACTACATGGCCACCTGGATGGAACGCGGTACCGACACCTTCACCCAGATGGGCGGAGAAGGCGTGACCTGGCTGGGTCAGGCACCCTTTACCCAGCAAAAGCATGTGTTCCAGAACCTCGGGGACGGCACCTACTTCCACTCCGGCCTGCTGGCGATCCGCGCAGCCATCGCTTCCGGTGCCAATATCACCTACAAGATTCTCTACAACGACGCCGTGGCCATGACCGGTGGCCAGCCCGTCGACGGCAGTCTCAGCGTGCAGCAGATCACCCACCAGCTCTACGGCGAGGGTGTGCGCCGCATTGCCGTGGTCAGCGACGATATCGACAAGTACCCGTCCCGGGCCGACTTTGCCGACCGCACCACCTTCCACCATCGTGACGACCTGGATGCGGTACAGCGCGAGATGCGCGAGATCGAAGGCTGCTCGGTGCTGATCTACGACCAGACCTGCGCCGCCGAGAAACGCCGTCGCCGCAAGCGCGGCAGCATGGTGGACCCGGACCAGCGCGTAATGATCCACGCCGATGTCTGCGAAGGCTGCGGCGACTGCGGCATCCAGTCCAACTGCCTGTCGATCCTGCCCAAGGAAACCGAACAGGGGCGCAAGCGCAGCATCGACCAGTCTGCCTGCAACAAGGACTTCAGCTGCGTACGCGGTTTCTGTCCCAGCTTCGTCACCGTTAAGGGCGGCACGCTCAAAAAGCCTGCGGGTGTCAGTCAGGCGGTACATTTCGATGCCCTGCCGGACCCGACCTTCGTGGGCGAGCATGATCCCTACAGCATCCTGCTGACCGGCGTCGGCGGCACCGGGGTGATCACCGTCAGCGCCCTGCTCGGCATGGCGGCTCATCTGGAGGGCAAGGGCGTAGCCGTGCTGGATCAGGCCGGTCTGGCGCAGAAATTCGGTGCCGTGGTCAGTCATATCCGGATCGGCAACCGTCAGGATGACATTCACGCCGTACGTATCCCCGCCGGCGAAGCCGATCTGATGCTGGCGTTCGATCTCATGGTCGCGGCCGGTGACGAGGCGTTGGCCAAGCTGGATAACCGTTTCTCGCGCAGCGTGGTCAACACCGAAGCGGCCATGCCGGCCGCCTTTACCCGCAACCCGGACCTCGCCTATCCGGGCGAGTCGATGGAAGCCTGCATCCGCGAAGCCTGCAAGACCGATGGCAGCTGGTTCTTCGATGCCGGTGCGCTGGCCAAGGCACTGATGGGTGACGGCATGGCCGTGAACCTGTTTACCGTTGGCTTCGCCTACCAGCAGGGGCTGTTGCCACTGAAGGCCGAGTCGATTGAGCGTGCCATCGAACTGAACAACGTGGCGGTGGACAAGAACAAGCTGGCCTTCCTCTGGGGCCGTCGCGCCGCCCATGATCTGGAAGCAGTCAAGGCACTGGCCTTCCCCGCGCCCAAGGGCAGCCCGTTGCAGATTCAGGAGTCGCTGGCACAGCTGATCGAGCGCAACAAGCATCACCTGACCGAGTACCAGAACGCCCGCCTGGCCCGACGCTACACGGCACTGGTCAGCAAGGTACAGCAGGTGGCGCAGGAAAAGCTGGGGGGCGATGCCATTCTGGTCCGTGCCGTGGCCGAGAACTACGCCCGAGTGCTGGCCTACAAGGATGAGTACGAGGTCGCGCGCCTGTTCAGCAACGGCAGTTTGCGCCGCCAGCTGGACGATGAATTCGAAGGCGACTACGAGCTGGAATTCAACCTGGCCCCGCCGCTGCTAAGCCGTGGCAAGGATGGCGCCCGCCCGCGCAAGATCAAGTTCGGTCCCTGGATGGAGCAGGGCTTCAAGCTGCTGGCCGGATTCAAATTCCTGCGCGGAACACCGCTCGACCCGTTTGGCTACACGGCCGACCGTCGTCTGGAGCGCCGCCTGATTCGCGAATACGAGGCCGATGTCCACTGGCTGCTGCAGCACCTGGAACGCGACCAGCTCGAGGCGGCACGCATGCTGGCCTCTCTGCCGAGCCGAGTTCGTGGCTACGGCCCGGTCAAGGAAAAGGCCTGTGAAGCAGCGCGACAGACACGTGAACAGCTGCGCAGTGCCCTTGGCGCCGAGGCATCGGATATGAGCGGCGCGGCCGCCTGATCACGGCACAACAAGAACCCGATTCAAGCCCGGGATATGCCAGCGCGCGCATCCCGGCAACCGAACAAGAAGGCAACAACATGAACGTATTTTCTCATCCTGAATTCGATAACCACGAACAGGTTTGCTTCTTCACCGATCCCAGGACCGGCCTCAAGGCGATCGTCGCCGTGCACAACAGCTCGCGTGGCCCGGCACTGGGCGGCTGCCGCATGTTTCCCTACGCCAGCGACGAGGAAGTCCTGCGCGATGTATTGCGCCTGTCCAAGGGCATGACCTACAAGTCAGCGCTGGCCAACCTGGATCTGGGAGGCGGCAAGTCGGTGATCATCGGCGACCCCCGCCAGCACAAGACCGAAGAACTGATGGAAGCCATGGGCCGTTGTCTGGAGCAGCTGGGCGGTCGCTATATCGCGGCGGAAGATTCCGGCACCAGCGTGGCGGATCTGAAGGTGATGGGCCGCTGTACGACTCAGGTGGCGGGGGTGTCCGCCCATATCGGCTTCGACGGCAAGCCCAGCGATGGCGATCCATCCCCGGCAACCGCCTACGGCACCTTCGTCGGCCTCAAGGCCGCGGTAGAGCATAAACTGGGGCGCAGCGACCTGACCGGGCTGAAGGTTGCCGTACAGGGTATCGGTAACGTGGGCTACCGTTTGGCGCGCCATCTTCACGAAGCCGGCGCCCAGCTCTGGGTCTATGACATCCATCAGGACCAGATGGACCGTGCCGTGAAGGAGTTCGGCGCCACCCCGGTCAGCGCCGACGAGATCCTGCGCCTGCCGGTGGACGTGGTTGCACCCTGTGCCCTCGGCGCGGTGCTCAACGACGCCAGCATCCCCCAGCTGCAGGCCAAGGTGGTCGCCGGTGCCGCCAACAACCAGTTGGAACGCCCCGACCATGACGCCCTGCTGATGCAGCACGGCATTCTCTACGCTCCCGACTTCGTCATCAACGCCGGCGGCATCATCGATGTCTTCCACGGTCGCACCGGCTATGAGCCCGACAAGGTGCGTGCCCATGTCGAAACCATCGGTGACACCCTGAACGAAATCTTCTCCCGCTCCGACCGCGATGGCCGCCCCACCGGCATCATCGCCAACGCGTTGGCGGAGGAACGCTTTGATCATATCCCGACACCGGGGGAGGCAAACCTGGCGAAAGCCGGCTGACCGACCCGGGTCAAAACCTGACCACTTGAGCCGATTCCGGTCTGCCCGACAGGCCGGTTCGGCTCCTGTCCCCCGAAAACAAGAAAACTCAAGCAGGAGACAGCTATGTCCTACTCTTCTTCCGCCACCGCAACCGGCGCTCAGGAAGGCGCCCTGACCAAACGCGGCTTCTGGTCCTCACGGCTGGCCTTCATTCTGGCCGCCACCGGATCCGCCGTCGGTCTGGGTAATATCTGGAAGTTCCCCTACATCACCGGCGAAAACGGTGGCGGGGCCTTCGTGCTGGTGTATCTGATCTGCATTGCGGCAGTCGGCATCCCGATCATGATGGCGGAAGTGCTGATCGGCCGCCGTGGCGGCCATAGCCCGGTCAACAGTTTGCGGCTGATCACCGAGCGGGACAGGCTCAATCCGCTGTGGAAATGGGTCGGCGTCATCGGCGTCTTGGCCGGCTTCCTGATTCTTTCGTTCTACTCGGTGATCGGCGGCTGGGCACTGTCCTACGTCGGCACCTCGGCCTCCGGCCAGTTCAGCGGCCAGACCGCCGACACGGTGGGTGCGATCTTCTCCGGCCTGCTCAGCGATCCAATGACCCTGCTCACCTGGCATACCCTGTTCATGGCACTGGTGATGGTCGTTGTCGCCCGCGGTGTGCGCTCCGGCCTTGAGCGTGCCACCAGCATCCTCATGCCGAGTCTTTTCGTGCTGCTGCTGATCATGGTGGGCTACGCCATGACCACCGGTCATTTCGGTGAAGCCGTCAGTTTCCTGTTCCAGCCGGACTTTTCCAAGCTGACCACCTCCGGTGTACTGGTGGCACTGGGTCACGCCTTTTTCACCCTCAGTCTGGGGATGGCCGTCATGATGGCCTACGGTTCCTACCTGCCGAAAAACGTTTCCATCACCAAGGCGTCGATCACTGTATCCGTCATGGATACCGGGGTCGCCCTGCTGGCCGGTCTGGCCATCTTCCCGATTGTATTTGCCAACGGCATGGAGCCGGGCGCCGGTCCGGGCCTGATCTTCCAGACCCTGCCACTGGCCTTTGGCCAGATGCCGATGGGCAGTCTGTTCGGCACCCTGTTCTTCGTCCTGCTGGTGTTCGCGGCCTGGACCTCCGGCATCTCGCTGCTGGAGCCGCTGGTGGAATGGCTGGAAGAGCAGAAAGGAATGAACCGCACCATCAGCACCCTGATCGCCGGTTTCGCCTGCTGGGTGCTGGGCATCGCCTCCATCCTGTCGCTGAACCTCTGGTCTGACGTCACCCCGCTGGGCATGTTCGCCCTGTTCGAGGGCAAGACCATCTTCGATCTGCTGGATTACCTGACCGCCAACATCCTGCTGCCGCTGGGCGGCCTGCTGGTGGCCGTTCTGGTGGGCTGGTTCATGTCGAAGCAGGCGCTGCAGAACGAGCTGTCCCTGTCCGAAGGCAGCTTCCGCCTGTGGTACTCCACGCTGAAGTTCATCACCCCGATCGCGGTACTGGTAGTGTTCTTCTACAACCTGGCCTGATCAGGTCTAAGCCGGCGACCAGGGGTCGCCGGTGCCCCCATCCTTACGTCGGGCTGGTACACTGAACGCAGCAACAACTGCGAGATCCAGACCCATGACCAACCTCACGAACCGACGCCTGATCATCTTCACCGGAGCCGGCACCTCGGCCGAGTCCGGTGTTCCCACCTTCCGCACCGGGCCCAACGGCCTCTGGCACAACCACCGCATCGAGGATGTCTGCCATATCGACACCTTCGAACAGAACTATGAGCTGGTGCATCAGTTCTACAACGACCGCCGCACTTCGTTGCAGGGCGTGGAGCCCAATGCGGCGCACCGTGCGATCGCCGAACTGCAGCAGCGCCACGGCGACCGGGTGACACTGATGACCACCAACGTGGATGACCTGCATGAACGCGCCGGCAGCCCCGAGGTCGTCCATATCCATGGCAACCTGCTGGAGCTGGTCAATCTGGCCGAAGGCCGCGTCGAGTCGATCGGCTACGAAGCCTTTGACTACGCCGCACACCCGCCTCGCTTCAAGCCCAACGTGGTGTTCTTCGGTGAAGTGGCGCCGGTCTATCGCGACCTGTTCAACCTGATGAATTCGTTGACCCGCCACGATCTGGTACTGGTGATCGGCAGCAGCGAGTCGGTGGTGCAGTTTTGCCTGGAAGCCTATAGCGGCAGTAACGGCGCGGCGACCATTCTGTATGTGGACCCGACCGAGACCTGTCCCTATGACCGCCTGCTGGGCCCGGGGCTCAAGCCTTATACCGAGCATTTCCGCATGGGTGCGGTGGAAGCGATGCATGCGCATTCCCCGGTCAGGAAATGGATTGATCGCTGGCTGGATAGCTGAAGTCGGTTCTCCAGAGCAGGATTCCGGCGGCTAGCCGCGACTGACCCAGTTGCCCGAAGCCAGCCGCTGCCGGGGCTGTACGCTCTCGTTGTACAGGTAGAGCCAGGCAAGCCCGAAGGGTGTGTCCACCTCGATGCGATCATAGAGACCGGTTGCCGGTGCTTCGGCGCAGTAGTCTTCCAGCTCATCCAGCGCGGCAAAGGTTGGAGCGTCAACCGCGTAAACCTCGACCTGGATCTGACCCGGCTCCCGTTTTACCGCCGGCCAGGGCCCCAGATCATAGAGCGCAAAGCCTTCCAGCTGTGCGGCTCCCAAGTACTGCGCACTGGCCAGGTAGTGATGGTTGCTTTGTCCCCGCTTCAAGGTGCCATAGACGGCAACCCGTGTGTGCATCTTCTGCCCCTCAACCGAACTGATAGCCCGACAGTGTAGTCTCCAGCACACGATCGGAGAATACATGACGCCCGCGATCCTCACCGGCAGCGCCAGCCACCACCATCAGCGGGATCAAGTGCTCTTCGGCACGCGGTGGATGACAGAGTCTGGCCATCGGAGCCCGCTCCCAGTGGCTCAATGCCTGCCAGCACTGTGCCGGATCAGATTCGACCGTCTGCTTGAGCCAGTCATCAAACTGATCCGAGACGGGACCGAAGCGCGCGTCGCGATAGCCCTGCATGTTATGAAAGCTCATGCCGCTGCCGACGATCAGCACGCCCTGCTCACGCAGGGACGCCAGCGCCCGACCGGCCTGCAGGTGAGTTTCGGGGTCCATATCGTAGCGCAGCGACAGCTGTACCACCGGAATATCGGCCTCGGGGAACATCAGCTTCAGCGGAATAAACATGCCATGATCGAAACCGCGCTCGTCATCGCCTGCGGCGGTCAACCCCGCATTGCGCAACAGTTCCACCACCTGCTGCGCCAGTGCCGGTGCTCCCGGAGCCGGATAGCTCAGCTCATAGGTATGGGCCGGGAAGCCGTAATAGTCGTAGATCAGCGCGGGGCGAGGCCCACTGGTGACGCGAAATTCCTTTTCCAGCCAATGCGCGGACACCATCAGGATCGCCTTCGGCCGCTCGGGCAGCTGATCACCAATGCCTCGCAGATACGCGGCCATCTTGTCCCAGGCATCGGCGGGGTGCCACTCCATGAAAAAACAGGGGCCGGCGCCATGGGGCACGAATACGGTCGGTTGGGTGGCAGACATGCAAGATACTCCATGGAAAAAGGTTCAGCCGCTGGCAGAGAGTGATTCACACGGCTGGCGGCCTGTGTCTCATATTCCTTCAGCCGCCGGTCACCATCAACCCTGCCTGGCTGATGGGTTTGATCGAAATACTGGTGATAAACCTGCCGCAGGCGCTCGCCGGGCGAGCGCGTCACCCTGCTCCATTCGGGCATGACTGCGTACAAGGGCTAAAGTTAAACCACACGCGACCACATCAACTGATCAAGGAGATCCCATGCGCCCCTTTTTTCTCGGCCTGATGTTACTGACCCTGACGGCCTGTACCAGTCTTCCTGACAGGGTCGAACCGGTAAAGAACTTTGAGCTGAGTCGCTATCTGGGAACCTGGTACGAGATCGCCCGTCTTGATCATTCCTTCGAGCGCGGCCTCAGTCAGGTACAGGCCCAATACAGCCTGCGCGACGATGGCGGGGTGAGCGTCATCAACCGGGGCTATGATGCGGCCAAGGGTGAGTGGCGGGAAGCCGAGGGCAAGGCGTACTTCGTCGAGGACAGCAACACCGGCTACCTGAAAGTCTCCTTCTTCGGTCCCTTCTACGGTGCCTATGTGATCATGGCACTGGACCACGAGGCGTATCAGTATTCGCTGGTCAGCGGTCCGGACCGGGATTATCTGTGGATCCTTTCACGCACCCCCGAGATGGCAGCGGATACTCTGGACAGGCTGATCACCCAAGCCCGTGAGGCCGGCTACCCGGTGGATGAACTGATCGTAGTGGAACATTGATCAACCGGAATGCCCGCCTGTACGGCGGGCACTCTCAGGATCAGGCGGCAGCCGCCTGGTCCTCACGCAACACCTGAGCCGCGGTCACCATATTCTGCAGCGCCGGAATCACTTCGCTCCACTGGCGGGTTTTCAAGCCACAATCCGGATTGACCCAGAGACGCTCAGCCGGGATACGCTGCGCCGCCAGACGCATCAGTTTCACCATCTGTTCCACCGACGGGATATTGGGGCTGTGGATATCGTAGACGCCCGGGCCGATCTCGTTGGGATAGTGGAAGGCATCGAACACATCCAGCAACTCCATGTCGGAACGAGAGGTTTCGATGGTGATCACGTCTGCATCCATGAGCGCGATCGCCTCGATGATGTCGTTAAACTCCGAGTAGCACATGTGGGTGTGGATCTGGGTAGTGTCGGCCACGCCGTTGGCGCTGATACGGAAGCACTCCACCGCCCAGTTAAGATATGTGGCCCACTGGGAGCGGCGCAGCGGCAACCCTTCACGCAGTGCGGCTTCGTCGATCTGGATGATGTCGATACCGGCACGCTCCAGATCCTGCACTTCTTGGCGGATCGCCAGCGCCAGCTGCTGGCAGCTGACCGAACGCGGCTGGTCATCGCGCACGAACGACCAGTTGAGAATGGTGACCGGACCGGTGAGCATCCCTTTCATCGGCTTGTCGGTCAGCGACTGGGCATACTGAATCCAGTCAACGGTCATGGCCTCAGGGCGGCTGATATCCCCGAACAGAATCGGCGGTTTCACACAGCGCGAGCCGTAGGACTGTACCCAGCCGAACTGGCTGAAGACATAGCCCTCGAGCTGTTCGCCAAAGTATTCCACCATGTCGTTGCGCTCGGCCTCACCGTGGACCAGCACATCCAGCCCCAGCGCCTCCTGCTGCTGTACGGCAAACTCGATCTCCTGCTTCATGCGGGTTTCATAGGCAGCCGCATCCAGCTCCCCCTTCCTGAACGCCAGGCGCGCCTTTCGGATCTCATGGGTCTGCGGGAAGGAGCCGATGGTGGTGGTCGGATAGAGCGGCAGCTTTAGCGTGTCGCGCTGCACGGCAATGCGCTCCGGGTAGGCGCTCTGACGCGCTCCCAGCGTCGCATCGATGGCCGCAACGGCCTTCTGCACTTCCGGGTTGTGCACCCGGGGGGAAGTACGTCGACTGTTCAGCGCTGCCAGATTTTCCGCCAGCTCCGCCGCGACGGATGCCCGGCCGTGATTCAGAGCACTGTGGACAACCCGCAGCTCATCCAGCTTCTGCTGTGCAAACGCCAGCCAGGATCGGATCTCGGCATCCAGTTTCTGCTCGCTGTCCAGATCCACCGGTACATGCAGCAACGAGCAGGAAGGCGCAAGCCAGAGACGCTCCCTCAGCTGATGGGCAACCGGCTCCAGCCAGTCCAGCAGCGCACTGAGGTCGGTTTTCCAGATGTTGCGGCCATTCACCACGCCCAGCGACAGAACCTGCTCAGAGTCGAGTGTCGCAACGACCCTTTCCACCTCTTCACGGGCGTTGACCGCATCCAGATGCAGACCCGCTACCGGCAGGCTGCAGGCCAATTCCAGGTTTTCACGCAACTGACCAAAATAGGTGGTCAGCAGCAGTTTCACGCCACTGCCGACCAGCGCGGCATAGGCAGTCCTGAAAGCGTCCTGCCACTCCGGCGCCAGCTCGGTGACCAGTACCGGCTCATCGATCTGCACCCATTCGATGCCGTTTGCGGCAAGCTGCTGCAACAGCTCGGCGTAGACCGGCAGCAACTGCGCCAGCAGGCTCAGCGGCCGGGTTTCGTCTTTCGCCTTGCCCAACAGCAGGTAGGTGATCGGGCCGACCAGAACCGGCTTGGCACGATGTCCCTGCGCCTGAGCCTCCGAGATCTGCCCCAGCAGGCGTTCGGCATTCAGGTTGAAGCGAGTGTTCACGCTGAATTCCGGCACAATGTAGTGATAGTTGGTATCGAACCACTTGGTCATTTCACCGGCGTGGACGCAGTTGCAGTCGTGGTCACCAGCGGAGCGGCCACGGGCAACACGGAAATACTGATCCAGCTCGCTGCCATCCAATCCCTGGACACGGGCCGGCAGGTTGCCCAGGGTAAAACTCAAGTCCAGGATCTGGTCGTAAAGCGAAAAGTCGCCCACCGGCACGAAATCCAGACCGGCCTGACGCTGCCAGTTCTGCTGACGCAGATCGGCCGCCTTGGCCAGCAACTCGGTTTCGGTTGTATCCCCCTTCCAGAAGGCTTCAACGGCAAATTTCAGTTCACGACGGGCACCGATACGCGGAAAGCCCAGATTGTGCAGACGGGTTTGGTTAAGGCTCATGTCTCTCTCCCTGATTCAATTCGGAGGAGATGCTAGCCCTTATGAATGATGAAAAATAATGGCATTATCTCATCAAACCATTAACTTGATTCATGGATCGAGATGCTTGAACGCCACCACCTGATGATTCTGCGTGCCGTCGACCAGCAAGGTTCGCTGACCGCCGCCGCCGATACCCTTTGCCTGACCCAATCGGCCCTGAGCCACTCGGTGCGCAAGCTGGAGCAGCAGCTGGGCACGCCGGTGTGGCAGAAGGAAGGCCGCCGTCTGCGCCTGACCCAGGCCGGTGAATACCTGCTGCAACTGGCGGAGCGGCTGCTGCCCCAGTTCGAGCATGCCGAAGCCCTGATGCAGCAGTTCGCCGCCGGTCTGAGAGGCACCCTGCGCATCGGCATGGAGTGCCACCCCTGCTATCAATGGCTGCTGAAGGTGGTCAGTCCCTACCTGAAACAGTGGCCGGATGTGGATGTGGACGTGCGGCAAAAATTCCAGTTCGGCGGCATGGGGGCGCTTTACGGCCATGAAATCGATCTGCTGGTGACACCGGACCCGCTCTACCGCAGCGGCCTTGTTTTCGAACCGGTATTCGATTACGAACAGGTATTGGTGGTCGGTCCCGAACACCCGCTCTTCGGGCAGGAACAGGTGACGCCGGAACAGCTGGGGCAGGACACCCTGATCACCTACCCGGTGGAGCCTGACCGGCTGGATATCTTCAGCCGCTTCCTCACACCGGCCGGCTGCAGCCCCCGCCGCCACAAACAGATCGAGACCACCGACATCATGCTGCAGATGGTCGCCGCCGGACGCGGCGTGGCTGCCCTGCCCCGCTGGCTGGTGGCAGACTATCAACAGCGGCTGCCGCTGCACCCGTTGCGGCTGGGCGCTGAGGGTGTGGATAAACAGATCTTCCTTGGCCTGCGTAAGGAGGATGTGGATACTGACTACCTGAACGCTTTTGTCGAACTGGCCCGTAGCCACAACCACCTGACCTGAACGGACCCGACACCCATGCTGCCGACTGAACCTCATCACGCGCTGAGCGAGTTTATCCACAATCACCCCCGCCTGCTGATACTCACCGGCGCTGGTATCAGTACCGATTCCGGCATTCCCGACTACCGCGATCGCAACGGCGAGTGGAAGCGCAAGCAGCCGGTACAACACCCCGATTTCATGCGTTGCGAGCACACCCGCAAGCGCTACTGGGGCCGTAGTCTGGTGGGCTGGCCGGTGATGCGTGATGCCCGCCCCAATCAGGCGCACGCGGCACTGGCACAGCTGGAGCAGCACGGTCATATCGAACTGCTGGTGACCCAGAACGTGGACGGCCTGCATCAGCGTGCCGGCAGTGCACGGGTGATCGACCTGCATGGCCGCTCCGACCGGGTGATCTGCATGAGCTGTGACTTCCACTGCAGCCGCGATGACGTTCACCAGCGCAGTGCCGAACTCAATCCGGCCTTTACTCGTTTCCGTGCCGAAACCGCGCCGGACGGCGATGCCGATCTTGAGGTGGATTTCAGCGGCTTCCATATCCCGGACTGCCCCCAGTGTGGCGGCATCCTCAAGCCGGACGTGGTCTTTTTCGGCGATAACGTGCCCAAGCAGCGGGTGATCGATGCCCTGGGTGCACTGGAGAGTGCCGACGGTCTGCTGGTGATCGGCTCCTCGCTGATGGTCTACTCGGGCTTCCGCTTTTGCCGGCGCGCCAGCGAATGGAACAAGCCGATCGCGGCGCTGACGCTGGGCAAAACCCGGGCCGATGAACTGCTCAGCCTCAAACTGGATGCGCCCATCGCGCCGGTATTGCAGGCCACACTCAAGACGCTCACCTCAACGCCGGGGTAGTACTCGACAGATCGCCGGTTTTTAACCATATTCAGTCCAGACCTCTGCCGCTTCCGGCCTCTCGGTTAACGGAGTACCTGAATGAACTCTGTGGACACCCCTTTCGAGCTTCCCGCCAGCATCATGGGCCATCGCGGCATCCCCAGTCTGGCACCCGAAAACACGCTGGGCGGCTTTCGCAAGGCCTCCGAGATCGGCACCACCTGGGTCGAACTGGATGTCACCCTGCTGGCCGACAACACTCCGGTGGTCTGCCACGATCCCGCCCTGTTGCTTGAAGGCGGCCAGAAACTGTTGCTGGCACACTCGACGCTGGACCAGCTGGCCCATATCAACATGGCCGACGACCACCCCGACTGGCCCCACGAACCCCTGCCACAGCTGTATGACGTGCTGCTGTTGCTGAGAGAGCTGGGCATGGGGGTCAACCTGGAACTCAAGGATTATGGCGCGGCACCGGACATCATCGCCGCACAGGTCGAAGCCGCACTGAGGACCACCGGATTTCCCAGTGGACGAGTCCTGATCTCCAGTTTCAGCGAAGCGATTCTCCAGGCCTGTCAGCTCAGCATGCCCCGCATCCGTCGAGGCCTGTTATTCGATGATCTGCCGCTCGACTGGCAGGAGAAAGCCCGAACACTGGAGCTGTTCAGCCTGCATGTGGACTGGCGCTACCTGAACCAGGCACGCACCCTGGCGATCAAGGAAGCCGGGCTGAAGCTTTACTGCTGGACCGCCAACTCACCCGCCGATATCGCCTCGCTCTGGCACTGGGGGCTGGACGGCGTGATGACCGATCATCCTCAGCTGTTCATGGACATCCCCCTTCCCCTGAACCCGGATAATCTCCCCAAGGCCTGCACCTCGGATGAAAACGGGGGTTGACTCCCGAAGCCGGCTCCCTGATAGTAGCTGAATACTTTTTAAACAGTTTGAGCACGTCAACGCGCATGTACCGAGTGAACTCCAGCAACATCATGATGATTATTCGCACTGGCAACCGCCTGGTGGGATAGTCCGTACGCGCACTTACGACTGCAAAGAACCCGCCACTCGGCGGGTTTTTTAATACCCGCCGTCCGTGGCCACACCCAAAGGAAAGGTGAAACCATGACGACAGCCGCCTCAGCACTCCCCCCACACTCGACAACTGTCCTGCCGACCACGGCCGACATCATTGCTGCGGCTGCCCGTATGGAAGGGATTGTCCGCCATACCCCGCTGCAACGATCCGAGTTCCTGAGCCGATTTTTTGGCGCCAACATTCTGCTCAAGCGTGAAGACCTGCAACCGGTGCGCTCGTTCAAGATTCGCGGCGCTTACAACCGCATGGTGCAGCTGTCCAGGGCCGAACGACAGCGTGGCATCGTCTGCGCCAGTGCCGGCAACCACTCGCAGGGCGTCGCCTTTGCCTGTCAGGCACTCGGCATCAGCGGCACTCTGTTCATGCCCGCCAGCACACCGGCACTGAAGGTCAACAAGGCGCGCCAGTTCGGCGGCCAACAGGTGCGCGTGGTCTTGACCGGCTATACCTTCGATGACGCCTGTGCCGCCGCCCGCGAGTTCGAGCGCCAGCAGGGGGCCACCTTCATCCACCCCTTTGATGATTTCGATGTGATCTGCGGTCAGGGCACGCTGGGACTCGAAGTGCTGGCCGACCAGCCCGAGAGTATCGACTACCTGTTTATCCCGGTCGGCGGCGGCGGACTGGCCAGCGGTCTGGGCACGGTGTTCCGTGAGCAGTCGCCGGATACCCGTCTGATCGGCGTGGAGCCAGTCAATGCCGCCGCGCTGAAGCACTCGCTGGCGGCCGGCGACAATCAGACACTGGCACAGATCGATCCCTTTGTGGACGGCGCCTCAACACGGCGGATCGGGGAGCTGGGCTTTGAGATCTGTCGCCAGACGCTGGACCAGGTCGTCGCCGTGGACGATGCCGATACCTGCCGGGCACTGATCAACCTCTATCAGGAAGAAGCGATTGTTGCAGAGCTGTCCGGCTGCCTGAGCATCGCCGCACTTGAAGGGTTCAGGGAGGAGATCGCCGGCAAGACCGTGGTGTGCCTGCTCAGTGGCGGCAACAACGACTTCCATCGCTTTGCCGAAATCGCTGACCGGGCCTCCGCCCAGAGCTGAACCCCAACCGGGCAGAATGGGGAGCGGTGCAAGAGACAGACACGGCTCCCCCTGTTCCCTGGGCATCAGCGTGTCCGCGGCATACAGACCTGATCGCCGTAGTAGTTGTTAGTGTAGTTGCAGTGCTGACAACTTTGCTCCCGGGACGCTGTGGTCTGAACAGACGCCGGGCGTGCAGCAGATGCAGATGATTCAACGATGTAACGTGCGATGTGGGCCATGATGTTGTCCTCCTGTTTGATATGAGGCGAGATTAACCGGGAGAAACACTTTGTTGAAATTTATCTTTTAACTCGTATTGATTGATTTAAACAATCAATATGAGAGTCAAACCTGTCACCGACTGTCTTCCTGACGCCTTCGCCAACTCAGACAAGCGATGTTCACAATTTGCCCAGCAAAAAATCCATTAACAGGATATTACACAGGGTGCCACATGGTTACTCACAGGCTGTGAGACTCTGGCCAATACGCTAACCCACACTCAAGGTATTTTTGTTCAGGCAAATGGGTGATCGCTGACCAGTTTTCAAAAGCGCATAGTACAAGGGCTTAAGCGAGAGGTGCGGACCTGTTGTCCGGAGCTTATCCACAGAACTATTCAGGGGTTCTGGGGGTAAATTCAGTAAACTGCAATGCTCAAGAACGGAACAACACTGACACTGCAAGCAAAATACTCACAGGATTGAAAATATAAGCCCTTGTGCATAACTAGGCTGTGGAGATCGTGACAGACTCGTTCTACCTGGCTAAAGTCACGGAAAACAGTGGCAGGCACAGCCCTATGACCAACACTCAAAACCAAAACGCTGAACACCAGTGGCAAGTCTATTGCGATGCCGTTGCCTCGCTGGCTCAAAGGTTGTTCGGTTTGACACTGGACGACCTTGCAGACGAGCTGCAATTGCGGGAGGGTTTTCAAAGTAACGAAAGCCCCCGCATGCTCGTGGAGCGTTTAGGGGTAAAATATGACTTAGTGCGTATCGATAGCACCGACTGGTAAATCGACAAGTACAATCGAATGGAGCGCCACAATGTCAGGGAACTGGACACCGGAACAGGTCAAACTCGCATTCCACCTCTACTGCCAACTCCCCTTCGGACGCTTGCATCATAGTAATCCCGAAATTATCGCGCTGGCTGAATTGATCGGCCGCACACCTTCTGCGGTCGCAATGAAACTGACCAACCTCGCCAGCCTTGATCCAGCCATCATCGCTTCAGGCCGCAAGGGCCTGAGCGGAGCCTCAAATCTCGACCGTGCCATTTGGGATGAATTTCATGCCGACTGGGAAGGCCTGGTAATTGAGTGCACGCACATTCGCTCAAAATTGGAAGGCAGTCATGACTCAATGCCTGAGATTGAGCCACTCCCTATCAGCACGCCTGACGATTTCACCGGCGAGACGCGCACACAAACCGTACAACAGCGGATCAAGCAATCTTTCTTCCGCCGTGCCGTTCTGGCAAGCTATGGAAACCGTTGCTGCATTACTGGATTGTCAGAGCCTCGTTTGCTGATCGCCAGCCATATCGTGCCTTGGAGCCAGGATAAAGCGAACCGGCTCAATCCTAGTAATGGCCTGTGCTTGTCCGCGCTCTATGATCGGGCTTTCGATCAGGGACTAATGACGTTCGATGAAGATTGGCGGGTTGTTCTCTCAAGCCAACTACAACGTCAGCCACAATCCATATTTGAGCAATGGTTTAAAGCCATTGAAGGCCAGCCAATCCAGTTACCCGAGCGCTTCATGCCTGACGCTTCGTTGATGCGAAAACACCGAGAAACCCTTTTCTTGGATAACCACTAAACTTCAGGCCTCATTTTTTTGATCACTAACGGCGAATTGAGCAGGCAGACTAAATCCATCAATAGCCAAATCCTATTAACTCAATCGAAATGATCAATTTCTAAAATTCAAACCCGCTCGTTAACATCATTCTCGAATTTGAAATCAATGACTCGAACGTCAAGGAGATCCACGCAATGGGTATCGTCAACACCGAGATCAAACCGTTCAAAGCGACTGCATTCAAACAGGGTGAGTTCGTTGAAATCACCGAAGCAGACGTAAAAGGCAAGTGGGCTGTCTTCTTCTTCTACCCGGCCGACTTCACTTTTGTTTGCCCGACCGAGCTGGGTGACCTGGCTGACAAGTACGAAGAGCTGCAGAAGCTGGGCGTTGAAGTCTACTCCGTGTCCACCGACACGCACTTCACCCACAAGGCATGGCACGATACGTCCGACACCATCGGCAAGATCAACTACTACATGGTTGGCGACCAGACCGGCACCATCACCAACAACTTCGGTGTGATGCGTGAAGGCCAGGGCCTGGCAGACCGCGCGACTTTCCTGATCGACCCGGAAGGCATCATCCAGGCGGTTGAGATCACGGCCGAAGGTATCGGCCGTGACGCTGACGACCTGATGCGCAAGGTGAAAGCCGCTCAGTACGTCGCGTCTCACCCGGGTGAAGTGTGCCCGGCGAAGTGGAAAGAAGGCGAAGCCACTCTGGCACCGTCTCTGGATCTGGTTGGCAAGATCTAAGACCCACAGGTTCTCGCCGGTTGGCACTGACCGGCAAGACTGTTCGGCAGAGCGCACCTGAAAGCGACTGCCCATACGCCGCCCCTCGGGGCGGCGTTTTTGTTGGTGGCTGGGATACAACATCGGCCCAGTCAATCATTAAACAAAGCTATCAACCCATTGATTACGATTAATTTCTCACATGGAAATCCGCTCGCTAAGATAGTTCCATATTCGGAATGAGCACGACCGCCGCGACAGGAGATCCACAGGGCGGGCCGCCATTCGATCACTTTGACTGTAATTTTGGCACTGAGGGAATACTCGCTATGTTGGATGCAAACCTGAAACAGCAGCTGAACACTTACCTGCAGAACATCGTCAGCCCGATCGAGCTGACCCTGACCACTAATGACAGCGCCAAATCCAGGGAACTGGCGGATCTGACAAACGAGATCGCCGAGCTGTCTGACAAGATCAGCGTGAAGGACGGCAACGATCGCCGCGCCCCGAGCATGGCCGTGGGCGCCGCCGGTGAAGCGCCGCGCATCAACTTTGCCGGTATTCCCATGGGTCATGAGTTCACCTCGCTGGTACTGGCCCTGTTGCAGGCCGGCGGTCACCCGTCCAAGGCCGATGCCGAGCTGCAGGAACAGATCCGCAGCCTGAAGGGCGAGTTCCACTTCGAGACCTACATCTCGCTGTCGTGCCAGAACTGCCCGGACGTGGTTCAGGCGCTGAACCTGATGGCGGTGCTGAACCCGAATATCACCCACACCATGATCGACGGCGCCCTGTTTCAACAGGAAGTGGATGAACGCCAGATCATGGCCGTGCCCTCCGTGTACCTGAACGGTGAGCACTTCGGTCAGGGCCGCATGACGCTGGCCGAGATCGTCAACAAGCTGGATACCGGCGCCGCCGAGAAGAAAGCGGCTGAATTGAACGAGCGCGAGCCCTACGAAGTGCTGGTCGTCGGCGGTGGCCCGGCCGGTGCCTCTGCCGCCATCTACGCCGCGCGCAAGGGCATCCGCACCGGTGTAGTCGCCGAGCGTTTTGGTGGCCAGGTGATGGATACGGTGGGTATCGAGAACTTCATCTCCGTGCCCTACACCGAAGGCCCCAAGCTGGTCGCGAGCCTGGAGCAGCACGTCAAGGAGTACGAGGTTGAGGTCATCACCGAGCAGTCCGCAGCCAAACTGAAGAAAGGCGAACTGATCGAAGTGGAGCTGGCCAGCGGTGCGACACTGAAAAGCCGCAGCGTGATCCTGGCCACCGGTGCCCGCTGGCGTGAAATGAACGTACCAGGCGAGCAGGAATACCGCGGCAAGGGCGTGGCCTACTGCCCGCACTGTGACGGCCCGCTGTTCAAGGGCAAGCGCGTGGCGGTGATCGGTGGCGGCAACTCAGGCATCGAAGCGGCGATCGACCTGGCCGGACTCGTCAAAGACGTGACTGTACTGGAATTTGCCGACACCCTGCGCGCCGACGATGTACTGGTGAAGAAGGCCGAGTCCCTGCCCAACATCACCATCATCAAGCAGGCGATGACCACCGAAGTGCTGGGCGACGGCAACAAGGTGATCGGACTGAAGTACAAGGATCGCCGTACCGACGAGACACATGTACTGGACGTGGCCGGTATCTTCGTTCAGATCGGTCTGGTGCCGAACAGCGAATGGCTCAAGGACACGCTGGAACTGACCGAGCGTGGCGAGATCGTCATCGACGGCCACGGTGCGACCTCCATGCCGGGCGTATTTGCCGCCGGCGACGTGACCCACACGCCGTACAAGCAGATCATCATTTCGATGGGGTCAGGCGCGACCGCCGCGCTGGGTGCCTTCGATCACCTGATCCGCAACTGAAACTGACGTTTCCTCTCTCTTCCTTTTGCCGCCCTTCGGGGCGGCTTTTTTGTGCCATCGCTACCAGGGCAGACCACCCCTGAATCGCTCGATCAGAAAGTCGCACAGCAGCTGCAGGCGCGGGGAACGTTGACGCGCCTGAGGATACACCAGCCAAACACCGCTGTACGGATAACGGTACTGCTCCAGCATTGAGATCAGCTCACCCCGCTCCAGTGCAGGCTCGACGTAATAGTCTGGCAACTGGGCGATCCCCAGTCCCTTGGTGACCGCATCCAGCAACGCAGGCCCCGAGTTGGAACGCCAGTTGCCAGTGACCTTCAACTCACGGCGTTGTCCGTTCTCGCTGAACAGCCAGAAGGTGTTGGAGCCGAGCAGGCAGTTATGCCGACTCAGTTCGGGCAGTGTATGCGGCATCGGATGGCGCTGCAGATAGTCCGGGCTGGCACACAGATACTCGCGTCGGTCACAGAGCCGCCGCGCCAGCAACGAGGAGTCTTTCAGGGTACCCATGCGAACGGCCAGGTCATAGCCCTCGGCGATCAGATCGGTCTGGCGGTTGGTGAGGTGCAGATCCAGGCTGATCTTGGGGTACTGCAGCATGAAGTCGTTCAGTTGCGGCGCAAGGAAACGCTCACCGAAGGTGGTGGCGCAGGTGACCCTGAGCGTACCCGAGGGCTCGGACTGAAAGCTGGCCAGCTCCTCTTCGGCTGCCGAGAAACCGTGCAACAGTTCGCGGCAGTGCTGGTAGTAATGCTCGCCCGCTTCGCTGAGACGAAACTTGCGCGTGGTGCGATACATCAGTGGCGTGCTCAGATCGGCTTCGAGCCGGGAGACCAGCCGACTGATATGCGAAGGCGAAACCTTGAGCTTCTGCGCAGCGGCCGAAAAGCTGCCCTGCTCGACCACCTCAACAAAGGCTTCTATTGCATCCCAGTTTCTCATCACCTGCTCCCAACACCCGTGCACAATCCAGCTGGACTCTTGCCAAGCAACAACAATACTACAGGTTATTTGGCTGCGACCACGCCGATCAGAGCTGACCCCAGGACCAGAGAGTCCCTTTCACGGGCCGAACTCAGGCCACAGGCATGACATGCCAGAGCCCCGCACGATTGGAAGAATATTCTGATAATAAGGCCAAAAAAAGGATGATTTAACCTGACATTTGCTTTTGTGACAGTGGAAAATAAACAGCATCACCCCCTGTCGCCTGAAAGGGCTACTGTCCGATCAATCCGAGCTTACAAGGAGCCAAACATGTCCATTGAGCGCATCCATTCCACTGATCGCATGAGTCGTATCGTCAAGCATAACGGCACCGTTTATCTGTGTGGCCAGACTGCCGGGCAGGCCGAATGGGACATCGCCGAACAGACCCGCCAATGTCTGGCCAAGATTGAAGGCCTGCTAGAGGAGGCTGGCAGCAGCAAGGCGTCCATGCTGTCGGTGACCATCTATATTCGCGACATGAAAGACTTTGCCGCCATGAACGCCGTCTGGGATGGCTGGGTCGCCGACCTGCCCAAGCCGGCCCGAGCCTGCGTTGAAGCCCGCATGGCCCGCCCGGAAATTCTGGTCGAAATGTCGGTGATCGCGGCCGTGGAAGCCTGATTGCCGATCGGCCTGTGGTCGCTCCACAGGCCAGCCCCGCCTTATTATTGCTGCTCAGCAAAAATACTTTTCGATTGGTGCCATTATCACTGGCCTTGACCGGGTCTAGACTGTGTTCAAACCGAATACAGGAGACCCACGATGAAATCACGCGCTGCCGTTGCCTGGGAAGCAGGCAAACCGCTCACTATTGAAGAAGTCGACGTTCAGGGCCCCAAGGCGGGCGAGGTCCTGGTGCGCATCGTTGCGACCGGCGTCTGCCACACCGATGCCTTCACCCTGTCCGGTGCTGACCCGGAAGGGATCTTCCCGTCCATTCTCGGCCATGAGGGTGCGGGCGTAGTCGAAGAAGTCGGCCCGGGCGTGACCACGCTGAAACCGGGTGACCACGTAATCCCGCTGTACACCGCCGAGTGCGGCAAGTGCAAATTCTGTCTCTCCGGCAAGACCAACCTGTGCCAGGCGGTTCGCGCCACTCAGGGCCAGGGCCTGATGCCGGACGGTACCAGCCGCTTCTCCCTGAACGGCAAGACCCTCTACCACTACATGGGCACTTCGACCTTCTCCGAGTACACCGTGGTGCCGGAAATCTCGCTGGCGAAGATCAACATCGACGCCCCGCTGGAGAAGGTCTGTCTGCTGGGCTGCGGCATCACCACCGGTATCGGCGCGGTACTGAACACTGCCAAGGTTGAGCCAGGCTCTACCGTGGCGATCTTCGGTCTGGGCGGCATCGGTCTGTCCTGCATCCAGGGCGCGCGTATGGCCGGTGCCGAGCGCATCATCGCCATCGACATCAACGAAGACAAGTTCGAGATGGCTCGCCAGTTCGGCGCTACCGACTGCGTCAATCCGAAGGACTACTCCGACCCGATCCAGCAGGTGATCGTCGACATGACCGACGGTGGCGTGGATTACTCCTTTGAATGTATCGGCAATGTACAGGTGATGCGTCAGGCGCTGGAGTGCTGCCACAAGGGCTGGGGTGAGTCGATCATCATCGGCGTGGCCGGTGCCGGCGAAGAGATCTCCACCCGTCCATTCCAGCTGGTGACCGGTCGTGTCTGGAAAGGCTCTGCTTTCGGTGGCGTCAAGGGCCGCAGCCAGCTGCCCGGTTACGTGGACGATTATATGAACGGCAAGATCGAGATCGATCCGTTCATCACCCACACCATGGGGCTGGAAGACATCAACAAGGCGTTCGATCTGATGCACGAAGGCAAGAGCATCCGTTCGGTGATCCTTTTCGATCAGTGAGGTCCAGCATGTCCTATACAGCCCCCGAGCTGATCGCCAGCAACAAGTGCTTCGATGGCTGGCTCAAGCGCTACAAGCATGCTTCGACTGCGACCGGCACGGAGATGGTCTTTGCCATCTACCTGCCGCCGCAGGCACAGACGCAGCCGGTACCGGTGCTGTACTGGCTCTCCGGCCTGACCTGCACCGACGAGAACTTCATGCAGAAGGCTGGTGCTCAGCGCATCGCCGCCGAGCTGGGGATCGCCATCGTTGCTCCGGACACCAGCCCTCGCGGCACCGACTTCCCGGGCGAACATGACAGCTACGACTTCGGCTCTGGCGCCGGGTTCTACGTCAACGCGACGCAAGCGCCCTGGTCGGCCAACTATCGCATGTACGACTATGTGACCGACGAGCTGCCGGCGCTGATCGAGCAGCACTTCCCGGTTACCGACAAGCGTGCCATCAGCGGCCACTCCATGGGCGGCCACGGCGCTCTGATCTGTGCCCTGAAGAATCCGGGGCGCTACACTTCGGTATCGGCCTTTGCGCCGATCAGCAACCCGAGCAACTGCCCCTGGGGTGAAAAGGCCCTGTCCGGTTATCTGGGCGAGGAGCGTGAAACCTGGAAGGGCTGGGACAGCTGTGAACTGATCGCCCACGCGGAAGAGAAGCTGCCGATTCTGGTCGATCAGGGAGAGGCTGATGACTTCATGACCGAGCAGCTGAAGCCCGAAGCGCTGCAGGCAGCCTGTGACGCGGCCGGACATCCGCTGGAGCTGCGACTGCGTCCCGGTTATGACCACAGCTACTTCTTCATCGCCAGTTTCATTGAAGAGCACCTGCGATACCACGCCAGTGCCCTCGAGGCCGGTTAACCTCAGCACCGGCCTGATGGCCGGTGCACCCGCCTATTTATAGCGGTCGTGGTTGAAAACAAAATCACTACCCTCAGCCGCCTGATGGCAGGCGATACAGCCAGTTGGCATACCCTTGGCCACGCGTCCGGCCAGGGCTATGCCCTTGGGGTTCTTCATCACGTTGCCACGAGCATCGTACTTGACGTAAAACCAGTCACCGTTATCAGCATCGTAGCCGGCCTCGCGTTTGAGCATGATGGTAACCGCCTGCAGGTAACGCGCAGGATCATTGATGACATCATCCACACTGATCCCATCCCCACCGTAATTCCGCTTCACAATCAACGGCCCGGATTGACCATGCAACTTCACCGGTGTTTCGATCAGTTCCAGAATCATGCCGTGTGGGGGCATACCCTTGTAGGGCCGCGTCATAACGGCGTTGTCACCGGCCAATCCCTTGTATTCCATCAGAGCCCATAGTGATGTCGCCAGTTCCAAATCATCCTTGTTGCCGAAAGGAGCTTCGGCCAGTGACGGCATTGCCAGCCCCAGTGAGCTGCCAAGAACCAGCGCCGAAATCAATTTGCGTAAAGGTTTCATAGTAACTCCCGCCTTTGGGATTGAATGACTCCCAGATCGTGCTGAAAGTGCCTTCAGTATTGTTCAGCGAGGCGAGGTATGCCGACCATCACAAGATTGATCGGTTATGAGGGTAGTCCGAGGGGTTACAAGGGGCCACAAGAAGCAGCCCCGGACGGTGCAGCCAATGTGAGCTGCCAGAGCTATGGATTAGAGCGCGGCGAGAATGGTGTCGGCGCTGCTCTTGTCGATTCCCTTCTGGTCTACGTTGAGCAGCTCCACCACACCGTCATTGACGATCATGGCGTAACGCTGACTGCGCTTGCCGAACTGGACGCCGGACAGGTCCTGATCCAGCCCCATCGCCGAGGCAAACTCGCCGATGCCGTCGGCCAGCATGGTGATCGCTTCGGCATTCTGCGCCTTGCCCCAGGCATCCATCACGAACACGTCATTCACAGAGGTACAAATGATGGTGTCCACGCCCTTGGCCTTGATCTCGTCGGCCTTGACCACGAAACCGGGCAAGTGAGTCATGGAACAGCCCGGCGTGAACGCACCCGGTACCGCAAACAATACCACTTTCTTACCGGCAAAAAGGTCTGCCGTGTGAACGGCTTCCGGGCCTTCCGCGCCCATCACGCGCAGCTCTACATTGGGAATGCGATCACCGATCTGAATGCTCATGCTGTACTCTCCAGGGAGTCTATAGTTGACTAATTCACTCGGGATTGTAGCAGGGAATTTTCCTCCCTGCCTAGATCTCATACCTGCAGATATTCGATCCAGCCGCGCAGCAGATCGATAAAGTCTTCCAATCCCGCTTCGCAGGCTTCATCCGCAAGGCCGTAGCCCTCCTCCAGAGCATCCAGCTCCCCTTCTGCCTGCAGCCAAACCCGGGCACTTTCACAGTCCAACTGCAGGCTGATCTCGTGGCCGTGCCAGTCAAACTGACCACGACGCTCTGCCAGCAGCCTGTCCGCCTGTTGCAGAATACGTTGCGCCTCGACCCTGTTGTCACCCAGCTCTTCACTGAGCCAGCGTCCAAACAGAGCCTGTTCCATTTCCACAGTCGCTTCCGGCTGGTCATACAGGTCACGCCTGAACTCATATTCCACGTTTTTACACCTCAATCATGCACCGTTCGCGCTCAGGGCGCGTAAGCTCACATGATACATCAGCCCTCTGGAAGGCCGGAGCCTTGGAAGCACAGATGACCGACACCGATTACAAGTCACGCCGCTCGGCGGCCGTCCCCAGCAGCCGCCTCTCACGCATGGCCAGCCTGACCGGCCTGGCCGGACGCGTTGCCGGCAATCTGGTGGCCGAAGGAAGCAAACACTGGCTCCGCGGACAGCGTCCCGCCATGTCCGAATTGCTGCTGAGCCGCAAGAACCTGGAACAGGTGGCTGATCGTCTGGCGCGCATGCGCGGTGCCGCAATGAAACTGGGCCAGCTGATCTCCATGGACTCCGGCGCCCTGCTGCCGCCCGAAATGGCGCAGATACTGGAGCGCCTCAGGGATGACGCGGTGATCATGCCGGCAGCCCAGCTGGTCAGCGTTCTGGAAGAGAACTGGGGCAGCGACTGGGATCAGCGCCTGGCCCAGTTCAGCTTTGAGCCCGTCGCCGCGGCCTCCATCGGCCAGGTTCACAAGGGTCGTACTCATGGCGGACGGGAGCTGGCGATCAAGATCCAGTACCCCGGTGTGCGCCGCAGCATCGACAGCGATATTGATAACGTGGTCTCCCTGCTGCGACTCAGCGGGTTGCTGCCACGGGATATGGATATCGATCCGCTGGTGGCAGAGGCCAAGCAGCAGTTACGCCTGGAAACCGACTACCTGCATGAGCAGCGCCAGCTATTGGCCTATGACGCGGCGCTGAAAGACTTCCGTCACTATGACGCACTGGCGTTGCCCGGCGTTGACCCGGACCTGTCCACCGAGCAGCTGTTGTGCATGGACTTCCTTGACGGAGTCAGCCTGACACAGGCTGCCGCACAGCGACCTGAACTGCAGCACCAGATACCGGCGCTGCTGCTGGAGATGTTTTTCTGCGAGCTCTTTCAGTTGCGTTCGGTGCAGACCGACCCCAACCCGGCCAACTATCAGTACAGCCTGCAGCAAGACCAGCTGATTTTGCTGGACTTCGGCGCGGTGCGTCATTTCCCGACCGAGTTTGTCCGCCACTATCACAGCGCCATCTGTGCCGCCACCGACCGCAATGCCGCTGCACTGGCCGGGGCACTTGAGGCTCTGGGCTTCTTCAGCCAGAGACATGATGCCGCCAACCGAAAGGTGGTACTGGAGATTTTCATGGAGGCGACCGAGCCGCTGCGCACCCCCGGCCCCTATGATTTTGGTGGCTCCGACCTGGCACGTCGTATCCATGAACGCGGCATGGCAATCAGCAGCGACCCCGATGCCTGGCACACCCCCCCCGCCGATGTGCTCTTCCTGCACCGCAAGATGGGAGGTCTGTTCATGCTCGCGGCACAGCTCGGTGCCCGCGTGGATGTCCATGCCATTTTCAGCCATTACCGGGAAATGCCATGAGCCTGCTCGCATCGTTCAACTCACCGATTAACGTTGTACTGGTTGGCGCCAGCGGCGGTATCGGTCAGGCACTGCTGCACGCCCTGCTGGCCGATCCGGGCATCGCAGGGGTGCATGCCCTGTCCCGCTCTACACCGGAAACGCTCGTCAGTCTGGTCGCCCAGCATCCGCAACGTCTCAGCTGCGATACCATCGACCTGAACGACGAGTCTGCCATCGCCACTGCGACTGAGCGGCTCGGTGATCTGGCACCTGATCTGGTACTGGTAACAACAGGGCTGTTGCATGATGGCGGCAAGATGCCGGAAAAAAGCTGGCGTGCGCTGGAAACGGATTATTTTCATCAACAGATGCAGATCAACGCGCTGGCTCCGGCACTACTGGCCAAGCACCTGATCCCGCGGATGCCAACGGCACGACGTGCCGTGTTTGCGGTACTCTCGGCACGGGTGGGCAGCATCGGCGATAACCGTTTGGGCGGCTGGTACAGCTACCGCGCGAGCAAGGCCGCGCTGAATATGCTGCTGCGCTGTACAGCCATCGAGGCGAAACGGCGATGGCCACAACTGGTCGTTGCCGGCCTGCACCCCGGCACCGTCGATACGGCACTTTCACAGCCCTTTCAGGGGCGTGTCCCCGAGGGCAAACTGTTTACGCCGGCCTTTGCAGCCGAGTCATTACTGAAAGTGATAGACGGCCTGACTCCGGATCAGAGCGGTCGAGTCTTTGCCTGGGACGGCCAGGCGATTCCACCCTGATTCACTCCTCCTCGTCCGGTGTCCAGCGGATGGTCACGTCACGCACACCCCACGCCCGCGCGGCCTCGATATCCTCACCCATGTAGATGTCGATCTTGCGCTGCCAGCGCTTGTTCATCTTGTCCAGCACCCGGTATTGGCCGGGCAGTCCTTCAATCTCGATCAGCGTGTTGTGACTCAACCCTTCCCGTATCAGGTCGCGTGAGACGGCCACCGCCTTCATGCCCGGTTTCAGGGTGTCGCCCCAGGCGGCTAATGTAGGGTTGTCGTTGGTCTGAGCTTCGACCGAATTATATGCACTCGCCTGCACGGTCAAGCTGCGCGTTTCCGGAACGGCCTCGCCGCATCCGGCCAACGCGGACAGCGCAAGAAGAAACAACCACTTAAAGGGAGAAGCTGTCATTTATCACCATAATGCAAACTTTTTCGTGACTTTTCACACGCCCAGCAGTATATAGCATCATCCTGTAATGAGAGGATGCCGTCGTGTATTCACCCCCTGAACTCGCCCTTGATCTGCAACAGAGTCTGTTTGACAAGATCGCGGACGCCCTGGTCGACACCGGTTACATTATCCTGCCTTCGGCCTTGCCGGAAACCCTGACCACAGATCTCTATCAGCACCTGCAAGCGCTCAATGATCAGCAGTTTCAGCGGGCGGGAGTCGGGCGTGAACAGGATCACCAGTTGCACGGCGGTATCCGCCGCGACCAGATCCGCTGGCTGGGGCGTCAGTCTCCCGTTGAAGCCCAGTACCTGGACTGGATGGAGCAGCTCAGAGAGGGGATGAATCAACGCCTGTTCATGGGGCTGTTCGACTACGAAGCCCACTTTGCGCACTACCTTCCGGGCGCCTTCTACAAACGCCATCTGGATGCCTTTCGTGGCCAGACCAACCGCGTCCTGACCACGGTACTCTACCTCAACCCGGACTGGGACGAGCATCAGGGTGGCGAACTGCTGATCTGGCCGGAACCGGACAGCGATCAGGTTATGGAGCGGGTGGTGCCCCAGATGGGCACCCTGGTGATTTTCCTCAGCGAACGCTTCCCGCATGAAGTCCTGCCAGCCGCGACGGATCGCTACAGTATTGCCGGCTGGTTCAGGGTCAACACCAGCATCAATAATCAGATCGATCCGCCGCGCTGAGCGGCTATCACAACAGCTGTAGCGGCGGTTGCTGCAACGCACTCAACTGTTCGCGCAGCTGCAGAATGTGCTCTCCCCAATACCGCTCGGTATTGAACCATGGGAAGTTGCGCGGGAAGGCCGGGTCCTGCCAGCGCCGCGCCAGCCATGCGCTGTAATGCATCATGCGCAGGGTACGCAGCGCTTCTACCAGGTGCAGTTCGCGCGGATCAAAGTCGCCAAATTCATTGTATCCCTCGATGACTTCCGACAGCTGCAACTGCTGTTGCTGTCGATCATCGCCGGTCAACAGCATCCACAGATCCTGAATCGCCGGCGCCATGCGCGCATCATCGAAATCGACGAAGTTGGGCATATCGTCTCGCCACAGAATGTTGCCGCCATGGCAATCGCCATGCACCCGGATGGACCGCACATCGCCAGCTGCCTGGTAGCATGCCTCAATACCGGCCAACAGATCTGCGGTCAGGCTGACGTAGGCCTCACGCAGGGAAGATGGAATGAAATCTGCGGCGATCAGTTCGACGCTGTCGCGTCCATAACTCTGAATATCCAGTGCCGGTCGGGTCTCAAAGGGGTGCATGCCACCAACCAGATGAATACGCCCCAGCGTCTGACCCAGCTGGTACAGGTGATCCGGGTCACCCAGTTCAGGGGCTCGGCCGCCACGACGGGGGTACAACGCAAAACGGTAGTCTTTGAAGTGAAACAGGCTTTCACCTGAATCATTGAGCATCGGCGCCACGACCGGTAGCTCCTGTTCGGCCAGTTCGAAGCAGAACCGATGTTCCTCGTGAATCTGAGCATCACTCCAGCGGCCGGGACGGTAAAATTTGGCGATCAGCGGCTCACGCTCGTCAAGCCCCACCTGATACACCCGGTTTTCATAGCTGTTCAGCGCCAGTATGCGGCCGTCACTGAGATGGCCGAGGGACTCTACCGCATCGATGACGGTATCGGGCGTAAGCTGATAGAAAGGCTGATCGTGATCCGGCATGGCGCACCTGCAGAGTGAACAAACCCCTATTCTAGCCCTGCCCCTGCCTTCGGCTCCAACTATTCATGCAGCAGACCCACTCCGCGCCCCAGATCAACGCAGCCGTGGTTCGGGGTACCCTGTCATGCTCATATGCGCAATAATGGCGGCAGACATCAACACATGGAGCGACCGATGAAAGCGATACCGACCATGCTGCTCGCAGCGGGACTGAGTGTGACGAGTGTACAGGCAGCACCCCTGATCGATGCCACCGACCCGGAAAAACTCGTACAGCTGGTGCGAGGCTTCGGCTCAGCGACTCTGGAAAAGGATGACTACGGTGATCCGCTGATCACGGGCCGTATCAACGGCAGCAAATACGGCATCTACTTCTATGGCTGCAACGACAGCCGTAACTGCAATGACGTTCAGTTTTCCGCCGCCTGGTCCGGCTATAACGTCTCCATGAGCCGCATCAACGAGTGGAATCAGACCAAGCGCTACGGCAAGGCCTATCTGGACAGCGATGGCGATCCCAACATCGAGATGGTAGTCAACCTCAAGTACGGCGTCAGCCGCGAGAACTTCGATGACACCATCGACTGGTGGATGCTGACCATGAAAGAGTTCGAACAGCATATCGACAACTGATCGCTGTCAGCTCTCAGGACGAGCCACCCATCCTCGGCTCGTCCACCTCTCCCTTCCTCCTACCCTGCTGCCGCAAGTCGCCCGCCTGAAAGTCTCGGCCTAACCCTGCCCATATTTTACGAACTCTCACTTTTGACATACATTTTCTGAAGAAGTCTGTTCAGGGACGAGCCACCCATACCCATTTGCTGCTACAGAGGTTATTCCAACATGAAAGTAGCTCATAAGGTTGCATTGGCGGCGTCCCTGGTTGTGATTATCGCCTTCACTGCTTTCTCAATTTTCCAGTACAACTCGGTGCGCTCGGCGCTTTACACCAAGGCCGAAGACAGTGTCAGAGAGGCGTCCACCTCGCTCAGCCATGAGGTCAGTTACTGGCTCAACGCCAAGCTCGATCTGATCAACCTGATGGCAGAAACCATCTCGGCCGATTTCAGTCAGGACAGCATCGACTGGATGTTCGCCGCCCCGGTGCTGAAGCAGCAGTTTTTGCTGGTTTTCGGAGGTCTGGAGACTGACGGCAAGGCGATCAAGAATGATGACAGCTGGAACCCTCCCCCGACCTGGGACGCTCGCCAACGCCCCTGGTACCCGGTCGCCAGGGATAATAATGAAGCCGTACTCACTGCACCCTATGCCGACTCCGAAACCGGCAATATCCTCATCTCGGCGGTTGCCCGATTGACTGACAAGGGGCAGTTTGTAGGAGCCATTGGCGGGGACATCAGCCTCACCTCCGTCGCCGAAACCATTAATGCAATCAACTTCAACGGCACGGGCTACGCCTTTCTGGTCAGCCGAGACGGCAACATCATCAGCCATCCGAACACCGAGCTCAACGGCAAACCACTGGCAACGCTTCTGGGGCAGAAACCCTCCAAATTCAACGCCCGTCTGCAGCCGATCGAGCTGCAGGGCAGCACTCAGTTACTGGCGTTCCAGCCGGTAGCGGACCTGCCCGGTCGTGACTGGCTGATCGGTGTAATGCTGGATGAGAGCAAGGTCATGGCCGACGCCAACGAATTCGGCCTCTGGGCCATCGCCGGTGCGGTATTAAGTACTCTATTGAGCTGTGTCGTCCTCTACCTGCTGATGCAGCGTATTCTGGCACCACTGGGACGCCTGACCCAGGCGCTGGGTGAAATCAGTCAGGGCGGCGGCGACCTGACTCAGCGCCTCAACCTGGAGTCCAGAGATGAGTTCGGCGGGCTTGCCAAATCCTTCGACAGTTTCATCTCCTACCTGCAGAGTCTGATCAGCGAGATCAAGCGGGAAGCCGCGAGCATGCAGGAAAAGGCGGCCAATACAGCTGACTCTGCCGCCACCTCCACCTCGCACATTCGCCAGCAGCTGGACGAACTGGACCAGTTGGCCACGGCGATGCATCAAATGTCAGCGACCGCCCACCAGGTTGCCCAAAATGCCCAAACTACCGCAGAGGCCGCACAAGAAGCAGATCGATCCGCTCAGGACGGTGCCCGGGTCGTTGAACAGACCCGCAATGCCATCGACTCACTGGTGGCGGACATGAATCATGCCATGGCCAACATCAACCAGCTCACTCTCTACAGCAATAACATCGAGTCGATTCTGACCACCATTGTGGATATCTCCGAGCAGACCAATCTGCTGGCCCTGAATGCCGCCATCGAGGCCGCACGCGCAGGTGATCTGGGTCGCGGTTTTGCCGTTGTCGCAGATGAGGTCCGGGCACTCGCGTCCCGCACCCAGCAGTCCACCACCGAGATTCGCGGCATGATCGAGCAGCTGCAACAGGGAGTCGCCAACGCCGAAAGCAGCATCCGCGACAACACGGATCGCGCGTTGGAGACCCAGAGTTACGCCCAGAAAGCCAGTGAGTCTCTGGCCAGCATTCGTGACAGCATCCGCTCCATCAACGAGATGACGGTGCAGATCGCTACCGCGGCTGAAGAACAGAGTTCAACCACTGAAGAGATCAACCGCAACACCACCAACATTCGGGATCTGAGCCAACAGGTGTCCAATGGCGCCGAACAGCAGACCGAGCTGTGTCAGACCATGAACACCCTCAGCCAGCAGCAGAGCCAGCAGCTGGGGCGCTTCAAGGTGTAGTGCCCTCTCCGCCAGCCGGTGTCAGATCCTGCTGCATTTCAGCCAGGATCCAGTCACGAAACGCCTCCATGCCATAGGTCAGGGGGCGTTTTTCCTGATACACCAGATAGAATCCCTTGGGCTTGTCCAGGGTGACATCGAACGGGATCACCAGCTGTCCCGAGTCCAGTTCCCGCTGCACCAGCGCCCTGTCCGCCAGGGCAATACCGATACCTTCAATAGCCGCGGACACTGCCAGCGCCGTGCTCGAGAACGACATGGTACGCGTCAGTGCAGTGGCACGAATGCCCAGCTGGTTCAGGATCTGCGGCCACTCCTGACGTCGTCCGCTGACATGAATCAGGGTCTTGTTGAGCAGGTCCCGCGGCTCAACTAACCCTTGCATCAGCGCCGGGCTGCACACCGGCGTCGACACCAGATGACGCAGGAAGTGAATATCCACCCCCTTCCAGTCGCCTTCGCCGTAATACACCGCCATGTCCGTATCGGAGTGTTCGAAGTCCACATAGCCGGTGGTGGCACTGAACCTGAGCTCCACATCGGGATACTGTTCCTGGAAGCGGGAGATTCGCGGCACCAGCCAGCGACTGAGAAACGCCGGGGCCACACTGATGTTGACCGCACTGAGGTTGGGAGACGTCATCAACCGTCGCGTCGCACTTTCGACTTCGTCCAGCGCCAGCTGGACCGACGGCAAATACCGTTCACCGGCAGCGGTCAGGCTCACCTGCCGGCGTTCGCGACGAAACAGCTTCAAGCCCAAGAATTCTTCAAGTGACTTGATCTGATGACTGATCGCAGAAGGCGTCACGCACAGCTCCTCCGCGGCCTCGTTGAAGCTCTGATTGCGGGCGGCAGACTCGAAACTGCGCAGGGCATTGAGGGGTGGCAGGCGACGAATGGGATGTCTCCTCTGACTGTTTAGTTTTTCTCAACTATAGCCTGAAAATCTATCCTTTGTCGCCCACATCTTTAGACCTTAGTATTAGCCCCGTCAATTAACTGCCCACTTAAGGAGCTCTACTCTAAAATGTCCGACTTCAACCGCATGGTAATGACACAGAATGGTCTGGTAGACGTGGATTACTATGTTGAACAGGCTCGCCGCGAGCGCGCCGAATTCATCGCGAACGGCATCAAGTCTCTGGTTCGCAACATCGCTCGCATGGTCAAGCCACGCCGCCCTCTGGCCGGCGCTTCAGCACTGGTACACTGAGTAGACGCAGGGGCGGCATCTATTGGTCCGCCCCTTCAGTCGATCAGCGCCAACACACCTTCCTGCTCACCCGTCGCTACCCTTTCCAAGGCCTGCTGCAGCGCTTCAAAGCAGCGCAGATCAATCGCGGAATGCAGATTCTCGGCCATCATTTCCAATGCTCTGGGCACTGGAATGGCACCCCTGTAGGGTCGTTCGGCCGTAATGGCATCAAAGATGTCGGCCGTTGTGATGATCCGGGTTTCCAGTGAGATTTGTTCATCCTTGAGTCCACGGGGATAGCCCTTGCCATCCATTCGCTCATGGTGGGCACCGGCAACCTGTGATAGCTCCGCAAACGCCGCAATACGTGACAAGATTTCTTCCGTGAAGCGGGCATGGTTTTGCACCTGCCGCCACTCGTCCTCATCCAGTTTGCCCGGCTTGTCCAGGATACTGTTACTGACCCCCAGCTTGCCGATATCGTGCAGCAGAGCCCCTCGCCGCAACCAGCGCCGTCGCTCATCCGGCAAACCCAGCTGCACCGCGATAAGGTCCGTGTACAGTGCGACCCGCTCACTGTGTCCAGCGGTATAGGGACTCTTGGCGTCCACCACCTGGCCGAAGGCGGCTGCGATCCGATCCAGACAATCATCGTCCACCAGCCACTCATGATCTGCCGGGGGCAGCGTCAAAATCTGCTCCATCAGGTCGTCGCTGGCGAGTGAGGACCAGAAGTCAGGGCGAGCCGCGACCCGTTCCAGTGCATCCACCAGTTCAGGATCAAACCAGTGTCCTCGCCGCTCACGAGCCTCTGTCAGTGCGGCCTCGGGGCCTGCTGCGGTATAAAACACATCCACCACCTGCGCCAGCAGGGCAATACGTGCATACAGGGGTATGGCGTCACCGGCCAGTCCCTCGGGACGACCGCTGCCGCTCCAGTGCTCGTCCAGACTGTGGATACCGCTGGCCACGGCTTCACTGAAACCCAGATCACGCGCAATGGCGGCACCGCGCTCACAGCGGGTTCTGGTTAACTCTGTCGCCAGGGTCTTGCCATCACGCACCACACGCAGCAAGCGCTTGAATTGCTCGGCAATACCCTGATCCCGGCCGGTATGCCTGAGCAGGAAACTGACCACCTGACCCAGACTGCCGTTGACCCATTTGAAGTCCCGTTTGAAGCTCAGGTCATCGGTGCCGTACAGTTCGCAGATGCGTGCCGCATTGCTGCTGCACCCCAGATCCTTGAGCAGCAGGGTGTAATACAGCTCCCAGCGGGCATCGGCATCCAGCCCCAGCGGTTCGGCCAGTTGCATGCCGATCCAGCAACAGCGCACGCAATGCCCCGGAGGCTGTCCCTCGGTCATGTCCAGCGCATGGGATAGCGCACTGATCAACTCTGACAGTTTCAACCCGCTGTAACGGGTGGTGCTCCAACGCTCCATACGCTATCCCCTGTTCAGGCGTACTTTTTCCACTATAGGATAATTATCGATGGCCGGATCATGCCCACCGGGTACCACGCGGAAACCAGCGTGGCCAGGCCGTGTTAAGCCAGATGGAAGCCAGAATGACACCACCCCCAATCAGCAGACGGGGCAGGTCCGCGTCGCGATTCCAGATCAGCAGATTGACCACCAGCCCGGCCGGGATCAAGGCATTGTTCATGATACCCAGCGTCCCCGCATCCACCAGGGTTGCACCACGATTCCAGAAGAAGAATCCAAGGCCCGAAGCTACCAGGCCCAGCCAGCCCAATACGCTCCAGTGCACAGTCGTCTGCGGCAGCTTGGCCATATCGCCCAGCAGCAACCAGGCGGGCAGCACCAGCAGAAAGGCACCGATAAAAAAGAAACCAAAACTGTGCCAGCTCTGGCGACCGCTTTGGTCATAGTGCCGGATCAGATGTGCATAGCCGACCTGGCCCGCCGCAAAGGTCAGATTGGCCAACTGAAGCAGCAAAAAGCCGCGCACAAAGTCATCACTGACCTGATCGTAACGAATGATGGCCGCACCAATGACCGCAACCAGCGTCGACACCAGCGGGGCAATACTGAACCGCCGCTGCAGCAGATTATCGATCAGGGCCACGTAAAGCGGTGTGAAAATGGTGAACAGCAGTACTTCAGGCACACTGAGGTACTCGAAGGAGAGGTAGAGACAGATATAGGTCAGACCGAACTGCAAGGCTCCGACCCCTGTCACGCCCAGCATCAGGCCTGCGGGTAATCGCGCGGGTCGCAAAAGCGGGAGAAAAAGAGCACCGGCAAGAACCACGCGGGTCAGCACGGCAAAGTAACTGTCGACCTGACCGGCAAGATATTCGCCGATCAGGCTGAATGACAGGGCCCACAGCAGGGTGACCGCTATCAGGTAGGGCATGATAAATCCTTTCAGCTGAGCAAACAGCCTAGCATACCCCGTCAGCCGGTTGGCGACACTGCCGTTTAGAGGATCAAGGACGCGGGGGCCTTACCTTGCTGGCCGGTACTGCCATGCAGGGCAAGATACTGATCGGGGGTCAGCACCAGCGCCCGATCCAGTTCTACTTCAATACCCGCCTGAGACTTGAGCAGACGTTCCAGCTCATCCCGGTCCGGGTGTCCCTCAAAGCTGATCTGCCGGCTGCTGTCCGGACTACCCGCATCGGCGCTACGCCCACCCGGCAGGTAGATGGTGCCGTTGCTGAAATCCACGGCAAAAGCAATGACACCCGGTACGAAAAAGAATAACAGGCCGATACCATCCAGGACCGCCACACCAGGATCAATGCGGCCACTGACCTGCCCTTTGCGCTCGGGGTGCATGATAGTGCCACAGCCACTCAGCACCAGTGACAGGCTCAATATGGCAACGCTCAACGTGCGCGTGTTCATCATCGAACCTCCTCAGCTCTGGCTGTCGGTGATCAACTGCTCGGCATAGGGCTGAAGCTGGCTCAACTGTGGGCCATTAAGCTGCTCCGTGGGCAACAAGGCTTCAGGTTGCTTGAGCGGCACCGGCAGCTCGACATGTTCACGAGCATCCGGGTTGATGACGTAGGGTTCTTCACCGCTGGTGAGAATCACCAGACGCGGCTCATTGTTCGGCAACAACGGCTTCAGGGCTTCCGGCAACCCGATCACCGCCAGCATCACGGTCAATACCAGTGTCAGACGTACCATCCTGTTTACTCCTTTCTATGACAGCTAGCCTGATTAAACAAATACTGTGCCAAATTTAAATTTAATTTTTAAAAACATACACTTAAAAGAAAGCCTTCCCGTTTGAGCCGATAACCTGGACCCAGGAACAACAACAAGTGTCGCCATTTGCCTGATTCATCCTGCATTCATATTCGCGCCCTATATAAATCAATGACTTATACAGTCTCACTTAAGCGACATCATATCCTCTCTGAACAACAGGCAGAAAAAAACCCGGCTGGACCCTGAGGTCCACGCCGGGTTTTCAGACAAGCCGACCGATCAGTTGATCTTGGCGTCCAGCTCACCGGTCATGTAACGCTCAGCCATGTTCTCCAGCGAAATCGCCTTGATCTTGCTGGCGTGGCCGGCGGTACCGAAGGCTTCATAACGAGCGATACAGATGTCGCTCATCGCCTGCATGGTGGCCTTGAGGAACTTGCGCGGGTCGAATTCGGACGGATTTTCCGCCAGGAAACGACGTACGGCACCCGTAGACGCCAGACGCAGGTCAGTATCGATGTTGACCTTGCGCACACCGTACTTGATGCCTTCAACGATCTGCTCAACCGGCACACCGTAGGTTTCCGGAATCTCGCCACCGAACTGGTTGATCACCGCCAGCCACTCCTGAGGTACGGAGGACGAACCGTGCATGACCAGATGAGTGGTCGGGATGCGCTCATGGATCGCCTTGATGCGATCGATCGCCAGAATGTCACCTGTCGGCGGCTTGGTGAACTTGTAGGCACCGTGAGAGGTACCGCACGCGATCGCCAGGGCATCCACGTTGGTCGCCTTGACGAAATCAGCCGCTTCGTCGGGATCGGTCAGCATCTGGTCGTGGGTCAGGATACCCTCGGCACCAATACCATCCTCTTCACCGGCCTGTCCGGTTTCCAGTGAGCCCAGGCAGCCCAGTTCACCTTCCACGGAGACACCACAGGCATGCGCCATTTCAACGGTGCGACGTGTCACGTCGACGTTGTAGGCATAGTCGGTTGGGGTCTTGCCGTCTTCACCGAGGGAGCCGTCCATCATCACGGACGAGAAACCCATGGCGATTGAACGCTGGCACACCGCCGGGCTGGTGCCATGATCCTGGTGCATGCACACAGGCACATCCGGAAACTCTTCGATCGCCGCCAGAATCATGTGGCGCAGGAAGTTGGAGCCCGCGTACTTGCGCGCACCGGCAGAGGCCTGAACGATCACCGGAGAGTCGGTCTTGGCCGCCGCTTCCATGATCGCACGCATCTGCTCCAGGTTGTTGACGTTGAACGCCGGAATGCCGTAGCCATATTCGGCGGCATGGTCCAGCAGCTGACGCATGGAGATCAGAGCCATGGTTTCACCCTTTGAATTGGTTAATCAAAAAATCTTACTTCGCCGCGCGCGCTTCCAGTACGGCTACTGCCGGCAGCACCTTGCCTTCCACAAACTCAAGGAAAGCACCGCCGCCGGTGGAGATGTAGGAAATCTTATCAGCGATGTCGTATTTATCCACCGCGGCCAGGGTGTCACCACCGCCGGCGATGGAGAAACCGGCACTGTCGGCAATCGCCAGCGACAGGGCCTTGGTGCCTTCACCAAACTGATCGAACTCGAATACGCCAACCGGACCATTCCAGATGATGGTACCGGCGCTGGTCAGCAGACCTGCCAGGTTCTTGGCAGATTCGGGACCGATATCCAGGATCATTTCATCTTCGGCCACATCATCGGCGGACTTGATCACGGCCTCGGCAGACTCGGCGAACTCCTTGGCCACGACCACATCCACCGGCAGCGGGATGTTGACCTTTTCCATCAGCGCCTTGGCCGCCGGAATCAGGTCATGCTCGCACAGGGACTTGCCCACCGGCTTGCCGGCGGCGGCCAGGAAGGTGTTGGCGATACCGCCACCCACGATCAGCTGGTCACACTTCTCGGACAGGGCGTTCAGCACTTCCAGTTTGGTTGACACCTTGGAACCGCCGACGATCGCCGCCATCGGACGTGCCGGGTTATCCAGCGCCTTGGCCAGTGCGTCCAGTTCGTTGGCCAGCAGCGGACCCGCGCAGGCGATCGGGGCGAATTTGGCCACGCCGTGAGTCGAAGCCTGAGCGCGGTGAGCCGTGCCGAAGGCATCCATCACGTAGACGTCGCACAGTGCAGCCATCTTTCTGGACAGCTCTTCGTTGTCCTTTTTCTCGCCCGGGTTGAAGCGGACGTTTTCCAGCAGGACCAGTTCGCCCTCTTCCACCTCGAAATCGCCATCCAGCCAGTCCTTGACCAACGGCACCGGACGCTGCAACAGCTTGCCGATGTATTCGGCAACCGGTGCCAGCGAGTATTTCTCTTCGTATTCGCCTTCAGTCGGACGTCCCAGGTGAGACATCACCATCACCTTGGCGCCGGCTTTCAGTGCCACTTCGATCGTCGGCAGGGAAGCACGGATACGGGCGTCGGAGGTCACCTGACCATCCTTGACCGGAACATTGAGATCTTCACGGATCAGCACGCGCTTGCCGGCCAGATCCAGATCAGTCATCTTCAAAACGCTCATCAGAGGGATTCCTGTTTCTTGTTTGATTCAGTCATTCAGTCCTTGAGCTGCAGCCAGTACCGGGAGATATCCAGCATCCGGTTGGCAAACGCCCATTCGTTATCGAACCAGCACAGCAACTTCAACAACCGCCCGCGGGATACCCGAGTCTGGGTTCCGTCCACCACGGCAGAGCGAGGATCGGTATTGAAGTCCATGGAGGCATGGGGTTCTTCGGTATAGCCCAACAGACCGGCCAGTTCATTGTCGGCAGCCGCACGCAGCATGGCATTGACCTCATGCGGGTCGGTATCCTGCTGCAGGTTGATCGACAGGTCCATTAGCGAAACGTTGATAGTCGGCACTCGCACATGCAGGCACTCGAATCGTCCCGCCAGGTGCGGCAAAAGGCGATCAAGGCCGCGATTCAGCCCGGTATCCACCGGAATGATCGACTGCATGGCACTGCGCGCCAGGCGCAGGTCACTGCGATGATAGCTGTCGATCACCGGCTGGTCGTTCATCGCCGAGTGAATCGTGGTGGTCACTCCGCTGTCGATGCCAAAATGTCGATCCAGCAGATGCAGTACCGGCACCACACAGTTGGTGGTACAGGAGGCCGCCGAGGCAATGCGGTGCTCAGCCTTCAAGGTGTGCTCGTTGTAGCCGAACACCAGCGTCGCATCAATATCAGGCTGTGCCGGGTGCGAGTACAGCAAGCGCTTGGCGCCACTGGCCAGATGCCGCTCAGCGTCGGCACGGGTCTTGAACGCACCGGAACACTCCAGTACCAGATCCACATCCATATCGCCCCAGGGGATCTGTTCTGGCTCGGCCTGACTGAACACACGGATTCGGTCACCGTTGATCAACAGCGCGTCACCGTCATTGCCCACCGGGCACGGAAAGCGACCATGGGTGGTATCGTAACGGGTCAGATAGGTGAGGGTGTCCAGGTCGGACAACTCATTGATCGCCACCACCTGCAGCGTTCGCTGCAGGCCGCGCTGGTAGATCGCCCTCAGGACACCCTGACCGATACGGCCATAACCGTTGATCGCGATTCTGTAACTCATGCCGACGCTC
The DNA here is from genome assembly GCF_022343685.1 of Marinobacterium sediminicola. Lineage (GTDB taxonomy): Bacteria > Pseudomonadota > Gammaproteobacteria > Pseudomonadales > Balneatricaceae > Marinobacterium > Marinobacterium sediminicola. Next base: position 170,980 of record NZ_CP092123.1, on the reverse strand, counting down.
ATGCAGAAAGCATAACCGGGCGCACAGGGCGCCCGGGCAACTGCTTAAAGCAGGCTTTCAACAGTGCTGACAACGTTGTCGACAGTGAAGCCAAAGTGCTTGAACAGCTCACCGGCCGGAGCCGATTCACCAAAGCTGCGCATGCCGATGATCGCACCGTTGAGGCCAACGTACTTGTACCAGAAGTCGGCATGAGCCGCTTCTACGGCAACACGAGCAGTAACGGCTGCCGGCAGAACCTGCTCCTTGTAGACAGCGTCCTGCTTGTCGAAACGTTCGGTACAGGGCATGGACACGACGCGGATCTGCTTGCCCTGTGCGGTCAACGCTTCGGCTGCATCCATTGCCAGTGACACTTCGGAGCCGGTGGCGATCAGGATCGCATCCGGAGTACCGGCGCAGTCACGCAGGATGTAGGCACCGCGCTCAATGGCCGCAATCTGGCCGGCATCACGGTTCTGATGCGGCAGATTCTGACGGGAGAAGATCAGTGAGCTCGGACCATCGTTGCGCTGTACGGCTGATTTCCAGGCGACACCGGATTCCACGGCATCGCAGGGACGCCAGGTTTCCATGTTCGGTGTCAGACGCAGGTTAGCGATCTGCTCGATCGGCTGGTGGGTCGGGCCGTCTTCGCCAAGACCGATGGAATCGTGGGTGTAGACGAACAGCGCGCGCTGCTTCATCAGTGCCGCCATACGCACCGCATTACGGGCGTATTCCATGAAGACCAGGAAGGTGGCGCCGTACGGAATGAAACCGCCATGCAGGGCGATACCGTTCATGATGGCGCTCATGCCGAACTCACGGACACCGTAGTGAATGTAGTTGCCGCTGGCGTCGTCGCGGGTCAGGCCCTTGGAGCCGGACCACAGAGTCAGGTTGGAACCGGCCAGGTCGGCAGAACCGCCCATGAATTCCGGCAACATCGGGCCAAAGGCTTCGATGGCGTTCTGGGAGGCCTTGCGAGAGGCGATGGTGTCGCCCTTCTCGGCCACCTGCGCGATCCAGGCATCGGCTTTCTCGACGAAGTCCGCCGGCAGATCACCGGACAGGCGACGCAGCAGCTCGTCGGCCAGTTCCGGGTACGCCGCCTTGTAGGCGTTCAGACGCTCGTTCCACTCGTTTTCGGCACGGGTACCGGCATCACGGGCGTCCCAGTCAGCGTACAGCTCTTCAGGAATTTCGAACTCCGGGTGAGGCCACTGCAGTGCATCACGGGCCAGCATGATCTCGTCATGCCCCAGGGGAGCACCGTGGCACTCTTCCTTGCCCTGCTTGTTCGGAGAGCCGAAACCGATGATGGTTTTGCAGCAGATCAGCGTCGGCCGTTCAGTGTTCTCGCGTGCCTGTTCGATGGCGGCACGGATCTGGTCGCTGTCGTGACCGTCGACGCCACGGATCACCTGCCAGCCGTACGCTTCGAAGCGAGCCGGGGTATCATCGGTGAACCAGCCTTCAACTTCACCGTCGATGGAAATGCCGTTGTCATCCCAGAACGCGATCAGCTTGCCCAGACCCAGGGTACCTGCCAGCGCACAGGCTTCGTGTGACACGCCTTCCATCAGGCAGCCGTCGCCCATGAAGGCATAGGTGTAGTGATCGATGATCTCGTGGCCGTCACGGTTGAACTGTGCAGCCAGCGCCTTCTCGGCAACCGCCATGCCCACCGCATTGGTGATGCCCTGACCCAAGGGGCCCGTGGTGGTTTCAACACCCGGACAGTAGCCGTATTCGGGATGACCCGCCGTCTTGCTGTGCAGCTGACGGAAGTTCTTCAGATCGTCAATGCTGACATCGTAGCCGGTCAGGTGCAGCAGTGAGTAGATCAGCATTGATCCATGGCCGTTGGACAGCACGAAGCGGTCACGGTCGTACCAGTGCGGATTGCCGGGATTGTGCTTCATGAAATCGTTCCACAGCACTTCGGCGATATCCGCCATGCCCATCGGGGCACCCGGGTGACCGGATTTGGCTTTCTGTACGGCGTCCATGCTCAATGCGCGGATGGCATTGGCAAGTTCTCGGCGAGAGGACATTCATCTACTCCTGGGGCTGGACCCAACCTGAGGTTTACGGATTCGGGAAATTAAAGGCGCAATTTTCACCCAGAAGGCGACCGGCTTCAAATCCAAATACGCAAATAGAGCGTTTTTCATGTGCAATGCGCAAAATTTTCAAGCAAAAACCGGTTCGAGGTTATGCAAGCACGCAAGGCTGACGTTAAAATAACCGGTTTTAGACAACACTATCTCAATTATCAGCCGGCCTCCTCTGGCCGAGACTGACCCTGTGTGAGGATTTTTCCCGGAATGAGCGAATACAGCCTGTTCACCTCCGAGTCCGTGTCCGAGGGACACCCGGACAAGATTGCCGACCAGATCTCCGATGCCGTGCTGGACGCGATCATCGCAGAAGACAAGTATGCCCGTGTTGCCTGTGAAACCATGGTCAAGACCGGCGTGGCGATCGTCTCCGGCGAAATCAGCACCTCGGCCTGGATCGACCTGGAAGAACTGGTTCGTGGCGTGATCTGCGACATCGGCTACACCTCTTCCGACGTGGGCTACGACGGCGAAACCTGTGGCGTCATCAACATCATCGGCAAACAGTCCGTGGACATCGCCCAGGGCGTTGACCGCAGCAAGCCGGAAGACCAGGGCGCGGGCGACCAGGGTCTGATGTTCGGCTACGCATCCAACGAAACCGACGTTCTGATGCCGGCACCGATCACCTTCTCTCACCGTCTGGTTGAACGCCAGGCTGAAGCACGCAAGTCCGGCCTGCTGCCCTGGCTGCGTCCGGATGCAAAGTCACAGGTGACCTGCCGCTATGAGAACGGCAAGCCGGTTGCGATCGACGCGGTCGTACTGTCTACCCAGCACAACCCGGACGTTTCCCAGGCTGACCTTCAGGAAGCGGTACAGGAGCTGATCATCAAGCACGTACTGCCGGCTGAACTGCTGCACAAGGGCACCCAGTACCACATCAACCCGACCGGCAAGTTCGTCATCGGCGGCCCGGTGGGTGACTGTGGCCTGACCGGCCGCAAGATCATCGTTGACACCTACGGCGGCATGGCCCGTCACGGTGGCGGCGCATTCTCCGGCAAGGACCCGTCCAAGGTTGACCGCTCGGCCGCTTACGCCGGTCGCTACGTGGCCAAGAACATCGTCGCTGCCGGCCTGGCCGACCGCGTCGAGATTCAGGTGTCCTACGCCATCGGCGTCGCCGAGCCGACATCCGTATCGATCAACACCTTCGGCACCGGCAAGATCAGCGACGACAAGATCATCGAACTGGTCCGCGAGCATTTCGATCTGCGTCCGTACGCGATCACGCGCATGCTCGACCTGCTGCACCCGATGTACCGCCAAACTGCCGCTTACGGCCACTTCGGACGCTCTCCGTTCGAGATGACCGTGGGTGACGACACCTTCATGGCGTTCCCCTGGGAGATGACCGACAAGGCTGACGCCCTGCGCGACGCTGCCGGCCTCTGATACCGACCAGCGACACTCCTGCACTGTCTGTTCTTCAAACGGGCAGACAGTGCCCTCTCCACTGGCATCACTCGCATTCGATGCGACATAATAGCGGCTTGTTTATCCAAACAGCAGGACGCTCATGCGCATACCCCGCGTCTATGAACCCCAGCCGCTCTCTGCCGGCAACCTGATCGAACTGTCTGACACCAGCGTGCAGCATCTGGTGCGTGCCTTGCGCCTGCGCGACGGTGATTCTATTCGCCTGTTCAACGGCGATGGCGCCGAATATGTCGCCACCCTGACCGGCGTTGACAAGCGCCGCGCCAGCGCGCAGATCACCGAGGCAACCCATCCCGCTGTCGAATCAGGCCTGCCCATCCATGTCGGCCAGACGCTGTCGCGTGGCGAGCGCATGGATTATGCCGTACAGAAAGCCACCGAAATGGGCGTTACCCAGATCACTCCCCTGACCAGCGAACGCTGCGAAGTCCGCCTCAAGGCCGACCGCGAAGACAAGCGCCTGCGTCACTGGCAGCAGGTCGCCATCAGCGCCTGTGAGCAGAGCCAGCGCACCCGGGTGCCCGAGATTCTGGAGGTCAGCTCACTGGAGGAGTGGATCAGGAACGTCGACGCTGAACTCAAGCTGGTGCTGCACCACCATACGGCGCAGCCGCTGCAATCGATGTCTGCACCCGCTTCGGTCGCCCTGTTGATCGGCCCCGAAGGCGGTCTGACCGAAGCCGAGGTCGACGCGGCCCTGGCCGCCGGCTTCCAGCCCGTTGCCTTTGGCCCGCGGGTGATGCGCACCGAAACCGCACCGATCACGGCCTGCGCCATCCTGCAATACCTCTGGGGCGACCTGGGGTAATCTCATCCATTTCAGCACAGGACACAGATGATGACAGTCAAAGTCGGCATCGTGATGGACCCCATCGAGGCCATCAGCTACAAGAAAGACAGCTCTCTGGCCATGCTCTGGGCCGCACAGCGCAAGGGCTGGGAACTGCACTACATGGAGCAGCAGCACCTGTTCCTGCGTGATGGCAAGGTCAAGGCACAGATGGCGCCGCTGAAAGTCGCCATGGATCCGGAAAACTGGTTCGAACGTGGCGACTATGCCATTCGCGATCTGGCTGACCTGGACGTGATCCTGATGCGCAAGGACCCGCCGTTCGACAACGAGTTCATCTACAGCACTCACCTGCTGGCCATGGCCGAAGCCGAAGGGACCCTGATCGTAAACCGTACCGGCAGCCTGCGCGATTTCAACGAGAAACTGTTCGCCACGCACTTTCCGCAATGCTGTCCGCCGGTACTGGTCACCCGTCGTGAAGACCTGCTGCGCCAGTTTCATGCCGAGCACAAGAACGTCATTTTCAAGCCGCTGGACGGCATGGGCGGCTCTTCGATTTTCCACATCCGCGAAGATGGCACCAATCTGGGCGTGATCATTGAGACACTGACCGCGCACGGCACCCAGACCATCATGGCGCAGAAGTACATCCCCGAGATCAAGGATGGCGACAAGCGCATTCTGATGATCGATGGCGAGCCCGTGCCCTATGCTCTGGCACGCATCCCCATGGCGGGCGAGACACGCGGCAACCTGGCGGCCGGAGGGCGCGGTGAAGGCCGCCCGCTGAGCGATCGGGATCGCTGGATCGCCGAGCAGGTGGGACCAACACTGAAAGAGAAGGGGCTGCTGTTCGTCGGCCTGGATGTGATCGGCGATTACCTGACCGAAATCAACGTCACCAGCCCGACCTGTATCCGTGAGCTGGACAGCCAGTTTAATCTCGATATCGGCATGCAACTGATGGACTGCATAGAAGGGAAGCTGGCAGCACGATGAGCACCATGGACGACCATTTGCCACTCTGGCATCACCTGAACAGAGACAGCTTCGGCTTCATGCTGTTCATGGCCACGCTGGCACATGGCGTCCTTCTGCTTGCCCTCAGCTTCACGCTGCCGGAGGTCGAGCCGCCGCAACAAACACTGGATGTCACCCTGGCGCAGTATCCACAAAAGGAAGAACCCGAAAAGGCGGACTTCATCGCCCAGCACAATCAGCGCGGCAGTGGCAGCGCCGATCAGGCAGCCACGCCCTCGACCACCGAGATCGCCCCTCTGGCGAGCACCGAATCAAGGCTGCAGGCAGCCCAACAGCCACCCGCCCCGGAACCGGCCAAGCCCACCCCTGTCACTGAGCCCAGCGCAGGCCAGGAGTCGGAACGGCAAGGCCAGGACAGCCGTGCGCAGCGCCCCCAGATCAGCCGTCAGACAGAGGACGCCACGCAGAACACCCAAGCCAAACCTGACAAACAGGCTGCAGTTCCCGCTGCCCAACCCAGCAGCTCAACATCGCTGATGGCGCGCAGTCTCGAGATGGCCAGTCTGCAGGCCAAACTCGATCTGATCCGCGAGGAGCGCGCGAAAAAGCCCCGGGTGCTGCGACTGACTTCGGCGGCAACACGCGCCCACAAGTACGCTGCCTACCTGGACAACTGGCGCCGCCGCGTCGAGACCGTGGGCAACCTGAACTACCCCGAACAGGCCCGCCGCCAGGGGCTTCAAGGCACCCTGCGACTGCTGGTTGCGCTGAACCCCGACGGACAGGTGGTCAATATCGAGATCCTTTCTTCATCCGGCTATCGAATTCTGGATGATGCCGCCATCCGCATCGTGCAGCAGGCGTCCCCCTTCCAGAGTTTCCCGGTGGAAATGCGCAAGCACGTGGATCGTCTTGAAATCATTCGCACCTGGAAATTTGAGAAACAGGCCCGGGTGTACTAAGCCTAAACTAACATTACCGGCGAAGAGATCCTGACCATGCCTTTCACCTCGCTTCGTGACCACTTCCTGATCTCAATGCCGCACCTGCTCGATGACACCTTCGCTCAAACCGTGATTTACATCTGTGATCATAATGAGTATGGCGCCATGGGTATCGTCGTCAATCGTCCCAGCGGTATTCGCATGTGTGACCTGCTCAATCATCTGGAGCTGGAAAACCAGACCGGCCTTGAATCCGAGCGCCCCATTTTCAACGGCGGCCCGGTACGTGATGATCGCGGCTTCGTGCTGCACACTCGCGCACCGCATCAGGAATGGCTCTCCACCCATGCCATCAATGACGATATCTGCCTGACGACTTCGCTGGATATTCTCGAAGCCATCGCCCGTGGAGAAGGCCCCGACACCTTTCTGGTGGCACTGGGTTACGCCGGCTGGGGTCCCGAGCAGCTGGAACAGGAACTGCGTGAAAACCTCTGGTTAAGCTGTCCGGCAAATTCAGATATACTTTTCCACCTGCCACTGGAGGACCGGCTGCACGCCGCCGCCGCCACCCTGGGCATCAATCTGAACCTGCTGACGGCCCACGCCGGACACGCCTGACTGAAGCGACTGGATGAGCAGCGACACCCAACTGGTGCTGGGATTCGATTTCGGCACGACACGCATCGGCCTGGCGATCGGCCAGAGCCTGACCGCCAGCGCCAGCCCGATCGATCCGATCCGGGCCCGTGACGGCATTCCGGACTGGGATGCTCTGGATACTCTTGTCAAACAATGGCAACCCGACACTCTGGTCGTGGGCATTCCGCTCAATATGGACGGCACCATCTCGGAGATGGCCCGCCGCGCACGCAAGTTTGCCAACCGCATTCAGGACCGCTATCAACTCCCCTGCTTCCTCTGTGACGAACGCCTGACAACGGCGGAAGCCAAGCGCATTCATCTGGACGCGGGTGGCGGTACCAACTTCAAACAGGAGTCGGTGGACGGCATTGCCGCGCAACTGATTCTGGAGGACTGGTTCAACAGTCCCGAACGTATCCCTAGCCACACCCGACTGGAGGACATTTATGGTCTCGGGAACCCTGAGCGTTGATGCACTGCTCGATAAGATGACCGGTGAAACCCGCGCCCTGATCGCCCAGCGCCACCTCAATGATCCGCTGATGATCGGTATTCGCACTGGCGGCGTCTGGCTCGCGGAACGCCTGCACCAGCAGCTGGAGCTGACCAGCCCGCTGGGCATTCTGGATATCAGCTTCTACCGTGATGACTTCTCCCAGGTGGGCATGAACCCCAAGGTTCAGCCGACCCAGCTGCCCTGTGCCACCGAAGGCCGCGACATTCTGCTGGTCGACGATGTCATCATGAGCGGTCGCACCATTCGAGCTGCCATGAATGAGCTGTTCGACTACGGCCGCCCCGCCTCGATCAGCCTGATCACCCTGCTGGACCTGCAGCGCCGAGAGTTGCCGATCCAGGCCGACGTCATCGGCGGTACTCTGGCGTTGGGTCCCGACCAGCTGGTCAAACTCAATGGCCCCGATCCCTTGACGCTGACCATCCGTCAGCGTGACTGAAACGACAAGAGCACACCACCATGTTTGAGGCTAACGACCCGAACGCGATACAGCTGACCGCAGACGGCCAGCTGCGCCACTTTCTGACTACCGAAGGTTTGCCGCGCGAGCTGCTGACCGAGATCCTCGATACCGCCGATTCCTTCGTCGACATGAGCCAGCAGCAGGTCAAGAAGATCCCCTTGCTGCGCGGCAAGACCGTGGCCAACCTGTTCTTCGAGAACAGCACCCGCACCCTGTCCACGTTCGAGCTGGCGGCCAAGCGCCTGTCCGCGGATGTGTTGAACCTGAATATCAACACCTCTTCGACCAAAAAGGGCGAGACCCTGAAGGACACGCTGATGACCCTGGAAGCGATGCACTCCGACATGTTCGTGGTGCGCCATTCTGACAGCGGCGCGGCCCACTTCATCGCCCAGCACGTCACACCCAATGTCGCCGTGATCAACGCCGGTGATGGCCGCCATGCCCACCCGACGCAGGCGATGCTGGACATGCTGACCATCCGCCGCCACAAGGGTGACTTTGCGCCGCTGAAAGTAGCCATCGTGGGTGACATTCTGCACTCCCGCGTGGCCCGCTCCCAGATCCACGCCCTGCGCACTCTCGGCGTCGACGAGATCCGCGTCATCGCCCCCAAGACCCTGCTGCCGCGCCATATCGAAGCACTGGGCGTGAAGGTTTTCACCGAGATGGCCCCCGGTTTGCGCGACGTGGATGTCATCATGATGCTGCGTCTGCAGAAGGAGCGCATGCAGAGCGCGCTGCTGCCGAGCGAGTCCGAGTTCTACAAGCTCTATGGCCTCAACCGCGACAAACTGGCATATGCCAAGCCGGATGCCGTGGTGATGCACCCGGGCCCCATCAACCGTGGTGTCGAAATCGAGTCGGAAGTGGCTGATGGCCCACGCTCCCTGATTCTGGATCAGGTGACCAACGGTATCGCCGTGCGTATGGCGGTGATGTCCAAGGCGATGAGCGGACAGCTGTCACAGCGAGGTGAAACGGGCCAGGAGGAGCAGGCATGAACATTTTGATCCAGGGCGGCCGCGTGATCGATCCGACCCAGCAGTGGGATGAAGTGGCCGACCTCTACATCCAGAACGGCGCCATCACCGCACTTGGGCAGGCACCCGACGGCTTTGCGGCCGACGAGGTGATCGACGCCGTCGGCCAGGTGGTTTGCCCAGGCCTGATCGACCTGTGTACCAACCTGCGCGAGCCCGGCTATACCCAGAAGGGCACCATCGCCAGCGAAACCGCAGCAGCTGCCGCAGGGGGCATCACGACACTGGTGGTCACCCCCGATACCCAGCCGATTGTGGAAACCGCGGCCGTGGCCGAGCTCATTCAGGATAGGGCGGCAGACCTGGGCTTTGCCCGCGTACTGCCGATGGGCGCGCTGACCCGGGGCCTTGAAGGCGAACAACTGGCTCCCCTGCACGGGCTGGCCAGCTCAGGCTGTATCGCCTTCACCAACATGCGTAACGCCATTGCCAGTAGCCAGACGCTGATGCGCTGTCTGGAATACGCCGCGACTCACGACTTGCTGGTGGTGTTTCAGGCACAGGACAACGCCCTGGCCGCCAACGGCTGCATGCATGATGACACCACCTCCACCCGACTGGGTCTTAATGGCATTCCCGAAGCGGCAGAAACCATCGAAGTGTCCCGCTGCCTGTTGCTGGTGGAACAGACTGGTGTGCGCGCCCACTTCGGCCAGCTTTCCTGCGAACGTTCGGTACGCATGATCGAGGCCGCTCGTGAACGCGGCCTGGATGTCACAGCTGATGTCGCCATCCAGCATCTGCTGCTGACCGACGAGAGTGTCAACGGCTTCAACGCCGCCTACCATCTCCAGCCACCGTTGCGCAGCCAGCTGGACCGTGCCGGCCTGCGCCAGGGTCTGGTCACCGGCACCATCGCTGCCATCTGTTCGGACCACCAGCCACACGACCCGATCGCCAAGCAGGCGCCGTTTGCTGCAACCGAACCGGGCATGACCGGACTGGAAACCCTGCTGCCGCTGAGCCTGTCACTGGTGGAGCAGCAACTGCTGGAGCTGCCACAGCTGATCGAAACCCTGACTGCAGCACCCGCTCGCATCCTGGGGATAGACGCCGGTACCCTGGCCATCGGCTCCCAGGCCGACATCTGCATCTTCGACCCTCAGGCCGAATGGGTTGTCAGCGAGGAGAGTCTGAGATCAGCAGGCAAGAATACGCCGTTCCTTGGTCAGACACTCAAGGGCCGCGTCAATGCGACACTGATGGACGGCCGGATCGTATTCCGACGCTGAGCCACAGCGTTGGCACCCAAAAAAGGGGCGACTCCTGCAGGAGCCGCCCCTTTTCTGTTTTGTTCCTGAGCTGGACCCAGATGCCAGCCTATTTCAGGACCGGGCACTCGCCGTGCACATCAGGCCAGTGCGGTCTTCTCCGGACGCGGAGCCCAGGCAAACACATCCGAATGGATCTGCTCTTCAGCAACCCCTTTAGCCTCCAGACGGTCGACCAGTGCGTGCACCATGCCGGGAGAGCCACAGGCATAAACTGCCAGATCGGCATCGACAGCCGTCAGATCATCCGCGAGGGCATCCGGCATCAAACCGGTACGTCCCTGCCAACCCGGGCTGTTTTCCGGCTCGCTGACCACCGGGATGAAGCTCACGTTCGCATGCTCGGCCGCCCACTGTTGCGGCAGCTTTTCAAGATACATATCCGCTTCAACGCGCGCACCCCAGTAGATCTCAATCGGGTTGCCCGCCTGATTGGCCAGCAGATGCTCCACCATGCTCTTGATCTGGGCAAACCCGGTGCTGGCAGCCGCAAAAATGAAACGGGTTTCAGGCTTCACCTCTGACTGACTCAGGTAAACCGTGCCTTTGGGCAGTTCGACATCAATCTCGCTCTGGGTACGCAGCGTCTCCAGAATCATCGCGTTAAACTCGCTGCCCGGCACCTGACGGATATGCAGCTCAAGATCACGCCCCTGATCCGGCGCTGAAGCGATGGAGAACGAAGCTTTCTTGCCTTCAGGCAGGCAAAGATCCAGATACTGGCCGGCATGGTAATGCATGTTCTCCGGATCCTGAGTTTCGAGGCGCAGGCGCACCCGGAACACATCATGATTGAGCGCTTCAAAGCCGGTGATGTTGCAATGTTTTTTCTCTACGGGAAACACGTGTTCACTCCCTGGCCGGACAGGCTAACCATCCGGTCGGTTCGGTTTAACAAATATCCAGTTGGTCCCAGATCTCATCGACCCGAGCCTTGGTCGCCGAATCCATCTGGATCGGTTCCCCCCACTCACGGTCGGTCTCGCCATGCCACTTGTTGGTGGCATCAAGCCCCATTTTCGAGCCCAGTCCCGATACCGGTGAGGCGAAGTCGAGGTAGTCGATAGGCGTATTATCGATCATCAGCGTATCGCGCTGAGGATCCATCCGGGTCGTAATCGCCCATATAACATCCTGCCAATCGCGGGCATTTACATCGTCATCACAGACGATGACGAACTTGGTGTACATGAACTGCCGCAGGAAAGACCAGACACCGAGCATAATCCGCTTGGCATGGCCGGGGTACTGCTTCTTGATGGTCACGACGGCCATGCGATAGGAGCACCCTTCCGGCGGCAGATAGAAGTCGACGATTTCGGGGAACTGCTTCTGCAGGATCGGCACAAAGACTTCGTTCAGAGCCACACCGAGCACCGCCGGCTCATCAGGCGGACGACCGGTATAGGTGCTGTGGTAGATGGCATCCTTGCGTCGAGTGATCCGCTCCACGGTGAACACCGGAAAACGATCCACTTCGTTGTAGTAGCCGGTATGGTCACCAAAGGGACCTTCATCGGCCATCTCGTCAGGATCGATGTAGCCTTCAAGGATGATCTCGGCACTGGCCGGCACCTGAAGGTCACTCCCCAGACATTTGACCACCTCGGTCTTGCCACCCCGCAGCAGACCGGCAAAGGCATACTCGGACAGGGTATCGGGGACCGGGGTCACGGCACCGAGAATCGTGGCGGGATCAGCCCCCAGAGCCACAGCAACCGGAAACCGTTCGCCCGGATGGGCCTGCTTCCATTCACGAAAATCCAGCGCGCCGCCACGATGCGCCAGCCAGCGCATGATCAGCTTGTTCCGACCGATCAACTGCTGACGATAGATCCCCAGGTTCTGTCGCGGCTTTTCAGGACCACGCGTCACCACCAGCGGCCAGGTCACCAGCGGGCCGGCATCACCGGGCCAGCAGGTCTGGATCGGTATCCGGTAGAGATCGACGGCATCGCCCTCCAATACGACTTCCTGGCAGGGCGCCTTGCGCACCTGCTTGGGTCCCATATTGAGGACCTGCTTGTACAACGGCAGTTTTTCCCAGGCATCCTTCATGCCGCGGGGCGGCTCCGGCTCCTTCAGTTGTGCCAGCAGCTTGCCCACCTCCCGCAGCGCGGTCACCGATTCTTCGCCCATACCCAAAGCGACCCGCTCCGGAGTCCCGAACAGGTTGCCCAGCACCGGCATGTCATAGCCTTTGGGATTCTCGAACAGCAGCGCTGGGCCACCGGCTCTGAGTGTGCGGTCACAGATTTCGGTCATTTCCAGCACCGGGTCCACCGGCATGCTGATACGCTTGAGCTCACCACGCGCTTCCAGCATCTTGATGAAGTCGCGCAGATCCTTGTATTTGGGTGTAGACATGAGATCGCCTGTGCAAAGAGTACGACTGAGTATAATGCCGCTCCTGCGCCTCACTGCACCTGCGGCATGACGTACGTCCTGTACATAAAAAAAGGGTAAGTTGTTACGCTTACCCTGTCTTTACCGGTTCACCGGTCATTACTGTCGCTTACTTGCGTTTCATCGACAGGAAGAACTCGTCATTGGTCTTGAAGTCCTTCAGCTTGTCGATAACAAACTCGGTAGCCGCCGCATCTTCCATCGGGTCCAGCAGTTTGCGCAGGATCCACATCCGCTGCAGCTCTTCCTCGGACGTCAGCAGGTCTTCACGGCGGGTACCGGAACGACGGATGTTGATCGCCGGGAACACGCGCTTTTCGGCTACTTTGCGGTCCAGGTGTACTTCGGAGTTACCGGTACCCTTGAACTCTTCGAAGATCACTTCATCCATCTTGGAGCCGGTGTCGACCAGCGCCGTGGCGATGATAGTCAGGCTGCCGCCTTCCTCGATGTTACGGGCCGCACCGAAGAAGCGCTTCGGACGCTCCAGCGCGTGAGCATCCACACCACCGGTCAGTACCTTGCCGGAAGACGGAATGACGGTGTTGTAGGCACGGGCCAGACGGGTGATGGAGTCGAGCAGAATTACCACATCCTTCTTGTGCTCGGTCAGACGCTTGGCTTTTTCCAGCACCATCTCGGCAACCTGAACGTGACGTGCCGGAGGTTCATCGAAGGTAGAGGCAACCACTTCGCCGCGCACGGTGCGCTGCATCTCGGTCACTTCCTCTGGGCGTTCGTCGATCAGCAGTACGATCAGGTAGCACTCAGGGTTGTTACGGGTGATGCTGTTGGCAATATTCTGCAGCATTAGCGTCTTACCCGCCTTCGGCGGTGACACGATCAATGCACGCTGCCCCTTGCCCATCGGACAAACCAGGTCGATCACACGCGCCGTCAGATCTTCGGTACTGCCGTTACCGATCTCCATGCGCAGACGTTCCTGCGCAAACAGCGGTGTCAGGTTCTCGAACAGGATCTTGTTCTTCGCGTTTTCCGGACGGTCATAGTTGATCTCGTTGACCTTCAGCAGTGCGAAGTAGCGTTCGCCGTCCTTCGGCGGGCGAATCTTACCTGCAATGGTATCACCGGTACGCAGGTTGAAGCGGCGGATCTGACTGGGCGATACATAGATGTCATCAGGGCCGGCCAGGTAGGAAGAGTCGGCAGAGCGCAGAAAGCCGAAGCCATCCTGGAGAATCTCCAGTACACCGTTGCCATAGATATCTTCACCGCTTTTGGCGTGTCGCTTCAGAATTGCGAAGATGACATCCTGCTTGCGGGAGCGGGCCATGTTTTCGAGGCCCATTTCGGTAGCAATTTCCAGAAGTTCCGGAACGCTTTTAAGTTTGAGTTCGGTAAGATTCATAGTTTTCAGGAAGCAGCCGCTATCGACTGGTTACGGATGGAAACCGGAAGGTTAGTCAGAAGAACAAGGTTAAGATACAGCTATTGAAGCCCACGCAATGGATCGCCGGGCCGATAAGTCAAACTACTATAAAAGGTAACCTGGACAGTGTCCAGCCGGGATCAAGAAAAACGCAGCCACGGAGGCTGCGTTTTTCAAACATCTTACAGGTTGGCGTCGATGAAGGCCGCCAGCTGCGATTTGGACAGGGCGCCGACCTTGGTCGCTTCAACATTGCCACCCTTGAACAGCATCAGGGTCGGAATTCCGCGAATACCAAACTTGGGCGGAGTTTCGTTGTTCTCGTCGATGTTCAGCTTGCAGACCTTCAGCTTGCCCGCATACTCCTTGGCAATCTCTTCCAGAACCGGGGCGATCATTTTGCAAGGTCCGCACCATTCAGCCCAGTAGTCTACCAGTACAGCGCCGTCCGCCTTGAGGACATCTTCTTCGAAGGAGGCGTCAGTTACATTGACGATATTTTCACTCATGGATGGATTCTCCAGTGCACCTGGTGCGTTAGAAACATTGGTTTTGATGATAACACCTGCCACCGATTCCCGCCAGATTCCCCCTCTGTGCTGACGGGTGTCATCAAATTAGGGTAGCGCGTCAGGCCGCATAACCGGTATTTTTGAAGGCTTGTACGCGCTTGATACAGAGGACAACGCTCAATGCACACTCAGGATCCATCGCAGGCCCCTGCCTCCGACAGCTCGCTGCTGGCCGCTATCGATCTCGGTTCGAACAGCTTTCACATCATCGTATCTCAGCTGTTCGCCGGCGAATTGAAGACGCTGGACGTGCTGTCGGAAAAGGTTCAACTGGCCGCCGGTCTGGATACCGATGACTGCCTGACCGAAGAAGCCATGGCCCGAGGACTGGAGTGCCTGAGCCGATTTGCGCAGCGCGTCAGCGACCTGCAGCGCCAGTCGATTCGGGTGGTCGGCACCAATGCCTTGCGTCAGGCGCGCAATAGTGAGGCTTTTATTGAACGCGCACAGGCCCTGCTGGGCACCCCGGTGGAAGTCATTGCCGGCCGTGAAGAAGCCCGCCTGATCTATCTTGGCGTTGCCCATACGCTGGCCGATGATACCGGCCGCCGACTGGTCGTGGATATCGGTGGCGGCAGCACAGAGTTCATCATTGGCGAGCGCTTTGAGCCGCGCGTCTGCGAAAGCCTGCACATGGGGTGTGTCAGCTATACCGACCTGTTTTTTGCCGATGGCCGGATCACGGCACAGGCCATGCAGGCCGCCCGCACCGCTGCCATGCAGGAGCTGCTGTCGATCCGGCGCGATTATCGGCGTCTGGGCTGGAACAGCAGTGTCGGAGCCTCAGGCACCGTCAAGGCGGCTCATCAGGCATGCCTGTCACTGGGTTTCAGTACTGAACAGATCACACGTGAAGCACTGAGTCGGCTTTGCCAGTATCTGATTGATCAGGGCAATGTGGACAACCTCGACATTGATGGCATCAAGCCGGAACGCCGCGCTGTTTTGCCCGCCGGTGTCGCTATCCTGAGCGCCGTCTTCGAGTCCCTCGACGTCCAGCAGATGAGCTTTTCCGAAGGTGCTCTGCGGGAGGGGGTCCTCTATGACATGGCAGGGCGCCTGCGCCACGAAGACGTGCGCGAGCGAACCATCAACGCACTGGGCCGCCGTTACCATGTAGACCGGAAACAGGCGGCACGTGTCGAGGCCACCGCCCTGATTGCACTGGCACAGGTCAAGGAAAGCTGGAGCCTGGAAGCCGGCAAGTATCACGAAATGCTGAGCTGGGCCGCCCGCAGCCACGAGATTGGTCTGGCGGTCGCCCATAGCCAGTTTCACAAGCACAGTGCCTACCTGCTGCAACACTCCGATCTCCCCGGTTTCACTCGTCTGGAGCAGCAGCTGCTGGCATTTCTGGTTCGCGGCCACCGGCGTAAATTTCCCAAGGAGGAGTACCGCCAGCTGCCTGACAAACTGCGACAGCCATACCGTTACCTCTGCCTGCTGCTTCGCTTGTCGGTCATCATGCATCGCAGCCGCAGCAAGGCCCGACTGCCAGCCTTTATGCTGAAAGTCGACGACCAGAAGATCGAGCTGAACTTTCCCCCCGGTTGGCTTAATCACCACCCTCTGACCCGAGCCGACCTGGAACAGGAAGCAGGATACCTGCGCAACATTGATTTCAAACTGAAAGTCAGCTGATGCTCAAACGCCTCCTGCAAGGCTGTCGTGAAGTTGTCAGCGACAGTCTTAAAGTCATTACCACACTGTTCAAGATCATGATCCCGGCCATTCTGGTGGTAAAGCTGCTGACCGAGCTCGGCGCCACCGAATGGCTGGGTCAGTTGCTCACTCCGATCATGGGGTGGATGGGCTTGCCCCCGGAAGCCGGCCTAATCTGGGCAACCAGCCTGCTGACCAACATCTACACCGGGGTCGTGATCTTCTTTTCCACACAGGGCACCGCTGACTGGACCCTGGCTCAAGTTACGGTACTGGGCGTACTGTTGCTCAGCGCCCATAACCTGCCCGTGGAGATACGGGTTGCCCAGAAAGCCGGCTGCCGCGTTTTGCCACAATTGCTGTTGCGAATCGGCGGCGGCATCCTGCTCGGCACTATTCTGCACCATGGCTACCGTCTCAGTGACAGCCTGCAGACAACTCAGGAACTGCCATGGCAGCCGCAGCCTGCCGGGGGCGGCTGGCTGGAATGGGGGCTGAGCCAGCTGCAGACATTGTTCTGGACCGCACTGATGATCCTGCTGCTGATGACATCGCTGCGCCTGCTGAGACTGCTGGGGATCGAGCGACTGATTGAGTGGGCACTTCGGCCGTTGTTGAAACTGATCGGCATTGCTCCGAACGCCCTGTCGATCACCCTGATCGGCATGACGCTGGGATTGGCCTATGGTGGAGGCCTGTTGATCAGAGAAGCAGAAAAGGGTGACATCGAGCCTGCCGATGTTTTCTGCGCCATCAGCCTGCTCGGTCTCTGTCACAGCTTGATTGAGGACACTCTGCTGGTACTGGTGATGGGTGCCGACCTCTCGGGCATTTTATGGGCACGACTGGCCTTTGCCCTCATTACGATCGCCATCATCAGCCGCCTGCTGCCCCGGCTGCCTCAACAGCACTGGCTGTATCGCTCGGTCCACTCCCCCCGAACTGAGCCCGCCAGCCACTGAAGCGCGCAAACAAAAACGCCCTGCAGAAGCAGGGCGTTTATCCGGTTTGCTTTCAGGTCAGGCTCAGGCCTTGGGACCTGCAGCGATGATCTCTTCGGATACACCGGCAAACTTGGTGAAGTTGTTGACGAACTGCTGTGCCAGATCGGCAGCGGCAGCGTCGTAGGCCGACTTGTCAGCCCAGGTGTCACGCGGGTTCAGCAGGTTGGTGTCAACACCCGGAACCGCGGTCGGTACTGCCAGGTTGATGCCGTCCAGCTGCACGGTTTCACAATCTTTCAGCGCACCACTCTGGATGGCACTGATGATGGCACGCGTTGTCGGAATGCTGAAACGCTCACCCACACCGTAGGAACCGCCGGTCCAGCCGGTGTTCACCAGGTAGACGCGAGAGCCGTATTCTTCGATGCGCTTCATCAACAGCTCGGCGTACACGTGAGCCGGGCGCGGGAAGAAAGGCGCACCAAAGCAGGTAGAGAAAGTGGACTTGATGCCGCCACCTGAACCCATTTCGGTAGAACCGACCAGTGCGGTGTAACCGGACAGGAAGTGGTATGCAGCCGCTTCTTTGGTCAGCACGGAAACCGGCGGCAGTACGCCCGTCAGGTCGCAGGTCAGGAAGACGATGGAATCCGGCTCGTCACCCATGTTGGTGGCAGAACGCTTGTCCACGTGATCCAGCGGGTAGGCACAACGGCCGTTTTCGGTCAGGCTGGTATCGTTGTAGTCAGCCTTGCGGTTGTCATCCAGCTTGACGTTCTCAACGATGGCGCCGAAACGGATGGCATCCCAGATGATCGGCTCGTTCTTCTTGCTCAGGTTGATGGTCTTGGCGTAGCAGCCACCTTCCAGGTTGAAGACCACACCCTTGCCCCAGCCGTGCTCGTCGTCACCAATCAGGTAACGTTCCGGGTCTGCAGACAGGGTGGTCTTGCCGGTACCGGACAGACCGAAGAACAGAGTCGTAGAACCGTCTTCACCGATGTTGGCGGAGCAGTGCATCGGCAGTACGTCTTTCTCCGGCAGCAGGAAGTTCTGTACGGAGAACATCGCCTTCTTCATTTCACCGGCGTAACGCATACCAGCGATCAGTACCTTGCGCTTGGCGAAGTTCAGGATGACGCAGCCGTCAGAGTTGGTGCCGTCACGCTCAGGCTCGCACTGGAAGCCGGCAACGTTCAGGATCTGCCACTCTTCCTTGTCCTTGGGGTTGTACTCGTGCGGACGGATGAACAGGTTCAGACCAAAGAGGTTCTGCCACGCGGTTTCGGTGGTCATTTTCACCGGCAGGTAGTGGTTGTGATCAGCACCCACGTGTACATTGGCAACATAATGTTCCTTGTCCGCCAGATACTCTTCAACCCGCGCCCAAAGCGCATCGAACTTGTCGGCATCGAACGGGCGATTGATGTTGCCCCACTCGATGGCATCAGCAGTGCTGGGCTCTTCAACGATGAAACGATCCATCGGCGAACGGCCAGTACGCTGTCCGGTGGTGACAACCAGTGCTCCGGTGTCAGCCAGGACACCTTCATTACGCTGAATCGCACACTCCACCAGCTCAGCTGGTGTCAGATTCACGTGTACGCTATTGACGGTTTCTTTGGTCATTACTGGATTCCCTTGGCACTTCGCCAAACTATTACCTGAAAGCAAAAAGGCTGCTGCGTTCCGGTCAACGCAGTTCGAATCGTTATTTTTGGGGCGCTATTATTGCACAAAATGTACGCTGATGGGACTGCATTGAATCATTCTCATTTGGCATCCCATCAGGCGTGTACAGATCCCGGCTAAGCCACTGATTCTCAGTGCATCCGGCCATCCTGATCGAGGTAGCCCGGCTCACTGAACAGTGCCCGAATGTCGGTTTCGTCGAAGTGATATTGCTGGTTGCAGAACTGACAGCCCACATCGATGCTGCCATTCTGTTCAGCCAGAATGTCCAGCAACTCGTCCTCTGTCATGAACTTCAGCGCTTCAGCACTGCGTTCACGGGAGCAGTCACACTGAAAACGCAGTGACTGGGGTTCGTAAAGGCGGCAGGTTTCTTCGTGGAACAGGCGGAAAAGCAGCTCTTCATTATCCAGCTGCAACAGCTCATCGTCTTTTAACGTAGATGCCAGCATGCTGACCCTAGACCAGTCCTCGTCTCCTGTTCCTTCGGCCGGCAACACCTGCAACATCAAACCTGCCGCACGCTGACCATCAGCGGCCAGATGGATGGAGGTGCCTAGCTGCTCGGACTGCTCGAAGTAGGCCTGCAAACACTGGGCAAGCGTCGAATGCTCCAGAGGTACCACGCCCTGGTAGCGCTGGCCTTTTTCCGGCTCAATCGTCAGGGCAATACGACCCTTGACCAGCAGTTCATTGAACGCCAGATCATCAGCCACTTCGCCCTCATAACGGGCAATGGCCCTCAAATCCTGATGGTGGTTGCATTCAGCCATCAGCAGCCTGACGGCACCCTCACCCTGTGCCTGCAGCAACAAACGTCCTTCGAATTTCAAGGTCGAACTGAGCATGCTCACCGCCGCGAGCATTTCGCCCAGCAGACGCTGCAGCACCAGGGGATAGTCGTGACGGGACAGCACTTCCTGATAGCTGTTTTCAAGGCCTGCGACTACTCCGCGGACATCGATCTGGTCAAAAAGAATACGCTGAATCTGATCAGGATTGCTCATCAAGTGGTTCCCGGGGTCTTCTGGTCTGAGTTTTCTCGACTGACAGGGTGAGTCAGCCAAAGGGTGTTGCTAAAATGCGTAAACCGTAATTCTAGCCGAATGAGTTCAAAATGATCACCCCAGACCCCGTGTTTTCCACCCGCTGGCGCCCTGCCTTGCTGATCGGCATGCATCTGGCCGCGGCCGCCCTGCTGTTCAGCTTCGTTAACGAAAGCGGTCGAGCCCTGTGGCGCAGCCTTGATGCCCAGATATTTTTTGCCCTGAACGGCTCGCTCTTTGCCAGCGAAACCTGGGCCAGCTTCTGGGCCTGGATGAATACCCGCGAGGTCGATGCGATATCGGCACTGGTGATGCTGGTGTTTCTGGTGTTTCCCGGGCTGGGCCTCAAGCGCAATCAGCTGCAGGCCGGCTTTACCGGTTTCCTGTTGCTGATGATCCTGATGCTGCCCATGCGCGAGGCGCTGTCCGAGTATTCGGTTTCCAGCGGCCTCAGCGGGCACAGCCCCTCGCTGCAACTGGAACCGGCGTACCGCTTCAGTACCGAACTGCCTGACATCCCGGCCAAGGACAGCGCCACGACCAGCTTCCCGGGAGACCATGCCAGTGTCCTGATGGTCTGGCTCGGCTTTCTGCTGTTCAACGCCCGCAACCTCGGCACATTGGCCGCCACCGCTCTGGCACTTTTCCTGATGTCACCACGCCTGTTCGGTGGTGCGCACTGGTTCACGGATGCGGCAGTCGGCGGCTTGAGCCTGGCACTGGTGACCCTGGCCTGGGCCTGCGCATCGCCAGTACCTCATTGGATGAATCAGGGGCTGATGCGTCTGCTGGGGCCGCTCTACCGTCTGGCCGGCCGCCTTCCTCTGCTCGGGCGCCTGCCTTTTTTCAGCGGCTGACGCTTTCGGGGGTCAGTCCCAGCTGCCCTTGATTCGCAGCAGTTCGCGTCGGCTCTTCTTGTTGGGACGCTGGTCCGGCGCGCTGCCTTCAGTCTTGCGGGCCAGTGCCCGCTCTTCCCGCGCCTTGATGCTGTCTTCGGTTTCCCGATAGAGCTTTTGCGCCTCAGCAGCACCTCGGCGTTGATCGGAGAGCGCCAGCACCTCAACCGTCTTTTCCTCGTAGCCCTGACGCAGCTGGATCAGCGCACCAACCTCCACGGCCTTGCTGCATTTTGCCCTCTGGCCATCGTAGTGAACCTTGCCCCCCTCGATCATCTGCTTGGCCAGCGCACGGGTCTTGTAAAAACGCGCAGCCCAGAGCCACTTGTCCAGACGCACGGCTCTGTGGCTCTGCTGCTCTTTCTCGCGCGCCTGCTGCTCCTTGTAATGGTGGCTCATAACGCGTGAATTACCTCACTGAAATCATTGGTGGCTTCGTATTCATCGATACGACGCTCAGGTTGAGTCGAGTCCGGCTGAGTAATCGACAGCAGATGGGCGATCCCGTAGCGTTTGGCCGAGGCCAATACCGCCAGGCTGTCATCCACCAGCAGTGTTCTCTGTGGGTCGAAGGGCTCCACTTCCTGCAAGGCATGCCAGAACGCCTGTTCCTCTTTTGGATAGCCAAAATCGTGCGAACAGATCACT
Source organism: Marinobacterium sediminicola (assembly GCF_022343685.1). Classification (GTDB taxonomy): domain Bacteria; phylum Pseudomonadota; class Gammaproteobacteria; order Pseudomonadales; family Balneatricaceae; genus Marinobacterium; species Marinobacterium sediminicola. The sequence goes on along the minus strand of NZ_CP092123.1, from coordinate 149,519 downwards.
ACATCGACCAGAGTGTCGATCGCCGTCACTTCAATCTTCAGCGACAGACTGTCGCGGTGAGCATTGGTCGCGATGACTGTGCGCCGACCGCTGGCCCGCAAAGCCTGCAGAAATGCCCGGGCTCCCGGGCGAAAGCCGATGCGGTTCATGATTTCACGCTTCAATGGCACGATCGGCAGGTTCAACTGTTCGGTCCAGTAGTCCAGACAGTACCAGCTCAACGCTCCCTGCTCACGACGGATGCGCTCATGCAACCAGTTACGCGCCTGTTCAAGTTCCAGTCCATGGTGCTGGGCATAACGTTCTGGCAGGAGTTCCAGCCAGAAATGGGAATCGAAATGAAGATCCAGGAGGGTACCGTCCATGTCGAGCAGAACGGTATCTATGGCTTGCCAATCAAGCATAATCAGGGAACACTCTGACAGCTAACAACAGTTTTCGGATAATTCAGTATGACTGCCAAACCCGAGATTTTGAAGTTGACCAAAGTGGCCAGCAGCCGGTTGTTTCATATCGAGGCCATGGATCTGCGCTTCAGCAACGGCACCGAACGCCGTTATGAGCGGCTCAGAACCGGCGGTCACGGCGCCGTGATGATCGTTGCCATCAACGAGCACGATGAAGTGCTGCTGATCCGTGAATATGCGGCTGGCCTTGAAGATTATGTACTGACCCTGCCCAAGGGCTTGATCGACCCGGGTGAGGACATGATGACCGCTGCCAACCGTGAGCTGCAGGAAGAGGTCGGCTTCGCGGCACGTGAACTGTCCCATGTCCGCCAGTTGACCGCGGCACCGAACTATATGGGGCACCGTCTGGAAGTTATTCTGGCCCGTGACCTTTATCCCAGCAGTCTGGAAGGTGACGAGCCCGAGCCCCTCGAAGTGGTTCCCTGGCCCATGTCCCGCCTGGCCGAACTCTTCATTCATGACGAATTTTCCGAAGGACGTGCCATTGCCGCGCTCTGTCTGGTCCAGCAACGGCACTCGCCTGCCGACTGAGACCTTGTATTCCTGTCACCCGCCTCCATGTAAGGAGGCAGGTGGGAAACTGACCTTCTCGAATACCCCACAAACTGTGTCATGATAAGCCGCCCTGTTGGTGCTATCATCAGGGCACACGAGAGGCCAGTCCTCATTAGAAAAACAGTTTTATGCTGAACCTGTCTGACAAATCAAGGTGAATATTATGAGCTTCGAACTGCCTGCACTGCCGTACGCAAAAGATGCACTGGAACCGCACATCTCTGCCGAAACCCTGGAATTCCACCACGGCAAGCACCACAACACCTACGTGGTCAAGCTGAACGGTCTGGTACCGGGCACCGAATACGAAGGCAAGTCTCTGGAAGAGATCATCAAGACAGCTCCGGCTGGCGGCATCTTCAACAACGCGGCTCAGGTATGGAACCACACCTTCTACTGGCACTGCCTGTCTCCGAACGGTGGCGGCGCACCGACTGGCGCCATCGCTGATGCCATCGCTGTAAAGTGGGGCTCTTTCGAGAAGTTCCAGGAAGAGTTCAATGACAAGGCCGTTAACAACTTCGGTTCCAGCTGGACCTGGCTGGTGAAGAACGCTGACGGTACTCTGGACATCGTCAACACCAGCAACGCCGGTACTCCGATGACCGAAGGCCAGACTGCGCTGCTGACTGTCGACCTGTGGGAACACGCCTACTACATCGATTACCGCAACGTACGTCCGGATTACCTGAAAGGCTTCTGGGCGCTGGTGAACTGGGACTTCGTCAACGAAAACTACGCTGGCTAATTCCCGCCCCCGATAAAGGCGCCTTAGGGCGCCTTTATTGTTTATACTGGCAACGAGACTAAGAGGTATGGATACCCGTAAGCGATGCCAAGCTCTCCCACACTGATTGCCGGTGCTTTCTGGCTGCTGATCAATCTGTGCACATTTACCCTGGTGATCAGGCAGGACCTGGTGGCTCTTGAGCGCCATCAGCAGACACTGCTGAGCACCCTTGCCGATCAAGTCATCGAGCGCATGCAGCAGAGCCGCGAGCTGTTACTGCAGACGGCACGACTCACCGATGTCGAACAGGATGTGCTGTTCAGTCAAAGCCTTCGTCACGAACTGGAGAGCATTCACCGACTGGCACCCGCCGTTAAGCGCATACAGGTGCAGCAACTGGTACGCAACGACGCCGTCGACGCATTCGAACAGTCTATGCGCCAGCGCTATCCCGATTTCCTGCTGCATGGCCTGAGCGCCATGACGCCACCGGCTACCGAGCGCACGGGCACCCCCGTGTTTCATCCTCTGGTGGCCGTGATACCCGACACTCCAGAGGTGCAACCGCCATTACTGGGCACCGATCTGGGATTGATTCCCGAGCTTAAGGAAGCGCTTCAGGCCACCCGCAGCAGCCACGACATCAGCTACTCCAGGGTGTACAACCAGGGCCGAGGCCAACCACTGCTGAACCTCTTCCTGATGCCTCCAACTGAGCGCCAACACATTCTCTCCGTAGTGGTCTCACTGCCTCGGTTGCTGGATAGTCGCACTCTGCCCCCCGGCAGCCGTATCACCATGACACAGGACAACTTAGAGCATGAAGTACTGCTGGTGACCACTGCGGGCAACAGGCCGCTGTTCATGCACCCCATGTCACAGCCGTTTCCCCAGGACAGGCTCCCGGTAAAACTGACACTGGAGTATCCCGTTTACTGGCATGACTTCAGCCTCTGGACACTGTTACTGATGCTGTCTCTGGGTAGCCTTGGTTGCTGGCTGCTGCATGCCTGGCTCCGTCAGCGCCAGGCAACCAACAGCTGCTACCTGGAAAGCGCTGAAGTCCACAGTCTGCAGGAGCATCTGCGACAACATTCAGAACAGCTGCAGCAGCAGTTACAGGAAAACCAGCGCCTGACCCACAAGATTCTCGATATTCAGGAACGAGAGCGTCGCCATTTGGCTCAGGAGCTGCACGATGAACTGGGGCAATGCCTGACCGCCATCCGCACCGACGCGCGCATGTTGCTGCAGGAATATCCGGACAGTCGCGACACGGTCAACCAGCATGCGGAAAGCATTGATGCCATCGCAGGCCATATCTATGACGTGACCTATGATTTGATGCATGCCCTGCGTCCCACACTGCTGGATGACCTGGGGCTGGTCGATGCGGTTCGCGAACTGATCCGCGGACAACATCTGGAACGTCAGGGAATCGGTATGGAGCTGCGCCTCAAGGGCGCGCTCAACGACATGGAAGAGCGTTACAACATCAACCTCTACCGCATGATTCAGGAAGCGCTTACCAATCTGCAGCGTCATGCAAGGTGTACAAAGGCCAGTATCCGGCTGCAACGTCTCGATGCGGATTCCGACAGCGACCGACTGGAACTTGATATTCGAGACAACGGCTGCGGCTTCGACCCCGAGCGCATCGGCCAGAAGGGGCGTTTCGGCGTACTGGGGATGCAGACCCGTGCCAAGGCGCTGGGCGGCTCGCTGCAGCTGTGCAGTGAGCCCGGTCAGGGAACGCGCCTGCTGATCAGGATTCCTCTGGCACCAGCATTGGATACAGATGTGGCCATACGGTCTGTAGCAGAATCGGCTGCGCCGCAGCCGTTGGATGCAAGCCATCCGCCTGCATCAGTTGGGGTTTGAGCGCCACCCGTTCAAGCAGGAAGGGCACCAGCGGCAACTGATATTCCTGAGCCAGGCCCGGGTAAATCGAATAGAACCTTTGCGTATATTGCGGTCCATAATTGGGTGGGATCCGTATCCCGATCAGGAGCACCTCGGCGCCGGAGTTTCGACTGAGCTCGACCATCCGGCGCAGGTTCTGCTCCATTACCTGCAGCGGCGTGCCACGCAGCCCATCGTTGGCACCCAGCTCCAGCAGCACCAGATCGGGACGGTAATCGCTCAGCAGGCGAGGCAGTCGCTGCAGGCCACCACTGCTGGTCTCGCCGCTGATACTGGCATTGATCACCCGCTCAGCGAGCCGGCGCTGTTTCAGTTCCTGCTCCAGCAGGCTGACCCAGCCTTGATCTGCCGGCAAACCATAGGCCGCAGACAGACTGTCACCCAGTACCAGCAACGTTTTTGCCTGCAGCGGGGACGCCCAGACAACCAACACCAACAGAATCGAAATCAGGGGTCGCATGCCACACCTCAACCGTGAAGAACCCATTATTGAGGCTCAAGATGTCGCAAAAAGTTTCCGGACACAAGCGGGAACCGTCGAACTTTTTCGTCACCTCAGCCTGCGAATCCTGCCGGGCGAAAGCCTGGCCATCATTGGCCGCTCCGGTGCCGGCAAGTCGACATTACTGAGTTTGCTGGCCGGGCTGGATACCCCCTCCGAAGGACAAATCCTGTTTGCGGGCAAGCCGCTGGCCCAACTGGATGATGCCGCCCGTGCAGCCCTGAGGCTGGAGCAGATCAGTTTTATATTCCAGTCATTTCACCTGCTGCCGGAGCTGGATGCCCTGGATAACGTTCGCCTGCCGCTGGAGATTCAGGGTCGCCGGGATGCCGATGCTCAGGCCCGTCGCTGGCTTGAACAGGTGGGGCTGGGGGAACGCCTCGACCATTATCCCGCCCAGCTGTCGGGCGGCGAACAACAGCGTGTTGCCATCGCTCGAGCCTTTGCTACCGAGCCCAGGGTCCTGTTTGCCGATGAACCCACAGGAAACCTTGATGATGACACCGGCCATCAGATCATCGAGCAACTCTTCAGCCTCAATGCCAACACCGGGACCACACTGATTCTGATTACCCACGACATCGACCTGGCCAGTCGCTGTCAGCGCCGACTGCACCTGCATAACGGACGTCTGGAGGAGGTCACCCCATGAGTCTGCTCAGCCGTCTGGCCGCTCGCCAGCTGCTGACCCAGCTGCGCACGACCGAGTGGCGCGCTCTGCTGCTGGCCAGCTGGATCGCCATTGCCCTGACCACACTGCTGGCTGTATTGGGTGACCGGCTTGAACGCGGCCTGCTGCGTGAGAGCGCCGCTCTGCTGGGCGCCGACCTGGTTCTGAGCAGCAGCCGCCCCTTCGTTGACGATCGACTGGCAGGACTGCCACTCAACGGGATTGAAAGCACTTCCGTGATTCAGTTCCCGAGCATGGTAGGACAGGGAGACAACCTGATGCTGGTCTCGGTACGCGTCCTCCAGCCCCCCTATCCACTGCGAGGCGCATTGACCACCGAGCCGCCGGGTGAAGGCATTCCCGCCCCCGGTGAAGTCTGGATCGAGCCCCGCGTAATGACCCAACTGCAACTGCGGTCGGGTGACATGCTGGAATTTGGCTATCAGCCGCTCAAGGTGACGCGAGAACTGCTTGGCTCCCCTGACCGCGGTACGGGCTTCCGCAGTTTCAGCCCCCACATTCTGGTCAACGCCGCCGATCTGGACGCCAGCGGCGTTTTGGCACCGGGCAGCCGAGCCAATTACCGTACTCTTTTTGCCGGGCCGCCCGAAGCGGTCCGCACACTGGAGCAAGCGTTGCGGCCCACACTGGCCAGCCACGAACGCCTGCACGCGCTGAGTACCGATCAACCACTGACCGGCAACGCACTGGGTAACGCGCTCGGCTATCTCAAGCTCAGTGCACTGATCGCCCTACTGTTGTCGGCCATGACCATCGTACTGGCGCTACGCCGCTTCAGCCTGGGACAGCATACTCGGAGCGCCCTGCTGCTCAATCTGGGCCTGCGGCCAAACCAGTTGGTGCGGGTCTACCTGTACCAGCTGTTGTTGGCCTGGCTGCTGACCGCGGCGGCCGGCACACTGACCGGCTACCTGCTGGAACTGGCCGTCTACCAGTGGTTGTCAGACCTTTTGCCCCAGGCGCTGCCCCAGGCCCACTGGCTGCGCTGGCTCAGCGGTGCCGCACTGGGACTGGCATTACTGGTGTTGCTGGGGTTGCCGCCGATTCTGCAGCTGGCACGCATTCCGGTCGCGCACCTGCTGCGCGGCGATACCCCGCCGCGTGACCGGACGGCTCTGCTGCTGCAAGGCATCTCGCTGCTGTTGCTGGCCGCCACCCTGCTGGCCTTTCTTGAGGCGCCGCTGGCCGCACTGGGCCTGCTGCTGTTCCTGCTGCTGGGCGGTGCCCTGTTCGGCTGGATGGCCCAGTCCGGCCTGCAGCTGCTCGCCCGACCTCTGGCGCAACGCCTGCTGCTGGGACGACTGCTTACTATGCGCCTGCGCCAGCAACGCCGCTGGCATCGCCTGCAAGCAGCTGTCGTCGTTATGCTGCTGACTCTGCTCAGCGTGGTCTGGGTCAGCCGCTCAGATCTGATCGAACAGTGGCAGGCTCAGTTCCCCAGCGACACCCCCAACTACTTCCTGATCAACATCCAGCCGTGGCAGAAGACCGATGTGGATAACTTCTTTGCCGAACGTCAGCTGGAGACCGAACTCTACCCGATGATTCGTGGCCGTCTGACCCAACTGAACGGCGAGCCGATCAAGCCTCAGCTGACAACGGAGCAGCAGGACCACAATACTCTGCGACGTGAGCTCAATCTGAGCTGGCATGCTGACCAGCCGGCTCATAACCCGCTGGTCGCTGGTGAGTGGTGGCAACCCGGTGATACCGGTGCCATCTCGATTGAACAGGAGATGGCCAAAGAACTGGGGCTGTCCTTGGGTGATCGGCTGGGCTTCGATGTAGGCGGTATCCTCGTTGAAGGCGAAATCCGTAATATCCGTGAAGTGGTCTGGACCTCTTTTCGCCCCAACTTCTATATCATTTTCAATCCGGAAGCCTTGCAGAACGCCCCCTCAACCTGGATCACCAGTTTCTTCCTGACGGCTGAACAGCGCGCACTGACGCGAGAACTGCTGCACCAGTTCCCTTCACTGACCCTGATCGATATCGACCAGATACTCAACCAGCTTTCCGGCTGGTTACAGCGCCTGGGCGACAGCTCCGCTCTGATTCTGGCTCTCAGCCTTGGCTGCGGACTGATGCTGCTGGGCGTGACACTGCTGCAGGCGCTGGAGCAGCGCCGGTTCGAGAGCGCCCTGCTGCAGACCCTGGGGGTTACCGCTGAACAGGCTCGACGCCTGGACCTGCTTGAGTTTCTGCTGTTGGGGCTGGTGTGCGGCCTGCTGGCCAGTGCGGGTGCCGAAGGGGTTTTGGCCATGCTGCACCAATGGCTACTCAGGATTCCGCCGCGCCTGCATCTGGAACTCTGGCTCAGCCTGCCCATACTGGCGGGACTGATATTCGTGTTGATTGGTGGCCTGATCCGACGCCCCTTGCAGCTTGAACACTGCTATCGCCTGCTGCGCACAGGCTGAAAATAATGGCAACCTGTTCTTTAACCTTACAAAAACAATGCCAATGTCTGGCTATAAAAGCCTGAATGTATTGGCTATAATCGCCGACCTTGATACTGATCAACAAATAAACAGCTCTATGTGAGGTTAGACGATGGCACATCATGACGAAAACTTCCGTGATCCCGCCGGTTTCGGTTGGCTGTTCATCAACATTCTGGCACTGCTGTGGATCACCATGCCGGTGAGCATCGCTCTGACCAAGGTGGTGCAGTGGTAAGCCACTGACCTCAGGCGGCCATCATGACCTTTCTTAAGATTGGTGAACTGGCCCGCCGCTCGGGCCTCAGCGTCGAGACTCTTCGTTATTACGAGCGCAGAGGCCTGATCCCTCCCCCTGACCGACTGCCCTCCGGCTACCGCGTCTACCCCGACAACACCCTGAAGCGGTTATCCTTCATCAAACGCTGCAAGAACCTCGGTTTTACCCTTGATGAAACCCTGGAACTGCTGCAGCTGCAGCATCATCCCGAGCAGGAGTCAGCAGTGGTGAAGCAGCGGGTGGATGAGCGAGTCGAGGAGATCGACCGCAAGATTGCCGACCTGCAGCGAATCCAGCAGGCTTTGAAAGGACTTTCAAGGCTGTGTGACGGCAAGGGGCCAGCAGCAGACTGCCCGATTCTGGCTTTCCTGGAGCAGTCGGAGCCTACCGGCACTGGCGCGGCAGGCTCCGAAGACGAGACCTGAGCCTCAGGCGTGACGGAGGGTCTGTACGCCGTCCGGCGTACCCATCAGGATAATGTCGGCACCGCGACGCGCAAAAAGGCCGTTGGTGACAACACCGACGATATTGTTCAGCTGAGCTTCCAGCGCCTTGGGATCAAGGATCTCCAGATCCTGCAGGTCCAGAATCACGTTACCGTTGTCAGTCACGAAACCTTCGCGGTAGACCGGCTGACCACCCAGCGCCGCCAGCTGACGGCCGACATGGGATCGCGCCATCGGAATCACTTCAACCGGCAGCGGGAACGCACCCAGCAGGTCAACCTGCTTGCTCTGGTCGACGATGCAAACAAATTCCTTGGCCACCGCCGCAACGATTTTTTCACGGGTCAGTGCACCGCCACCGCCCTTGATCAGGTTCAGGTGCGGATCGAACTCATCGGCACCATCAATGTAGAACTCCATCTCGCTGACCGAATTCAGGTCGAACACTTCAATGCCATGACCGCGCAAGCGCTCGGCAGTCGCTTCAGAGCTGGCAACGGCACCGGCAAAACTGTTTTTGATCGCCGCAAGCGCGTCGATAAAACAGTTGGCGGTGGAACCTGTACCAACGCCGATAATGCTGTCGCTCTCGAGGCGGCCCTTGATGTGGTCGACGGCTGCCTGTGCGACCGCCTGCTTCATCTCGTCTTGTGTCATGGTTGTTGTGCCCGTTGCTGATTCAAACTGAGTCGCAATTATACGCAACCCGCCGTTGCCCTTGTAGACGCTGAACAGTGTAGTCGATACCATTTGGCCATACTTTGGTCACCAAGGCCCTGACAACTGCGGCCCTACCGAGAAACAGATACCTGCCCTATGCCACATCGATATATCAAGAAGATCCTCGAAGCGCGGGTCTACGACGCCGCTATCGAAACACCGCTGGATGAAGCCCGCGGCCTGACCGAACGTCTGGGCAACCGAGTGCTGCTCAAACGTGAAGACGAACAGCCGGTCTATTCGTTCAAGCTGCGTGGTGCCTACAACAAGATGGCCCGGCTGACCGACGAAGAAAAGGCACGCGGGGTGATTACCGCTTCCGCAGGCAACCACGCACAAGGCGTTGCCATGGCCGCCCGTCTGCTGGGCGTCAAGGCCACCATCGTGATGCCCAAGACCACCCCGGACGTTAAGGTCAACAACGTGCGCCGTCTTGGCGGCAAGGCGGTTCTGATCGGTGATGCCTTCGATGATGCCCGCAGGCACTCGGAAAAACTGATGACCGAGAAGGGACTGGTCTACATCCATCCATACGACGACCCGGATGTTATCGCCGGCCAGGGCACCATCGCCATGGAGATTCTGCGTCAGGAAAGCGGCCCCATCGATGCCATCTTCGTACCGGTGGGCGGTGGCGGTCTGATTGCCGGTGTCGCGGCCTACGTCAAATATCTGCGTCCGGAAACCAAAGTCATCGCTGTTGAATCTGCCGAATCCGCATGTCTGGCCCTGGCGATGGAGAAGGGTTACCGTGCAGTGCTGGATCAGGTCGGCATTTTCGCTGACGGCGTAGCCGTGGCGCAGATTGGTGAAAACACCTGGGAGATCTGCAAGGACCACGTAGACGAGGTGATCACCGTCTCCACCGACGAGATCTGTGCCGCCATCAAGGATATCTTCGACGACACACGCTCCGTAACCGAACCGGCCGGTGCCTTGGCGGTAGCCGGATTGAAGAAATACGTGGCCCGCGAAGGCGTGACCGAGCAGACGTTGATCGCCATCGACTCCGGTGCCAACGTCAATTTCGACCGCCTGCGCCATATCGCCGAACGGTCTGAGCTGGGCGAGCAGCGCGAGGCGATTATCGCCGCCAAGATTCCGGAGAAACCCGGCAGCTTCAAGGCATTCTGCAAGGTCCTGGGCAAACGTAACATCACCGAGTTCAACTACCGCTACAGCAATGATCAGGAAGCGATCGTATTTGCGGGTGTACAGATCCGCCCCAACAACGATGGCCGAGAAGAGCTGCTGGCGGAACTGCACGCACATCTGGACGAAGTGGTCGACCTGACCGATGACGAGACCGCCAAGCTGCACGTGCGTTATATGGTCGGTGGCCATGCTCCGGCCAGCGTCGACAACGAGGTGGTCTACCGCTTTGAGTTTCCCGAACGACCGGGTGCGCTGATGAAGTTCCTCAACAAGCTCGGTGGACGCTGGAACATCTCCATGTTCCATTACCGTAACCATGGTGCAGCCTATGGCCGCGTCCTGGTCGGCATGCAGGTGCCAGCCGATGAACGAGGGCAGGTGGTGCAGTTCCTGGAAGAGATCGGTTACACCTTCTACGACGAAACCGACAACCAGGCCTACAAGCTCTTCCTGGGGTAACGCCGAGTCCCGCTCCGTCAGCAGGCGGAGCGGTTCATGCGTTCAGCGCGGCTGATCCGGTGTTTCGGGAGAGTAGTTGAAGTCACGACGGGTGAACGCCTGCACCGTGAACAGCGCCAGCGAAATAATGCCCCAGGTCAGGCCCAGCACAACACCGGCATCGATGATGCCGCGCCAGGGCTGATCCAGCAGTCGCACAAGCAACACCAGCACAATGATCCCGCCAGTCAGGCAAAAGGTCACGATCTGGCGTCGACGCTGGGCGTGAAAGAAGCCCATGCAGAATACCGGTGCCAACAGAGCACGTAACGGCGTGACGTTCTGTTGCAGATAGCGGATACGCGCCGCCACCCGTGGCGAAAAGTTCTGTTGAAATCCCCTGTAGCCCTCGGCAAAGCCCATGAACACCAGGCACGCCACCAGCGCCAGCCAGTGATACCAGGCGAAAGCGTCCAACGGCATTTCCAGCGCCATGGCCCCCAGGCGATAGATGGCACTGGAAAACAGCAGACAGATACCGGTAAAGCCCCAGAGTGCAGCGATTACTCCGAGCATATTCATTCTCTGACAGTTAAAGAAAGGGCGCACATTATAGCGCCATTATGCCCACATAAAAAAACCGCCACCCGAAGGCGGCGGTGACAAACCCATGTCATCATCCTGATGATATAGGCTGGATCTCCCGTTTTGGATCAGTACCCTTTCAGCTGATCGATATACTCCGGCAGGAACAGGGATATCTGCGGTACATAGGTGATCAGTATCAGGAAGAAGAGCAGCAGGCCCAGCCAAGGCAGACACGCTTTGATCACCCAGACCATATTGCGCCCGGTGATGCCCGCCGTAACGAAGAGGTTCAGCCCCACCGGCGGCGTCAGCATGCCGATCTCCATGTTCACCACCATGATGATACCCAGGTGAATCGGATCGATGCCCAGCTGCACGGCGATCGGGAACAGGATCGGTGCCATGATCAGCAGGATCGCCGACGGCTCCATGAAGTTGCCCGCGATCAGCAGCAGAATATTCACCACGATCAGGAAGCCCCAGGCCGGCAGCCCCCACTCGATGATCACTTCGGCAATTTCATGCGGAATGCGTTCGGTGGTCAGCACGTGTGCAAACAGCATGGCGTTGGCGATGATGAACAGCAGCATCATTGATACCTTGGAGGCATCGACGAACACCTTGCGCACTTCCGGATGGGTTACGGAACGTGGCAGCGCCAACAGCATATGCAGGATGTTGCGCACAATGGCTGCCAGCATGGACTCGCCTTCGTTACGCCAGGCCACGCCTTTCATCGGACCGATATCACGGTAGCCCATCACTGCAATCAGGTAGGCATACACGGCTGCCACGGCAGCGGCCTCTGTCGGCGATGCGATGCCACCATAGATGGAGCCCAGCACAATCACGATCAGCATCAGCCCGCCCATGGCAATGGCGCCGGAGCGGAACAGCTGACCGAAGCCCGGGAACGGCTGGGACGGCAGCTTCTTGATCCGTGCCGCGATGTAGATGGCGATCATCAGCAACAGACCCATCATCAGGCCCGGGATGAAACCGGCCATGAACATGCGCGATGCCGACACCTCTGTAGCCGCGGCATAGACCAGCATCACGATGGAAGGCGGAATCAGAATGCCGAGTGTACCGGCGTTGGCAATCACACCGGCGGCAAAGGACTCCGGATAACCGGAGCGCACCATGCCGGCAATGACGATGGTACCGATCGCGGCTACGGTGGCCGGCGAAGATCCGGAGACCGCCGCGAACAGCATGCACGCCATCACCGACGCCATCGCCAGACCACCACGCACATGACCAATGGCGTCAATGGCAAAGTTGATCAGACGCTTGGCCACGCCACCGGTGGACAGGAACGCCGATGACAGAATGAAGAACGGAATCGCCAGCAGGGTGTAGTGCTCGGAGGTCGCCTCGAACAGCTTCAGCGCTACCGACGCCAGAGAATCGTTGGAAAACAGCAGGATCGTGGTCACGCTGGACAGGCCCAGGGCAATCGCGATCGGCATCCCCATCAGCATGCAGCCAAAGAGGATGATAAACAGCATGGCGGTGGTCATTTGCGCGCCTCCTCATCGGACTCTTTCAGCTCACGGGCAATTTCCATGCTTTCTTTCGCCTCATCGGCAAAGTGGAAGCCGTCGGCTTCACCCTTCAGCACTTTCCAGCCCAGCTGCAGGAATCGAATAATCAGCAACACAAAACCAATCACCAGAATGGTCATGACCGTCCACTTGGGAATGGGCAGATCTTCCAGTTCGATGCCAATCATCTTCATTTTCGCCAGATAAACCCAGGAGCCGTAAAGGAAGAGGCCGCAATAGAACAGGCAGAGCGCAACGGCGATCAGCGTAACGCCTCGATGCATACCGGCTGGCAGCTTTTTCACGAACACATCGACACCGATGTGGGCACCGACCTTGACCCCGTAGGAGGCACCGAACAGCACGAACCAGGCAGACAGCAGCAGCGTCACTTCCTGAGCCCAGTGGATACCGGCATTGAAACCGAAACGGGCGATCACTTCTGCAAAGACCAGAAGCGTCATTGCCAGCAACAGCAACGACAGGATCGCCTCTTCTATATGAGTGACCAGATTACGTACAGACATAGTATTTCCCCGGTGTCCGGCCGGACTCCCCTCCCGGGAGCCGGCCTGAAGGGGAGCAGCTGGCTCCCCGGTGGATCTCGATCAGAGCAGGATCAGTTGTTGGCCTGCAGGGCGGCTTCGATCAGCTCAGCACCGATTTCGTCCTCGAACTGTTTCCAGACCGGCTTCATCGCATCCACCCACTGCTGACGCTCTTCGGCAGAGATTTCGATCACTTCGGAACGACCGGAATCGATGATCGCCTGGCGATCAGCAGCCGCCTGCTTATCGGAAATCTCGTTACCATAGGCGATGGCCTCATCCAGAGCCTTTTTCAGCTCGGCTCGAACATCGTCATCCAGACCGTTCCAGAACTCGGCAGAGGTCACGACCAGGTAGTCCAGTACGCCATGGTTGGTTTCGGTGATGTAGGGCTGTACTTCGTGGAATTTCTTCGAGTAGATGTTGGACCAGGGGTTTTCGGCACCATCAATGGCCTTGGTCTGCAGCAGGGTAAATACCTCGGAGAACGGCTTCTTCAACGGCACGGCGTCCAGCGCCTCGAACTGGGCCTGAAGTACGTCGGAGGTCATGATGCGGAACTTTTTGCCCGATGCATCGGCCGGGACACGCAGAGGATCATTGGCGGACAGCTGTTTCATGCCATTGTGCAGGTAGCCCAGCCCCACCAGACCACGCTTGCGCAGGGAGTTCAGCAGCTCCTGCCCCTGAGCACTCTGCTGGAAACGGTCAACTGCCGTCATATCTTCGAACAGGAACGGCAGGTCGAATACCTGCAGCGACTTGGTGTACTTCTGAAACTTGGACAGTGAGGGCGCCGCCATCTGAACATCACCCAGCAGCATCGCTTCCAGCACCTTGTTATCACCGAACAGCTGAGAGTTCGGGAAGACCTTCACTTCCACCCTGTCGCCGAGACGTTCGGCCACCAGGTCACGGAATTTCAGAGCCATCTGCCCCTTCGGGGTGTTTTCGGCCACCACGTGGGAAAACTTCAGTTCGATGGGGGCAGCGCTGGCCATCTGGGCGCCCAGCGCCAGTGCGATGGAAGTTACGGCAGCAGTCAGTAAACGCATTGAGTATCTCCTGGTGTTGCTGTTGTTGTTTGATCAATTGTTCTGCCGCTCTTCTTGGGGATGGGAGCGGTCAGGCATACACACAGGAGTTGTAAGCAAAGGCAGTGCCATACTTTTAAAATCCGATACACGAATTGAAATATCACTTAAATATCAGTGTGTTAAAAGGCACTCGTAGAACTGCATTCTCATTTCATCAGCCTTCAAAACTGGCGGCGTACGACCCAAACCGCCAGTACCAATGGGTGGAAATCCACACATTTGGCCAATTTACGACTCTTTGTGGCAGATCAGCGTTTTTTCTCTTAGGATCTGTATACTGCTAGCGTCAGTTTTTGTCCGGCTCATCCATTAAAACCAGTTAAATGCGGGATGGAATACAGTGCGAAAAGGGCTCTCGATTCAAAACAAGGTCAACCTCTCACTGGTTGCTGTATTTTTGGTCATCCTGATCAGTTCATTAACCACGATCTACCGTAGCGAGACTTCGCTCGTTGACGAGGTTGTCACCCGCAGCACCCTGGATACTGCCGACTCCTACTTTGATAGCATCAACATGCTGATGCTCAGCGGTGCCATGGCGAACCGGGCAACGCTGCAACAGAAGATTCTCTCCAACGAAGCAATCACTGAAGCCCGCATTATCCGTGGTCAGCAAATTACGGATGTCTATGGTCCCGGTACCGATGATTCCCGTCCGGTGGATGAGTTTGACCGCCGCGCCATGCAGGGTGAGCATATTGTTGCCGAGCTGGATGATGAGCAGGGACACCGCCTGACCGTGGTCACACCGATGAAAGCCCTGTCCGACTACAAGGGCACCAACTGTCTGCTCTGTCATCAGGTCAAGGAAGGTGAGGTTATCGGTGCCGTTCGTGTCACCTATTCGTTCGAAGCGCTGGACAAGCAGGTCAATCACAACCTCATCAGCGTTGCCCTGATCGAGCTGGGCCTGTTCGTGGCCGGTATCATCCTGATCAGCCTCCTGCTGCGCCGCATCGTGGTGGCGCCCGTCAACCGCATGGCTGATACCATTCATGCCATCGAACGCGAAAACAACCTGAACTTGCGCATCGATGTGACCTCCAGTGACGAAATCGGCCAGATGTCGTCAGCATTCAACTCCATGCTCGTCAACATCCATGACAGCATGAAGCAGGTCAACCAGACCGTTGCCCGTCTCGCCGACTCCGGCAACCGCATCAGCCAGGTCGCAACTGAATCAACCAAGGCCGTGCATCACCAGCAGATGCAGACCAGCTCCGTGGCATCCGCGATGGAACAGATGGAAGCCGCGACCCGCAGCGTAGCGGCCAGTGCCGAAAATACGGTTTCCGCCTCCGACATGGCACTGCAGGAAAGTACTGATGGTGCCGGTATTGCTCAGCAGGCAATTACCGCCATCGAAAAGCTGCAGCGCAATATTGAGCAGGCCACCACCGTGATCGAGAAGCTGGACAGCCAGAGCCAGAACGTCGGTACGGTTCTGGAAGTGATTCAGAAGATCGCCGAACAAACCAACCTGCTGGCCCTGAATGCCGCCATCGAGGCTGCCCGAGCCGGGGAGCAGGGTCGTGGTTTCGCCGTCGTGGCAGATGAGGTACGCACCCTCGCCAGCCGGACCCATAATTCGACTGAAGAGATCAACACGATCATCACGGCACTTCAGGCCGATGCCAAACATGCAGTAACCGTGATGAACGAAGCCTTGGGCGCAGCCGGCGCCGGGGTCGAGCAGGTCCAGCGCTGTAATACGGCCCTGACCAACATCAACGAGGAGGTGCGGGTGATCAACGACCTGAACCATCAGGTTGCCAGCGCGGTGCGTGAACAGAGCGAGATGGCCGGCAGCGTTGAACACAGCGTGACCGAGATCAGCCGCAGTGCCGACGAAACCGCCGAACGCTCCGAGCACCTGAACCGGGTATCCGATGAGCTGGCCCAGCTGGCTCAGCAGCTGGAACGCATGGTAAACCGCTTCCAGCTCTGATCCCCAAAGGGATGATCACATCGCCCGGCCTTGGCCGGGCGATGTCGTTTCTGCACCGGCTATTGCTTGTAGTCGTTCTTGTCCAGGCCGTACTTTTTCATCTTGTCGTACAGCGTCTTGCGAGGTAGCCCCAAACAGGCCAGAGTATCCTTGATCGAGCCGCCATGCCGCCCCAGCTCGGTATGGATTAGCATCTTCTCAAAGCGCTCCACCTGCTCCGGCAACGTCATCCCGTCAACGCTTTCCGAGGCGGTAATCGGCCGGTTGTCGAAATCGAAGGTGCAACTTTCTCCCAGCAGGACATAACGTTCTGCCAGATTGCGCAATTCCCGCACGTTACCGGGCCAGTCATGCACCATCAGACTGTGCATGCGTTCGGCTGACAATTGCGGAATTTCGCGGCCATATTGTGAGGAGGCAATCAGGGCAAAGTGTTGGAACAACAGCGGAATATCTTCTCGACGCTCGCGCAGCGGCGGGATATCCAGCCGCACCACATTGAGCCGATAGTACAGGTCCTCGCGGAAGCGCCCTGCTGCAGCCTCCTGCTTCAAATCCACCTTGGTCGCGGCAATCACGCGCAGGTCCAGCGGAATGACCTCATTGGAGCCCAGCC
Organism: Marinobacterium sediminicola; assembly: GCF_022343685.1. GTDB lineage: Bacteria > Pseudomonadota > Gammaproteobacteria > Pseudomonadales > Balneatricaceae > Marinobacterium > Marinobacterium sediminicola. The sequence goes on along the minus strand of NZ_CP092123.1, from coordinate 132,824 downwards.
GCTCGATCGCACGTTCCTCCAGCACCCGCAACAACTTGATCTGCAGCGCCATCGGCATGCTCTCGATTTCGTCCAGAAAAAGGGTGCCGCCGTTGGCATGCTCGAACTTGCCAATCCGCTGCGCCTTGGCATCGGTGAATGCCCCGGCCTCATGGCCAAAGAGTTCGCTCTCGATCAGGTTTTCAGGTACTGCACCGCAGTTGATCGCGACAAAGTTATGCTCCCGTCGCTTGCCGTGCTCGTGCAGGTAGCGCGCCAGCAGATCCTTGCCGCAACCGGTTTCCGCCTGAATCAGAATATCGGCGGGCATGTCCGCGACCGAACGGCTGAGCTGACGCAGCGCAATGATCGCCGGAGTATTGCCGATGATACGGGGACCGGGCGCATTCTGGGCTTCCAGTTCATCACGCAGGCGGCGGTTTTCCAGTGTCAGACTGCGCTTGTCCAGTGCCCGCCGTACCACATCCAGCAACAGCTCGGAGGCAAAGGGCTTCTCGATGAAGTCATAGGCGCCCTCGCGGATCGCACTGACCGCCATGGAAATGTCGCCATGCCCGGTAATCAGGATGACCGGCAGGTCCGGATCGATCGCACGCACCCGGCGCATCAGCTCCAGCCCATCGATGCCGGGCAGGTTGATATCAGTCACCACCACTCCGGGCCATCCCGTGCCGACCTGCTCCAGCGCCGGTTCGGCCTGCTCCAGCGTCGTCACCTGGTAACCGGCAAGCTCCAGCGTTTGCCCCGCAGCCATGCGGATATGATGCTCGTCATCAATCAGAATCACGGGTAAAGCTGCGCTATCGCTCATGCGATGTCCTCTTTCGGCGGCAGGGGCTGTTGTGGCTCAGGTCGGGTGGCAACCGGCAGTTCCAGTGTGAACACGGCACCACCCTCGGGGTGGTTGGCGGCGCTGAGTCGTCCGCCCAGATTCTCCATGATTCGATGTGAAATCGACAGCCCCAGGCCCAGGCCCTGCCCTTGCGCCTTGGTGGTGTAGAAGGGCTCGAAGACCCGCTGCGGATCATCCGATTCGATACCCGGCCCCGAATCATGCAGGGACAGTTTCACCCGATCCAAAGTCCGTTCCAGTGTCACCTCAATGCGTTTCACCTCAGCCTGTTCCATTGCCTGCAGTGCATTGGCCAGCAGATTGACCAACACCTGCTCAAGACGCAGGGTGTCTCCCAGTACAAACACCTGGTCCAGATCTGGTGGCCAGATCAGCTCCACCCCCTTCTGGTCGAGGCGTCCATACATGATCGACATGGCTCCGTCACGCACGGCCTTGAGAGAGGTCGGACGGGGCTGGCCACTGCTTTGGCGCGAGAATTCCTTGAGCGGATGAATAATCTTGGCCATGCGCTCGGTCAGACCGGCAATTTCCTGCAAGTTGGTGGCCACTCGATCCGGCTTGCCCAGTTGCAGGAAAGCGGAGGCATTGTCGGCATAGCTGCGGATCGCGGCCAGCGGCTGATTAAGCTCATGGTTGATCCCTGCCGCCAGCTGCCCCAACACGGCCAGCTTGGCGGTCTGGATCAGTTCGTTCTGGGTGCTGCGGTGCTGGGCCATTTCATCCAGCAGGCGTGCGTTGGCCCGACTCAGGTCGGCGGTACGTTCAGCCACCCGGGTTTCCAGCGCGTCTCTGGCGTCCTGCAGCTGCTTTTCATACTGCTTGCGCTCGGTCATGTCATGCACGGTAACAATGAAGTGATGCTCGCTGCCCAGCGCCATGCGTCCAAGCGTCAGCTCCAGGGGAAAGCGACTTCCATCTCCCCGAATGCCGGTTGCCTCCAGCGTCAGATCGGTCGCCGCCCGAGCTTCGGGAGACAGATGGCGGCGATAGTGCTCGTGCGCATCTTCAGACAGCAGCTGAGTAAATGCCTGACCTCGGATCTGGTCGGCACGGCAGGCGAACAGTTTTTCTGCCGTCGGATTGAAGGATTCAATGTGCCCCTGCTCATCCAGAGTGATCAGGCCGGCACGGGTATTATTGATGATCGCCCGCACCTCACGCTCCCGTTCAGCCAGCGCACTCAGTTCTCGCAGCTGGAACCGCCGCCGCTCACGTACGATGCGCCAGCGCGCCTGTAGAAAGAGCACCAACAGCATCAGCACAAGATAGACACACCCGGCCAGAATGACCGCCTGAAGTACGGCTTCATGCACCGGCTGCAAACGAGCCATTACCGATACCTTGAGCCCGGTTTCAGGAACAGGACGCTGCAGCAAGAGATATTCGCGGGTGGTGACGCCGTCCAGTGCCCCGTTACTGATCCGCTCACCCTCAAGCAGCGTGATCAGCTGCGCGTTGTCATTAAGCGCTTCACGACGCACCACCTGCAGCGCCGACAGGGGGTGATCCAGGTAGCGCAGGCTAGCCAGAATGCGTTGCAGATCGGCCTGAGGCAGAGATCGAAGGGCATGGAACTTCCACTCAGGACGCGTCGAGATTACGATGATGCCGTCCTCATCGGTCACGGCAATATCCTGCAGCGGGTCGTTCCAGTCCTGTTCGATTTCATGCAGGTCAATCTTGACTACGACCACCCCGATGACCTGCTCACCTTCATAAACCGGCCAGGAAAAGTAGTAGCCTCGCTTGCGCGAGGTTGTCCCCAGTGCGAAATAGCGGCCTGCTCGTCCTGCCAGTGCATCCTGAAAGTAGGGCCGGAAGCTGAAATCAAGGCCAACGAAACTGTTTGTCTTGTACCAGTTGCTTGACGCTACGGTGATACCTGCAGCATTCATCAGGTAGCTGTCGGATGCACCGATGATGGTATTGACCTGTTGCAGATACTCATTGGTACGCTGAATCTGTCCGGCATCAGTCGCCTGCAGTGCCTGGCGCAAACTGGAATGGGTGGCCAGCAGTCGCGGAATATCCTTGTATCGGTCCAGTTTCTGCTGCACGGTCAAAGCATAACGTGCCAGGTCTGCTTCAGCCCTGTGCTGCAATTCCGACAGCGCCTGCTGGCGGCTCAGATAAGCGGTCTGCATCAGCACCAGCAGAAACGCCACCGCCACCAGTAACAGCGTCAAAGGACGGTAGCGGTGTCCCCGATCAGCTTTCATTTCAATACCTGACAGTGATCACCTCGGATGCGGCTCACGCCGACCCGAGCTTGAAAAAATACGTGTGCAGCCATACTTTAGTCGTAACCACGACCCTCCAACGACACGAGATCCGAATTGATGCTTAAGCGTACCAAAATTGTAGCTACCCTGGGTCCTTCCACCGACGCGCCGGGCATTCTGGATGCCCTCATCCGAGCAGGCGTCAATACTGTGCGTCTGAACTTCTCCCACGGCAGCTCTGCCGACCATCGCAAGCGTGTGGAAGCGGTACGCGAAGCCTGCCGTCGGACCGGCGAGGCGGTCGCCCTGCTGGGTGACCTTCAGGGTCCGAAGATTCGCATCTCGCGTTTCAAGGACGGGCCGATCAAGCTGGCCGTGGGCGATCAGTTCACGCTCGATGCGGCCATGGACGAAACCGCGGGCGATCAGCATGCGGTCAGTGTGGACTACAAGACCCTGCCCCAGGATTGTACACCTGGCGACATCCTGTTGCTGGACGATGGTCGTGTCCAGTTGAAAGTACTGAAGATCGACGGCAGCCGCATCGAAACCGAAGTCACCGTTGGCGGCCCGCTGTCCAACAACAAGGGGATCAACCGCCAGGGGGGTGGTCTCAGTGCTGCAGCCCTGACCGACAAGGACAAGCATGACATCAAGGTCGCGGCCGAACTGGAGCTGGATTATGTCGCCGTTTCCTTCCCGCGCACGGCCGATGACCTGAATACCGCCCGTGCGCTGCTGGAAGCCGCCGGCAGCCGTGCCGAGATCATCGCCAAGGTGGAGCGTGCCGAAACCGTCGCGACCCCGGAAGCTCTCGACGAGATCATCAATGCCTGCGACGGCGTCATGGTCGCCCGAGGCGACCTGGGTGTGGAGATCGGTGATGCCGAACTGATCGGCGTCCAGAAACACATCATCAAGCGCGCCCGCCAGCTCAATCGTCTGGTGATCACCGCAACCCAGATGATGGAAACCATGATCCTCAACCCGATGCCGACCCGTGCCGAGGTATTCGACGTGGCCAACGCCATTCTGGATGGCACTGATGCGGTCATGCTGTCGGCCGAAACGGCTGCCGGACACTATCCGGTGGAGGTGGTCGAGGCGATGACCCGCATCTGTCAGGGTGCGGAAAAGCACCAGCTGTCGCGCCCGGCACCGGTGGCGCCGGATCACCTGTGCACCCGCACCGATGAGGCGATTGCCCGTGCCGCCATGTATACCGCGAATGGCGTCGAAAATATCAAGGCGATCATCTGCCTGACCGAGTCCGGATCCACCCCGTTGTGGATGTCCCGCATCCGCTCTGGCATCCCCATCTTCGCACTGACCCGCAACCACCGCACCATGCGCCGCATGGCACTCTATCGTGGCGTCATGCCGATGTTTTTCGATGCCACGGCGGTAAAGGAAGCGAGGCTCAACGACGAGATCCTGGCCGGCCTTCAGGCGCGAGAGCTGCTGAGCAGCGGTGATCGCGTTATCTTGACCCGTGGGGCCAGCATCGGCGAGCATGGCGGAACCAACTCCCTGCAGATTCTGCAGGTGCCCTGAGTCCTGAACCGAGTCGCCATGTCCATTGAACAACAACTGGCAACCGAGCTGAGCATCAAGCCGGCTCAGGTTGCCGCCACTCTCGCCCTGCTGGATCAGGGCGCCACCCTCCCGTTTATCGCTCGCTACCGCAAGGAGCAGACTGGTGCGCTGGACGACACCCAGCTGCGCCAGCTGTACGAGCGCCTGGGTCAGCTGCGCGAACTTGAAACCCGTCGCGAATCCATTCTCGGCCGGTTGCAAGAACAGAACCAGCTGTCCCCTGAACTGGAACAGGCCATTCGTGCTGCCGACAGCCGCGCCCGACTGGAAGACCTCTATCTTCCCTTCCGACCAAAGCGCCGTAACAAGGCACAGGAAGCACGGGAAGCAGGTCTTGAGCCGCTGGCACAGGACAGCCTGCGCAACGGTAGCCTGCCCCAGGGCAAGCTCGGGGAATTCCTTAACCCGGACACCGGCTTTGTGGATCAGGATTCAGTCGCAGAAGGCGTCCGTCAGATTCTGCTGGAAATACTCAGCGAGGATGCCGAACTGATCGGTACTCTGCGCCAGCGCCTCTGGCAACAGGGCGAGCTGCAGGTACGTGCAGCTCGCGGCAAGGCCGATCCGGACAGCAAGTTCCGCGATTACTTCGAATATGCCGAACCCATTGCGCGTATCCCCTCCCACCGGGCGCTGGCCGTGCTTCGCGGAGTCAGTGAGGGCGTACTCAAGGCCAGTCTGCAACTGCCGGACAACCTTGATGGCTGGCCAGAGGAGCAGATGGCCAGACGTCATCAATTACGTCCGGCTCAGCTTGACAGCTGGATGCAGCAAACACTGCAGCAGGCCTGGCAGAAGAAGCTGCGCCCGTCTCTGGAAACCGAACTGATCAAGCACCTGCGCGAACAGGCGGATACCGCCGCCATCGAGGTCTTCGCCCGCAACCTCAGTGATCTGCTGCTGGCGGCGCCAGCCGGGGCTAAAACGACCATTGGTCTGGACCCGGGCCTGCGCACCGGGGTCAAAGTGGCGGTCATCGATGCCACTGGCAAGCTGGTCGATTACACCACCATTTACCCGCACGCACCGAAAAAACAATGGGATCAATCCCTGCATACGTTGACGACACTGGCCAAAAAGCATGGTGCAGAACTGATCGCTGTCGGTAACGGCACGGCGTCTCGTGAGACCGAGCAATTGGCACAGGCCGTCTGTAAAGCCGTCGCGCACAACCTTCAGGCAGTACTGGTCAATGAAGCCGGAGCCTCGATCTATTCGGCATCGGAATTGGCCGCAGCGGAATTTCCAGATCTGGACGTCACCATTCGCGGGGCCGTTTCTATCGCTCGCCGACTCCAGGACCCGCTGGCAGAATTGGTCAAGATCGATCCCAAGTCGATCGGTGTCGGCCAGTACCAGCATGATGTGGATCAGAGCCGGCTTGAAGACGCCCTCAATGGCGTCATCGAACACTGCGTCAACCACGTTGGCGTGGACGTCAACACCGCCTCAGCGGCCCTGCTCAGCCATGTGGCGGGTCTGAACCGAACAACGGCTGACAACCTGGTCGCCTGGCGCGATGAACACGGTGCTCTGCGCAATCGGCGCCAGTTACTCAAGGTTCCGCGCCTGGGCCCCAAGGCGTTTGAGCAGTGCGCCGGTTTCCTGCGCATCCGTGATGGCGAGGAACCGCTGGACAACTCCGCGGTCCACCCGGAGAGTTACCCGCTGGCACAGGCGATCGCTGACAACTGTGGCCTGTCACTGGAAGCGCTGTTGCAACAGCCGGAAAAACTGAAACAGGTCGATCCGGCAAGGCTTGAGGCTCAGGGCTTTGGCGCTTATACCGTTCGTGATGTGCTCGGAGAGCTGGAAAAGCCCGGCCGTGATCCTCGCCCCGAATTCCGTTCCGTGCGCTATGCCGAGGGCGTCGAAACCCTGAAAGACCTGCAACCCGGCATGGAACTGGAAGGTGTTGTCACCAACGTGACCCACTTCGGCGCTTTCGTCGACATCGGCGTGCATCAGGACGGCCTGGTGCATATCTCCCAGCTGGCTGACCGTTTCGTCAGCGACCCGCACACCATTGTCAGCAGTGGCCAGATCGTCAAGGTTCGCGTGCTGGAGGTGGATGAGGCGCGCAAGCGAATCGCACTGAGTATGAAGGCCGAAAACAGGGACGTAACGACAGACAATGGCCGCCAGGCGGCCCAGAAACCGACCCACAGACCTGAAAGCAGAGTACCGTTGGAAGGTTCGCTGGCGGACAAACTGAAAGCGGCCGGTCTGGGCCGGAAAAATCGCTGACCCTGTCCGATATGACATCGGGCTGCAAAAGCGCTGTATAATGCGCGCCCTACAGGCTTAACCACAGGAATGACGACGGTGTTGGCAACTCTGGAAAACCAACTCGAACGACTGGCCCACGGAGGCCATGCCGCTCTGCTCACTCAGACCCGTCAGGGGATTGAGAAGGAAGGCCTGCGTGTCAGTCCCGATGCCCATATTGCCCAAACACCGCACCCACGCGGCCTGGGCTCGGCGCTGACTCACGATTTCATCACCACAGACTACTCGGAAGCACTGCTGGAATTCATCACGCCGGTCCATGACACTCCGGCAGAGGCTCTGGCGTTTCTGAACCAGCTGCATGCATTTACCTACCGCCAGCTGGGCGACGAGCAGCTCTGGTGTGCCAGCATGCCCTGCGAGATTCCTTCCGAGGAAGCGATTCCAATCGCCGAATATGGCAGCTCCAATGTGGGTCGTCTCAAGCATGTTTACCGACAGGGCCTGAAGTACCGGTACGGCAAGATGATGCAGACCATTGCCGGTATCCACTACAACTTCTCGCTGCCCGATGCATTCTGGCCGGTGTGGCAGCAACTCGAAGGCAACAGCGACAGCCTGCAGGCGTTCCGCTCCGCAGGGTACTTCCGGCTGATTCGCAACTTCCGCCGTTATGGCTGGCTGCTGCTTTACCTGTTCGGCGCGTCGCCGGCACTGTCGGCCTCGTTCATGGCCGGACGCAGTCACAGCCTGGAGCAGCTTGATCCCGACACCCTGTATCTGCCCCATGCCACCTCGCTGCGCATGAGCGATCTGGGGTATTCCAACAAGGCACAGGCCGATCTGCAGATCTGCTTCAACCATCTGGATACCTACGCGGAATCTCTGCACCGGGCGATCCACACCTCGCACCCTGCCTACGAGCAGATCGGAATAAAAGTGGATGGCCACTACCGTCAGCTCAACACCAACGTGTTGCAGATCGAGAACGAGTATTACAGTGATGTCCGACCCAAGCGCGTCACTCAGTCCGGCGAGAAGCCTGTACATGCGCTGATGCACCGAGGCGTCGAGTATGTCGAAGTCCGAAATACCGATATCAACCCGCTGCTGCCGCTGGGGATCGACAACGCCCAGGCTGATTTCCTCAACGCTTTTCTGATTAGCTGCCTGCTGGGTCAGGCTGATGATCTGGACGAGCGGGAATGTGGTCTGGTGGCAGAGAATCATGCCCGTATTGTCAATCGTGGCCGTGAACCGGGTTTGCTGCTGCACAGCCGTAACGGTGAGCGGCCCCGTGAAGAGCTGGCCGAACAGATTCTGGATAAGGTCCTGCGTACAGCTGAGCTGCTGGACGATATCAAGGGTGGTGATGCTCACCAACGTGCCGTTCAAGCCCAGCGCGACAAGGTAGCCAATCCTGAGCTGACCCCTTCCGCCCAGGTTCTGAATGCCCTGCGCGAAAGCGGCCTGAGCCATAGCGAATGGGTTTTGGAAATGAGTCGTCAGCACCGAAGCAGTATTGAACCGCAACTGACGGCAGACACGGCCGATAGGCTGCAACAGGCAGCGGTTGAATCACTCGACCAGCAGGCAGAGTTGGAAGCGGCTCCGGCTCCCGACTTTGCCGACTACCTGGCCGACTACATCGCCGGTTGAAGCTTCAACCGCTATTGGGTCACGAAACTGGTGAAGAAGAGATCGGACACATGCGTCTGACCGGTCTCTTCCTTCAGCAACTGCTGTACCGCACTCAATGCCTTTTCGGCCAGGACCTGCTGCGCCGCCACACTGCCTACCTGATCCTCTTCTACAGCCGAAAACAGGAAAACGAGATCATTACGAATATGGGCCATGTGTGCGTTGACCGCATGATGAGCCGCCGGGTCCTCGACCTGAATGGTCACCTCAGCCTTGAGAAAGCGCACCTTGCCGGGACCACCAAAATTGGTCACGAAAGGCTTGAGCTCAATATAGTTGATGTAGTCTTCTGCCGTTTTCTCGGCCTGCGCCGGCAGGCTTAGCATTGCCGTCAGCAGGGCCAGGCACAGCCCCAGATTTCGCCACATGGGATCCTCTCCGTTTGTCCGTAGATTTCCAGTATACCTCTGCCCAAGGGCTGATCTCCATGCCTCCGGCGAGTGTATTGCACCCTCTCGGGGGTGGCAGTAGTATGGAGTCAACCAAAGTCGGAGGGACCGATCATGCTCGAGAAATGTCGCAACGCCAAAGAACGCTGGGGCGGTGTCAGTACGATCATCGATCACTGGCTGGAGGAGCGGCAGCAGCTGATCTCCACCTTCGTCTCCCTGCCCTCTCAGGAAGTCGGAGCTCCCCTGAACAGTTCAGTGGGGGAGTTCTGCGATCTGTTGATGGACTACCTGTCCTCGGGCCATTTCGAGGTCTATGAGCAGCTGCTGCGAGAAGGCAGCGAGTTTGCTGACGGCAGTCTGGAACAGGCACAGCATATTTTCCCGCAGATCCAGCCCTCTACCGACAAGGCCCTGGACTTCAATGATGCCTATGGCACGCTCAACACCCCTACACTACAGCAGTTGTGCCAGCTTTCACGGGACCTGTCTGATCTGGGCGAGACGCTGGAAGAACGCTTTGCACTGGAAGACCAGCTGATCGAGATTCTGCATAACGCGCATAAGGACCTGGTAGACGCAACGTGATCCCCCTGCGCTCTGTTTCTCTACTGTGTGCCGGACTGTTGTTGTCTGGTTGCTTCAGCAGTGCCGACTCCGCTTCGGAATCGCTGGCTCTAACCGAGCAGAGTGGCGCTTACAGCGCCGATCTCTCCCCGGATGGGCAACATGCCCTGATTGGCGCTGTCAGTCATGGCGGCAGCCTCTGGGATCTGTCACAAAAGGCCCGACGTTTTGACTGGAACCACCAGTCCAAAGCCTTCAGCGTGCTGTCCGCCGTCGACTTCTCGCCCGAAGGGCGCTATGCCCTGACCGCCAGCCCTCAGGATCTTGTCCTGTGGAATGTCGCAACCGGCACCTCAGAGGGTTTCTGGAGTTCACCGGGTGAAATTCTTGATGCCGAGCTGTCATCCGGGGGCAACTACGCCCTGTTGGGGCTGGGCAACTTTGAAGCGGTCTATTTTGATATTCGCCGCGGCGGTATACGCACCAGCCTTCGCCATCCGGCACGCGTACGCAGCGTTGCCCTTAGCAGCGATGAGCGTTTCGCGCTCACCGGGGCCGATGACCGTGTCGCCCGTTTCTGGGACCTGGAAAACGCCAGTGAACTTAAACAGATCGAGCTGGGCAACACCGTCGATACGGTCGCACTATCCCCTAACGGTCGTCTCGCCTTCAGTGCGGGCAGTCTGGACCAGGCGCTGGTGTGGAAAACCGATACCGGGGAAACTCTGTTCAGCCTCAGCGGGGATGAAAATCTGTTTCCACGCCGCCTGAGCTACCTGAGCGCCCGTTTCTCCACCAACAGCGATCAATTGCTGACCGGACGTGCCGATGGCACGGTGGAGCTTTGGGATCTGAATCGGGAGCAGGTACTGCGACGCTGGAAGCTTGACAAGCAGGCCAGCTACGGGCCCACCAGTACCGGTGTCATTGCGGTAGAGTTTGGCCCTGACGGCAACAGCTGGCTGGCCGTGGGTTCCAACGGCATGATCAACTGGCTACGCTAGGGAGACGCCTGCCACTCACAGCGGCAGGCGGAACAATTACTGCTTGTCTTCGGACGGGTTGACTTCGAGCAGCTCGACCTCAAACACCAGAGTCTCGTTCGGACCAATGGCGTTACCCATACCGCCCGGACCGTATGCCAGTTCAGCCGGGATAACCAGACGGCTCTTGCCACCTTCTTTCATCAGCTGCAGGCCTTCAGTCCAGCCTGGAATCACTCCGTTAAGCGGGAAGGAAACCGGCTCGTTACGGGCATAGGAGCTGTCAAACTCGGTACCGTCGATCAGTTCACCGCGGTAATGTACCTTGACCGTATCCTCGGCGCTGGGGCTTTTGCCCTTGCCGGCGGTCAACTCTTCATACTGCAGACCGGAGTCGGTGGTTTTCACACCATCCTTCTTGCCGTTTTCCGCCATGTAAGCCTGGCCCTTGTCCAGGTTGTCCTGCGCCAGCTTGGCCATCGCCTGACGCTGTTCTTCCATCTTGCGGCTCTGGAACGCCTGCATCACCTCGGCTACCTGCTGCTGATCCAGCAGTGGCGTTTCGTCCTTGTAGATCGCCTCTACACCGCGCGTGAAGGCTTCAATATCCAGCTCCTCCACATCCGCCTGAATCCGCTCACCCAGGATCAGACCAAGGCTGTAGCTCAATTTCTGCTGTTCCGTTTCCAGAGCTTCGGCCTGAGCACCCGCGCTGACTACCAGAGCGCCACTCAGAGCGATGGCAAGCATGCTTTTTTTCATATCTTCATATCCTTTGTTCGCGTTATTCAGCGTACACCGTGTGTGTATTAGTATCCCGGCCCGGAGGAAAGTTCAGACTCTTCCACAGGGAGTTCAGCGGCAGCGAGTGCCAGTTGACGCAGACAGCTCTGTTCCAATGGTTGTCCGCTCGAATGACGATAGCTGATCAGGTTATCCAGCATCAATGCCTTTCCGACAACTTCCGGCTGCGCCAGCCAGTCACGAGCCTGTCGCCAAAGCCGTAACAACTCTATCTGCTCGGCTGCCAGTTCAGCCTGTCTCAGCGCCTGATAGCAGGCCTCGACTTCAGGCTCGAACGTGCGCCGCTCACGCACCCGGTAGCGAATCTGGCGCAGCGGCTCGGTAATAGCTTGCCGCCATTCGGTATCCAGCAACTGCCAGCGGTCATGGTCAACCGCGACCCCCATTCGGCCAAGCCAACAGGCCAGTAGCAGTCGATTAATCGCCGCTCCTTGCTCCTGCAGTTGCAGACAGCATTGTTCTACCCCGGGCTGAGCATAAAGTGCCAGCGCATAGCGCCAAAGAGGATTGTCCAAGGCCATGCTGTGGTAATATCCCCGCCATGATTCAGATACAGAACCTTAGCTTACATCGTGGCCCCCAGCAGTTGCTAGCCGAGGCCAACCTGACCCTGCATGCCGGCTGGAAAGTGGGTATTGTTGGCGCCAACGGCGTCGGCAAGTCTTCACTGTTCAAATTGCTGCTGGGCGAACTGCACCCGGATGCGGGGGAGCTTCAGCTTCCCGGCCAGTTGCGCATCGCCCATATGGCACAGGAGGTCAGCGCCAGCACACGCAGTGCCCTCGATTACGTGATTGATGGCGACCATCGTCTGCGTAGCATTCAGGCTGACCTGGCCGTTGCCGAGGAGCAACATCAGGATGGCCGTATCGGCGAGCTGCATGCCGCGCTGGAAGCGATGGATGGCTACCGAGCCGAGTCACGGGCACACCAGCTGTTGGCCGGACTGGGGTTCGCTCCGGGTGACGCCGAACGCCCGGTCAGCAGTTTCTCCGGCGGCTGGCGAATCCGCCTGAATCTGGCGCAGGCATTGATGTGTCCGTCTGACCTGCTGTTGCTGGACGAACCGACCAACCACCTGGATCTGGATGCCACCATCTGGCTGGAGCAATGGCTGCGCCAGTACCCGGGCACGCTGCTGCTGATCTCCCATGACCGCGACTTTCTCGACAACGTGGTCAGCCATATCGTGCATCAGGCACGGCAAGAGCTGACGCTGTACAAGGGCAACTACACCGCCTTTGAGCGCCTGAGAGCCGAAAAGCTGTCTCAGCAACAAGCCGCGTTCGAGAAGCAACAGGCTCGCATCGAGCAGATCGAGAGCTTCGTACGTCGATTCCGTGCCAAGGCGACCAAGGCCAAACAGGCACAGAGCCGTTTGAAAGAGCTTGAGCGCATGGAGCAGATCGCGCCAGCGCATGTGGATTCACCGTTTACCTTCCGTTTTGATGCCAGTGACAAGTTGTCGTCACCGCTGTTGACTCTGGGTGATGCTGATCTGGGCTATGCGGACCGTACCATTTTGCGCAAACAATCCCTGACCCTGATACCCGGTGCTCGCATTGGTCTTCTGGGCGCCAACGGTGCCGGCAAGTCCACGCTAATTAAAACCCTGGTGGGTGACCTGCCACTGCTGGCCGGCGAACGCCACGAGGGCGAACATCTGCGTATCGGCTATTTTGCCCAGCATCAGCTAGAAGCGTTGGACATGCAGGCCTCCCCATTGCTGCATCTGCAACGTATCAGCCCGAATGCTACCGATCAGGAGTTGCGCAACTTTCTCGGCAGTTTCGGCTTCATCGGCGACGATGCACTGGACCCGGTTGGCCGTTTCTCGGGGGGTGAAAAGGCACGCGTTGCTCTGGCCCTCATTGCCTGGCAGAAACCCAACCTGCTGCTGCTCGACGAACCGACCAACCATCTGGATCTTGAGGTGCGCCTTGCACTGACGCTGGCCCTGCAGGGATTCGAGGGAGCGCTGATTCTGGTTTCCCATGATCGCCACCTGCTGCGTAATACCGTTGACCAGTTTCTGTTGGTTCACGATGGCGAAATCAGCGAGTTCAATGGCGATCTGGACGATTACCACCAGTGGCTGGCTCAACAGCGTCGAGAAGAGCAGAAACGTAATGAAGGTGATCTCGAGACGGCTGTGGACGCCCCTCGATCTCTGAGTGCTGCAGAACGCAAGGAGCAGAAGCGCCTGCAGGCGGAACAACGCGCCAAGCTGCGCCCGCTCAAGCAGGCTGTCAGCAAGCTTGAACAACAGATGGATTCACTGGCTGCCGGCCTGGACGAGATCGAATCGGCTCTGGCCGATACCGGTCTGTACACTGACGAACGCAAAGAGGAATTGAAGCAACTGCTGCAGCGTCAGGCCGAGCATAAGCGTCAGCTGGACGATACCGAGGCAGAGTGGCTGGAACAGCAGGAAGCGCTTGAGGCTCTGGAACAGAGCCTCGAAAGCATCGACTGATCAGGTTCGGGAGTCGAAGAGTCTGGAGATTTGCGCCAGGCTCTCTGCCTGCGCCTTGACTTCCTCAACCGCTTGACGCACCTGCTCTGGATCCAGCTCAAGCTGTTGAAGCAAATTCTCCGGCACGGGCACACGAGGACCATCACTTAACCCCTCTGCCCGCAACAGCCGACTGGCCAAGTACAGCAGCTTAGCATAGGCACTGTATTCACCTGCCTCATCCGGCACCTGCTGATAACGCACAGCCATGGCAACCTCATCCGGCAGTTTCCAGTTCTCCAGCAACCAGCCGCCAATCTGTTCACGTGTCACATGCAGGACTTCCTGTTCGACCTGCTGCTGCTCCAGATGTGGATTTGCCTCAATATACCGCGACAGTCGAGAAAAATAGGGCGGGAACAGGTATCCCAGCACCAGATAACCGAAGTTATGCAGCAAACCGGCGAGATAGGCCAGGCCCGGTCGCGGACGCTCTTCCAGCTGCGCCTTGATCGCCAGTTTTTCGCATAGGGTTGCCGTGTAGATCGCCTGATCCCAGTGGTAAATCGATCCTCTGGGGATATCCTCGGGCAGCTGAAGCACCTTGCCCATGGCCACGCCTAAGGCCAGATTGATGACCAGATCAAAGCCCAACACCCTGATGACCGCATCTTCGATGGAGCGAACCTTGCCCGGTGCCGCATAGTAGGGCGATGAGGCCCAGCCCATCACCTGAGCCGACAGACTGGGATCACGTTTGACCACCGGCACCAGATCATCGACACCAGCATCGGGGTTGGAGCGCAATCGCACGATATTGTGCATGCTCTCTGAAAGGCCCGGCAGCCCCAGCAAATCATCCAGGCGCTGCTGTACTCTCAGACCGGTAAAGCGCTCGACAGCGCGGCTGATCATCGCCGTATCGCTGATGCCAACCGACTGCTGCGGGGCCTGAGCGGGCAAAGCAAACGCGCCAACCTGTACCCGATCATGCTCAGGGCGCCGCTCCAGCGTGAAGTGCCAGCCAGAATGCGGCTCGAGACAGTGCCATGCAGACGCCGGACAATGAGTATCCACCAGCATCGGCAGCGACAATAACTGATTCTGCCCAGCTTCGGTCCGCAGCGCCGGCTGCCCGAAGAAGCGCAAGGCATCTTCTGCTTTCACCGGCTGCAACTCACGTCCGGCAAGCTGGCACAGGCTATTCAGATCCAGTAGACCCGCCGCCGGCAACACCGCCAGCACCTTGCCCTCACGATCATGCAACAGCACCAGGCGAACGTGCGCCGCACTGCTTGCGGTAAACTGCTCAACAGGAACTCCGACAGGCAAGGCTTTCTCTCCCATTATGCGATAGGGTTAAGCTGTAATGACATTGCGCTTGGCATTACTCTATCCAAGCCTATCCCAAACAGGAAGTTCACACAGCTATGCAGATCAAAATTTTGACCGCAGGCGGCACAATCGACAAGATTTACTATGATACCCTGAGTGAGTACAGCATCGGTGACCCCATGGCCCTTGAGTTGATGCAGACAGCCGGCGTCAGTTGCGAATACCAGGTCCGCAGCATCCTGCGCAAGGACAGTCTGGATATGGATGATACTGATCGGGAAGCGTTGCGTGCCGCGATCGCCGAGGACGACTGCCGTCATATTGTCATTACACACGGCACCGATACTCTGATTCAAACCGCCATGGCGCTGCAGGCTTTCACGGACAGAACAATCGTGCTGACAGGCGCCATGCAGCCGGCCCGCTTTCGTGACAGTGATGCGGCCTTCAATCTGGGTGGCGCCGTTGCGCTGGCCCAGGCCATGCCTCATGGCGTCTACATCTACATGAATGGACGCGTGTTCCACCCGGAGCGCGCGGTGAAAAACCGAGCCGCGGGCACCTTCGAGGAGCACCCATGATTCGATTCTGGACACTGTTGTCCCTGCTACTGATTCTGCACCCTGTATATGCGATCAATGAATCTCTTGCACCGGAAAGCGCTACAGGCTGGCAGCGTCAGGAAACTGTTGTCGCCGAAAGTACGCTGGTGGTAAGCGCTCACCCACTGGCAACCCATGCGGGCATGGCAATGCTGGACCAGAACGGCAGTGCCATCGACGCGGCGATCGCCGTTCAGGCAATGCTGACCCTGGTCGAACCCCAGTCTTCGGGCATTGGAGGTGGAGCCTTTCTGCTCTACTGGGATGCCAAGCAACAACAGCTGTTTGCCTATGACGGCCGAGAAACTGCCCCTGCCAGCGTCACTCCCGATTTATTCCTCAACCAGGATGGCAGCCCCATGCCCTGGCAGCAGGCTCTGGTAGGCGGCCGTTCAGTCGGGACACCCGGTGTGCTGCGCATGCTGGAACTGGCCCATCAACGCCACGGGAAACTGCCCTGGCAACACACCTTTGAACCGGCAATTCGACAGGCTCGTGAAGGGTTCAGCGTAACACCTCGGCTGCACAAGCTGATTGCAGACGGCATCAATCCGGGCCTGGGGCGCTACACCGAAGCCCGCGAGTACTTCTTTACCACTGCCGGCGAACCTCTGCCGGTCGGCACCCTACGGCAGAACCCGGAGCTGGCCGATTCGCTGACACTGATCGCTTTACAGGGCGCCGATGCTTTTTATCAGGGTCCCCTTGCCAGCAAGATCGTAGCAGCCGTGAAGGCAGCCGGTGACAATCCCGGACGTCTGCAGCCTGAGGACCTGGCCAACTACCAGGCCCGTGAACGTTCACCGCTATGCCGCCTCTATCGCGAATACCGGATCTGCGGCTTCCCGCCGCCAACCTCAGGCGGCATCACCCTACTGCAGATTCTCGGCCTGATGGCGACCCAGGAACTGATCGTCGACGCGTTGCCTGACCTTGAGTTCAGCCACCGCCTGACCCAGGCCAGCCGTCTGGCCTATGCCGACCGTGGCCGCTACCTGGCTGACGGCGATTTCGTCGACGTGCCGATCGATGCGCTGCTGGCACCTGACTACCTGCAGCAACGAGCAAAACTGATCGATCCCACCCGCGATATGGGCCAAGCCGCGCCGGGAGAGCCGCTCCCGTTGCAGCGCAGTGATGACCGATCGCCTGAGCGTCCGTCAACCAGTCACTTCGTTATCCGAGACGCCAAGGGGAACCTGGTGTCCATGACCACCAGTATCGAAATGGCGTTCGGCTCCACACTGATGGCGGGGGGATTCCTGCTCAACAACCAGCTGACCGACTTTTCCTTCGTCCCTGAGCTGGATGGCCGCCCCGTCGCCAACCGCATCGCTCCCGGCAAGCGCCCTCGCAGCTCCATGGCCCCGGTGATCGTATTCGATAAGAACAACCAGCCCGTTGCCGCACTCGGCTCACCCGGGGGCAGCCGTATCATCAACTATGTCGCCCAGACGCTCCTGCTGATGCTGCATACTGATCTGTCACTGCAGGAAATCCTGCATCAGGGACATATCAGCAACCGTAATGGCGTTACCGAGCTGGAGCAGGACACAGCAGCCGAGCAATTGTTGTTCGAACTGCAGGATCGGGGACATGCGGTGAAAATACGGGAACTGAACAGCGGTATACATGCATTGCGCAAGCGCGATGATGGCCGCTGGGAATCCGGCGTGGATCCTCGCCGGGAAGGATTGGCACTGGGGCGCTGAGTAGCGCGCCCCACAGCCACTACTGACGATTGATGTGGGTCACCGAGCTGAGCCCGCGCAGCTTGCGAATCACGCGCGCCAGATGCACACGGTTATAGACCGTCAGCTCCATCTGCACGCTGTACAGTTGACCATCACGCTCACCACTGTCGATCTTGAGCAGGTTGGCCCCCACATCGGCTGCCGCCGTCGCCAGATTTGCAATAATGCCGCGCTGGGAGCGGACTTCGAGCTGCAGCCCGACCACGAATTCTTCCTCGTTGTCCTGAGGGGCAGACCACTCCAGATAAATGGTCTTCTCGGGATTGTCACGCAGGTAGCCGATATTGCGGCATTCCGTGCGATGCACCACCAATCCGCGCCCACTGCTGATATGACCGATGATCACATCACCCGGAATCGGATGGCAGCAACGAGCATACTGCATCACCATCCCCTCAGCCCCTCGAATCGCCAGCGCCCGCCCCTGTTCGGCCGGATGCTCTTCCTGATCCGTGTGGGACTCCGGACGGAGACGCCGTGCGACCACATAGGCCATGCGGTTGCCCATACCGATATCTTCGAGCAGGTCGTCTAAGGTTTTGAAATCCGCTTCTTGCAGCAGCTGTGCCAGACGCTCAGGATCGATATTATCAAGCGAGGCACCGTAGTTGCTCATGAACTGCCCCAACAGTCGACGCCCCAGTTCGATCGATTCATTGCGCTGCTGATTCTTGAGGAAATGGCGAATACTGGTGCGCGCCTTGCCGGTCACGACAAAGTTCAACCAGGCCATGTTGGGCTGAGCACGCGGGGTGGTAATGATCTCAACGGTCTGGCCACTCTCCAGCGGTTCAGACAGCGGCGCCAGGCGACGATTAATGCGGCAGGAAACGCAGGAGTTGCCGACATCGGTGTGCACGGCATAGGCAAAGTCCACGGGCGTCGCTCCGCGTGGCAGCTCGAGAATGCGGCCTTTGGGCGTGAAGATGTACACCTCGTCCGGAAAGAGGTCCTTCTTCACGCTTTCGATGAACTCCATGGAGTCACCGGCATTCTGCTGCATCTCCAGCAGCCCCTGCACCCACTTGCGAGCCCGGTTGTAGGAACCCAAGGCCGTTTCGGTACTGCCCTTGACCTTGTAATGACTATGCTCGGCAATGCCCTGACTGGCGACGGCATCCATATCCCGGGTGCGGATCTGCACCTCGATGGTCATGCCGCGAGCCCCGAACAGGACAGTGTGCAGCGACTGATAGCCATTGGCCTTGGGGATGGCAATGTAGTCCTTGAAACACCCCGGCACCGGCTTGTACAGGTTATGTACCGCACCCAGAATGCGATAGCAGTCATCAACGGTATCGGTGACGACGCGAAAAGCGAACACATCCATGATGTCAGCGAATGCCTTGCGCTGCACTTTCATCTTGCGATAGATGCTGTACAGGTGCTTTTCGCGCCCGCTGACCCGACCACTCAACCCTTCCTGATCAAGTCGGTTTTGCATGCTTTCGCGGACGTGCTCAATGATATCCTTGCGCTGACCGCGAGCATGGACCACGGCACGACGGATACGCTTGGCACGCATCGGGTAGTAGGACTGAAACGCAAGGTCCTCCAGCTCGACCTGAAGATCTCGCATGCCCAGACGGGCCGCAATCGGCGCATAGATATCAAGGGTTTCGCGGGCAATACGACGCTGCTTGTCGGGGCGCATGGCGCCCAGGGTGCGCATGTTGTGCAGACGGTCGGCCAGCTTGACCAGAATGACACGGATGTCCTCTGCCATCGCCAGTACCATCTTCTGGAAATTCTCAGCCTGGGCTTCAGCCTTGGTTTCGAACTCCAGGTGGGTCAGCTTGGAGACGCCATCGACGATATCTGCCACCGAAGTCCCGAACTGTCCCTCGATGCCGCCATAGTCGATCTCGGTATCTTCGATCACGTCATGCAGCATCGCCGCCATCAGGCTTTGATGGTCCATGTGCATGCCGGCCAGAATATTGGCAACCGCCAGCGGGTGGGTCACATAGGGCTCACCACTTTTGCGGCGCTGACCATCGTGGGCCTGCTCGGCATAGAAATAGGCGCGCCGGACCCGAGCGATCTGCTCAGGGGTCAGATACTCTTCAAGGCGATGGGAAAGGGCGTCTATCGTCGGCATCAACATCTCCGCTAGGGCTGAAGGCTGGCAGACACCAGCCACCTATCCCCCTGATGATGCCGTATTACGGTCGCGGGGAAAAGATCAGTCCTGATCCTTGGCGTTCAGAATTTCAGCGCGGTCGATCAGGTTTTCAGCAATTTCACGCAAAGCCACTACTGTCGGCTTGTCATTTTCCCACTCGACCTTGGGGTCCTTGCCACCGACCGCAATCTGGCGCGCACGCTTGGACGCAACCATTACCAGCTCAAAGCGGTTTTCTACATTTTCCAGACAATCTTCAACGGTTACTCGTGCCATTGCGACCTCGAACAGGGTTGGAAACAACTAAGGGACCGCACAGTTTACGGGGCTTTCAGTCCTCAGACAAGAGCTGTTCCAGCAGTACCTCGTGACGGGTCTGCTGAGCGGACTGACGCAGGCGACGCGCCTGAAACAGGCTGGCCAGCTGCTGCAATGCGGTATCGAAATCATCATTGATCAGCAGGTAGTCGTATTCAGGGTAATGACTCATCTCACTGGTCGCTTCCGCCATACGTCCCGCAATCACCTCGTCACTGTCCTGACCGCGGGCATTGAGGCGCTCACGCAGGGCTTCACGACTGGGCGGCAGGATGAACAAGGTTACCGCTTCCGGCATCAGTCGGCGCACCTGCTCGGCTCCCTGCCAATCAATCTCAAGAATGACATCCCGACCCGCCGTCAGTTGTTCCTCGACCCAACGCTGAGAAGTGCCGTACTTGTTGCCGAACACTTCCGCGTATTCCAGGAATTGACCTTGCTCGATCAATGCGTTGAAGGCATCCATGGTCACGAAGTTATAGTCCACTCCATCCACCTCACCCGGGCGCATGGCGCGGGTCGTGTGGGACACCGATACCCCTACCTGATCATCCTGCTGCAGCAGCGCCTTAACCAGGCTGGTTTTACCTGCGCCCGAAGGGGCTGAGAGAATGTATAAAGTACCGGCAAGTTGGCTCATCTGTGCGTTCCGATCATGTGACGTTCAAAGCGGGCACTATAGCCCGAGGTCGCCAGCCGATCAAACCGGCGACCTCGAGGCTCAGAAGGCCAGATCGCGCAGGAAAAGCGCTATTTGAGGAAAGATGATCAACAGTGCCGCCGCCACGACCAGCATCAGTACAAAGGGTGGCGTACCCCGTATCACTTCGATATAGGGCCTGCGAAAAATGGCAATCGCGGTGAAGATATCGCAGCCAAACGGCGGGGTTGCCGAACCTATGGCAACCTGTAGCGTAATCAGCACACCCACGAGCACCGGGTCCAGTCCGGCAGACTCCACCACCGGTGCAAAGATCGGTACCAGCACCAGAATCACCACGATCGGATCCACAAACATGCAGCCGATAAAGAAGGCGATCGAGATCGCGATCAGTACGCCCGTTGGGCTTGCCTCGGCCAGCCCCAGTGTGGCCAGAATAGTCTGCGGTATCTGGGCGAACGAAATAATCCAGGAGAATGCGGCACCAGCTGCAACCAGGATGAAAACCACCGCCGTGATCAGCCCGGTGGACTTGGCGATCTTGTACAGTTCAATCGGCTTGAGAGCACGAAATACGATGAACTCGAGAATAACCGCATAGAGGACACAAACGGCTGCAGCCTCCGTGGGGCTGAATACACCGCCATAGATGCCGCCTACGATGATGACAGGGAAGCCCAGTGGCCAGATCGCCTTGCGCACCGCCTGCCAGCGTTCAGACCAGGTGGCTTTCTGCTCTGTCGGAACCTTATGGATCACGGCGTAGATATAGCTGTAGAGGGCAAACATGCCAAGGATCAGCAGCCCGGGGCCAATACCGGCAATGAACAGCTCGGAAATTGACGTGTTGGACACCACGCCATAGATGATCATGCCGATACTGGGCGGAATCAGGAACGCGATATCACTGGCGTTGATAATCAACGCCAGTACAAAGCTGTCCTTGTAACCGGCCTTGAGCATCTTCGGACGCAATGGAGAGCCCACGGCCACAACTGTCGCCTGAGTCGATCCCGATACGGCACCGAAGAGGGTACAGGCGGTGGCCGTACTGATCGCCAGCCCCCCGCGGACATGGCCGATAAACTTCATCACCATTTCGATCAGCCGGTCTGCCGAGTGGCCTCGTGTCATGATATCAGCGGCCAGAATGAACATGGGCACAGCGATCAACGAGGCAGGACGAATCCCTGCCATGAACTGCTGGATCATGAAGTCCATCTGTTCAACGCCACCGAACATGGAGTAGAAACCGATAAAGGCAGCCACAATAAGGGGAATCATCATCGGAAACCCCAGCAGCAGCAACACGATCATGGTACTGACCATAACGGTGGTCATAGCGGCTCCTCCCCTGGCTGCGGCCGAGACCGGTAAGCGGTCTTATTCATCGTCATAACCATCCTGCACCTGTGTCGACAGATAGACTTTCCTGCTCATCAGGTTTTTCAGTGCTGTCAGCAGATACTGCACACCGGTTACTGCAAGCCCTACCGGCACCCAGACAAAGACCCACCAGACCGGGATCTGCAAGGCTGGGAGTATCCGCCCCGACTCGGCCACACTGCTGATATAGCGCACAGAAAAAACGGTCAGTGCAAACATCACCAGTGAAGTTCCCAATGCAATCAATATCATTAGCCACCTGCGCCCGGCATCAGGCAGCACGTCAAATACGGCTGACATACGAATATGCCGACCATGCCTGGCGGCATAACCGATACCGGCAAAGGTAATCATGACGATCAGGATACGGTTGATCTCTTCGGTGAAGAACAGACTGTTCTGAAACAGAAAACGTCCAATGACGTTGGCAACGGTATTGAACGCCATCAGCAGGACACCGGCTCCCAGCATCAATGCTTCGGCACGGCCAAGCCAGGTATCGATCCAGCCCAGAACACCTGGAAGAGTTGAGGCCCGTTTGGACGGGCTAGGTTCGGACATGTTTTACATTCTCATCAGAGGCCGGCCCGAACGGGCCGGCTGGAGGGCTTACTGGGCCTGAGCTGCTTCCAGATCCTGCTTGAACTGCTGCAGCAGGGCCTTGCCGGAGTCACCGGTCATTTCGATGAACTTGGCCTCGACGGTCTCTGCAGCCGCACGGAAAGGCGCACGCTGCTCTTCGGTCAGGCGAACCACTTCCATTTCAGGCTTCTGCTCCATGATTTTCTCAAGAGAGCGTTCACTCAGCCCTTTCTGATACTCCATGATGTGATCGAATGCCGTCTGCATGGCGTCACGCACCAGCTTTTGATCCTGCTCTGACAGGCCATCAAAAAAGCGCTTATTGGCCATGACGGCAGTGGTGAAATTGTTGTGCCCGGTAAAGGTGATCACATCGGTCACCTCATACATTTTGGCCGACTCTACCCAAAACAGCGGGTTTTCCTGTCCCTGGATAATGTTGGTCTGCAAACCACCGTACACCTCACCCCAAGGCAAAGGCGTCGGCGTTGCACCAAAGGCTTTGTAAGACTCAACCAGCAGCGGGTTGGTCATGACTCGAACCTTGACGCCATCGAGCCCTGCAGGGCTGTCGAAGGGTTCCTGGGTGGTCACTACGACCTCGCCTTCCGGAAACATCTTCAAAAGTTCCAGACCATGCTGCGCATAGATAGCCTTGAAGTCTTCATTAATCGCTTTGCTGTTGCGGAAGAAGTGATCCAGCGCCTCATGAGTTTCAGGCAGCAGATAGGGGATAAAGAAGATCTGGGCTTCCGGGATCAGGGAACCCGTGAAACCCGGAGACTGGTCAACAAACTGCAGCAATCCTGCCTGCGTCTGCTCCATGATATCGGCAGATTCACCAAGCGTACCGTAGGGAAACAGCTGAATTTCATGGTCGGAATTGGACTCGATGTACTCCTTGAACTTGCTGGCATATACGCCCTGTACATCGGTTATCGCTTCCTCAAACGCATAACGCCAGGTCGCCGCCTGGGCAGAAGCCACTGTTCCCAGTGCTGCCACCGCAACCGTGCAGGCACCCACCAGTGTTTTCAGCTTGGTCATCTCAGATCTCCGAATCTTCATATGCTTGATGTAGGCCCTCAAGGCCTGCCAACTACAAGTTGTAGCCTAGCCTATTAAATATTTAGCATATCTAACTATTATTTTGCAAAGAAATGAGGATTCAACCAAATGACAGACCAGCGCTATTCGACAAAAATCCTGACATTCCAACATGATCGGCGCCAAATAGGGCCAATACTGTAGAAAGAGAGCAGACAAAATCCAATAAAAAAGCATCGCATATGGAATATTTCCAATAGCGATGCCTTAGTAACCAAATTTGTTAAGCCTTACGCAATAAAATTACTCGATATTCTGGATCTGCTCGCGCATCTGTTCGATCAACACTTTCAGCTCAACTGCACTGCGTGTTGTCGAAGCCACAATCGACTTTGACGACAGGGTATTGGCTTCACGATTCAGTTCCTGCATGAGGAAGTCGAGCCGGCGACCGATGGGGCCTTTCTGGGTCAACACCCGCCGAACTTCCTGCACGTGGGTCTGCAGACGATCAATCTCTTCATCCACATCGGCCTTCTGAGCAAGCAACACGATCTCCTGCTCCAGACGTCCAGTATCCAGCTCAGCGGTTAGCTCGTTCAGTTTCTGTTGAAGGTTATCCCGCTGTGCACGAAGAATCTTCGGCATCATCTGTTTAACATCCGCTACGATCGCTTCGATGCTATCAAGACGCTGCAGGATCAGCTGGTTCAGCTCCACCCCCTCGCGTTCACGTCCTTCAACAAGATCCTTAAGACTTTCCCGATACAGCGATAAAGCCTGCTGTTTAACTTCACGCATATCCAGGTCAGACTCGACCAGCACCCCAGGCCATGAGAGCAGCTCCAGCGGATTCAGCGCCTGCATTTCGGCGCCGACAACACGGAGCTCCTGGGTCGCCGCAAGCACCTCCTGCAGGCGCGCCTGATCAACTTGAAGACTGCCAGAGGATTTTTCCGGCACAAATCTCAGTGTTGCTTCAACCTTGCCACGACTGACCGCCTTGCGCAGCGCTTCGCGCAAATGCCCCTCGATATCTCGCAATGAATCCGGCAGTCGGAAATGGGGCTCCAAATAGCGATGATTGACCGATCGCAACTCCCAGATCAGGGTTCCCCAAGGCTGCTGCATCTCCTGTCGGGTAAAGGCGGTCATGCTTCGTGTCATAATCCATCGATCTCTATTAGAATTGCTTTTTCATTATTCTAACAGCCATCTGAGTGCCTTGCGCGACCAGGATGGAGACATATAAGGGTAGCCCACATGAGTTCGAGCTTTTCTGAACAACTGCAGAATCTAGGACTGAACAAGATGCGTCCCAGCGGCAGACAGCCGGACCAGATGCGCGATATCCGTATCACCCGCAATTTCACCCGCCATGCCGAAGGCTCAGTCCTGGTCGAATTTGGCGATACCAAAGTGATCTGTACCGCCACGGTAGACCGAGGTGTGCCTCGCTTTCTGCGCGGCACTGGCTCCGGTTGGGTAACCGCTGAATACGGCATGCTACCTCGTTCTACCAATACTCGCAGCGACCGTGAAGCGGCTCGTGGCAAGCAGACTGGGCGAACTATCGAAATACAACGCCTGATCGGACGCTCTCTGCGTGCTGCGCTCGACCTGAACAAGCTCGGGGAGAATACCATCACCATCGACTGTGATGTGATTCAGGCCGATGGCGGTACTCGTACAGCATCCATCACAGGGGCCTGTGTGGCGTTGATGGATGCCATCAATGTCTTGAAGCAGGACAAGAACGGCGCCATGAAGGGCAACCCCGTGAAGCAGTTGATTGCAGCGGTATCTGTCGGCATCTACAAGGGAGAGCCCGTCCTTGATTTGGATTATGTCGAGGATTCAGCCGCGGAAACGGACATGAACGTGATCATGACCGATGCCGGTGGCTTTATTGAGGTTCAGGGTACGGCTGAGGGTGCCCCTTACTCACAGGAGGAGCTTAATGCCATGCTGGCACTGGCTCAAAAGGGTATTGCCGAGCTGGTAGAGCTGCAGAAACAGGCTTTGGCCAGCTAACAACCAAAGAGCGCTAGAGGGCCGCTCCGCAAGAAGCGGCCCGACAGACATCAGATTTCAATGTCGTAATCAATTGTAAGAGGTGCATGTTCCGAGAACCGCTGATCGCGGTAAATGCGTGCGTTCTTAACGGTCTTGCGAAGGTTGGCAGTGGTAATCTGGTAATCCAGACGGGCCCCTTCATTTAACGTCCACGCGCGATTGTAATCCGGCCACCAGGTGTACTGACGCTCAGCCTTATTGATTTCACGGAAGGCATCCACATACCCCATTTCACCAAGCACTTCTTCAATCCATTCACGCTCTTCAGCCAGGAAGCCTGAAACCCGCTGATTCACATACCAGTTACTCAGGTCTATGGGACGGTGCGCGATATTGAAAGTGCCGGCAAAAATAAACTCACGACGCTTGCGAAGCGTTTTCTTCAGATGCCCCATGAATAGCTCAAGGTACTCCATCTTGGCAGCCTGAGCTTCATCACTGCGCAGGCCAGAGGGAATGGTCATCGAACTGACACTGACCTTATCAAAGTCAGCCTGAATGAAACGGCCATTAAAATCACACTGTTCAAAGCCAAGCCCTGTCATGATCGCTTTAGGCAGGTGTCGGGTATACAGTGCGACGCCACTGAAACCATCCTCGAAAGCATCGAAGAAGTATGCATGATAGCCCTCGGGGTGGTAACGATCGCCATCAAGCTGATACTCCTTTGCTTTGAGATTCTGCAGGCATACTACATCGGCATCCTGCTGGATCATCCAGTCAAAGAAGCCATTATCTGCGGCCTGTTCAATACCCTGGGTATTGAAGGTGATCACACGCATAGTGTCTGAGCCCCGTTGAGCGTATTCGAACGAATATGGGATGGAAGGTAAAAGAGAATTGTAACCATTGCACGCCCAAATTTGAAATTTTTCTGGCTTGATCCTGCATGGATGCAGCCTCCTGCAGCAGGTATCATAGCCCTGATTTCATTACCGCTGCGGAGAAAACTATGCTGGACTATCAACGTGAATTTATCGAGTTTGCACTGGAAAAAAATGTTCTGCGCTTTGGCGAATTTACGCTCAAGTCCGGCCGTAAAAGCCCCTACTTTTTCAATGCGGGTCTGTTTAATTCAGGACTGGCGCTCGCCAAGCTCGGTCGCTTTTACGCAGCAGCTTTGGAAAATGCAGGAATTCAGTTTGATGTCATGCTGGGTCCTGCCTACAAAGGCATTCCCTTGGCTGCAGCAACCTGCGTGTCCCTTGCCAATGATTTTAACAAAGATGTCCCCTATGTATTCAACCGCAAGGAAGCCAAGGACCACGGCGAAGGCGGCAATCTGGTAGGTGCGCCACTTGAGGGACGAGTCCTGATCATCGACGATGTCATTACGGCAGGTACCGCTATCCGCGAAGTCATGGCAATCATTGAGCAGGCAGGGGCTCAGCCTGCAGCAACCCTGATCGCACTGGATCGACAGGAAAAGGGAACAGGGGAGCTGTCTGCCATTCAGGAAGTCGAGCGTGATTACAAGATGCCTGTTATCAGTATCATCAGCGTAGCCGATCTGATCGAGTACCTGCGAGAACAAGGCAACATGGCTGATCAACTTGAAGCGATCGAAGCCTACCGTGATGAATATGGCATTCGATGAGGAAATAGGAATTTTTCCTATATACCCTTCTTCTTCACATGGATATTATCTGTTTCGAGGTTCACAGGACGTGACGAGCTGAGTGGAGTCTCAGTACCTCAACGTCTGCGTAGGAGATGCGCAGCGGCTGACATGGAAGTCGGTGACAGGGCCCTAAGACACGGATGCGTCAGGGCCCTTCTTTTTATCCCCAGTCTCATGTAATCAGGCACCTTACCGGGTGCGTCATCTGTTGATACACATACCGCTGATCCTTTATCCACACCCGCCATCAATGCTCCGGCTTGTGGATAAACCTGTTATCTGCAGCATCAAGCCCGCCCAGCCGTTAGCGTCAACAACACCGAGCTGTTATCTGAGCTCGAAATAGCGTCCTGGGGATAACCTCTGGAGAGAACCGGATACGTCCTGTAAAGCCCAAACTGCTGACTGACAAGACTAGTTGACCAGCGTCATCGCCCCTCAAGGCACACAGGCACAGACTCTGCTGTCATCGCCAGGCCCATAACGCAAAAACCCCGGCCTCAACGAGACCGGGGTTCTGCTTAAATAAGTGCTTGGCGATGACCTACTCTCACATGGGGAAGCCCCACACTACCATCGGCGATGACGCGTTTCACTGCTGAGTTCGGGATGGGATCAGGTGGTTCCACGTCTCTATGGTCGCCAAGCAAAACTGGTACAAATCAGATCTGAAATTCGTGACTGTCTGTGTTGTCGCTACAAGCGTTCAACCGGTGCTCTTACGAGCTACGATAATCTTTCTAACCATTCATTTCAAACGCCTTGGGCGTTATATGGTCAAGCCTCACGAGCAATTAGTACTGGTTAGCTCAACGCCTTACAACGCTTACACACCCAGCCTATCAACGTCCTGGTCTCGGACGGCTCTACAGGGACCTCAAGGGTCCAGTGAGATCTCATCTTGAAGGAGGCTTCCCGCTTAGATGCTTTCAGCGGTTATCCCGTCCGAACGTAGCTACCCGGCAATGCCACTGGCGTGACAACCGGAACACCAGAGGTTCGTTCACTCCGGTCCTCTCGTACTAGGAGCAACTCTTCTCAAATCTCAAACGCCCACGGCAGATAGGGACCGAACTGTCTCACGACGTTCTAAACCCAGCTCGCGTACCACTTTAAATGGCGAACAGCCATACCCTTGGGACCGGCTTCAGCCCCAGGATGTGATGAGCCGACATCGAGGTGCCAAACACCGCCGTCGATGTGAACTCTTGGGCGGTATCAGCCTGTTATCCCCGGAGTACCTTTTATCCGTTGAGCGATGGCCCTTCCATACAGAACCACCGGATCACTAGAACCTACTTTCGTACCTGCTCGACGTGTCTGTCTCGCAGTCAAGCACCCTTCTACTCTTGCGCTCATTGGCTGATTTCCGACCAGCCTGAGGGTACCTTCGTGCTCCTCCGTTACGCTTTGGGAGGAGACCGCCCCAGTCAAACTACCCACCACACAATGTCCTCGATCCGGATTACGGACCTGAGTTAGAACCTCAACAGTACCAGGCTGGTATTTCAAGGACGGCTCCACTCGAACTGGCGTCCGAGCTTCAAAGCCTCCCAGCTATCCTACACAAGTAATGTCAAAGTCCACTGTGAAGCTATAGTAAAGGTTCACGGGGTCTTTCCGTCTAGCCGCGGGTACGCTGCATCTTCACAGCGAGTTCAATTTCACTGAGTCTCGGGTGGAGACAGTGTGGCCATCGTTACGCCATTCGTGCAGGTCGGAACTTACCCGACAAGGAATTTCGCTACCTTAGGACCGTTATAGTTACGGCCGCCGTTTACCGGGGCTTCGATCAAGAGCTTCGCCGAAGCTAACCCCATCAATTAACCTTCCGGCACCGGGCAGGCGTCACACCCTATACGTCCACTTTCGTGTTTGCAGAGTGCTGTGTTTTTAATAAACAGTCGCAGCCACCTGGTATCTTCGACCGGCATCAGCTTAGAGAGCAAGTCTCATCACCAACACCGGCGTGCCTTCTCCCGAAGTTACGGCACCATTTTGCCTAGTTCCTTCACCCGAGTTCTCTCAAGCGCCTTGGTATTCTCAACCTGACCACCTGTGTCGGTTTCGGGTACGGTCCCGCATAACCTGAAGCTTAGAGGATTTTCCTGGAAGCATGGCATCAACCACTTCGACTCATAAAGAGTCTCGTCATCAGGTCTCAGTCTTAAGGAGCCGGATTTGCCTAACTCCTCAACCTACACCCTTAAACGCGGACAACCAACGCCGCGCTGGCCTAGCCTTCTCCGTCCCCCCGTCGCAGTTATGCGCGGTACAGGAATATTAACCTGTTTCCCATCGACTACGCTTTTCAGCCTCGCCTTAGGGGCCGACTCACCCTACCCCGATTAACGTTGGATAGGAACCCTTGGTCTTCCGGCGAGGGGGTTTTTCACCCCCTTTATCGTTACTTATGTCAGCATTCGCACTTCTGATACCTCCACGGTGCCTTACAGCTTCCGCTTCAACGGCTTACAGAACGCTCCTCTACCATGCCCTAAGGCATCCGCAGCTTCGGTGTCTAGTTTGAGCCCCGTTATATCTTCCGCGCAGGCCGACTCGACTAGTGAGCTATTACGCTTTCTTTAAAGGGTGGCTGCTTCTAAGCCAACCTCCTAGCTGTCTAAGCCTTCCCACATCGTTTCCCACTTAACTAGAACTTTGGGACCTTAGCTGGCGGTCTGGGTTGTTTCCCTTTCCACGACGGACGTTAGCACCCGCCGTGTGTCTCCCATGATTGCACTCTTGGGTATTCGGAGTTTGCATCGGGTTGGTAAGTCGGGATGACCCCCTAGCCGAAACAGTGCTCTACCCCCCAAGGTGAGACATGAGGCGCTACCTAAATAGCTTTCGAGGAGAACCAGCTATCTCCGGGCTTGATTAGCCTTTCACTCCGATCCACAGGTCATCCGCTAACTTTTCAACGGTAGTCGGTTCGGTCCTCCAGTTGATGTTACTCAACCTTCAACCTGCCCATGGATAGATCGCCCGGTTTCGGGTCTACTCCCAGCGACTTGGCGCCCTATTAAGACTCGGTTTCCCTACGCCTCCCCTAAACGGTTAAGCTTGCCACTGAAAGTAAGTCGCTGACCCATTATACAAAAGGTACGCAGTCACCGTCCGAAAACGGCTCCCACTGCTTGTACGTACACGGTTTCAGGGTCTATTTCACTCCCCTCACAGGGGTTCTTTTCGCCTTTCCCTCACGGTACTGGTTCACTATCGGTCAGTCAGGAGTATTTAGCCTTGGAGGATGGTCCCCCCATATTCAGACAGGATAACACGTGTCCCGTCCTACTCGATTTCACTGTAAATAGGTTTTCGCATACGGGGCTATCACCCACTATGGCCACACTTTCCAGAGTGTTCTGCTAACCACATCACAGCTTAAGGGCTGGTCCCCGTTCGCTCGCCGCTACTAAGGGAATCTCGGTTGATTTCTTTTCCTCCGGGTACTTAGATGTTTCAGTTCCCCGGGTTCGCCTCTCAAAACCTATGTATTCAGTTAAGAGATACCCGCAAGCGGGTGGGTTTCCCCATTCGGAAATCCTCGGATCAAAGTCTGTTTACCGACTCCCCGAGGCTTATCGCAGGTTACTACGTCCTTCATCGCCTCTGACTGCCAAGGCATCCACCGTGCACGCTTATTCACTTGACCATATAACCCGAAGGCGTCTGGAAAAATGAATGGTTCGTAACGATTATCGCCGGTTGGCGCTTGTATCAAACAATACAAGACAATCTTTCAGATCCAATTTGTTAAAGAGCGTTTAAAGCTAAGAAGCTTTAAAAGATAAACTCAAAAGAGCGTATGTTTTAAAACTTTCTTGACCATTCCAGGCATCTAAGGAATGGTGGAGCTATGCGGGATCGAACCGCAGACCTCCTGCGTGCAAAGCAGGCGCTCTCCCAGCTGAGCTATAGCCCCATCGAGTCGCTTCCCCATCGGCCAGGCCGTGAGGAAATTGGTAGGCCTGAGTGGATTTGAACCACCGACCTCACCCTTATCAGGGGTGCGCTCTAACCAACTGAGCTACAAGCCTACATATTCAGCACCAGGCTGATTACGCTCTCTTCAACTTTCGATCAGGTAATATGTGTGAACGCTTGCCAGAACTTCGCAATCGTTTAAGGAGGTGATCCAGCCCCAGGTTCCCCTAGGGCTACCTTGTTACGACTTCACCCCAGTCATGAATCACACCGTGGTAACCGTCCTCCCGAAGGTTAGACTAGCTACTTCTGGTGCAACCCACTCCCATGGTGTGACGGGCGGTGTGTACAAGGCCCGGGAACGTATTCACCGCGACATTCTGATTCGCGATTACTAGCGATTCCGACTTCACGCAGTCGAGTTGCAGACTGCGATCCGGACTACGACCGGTTTTCTGAGATTAGCTTACCCTCGCAGGTTCGCGGCCCTCTGTACCGGCCATTGTAGCACGTGTGTAGCCCTACTCGTAAGGGCCATGATGACTTGACGTCATCCCCACCTTCCTCCGGTTTGTCACCGGCAGTCTCCTTAGAGTTCCCACCCGAAGTGCTGGCAAATAAGGATAGGGGTTGCGCTCGTTACGGGACTTAACCCAACATTTCACAACACGAGCTGACGACAGCCATGCAGCACCTGTCACTGCGCTCCCGAAGGCACCAAGGTATCTCTACCAAGTTCGCAGGATGTCAAGAGTAGGTAAGGTTCTTCGCGTTGCTTCGAATTAAACCACATGCTCCACCGCTTGTGCGGGCCCCCGTCAATTCATTTGAGTTTTAACCTTGCGGCCGTACTCCCCAGGCGGTCAACTTATCGCGTTAGCTGCGCCACTAAAGGATCAAGTCCCCCAACGGCTAGTTGACATCGTTTACGGCGTGGACTACCAGGGTATCTAATCCTGTTTGCTACCCACGCTTTCGCACCTCAGTGTCAGTATCAGTCCAGGCAGTCGCCTTCGCCACTGGTGTTCCTTCCGATCTCTACGCATTTCACCGCTACACCGGAAATTCCACTGCCCTCTACCGTACTCTAGTTTGGCAGTATCAGGTGCAGTTCCCAGGTTAAGCCCGGGGCTTTCACATCTGACTGACCAAACCACCTACGCGCGCTTTACGCCCAGTAATTCCGATTAACGCTTGCACCCTCCGTATTACCGCGGCTGCTGGCACGGAGTTAGCCGGTGCTTCTTCTGCAGTTAACGTCACAGCATGCCGGTATTAACGACACACCTTTCCTCACTGCTGAAAGTGCTTTACAACCCGAAGGCCTTCTTCACACACGCGGCATGGCTGGATCAGGGTTGCCCCCATTGTCCAATATTCCCCACTGCTGCCTCCCGTAGGAGTCTGGGCCGTGTCTCAGTCCCAGTGTGGCTGATCATCCTCTCAGACCAGCTACGGATCATCGCCTTGGTGAGCCTTTACCTCACCAACCAGCTAATCCGACGCGGGCTCATCTGATAGCGTGAGGTCCGAAGATCCCCCACTTTCCCCCGAAGGGCGTATGCGGTATTAGCAGTCGTTTCCGACTGTTGTCCCCCACTACCAGGTAGATTCCCACGCGTTACTCACCCGTCCGCCGCTCGCCGGCGATCTAGCAAGCTAGATCCCGCTGCCGCTCGACTTGCATGTGTTAGGCCTGCCGCCAGCGTTCAATCTGAGCCATGATCAAACTCTTCAGTTTAAATCTTTGGTTGAGTCTTTTACGAAAGGAGGAATGATCCCTTCAGACTCGGCTCAAGGTATTACACAACGCTAAATGAATATTCAGTTAGGTTGCTTGCCTTGATTAAGCTTTGCGTGCTCAATCCTGACAAGCGCCCACACATATTACCTGATCAATTTGTTAAAGAGCGGGCTTGGCCAACCGCGCCGTAGCGCAACCTGTTGTCTCAAGCGAGGCGCATATCTTACTACGCCGATTTTCGATGTCAACCATTTTTTTCGTTTTTTGTTTCAGTGTCGTAACACTTCACAACGATCCGGTTGAGATCAAGGAGGCAGATTCTACATCAGAAACTTATTCAGTTTCAAGAACTTATCTCCTTCTCACTAGAGCCGCTCAGTGTTTCGCGAACCCTGTCGTCTCAAGCGAGGAGGCGTATTCTACGCATCCCCACCCGGGTGTCAACGCCTTTTTGTAAAAAGATTTCAAAAAGGTTAAAAACGCAAACGGGCGCCTCTTTCATACAGAGGCGCCCGTTATATTTTTTATCAGACAGCCGATCAGGTGTTCGGGTTTTGTTTCTCTTGATCAGCCGTTTCATCCAATTCCTGATCATCTTTATAATCACGTGACTTGATCAGTATACGCCCCAACAGGATACCCAGTTCAAACAGCAACCACATGGGCACTGCGAGCAGGCTCTGTGAGATGATGTCGGGTGGCGTCAGTAACATGCCCAGAACAAAGCAACCAACAATAACATATGCGCGCTTTGCCCTGAGCCCATCTACCGTAACCACGCCTGACCACAGCAGCAGCAATGTAGCAACAGGAATTTCAAAGACGATACCAAACGCGAAGAACAGTTTGAGCACGAAGTTCAGGTAACTGCTGATATCGGTCATCACTGCAATATTCTCGGGACCCACGCTGGTGAAAAAACCGAAAATCAGCGGAAAAACCACAAAATAGGCAAAGGCGACACCCAGGTAGAACAGGAATATGCTGGATACCAGCAAAGGAACGGCCAAACGCTTCTCATGCGAGTAGAGTCCGGGTGAAATAAAACTCCATGCCTGATGCAGCAGAAAGGGCATGGCCAGAAAAGCAGAAGCGACCAGGGTCAGTTTGAAGGGAGCAAAAAAAGGCGACGTCACATCTGTCGCAATCATGCTGGTCCCTTCCGGCAGGAGTGCCGTTAGAGGTTCTGAAATCCAGGTATACAGATCATTGGCGAAGGCAAAAAGGCCCAGGAAGATCACCAAAATCGCCAAAACCGAGTACAACAGACGTTGCCTCAGTTCGACCAGGTGCGCAATCAGGGGCTGTTCCTGATCCATATGTTCAGCACTCATGGCTTGTCCTTACCGCTGTCAGAAGCACCGATTTCCTCATTGCGGTTACTCGCCTGTTCTGAACGTGCAACAGAAGCAATTTCAGCACTGTCCCGGATTTCTGCAGCAGACTGCTGAAAAGGCTGACGCATTTCATCAAGCTCACGCTCCAGCTGCTCCTTTTGGATCGCCGTACTCCGTTTCAACTCCTCCATACGCAACTCTTCGCGAATTTCGGATTGGATGGAGGTCAATGAGCGGCGAACACGTCCCAGCCAGAGCCCACAGGTACGCGCCGCGGTCGGCAGCCGCTCAGGGCCAAGAACGAGCAGAGCGACCACACCAACAACCAGCAGCTCGAAAAAGCCAATATCAAACATGGCCGTTCAGCTTACTTCTGCGCTTTATTGTCAGTCTTGCTGGCAGTGGAATCACTGTCCTTGAACTGGGCGTCCTGCTCGGACGACAGCTTTTTCTGCTCCTCTGCCGAATTTTTGGACTCTGTGTCATCTTCATTTACAGCTTTTTTGAAGCTTTTCAGTGCACCACCCAGATCGCCGCCGATGTTGCGCAGTTTTTTGGTGCCAAACAGCAGAATGATGATGACCAGTACGATCAGCAACTGCCAGATACTAATTCCACCAAGCATGATGACTCCTAGCCTTAATAGTGCTTACTTTAGATAATGGGTTAGCACGCACCGCGTGCGTCCGAACCGGGGAGCAGGTTCGGCGATTACTTGTTTCGAGAGGCTTTTTCTTCCAGGCCCGACAGGTCAAAGCGACGTGCAAGTTCATTCAGCACCGCCTCATGGCTTTCACCCAAGTGCGACAACATGACCAATGAGTGAAACCAGAGATCAGCGGTTTCATAAATCAACTCGGACGTGTCACCATTTAGCGCTGCGTCCTTGGCGGCCAGCAGAGTCTCAACACTCTCCTCGCCAACCTTCTCCAGAATCTTGTTCAGTCCCTTGGCATGCAGCGAAGCCACATAGGAGCTCTCAGGGTCTGCATTCTTGCGTGCTTCAAGTACTTCATGCAGTTGGGCAAGTACATCGGTCATGGCTCAGGCCTTTTTCGTATAGATCTCGTCAGGATTACGGCGCACTTCGTCTACGCTTTCCCATGTATTACCATCACGCAAAACACGATAGAAACAGCTTTCCCGACCTGTATGACAGGCAATCGCACCCAGTTGTTCAACACTGAGCAGGATGACGTCCCCATCACAGTCCAGCCGCAGTTCATGCAGCTTCTGCACATGGCCGGATTCTTCACCCTTGCGCCACAGGCGGTTGCGAGAGCGAGACCAGTAAATGGCTCGACCTTCTTCTACCGTCAACCGCAAGGCTTCTTCATTCATCCATGCAACCATCAACACACGTCCGCTTTGATGGTCCTGGGCGATCGCCGGTATCAGCCCTTTTTCATCCCACTTAATCTGCTCAAGCCAATCTGCCGACATGCGCCTTCCATCAGTTCTGTTAGCAATATAGTCAGTCGCGAAGCATAACCGATCCACGCAGAAGCGACTACCTCAAGCACGCCACAGCAGCCAGCCACCCAATGCAGCTGAGAGATAGGCATACCAGGGCCAATCAGACACCAGCTGCTTCAACTCGGGCTGAGCGATCAACACGCCTGCCGACACAAGTGCACTGCCCAACAATAGCAAGCGCCGTCTGTGCTGCTGCCTGTGCAACTGCGTTTCCAATAGCTTTTGCTGAACCCTTTCATCTGCTTCAGAGTGCAGCTTCAACTGTTCCAGGCTGTCATACACCATCTGCGGCAGATGAGGCAGCTTTTCGAGCCACTCCGGTGCCTGCTCTTTCATACTACGGTAGACCGCCTTTGCACCCATTCGCTCCTGCATCCAGTTTTCCAGGAAGGGTTTGGCCGTCTGCCAAAGATCAAGATCAGGGTAGAGCTGTCGCCCCAAACCTTCGATGTTCAAGAGGGTTTTCTGCAATAGCACCAATTGCGGCTGCACTTCCATATTGAATCGCCGCGCCGTCTGGAACAGACCCAACAGCACCATGCCGAAAGAAATATCCTTCAATGGCTTTTCGAATATCGGCTCACAGACACTGCGGATAGCCGTTTCGAATGCATGTACATTGGTATCGCGTGGCACCCAGCCCGAATCGATATGAAGCTGTGCAACCTGTCGATAATCACGCTTGAAGAAGGCAAGAATATTACGGGCCAAATAGCTCTGATCCTCGGCATTCAATGAGCCAATGATGCCGAAATCGACAGCAATATACTGAGGATCAGCCGGATTGTTGCGAGCGACAAAAATGTTGCCTGGATGCATGTCCGCATGAAAGAAACTGTCACGGAAGACTTGGGTAAAGAAGATCTCTACCCCTCGCTCCGCCAACTTCTTCATATCCGTCCCCTGAGCCTTAAGCTGTGCCACATCAGCCACTGGTATGCCGTGAATACGCTCCATCACCAGCACATTCTGACGGGTATAATCCCAGAACACTTCCGGTACGTAGAGGATGGGTGAGCGATCAAAGTTACGCCTGAGTTGAGAGCCATTGGCGGCTTCCTTGCGCAGATCCAGCTCATCGAAAATTGTCTGCTCGTACTCGGCTACCACTTCCACCGGACGCAGGCGCCGACCTTCAATCCAGAGGGCGTGCACCATACGAGCCAGCAGATACAGCAGAGCAACATCCTGGCGAATCACGGCACCAATGCCGGGCCGGATAACCTTGACTACAACCTCCTGCCCCGTGTGCAGCGTCGCAGCATGAACCTGTGCTACAGATGCAGAAGCCATAGGTTCGACTTCAAACCGGGCAAACATGGTGTCGACCGGCTGCTTGAGTTCACGCTCGATGATTTTACGAGCACGCTCCCCAGAAAAGGGAGGGACTCGATCCTGCAGTTTCGCAAGCTCTTCAGCCAAGTCATCCGGAAGCAGGTCACGGCGCGTCGACAGCATCTGACCAAACTTGATGAACACAGGCCCCAGGGCTTCAAGAGCAAGACGCAAACGTTCTGCCTGGCTGCGTTTGGCCGGCAGAACATAGCGCCAGGGCAGCAGCCAGAAAAGCGCCCGTACATACCAGGGCAATAACGGCTGATTGAAAAAGGTATCGAGTCGATAATAGGCGAAGATCCAGGCGATCTTCAGCGAGCGCATCAGGGTTCGCACAGCCAGAAAAATCCTGTCCCGTTAAGTAAAGAGGGCTATTCTAGCCTGCAAGGGCAGGCTGTGTCTGGTTTCGTCCCTGCTCTTTGGCGCGATAAAGGGCCTTGTCGGCACGAGTGAACAGGGACTCAAGGTCATCACCATCCTCCACCTCGGCTACACCGAAGGACAGAGTGACCTCTACAGGCTTACCCTTGAAGTTGAATGGGCTGTTCTGGACCGCCAAACGCAATTTCTCGGTCGCCTGCAGCGCTTCTTCCGCGCGAGTGGAAGGGAACAGAATGACAAACTCTTCACCACCAAAGCGGGCAATGAAGTCGGTACCGCGCAAATTTTGACGCAGCACCTTGGCAACCAGCCGCAAGACTCTGTCACCGGCCAGATGCCCCAACTGGTCATTGATACGCTTGAAGTAATCGATATCGCCAACCGCCATGGAGAAACAGGCTCTATACCTGTCCCATCGCTGCATCTCGGTCTGCAGGTGCTGCTCGTAGGCGGTACGGTTAGGCAGACCGGTCAACGGGTCAGTGCGGGCTCGCAGCTGCTCTTCCTGCATGCGCGCACGTGCCTTGCTGGTTTCGAGCTCCATCTGATCAACTTTATTAAGCAGCTCGTTATAACGCTGGTTAAGCCGATCTTCACGTTCCTGTTCGTGCAGCCTGAACTGCTCCATGCTTCGCATGATGGATGCCAGTTGTCGGGTGACACTCTGTTTCAACTGCCCCAGATCGCTCGCATCCTTGACCGTACGGTGAATGTTGCGCACATCACGTCGCACAACATCATCAAGGTCCTGATGTGCCTTGCGTGCTTCCTGCTCATCGCAGCGACTTTCTTCCAGGAACTGCTGCACATACGCCAGCTGGGAGTTCAACGTCAGAAGATAATTCTCGAAATCCTCCTGACTGTTACCGCCCGCCATGCGAACGAGCTCCGTCAAGGTGGAAATGACTTCGGGAAGGCGTTCAAGTTTCAGTCCGCTTTCAAGCTCCTGCACCAACCTCCGGGCCTTCTCCACACCCTCCGCAGGTACCTGAAGCAATTCCAGCAACCGGATCAATCGATGAGCAATCTCGGCCTGCAGTAATTCGAGATTCTGATGACCATCCTGATTAAGCTCGAACTCATCAGTGGCAGATCTGCCGCTCTCACTGGACCC
Organism: Marinobacterium sediminicola; assembly: GCF_022343685.1. Taxonomy (GTDB): domain Bacteria; phylum Pseudomonadota; class Gammaproteobacteria; order Pseudomonadales; family Balneatricaceae; genus Marinobacterium; species Marinobacterium sediminicola. Next base: position 94,198 of record NZ_CP092123.1, on the reverse strand, counting down.
CAGAATATTAGCCTGTAGTTCAACCAGCTCGGTCATCAGCCTCGCCAACGACCCCAGCTGCTCCACAGCTGTCTGTGAACGTGTTTCCACATCACTGATAGCGGGCTCCAGAGCAGGAACTCCGTTGATCTTGCGCAACTGCTGTCCCCAGCGTTTAAGGCTGCGCTGCAGACTTTCGCGGGCACGCTGCCGATCGAGATCAAATTGGCTCAGCTGCTGCTTAATGTTGCGATTCACCGGCAACATCCGCGCGGTGTCCTGAGACACAAGAACACCATCCAGAGCATCAAGCGCTTCATCCAGCGTTGCCTCGTTCCCTTTCAGCCCGAGACTAAGATGACGTGTCAGTACTATCAGCTGGTCTCGCCAATGCGCATCAGCCTGCCTTTGCTGATCGACTTCAAGTGTCAGATCGGTATATTTGCGCTTCCAGTTGGTCTGATCAGACACGCTTCAACCTCGTCACCGGTCTTCTAGGGGATATAAGCTCTATAGAATATTCACTTCTACTCGGAATAGAAATGCAAAACCGCCTTTAAAGGCGGTTTTATTATACTGGATCAAAAAGGAGACAATCAGTTTCCATTACGCTCCTGCTGCACCAGGTAGTCGACAACTTCAAGCATCTGTTTGTGACCACCGGCAGACTGCGCCGTTACGCGATATTTGCCGTTCACAACCATCGCCGGTACACCCGTGATCTCATAGCTGCGCAATCTGGAATCACCCTGCTTCAGCTTCATGTTCACGGCAAAAGAGTCATACAGCTTGTTGAACTTCTCCGGCTCAATTCCCAGAGGCGCATAGAAGTCGGCCAGCGCCTTGGGGCCGGTGAAGCGCTGACGCTGAAGATGAATCGCATCAAACATCGCCTGATGACTTTCTTCCACCTTATTGCTCAATTCAGCTACATAGTAGGCACGCGCCAGCGGCTCCCAGCTGCGACCAAATACCACCGGCAAACCAACAAAGGTGACATCATCTGCCTGCTGCTTGCGCCATTCGGCCAGCAGAGGTTCGAAGGTGTTACAGTGTGGGCACAGGTAACCGAATGCTTCAGTGACCTCGATCTTGTCTTCTGCGACGGTTTTAACCGGAAAGGGCAGCTCGAAATAATGCTCTCCGGCACGGTACTCTTCGGCCCAGGCCAGAGTCGCCATCAGGGACAGGGCCAATGTTGTCAGCAATTTCTTCAACATACTTCTCTTCCTATGATCGTATTGGCGAATGTCGGGTAGACCCCGCTGGCTTGAGTTTAGTTCAGCACCAACGGCTCAGGGACACAAAAAAGGCAGCCTAAGCTGCCCTTTTCGGTTAACGTCATCAAAGACTGATGATCAGTGCAGACCCTGCACATACTGGGAAACTGCCTTCATTTCAGCTTCGCTCAGTTTGCCAGCGATATCGCGCATCATCTGGGCCGGGTCGTTGTCACGTTCGCCCTTGGCGAACTTGTTCAGTGTAGACTCAACATACTGCGCATGCTGACCGCTCAAAGCCGGGTATGCAGCACTGTCAATGCCTTTGCCTGCCGGGCCGTGACAAGCCGTACAAGCTGCTACGCCCTTATCTGCGACACCGGCACGCCAGATGCGCTGACCCAGTTCCACCTGATCAGCCGCTGCCTGACCCAGCTGAACCTTTTTGCTGGCGTAGTAAGCCGCGATATCAGCCAGATCCTGGTCGCTCAGGTTGTTGAGCAGACCGGTCATCTCCGGCACCATGCGAGCGCCGCCCTTGATATCATTCAGCTGTTTCAGCAGGTATTTTTCACCCTGTCCAGCCAGTTTCGGGAAGTTACCTACAACACTGTTGCCATCTGCACCGTGGCAGGCTGCACAAACGGCAGTCTTGGCCTGGCCTGCAGCCGCATCACCCGCCGCGTGAGCGACGCCGGTGAGGCCGATGCTTACCAGTAAGCTGATCAGTAGTTTGTTCATTGACTAACCCAGACTCTTGCTTGACGAAATATGTGTTTATTTCCGCCATTTGCATTCAAAATGGCGAAAATGGCCAATTTCCACTATTACCCTGACTGGAGACAGGCTCTGTTCGCGGGTAAAATTGGCGACATTATAAACCAATATCCCCACAAACTGGAACGGATATGTTCAGTTTGTCGCCACCGAGCCTTGCATCATGTCAACCTCAGACCCAGTAATCCATTATAACCTTGCCCGCTTTGAGATCAGCGCCGCTCGCCTTGACCAGTGCCCATCGGATACCGGGGCAGAGGTCGCCTTTGCCGGCCGCTCCAACGCCGGCAAGTCCAGCGCCATCAACGCTCTGACACAGCAGAAAAGCCTGGCGCGCACGTCCAAAACACCCGGTCGTACCCAGCTGATCAACTTTTTCAGCCTCAATATTGAAGGTCTGAAAATTGTTGACCTCCCCGGCTATGGCTATGCCAAGGTGCCGATCGCGATGAAGCAGCACTGGCAGCGCCATCTTGACGCCTACCTGCAGCACCGAGAAAGCCTGCAAGGTGTCGTCCTGGTGATGGATATTCGCCATCCGATGAAGGAATTCGATGAGATGATGGTTCACTGGTGCGAATCGACCGGTGTGCCCTTGCATGTACTTCTGACCAAGGAAGACAAGCTCAAGCGCGGCCCGGCCAAGAACACTTTGCTGCAACTGAAAAAAGCGCTGAAAGAGCGTTTGGGGGACAAGGTCAGCGTACAGACCTTTTCGGCACTCAAGAGCACCGGCGTCGATCAGCTGCGACAGCGCCTGAACAGCTGGTTGCTGCCTGACGCGGAGACGGCTGAAGAAGCGGACGCCTGAACGGAAAAGAAAAGCCCCGGCCACAGGAAGGGGAAACCAGGGCCGGGGCAGAAGATGTCATGACAGACGAACCACGTGTCCACGCTGGCACAGACAATGGATTTTTCTTACGTGGTTCCTGAAATGAGACATCTTCTGCCCGGAAAGTTCACTGCTGTTTAAAAAAAAATCAGTGCGCCTGCTCCCAGTTATCTCCGACACCGGCCTCTATCAGTAATGGTACTGCCAGATCGGCTGCCTGCTCCATCAGCGGTTTCACCTGCTGGCAGAAACGATCGACTTCAGACTCACGCACTTCGAATACCAGTTCATCGTGTACCTGCATGATCATGCGGGCGTCCATGTCCCCCTGTTCAAGCCAGTGATCGACCGCGATCATCGCCCGCTTGATGATATCGGCTGCAGTACCCTGCATCGGAGCATTGATTGCGGTGCGCTCCGCGGCCTGACGCTTCATCGGGTTACGGTTGTTGATATCCGGCAGGTACAGACGGCGTCCGAACAGGGTTTCGACATAGCCCTGGCCCCGTGCCTGGGCACGGGTCTCATCCATGTAACGCTGCACGCCCGGGTAGGTAGCAAAATAATGGTCGATATAGGTACCCGCTTCCTTATTACCGATCCCCAATTGCTTGGCAAGGCCGAAGGCTGACATGCCGTAGATCAGGCCAAAGTTGATCGCCTTGGCACTGCGACGTTGATCGGCAGTCACCTTATCCACAGTCGTACCGAACACCTCCGCGGCCGTTGCCTTGTGGATATCTTCACCGTGACGGAAAGCATTTAACAATCCTTCGTCGCCCGACAGATGTGCCATGATGCGCAGCTCAATCTGTGAATAATCCGCTGCGACAATTTTGTACCCTGCCGGTGCGATAAAGGCGTTACGAATACGGCGGCCTTCCTTTGTACGCACCGGGATGTTCTGCAGGTTTGGCTCGGATGACGACAGACGACCGGTGGCAGTGACCGCCTGATGGTACGAGGTATGGATGCGACCAGTAGCCGGATTGATCATCAGGGGCAGCTTGTCGGTATACGTGCTTTTGAGCTTGCTCAGGCCACGCTGCTCGATCAACAGTTTTGGCAGCGGATAGTCGAGCGCCAAGTCCTGCAGTACCTCTTCCGCGGTGGAAGGCGCCCCCTTGGGCGTCTTCTTCTTTACCGGCAGGCCCATCTTGTCGAACAGGATCGCCTGCAACTGCTTGGTCGAGTTGAGGTTGAACTCTTCACCGGCCAGATCAAAGGCTTCCTTTTCGATCTCGTTCAGGCGCAGCTCCAGCTCCTGGCTCTGCTCACCCAGAATTCTGGCATCCACCAGAGCCCCACGGAACTCCATGCGTGAAAGCACCGGAATCAGCGGACGCTCGATCTCCTCAAAGACTTGAAGCAACGCTTCCTCTGCCGCCAGCTGTGGCTGCAATTTCTGATGCAGCCGCAGGGTAATATCGGCATCTTCTGCCGCATAGGGTGCCGCCTGCTCCAGTTCAATCTGATTGAAGGTAAGCTGCTTCTTGCCCTTGCCGGCAATGTCCTCAAAGCGGGTCGTGGTGACGCCCAGGTGCCGGTCGGCCAGCGTATCCATGTCATGGCGGCTGGCGGTGGAATTGAGCACATAGGACTCCAGCATGGTATCGGCACCAATTCCCTGCAGCTCAATACCGTAGTGGCGCAGCACGTTCATGTCGTACTTGATGTGCTGACCGATCTTTTTCAGCTCCGGATCTTCCAGCAACGGCTTGAGCTGCGCCAACGCAGATACTCGGTCCAGCTGCTCCGGTGCGCCCATATAGTCATGCGCCAGCGGCACATAAGCAGCTTTGCCCGGTTCTACAGAGAAGGACACGCCAACCAGCTGTGCTTCCATGTAATTGAGGCTGGTGGTTTCGGTATCAAAGGCAAACTCGCCGGCAGCCTTGAGTTTCTCCAGCCAGCTATCGAATGCAGCCTGCGTCAGCACGGCTTCGTATTCGGTTTCTATGGCATCTGCGGCAGCTACCGGCTCATCGGCCCCCAGCTCATCGGCATCGCCCGCTTCCAGCTCACGGACCCAGCTCTTGAACTCGAACTGTTTGAACAGCGCCAGCAACTGCTCGGGCTCGGGTGTCGGCAACGTTATATCGTGCAGAGAAATATGCAGCGGCACATCGGTCTTGATGGTCGCCAACAGGTAGGACAGCTCAGCCGCTTCCCGGTTTTCCTCCAGCTTCTTCGGCATCGACTTGGCGCCACGGAAACCCAGCTCGGGAATCTTGTCCAGATTCTGGTACAGGTCGCTGATACCACCGATACCCTGCAGCAGTGCCAGCGCGGTCTTTTCTCCGACCCCCGGCACGCCGGGGATGTTGTCCACCTTGTCCCCCTGCAGTGCCAACAGGTCAATGACCAGGTGCGGCGGCACACCGAACTTCTCCTCAACACCGGCCACATCCATTCTGGTGTCATTCATGGTATTGATCAGCGTGACGTGCTCATCCACCAATTGGGCCATATCCTTGTCACCGGTCGAGATGATGACGGCTCGACCGGACTCACTGGCCTGACGTGCCAGCGTGCCAATGACGTCATCCGCTTCAACACCTTCCTCGACAAACAGCGGCAGCCCCATGGCACGGATAATGGCGTGGATAGGCTCTACCTGGCTACGCAGATCATCCGGCATCGGTGGACGGTGTGACTTATACTCAGCATAGATCTCGTCACGAAAGGTTTTGCCTTTGGCATCGAAGATCACCGCGACGGGGCTGTCAGGATAATCCTTGAGCAAGCGCTTGAGCATCGAAGTCACCACACGGATGGCACCGGTGGGCATACCGTCAGCGGTACGCAGATCCGCCTGCTGTGAGGCAAAGAAGGCGCGGTAAAGGTAAGAGGAGCCATCCACCAGAATGACCGGGGCGTGCTGTTCGCTCATGGGAGTATCCATATATCTGTTTCGAGGGGTTGTTCGTGCCTGCGACAAGGCCCACAATCATAGACAATTCGACCCCGACTAACCAATTGGGAAGCAATGATGCTGAAAAAACTGACTCTGGCGGCTGTGCTGGCACTTTCGCCTCTCGCACAGGCTGAAGTGGTGGCGGACCCGGCCCAGACCGAGCCGGAGATCACCATCACCTACGATGGCGAAAACACCTACTACGAGTACACCATCAATGGCCAACTCAAGGAAATCAAGGTTGTGCCCAAAATGGGCGAGCCCTATTACCTGGTGCCAGCTGAAGGCTCACAGAAATTCATCCGCGTGGAGGAGTCACAGCTGCTGATTCCAAAATGGGTTATCTTCCGCTGGTAATCGACCTTGGCCGTTTATACTCAGATTTCGCGCCCCCAGCTTGAAGCCTTGCTCGAGGACTACTCCTTGGGGCAGCTGGTGGACTTCACCGGTATCGAAGGCGGTATCGAAAACAGCAACTTCTTCGTCACCCTTGAACAGAACGGCCGGCAGATCGACTACGTGCTGACCCTGTTCGAGGAGCTGAACCAGGACGAGATGCCGTTCTTCGTTGAACTGGGCCAATGGCTGCAGGCAAGGCAGGTGCCGGTTCCGCATGCGATCAAGGATCGCAACGGAATCGCCCTGAAGCAGCTCTGTGGCAAACCCGCCTTTTTCCAACCGCGTTTTCAAGGGCACCATCTCGATCGCGCACAGATCACGGCCGAGCACTGTGCCGAGATCGGGGCGGCATTGGCCCGTTTCCATCTGGCAGGCGAGGACTTCTACCTGCGCCGTCAGGCACAGCGAGGAGTGTTCTGGTGGCGTCGTGAAAGCCAGGCAATCCGTCACCTGCTCAAGCCTGAAGATGCCGAGCTGCTGCAGCAGGAAGTCGCCCTGTTCGATGCGCTGCGTAACCAGCCATTCGGGCTGCCGTTGGGCACCATCCATGGCGATCTTTTCCACGACAACGCCCTGTTCGTTGATAATCGACTGGAGGCGATCCTGGATATCTACAATGCGGCGACTGCTTTCCTGCTGTTCGATCTGGCCATTGTTGCCAACGACTGGTGTACCGATGCCAACGGACATGTGGACCCTATCCGGGAACAGGCGCTAACCCGCGCCTATGCCAGCGTACGCGCATTCAGTGACGAGGAAATGGCTGCCTGGCCAACGCTGACACGCACTGCTGCCATGCGCTTCTGGCTGTCGCGACTGATCCCCTGGCTGGGCGTCGAGCAGGCTTCCCGCTCGGGCATCAGCACCAAGCTCAAAGATCCGGACGAGTTTCGTCGCATCCTGCTCAATCGTATCGACACACCCGCCACGATCTGAGCTGCCATTGCATCCGGCTTGCCCTCGGGTTCAGGCCGGATGCCGCAGGCTGGTATACTAGCCGTCATATTTCATCCTTCTGATTCCAAGCTGCAGGTCCCATGGACGTTACACATATCATCGATTCGCTTAACGACGCCCAGCGGCAGGCCGTGACCGCTGACCTGAACAACCTGCTCGTACTGGCCGGTGCCGGTTCCGGCAAGACCCGGGTACTGGTGCACCGCATCGCCTGGCTGATCGAAACCGAGGGCCTCTCGCCCTACTCGATCATGGCGGTGACCTTCACCAACAAGGCAGCTCGGGAGATGCGCGGCCGAATCGAGCACCTGCTGGGAATCAATACACATGGCATGTGGGTGGGCACCTTCCACGGCCTGGCGCACCGCCTGTTGCGCGCCCACTGGCGCGATGCCGGTCTTCGCGACAACTTCCAGATCATGGACAGTGATGACCAGCTGCGCCTGCTCAAACGGCTATGCAAGGAGATGAATCTGGATGACAGCCGCTGGCCGGCAAGACAATTCCAGTGGTTCATCAACGCGCAGAAGGATGAAGGCCTGCGCAGCGCGCATATCGAGCGCACCGGCGATCCCTACCAGACGATGATGATCCGGGTGTACGAAGCCTACGAAGATGCCTGCGAGCGCGGCGGGATGATCGACTTCGGCGAACTGCTGCTGCGCGCACTGGAGCTGCTGCGCGACCGTGCGCCCCAGCTGCTGAAGCACTACCGCGAACGTTTCCGCTACGTGCTGGTGGACGAGTTCCAGGATACCAACGCCATCCAGTACGCCTGGCTGCGCCTGCTGTGCGAAGGCGAAAACAAGCTGATGGCCGTAGGTGATGACGACCAGTCGATTTACGGCTGGCGTGGTGCCCGAATCGAGAACATTCAGCACCTGGAAGAGCACTTCCCCGGCACCGAAACCATTCGCCTGGAGCAAAACTACCGCTCCACCGGCACCATTCTTGGCGCAGCCAACGCCGTGATCCAGAACAACTTCGGCCGTCTCGGCAAGGAGCTGTGGACCGAGCTGGGCGACGGCGAGTCGATTTCGTTGTACAGCGCCTTCAACGAGCAGGACGAGGCACGCTTTATCGTCGACCAGATCCAGAAATGGGTCGAGGACGGCAACCGCCGCGACGAGTCGGCCATCCTCTATCGCTCCAATGCCCAGTCCCGCGTATTGGAAGAGATGCTGATCCGGGCGGGGATGCCTTATCGCATCTACGGTGGCCAACGCTTCTACGACCGACTGGAAATCAAGAATGCCCTGGCGTACCTGAAGCTGATTGCCAACCGTGATGACGACACGGCGATGGAACGCATCATCAACGTACCCACCCGTGGCATCGGCACCCGTACCATCGAGCTGATTCGTGAACACGCCCGTAGCGAGAACGTCTCCATGTGGCGTGCGGCCAACGAGATCACCGAACTCAGAACGTTGCCGGCGCGGGCCAACAATGCGCTGCAGGCGTTCATCGATCTGGTCAACCAGCTCGATACGGACACCCGCGAGGTGGAGCTGCACGAGCAGACTGAGCACGTCATCGAACACTCCGGCCTGATCCAGCACCATGAGAAGGAAAAGGGCGAGAAAGCCCAGTCCCGCATCGAAAACCTGGAGGAGCTGGTCAATGCCACCCGCCAGTTCATGGGACAGTGGCAGGAAGACAACGAAGAGGGCTTCAACTCTCCGCTGGCGGCCTTTCTGGACCAGGCCGCACTGGACGCAGGTGAGACCCAGGCCGACGTCAATACCGACAGCGTCCAGTTAATGACCCTGCACTCGGCCAAGGGCCTGGAATTCCCGCTGGTGTTCCTCGCCGGCATGGAAGAAGGCCTCTTCCCGCACAGCATGTCGGTGGAGGAGCCGGGCCGTCTGGAGGAAGAACGTCGTCTCTGCTATGTCGGTATCACCCGCGCCATGCAGAAGCTCTACATCACCTATGCCGAGTCCCGTCGCCTGCACGGTAAGGAAACCTTTAATCGGGTCTCCCGCTTCGTCAACGAGATCCCTCCCCAGTTGATCGAAGAAGTCCGACTGAATGCGACCGTGCGACGCCCCTATGGCGCCCAGCAGGACAACCCCAGCAGCCTCTTTGGCGGTGGCTCCTCCCTGTCCAGCGCCGAAGTGCCCAGCACCAACCTGAGCCTGGGCAAGCCGGTCATGCATGCCAAATTCGGCCCGGGGATCGTTACCAATTTTGAAGGCAGCGGTCCCAAGGCACGGGTGCAGGTCAATTTCGAGGAAGTGGGCAGCAAGTGGCTGGTGGTCGGCTTCGCCAACCTGCAGCCGTTGTAGGATTCAGCCCAGCAGGCGGGGCAGCAACGTCTCGCCTGCCTGCCACAGCAGGCGCAATGCCAACAGTGTCACCACGGTGCGGAACAGGCGGTTGAACCAGACCGATGACACCCGGTGCAGCAGATTAAGACCGATCCAGGTACCCAGCATGCCGCTGAGGATCATCGCTCCGATCAGTGGCAGCCAGTCGGCAAAGGAAAATCCCACCACCGAAAACACCAGCCCCTTGAGCAGGTGCTGACCGGTCATGGTGGCGGCGAAGGTTGCGACCGTCTGCATCTTGTCGTGGCTGTGGCGATGGACAAATGCGGCGACCAATGGCCCGGTGGCACCGACAAACATTGAGAAGAATGTGGTCAGACCGCCAGCCAACAAGGTTTTCAGCGGTGACAGCGCACGTGCAGCCGGCTTGGGGCCCCAGATCATCCACAGGATAAAGCCACCCACCGCGAGCTGAATCATCTCCAGTGGCAATTGCACCACCAGCAACGATGCCAACCCCGCACCGATCGCGGCGCCGATCAGGAACCGGCGACTCAACGGCCAGTCGATATGCTGGCGGGTCATAATGGCACGATTGGCGTTAGAGCCCAGCTGTACCAGGCCGTGCACGGGAATCAGCGCGGCAATCGGCACCAGCTGGGCCATGATCACCAGCAGGAGCACACCGCCACCGATCCCCAGAGTTGCGGTCATCAGGGAAGTAAAGCCGGCCGTCAGCACCAGCCAGAACGCATCCAGCGGGGGCAGCCCGGCCGGAAGCCAGGCCAACAGATCCGGCATCAGCCTTCCTGCATCGCCTGCAGTACCTGCTGAGCCCAGTTCAGGCTATGGCGATAGGCGACTTCATAGAAGGGACGGTCCAGTGCACGGCTGAGCTGATCGAAATCGCCACGTTCGTAGATTTCGACCTGACGCAGCAACTCACCAAAGGAATGGGCGCGATCCAGGAGTGCTTCCTTCATATCCTGCTGCAAGGGCACCTGGTCCAGCAGGTCCACCATTTCCATATCCAGCAGCACATCCAGCTGCGACAGCAGACCAACGATAAAGTGATTAATCGGCTCGTCACGGCCCATCATCTCGGCCAGCAGTTCACACATGCGACCACGGGTCAGCATGTTGCGGGTCAGCTCGTCAGGCTTGTTCTTATCGGCCGCACTGAGGAACAACAGTACCCAGCGCTTGATCTGGTCGATCCCCAGCAGGGTGATGGCATGGGCAAGCGAACTGATTTCACGCTTCAGGTTAAACGCCGCCGAGTTGACCACCTTGAGAATACGGAAGGTCAGTGCCGGATCCTGCAGGGCGATCTGCTCGATCGACTGCGCCGTGGCATTGGGGCGCTGCAACTCGGTCAGAATCTGCAGCAACACCACCTTGTTGCCGGTAATCTTCTTGCCCTTGACCGCTTCCGGCTTGCTGAGGAAGTAGCCCATATAGAGAGCGAAGCCCATCTCCAGGCAAAGACGGAACTCTTCCTGAGTTTCGACCTTGTCAGCCAACAGCTCAAGCTGGTAGGGGCGAAGTTTCTGCAGCAGAGGCGGAATGTTCTCCAGACCCAGCAGCTGGATGTCCAGCTTGAGGACATGGACGATGTTCAGCAGCGGCTCGAACTTCGGATTACGCGGGTCATAGTCGGCCAACGCCAGACGATAGCCCTGACGAGCCAAATCCTTGACCCTGGCAATCAGCTCGGGGGTGATATTCGAATGCCCGAGCAGCTCAAGTACAAAGCTTTGCTTCGGCAATTCGGGCAGGTCGTTGTTGAGCAGAAAACTGTCGGTTACCTTGAGGAAGCAGGGTAGCGATTTCACCACGCCTTTTTTGGTGATGCTGGAATAGGTACCCAACAACACCCCCAGGGTCGCTTCATCGTCCTTGAGTCCTTCGACAAAACGCCCCTCGTTATCACGGAATAGCAACTCGAAAGCCACCACATCCTGGCTTTTGGTGTATACGGGCTGGCGCGCCATCAAAACCTGAAGCTGATGTTCCTCTGCCATCATTTGAGAGCCGTTCGCTGCCACTGCTGACTCCTTTCGTGGATGCTGGATGTACATTTGTTTGATTTATACACGGAAGTATATCGGCTCCCTCGGTATCCTAACAGACTTGGAGTCATACTCATCTTTTACGAGTCACCGCCCTGCCGCCCTGACCTGCGGTTATACTCGAACATCGACAGGCATTCACACAAGGAGAACAGCATAATGCGCTGCCACGAACTGGACTACGAAATCCTCGGCTCAGAGATGCAGCTGGTCGAGGTCGAACTGGATCCGGGTGAAACCGTCATCGCCGAAGCCGGTGCCATGACGTACATGGAAGAAGACATCACCTTTGACACCCGCATGGGCGATGGTTCCAACCCTGACGAAGGCCTGATGGGCAAGCTCTTCTCGGCCGGTAAGCGTGTATTCACCGGCGAGTCGATTTTCACCACCCACTTCAGCAACACCGGAATAGGCAAACGCCGGGTCGCCTTTTCAGCACCCTATCCCGGAAATATCGTGCCGCTGAACATGGCTGAGCTGGGCGAGAAGGTAATCTGCCAGAAGGACGCTTTCCTGTGTGCCGCCCTTGGTACCAAAGTCAGCATTACGTTCAACCGACGGATCGGCGCCGGCTTCTTCGGCGGCGAAGGGTTCATCCTGCAGAAGCTGGAAGGTGACGGTATGGCCTTCATTCAGGCAGGCGGCACCGTCGTCAAGAAAGAGCTGAACGGTGAAACACTCAGAGTCGACACCGGCTGTCTGGTCGGGTTCACCGAGGGAATTGATTACGACATCCAGCGTGCCGGTAGCCTCAAGTCGATGGTATTTGGCGGTGAAGGCCTGTTTCTGGCGACCCTCAAGGGAACCGGCACCGTCTGGCTGCAAAGCCTGCCGTTCTCGCGCATGGCCGATCGCATTCTGGCACATGCTCCTTCCAACGGTGGCAAGGACCAGGGCGAGGGCTCGGTACTGGGCGGTATCGGCCGCATGATTGGCGGCGATCGCTGATGCCGGCTGACATCATCCCGAGGCTGCAGACCTCGGGGTGATGCACAACGTCGGGCGATTAAGAGTTGTGCTGCTTGAACGCCGCCATCAGCTCGACCGGTTTCTGCTTTTTGTTGTCGTCACGCAGCACGAATACCAGAGTTTCGCCCTTGGGGCCTGCACCTATTTGGGTGAATCGCAGCGGCGCTTCGCCGGTCATCCGTACCGCTTCCATATCTTCGATGCGGTCAAACACGTAGATGCGGCCTTCCATACGCATCTCACCGTAGAACGTATCCGCTGCCGGCAGCGTACCGTGATAGAGGTTGTACCCGGCAACCTGATCCACTTTCTTCTTCTTGTCTGCACCGGTCACGCCGAATACCAGAGTTTCCCCTTTTGGGCCCGCGCCGATGAATGTCTGACGGAAAGAGGTTTCACCGACTTCAAGATACTGCTGGTACGTTGCCTGATCATCGAAGACATGGATACGGCCATCGTGGTGGACCTCGTACAGGTCTTCATTATTCAGGTCTGCCGCTGCAACGGTTTCATTCTTCGTACCTGACGCACACGCGGTCAGGGTGGCAACCAGCCCGCCCAGCATGAATGTCTTGAGTGTTCGCATAGGTCTATCCTCCAGTTCCTGTTAGCAGGCGCAGAGGGTAACGGGCCAATATTGCGATTCCTTGACAGTCAAGAAGAGACTCAGTGGCGGGGCAGGGTCAGGACAACGTTTCAACGCCTCACTGGGCAAAACGGGGGCTTGATTAAAGAGTGGGAGATGTAGCCCTGCCTCTCTCGAGCGACATCTCCCGGATATGTCCTTACCAAATCACGGTTACCGGTCAGCGATCGGCACCATCACATGGGCGTAGGGCGTATTGTTCCACATTATATAAGGTCCACCCTCTGCCGGATCATCCGTTATGCCGGACATCATGGCCTTGGGCACTATTATCATCAAATGCGGGCCTTCCCTGATAAAGTCTTCCGCATTAAAGCGGTCAGCATGGTAGGGGTCGGAGTTACTGACACCTCCTGCTTCACCATCGCCCTGCAACATATACGAGAAGCCCATCTGCTTGGCTTCGAACGGTGCCTTGGCACCAACCGCCTGCATCATCTCCATCCAGACAGCATCGTTACACATTGGAGAGTTGTCATCGGGCAGGGTTTCGGGCATGCAGACCCACCCATTGCTGCCTTCTGCCAAAACCTCACCCCGATACATCACTGTTGCCTCTGCACTGACACTGTCCGGTGCTGCAGAGCGCGCCAGTTCAATAAGAGCCTGATTATCTTCAGCGTGTGCCAACACCGTAGACAGGGTCAGGCCAGCCACCAGAAGTGACTTGCCAATTATCCTGTTCATCTGAGTAGCCTGTTCTTATGCGTTAATCGGATTGCACACCCGCGAAGCAGCGGGTCCCGCTTCGCCAGAAGCACCTTTCAGTCTAGTCAATCCGAAACCCGTTAGCGGCAGGATAACCTCTCACTTGTTTCCACAGGCTCAGATGCCGGCAGACCTTGGGGAATATGGCGGAAACACAGAAAGCGCAAAATTGCGATTGGCACTCATCTGCGGTTAGGGTCACCAGGGAGAATTGTGACTCGTGGCGATGGAGGCATAGCCACCAGAAAAAGCTCATGGCCGGGCATTATTGGAGCCAGCGGAGAAAACGAGAGGCAGTACTACACGAAAAAATGGCGCGCCTGGAGAACTTCAAACTTAATAAAACATAGGACAAATAGGACAATCGGCTAACACATTAATTCTTATATAACAATAATATATCTATCCTATACCTTCTTTGAGCACTATACTATCAGGACCAATTGACGGTTCCATTGACGGTTCCATTGACGGTTCAATGACACCTCTGGACCGTCATCCACTCCACCTATCGGAGAGTTCAGGATGGCACTTTCCAACACCGCTTTAGCCAAGGCAAAGCCCCAAGAGAAACGCTACAAGCTGACAGATCGGGATGGCCTGTATGTGTTAGTTCAACCCTCAGGAACAAAGACCTTCAAATACGATTATCGGATCCTGGGAAAACGAGGCACCTTCACCATTGGCACCTATCCCGAGATCTCACTAGCAGAAGCCCGAGAGAAACTCGTAGAGGCACGGCGCTTGGTCAGCGAAGGGATCAACCCCACCACCATCAAGCATAAGCAGATCCAGAAAGCAGCAACTACCGAGAAGAGATTCAGTGACTACGCAAAGGAGTGGATCGCCAAACAGAACTACAGACCCTCTACGTTGAAAGATCTCAAGCTCCGGCTGGAAAAGAACATCTACCCGGCCCTGGATAAAAGGCCGGTAGAAACCTTCTCCACCCGCGACCTATTGAACATCATGCAGCCCGTAACTGAGAGGGAAGCTCGCGAAACCGCCAAACGCATGGCCGGCATCATCCGGCGGGTATACAACGATCTACTCCTGCTCGGCATCGTGGACAACAACCCCGCTCAAGGCCTGGCAGAGCTGCTGCCCAAGGTGAACCATCGAACCAAATCCAACTTCGGCCACCTCACTGATACCGAGGAGCTGAAGATCCTGCTGCAACAGATCCACGCCAGCACCGCACGACGCGACCGCCTGGTGGACATCGCCCTCAAGCTAATGCCCCTGCTATTCCTGCGACCCGGTAACATCCGATTCATGAAGTGGGACTATATCGACTTCAACAAAGCCCTGATCACCATTCCCGCCATCGAGATGAAAGCAGGAAAAGAGCTGAAGATCCCACTAGCCCGCCAGGCTTTGGAACTTCTGCAGGAAGCATATACCTTACGCCGCAGCGATGATTATGTGTTCGTAACCCCTCACGGAAAGGGCAAACCAATCAGTGAGAACACCACCACCCAAGCAATCCGGAAAATGATTAACCCAAAAACCGGCAAACCCTTCGGCACCGGCTTCATGACCAGCCACGGATTCCGCCACACCGCCAGCACCTTCCTCAATGAGATGGGCTACTCACCCGATGCTATCGAACTCCAGCTCGCACATGAGAGCCGGGACCGAGTACGCGCCACCTACAACAAGGCACAACTACTGGATGAAAGAGCCAGAATGATGCAGGATTGGGCTGATTTCTTGGACAACCTGAGAAATGCTTGAAGTACCCTATTCGTCGTCAGCCCTACTTCTGATAGGGAATCCGTATTGGGCAGGGAGTCACACATGAAGATCAGTACATTAGGAATTACCTTCGCGCTTTTGGCCAGCACCCATTCCTATGCAGGATGTGTAGGTGTCGAGGTCATGGGGCAATGCCAAGGCACCGAGGTCCGGGGATACTCAAACAGCAATGACGATACCCGATACGAGAGCAATTCTGGTTCCAGCTACCAGTACGACCTGAACAAGCCGACCGACCGCAACCGCTACACCCTGGATCTGGATGCCCAACGGCGTGATCAGATGAGCACCGACCCAAGACGAGCCACGGATCGCAACTCCGGCCAGTACGGTGGCGGTATCTATAACGACTGATACTTACAAGCCATGCCGGGCGGCATGGCTTTCTCAAACTAAAAACGGCATAGAGCACGACCCATTATCAATACTTCAAAAACCTTCTCCTCAAGCGACGCCCTCAACAACAAATACTCGGCACCAGGCGATGAAAGACCATACCCCCCCTTGGAATGACAAACCTCTCGTTCTAACAACAAATGAACAGATTCTACACAACGATTTCGCCCAGAACCCTCTATCTGCACGTCATGCTATCTGGGCATACGTAGAACAGGACATCCCCATTCCCAATGAGTTAAAACCCATTCTACTGGAAGTTCTGCAGGAACCCTTCAAGGGCAAATCAACAGCAATTACCAAGAGATACTGGACGCTACTCATCCAAGAGGTGATCTTCATGGTTGCAGAAGAAGGTATCAACCAGACCGATGCGATTGAGCGTGTTGCCGAGCGGCATGGTGTGAAGGTCGATACCCTAACCCGACGCTACAATGACGGGAACTTCCGAAACCTACGCTCTGCTATGATCCAGCACTTACTTCAAGATGCAGAATAAATATTTTTTCTGCACTAAAAGCATCCGCCCAATCCATCGATCATGTCCTAAGAGTCTTATGACTCATATCCAACTTGTTGATATAGGAAATGTATATGCATTCGATGGTAAACGTTATTGAAGACGCTGTTCGCAGCCAGACCACCACCCGCCTGATCCGCATCAAGGAAGTCTGTAACCTCACCGGGATCTCTCGTTCCCACATCTACCTGCTCGCCTCCAAGGGCATGTTCCCCAAAAGTGTAGACCTGATCCCTGGGGGCGCCGCTAAGGCCTGGGTGGAGCAGGAAGTTCACGACTGGATCAACCAGCGCATCGCCGCTCGCAATGAGGAGGTATGAAATGACATCTTTGAAGAAACCAGACCTGGAGAATTCAGAAGAAACCCTCGTCGCCGGCCAGCAGATCGAGGGCACCTTCCAGAACACTCACGCACAGTCTAGCACGTCGGTAAACGCTGAACAGAGCCCTGCATCGGACAAACCCGTCAGCAATGCCGCAAACCCAGCCCACGGAGCCGTGGACAGCCTAACCGAGGCCAAACCCCAATTCCCCGAAAGGCTCAAACCCTGGCCGGATCCGGTCGATATCCAAGCCACCGCCTATGCGATTGCTGATCGGTTACGCCTGCACAGCGTATTGACCGAAGCCGATATCACCGCCACCGTGCTGTGGATCATCTCCAGCTACCTGATCAACAGCTTTCGCATCTTCCCGAAGCTCTCCTTGATCAGTCCGGAGAAGCGTTGCGGTAAAAGCACTCTGATGGAAGTCATCCAGTCCTTCAGCCACGAGGGCCTGCTGGTATCCAACCTGTCAGGAGCGACGATCTACCGCATCACCACAACCGTCCAGCCTACCTTGCTGATCGACGAAGCCGATACCTTCGTGAAAGGTGGCGATCCCCAACTGGTGGGCATCATCAACTCCAGCCACAGCCAGCAGGGCGCGACCATCCTACGCTGTGATGGTGACGACAACACCCCCAAGGCTTACAAAACCTGGATGCCCATGGTGCTCGCTTCAATCGGTGCGCTGCCGACCACCATCATGGATCGCAGCATCGTCATCAACCTGCGCCGGAAAAAGGTCACCGAACAGGTCACCCGAGTTCCACACAACCTGCTTGAGTTGAACCAGACCTACCGTGAAAAAATCATTCGCTGGTGCCTGGATCACAAAAGGGTGATTGAAGCCAACACGGTAGAACCCAACAACCTTGGCAACGACCGTGCGGCGGATAACTGGCTCCCCCTGTTCACCGTCGCGCACCAGATCAACACAGACTGGATAAACCGCTGCGAAGAAGCATATGAAGCCCTGACTACCGTGCCGGAACTGGAACTGCCAACCCAGCTCCTGAAGGACATCCAGCAGATCCTGAACCAACACCCGCAAGACAAAATCTTCTCGGAGGATCTGCTGGAGGCGCTGCATCAGGACACCACCGCCCCTTGGTTAACCTGCAACAACGGGAGGAAGCTCACCGCAAGCAAGATGTCCAGCCTGCTCCAGCCCTACGGTATCAAACCCAAGGTACTTAGGATTGGAGACAAAACTAGGCGCGGGTACGAGAAACAACAGTTTGAAGATGCCTTCGACCGCTACCTGACCTAACCCCACCAAACCGTAACAGCGTCACAAACCTCACCACACGGGGGCTCCAGCAGCCCCCTTCCTGTAACACGCATCGCAACATAAACGTTACGCCCCACACGAACCGTTACACACCCTGTTACGGAACCAGCGCCATCACCCCATTGAAATACGCTCATTGTTACGTTGTTGCGTCCAAGGCTACCTCGATTCCCCCTATCCATCTCCCCGCCTCCTGCCTCCACTCCCGTCCCTGTCGCGCGCCTCGCTGCGCTGCGGGCGCTCCGGGACTACGCTCGGCAGTCGGCTGAAGAACTCTATACCTTCCAACCTTACTGCCCCCGCGTTTCAGAATGGTGCGTATTACGGAGCAACGTGACCGGCGATTCCGGAAAACTACTCGAAATCGGTCACGTTCAAACGGAATGGGCAGTCACGATGGGCCGGAATATGCAAATGGATCATACTTTTTAGCTTCCTGCATCCTTTCAAAATATTCCGCATATTTTTTAGGACTTTTTTCGATACCAGGAAGACTATAACCATTTTCTCCGAAGATATTGATTAACAAACGATAAATTTCCGCTAAATCCAGGCCATCACCAATTCGCTCCTGATATTTATATCTTCCCCAACCCTTTTTTAAAGGCGATATAAACTCTTGCTCACCCTCTTCAGCGATTCTATAAATTATAGATAATAAGCGATCGCTATAGTCTTTCTTTTTTTCTAAAGGCAGACTATGAAACCAATCATATAGAGGCTCATACTTGGGAGGCAAATAATTAAACGAGCGCTCCTTAGGAGGAATATCAGAAAAAATTTCTAAGATAAAACCAACCTGAGTCTTTAGCCTTGCATAATTAGGATGGGGCACTAGATCTATAATATCCATCAAGCGCTCTAAAGCACTTTCATATAGCCCTAGCTCTAATTCAATTTCAGCTAACTTTCTCAGGTCCATATCATATTTTGCTTGAAGCGGACGGTCTACCTCATCACAAGGAAGCTGCTCCACTGCTTTTGAAAGCAAGGATCTAGATTTATTCAAATCCAGCATATTGTATTCCGGATTTGAGTATAAAAAAGCGAGAGCCTTCATCCCGCCTCTATCACCAAGATTTGTTAATTCCTCAAGCAACTTTATACCTTTAGCAAGATCAGGCTTTATAAATTCATGGGCCGGTGCTTCAAAACTAACCAAAATTCTAGCTAGCTTCAGCTTGGCCGTTGGATCTCCCTGTTCGGAGCCCCTTATTAACATCTCTGCGGCTTTACCAAGGTCTTTATTGACAAAGGAATTACCCCGCAAAAACATCCGATACAGCTGGTTTGTAGCTCGATAGTCACCTTGCTTTGATTGCTCAGTTGCTAACCTAAATGCCCGCTCATAGTATTCAAAGGCAGCTAGCGGATCCGCTTCGATCACACCCTCCACTCCTTCATCATATGCACGAGCCAAAATAAGAAGCGCCGACATATTTTCGTCGTCAGAAAGCTCTGCAGCTAAAGCGTACAATTTCTTACGAATCTTATTAGCTACAGCAGAATCAGGCTCTATATAAGGAACACGGAGCATATGACGCTCCAGATAGGGCGCTCCTCGCTCATACGCACGAGCTAAAACTTTTAAAGCATCCAGATGTCCTTTAGCTGCCGCCCCTTTAAGATAATTAAAAGCAGCATTAGTATCTATTTCTGTAGCTACCCCGTATCTGTTAAAACGATATAACTGATACATAGCTTCCATGTCACCGCTTACCGCTTTCCTCTTGTACTCTTCATACAAGTCTGAAACATGCAAACTATTAGTTGCACTATATGAAGTTGAAGACAAACCAAAAATTAATATAAGAAAGATTAAAAGGCTAATGTCTTTTAACATTCGTCCAAATCGAAGGCGATAAATATCCATAAATTTCCTCCCTTATCACAGCTCACGCATAAGTCTTCGTTAGATATTCCAGACAGACCAATAAGGCCTAAGCATATCTACTCATCACAGAATCCAAGATGCATTGGTCAATATAGAATTAAGCCACCGACCAAAATAAGATGGATTTTCCATACCTATACGCAACCTATAAACTAATTTAAATAGGTTTTCTGCCACATCACAGAAACAGGATGCTCCAGAGTTATCTGACATATCGCAAATGTTCCGGAACGATATACTAACATCACAAGTCTACCGAGTTCATACTATATAAAACCGATATCATATATCCAGTCGGGTTAAGGGAAATATCTCACAGGTCTAAATGAGCCATATCTACCTACCGTCTTGGGCACGGCACAGGAACCTCCCCCCCCTGGTCCCAACACAGCTAATGAAAAATACACACCCCCACCCCGGAACTTACAGAACTGACCAAACCCTGCAGCACGACTAGACCGAACAAAAGCCGCTGATCAGGGCGCGTTCTACCCTTGTTCATCCTCCAAGCTCGAAGACGCGAACAAGGCACAGTAAAGTCTCAAACCCCGAGAAGGGACACTGTGGCTACTTGAGTATTAGAAGCGGCTAAAGCCGCGTACCGCGCCTGCAAGACCAGAGCAATATGGACGAAAGGCAGAGGCGCTATCAGCCGCTAAAGCGGCTAGCAGCACACAGATGGTAGCCAGCGAGTTACTCTTCCTAGAAGAAACCTATCAAGCCCTTAATAATGCCCCATGGTGGAATGAAAGCAGCCAGAAGGAATGACAAGAACCCTTCATGGAAAGCTAAGTACACACCATGAAGCCAGCAAACTGGCAATCCTATAACTGCAGCAAAGAAGAAAATCGGAAGGATGGAGCTACCATCAGAAGAGCCTGCAGACATCTGTTTGTAGTGGTCAAGTAAAACTGGCCACGGGTTTATAAGCCTTCCAGTAAGTTCTCTCGGCCACATTTGGCGGCAGATCGTCATTGTGCCGATGCGGTCTGACCTGGCTGTAGTAACCTACCAAGTAATCCGTGATCGACTGCTTTGCTTCAACGAATGAGCGGTACCCTGTTTCGGGGACCCACTCTGTTTTAAGACTGCGGAAGAACCGTTCCATTGGTGCGTTATCCCAGCAGTTGCCTCGTCGGCTCATGCTTTGCTGGATTTGGTAGCGCCACAGATATTGCCGGAAGCGTAGGCTGGTGTATTGAACGCCCTGATCAGAGTGGAACAACAAACCTTTGGGCCTCCCTCTGGATTCATAGGCCATCATCAACGCCTTGCTGGTCAGCTCGCTATCGGCCTTCAGTGATAGCGCCCAGCCAACTGGTTTCCTGGCGTAGAGATCCAGCACCACCGCCAGATAAGCCCAGCGTTGCCCTGTCCAGATATAGGTAATATCACCACACCAAACCTGGTTGGGTTTACCAACAACGAACTGCCGATCCAGCGCGTTTGGAATGGCCACATGCAGCTTATCCGCCCGTTTGTAGGCATGCTTGGGTAACTGATTGCTCACCAGCCCCAGTTCTTTCATCAGCCCGCCTGCTACATATCGCGTTAGCTTTTCACCGCGCTGGCTGACGATAGATGCAACCGTCCGAGCGCCTGCTGAACCGCCGCTCAACTGATGTGCAGCGCGAACCATCAGTTTGAGCTTGAGGCGGTAGGCGCTATCGCCTTTTGGGCGACTACGCCAATACTTGTAACTGCTACGCTGAATGTCGAATGTTTGGCACAGCAGCTTTACCGGATAGCTCTCTTGAAGCCGCTGAATTATCGAATATTTTTCAGCTCGTCTGACATCAAGAGAGCCATACCCTTTTTTAAAATGTCTTTCTCTGTCTCAAGCCGCTTGATTTGCCGCTCCAGGTCTCGAATACGGCGCTGCTCTGATGTCATCGGTGAGGCTTTTGGGCTACCGCCAGAACGTTCTTGTTTGAGCTGACGAACCCACTTATCCATCGTCGATTTACCGACGTTCATGGCTTCGGCTGCCTCTCGAACAGAGTAGCCTTGGTCAACGACAAGTTGCGCGGATTCGAGTCGAAACTCGGGACTGAAGGTAGGGCGTGATGGTCTGGTCATTGGTTCACCTGTAATCGAATGAGGTGATGCTATCACCTCTAATCAGGTGGCCAAATTCACTATGCCACTACAGTTTTCCCTCACAAGAAGTATGGCACTACAGGTAGGATAGTAGTTGCCACAAAAGCAGTCTAGACGCTTTTGCAGGACAAAAACCTCAGATCAAACCAATGAGGCGCTAACGACAAGAAACATTGACGGTTTCAATGACGGTGTAGAAGAGAGTCTTTCGAACCAAATAGCTTCTAAATCAGCTACTTAGTCATAAAAAATGGCGCGCCTGGAGGAAGCAATAGTTAAAATTTAGTGATTGAATGTATTTAAATATCAACAACTTATGGTTGATGAATTGCCTCAAAAACATAAGCCCCGTACCCTTTTTCGTACCCTTTAACTCTACAGCAAGAGATCCAGATCCGCCACCAGCACCAGCACCAGCACCAGCACCAGCACCAGCACCAGCACCAGCACCACAAGCCTATTTTGCGTTAACATGCGAACAGCGTAACAACCAAGGAAGGAATCCACCATGCTCTACATAACGCTCAAGGAAGACGAACAGCTCTACATAGGCGATAACATTGTTCTGAGCTTCTACCGCCACCAAGACCCGTTGTTGAAGCGGTGCAGGATGCCTTGCGACACTCAGCAGGTCAAGCTGGCGATAGATGCGCCCCAAAGTGTTAAAGTGCTGAGATCAGAGATTATTGGCAGAAGTTGAAGGAGTAACGTATGTTTTGTCCGAAGTGCGGGATTGGCATTAAAGATGGTGACAAGTTTTGCCCAAATTGTGGGGCCGAGCAGAGCAAGCCATCAGCAACTCATGAAAAGACAAGACCTGTTAATCCCAATGTAATTATTATTCCGCTTGGTATCATTATCGTTGTTGCTGGTCTCTACATAGGCCTTGAAAAAAGGCAGTACGCAAAGGCTGAAACTGCAAAGATACAAGCTGAAACTGCAAAGATACAAGCCAGTAACCAAAAGCTTAGTGCCGAACTCAATGGGGTTTCAGACGATACCCCAGATATTATAGTGGCTGAAATGTGCCACGAACGCTTACACAAGCTGGCTAAATATCAAGCTGATATAACTAGTACAGACATTGACCGTACGAGAGGAAAAGGGATCACCCTTGTTACAGGCATTGCCAAGTTCCAAAACGGTTTTGGCGCTTGGGATAGCAAGAGTTATAAGTGTCATATGGCTGCACCTAGAAGCATATACATTCACTTGGATGGTGAGCTTGTAGCAACTTTTAACACTCTGATCGACTGATAACTGATCAAATCTTTGTAGATGAACGTTATGCGGTATCAACAATCGTTCGTTTAATGACACCAGCAAAAGCCCCCCTGAATTGGTATCAACAAAATAGGGTTCACATGCAGTTCAACTGCTGCTAAAGTGACCCCACGTTAATTGATACCAGCAAGGAGCAGCACAATGTCCCGTATCTTCGCTTACTGTCGAGTCAGCACCAACGAACAGACAACAGCTAACCAGATCCATGCCATTGAGTCAGCAGGTTACAAAGTAGAAGAACATCGTATTGTATCTGAAACTATTTCAGGTGGTGTCAATGCAATGGAAAGACCAGCCTTCTCAACGCTGGTGAATCACAAGCTCGAAGCTGGTGACACTCTGGTTGTCTTGAAGCTGGATCGACTCGGAAGGGATAACATTGACGTTCAGCAGACCATTACAATGCTAATGGAGAAAGGTATCAGTGTTGTGTCTCTGGATCTGCCTTCTAGAGATCTGGCTTCAGCAGAAGGGAAGCTAATTCTTCAGATGTTTACAGCCTTTGCAGAGTTTGAGAAGAACCGCATCAAAGAACGCACCAAGGATGCTTTGAGGCGTGCCAAGAAGGAAGGCAAGAAGCTGGGTAGACCAGAAGCAACCAGCACAACAAACGCTGTTCAGGAAGCCAAACAGGAAGGCTTGAGCCAGTCTCAGACAGCCGCTCGACTCAGTATCAGCCTGCCCACTGTCAAACGCCACTGGAACAAGACAGCAGCCTAAACAACAATCCCCTGCTGGTCTGGCGCTGATTAGAAACCGGCGGGGGTTCTTTGGTCAGATTCTAAACCAACCAGCACCACCATTTGCTGCCGTGTTAAACACCTCAAACGCTATTATTAAATCAATAGAACCATTCTATTATAAACAATAGTCAGACCCCCTCTCTTTTGCCGTATATATCATAAACAATCAATTCAAATTAATACTTGACTTAACCCTAATATCAAATATCATAGTTTATAGGGTAAGGAAAGAGGTTGAATTTAAATACAAGTTATGTATTGACATAAATAGCCGTATTCCTTACTATCTTTATTAGAAGCAATAGACCGCTTCTAATACATACATATCTCGTCCTGTCGGTGTAACAGCCCACGGGAATTTTTGCGTCCAAAAAAAGGATAATCAAATGAAGACTAAGCAACAGCGTATTATTTCAGAACTAATCGCACAGTATAGTTATATTAACGAAGAAGGCGAACGGATCGCCATGCCTGAATATGGATCGAATTATAAAATCAGAGTTGGCAGCATTCTAACGACCCTCAAACGTTGGTCATACTTTGCAGCATACGGTGAATTCCCAGAGAACAAACTCTACACCGCCAGCCGACACAAGCAATCAATTGAGCCGGGACTTCTATACTCACCTGCTGACTTCTAACCAAGGTTAAAATTATGCGAATCAGAATATATCAAAACCAATTCATTGAAATGGTTGAAATGCTATGCAAGCAAACACGACAGACACCAACGCAATTAATCCTATCTCTAATCGAAAAGGAGGCAAGTATCTATTATGCCCAAGACAAACAAGTTCGAGAAACTGGCAAGAAAGCCATCTGACTTCAAATCTGCAAAACAAATCCCCCTGATTGAATCCCTTTTCAATGAAGAGTCCATCAATCTAATATACTCAAAAGCTGGTGGTATGAAGTCATGGTTAATGATGGATTTAACCAGAGCCATATCTACTGGCAGCACCTTCCTTGGCTACCCAGCAACACAACAGCGCGTTCTCTACTTAGACGCTGAACAGGCAGATCCAGACATTGCCCACCGTCTACAAACAATGGGCTTGTTAGATAATGAAAATATTGTGTATGTAACCCAAGCAGAAGACTCTTTTGATTTTTCAGAAGAGTCCGACAGGGAAGCGTTCATTGAATACGTCAAAGCAGAAGATCTCAGAGTAATCGTATTTGATAACTTGAGAACAATGCTAACAGTAGAGTCTGAAAATGACGCCTCAGCATTCAGCGAGATTAATCGTTTTCTTGTTCAACTCAGGTCGTTAGGATGCACTGTATTCATGGTGCATCATTCTACAAAAGATTCAGCACGTTATGCAGGCAGCAGTAATATTGCCACCGTTTACAATACTGTTATTGGACTGCATGACACCAGTAACGGATCTGCTGAATACCGTCAAATAGTTATAGAAAAGAATAGGTCTTCTCTTCAAGGTCTAATCGACATTAACAACCAGTATATAAACCTTGTTGGTGATCGTTTCCTATTGAATAACTCACAAGGCCTTGAAGAGTCCGACATTGCAGACCAGCTATTAGAAGAACTGACTGCATTAAGAATTAAGAATCTATCAGAAGTAAAACTATTCTTGCGTCAGTCGTGTGGTATGACCATTAGCAATGGTTCATTTAAGAATCAGTCTGTTGTAGATCTTCTGAAAGAGGCGTCTTTACCGCACCAGTTTACGTCAGTCATTAAGCTGCAAGAACAGTACAAATCAGCAAAAGAGGCTCCAGAATATGTCTTCTCGGATATTACTGAAGCAGACCCTGACGCTTGTGCTGAATACTACTAATCCGCTATAGATAAAGACTTCTCGGATTTCCTCTCTAAGCCAGTAATTGCGCGGCATTCAGTCCCATCTAATCCGACAAATCCGACAGAAAAATCCGCGGATTTCTGGCTAATCCTTCCTATCTCTATTTCTCGCAAGGAGAACTTATGTCCAGTATTGAACAACGCCACCAAGACATTGCCTATCAAGAATTACTACCATTCATTTTTCAAGACAAAACAGGCGAAGAGTTTAAAGCCAAGGCAGATGCACTAATAACCACACCAGACGGACAGCGCATCCTGATCGAACTGAAAGAATCACCACTCAATACAATCACCACTCGAAAGACCAGCAGGAACTATCTTCTAAGCCAGTACAAATGGCGATTCAAACGAACAGCACCCAATGCCGCTGCTGCATCCAGAGAATTGCACTTTGGTGGCTACAACAAAGACTGTTTAGACTATGGTTGGAACCACTCTGTCTACAAACACAAAGCAGTTAATGACGTACTCAAAGAACAGGGAATCCGTTACATCATTGTCTTCAGCAGCCATCCCCCAACAGTGAAATGGTATAACAAACAAATCCCATTCAAACGATTCTACAAGCAACGCTTTGGCTTAGAGACAATGCTTGAGTCTGAATTCAACCAGCTCAAACAATCGCACACCATCCACTGAACACCCTCTCAGACCGTCTAAAACAAGCCTAGAATCAACGATCACCTACCAACCCAAGCCAGCCTACCAGCAACACCAAAACACGCTCAAAATGGCTTGTAGAGCCTTACAGACAAAAAGATCAAGCAGGCTATTGACACAATATATGGTCACATGCTACTCTCAAGAATCTTCTGGCAAGACAGCAGATGTTTAGTCAAAACATCCTTGCAAGAACAAGTAATATTAATAGTAAATTATTTATTACTTCTTTTGTCTTGTTAAGATTATCCTGTCTATATGTTTAGTGCGTAGCACTCGATTATTCAGACAACATCTGTCTCAAAGACCTTCATTTTCTTGTGTCATTATTCTGACAGCCTACAAGCCTTTCTAACGTGTTCAGGTGTTCAGGTGTTCAGGTGTTCAGGTGTTCAGGTGTTCAGGTGTTCAATCAAAGTAGCACTTGTTCCTCTCGAAAGAGTGCATACGATCCAACGCATCAGCAAGCCTCTGCAAGCCTTCAGAAACGCCATAATGATTTGCCATAGACGCATCAGACCAGCCTAACAGGTTGTTAGTCTCAAGCCTTGGAATACCAGACTCATACAGCCGATCACTCATAGCGTGTCTGAAGGAATGAGTAGTAACCTTGGGAACAACGCCTTTCAGCCACTTGTTAACGGCTTGAGCGCAATTACCGTTGCTGTAAACACCATGCTTGTTGTAACGAGGAAAGGCGTACTCTTGGTCAGGTTCAGCGTTAGCAACGATATGCTTTGCAACTAACAAGCTAAGACCTGTTAGCGGCACTGGTCGTTTCGAGTAGATGGTTTTCAACCCCCTGTTGTCTTCAGGCTGTATACGCATGTTGGGGGTATCATCTTCAAGGCGTATATCCTTCAGCATCAGACCACCAACCTCACCACAACGACAGCCGGTATCGAACAACAGCCCAACAACCTGCGCACTGACCAGATTCAGGTTACTCAATACAGCATCCCTGATCGTCTTTCGTTCAGGAATTGCTGGCGTATACCTCTTGTTGGCATCCTTGCCAGCATTCAGGATTTCAACATTCTCAAAGGGGTTCAGCGCCTTCATATCATACTGTTTAAGAACACTGCGCACCTGCTTACGAACCCGTCCAAGTGCTTTCTTGACGGTGGTCGTTTTCAACCCCTCTGCCAGTAGCTTGTCAATTACAGCTTGGGCATCTCTTGTACGGATCTGAGCAATGTCATGCTGGGGAAGCCTGTCTATGAAATAGCCAAAACAGCGTATGAGTTCATCTTGCGCTTTCTTGTCAGCAGCACCCCGAAGCGCAATGTCTTGCACTTCATGTAATGTTACCCGCTCATTGTCTTTCAGGATGCTCAAGGCACGGGCTTCATGTGGGGCTGGCTCATACCAGCGCTGTTCACCGTCATTGTCGTAGTACGAAAGGTCTTCACTGAGATCCTGCATCATCTGGTCGTGACCAGTCCACGTGAACTCACCATCTTCATTGGGATCGAATGGTTGTCTGGATAACGGAGCATCCACCAGACCATATTGCTTCAGGAACAGAACAGCCTGTTCACGCTCACCCACTGGCGACCGTAACCGTTCAAACTCAAGATCGTATTGCTTGGTTAGCTGTTGTGCCTTCCTGATCGCCTGTTGTTCGTCATAGGTCTTCAGGGATTGTTTCAGCTCACGCTTGCCGTAAAGCTCACGAAGATCTTTGGGGATGTCTCTGCGGTAGTAGTACAAGCCAGAAGAACGTCTGGTCAGATATTGAACCTTCATCCTCAAGCATCCTGTCTTGATTCGATACCCGCGCATGATAGCAACCTCACCGTGTCAGTGCTGCTGCTTCCTTGGTCGTACCTGTTTTCGTACCCTGATTCGTACCCTTTCCGAAAACCAAAAGACCTAACAAGCCTTAATTTTCAAAGTGTTACGCTGTTCTTGAAGGGAAAAAATGGCGCGCCTGGAGGGATTCGAACCCCCGACCAACAGGATCGGAACCTGCTACTCTATCCAGCTGAGCTACAGGCGCGTAATGGAAGTGTTTGCGGCCACAT
This sequence comes from Marinobacterium sediminicola, assembly GCF_022343685.1. Lineage (GTDB taxonomy): Bacteria > Pseudomonadota > Gammaproteobacteria > Pseudomonadales > Balneatricaceae > Marinobacterium > Marinobacterium sediminicola. The sequence goes on along the minus strand of NZ_CP092123.1, from coordinate 65,616 downwards.
ATACTACGGATGAAGCCCCCATTTGCCAAGCAAATTCTCAGGCCCCTGCAAACAGCTTGTACGGGTTCTTTGGTTGCAAACACCCCTGTAAATCGCTTCATACTGTCTAAACGCAATTTCCGTATGGGCATTTTTGCCGGTATAATCCTTCGTCAGATTTTGTGAGCGCAGTCATGTCTGCACTGGCCCTGCCCCGCACATTGCATATTAAGGCCGTACGCCAGGCATCGCTGCCCCAACAACTTACCAAGTGATGAGGTCGTGACTGTGAAAAAATTTGCTGCCAAAGCTGCTTCCGCACTCTGCGCATTCGGTCTGAGCATGGCGATGACTGCCTCCGTTCAGGCGGCTGCCGACAATGAAGCGATCATTGAGCGCATTAAGCCGGTAGGCTCTGTTTGCGTTCAGGGCGATGAAAACTGCGGCGGTGCTGCTTCTGCAGCCGCAGCCAGCACCAGCGGTGCTCGCTCTGGCGAAGAAATCTACACCGGCAAGTGTGCCGCCTGCCACGCCAGCGGCGTATTGGGCGCTCCGAAGTTTGGTACCAATGAAATGCAGCTGCGCCTGGATGAGAAAGGCATGGAGACCCTGCTGTCCCACGCCATCAACGGCTTTAACGCCATGCCCCCGCGCGGCACCTGCAGCGACTGCTCCGATGAGGAGATTGAAGCTGCTGTCAATCACATGCTGGGTCAGTAATCTGACCGCATGACGATAAAAGGCTGCTTCGGCAGCCTTTTTCGTATTTATCGAACCCTCATACTGTAAACATCAGGCCTTCATGGAAAGAAGCCATGTTTAAACCCCACTTCCTCTTCTACGTAATCACCTCGCCTGGCCACCTTCTCATGCAAGGCGCCAAAGCTGATGTGAGCCACTGATTTCACCTGAGCTTTGAGCAGTGCAACAATGCCAGCAAACAGCAAAACGCCGCTGCTGTTCCTCTGGAGAGGGCTAGCCATCTGCTATCGGTTGCACGATAGGGTTTCACGGCCGCGACCCGACACTCTTTGTCCTTTTCAGATGCCTGCGCTCAGACTGCAGTTAGAGTGTGCAAAGTCTGGCATTAACCGGGTGTCTCACGTAGGATTTTGGATTCTCACTTACAATGTCACCCCATCGCATGGATAGACCTTCGCTTCTCGGCACTGTGACCCTGCTACTCGCCTGCTGCCTGCTGTTTTTCGGCAGAACAGCCTATGCTCAGACCCTGGTATTGGCTCAGATCAGCGATCGCCCCAAAAAGGATTACCGCCAGTTGCGCCCGATGGCTGATCATATTGTTCAGGCAATGGCCCCTTTTGGCTTTCGCCGTGCTGAGGTCCGCCTCTATCCGGATCTGCCTGCTTTCGAACAGGCTATTCGCAATGGCCAGGTCCACTGGATCACGGAAACACCCCTGACCGCTGCACGCCTGTATCAGCATCAGCTGGCCATACCCGTTGCGCGCAAGTGGAAAAGGGGACAGCAGACCTACCAAAGTCTGATCTATGTAGCCAAGGACAGCCCCATACACAATCTGGGCGATCTGGCCGGCAGGATCATGGCCTTCGAGCATCCCGACTCCTTCACCAGCTTTTTCCTGCCACTTCAGGCTCTTCGCCAGGCCGGCATGACCCTGGTCCCTCTGGACTCCCCACATCAGTCGGTTCCTGCCGACAAGGTTGGCTACACGTTCAGCCGCAATGAGCGTAACAATCTGCTGTGGGTCGACAAGGGGATTGCAGCCGCCGGCGCACTCAATGATGGCGACTGGTCAATTCCTGATCGACTGCCTGCCGAACTGGTGCAGCGAATGCGTATCATCCACCGCTCGCCCTCCTACCCGCGCGCTTTCGAAATGGTAACCTCCACTCTTGAACCAGAAGCGCGAGAAGCATTACAACAGGCACTGCTCTCACTGGACCCGGAGCGTGACAGGCCCCTGCTCCAACGCTATGAGAAGAGCAGCCGGATTACGCCTCTGGAGGCGGGTGACCTGGACCTGCTGCGATCACTTGAGGTTGAAACTCTGCCATGAGGTCACGTATTACCAGCTCCCTGACGCGACGCCTGACCGCTGGCTTTGCTGCTCTGATACTGATCCTTGCCGCTGTTCAGTCCGTGCTGCTGGTCAAGAGTTTCCATGAGTACAGCCGTTTTTCCATCGACCGCGGCAATACCCACCTGACCAATGTGCTGAAGGGCCAGCTTGAACGTGACGCCAAACTTCTGGGACAGACACTCTCGTCTCAGCTCGATATCCCGCTCTATCATTTGGATCTTACTGAGATCGGCGACCACCTGACCAAGATTCAGCGTACGCAAAATCTGGAATATGCCTACCTGTTCAACTCTCGGGGCACCCTGTTGCACGATGGCAGCAGTACGATTCCCGAATTCGGCTTGCCCGCCGAAGTGCTCATTCCGTTGCAACCGAGCAATCAGCTGGAGATACGCTGGCAGGATGACCGCTTGCATCTGGTGCAACCTGTGAACGCAGCAGGCCATATCGTTGGTTACCTTGCACTGGCGGTCGATTTTTCCGAGGCGCTGCACAGCCTGACGACCCATAATCAGGAGCTCCAGTCTGCCGCCAAAACCAAGGAACGCGAGGTATTGACGCATCTGGTACTGGTCACTGTTCTGCTGTTGCTGGTCGCCCTCTGGATTGTCTACCGATTTTGTCACCACCTGTTTAAGCCTCTGCAGGCACTGGCCGAGAAAAGCCTGCGTTATGGTGAAGGCGACCGCAGCATCCGTTTCGATATCGCTCAGGAGGGGGAGATCGGACAGCTCGGGAGAGCACTGGAGCAGATGCGACGTGGCCTCGAGCAAAGCCACCATCAGACCAATCAGCTGGCATACCTGGACAACCTGACCCAGCTGCCCAACCGGCACTGGTTCCAGCAGTCACTGGACAGCCTGATCAAACGCGCCCAACAACGCTCTCAGCGCCTGGGGGTATTGTTTATCGATCTCGACCACTTCAAGGAGGTCAATGATACCGCCGGCCATGAGATGGGCGACCTGCTGCTGTTCGAAGCAGCTGCGCGGCTTCGCAACCTGCTGCTGGAGCTTGACCTGTCCGACCCTGACGATGATGAAGTGCTGTTGGCACGTCTGGGCGGGGACGAGTTTGTCACGCTGTATCCGGATCTTGCCAGCAGCGAGCATGCCGCGGAGCTGGCCAGGCGCATCGCCGAAGTACTGGATGATCCCTTCCTGATCGATGGCCGCTATTTCCGCATCTCCAGCAGTATCGGTATCACCGTCTACCCGGATGACGGTATCACCAGCAGCGAAATTCTCAAGCATGCGGATATTGCCATGTATGCCGCCAAGCAAAGTGGCCGCAACCAGTATGCGTTTTTCTCGCCACAGATGAACCAGCAGCTGCATCAGAGAATCGAGGTACTTCAGGGCGTACGCACGGCGCTGGAACAGGGGCATTTCCATCTGGAGTACCAGCCGGTCCTGAGCCTGGCCGATGGTCGTATTCGTGGAGCCGAAGCCCTGCTGCGCTGGCACCACCCCGAGCAAGGCCTGATTTCACCGGGGCTGTTCATCCCCACCATCGAGGACTCTGACCTGATCGGGCCTGTCACCGAATGGGTTGCATGCCAGGCAGTACAGGACCTTCTGCAGCTGCAGCAACTCAAACCAGGCTTTTCGATCTCCATCAACATCTCCGGGGCCGCACTGCATCAGGACAGCACACGAGATTTCCTGACAGAACTCAAGCAGCGCGAGCAGGTACCGGATAACTGCCTCAACGTGGAGTTGACGGAAACCAGCATGATTCGTCATCTCGATGACTGCCGCCAGACCCTGAAACAGTGGAAGGCAGCAGGCATGAATATCTGGATCGATGATTTCGGTACCGGTTACTCATCTCTGAGCTACCTGCACCAGCTGCCGATCGACGGGCTCAAGATTGACCGCAGTTTTATCCGGGAACTCAAGCCCGGCAGCAGCAATTCGCTGGTCGCAACCATTATGACGCTGGCCGAGTCGATGAACCTTTACGTGGTGGCCGAAGGCATAGAAACAGCCGATCAGCGAGACTGCCTTGCCCGTCTTGGTTCCTGTCTCGGGCAGGGCTTTGGCCTGCATCGCCCCATGCCTCTGAGTGCCCTTCAACAACTCCTGGAAGCAGAAAATGACACACTGGCTGCCGATGTTCGGTCTGATACTGACAGTTCCGCTGTGCGCTATGGAGCTGAAGCTGAAAAATGACCTTGAGTATACCCGCGGCCCGGTTACCAACAGCATCCAATACAAGGATGACGGCAGTTTTGACGAACGTGACCAGCGCCAAAAGACGGGTTACGAGAACCTTACCCTGCTGCTGATCACCCAGCCTGTCCATGATCAGCTGGACTGGCAGACCCGTCTAGGCATGCGGTACGAGCGCACCCGTGACAGCAAGCGCGAGTATCGTGAGGACGGCTCCTTGAAAAAGGATAAAAGCCGTACCGAATGGCAGACGACACCGATCATCGGACTGGGGTTCTCATACGACCTCGGGCGCCAGCTGGGCGGCTTCCAATGGCGACTGGATGGCTACCACGACCGCTTCATTGATGTCGCCTACAAGGCAACCAGCCTCGCCGAGGATGCGAAGCCACGTGCAGGCCGAGGGCGAGGCTATGAGAGCCGGTTACGCCTTCAAGCCGAGTACATGACACCGGTCAGCAGCCTCTTTTTCCAGCCTCGACTGGAACTGAAACATGAATACTTCAGCCAGTGGTATGACAGTGCCCGTGGACGCCAGGAGGCAGCCGAACAGGAACTGCAGTACGAAGCGGGTCTTTGGCTAAGCTGGATTCCGCCACTGGATGGCTGGGAAGTCACGTTCGGACCGACCTGGCAACGTGAAGACAAGGCAGAACGTGAGCCAGAGACATCCCATTGGGCGTGGGAGGATGAAGAACGCTGGCAGGGTCTTATCAAACTGGAATATGAGGCTCCGATGCCGGGCTTCGAGTTCGAATTCAAGCTGGAACGGGATCTGAACGGCCCCGATAAGGACAAGATGAAGTACGAAGCCGGACTCAGCTACGAGTTCTGAGTCCGGCGTTCACGGGATCAGAGACGAACTTCGATCCCGTGCTGGCGCATATATTCCTTTGCCTGCGGAATGCTGTACTCGTTGAAGTGAAAAATCGAGGCTGCCAGAACAGCATCGGCTTTGCCTTCGATACAGCCTTCCACCAGGTGGTCCAGATTACCCACACCACCGGACGCGATCACCGGGACATGAACCGCCTCACTGATGGCGCGAGTGACACCGATATCATAGCCGTTCTTGACGCCATCCTGGTCCATGGAAGTCAGCAGAATCTCGCCGGCCCCGAGGTCGACCATCTTTTTCGCCCATTCAACGGCATCAATTCCGGTCGGCTTGCGGCCACCGTGGGTAAAAATCTCCCACTTGTCCGGTTCGCCCGGCTGGCTCACCTTCTTGGCGTCGATTGCGACCACGATGCACTGACTGCCGAAACGCTCGGCCGCTTCGCGCACGAAGTCCGGGTTCTTTACCGCGGCGCTGTTGATCGAGACCTTGTCGGCACCGGCATTGAGCATGGTGCGGATATCTTCGCAGGTACGGATACCACCACCGACTGTCAGCGGAATGAATACCTGAGAGGCCATCTTCTCCACGGTATGCACCATGGTGTCGCGCCCTTCATGGGTCGCGGTAATGTCGAGGAAGGTGATCTCGTCAGCGCCCTGTTCATCGTAGCGCTTGGCCACTTCCACCGGATCGCCGGCATCACGGATATCGACGAACTGAACCCCTTTCACCACGCGGCCATTCTCCACGTCGAGACAGGGGATGATGCGTTTTGCCAGTGCCATACTGCTATCTCTCTCAGTTGCCGGTGAGCTCGTCGCTCAGCGCCTGAGCTTCGGCCACGTCCAGGGTGCCTTCATAGATGGCACGGCCGGTGATCGCGCCCAGGATACCCTGATCGGCGACCTTGGCCAGCGCCTTGATGTCTTCGATGTTGGTCACGCCACCGGAGGCGATTACCGGAATGCCGGCTTCACGTGCCAATTCTACGGTCGCTTCCACGTTCACGCCCTGCATCATGCCGTCACGGCTGATATCGGTGTAAACGATGGCGCTGACACCGTCGTTCTTGAACTGCTTGGCCAGCTCCACCGCCTTGATGTCCGTGATCTCGGCCCAACCGTCAATGGCTACGAAGCCGTCCTGAGCGTCCAGGCCCACGATGATGTGACCCGGGAACTGCTTGCACATTTCCGTCACGAAGCTCGGATCCTTCACCGCCTTGGTGCCGATGATGACGTACTGCACGCCGGCATCCAGATAGGCCTGAATAATCTCGGCAGAGCGGATACCGCCACCGATCTGGATCGGCAGATCCGGATAGGCTTCGGCAATCTTTTTGACAATCTCGCCATTGACCGGTTCACCGGCAAAAGCACCGTTCAGGTCAACCAGATGCAGACGACGGCAGCCGGCTTCAACCCACTTGGCCGCCATCTCGACAGGGTTATCGGAAAATACGGTGGAATCATCCATACGGCCCTGACGCAGACGAACGCAGGCACCATCTTTGAGGTCAATCGCGGGAATAATCAGCATATCGGCTCGAATCCAGAATAATCAGTCAAAAAATGTCAGGCTCAGGGACGGCCGTCCCAGTTGAGGAAGTTCTGCAACAGCTGCAGGCCTACCTTCTGGCTTTTCTCAGGGTGGAACTGCACCGCAAAAACGTTATCGCGGGCGATCGCCACATCGAAGTCGACACCGTAGTTGCAGGTCGCGGCCACCAGCTCGCTCTGTTTCGCCTTCACGTAGTAGCTGTGCACGAAATAGAAACGGCTACCGTCCTCAATATTGGCCCAGAGGGGGTGATCCTGGGTCTGATAGACCTGGTTCCAGCCCATGTGCGGTACTTTCAGCCGCTCGCCATCGGCATCCTTGAGGTCATCGCCAAAGAAGTTGACGCGCCCTTCGAACTCGCCGAGGCAGTCAACGCCGTTGTTCTCTTCGGAGAACTCCATCAACGCCTGATAACCGACGCAGATGCCCAAAAACGGCTTGCCGGAGGCAATCGCTTCACGCACTTCGGCATCGACACCCAGGCGACGGATCTCTGCCATACAGTCGCGAATGGCGCCCACGCCAGGCAGCAGCACACGGTCGGCACTGCGCACCAGTTCGGGATCAGCCGTCACACGCACCTCTACACCAGGCTGGACATGTTCCAGCGCCTTGGCGACCGAGTGCAGGTTGCCCATGCCATAGTCGATTACTGCAATGTTGCTCATGACTTACAGGCACCCCTTGGTGGACGGCATGATGTCCGCAGCGCGCTCATCAACGGTCAGTGCCATGCGCAGAGCACGACCAAACGCCTTGAAGATGGTCTCGGCCTGATGGTGGGTATTCTTGCCTTTCAGGTTATCGATATGCAGCGTCACCATGGCGTGGTTGACGAAGCCGTGGAAGAACTCGGAGAACAGATCCACGTCGAAGTTGCCGACACGACCACGTGTGAACTCGACGTTCATTTCCAGGCCGGGACGGCCTGAGAAGTCGATCACTACGCGAGAGAGTGCTTCATCCAGCGGCACATAGGCATGTCCGTAACGATAGATGCCCTTTTTATCGCCTACCGCCTGCTTGAACGCCTGGCCGAGGGTAATGCCAATGTCTTCTACTGTGTGGTGATCATCGATGTGCAGGTCGCCGATAGCGCTGATCTCCAGATCGATCAGGCCATGACGGGCAATCTGATCCAGCATGTGATCCAGAAAAGGGACACCGGTATCCACATCCAGCTGCCCGGTGCCATCAAGGTTTACGGCAACAGTGATCTGGGTTTCCAGCGTGTTGCGGGTTACCTGGGCTTTACGCTCGGCCATCTTTCTCTCCGCCTGGGATTTACGAAAACGCTCATTATACATCCAACCGCGGCTTAACGGCAGGTTCATACTGCGGGATAACAAAGGATCATTCAGATCCGCTATACTCAAGCTCGTCTAATGTTCAGGGAAATGACGGGACCTTTCATGAAAGCAATCAAGCTGATTTTCGCCCTGCTGCTGGGCCTGCTGCTCCTGATCGGAGTTGCACTGGCAGCCCTTACCACACTGATCGACCCCAACGACTACAAGAACGAGATCCGTAATGCGGCGCTCGAGCAGGCTGGCATCGAACTGAAGATCGACGGTGATATCGGTTGGTCCTTCTACCCTTGGCTGGCGCTGGAACTGAACCAGATTGGGGTCAGCTACCCTAACAAGCCGGCATTGGGTCAATTGAACCGTGCCGAAGTCTCGGTCAGCATTCCCGCCCTGATCGGTGGCGAACTGCAAATGAACCGACTGCTGGTCGACGGCCTTGCACTGGAGCTGGTACAGGACCGTCAGGGCGGCAATAACTGGACCCCGACCAGCCCCGCGGCTGGCGGCGAAGCACAGGACCAGACATCAGGGGAGTCGGACAGCGCGGCATCAAGCTCACGTGAAAAAGGCCTTTCGATCGATATCGAAGCGATCGAGATCCGCAACGCTGCGCTGACCTTTACCGATCAGGCGAATAACAGTCGTATCGAACTGAGTGATCTCAACCTGACGTCAGGCCGGATCAGCGAAGGAGAGGCGTTCCCACTGGAGCTGGGAGCCAGCCTGCGTCAATTCACTGCTGAACAGCTGCAACTGCACAGCCGCGCCACGCTCGAAACTCAGGTAACACTCGATCTGGCAGGCAACCGTTACCAGCTGTCCGGCCTGACCAGCACACTGGAACTGATTGAAGGCGCCAGCATTCCGGCGGCATTGAAATTCGGCCTTGCCGCCGACCTGGACGCCCGTCTCAATGAGCAACAGGTCGATATTCGCCAGCTGAAGATTGATGCTGATCCTCTGACCCTCAGCGGCGAACTCAGCCTGAGCAGCTTCAGTCAGCCTCAGCTCAGTGGTCAGCTGAGCAGCAATACGTTCAACCTTAAACAGCTACTGACCACCCTTGGCCAGGCAGCTCCGGAAACCAGCGACAAGAACGCTTTGACCGCTCTCGCCTTCAGCGCCACCCTGGGAGGCCCTGCCGGTACCGTTCAGCTGAAGCCCTTGAGCCTGCAGCTGGACGATACCCAATTTAACGGTGAGGCCAGTTTCGGCCTGGATAGCCAGCAGATCGGTCTGAAGCTCAAGGGTAATGCACTGGATGCCGACCGCTATTTGCCGCCGGCAACCGAGACGACCCCGTCTCAGGCCCAGGCGGGTTCTGGCTCAAGCAAAGGCTGGCCCAAGGATGAAATCATCCCCATGGAACCCCTGCGCGCGCTCAATCTCAATGCCGAACTTGATCTCGAAAGCCTGAAGATCAATGGTATTCAGTTGGGCAAGCCGGGATTGACCCTCGCTGCCAGCAACGGCCTGATCAAACTGACCCGCTTCAACACCAGTGCCTTTGAAGGCCAGATCAGTACCACCGCTCAGCTGGATGCCCGCAAGGCGCCTCTGCGCATCAGCCTGGCACCCCGTGTAACCGGTTTGCAGCTGGGTAACGCCCTGAAAACACTGGCCGATACCGACGTTGTGGCAGGCAAGCTGGACAGCCGCGCCGACATCAGCATGAGTGGCCAGTCGATTCACGCCTGGGTCAACTCTCTGAACGGCAGCGCCAACGTGCAGATGGCTGAAGGCCTGCTCAAGGGTATCGACGCTGCCCAGTCCATGTGCCAGGGCATCAACAACCTGTCCGCACTCTGGATCAACGCCGAGCAGGTAGACAAAACCACGCCCTTCGCCGATCTGGGTGCGAACTTCAACATGCGTAACGGGGTCGTCAGCAACAACGATCTGACGGCCAGACTGGATGCCATGACAGTCGCTGGCCGGGGCAACGTTAACCTGCCTCAGCAGGCGCTGGACTATCGCGTGGGCCTGACCCTGGAAGGCAACCTGTTCAACGAAAGCTGCTCGGTAAACAATCGACTGGAAGGGGTGGAGGTACCGGTCAACTGTAAGGGTGGTTTCTACGATGAACCTGCCAAGTTGTGCCGTCTCGATACCAGCTTCATCTCCAACATCATCAAGGCAGAAGCCAAACGTAAGGTGGAAGAGAAAGTGGGCAGTCAGGTCGAGGAAAAACTGAAGGAAAAACTGGGCGAGGAAGGCGCCGGTCAGGTGCTCAAGGGGCTGTTCGGCCGATGACATCTGAGCAGTTCCACAGCGCCGTGCTGGCCTGGTTTGACCAGCACGGCCGCCACGACCTGCCCTGGCAGGCCGAGAAAACCGCCTACTTCACCTGGATCTCGGAGATTATGCTGCAACAGACCCAGGTGAAAACGGTCATCCCCTACTTCCAGCGTTTTATCGCGCGTTTCCCGACCGTACATGATCTGGCAGACGCCGATCAGGACGAGGTACTGCATCTGTGGACCGGGCTGGGCTACTACGCCCGTGCCCGCAACCTGCACAAGGCTGCACGCATCGTCAGTCGTGACCTGGGTGGCGACTTCCCCAAAAGCGTCGAAGAGATGGAGGCCTTGCCCGGCATCGGCCGATCCACGGCAGGCGCCATCATCTCCATCTCGACCGGACGACGTGCCGCCATTCTCGATGGCAACGTCAAACGTGTACTGGCCCGTTTCTACGCCGTGGAAGGCTGGCCGGGTACTCCCGCCGTGATGAAAGAGCTCTGGGCGCATGCCGAACGTAATACGCCGGACCATCGCGTGGGCGACTACACCCAGGCGATGATGGATCTGGGGGCAACGGTCTGTACGCGCAGCAAACCCGGCTGTCTGCTCTGTCCCTTGCAGGCCGATTGTCAGGCCAGAGCCTTGAACCTGACCGATCGCTTGCCCTCTCCCCGCCCGAAGAAAACCTTGCCGGTCAAGCAGACCATGATGCTGTTGCTCCGCAACGAGAATGGTGAGGTACTCTTGCAACAACGCCCTCCCAGCGGCATCTGGGGCGGGCTTTGGAGCTTGCCCGAAGTCGCCGACCTGCGTGACGCCCCTTCAACCCTCGGGCTGGAACTGGACGACAGTGCCACTGAAGTGCTGGAGCCGTTGCGCCATACCTTCAGTCACTACCATCTGGATATCACTCCCGCACGGGTGCAGGCCAAAAACCCCACAAACTCTGTCATGGAAGGCACGCCGGCACTCTGGTATAACGTGGAGCAACCCGCAAATATTGGCCTGGCGGCACCGGTCAAGCGACTGCTTGAGCGCTACGCCAGCTGAACCGGAGATCATCAATGAGCCGTACCGTTTTCTGCCGCAAGTACAAACAGGAACTGGAAGGACTGGACCGCCCGCCTTACCCCGGCGAACTGGGTCAGAACATCTTCGACAATGTATCCAAGAAGGCCTGGCAAGAATGGACCGATCATCAGACCATGCTGATCAACGAGAAGCACTTGAACCTGATGGATCCGGAGAGCCGCAAGTACCTGCAGCAGGAAATGGAAAAGTTCCTCTCCGGTGAAGAGTACGATCAGGCTGAAGGTTACGTGCCGCCGGAAAAATAATTTCGGCAAGTGCTTGACCTGTGGGGCGGTTTCCGATTAAATACGCCCCCGTTGCCCAGATAGCTCAGTCGGTAGAGCAGGGGATTGAAAATCCCCGTGTCGGTGGTTCGATTCCGCCTCTGGGCACCAAGATTCCTCAAAAAAGCCTCGTGAAAACGGGGCTTTTTTGTTTCCGGAATTTGACAGCCTCCTCGCCCAGCGATCACTGGAATCTGACAGTTACAGCCGCATCCGGCTATCGACCGGCCTGACAGTCCTTTCCCGATACAGGCGGGCAGAAGGCCCATTCAACCGATTGCGTCAAACAGGCAACAACTGTTGAACGCTTACCCAGTCTCCTGATCCAGTACCAGAATCTCCTCAATCGCCTCGAGAAGCACGGGCACTTCAAGCGGTTTGGTCAAATAGCGCTTGAATCCGGCCGCTAACCCTTTCTCAATATCCCTGCTCATGGCGTTGGCGGTCAGGGCGATGATCGGCGTATCGGCGAATGCCGGTATCTGCTTCAGAATCTTCAGCACCTGGTAGCCATCCAGGCCAGGCATGTTGATGTCCAGAATCACCAGATCCGGATGCGATTGTTTAACCAGCTCTATCCCCAGGTCTGGCGTATGGGCATCCAGGAGTTGAACGCCCGGGTAGCGCCCCAGTATCCCGCGTATCAGCTTGATATTTGACGGATTATCATCCACATAGACAACCGTCTTGCAGGGCATTCTCTGCTCGGTGGCAACCGTCCTGGTTGCAGCCGGCAAGTCATCTTCTGGCTCTGCCTCAGTGTCCAAAGGCATATCAATCCAGAAGCGGCTGCCGATGTTCAACTGACTGTCTGCCCCTATGCTCCCCCCCATCAGTTCAACCAGCTGCTTGGTCAACGTCAGCCCAATCCCTGTGCCTTCGATACCGCTTTTCTCGGCTCCGATGCGGTTAAACGGCTGAAACAGCCCTTCCAGACCTTCGGATGAAATGCCATACCCGGTATCCTCAAATATCAGCCGCAGCACATTGCCCTCACGCAGTTCACTGCAGAGTGAGACACTGCCATGATCACGGTTGTATTTGACCGCATTTGACAGCAGATTCAGGATCACCTGCTTGAGCCGCGTCTTATCGGCGATGACCCGCACGGGTTCGAGATGATCGGCCAGCAGCCTGATGCCTCTATCCCTGGCCAAGGGACGAACCAGGCTGCAGCTCTCGCTGACCAGATCGGACAGATCAACCGGTTCCAGCGAGATCGTCATATGACCCGATTCGACCTTGGCAAGATCAAGGATTTCGTTGATCAAATCAAGCAGATGGCGCCCCGCTTTAAGAATTTCATGCACGCTGTCCTTGTGTTCTGCTGCCAGGTCGACGTCATATTCCATTAACTGGCCAAAGCCCAGAATGGCATTCATGGGCGTGCGCAACTCATGGCTCATACTGGACAGGAAGTGGGACTTGGCGCGGTTGGCACGCTCAGCTTCATTGCGTGCAGCAATCAATGCGGCTTCATCCTCTTTCATCCGCGTGATGTCACTGTGGATCCCGATCATCCGCAAGGGTTTGCCATCAGAGTCATGCTCTACCACGACGCCACGGCACAGGACCCATTTGTAACGGCCGTTTTTGCACCTCAGTCTCAGCTCAACGTGATAGCGCTCTCGCCTGCCCGCCAGATAGTCTTCCAGAATTTGGCTGACTCCAGGCATATCATCAGGATGCACACTCTCGGTCCAGGTGCTGATATGGTGTGGCAGTTCATCCTGCTCGTAGCCCAGCATCTCCATATAAAGCCGGGAATGCGTCATGGCACCGGTGCTGATATTCCAGTCCCAGATCCCGTCGCCGGCCCCTTCAACCGCGAACGCAAAGCGCTCTTCCGTTTCCCTCAGTTTGCGCTCCGACTCAACCCGCTCGGTAATATCCTGCACCGTACCGGACAGGCCAATCAGGTTACCGGCTGCATCCCTTTCAGGCTGGCCCAGTTGATGAACATAACCCATTGAGCCATCAGGACGGATGATGCGGTTAATGACATCAAATCCACCCGACACCGTGGATTTTGCATAGGCCTGCTGCACGAGGGTACGGTCACTCGGATGGACAAGCTCCCAGAAGGCGTGAATGCTGGGAGGCTCCTGCGCTGACTGACCACCATAAATTTCGGCGGCGATGTCCGACCACTGCAGACGATCAGTAACGTAGGTGTAGCTCCAGTTGCCGATTCTCGCCAGGCGCTGAGCGCTTTGCAGCTCGGCCTCTCGCTTTTCAAGCCTGAGCTGTGTTTCCTTGCGCTCGGTAATATCCTGCACCACGCTGAGCAGCTTGGCCGGTGAGTCATTGCCGCCCTGCACCAGGGTGCCACGCTCCATCAGCCAACGCACTTCGTCCGCGGAGTCCTGCCTGATAATTCTGTATTCGATCTCGTAACTGCTTTCAGCTTCAAAGCCGTTGAAGTGCGCTTCCCTGAACAGATCTCGATCTTCCGGATGCACCGCACGGAACAATTGCCCCAGGCTTGGCTGAAGCTGATCAGGGAAACCGAACAGCGAGGGGATCTGCTCTGACCAGAAAAACTCACCGGAGACCAGATCACTTTCCCAGGTACCGATATTGGCAAATTTCTGCCCCAGACGCAGACGCTCTTCGGTCGCTGCCAACTCCCGGGTTGTGTTGAATCGGGCCATGGCACTGAGCAACATGTTGGCCAGCAGTACAACCTGGTCACCACATTCTTCACGCCATGTCGGTTGCAATTGCTCCGACGAGAACAGGATGACTCCTTCCATTCGGCGCTCGCCATTCAGGGGCACAACAAGCAAATCCCCCTGGTACTGTTCTGCCGAAAGGCCGGGGACTGCCTGAGCCAGATCTGCGAGTGTAAAGAATCGCGCCCGATCCCGGCTGGATCCGAGATCATGCATGAACGAGTTCAAGGCCGCGTCGAGTGGTCGTTGCCGGACTGCGTCACCGTTGGCCAAGGGCCAGTCAGTTTGCAACACGAGAGCCCCTCGTTCGACTCGGAAGAGCGAGGCACTGCCGGCACCAAGCACTGTGGCTGCGTCTGCCAGCACCTCATGCAAGACCTGCCCATAGTTTGAAGGCTGCAGCGCCAACAGGCGCTGGGCCACCCGCGTCAGGCACTGCTGCATCTCGCTCTGCCTGAGCAGCTTCTCCTGAACCGCCTGAACGTGAGTGATATCGGTGCGAATGGAAACGTACTGAAACGGTTTTCCCTGAGCATTCAGGAAAGGCGTAATCGTGGACTCCACCCAGTAGAGCGTTCCGTCCTTTCGACGATTACAGACCTCTCCTTTCCACAAACGGCCCGAGGTGATGGTCCGCCACATGTCTTCGTAGAAGGCTGGCTCATGCCGGTCAGACTTCACGATTCGATGGGTGTTACCCAACAGTTCATCACGGCGATATCCGCTGATCTCGCAGAACAGGTCGTTCACATAGGTAATACGGCCGGCAGCATCGGCCACACTGACAATGGCATGCTGGTTCAGTGCCGCAAACTGCCGTTCCCATTCGTATTCCAGCCGCGCCGAGCCGGGATCAAGCCTGATCATCTCAATCATGTCTTCGCCAGGTATCAGCGGCCCTGCTGGGCCCAGAACTGATTCGCCAGATCCCTGAACCCGGTGGCGACACCCAGTACTTCTGCACTGGCTGAGCCTGACTCACCGGCGACCTCCAGGTTCTGCTCCGACATGTCCCGTATGGTCACCACACTGCGATTGATTTCGTCGGCCACACCACTTTGCTGCTCGACGGCCGTCGCGATCTGCATGCTCATTTCATGAATCTGGTTGATGGAACGCCAGATCTCTTCCAGAGAGGACACGGTGACACTGCCCTGGTGCACACACTGTTCAGTCTGCCGCTGACCGGCTTCCATCACCTGAACGGCCATGCCCGAGTTGCTTTGCAGCTGTTCGATGATCTTGCGGATCTCATCGGTTGAGTTGCCGGTGCGGCTGGCCAGAGAGCGCACTTCATCGGCTACGACCGCGAAGCCTCGACCGGCTTCACCCGCACGCGCCGCTTCAATGGCGGCATTCAGCGCCAGCAGATTGGTTTGCTCGGCAATTTCATTGATGACGTTCAGCACTGTCGAGATTTGAGTGCTGCTGCTCTGTACCTGGCCGATCACATCAGCGGCCTGCTTGATTTGACCTTCAAGGGATGCGATGAGGTCCACCATGTCGGTCACGACCTTACGTCCCTGCTCCACCTGGCTGCGCCCCTCATTGGCATTGACCGAGGTACTCTGGGCGTTATCAGCCACTTCCTGGATGCTCGCGGACATTTCATTCACCGCCGCAGCCACCTGATCGGTTTCTGCAAACTGGCTCTGAACACCATCCCGTGAGCGGGCAACCGCTTCCCCCAGGCTGCTGGAGCTATGCATCATGTGCGCAGCTGAATCGGCAATACGGCCAATCAGACCCGCAGTTTCGGACTCAAGCGCTTTCATTGCCAGCAGCAGCTGGCCCACATCATCCCGGCGCCCCGTGTAGATATAGCGCGCCACCGGGTTGTTTATCACGCTGGATGCCTTGCTCATAGCCAGTTTCAGCGGTTGAAGCGTCAACATCTGTCCCAGAGCAGCCAGAATGACACCCGAACAGGCAACAGCCCATTGCGCCACGCCGGGCTCAGGCACCAGCCATGCCGACAGGAAAATACTGAGCAGGGGCAACAGCAGCCAAAGCAGGGTTTTACTGCTGAGAGACAGGGTATTTTTGAGGACTCTCGGTGTCTTGCCGGCCATCAGTTGAGGGTACACCTCCTCGGCACGCTGAACGAACTCTCGTGCCGGCTTACGACGCACCGATTGGTATTCGGCGACCGCACCACCCTTTTTGATCGGTGTTACATAGGCGTCAACCCAGTAGTGGTTGCCGTTCTTGCAACGGTTTTTGACCATGCCCATCCAGGACTCGCCAGACTTGACGGTGCCCCACAGCTGACCGAATGCCGCTGGCGGCATGTCCGGATGGCGGACAATGTTGTGATTCTGACCAAGCAGCTCATCGGTGTGGAATCCACTGACCTTGATGAAGTCCTCATTGACGTAGGTGATCGCACCCTTGAGGTTGGTCGTTGAGAGGATGTTCGCTGACGCGGGGTAATCTTCTTCTACATGTGTAACGGGCAGGTTTTTTTTCATTTTTTCTGGCACCTTTTATCGCATGACTGAATGCGATCACAACATGATGGTGTACCAAGGTATAACAGAAGCGTCTCCGAACAACCACACACAAATTAAGGAAAAATTCAGGTTGGGTGATATCTATCAGTAATTTTTTCATCCAGCCCAGCACAAACAAGAACCACAGCCTTTGATCGCTGATGGTCGCCATAAGCGAATCCATAGCCTGTCATCAGACTGTCACTGACTCTTCGGACCATGACCTTAGACAAATTCAGCCTGTATCCTGGCTTCAACTCGACAGGGATAGTGGTACTCTAGATCTCAATCGGGAACTACAGCCTTGGACCTGTACGCTATGCCTAAGGACTTATCGGCCACCTTCGTTATGCTGAAACAACTCATGTTGACCGGGTTGCTCAGTTGCATGCTGGCACTTCCCGCATTGGCCACGGAAAGGATGACCACCGCTGAAAATACTGTTCAGCCCCGCCTGGTCTACATCACCTCGGATACCCGCATCCCGTTCTGGGATATCATGGCACGCGGCATTCGGCGCCAGGCGCACGAATTAGGTTACGGCATTGACATCTACAGCGCTCATAATGACGCACGGCGGGAGCTCGAGCTGATCGCTGACGCCATCAAGCAGAAGGCTGAAGGGCTGATCATCTCCCCCACCAACTCTTCGGCCGCAGCCACGCTGATCAAGCTGGCCGACCGGGCGGGTATACCCGTGGTCATTGCCGATATCGGTGCCGATTCCGATGGCTATATCAGCTATATTTCGTCGGACAATTACACCGGTGCCTACCGAATTGGTCAGGTGCTGACGCATGCCCTTGAGGTCCGGGGATGGCAACAGGGCCGCGTCGGTATCATCGCCATCCCGCAAAAACGTCTAAACGGTCAGGCCCGTACCGCAGGGTTCATGAAGGCACTGGACGAAGCCGGTATCCATAACGCCGCCATGCGCCAGCAAGTGGATTTTTCCCATGACGAAACCTATCGTTTCAGTCGTGAGCTGATCGAAAGCATACCGGATCTGCGCGCCCTCTGGCTGCAGGGGTCCGATCGTTACCAGGCTGCGCTGGATGCCATAGCTGATACGGGCCGCCGTGGTGAAATTCTGCTGGTCACCTTCGATGCCGAGCCCGAGTTCTTGCAGTTGATCCCTTCAGGAGTACTGGTAGGTGCTGCCATGCAGCAGCCCTTCCTGATGGGAGAGCAGGCAGTTAAAAACCTGCATCAGCACCTGCAGGGACTGACCGTGGAACATGAACAGAAGCTACCGGTGCTGGCCATCTCGGCAGACAACCTGGACGACAACCTGAAGACTATCAGGCGGAACGTTCTGGGGCAGGAGGCCACACCCTGATGCATCACCAGCCGGTCACGCCCTCCATCTTCATCCTGTTGCTGTGCATCATCCTGCCCACTGTATTCATCACCGTTGCCAGCAGTGCTGCCGTCGACTACTTCATTGCCAAACAGCGCATGTCAGAAGAGATGCAGGAGCGCACCACACGAAAGCTCGACACACTGCAGCAGAACATTACCGGTCTGATGGAAGCTTTTGCCGTCAATGAGTATGAAAAGATTCTGATCAATGAAGTCAGCCTCAACGCCAACTGCGCCGTGCTGGTCAAGGACTTCAAACTGGGCAGTATCCTGGGTGAAGCCGCTTACATTAGTGGCCAGCTTCGTTCAGAAGCCAACAGGCTGGTAACTTTCGAGCCCGACAACCCCAACCACTGGAAACATCTGGACAACTGCTATTACTCGGACAGCCGCGACGTCCTGAACGCGTCTGGCGAACTCATCGGCCAAATTCACCTCTACGCATCGAGTGCTGAGATTGACGCCAAGCTGAACGCGATCATTCGAGAGTCCCTGATCAACACGCTCATCATCTGCACGCTTATTGTCCTGATACTGCTGATGATGACTCGGCGCTTTATCCTCACGCCTCTGAACAGCATCATCACGACCATCGGCAATACCGACAAGAGCGGTATTCCAACCCATATGGTGCCTGACAGAGGCCCCCGCGAAGTGCGCACCCTGGCTCACAGCATCAATACCATGATCACGTCGATTCGTGAGTCTCGTCTCGACTTGCAGGCGCAAAAGGATGCGCTGGACCACATGGCGCATCATGATGCCCTGACCGGCCTGGCCAACCGAACCCTGTTCAATGAGCGTCTCACCCATGCGGTCGTGCAGGCAGCCCGTCAGAGACACAAGGTCGCCGTGCTCTTCGTAGACCTGGATCACTTCAAAACCATCAACGACTCACTCGGCCATAATACCGGGGACAAGGTCCTCAATATCATCACCAACCGGCTGACTCGATGCCTGCGAGCGACGGATACGCTGGCGCGCCAGAGTGGCGATGAATTCTCCATTCTGCTCGAGGGCGTGGATAACGTCAGTCAGGCGACAGAAGTCGCGCAAAAAGTTCTGCACAACATCAGCCGGCCTCTGCAGATCGATCAAACCGAACTCTATACCAGTTGCAGCATCGGTATCAGTCTCTTTCCTGACCACGGACAGACTGCCAATGAGCTGCTGATGCAAGCCGATGCCGCCATGTATCAGGCCAAGAGTGAAGGTCGCAATACCTTCCAGTATTTCAATACCGAGCTGACCCAGAAGGCTCTGGATCGTCTGTCACTCGAAGCCCAGCTGCGTTCCGCCCTGCTCAATTCAGAGCTGATCCCATTCTTTCAGCCCCAGATTGATGCCGCCAATGGCACCATTATCGGTTTCGAGGCGCTGGCCCGCTGGCAGCACCCGGAACAAGGCATGATCCCTCCGGCCCGCTTTATTCCACTGGCAGAAGCGACAGGATTGATCCATCAGCTGGATCTGGAAATCATTCGTCAGGCGATGGCTCAGTTTGCCGGCTGGTACCGGCAAGGCCTGAACCCCGGCATCCTTTCGGTGAATCTGACCGTGCGTCACTTCCAGCAGCTTGAGTTTGTCGATACGCTGCTGGAGCTGATCAAAGAGACCGGCTTTCGTACTGAGTGGCTGGAGATCGAAGTCACGGAAAGTCAGTTGATGACCAAGCCGGAAGCGGCTATTCAAGTGCTGCAACAGATTCATCAAACCGGTATCCGTATCGCGCTGGATGACTTCGGTACCGGTTACTCATCTCTGTCTTATCTGAAACGGTTGCCGGTTACCAAACTGAAAATCGATCAGTCCTTCGTGCGTGACCTGCCCCATGATGAAGAAGATATCTCTATTACCTGTGCCGTGATTGCGCTCGCCAAGAGCCTGGGGCTGGAGATTATCGCAGAAGGTGCGGAGACTCGTGAGCAGGTTGAGTTCCTGCTTGACCAAGGCTGTCACCAGATTCAGGGCTATTTCTACTCTCGCCCACTGCCCGCCGGCGAAATCGAACGCTTCATGCTGGATTACGAGGGGATTGCTCAAGGCGCCTGATCCTGATGATTGCAAGCTCCTGCTTGAATCACTTCTGAGCGTATATCTGTTGGGCTTTACGGCGTTGATCTCCGCTCGCTACCAACAACTCATCCACTCTTCATCGAGCCAGAACGATACTGCTTCCCGATTGCTCCTGGCAGCCCGATGTTTTATCAACAAGCCAGACCAGGTCCTGTGGGCAGCCTGAATAACTTTGAGAACCCCAGTGTTGCGAGCAGATCGTGTTGAAAACTTTTCTGATTTTATATCCACATCACCAGTGAGCGCATCTGTGGGTAAGCTTTTAACAAGGTCGTAACACCTGCCCCCATCCCTTGCAGTACGGGGCTTGTAGAATCCTGATCAGTTTTCGCCCAGCCGATGGGATAACGAATGTTACTAACAGGTTGTTAATAGATATCTTGTAAAAAAGAAGCCACTGAAAAAGCGGGACACTTTAATGATAAGCTGTGTACAAGCCACACCCTGTGGATATTGCATGTGAGTAAATGTGTGTCACTACCGTGTCATATACTCCATTTACTATCTACTGGACTGCTCAGGACAAGTAGCAGAGGGACAGGCACGGAAGCCACACCCAAAACCGCCTACGTCCACCCCCTGTCATTCCGTGATCCAGAATAATCAGACAGCCTATTCGTCCCAGATCAATCAGGTGTATCCGCTGATGAAGTGGATAATGGAATGGCTGCAAACTGTGCGTGAATACTGGCCAATACCAGCAAACCCTTTATCGGGTTTCAGCAATTAGGCACACGGCGGGAAGATAAAGAGACGACAGCATGACAACCCTGGGTCATTTGACCTTGGTTGCCGCGACCGTCGAAATCCATGAGATGGATCGCTGTTTACACCCTGCCAAGCGGCTAAACACACATCATGGATGGAAAATAAAACGCGGAACGGCCCGAAGACGCGGAGCTTTGGAAATTCTGCTTAAAGTATTATGGAAACTGTATCCGAACTCAGGACGAACCCGTATGGTGCAGATGGGGAGACTCGAACTCCCACGCCCGTGAAGGCACTAGCACCTGAAGCTAGCGTGTCTACCAATTCCACCACATCTGCATTGGGTGTGACGTTTTAACGTGCGTTACCACTTGATTTTCAGCTTTCGAAGAGCCTTACATCTGTCGATGAAAGGTGGTGCAGATGGGGAGACTCGAACTCCCACGCCCGTGAAGGCACTAGCACCTGAAGCTAGCGTGTCTACCAATTCCACCACATCTGCTTCGAAAGTGGGGCGCATTATATCGGCCCCATATGACCTTGTGAAGTCCTTTTTTAATTTTCTTCAGATTTTTTCTGCAGGCACGAAACAACCTTGTCACTCAGCATCTGCAGGTAGTCCGTATAGCCATGAACGCCCGGCTGAACATCCCGCGCCAAGGGGTCAAGCTCCCCCAGATTCACGTCGATGCCACTGGTAATCGCATCGACAACCGCACTGGTAAACTGAGGCTCACTGAAAACACAGACGGCCTTGCTTTGCTCCAGCTGATGACGAATCTCGGCCAGATGGCGCGCCCCGGGTTTACGTGCCGGATCTACGGTAAAGTAGCCCAGCTGGTTAAGGCCGTAGTGATCAACAAACCCTCTGTAGGCATCGTGGAATACAAAAAATCCATTCATCCGCACGGCTGCCAGCTGCGCCCGGATCTCCGCATCCTTGTTGCGGACGGCCTGTTCGAAAGTTTCCCGATTGGCAAGCAATCGAGTCTGATGATCCGGAAAGGCTTCAACCAAGGTTGGCAGTATCTGATCGGCCATATCCAGCGCATTCAGTGGATCCAGCCAGATATGAGGATCCTCACCGGCAGCGTGAGAGTGATGCTCATGTTCACTATGTTGCTCCTCTTTATGAGCATCATGAGCGTCATGAGCGTCATGAGCATCGTGTTCATTCCTTGCATGCGATTCATGTGCCTGGCTATCCGGGAGCAGGGTTACAATCTGCGCACCGGTGCGGGACAATGGTTTCTGCAAGAACTGCTCAAGTGCCGGCCCCACCCAGATCACAACACGGGCATCCGCCAGCTTGCGCATGTCAGACGGTTTGAGTGCGTAGTGATGAGGCGTGCCGTCCGGCGGCAGCAGCAATTCAGGCTGGGTTACGCCCTCGGTCAGAGCAGACGTGATCAGTTGTAATGGCTTGATACTGGTCACGACCTCTGCGGCCCCGGCCGGCAGCACAGCCAGCATCGCTGCCGAGAGAGAGAAGGTCGACATGATTGTACGAAGTCGGGATTTCATCAAAGCACTATCTCATGTATTCAAACAATTAAGTTATAATATAACAGAATAGCGGTTAAACGAACTGGATAACTATGGACAACCTGGCATTTGAATCCGGCCATGATCATCAGCACTGCATTGACCAGGCGCTACAGCAGGCACGACAGCTTTGCCGCGAACGTCAGCAGCGTCTGACACCGGTGCGTGAGCTGGTGCTGAAACTGATCTGGCAAAGTCACCAGCCGATCGGCGCCTATGAGCTACTGCCGGCACTGGCTGAGGCCGGGTTCAATTCTGCACCACCGACCGTCTATCGAGCACTGGAGTTTCTGCAGGAGCAGGGTCTGGTACATCGCATCGCATCCTTGAATGCCTTTGTCGGCTGTCCCCATCCAGAACAGTCCCATCAGGGCTGCTTCCTTATTTGCCGGCAGTGCCACTCAACGTCAGAACTGGATGCAGCACCAGTTCGAGCCTCTCTGGAGCAGAGCGCACATGCAGTCGGCTTTGTCATTGAACAGGAAACGGTCGAAGTCACAGGCCTTTGTCCCAACTGTCAGCGCGGGGAGGGAAGGGATGCCTGAACATAACCCCGATCTGGTGCGCCTCGAGCAGGTCAGTGTCCGGTTCAACAAGCAGACGGCCTTGAACACCATCGACCTGCACCTGCACGACAACTGCATCACAACGCTGATCGGTCCCAATGGGGCGGGCAAGACCACTCTGGTGAGGGTAGTGCTGGGGCTGATTAAACCTTCCACCGGGAAGGTATGGCGAAGGCCCGGTTTACGCATTGGCTACATGCCGCAGAAACTCCATATCGATCACACCTTGCCATTATCAGTGGAACGTTTTCTCAATACGCCCAAAAAAGTCGATAAGCAACTGATGTTAAAGGCACTGGAGGATGTTGGCGCCATACACCTGGCCAAACATTCTCTGCACAATCTTTCGGGCGGCGAGACCCAGCGCGTACTGCTGGCGCGCGCACTGTTGCGCGACCCCGAGTTGCTGGTCCTGGACGAGCCCGTTCAAGGCGTCGACCTGAACGGCCAGCTGGAGCTGTATCAACTCATCTCCGATATCCGTAAACAACGCCGCTGCGGCGTGTTGATGATCTCCCACGACCTGCACCTGGTAATGGCTTCCACTGATCATGTTATCTGTCTGAATCAGCATATCTGCTGTTCCGGCAACCCCGAACATGTCAGTAGCGACCCCTCGTTCATCGAACTCTTCGGGCCGGCCCAGGCCAGTACGCTGGCGCTGTACAATCATCACCACGTGCACCGGCACGACGCCCACGGCGACATCATTGTCGATCACCCCCAACCTGACGAATGTAGCGGACATCATTGTGGC
This sequence comes from Marinobacterium sediminicola, assembly GCF_022343685.1. GTDB lineage: Bacteria > Pseudomonadota > Gammaproteobacteria > Pseudomonadales > Balneatricaceae > Marinobacterium > Marinobacterium sediminicola. The sequence continues at coordinate 41,911 of NZ_CP092123.1, read as the reverse complement.
TGAGTTTCTTGTACTGGCTCTGGCCGGTGGACTGGGTATTGCGGCACTGGCCGGTCCTCTGGGTGCGTTTGTCGTCTGGCGCCGCATGGCCTATTTCGGCGATACCCTGGCTCACTCGGCACTGATGGGTATAGCGTTGGGATTCCTGTTCGATATCAACCTGAATCTGGCCGTGGTCGCCTGTTGCGTGCTGTTGGCGGTCATGCTGGTGTCACTGCAGCGCCAGCATCTGGTTGCCACTGACACACTGCTGGGTATTATGGCCCACAGTTCACTGTCGCTTGGCCTTGTGGCCGTCGCACTGCTGGATAACGTGCGCATCGACCTGATGGAATACCTGTTCGGTGATCTGCTGGCCATTGCCCCGACTGATCTGTACTGGATCTATGGTGGTGGCGCCCTGGTGCTACTGCTGCTCTGGCGCTTGTGGAACCCGTTGCTTGCGATCACGATCAATGAAGAGCTGGCACAGGTGGAAGGGGTACCCGTCGCACGCACTCGGCTGGCACTGATGCTGTTGATTGCCGTTGTCATCGCCGTGGCGATGAAACTGGTCGGCATACTGCTGATTACGTCCTTGCTCATTATCCCGGCAGCCGCCGCCCGACGTCTTGCCCGAACGCCGGAGCAGATGGCGGTTTTCGCGTCTTTACTGGGCATGCTGGCCGTGGCCGGTGGCATTTCCGCTTCCTGGTTCTGGGATACCCCTGCAGGTCCCTCGGTGGTCGTCACGGCCCTGATCGAATTCCTGCTGCTGTACACACTACCCATCAGGGCTCTGCAACCCCGATGATTCGACCGGCATACTGGCCCGATAAGGCTACCCACGCCCGCGTGTGGTCACTGGCATGGCCGATGATGCTATCCAACATCACCGTGCCGCTGCTGGGCCTGGTCGATACCGCCGTCATTGGCCATCTGCCCGATCCTCATCATCTGGGTGCCGTAGCCGTTGGCAGCATGATCTTCTCCATCCTCTACTGGGCATTCGGTTTCCTGCGCATGGGCACGACCGGCATGGTGGCGCAGGCCTGTGGTCGCCAGGATGGCGAACGCATTCGTACCTTACTGGGACAGTCACTGGTCCTCGGCGTTACGATCGGCATACTGATTCTGCTTTTGCGCACGCCGCTGACCTCGTTGGCATTACAGCTGATGGACCCGGAGCCGACGGTACTGGCTTCTGCGGCCGAGTACACGGCAATACGGGCGTTTGGAGCCCCTGCGGTGCTATGCAACTTTGCCTTGCTGGGCTGGTTCGTTGGTAACCAGAACACCCGCATCGCCCTGATCCTGTTAACCAGCACCAACCTGCTCAATATGCTGCTCGACCTGCTGTTCGTGTTCGGCTTTGGCATGGCGGCAGACGGTGTGGCACTGGCCACCGTCTGCGCAGAATACTTCAGCCTGTTGCTGGGGTTATGGTTCTGTCGCCGCCTGCTGGGCCATCTCCCTGGCCGCTGGATCTGGCAACAACTTCACCGCCTTGGCGACTATCGCGAACTGATCAGCGTAAACCGCTACCTGTTCGTTCGCACACTGCTGCTGTTGATGACCTTTGCTTTCTTCACGGCCCAGGGTGCCAAGCAGGGCACAACCATTCTGTCGGCCAATGCTGTGCTGCTCAACTTTCTGCTGCTGATCTCCAACGCACTGGACGGGTTTGCGCATGCCACCGAAGCACTGACAGGCAAGGCGCTGGGGGAGAAAAAACGCAGCGGATTCTATCGGGTTCTTGTCTGTGCCACTCTGTGGTCAGCCCTCAGCGCCTGCTTGCTGACACTGCTGTTCTGGCTTGGGGGCAAGCCGATCATCCACCTGTTAACGGACATCCCCGAAGTCCGCCATGAAGCGGTGCTCTACCTGCCGTGGATCGTCATCCTGCCTCTGATCGGCACCTGGAGTTTTCTGCTGGATGGCATTTTCATCGGCACGACCCGAGTCAAAGCGATGCAGGACACCATGCTGGTGTCGGTTTTGCTGGTGTTCGCACCGGTCTGGTGGTTCAGTCAATCGCTGGGCAACCAGGGACTGTGGCTGGCCTTTATCGCCCTGTTCGCGGCTCGTGGCCTGACCGGCGCATGGGTATTCTGGCGGCTTGACCGGCAGGATGCCTGGTTTTCTCGCGGCTAAAACCCTGGCGCAAAGTCGGCAGGACGACCAGACTCTTCTTATTGCACCATAAGGAGAACCCATGATGCGCTGGCTACTACTGCTGATCCTGCCCCCACTGACCGGTTTCAGCGAAGCGCTGCCGCTGGAGAGGCTACAACTGCCTCCAGGATACCGAATCGAAGTTGTCGCCGAAGTACCTGACGCCCGCCAGATGACACTGAGTCCCTCTGGCACCCTGTATGTGGGTACCCGGCGTGACGGTCGCGTTTTCGCGCTTCAGGATCTCGATGGTGACCAGCGTTATGAGCGCCGATATACGCTGCTGTCGAGGCGACGCCTGCCCAATGGCGTAGCCTGGTCTGAGGGAGATCTATACATCGCCGAGTTGACCGGCCTGATTCGCCTGAACGATATCGACAGCCGTCTGGCCGACCCTCCGGCCCCGGAGATGGTCCTCGACAACCTCCCCGACATCACCCATCACGGCTGGAAATATCTGAAGCAGGGGCCCGACGGTGCCTTTTACTTCACACTCGGTGCACCCTGCAATGCCTGCCTGCACACGGACCCCCGTTTTGCCAGCATCATGCGATTTGACCCTGAAACCGGCGAATCCGCTCCCTGGATACGCGGTGTGCGCAACTCGGTTGGCTTTGCCTGGCATCCCGAAGACGGCAGTCTCTGGTTTACCGACAATGGCCGCGACCATCTGGGTGACGACCAACCGGATGATGAGCTCAATCGCGCCGAGCAGGGTGGACTGCATTTTGGTTTCCCATTCGTTCATGGCAACGGACTTCCTGACCCTCTGTTCGGTGATGGCAGCCGAGCCATCAACAGTGAACCGCCGGTCGCGCTGCTCGGCGCTCATGTCGCAGCCCTGGGTATCAGCTTCTATACCGCAACGCAGTTTCCCGACACGCCGAACACCACGCTGTTCATGGCCCAACACGGCTCCTGGAACCGTTCCAGCAAGGTGGGTTACAGGGTCATGCGGATCGCCACTGCCGGAGATAAGGTGCTGTCCGTGGAAGCATTCATCACCGGCTGGCGGCAGGGTGAACGTGCCTGGGGACGCCCGGTTGATGTACTGATCGAGCCAGATGGCGATCTGCTGATTTCCGACGATAAGGCCGATGTCATCTACCGCGTCTGGTACAACCCCTCCAACTGAGGAACCTGCTGCCACACACAGGAACGCAGCCTGTGGTACTTGCAGAGAGTCATTTTAATGGAATACAATTAATAACGATTCGCATTAAACATAACGTTACTTTCTGGAATTACCGTGAAAAAATCTCTGCTCTCCATCACCTGCGCCTCCATCATGGCACTCCCTTTGGTTACCCAGGCCGCCGACAACTCTGTCGCTGCCGAGATCGAGGCGCTGAAACAGCGCATCTCTGAACTGGAGGCTCGCCAGGCAAGCCAGCCTGATGCCGCATCAGGCGCTGTGGCAAACCAGTGGACCGATCGCATCACCCTGAGCGGCAAAGCCGAATTTCTGGCCACTCACAGTGAACTGGAAACAGGCAGCACCAACGATCTGGATGTAGATGCTGTCAAACTGGTCGTGGATGCACAGGTCAACGAACTGATCAGTCTCTCAACCACTTTGAAGTACAAGGAAGGCGATGAGTTCTACGTCGATGAAGCGATCGCTACCCTCGCCAAAGAGGGTAACCCGCTGTCCCTGACCATCGGCAAAAGCGGTATCCCCTTCGGCGTGATTGAAAGCGCCACCTGGACCGATCCTCTGACCGACGACCTGACCGATAACACTGACGATCTGGCGGTGCTGAGCTACGCTCAAGCGGGTTTCAGCTCTGACTTCTACCTGTTCAAGGGTGATCAGGACAACGATGACAGCGTTAATAACGCGGGTGTGAATCTGGGTTACGCCTTTGGCAATGGCCTGTCTGTAGGCGCCGGCTACCTGAACAACATCGGTAATACCGAGCTTTTCCTGGATGCCGGAGTGGATGAAAAACAGTCTGCCTGGCGTCTGAACGTTGCAATGGAACTGGGTGAAGCAGGCATTTCAGCCGAATGGGTACAGGCCGACGCTTTCGACTCGCTCGCCGGTGCCAAGCCCAGCGTCTGGCACCTGGGTGCTCACTACAATACCGCAGTATTCGGTGCTCCAGGCACGCTGGCACTGGGTTACAGCGAATCGGACGAGGCCGCTGACCTGGATTTGGCAGAAAAACGCCTGGCCGCCAGCATCAGCCGAGAGTTGGGCGACAATGCCGAGCTGATCGCCGAGTATGTGCGCGAGGAAGGTTACACCGACGAGGACGCTGACACTCTGAATCTGGTTCTGGCAACCTACTTCTGAAGTCAGTGCCCTCGGGCAAAAGCCGGCCTTGCAGACACGGCCGGCTTTTCAGACACTGACCGCTCGCCCCAGCTCAAGGCAAACCTGATGGCGGGGACAGTGGCGTAAGTGATCATTCACCAGTCCCACCGCCTGCATGTAGGCATAGGCGATGGTCGGGCCAAAAAAACGTACCCCTTCGCGTTTGAGGTCTTTGGCCAGCTGCTGTGACAAGGCGGTCTGGGCTGGAATCTGCTCCATGCATTCAAAGTCGGACTGAACGGGCCGGCCATCCACATATCGCCAGAGAAATTGGGCGAAACTCCCGTAACGGGCCTGAAGCTCGAGGAAAACCTTCGCATTGTTGATCGAGGCCTCAACCTTGGCACGATTACGGATGATGCCCGCATCAGCCAGCATGCGGACAATTTCGACCTCGCCAAACGCCGCCACCCGCTCCGGGTCAAAACCCTGATAGTGATAGCGGTAGCCTTCCCGTTTTTCCAGCACCGTGCGCCAGCTCAGACCGGCCTGCGCCGATTCCAGCACCAGAAATTCGAACAGCACCTGATCATCGGTTTGGGGCACACCCCATTCACGGTCGTGATACTCATGCTCCAGCGGGCTTTGCATCGCCCAGCCACAGGGCATGGGCGATAGCGGGGAAGTGAGCACGATCAATGATCCCGGCGCAGGGTACCGGGATCCATGATGCGGATCGGCTGTGGGCTGTCGTCCGCCACCGCCGCCGGCGCCTTGTCGGAGCGCTCGCCGCTGACGCGGGTTTCAATTTCATTGGGGTCAGGACGACCATCCAGGCGCAACGAGTCGGCAAAACCGCACTTGATGCACTCGCGATGTTCGCGCTCGTCATCGCGGTACATGCGTACCGTGTCCATTTCACCGCAGCGAGGACAGACCGCGCCCGCAATGAATCGCTTTTGTACACTCATGTTCAAACCTCTCAACGGATACCGGAATGACGTAGCAGAGCGTCTACACTGGGCTCACGACCACGGAAAGCAACAAACAGATCCATGGGATCACCCGAGCCGCCCTGTTCCAGAATCTCCTGGCGGAAGGCAAGCCCGGTGTCCGTGTTGAAAATGCCTTCTTCTTCAAAGCGGGAGAAGGCGTCTGCAGACAGCACCTCAGCCCATTTGTAACTGTAATAACCGGCGGCATAGCCCCCAGCGAAGATATGGCTGAAACCATGCTGGAAGCGGTTATCGGCCGGCGGGCGAATCACTGCCACCTGTTCACGTACGCCATCCAGCAGTGCCTGGATCTCGGTCTTGCCCGGCTGGTACTCATGGTGCAGACGGAAATCGAACAGCGAAAACTCCAGCTGACGCATCATCATCATGCCGGACTGGAAGTGTTTGGCCGCCAGCATCTTGTCCAGCAGCGCCTGCGGCAGCGGCTCGCCGGTCTCGTGATGACCGGAAATCAATGCCAGTGCTTCCGGCTCCCAGCACCAGTTTTCCATGAATTGGCTCGGCAGCTCCACCGCATCCCAGGCGACACCATTGATGCCGCTGATGTCGGCTTCCTCCATCTGCGTCAGCATATGATGCAGGCCGTGACCGAATTCGTGGAACAGGGTGGTCACCTCGTCATGGGTCAGCAACGCCGGCTGGTCAGGCAAGGGCGGTGTGAAGTTGCACACCAGATAGGCTACCGGCAACTGCAGCTCGGCCTCGCTGAGGCGGCGACGTACCCGGCAGTCATCCATCCAGGCACCGCCACGCTTGCCGCTGCGGGCGAAGGGATCCAGGTAACAATAAGCAAAGGTTTCGCCACTGCGCTTGAGCGCAAACAGGCGCGCATCCGCATGCCAGCTGTCAAATGTCGGCTGCTCTTCCACCTCCAGGTCAAACAGGCGACCGGCGATGGTGAACATGCCGTCCAGTACCTTGGGCAGCGGGAAGTAGGGACGCAACTCCTGCTGCGAAATCTCGTACCGGGCCTGTTTCAGCTTTTCGCCATAGTAGGTCACATCCCAGGCATGGAGTGCTTCGATACCATCGCGTTCACGTGCGAAAGCTTGCAGTTCGGCCACTTCCTGCTCGGCGACCGGACGCGTTTCGGTTGCCAGATCTTCGAGGAAGCTCACCACCTGCTGCGGCGATTGTGCCATTTTGGTCGCCAGCGAGTAGTCGGCGTAGGTGTCGAACCCGAGCAACTGGGCCAGCTCATGGCGCAGCGCCAGAATCTCGTTCATCACCTCGGAGTTGTCCCATTCACCCGCCTTGGGCCCCTGATCCGAGGCCCGGGTGCTGAAGGCTCGATACAGCTCTTCACGCAGGCTGCGGTTGTCGGCAAAAGCCATGACCGCATAGTAGGCCGGGAAGTCCAGCGTGATCACCCAGCCATCCAGTTCCCTGGCCTTGGCGGCTTCTCTGGCAGCAGCCACCGCATGCTCGGGCAAGCCAGACAGTTCAGCTTCATCGCGGATCTCTTTCCACCAGCCCTGGGTTGCATCAAGTACGTTCTCGGCAAATTTCGTCGTCAGTTCCGACAGACGCTGCTGCAGTTCGGCATAGCGCTTCTGCTGGGCTTCCGGCAGGGCAATGCCAGACAAACGGAAGTCGCGTAAAGCGTTATCCACAACCTTGCGACGCGCAGGGCTCAACTGCTGATATTCATCACTGTCAGCCAGTGCCTCGAACGCCTTGAACAGGCCCTGATGCTGGCCCAATTCCGTCCAGTACTCTGACAACTTGGGCAGGCAGGCGTTATACGCCTCTCGCCAGGCATCCGAGTTCATCACGGCATTAAGATGAGAGACCGGTGACCAGGCCTGGGCAAGCTCATCGTTGAGCTGTTCCAGCTCAGCCACCAGCGTCCAGCCACTTACAGAAGCATCCGCGGTCAACTCGGCGATACGGGAACGGTTGCGCGCCAGCAGCTCATCAATGGCGGGCTCGGCATGCTCCGGCAGGATACGGCTGAACGGTGGCAGCAGATGACGCTCGAGCAGAGGGTTGGACATGGGGATCTCTCCATTATGGATCGGTATTCAAAACCGGCATTGCAGGGTCAACTTTCTAATTCAGTATACAATGGGGCTCAGCAGAGGCGATTTCAATCAGATTCAGGAGAGCCGCATGAATGTAAGACCCTATCAGGGCATGACCCCGAAACTGGCCGACAACGTTTTTGTCGACCCCAGCGCCGTGGTACTGGGTGACGTGGAGATCGGTGAACACAGTTCCGTGTGGCCGATGACCGTGATCCGTGGTGACATGCACTATATCCGCATTGGCCGCTATTCAAGTATTCAGGACGGCTCGGTACTGCACATTACCCACGCAGGCCCCTACAATCCGGATGGCTTCCCACTGATCATCGGCGACCATGTCACCGTCGGTCATCAGGCAATGCTGCACGGCTGCACCCTGGGCAGTCGCATCCTCGTCGGCATGGGGGCCATGATCATGGACGGCGCGGTGATTGAGGATGATGTCATTATCGGAGCCGGTAGCCTGGTACCACCAGGCAAGACACTCAAAAGCGGCTATCTGTATGTCGGTCGCCCGGCCAAGCCTCAGCGAGAGCTGACCCAAAAGGAAAAAGAGTTCTTCACCTATACCGCCGAAAACTACGCCCGCTTGTCAGCCAAACACAACGCCGAGGATTGGGCCCAAAGCTGATCGCATCAGCCCACAATGGTGGTATACCAAACCGGCAAAGCAACTGCCGGTTTTTTTCACCCATGACATTAAATATTATTGATAACGATTTGCATTTAGTTTAGTGTAGCCAAATCCTAACTTGATTCAGGGAGTTGTCATGACACTGAAACGTCTTCTGCTGCCCGCCGTCATCGCGGCAGCGCTTATGTCACCGTTCACCCCGGTTGCCATCAATCAGGCCAGCGCAACCAGTGCGGTCGTCGACACCAGGGCCAGTTCGGTCAACCAGCATTACGCCGACATTGCGGAAGCCGTTTTTGCAGACTCCCTGACCGCAGCCAAGCAGTTGCAGGCGGCTATCGACACGCTGCTGGCGAAGCCCACGGACGCGAACCTGAAAGCGGCTCGCGAGGCATGGATTGCCGCTCGTGTGCCATACCAGCAATCCGAAGTATTCCGCTTCGGCAACGCGATCGTCGATGACTGGGAAGGCAAGGTAAACGCCTGGCCACTGGATGAAGGCTTGATCGATTATGTGGATGACACCCACTACGGCAGCGAATCCGACATCAACGCCTGGTACAGCGCCAACATCATCGCCAACCCGAGGCTGAATATCGGCGGCAAGCAGGTCAACGCAAGCCGTATCGACAAGGCACTATTGGCAGAAACCCTGCACGAAATCGATGGTGTCGAGGCCAACGTAGCGACCGGTTACCACGCCATCGAGTTCCTGCTCTGGGGCCAGGACCTGAACGGCACCCAGCCGGGAGCCGGCAACCGTCCCGCCACGGATTTTGATACCGAAAACTGCAGTAATGGCAATTGCGACCGTCGCGGTGCCTACCTCAAGGCGGCCACCGACCTGCTGGTCGATGACCTGACCGAGATGGCCAACAACTGGAAACCCGAAGGCGAGGCCCGCAAGCAGCTGGCCGCCAAAGGCGAGCGGGGCGCTCTGGCCACCATCACCACCGGCATGGGTAGCCTGTCCTATGGTGAACTGGCCGGGGAAAGAACCAAGCTTGGTCTGATGTTGCATGATCCTGAAGAGGAACACGATTGCTTCTCTGACAACACGCACTGGTCGCATTTCTACGATGCGCTCGGCATTCGCAATGTCTACCTGGGTGAATACTCCCGAATGGATGGTTCTCGGTTGAGCGGACCTTCGCTGTCCTCGCTGACACAGGCGCTTGATCCGGCTCTCGATGAGAAGATGCGTGCGCATCTGGATGCCACTCAAACAGCTGCTCAGGCGATGGTGGATGCTGCGGAGCAGGGTGAAACCTTCGACGTACTGATTGCCGCCGGCAACACTGAAGGGAATGCCCGGGTACAGGCCTTCGTAGATGCTTTGACCGCACAGACACAGGTCCTCGAAGAGGTGATGGCAACCCTGGGTATTTCAGACGTGGAGCTGGAAGGCTCCGACAGTCTGGATAACCCTTCAGCTGTGCTTGGCAGCTGATTCATCGATGACCCGTTTTGCACTCAGTCTGACAGGCTGGCTCTCCCTCTGGCTGGCGTTGTGCACCAGCCAGGTCGCTATGGCAGTGGCGACCGCTTCGGACCGGGCTCTGCCCGGTCCATCCTTTTCAGCGAAGGACCGACAGGCCTTCATGCAACCGGTCGCAGGTCTTCCATTCGAACAGCGTATGAGCTTTGTCCTTGGGCGCGCCATTTTCGACAAGATCTGGGTGTCGTCACCCTCATCGACTACCGCCAGTGATGGCCTTGGCCCCCTGTATAACGCGCGCTCCTGCTTACAGTGTCATATCAACAATGGCCGCGGCCTGCCACCCGACACTCATGGCAGCAGCAATCGTAACGGGCTGCTGATCCGCCTGAGTATTCCCGGCGACGGACACCTTAAGCCTCAGGGCGTGAAGCCGGAACCCACGTACGGCACCCAGTTGCAGACCTTTGCCGTGGGGGGCCTGAAGGCCGAAGCCCACCTCCGCCTTGAGTACCGTACCCACAGCGTCGAACTGAACGGAGGCGAGCGGGTTGAACTGCGCCAGCCTATCTACCAGTTGGCCAATCCGGGCTATGGCCACTTCCATCCGCAGACTCAAATCTCCCCCCGTCTGGCACCGGCCATGATCGGGCTGGGATTGCTCGAACTGATCCCCGAAGCTGACCTCCTGGCACGGGAGGATCCACTGGACCGTGACAATGACGGCATCTCCGGTCGGGCAAACCGGATCTTGCTGAATCAACATGATCAGCCGCGCCTGGGCCGTTTCGGCTGGAAAGCGGGACAACCCGACCTGCGCCAGCAAAACGCCAGCGCCCTGAACAACGATATCGGCATTTCCAACCCTGACTCTCCGTTCCCTTCAGGCGACTGCACGACCGCCCAGTACGACTGCCTGAATGCGCCCAATGGCAATACCACCGCTCAGGATGGTCTTGAAGCTTCGGCGGTCATGATGGATATGCTTCTGTTTTACACACGGCACCTGGCGCCCCCCCCACGTCACCATGCCGAGGCGGCCGCAGTAAAGGCCGGAGAGCAGCTGTTCTCTGCAATCGGCTGCAGCCGTTGCCACACGCCCGCTCACAGGACCGGATCAGCGGCTGACCGACCGGCACTAAGCAACAGGCTCATCTGGCCCTATACGGACCTTCTGCTGCACGATATGGGCACGGGACTCGCAGATGGGCGTTCAGAATTTGCCGCTGACGGCCAGGAATGGCGGACCCCCCCCCTTTGGGGGCTGGGTCTTCACCGGACCGTGAGTGGCGAGCGCGCCCTGCTGCATGATGGCCGTGCGCGCAACCTGACCGAAGCCATACTCTGGCATGGTGGTGAGGCGAAAGCGGCACGTGAACGCTTCCGTGAACTGACACCACAACAGCGCACACAATTGATCTCGTTTCTGGAGTCACTTTGATGCAATCAACACACACCCGCATGTGGCCAGTCTGGCTGGCCGCCACTGCTCTGGTTCTGCTGGCAGGCCTGGCCCATGCCAGCCCACAAGAACCCGACTGGCCCCACTTCAATCACCAGCTGGTGCAACAGCACCTGCTGCCCCGGTATGCACAACTGGACAGTACGGCTACCGCCCTGTCTCAGGCATCGGCCACACTTTGCCGGGCGCCCAACCAACAGGCGCTGCAAACGGCGCGTGAGGCCTGGTTTGACAGCATGCAGGCCTGGCAGGGCATCCAGCATGTGCAGTTTGGGCCCGTTCAATTCTTGATGCGCAACTTCAGCCTGGAGTTCTGGCCGGACCGCAAGAACATCGGTGCCCGTCAGCTACGCCAGACACTGGCGTCCGACCTGCCCTATGATGACGAATTCTTTCGTCATGCCAGCGTATCCATTCAGGGCTTTCCGGCTCTGGAGCGCCTGTTGTTCGACGATAATGCTCTGCAGCACCTGCAGCAGGGGCGCAGTTGCGAACTGACTACAGCAATCGCGGCTCATATCGCGCAGATCAGCCAAGCGATTCATCAGGAATGGCAAACCAAGGCCCTGAACGAGTTCTCGCCAAAGCAGGATACCGATACGGCAGCTGATCTGGCTGTTGAGTTGATGGCATCACTGGTCGAGCCAATCGAAGTGATCCGTGACAGCAAACTGCTCAAGCCGATGGCTGACAGTACCCAGACAGCGAAACCCAAACTGCTCGAAAGCCACCGCAGCGGCAGCTCACTGGCCAACATACGCAGCAATCTCGCCGCCCTGAACGAACTCTATCAGGGCACCGATGCCAGTGTTGACCAGTTGTTACAGCAGGCTGATGCTGCAGAGCTGGCACGGGATATCCGTCTCAGCTTCACCAACCTCGACCGGGCACTGAGCCAGATATCATCTCCTCTAAAGATTGCCGTGGCTCAGCCTGAAGCCCATGTTCAGCTGGTCAAGATCAGTACTCAGCTCAAGCAGCTGAATGATCAACTGCACAGTGCCATGGATGTTCTTGGTATCCAACTGGGGTTCAACAGCCGTGATGGAGACTAATCGCCGCCGCTTCATGGGCCTGATGGCCGCGGGGTTGATGCTGCCTGTTACCGGTGTCCTGGCCAATACCGGCCGGTCACGCCCCCTGTTGATCAGCGCCGCCAGCCATGCCAACCGACACTGGCTGCTGGGAACAGATGACACCGGCGCCACTCGGCTGCACTATCCCTTGCCCAGCCGCGCTCACCATGTGGAACTGCACCCGCGACAGCCCTGGGTTGCTGTTGCCGCTCGGCGCCCGGGTGATTACATAGAAGTGGTCGACTATCAGAACGGACATCAGATAGCCCGTATCCCGGTCGATCCCGGCTACCTGTTTAACGGCCATGTGGTTTTCTCTGATGATGGTCGTTGGCTGGTCAGTACCGAGGAGCGGGCCTCCGATTCTGCGGGACAGGTCGTCATACGTGACGTGGAGCAGAGCTTCGCCATCGCCGAGCGCTATTCGACAGGGGGTATCGGCCCCCATGAACTGCTGCTGCACAATAACGAGCTGATCATCGCCAATGGCGGCATCCACACCCATGGACGGGAGAAACTCAATCTGGACAGCATGGAGCCATCACTGGCCTATCTCGACTTTGCCAGCGGCCGCCTGAACGAACAGGTATTCATGCCCGCTGAGCACTTCCAGCTCAGCATTCGTCACATGGACCTGAACCCGGACGGCATCCTGGCCATCGCCATGCAGTATCAGGGAGATTCGGGTGATCACAAGCCTCTGGTGGCCTTGCACCGTCGCGGCCAGCCGTTGCAACTGCTGGCGGCACCTGAAGCCATCAACCGCCAGATGAAACAGTATTGTGGCAGCATACGACTCGATAGTAGCGGACAGATCGCAGCCGTATCCTCACCCCGAGGCCATGTCGTCACATTCTGGGACCTTCCACGGGCCCGTTTCCTGACCATGATGCACTGCCGCGACGGCTGCGGCCTGAGCGCCACGGGTCAGCCAGGAGAGTTTCTGGCCAGTTCTGGCCTCGGTCATCTCTACCGCATGAACCCGCGCACCCATGAACGCGAGCGTCTGCCTCTGGACCCGGCAGCCGCCCGTCTGCACTGGGATCATCACATGAAACTGGCCAGCGTCTGAACCTTGCCTGCAATCACCATAATGGCTGGATAAACCGGCTGGCGGGGTCTGTAGAGAATCAGATCCCGCCCGCCGGTTACGCCTTGGCCTTGGCCAACTCCCGCAGTCGCTTGACCACCTGCGCATTGATACTGCGCTGGGTAAAGTGACCATCATCCTTGCGTACGCCTGCTGTACGTCCCATCAGGATCTCCAGGCACTCGTCGACGCTGGACACCGCATGGATATGAAACATGCCTTCCTCGGCTGCCTGCACCACCTCATCCTTGAGCATCAGGTTACGCACATTGGCACGGGGGATGATGCAGCCCTGCCAGCCGGTCAGGCCGCGGGTTTTGCACAGATGAAAGAAGCCCTCGATCTTTTCGTTGACCCCTCCGATCGCCTGCACTTCGCCATACTGGTTGATTGAACCCGTGATGGCGTACTGCTGGCGAATCGGAATATGGGTCAGGGCCGAGATCAGGGTGCATATTTCGGCCAGGGACGCGCTGTCACCATCCACGTAGCCGTAGGATTGCTCCATTGCCAGACTGGCCGACAGCGTCAATGGAAAATCGGTGGCGTACTTGTGGCCCAGGAAGCCGGATAGAATCAGCACGCCCTTGGAATGGATCGGCTGACCCAGCGCGACTTCACGCTCGATATCGACGATGCCCTTGTTGCCCGGGTGGACAGTTGCGGTGATTCGCGCCGGGCTGCCGAAGGAAACATCGCCCACCTGCAATACCGTCAGGCCGTTGGACTTGCCGACCGCCTCGCCATCGGTATCAATCAGCACCGTCTCGTTAAGAATGCTTTCCAGAATTTTCTGCGACAAACGCCCGGTACGACGCTCCTTGGCCTCCAGCGCCAGCTCCACATGTTCGGCATTGATCAGCGCATCGTTCTGCTCGCGGCGACGGAAATCGGACTCGCAGAGCAGGTCGACCAGCTCGCCCACATGGGCCGAAAGCAGGTCCTGATCACCGGCCAGACGGGAGCTGTGTTCCACCAGGCGGGCAACTGCCCGACGCGTCAGCGGAGCCAGCCCTTCCTCGGTGGCCAGGGTTTTCATCAGCCGAGCATACTGACGAATGGAGTGGGGCGTACGGTGTACATCCTCGTCGAAATCGACGACTACCCGGAACATCTTCTCGAAGTCGTGATCAAGCTCCTGCAACAGGTAGTAGGTATCCCGCTCTCCGACCAGAACGACCTTCACCTTGAGGTTGGCCGGCTGAGGGCTCAGGGTAATGGCACTGATGCCCGTGTATTCGCTGACCGGGTTTTCGATGCGGATCTCGTGGGCCTTGAGCGCACGCTTGAGCGCGGCATAGACGAAGGGCTGCTCCAGCAGCTTTTCCGCTTCCAGCACCAGGTAGCCGCCGTTGGCACGGTGCAGGGCACCCGCACGGATCAGCGTATAGTTGGTGACCATCGCGCCCATATCGCTGACATACTCGACTCGGCCGAACAGGTTTTCATAGCTCGGGTGCGACTCGAAGATTACCGGAGCACCCTTGGTCTTGTGGTTGTCGACCAGCATGTTGAGGCCGTAGTTCTGTTCCAGATACTCTCGCCGCACGACATCACTTTTGCCCTCGAGCGCACCATCCTCGCCCAGCAGATCACTGGCATTGCGGATCAGGTCCACTTCGACATGCTTGAGGTAATCGACGATGCCGGTAATGTTGGCATACTTGTCACGCAGGGGCTGAATCAGCGGCTCAACCGCCTGGCGTGCGGTATCCCTGTCTAATACACGCATGCGTTCTGCCGCTTCACGACGCCAAACCGGCAGACCGGTGAGACTGTCGTTAAGCATTTCCTCCAGTTCGGAGATATGGGCCTGAATGGCGTCGCGTTCCTCCTCCGGCAGCTGGGAAAAACCCGCTTCGTCCATCGCCTGACCATTGGCGACAGGGGTAAAGCCTACCGTCGCGCCATCACGGTAAACCGCGATGCTGTATTCGCGGCCCTTGCGCTCGACCCGGTTCAACGCCTCGTCATAGTGACGATTGAAGTCACGCTCGACCTGGCTTTTCATGCGCTGATAAGCCGGGTTTTCATAGGCGGCCGGCAGTTCAGCCAAGACGCTGTCGAGCAGATAGCGGATATCCCGCTTCAATTGGCCGGCTCGGCCCGCAGGCAGCTCCAGCACCACCGGATAGCGGTTATCGCTGAGATTGTTCAGGTAGCACCAGTCGCTCGGCTTGCTCTGCTTCTTGGCCGAGGCTTTCAAACTCTCCATGGCAAAGGAGAAACGGCCGGTATGCGGGTTACCCATGACAAACAGGTTGTACCCGGGCCGCTGCATGCCGATGCCGAAGGCCATCGCCTCAATGGCACGATCCTGGCCGAAGAAACCGGCAAAAGGCTCCAGAGATTCAGTGGTCTTGAAGGGCAGGAGTTCAGGGTCGCAGGTACGATAGAGCGCCGCGGGCGCCAGTGGCAGATGCTTGTCCATGCGCGTACTCCACTAACAGAGGGTGTGTCTCTGTTATACCGCCTCGCATTTGCCGGATGCAAGGCGGTTTTAGAAAAAGGCTTTCAGATTCAGTGGACTAGCACCGAAGTCTGACGCCTTGATGAAGCCTGTCAGATGGCCCTGAGCGCCGCACGCAGGGCTTGCATCACCGGTGCCGTGTCGGGCTGAACCCCACGCCAGATACGGAAAGACTCAGCGGCCTGTTCCACCAGCATGCCCAAGCCATCGATCACCCGTGCAGCACCCAGATCGGATGCCCAGCGGCAGAAGGGGGTCGGCTCAGCGCCGTACATCATGTCGTAACAGGCGGTCTGCATACCAACTGTAGCCACGGGTATCGGCGGCAGTTCACCCTGCAGACTGGCCGAAGTGCCGTTGATGATCAGATCGAACGCATCGGCGGGTACCTGATCAAATCCGCAAGCCTGCACTCGGCCATCCTCGGCAAACAGTTCGGCCAGGGTTTCAGCACGAGACACTGTACGGTTGGCCACCAGAATCGAAGCCACGCCCGCGGCCAGTAACGGCTGAAGTACGCCACGGACGGCACCACCGGCGCCCAGCACCAGTACACGCGCTCCCTGCAGGACAACTCCGTTGTTGTCATCCAAGTCACGTACCAGGCCTATACCGTCCGTGTTGTCACCGGCAATGCGGCCATCGTCCAGCCGGTAGAGGGTATTGACCGCTCCAGCCAGTTCCGCTCGCTCGCTGCGCCATTGCGCCAGCGCCCAGGCACGCTCTTTGAACGGCACGGTGATATTCAGCCCCTTGCCATTCCCCTGCAGAAAACGCTCCACGGCCGCTTCGAAGTCGTGCTCTTCGATATGCTCGGCGCTGTACGTCAGGTCCTGCCCGGTCTGTTCGGCAAAGCGGGCGTGGATCTGCGGTGACTTGCTGTGCGCGATGGGATTACCAAACACCGCATAACGGTCTGCCATTTCAGGCCTCCAGCCAGTTGCGCGGCTGCAGATACCGATCGTACAGCTGAGCTTCTTCAGTGCCCGGCTCCGGTTTCCAGTCATAGTCCCAGCGCACTTCCGGCGGCAACGACATCAGGATCGATTCGGTACGGCCACCGGACTGCAGACCGAAGAGCGTTCCACGGTCCCAGACCAGATTGAACTCCACATAACGGCCACGGCGGTGCAACTGGAAATCGCGCTGGCGCTCACCGTAAGGGGTCTCCTTGCGCTTCTCGATGATCGGCACAATTGCCGGCACATAGGCATCTCCGATCGACTGCATCAGTGCGAAGCTGCGCTCGAAGCCCAGCTCATTGAGGTCGTCGAAGAAGAGGCCGCCGATACCACGAGGTTCCTGTCGGTGTTTCAGGAAGAAGTAGTCATCACACCACTGTTTGAAGCGCGGGTAGATATCCTCGCCAAAGGGTGCGCAGGCGTCATGGGCCACCTGATGCCAGTGACGGCAATCATCATCGTTGCCGTAATAGGGTGTCAGGTCAAAGCCTCCACCAAACCACCACACCGGTTCTTCACCTTCTTTTTCAGCGATAAAGAAACGCACGTTGGCATGAGAAGTGGGTACATAAGGGTTGTGCGGATGGATGACCAGAGAAACACCCATCGCTTCGAAACGACGACCGGCCAACTCAGGACGGTGTGCAGTGGCTGAAGCGGGAAGGGCATCGCCATGCACATGGGAGAAATTGACGCCGCCTTTCTCAATCACAGCCCCCTTGCTGATGACGCGCGTGCGACCGCCACCACCTTCGGCACGCTCCCAGCTGTCCTCGACGAAGCGACCTTCTCCATCGGCCTGCTCCAGAGCAGAGCAGATACGATCCTGAAGGTCGAGCAGATATTCTTTCACCAGTTGTGCGTCGGGTGCTGACATAGCGTCTCTCCAAATAATGTTAGCGAATGCTCACTTACGCTCTAACCAAATTCATGTCTACTAAACTGCGTATTACGGTCGGCTTATCCAAGCCCCCAAGCTCACCCGGCAATATAAAATCGAGCTTGCAGCCGAAGTAAGCACTGACTTTCAACTTGGACCTTGCAGGATCTGCGGCGCTTCGATTAGCAGAAGTGGAAATCAGGGGGCCGCCATATGCCCGACAGAGTGCCTGTACCAGCGGATGCGCACTGACTCGGACCGCCACCTGAGCGTGACGCCCCTTCACCCAATGGGGAATGAGATTCTTCGGATCAGGCAAAAGCCAGGTATTGGGCCCCGGCCAGGTTTCACGCAGACACTGGCGCTGACTGTCCGTCAGGACTGCCAACAGCGGCTCTATCTGGGCTTCATCAGCCGCGACCAGAATCAACCCCTTGTGCTCAGGTCGTCGCTTGAGATCCAACAACCGCTGTACGGCCTGTCTATTATAGGGGTCACACCCGAGCCCCCAGACTGCTTCAGTCGGGTAGGCGATAACACCACCATTATTGATACAACGAACCGCTTCTTTGAGCTGCCAGTGATTCATAATACACCACCGCGAAGAAGGGAAAACGGAGGGGCAGCGTCTGGGCGACCCTCCGCAGGATGAACTGCGCCTTGAAAGGGTTCAGGCCTGCAACTGACCGATGCTCCAGTCAAATACGACCTTGTCTTCGTCGTCAACCAACGCCTGCAGAGCTTTCAGGCTGTCGATCAGCGAACCTGCATCGGGACGGCAGATATTGACGTGTCCGACCTTTCGACCAGGACGTATCTCCTTGCCATACCAGTGTACGTGCACACCCGGTACCTGCAGCCATTCCGGCTTCCAATTGCGCCCCAGCAGGTTATACATCACCGACATACCCTCGACCGGCGGTGTAATCAGCGGCAGATCAGCCAAGGCCCGCAGATGCAGCTGGAACTGGCTGATGGCCGAGCCTTCCTGTGTCCAGTGACCGGAGTTGTGTACACGCGGCGCCAGCTCGTTGACCAGCAACTTGCCATCAACCACGAAGCACTCCATTGCCATCACGCCAATGTAGCCTTCGTCATCCATGATGCGTCCAAGCCATTCTTCAGCACTTTTCTGCTGTTCCGCCGAGACCGACAGGTTGGCAACGCTTGCACGCAGGATACCGTTCTCGTGCCAGTTGCGCGTCAGCGGGTAGAACACTTTCTCACCCGCTGCATTACGGGCACCCACCAAAGACACTTCGTGGCTGAAGGGGATCATTGCTTCAGCGATGCATTCACCGGCCCATTCTGCTTCTGGCTCGTCGCCCTGTTGCCAACGCCACTGACCACGGCCGTCATAACCGCCGCGACGGCGCTTGACGATAACCTTGTCGCCAACCGATTCCAGCTGTGCCTGCAAGTCGCCCGCCTCCAGGCTGACCCAGGGAGAGGTCGGCACCTGTAAACGATCCAGCAGCGCTTTCTGGCGCTGACGATCAATGACCGCATAGAGCGCTTCGGCATTACGGAAGTTCGGGTGCTGCTTCAGCTGCAGGCCGCTGACACTGTCCGACCAGTGCTCGATCTCAACCGTAATAACGTCATCAGGGCGCAGGCCCAGCTCGATATCGCCATTGGGATCAACCGGCATCACTTCCAGCTGCATGGGCGCGCCAGCCTGTTGCAGCATCTGGCCCAACTGACCGTTACCGGCTACGACAATACGTGGCAGCATGACAATCAACCTCGCGGATCAGGATTATCGAGAACGGTCTGTGTCTGTGCCTGACGCCAGTCCGCCAGACGCTGGGCCAGGGCCTTGTCTTCAGTCGCCAGCATCTGCGCTGCCATCAGGCCCGCATTGAATGCTCCGGCGCCACCAATGGCCAGCGTTCCGACCGGGATGCCACGCGGCATTTGCACGATCGACAGCAGGCTGTCTTGCCCGTTCAGCGCCTTGCTCTGTACCGGCACACCCAGTACCGGTACCAGGGTTTTGGCCGCAATCATACCCGGCAGGTGCGCCGCACCACCGGCACCCGCAATAATCACCTTGTAGCCGTTATCGGCAGCCTGTTCGGCGAAGCGGAACATCTTGTCCGGTGTACGGTGTGCTGACACCACCTCGGCATGATACTCAACACCCAGGGTATCGAGGATTCCTGCCGCTTCCTCCATGGTGGGCCAATCCGAACGCGAACCCATCACGATCGCCACTTTTGCACTCATCTGTTACTCCCGTCATCATTCTGACTGCGCAGCAGGGCAGAGGCGCCGCCACCACACGTACGGTTTGGCTTCCGGCCGGACCGGAAAAAGGAAAGGGCGCAATTATAGCAAGCACTGGATGAAAATTCCCCACTTCCAACGTGACGACTGTCATCATTGGCAGCAGAAGCCTCATCGGGTCCGGCGCACCCGTGATCCGCTGATTTCGATATGACCGTCCAGCTCCAGCAGCATCAACCCGGATTGCAGTTGTGCCATGGGTAGTTGGAGCTCGGTTGCCAGCTGATCCAGCCATATACTGTCAAAGGGAATCTGTGCGAGCAGGGGATTGTTGTCAGCTACTTCATGCTGAATATCCGGCTTTTGGTCCATATCAGACGGCACCAAGGCTCCCAGCATGGGCCCCAGTTGCTCGATGATCTGGCCGACCTCCTCGACCAGTGTTGCGCCTTCACGAATCAGCGCATGACAGCCGCGACTGAGGGGGTTATGGATGGAACCGGGTATGGCAAAGACCTCGCGCCCCTGCTCCAGTGCCTGACGCGCAGTAATGAGCGATCCGCTGCGCGGCGCTGCTTCGACCACCAGCGTCCCTACAGCGAGTCCGCTGATGATCCGGTTACGTCTGGGAAAGTTACCGGGCAGAGGGGCCGTGCCAGGCGGGTACTCAGAAACAATAGCGCCACCCTGTTCAACAATTCCTGCTGCCAAAGCTTGATTTCGATGAGGGTACACACGGTCCAGCCCGGTGCCCACCACCGCCAGCGTCGGCGCCTGTCTGTCGACACAGGCTTGATGCACAGCCGCATCCACCCCCAGTGCAAGGCCACTCACCGGCAGCAGCCCCGAAGCCGACAAGGTTGATGAAAACTCATATGCCAGCCGACAGCCGGCCCGACTGGCCTTGCGACTGCCAACCACAGCCAGCTGAGGCATTGATAATACGCCAGCATCCCCACGCACCCACAGCAGCACCGGCGGGTCAGGGATTTGTTGCAGCAATTCCGGATAATTGGGATCAGACAGGCTCAGCAAATGAAACTGCTGCTGTTCAGCATATTCCAGCAGCCGTTCGGTACGAGCGTAAAGTTCACCACGAGATTGATAGTCGTGCACAGCTGAAAGGGTGTCCGACCGCAGCCGGATGCCCTGTGGCAGACTGATCTCTCCCCTGAGCAGGCGGGGCAGATCAACGCCGTCCTGACGGAGTCGCGCCAGCGTCACCGGGCCTACGCCCGGCAGCAGACTGGCAGCGATCCATTCCTTTGGATCGCACATATCGGGGTCCTGCGAGAGGTTTTAGGGCACGCGCAGCTCGTCACCAACGGAAATGACGTTGGTGGCTTTCATCACCAGCGCATAGCTGACGCGCTCGAAGGTCTTGAACACCATCAGCTCACCCGCACGCTCGGAAGGCAAGGTGACGATCTCGCCGTTGACCGGATCCTTGACCGCTTCGCCTTTCTTGAAAATGGCGTAGACATCCCCCGGCTCCAGTCCTTCAAACTCACCGGCGCTGATCGCTACGGCATCAAACTGGCCTATCTTCGCCACACCGCCAAGCACGTCAATGATCACGCCATCGCGCAACTCATCCCCCGGCTGCGGATGAAACACGGACTGAATGCGCTCCGAACGATTAGGCAGCAAGCGATCACGCGTACGCACCTCTTCCCGGGTCTTGCGCAGATCCAGTGTGATGATGTCGCCCTCAGTCGCGGCCACGCTTACGTCCGCAACCTTATACAGCTCATAACCCAGGTGTTCACCCGTTACCGGGTGGGTATATTCCCGTGCCGGACGGTACAGGGTCTGCTGCTCAATTTCGCCATCGATCAGGGAACCACGGGCATAGACTCGGTCACCGGCCCCGGCAATGATGCTCTCGTTGCGGCCGCCGACCACATAGGGCGCAACCGACAGTTCGTCTTCCTGAGTCACCAGGTTGTCATTGAGGAAGCTGGCGATGTCGCGCAGCGGAATGGCCGGCACCGGCTGTTCCAGTGCCTGAACCCTTACCTGCGGGCTCAGCTTGCGAATACCTCGACGCAGATTCAAGCGCGGCTTCCCATCGACCCACGTCAGATAGATCTGGTCGCCCGGATAAATCAAATGGGGGTTATCGATCTGCGGGTTAACGTCCCAGACTTCCGGCCAGCGCCAGGGGCTCTGCAGAAAACGGCCCGATATGTCCCAGAGGGTATCCCCCTTGACCACGACGTACTCGGTCGGATGGTCCTCCTGCAACTTCAATCGGTCTGCGCGCTCGGCGGCGGTCGCGGTGCCCGCCAGCATCAGGCAGGCGCCGACCACGCCATACAGCAATCCTCTCATTGTTCAGCTCCCTTGTACGTTTATGGCCTCAGACAACCCGCCGTTTCCACGTGCTCCTGGCCTGCAAAGCAATGCAATAGACAAGTAATTCAGTATAATGATGGCAGTTGATTTTTTTTGCCACTCAAGGGGCGAATTTTAACGCCCGAAAAAGCAGATACATATGGCTAAGCTCAATATTCTTGAATTTCCTGATCCGCGTCTAAGAACCATTGCCGAGCCGGTCGAGCAGGTCGACGATGAGATCCGCCAACTGGTCGACGATATGTTCGAGACCATGTACGACGCTCCGGGCATCGGCCTGGCCGCAACCCAGGTCAATGTGCACAAGCGCGTGGTGACCATTGACATCTCCGACGACAAGAGCGAGCCGCTGGTTCTGATCAACCCTGAGTTCACCGTACTGCAGGAAGATCTGGACAGCATGCAGGAGGGCTGCCTCTCTGTACCCGGCTTCTATGAAGATGTTGAGCGGCCGAATCGTATCCTGCTCAAGGCACTGGATCGCGATGGCAATCCCTACGAGCTGGAAGCGGAAGGCCTGCTGGCGGTGTGTATCCAGCACGAACTGGACCACCTGAACGGCAAGCTGTTTGTCGATTACCTGACCGCATTGAAGCGCAACCGCATTCGCACCAAGCTGGAAAAAAAGCACCGGCTTGAAGCCCAGCACCAGGCCTGAGCGGCACTGGCATGACCCGAAACAGGTTTGCGCATGCAAGCCTGTTTTTGTATGGAGTCCCGATTAATGAGTGATACCCCCCTGCGCATCGTTTTTGCTGGCACCCCGGAATTCGCCGCTGAGAGCCTGGCCGCCGTGCTTGAAACCGAACATCAGGTAGTGGCCGTTTATACCCAGCCCGACCGCCCGGCGGGCCGAGGGCGCAAATTGCGCCCCAGCCCCGTGAAGGCACTTGCACTGGAACATGACCTGCCGGTCTATCAGCCGCTCAGCCTCAAGGATGCGGAGCAACAGCAGATACTGGCCGACCTGAATGCCGACCTGATGATTGTCGTCGCCTATGGCCTGCTGCTGCCTCAAGCGGTGCTCGACACGCCACGCTTGGGCTGCATCAACGTCCACGCCTCCCTGCTGCCACGCTGGCGGGGAGCCGCTCCCATTCACCGAGCACTGTTGGCAGGAGATATCACCACCGGCATCACGATCATGCAAATGGATGCCGGACTGGACACTGGCGACATGCTGAGCAAGGCTGAATGCACTATCGAGAACAGCGATACCAGTGGCACCCTTCACGATCGACTGGCCGTACTGGGTGCCCAATTGCTGGTTGAGACTCTGGCACCGCTGGCCGCCGGGACCCTGTCACCCGAACCCCAGGATGGTAGCCTGGCGACCTATGCTCACAAGCTTGAGAAGCAAGAGGGACAGATCGACTGGAGTCTTCCGGCAGAAGAGGTGGTGCGCCGAGTCCGTGGCTTCAATCCTTGGCCGGTGTGTTTCACCCAGTTGGGAGATGACAACCTTCGCGTATGGTCTGCCGAACTCGATGAAGACAGCGTCAGTTACGAGGCCGGAACCATTCTTGCAGCGGACGGCAAGGGCGTGCGTGTGGCCTGCGGAGAGGGCTCGGTTCGACTGACCCAGCTCCAACTGCCGGGTGGCAAGGCACAACCGGTCAAAAACTTGTTGAACGCGCATAAAGAGCGCTTTGCTCCAGGAGTGCGTCTTGGCTGAAGTGATCAACATCCGAGCCATGGCGGCCGGCGTGCTGGCCCCACTGCTGCGCCAGCATGGCTCCCTCAGTACTCATTTGCCGGATGCGTTGGCACACTGCCCACCTCAGGATCGAGCGCTGATGCAGCAGTTATGTTACGGCACCATGCGTGAAATGTTCCGGCTCCAGTCACTGGCAGCCAAACTGCTGAAGAAACCATTTAAAGCCCAGGACATGGACCTGCAGGCTTTGCTGCTGATAGGTCTTTGGCAGTTGAGATCCAGTCGCATACCCGCGCATGCAGCCCTGCATGAGACTGTTGAAGCGACTCATGTTCTGAACAAACCATGGGCCAAGAAACTGTTCAATGCCATTCTGAGGCGCTATCAACGTGAACATTCGGCGCTCGAGTCCCAACTGGGCAATGATCCATGTTTCACGTGGAACCATCCTCAGTGGTTCATCGATAAGATCAGTCATAACTGGCCAGAGCACTGGCGTGAGATCCTTGCCGCCAATGACCAACAGGCCCCTCTGACCCTGAGGGCCAATGCACGGCAGCTGACACGCGAACAAGCCCTCGCCAACCTGAGGGCTGAAAGCATCAACGCCACACCTTGCCAGTACAGCAAAGCGGGCCTGACTCTTGAAGAGCCGATGGACGTCAGCGCCATTCCCGGTTTCACCCAGGGACAACTGAGTGTACAGGATGAAGCAGCTCAGTTGGCGGCAGAGCTGCTCGCCGCTTCACCAGGAGAGCGGGTGCTCGATGCCTGCGCCGCGCCCGGTGGCAAACTCTGCCATCTGCTTGAGGAGTGTAGCGGCCTGCAGGAAGTGATCGCTGTTGAACTGGAGCCCGCTCGGGCACAGCGCATCCTGGACAACCTGCAGCGATTAGGCCTGGAGCTGGAGTGCCGAATCCTGACCGCCGATGCAAGTAGCCAGGACTGGTGGGACGGAAACGCCTTCGACCGCATTCTGGTCGATGCGCCTTGCAGTGGCACCGGCGTCATTCGTCGCCACCCGGATATCAAGTGGCTACGCAAAGGGGATGAGATCGCTGCGCTGGCACAGGTACAGTTGAACATCCTGACAAACCTCTGGCAGATGCTCAAGCCAGGTGGCCGACTGGTGTACGCCACCTGCTCAATTTTCAGCCAGGAAAACGAGCGCATAATCGAACGTTTCTTGCAGCAACACAGTGATGCCCGCCATCAACCCATTGAGGCAGAGTGGGGCGAGCTTAGGCCTTACGGTCGCCAGCTGTTCCCACAGCCAGGTGGCCACGACGGTTTCTACTATGCGGTTCTGAACAAAGTGACGGACAATTCGACAGCATGAAGATCATCATTCTGGGTGCAGGCCAGGTAGGCGGCTCTCTGGCTGAACATCTGGCCAACGAGGCCAACGATATCACGGTAATCGACACCGACAGCGCCCGACTGCGAGAGCTGCAGGACCGGCTCGATATTCGCACCATTGAGGGCAAGGCCTCTTACCCCAGCGCACTGGAGCAGGCAGGCGCCCAGGATGCGGACATGCTGATTGCGGTCACCAACAGTGATGAGGTCAACATGACCGCATGCCAGATTGCCCGAACCCTGTTCAACATCCCGACCAAAATCGCCCGAGTCCGTGAACATGACTATCTGCAACGTGACCACGCCATTTTTGGCGAGAAGGGTATTCCCGTTGACGTTCTGATCAGCCCGGAAGAGCTGGTGACCCAGCACATCAAGCGCATGATCCAGTATCCGGGTGCGCTGCAGGTACTGGATTTTGCATCCGGTCAGGCACAGCTGGTTGCCGTAAAAGCCTACTACGGTGGCCCTCTGGTCGGCCGTGAGATCTCTTTCCTGCGCTCCCACATGCCCAATATCGACACCCGCGTCGCCGCCATCTTCCGCCAGGATCACCCCATGATCCCCAAAGGCGATACGGTCATCGAGGCTGATGACGAAGTCTTCTTCATTGCTGCTCGTCGTGATATCCGCGCCGTAATGAGCGAACTGCGCCGCCTCGACCGTTCCTACAAGAGAATCATGATTGCCGGCGGTGGTAACATTGGTGCTCGTCTGGCTGGCTCGCTTGAGAGCGACTACCAGGTCAAGCTGATCGAACGCAGCCTGGACCGCTGCAACTGGCTGGCACGGGATCTGAACAACACCATTGTCCTGCACGGCAGCGCCTCCGACCGGGACCTGCTGGTCGAGGAAAACATCGAGGATACCGATGTGTTCTGCGCCCTGACCAACGATGATGAGGCCAACATCATGGCGTCCATGCTGGCCAAGCGGCTGGGGGCCCGTACCGTCATGACGTTGATCAACAACCCGGCTTACGTGGATCTGGTGCAGGGCGGGGTCATTGATATTGCCATTTCACCTCAGCAAACCACCATCGGGGCCTTGCTGACCCATGTTCGCCGCGGTGATGTGGCGGCCGTTCACTCTCTCCGGCGTGGCGCTGCCGAGGCGCTGGAGGCAGTCGCCCACGGTGACAAGCGCAGCTCCAAAGTAGTTGGCCGTGCGATTGAGGAGATCGATCTGCCGCCGGGCACGACCATTGGTGCCATTATTCGTGGTAACGAGGTGTTGATTGCCCATGATGACCTGGTCATCGAAAACAATGACCACGTGATTCTCTTCCTGGTCGACAAGCGCCGCATTGCCGAAGTCGAGCGCCTGTTCCAGGTTGGCCTGGCCTTCTTCTGAGGTTCTGTCGATGCATTTTCAAGTGATACTGCGCATTCTGGGGATACTGCTGATGATCTTCAGTATCACTCAGTTACCGCCGCTGGCGGTATCGCTCTATTACCAGGACATGGCTCACTGGGCGTTTAGCACCGCATTTGCCATCACCCTTGCAACGGGATTTATCATCTGGGTGCCGGTCTATGCGGTACGACAGGAGCTGAGCATACGTGACGGCTTTCTGGTTACGGTACTCTTCTGGAGCGTTCTGGGTGTATTCGGTTCACTGCCGCTGATGCTCTCCGAGCACCCGGGCCTGTCCGCCGTGGATGCGGTGTTTGAATCCATCTCGGGCCTGACCACGACCGGCGCTACCGTAATGACCGGCCTGGACCAACTGCCTCGTTCGATTCTCTACTATCGCCAGCAGCTACAATGGCTGGGAGGAATGGGCATCATCGTGCTGGCTGTCGCCATTCTGCCCATGCTCGGCATCGGTGGCATGCAGCTGTATCGCGCCGAAACACCAGGTCCGGTCAAGGATAACAAGCTGACGCCCCGCATCACTGAAACTGCCAAGGCACTCTGGTATATCTATCTGTCGTTGACAGTTACCTGTGGCGTCGCCTACTGGCTGGCGGGAATGAGCCCCTTCGATGCCATCGGCCACAGCTTTTCCACCGTGGCCATCGGCGGCTTCTCGACCCATGACGCCAGTATCGGCCACTTCGATAGTGCCGCCATTGAAGCCATTGCCATCTTTTTCATGGTCGTGGCAGGTATCAACTTCGGGCTCCACTTCTTTGCCTGGCGGCATCGAACGTTAATGCACTACCTGCAGGATCCCGAGCTGCGTTTCTACCTGTCGCTGCTGGGCCTGATCACGTTACTGACGCTGTTTGTACTGGTCGTGACCGAGACCTACCCGGCGGTGGACTCGCTGCGCAAGGCGGCTTTCATGGTGGTTTCTGTGGCGACAACGACCGGTTTTGCGACGGCCGATTTTGCCCACTGGCCCGCCATGCTGCCGTTTATGCTGTTTGTGCTGGCTTTTGTCGGTGGCTGTGCAAGCTCAACCGGCGGCGGTATGAAAGCCATACGTGTGCTGTTGATTCTCAAGCAGGGTTATCGTGAAATTCTGCGCCTGATTCACCCGAATGCGGTCATACCGGTCAAACTCGGGCAAAGACCGATTCCCGACCCGATCCTGCAGGCGGTCTGGGGATTCTTTTCGGTTTATCTGATTGTCTTCGTCGTGATGCTGGTTGCGCTGCTGGCGACCGGCCTGGATCAGGTCACAGCCTGGTCGGCGGTCGGTGCAACACTTAACAACTTGGGGCCGGGACTGGGTGAAGTGGCGGCACACTTTGGTGATTTGAACCCCACTGCAAAATGGATTCTTTGCCTGGCGATGCTGCTGGGACGCCTTGAGGTTTTCACCATGCTGGTACTGTTCACCCCCGCCTTCTGGAGACGCTGAGCAGCATCAGGCTGCTCGGCGATCGATCATTCGTAAAAGCGAGGGGCGCCCTCTGGACGAGTACTGAAACGGCGATACTCCCACTGATACTGCTCAGGCAGTGCTCTGACGCAATTTTCTACAGACAGGTTCATCGCCGTAGCAGCTTCTTCCAGGTCACGACTGTTAATACGCTCATCGGCCGCCACAAAATAAAGATCAAAACCCTCTGCATCCGGAAGGCGCTCAGCATAACCACAGACCACTACTGCACCGGTCTGAGCAGCCAACTGAGGCAAGAGCTTCATGGTCAGGGCCTCTACGCCGAAGAAGGGGACATGGATACCACCACTGCGGTCTGGCTCCTGATCCGGCAGAATGCCAACCATTTCGCCGCGTTTTAGCGCTTTCATGACCATACGCACGCCCCGGGTATCGGCAGGTGCCATCCGTGTACCCAAACGCGCTCTCATCCGCTTGACCAGGTCGTCCATCAACTTTAACCGTGGCGGTTTGTACATGGCCGTAAACGGGTACTGATCCGACAGATACAGGTTCAACACCTCCCAGTTACCCAGATGGGGGGCTATCAGAATCACGCCCTTGCCAGTGGCGACCGCCTCTTGAACCAACTCTTCGTTGTGCACCCGACGAATCTTTTTCAGCGTCCGCTTGGCTGGCCAGAGCCAGGACATCCCCATTTCACACAGTGAACAACCCGTCTGCTGCAAACTGGCATGTACCAGCGCTTCACGTTCGGACTCTCCCCACTCAGGGAAACAGGCGTTGATATTCTGTCTTGTCTGCCGGGTCATCTTGGCTGCATCCCCCTTGCGCCAGTAACGATCGCCCAGCTTGCGTCCAAGCGCCTGTGACAGGCGAAGCGGCAGCAGTGACAGCAACCCGAGCAGGGCAACCGCCAACAGCGACTTGATCAGTTTCACAACATTCTCCATCCGATGCCTTAAGCGGTGATTATAGACAGACCTGCAAGCGGGGGGTAAGCACTGAAGGATAACGGCAGAAATATGCCTTGGGGTCAAGCGGAGTAGGGCCATTCCTGGCTGTGATCATGTATAATTCTGCTCCTATTTCGACCACATTCAACAGCAATGGTGATTTCCGTGACTGACAAGGTGACTCCAGACGTTAGCACATTCCAGGGACTGATCCTGGCCCTGCAGCAATACTGGGCCGAACAGGGCTGTGTCATCGTGCAGCCACTGGACCTGGAGGTGGGTGCCGGTACCTTCCACCCCTGTACCTTCCTGCGGGCGATCGGCCCCGAAACCTGGCGCTCTGCCTACGTGCAGCCCAGCCGCCGTCCGACCGACGGCCGCTACGGTGAAAACCCCAACCGCCTGCAGCACTACTACCAGTTCCAGACTGTACTCAAGCCTTCACCCGACAACATTCAGGAGCTTTACCTCGGTTCCCTTGAGCATCTGGGCATCGACCTCAATGTGCACGATGTGCGCTTTGTAGAAGACAACTGGGAATCGCCGACACTGGGTGCCTGGGGCCTGGGCTGGGAAGTTTGGCTCAATGGTATGGAAGTCACCCAGTTCACCTATTTCCAGCAGGCAGGCGGACTGGAATGCTATCCGGTGACCGGTGAAATCACCTATGGTCTTGAGCGAATTGCCATGTACCTGCAGAACGTAGACAGCGTGTACGATCTGGTGTGGGCACGCTATCCGGATGGCAGCGTGGTCACCTATGGCGATGTTTTCCATCAGAACGAAGTGGAAATGTCGACCTACAACTTCGAGCATGCTGACGTGCCGGCTCTGTTCACCAACTTCGACCACTATGAAGCAGAGTGCCAGAAGCTGCTGGCCGCCAACCTGCCGCTGCCGGCATATGAAATGGTGCTCAAGGCTTCTCATACCTTCAACCTGCTGGATGCCCGCCACGCCATTTCCGTGACCGAACGCCAGCGTTACATTCTGCGTGTACGTACCCTGGCACGCGATGTGGCACACGCCTATTTCGAAGCACGTCGTGCACTTGGTTTCCCGCTGGCTCCCGAAGCGATCCGGGCAGAAGTACTCGCTGCCTGTGAGGAGGATAAGTAATGTCACAACATGATTTTCTGGTCGAACTCGGTACAGAAGAACTCCCACCGAAAGCACTGAAAACGCTTTCGGGTGCTTTTCTCGACGGTATCACCGCTGGCCTTGATGCAGCTGGAATCGGCTATGTCGAAGCCCGTCCTTTTGCAGCACCACGCCGACTGGCCGTACTGTTAACTGGCATCGAGCTTCAGCAGCCGGACCGTGAGATCGAGAAACGCGGCCCGGCAACCCAGGCACCGGAAAAAGCGGTCCAGGGTTTTGCAGGTTCATGCGGCGTCAGCATCGATCAGCTGGAGGTAATGGAAACCCCCAAGGGTAGCTACTACGTGTACCGCGGTGTCGAAAAGGGGCAGAGCACAGCATCCCTTTTGCCTAGCATTATCAGTGAGTCACTCAACAAGCTGCCGATTCCAAAGCGCATGCGCTGGGGCTCTTCACGCACCGAATTCGTACGTCCGGTCAAATGGCTGGTCATGCTGCTCGGTGATGAAGTGGTTGAAGCCGAGATTCTCGGCCTGAATGCCGGCCGCAAGACCCGTGGACATCGCTTCCACTACAACCACGACATTGAGCTGATCGCCCCAGCCGACTATCCCCGAGTACTGAAAGAAACAGGCAAGGTCATCGCGGATTTTACCGAGCGTCGCGAACTGATCCGAGAGCAGGTTATTCGTGAAGGTGAGCGTATCGGTGGTATCGCACAGATCGATGAAGACCTGCTGGATGAAGTCACCGCGCTGAATGAATGGCCGGTAGCCCTGACGGGTCGGTTCGAGGAACGTTTCCTTGACGTACCGGCTGAAGCACTGATTCTTTCCATGAAAGAAAACCAGAAGTACTTCCACGCGCTGGACGCCAGCGGCAAGCTGATGCCGTACTTTATTACCCTGGCTAATATCGAGTCCAAGGACCCCCAGCAGGTGATCGAGGGTAACGAGAAGGTCATTCGTCCACGTCTGGCCGATGCCGCGTTCTTCTTTGAGACCGATAAAAAGCAGCCGCTGGACGCACGTATCGAGAAACTCAAGTCGATCGTTTTTCAGCAGCAGCTGGGTACCGTTTACGACAAGACGCAGAGAATCGAAGGCCTTGCAGCCTCGATTGCCGAGCTGATCAACGGTGACGCCAACTATGCCCGTCGCGCCGCGGCGCTGAGCAAGTGCGACCTCATGACCGACATGGTGTTCGAATTCACCGAACTCCAGGGCCTTATGGGCTACCACTATGCGCTGCATGACGGTGAGCCGGAAGAGGTTGCCCAGGCAATGAACGAGCAGTACATGCCGCGCTTTGCGGGTGACGAGCTGCCCGCGACCCGAACCGGTATTGCCCTGGCGATCGCTGACCGACTGGACACCCTGACCGGCCTGTTCGGCATCAATCAACCGCCGACCGGTTCCAAGGACCCGTTCGCGCTGCGCCGTGCCGCCTTGGGCGTACTGCGCATCATTGTCGAACACAAACTGGACCTGGATCTTCACCAGCTGCTGACCCTGGCCGCCGAACAGCACGGCGACCTGCCGGGCAGCGAAGGCCTGGCCGACCGCGTACTCGACTTCATGCTGGACCGTTTCCGCGCTTGGTACGATGATCGCGGCATCAGTGCCGAGACCTTCCTGGCAGTACATGTATTGCGTCCGACCAGCCCGCTGGATTTCGATCGCCGTATCGATGCTGTCAGCCACTTCCGCAACCTGGCTGAAGCCGAGTCTCTCGCCGCTGCCAACAAGCGTGTGAGCAACATCCTCAGCAAGCAGGAGGGTGATATCAGCACTGAGGTCAATGACGATCTGCTTCAGGAAGAGGCAGAAAAGGCGCTGGCGTCTGCATTGCTCTCAGCCGAGCATGATCTGCAGCCGGTGTTTGAGCAGGGTGACTACCGCACTGCACTTGAACGTCTCGCCAGCCTGCGTGAAGTGATCGATAGCTTCTTCGACAACGTGATGGTCATGGCTGATGACGAAGCGGTGCGCACCAACCGGTTGGCATTGCTCAAGCGTCTGCGTCGACTCTTCCTCGGCGTCGCTGACATTTCATTGCTGGGCTAACCGCTCACCTCTCTTAAAGCCCCGCCATTGCGGGGCTTTTTTGTTTCATGTGAAGCCATTCTTTCTGCTGCCAAACTCATCCTATAATGAACTCAACCTATGTGTTCCACGTGGAACCACAACCAAGGAGCGCCTGAATGGAACTGATCGGATCTGATACATCACCTTACGTACGACGTATACGCTTGTTGCTGGCCGAGCAAGCACACACCTACACCTCTCTGGATATCTATTCAGAAGGTCGAGCCGCACTGGCAGAGAAAACACCGATCATGAAGATTCCGGTTCTGATCGACAATGAGCGAACCCTGTATGACTCACGGGTGATAGCACGCTATTTGTGTGAGACACATAGTATTGGTGAACCATTGAGCTGGGATCAGGAAAACCTGCTCAGCCTGATCGACGGGGCACAGGACTCATTGATAACTTTACTGCTGAGCCAGCGCTCGGGCATCGACACGGACACGGACACATTGTTCTATCGACTGCAGAAAGAACGGATCAGTCAATCAATGGCTGTACTGGAGGAAAAGGCCAGGCAGGGAGAGTTTACGAACTGGAACTATCCCGCTATCTGCCTGTTCACCCTGATTGACTGGGCCAGCTTTCGCAACCTCATCAATCTGGACGACTACCCCTTCCTCAAATCCTTTAGAGCGTCACACACCAAACAGAAAGGCGTGATCGAAACAGACCCTCGCGGATAATCACGAGAAACACTGATAATAACTAAAGACCACGGGGGCAAAGCTCATCCACTGGCTCACCTGAAACGGCATCACAAGGCATGTTCTTTATACGCGAATAAAGAGCCAGAGCCCCTGGGTCAAAATGTTACTTCCCTGATCACGGGCATAAAAAGGCCCTTAAGAGAGGTGCCCGACTTGAGTACATATCTGTCTTGCAGGATCATCAGCTCTGGCGTGTCGGATCGGATGATGACGGGGTCAAGGCAACGCATACCCTGAACTCAGCAAACAAACAGCTGAGGCATGCACACTGATAGAAAATAATTAAAGCGGGTAAACAGGTAGCAAAGAGATGTATTTTGGACTCGCTATAGCCTTCGCGATTGCCGGCTTTTTCGTCTATTGGCCAGCATTGATACTGGCCGTGCTGTTCCTTTTTGCGAGCCTCCTGGGCGATTTGAGGAAACTTGCAAACAGTTTCCAATCACACAAGAGCAATACAGGCGCAGAAACCGACCAGCCAGAGGAACGCAAGGCCGATACGACCAATCCTCAGCAGCCACCCGAAAAGCAGGCCTATTCATCCCCGGAGCTCTATCCGAAGGATGAGGAGCTGCAACAAGAGGTTAACTCCAGCCTGGTCATCACGGTCGTCATTATCGGCTTGCTTGCAATAATCACCCTGGTCGCCATCCTTAGCCTCAGTACGAGCGCATGAGCTTAGGGTCCAGGCAGATAAAAGCTGAGCCGTTGGGTAATCCTCCCCTTTTTAGCTGATGCCAAAAGTAGAGGCTAAGCCACTTTTAGTGGTGGCTGGCCACCATTGGCTTTGTGCGGCCGCTCATGATTGTAAAACCAGAGCCACTGCGTTGCATAATCCTGAACGTCCTCCAGTGTTTCGAATAGATGCTTACTGACCCAGCTGTAGCGGAGCGTTCGATTGTGACGCTCGATGTAAGCGTTCTGTTGAGGCTTGCCGGGTTGAATATACTCAATCCGGATGTCATGTTTACGAGCCCAGTTGGTGAATTCGTGACTGATGAATTCTGGGCCGTTGTCACAGCGAATGTGCGATGGTTTTCCCCTCCACTCAATCAACTGAGACAGGGTGCGTATCACTCGCATGGATGGCAGAGAGAAGCCTGCTTCTATTGCCAGTCCTTCTCGCCGGTAGTCATCGATCACATTGAGCAGCCGGTAGCTTCTGCCATCCGACAGCTGATCGTGCATGAAGTCGATCGACCACACCTGGTTGCGTCGCAGGGGCTGTTTCAACGGCTCCGGCTTATGGCGCTTTAGGCGCCGCCGAGGCCGTATGCGCAGATTCAATGCAAGTTCACAGTAGATACGGTATACGCGCTTATGGTTCCAGCCGAAGCCTTTCACATTACGCAGGTAGTCAAAGCAAATACCAAAGCCCCAGTCTGAATCCTGTTCAGTCAGGCGGATCAACCAATCTGCAATCTCAGCATTCTCCGATGACAGCTTGGGTTGGTACCGGTAGCAGGATTCGCTGATACCAAAGGCAGCACAGGCAAGCCGGATACTGACGCCACGGGAAGCAACATAGGTCTGTGCCATCTCCTTGCGCCGAGACGGCTTCACCACTTTTTTTGCAGTGCTTCCTGGACGATCTCGGCCTTCAGCCGCTCTTCAGCATACATTTTCTTCAGGCGGCGGTTTTCATCTTCAAGCTCTTTCAGCCGAGCCATCAACGAAGCATCCATGCCGCCGTATTTCGCCCGCCACTTATAAAATGTGGCGCTGCTCATCCCATGTTCACGACATAGTTCGGGAACTGGGGTACCTGCTTCCGCTTGTTTCAGTATCGCCATGATCTGGCTGTCGGTGTATCGGGACTTCTTCATGCAGAACCTCCTGCGTATACATTACGAGAAAATTCTACTTTTGAGCACTGCTACTTTTCGGGGGGATTACCCATTGACAGCTCACTTCTATTTTTGGAATCAAAGAGAGATACCTACCAGAAATATATCACTGCATCTGAAAATGTCGTCGAGAGGTGCTTATCCGCTTTATCATTTTACCGCAAAAAAATATCGTTAAAGCGTGAGCAGCTTGATAGTATATCAATAGACCTTACGTCACCAAGTGCGGAAGCGCTTAGATCAAAATATGAGAAACTCGCCGAAATAAAATTTAGAAAAAATGAATTAAAAGAATTTTCTGACTTTCTATCTAGCTTCAGGAACGACCTTAAAGAAATTAGAATAGGATATGTCCTACTTGAAAAAGAAGAAAAAAGATTGAGGAATTTAAAGTCGGTAGATGAAGAAAAAGTCAAAAACTTCAAAAATACATTCCTAAACTATTTGGATAGCTTCGGTTATCGCAGTAACGGTGTATATAATATAACAATCAATGATGACTCATCGCATCGCCTACTGCCGATTGTCCGTATTGAATCTCAGCAGCCACAGTATATTCGTTATGTTTCATCTGCGAGCGACTTCGTAAGGTCAATCTGGGCTTACTATATAGCGCTGCTAAATTTAGCCGAAAATCACCCAGGCTTTTTAGTAATGGATGAGCCCGGACAGCACCAAATGCGTGTAGACAGCATGCAAGTGCTTCTGAAGCTTTCAGCTAATTTGGGGAAACAATTTATCTTGGCTATATCTCAAGATAGAAAATATGATTCAAAAAATGTCAATATATATGAGTTAGTAAAAGATATCAGTGATAAAGATTATACTTTACACCATATCGAGGATAACCAAAGCTGTATATCACTGATTTAAAATAAAATAGGCAGCCATGTAGCTGCCTATTTTGTTCACTTAATTAACCGCTCAAAATATCTCCCATCTCACTTAGATGAGACGGGAGAGCACACAAATGAGACGTCAGAGCACGCTAGATGAGATCTGACAGAATCAGCGATCAAACGTCCAGGTTGGCAACACTGAGTGCATTGGACTCGATGAAGTTGCGGCGCGGCTCAACTTCATCACCCATCAGGGTGGTAAACAGCTGGTCTGCCGCGATGGCATCATCCACAGTAACCTGCAGCATGCGGCGGGCATCCGGATCCATGGTGGTTTCCCACAGCTGCTCCGGGTTCATCTCGCCAAGACCCTTGTAACGCTGGATGGTATTGCCACGGCGGGACTGCTCAAGCAACCAGCGAATACCCTGTCCCAGTTCGGTGAGCGCGAAGCGTCGCTCGCCACGGGCGAGGTAAGCCCCGTCATCCAGCAGGGACTGCAGCTCCTGTCCAAGCTCGACAATCGACTGGTAGTCACGTGAGCGGAAGAACTCCACGTCGATGACGTAATCAGTATCAACGCCGTGCTGAATGATCTTGATCAGCGGCAGGAAGAGGCTGTGCTCACGGTCTTCCTTCAGCGAGCACTCATAGCGTTCACCACCATCCACATAAGTTGCCAACGCCTCGCAAAGCTGCTCAGACCACTGACGAACCGTATCAGCAGACGACAGCTGGTCCAGTTTAAGCGCAGGCAGGTAAAGCAAACGCTTGAGCACTTCCAGCGGGTAAACGCGGCTCAGACGCTGACACATCCGCTCGACCTGACGGTAACGGGTAATCAGTGTCTCCAGTGCCTGACCGGAGATGGCCGGAGAATTTTCACTGGGGTAAAGGCTGGTACCATCCAGTGCACCCTGCAGCAGGTGGTTATCCAGCGCCTCGTCATCCTTGAGATACTGCTCCTGCTTGCCTTTCTTGATCTTGTACAGCGGCGGCTGGGCGATGTAGATATGACCGCGTTCGATCAGCTCCGGCATCTGGCGGAAGAAGAACGTCAGCAGCAGGGTACGGATATGCGAACCATCCACGTCGGCATCGGTCATGATGATGATGCTGTGATAGCGCAGCTTGTCCGGATTGAACTCTTCGCGACCGATGCCGCAACCCAGTGCCGTGATCAGGGTACCCACCTCGGCAGAGGTGAGCATCTTGTCGAAACGCGCCTTTTCCACGTTCAGGATCTTACCCTTCAGCGGCAGAATTGCCTGGGTGCGACGATCACGCCCCTGCTTGGCAGAACCGCCTGCGGAGTCACCCTCCACCAGGTAGAGTTCAGACAGCGCCGGATCCTTCTCCTGACAGTCCGCAAGCTTGCCCGGCAGACCCGCCACATCCAGAGCACCCTTACGACGCGTCATCTCACGCGCCTTACGCGCTGCTTCACGGGCACGGGCCGCGTCGATCATCTTCTGCACAACCGACTTGGCGTCCTGCGGGTTCTCAAGCAGGTACTCCTGCAGCTGTTGACCCATCAGCTGTTCAACCGCTGTTTTCACTTCGGAAGAAACCAGCTTGTCCTTGGTCTGGGAGGAGAACTTGGGATCGGGCACCTTGACCGAGATAATCGCGGTCAAGCCTTCACGGCTGTCATCACCACTGGTGCTGACCTTGCCGTTCTTGTTCAGCTGCTCAGCCTCGATATAGCTGTTCAGGCTGCGGGTGAGGGCTGTACGGAAGCCGGACAGGTGAGTACCGCCATCACGCTGCGGAATGTTGTTGGCAAAGCAGTGCAGGCTTTCCTGGAAGCTGTCGTTCCACTGCATGGCGATCTCAACGCCGACGCCGTTTTCGTGCATCAGGTTGAAGTGGAAGATCTTGTTGATCGGTGACTTGTTCTGGTTCAGGAATTCAACGAACGCAGCCAGACCACCCTCATACTCGAAGACTTCTTCACGCCCGCTGCGCTCATCCTTCAGGCGAATACGCACGCCGGAGTTGAGGAAGGAGAGCTCGCGCAGACGCTTGGCCAGGATATCGTACTGGAACTGAATGTTGCTGAACGTTTCTTCGGACGGCTTGAAGCGAACGATGGTGCCCGTCTGATCGGTTTCACCGACAACCGCCAATGGCGCTTCGGGTACACCGTGATGGTAAATCTGCTCATGCACCTGACCTGCACGACGAATGGTCAGTTTAAGGTCAGAGGAAAGGGCGTTCACAACGGACACACCCACACCATGCAGACCACCGGATACCTTGTAGGTATTGTCGTCGAACTTGCCGCCGGCATGCAGTACGGTCATGATTACTTCGGCCGCAGAAATGCCTTCCTCTTCATGGATATCGGTCGGGATACCACGGCCGTTGTCAGACACGGTCACGCTTTCGTCCGGGTGGATGGTTACACCGATCTCCGAGCAGTAGCCTGCCAGTGCCTCGTCGATGCCGTTGTCGACCAGCTCGAATACCATATGATGCAGACCACTGCCATCATCGGTATCACCAATGTACATGCCCGGCCGCTTTCTGACCGCATCAAGTCCCTTCAGAACCTTGATACTGGACGAGTCGTAACTCTGGTTTTCACCACTCATGTTTGATCTCCTGGCGCACCTTCGTGCGTTAACGTACCGGATTCCACCCTGAACAATGCAACATCAGTGTCAGGCTGCCAGATCCGGCTCAACAGGCCGGGCTCTACGCAGGTGATAAAGCACTGATTGGCACTCGCCTCCAAAAACTCACAAAACTGCCGACAGTGACGCTCATCGAGCTCGGACGGCAGGTCATCAATCAGATAGATACAGGCGCGGTTGCTGAGGCGATGAAACAACGCGCCCTGAGCCAGCCGGAAAGCGCTGACCACCAGTTTCTTCTGACCACGGGACAATCGGTCGGCGGCATTCAGGCTGCCAACCTTGAATCTGAGGTCAGCTCGTTGCGGACCCAGACTGGTAAACCCCTGACGCAGATCTCGCTCGAAGCTCTCTGCCAGCAGCACCTCAAGCCCCTTTTTACGATCCCAGCCGGGGCTGAACAGCAAACGCACTTCAACACCCTGCAGCAACGCGCTCAACGCCGCTTCGAAATCCGGCAACAGGCGGTCGATATAGACCTGCCGCAGCTCCGTCATCTGCTCGGCATAATGGATCATCTCCGCGTCCCATATCTTCAGAACGCGAGGGTCGATTTTACCACATTTCAACAGTGAA
Source organism: Marinobacterium sediminicola (assembly GCF_022343685.1). Lineage (GTDB taxonomy): Bacteria > Pseudomonadota > Gammaproteobacteria > Pseudomonadales > Balneatricaceae > Marinobacterium > Marinobacterium sediminicola. Next base: position 3,287 of record NZ_CP092123.1, on the reverse strand, counting down.
TTACGCTGCTTGAGCGCACGTCTGAAACCGCGCCAGTGCTGAATGAATGCGGGATCCGCATGGAATGCCCCCCAGTCCAGAAACTGGCGACGTACGCCTGGGCTGCCATCCAGCAGATCGAAGGTATCACTGTTGATGACCTGCAACGGTAACAGCTCGGCAAGGTCGGTTGCGCCCAGGCTCTGACCGGCAAAACGGGCCCGTACATCACCATCCAGAGTGCGCTCCACCCCCAGAGGCTTGCTTTGGCCCTGGCCCAGCGGATCGGCCTGAGCAAAAACGAGTGCCTGTGTCTGACCTTCCTGCAACAGATGACGGAACTGGCTACCCCGAAAGGAACGGGTTAACCCAAGAAAGTGAATCGCCTCCAAAACACTGGTCTTGCCGCTGCCATTGTCACCGTGAAGAATGTTGATGCGGCTCAACGGCGACAGACTGACCGAGGAAAGGTTACGGATGTTCTGGATTTTGAGCTGCTTGAGCGGCATGAGGGTGCAGAAAACAGGGCGCCCAGATCGGGCGCCCGGCGTGATCACATGCGCATCGGCATGACGACATACAGGGCTTCAGGTTCATCATACCCCTGGATCAGCGCACTGCTGTTGGAGTCGAGGAGGGTGAAGCGCACCACATCGGAGTTGAGGATCGACAATACGTCGAGCAGATAGTTAACGTTGAAGCCGATTTCCAGATGACCGCCCTGGTAATCGACCGCTACGGTCTCTTCCGCCTCTTCCTGCTCAGGGTTGTTCGCCATCACCTGCAGATAACCGTCATTCAGTGTCAAACGAACACCACGGTACTTCTCATTGGAAAGAATCGCGATACGGCTGAATACCTGACGCAATTCCTGACGGTCGCCAAGCAGCTCCTTGTCGCCATTGCGCGGAATAACGCGCTGGTAATCCGGGAACTTGCCATCCACCAGCTTGGAAGTGAAGGTAAAGTCACCGACATTGGCACGGATATGATTGGCACCAATCACCAGTTTGACATGCTCATCTCCACCCTGAAGCAGACGTGCCAGCTCCAGGATACCCTTGCGGGGTACGATGATCTGCTGCTGTGAGGTCACGTCGGTCTGTACCGGGCTGACCGAGGTCGCCAGTCGGTGGCCGTCGGTTGCCACACTGCGCAGCTCGCCATCCTTGACCTCCAGCAACATGCCGTTGAGGTAATAGCGAACATCCTGCTGGGCCATAGAAAAGCCGGTCTGCTCGATCAGGCGACGCAGTGCAGACTGCGGCAGTTGCAGCTCGAACGTCTCCGGACTGTCTTCCACATTGGGGAACTCATGTGCCGGCAGAGTCGACAGGCTGAAACGACTGCGGCCTGACTTGATCATCATCTTCTGGCCGGAGAGTTCCAGCTCGATGCGGGCATCGTCAGCCAGTGATTTGCAGATATCCATCAGCTTGCGAGCCGGGACGGTCACCGAGCCAGCCTCAGCCGGTTCATCCAACTGAACGCGACCAACCAGCTCGACCTCCAGGTCGGTACCGGTCAGCGACAACTGGTTACCCTCAGCGACCAGCAGGATATTGGACAGCACCGGCAGCGTCTGACGGCGTTCCACAACACCAGCGACCAGCTGCAGTGGTTTGATGAGCGCTTCGCGGGATATAACAAGTCTCATGATTCAGGCTACCCTGTCAGGTCCATCACTACGCCGTCAGATGACGCAGCAGGTTTTTGTAATCTTCAGCAATATCGGTATCGGTCTCACGCAGTTCCTTGATCTTACGACAGGCGTGAAGCACTGTCGTGTGATCGCGGCCACCAAAGGCATTACCGATCTCGGGCAAACTGTGGTTGGTCAGCTCTTTCGCCAGACTCATGGCGACCTGACGAGGCCGTGCCACTGAGCGACTGCGACGCTTGGAGAGCAGATCAGCCACCTTGATCTTGTAGTAATCGGCCACAACACGCTGAATGTTATCAATACTAACCTGTTTGTCCTGCAACGCCAGCAGATCCTTCAGGGATTCCTTGATAAAAGGCGTATTGATCGCATTACCGGTGAAGTGAGCATTCGCTATCACGCGCTTCAACGCACCCTCGAGCTCTCGCACGTTGGAACGAATCTTCTGGGCGAGGAAGAAAGCGGCATCGTCGGGCAGGTTAACCTGCGCCTCCTGAGCTTTTTTCATCAGGATCGCAACCCGGGTTTCCAGTTCGGGCGGTTCGATCGCTACCGTCAGGCCCCAGCCAAAACGGGATTTCAACCGCTCTTCCACACCATGAATCTCTTTCGGGTAGCGGTCACTGGTCAGAATCATCTGCTGACCGCCTTCCAACAGCGCATTGAAGGTATGGAAGAACTCCTCCTGAGAACGCTCTTTGCCGGCGAAAAACTGTATATCGTCGATCAGCAGCGCATCCACAGAACGGTAATAGCGTTTGAAATCGTTGATCGCATTCAACTGCAACGCCTTGACCATATCGGCGACAAAGCGCTCAGAGTGCAGATAAACGATTCGGGCATTGGGGTTGCGCTTGAGCATCTCCGTACCAACAGCATGCATCAAGTGGGTTTTACCCAAGCCAACACCGCCATAAATGAACAGCGGGTTATAGGATCCCCCCGGGTTATCCGCAACCTGCTGGGCCGCTGCCAGCGCCAGCTGGTTGGATTTACCCTGTACGAAGGATTCAAACGTGAACATCGGGTTCAAGTTGGACTGGTGACGGACACCACCCTCAACCTCAACTCGGCGGCCACCCATGGACTGAAGACCTCCCATAGGTTCCGGCTGTTCCAGCTGATCGAAAAAGCCCATCTGCGGAGTCGGTTCAACCACCGGTTCCGGCGTCGAGAAAGAGGCATCGGGCTCGATCATTGCGGACACGGCAGGGGAGGAGGCCTCAGGCTCTGCAAGGGGCGCCACCTCTGCAGGTTCGAATGCCGGAGCAACGGACTGGGAAACAGAAGGAACGGGGGACGGAGGCGGTGGCGCAATCGGCGCGGCGCGCTCGGCCACCGGACGATGGGATCGCATGCGACCTGGTGCCGTACGTGTGCGCGGCAACGCAGCACCCGCATGACCCGCCACGTCCAGACGTACCTCAATGCTCATGTCGCCAATGGCTTCGCAGACAGCCTGCTGTATCCGCGCCAGAAACTTGTCGGCCACCCAGTCCTTGACGAAACGGTTGGGTGCCAGCAACAGCAGCTCATTGTCGGCACTGTCCTGCGCACGCAGAGGTCTGATCCAGGTGTTGAATTGCTGGGAGGGAAACTCCTGCTGCAAGGCTCTCAGGCACTGCTCCCAAAGATCAACTGACAT